>WGLP01000003.1 GCA_016125505.1 Gammaproteobacteria bacterium
TAGCCGGTGCTTCTTCTGTTGGTACCGTCATAATCTTCCCAACCGAAAGTGCTTTACAACCCGCAGGCCTTCTTCACACACGCGGCATTGCTGGATCAGGCTTTCGCCCATTGTCCAATCTTCCCCACTGCTGCCTCCCGTAGGAGTCTGGGCCGTGTCTCAGTCCCAGTGTGGCTGATCGTCCTCTCAGACCAGCTACTGATCGTCGCCTTGGTAGGCCATTACCCTACCAACTAGCTAATCAGACATAGGCTCATCCTATAGTGACCGAAGTCTTTCACCCGTAGGTCGTATGCGGTATTAGCTTAAGTTTCCCTAAGTTGTCCCCCGCTACAGGGCAGATTCCTATGTATTACTCACCCGTCCGCCACTCGCCACCAGGAGCAAGCTCCCGTGCTGCCGTTCGACTTGCATGTGTTAAGCATGCCGCCAGCGTTCAATCTGAGCCAGGATCAAACTCTTCAGTTTAAAGTTTTCGGTCACTTTGAGGGTGACCAAGCCTTTCGCGATGAAGAGCAATCCAAAGCCAATACGCTAAGCATATTACTGTTTAGGTTTGACGTGATTGCTTACATCGGCATTCATTGGCATGTACTGCCTTTAACCGACGCAAGCGCCCACACAAATTACCTGATCAAATTGTTAAAGAGCGAATTTCGCACCCCCGTACAAATCGCCGGGGCAGACCGACAAGTATAAAACCGCGGTCAATTTCCCGCAAGTCAAACAAGGACTTAAGGGTGGCGCTGAGTCCCTGTCTTCCGGGTCAGTGCCTAGCGAAGGCGCGCATTATACGCACCCGGAACAACACGTCAATACTCGTCTCACAAAATCGAAATATTATTTTCACACAGCAGGGAAAAAGTGGATGTCGTACTTATATAGCGAGTGCACGCAAATAGATTTCTAAATTTAATCCCAGTCCTGAGTTTCTTAACAGAGGCTCAAGATATCTCATAATCACTAATACAATATTTATTTAATTTCAATATGTTATACGTGAACACAAGATTTTTTGCCCAGAACTGTAGTGAGTGGTGTCGTGCTGTTTTTGACAATCGGTTTAGGAGGACTTCCGCAAACCCCTTCCGGTTTTGTTATCCGGATTTCTGGTCGGGTATAGAGCTCAAAATAAAATCCCAATTTTAACTGATACGAAAGAGAATTATTCTTGTTTGAAACCCGTAAAATAATTTTAATATTTCTGAAAAATGTATAAATATCAATCGGTTTCCAAAATTATGCGCACTATTCGTGCATATAAGCATAAAAATTGAAGTTTCTTCTTTTCTTTTTTCCGGGATTTAGTTTATAGTTTTTGTATCCCCACAAACAATATTTAGGGTACTCAATAGTGCAGGAACGGGAAGCGAAACTACTGTTTAAATCGAATGACCTCGCAAGCATTGTGATTACTCAGTCATCCGATAAAAAAGGCTGGCACCTGAAGTTAGTCGAAAAAAATAATACTTCACACTATTTGGTCTCAAAGCGTGATGACAACAAGCCACGTCTGTTCAAAACGTCCGATGCCGCTCTACGTTGCTGCTTGCGGATTGGGTTAGATCAAGTTGAAGTTTCAATGCAACACTAAATAAATCGAATATTTTTTAGACAAAGCCCCTCGATTACGGCATTAGTTGGCATATCACGCTACCCCATTTTTTTAAATATGGGTATAGTGGTGTTTTGTTCAACCAATGCAAGACGAAAATGAACGAGCGGGATGTCAGACTTCTATTCAACGCAAACCACTGGAGTGGTGCCACTGTCAAATTTGATCCAAGTGAAAACGGCTGGTTTGTCGAATTAAACTCGACAGAAAACAGCGAGCCTGAAATCCTCACACTCAAACGCGGCAATCCTCGTATATTCAAAACATCCGATACCGCTTTGCACTGGTGTCGGGATATGGGTTTCACCAAAATCCTGGTGCAATTGCACAAGATGGTGTCGCCAGATCACAGCGATGAAAAAGCGACAACCAATATTCTGCTGGTTGAAGACGACAGCGGTGATATCGAATTGACACTACGCGCAATTCAACGCATTGAAGCTCAATTCAACATCATCGTATGCAGGGACGGACTGGAAGCTCTGGATTTTTTATTTGGAGAAGGTAAATATCAATCACGAAATATTTCCGAGTTACCGCAATTAATATTACTCGATCTCAATTTACCAAAGATAAATGGCCGTGAAGTATTGCGCACCATCCGAGAAAATGAGATCACTCAATACATCCCGGTTGTCATTCTCTCCAGTTCCGATGAAGGCAATGATATAAAAAAGGGTTACGAACTTGGGAATAACAGTTATGTGCGCAAACCCGTAGACTATGATCAATTTTGCAATACGATAAAGATCATCGGTGAGTACTGGCTTAACATCAATATGCTGCCGTCAAGCTACTGACCAGCACATAAACTCATACGCCCGCTTGTTCGAGAAAACCAATACCGGCACAAGATTTATCGCAGAATCACCCTGGCAACACGACGTTTACCTACCTGTGCGATGAGCGATGTACCTGTATAGAGGTTCAGTTTCGCATCACTCACACGTTCCCCGTCAATTTTGACTGCTCCTTGTTTGATCATTCGAATGGCATCGGATGTACTATCGACGAGGTTAGCCAGCTTCAACAGATTAGGTACAGGCAGTCCGTCCTGGCTGACTTCTAATATCACTTCAGGTATATCATCCGGCAAATTACCTTTCTGAAAGCGTTCGATGAACGCTTGTTTTGCCATCGCTGCCGCCGCCGCATCATGAAAACGCGCCACAATTTCTTCCGCTAAATCAAATTTCACATCGCGCGGATTTTTACCGTCGGCGATTGCCTTTTTATAATTCTGAATATCAGTTAATGACTTGAAGCTGAGAAGTTCGAAATAACGCCACATTAACTCGTCGGAAATCGACATCACCTTGCCAAACATGTCGTCGGCTGCTTCACTCACGCCAATGTAATTGTTCAGCGATTTAGACATTTTCTGAACGCCATCGAGGCCTTCCAAAATGGGCATCGTCAATACCACTTGCGGATCCTGACCATAATGCTTTTGTAACTCGCGTCCTACCAACAAATTGAACTTCTGATCGGTACCTCCCAGTTCTACGTCAGCACGCATCGCAACGGAGTCATACCCTTGAATTAAGGGGTAGAGAAATTCGTGGATAGCGATGGGTTGCCCGGAGGTATAGCGTTTATTGAAATCATCGCGCTCCAGCATACGTGCCACCGTATGCTTGGCTGCCAACTGGACCAAATCAGCCGCACTCATTTCTCCCATCCAGCTGGAATTGAACATTACCAGGGTTTTTTCCGGATCCAGAATCTTGAAAATCTGCTGTTCATAGGTGCGAGCGTTCTCGATCACCTGATCGCGGGTCAGTGGTGGCCGGGTGGCGCTTTTGCCCGTCGGGTCTCCGATCATGCCGGTGAAATCGCCGATCAAGAACAATACTTCGTGACCCAGCTCCTGAAATTGGCGTAACTTGTTGATAAGTACGGTATGGCCAAGGTGTAAATCTGGCGCAGTAGGATCAAAACCGGCTTTGATCCGCAGTCTACGGCCTGTCTTGAGTTTGTCGACCAGCTCATTTTCAAGCAGTAATTCCTCACACCCACGCTTGATCAGGCCGATACTTTCTTCTAACGTCGCCATCCGCGCTTCTACCCTTGGATTGAAAGCGGCGTAGGTTAACATAGGGCCTGAAACCACTGAACCTGTATAAAAACTAATGTTAAATATAAAATCACATTTTTTTATCCAGGAATTTGACCTTGACCCGGTTTCAGGTTATCTTTTAAGCAACAAAAATCTCTAGGTTTTTCCGTGGATTACAAGTCATTTTTAACCAAAGATTTTAAGAATAATGGGGTGGCGAGCCAACGCTCGCGGCGTCTTAAGATCAAGCGTCGCCACGTGGTTTTTGTACTGATCACGGTGATTACCACAGGTCTGGCATTGAGCCTTTTCTCACTGGACGCCAAGGCCAAGCGTTATGCGCAAACGCTCAATGATGATCCTCTGAAGCAAATCGTATTACCAATTCATGTTCCGACTACGTCGCCGCAAGAAACTGTACAGGCCGAGCCTCCTGTAGCCGTCAAACCTGAGCCGCAGGCAAACTGGATCGAGGTCAAGGTCAAATCCGGTGACTCACTCGCTGCGATATTTAAACGCAATCATCTCGACGCAACCGAATTGCATAACATCATGCAGTCCGGTGAAGAAACTAAAAAGCTACGTTATCTCAATCCTGGCCAGACGTTCCGCATCCAGGTAGACGAAGACAACAGCGTCCAGAGTCTTGTTTATGAGATCAACCCGCTCGAATCACTCAACGTTCATCGTGACGGCGACGACTTCCTTGCCAGTTATCATCACAAGGATGTTGAGAAACGCATGAATCATGCATCCGCCGTTATCAAATCCTCTCTGTTTGAAGCCGGGCGTGACGCCGGCCTTTCCAGCCAATTGGTCATGGAACTCGCGCATATTTTCGGATGGGACATCGACTTCGCATTGGACATCCGTGAGGGTGACTCCTTCTCCGTTATCTACGAAGAAGATTACCTCAACGGCAGCAAACTCAACGACGGCGCAATTCTCGCGGCAGAATTTACGAACCAGGGCCATACCTTCAGAGCCATTCGCTATAAGGATGCGAGCGGCCGCAGCGACTACTATGATCCGAATGGCAATTCCATGCGCAAGGCCTTCCTGCGTACACCGGTTGATTTTCGTCGTATCAGTTCCGGCTTTGGTATGCGCTTTCATCCCATCCTGAATCGCATGCGAATGCACACCGGTGTCGATTACGCCGCGCCTGTCGGAACCCCGATCAAATCTACCGGTGACGGCAAAATTATCTTCATCGGTCGTAAAGGCGGCTACGGCAAGGCGATTATTATCAAACATGGTGGCGTCTATAGCACCCTGTATGGCCATATGTCCCGTTTCCACCGCGGCATGCGTGTTGGTAAATTTGTGAAACAGGGCCAGGTCATTGGTTACGTGGGAAGTACCGGTCGCGCCACAGGTCCCCACTTACATTACGAATTCCGTATTAACGGTGTGTTTCGAAATCCGCTGACGGTCAAGTTACCTAATGCAAACCCTATAAACAGCGCCTACAAGCAGGATTTTGAGGCACACGCACAAACGCTGCTGAGCCAGTTGGCTGTTGTGAATTCCAGTCTGGCGCTTAATCGCTAAACGGAAACTGCATGGATGAACTCTATGTCGGCCTCATGTCGGGGACCAGCCTGAACGGTGTAGATGCCGTTTTGGTTGCCCTGGGAGGAGACCGAATAAGCTTGCAACACCATCACAGCGAACCTTTTCCACAAGTACTCTATGAATCCCTGCAACAGCTCATCACGACACAGCAAACCTCGCTTTCACAACTCGCAGATATCGATCATCAACTGGCTGTCGTCTACAGTCTTGCAGTAAATAAGTTACTTGAAGACGCCGGGATTCCCGCAACCACCATCAAGGCGATCGGTTGTCACGGCCAAACGATTTATCACCAACCCGAAGGCGCACACAGAAATTCTCTGCAACTCGGGGATGCCAGTTACATCGCGGAAATCACCGGTATTCCGGTCATAGCCGATTTGCGCCGACGCGATATGGCGGCAGGTGGACAAGGTGCGCCGATGGTACCCGCCTTTCATGCCGCGGCATTTCGCAGCACGCAATGTGACCGTGTGATCGCGAACATCGGTGGCATTGCGAATATTACGATTCTGCCGCGCGACACCCGCTCGCCTGTTACCGGTTTTGATACAGGCCCTGGTAACACATTGTCGGATCAGTGGATACGACAACAACGCCATACCCCTTTCGACACTAATGGAGACTGGGCAGCGAGCGGCCAGATCATTCAACCTGTTCTGAATAAACTGCTTGCGGACCCGTATTTTGACAAGGCACCACCCAAAAGCACCGGGCGGGAATACTTCAATCTGCCCTGGCTCGAACAACATGTCGAAACAGCGGCGTACGCACCTGAAGATATGCAAGCGACACTTGCTGAACTAACCAGCCAAACAATTGCAACTGCGATTCAGCAATATGCCACAGAGGCAACTGAAATCTTTGTATGTGGGGGTGGCGCGCACAACGCACACATTATGCTGCGTTTGTCGCAATTGCTGACCACTGCCAGCGTGCAGTCTACACGCACCTTGGGGGTAGAGCCCGATTGGGTCGAAGCTGCCGCATTCGCCTGGCTGGCGAAACAGACCCTGCATAAACAGGCGGGTAATCTGCCGAGCGTCACCGGCGCAAAAAGATCGGTGATACTGGGTGGTGTGTATCAGACAGAAGACTGATTGCTATTCTTTATTGCCTTTGATAACTGTCAAGTTGGTCTCGCCAAGTTTCGGCTCGGGCAATCCGGGCTGACGCAGATTGCGCAGCATATGTGTTACGCGTTCGGGCGGTAACGGTCGGCTGATATGATATCCTTGGATCATATCGCAACCGAGATTCACTAATTGTTCCACCGTCGTCTCGCTTTCCACGCCTTCCGCCGTCACGATAAGACCCAAAGTGTGCGCCATATCAACGATGGAGTGCACAATGGCTTCATCGTCGGTATCGGTTGCCATATCCATGACAAACGATTTGTCGATCTTGATTTCCTGTACCGTTAGCCGCTTCAGAGTGCTCAATGAAGAATAGCCTGTACCGAAATCATCGATGGCAAAACTCACGTTCATCTTACCCAGAATGGCCAACACCCCCATGACGTGGCCCGGGTTATTCATGATGGCACTTTCGGTAATTTCAAACTGGATATAGTGATTCTCGACATTCGTCTGATCGAGCAATTGTGCAAGCTGCGACGGAAAATCGGTATCTTGCAGGTTATACATGGAAAGATTGATGGATACCGAAATGTTCAGTTTCGCCCGATGCCAGGCCTCCAGCTGCATCAGCGCCGTGCTGATAACCCAGTAGGTCAATTGTCGTATCAAACCGGATTGTTCCGCCATCGGAATAAATTCCGTCGGCGGGATAAAGCCACGCTCTTTATGTTGCCAGCGTAGCAGCGCTTCTACTCCAATGATTTCGCGTGTCTTCAAATCGACTTTTGGCTGGTAGAACAGCGATAACTCATCATTCTGAATGGCATCGCGCAACTCCGTCATGAGACTGAGCCGATCCGGCGTATTGATGTCCGAAATCGGATTATAAATGCAATAACCAAGTTTATTGTGCTTGGCCTGATACATCGCCACGTCTGCCGCTTTGAGCAAGGCGGATGTCGTCACACCGTGCTTGGGATACGTCGCGATGCCAAGGCTGGCGCCAACGTTAAAGGCCATCCCCACCAGATTGAATGGTGGATCGAGCGAAACCAATACCTTGTGCGCGACGAATCCGGCTCCGACTTCATCGGTATCCGGTAACAGGATGGCAAATTCATCTCCGCCCAGACGTCCAATCAGATCGGTAGGACGCAAAATGGATTGCAACCGCCGTCCAACCTCCACGAGCAGTTGATCGCCGCAATCGTGGCCCAGGGTGTCATTGATCTCCTTGAACCGATCCAGGTCCATCATGATGACCGTAAACATCGCCCCCGTCAGTTTTGCATCGGCAATCCCGCGATTGAGATTGTCCTGGACACAAAAACGATTCGGCAGATTTGTCAACGAATCATGCAGCGCAAGTTTTTCCAGCTTCTGATTTGCGATCTCCAGTTCGCGGGTGCGCTCTTCCACACGCTGTTCAAGGGATAAATTCAACTCCTGGATTTGCTGCAAGGCAGAATCTTTCTCTTCATTTGTATTTTTTATCTGCCGCATCATTTCATTGAAAGACATCGCCAGCCGTCCCAACTCATCGTTTGACTGGACCTGGACGTCTGTCTCGTATGAACCTATGGACATCCGTCGTGCACCCTGCACCAGTTGCATGATCGGCCTGAGCGTAAACGTACGGAAAATAGTATAGATACCAATACCGAGAAGAAGACTGATGCCCGCAGATATCAGTATGGTGCTTACCAATTTGCTGCGCGCAACTTCCTCAATCCTTGCCTTGCTCAGGCCAATGACAAAACTACCCAGGACCTGCTTGTCTTTCAATATTGGGAATCGCTGGTGGATGATATCCGGGTTATTGTTTAAGGCGGTGATAATATTCTTGATATCGATTTCTTTCTTGTCATTGACAAGGTTGGCGATGATATTGTCACGCTGCTGTATAAACGAGGCTAATGCAACGCCCTCTGCAGAAAATATGGCGGCATAAACCACGTTCTCGCCGTCACCAATCTCCTTCATGTACTCATTCAAACCATCGTAATCGTAAGCAAGCATGGTTTGAGATGCGATATTCGCAATAAAATTGCCTATGATGGCATTTTGCGCCTTGAGATTGTCGACAATGCTTTCCTGCCTGTCATGATAATTGAGATAGGCATTAATGCTCATCATCGCGAACACAACAATGAACATGAGGCTGATAAACTTGCCAGCCAGGCTGTTACGCCAGACTAAAGGAGTAGAGTTGTCGCTATCCTTCTGCTCCATCGCCTTGGTTGCACTCGCTGGTTAGAATATTGATGGCTCCCCAAAGACACCGGTATCTTGCCCTGCCGGCCTCGCCATACTCACCTAATGGCATAATTTAGGGCGTGTTCTCCGACACTCAGCTTCGCAGTTCGATAGGGACGTAATCCCGTGTGGGCTCACCGGTGTAAACCTGGGTCGGTCTGAATATACGGTTATCGGCCAATTGCTCACGCCAATGAGCCAACCAGCCGGCGGAACGCGCCACAGCGAATATCGCCGTGTACTGATCCGGCGGGATCCCCATCTCGTTGTACAGAATCCCGGAATAGAAATCCACGTTGGGGTAGACGCCCTTGTGCGCCAGGCGATCCTCACACACCTTTTCCACCATCTTGGCGGTTTCCAGCAGGGGATTCATGTTGCTGCTGTGCACATCCATGACCTTATCGACGAGCTTTTCCAGGATCTTGGCGCGCGGGTCCTTGGTCTTGTATTCACGATGGCCCATCCCCCAGATCTTTTCCTTATTGGTCAGCTTGCTATCGACATATTCCTCCACCTTGTCAGGCGAGCCGATCTCCTGCAGCATCTCCAGCACTTTCTGGTTCGCACCGCCATGCAAGGGACCGGACAGGGTACCGATGGCCGCCGCAATGACACTATACGGACTCGCGAGAGTGGACCCCGTCACCAGGACCGAGAAAGTCGAGGCATTGATGGTATGTTCGGCATGCAGAATCAGGCAGACATCCATGATATGCGCCATCAGGGGATCCGGCTCCTTGCCGGTGAACATGTAGAGGAAATTTTCCGCATAGTTGAGATCCTTGCGCGGTTCCGGTGGTTCATAGCCGTTACGCAAATGCTCCCACATCGCCACGATGGTGCTCATGCGGGCGATAATCTTCACCGTCATGTTATGGATGTAATTCAGGTCACCACAGGCGTCTGCACCAGTAAGGCACTCGTTACCCGGATAGAACATACCCAGGCTGGCCACCGCCGTCTGCAGCATTTCCATCGGGTGTCCGGTGCTGGGAAAGGTTTTCATCAGATCACGGATGTGAAACTGGGTACGCCGGTTATTGCGCAGACGCTGATCGAAGTCTTCCAGCTGCTTGTGGGTGGGCAAGCGGCCATCGAGCAGCAACATGCAGGTTTCTTCGAAAGTGCTGTTTTCCGCGAGCTGCTCAATAGGATAACCGCGATAGGCCAAAATACCCTTTTCGCCGTCAATATCCGAGATATTCGATTTGGTTGCTGGTACGCCGGCAAGGCCCGGAAGATATTCACTCATGGCATGTACTCCCTACTTCACATCTATACTGCCAGCAATCGGCATGCGCGATCCACATTCTTTCGGATTACTGTAAGAATAAGAACAGGATAGCACACCGACCCTTGCCGGGTGCTATCCCAAAAGATGATTATTCAGTCGTTGAATTAGACGGAGAACGATGAACCACAACCACACGTGGTCGTCGCGTTAGGATTGCGGATAACGAATTGCGATCCGGACAGGTCTTCCTTGTAATCGATCTCGGCACCGACCAGATATTGATAACTCATGGGGTCGACCAGCAGTGTCACGCCTTCCGTGACAACCATGGTATCTCCATCCTGTTCATTTTCGTCAAAGGTAAATCCGTACTGGAACCCCGAACAGCCGCCGCCGGTGATGAAAACACGCAATTTCAGATTGTCATTGCCTTCTTCTTCGATCAATTGCTGGACCTTTTTCGCCGCGCTGGTGGTAAAAACCAGGTCGCTGGTTGCTGTTGCCGCTGCTGCTTCGCTCATAGGGGACCTCTCAAATCGTTTATCTTATCCATATAATAAGAATGGCTAAAATCATACCATTTCTCTCAGTATATGGGAATACCGAGTAAAATTATCAAGTATTTGAGGCGCCGCCGGATTCTTTTTTCGGCATACTGACGACGGATTTTTCAGCGGCGCGGTGTACCAGATTACCGTTGACCTCCGCCCCCATAGCCATTTCGATCAGCGTGTAATAAACATTGCCATGGACCCGCGCCTGGGCGGCCAGCTCGACGTGCGACAGTGCGTGGACATCCCCGATGACGGTGCCATTGACCACCACATTGGGGACCTTGACTTCACCTTCGATGGTGCCGCGTTCACTCAGGGTCAGCACGGAATCCTCGCCTTCGGCGGCGATCACATTGCCCTTCACCTTACCGTCGACGTGCAATCCGCCGCTGAAAATCACATCGCCTCGAATTTCGGTATTTTGCCCGATCAGGGAATCGATGCTTGCGGTTTGTTTCGGTTTTTTGCTATTGCCCCACATGGGTCCTTCTCCTATTTCCGTTCGGGCCAGTCGAATGTCTTTTCGAGAGGGTCCTGACTTGATCGATTACGCGATACCACCTTGATGGTAACACGCTGCGGTTTGAATCCTTGCGGTAACTGAATATCGCCTTCTATGTTTTGAAAATAGCGGAAACTGAAATCCTCTTCCTTGATGTGTTTCTCGCTGACGTCCTGCAGACTGAGCACCTTGGCATCCGCCCCCTGCATACCCTCGAAGGCCAGCAGGAGGTATCCCCGTGCAGTGCGATCCTCCTTGAGCACTTGCGTTAATATCACTTTATAGCGGAATCCGCGGGGTTTTCCATTCGGCTCCACTTTAAATCGCTGCAAATGCAGGCCTTGGGCAGCATCACGCGGAGACACAATCCCGCGATAAAAGGCCAGCTCTTCCTTCAACTCCAGGATTTCACCCTGCAGTACCTTGAGCGTGGTATCCAGCTCACCGTATGCCTGGTGTTTGATCTGGGCATCCCGTTCCAACACGGCCTTTTCTTCACGCAATGAATCAATCTGACGTTGCAGCACCTCGGCACGCTTGAGCAGCACGTCGTGTTGTTCACGCGCCTTGAAGCTGTCGAAGCCCGCGCTGTAACGGCCATACTCAAACAACGCCCAGGCAGCCAGCAAGGCCACTACCAGCAACAGTATGTTCACCAAACGGGAACGCCAGGGATGATAGGCTTTGACAACCAGGGACATTCAGGGCACCAGGGCGATGGTCTTGAGACCCGCGTCTTCTTCCAATCCAAACATAATATTCATATTTTGCACCGCCTGTCCGGCGGCGCCTTTGACCAGGTTATCAATCACTGACAATACCACGACCGTATCGCCGGTAGGCGGAACATGTACGGCAATCCGGCAGACATTGGCACCGCGCACACTCCTCGTTTCCGGCAGGCTCCCGGCCGGCATGACATCCACAAACGGCTCGGACGCATAACGTTGTTCGAACAAAGTCTGAAGATCTTGACCGGTTTTTTGCAATGGTGCGTACAAAGTCGCATGGATCCCGCGAATCATCGGGGTCAGGTGCGGCACAAAGGTCAGACCGACAGACTCCGCAGTCATTTTGCGCAGTCCCTGCCGGATTTCCGGCCAGTGGCGGTGCCCCTGCACCCCATAGGCCTTCATGCTTTCACTGGTTTCGCACAGCAGGTGCGCCACCTTGGCACCACGGCCGGCACCGCTGACCCCGGATTTGGCATCGGCGATCAGGTGTGTAGTATCCACCAGCCCTTGCTCCAGCAAGGGCATGAAACCCAGCTGCACCGCCGTCGGATAACAACCGGGATTGGCGACCAGTTTCGCAGCGCGGATACGCTCACGATTCACTTCCGGCAGGCCGTACACGGCCTCATCCAGCAGCGCGGGACAGGCATGCGCCTCGCCGTACCATTGCTGCCATTCCTGCGGATCCTGCAAACGAAAATCCGCCGCCAGATCGATTACGCGCACTCCGGCATTGAGCAGGTCCGGCACCAGCTTCATCGCCGTTCCATTGGGTGTCGCGAAAAACACGACATCGCAGTCTTCCAGTTTGGCCTGCGCCGGATCGCTGAAGGCGAGATCAAGATAACCGCGCAAATTGGGGAACATATCGGCCACGGCCATACCCGCCTCTGAGCGAGAGGTAATCGCCGTCAATTGCACCTGCGGATGGACCGCCAATAAACGCAATAATTCCACGCCGGTATACCCCGTGCCACCGACTATGCCCACCTTAATCATTCCGGATACCTGCCTCATTCAAATGCGTGAAGATCCAAAATGATACTGATCTATTGGCCTAAACGAAAATTTTCTTCTTGGATGCACCAGAATGGCAGCGGGGAGACACTGACAGGGATTGGATTTGCCTTTGGCGGCCTGGCTCACTAAGCTACGCGACTTATGTTCCAAGGTCACCTACAGCGTACACGCCGCCAGATCCTGTCGCCGGGCAAGTGGAAACTCCGCATCGTCTTCTGGGGCGGTGCCCTGAGTATCGGCGCCATCGCCGCGGTCTTTGCCCAGATCAGTTTTCACGCCGACGGGCTGTTTCACCAGTTTTACGATCAACATCCGCTGCTGTCGCTGCTGGTGCCTCCCCTGGGCCTGCTGCTCATCGCCTGGCTCACGCGCAAGGTCTTTATCGGCACCGAAGGCAGCGGCATTCCACAGGCCATCGCCGCGCTATCGATGCCGACACATATCGCCCGCGCCCGCGTCCTCTCGCTCAAGGTGGCGGCGGGCAAAATCCTGCTGACCATCGGTGGCCTGTTCTGCGGGGCCTCTATCGGACGTGAAGGCCCGACCGTCCATGTCGGCGCCTCCATCATGTATTCGCTGCGCCGCATCGCGCCGTTCCACGGCAAGGACATGGTCCGCGCCCTGATCCTCGCCGGTGGCGCCGCCGGCATTTCCGCTGCCTTCAACACCCCGCTTGCGGGAATTATGTTTGCGGTAGAAGAAATGAGCCGCTCATTTGAAGAACGCACCAGCGGTACCTTGTTGATTTCGGTGATCCTGGCGGGTATCACCGCCCTGGCAATTCTGGGCAATTACACCTATTTCGGTACCTCCACGGCCGAGTTGCCGCCCTCCGCGTGGGGTGCCTGGGTCGCCGTACTGGTCTGCGGCGTATTGGGCGGGCTGCTTGGCGGGAGTTTCAGCGCGCTGTTAGTCCTCGGCAGTCGCTACCTGGCGCCGTTCGCACGCAAGCATCCGCTTTACCTGGCCCTGGGCTGCGGCGTACTGATCAGCCTGCTCGGCTGGCTGTCCCATGGCGAGACCTTTGGCACCGGTTACGACCAGGCGAAGATCCTGGTCACGGGTACCGAGGCGACAGCACAGGGCGATTACTTCTTATATAAGTATGCGGCAACCGTGGTGTCCTACCTCAGCGGGATTCCCGGGGGGATTTTCGCGCCCTCCCTGTCTGTCGGCGCCGGCATGGGTGCCGATCTCGCCCATTGGCTGCCAGCGCCCTTTGCCGCAGTGATCATGCTGTCGATGGTGGGTTACTTTACCGGTGTGGTACAAACCCCGATCACCGCCCTGATCATCGTGATGGAAATGACCGACAACTCCTCCATGCTCATGCCTTTGATGGCGACAGCCTTGATTGCCAAGGGTGTCTCCCGGTTTGTCTGTCCGACGCCCATCTACGAGGCCCTGGCGGAAAACTACCTCCACCCGGTCAAAGTCAGTAAAGAAACTGAACAATCTCCACCGGACAAAGTCTCAAACTGAAACCGAATTTGGTACATCCCTATGTCGAAACCCAACTCACTTCGCATCCTGCTTCCTGCCGGCTTCGTGGCAGCGATCCTGGCGGCTGTCGCGTATGTCTGGTTCAGTCCGTCCGGCGTCACCCCCGCCCCTAAAGTGGAAATGACCCAGCTCGATGGCGGCCAAAAAATTGATCTTGCCTCACTGCACGGGCGCCCGGTCCTCGTTACCTTCTGGGCGACCTCCTGTCCCGGCTGCATCGCGGAGATGCCGCACCTGATCAAGCTCTACAAGGAATTGGCACCCAAGGGATTTCAAATCATTGGTGTCGCCATGAACTATGACAAGCCCAACAACGTGCTGGCGATGCAAAAGGCGAAAGCCATCCCCTATCCGATCGTGTGGGACGATGTCGGCAAGATCTCCAAGGCCTTCGGCACCGTCACACTGACGCCCACCCATTTCCTGATCGACCCGAAGGGCGAGATCGTGCAGCACAAGATCGGTGACATCGATATCAACCTGTTGCGCGCCCGCGTACTCACCATGCTCAGCAAGCAAGACGCCTAAGATGCTCTGGTTCAAGGCCCTGCATTTGATCTTCATGGTGACCTGGTTTGCGGGCCTGTTCTACCTGCCCCGCCTGTTCGTGTATCACACCATGAGTGACGACCAGGCCAGCATCGAGCGTTTCAAGATCATGGAGCGCAAACTCTATTACGGCATCACCACCCCCGGCATGGTACTCACCGTGATCTTCGGCATCGGCATCCTCATGAGCGGCCATTACCTCGATCAGCTATGGATCCACATCAAGCTGACGCTGGTGGGCATTCTGATTATCTACCACATCCATTGCGGTAAACTGGTAGCGGATTTCAAACATGACCGTAATAGGCGCAGCCATGTCTTTTACCGCTGGTACAATGAATTCCCGGTATTGCTGCTGATCCCGATTATTTTCCTCGCGGTGTTTCGTCCGGTCTAATCCAGGCCGATTTCTTCTTTCAGGAATTTTTCAATAAGCGCTGCACATTGCCGCGCGCGCGTCTGTAATAACAGATGTGGCCCGTCTATCCCGATACTCGGTATGTCGGGTCGTAAGCGTTGCATCTCCCGGCTCGCACGCAATGGCACGGTGTGATCATGTGTGGCATACAGATGCAGCATCGGTCGCCGGCACTGTCGCCATAGCTCACGCACATCCATGCGAATAACCTCCTGCAGGCGATGTTGAAACACCTGCGCTGCAACCTGCTTGTGCACGGCAAGCACGCGATTCAGCAGCGCGTCAGGCGTATCAAAACCCAGGCCAAGATACCGTACCAGCCATTTCGGTGGCGTAATACTTACCAGTGATTCATGTAATAACAAAGGCGCAAGCCAGGCGAGATACGGTCGTGGATTCGAAACAAAGGTTGCACATAGCACCATTGCGGATAAATTTGGGCCAATCCTGGTTGAGATTTGCAATGCCAAAGGTCCGGCAAAAGATTCTGCAATCAGGACAAAAGGCTCCGCGACGGGCAATTGGGAAAGCACATAATCCGTCAATTGCGCATAATTCAGCATGTGCTGAGTCGGATAGGCAATCACCCGTGGGCATAAACTGTCCGGCAGCTGCGCGATCAAGGGATCAAACATGCGGCCAGTGCCGTCCAAACCCGGTAATAACACGGTCGTCAGGCCTGTGGACGCCATCGTTACCGCGCCCGCAACCACTCTGGAAAAAAAAGGGCGTCATTTACTGACGCCCATACAAGTTTCCACACTAGGAGAAGAACTTCAGATTGCACGTAAAGTAATGCATGCAACATGCCAGTTCTCACTAAATTCTTATAACGTACCGATATTGCCGCTTTGTTAAACAAGGACAAGCCTGACAGGGCTTAAAACAGGGCGAGTTGATCGCGCTGCGGCTCGGGAACCTGGAATAAATCTGTCGCTAACGTCAATTCCCTGCCACCGAGGTCGAAGCGTTGACACGCCGCCTCGAATCGACGGCCAATAATTGCCGCAAACGCACCGGTCCCCCGCATACGCTCGCCAAATTGCGCACGGTACAACTCACCATCGCGGGTATCGCGGATACGCGTGAGTACGTGTTCCGCCTTCAGTGGAAAGTAAGTATGCAGCCATTCCTCAAATAAGGGCGCGACCTCCAGCGGCAGTCGTAACATGACATAGCCAGCGCTGCCA
This sequence comes from Gammaproteobacteria bacterium, assembly GCA_016125505.1. GTDB lineage: Bacteria > Pseudomonadota > Gammaproteobacteria > UBA6429 > Thiohalophilaceae > RI-92. The sequence goes on from WGLP01000003.1 coordinate 16,295, forward strand.
GCACCGAGTTCCGCACAGGTCTGCACAATGGTTTCGATCTCGGGGTCATTGAGCACCGGGATGATCGGCGCGACCAGCACGCCCACCGGGATACCGGCCTCGTGTAAACGTGCGATGGTTTGCAGGCGCCGTTGCGGCGCGCTGGCACGCGGCTCCATGACCCGCGCCAGGGATTTATCCAGGGTGCATACCGAGATCATGACCTGCACCAGATTGTCCCTGGCCAGCTTCGCGAGGATATCGATATCCCGCTCCACCATGGAGGACTTGGTCACGATCGCCACCGGATGGCGATGCTCCAGCAGAATTTCCAGGATCTGCCGGGTGATACAGTGCGAACGTTCAATCGGCTGATACGGATCGGTATTGCTGCCCAGGGCGATGGGCTGGCAGACGTAATTGCGCTTGGCCAGCGCCTTGCGTAACAGGGCCGGGGCATCCGGTTTGGCGAACAACTGGGTTTCAAAATCCAGGCCCGGCGAGAGATCCAGATAGGCATGTGTGGGCCGCGCAAAACAATACACGCAGCCGTGTTCGCAACCCCGATAGGGATTGATGGACACCGAGAATGGCACATCCGGCGATTGATTCCGCGAAAGGATCGTCTTGCTGTGTTCGGGCAGGACCGTGGTCTTGCGCTTGGGCAGGCTCTCGGCGTCCACGAACCAGTCGTCCGTGACGGCCTCACGGGTCTGCGCCTGGTAACGGCAATCCGGATTGCTTTGGGCGCCGCGGCCCTTGTTGGATGAATCCTGCATACCTCGAATTTTAACGCGTGTTTGAGTAGTATGCGTAGATGCAAAAAATTCTGGTCTGGTTCCGGCGCGACCTGCGCCTGAACGATAACCCCGCACTTCATGCGGCAAAACAGGCGCAACTCATTCCCGTCTATATTCACGCCCCGGATCAGGACGCACCCTGGCAAGCCGGCGGCGCCAGCAATTGGTGGCTGCATCACAGCCTGCATGCCCTGGCCTCGCAACTCAAGGCGGCAGGCAGCCGCCTGATCATTCGCCGTGGTGACGCCCGCGAGGTCTTACACCAGCTTATTGAAGAGACCGGCGCCGAGGCCGTCTTTGTGAGTCGCCTCTACGACCCGGCCAGCATCGCACGCGATACCAACATCAAGACCACGCTGACACAACAGGGCATTACCTACCGGAGTTTTGCCGGTGCCTTGTTATTCGAGCCCTGGCAGATACTCACTAAAACCAACAGCCCGTATAAAGTCTTCACACCTTTCTGGCAGACGTGTCAGAAGTCAGGTCTGCCATCGGATGTCACGCCTGGCATCCGCAGCCTGCCGGCAGTGTCGACTCGGATTTCTTCACAGCGTCTTGAAGACCTGCACCTGTTGCCCACGCTTCCCTGGGACACTCAATTCTACGATCACTGGCAACCGGGTGAAGCCGGCGCCCAATCGCGGCTGCGCCGTTTTATTAAGGAACATCTCAGCGAATACGAAGACGCGCGCGACTTTCCGGCCCAAGGCGCAACGTCTGCTCTGTCGCCACACTTGCACTTCGGCGAGATCTCACCACGACAGGTGGTGTATGCCATCGAGCACGCACTGAATACCTCAACTGCACCCGGTGTGCGCAAACAGGCCCAAGGATTTTTACGCGAACTGGTGTGGCGCGAATTCACGCATCACATCCTGTATCACTTCCCGCACACGACACACAAACCACTCAATCCGCGCTTTGAGAATTTTCCCTGGCAGACGCGCCGTAACAAAGTGCTGCGCCAATGGCAACAAGGTCAGACCGGTTTTCCGATCATTGACGCCGGCATGCGCGAGCTGTGGGCCACCGGCAGCATGCACAATCGCGTACGTATGATCGTCGCGTCACTGCTGACAAAAAACCTGGGCATGCACTGGCTGCTTGGTGCGAAATGGTTCTGGGATACCCTGGTGGATGCCGACCTCGCGCAAAACAGTTTCAACTGGCAATGGGTCGCCGGCTGTGGCGCCGACGCCGCCCCTTACTTTCGGATTTTCAATCCGGTCACGCAGAGTGAGAAATTTGATGCCGACGGGATCTATATTCGCCGCTGGGTACCGGAGCTGTCGCGCTTGCCCAACAAATACCTGCATGCCCCCTGGCTGGCACCGGCCGAGGAATTACACTCGGCCGGTGTGGTGATCGGAAAAAACTATCCGGCACCGATGTGCGATCTGAAACACACCCGCGAGGAAGCCCTGCTCGCGTATAAACAGCATACGCGTGCGGCGGATTAATGCACCAACTGCAAGGCCTGCTGCGCCAGGAATTTATGCACGGTATGTGTCGGATGAATGCCGTCCCAGAACAGGTAATCATCCGGGTCGTGACAGATGGCGTGAACGATCACACCCGGTGTAATGCAGGTATCCGTCACATCCGTCAGTCCGATCTGTTGCGGGTCAAAGACCAGCGATTGCAGCAAGGCGTATACATCCAGCCTGGCAACAGTTATAGAAGGTATCGCGCCGAGTGCCTGCAGGATGCCGTCCAGCCGTGCGTTATACGCGACACTCAAACCACCCGCGAGCATTTGTGCCGGCAGCCCTTGTTGCAACACCGCCGGCACGAGTGCCAGATTCGGCGCATTGCCAATCAGAAAATGACGCGCACCGTCGCCCACCAGCGTTTGCAGATTATTCCCCAGCGATGTTAACGCCTCCGCCAGGATAGTATTGCTGCTGTTCGGGTCCGCGGGATAGGCCACGATCGCATCCCGAATATCATTACCACCGATCAAAACCACGTAGAGTGCATCGGGATCCGCCGTGTTGTTATGTTGTCCCAGATACAGACTGATCTGATCGGTGAGATCGGCGCCGGTCACGCTGCGCGCACGCGCACCACCCACCGCATAATTACTGAACCAGCGCGGATTACGGAATGCCGGTCCGCTCGGTTCGCGCAAATCCTTGGTCAATACCTCGGCCCAGGTCTTGCCGTTACTGAAATGCATGCCGCCGATGGCGTATGGCGCCTCCGGAATCAGACTGAATGGACGCATCGAAAACTGGCCGGTCAACACAAAGGCATTGCCAGGATCGGACAGACTGTCGCCGAAGACCACTACTTTCGAATACTTCTGATGCGCGAATGCGCCCGCGTGTGCGATTACCAACAATCCGAAGACGAAACTCAATAACCCCGCTTTTTTGATGTCCATGATTTTCTCCTTGGGTGATATCTTTTTATTATTGAACGCGCAGGATTATGCGCGCCTGCAACACCGTTTAAAAGATGAAGATGGTCAGGGCCGGAGCGATAGAAAAGAACCGCGCGATGGTGGGGCCATCACGCGGTTCGTGTGTTGCGAGGAAATTGGGTATCAGACGTAGGTGGCTTCGCGCAGCAAGGGACGGTTTTCGTTTGCCCATTGTGCGATACCACCGGCCAGGCTGTAGACTTCACCAAAACCCATTTGCTTGAGCGTTACCGCCGCCAAGGCGGAACGGCCACCTGTCGCGCAATACACAACGATGGGCCGTTCGCGGGCATCCACCAGGGTCTGCACCCGCTTGGGATAATTATAATCCGCAGCGGCTTCCAGGATGCCGCGCGGCACCAGCATCGCGCCTTCAATATAACCCTGTTCGTGTTCGCTGGACTCGCGCACATCGAGGATCAGCAAATTGGGGCGATCGCCACGCATTGCCTGCAACCCATCACCATCGACTTCCTTGATAGCGGCCTTCGCGGCCTTAACGAAATCCATCAGCCCCATTGCTTGCTGCGTCATAAACTATTCCTCTAAAAAAAAGCTTCGATTGAAAATAATATTAACCACCGGCGGGTCTATTCGCTGCCGGTAACCCTTGCAGGATATTGCCCTGCACCGGCGGCGAAAAGAAGGTGCGTACCAGCAGTTTTCCGGACATAGGCTCATGCCGATTCCAGGGCATCAGTGACATTATACGGGCCAGTAAACAATAGCCGTATCCCACCATGGCGATAGTCCCCAGGAACTGGATCCAGTGGACAAAGCGTAACGGCGACCACAGACCGATAAGCAGCAGGAACAGATAGGCTACGCGCACCTGTACCGGGAACGCATCCACCGCGCCTTCACGCATGAAATAATGTAGCGCCTGGATCACACACAGACCGATGGCGAGATAGGCGCCCGCCTGCCAGCCGCCGATGAGCTCTGCGCCTAACAATCCTGTTGTGACCAGCCAATACCACCAACCGATATCACGATAGAGCACCATAATGGCCACCTCCTCCGTAGTAGTTGCATTGAATGTCTGTCTTGCCAGGACTAGACTTTGCCGACGGATGACAAGCACTCGCCAACACAGCATCGAACGGACATTAAATTAACAAAAGGCGGCGGGGAGACCTATGACTGAGACACCGAGATTTTTGCCTGGAACGCCGCCCGCCGCGCTCCAGCCCGAGGGTGTGGGTCTCGCCGATCTGCTTTCCGATATTTTGCGCACCGTGCATTTATCCGGCATGGTCCTGTTCCGCGCGGAATTCCGCGAACCCTGGTCCGTGGCCACGCCTGCCTCCTGTCAATTGGCGCAGTCCTTACCCTTTCCGACCGAACACATCATTCAGTTTCACATCGTCGCGGCCGGTGAATGCTGGCTGGAAGTCGAAGGCCATGAACGGATCTGGTTGAATGCCGGTGACGCGGTGGTATTGCCCTACGGCAACAATCACACCCTGGGCGGCAGGCGCACATCGCCCAGCGTACCCATCGCCTCCCTGTTCCCGCCGCAACCCTGGCGTGATATGCCCGTTATTCAACATGGCGAATCGGGTGCCGGTGCCCAGTTGATCTGTGGCTTTCTGCATTGTGATGAATTGCTTTTCAGTCCGTTAAAACACAGCCTGCCCGTGATCATGCATGCGCGTCCGCGCGATGAACTCAACGATGCCTGGCTGGCCATGAGTATCCGTTATATCACCCAGGAAGCCCTGCAACCCCGGCCGGGAAGCCGCAACATTCTGGCGAGACTGACTGAACTGATGTTTATCGAGGTGCTGCGTCGTCACATCCAGGCCTTGCCTGACAACGAGGTCGGCTGGCTGGCCGCCCTCAACGATCCCATTGTCGGTAACGCCCTGAAGTGGCTGCACTCGATGCCGGATGAAAAATGGACGGTAACATTGCTGGCACAGCGTGTCGGCACCTCGCGTTCGGTGCTGGCGGAACGCTTCAAGTACCTGCTCGATCAGCCACCCATGCAATACCTGGCGCACTGGCGATTATTGATCGCCTCACAGATACTCAAGACCAGTGACGCCAATCTGAAAAGTGTCGTCGCCCGCGTGGGCTATGAATCCGAGCCGGCGTTTAACCGTGCCTTCAAACGTCTGTTCGGCATGCCACCGGCCAGTTGGCGCAAACAGCAAATCGCCAATACATCACATGAAACCACCGAGGCGTGATTGACTCACCCTCCTCTTTATTATGCTCCTTCAGGTAATAGAGCAATATCGGTCAGGATCCCCGCTGCGTGATCCAGCATAGTAGTCCGAACTGAGGAGGAACGGTGAACGAGTCAACAGCCAATGCCTACGCACGCAGATTCAACAAGGTGTTCGATTACATCGATAAACACCTGGACGAGGATCTGTCCGTGGAAGGACTGAGCGAGGTGGCGAATTTCTCGAAATACCACTTCCATCGGCAATTTTGTGAATACGCCGGGATTACCGTGTTTCGCTACATCCAGCTAATGCGGCTGCGACGGGCATCTTACCGGCTCGTGTTCAGCGAACATACGCGTATTATCGACATTGCCCTGGAGGCCGGGTTCGAAAATCCGGAATCGTTTTCCCGCGCGTTCAAGAATCTGTTTGGACAAACGCCTTCTCAGTTCAGGCTACAGCCCGCATGGCAACCCTGGCATGCGCATTTTCAAAAACCGACCCGAGAAAGGAAACAGTCCATGCAAGTGAATATCATTGAGTTCAAGCAAACACCCATCGCCGTCCTGGAGCATCGCGGCGCCCCCACACTGGTCAACGATTCGGTCAAGGTGTTTATCGACTGGCGTAAACAAAGCGGCCTCTCACCGGTAACCAGCAGCCGAACCTTCGGTCTCGTTTACGACAATCCGGAGACAACCCCGCCGGAAGAGTTTCGTTTTGATATCTGCGGCGAAGTCCAGGCACAGGTACCGGTTAACCCGCAGGGCGTGATTAATAAAATCATCCCTGGCGGCCGCTGCGCCGTGGTGCGTCATCACGGTTCGCACCAACGCATCGGCGAGAGCGCCTACTACCTGTACCGCGACTGGTTACCCACCAGCGGTGAAGACCTGCGCGACTTTCCCCTGTTCTTTCATTACCTGAACCTGATATCGAATACGCCGGAGCATGAATTAGTCACCGATGTGTATTTGCCATTAAAGTAATGTTCTCTTCTGCAACCTAGTCAGGACTGTTCCGCCTCATCATCGGCGCGCGCATCCTGGATCGTCTGGCGGTGACCGAAAGGTCGCCATGCCGGCGAGATCACGTTAGGCATGGTGGAACGGCCGAGCAGGCGTGCCGGCATCACGGTAAATTCGCCATAGCGGCGATTGATCTTGTCCTGCGCCTGCAGGCAGCTGTTGCGACGCGTATCGAGTTCGTTGAATAACTCCAGCTGATTATTGACAGGCCGTGGATCCAGCGCGCAAATCTGGACCTGGAAGATCCCCTCGCCACCCCAGCCGTGTGTCAGCAGATCTTTGCCCAGATAAAAAATCTCGCGGCCGTCGTTCACCGGCATGGCACAGGTATACTCATGTGCAAGCCACTCTTCGCTGGCACGCAGGCCGACAAAGAAGGTTTTGGCCGCGAGCCGGTGACGGCGCAAACGCGCGGCGACTTTCTCGCTCATGTGCAGGAGATAAATCAACAGCAGGATATAGTCCGTTGTATTCGGCGGCATGATCTTGCCGTGGCCGATGGTTTTGGGCGGCGGCATTGCCTGCTGCAGCTTTTCATAGTCCTTACCCTGACACATGTGCCAGATGCGCCGTCCCAGGTTGCCAAACCGTTTGGCCAGGACGCCGATAGGCAGACGCTTCATATCGCCGCAGGTATACACACCGCGTGCCGCAAGAAAACGTCCGATGCCGTCACTGATACCGCAGAGCTCGGTTACCGGCACATCACGTAACCGCGCTTCCGCCTCCCACGGTGGAATCACCGTGATGCCATTGGGCCGCTTCTGTTCCGCCGCAAACTTGGCCGTGGTCTTGTCGCCGCTGATACCGATGGAACAGGTACAACCGGATACTGTCCGCACATGCTGTTGAATGGCGACGGCCAGTGCATACGGATCCTGATACAGTCGCCAGCAACGGGTAAAATCCAGAAAGGCTTCATCCACCGAAAAGATCTCGATGTCCGGCGTGAACGTTTCCAGACTCGCCATCAGGCGGGTGGAGACCTCGGCATAACGTTCCGGACGTGCCGGGCGTTGAATGATCGCGGGACACAAATCCCGCGCCTGTCTGAGATGCATACCGGTCTTTACGCCGTGGGCGCGCGCTTCATAGGAACAGGTGATGACACAGGTACCGACGATACCGTTGGTGACCGCGACCGGCCTGTGACGCAGCTCGGGATAATCCAGTTGCTCGATGGACGCAAAGAAGGCGTTCATATCGACTAATGCAATCATGCGTTCCCAACGCGGCATCAGTCATAGGTCCGTAACTGGCCGACAACCACACCCTGGATCTGAATTCGCGCATCGTCGTACGTCATCGTCTCGAACCGCGTGTTCGCCGGGATGAGCTGAATCTGCGTGTTGGCAAGGCGCTTGAAGTACTTGAGTGTCGCCTCGTCGTGGTCGATCAAGGCCACCACGATGTCGCCGTTCTTCGCCGTGCTGGTCTGTTTCACGATCACGGTATCGCCATCGAGGATGCCGGCATCGCGCATGGAATCGCCCTTCACCCGCAGGGCAAAGCGGTCCTTGCCCAGCAACATCTCGGGCAGATTGATCTCGTCGTGATTGGGAATCGCCTCGATGGGTTTGCCCGCCGCAATCCGTCCCAGCAAGGGCAGCTTCATTGTCGGCTGCAACACCCGCAAGGAACGCCAGCTGCGCTCGGGGCGATCCAGAAAACCTTTGTCGATCAGGCCCTGCACATAGCGATGCAGCGACCCCTTGGAACTCAGCCCCAGGGCCTCGCCGATTTCGGGCAGGGTCGGCCCCTGCCCATGACGGGCAACATGGCGGCGGATATAGCCGTAGATTTTTTGCTCAAGGTTGGAAAGGCGGGGCTCCATAGTTCTCTAATTTAGAGAACTTTTTGCTAAAATCAACCAATTCGTTAACTCATTGTTTTAACAACACCATTTGTTTGGATTCTCGAAATCCGAGATCGGCATAGCCTGATATTTGTTGGCAAGAAACAGTCCAATACCTATAGTCTAGAAAGGCGGCCATCCTTTAAATTTATGCAGCACGAACAGTTATACTGATAAGTAAAATATTTTTAAAGGTTACATCATTTCTCTAGATGCTACGTAAGCCAGCATTATTGAATTCAGGTTGCAGAACAGAATGAAATACAAAAGTACTCCCCTAGCTGATCCAGTTATTTTTCTATACTTCACCCCTCCCATAGATAAATATAGCCCGTGTATGAAAATATTGCAGATTTTCTCTTGATACAATTTAGCATTAGCAAATAATTCATGCGCAACGAAGCTACGTATTATATAGATTGCATCCGCGTCATAGATTGAATGCTATAGGGAGATTTACACAAAATATCAAGAAGAAAAGTTTCTGAACCTTATTAAACTAAGTTAACCATGAGCGTCAAATAAACTAACCGAAAATTAATAATTTTTAGATTTAAAATTAATATTGGACTGACAATTATTCAAATAGACATTCAACATTAAATACATAACAAGTGAATTTAAATAATAAAAAAATGAATCTCGCAGTCGTTGTACCCACCTTAAATGCCGGCTCGCTCTGGCACGATTGGATTAATGCAATAAAATCTCAAAGTAGCGAAATCAGCATTACCCTCGTGATTGATTCTGGCTCGACCGATGAAACTGTAGCGCTTTCACTAGAGAATGGCTTTAAAGTCCACAATATTAAAAAAACTGAATTCGACCATGGCGGCACTCGCCAAATGGCTCTGAGTTTGATTGAATTTGCTGACATAGTAGTATTCATGACGCAAGATGCAATACTATCCAATCCTGATTCCATCACAGAGTTAATTAGCTGCTTTTCAGATCCATCGATTGGCGCAGCTTATGGAAGACAATTACCTCGAAAAAATGCAGATCCTATCGAAGCACATGGCCGCTTATTTAATTATCCATCGCGCTCTTCTGTCAAAAGTTTGCAAGATCGTGATAAATATGGCTTCAATCTTATATTTATATCTAACTCATTTGCTGCGTATAAAGTATCCGCATTAATTGGTGTCGGCGGTTTTCCTTTAATGGCTATCTTTGGCGAGGATACATATGTATGCGCGAAATTGCTGACCAAAGGATGGAAAATTTCATATCAAGCCAAATCCGAGGTGTTCCATTCTCATGGCTATAACATTATAGAAGAAGCAAAGCGTTACTTTGATATGGGCGTGTTTCATTCTCAACAACAATGGATTATTAAAGAATTCGGGGAACCCCGCGGCCAGGGAATAAAATTTATTACATCAGAAATAAAATATCTTCTGAAAAACTCCCCTCAACATATTCCTATGTCTATTTTAAGAAATATAACAAAATATTTTTCCTACAAACTTGGGAGGAAGGAAAAATATCTACCTTTGACATTAAAAATGAAATTAAGCATGAATAAGTCATATTGGAAAAATGCACATGAAAGATAACACCAAATTCAAGGAACGCTTTGACTTAATTCAGCCCTTATCCCAGTTACTGGATCTATTCTCTGTCGCAGCTGCCGGCGTTACTGCTTATTTAACTAGAGATTTTCCAATTCCCGTCAATCCAAATGCATACATTATTGCAATCGCATTTGGGGTTCTTTATGCAACAATTGTATTCAGACTATTTGGGACCTATAGTGCACAAAATAATTACAAAATACAGTACCCACTCCAGAGAATAATAATTTCCTGGCTCACTGTTTTAGCACTTCTTGCACTCACAGCATACATAAGTAAAACGGGCGAATATTTCTCACGACTCTGGTTTGCATTATGGGCCATTTATGGATTTTTACTCCTCCTGACATTCAAGATTGTTTTTCTTGGATTATTAAATTCAAGCTATTTCAGGAACTGGAATCATAAAAATATAGTGTTAGTTGGGACAGAAAAACATTCTAATTTGGTTTCGTCGCGCATAAAAAAGGCGAACATTATTGGATTCAACTTATTAGGTTATGTCAATACTGATAAATCACATAACGACAATACTGCTTTTAACTTACAGAACCTTGGTGAGCTCAAGGATTTAAACTCATGGATCCAGGATGCTAAAATTGATGAAATTTGGATTACAGTGCCTTTAAAAGATGAAGATACTATAAAGGAGATTCTCTATCTGTTGCGCCACAGCACTATCAATATCAGGATGATACCTGATATTTTTGAATTACGATTGCTTAATCAGTCGATTTCCGACATAGCCGGCATACCCGTAATTAATCTATGCGAAAGCCCCATGTCTGGCGTAAATCTTCTATACAAATTTTTAGAAGATAAGTTTCTGTCGCTATTTATACTATTACTTTGTTTGCCCATTTTTCTAGTTATAGCAATAATCATCAAATTGACATCGAAAGGCCCAATCTTTTATTTACAAGACAGAATCGGGTGGAATGGTAAGATTTTCAAGATCATTAAATTCCGGACAATGCCTGTTGATGCAGAGGTTAATTCTGGTCCAGTATGGTCTACAGCCGAAGATAATCGGGCAACGGCGTTTGGCGCTTTTCTAAGACGCACGAGTCTTGATGAGCTGCCGCAGTTTTTAAATGTATTAATGGGGGATATGTCCATTGTTGGGCCTAGACCAGAGCGTCCAGAATTTGTACATGAGTTTAAGGAGCTTATCCCTGGCTACATGAAAAAACATATGGTAAAGGCGGGAATTACTGGCTGGGCGCAAATTAATGGATGGAGAGGCGACACTGATTTACAAAGCAGAATATCTCACGATCTTTATTATATTGAAAACTGGTCACTGATGCTGGACTTAAAAATTATTGCACTTACTGCAATGCAATCACTTATACAGATAAAACCTTAATGTTTATCGTCAACTCTAGCCTGTCTAGCCTGCTCCAGCTTCTGAACAGCTTTCTTCACATAAACATTCTCAGGATAGTCGAGCTCTAGTTTCTTTAATAGTTTACCCGCTTCTTCCAACTTGCCGCTGGCTATCAAAACATATGACTCTCCAACATACCCGCTGGCCTTATGCGGAAGAAGATAAATTACTGTTCTAAAGTCTCTGCCGGCCTTATCTATCCAGTTAGAATCTAATAGTATGTATCCTCTTTTAATGAGTGCCTGTATATCCGTATTGTCCCACGACAATTCCTGACTAAGTACATCATATAGCGAGGCCATATTCGCATTACATGATATATTAAAAAAAACACGAAGTTTATGTGTAAAAAAGTCATGATAAAAGAGACTTTCTGCTTTGTTTATGTAATTAAGTGTATTATTGCAATCTTTGTTTTTATAACTCGTTTCTGCTAAATGAGCATAATAACTACTCATCGCATATGTACTATAAAAAAGAATTGCTGCAATAGTTAACATGATGCCAAAAACAGATCCCATTACTTTAGCAACACCGCTTTCGATAGATATAAAACTGCCCTTTTTCTTTGCATACAATCCATTAATCAAACCGAGATATAACCATATCTGAATTGCCGACGACGACTTTAATAATGGGAAGTCAACTAGAGAATGTACAAATGATGCAGACAACCCAAGAATCAGACCAAGCACAAGTATTTTTTCAATCCCAGTCGAATCACTCCTAAGCATCTTATAAGCAAATATATAGGTTATGCTTATCATTGACACAAACAATAAGCCACCGACCACACCCAATTCTACAACTATCTGCAAAATGTCATTGTGCATCCTATAAAAAATTAAGTACTCATCAGAGCGCTGAATAATTTTAGGATGATTGGTATAGGGTCGAAACGCCTTCCAGAAAGTCCCATAACCAGAGCCTAATAATGGCGACTTTTTCATTAAATAAAGTGCATTATTATATGCAGTCAATCTGTCACGAGTTGATGTGTCAATCTTGTCACCTTTATAAGCTGGCCGTTGTAAAAATTTATCAGCTTTCCCAGGCAAAAAGGACAATGAAACTACAACAGTTAATAAAAACAACAATGGTAATTTATTCTTACTTATACTTTGAATCAGATTTTTTCTTATATCTGAGAACGTAAAAAAAATGGTAAAAAATAATACCGCAGAAACTATCAAAGCCACATACGAACCACGCGTATGCGAAGTAAGTATATATATACAACATAGTGAAAGAGCCAAAGCAGACAAGTATTTTAGAACATTATTTTTACTCAAAATTACAATTGTAAATCCAATCGGTATAATAAGATCCAGATAAAGTGCCGCATGATTCTTATATAAGAAGGTACCTCCCATAGCAGAACCGCGTAATTGAAATATATTAAATCCGTGGTTCTGCAAGATGCCAATTAGAGCTGAAAGACCTGCGCCAAATACCGAAGCATAGGCGAATAACATAATATTTCTGTAATTGGCTAATTGTATTGCTATGAAAAATAACGCAACAAAGCTCACTAGCCGAACGAAATAAACGAGATTCGTACTCGGTTCTACTGCCCAGGCCCCTGATAGCCCTGCCAAAACGACATATGCAAGCGCAAGAATTAAAACCGGCGTGAACAAAAGAATTTCATTATCTTTAATAAGATAGTATAGATATAGACAGCTGGCAAAACATACAACACTTGCGAGAAGGATATACCGCGGTAGATCTGAAGGATCCCTTAATATGCCAACATACATTAACGGGGAAAGGAATAATAATATTACAACACCATAGGTTATTGTATTTAATTTATTGACGTTTAAGGAGTTTGTATTATTCATAGATATCACACTTTATAGTGTTAAACCCGCGTAATTAAGCGATCTCATTCCTCTGACAAAAGCCAGTAAAAATCCAATTTCTAATGTTGCAATATTTCGAAATACAGGCGACTTATTACATGCTGCATATATACAAGTGTGTAGTATCCCTCGTCTAACGAACATGAAGATTAATCGATCCAAGTTATGTCTACTTTTATGATTATCTATTGGGCCCCCCCCCAGAAATCACTTAAATTATGCGCTAAATTCTTCGCGTTTTACTAAATTAAGCGCAGTATTGAGCGATATTTAGACAATTTATTTAAATTTGACCTCTAATTTACTGTCTTTCGTGGTTGTCATATCAAGTAATATCTAATTGTGTGTTCCAAAATTCCAAGAATTCATTAAAGGCATCTATACAAATTGCTCTTGGCTATTTCCCGTAAACTCACGTTTCCTTGAAAGTATTGTCCAATTAATTCGTTTGTTGTCTCGCTTAGAACTCATATACTATTTGAGCTAACTATACCATTGAGCAATAAAGCATATTGGTATACTTTTGCCGTAATCAAGTGATGTCATGCACCTGTGCCATTGAGGTTTGATGGTGATATTTTCTAATGGCGATATCCAACCGTTATCCGCAAAATAATTGTGAAAGTTGCCAGCGAGCGCCGAATATTGAATAAACGAAGTTGAGTACAATGTATTGTGATACACAACTAGCAATTTGCTCTGAATTCCAATGAACTCACTAAGCGTACACAGATTTTAACGAGTGAATAGGAAGTTTAACTTTATGTTTACTAAATTGCAGACAAATTCTATCAACCTGCTGTGTAAGCTAGTTTTGCCGTCCTGTTTTTTCCGATTATTTGCGTATGCTTTTAGGTTATCACCAAATAATCTAAACCCAACGGGATATGTTAACTTTGGTTTTAAGCATAAATACCAGATTTCTGATAAACAATGAAATCAAAAAATAAATTGATTGTTGTTGTTGGCATGCATAGGAGCGGAACCAACCTAGTCGCCAAAACAATTAATGATCTTGGTGTAGATATCGGTAAAGATTTTATAGATAAAGCGGAAGACAATATAAAAGGATTCCGGGAAAACCGTGATCTGAATAGTATAAACATCAAATTTCTTCATGCGATAGGCTCTGAATGGGACAGAGTTGGTGTTACAAGTATTAATCAGGAGAACCCTGCTATATGTCAATTAATGCGCGAAGCCGAAAATATATTAAAAAACGCCGTCAAAAATAAGTCCATTTTCGGTTTAATAGATCCAAGAGTTAGTATCTTACTACCTGTGTGGAGCACTATATTTCAAAAATTGGAACTAGTACCAAATTATATTATCTGTCTTAGAAATCCTCTCAATGTCATAGAATCATTAGCCAAACGAAATAATTTTCATCCCGTAAAATCAGAGCTGCTTTGGTTGAAATATAATCTTGAAACTGCTCTAGCGACTGCAAAATATAATCACCTGTTTGTTAACTATGACAGGCTTATCGATGAGACCCACTATGAAATTCGACGTTTATCTAGCTTTATTCATGGCTTAAACAGAAATGATTGTGAATCTTCATTAGCTAAACTCAATATAGATAGAAATTTGCGACATTCCGTATTTACATACGAAGATTTGATGAGCAGTACATTATTAGATATGACGAAAGAGCTTTATAAAATACTATTAACATGCCAAAACGATAAACTCGATACTGAAAAAATCAATGATTTCCTGATTATAAAGTGTAATCAATATATCGCACTACATCGAATATTAGACTATATTGATGAACTCGATATGACTAATACAGAATTGAAAAGCCATGCAATAAAATTACATATGGGCTACCTGGAAAAAGAGAGACTATATAATTTAGTTGTAAACTCGGTCTCATGGGCCTTAACTTCACCATTTAGATTTATTAGCAGACTCCTGAGAAAATGATTAGTACGGAAGACTAATAATTTATAAATGAATATGCCGCGCTTTAATTTATCATATTTACTGACATTGCCATCTAAAGTAATCGGTAAGATGAGAAAGTATGGTATCAGTTATGTTCTGCACCGTATTAAAGAACAATATTTTTCTAGCAGCCGTTATGCTATGAATCCTGCCAATCATAGGCAATACCAACGGTGGTTACAACTTTATGATAATGCTAACGATGCGAGAACTAATAAATTGCACGCAACCCAAGAACAATTTTATTATAGACCGTTAATCTCAATATTAGTACCGGTGTATAACCCAGAAGTTATCTGGCTAGATAAAGCGATAAAATCTGTACTAAATCAGATTTATGATCATTGGCAATTATGTCTTGCAGACGATTGTTCTTCTGACCCTGATGTAATTAATCTGCTAAAAAAATACGAGCATTTAGATGCACGTATTAAAGTTGTATACCGTAAAGAAAACGGTCATATATCAGCAGCTACTAACAGCTCTCTAGAAATTGCAGAAGGAGAATACATTGGTTTACTTGATAATGATGATGAACTCCATCAAGAAGCACTGTTTTGGGTAGTTAATGAAATAAACAATAATCCCGATGCACAATTAATCTTTTCCGATGAAGATAAATTATTAACTGATGGAACACGGATAGCACCGTATTTTAAACCTGATTTTAATTATGATTTGTTTCTGTCACAAAACATGATTACCCATTTTGGGGTATATAAAACAGATGTTGCGAGGCGTGTCGGTGGCTTCCGCCTCGGTTATGAAGGATCGCAAGACTGGGATTTTGCATTGCGATTCCTTGACGATACTGGCTACGCAGGTATATATCACATTCCACGTGTGCTGTATCACTGGCGAATGATACCGACTAGTACTGCCAGCAATATCTCAGCAAAAAATTACGCACTTGAAGCAGGAATTCGTACAATCAACGATCACCTAAAGAGGAGACAGATCAAGGCTCATGCGGTGAAACATCCCGAACTGGATAATGTACGAGTCATATACGACTTGCCAGACTCTATACTTAAAGTGTCTATCATTATCCCGACTCGTAACAGGGTGGATTTATTGAAAACATGTATTGGCAGTATTTTACAGCTTACTGGCTATAAAAATTACGAGATAATCATTGTCGATAATGATTCAGATTGTAAATCCACGATAGATTATATAAGTAGCTTATGCGATGAATATAAGAATATACGTTCTATTCGACATAAGGGAGAGTTTAATTACTCACAGTTAAATAATATAGCAGTGCAACAAGCCATGGGTGAATATATTTGCTTGATGAATAATGATATTGAAGTGATATCTAGAGACTGGTTGCGAGAAATGCTCTCTCATGCCGCACGAAAGAAAGTAGCCTGCGTTGGAGCCAAATTATACTACCCCAATAATAGGATTCAGCATGCAGGCGTTATACTTGGAATGGGCGGCGTTGCTGAACATTTTCACAAGCTCGAAACACGAGAGGCAAATGGATATTTTTCCCGAGCAAAATTGATACAAAATTTTTCTGCGGTTACCGCTGCTTGCATGATGGTCAGGAAATCAATCTATCTTGAACTTGGTGGTCTGGACGAAATTAATCTAAAAGTCGCCTTTAATGATATTGATTTCTGCCTGCGCGCACTTAAGTCCGGCTATATCAATGTATGGACACCATTTGCTGAGCTATATCATCATGAATCATGTTCTCGTGGTGCTGACGATACACTTGAAAAGAAAATTCGATTTAAAAAAGAAATAGAATATATGTCAGAAAGGTGGGGAGATATGCTAATGCATGACCCTGCATATAATCCAAACCTATCGCTTAATGTGGATAGACAGTTATTTGCTTTTCCACCACGACTGGATCAAGTCTGATCAAATATACAGTTGATAATTGCAGAGGAAACACTAAACTGATTTGATAAACAAGATCAACATATAAAAGGCAAACCTACGTATTATTCCCTGAGGACATGCTTTACTATTCTGCAGCGCATTAATTCGACCGAAAACGCTTAAGCTGTCATCTCCCATCTGGCAAAAGTAATGGACCTTCGATATGGCAGAATTATTGTTTGAGTTATTATCCCCCAATTTAGTAATAGCACAAGCCTGTCGAATACTGCACTTAAGCTTCTGTGAGTAATGTTTCGCTTTCCCAAAGAAATTAACATTCGATAGGGAAAGTTTTGAATAAAATCCCACACTACCTTCAACATTGGTGCAATGCTGTCTGTATGATAGCGTTGCAGATGGTATAAATTCCAATTTTCCATATACTGCAGCTGCGAGCGCATACCACCAATCATGCATTATTACCCCTTCACGAACTGGAGTAGCTAGTTTTAATAACGCATAATTCATGCTAACAGTCGAACCTGTAACAACATTATGTACCAGCAAAGTTCTTACCGGGTCAGTATATGGGTGGTGCAAGTGCTGAAATCGTAAAAATGAGCTACTTATTAATTCTCTGTTTTCGTCTACGACGGTAAGATCTGTGTGTACGAGAATAGGTGTACTTTTGTCATATTTTTTTTCCGCTTCGAGCAGCTTGTTTAATGAAATTTCTATTTTATCATAGTTCCACACGTCGTCCTGATCACAAAACATGATATAATCTGCATTTCTAGATAGCGCAATTTCAGCAAGTTTGCTGAAATTGGCAACAACACCGAGATTGCCAGTAGGATCATCTAGCAGTTCAATTCTTTCATCTTGCAGAACTAAGTTTTTAATTTTTCCAACAGTCGAATCGGTCGAACCGTCATCACGAATAAGTAATTTCCAATTTGTATATGTTTGGCTGCATATACTGGCAATCTGTTCATCAATATATGCATCCCCATTATATGTAGCAAGAAGAATATAAAGTTTCATTGTTTTACATTAACAGTATTAGCACCCTTATCATTGGCGAATTATAGTGTTACCCAATATTACTTTTCTCAATTGAGCCATTCTGCCAATACACGCCCCCTGAGAAATATGTTATAAATCTGATTTCTAATGTTTCGTTCAGGACATCAGCCAATATTAGCATTTACAATCTGTATAAAAACATTGTAATAAGAATATTTAATGCTTCAACTAGCATTTAAATCAGAAATTAAATTTTTATTTTTTAAATAAATTTTTTAACTTGCGTAATACACTACCAAGTTCTCTTAATGGCCGAGTCATCCTCCAGGACCTACTTCCATAGATAGAACCCTTTTCTTTTTCATAGTCTGCCAATGGTTGATTCACTATTCCATACTTACCTGTTAATTCAATAAACTGCATATAGTCAAAATCATACAGTGACTTATATTTTTCCGCTATTTCAGAAACATTTAAGCCTTTGAATAATATTTCCAGCCCTATTAACTTGTGCAAAGATGAATCTTCGACATTTAAAAACACTTGCGCCAATGCAAAACCAGAATCGGATTCGCTGCAACAATTATATTGTTCCACCTGAGGAAAGATTTTTACCAGCTCTTCAAATTTTTTAATATTTTTGTAAATTTTTAATATCTCATAGTATTCAAAGAAATATCGTGAGCGGGTCTCCGGCCTGTTACCACTTGTATTCGCTTGATTGTCTCTAATTCGGAATTTAACTAATTTTTGTGGAAGCACATGTATCTCGTATTTCATACAAAGTCTAACCCACATATCCAGATCACCGAGCTGAGCGAATCCATAACGATAGAAACCACAATCCTCATAGCAGGTTTTTCTTATCAATACACTTGGGTGGCATAGAGCATTTCCATGGTTGAAAAAAAAACGTAACCACTCATGCCGGGTTCTGTTTGGCCGTTCAAAAATCGTTCGGTAAGATATTTTTTCGTCTGTCAAAGGCGCACCATCTTCGGTAATGGCAAGGGCATTGGTAAAGACAGCACCAATTTCGGAATGAGCATACAAGTACGCAACCTGCTTTTCTAGCTTGTCAGTTTCCCAAACATCGTCTGAATGATGAATGGCAATGTTCTCACAAGTTGTCACCTCAGAAATTGCTTTGTTGAGACCGTAAATACCTCTTTTCGACATATCATTACGAAATGCTCTAATACGCGGGTCTGAATAACTATTGATGATATCCCATGAATCATCCGAGGAAGCATCGTCCCATATGATCAGTTCATAATCGGTGAAAGTCTGCTCCAGGACACTGTCTATCGCTTCGCGAATATATTTGCCATGGTTAAATGAAGTCAGAATGACCGAGACCTTCGCCATGCTTATGCTCTTCTTTTTACATGAATAAGCGTCACTTATTGCCCCTCAAATTCAGCCAATGCATTTTCAATTTTTTCTAATTCTGACTGATCAGGAATTCGCGATACACCAAATTGCTTTGCCCCTGAATATGGATTGTCATCAGGTGAAATTTGCAGTTTTTCAAGTAGCGTATAGAAGAAAAATTGCGGATTCCTACAGAATTCCTCATATTGCACGACCATTTTTCGCGAATCATCCACTGCCGCCATGCCTTGGGTAACTGCCTTGTTAATGTAATAGAGTTGACCAGCGGCTTGACTGATTGGCGTCAAACCTTTCAGCCTTGAATACTCAGGTATTTTGAAAGAATACCACTCGCTTTCGCTACCTAATTGCCGTTTTCTCGCCTCAAGGATAGAGGCAGCATTGCTTACAGGATCTCGCTTGACCTGAATAAAAATGGCTTTTGTAAATATTGAATCAAGAAAGGGGATGTTGTAATTGAACAGCATACCTTTGGCCGCAAACGGCTTCTGGAATACGTCCATTATACCGGCGAGTTCCGCCAGCATTGTCCGGCTGTCCATACTCTCGTGCAGCTCATTATCTGCCCACACATCCCGGCCTGATTCTGAAAGGAATCGGCGCCAGAAATACCAAAATTCGTTAGGTGCCAACACACCTTTAGTCTTGCCGTTCTCGGACCTGTATTCAACTTGCTGAACGAACTCTCCTAATTCATCTCTGAAGTTATAGCGTGGATCAGTCAGCAACAGTTGTATTTTCGCCCCAATGATCGGTGCCTGATAGAAACGCGACAGTAGGTTTGTTGGATATGAAACTAGGCCTGTATTAGCGAGCCATTGCATTAACAAAGTTGTACCGCTGCGAAGCGGCCCCATCACTAAAATCAGCGGGAACTTCACGTGCTCTGTTTCTTGTTGGTGCAAAACAAGCTGACTTTCAGCCGGAATCAAATCGCTGTTCAATTGTGAGAGTAAGGTTTCAAGCAAGTCGTTCCTGCGGAAATCGGATGTTCTTAAGTTAGTCAAGATCATACTCCTTCAGCAGTGCCGCACATTGTTCTTTGTTATTGAACATCATTACGTCAATGATGGATAGATCAGGAACAAAATTCTGACTAAACTGACGATATGTCACCGTTCTTTTAGACTCGATAAAAGAGAGACGTATACCTCGATTTACAAATTCTTCCTTGTCATAAAGCTGTCTGCCGCCCGGCGCATTGATATAATGTGTAGCTCCGAGCCCCTCGCATATTGCGAGTATCTTTTCCTGCCCTCGCAAGTCGTTGTTTTTTTTCAGCGCGGATGAAATGTGCCACGTCGGATAAAGACCGAAATATTCGCATATTTGTCGCAAGCCGTAATCGAGGTATTTCGCTAAATTCATTTCCTGTTGCTGGACAATATCCTGAACAAGAGGATATACCGCATAAAAGTATGGAGCTTTACTATATGCGTGGCGGATAGCCTCCAATAGGCTATTTTTTCTATTGCCGATATTAATTTGATTGATCAACCTGTTCTGGCTGGCTCCTTGCAAAGGGAGTGTAACAAGTTGTCTGTCACCTTGTGCTAGTATGTTATTACGGTTGATCCAGCCTCTCTTTATATAGTTGACATCGTCATATACCACGAAGGAATCAACTGCATGGATCATCTGGAAATAGCCGAGATAGGGAAAAAAATATGGCTGCATAATAGCGAGCTTCATGCGCTGCCTTCTATCAGAACACGAATAATCGACGTGACTACGCCCACCTCATCCACTGTGATAGCCGTGCCTGTAGGCAGCACCACCACTCGGTCTGCCACCTTCTGCGTATTGGGTAACTGCAGTCCTGCACTCGGGTAAAGTTCTCTGTATGGCTTCATGTTGTGACAGCCTGGCCAGAAGTATTTACGCGCCAAAATATTCTCAGAATGCAAAGCCTGAATTAGCTGATCTCGGGTTACTGGACAGTCCTCACCCACTTCCATCACGACATATTGGTAGTTGTTATGTTCATTTTCATCGTAGTCCAACACGCTAATGCCTTGCAGCACAGATAATGCCTCCCGATATGTCTGATGGTTGCAACGATTTACCTCAACAATACTATCTACAGACTCTAAATTGACCAGCCCCATCGCTGCAGCGATCTCTATCATCTTTCCATTAGTTCCCGGATGAATAACATTGTCATACCCAGAAAATCCAAAGTTACGCATTAGTCGCATAGTTTTGGCTAGATCATCATCACTAGTCAGGACAGCGCCACCCTCAAAAGTATTGAAGAATTTAGTTGCATGAAAACTCAGGACTTCACAAGCGCCAAAGTTCCCAATCATCTTTCCTTTGTAGGAACAACCAAATGCATGTGCTGCGTCAAACAGTAGTTTGAGACCATGCTCGTCTGCGATTGCCTGCAATTCATCTACTTGAGCTCCCCGGCCCCATAGATGAACGCCAATGATTCCAGTGGTGCGTGGTGTTATCATACGACGTACGGCGGCTGGATCAAGGTTATGGGACAACAGATCGATATCCGCAAATACCGGTGTGACCTGTTGCCAATGTAGGGCATGCGCGGTGGCTATAAAAGTATAGGAAGGGACGATTACTTCGCCTTCCAAATTCAGAGCACGTATCGCGATCTCAAGAGCGATGGTGCCATTGCACATCGCTACGCAGTGTTTAACGCCATGGTAATCGGCGATGCGCTTTTCGAACTCCTGGACCATAGGGCCATTATTACTCAGCCAGCGCCGGCCTAAGATTTCCTCGACATATTTCAGGAAACTCTCACGGCTGCCAATATTTGGCCGGCCGACGTGCAATGGCTGTTCAAAGGCAGGAGGAGCGCCATTGATCGCAAGATCTGACGGAACACGAATTGATTTCATAGGATACTGAGCTTAAAACTATTAGACATGTGACTTGCTGATCCTGTCGTTTACTTTTACTGATTACATGCATTTGTCGCTTCCGGGCTTTTGTAATACTTCGCTCGTATTTTTCTATATCGACTTTCTACCATTTCGTAATAGCGATTCCCTTCGCTCAGATTTATATAGTGAACCAAACTCGCAATATCGTTGCTACGGTTAATCATTCTACGTCCCAAATAGAATTTTTCCTGCAACATAAAATTACATCCCCGTGGCAGTGCCCCCCAATTGTCCGTAATCTGATTGATAGCCAAGCCAATGACATCCTGCCCATCCTGGTCTATGTCCAGCCCCTTATTTTCCAGAATGTACTTTGTGTACCTTTTCCGATATTCCAGCCAGCAGGTGCCCAGCTTTTCAGCCAGGTCGTTCCTTACGAGGATTGCACCATTATTAAAATAGGGAAATATCCTTTTCTTAACATACCCTGTTTGATATAGATAATGCTCCAGAAAACTCCATTCCCCATAGTTGCCCCTGTATATTTTTATGAGGCTCGGGAATCGTGGCATTTCGCAGTCCAGGTAATTGCAGATGGCCTTCCACTCCCTTTGACTGTATTTATTTCCTCCATAGGTCGCTTGTATATCTTTGCGAAAGTCGAATTTCGGCTCAGCAATGGCCAACATATCGACGTCCAGTATCAACCTGAAATCACAATCAAAATTCAGCATATATGCAGCTGGTCGAATTTTTAGTTTCTGTTTCCCGCAATCCCAGGGTAATGCTTCTGTATCGACCCTGATCACATCTACACCCATTTGATGCAATATATCTTCCCTGGCATCGTTGAAGGGTTGAGAGTGAAGCGCGACAATGCGATAGGTAAAGTTTTTTTCCCGCCATTTTTCGCGGATGCTTTCCGCCAACATCAAGAACTGATCGAAATACGAAATGCCACTTTTAATCCCAGATCTACTTCCCCCGTGAAATATCTCCACATCGTTGAAAGCCATAATAATCGCTACATGTTTCAGACTCACGGTCTTCCCTCTGCCAACTTCTTTGACCATTCCCCTTCCAGTTCGAATGGCTGCCATAACGTTCTACCGGAAACAACACTAAATTTGAACGCATTACGCACTCTGAATAATGGTTTTGAATGTAATTGTTCTGAAAGCCCAAATGTCACATTGTAGGTTCCCGAGGCAAACTGGATGCGGCTGAGCCTGAGGAAAACCTCATATTTTTTTTGTGTGCCTGTCGTTGTAGTGCTACTGTTTTCTCCGAGTTCTGAATTTATACATACTGCAATGGGTCTCCGTTCGCTATCCAATATGAATAAGGAAATCACTGGGTTCTGTATACGCGTATCTACTTCAAAAACGAATTTAACATCCAGGTTGGCTAGGCGCTTTATCGAGGGAATTCTTTCCAAACCAGCACCCAATATACTCACCTCCAATAGTCTGCAGGAATCGTTTATATTAAACGTGACCTCAGCTTCGCCATCTTCAAATGACCCAAAATAACGTTCGATACCTGTACCCACATCCTGCCCAAGATAATCTACCCTGCCCTTGTCTATCAACATAATGCTGGAGCAGATTCTCGAAACCATTGGCATACTGTGAGAAACAAATATCAGTGCTGTATTTTCAAGAACGTTATCAATCCAATTCAGACACTTTAGAACAAACCCCGCGTCTCCTACGGCAAGCACCTCATCTACAATAAGTATGTCTGGTTCGATCAGAACAGCAGCAATGGCAAAACCCAGGCGCACGTTCATACCGGAGCTGTAGGACTGCACAGGCGCATCGATGGAATCGCGAATTTCGGCAAAATCGATGATCTCGTCAATCTTATTATCAACATATTGCTTGTTCATACCCAATAACGCGGCATTTACATAGATATTTTCGCGTCCGGTCAATATCGGATTGAATCCGGCACCCAGCGCAATAAGTGCGCCCACTTTGCCGCGCATTTCGATACGCCCCTGATCGGGCTTGATTAAGCCATTCAGCATGCGCAACAAAGTAGTTTTGCCTGCACCGTTATGCCCTATCAGTCCCAGGCATTCACCACGCTTGAGTTCAAAGTTGATATCCTTTACCGCCCAGAACTCGTCCTGTCGCAACACACCATCTGCGCCATGACGTCTGCCCAGCAGCTCGCTTCCGATGTCCTTCATGCCATACCACATGGATTTTTTCAGGCTGCGGCAAAATTTTTTGGACAGCCCTTCCACTTTTATTAGCGTCTCTCCCATTTCAGTTGCCCATCCGTTCTATCAGAATGGGCATGGCCAAGCGGAAGACAATCCAGAACATTAATAGCAATAGCATTGCGACCGCATTTACGATCAAAAAGTAACTCAAATATTCCGGCAAGAGCCCGGTCAACCAATCACGCGAGGTAAGGATAAGCGGTGATAGCGGATTAAGCTGGTACACCTTGGCGGGCAAGCCTGTTTCAGGCATCGCGAAAACTACCGGGGTCAAGTACATCAGAAATTGCATCAATAACGGAATGGCCTTACCTACATCGGTATAAAGAAGGCCAACCGGCGTCAGCATCAGCCCGAGGACGGTTCCTGTCATGATTAGAGAAATTATGCCTATCGGTAACAAAAGCAAACTCCAGCTGGGGTGAATCCCCATTACCGCCAGGGCGATTAATAAGAGTACGATCTTGATCAGCGCATTCACTGATGTCTGATATATTCCCGCGACCACCAGCGCCTCACGCGGAAAATTGATTTTCGCCAGCATGCTTTTGGATGCGGTAACCATCTGCAAGGGGGCATTTACCGCGTCCATAAGGATTGCCCACAGCATAGTCCCAGTAAAAACATAAATCGGATAAGGAAGTGATGTCTTGCTGACATTCACTATCCCGCTGTAGCTTAGGAAAATCCAGACCAGGGTATTGGCCAATGGTAAAATGATGGCCCAGAGAAACCCAAGGAATGTTTGCCGATATTGTGCGCTAAGATCGCGAACCGTCAGCCGCCATGCAAGTTCACGGCTGACAATCAGATCGCGCAGCATTTCGCGCAACATCTTGAGCGGACTAGTGAGCTGCGAGTCGGGGGTATAGATAGTTATTCGCTGATCGGCCATTAATTTTGACCTGTGCCCTGGTGAAACAATGTGTCATAGACGGCTCTACGATGCATATTCTGACGGGACAAACTGACACACTCTTTCAGATTGGTCTTGCGTTGCTGACTCAGCACGGTGATGAGGGATAACTCCGTCTGCTTGTGCATTGTTCCGTACGATCTGGAAGTGTCAAAGGTGAGTACCTCGGCAAGGCAAACAACGTCCCCGTCCAACACGACCACTTTCCAATACTGCCAGAGTTCGCGACAATAGTGGCACCCTATTTTACCGGCATCTATAATTAATCCTTCAAGCGGCATGGGACTTTGCCCCCCCGACTTAGTACCAGAGCATAGTAGAAAATTTATACTATGCCACTTTGGCTGCATAGGCAACGGGTTACGTGATTCCAGATCCAATTGACTGCACAAGCTTATCAGACTAAACAGTTTCTTCTGCGATAAATATGATCGAAGCTCGAAGCTGGGTTTCCAGGTTTAGTGATTCTCTGATATCAACAAGTCTCATCCCATTATCCATAAACAGATTTTTCCAGCTTTCGATGGTTCTAAAATACCACGGTGCCGGTTCAGTGAATTGATCGCTGAACCCAGCCCAACTGCCCTCCCGCCAACCATCTGCATATGCCTGATCGCCGCAGACCGCGACGGGATGCAAGGTCTGCACAATGAATGCGCCCCCCCTATTCAATAATGACGGCACTTGTTGAAATACGTGCTCCACCGATTCTTTGCCGAGCAAAGAAAAATTACATGCCACCACATCAAAGGTCTCCTTGATATTGTCTGCGGAGATATCTTCATACGCCAGGGTGAGAAAGCGACCATAACCACCTTGATTGGCGATATCGATAAATTCCTCAACCACGTCGATACCCAGTGCAGCGACCCCATGTTGTGTCAGCTCCCGCACCAGCCAGCCCTCACCGCAACCGATATCCAGCACCGTCTTTGGCCCATACTGCAAAACGGCATCCACAATCGCCTTGTTGGTGATGGTTACCCGGGATTCGATTTCCCCCTGCTGTATCGCCTTCACCCAGGGACGTACATTCTTTTGCCAGGAACGGATAATCTGCAGGTCATTGAATTTCGGCATATTCGCTAGCATAACGTATTTACCAAGCCAATTATGGATACCTGGTTACAATATTTTCCGGCCTCATTCGTCTTCACTCGTATGGACACCCTGCTGGCACATGCTACGAACATGACCGAGGACAATAAAAGACTCGCCGAGACCGTCGTTCGTGAACGCAGTCGCCTGCTCAATTATATTCGCCAGCAAGTACCCGAACCCGGTGACGCGGAAGATATTCTCCAGGATGTGTTTTATGAACTGGTAGAGGCATATCGCTTACCTCAACCCATCGAACAGGTCGGCGCCTGGTTGTTCCGGGTGGCACGCAATCGCATTATCGACCGTTTCCGCAAAAAGAAACCCGATCATTCTTTGTCTGAACCTGTCGCTGTTGAAGATGAAGCATCACTGATAATGCTCGAAGACCTTCTACCATCGCCGGACGCCGGCCCTGAGGCCGCGTATGCGCGCACGGTGGTCATGAACGAATTGTATGCCGCGCTAAACGAATTACCGGAAGAACAACGCGATGTGTTTATCGCCCATGAACTGGAAGGACGCAGCTTCAAGGAAATATCGGAGCAGAATGGACTGAGTATCAATACCCTGCTGGCACGCAAACGTTATGCTGTCTTGCACCTGCGTCAACGCTTGCAGGCAATCCACGATGAATTCGTTATGAAATAAGGAGACACGCAATGCACGGTAGATTCAGAAAAAGAAACTGGTTCAGGTTTGCGCTTTTGGCAATCGTGGGTATCGCGCTTGCCAGCCTCGTGGTCATGCTCCTATGGAACTGGCTCGCCCCAGCCGTATTTGGCCTGACGAAAATTCACTATCTGCAGGCAATCGGCCTGTTAATTCTCAGCCGCATACTGTTTCGTGGCCAGCCGAATATTCGCGGCCACTGGCGCAGACACATGGAACAACGCTGGCAGGAGATGGCGCCCGAAGAACGCGAAAACTTTCGCGCGGGTATGTGGAGTTGTTGGGGTCGAGGCAAATATGATGAATCGACACCAAAGGAAGAAGCGAAATAAGATTGCCAGATATCGCCTTGTCAGACTGCCGTAGCGGGCTTCGTCGCGGAAAAACGTAACCGCACGTAGTCCGCATACCAGTCGCCCTGGATATCACAACGAGATAATGTGTTATCGTCCATGACCTGGGCATCCAGGCACATCACCAGCATGCCCAGGTCGGAGACAAACCGGCCCTGTGCTGCGTACTGTTGAGGATTCCAGCGTTGTGTTTGTGTTTCCGGCATCGTCAGCTCTTAAGGATACTCGTAAGCACCACTGGAGGGCGGTGAGGAAAATGCCCCGCCGGTATAATCTTCGGTAATGCCGTCCGTGCTATCACCGCGCCCGATACAATCGGATGTGCTCAGCAAAGTAAAGATGCCACTTGCGGGGTTTGCCAGTCCAACCGCACCCCCTATCCCGTTAGCCTCAAAGCCTGTCGCGGTATTGAATGCGCTAACCGATGAATAAGTCATACCGTTATAGCCAAACATATTGGTCACATTGTTATAACAATTGTGGTCCACCGTCGGATTGCTGAGTGCGGCTGCGGAATACAGATGGGCCATGGCTGAACTGCTATAAAACGCATTATTGCGGATATCCGCCAGATTGGCCTGGTTATAGATGGCGAGATTGATCGTGCCGTTGTTATAAAAGGTGTTGTGATAGATCTGTAGGCCAACACCCTGCGGTGCGTTATATGCAACACCATTCCCGGTATTGTTATAGATCAGGGAAGAACTGAGTTTGAGTCCAAGCGTCGTCGCATTGGCATCGAGCACGTTGATGCCACGTCCGGCATTGTTGTGCGAATTAATTCGGTGCAGATTAACTGTCCCCACTTCGCCACCAATATAGATGCCGTCACCGGCGGAATCACTCGCGGTGAAGGTCTGCACGCTGATACCCGACATGGTCCCGGCGTTTTGATCGGCAACGATACGCATGCCATGACCGGTCGTACCATAACGATTTCCGCTCCAGCCCTTACCGGCACTGATGACGGCGGTATTCGAGACAGTCACATTGTTAATTGCGCTATTGATATTTGTGCCGCCATTGCTGAGTACCGAAAGTTCGACGCCGGCAAAACCGCATTTCGATATGAGGGCGTTATCCATGGATATTGATGCTGCCGTACTGTTGCTCGTATAGGTCTCCACCGCCAGACAGCTATCGAAGATATCTGTGATGGTGACACTACTGACCTGGCCGTCGGTTGAGTTGTTACTGTAATCGATTGCGTTGCCGGCATAGAGATAATCCGGCGGCGCCGAGGTATTCGCACCAATCACCGCACCGCCGATATTCTCCAGGGTGACGTTTGTGACATTACAGCGCACACAGTTTTTGAACTCGATGCCATGCAGGCTACTCCGTGTGACATCTACATTCTTGATCGAGATATCGGAAAGCCCTGAAGCCTGGATACC
This sequence comes from Gammaproteobacteria bacterium, assembly GCA_016125505.1. Lineage (GTDB taxonomy): Bacteria > Pseudomonadota > Gammaproteobacteria > UBA6429 > Thiohalophilaceae > RI-92. The sequence goes on from WGLP01000003.1 coordinate 45,125, forward strand.
ATACAGCTTAACACTGGCCAGGTAGGTGAACCCGGTCGGTGACGTTGCCTTTTTGATATACAAGGTATCCAGGTTGAAGTCATAAGAATAAGAACCGAAGGGTGCACTTGCGAAGGTCGTCGCAATATTCGTATTCCATGGCACAAAGGTCATCATCGTGCCGTTCTCCGACAAATTTCCCAGTGCCTCGCCTGTATTCAGTATCACGACTGCGCTATAGATGTTTGTTAATACAGGACTCCAGGTAAAAATCTGGCGTGATCCGTTAATTTGCGGGAAGGCTCCTGTGCTATAGGCATCCACCGTAATCTTCGAAGCAGGAATCAACAAAGACTCGTGCCAGACCTCGCCACGCTTGAGATATATGGTCGTCGGCACGCTGTATGTCAGCGTGGCAAGCTTCGCCAGTGTTTGATATGGCAGTGTCTGTGTGCCGTTACCCGTCGTGTCATTGCCAAGGGTGGCGTCGACATAGATTGATTGGAAACCCGTGCCACCTCCGCCTCCTTCACCCTGGTTACAGGCTGCTAGATTCAGTGCAAGCAACAGAATAACACTGGCCCGTACCAGCATCGTCCAGGTCATGAACATCCCATTCTCCTTCTTTGAATCCATAAACTTACCTCGTTAAGCCGGACACACTATGACTCGATCGGCACCATGGTCTTATCAACCACCCGACGCAACACAAAACTGGAATGTACACCGGTCACTCCGGCAATGCGCGTAATCCGATTGAGCAACAGTTCCTGATACGCGTCCATGTCTTTGACCACGACTTTCAATAAGTAATCCGCATCCTGGCCGGTGATCAGGAGACACTCCATCACCTCGGGAATCGATTTAATCTTGGCCTCGAAGTTTTCAAAGCGTTCGGGCGTATGCTGGTCCATGGAGATCTGGATCAGGGCCGTTAAGGACAACCCCAGGGCCTTGGCATCGACCAGTGCGCGATAGCCGGTGATCAGACCGGCCTTTTCGATGGCCTGGACCCGGCGCAGGCAGGGCGAAGGTGACAGACCAATGCGGTCCGCCAGCTCCTGGTTGCTGATGCGTGCCTCTTCCTGCAGGATACGCAGGATCTGACGGTCATAGCGGTCGAGTTCCATGGTATTGCTCTTATATGGGTATGTATTTATATATTATTGCTTATATATTAATAATATTGCAATTTTATTCTATTTTTACTCCCATTCCGGCCATAATTCGCAAACAAATAGCGCGGGGTTTTGCCTAGGATTAGTACGCACCCATGGCATGACTCATAAGGAACCGCCGCGATGTTGAAACAGCCCAGCCAGAAATACCGTCCCTTCCCGCCCGTACCTATGACCGCTCGGCAATGGCCGAACCGGACCCTGACGGCGCCGCCGATCTGGATGAGTACCGACCTGCGTGACGGCAACCAGGCGCTGTTCGAGCCCATGAACAGCGAGCGGAAAATGCGGATGTTCAGGACGCTGTGCGACATCGGCTTCAAGGAGATCGAGGTGGCCTTCCCGTCCGCCTCGCAGACCGACTTCAATTTCGTGCGCCAGCTTATCGAAGGCAACCACATCCCCGACGATGTGACCATCGAGGTCCTGACCCAGGCCCGCGAACATCTCATTCGCCGTACCATGGAATCCGTGCGCGGCGCACGCCGGGCCATCGTGCACGTGTATAACGCCACGTCAAAAACCTTTCGCGACGTCGTGTTCAAAATGAGCAAGGACGAAGTGGTGGCCATGGCGGTATCGTCGGTGCAATTGATCAAACAACTGGCCGCCGAACAGCCCGAGACCGAGTGGGTGCTGGAATACAGTCCGGAGACGTTTTCCGCCACCGAACTGGATTTCGCCAAAGCGATCTGTGATGCGGTGACCGCCGCATGGGGCGCGACGCCGGACAACAAGGTCATTATCAATCTGCCGACCACGGTCGAGGTTGCCACGCCCAACGTGTATGCCGATCAGATCGAATGGATGCACCGTCATCTTGCGCGCCGCGACAGCATCATCCTGAGTTTGCATCCGCATAACGATCGCGGCACCGCCGTGGCATCCGCTGAACTGGGATTGATGGCAGGCGCCGATCGCGTCGAGGGTTGCCTGTTCGGCAATGGCGAACGCACGGGTAATGTCGATATCGTGACCCTTGCCTTGAACCTGTACACCCAGGGCGTGGCACCGGGGCTCGACTTTTCCGACATCAACGGTATCGCGCGTACCGTCGAACATTGCAATCAGTTGCCGATCCATCCGCGCCATCCCTACGTCGGCGACCTGGTGTTTACGGCCTTCTCCGGCTCACATCAGGACGCGATCAAAAAAGGTTTTGCCGCACAGCAGGCCGATGCCGTCTGGAACGTGCCTTACCTGCCCATCGATCCCACCGACATTGGCCGCAGTTATGACTCGGTGATTCGCATCAACAGTCAATCCGGCAAGGGCGGTATCGCCTACCTGATGGAGGCCGAATACGGCGTGGTGATGCCGCGGCGCCTGCAAGTGGAGTTCTCCGGTGTCGTGCAACAACATACCGATCAGCATGGCGGTGAAATGACGGCCGCGGATATCTGGCAGTTATTCTCGCAAACCTATCTCGACAGCGTGCAACCGGTGCGTTACATCGAACACCACCTGTTCGAACATGGTCATGCCCAGGGCATCCGTGTGAGCGTTGACGTGAACGGTGTGTCACATCTGCTCAAGGGTGAAGGCAACGGGCCCATCGATGCCGCCGTGCATGCCTTGCAAGGTATCGGCGTCTCGGTACAGGTACGCAGCTTCGAGGAGCGCTCGATCAACGCCAGCCAGGACGCGGGGGATGCGCAGGCCTGCGCCTTCATCGAACTGACGGTGCCGGGCAGTGGCGTCGAGTGTTACGGCGCGGGCGTCGATGCGAACATCGTCACCGCCTCGATCAAGGCGCTGGTCAGCGCGGTGAATCGCCTGGGCAACATCGTGGTTCAATCTGCAAACCAGGTCCGCGAAGCGTAATCCCCAACAACGCTCTCGCGCAATTGACTAGCCGGCGACTCTCACTTGCTATGCGTTCAGCAGGTGAGAGGCCGCTGCAATCTTTTCAATCCTCTTATATGGCTTACTGAATCAACATCAAAACAAGCCAACAATACAATTCAGAAATAACTCGCTATTTTCCCTACATTATCTAGCTCCTTGCGTGAAACAAACGTGATCCTTTCGTGAGGACCGCGTGTCCGCTTCTATGTGAAGTTATCCACGAAGAAAAATACATTAACTGTTCGTTTGTTGTAGTGCTGCGGGAAAACTGCGCACAACGGTGCGCCTTTCCTCACGCAAAAGTTACCCATTCAATTTGTAGTCACCATAAGGAGACAAGCTATGAACCGCAAAGGAGTTTTGTTTTACACGGCTATCCTGCTGCTGAGCGTTATTGGCACCAGCGCCTATGCAGGCGGCGCCTATACCATGACCAACGCGACCGACGACAACCAGATCGTGGTCTTCAGTCGCGATGACACAGGACTGTTAACAAAGGTAGACACGATTTCCACCGGGGGCAAAGGCTCCGGTGGCAACATCGATCCACTGGCCTCACAGGGCTCGCTGATCCTGGTGGATGCGGACGATATACGTCACGGCTGGAAACACCGTTACGGCAATGACCGCGAACAATTGTTGCTGGCAGTGAATGCCGGTAGCAATGACATTTCAGTATTTCGGGTTGACGGTGACAGCATTAGCTTAAGTGACCGCATCGGTAGCGGTGGCAGTTTCCCGGTAAGTGTGACCGCTGACGCCAACATGGTGTATGTGCTGAATAACGGCGCCCCGGCCAACATCACCGGTTTCCGGCTGGATCGCAAAGGCCGCCTGCACGCGGTACCCCACTCCACTCGCATGCTGGATGCCGGTTCGTACGGCCAGGTGGCCTTTGATCCGGACGGCAAGTTCCTGGCCATCACCGACAAGGCGAACAATCGCCTGCTGGTCTATCGCGTCGGCAAAAACGGCTTGCCCTCTGACTCACCGGTTGTGACGCCATCTTCAGGTGCCGTGCCCTTCGGTGTCGATTTTGATCGCAAGGGTCACCTGCTGGTGGTTGAGGCCGGCGCCAACGCCGTATCGTCTTACGACATTAACGGCGACGGCAGCCTGCAAGTCATCAGCGCCTCGATTCCCAACGGCCAGATCGCGACCTGCTGGATCGTCGTCAATCGTCGCGGTGACATCGTCACCACCAATCCCGGCACCAATTCTCTCTCCGCCTTTCACGTCCGTGCCCGCACTGGCGAAGTTACGCTGTTGAATGGCACTGCCGGCGCCGGTAACGCACCGCTGGATGTGGACATGAGTCGCCATGGCAGATTCGCCTATGCCGTAGACCCTGTGGCCGGTGGCGTGGACATGTTCCGCGTGGAAAATGATGGCAGCCTGACGGCATTGGGCACCGTGGATGCCGGTCTGGCAATCTATGCGCAAGGCATGGCAGTACGCTGATTCATCAGTTCGGTAAAGAGACTTTCCGGGCCCTTCATCGTATGAAGGGCCCGTGTTTCAATCTGCATTTACTGCGTATAAGGCTCAAACGCGGATAACACTTCGGTCTCTGCACGCGCGGCGGCAAACCATTCCTGCATCACCGGTAGTGCCAGTAACGAAGACACATAGTCCTGACACACCGCATCCAGTTTGACCTGATAAGTTGTAAAGCGAATCGCGACGGGTGCATACATGGCATCGGCAATGGAAAAATCGCCGAACAGCATCGCTCCGCCTTTACCATATTTCGCCCGGCACTCGCGCCAGAGCTGGGTAATGCGCGCAACCTGCGGTTCGGTCTCCGCGTTCAGACCTTTTCCCGGAAATGACTTTTTACAGTTCATTGGCATGTGTGTACGCACCGCGGCAAATCCTGAATGCATCTCCGCGGCTGCCGAACGCGCAATCGCCCTCGCCGCCCGCTCGCGTGGCCACATGACCAGTGACGGATACAGGTCCTGCAGATATTCGCAAATGGCCAGGGAATCCCACACGGTGATATCGCCGTGTATCAGGGCCGGCACCAGACCGGAAGGCGAATATTTCTGGATGGCCGCTTTTGTCTCCGCCTGATACAGCGGAATGCGGATCTCCTCGAAAGAAATACCAAATTGCTTCATCAACAACCATGGCCGCAGCGACCAGGACGAATAGTTTTTGTTACCAATGACCAGGGTGAACTTGTCCATCGTTATTTTTCCCTTTTAAGCATATTGAATAGTATCGCCTATGACGCCGCCCGCTCCAGTACTGCGTACCTCACTTCGTCCTGGATCCTGTTCATAAACGCCGCCTGCAGCAGTTGAAACACCGGTCCGGGACATGCGCTCAATTCGCGTCCGTCAATCTCGCGTACCGGGATCAATTCCATTGCCGTGCCGGTGAGAAAACATTCGTCCGCTGTATACAAGTCGTATGCTGACAAAGTGGTTTCTGCTGACGCTATGCCTTGTGCTTTGGCCAGGGCCATGATCACACTGCGCGTCACGCCATCCAGCGCACCGTCCGTCACCGGTGGCGTCAACAGGCTACCGTCACGCACAATAAACACATTGTCGGTCGTCCCTTCGCTCACATGGCCCTGTGCATTCAGCAGGATCGCTTCATCGGCTTTGGCGTGATTCGCCTCGATCCGCGCCAGTACATGATTGAGATAATTAAGCGACTTCACCCGCGGATCCAGTCCATCCGGCGACAGGCGCCGGGTCGCGGCAATGATCAGGCTTGCGCCGCGTTGTCTTACCCGGGGCTCCACCGCGGTCAAGCTATCCGCGATAATAAACGTCGTTGCCCGGCGGCATGAATTGGGATTAACGCCCAGGGTCCCCTTGCCACGCGTAATCACCAGACGTAAATAGCCATCGGGCTGCGCATACGCCTGAATCAGGTCGTGAATCGCCGTCGCCAGTTCGCCCAGCGTGTACGGCAAGGTCAGTTTTATCGCCCGAGCCGACTGCTGTAGACGTTGTAGATGCGCCTGCAGCCGAAACGGCTGGCGCTGATAAAAGCGGATGCCTTCAAACACGCCATCGCCGTATAACAAACCATGATCGAAGACCGAAACCCTGGCCTCTTCGCCGGGAACAATGGTCCCGTCCAGCCAACATAGTGACACGTGCCTTTCTCCTTTATTGTTTCTGGCTTCACCATAGGCAATTGCTGGTCTGCATAACAGATACAGACTATGATTAATTAGACCAGTACAGATCGAGACAGACGATGTCCGCCACCCCCGAACAGTTTTTGTATGAACAACTCGCCGCCGACCTGAGCAAGGCCATTGCGCAAGGCCTGTTTAGCAAGGATGAACGCCTGCCATCCCTGCGCCAGCTCAGCGAGCAATATGCCGTAAGCATGGCCACGGCGATCCAGGCCTATCAACACCTGGAACAGACCGGACTGATCGCGGCGCGGCCCAAATCCGGCTACTACGTCACGGCCAGACCGACAGAAGACACGGAAGAACCCACGCTGACACGGCCGAAGTCCTCTCCCACGGACGTCAACGTCGGCCACCTCGCCATGTCCCTGGTGAATGAGTCACGCCTGCCCGGTCTGATCCGCCTCGGCGCCGCGGTACCGGAACCGGCGCTATTACCGCTGGGTGCCCTGTCGCGCACCCTCGCAGGTATCGCACGGCGCAAACTCCAGGCACCCGCCAGCTACGAACAATCGCAGGGCAATCTTGAACTGCGCAAACAGATCGCACGCCTGATGCGCGATAGCGGCGTGCGTTGCTCGCCGGATGACATCATCGTGACCAATGGTTGCCTGGAGGCACTGGGACTGGCGTTACGCGCTATCGCCAAAAACGGCGACACCATTGCGATCGAATCACCGACATACTTTGGCGTGTTACAGGTCATCGAATCCCTGGGCATGAAGGCGCTGGAGATTCCGACCCATGCCCGCACCGGCATCGACATACAGGCACTTAAAAAAACCCTGGCACAACGCAAGATCGCCGCCTGTATGTTGATGCCCACGTTTAACAATCCGCTCGGGTCGAGCATGCCGGATGTGCACAAACAGGACGTGGTGGCCCTGCTCGCCAGACATCGGGTTCCCCTGATCGAGGACGATGTCTATGGCGCGCTGAGTTACGAGCCACGCCGGCCCAAGGCGGCGAAGGCCTTCGACCCTCACGGCAACGTCTTGTATTGCTCTTCCTTTTCAAAAACCGTTTCGCCAGGCCTGCGCATCGGCTGGATCCTTGCGGGCCGCTATCAGGAACAGGTGGCCTATCAGAAATTCCTCGATAACATCTGCACCGCCACGCATCCGCAGCAGACACTGGCGGAGTTTCTGGCGAAGGGCGGCTATCGCCGTGGCGTGCGTCACGCCGCGCGCATATACCGGCAACGGATGGAACAATTCCGGCATTGGCTTGCGGATGCCTTTCCCAAAGGCACGCGCATCAGCAATCCACAAGGCGGGTTCTTACTCTGGGTGGAATTGCCGCCCGCCGTGGACTGCCTCGACTTATATCGGAAGGCGCTGGAGAAAAAGATCGCGATTACGCCAGGCGTGTTGTTCTCGGCGCAGGGCCAGTATCGCCATCATATTCGTCTGAGCTGCGGTGCGGTGGATGGCGAGCAGGCCAGAAAATCGATCACCGCGCTGGCGAAATTGATGTGACGTGTTTTAAGGAATCAATCAGGACAGGAATTATCAATGCAGGCTAAATCGGCGCGCCTTCCAGCCGGTATTGACTGTTCGCATGGGGTTTGCCGCCGAGATAGATGTCGTATTCCCTGGAGTACAAGGCCATGCCCTTGCTGGGGATCGCGTGCAAGTGTTTGACGATGCGTTCGGCGTAGGCGGGATAAAACGCTTTGGCAAAATCGTGATACAGACTGTCCTGCCGGGAGAGACGGCGTAGATCGATCGTGTTCCATAGTCGGACCAGTGTCAGGTAGTCTTCCACCGTCAAGGCCGCGTCGGTCTGCATCCGTTGCAAATAGTCCGCCACCATGGCGCGAAAGTCCTGCCAGCTGATCGGCAGGCCGGTTGTCAGCACATCTGGAATGTCATCCTGACTGTTCGCCTGCATTCGCTGTCCTAGGTGTAACTGTATTTGGGATAATCGTGCCGCACGATATTACGAAATTCGGGACTGACGCTGTTGCGCACCAGGATCCCGGAGGGGGCGCCGGCAATCTTGGTACCCTTGCCGATGACCGACCTGGTCCCTTTACCGGTCCAGCCCCATTTAAAGGCCTTGAGGATTCTATCCTTGCCGGTACCGCGATAGTTGACCGCGACAACCGCGGTCTCGAAATACGCTTCATCGTGTAACGCCACCGCACCGGGCCGGTCAAAGATGCGAATCGTGCCATGATCGGTGCTGAAGACCACCTGGCTGGCAACTTCACCGGGGGTCAGATAATACGGATTGGTCGGATGCGCCGGCGTATTTCCGCCCATGGTGACATACGGTGAGTTCTTACCACCGTCGACAAAGGCATCCCAGGTTTTGCCATGCCACCTCCAGCTATAGGTGCCAACCTGCACACCATCCGTACGCCGCGTGCCCATGAAGGTTTGAATCGCCTGCAGTGAATCGGCCGGGGTGCTGGTCACCGAGAACGTCACATCCAGCGTCAAGCCGGCCAGCCCACCTGCCGTACCGCTCGTCTTGAAGGGAATTGATGATGCGACGCTCGGTGCCGCGCCGCGCTGGCTTGTTGCCGACAGGCGTTGTACCGCCTGATTCCCCAGTGTCTGCTGCAAACGTTGGTTGGAACCGGCTTGCGGGTCGTCCTTGCAGTGTTTTGCCGCTGCAAGCGATTTTACGGTCTTGCCCGGCGGGGAATACGTCGGTTTCTTCGCGAAGGAAAACACGGGGAATCTCCTTTTCAAAACAACTGCGTCAGTCCTGCTAAACCTCCCAAGAAGTGTAGTTCAATCCAGGTTAACCACTGTGCCAACTTGTGTCACCGCAGCGGTTTTATCTATTTATATAGTGCAGACTGTTGGTCATGCCGCACTTTTTGCGTGCATTGCCTACCCAGGCTGCACTAATTCCGCTCCCGAAACCGGCGTATCCCATGCTAAGCAATTGATTTTTCAGATGGCATACTCTGTGCAATATAGTGCATGGAGCACAATTCGGAGTCATCGGCGCACTACTGGGCCGAGTATCAATGCAGACAATGGATGGCTAGGGTTCCGGCTCGCAAGAGTGACTGGTCCGAGAGCGATCGACCTGACGCGCTTTGGGTTACTTCCGGCGACAGGTTACACGGCGGGATAAAAGCCCGGGAGATTCAACAGCGTGACGGCCGTTGATTCCCCTGTGCGAAAACTTTGCGTGTAGCCCCTTTGGAGTAACCATCATGAAAAAACGCTTAGCACTTCCGCTTCTCCTCGTTCTGGCATTGTTCTCCAATGCCGTGTTTGCCAAAGACCACTTCAAGATCGCCTGGTCCATCTATGTCGGCTGGATGCCCTGGGATTACGCCGCCAATGCCGGCATCGTCAAGAAGTGGGCGAAAAAATACGGCATCGATATCGACGTCGTGCAAATCAACGACTACATCGAGTCCATCAATCAATACACCGCCGGCAAGTTTGACGGCTGCGCCATGACCAACATGGATGCCCTGACCATTCCCGCCGCCGGCAATGTCGATTCCACCGCCCTGATCGTGGGTGACTTCTCCAACGGTAACGACGGCATCGTGTTAAAGGGCAAGAAGGAGCTCAAGGACATCAAGGGCCAGAAGGTCAATCTGGTGGAGCTGAGCGTGTCACACTATTTATTAGCACGCGGCCTGGAGAGTATCGGCATGAGCGAGAAGGACGTCACCACAGTGAATACGTCGGATGCCGATATCGTCGGTGTCTACGGTTCCGATAGCGTCACCGCCGTGGTTACCTGGAATCCGCTGCTCGGGACGATCCTGAAAACACCGAACAGCTACGAAGTCTTCAATTCCAGTCAGATCCCGGGCGAGATCATCGACCTCATGGTAGTCAATACCAAGACCCTCAAGGAAAATCCGAAACTCGGCAAGGCCCTGACCGGTGCCTGGTATGAAATCATGAAGAAGATGCAAGGCGACTCCGCCAAGGCCAAGGAGATCCGTACCGCCATGGGCAAGGACTCCGGCACCGATCTGGCCGGCTTTGATGCACAGCTGAAGACAACGGCGATGTTTTACAAACCGGCCGATGCAGTAAAATTCACCGATAGTCCGAAGCTCAAGCAGACCATGCAATATGTCGCGGAATTCAGCTTCAAACACGGCCTGCTGGGGACCGGCGCACCGGATGCCAAGTTCATCGGCGTCGAAACCCCGTCCGGCGTCTACGGCGATCCGAAAAACATCAAACTGCGCTTTGATCCGACTTACATGAAAATGGCAGCGGAAGGTAAACTATAAACTGATAAAGACACTGGATGCCGGGTCAGGCCCGGCATGACGAAACTAAAAATGTCTCGTCATACCGGAAAACGCGAAGCGTTTATCCGGTATCCAGTGACTTTTTAAATGCTGAGATACACAACGCTTAACCAAGTAACCGCATGAGACGATTGCTAAACATCCAACCCAGCACGGCCGGCAAACTGGCCCTAGGCGCCCTGCCTTTTGTGCTCACACTGATCATATATGTCTGGGTCTCGGATGCACGCCTGAACGTGAATCCCAACGACAAACTGATGCCGGCGCTGAGCAGTTTCGTTCATGCGATTCACACCCTGGCCTTCGAACCCAGTGTGCGTACCGGCGAATACCTGTTCTGGGTCGATACCCTGGCAAGTTTAAAACGCCTGTTTACCGGTGTCGGCATCGCCGCGCTGGCGGGACTGATCCTGGGTCTCGTGAACGGTGCCATCCCGATGGTGCGCGCCAACCTGTCACCTTATATCACCGTGCTTTCCCTGATTCCGCCCATGGCGATCCTGCCGATCCTGTTTATCGTGTTCGGGCTGGATGAACTCTCCAAGGTAATGTTGATTGTCATCGGCATTACCCCGTTTCTGATTCGTGACCTGCAGGCCAAAACCCTGGAGTTGCCACACGAACAATTGATCAAGGCGCAGACCCTCGGCGCCTCCACCTGGCTGGTGGTGTTGCGCGTCCTGCTGCCGCAAATTCTGCCGCGACTGATTGAAGGCATGCGCCTGTCTCTTGGTGCGGCCTGGTTGTTTTTGATCGCCGCCGAGGCGATTGCCGCACAGGATGGACTGGGCTATCGCATCTTCCTGGTCCGTCGTTACCTGTCGATGGATATCATCCTGCCCTACGTGGTGTGGATCACCTTGCTCGCTTTCGTTACCGACTGGGTCCTGCGCAAAATTTCCGTACGTGCATTTCCCTGGTTCCATGCCCAGAGTCGGGGGACCTGATGAGTTTCATCGAGGTCAATAATGTCTGGAAACATTATGCTGAGGCCGTGGTGCTGGAACGCGTCAACGCCAAGGTCAATGAAGGTGAATTCATTACCATCGTCGGCACGTCCGGTTGCGGCAAGACCACGTTTCTGAAAATGCTGCTGGGCACCGAGGCGCCCTCGCGTGGCCGGATCCTCCTCAACGGCACCCCGATCCCCGATGAACCGGGTGCAGACCGTGGCATCGTATTTCAAAAATACTCGGTGTTTCCCCACCTCACTGCCTTGCAGAATGTCATCCTTGCGCGCGAATTCGAAGGTGCGCGCCTCCTCGGTAAGTTGTTCGGCACGGCACGGCAGGCCGCCCTGCAGGAGGCCCGCGCCATGCTGCAACTGGTCGGGCTGGAACATGCATATAATAAGTATCCGCACGAACTCTCCGGCGGCATGCAGCAACGTCTGGCGATTGCACAGGCGCTGATGAAACAACCTAAGGTCCTGTTACTGGACGAACCCTTTGGCGCACTCGACCCCGGCATTCGCGCTGACATGCACCAGTTGATCCTGGACATCTGGCAGAAGACTCACGTCACGATTTTCATGATCACGCATGACCTCAAGGAAGGATTTTATCTGGGCACACGCCTGTGGGTATTCGACAAGGTGCGCCTTGATCCGCAGGCCCCGTCGGCCTATGGCGCTACGATCACGTATGATATTCCCGTGGGCCATACCGACCGTGCGACCTTTAACGAGATCGATGCCTCACTCAAACCACAAGCCGCGCTTGCGTAGGAGGACAAGCCCATGAGCGAAAGCGAACTGCTGTATACCGACCTGCTACCCGGCGGCTGTCACTGGTCATTGCATTTACGTCGCGGGACATCCCTGCGTCTGGTCGACATCGAAGGTGGTGCTAATGTCGGTATGCTGTTTTACAACCCGGCCAATCTGCTGGAGCGCTATAACGCACCGGATACATTGAAATGCCAACACACCTTCAAACTCACTACCGGGAACTGCCTGTATTCGGATATGGGCCGAATCTTTTGTTCTATCGTCGCGGATACCGTCGGCTGGCACGAGACCGTGTGCGGCAACAGCACCAAGGCCATCGTCGCCCAAAAGTGGGGTGAACACCGTTACCAGGAATATCGCAACGAATGGCACCAGAACGGCTATAACAGTTTCCTGGTGGAACTGGCCAAACACGGACTCGGCAAACGCGACATGGCCGCCAATCTGAATTTCTTCAGCAGAGTGGAAGTAAACGAAGACGGCGACCTGCAGTATGTACCGAATAACAGTCGCCCAGATGATTATGTCGAACTGCGTTTCGAGATGGACACCTTGGTGATTTTGCACACCTGTCCGCACCCGTTGAATCCCGCCAGCGAGTATCCACGCAAACCTATCTGGTACGAATTCCGGCAGGGACCCGCCATGGCCGGTGACGACGCCTGTTTGAATTCGCGCCCGGAGAATGCCCGCGGTTTCCAGAACAATCGTGTCTATCACCTGGGACACAAGGGCTGCGATCATGATTAAACGCAGCGCGTTAGAGCCTGAGCAGGCGGTGTTTCGCGAGGTCGTGCCCGCCGGCGATTACTTTATGAAAGTCGTCAAGACCGGACAGACCGTGCGCATCCTCGACCTCGAAGGCAATCAGGCGGCGGATACGCTTTTTTATAACGCCAATGATCCAGCGGAACGCTACAGCGCCATGGATACCATTCGCGAACAAGGTAACGTATATCTCACCGCCGGCACCAAACTCATATCCAATGAGGGCAACGTCATGCTGGAGATCGTCGCCGACACCTGTGGCCGTCACGACACGCTGGGTGGCGCCTGTGCCACCGAGAGCAACACCGTGCGCTACGCCCACGATAAAAAATGCATGCACGCCTGTCGCGACAGCTGGATGCTGGCGGTCGCGGAAAATGATCAGTTCGGCATGAGCAAGCGCGACATTACTCACAACATCAACTTTTTCATGAACGTCCCGGTAACACCGGAAGGTGGCTTGAGCTTTGCGGATGGCATTTCCGGCGCGGGCAAGTACGTGGAATTGTGTGCGGAGATGGATGTGATTGTGCTGATCTCGAATTGCCCGCAGTTGAATAATCCGTGTAACGGGTATAACCCGACACCGATCGAAGTGTTGATATGGAGTTGAACATTAGTCACGCCAGTCGAGTGACTTGTCACAGGCTGGGATGATGCATTCCAGCCTGTTTCATGCAGATAGACAAGAATTAGGATGGCGTAACCAGTAAAGCAACACACGTTCACCGGGACGACCCGGCGATCAGGGATAACGGCGGGACGGCTCGCCACGCAAATTGTAGACGTCACCATGTTCAACAAGGTTCTGATTGCAAATCGCGGGGCCATTGCCACCCGGATCACGCGCACGCTGAAACAACTCGGCACTACCGCCGTTGCCGTGTATGCCGAGGCCGATATCGATTCCCTTCACGTCACCCAGGCCGACGAGGCCTATTCGCTCGGCGCCGGACGTGCGTCGGAGACCTACCTCAACCAGGATAAATTGATCGCCATTGCACAAGCGTGCGGTGCCGACGCCATCCATCCCGGTTATGGCTTCCTCAGTGAAAACCCGGAATTTGTCGCACGCTGCGAGGCCGCCGGTATTTGCTTTATCGGACCCACACCGGCACAGATGCGCGCCTTCGGTTTGAAACACACGGCGCGCGCGCTGGCGCAACAAAATGCCATCCCCTTGTTACCCGGTAGCGAATTGCTCAACGATGTGAGTGAGGCCGTGACAGCGGCAAAGGCTGTCGGTTATCCGGTCATGCTCAAGAGCACCGCCGGTGGTGGTGGCATCGGTATGCAGTTGTGCCGCAGCGAAGAGGAGCTGCGCAAGGCCTACGACTCGGTGCGTCGCCTCAGCGAAAGCAACTTTGCCAACAGCGGCGTGTTTCTGGAAAAATTTATCGAACACGCGCGCCACATCGAAGTACAGATCTTCGGCGACGGTCGCGGCCATGCCGTGGCCCTGGGCGAACGCGACTGTTCGACGCAGCGGCGTAATCAAAAGGTGATCGAGGAATGCCCCGCGCCCAATATTCCGCATGGTGTACGCGAGCAACTGCACGCCACGGCGGTACGCCTGGTGCAGGCGGTACAGTATCGCAACGCGGGCACCGTGGAATTCGTCTATGACCAGCGCGAGGATACGTTTTATTTTCTGGAGGTAAACACCCGCCTGCAGGTGGAACACGGTGTTACCGAAGAGGTGTATGGCATCGATCTGGTCGCATGGATGCTGCAACTGGCTGCCGGTGATATGCCGGTATTACCCGAGGTGCCCGCAGCACATGGTCATGCGATCCAGGTGCGTGTCTACGCCGAAGACCCGCACAAGGACTTCCAGCCCTGCGCCGGCCTGCTCAGTGAAGTCTCTTTTCCCAAACAGGATCACCTGCGCATCGATCACTGGGTCGATACCGGCATCGAGGTCTCGCCGTTCTTCGATCCCATGCTGGCCAAGGTCATTGTGACGGCGGATACGCGGGAACAGGCACGGCAGCGGCTGGAGGAAGTACTCGCGCAGACGCGGCTGTACGGCATCGAAACCAATATCGATTACGTTCGCGCCGTCCTGAACACCGCCGAGTTTATCGAAGGCCGCATCTTCACCCGGTATCTCAACAGCTTCGTCTATCGGCCACACACGCTGGATGTCCTCAGCGCGGGCACGCTCACCACGATCCAGGACTATCCCGGCCGCGTCGGTTACTGGCATGTCGGTGTGCCGCCCTCCGGACCGTTCGACAGTTATTCCTTTTGCCTGGGTAATCGTCTGTTGGAAAACGATCCAGCCTGCGCCGGCCTGGAGATCACACTCAACGGACCCACGCTGCGCTTCAACAGCGCCACCCAGATCGTATTGACCGGCGCCAGCATGCAGGCCACATTGGATGAGACACCCTTGCCGTTCTGGCAGGTGATCAATGTCGACGCCGGGCAGACCCTGCGCCTGGGCAAGGTCGCCGCGGCCGGCGCCCGCACATACTTATTAATAAAAGGTGGCGTGCACTGTCCCGATTATCTTGGGGCGAAGGCGACCTTTACGTTGGGCCAGTTCGGCGGACACGCCGGCCGCGCACTGCGTGCCGGCGATGTCCTGCATCTGCCTACACTCACGAAACCCGTTATTGCGGATGCAATTACCGAAACGATCCAGCCCGAGATTACACAGCAGTGGACCCTGCGCGTCATTTATGGCCCGCACGGCGCGCCGGATTTTTTCACCGCGTCAGACATCGAAACCTTTTTCAACGCCACCTGGGAAGTGCACTACAACTCCAGCCGTACCGGCATTCGTCTGATTGGACCCAAGCCGCAGTGGGCACGCAGTGACGGCGGCGAAGCCGGGATGCATCCGTCCAATATTCACGACAACGCCTATGCCATCGGCACTATCGATTTTACCGGCGACATGCCGGTGATCCTCGGGCCGGATGGACCGTCGCTGGGCGGCTTTGTCTGTCCCGCAACCGTGATTGCCGCCGATCTCTGGAAACTCGGTCAACTCAAGGCCGGTAACCGCATCAAATTCGAGGTCGTCAGCATCGACGATGCCGTGCAACTGGAACGGGCGCAACTGCAACAAATCGCCCGACTGACACCGCAGTCGCATCGTTACAGCCCGGTACACCCAACGTCACCCGTCCTCAAGGTGATCACCGAAAGCGAACACGGTGTGCAAGTGGTGTATCGCCCCTCCGGTGACAAATATCTGTTAGTGGAATACGGCCCGCTGGTCCTCGACATCGCCCTGCGCTTTCGCGTGCACGCCTTGATGTTGTGGTTACAGGATCATAAACCGCCGGGCATGCTGGAGCTGACACCGGGTATCCGCTCACTGCAGGTTCATTACGACAGTCAGCAGTTGCCTTTGGACAGCCTGCTGGAATTACTCGAACGCGCGGAGTATGTATTGCAGGATATCGATGAACTGGAATTACCGGCGCGCGTCGTGCATTTGCCCCTGAGCTGGGATGACGACGCCTGCCAACTGGCGATCAAAAAGTACATGCAATCGGTACGCAAGGATGCGCCCTGGTGCCCGAGCAACATCGAATTTATTCGCCGCATCAACGGGCTTGCGGACATTCAGCAGGTCAAACAGATCGTATTCGACGCGAACTATCTGGTGATGGGCCTGGGCGATGTCTATCTTGGCGCGCCGGTCGCGACGCCGCTGGACCCGCGCCATCGCCTCGTCACCACCAAGTACAATCCGGCACGCACCTGGACCGCGGAAAACTCCGTGGGTATCGGCGGGTCCTATTTATGCGTGTACGGCATGGAAGGTCCCGGCGGTTACCAGTTCGTCGGCCGCACCCTGCAGATGTGGAACCGTTATCATCGCACCCGTGAATTTTCACAACCGTGGTTGTTGCGCTTTTTCGATCAGATCCGGTTTTATGAAGTCAGCCGCGATGAATTACTCAAGATCCGCGAGGATTTTCCCAAGGGGCGTTATCCAATTCGGATCGAAGACACGAGTTTTAAACTGAAGGATTACCAGAGCTTCCTGGCACAACATCACGAGAGTATTGCAGAGTTCACGGCACAACGGGAACAGGCCTTCGCCGAGGAATTGCAGCGCTGGGTCGCCTCAGGCCAGATCAATTTCGAAGCGGCGCAGGACCTCGCCAGTGAGGCAGGCAACGAAGAGGCCCTGCCGCAAAACTGTATGGCGATTGAAAGCCCGGTTGCCGGCAGTGTCTGGCAGGTATTGGTCAATCAGGGCGACCGGGTCAGCACCGGCCAGGCACTGGTCGTACTGGAATCAATGAAGATGGAGATAGAAGTGACTGCACAACACGACGGTATTGTTTATGCCATTACCCGCCAGGAAGGAAATCAGGTCAATGCGGGACAGCCCCTGCTCATTCTGCAGGAGAACGTGTAATGGATATGACCGTCGCCGGCCTGCTCGCCGCGTATCGCACACAAGGGCTCACACCGGAGGCCGTCATCGCGCATGTGCTGGCGCGCTGCAATGAATACCGCGCTCACAATATCTGGATCACCCAACTGACTCGCGCACAACTCGAACCGTATCTGCAGAAGCTGCACGAACACTCACCGGACAGCCTGCCCCTGTACGGCATCCCGTTTGCGATCAAGGACAACATCGACCTGGCGGGGATACCCACCACCGCCGCCTGCGAGGCATTTACTTATACGCCGCAACACTCCGCCTTCGTAGTACAACAACTGATCGACGCCGGGGCGATCCCCATTGGTAAAACCAATCTGGATCAATTCGCCACCGGCCTCGTCGGCACGCGATCCCCCTATGGCGCGTGTCATAACGCAATCAATCCTGAGTATGTTTCCGGCGGTTCCAGCTCCGGTTCGGCTGTCGCCAATGCGCTTGGTCTTGTCTCGTTTGCACTAGGTACGGACACCGCCGGTTCGGGACGCGTACCCGCGTCATTCAACAACATCGTTGGCGTCAAACCCTCACGCGGGATCGTCAGTACCACCGGCGTCGTGCCCGCCTGCCGCACGCTGGATTGCGTCAGCCTGTTTGCGCTCACGACAGACGACGCCAACCTTGTGCTGGAACACATGGCGGTATATGACGCAGGCGATCCCTATGCGCGTCCCAATCCGTTTAGCAATTCATACCGTCACTATGGTATGCCGTCCGGAGCCTTCCGGTTCGGTGTGCCGGCAACGGAACAGCTCGCCTTCTTTGGTGACGACTCCGCGCGACAACAGTTTCTGGATTCCGTCAGCAAGCTGGAGGCCTTGGGCGGGATCAGAACCGAAATTGATTTTGCACCGTTCATGTCCGCCGCAAAATTATTGTACGACGGTCCATGGCTGGCCGAACGCTACGTTGCTACCGAGGAGATCATCACCCGGCAACCCGACGCCATGCTGCCGGTCACGCGCACCATCATCGACAACGCCAAGGACAAATCCGCGGTCGATGCATTCAAGGCCGAATACAGCTTGCGCGCGTATCAACGTCAGGCGGAACAGATCCTGGATGCCGTCGACTTCATTGTGACGCCCACGGCGGGGACCATCTTTACTATCGCCCAGGTCGAGGCGGATCCGATCGCGCTGAATACCCAGTTGGGTTACTACACCAACTTTATGAACCTGCTCGATTGCGCGGCGATTGCCATCCCTGCCGCGTATCTCGCTAACGGCCTGCCCTGGGGCATTACCTTCTTCAGCAGGGCCTTGCAGGATCGCAAATTGCTCAGTTACGCCAACCGCTGGCAACAGGCAATGCAGTTACCGTTGGGTGCAACTGCATTGCCACTACCCGCAAGCAAGCAGTCGTCACCCGGGTTTGCACAAGCTATTCCGGTCGTCGTCTGCGGCGCGCATCTGGACGGCCTGCCACTGAACTGGCAATTGCGCGAACGCGGTGCCGTGCTCGCGGAGAAAACCACAACCGCCGCACACTATCGCATGTATGCCCTGGCCGGCGGCCCGCCCTATCGTCCCGGTCTGATCCGTGACAGCAAGGGCGGCAATGCCATCGAAGTCGAGGTATGGCATGTGCCTGCGGATCAGTTCGGTAGTTTCGTGGCCGCCATTCCGCCACCACTGGGTATCGGCAAACTGGAATTGGCGGATGGCCGTTGGTTGCCCGGTTTTATCTGTGAGGGACATGCCATCGCAGATGCAAAAGACATTAGCGCACTGGGCGGCTGGCGCCGTTACCTCGCCGAGGCATAGCGCGTCACACAGGGAGTGTGTCTCATCTCGTTGCAGCTTTTGCTACAATTACTTTTTAATTGACTTTAATTTTGCATGGGATTTGGGGATCCCGCGCACGGGCTAAACCCGCCTCCCACCTAAGTCGATAGATATCCTAAGCCTTGAACAGGGAAAACAAGTAGTAATTGTAGGTTTATAAGCCGACTTGAGTTCATCCGACCCATGGTAAAAACAACGCAATCGTTTCCCTTGCGGAATCTGTTTCGCATCCTGATGTTGCTGTTGCTCGCGGCCTATCTGGGTCTGCTTATCTATTTGTGGAACAGCACCCTGGACAAGACCCGTGACGATCTGGCCTATACCAACTCCTTCCTGGTCCAGGCGGTGCGCGCCACCCTCAAACAACACGAACTTATCCTGCGCGGGATGGGTAGTGTTCTGCTCGCCGACGGCGCGCTCGACAATCCGGAAAACGGCCGGGAGTTTATCACCCGCATGAAACAACTCGACCCCGGCATTGTCGGCTTTGGCCTGTCGCGTCCCGATGGACAACTGGTCCTCATCAGTGGGCTTAGCACGAAAAATCTGCCTAACCTGATACACAACGCCGAGTCCCAGGATAGCTTTCGCGAAGCCCTAACCAGCGATCATCTGCGCACCGGGCGTGCCTATTTTTTCAAACCGCTGGCCGACTGGGTCGTGCCGATTCGCGTGGCCATCCGCGACAAGACCGGCAAGGTCAGTGCCGTGATGTCCGCGGGTTATTCCATTGAAAACGCCACCACGGCCTGGAGCAACGTCACACTGCTGCCGCAGGTCAAGATCGCGCTGGTCGGTAACGACGGTTACCTGCGTTATGGCTCCCCCCTGCCCGGCGGGGAAAAACAACAGGTATTAGAGAAATTGTTTGGCACGCAAATCGATGCCAATGTGCAAAAGCAGGTAGCGAGTATCACCAAAGACCATGCCTTTGTTGAAATGTTTCTGCCCAACTCAGGCGGTGACAACTACGTTGCCTATACCAGGATCCCGGAATATGGACTGCACGCCGCCGCCTTCATGACACGCTCCGTCGTAATCACGCACTGGTTACAATCGGCGGCGGTACCGACGGCTTTGATGAGTTTGATCCTGATTAGTGGCCTGTTCGCCTACCAGCGTGCCGTACAACAGCAAACCCGCGCTAACAGCGCAATCCAACAATTGTCCGCGTGGCAGCAGGCCCTCCTGGACAGTGCCGACTACAGCATCATCTCCACCGACACCAACGGGACCATTGTCAGTTTTAACAAAACTGCCGAGCAGATGCTGGGCTACACTGCTGCGGAGATGATCGGCAAGCAAGACCCGACGATGTTTCACGACCCCGCTGAAGTTCAGGAATATGCCGAGGAACTCAGCCGGGAATTACAGATCCCCTTGCTACCCGGATTCAAGGCCTGTGTCTATAAGGTCCAGCAGGGCCAGGTCGTTGAGCGCGAATGGACCTTTATTCGCAAGGACGGGGCACGTATCCCGATACGTTTATCGATTAGTCCATTGACCACGGCCGACGGCGATATCATCGGCTTCATGGGAATTGCGGATGACCTGACTGAAGAAAAGACTATCCAGTCCAATTTGCGCGAAAGCATGGAGCGCTATCGGGTATTGTTTGAACGCGCTGGCGACGCCATCTTCCTGATGCGCTACGAGCGTTTCATCGATTGCAATCCCGCCACGCTGGAAATGTACGGTTGCACCCGCGAGCAGATCGTCGGCCAGACACCCATGATGTTTTCACCCGAACTTCAGCCGGACGGCCGTGCTTCCTCCGAAAAGGCCATGGAAAAGATCAATGCTGCCTATGCCGGCAAAACCCAGTTGTTTGAATGGCGCCACATCAAGTACGACGGCACACCGTTTGAGGCCGAAGTCACCCTGAATGCCGTCGAAATCAGTAATGAACCGCATCTGCTCGCCGTAGTCCGTGATATCAGTGCACGTAAACAGAACGAAGCCGAACTGGCAAGATCTCGGCAGAGCTTGATCCAGCACAACGAAAGCCTGCGCATGATTAATCAATTGTCGCAGCGCCTGCATGTCTCGTTGAAACTCGATGATATCCTGCGGGAAACAACCAGGGCACTGCTGAGTCTGAGTCACGCCCCGAATGTCGCGATATATCTTGTCGACCAGAATGACCCATCCCAATTGCGGCTGGCAAACGGTCATGGATTTTCCGATGACCTCATGACACTGGCAAGTTCCCTGCCGATGCAGGGCAGCCTAACCGGCAAGGCACTGAGTGAGGCGCGTATTATCGAAACCAGCGATGTCACCAATGATGATCGAATGTATGAGGATGTCCGAAGTGCACTGGCTGCGCAGGGCGCAAAATCCGCCATCATCATCCCGCTGTACTATCAGGGCCAGCCGCTGGGCAGTATCAATCTTATCTACGACAAGCGTTATGATTTCGATCAGACCGTCAAAGAATCGCTGGTGTCTCTGGGCAACACGGTCGCACTGGCCATCGCCAACTCGCGCCACGTCGAGAACCTTGCCTACCAGGCCAGGCACGACAGCCTTACCCACCTGCCAAATCGTGTCCTGCTGCACGAGACCGTACAACAACAGCTGTACGAGGCAAAACGGGAGGAAATACAGGTCGCATTGCTGCTGCTCGACCTCGATCGCTTCAAGGAGATCAATGATACCCTCGGACATCAAATCGGCGATCGGATACTCACCATGGTGGGTGAACGCTTCCAGCAATACTGCCTGCCTTACAATGCCATCACCGCGCGCCTGGGCGGAGACGAATTCGCCATTTCGCTGTTACATAAACTCAATAACGATAGCGCAATTCAACTGGCGAATGACATCGTCAGCGCATTGCATCAGCCCTTTGAAATCGAGGGGTTCGAACTCAGCCTCGGTGCCAGTATCGGTGTCGCCTTCTTTCCGCAGCACGGGATAAACAGTCATGCCCTGCTGCGTGCCGCCGACGTGGCCATGTATCAGGCGAAGCGGCGCTCCGCCGGCATCATGGTCTACGACGACGACTTTGATGATTACAGTACCGAACGCCTGACCCTGGCCAGCGAACTGGTGCAGGCGCTGGATCAGAACCAGCTGGTGCTTCATTATCAACCCAAGATCGATCTGGCGGACAACGAGGTTGTCGGTTTCGAGGCACTGGTACGCTGGCAACACCCGCGCCTGGGTCTGCTCTATCCCGATTCATTTCTGCATCTTGCCGAAATGAGCGAAGTCATCCACCCGTTCACGCGCGCGGTCATGGAACTCGCGATCCGGGACAAACAGCACCTGCGCGCACTCGGTTATCACCAGTCCGTCGCAATCAACCTGTCAGCCATCAATCTCTCCGATTCCCGCTGCTACGAATATCTGCGCCAGACCCTGGAATCGCACACCATCCCGGCAACGGAAATCGAGCTGGAATTGACGGAAACGGCATTGATGCACGAGGCCGACAATGCCATGAATCTCCTGCAACGCTGTAATGCCATGGGGATCAATATCGCTATCGACGATTTCGGCACCGGTTATTCCTCGCTGTCTTATCTGCGCCGGCTGCCCATCAAGGCGCTGAAGATCGACAAGTCCTTCGTGATGGACATGCTGGACAATCACCAGGATGTCACGATCGTCCGTTCGACCATCGACCTCGCACACAACCTCGAGTTGATGGTTATCGCCGAAGGTGTGGAGAACGACGCCATCCTGGCCCTGCTGCGTAACATGGGTTGCGATCAGGCGCAGGGCTTCGGGATCTGCCGGCCTCAGGCCGTTGAGAATCTGATTGCCTGGTTAGCGCAGTACCAGCCGGCAGCTTAGGCGCTTTTGGTTCGGCGCGGACGTTTTTTGCGGTATTGTTCCAGCTGACTGAGGGTGACGGAGCGGGCGACTTTCTGACTCTTGCGAATGTGCGCAATCATCGCCTCCCTGGCCCTGGCAACATCGCGATTCTGGATCAGCGTGATGATCTCGAAGTGTTCCTCGTAAGTATCCTTGATGCTCTTGTCATCGGGAAACCCCAGCGCACGAATCGGCCGAATGCGGTTATTCACGTCTTCGAGATACTGCAGCAGCGCCGGATTCCTGCTGCCTTCGGCGATGACAATATGAAAACGTTCCTCGAATTGCTTGATGTATTCGGGATCGCTGCGGTGTTTTTTGTAATTACGCGGATTCCATTCATCGGCGAAGGCCTTGAGTTCCTCGTCTGACATGTTTTCGATGGCGAGTTCCACCGTCATCGCCTCCAGCGCAACCCGCACGGTGTAATAATCGCTGACCAGATCGATATCCACCTGGCGCACATAACAACCCTGCTTCGGCCGGACCGTAATCAGGCCCTCCACTTCCAGTCGTTTCAGCGCTTCACGAATGGGTGTGCGACTGGTTTTGTATTCTTCCGCCAGTTCCATTTCGGTGACCCGCGAACCGGGGAACAAATCGAAGTTAATAATCTTTTGCCACAGATCCTGATATATCTCGCGGGTAGTCAGGCGTTTTTTACGCAAGTGGTGCACTCCTGTTACTGCATGCCGACGGCGCGTGGTCGGCGCGTCCGGCGAAATTCTACATCATGTCGTGTCTGCACAAACACGATCCAGGTACGGATTCAGGCGTACCAAAACCGTGCATTCTTCGCCTCCCCGGGGCCGCGGCCAGACCTTGTCGGCCTCCCGGCCATGACGCCTAATTACATTGATTTCATGAGCTTATCGTGTGGGGCGGCCATGGCCAGCGGCGGGCCCCGTGACTGGCACAAACCATGCAACGTTGTATACAACATGCCTGGCCGACTGGTTTACCGACGCAACCCTTTTAAAACATACCACACGTTCGCCAAAAGGCTAGTCGGATTCGCAGGCAGGCAACATACAACAAATTCAGACAGTAACTCTTGCGAGGAGAATCGAACATGAGTAAAGACAACACCAGCATCAGCCGACGCAACCTGCTCAAAGCCATGGCGGCGGCAGGAGCTGTCGGGACGATGGGTGGCTTCGGTATCCGGTCCGTGCTGGCGGCGCCAAAGACGGTCAACATGGGATTCGTCTATGTCGGCCCGCGCGATGATTATGGTTACAACCAGGCCCACTACGAAGGCAAATCGGCGGTGGCCAAACTCGATTGGGTCAAGGCCTTCGACGAGGAGAACGTGCCGGAGACGATCGAAGTGGTCAAGACCATGGAAAGCATGATCAACCTCAACGGCGCACAGGTGCTCTTCCCCACTTCCTTCGGTTACTTCAATCCGTTTATTCTCGAAACCGCGCCCAAGTATCCGGACGTCATGTTCCTGCATTGCGGCGGGTTGTGGAAGGAAGGCTACCCCAGCAACGTAGGGAGTTATTTTGGTTATATCGACGAGCCGGTCTATCTGTCCGGTCTCGTTGCCGGTCACATGTCGAAGACCGGCAAGCTCGGCTTCATCGCCGCGATCCCCATCCCGCAGGTCTTGCGCAACATCAACAACTTCACCATGGCCGCGCGCAGCGTCAATCCCAAGATCACCACGACCGTCGTCTTCACCGGCGGCTGGTCCAATCCGGTCAAAGAGGCCGAGGCCGCTAACGCCATGGCGGACCAGGGTATCGATGTGCTCACCTGTCACGTGGACAGCCCCAAGGTCGTGGTGCAAACCGCGGAGAAACGCGGTATCTACTGCTGCGGTTATCACACCGATCAATCCGTGCTCGCGCCCAAGGGTTTCCTCACCGGCGCCGAATGGAACTGGAGTAAGGTGTATACGGATTACGCCGGGATGATCAAGACCGGGAAGAAGATCCCGAACCTGATCCGCGGCGGTCTAAAGGAAGGCATCGTCAAGAGTTCGCCCTACGGCAAGGCCGTCACGGCCAAGGCCAAGGCACATGCGGATGAGGTGCGCGCGAAATTCATGAAGGGAGACATGATCGTATACAAAGGCCCGATCAAGGATAACACCGGCAAGGTCGTCATCCCCAAAGACAAGTCCTATGCACAGACCGATATCTGGCTGGAGAGCATGGACTGGCTTGTGGAAGGCGTCATCGGTACGACCAAGGGTTAATCCGGTACGGTTCTGCTACGTCATGCCGCGTCTTCTTGAGTCATTCGCGATTCCCGCGGCGGCCTTGTTGGTCTCGGTGATCCTGTTCGGCCTGTTCGTGCTGGTCGCCGGGACCAATCCCATCGACGTCATGCACAGCGTTTATATCGGCGCCTTCGGCAGCTGGTTTTCCTGGCAAAATACTTTAGTACGCGCCGCACCGCTGATGTTGACCGCCTTGTGTACCGCCCTGCCGGCGCGCATCGGTCTGATCAACATCGGCGGTGAAGGTGCGCTGGTCATCGGCGGTCTGTGCGCCGCCGTCATGGGTATCCAGCTTAATGGCCTGTCGCCATGGTTGGTGATCCTGGGCATGCTCTTGACCGGTGCCATTAGCGGCGGGTTGTGGATCGCCGGCATCGGTGCCTTAAAACACTATCGCAACGTCAACGAAACCATCAGTTCCTTGTTATTGAATTACATCGCCATCGCGGTGCTGAATTTTCTGGTGGTGGGTCCCTTGCACGATCCCGCCAGCATGAATAAACCGTCGACCTTTCCTGTCGGCAAGGCCAACATGATCGGCGATATCGGGCATAGCTCGATTCACTATGGTCTGGTCTTCGGCGTCGTCGCCTGTGTGATCATGTGGTTTGCCATGCGCCGCACCACCTATGGTTTCGCCGTTGATATGGTCGGCGGCAATCTGCGCGCCGCACAACTCTCCGGCCTGGCAGTCGGCAAATTAATTTTAATCACCAGTTTTCTGGCCGGCGCTGCCGCCGGTCTCGCCGGTATGATCGAAGTGGCTGCCGTCCAAGGCAATGCCAACACCTCGCTCAATGCCGGTTATGGTTATGCAGGGATCCTTGTGGCCTTCATAGCGCGCCACAACCCGCTGGCCGTGATACCCGTTGCCATCCTCCTGGGCGGGATTCATGCCAGCGGCGGATTCCTGCAACGTCAATTCAATCTGCCCGACGCCACGACACTCGTATTTCAGGGCATCATCTTCGTCGTCATCCTCGCCAGTGAAGCCTTTTACGGTCGCCTGCGTTGGTTCAAACCGAAGGCGGTGAGTGCATGACGGAGGGACTCGGTGCTGTCGGTGTAGTGATCGCCGTCCTCGGTGGCGCCATCCGTGTCGGGACACCGTTCCTGTTCGTCAGCCTGGGTGAATGTCTGACGGAAAAAAGCGGACGCATTAATCTCGGCCTCGAGGGTAACCTGGTGATGGGCGCCATGTCCGCTTACGGTGTTGCGTATCTCTCGGGTTCGCCCTGGCTCGGTGTGTTAACCGCCGGCGGTGCCGGCATGTTGCTGGGGCTATTGCATGCCCTGCTCTGTCAACAACCGCGCGTCAACGACATCGCCGTGGGTATCGCCATGATGTTACTGGGTACCGGTCTGGCCTTCTTTTTGGGTAAACCCTTTATTCAACCGGTGGCGCCGCACCTGCCGGCCTTGTCTCTCGGCGGCTGGAGCGATTCGCCGGTGATCCGCGCCGCGCTGGATATCAACGTATTGTTTGTCATCGGTGCCGTGTTGGCACCGGCCATGTCCTGGTTCTTCCGCAACGCCAAGTGGGGTTTCATTATCCGCACCGTCGGTGAAAGCCGCGACGCGGCACTGGCCATGGGGATCAACGTCAATCGCGTGCGCATGCTGGCGACCATGTGCGGCGGTTTCCTTGCCGGCATCGGCGGATCGTTTTTATCGCTTTATTATCCCGGCGCCTGGAACGAGGGTCTCTCCAGCGGCCAGGGTCTGATGGCGGTTGCGCTGGTGATCTTCGCGCGCTGGAATCCCGTGTATTGCTTATACGCCTCGCTCCTGTTCGGCGGCGCCGCGGCGCTTGGCCCCGCCCTGCAATCCGTCGGCATCACCTGGGGTTATTACCTGTTTAACGCGGCACCGTACGTACTCACCCTCGGCATCATGATCGCGACCTCTTCTTCGAAACAACGCTTCGCCAGCATGCCCGGCGAATTAGGTAAAGCCTAGACACAGGAGCGCCCTGCCAATGACAACCTTTATTGACGCTGATCCGTATCCGTGGCCATACAACGGCGAATTACACCCGAGCAATACCGCGCTGATCATTATCGACATGCAAACCGACTTCTGTGGTATCGGCGGCTATGTGGATAAAATGGGTTATGACCTGTCGTTGACGCGCGCGCCCATCGAACCCATCAAGCAGGTTCTGGCCGTCGCCCGCGCCAAGGGCTTTATGGTTATCCATACCCGCGAAGGTCACCGGCGCGACTTGAGCGATCTGCCTGCCAACAAGCGCTGGCGTTCGCAACGCATCGGTGCCGGTATCGGCGACCCCGGCCCTTGCGGCCAGATCCTCGTGCGTGGCGAACCGGGTTGGGAGATCATTCCGGAACTTGCACCGCGGGACGGCGAGCCGATCATCGATAAACCCGGCAAGGGCTCATTCTGCGCGACCGATCTGGAATTGCTGCTGCGTCTGAAAGGTATCGACAATATTATCCTGACCGGGATTACTACCGACGTCTGCGTGCACACCACCATGCGCGAGGCCAATGACCGCGGCTTCGAATGCGTACTGCTGGAAGACTGTTGCGGCGCCACCGATGCCGGTAATCACCAGGCCGCGTTGCACATGATCAAGATGCAGGGCGGTGTCTTCGGTGCCGTCGCCAGTTCCGCCAGCTTGCTCAAGGCGCTGGCATGAACGCAAGCTCGCCCAACATTCTGGAGGCCATCAATATCAGCAAGCGCTTCGGCGACCTGCAGGCCCTGGATAACGTCAGCCTGAAACTGCGCAGCGGCAGCTTTCATGCCTTGCTGGGTGAGAACGGCGCGGGCAAGAGTACCCTGGTCAAGTGCATCATGGGCTATTACCAGCCCGATGAGGGTGAAGTCCTCTTCGGCGATCGCCAGCAGGCGATCACCAATCCACACGATGCCCTGCTGCTCGGCATCGGCATGGTCTATCAGCACTTCACACTGATCCCGAACATGACCGTCGCGGAAAACATTATCCTGTCACGACCACGACTGCCAGCCTTTATCAACTGGCGCCAGGAGATGAAACAATTACGCGAGCGCATGCAAAACATGCCGTTTCAGATCCCGCTGGAGGCCTCCATCACGACACTCTCCGCCGGCGAAAAACAGAAAGTCGAAATCATCAAGCAGTTGCTGCTGGACACGAAGGTATTGATCCTGGACGAACCCACCTCGGTGTTGACACCTACCGAAGCCGACGAAGTCCTGGGCCAGATCCATCAGATGACACGAACCCAGGGCTTGAGTGTCTTGATCATCACGCATAAATTCCGCGAGGTGATGAGCTACGCCGACGAAGTCACCGTGCTGCGTAAAGGCAAATACGCCGGTGCTGCGAAGGTGAGCGACGTCACGCCCGCCATCCTGGCCGAGATGATGGTCGGACGTGAAGTCATTAACGAGCCCCTGCAACGCGGCACCCAGACAACACAGACGCCGGTACTGAATATCAGCGATCTCAAGGTAGACGACGATAGCGGCGTGGCGATGTTGAAAGGCCTGTCGCTGACTATTAACACCGGCGAGATCGTCGGCATTGCCGGCGTCTCCGGTAACGGGCAACGCGAACTGGTACAGGTGCTCGCAGGACAGCGCACGGCAAGCGCTGGCAAGGTGACCGTGCATGACGAAACCTACACTGCGCAGCGTAAACAAATGCGCCGGCACAAATTCCATTGTCTGCCGGAAGAACCCCTGCGTAACGCCTGCGTCGCCAACATGAGTGTGGCCGATAATATCGCCTTCCGGCGGTTTGATCGCCCGCCGTTTGCTCTGCATAACTGGTTGCTCAACCGCAAGGCGATCCGCGAACACGCCAGGACGCTGATCGCGCGCTTCAACGTCAAGACCCCGGGACCGGGCAATCCCATCGGCAATCTCTCCGGTGGCAATGTGCAACGCGCAGTGCTGGCGCGGGAGCTCGCCGACGATGTCGATGTCCTGGTCGTGGCCAATCCCTGCTTCGGTCTGGACTTCGGCGCTGTCGCCGATATCCATCGCAACATCATGGCCGCGCGCAATCGCGGCAGTGCCGTACTCCTGATCAGCGAAGACCTGGATGAGATTCTGGAACTCAGCGATCGTGTCTACGTGATCTCCAATGGCAAACTTGTGTATGAGACCACTCCCGCGGAGGCGGACCTGATGACGATCGGCAAACACATGGCAGGCCATTGAGGGTGTGATGACTGACCCGACACAAACACTGATCCTGCCGGATATCTTCCAGCTTGCGGCCCAACCCGAACGCCTGGCCTGGCAGCCATTTCGTGCGGGCATCGAGATCTTTCCTATATATAAGAGCTCGCAGGGTTGTTCCGCCGCCCTGCTACGCTACGCACCCGGTTCCAGGGTTCCAGCACACGCACACGTCGGCTATGAACATATCCTGGTTCTCAGCGGCGAACAAAATGACGAACGCCACCAGTATCCGCAAGGCGCGTTTGTCGTCAGCCCACCCGGCACATCGCATACCGTCGAGAGCCCCGCCGGCTGCATCGTCCTGGCCATCTGGGAAAAGCCTGTCAGTTTTCTCTAAATAAATATTTCGTTAGTCGATCACAGGATAAAATGGCGTTTTCCAGGACACGCGGTAGATACGTCCCTGTACGCTCATATACCGCATCCCTGCGGTATATGGTCCTGAAAAACGCCATTTCATCCTATGTCCAACCGATGGGCACGAAATGCAGAATTCTTATTTAGCAACTTACACATTCCGCATTGACCGCCGACACGGGAACCCGCAATATACCCGCTCCTTTAATAAATCCCTTTTCCGCCATGATCGACGAGCACGACGAAGACGAGTTCCGTCCTAAAAGCAAACAGCAATTAAAACGCGAAGCCGAGGCAGTGCAGGCACTGGGCGCAGCGCTGGTCGCCCTGCCGTCTGCGCAATTCAAGCGGGCAATCGATAAACTCGATTTACCGGAACGCCTGCTGCATGCATTGGATGAATACCGAAGGATCAAGGCGCACGAGGCGAAACGCCGTCAGTTGCAATACATCGGCAAACTGATGCGCGATATCGATACCGCGCCCGTGCAGGCGGTGCTCACCGAACAGGCGCAGGGTGGACGCAGGGCGGCCGCGCAGCTACATCAACTGGAGGCATGGCGTGAACGGCTGTTAACCGAAGGTGATGCTGCACTCACCGAACTGCTGGACCTGCATCCCGCGGCGGATGCAAAACATCTGCGGCAATTGATCCAGCAAGCGCGCCAGGAACGTGCACAACAGGCAACACCACGCGCCGCGCGCCAACTCTTCAAGTTACTGCGTGAAACGATGGAAGGCCAGGCAGACGCTGAGTAATTCAGCTCCAACATTCACTGTTATTAAACTTCCTGCCGGGCGCGGCGATCCAGACGCTGGTCCGTCCGCAACAGGTTTTCGAATTCCTCCGCCGACACCGGCTTGCTGAAAAAATTGCCCTGCATCTGGTCGCAATGGCTGTTCTCCAGATAGGTCAACTGCGCCCCGGTCTCCACGCCTTCGGCAATCACGGTCAACCCGAGGTTATTGGCGAGGTTGATGATCATGCGCACCAGCATCTCGTCATCCGGGTCACCGGGAATATCGTTAATGAAGGACCGATCGATTTTCAGGGCGTGCAGCGCAAACGACTTGAGATAACTCAGCGAAGAATAGCCGGTGCCGAAATCGTCGATGGTGATGTGGATACCGTGTTTGGACAGTTTTTCCAGCATCGCCGCGGCGGAATCGATGTTGTCCATGATCGCGGACTCGGTGATCTCGATCTCCAGCAGGCCGGCCGGCACATGGGTGATCGCCATGACGTTTTTGACCTTTGCGACGAAATCGCGTTGCCGGAACTGCCGAGTCGATACATTCACGGCCACGCCGTTGACCAACAGCCCCTGATCGTACCAGCGTCCGATCTGCAGGCAGGCCTCCAGCATCACCCAATCCCCGATCGCCAGAATCAGACCGGATTCCTCGGCAACCGGAATAAATTCTTCCGTCCTGACATTGCCGAGGTCCTGTGAACGCCAGCGCAACAAGGCCTCCGCGCCGATGATCTTGCCGCTGCGGATTTCGACCTTGGGCTGATAAACCAGGTAAAACTCCTGCCGCTCCAGCGCCTTCTTCAAGCCGTTTTCCAGCTGGACCTTGCGTTCGAGCGCGTTGGTCATGGCACGACTGAAGATCACCAGACCGTTGCGCCCGTGTTGCTTGGCCTGGTGCAGGGCCAGGTTGGCATGCCGCAGCAGGACATTGGCCGAGTAACCATCGTCGGGATACACAACAATACCGATGCTGGCGCCGGTCTCCACATGGTCCTTACCCAGCAGAAACCCTTGCGCGATCTTGTGTTGCAGGCTGCGGCCGAGGCGTTCCGCCTTTGCCGGATTTCCCGACTCCAGCAGGATGCAGAACTCATCATTACTGAAGCGCGCAAGAAACGCATGCTCCGGCATGCTGCTGCGAATGCGCGTCGCCACATTGGCCAGCAGCATGTCGCCAACATCATGGCCGAAGATCGCATTGACACTGTGAAAGTGGTCCAGGTTAAGCAAGATCAGCGAAAACTTCTTGTCGAGCAATTTCATCCGCGCCAGTTGCTGTTCAAGCCGTTCGGTAAGCGCGCGTCGGTTCGGCAGGTCCGTGACCGTATCGTATACGAGCAGATGTTCGATTTGCTCCAGGGGCCGGCGCACGGTATCGGAAAATATCGCACCGTATAGATAATAATACGCAACCACTTTATAAAAATGACCGAACAGGTTACCGGTATGGCTGGCGGTGGTATGCAGGCTGAAGAATAACTCGCCCACGGCCATCAACAGCAAGGTCAGCCACAGGCGATGATCGTCGGTTTCTTTTGCCTTCTGCCTGCGCAGATATAACAACAACGCGACACTGCAGAAGATCGTGAAAAAGCCCCACTGCAGGATCTCTTTGACGGAGACAAAGCCCCCACCGCCGTTCAACACCTGACTTAGCTTGCCGAAATGCCCCATGAGCAGGAGCGACAGCAACACGATAAGACCCAGGGTCAGCAGCAATCCTACACGCCGCCAGGCATAACTGACGGTAACCCTTTCCGGGATCAACACATATAAAAACAGTCCCAGGGAAATCGCCGCACGTCCCATCAACCAGAACATGATGGATTTCTCCGCGGTATGGCTGTCGTACAGATCCGGCATGCCCATATAGGCAAGCAGATGCAGCATGTCGAAGAGCCCGGTAGCCAGCGCCGCGTAACTCAGCAATACCGAGCGCAGGCTGCGGCTGAAATCGTGAACGCCATACGCGGTAAAAAAGATCATGAGGGAGACAGCGATCGCCAGCATCTGCATAATCGAATGCGCGATGTGGAATCCATCCTGTGACAGGAGCACGCTGTGTGACGGCGAGGCCTGCCAGACCAGCAGGGGTAGACTCAGCCCCAGTAACAGCAGGCCGCTCAGCCGGTAGCCAGAAGAAAACCAATAACTCAAAATGGGATCCTGATTGACGTATCGGAGACGGACACGAAATTATAGCACCGAAATCTGTATTTATTCTGTGCAGACATAAATTATATTGATGCAAATATTGCCCGGTACCGAGAGTAGCTTAATTCAGCATACCGGGAATGCGGGTCAATTAATGTGATTTGTATTGCTCGTAGAGATCATCCATCGGGGCATCATCGGCATCTTTGCCATATTCCTGGTAAGACTCCAGATTGGCGTTATAGATCGCCGTAGCGATGTGTTGATATTTCCCCGCGTGCATGAACTTTCGTAACAGGGCCATAACATGGTTTGGCCGTGAGAACAGACGGTAGTTGCTCAGTAGATTGTCTCGCTGCTCCTGGTTCAGGCGCGCAACCCCCTCAAAGAAGCATTTGGGTTTCAGGAGTAACAGGGCCTCGGTGTCCTCCTGCACACTCTCGTCGATCTCCGCATTATCATGATGGGTGGAATGCATCTTGAGATACTCGGCCACGGCATCATAGTTATCGCAGCGCATTGCCCTGGCAAAGGCCTGGTTATAGACCGTGTAGAAGCGATCATGGTCCGCCAGGTAGAAGGCATCCGTGTGCCGAAGCAGGCAGCTGAACAGATTATGCGGGCAAACCACGTCGGCCTGCGCCGGTCCTGTCAGGATGCCCAACAGGCACGCCAGGAAAAAGAGTCTCTTCATGTGTTCTTGTCTCGGTACCGTAACCAAAGGTGCACCAGTCAGACAGCAGTTTATCTGCTCGGGTTGCGTCGCAGGGGAAATTAAATCACGCAGGGATCAAGGGGCCACCTCCCGCGGATGGGAGGCGGGCATCCCTATATATATAAGTATAAAAGCGGCTGGCCCGGTCTAACTGCCGGCCAGGGCGCGGCTGGCCGCAGTCTCACCCTGTTCGAGCCGGATCTCGCCCAGGCCCAGGACCGCCGATTCGTCGACAACAACCCGCTGAATCCCGTCGTTGGAAGGTGCCTCAAACATGGTCTTGCGCAGGAGATTCTCCAGTACCGCACGCAGACCACGCGCCCCGGTGCCGCGCTCGATGGCATGCCGGGCGATGGCGCTGATGGCCTCATCGGTAAACTGCAGTTCGAGATTGTCGTAAGCAAACAGCTTCTGGAACTGGCGGATCAGGGCATTGCGCGGCTCGGTGAGGATCTTGATCAGGGTGGCCTCGTCCAGTTCTTCCAGCACCGACAGCACCGGGAAGCGGCCAATGAATTCAGGGATCAGACCAAACCGCCGCAGGTCCCCGGGTTGCACCTCCGAGAGAAACTCACCGGGGTCGATGCCGTCCTTAGCGTGATGAATCGTCGCGGCGAAACCGATGCTGCGCTGGTTCGGCTTGACGCGCTTGGCGACATGTTCTTCCAGGCCGGCGAAGGCACCACCGGCGATAAACAGGATATTGCTGGTATCGAGAATGACCTCCTCGCCACCGTCGCGACGCCGCCCCTTGCTCGGAATCTTCACCTGGGTGCCTTCCACGAGTTTCAGCAGCGCCTGTTGCACGCCTTCGCCGGAGACATCGCGCACGGCGATCGCACTCTCACTGGCGCGGGCCAGCTTGTCGATCTCATCGATATAGACGATGCCCCATTCGGCGCGGCCGACATTGCCTTCGGCGACATCGAGCAGGCGCACCAGAATGCTTTCGACATCTTCACCCACGTAACCGGCCTGTGTCAGGGTCGTGGCATCGGCGATGGCAAACGGCACGCCGACGATGCGCGCCAGCGTGCTGGCCAGGAGCGTCTTGCCCGAACCGGAGGGTCCCAATAACAGGATATTCGATTTGCCGATCTCCACCCCGTCGTGCTCCATATTCAGGGCCGCATCGGCGCTTTGATCGCGCAGGCGTTTGTAATGGTTGTAGACGGCGACAGATAAGATCTCTTTGGCCAGGTCCTGCCCGATAACGTATTCATCCAGCTTGCGCTTGATGGCATCCGGCTTGAGTTGTTTATCGAAACACGCCTTGATGTCGCGTTTGCGTCCCCAACTGATAATGACCTGATTGGCCAGGCGCACGCAGGCCTCGCAGATGTGACCGTCGATACCGGCGATCAACGGGGTTTGCAGCGATTGCTCGGTATTACAGAATGAACACTTCTCATTAGTTGTCATGATCGTCGGCCCCTTCCTGTGTTTCGTCGTTACGGCTTAACTCACTCAACCAGACCTTCTGGCACATGCGCGTACGCCGTTGCCTGAGATGTTCGCGGATCTTCGGTTCCGCCTCGCGGAAACTCACCGGCCCGGCCTCGTGTGCCGCTTCGCAATACAAAAGGTGATAACCCAACGGGGACTGCACGACCTCGCTCATGCGGCCCGTCTTCAATTGAAACGCCGCCGCCTCCAGCGCGGGGAACAACTGGCCGCGCGGCAGCTTGCCCATATACCCCCCTTGCAAGGCCGTCGGACATTCCGAGTGTTTCATGGCCTGTTCGGCAAAGCGTTGGGGTTTGAGTTGCAGTCGCTGGCGGATCGCCTCGAGCCGGGCAAAGGCGGCCTCCGGCCTGTTTTCGGGAAATTCTTCATTGACCGTGATCAGGATATGCCGCAACTCGCGGGTTTCCGGCTGGGAAAACTTATCCTTGTGCATGTAGTAATAGATCATGCAATCGATCTCGCTGACCTCCACCGACCGGCTGCCGACCTTGTCCAGCACGGCGGTGGCATGCAATTCCTTGGCAATCGCCTCACGGAACCGAGTCTCGTCCAGGCCGTTGTCATCGAGGTCCTGCAGAAACGCCTCCCGATCCGAATAGCGCGCGGCAATACGCTCCAGCGCATCGTCCACCACACTCGCCGGCACATGCACATCGCGGCCCTCGGGTGAATTGACGATCATGGTTTCGATCCGGAATTCACGCAGGGCCTGACTGCGAATCTCGTTGATTTGGGTGGGCTCCAGTTCGGTAGGCGATTTGCCGAACCTGTTTAGCGACACGCGCAGGAGGTGATAGTTCATGTCGGTCATGGTCCTCACCCTAGTCCGCCCCGTTCACTTCCTTCTTGCGTTTAGGCGCAGCTTCATCCTTGCTCACCGTCAACGGTGTCAGCACCGGCTCCGGCACCTGCAAAGTGCGTCCCGGAAAACGCACATGATATTGCACCACCGGTCCGGCATCGCGCAGGACCTTGAGCACCTCGCCGTGCGCACCCGGCTCGACCACGACTTCACCCTTGATCGACAAGGGCACCGTCGTCGTCACCTTGTCGCGAAATTCATACAGACTGGGCACCCAGGGATCGGATGCCGGTACCAGCTCTTCTTCCTTGCAACCGATCAACAGATCTTCTTCGATAAAATGCACCGAATAGATCGTGTACTCCTGCAGGTAGGTGCCGACATTTTGCACGTAACCCACGCTGCCACGGCGCAACAGGAACTCGCCTACCTCTTTGCCGGGATAGGTGCCGTCATTGCGCACGTTGCGAATGACTCTTACCTCGTCACCGTAATCGAAGACCGCTTTCATGACGCCTTACTTTTTCAACAGGTCGATGGAGACAAAGGTCTGCTGCGGTTCGTGCATGCGAAAGACCTTGAAGACCTTTTCCGTCAGGGCATCGGACTCCACAAAATCCTGATAAGCGCGCGTCAGCAACTTCGCATAGACTTCGGATTTCGCATCCACGTTATCCGGCATGGCGTCCTGCGCCTTGGACAGATAATCATTGAAGCGTTGCAGGATGTGCAGGCGATTGACATGCACCACGCTCTGATCGAACGGCACATTGAAGTACAACAAAAAGTCCTCGGCGCTGCTCAGCTCCTCCAGCGCGTCTTCAAAATCTTCATTGGTCATGGTCAAATCCTCTTTAAGAGTGTCAGGAAGCCAGGCGTTCTTCATTGACATAAGCGAGACGCAGGTTCGGACGTCCGTCCTCGGACCCGAACATCGCCATCTTGAGCAGGAAGTCGGCGCCGAGCCGATCCTGCGGATCCAGCTGGACAACCTTTTGCAAGCGTTCGATCGCCGCATCGCGATCATCCATCCGCAGACACAGATACCCGGAGCCCTTGAGTGCCAGAAAATAAAACCGTAGCAGCCCCATGGAGCGCATGGCCGGCGTGCCCAGGTGTGCCGGCGTCAACTGACGCCAGGGCGTGTTGATAGCGAGCATTTCCGCCGCGGCCTGCATCGCGAGGTCGGCGATATGCAAGGCGTCCTGCCAGCGGTGCTGGTAATAATAGAAGCGGTACATTGCCACCAGCAGTGACAGGTTTTTGGGTGCCAGTACGTATGCGCGCAACAACTTCGCCTCCGCACCGCCGCTGCCGTACGACTCGGAGGCGTCTGCAATCAAACGTTCGACCGTTGCCGGCATCGGCATGTCGAAATACATATCCTGTCCTTCAAAATCCTGTAGGTCCATTACTTTGCTCCTGAAATCTGTTGCAGCGGATAGTTACCTTGTTCCAACTCTGGCTCACACACATTCACGCTTTCGCACACCGGACACTCCTCGGTGTTTTGCACTGCGCCTTGCAGCTGTCGTTCCAACTGGGCGATGCGATCCACCAGACAGGCGATGGCCTTACCGACCGGGTCTGGGATCAGATGATGATCCAGGTCGATCCCGTACGGATTCATCTTGCCGGCCTCGCGCACCTGCACGACCTTGCCTGGAATGCCGACCACGGTACAACCGGCGTCGACATCCTGAATCACGACCGAATTCGCGCCGACCCGCACACGGTCCTGCAGGGTGATCGGCCCGAGAATTTTGGCGCCGGCGCCGACCATTACACCGTCACCCAGGGTCGGATGGCGTTTGCCCTTGTTCCAACTGGTACCGCCCAGCGTGACGCCATGATAGAGCGTGACATCATTGCCGACTTCCGCGGTTTCACCGATGACGACACCAGCACCATGGTCGATGAAGAAACGCTGGCCGATGGTGGCACCCGGATGAATATCGATATTCGTAAACACGCGTGAGAGATAGGAAATCAGACGCGCAGGATAGTGCCACTTCGCCCGCCACAAGCGATTGGCGATACGATGCAGGATGATGGCGTGCACACCCGGATAGGTGGTCATTACCTCAAAGGTCGAACGCGCTGCCGGGTCGCGTTCGAAGACACAGGCGATATCGCGTTTGATTTGTTGCCAGAGTGATATGCGTGTTGCCGTCATCGTCGTATCCTTCTGTGACTTCAGGCGAGCATTGCCTGATCGCTGCCAGTGAGTTCCCGATAGAGCGAAACCAGATAATCCACATGCGGCACCTGTTTGGTCCGGCTGGTGAAAGAACGGATTTGTGCCAGCAGTAATTCCGCCTCTTCCTGCATCAGGGCGATACCGATGTCGGCATACACCTTGATCACCGACGCCGTACCCGAATGCTTGCCCAGCACGAACTGGTGTTCGCGTCCCAACAACATGGGGTCGACACCCTGGTAATTATGAATGTCCTTGATCAGACCATCGACATGGATGCCGGATTCGTGCAGGAACGCGCCTTGCCCGATCAGGCTTTTGTGCCAGGCTACCGGGCGGCCGGCGGCACGCTCGACCTCAGCGGAGAGGCCCGTGATGTTTTTCAGATCGATGTCGATGTCGTAGTTGTACAAGTGTTTCAGGCCGAACACGACCTCTTCCAGCGGCGCATTGCCGGCGCGCTCGCCCAGCCCGTTGACGGTGGTGTTCACATGACTTGCACCGGCGCGTACCGCGGCGAGGCTGTTGGCGGTTGCCAGGCCTAGGTCATCGTGGGCATGCATTTCGATCTGCAGGTCGCTGTTACGCACCAGCCGTTTGATCACGCGTAACACGCTGAAGGGGTCCATGATGCCCAGGGTATCGGCAAAACGAAAACGCATGGCACCGGCGCGTTGCGCGGCCTCGATTACCTGGAGCAGAAATTCCGGATCGGCGCGGGAGGCGTCTTCGCCGCCAACACAGACATCGAGACCCATATCACGCGCATGCAAGACAAAGAAGGGAATGGAGCGGAGGACCCAGTCGCGGTCCTTGCCCAGCTTGCGTTGAATCTGTTGATCGGAGACGGGAATCGACAGGTCGACCATGTGTACCGGCAGGCCGCGGCAATGACTCAGGTCATCGGCGCGCATGCGGTTCCACACCAGCAGGCGGGCATTCAAACTCAGTGCCGCCACCGCCGCGATGGATTCGCGTTCCTCGGGACCCATGGCGGGGATGCCAATCTCCAGCTCCGGCACACCGATGGCGTCCAGGCCACGCGCAATTTTCAGCTTCTCTTCCAGGGTAAACACGACACCGGCGGATTGTTCGCCGTCGCGCAAGGTCGTGTCGTCGATGATGATGCGGCGTGGTGCTTTGCTCATGGCCTTGCTCCCGAAGAGAGTGTGCTTAGTACTCTCTATAGCAACCGCCATGCCATCATGATTTATTGTATAAAAACAATAAGTTATGTGACTTTAGCAGGATAAAAGCCATGCCGCTTTACCACAAACACAAGACAATTGTTGGGTTTGCAACAAGACGGGTTTGCCTGGAAAAGCACGTCATAGAAAGACACTGGATGCCGGGTCATGCCCGGCATGACAGGGACATAAAAGAAAGGGACCCAAAGGGTCCCGAAAAAGGAGTACTACCAGGATAACAAAATCATCCATGGGGACTTAGGCATAAACTGGAGCGAAGGCCTTCTCCGGATCCTCCACCGGACCATTCTCACCCCAATACGGCGACAGCTTACGCAGTTGCGCCACGATGGGCGGTACTGCGGTAATGACACGCTCGATCTCTTCCATCGAGTTGTAACGCGACAACGAGAAACGCACCGTGCCATGCGCCGCGGTATAGGGAATGCCCATGGCGCGCATGACATGCGACGGTTCGAGCGAACCCGACGTGCAGGCTGAGCCACTGGAGGCAGCGATGCCGGCCTTGTTCAATAACAACAGGATCGCCTCGCCTTCGATATATTCGAATGCAATATTGGCTGTGTTCGGCAGACGATCATCCGGATTGCCGGTGACAAAGGCGTTCGGCACTTGCGCCAGGATGCCCTGCTCCAGACGATCACGCATGGCCTTCACCACGGTGTTTTCGTGTTCCATGTTTTGCAGCGCCAGCTCGGCGGCTACACCCAGGCCCACGATAGAGGCACTGTTT
This sequence comes from Gammaproteobacteria bacterium, assembly GCA_016125505.1. Taxonomy (GTDB): domain Bacteria; phylum Pseudomonadota; class Gammaproteobacteria; order UBA6429; family Thiohalophilaceae; genus RI-92. The sequence continues at coordinate 84,886 of WGLP01000003.1, forward strand.
TCCGTACCGGCACGCCGACCGCGCTCCTGATGACCGCCGCGCAACAGCGGACGAAAACGTACGCCGCGACGCAGATACAACACGCCGATACCTTTAGGCGCATGCAGTTTGTGTCCGGACAGGGACAGCATATCGATCTTGATGTTCTTCAGGTCGATGGGGATCTTGCCAACCGCCTGTACCGCGTCGGTATGAAACATCACACCGGCGGCATGCGCCATCTCCGCCATTTCCAGCACCGGGAAAAACGTGCCGGTTTCGTTATTGGCCCACATCACGGAGACGATGGCGACCTTGTCGCTCAACAGACGCTTGTACTCGTCGAGATCGAGGCGGCCTTTGCCATCCACTTTCAAACGGTGAATGGTATAGCCTTCCTTTTCCAGGTTTTCGCACAACGTCAGGATCGCCGGGTGTTCCACCACCGTGGTGATGATTTCCTTGCGCTCGGGCTGGGCCTTGAGCGCGGACAGGACCGCGGTGGAATCGGATTCCGTACCACAAGAGGTAAAGATGATTTCAGAATCGTGTTCCGCACCCAGCAAGGTCTGCACCTGTTTGCGCGCCTTCTTCAGGGCCATGCCGACCTTGTTGCCGAAGCTGTGCAGGGAAGACGGGTTACCGAACTGCTCGGTGAAGAACGGCAGCATGGCCTCCACGATCTTCGGATCGACCATGGTGGTCGCATTGTTGTCCAGATAGATATCGGCCATGGTCTTAACCTCCTGCCTTGGCAGCCTGCGCCATTTGCGCCTGGCTGGCCGGTACCACCTTGATGAATTCACCCAGGTCTTCCATCAGGCGCTGCTGAATACCACCGAGGGTCATCTGTGCCATCTGGCAACCGCTGCAGGCACCGATCATGTTGACGTAGACGGTGTTGCCAACGACATCGACCAGTTGCACGTCACCGTGGTCGCGTTGCAGATTGGGACGAATGGATTCGATAATCATCTCAATGCGGCGCATGCGTTGCAGATTGGTCATGCCAGCACTGGCGGCAATCGGTTCCGGTTCCGCCGCGGTCTTGCTCGGCGCATTGGGATCGAAGGTCTCGCCCTTTTCGGCCAGCACCTTGATCAGGATCTCTTCGATGCCTTCGTGACAGGATGAACAACCACCGCCGGCCTTGGTGTAGTTGGTGACGTCTTCCACGGTACGCAGGTCGTTGGCGCGAATGGTGTCTTCGATCATCACCGCATCCACGGCGAAGCATTTGCACACCAGGGCGCCTTCTTCGTGATCGTCGCTCCACTCTTCGCCGCGGTAATTGGCGACAGCGGCCTGCAGGGCTTCGCGGCCCATGACCGAACAGTGCATCTTCTCCGGCGGCAGGCCGTCGAGAAACTCCGCGATGTCCTGGTTGGTCACCTTGAGCGCCTCATCCAGGGTCTTGCCCTTGATGATCTCCGTCAAGGCGGAAGACGAGGCAATCGCCGAGCCGCAGCCGAAGGTTTGAAAACCGGCATCCTGAATGATCTCGGTTTCCGGATCCACCTTCAGGGTGAGGCGCAAGGCATCACCGCAGGAGATCGAGCCCACCTCACCGGTGGCGTTGGCGCCATTGACGGCACCCGCATTTTTCGGGTTGAAGAAATGATCCTTAACCTTTTCCGAATAGTCCCACATGGCGCACCCCGCTGATGAGTAATTTAGACCGAGAACGAATTACCGCAGCCACAACTGTTGGTGGCGTTCGGATTTTCAAACTTGAAACCGCTGCCTTCGAGACCGTCGACAAAATCCACCTTCACACCCTGCAGCATGGGTGCGCTCTGGGGATCGATAAACACCTTGACCGCACCGAAGGTCACGACGGTGTCGGTGAGATCCGAGGCCTCTTCCAGGCTCATCCCGTACTGGAAACCGGAGCAACCGCCGCCCTGTACGCTGATGCGCAAGCCGGCGATAGGTGAATCGGCACCCTTGATAAAACGGTCGATGGCCTGGATGGCATTGTCAGTGAGCGTCAGCATTGTGTATTTCTCCTTGGCAAGTCGCTTGCATTGAATTACCTGAACTCGTTGTGATTGGCTTCTGCAAGCGCCATGCCACAGCGAAAAACACGGGTTTTCTGCCTGTTTTTATTGGTTTTTTCAGAATCGACAGGCACGAAAAACTTGTCGCAAAACCCGCAGACAACGGCGTTGTTGCGTTCGGTTTTGTCGCCTTTATGACAAACCGATTTGCCACAGGCCGCACAAACGTAGGAGGATACGTCATGTCACTCAACGAACTGCAACCCGGCGATATCGTGTACGCCGCCACCACGATCTACAGCGACGGCGAGGTCCCGGGCTATCCCGAGAACAGCGTACTCGCCGCCACCGGGACCCGTGGCGTGATCATCAACGTCGGTCATCTCGAAGAAGACCCCAACAAGGAGTTGATGCTGGTCCGTTTCGAAAACGCCCAACAGGAACTCGGCCCGCCCGTAGGTTGCTGGGTCGAGGAATTAATGGATGCCCAATGACAAGGTGACGGCCCAGGCTGTGATCCACGACTATCACGCGCGGACGAAACATCATTTGCAACGCTATGCCGCCGGGCCGGGCACCCTCGACTGGGACCATCAACCCAATCCGTTTCGTCACTTTGCCGGCGCCGCGCAATTTCCTTTCGGGCTGCACGCCGATGCGCTCACGAGCACTTATCAACAACTCTATACGCCCGATGCCATCGCGCCGTTCGCTTTGAACGCGCAACACCTCGGAGTATTTTTTGAGTTGTCGTTCGCCCTCTCGGCCTGGAAACAATACGGCACGGCACGCTGGTCATTGCGCTGCAATCCCTCCAGTGGCAATCTGCATCCCACCGAAACGTACGCCGTGCTGGTTAACACGCTGGATACCCTCGCCGCCGGCGTGTATCACTATTGCAGCGATCAGCACGCCCTGGAACAACGTTGTCGATTCAACTCCTCCGCTGACACCCACGGTTTTTTGCTTGGTCTCTCCACGATTGCCTGGCGCGAGGCCTGGAAATACGGCGAGCGCGCCTTTCGTTATTGCCAGCTGGATACCGGCCATGCCATTGCCTGCGCGGATTACGCCGCCGCCTGTCTCGGCTGGCGCACGCAGCTCGTGCACGACGTCAACGATGCGCAGATTGCCCGCCTGCTCGGCCTCGATCGCAACGCGGACTTTAACAATGCGGAACGCGAGACCCCGGAGTTGTTGCTATGGATAAGCCCCGACGGTGCGGATGCCGTGCCCGAGCTGACGGCATTCCTTAGCGAGGCCCAACAGACTGCCTGGCAAGGTCAGGCCAACCTGCTCGATCCCCGGCCCATGTACCAATGGCCGGTGATCGATGAGGTGACAGCCGCCAGTGAAAAAACAGACAGCGACGATGTTCAGACATCGCCTTTATCCACAGCACGGACACATCCACTGCCGTCGCACGCTGTCAACATGGCGCAACTGATCCGCCAACGCCGCAGCGCCCAGGCCTATGACGGTCAGACCGGTATCCGTACTGACGCCTTCGTGCGCCTGCTGGATGCGCTGATGCCGCGGCGCGAATATCCAGTATGGCGTGCCTGGCCTTATCCAGCACATATCCAACCGGTATTTTTCATACACCGCGTGGAAGGCCTGACGCCCGGCCTGTATATCCAGGTGCGCAATCCGGCACAGCTCTCCGCGTTGCGCACACAACTCAATCCGCAATTCGACTGGAGTACGCCGGGAGAAGGTGCATTACAGGAAACATTCGCACAACTGGGTTTTTATCATCTGGTGACGGCCAACGCACAGGCCGCGGCGCGCAAGTATGCCTGTCATCAGGATATCGCCAGCGACAGCGCCTTTGCCGTCGCCATGCTGGCACCGCTGCAAGACGCGGTCGACACCGCCGCCTGGCATTATCGCCATCTGTATTGGGAAGCGGGAATGCTCGGACAGGTGATGTATCTGGAAGCCGAGGCCAGTGACTTGCGCGGCACCGGCATCGGCTGTTTCTTTGATGACGCTATTCACCAGATCCTCGGCATCCAGGATGCGCGCTGGCAGTGTCTGTATCAGTTCACGCTTGGCGGCGCCCTGAACGACATGCGACTGATCTCACTGCCGCCCTACGCAGGTCGTTAAATAAAGTCTTGTCATGCCGGAATTTGCTGCTGCAAATATCCGGCATCTAGTGACTTTAAAGAATTAAAAAACTCACGCCATCCGGATCTGTACCAGGCCGCCGATCGACTGCAGTTCGGCGGGTGTCTTCGCGGTGATACTCAGTGCGTGCAGTTTGCCGCTGGTCAATTCCGCCGAGAACAAGGCCAGGATAGGTTGCTGACGTTGCATGGTCATTTTGCCCTGAAATTCATCGCTGATCACGTAAACCGCGAAACTGCAATCTTCTCCCGACACATCAATCGTTGCGCTGGGATGCAGGGTGGTAATCCGGCTGACGATCTCTTCCGCTTGCATGGCCATAGCGAGTCTCCTTATTGCACTGCCGATTGCAGCATCGGTAACAGTTCGCCGTTCTTGAGCATCTCTTCGACGATATCGCTGCCGCCGATGATCTGGCCCTTGATGAACAATTGCGGAAAGGTCGGCCAACTGGAGACAGAGGGCAGGCGCTCCATGATGAAGGGCGAAGCCAATACATTCACGTAGGCAAAGTCGATGCCGGTGGATTTGAGCACGGCCGCTGCCTTGGCGGAAAAGCCGCAGCTGGGTGCCTCCGGTGTGCCCTTCATGTACAGAATGATCGGATTCTCCGCCAGTTGTTGCCGGATCTTCGCTTCAGTTGTTGAGGTCGTCATCGTCAGTCTCCATCAGTAGATTTCAAATCGCCTTCACCCTGCGTTTCAACAAACGCAGGACGTCGACGGTGGCGGCGCTATCCAGCGCCGTAAAGCCATCCAGGGTTTCTGCCGCCAGGTTCGCGCCGGCATTCACCAGGGCCTCCACCACCGGAAACTTGCCGGCGGAGGCGGCATAAATCAAACAGGTCGCGCCATTGACGTTGCTGTTGTCGATATCAATGCCGTGTTCGATCAACAGGCGTAGCGTCTCAAGGCTTTCACTGACACAGGCAAACCACAGTGCGTTATTCATGTCGTTATTACACAGATTGATTTCCACACCGGCCTGCAACAACTCATCAATAAACTGGGTCTCGGCCAGCATCGCCGCCTGCATCAAGGGTGTCATGCCATTCGTGATGCGGCTGTTGAGATTACGGAGGTCAAAGCCCTGATCTTCCAGCCACCACGCCAGCCGGGTGGACAGTGCATCACTGGCATCATGGCGGTATTGTTGATCCGCCCAGGCCTGCCAACCGCCTTCCAGATTAAACACCTCGCTGAAGCCCAGGTTGACCAGAAACGTGGCGAGGTCACGGCTGCTGATGCCGTGATAGCAATATACCAGGACAGGTTGATCCCTGTCTGCACGCGCCAGGCGTTTGATCACCATATCGCTGACTAACTGCGCGCCGGGCAAATGTCCCTGTTCGTAACTGCGCGGGTCCCGGCAATCGAGTACCTGCATATCGCCACGTTCACACAGGGCTACTGCATCACTGGCAAGCAAGGATTGATATGACATCTCCGATCCTTCAGGCAATGGTCTTGCCTTGGCTAAAGGCAAGGTCTATGCCAGTCGGGCGGAAAAGTTTAAGCTGTTGTTTTTGTTATAAACGGCTGCATGAAATCGACGACACTCCTTGTCGCAGATACAACAAAGCTACAAGAGATGGACCTGCAGTACGGCGAGCAATTGATCGAAATTCAGATCTTCCTGCATCTCGATGTTCTTGCTCATGGCGCTCTCGGGCAAGGCTGGATACTCCAGGTGCACACCGTAGCGCTCGGCCTGCTGACCATAAGTGTAGAGGTAAGCACTCATTCCCTCTTCACCCGGCCGGTAAATACGAACCGCCATGGCGTCGAGTTCTGCGTCAGTGCTGATACAAAATTGCGCTACCCCCAGGCCTTCCTGCAACAACAGCAGCACATGTTTGATGCTGATATCCTTGTCGAGGGCCCAGATGTTCATTAGCCTTCGAGAAAATATTCTCCCGATTCCATCAGGCTCTTGAACATGGACCGGAGTTCGCCAGCGCTAAGCAGTACACCGCCTGTCTCGCGCGCGGGCAGGACTTCCACATAGATATTTTGCGTAATCAGCGTATGCAGGATACTTTCGACAAAGTGATCCAGCGATGTCGCGTGGGCATGCAGATCCGTTTCGGTGATACACGCGTCCGCGCACTGACGATACGGCCAGATCGGCAACACCGCCATGTCGCCGTTCTCGCGCATAACCCAGCCCTGTTCGTCCGCCAGGCTCCACACTTCCTCGGCCTCGATCACGCGGGTCAGAAAATATTGCAGGCGTTGCGCGGCCTGCATCCCGGCGATCTCCTGCAACTCCTGCTGACTTGGCGCGTAGCGCATACCCCGATTCCGCCCTTACAACACGACGTTAAAACCTTCGAATTTCGGCGGCCCCAGGTACATATCCCGGTTGTCACCGGCATTGGCGTGGGCCTGACGAAATGCCTCCGAACGCGTCCACTCGGCAAAGGCCTCGGCGGATTCCCAGATCGAATGGGATGCAAACAGGGTCGCGCTGTCGTCGGTCTCGCCCTGCAGCAAGTGGAATTCGACGAAACCCGGCACCTGTTCCAACAGCGTGTTACGGTTTTTCCATACCGTAATAAAATCCTCTTCACGTCCCGGCGCGATACGAAAACGATTCATGGCGATATACATGCAAACCTCCAGTGGTCAGGCCGCTGCGGTTGCAGCAGTCTCACCCAACAATACCGGCTTCACCATCGCCAGCCAAGTGTCCATGCGTGCTTCCGACTGCATGGCCTGATTGTTTTGATCCAGGACCAGCCCGACAAACTGGCCATCGACCACGGCGCGGGATTGCGCAAACGTATACCCCTCCGTACTCCAGCCGCCCACGATCTGCGCACCACGCGCCTTGAGCAGCGCATACAGATCAAACAAACCATCGGCAAACCGCTCTGAATATTTTTCCTGATTGCCAAGACCATACAGCGCAATGCGTTTGCCCGTCAGGTCCGCCTGCGCCAGCTTCGGCATAAACTCCTGCCAGCTACCGTCCTTGACGCCGGTGGCAACCCCCGGCACCGTGCCTTCACCATACGTGGGTGTCCCCAGGATCAGGGCGTCATACGTCAGGATGTCGTCCACACTGGTGCGATTGACGTTGAGCGGCTTGTCGCACACCTCGTCACCGAGCTTCTTAGCCATCTTTTTCGCCATCAGGCGCGTGGTCCCGGAATCGGTACCGAAGAAAATGCCGATTTTACTCATGCCTTGCTCCTAATTTATAAAATGATGCGAACCTATATCAATGCGCTGTAGTACGTTCGTATTCGACACCGGTCAGATTATTGATAACGCGTTTCCAGTTCTCGAGATCGAACTCGATGCGCTGCTCGTCGAAATATTCTTTGGCATTATCCAGCATGTCCTGCATAACCAGGGCCACGTAGCGAGGCGCAGACTCGGATTGTGTCATCTGCTCCGGCACGGCTGCCTCGAAGAACAGGGTATCGCCTTCCCGGTTGTAGCCACCCATACGCATACCGGTGAACGGGGGGACATCTTCCTTACTCGACAGCATGAAAGTGATGTCCAGTGCCGGGCCGGCAGGAATATGCCCCTGCCGACTTTCCACTGCAGCATGTGCAGCAACGAAGGTGATTGCCTCATCAATCGGGCTCTTCGCCATGGTCTGACTGGGCAAGTTAATGCTGATAAATAATCTCATCGGCGGATTCCTCTGCAGGGTTTCTCTTAAATTTTGCAAGAACCGAACCAATCAAGAACAGGTACACGCGCGCACAGTATTTTCTGTTGGAATTCAACAGGTAAAACTCGTGGGCGTAACGAAGAGAACAAACGCATCGCGGGACTTGCGGCAAACAAGACAACCGACCTTACCAAACCAGTGCATTATTTGTCGTAAACACGACAATACCAGATCTATGCGCCTATCTTGTAATTCATGTCATTCCGGGCACTCCATAGGAGTGACCCGGAAACCAGTGTCTTTACACAAAATAAGACACTAGCTTCCAGATGAAGAATATGTATAAAGTTAGTTATGGATACGCAAGTCGACAAACTACACCCCGCCGCCGAATGGGCGATGCAAATGCGGTTCACCCCGGAACAGGTGGACTGCACCACGACCGTGGTACTCAAGATCCTCGACAACAAATGCAAAATGTTATCGGGCGAAAAAGCCGCGGTGATGTGCGTCTACGACGTTATCAAGCAACAACCGGGAACGCTGTTTGATGAGGCTGCCCATGCAGCGATCAGCAGTGCTCGCAGACAATCCGACAATACGATAGAAGACAAAATTCATGAATTACGCGTCTACGCGGAAGCCAACATCCCCAAGCCGGTGATGAAGGCGTATAAAGCAGTGTTGAGAGATGGCTTGTTTGGGTAGGATTAAATAATGTCTACTTTCGGAATTCCGTGACCTTTTCCAGTTCGTATATTCCTTCGGTAATCGTATCCAATTTCTTTTCTAATATTGTCTGCGCGTCGTAAAGACCGCGATTATAGAAATAGACGCCAAGCTCCTCTGCGAAGAAATCCAGTAGAAACAAGGCATCGAACTGCTTGATTTCCTGGTCCAATTCCTCACGAAAGTACGCCTGTACTTTCTTAACCAGGATTTCTTTTTCTTCTTTTGTGAATTCTATTTCTGTCATGGTTAAATATATTTATATTAAATATAAAAACTGAAACAAGTCTCGAATAAATCGCTCAGCTGTTTAGGGGTCAGAGATATTATCGCGAACTTGACTGACGCCCTTTGTGTTAATTTATTCAATTTTAACAAAGGCCTCGACTATTGAAGGTGAAATGCTAGATGGTATATACATAATACCGTTTTTCACCTTAATTGTTTTACTCACTTTTTTCTTTAAATAGTCATCGTATTCTTCTATTGTCACAGCATTGGAATTGACATTTAGCGTTTTATATTCAGATATGCTTTTTTCACCTTTATAATAAGAAGTTATCTTATTTTGGCTTATCTCAAGCACTAATTCACCAAATTGAAAATTTTCCAACAAAACCTTTTTCGCTTTGCTATTTAATTCTTTTGAGTTTTTTATTAGCTCACTGGTTTTATCTTTATCAGATTTCCACTTCCCAATAATTGGGTTGCCGCCCGCATATGCTTGGGTGAAAAACAGGATAAAAATAATTGTGTAGATTTTTCTCATATCAAACATAGCAAATAGAATAAAGCCAGCAAGCTTTTTGCCTGTTCTTAATCGTTCCCATCCCAACCACTTCTGTCCCAAACCTTTTGAACACGCTCCCATATATGATCAAGCATAGAATTTTGCCATACACCACCTAACAAACCAGCAAATTGTTTATTCTTTCTAGCTTCTGCTTCAATAATTTCAATAATATGTTCGCCATGGTAAGCCAACAAATCCTCAAGCGGCCCGGCAGACAAAACTTCCAGAATGTGATTAGTTTGATTTTTTTCTAAAACCGCCAGAATAAGTTTTAAAGCTATTTCTGGTTGGTCATGAGTTGCTTCATCCTCAAAATCATAAACCCAATCAAATTTATCTCTTTCTGGGTTGTTTACTTCATACGACCACATTTCTATCCAGGCTTCTGCTATTTCATCAATATTCATATTACGCATAACGTTGCCTTCAGCGGGACAGGCGCGTTAGCGACTGTGTCCGCTGGAAGGCCTTGTTAAGTGTTTACTACATTGTTTCATGGGTGAATTCTATGCCAAAGGTTTTTCCCGGCGCGCTGTAGGTACTAACTTTATTAGATGAGCTATATACCAATAAACATGACGGTGGATCAGATGGAATATTGCTTGATGGCCATTTGGAAAAAATGGTGTTATTTGCGCCTGAAAGGTATCCCATTTCTCGGCGAACACCAAGTATCTCCTTCAGTAAGGATTTATTGTATTCCGTATGTTTACACTCGACACCAATGAGAATCTCATCATGCCTAGGCATACCGGCGGCACCATGGTTTGTCATCACGATATCTAGTTCATGATACTCGCCAGGGGTAGGGGTGGAGGAGCCCCCGTTTAGCGAGTGACTTAGCGAGATAAAATAAATGTCGGTAAATATTTCACCTATTGGATTTCCATTTCTCCTGACCTCAATCCATGGGTAATTCCTGTTAATTCCTCCCCCACCCGTCTTAAGCACAATATTTGACCCATTCTTTAGAATAAGGGTGCAGCCTTCTTTGTGCTTAAGTTCTTCGCAAATCACCGATAGCACATGTGCCTCATATGCCTTACCTGAAGTAATGTTGGCTGGGATTAGTTGGGATGCACGCTTTTTTGAAATACCGAGCAATCTTGAAAATGCGTCTGAGAGTCTTCTTTTTATTTTTGCTGCACTCAAAATGATGGCCCCTGATTGAAGTTATTTGGGGGTTCTGGTTCCATTTTTATTTCATCCAAAACCTTTTCCAGCTCAATAATTACAGAGGCGTAGTCATCCATATCATGTATTGAATATTTATCAACGCCATACATTTCGCTTTCAGCATCACTTAACACTACCGTAACGCCATCAAAAGCTCCTCCTTTCTCTATCTCCAGAGTGCGCTCAAACCTGTTATATGTGTTAAGCGCTTGACTGCCAGAGCGCTCTTTGAGCATGTTTATGGTCATATATAGGTATGTCTCTAGGCGCCTCTTGGGCGTGTCCAGCGTGCCTGATTCAATGCTGGCCGTATTATCTAGATCAGCAAAATCGGCTTCTCGAACCAACTTTCTTAGATGTTCAAGGATGTCTGTGAAATCAGTTTCATCCATTTAGATGCTTCCTTTTACACTTAACGTTAGAGGTGGCCGGCGCCCAGAAAAGCGGAAGCGAAGCGACGCTTTTGGGCGTCCGAGCCGAACGACTTGTTATAAGCCATTAATAAATTGTTCTTTTGATGCTTTTGATAACTCATACGATAATCACTTTAGTCTTAGCGAAACATCAACAGAACCAGTTTTTACTTTTTTTATTGAATTTTCCCAATCTTGCCATATTGCTGGATCTGCCGTTTTTCCATCATGCAACATGGACATAGCGCCAAGAAGACTAGCAATATCATCAGATTTATTCATTTCATATACACTTTCTAAAAATGAATACATTGCTTGATAAGCTTCTTGTTTAGTTAAATCGCTCATGCGCTTAATCTCAATGGCTTATAACATTTGGTTAGGTGGAATTTATTCCACATATCATTCTGGTTTAATTTCAATATAATTTTGCAATATCAAAAGCTTAGCATGATTTTACGGAATTATTGAATTCATGGATTGTGGAAGATTTTCCACCTAGCATTCCATTAAATTTAAGCCGGTTTTCCTGGGCTTTTTCTTTCAATCACTTAACAGCGGGATTTCAGTCGCGGAATGCGAAAAGGAGAAAATCTATTGGCGGGTCAATTCGAATAATAATTCCGTCGCTGCGGTGACCACGGGCCCGGCGAGCGGGCTGCGGCCGAGGCTGCGCATCGTGCCTTCGCCGAAATACAGGCCGTCGCTGACGAGAAATGTCAGCCGCATCTGGCCTGCCGGTGGTGGCGGCAGTCTTGCCTTGTCCCAGGGGCCGATCTTTTCGATGATGGGTTGGACTTCCTGGAAGAGTTTTTTGATCTTGGCGTCTATGGAGGGATCGTGTTTTTCCCACACCCGCAGTTTGCCAGTCCGGTTGATGTAGCGAACCCGCATATCCTTATACGCCGCCAGTGTGTCCAGGCCTTGATCGAGGCCCACTTCGACGATTACGCCCAGTAATTCTTTTTGCTTTATGCTGACGTGTTGTTGTATGAGCCGGTTAAACGCGAGAATTCGCAGGCGGGATTCCGCCGATTTGTCATCGGCCAGTGCCTGCAATTGTTTTATCTCCGGCGGATTGGAAAACAGGACCTGCCATGTTCCTTCGATAGGGCCCTTGTGATTATTCCGATACAGGTCGAGGTCATCGCAGAACAGGAGATTGTAGATCGTGTCGGTCGCCGTATCCTTGTAAGGCGTGTATTGCAGGTCCGCTGCCGACACAACAGGGTTCATACCAAGAATGCATATTAGAAACAGAATCCCTGATACGATTTTTTTATTCAATGCGCTTACCCGGCGGCGCGGATCGCCGCTAACACCCCATCCCAGAATTCGATGCGCGCATTGACGGCGCTATTGGCGGCGGCAATGGCTTCTTGTGTTTTGGTTGCATCGCCGGCGCACAGGCCATTGAGCAGTTTCAATGACAGGGGCGCATGAAAGTCTTCGTCGAGATGGATGTGCCGGTTCAGGTAAAAATGGAATATCGGTGCCTGTTGGTCCGACACACCGATACGCTTGAGGATGGCACGGAACATACACGGGATGATGTGTTCGCGTCCCAGTGCCAGGGCGGCGGCGACTTCGTGCGGCTTGTTGGCGTTTATAAAGCTGAAGGTGCGCGTCGTGAAGCGCCGCGATGGTTCGGGCACGCCGGGTAAGGCCAGAGCCTGTTCGATACCCTGTGTTGCCGCGGTTTGCACAAACTGCGCGGACATCGCGGTCTCGGCGCCGATCTCCGTCATCGCCTTGTGGTACAGCTCGAAATGACTGGAGAACTGCCCCGGAGTCTGGGTTTCATCGGATTCTTCTTCCAGCACCAGCTCATTGATAAAACGCCGCACACTGCCGTCACCGCGGGGACTCCAGGGATAACTTGTCGGCGCGATCACGGATTGCAGGTATTTGATCAGCGACATGAAGTCCCACACCGAATACACGTGATGCTCCATAAAGCAACGCAGGTCTTCAATCCCGGCCACGGCTTCATAGATGGGGTGGTCTTCGAGGCGGCTTTTGAACCCGCTCAGGATCTCGCTGGTAATCTCACTGCTCATGGAGAACTACGCCTTTTTTACAAACTCCGATTTCAGGCCCATGGCACCGATACCGTCGATCTTGCAGTCGATATCATGATCGCCGTCGACAAGCCGGATATTCTTTACCTTGGTGCCGACCTTGACCACCGCGGACGAACCCTTGACCTTGAGGTCCTTGATCACCGTGACGGTATCGCCGTCCTTGAGTTCGTTGCCCACGGCATCGCGCACGACGCGCGTTTCTTCTTCGCTGGCCGCGGCCTGTATCGGCCACTCGTGTGCGCATTCCGGACACACGTACATCTCGCCGTCTTCGTAGGTGTATTCAGAACCGCATTGGGGACATTTGGGTAAGTTACTCATGCTGCGCATTGTATCGCATCCCGGCGCGGGAGGTGTAATCCGTCTGCGTATTACGCCATGCCATTAAGTAAAGGCAATTACTCAGGTTTTCGGTGCCTGCTCGACGACAATGGACAGGTAGCGCACCGCGATGAAGATTTCCCGCAGGAACGCGATCAAACCGCCGATCAGGGCACACATGGCGACGATAAACAGGCCGGCGATCAGGCCCCGGATCTCGAAGCCAAAGAAATAGCCGGCAAACGCAACCACGATCAACAGGCAGACGAACAGCGCCGCGATGATATCCAGGGCGATCCCGGTGTAGGCGATGCGCGAGCGGCGCCGGAGTGTCGCCAGTTCGGCCTTGATCGGTGCCTGCCTGTCCGGTTCGCAGGTATCGAGCCTGGTCTCCAGCACGCGGCTGCGATCAAAGATCCGGCCCAGCCGCACGGCAAAGGCATTGACGAAGGCCCCGATACCCGCCAACAGGAACACGGGGGCTACCGCTAACTGGATGACATGGGAGATATCGGGGGTCATTTATGCCTGCCTTATGCTTTATTGAAGCTTAGATGGCGGCCTGTTTTTTTCCAGTGAATACAGCCGTTGCGTTATGGCCGCTGACGCGGCTTCGACAGGTACAGCTGGATATCGAAGATAAAACCACCCAGGGCACACAGGGCGATCGATTGCAGCAACCAGATGAGACCCAGTTGCAGGAGGATTTCCAGCTGGGCATGTCCGCCCTGCGCCAGTATGACAAAACCGATGGCGATCACCAGCGGCAACGGTATCCCGACGAGCATGCCATGAAACCAGCCTCGTTGTCCCGCAACCCAGCCGGCGACATAGCCACTGATCAGGAAGGTTAGTAGCTGAAGCGACAGTAGCAGACTACCGTGATGTGCCCCCACCACGCTGCCGACGATGATGAACAGGATATACAGGGTAATAAAGGTAGTGATGCCGCGAAGCACCGCGCGCGGGACAAATTTTTTCTCGGATGTCATCTGGTTCGGGATGCGTGGTGTAGTTGAGAGGCCTAATGAACGAATGCTAGCACAGATGAGGATTGGCCGCAGCCTGGCTACACGCGTTCAATAACACTCTGAATTCTTATACACCCGGACAAGATGATACTTTCCGGGTGCAGCTTGGGAATTTGAATCGCTAATTAATCTCGGGTCAGGCGCTTGCGCATCGCGAGCATTTGCATCCGCTGCCAGCCGTGCCGCTCGTAAAAGGCGAGCGCCGCATGGTTGTGCGTGTCCGCCAGAAGTTGCACACGGTGCAGGCCACGTTCGTGGGCCCAGCTTTCGAGGCTGTGCAACATCTGTGGCCCGAGACCACGCTGGCGATGTTCAGCCGCAATGATGACATCTTCCACCAGCCCCACCTCGCCGCCTTCGGCGGTGGAGATCAGGACCTGCAGTGAACACATGCCGATGACCTTTCCCGCCAGTTCGGCCACCCAGACCACGCACGCCGGGCGTGTTGGATTGGCGGCATGCTTGTCTATGAGGAGTTGTAAGGCCCGCGCCTGTTTGTCGCGGTCGGGATGAAAATCGCTTTCGAGTGTGAACAGGGCCTCCAGCAGATCACAAAGCGCGGGGATATCACGCTGACACGCGGGACGAAAGGACACTGTGTCGAGCTGGGTCATGTGCCTACCAAACAAATGCCGATGGCACATAGCATCGCGTGTTTTCAGCGCACGGGCAAGCGCCTAGAGTTAGAACCTATCTCAAAATGTCACGAGCGCAGTAATTTTGAGATAGGTTCTAGTCTTCCATGATGACGGTATAGGCGCGGCGCAACAGGTCCAGCTCAGCCGGCGGCAGACCTCGGCCTTCGGTGAGGGCAATGAAGCGTCCACCAACACGCTCCGCGGCATCGAATGGTGGGTCGATACTGGCAATGCGCGCGAGATAGATCGTCAACGGTCCCCCGGCGACATCCACCTTTTCGCAAAACTCGTCATCCAGTTCCAGTTGATCCTGCGGTATCGCCAGCCACTGCGCGACATGCCGCAGCAGGGGCGAAGGATGACCTACAACGCTTTCCGCCTCCGCCGGCCGTGTGATCCCCGCCTCAACTAGCTGCGCCAGTTTCGGCAGGCGTTCGGGCAGGCATACGCCTTCATCCTGTAACAGAAAACACGTGCGCGCACTGGTGGGCGATTTGTGGTACATGATGACGCGCAGACTCGCAAGGTTAGCATCCAGCGGCTCTGCACTCATGTTTTCGCGCCCTGCAAACAAAACGGCAGCGGATTATTGCAGTTGCGATCATCCCATAACAATTTGAAACGGCTGTCGAGCATGGAAAGCTCGTCGTCAATCCTCGCCAGTTCCTGCCAACGCGGATAACGCGCGTTGAATGAGTTCTGGTCGTACCATTGTTCCATGGACAGCTTGAGCTGTTCGCGCCGGGCGACCAGATCCTCGATGGCAAGTCGATGCCACTGCATTTCGACTTCGCGTAGATCCACGACATGATATTCGACACCGGTTTCGAAGATACGCGTGCCGCCACCTTCAGTGACGGTTTGCTTAAGGCGTTCTTCATCGCGCACCACCACACCGGCCAGGTAGTCGACACCGAATTCCACCAGTTCGCTGAGCCAGGGCACGGTCGGCCCCATCAAGACCAATTGACTGTCTTTGGCTAACTCCGCCAGGCGCGGAAAGGTTTTATTGGTGATCGTACTCGCCGTCATAAATACCCACTCGGCCTCGGGCAAGACATACTCACAAGCCTGGTCCGGCAAATCGCCATGTTGCGGATGACGCTCGAGCACGGTCATGTCGCAGCATTCACGATAACGATCGAGACCGGGATAACGTCCGACGACCGCGACCTTCTTGCCTTTGAGCTGCGGCAGAAAATGTTCGAACACGCTGAGGTTGGCCGGCACACCATGCGCGGCAATGGGTGTTGCCTGTGCCTGGAGCGGATTGTGATGATTGATGGAGGAATTGATGGCGGCCATGGCCACCGCCGCCTCGATGGGATGCCACGAACCGATCCACTGCGCAACCTCTATCAGCGATCGCCCGCGCAAACTGCCGGACCAGGGCAAGGTACGATCCGCCTGCTCCGGTCCCATGGCCAGGCCCGCACCCTCGCTACGACAATACGTCCAGGTCAGTCCCAGAATGGCTTCTTCGATCACTGACGTCGTATCAAGATTGTCCAGCAATAGCGGATAAATCTCCTGATAGCGGCTCATAGTCACATGTTTCATAGGGACTTCACCTCGCGCATACTATATATATAAGTATCCTCACACCGCCGGTAGTAGGCGGGCCTCGGTCTTCACCTCACTGCCCTGGCCCCAGGCCGTCACTGCCTCGACGAACCATTTCGGTTTGCCCGGATGGGGTTTCACCACATCGAATTCCGCAAAGAAGCTGCCGTCGGCATGAAACACTAGCGAACCGAGGCGCTGTCGTTGTCGATCCAGCCATGTCCCTTCCACACTGTCCTGTTGGCTGAAGGGATCGCGCTTGAGTGCAAATACCAGCGCATCAAAATCGATATCGAGTTGATCGTCGGCGAGGAAACCCAGTTTGCGGTATTCCGTTTCCATCGCCGCGCACACCTGCTCACCCAGAGGACGCAGCATGGTGACGCGGGCAAGGAGCTGTGCTTCAGGCTGCGTACTCATCGCACTCCTCTTCCATACGTTCGGCAAGCGCGCGGATCACCGAGCCGCCCACTTGGTCCATGGGATCGAGTTCATCGAGTTTGTTGAGGATGGCCTTGGCCTTTTCCATGCGCTCAAGTCGCAGATTAATGAAGGCCAGGGCCTTGAGCGTAAACAAGTACGCCCTCTCCGCACCCAAGGGTTCGGACCAGGATGCGGAATTTATCTCGAGTTGAGTCCAATCCGGATTGAAGCCAGCCAGCTCTGCTGCGCGAGTCAATGTCTGCAAGGCCGTGGCTTCAGCTTCCGCCAGGCGGAATTTGTAAAAGTAAAACTTGTATAGGGCGATGCCGACTTCCAGCGCATCCGGTGCCAGTTGCCGCGCCTGCATCAACAAGGATTCCGCTAACGGCGTATCTTCGTAAGCACGCGTGGCACGTTGCAGTAACAACTTGATGTCCACCGGCAGACCGTGGCCGAAACACAAGTCATCTACTGCGAGGGTCGTTACCATGCTCAGCCCCACACCTCTGCCGGTACGCGCAGACGTTCTACCGGCGTGCCGCCGAGCAAGTGCTCATCGAAAATCGCCACGACATCATCCTTGGTCACCACGCCATAAAACACACCCTCAGGATAGACCAGGACGTTAGGGCCGTGACCACAGGGGCCGAGACAACCGGTATTAGTGATCGCGATCTTGTCGTAACAGTTGCGTTGTTGCAGCTGAAACAGGAATTCATCGAAAACATCAGTACAACCATTTTGCTGGCAGGAACCGCGCGGATGCCCCGGAGGCCGACCCTGCATGCAAACAAAGACGTGACGTTCTGGTTTGGGCATAACTTACCTCTTTCTGTTTATATCTCGGCGAGTTAGACCCGCCCTACTTCTTTGCTAATTTCGTCATGCCGGAAAACGCGAAGCGTTTATCCGGCAGCCAGTGCAACCAGAACCAGCAACGCTGGTTCAGGAAGTACTCGATGAATCGCCGCAGGCGATTCTGGAGTGACTTTTTGAATCGAAAGTCACTGGATTCCGGGTCGCGCAAATAGCGCGCCCGGAATGACACCAACTTCTTGCAGCACTACTATGCCGCCAAAGGCTCCGGCGAATGCGTATGACAATCCTTCGGACACACCTTCGAACATGCCTCGCAACCAATGCAATCCATCGGATCGCTCAGGTTCATGACCATGGCGGTATCATCGGAAAAACCGTCATCATCATCGTCCTCGATCTCTTCCTCGCGCTCGATCAACTCAAATACGTTACGCGGGCAGACCTTGAAACAACGGCCACAACCGATGCAACGCTTCTGATCCAGCGCGGTGACAAACGCAGGCGTCCATTCCCTGCCCCCACGTGTAATGCCAGTAATATTTTCACTCATGGCTTTGATCTCTCGTATTAACCTGCGGTAGCCGCATTCAACTTGTCATTGGCATCTTTCCAGGCCTTGCAGGCGTCAAAAGTAGACTGGGCAATGCCGGGGATTTCCTCATAGCCTGCGGGCAGGCGGTCTTCCACCAGGTCGTGTAACTGCCCCGCCCACTCCGTGGCGATCCGCTTCAACTTCTTGACTTCCTTCTCCAGCGCCTTCAATTCATCTTCGCTCATGCCATACCTCCTACAGACCGGCGACTTCCGGATACTTGCCGACAATCTCCAGCGCGACCGACAACAGTTTGTCGGCCTCGTCCTTCATCTTCGACAAGGACTTGAAACCAAAGCGATGCACATCACGCAGGGTCTTGTCCAGCACGATGAGTTTGCCGACGGTAATGATGGCACGGCCAAAACCCTCGTGGCTCAGGTTGATCATCGGTACCGCCATCAGGCCGCACTCCTTCTCGATCAGCGAGGAGATCGCGTTATAAAAGGCCTTCACGCGCGACATGGTGACTTCATCGGGGTCACCTACCACCGGGATCTCGGCCTTGCGTTCCTTGGTCAGCACAAACGGCTCTAGGACCTTGGCATCGGTCCAGCCATCGTAGGTGCCGTAGGTATCGATGGCGCGCATCTGCTTGGACATCTCCAGGATGAAATCCGTGCTATAGATGTCTTCGTTCTCGACAATTACTTCTGCTGCTTCACTCATTGGTGTACTCCTATAATAATTTCACAAATTCTGGTTAAGTCATTTCCCATCAGTTTTACATATGACTGCAAAGTCATGTGGCGTCATACCGGAAAACGCAAAGCGTTTATCCGGTATCCAGAGACTTGAGTCCTGGCCAGCCACTGGATTCCGGATAAAGACTTCGTCTTTTCCGGAATGACAGCAATCATTCACTCCAGCCTTCCGCCTCCATATCATCGAACCGATTCATATCCGGTCCTTTGACCCGCTCAATCGCCTTGGCCACCCAACTCGACGGCCCCTGACGCATTTCATCCTGCAGGGATTCGATAAGGTCACTGATCTCGGCGTTTTCACTCACTTTCATCGGCTGGATGCCGCGCGCCAGCAATTGCTGAACTGCCGATGAGCCTGCGGCCTGGCAATACACCGCGGCACAACCGTTCAACATGTCGAGCTTGGCCGCCAGCTTGTCTTCATTGCCATCCTGCGCCAGCTTGCCGAACTCCGCCGCTTCCAGGAGTACCGCACGTTCCGGATCGACGTGGTACATGGCAAAGCTTTGCGCCGAACCAAAATGCTGATTCACGGTTTTCATATTGGTCGTGGCAAAGGCGACTTTCAGACCAATCAATTCGTCACCTTCCGGGGCCACGACCCGCATGCGCCGTTCGAGTGTCATGCCACTGCCTCCCGCGCATCGATCTTCTGCGCCAGTGTTGAGTGATAGGGATGGATCTCATGGGTATTGTGTTCGAGCAGGATGTTTGCCAGATCAAACAGCGCCTGACGGCTGCTGCGATAACCGATCCAGCTGCGTTGATAGCCACCCAGCAAATCGTATTGCGGGAAGCCTGCGCGCAGGATAGGAATGTTCAAACGCATGGCAGAATCCACTGCATGGGAATTGCCAATCAGAATTTCCGCCTTGCGTTCGCGCGCAGTCTTTTCCAGGTCCTCGAGATCACCGATCTTCACGTCCTGACACGGGATCTGTTTCAAACAATCACTGCGCGCCGGCACAACCGCAGCGACGACCTCTGCGCCCATGCTGGTAACAAACGAACTCATGGCGAGTAACAAATCGCTGTCGCCGGCGATAGCAAAGCGGGCCTGCCCCAGCATAAAGTGCGTATCGAGCATGCAATCCTGTAATTGCGCACGTTGACGCGCCAGTGATTCCGGTACCGGTGCACCACTGATTTCATGCAGGCACATCACAAAGACGTCCATGGCCTCCAGCCCCATCAGGTGATCGAAGGTGTGGAGAGGTACGCCCGTGCGTTCCTGTAACAACTCGCCGGCCTTGAACAGCGACGGACCGATAGCCAGCGTGGCGATGCTGTCACCCAGGATATCGAACTCCGATACCGGTGTTCCGCCAATGGTGACCGGACTGAAATCCTGATCGGTAAGGTGGCCGTCGAGTGAATCGGAGACATCCGGTATCAGGATTGGACGCAGGCCGAAACTACCGATGATCTCGCGCAGGGTTTCCAGGTCTCCCGGCGTCAACGAGGCATTGACCAGGACATTCACCTGATGCCGACGTTGTCCCGGTTTGGTCCCGGCCTCATCGGCGGACGGTACCAACACATCGATCATGGCGTGCACCGCCGCGGCGTAACCGGACTCCAGGCAACCGGTAAAGTCCGGTGTATTCACCGGCACGACTTTGACCTCGGCATACTCCGGATAGGTATCACGGAATTTCTTCACCGAGCCGCGCAGATCACAACCCTGCGTTTCCGCGAGGCCGGTCGACGGCAAACCGATCAGTGCCGGCTTGGATTTTTCACAAATCGTTTTCAGACCTTCCACGATATTGCCATCGGCACCCATGACACTACTGACCTGGTCCATCGCCGTGGTTTGCAAGGGAATCGGTTCGCGAAAGTGACGTACAAAAAAGACTTTGCCGAAGGCGGTACAACCTTGCGAGCCATGCAGCATCGGAATCGAACGATTGATACCGAGAAAGGCCAGCGCTGCACCGATAGGTGAACTCGCCTTCAGCGGGCTGACGGAAAGCGCCTTATTGCGTTTGATCATCTCCGCCATGATTAACCTGCCTTGCTCATGTTTGCAGTTAAGGCTTCGCCGACAATGGAGCTTGCCCACGGTGCCGGTTTGCGTACCTGTTGCCAGACCGGGCTCTCCATGGTGAGTGCCAGTTGGCGGACCAGCTCCAACATACCCTGATAACCGGCGTAACCGAATTCGCGTTCCTGGTTGATATCGAGGAACGGGATCTTGGCCTTCAGCGCGGTATACATGTTGCGACCGCCGGCGATCAGAATGTCGGCCTTGTATTCACGCACGATATCGAGCAAGGCACGCGGACTGCCGTCTTCGATCATCTTGGTGTTTTCACCCATGAGTTCACGAATACGCGCCTTGTCTTCTTCCGTAGATTTCTTGGTCCCCGTCGCCACCACCACCATGCCAAGGTCCTGCAAGGCGGAGATCACCGACCAGGACTTCACACCGCCGGTGTAAAGCAATACGCGCTTACCCGCGAGGCGTTCACGCCACGGCGCCAGCTCCGTGCGAATACGCGCCTCTTCGCGTTCGATCAAGGCTTCGGTGCGCGCGGTAAGATCAGGATCATTGATTAATCTCGCGATATCACGCAGCGCATGCGAGGTATCGGTAATGCCGTAGAAGCTGCCCTCGAACCAGGGAATCTGGTATTGCGTTTCCATCTTGCGCGCGACATTGATCAACGCCTTGGAACACACCATCATGTTGACTTCCGCGCGATGCATGGTCTGCACTTCGCGAAACCGCGCATCGCCGGAGAGCGTGCACAACACGCGCACGCCCAACTCATCCAGCAGGGGCAGCACGTGCCAGAATTCACCGGCGATGTTGTATTCGCCCACGAGGTTGATGTCGTGCACCTTGAACGGCAGTTGTCTGGCAGCGTCCGGTAGCGGATCCGGTTCGCGGGTGCCGACGACATATTTCACCATCGCCTCACCGGCGATGCGATTGCCTAAATTCTTGGTGCCATAAAAACCGGCGGCATCCACCGGCACCACCGGCACACTCCAGCGTTCCTCGGCGGCACGACAGACGGCTTCGATGTCATCGCCGATCAGTGCGGGTACGCAGGTGTTGTAAATGAAAACGGCGGGTGGTCGATAATCTTCGATAGCCTGTTTGATGGCATGGAACAGGCGTTTTTCCGCGCGGCCCATCACCACGTCCTGTTCGGTCAGGTCAGTGGTCATCCCGATGCGGTACAAGGCGGGACCGGAAGAACGGGTGCCGCGGTTATCCCAGGAGCTGCCGGCACAGGCGATGGGGCCGTGCACGATATGCGCGACATCCGCAATCGGCAGCAAGGCAATCTGGGCACCGTCAAAGGCGCAACCGCCGGCGGTGGAACCGGGCTTGGGTTTGGCGCAACCTGACTTGGATTTCTTGTTGTGCTCGCACGCCGGTTCATCCAACAATTCCGCGATGTCTTTGGCCTTCATCGTTCCTCCCACAGGCTAGCCTTACAGGCTGTTCTGCAACGGACATGCCAGTTGATATGTCGTTGTGTTGTAACGATTTCCTGCTAAAAACATTGTCGTAAATACGACAACGCGCGCACTGTGGCGTGTGATCAAACAAACAATGTACGCAGCCATGCGTAGCGAACCGTGGTTTATCCTTGATTTGCGGCCAGATTTGTTCCTGCTTGGCAGTGGCACGATAGCTGCACCTGTAAACGACCTCAGCCAAGCCTAGTGCGGGAGACCATGATGCCGAAGAAAAAACCGCCCTTTTGTGCCGACCCCAACGAACGTAAATTGACCTGGGGCGAAATCCTCACGCACATCGAAGCCGCCGGCGTGAAACCGGAAGACGAAGTCGATCTCATCGAGATCTACTGGGGCCTGGAGGAAGACTTCGAATTTGTCAAAGATGAGGTATTTGGCTGGCAAATACGTTTATAAATTCTTCGCGGTCATGATACGTCCACGATTTATTCTTGTCATGCCGGGCTTGACCCGGCATCCAGCGACTTTATGGAAAAAGACACTGGATTCCGGATACGTGCTTTGCACGTTCCGGAATGACGAGAGTGTTGTTGTTTCCCTATAAAATTCTTAGCTAAGCCGTTCCTTCGCCACACTTCTAATGTCTGGATCATCATCCTGAATAAACACCGGCAGGTCCTCCACCGCGGCGCGTTGCGCGGCGATTAAACGCACGGTCCAGTCGCTGTCGTGGGCAAAGGAGACGGCCTGTTCCGGCTGGATGCGCTCCACCACAATCCGGCGCACATCGGGGTCATTATCATGGATCAATAAACCCAGACTGCTTGGACTGATACGCGTTGCCACGATCTTGCGCACTTCGCTGTCGCGATCAGTAATCAGACGAAACAGGCGGCCTGGCGCCATCCGTCTTGCCACATAACAACGCACCAGATAATCCTCGTCGTCCGCCATCTGTTCCAGTTGCTCCGGCGGCAGGCGGTCCGCCACCGTGATCCGGACTTCACGATCCGGGTCATGCATTAATTGCGGGAGCTTATCGAGCGGGATGCGATAGGCCACGGCGCGACGGACGACTTCGTCCGGGTCATCAAGCAGGGGTGACAATAATTCCTGCGCGGCATAACGCACGGCGATGGCGCGGCGTTCCCAGAAGCTGTCATGGAGATAGACATCGGCAAGCCCGGGATTGCGTTTGAAGAAGCGGTCGATCTGGCGCCCGCTCTCTACCCGCACGCAGGCGTCGCCGGGCACACAATTGCCAAGCCGGGGAAACTCGGGAAAGTACGGGCAATCCGCGCAATTGGTCCTGGGCGTATTGTCGAGTTCAGTGGACATAACAGCCCCGACGAAATTCAAACTATTCTTCGATCTTCTCGGCAATCACCATGCCCGTGGCAATGTCGTGATCGTTGGTCAGGCACAGGCAATGCTCGCGCCCGTCGATCAGGTACACATTGAAGGCCTCACGTTCCAGCACAGGCTTGCCGCTGGTAATGTCGTCATCCAGGCAATAGGTAAAGTGCATGGTCGGATAGGCGTTGCGCAGCTTGCTGATCACCACTTCATCCAGCGGCAATTGCTGTTCTACGAGATGCGCAATCTCTTCGGTCGTCGCGTTTGAAATCATCCTGCCGCCTCCGCCTTGTATTTGGTGCGTTGTTCCGCCGGCACGCCCAGGATCTTGGCCAGCCACGGTGGCGGACTGCCCGCCATTACACCCTGCAGTTGTTCCAGGATCTCCAGCGCCTTGCCGCCTTCCGGTATCTTCAATGGATAGATCCCCGCACGCACCACTTTCGCCGCTGCCGGACCGCCGATGGACTGTACGTACATGACGTGGCAGTCGGCGATGAGATTCGCGCGAAAGGCATTGCGGTCTTCCGATTCATCGGCACCCGCCGTGGAACGAATTGCCACGAGGCGAATTTCATCACCTGATACCTGATAGACCAGGAAGCGTGGGCAGGAGCCGAAGTGTCCATTGAGATCATCCGCTGTGTTGGAGGCAATCGCCACCCGGATCGACCCCGGCATGTCGCCTTCTTCATATGGCAACACTGCCGGGAGATCAGGCACAACGTCTTCCTCTCCCCAGAGATAGCGCACGGCGAGTTTGAACTCTTCCATGCTGATATTCATTTCCTCGGCATCTTCTTCGCCATCCAGGCTGCCGAGTCCGGTCTTGAGATCCGTGACCGTCATTTTCTGTAAGCTTTCGATCGTCAGGGGTGCACCCAGCTTTTCGCGCAGGACATCCAGCAAGCGGGGGACTCCGACACCTGGCAGGACGCGCGCCGCAAGACCAATGCGTAAGGCGACGTCACGTGAGATTACGTTTGCTCCACTCATCTCTACACCCCTTCCGTTTCGTTTTACTCAGTTATGCCGATAACGGCAGAATACAGTTCGCGACCGGACATACCGAGACGCACTGGGGCTCATCGTAGTCCCCTTCGCATTCGGTGCAGGTCTCTTTGGTGATCTTGAAGACGATCTTGTCTTCATAGATGGAACTGGTGGGACACACCGGTACGCAATCACCGCAGGAAATGCATTCTGCTTCCACGATATACATTGCCATTGCCGTTTACTCCTAATTAATCTTCATCACCGCCGACACGCTTCGCCCGTACAGTAATGGGCAGGTTCGGCATTTCATCCATCGGGTCAACGAAATAGCGCGAACCGTCCGCCAGGGTCAGTTCACCACCCCACTTGCCGGGACCCGGATGTTCCATGGCAACCACGGTCTCTTCCAGGTCCTTTTTGGCGACATACAGGGTCATCACGCCGCTTTCGTTGTCTTTCCTCAACATGACTTTGGGCATATCTAATACCTCGCACACAGATTCGGGGTGGGCGAGATGCCCACCCCGCATGGACCTTATCGAATCAGGTCGTAGTTGTAGTCTGTGGTACCCATGCCACGTGTATCTTCGTCGAGGCGATCCAGAATCGCATTCACCAGGGTCTTGAGAACGTGCATGGCACCTTCGTAACCCAGGGTGGTATCGCGATGCAGGTGATGCCGATCGAAGATCGGGAAGCCGATGCGGATGAGCGGCACTTCGAACTCTTTACCCTTGGTGATCGTGTCACGCTGGATAAATTTGCCGTAGGAGTTACCGATCATGAAGTCCGGCTTGTTGGTGAAGACCAGGGAACGCATGTGCCAGAGGTCCTTGCCGATGTGGACTTCACAGCCCTTGCCGTAAGGAGACTCTTCCAGGATCTTGTCCATCGCCTTCTTCCAACGCTTGTTGGCGTTATTGCAGATGATATGGATCGGCTCGGCGCCCAGTTCCAGCAGGAACTTGGTCATCCCCATGACGAAGTCCGGATCGCCCCACAGCGCATACTTCTTGCCGTGCAACCAGGCGTGGGAGTCGGTGATCATATCCACCAGGCGACCGCGTTCCTTTTCCAGCGAGGCCGGGATCGGCTGACCGGTGATCTCGGAGACCTTCATCAGGAACTCGTCGGTCCAGGCCAGACCCATGGGGATGTTGATCTTGGGGACTTCATGCTGCCAGGTGTTTTTGGTGTACTTCATGGACTTCTCGGACTGCCAGGCCTGCAGGAACAGGGTGTCCTTGGCATTGGGCGCATCTTTCATCTCTTCCTGCGTGGTACCACCGGCATACATGCGGAAGGTCCCGTCGGCCGGGGTATCCAGCACTTCTTCCGGATCGGACAGCATGGTGTAGTCCACACCCATTTCCTTCAGCATGCGCTTGATCACGCGGAAGTTACCCAGGTAGGTCTCAAAGCCCGGGACAATGTTGAGCTTGCCATTGCTGCCGACTTCCTTGCCTTCCATGTAGTTCAGGGTGAAGTAACGCGCGATACCTTCGAACATGTTGTCCCAACCGGTGGTGTGGCTGCCGACAAAGCTCGGCGTATGCGCGAACGGGGTCGGATATTCCTGCGGCACCCGGCCGTCTTTCTTGGCGTTGTTGATGAACGCATTCAGGTCGTCACCGATGACTTCCGCCATACAGGTCGTGGACACCGCGATCATCTTCGGCTTGTACAGGGCCTTGGCATTTTCCAGACCGGCGAACATATTCTTCTGGCCGCCGAATACCGCGGCGTCTTCCGTCATGGAATCGGATACGCAGGAGATCGGTTCCTTGAAGTGACGATTGAAATACGTACGGAAGTAGGCAACACAACCCTGTGAACCGTGCACATAGGGCATGGTTTCTTCAAAGCCCAGCGCACACAGCACGGCACCCAGCGGTTGACAGGCCTTGGCCGGATTAATGGTCACGGCCTCACGCTTGAAGTTGAGTTCCTTGTATTCTTCGGTTGTGGTCCAGTTGAAGATCTCGTCGATCTTCTCTTTCGGATGACACTCTTCGTAGTTGGCCTTCTTGTTGGCCAGGTTTTCCTTGTATTCCTCGTCCCGGAAGAGAGGATAACTCGGTTTGATGTTGTCGACTGACTGACTCATGATTAAAACCTCCTGTCGCGCCACTAATCTGTGAACTAACGACTGACGGGTTAAGGTAAACTCCGGGTGGCGAGTCGGCGCCACCCGGAGCGACGATTACGCACTGGCTGCCAGCTTCTCGCCTTCGGCCTCTGCATCTTTCTTCCACGGTGCCTTGATGGCGCCCCAGCACGGATTGTTCAGGGTCATATCCATGTCACGGGCAAAGATGGCAAAGCCGTCATAACCGTGATAAGGACCTGAATAATCCCAGGAGTGCATCTGGCGGAAAGGAATACCCATCTTCTGGAAGATGTACTTTTCCTTGATGCCGGAACCGATGAGGTCAGGCTTGATCGCCTTCACGAATTCCTCGAACTCGTAACCCGTGACGTCATCATAGAGCAGGGTTGCGTTACCCATTTCCTTGATGGTGCGATCGTAGTCGTCGTTGTGGCCGAACTCGTAACCGGTACCCACCACTTCCATGCCCAGGTCTTCATAGGCACCGATGGTGTGGCGCGGACGCAGACCGCCGACGAACAACATGACACGCTTGCCTTCGAGGCGCGGACGGTACTTGGCGATGACGGCTTCGTACTCCGCCTTGTAACGTTCGATCACACGCTCGGCGCCTTCCTTGATCTTGTCGTCGAAGAACGAGGCAATCTTGCGCAGGCTCTCGGCGATCTTGGTCGGGCCGAAGAAGTTATATTCCACCCAGGGAATACCGTACTTCTCTTCCATGTGACGTGAGATGTAGTTCATTGAACGGTAGCAGTGAACCAGGTTGAGTTTGACCTTGGGAGTCAATTCGATTTCAGACAGCGTACCGTCACCGGACCATTGAGCTACAACGCGCAGACCCATTTCTTCGAGCAGGGTCCGTGATGACCAGGCGTCACCACCGATGTTGTAGTCGCCGATGATGGAGACATCGTAAGGCGTGGTCTGGAAACTGTCGTCACCATCACGTGCGCCCAGGACCCAGTCACGGACGGAGTCGTTGGCGATGTGGTGACCCAGTGACTGGGACACACCGCGGAAACCTTCACAACGCACCGGTACAACCGGCTTTTCGATTTCCTTGTTTTTCTTCTTGGCCACGGCTTCAATATCGTCACCGATGAGACCAATCGGACATTCGGACTGGATGGTAATACCCTTGTTCAGCGGGAACAGTTCGTTGATCTCGCTGATGGTCTTGTCCAGTTTCTTGTCGCCACCAAATACAATGTCCTTCTCCTGGAAGTCCGTGGTGAAGTTCATGGTGACGAAGGTGTTTACACCGGTGGTACCGATGTAATAGTTACGGCGACCGGCGCGGGAATACTGACCGCAACCCACCGGGCCGTGAGAGATATGGATCATGTCCTTGACCGGACCCCATACCACACCCTTGGAACCTGCATAGGCGCAACCGCGAATGGTCATTACACCCGGCAAGGATTTCTTGTTGGAGGTAATGCATTTCTTGGACTGCTCTACTGCATGGTCGTTAACCGCCAAGTGCTTGCGGCGGCTCTCTTTTGCTTCTTCCGGATAAACCTCCAGCACCTCCTGGATGAGGGCTTCGGTCTCCTCGCGTGTCATACCAGACATGTCACTCTCCTTTTCGTTGCCACTAATCTGTGGACGAACGTTTAACAGAGCGAGAACAATTGCTTGTCCTCAGAAAACCGGTTACCGAAACCCCGGCAACCGGCGACCTTACTTATGCAGTTGCAGAGGTACCTTCTTCTGCAGCCGTCTTGCCGACGATGCTCATGTCTTCTTCATCCATGATGCCGAATTCCATCAGCAGATCTTCGAGTTCGTCCATGGTCAGCGGTTGCGGGATCACCAGTTTCTTGTTATCGATGATCTTGTGCGCCAGGGCACGGTACTCGTCGGCTTGAACAGCCTTCGGGTCATACTCGATAACCGTCATACGGCGGATCTCCGCACGTTGTACCGCGTTATCGCGCGGGATGAAGTGGATCATCTGGGTACCCAGCTTGGCAGCCAGGGCTTCGATGAGTTCGTCTTCGCGGTCGGTGTTACGTGAGTTACAGATCAGACCGGCCAGACGGACCCCGCCGGAGTTGGCATACTTCACGATACCTTTGGAGATGTTGTTGGCGGCGTACATCGCCATCATCTCACCGGATACCACGATGTAGATTTCCTGGGCCTTGTTTTCACGAATCGGCATGGCGAAACCGCCGCACACTACGTCGCCCAACACATCGTAAAACACGAAGTCGAGGTCTTCATCGTAAGCACCTTCTTCTTCGAGGAAGTTGATCGCGGTGATAACACCACGGCCGGCGCAACCAACGCCCGGCTCCGGACCACCGGACTCAACGCACTTCACGTCGCCATAACCGACTTTCAGTACATCTTCCAGTTCGAGGTCTTCCACGGTGCCTGCTTGCGCAGCCATTTCCATGATCGTGTTCTGTGCTTTTGAATGCAGCATCAGACGGGTGGAATCCGCTTTCGGATCGCAGCCGACGATCATGACCTTTTTGCCGGCTTCTGCCAGAGCTGCCACCAGGTTTTGCGTGGTGGTAGACTTGCCGATACCGCCTTTACCGTAAATCGCACATTGACGTAATGCCATGACTCGATTCTCCTTGGGTTGTAAAAAAACACATTTCGCCAACACCACTACTGCAGAAGCCGTGCCATGTTTTCAAAACACATCTAAGTGTCTGTTTGGCATTAACAAATACACTTTCGTGCGGTCGCGCTTGCGCGTTGCATATACGACAAAACGCTTTTTGCTGTATGCATGACGACACAACACAAAGCTCGCCATCGCACTGGCCCGCACTGCCGGCGCAGACGTATTTGCCGATCAATCGTTGTAATCTGCCGGCGGCGATCCTGGGCAGTCTGAGTTTTCAGCGCCATCCTGTGGCGCTGGCACTCGATGGTGTCGCCGAACTGCATCGCGATCTGTGGCAGCGGCTCGAAGCTATCGATGATCCAATGCAGCGTGCCGTGCAGTTTATGGATTACATGGCGGTGCATTTTTTGCTGGAGGCACCGGAAGCCGCGGGTTATCAACAACAGCGCAATGCCCGCATCAAGCTGGATTACCGTCAGGTGTTGCGTGGCTGGATGTTCGATGCGGATAATCGCGAAGGCGCAGTCCTGAAAGGCTGGGTGGAGTCACGCTTTGGCCTGCTGCCGATCTGGCATAAAGGCGCAATCATTAGTCCCGAGTCGGACGCGTACCGGCAGTACCTGCGGGATCGCACCACGGGCATTTACAATACCAATGCCCTGGAGGCGCAACTGGATGTCCTGTATAGCTACTGTCAGTACGAATTAACCCGGTTCTACGCAGACCACAGCCACCTGCAACTCTTTCGCGGCATTAATCCCGATATGCTCGGCCAGTTGCCGTCACACGAAGGTGTCATGTTATTCAACAATCTCAATGCCTGTTCGCAATCACAGGAGCGCGCCGATGAGTTCGGCAGCCTGGTCTATCGCGTGCAGGTACCGCGTGCGAAAGTGTTTTACTTCAGTGGATTATTGCCGGGGTTGTTACAGGGCGAGGATGAGTATCTGGTGATCGGCGGTTTGTACGACGTCTATCGTATATCGTGTTAATAGCCTCCCAGCGGTGACGTGTTCGCCTTCGCCATGTCGAGCCACTCCATCGCGCTGTCGATGTTATCGAATATCTTGAGCGCCACACCGCGATTGCCGGCAATCGTTTCACTCAATTTCTCAGGGTGCAGGAACGGCGCCTTAAGCACATAGGCAAACCGCGGGGAATGCGCCATAGAGCGGCCGATCACCTCATTCACTGTTTGCGCGACAAACTGGCCGTAGCCAAAGCGCTCCATGGTCGTCGGGTCCCCGCTCAGCTCGCGCGCATCGATAAGCACCTTGGTCAACCGGTGTTGCTTCACCGCATCGAGCACATCCAGGAAACCCGCCTTCGCCTCGCCCAGAGAAAAACTACCCGAGGCGATAACCCGCAGGAAACCCGATTCTGGCTGTATGCTGAAACCAAGACTCATGCAGTCGCCTCTCGACCAAGCCAATTCGTCTTACGGTTATCGACTTGGCCCGGACAATCCTGAAGTGCCGGCACAGCATTGGCATTTGTCGCAAACCTCACAACGAGTCGCACTTCAGAATCTCTTCGAGATTCATCAAGTACTCCCTGAACTCGCTATCGCGAGTTCTGGTCGCACCCCTCATTCTTGTCACAAACCCCACAACAAGTCGCACACCTCACATTTGAAATCATTTATTTACATTATTTTTCAATTGGTTACGCATGGCGCGATTTTTGAATAGGGGTATGCATTGTGATTTGAGGAAACTAACCATGAGCGACGCCACTTTTTCTACCCTGCTGGCCGGCCTGAAGACCGGCGACATCGTTCCCTATCTTGGTCCCGGCATACTTGCCGGCGCAACCAATGACAAGGGCGAGGCTATCCCCGCCGACAGCGACAGCCTGATCTATGCCATGAACAACGGCCAGGCCATGGCTCCGCGCCTGATGTATGAATTTCCGCGTGCCGCCATGCACATGGAGCTCAAGCGCGGCCGCAGCTTCGTCAACAAATTCCTAAGCACCCTGTATGGTGAAACCGCATGGTCGCGCGCGCCGCTGCATGACTGGCTCGCCAGCTTCAAACCCGCCTATGTCGTCGACATCAATCGCGACACCCAGTTACAGGACAGTTATGCCGAGACGCCGCATATCCTGATCACCGGCATTTCGCGTATCGGTGGCACCGATTACCGTTTCAAGATTTATCAATTCGACGGTAACGACTATCGTGAAGTTAGCCAGGAAGGTGCGGACACCTCCTTGCCGATCCTGTTCAAGCCCATGGGCACACCGCGGCCGGAAGGTCACTTCATCGCCTCCGATGCCGACTACGTGGATTACATCACCGAGCTGATGGGCGGCTTTGCGATTCCTTCCTTCGTGAAACAGTATCGTCCGGAGAAACAATACCTGTTTCTTGGCATGCGCTTCACGCGCGACAGCGAACGCATGGTCATGAGCGACATCACCTACGCTGCCGGTACACCGCGCGGCTGGGCCCTGATTACGGAACCCACCGCCAAGGAACTGCGTTTTTGCAAACGCATGGGTATCGAGATCATCGAGGCCGACCATACCGAACTGATGAATGCCGATGCCGGCAAACCCGCCGGCGCGGGCGAGGCGCAACTGGTCGGCTGTTAACCGGAATGTCTTTCAGATCTTGCGTCAACCGGACCGCCTGCACCGAGGACGGCACACATTGCCGTGCCTGCGGGCGGTCGCACGAGGAAATTGCGCAACTGCGTCAGCTGGTGAATGACACCTACGCGCTCGTCAATCGTTGGGAGTATGACAACCTGGACGAATTCTTCAGCTATCTGCAAAAGAAGATCGGCAAGAAGTTAAAGCATTCTGCGTGATGTTCTGCTAAACGCTTTGACTTGTGATGCCGGAATGACTTAAGACTCGATAACGTCAATTACAAATACGACGCCGCGCGCTTCATCGCAGCGACACCATCGTCCAGTACACTCGCTGCCGGGACATAGGTGTAACCGAGATCCTGCGCCACCGCCTCGTAGGTGACCTGGCCGCGATAGACATTGAGGCCGTTGCGCAGACCCGGGTCGTCCAGCAGGGCCTGTTCGCCCTTGTTTGCCAGGGCCAGTGCATACGGCAAGGTAGCATTCGCTAAGGCCAGGGTCGAGGTACGCGCACAGGCACCCGGCATATTCGCGACGCAATAATGCACGACATCATCGACGATATAGGTCGGCGTGGTGTGTGTAGTCGCACGCGAGGTTTCAAAACAGCCGCCCTGATCGATGGCCACGTCTACAATCACAGAACCTGGCTTCATGCGCTTGACCATCTCCGCGGTCACCAGCTTGGGGGCCTGTTTGCCCGGGATCAACACGGCACCGATTACCAGGTCGGCGGCACCGACACATTCCGCGATGGCCTGTCTGTCGGCGTAGCGGGTACGCAAGAGCGGACCGAACATCTCATCCAGCGCGCGCAGACGATCAAGATTGTTATCGAGGATGGTGACTTCGGCACCCAGGCCCATGGCCATACGTGCCGCGTGTGTACCGACAATGCCACCGCCGATGATCGCGACCTTCGCCGCCGGCACACCGGGCACGCCGCCCAGCAAAGTGCCGTTACCGCCGTTGCTCATCTGCAGTGCCGTCGCACCTGCCTGGATCGACAGACGCCCCGCCACTTCACTCATGGGGATCAACAAAGGTAAGCGTCCCAGTTTGTCGGTTACGGTTTCATAGGCGATACCGATAATCTTTCTGTCCAGCAGTGCCTGTGTCTGTACGGGATCCGGTGCCAGATGCAAGTAGGTAAATAACAACTGGCCTTCACCCAGCATTTCGTATTCCACCGGCTGCGGTTCCTTGACCTTCATCACCATGGGACACTGGTATATCGCCTGCGCTGTCTCCACGATGGCGGCGCCGGCTTCGACATAATCGTCATTACTGAAACCGATACGGGTGCCAGCATCTTTCTGGATCAGTACTTCATGACCTGCTTGTACCAGGGTACTGACACCGGCGGGTGTCACACCGACACGGTATTCCTGATCCTTGATCTCTTTAGGGACGCCGATACGCATATGTTTCTCTCCCGGTTAGACTGCTCTCATGCCGCTTCGATGTTTTGCAGTGCCAGCTCCATCAGGGCCGTGGCCTGCTCTTCACATTGCTGGTAGATCGTCTTGTCCAGTGCCTGTCGCCACGTGGGCGGTATCCTGGAAACACCGTAGTAGCTGCCCGCGATCATGCCGGCGATGGCGCCGGTGGTATCCGCGTCACCGCCGCGATTGACCACATCGATCAAACAGCCGGTGAAGTCGTCGGTATCGAAAAATGCCTGCAGCACCGCATGCAGGGTATCGACAATAAACCCGGAGGGATTTTCCTTGCGCCGAATCCGAAAGGCGAATTGCGGAAAGCGCTTGATCAGTGAGGCCACCGGCCCCTTGAGCATGTCTGCCTTGTCCTGACCGGCAAAGGCGCCCTGGATCATTTCAATCACACATTCGCAGGACGCATCCGACAATTCATTGTTATGCGTGACATGGGCCTGGCGTTTGGACTCCGCCTTCATGCGTTGCAAGGACTGACCGTAAGTAAACAAGGCGATGGGCAGACAACGCATACAGGCGCCGTTACCCGCATCCTGATCACTGGCAGGGACCACCGGAATGCCACTGTAACGAAAGTGCACGATGCCACGACGCACGGTATTGCCGATATCCACCGGCTTTTGTTTCATCCAGTGATCGAAGGCCTTGGCAATAGCCACGGTATCGACACTGCCGTTCTGGATAATCGCTTCACCAAGGGCGAGGGCCATGGTCGTGTCATCGGTAACCTGGCCACGTTTGAGTTTGAGCCAACCCCCGCCGCGCATGGTGTCGTGCGTACCATAGGCATGCTGAATTTCCCGTGGCGTCATGAATTCCACCGTGGCACCGAGGGCATCACCTACCGCGAGGCCGAGGTAGGCACCGTTGATTTTTTCCAGCAAGGATGCCGGTACCAGACTGGTTATTTTCTCCAGAGCAGCCGTTTGTAACATATCAATCCTCAGGGCCAAAACAGGCGGCATAATCCGGGCACACCTCGCATGAAGGTGAACGGCAGACGTAGATACCTTCTGCGATGCATAATTGTTTGTACAAGAATTTTTTCCACTTCATATCGCGGTCATTTTTGGCAGCAAGGGCAGTAAAATTTTCCTGCATCAACTGCGACAGATCCTTGCGCGACCACAGTCCCAGATCCTGCCAGAGATGATCGCCGCCCATGCAGCCCATGACGACAATCTGTGCCATCCACTCGCCTTCCGCGCTGGGATCGTTGCGATGGCTCAGTAACAGCATGCGCAGCTCGTCCTGTTCCGGCAGGCGGTCAGTCTCCATTGTCATGTCAGCCATGTAGCTGTGTGGCAGCTCCGCACCGGAAAAATGCAATTGCATCATGACTTCATAGGCATCTGGCATGAGCCCCAGCCGCGAGGGCATGGCACCCACACCCGCCAGTTGCGAGGCCAGCATGGAGGCAAGCAGATGATCGTTACGCAGGCCGTGACTGTTTTGTATGAGCCGATCATAGATTTCCTGGACCTGGCTGCGTCCTTCAGTCATGTTTAAGGCCGTTTGCATTGATTCTCCTCCCTTATACTGAATACTGACTACGCGGCATCATTGGTGAGTTTGCTGCACGCTTCCGGATTCGTTGGGTACGCACGTTTGCGCAGACCAATCCACTGATCCACTGCCTCACGATCGAAGCCGACCATGGTGGTATCGTTCACGCGCATCAGCGGCCGTCGGATCAACAAGGGGTCCGCCAGCATCAGGCCGACGGCGGCTTCCGGTGTCAGAGACTCTAATTTGAGCATGCCGTGCTTGATCCGAGGGGAACCCGGATTAAACCATTGGGCAACCGGCAGGTGCCGGAAGAATTGCAGTAATTCACTCGCATGCCAGTGGTGCGTCAGGATGTTCTGTTCGATGACATCATGCCCCGATTCACGCAGCCACTGTTTTTGTTTGCTGTTGCTGGCACAGCCCGGTTTCTCATAGAACACCACGACAGCCATCATGCCACCTCGTATGCCGTGCGCCCGCAGCGGGACGCCTTACTCGGCGTCGCAGACTTTCGCATCATCGGCATTCGCCTGCTGCACCAGCATGGTCAACAAGGCGCTATGCCGCCGCCACACACGCGGCGGTACGTTGTGCATAAACTGTTGCGCATCCCAGGCGTGACGGCGCTGTATGCCGCTATCCGTCTGGCCGAGGAAATTGCGAGCCAGCAACAACAGTGATTGCAATAGCTTGCCGCTGTCATCCACTTCTGGTGTTGCCGTATAGCCAATCATCGTGTTCATCTTGCGACCTCCATCAGGTCAGAATGGTTTAACGCGCCTGCATCTCCGCCATGGCCTCTGCCATTTTCTCCGGCGGGATCCCGGTCAGGGATCCCGGCGGATTCACGGCCGCGCCAAGTTCGTCCAGAATGGCGCCTTCGATTGGGCAGATCGCCGCACATTGCATATCGTCGTAGTCGCCCGCACATTCGGTGCATTTCATCGGGTCGATAAGAAAATGCGGCTTGGCTTCATAGATGGCGTCGTTCGGACACAGCGGTTCACAGGCCCAGCAATTCACGCAGGTTTCGATAATTTCAAGTGCCATGTCAGACTCCTTGGGGTAAAGGTTGCTACGCTGGGCCGTGTTTACGCACTGACCTTGCTGGCCTGCGCATCCTCGGCCTCATCGAGCTTGCCGTTTTCGATCATCTCCTGATAAACCGCCATGACCGCTTCCTCGATATCTTCCATGCCGTGTTCGCCATTGGGTATGATGCCGGCCTCTTCGAGCAGGCCCCAGGGCTCATAACCGATCTTGGAACACAGTACCGCTTCGCAACCTTCCAGCGTGCGGATGGTCTGCGCCAGGACACTTTCGCCGTCACCGCAGGTATCGCCTCCGCCGCAGTACAGATCGGTTTTGCGGTGGCTGATGAAGCGCACGCCGTTTTGTGAGGCTTCATAGACCAGGAATTCCTTGGCATGACCAAAGTGTTGATTGATGACGCCACCACCGGAGGTCGCGACGGCCATTAACACCGGACGATAAGTCTTGCCCGGATTCAGCTGCACGATGGTCTGTTCGGTCTTGCTGGCACGCTTGGATTCCAGCTCCTGGCGAATGCCTTCGTGGATCCGGGAGCGCTTCACCATGGCGGCGTCGTAATCGATCTCCATGTTCTCGATCTTGTCGAGGGTAAACTCGGAACCGCGGTCTTCGCCCAACAGACCCACCGCATCGGCGCGGCACTGACGGCAATGCCGCATCATGTTCATGTCGCCGGCACAGGAATCCTGCAATGCCTGCAATTCCTTGGCATTGGGACCGCGTTGGCCCATGACGCCGTAGAAGGTACCGTGTTCGGCCTCGGCAATCAGCGGCATCACGTTGTGCAGGAAGGCGCCCTTCGATTTAACGATCTTGCTGACTTCCTTCAGGTGTTCGTCGTTCACGCCCGGAATCATCACGGAATTGACCTTGACCAGAATGCCCTTGGCCACCAGCATCTCCAGGCCCTTCTGTTGTTGTTCGATCAGGATTGCCGCGCCTTCACGACCGTGAATACGCTTGTTCTCCCAGAAGATCCAGGGATAGATCTTGGCGCCTACATCCGGGTCCACGCAGTTGATGGTGATGGTGACGTGGTCGATATTGTGTTTGGCCAGTTCTTCCACGCTCTCGGGCAGGGCCAGACCATTGGTGGACACACACAGTTTGATGTCCGGCGCCTTCTCGGATAATTCGCGGAAGGTATGGAAGGTGCGTTCCGGATTGGCCAGCGGATCGCCGGGGCCGGCGATACCGAGCACGGTCATTTGCGGGATCGTGGCGGCAACCGCCATGGTCTTCTTCACAGCCTGCTCCGGCGTCAGCAATTCGGAGACCACACCCGGACGGGATTCATTGGCACAATCGTATTTACGATTGCAGTAGTGGCACTGGATATTGCAGGCCGGTGCGACCGCGACGTGCATGCGCGCAAAGTAGTGATGCGCCTCTTCGGAATAGCAGGGATGGTTGTACACCTTCTGGCGGATTTCTTCCGACAGGTGTGACATTTGATCATCGTTGCTGCCACAAGATCCTGCTGAACAACCCTTGCTGACGGTTGCCTCTTCTTGTCCAAGTACTTTTAGTTCCATCCTGAATTCCTCTTCATTGAGTTAACGTGAAGTTCAGTTGTTACCAACATCGTTGCAGACGACTCTGCAAGAGCTGTGCCCGCATGTGCGATATGACTTATCTTGTTGATTCGTTAACGAAAAGGCGTGTCACAATGAAAACAAATTGTGTGGCATAGCAGACAAAACCCAGGACGGCGCTGTGTTTTATCTGACAAACAAACGTAATAAAACAAACAAAGCAGCGTTACTAATCCAAAGTAAGAGCAGTTACGTACCAGGAGTGAATGCAATAAAGACCAGACTTGCGTTTCCCGGGACCGTCAGCAGCAGGGATGCTGCTGCCGAGCGTACAGGGATGTATTTACCGCGTGTCCCGGGAAACGCAAGCCTGGTCTGTTCGACTAAGTTCGCAGGATGTATTACAACTGACGGACTTTGATATTGAGCGTCTGAATACGATAGGCGATCTGACGCGGCGTCATGCCCAGCAGGCGTGCGGCCTTCGCCTGAACCCAGCCGGCCTGTTCCAGCGCGGCGATCACGCGCTCGCGTTCATCCAGCGTATCGTCTTCGAGATCTATTGCAGGTGCAGTAGCAGTTTGCGTATTGATATTGATCTTGTCTTCCAGGCCGGTCAGACCGATCACGTCGCGGTCGATCAGGCCGCCTTCACTCATGATGGCCGCGCGTTCCAGCAGGTTCTCCAGTTCGCGGACATTGCCCGGCCAGGCGTAACGCATCAACAGGCGGATGGCGCTATCGGTAATTTCCAGTTCGCGGCCTTGTTGTTTGGCGAGCTTGCTGATCAGGAAGCGCGCCAGGTCCGGGATGTCTTCGCTGCGATCGCGCAGGGCCGGAATGTACAGCGGCATGACGTTCAGGCGGTAATATAGATCTTCCCGGAATTCGCCTTCTTCCACCGCGGATTCGAGGTCGCGGTTGGTGGCCGCGATGATACGCACGTCCACCTTGAAGGTCCGATCCCCACCGACGCGCTCGAACTCGCCCTCCTGCAATACCCGCAGCAGTTTGGCCTGGAACGCCGCCGAGATCTCGCCGATCTCATCCAGGAACAACGTGCCGCCGTCGGCCTGTTCGAAGCGGCCCTTGCGTTGACTGACCGCCCCGGTGAACGCGCCTTTTTCATGGCCGAATAATTCCGATTCAAGCAGGTTGTCCGGCAAGGCCGCACAGTTGAGCTTGATGAACGGCCGGTTGGAGCGCGGCGAATTGTAGTGAATCGCATTGGCGACCAGTTCCTTGCCGGTACCGGATTCACCGCGGATCAGCACCGTGGTGTTCCACTTCGCCACCTGCCGCAGCTGTTCGAAGATGCGGCGCATGGGTTGCGAATGGCCGACGATATTATCGAGACCATAGTCGGCGCGCACTTCCCGGCGCAAGCGGTCGCGTTCGTCGGTGATATCGCGGCGCTCGGATTCAACCTTGAGTGACAGGCGCACGCTCTGCGCGATCAGGTTGGCGACCATCTGCATGAAACGCAGTTGTTCCTGCAGGATATCTTCATCGTGCGACTGTGGCTGCGCCGCGAGGACACCCACCAGTTGTTCTTCATCGCCGATCTTGATGGGGACGCCGATGAATGGCAGTTTGGCATCGTACAGGCCCAGACGATCCAGGAAGCGCGGTTCGTCCTTGAGCTGGTTGATGACGATGCATTTGCCGTCCTTGAGTATGGTCCCGATGATGCCCTCACCGGGGCGATAACGTACGCCGCTTTTGGCCTTCTCCGACAGACCGTTGTGCACGGCATCCACCAGCAATTCGCCGCTGTCCATGTCCAGCAAGGTGACCATGCCGCGCTGCATGGCGACCGTTTCATGCAGGACATCCAGCACGCCCAACAGGGTCTTGTGTAAATTCAAGGAACGACTAAGCACACGACTGACCTGAAACAGTCCTTCGAGTTCCTTCTCGAGTAAAGACGTGCGCGTATTGCTATTCATGAGTTTCGTCTGCGTCAGTCCCATAATCGCTTAACAATGTTTTCTGGCGAATCGGCAGGGTCACGATGAATCGCGCGCCGTCTGTGTATGCCGGGTCGATCTCCAGTGTGCCGGCATATTCATTGACGACATCCTGCACCATGCTCAACCCCATACCCGCCCGGTTGTTGGACTTCTTCGTCGTGAAGAAGGGCTCAAAAATTTTCAGTCGCAGGTCTTCAGGAATCCCCGGACCGGTGTCTTCCACCTCCACGATCAGATTGTCGGTTGAATAATGCGAGGTGATACGCAATTCGCGCGGCCCGCCACTGTCCGTCGACATCGCCTCGACGGCGTTATCCACCAGCTGTTTGAACATGCCGCGCAGGCGACGCTCGCTCGCATAGATTGCCGGCAGTGTCGGCGCCGGTTTCCAGTCCACCACGATACCGGATTTCAGCATGCGATCCGTCGATAGCGTCAACACATCGCGCAATACACGATTGACGTTGATATAGTCGCGCGCATCCACCGGTGTCTGCGGGATACACGATTGCAATGTCTGCAGGGCCTGGCGTCCCGCGGCCAGCGCCTGATTCAGGGCCGATAACAGGGCCAGGCCTTCCTTGCTGTTGCTGTCGCGGCGTTGTTGCATGGCCTCGGCGGCCGCGATCAGGTTTACCGGCCCCTGCAGCTGGTACACGGCACCGTTGAGGGCCTCGCGCATACTTTGCACGAGTTCTTCTTCCGCCGTTAAGGCACGCAGGGCATTGATACGGGTCTCTTCCTGCTGACGTTTGAGTTGCGTGATCTCGTTGGCGGTCAACAGCAGATAAAAACGCTTGTTGCCTTCGAAAAAGGCGTCGGCGCTGTCATCGAGTTCCTTGATCCAGGTACCGGAGACCATAAAGCAACGTGGCTGTGAGCCGCCGCCCGGATCGAAACTGATCTCCTGATCGGCGAATTCCCTGTGCTGGGTATAGAGATTTTCGAAATGATCGCCGAGGGTCTTGCGCAAGGCGGCAAGAAACTCATGCGCCGGCTCGCGGTTGCGCATATCCGTCGCCAGTTTTTTGTATTCCAGGTTATCCAGCACCACCTGACCGCTGTCGTCCAGCAAGGCCGTCACCACCGGCGCGGCATTGACCATGGATTCGATCAGTTTCTTCTGGTTGCCGACCCGTTTCTCCAGGCTGTGCAGATCGGTGGTGTCGCGATGGATACCCAGATAATGGGTGGTTTCGTTAACTTCGTTCAACACCGGCGTAATCGTGAGTTCCGCCAGATAACGGGTGCCGT
This sequence comes from Gammaproteobacteria bacterium, assembly GCA_016125505.1. GTDB lineage: Bacteria > Pseudomonadota > Gammaproteobacteria > UBA6429 > Thiohalophilaceae > RI-92. The sequence goes on from WGLP01000003.1 coordinate 125,788, forward strand.
CCTTGCGCCGGTTGATCAGGGTTCCCGACCAGGGCTTTTTCTGGGTTATTCGCGCCCACAGGGTTTCGTACACAATGCGCGGTGTCGTGTTGTTGGAGAGCATGGATTCATTACTGCCGATGATCTCCTCACAACTGTAACCCGTCACCTTCTCAAAGCTGTGATTTGCATACAGGATCGTTGCGTGCGCATCGGTGATCGAGATAGCCACCGGCGACTGTTCGACGGCTTCAAAAAACAGATGCGGCGGTAACAGACTGCTATAGGATTTGGATACCTCTTTCAATGCGTCCAGCACTTCCACCGCCACGCCGGCTGGCGGCGAATCAATAAAGTTCTGCAGCACACTCGCGATATCGTCGACGACAAGCTTCACTGAATTTTGTGACATTACATTTCCTCACGTTCGTCAGTGTCCATACAAAATGCGTGCCTACGGTAAAAATTCCCGCATTTATCCTTGTCGTTGTTACATAAGCCCGCGGAATCTATGTCGTGTTTACGACAAAATTTCCTGACTCACACTTTTCTTGCATGTAGTACGACAGAAACAAACTGCACCGGCTTTGTGCAGCGTTATAAAAATCGCGATTTTGTGCGTGCTTACAGTGAATAACCTACTAAAACACTCATGGCACATTTGATGCTAAACCCAAAATAGACGCGAGGAAAAATATACATGCACGAATACTTGTTACTGCTGCTCGGTACCGCCCTGGTCAACAACGTGGTCCTGGTGAAGTTTCTCGGCCTGTGCCCGTTCATGGGTGTGTCCAACAAACTCGACACGGCGATCAGCATGGGCCTGGCCACGACGTTCGTGTTGACGCTGGCCTCGGTCGCCAGCTGGTTGATCGACCACTACCTGTTGATCCCGCTGGACATCGGTTTCCTGCGTATCCTCACCTTCATCCTGATCATCGCGGCCGTGGTGCAATTCACCGAGATGGTGATCCGCAAGACCAGCCCGTTCCTGTACCAGCTGCTCGGGATCTTCCTGCCCCTGATTACCACCAATTGCGCGGTGCTCGGCGTGGCACTGCTCAATTCGCAGGAGCAAAACAGTTTTATGCAAAGTCTTGTTTACGGTTTCGGTTCCGCCCTGGGTTTTACCATCGTCATGGTGATCTTCGCCGGTATGCGCGAGCGCCTGTCGCTGGCCAATGTGCCTGAAACATTCACGGGTGCACCCATCGCGTTCATAACGGCGGGACTGTTATCGCTGGCTTTTATGGGTTTCGCCGGTTTGAAAGGCTAGAGCACCGACGTTGGACAATGCAGGAGGAAAACGATGGTCACGGCAATTTTATCTTTAACGGTTCTGGGTCTCACACTGGGATTGGTCTTGGGTATCGCCGCGCGCTACCTGAAGGTCGACACGGACCCGTTAATCATGGAAGTGGAATCCATGATGCCAGGTTCGCAGTGCGGGCAATGCGGTTTTCCCGGGTGCTCGCCCGCCGCAGCGGCAGTGGTCGCCGGTGAAGCCCCGCCCACCCTGTGTCCGCCGGGCGGCCGTGAGCTGGCGCAACGTCTGGCGAACAAACTCGGGATCAAGGTTGATCTCTCCTGCATGGAAGATACCGGCCCGATCACCGCACACGTACGCGAAGAGAATTGCATCGGTTGCACGCGTTGCTACAAGGTTTGTCCGACCGACGCCATCATGGGCGGCCCCAAACAAATTCACTCCGTATTCAAGGCGGCGTGCACCGGCTGCAAGGCCTGTATCGATGTGTGCCCAACCGAGTGTCTGCAGATCGAACCGGTATTGACGACACTCACGACCTGGTACATGCCCAAACCGGCGTTGGCCGCATAGGCCGATAACCCACAGCAGGTGATGTGATGAAACTGTTTCGTTTTCGTGGCGGCGTGCATCCGGAAGGGCATAAGCAGGCTACCGGTACGCGGCCGATCGAAGTGTTCCCATTACCCCAGCGTCTGTATATCCCGGTGCAGCAACATGCCGGCGCGCCGGCCGAGCCGACGGTCAAACCCGGTCATCATGTTTTGAAAGGCAGATTGCTCGCGCACGGTCAGGGGACGATCTCCGCACCGGTGCATGCGCCGACCTCGGGGACGATTGTCGATATCGTGGATCACACCGCGCCCCATCCGTCCGGACTGCCGGTGCGCACATTGATCCTGGAACCCGACGGTAAAGACGAATGGATGCAGACGGAGCCCGTGATCAATCCCTTCGAACTGGACCCGGATGAGATTGCCGTGCGTGTCGGTGCGAGTGGTGTGGTCGGCATGGGCGGCGCCGCATTTCCCTCGGCGGTCAAGCTGCAGCAGGGCAAGACCAAGTCCATCAAGACCCTGATCATCAATGGCGGCGAATGCGAACCGTACCTGACCTGCGATGATCGCCTGATGCAGGAGCGCGCCCAGGAGATCATCGACGGCGTGCGGATCATGCTGCACGCCACCCGTGCACCGCGCGCCCTGATCGCCATTGAAGACAACAAACCGGATGCCATCTTTAGCATGCGGCAGGCGGCGAATCTGTTCGAGAACCTGACGGTGGTGCCGGTCCCCAGCCTGTATCCCATGGGTTCGGATCGGCAGATGATCCACACGCTCACCGGTCTGGAAGTCCCTTCCGGCCGACGCAGTGCCGATATCGGTGTCCTCATGCATAACGTCGGCACCGCCTACGCGGTCCACAATGCCATTCGCAAAAGCCGGCCGCTGGTATCGCGTATCGTGACCGTCGGTGGCGGCGCGGTGCGCGAACCACGCAACCTGGAAGTCCCGATCGGCACCCTGATGAAAGACCTGTTCGAGTATTGCGGCGGTTTCAGCGAAACACCGCAACGCATCCTCATGGGCGGACCCATGATGGGACAGGTCATGCCGAATACGGATGTCCCGATCATCAAGGGCACCAGCGGCATCATCGCGCTGACCCGAAAAGAGATCACGCAGCAGCAAACCATGCCCTGCATTCGTTGCGGCAGTTGTGCCCAGGTCTGTCCCTGCGGTCTGTTACCGATGGAACTGGCGGCACGCTCCAACAAGGGTCAATTCGACAATGCCGTCGACTATGGCCTGCTCGATTGCATTTCCTGCGGTTCCTGCTCGTACGTATGTCCGTCGCATATCCCGCTGGTGCAGTATTTCGAATACGCCAAGGGTGTGATTGCCTCGCAACGGCGCGATAAACAAAAGGCGACGGAGACCCGCGAGCTCGCCCTGCAACGCACGCAGCGCATGCAACGCGAAGCCGAGGCCAAGGCCCGTGCCGCGGAGGCGCGCAAGGCGCAACGTCAGGCCCAGCAACAAACACCGCCTCCCGCCAAAACGCCGGCCAGTGAGGAGATCTCCGCATGAACATGATCACCTCGCCATTCGCCGGCCCGCACACGCATGCGCAACGCACTACCGGTCAGATCATGGGCCTGGTGATGCTGGCCCTGGCGCCAGCAACCCTGTTCGGTTTTTATCTGTTCGGCTGGCCCGCGGTTAACCTGTGGGTGATCACGATCCTCGCCGCGCTGGGCAGCGAGGCCATCAGCCTGCGCCTGGCGAACAAACCCGTGTTGTTTTATCTGAGCGATGGTTCCGCGTTGTTGTCGGCATGGCTGCTCGCGTTAACCCTGCCGCCATGGGCGCCATGGTGGATAGGCGTGGTCGGCGGCGTCATGGCGATCATTCTCGGCAAACAGGTATTCGGTGGTATCGGACAAAACCTGTTTAATCCCGCCATGCTTGCGCGCGTGGTGTTATTGATTTCGTTTCCGGTGGAGATGACCTCGTGGGTGCTGCCGCAGCCGATGTTTAGCGCACACACACCGGGTTTTCTCGAGGCGCTCAACATCACCTTCAACGGCTATCCGCTGGACATGGTCTCCGGCGCCAGCAGTCTGGGCGCGGTGCGCACCGAACTCACCCAGGGCCATAGCCTGAGCATGATCCTGGTGCCGCATCATTACACCAGCGGCAATCTGGCGCTGGGTTTTATCAGCGGCAGTCTGGGTGAGACCTCCGCCGTGCTGATCATCCTCGGCGGTTTGTTCCTGCTGTACAAACGCATTTTCACCTGGCACGTGCCGGTGTCCATGCTGGCCAGTGTCGCCGTCCTGGCGACGCTTTTCCATTTTATCAACCCGGAACGTTACGCCGACGCCGGCTTTCATCTGTTCTCGGGCGGCATGATCCTCGGCGCGTTTTTCATTGCCACCGACCCGGTGACATCGCCGAACAGCACCCTGGGCAAACTGATCTTTGGTGCCGGTCTGGGCGGTCTCGATTATGTGATCCGCACCTGGGGCGGTTATCCGGAAGGTATCGCCTTCTCGGTCATGCTCATGAATGCCATGACGCCCTTAATCGACCACTACACGCGGCCACGGGTTTACGGCCACACCTGGCGTGGCGCCACCCGCGAGTACAGCGAAGACGAACTCAACGTTGCGCATAAGAGCAGGGACAACGCATGAACACGTCCACGACACCCGGTTTGCGGCAACGCCTCGGTTACCACCCTGTCCTGCTCGGGGCGGCAGTCCTGGTGACGAGCGCGATATTGTTTTACACCAACATCGAAACCCGCGACAAAATCGCCCTGCGCATGGAAGAGGATCTCCAGGCCTCGCTGGCGCAGGTGGTACCGCCATCGCTGTACGACAACCAGATCCTGAAAGATACCGTCACCATTCGCGGCAAGGATGTCAGCGGCAAACCCAATCAAACCATTTATTACCGCGCACGCATGCACGGCAAGATCGTCGCCTTCGCCTTTCCGGCCGTGGCCTATGGCTACTCGGGCGAGATCGACATGATCATGGGCGTCGACACCCACGGTACCCTGCTCGGTGTGCGTATCATTGCCCACGCGGAGACACCCGGCCTCGGCGACAAGATCGAAACCGGCAAGAGTGACTGGATCCTCGGCTTCAAGGGCAAGTCGCTGACCGACCCCGGCGACAATAAATGGGCGGTGAAAAAAGATGGCGGCGTCTTCGATCAGTTCACCGGCGCCACCATTACACCGCGCGGCGTGGTCGCCGGTATTCACTACGGTCTGGAAGAATTCGCGGCGCATCGCCAGCAATTGTTAGACGATGCCACCGGCAACGATGGGAGTGACACTGATGGCAAATAGTTATACCCGGGTTATTCGCGACGGTCTGTGGGACAACAACATCATCTTTACCCAGATGCTGGCCCTGTGCCCGCTGATGGCCCTGACCAGTACCGCCACCAACGGTCTCGGGATGGGACTGGCGACGATGCTGGTGTTGATCCTGACCAATGCCATCATCTCCATGGTGCGCAATATGATCAGCCCGGAGGTGCGCATCCCGGTATTTGTCCTGTTGATCGCCGCGGTGGTGACCGTGGTGGACATGGTCATCAATGCCTGGATGCACGAGTTACACAAAGTGCTCGGCCTGTTTCTGCCGCTGATCGTGACCAACTGCGCCATCCTCGGCCGCGCCGAATCGTTTGCCTCGCGCAATTCCGTGTTGCATTCCGTCACCGACGGTTTCAGCATGGGCCTCGGGTTTACCTTTGCCCTGACCCTGTTAGGGATCGTGCGCGAGATCAGCGCGAGCGGCACCGTGTTTTCTCATGCCTCCGCCCTGCTGGGCGATCACTTCGCCTTTCTCGAGACCACCCTGATCCCGCATTACCGTGGATTTTTGCTGATGATGTTGCCGCCCGGCGGCTTCCTGGCGCTGGGTTTTGTCCTCGCCGCCAAGCGACTGCTGAGCAAGCGCCGTCAAGCCGTCGTGGCCTTGCAGGAAGAATCCATTGGTTGTCATTAAATCCGTAGCGCCAGCAGGTACCCAACATGAAAGTCAGCGTCGCCTACACCGGTCAGAACAAACAGGTCTGGTTACACCTGCAGGTGCCGGAAGGCAGTACCGTGACCGATGCCATCACCAAATCCGGCATACTCTCGCTGTTTCCCGAGATCGATCTCACCCAGCAAAAACTCGGCGTCTTCGGCAAGCTTTCCAGGCCCGATGCCGTGCTCAACGAAGGTGATCGTGTGGAGATTTATCGCGGCATCATCGCCGACCCGAAGACCGTGAAGCGGCGGGACAAGGACGGCGATGATGGCGACGATGATTGAGGGCGCTACTGGATCTTGAAGCGGCCGATCATATTCTGCAGATCGCTTGCCAGGTGCGCCAGTTCCGAGCCTGCCGTCGCGGTCTGGGCTGCGCCCTGCGTCACCTGATCGGCGACATCATTGATGTTCACTACATTGCGATTGATCTCCTCGGAGACGGCGCTTTGTTCCTCCGCCGCACTGGCGATCTGCGCATTCATGTCATAGATACGCGCGACGGATTGCGTGATCGAGTCCAGCGATACGCTGGCGGACTGCGCCTGACTGACGCTCTCCTCCGCCCGGGTCCGGCCCGCCTGCATGACGGACACGGCCTCACGCGAACCGCTTTGCAGCCGTTCGATCATGTCGTGAATCTCCTGGGTGGACTTCTGCGTGCGCGACGCCAGTGTCCGCACTTCATCCGCAACGACGGCGAAGCCGCGTCCCTGTTCACCGGCACGCGCCGCTTCGATCGCCGCGTTCAGGGCTAACAGGTTGGTCTGCTCGGCGATGCCGCGAATCACATCCAGCACGGTACCGATGGCCTCGCTGTCCGCCTGCAGGCGATTAATCACCTCGGCGGCACCTTCGACTTCCTGCGCCAATGCATTAATCGAGGTCATGGCCTGGTTCACCACCGACCTGCCCTGGCTGGCCTCTGCATCCGCATCCTTCGCTGACTTGGCGGCCTCTGCTGCACTGCGCGCAACTTCCTGCACCGTCGCCGTCATCTCATTCATGGCGGTGGCAACCATATCGATCTCGCTGCGTTGACGTGAAATACTGGTATTGGATTCGCTGGTGATGATCGACATCTCTTCGGCGGCGGCCGCCAGCCGGCCCGTCGAACTGGCGACATCGGTAACCAGGATCTGTACCTTCTCGGCGAACCGGTTAAAGGCATCAGCAAGTTCAGAGATCTCCTTACTGCCACCGGCTTCAAGCCGTTGCGTCAGGTCGCCATCGCCTTCGGCCACATCATTCATGGCCGCAACCGCCTTCTTCAGCGGACGCACAATCGCCCGCGACAGGAAGATGGCAATGATCACGCCAAACACCAGGAACACAGCGCCTATCGCCATATTGAATCCGGCGGAGCGGTTCAACGATTGGACATACTGGCTGCGGTCCATCACGATTTCGAGCACACCGATCGGGTTGCCACTGAAGTCATTCACCACGCCGGCGTACACCGCCACCGGGGTGTCATGGTAATACTCCTGCTCCTTGAGGGCCTTGCCGGAGAACGCGGTGGTCAACTGGTCTGCCGTTAACATGCTCGCGTTGTTATCCAGCGTTGAGGCAAACACCTTGAATCCATTGTTGTCCTGAACGTGCAATGCCAGGTCCACGCCATACAGCTTCTTGAAGTTTTCAAAAAACGGTTTGCCGAAGGACAGACCGAATTCCACTGAACCGATTTGCTTGCCATCGTGATTCACCGGTACCACGCCACGCAGCCCCAGACCGGCGACACCCTTCTCCAGGCCGACAACGGGTTCATGTTTGGTATTGACGTCGACCACGGTGTGACGGAATGAAGACAGGTCGTCACCGAACTTCTCCGGTTTGTGCACGCGCAGGAAAGAAGTGGCGGGCGGCGTATGGAACTGGAACTGGCGGACACCGAAATCCTTCTTTAAGACATCGAATGCCGGCACCATCATCCTGGCCAGCTTGTCGCGATCGCCCGCCGCCATGGTGGCGTTCACTTCGGGGATGTTCGCGACCAGGTCGCTCATCATCTCGGCGCTGCGACTCTCCATTGCGATTGCGGCGTTCACGCTTTTAAACAGGCCGGCGAGTTCGCGCTGCTCCGCCGTCCCGATAGTGGAATCCAGGCGGTACTGGGAAATCGCCAGAAGCGTCCCCACCGCCAATAGCATCACGACGCTGAACGCCAGGCCGATGCGCATACTTATAGATAGGTGTTTAAACATGATTCTTTTCCTCAGCAAAATTGCTTTTACCGGCAGGCTGTAACCGCATGAAATACAGAGGAAAACCGGTCTGGTGGCATAAATGTCCTGACCAATTTATCGGCAGTGCAAGAAGGAAATTTAGGTGATCTGACTCAAATAACAGGATTAAAGTAAGGGCTGACCTTATATTAAGGTAGCCCTTCGCGAAATTAATGCTTTATGCCGCAGCTGGCAATTTTCGCCGTGCTAGCAGGCCGAGCCCAACCAGGCCGAGACCAAGTAACATAAGCGAAGAAGGTTCAGGGACATCAAGCGTCACCGAATTTATATAACTCGCCCCTGAGCTACCAATAATTACCTTTGATACTGAAGGTCCTGTAAACGCGGCATTATAGGAAAACTCCCAATAATTATCACAGTTGTTACAGACAACAAAATTCTGATTAGCGACAGTGTCAGAGATCAAACCACCGCTGCCATCCAATAAAAAGATATGGACAAAATCTCCACTCAGACTGAGCCCCGAAAAACTAAGAGATGTCATTGGTGAAGATAAACTATCGATACCTAACGCCTGCGCAAAGCCGTTCATACCAGGAATGCTATATTTTAAAATTCCGCTGATGTCATCTACAGATGATGTCCTCGCAAGATAATTAAATACAGGATCGTTGAGACCAAAACTGGTACTCCCCGTATCTGGAAGCTGACCATAATTCAGTGTTGTGCCGCCAATTGTGTCTGAGACTAAAGACAACTTGGCACCCTGGATCGCATAAGTTATATCGGTTGGTGAGGGATAATCCGTGGCATTAATCGTGATGGGAACAGCCTTTACATTACTAATGAAAAGCGCACCAAGAAAAGACATCGCAATTTTCAGATTCCTATTCATATGACAACTCCCTGTGTATATACAACGATACTATACAAATATAGCAAAATGGGTGCCACTAAACTAATTAGTTAAAAATCACGAAGTTATTAAATTTTACAAATTGGATGAAAGCATACTTGTAAAGCATACCGACAAGTTAGCAACAACGTATTGTTTTGTCGTTGTCACCAATATTGCGCAGTTCTAGTATTCCTTACACTAGAACCAACAGATCGAACCAACCTCAGGAAAATTCACATGTCCGACGGTTCCGAAGCAAAAGTCTGCACCCTCAATACCCCTGTAAAACACACCAACCGATTGGATCGCCCGGTGGATATGGCTGGCGACCATATAGTCGGTCCGCCCAATGCGCCCATCACGTTGGTGGAATATGGAAGCTACGCCTGCCCGCATTGCCGTGCCGCCAATGAACGCATCACCGAAGTTCGCGAGCAACTGGGCGACCGTCTGCGTTACGTATTCCGTCACCGACCGTTGACGGATAACGTGTTGGCGCAATCCGCAGCTGAACTGGTTGAAGCCACGCAAAGCGAGACACAATTCTGGGACGCACACGTCACCTTAATGACCCGCTCCCATGACCTGACTGAAGATGACTTGCGCATCGTTGCCGAGTCACTCGGGATGACACAACTCGATACTGACACCCGCGAACAACTTAACGCGAACGCAAAACGCCGCGTCGAACAGGATGTGCAGAGTGCATATGCCAGCGGCGTGGAATTTACCCCGACGTTTTTCATCAATGGCCGTCGCTACGACGGTCCCTGGGACGAAAGTTCCTTCATCGATGCCATGCTCGGATCGCTCGGGCACCGGGTACGCAGCGCAGCCTTGTCCTTCGCGCGCTGGGCGCCTTCCACGGGTTTATTACTACTGCTTGCCACCGTGCTCGCCATCGTATTGACCAACAGTCCATTGGGATCGGATTACGCCGCCTTCTGGCATATCGATTTCAGTATCGGTCTTGCGCAACATGGGTTCAGCATGCCTCTGCTGGATTGGATCAACGACGCCTTATTGACGGTGTTCTTTCTTGTGGTCGGCCTGGAGATAAAACGCGAATTTACTATCGGGCATCTTGCCAGTCGGCGTGCGGCGGCCTTGCCCGTCGCCGCCGCCATCGGCGGCATGTTGATTCCGGCACTCCTGTTCGCGGCGATCATACCGAACGGTCCCTGGACACTCGGTTGGGGAGTACCGATGGCAACAGACACCGCCTTTGCCGTTGCCATCATCGCCATGCTCGGACCACGCGTCCCGGTTGAGCTGCGCATCTTTCTCACCGCCGCGGCAATTGTGGATGATATCGGTGCGATTATCGTGGTTGCCGTGTTTTATTCCGGCGAATTGCACTATGTCTATCTGGGTGCTGCGCTAATCATCACGGTCGGATTGATCTTATTAAACAAGTGGGGCATCTACCGGATGTCGCCCTACCTCCTGCTCGGCGCTGTCTTATGGGCATGTGTCCATGCCAGCGGATTGCATGCCACACTGGCCGGCGTGATCCTGGCGGCGCTGATCCCAACGCGTCCGCCACCGCATTACAAAACCCTGGCCATGCAAGCCGATACGATCCTGGGTGCCGAGGCGCAGCATCACGGTGAACAATATCGACATGGTCCATCCGCGGCGGCACTCGAAGCGCTAGACGCTATACACAACCGGCTCGAATCACCCGCGGATCGCCTGTTGCGGGGCGTCGCGCCACGTTCAAGTTATATCGTGCTTCCATTGTTTGCGCTGGCCAATGCGGGTGTGCAATTGAATTTCACTACAGGTCTGCAAAACGGTCATGACTTGCTGGCACTTGCGATTGTTGCGGGTCTGGTTATTGGTAAACCCCTCGGATTTATCAGCGCCGCCTATCTGGCCGTGCGCTCCGGACTGGCGCACAAATCATCTGCCTACAGCTGGCGACAATTGTTTGGTGCCGGCGCACTGGCGGGAATCGGCTTTACCATGTCGCTGTTTATCGCTTCGCAGGCCTTTCCGCAAACGGCGGATTTTGCCATCGCCAAACTCGCCGTTTTCTGTGCGTCGATTCTCTCATCCGTGATTGGGATTATCCTTCTGTGGCGGACTTATACCGCAAAGACAGAATCCTCCTGATAAAAGCGGCGCCGATGTGTTTACCCACTATAACTTCATCACCAGATATGGATAGCAAACTAATAACAAGAGTCCGTAGAGCAGGTAATTCCCGGTCGCGGGATTGAAGTCGTCGAGAATCCTGCCCCAGTTGCGTCGCAGCAGTGTCTTCGAGAGCACGATATCGAACGTCGCCATGAACAGCGCGAGGATCAGGCCCAGCCCAAGTTGCTCCTTTAATGTATGCGGACCAATCGGCGGGACCAGGCAATAGCACACGGCAAACGCCAGGATCGAGCCGGTGACGATACTGAGCTTGAGTGCCTTGCGTTTACCGATCCTGGGCACAAGCACGGCCGCCCGCACAATGCCGTGCAGCGTCTCCACCCCGGCCAGCACGATGCAAAGCGATACGATCCGCACAATCTCATCCGACATGCCTGCGCCTCTTCCCTCCACGAAATCAGCATAATTACCTGTAATATTAACCATTTATAGACGCAGCCGCACTGCCCGCAACGCATTCCGCCCCAGGCACGAATCTGTGGCATAATGCGCGCCCTTTATCCCTGTAGAAGCAATCCCGGACGTTTCCCTTGATTACGACAGCCAATATCACCATGCAATTTGGGGCCAAGCCCTTGTTTGAAAACATCTCCGTCAAATTCGGCAATGGCAACCGCTATGGCCTGATCGGCGCCAATGGCTGCGGCAAATCCACCTTTATGAAGATACTGGGTGGCGACCTGGAACCCACGTCCGGCAACGTCTCGGTCGATGAAAACGAACGCGTCGGTAAACTGCGCCAGGACCAGTTTGCGTTCGAGAATTACAGCGTGCTCGATACCGTCATCATGGGCCATACCCGCCTCTGGCAGGTGAAACAGGAACGCGACCGCATCTACGCGCAAGCAGAGATGAGCGAGGAAGACGGCATGAACGTCGCCCACCTCGAGGTCGAGTTCGCCGAGCTCGACGGCTATACCGCCGAGGCCCGCGCCAGCGAATTATTGCTGGGTCTGGAGATCCCGCTGGAACAACACACCGGCCTGATGAGCGCGGTGGCGCCGGGCTGGAAACTGCGCGTGTTGCTGGCGCAGGCGCTGTTCGCCGACCCGGAGATCATGTTGCTGGACGAACCGACCAACAACCTGGATATCAACACCATTCGCTGGCTGGAGAAGGTGCTCAACGAGCGCAACAGCACCATGGTGATCATCTCGCACGACCGTCACTTCCTGAACAGCGTGTGCACGCACATGGCCGATCTGGATTACGGTGAGTTGCGCGTGTATCCCGGCAGTTACGATGACTACATGACGGCCTCGACTCAGGCCCGCGAACGCCTGCTGGCCGACAATGCAAAGAAGCTGGCGCAGATCGCCGACCTGCAACAATTCGTCAGCCGCTTTTCGGCCAACGCCTCCAAGGCCAAGCAGGCCACCTCGCGCGCCAAGCAGATCGAAAAGATCCAGCTCGAAGAGGTCAAACCCTCCAGCCGGCAGAGCCCCTTTATCCGTTTTGATCAGGACAAGAAACTCTATCGCATCGCGCTGGAACTGAACGCGCTGAGTAACGGTTACGACGGCAAGCCGCTGTTCAAGGGGCTCAACCTGTTGGCCGAAGTGGGCGAACGCATCGCCGTCATCGGCCCCAACGGTATCGGCAAGACCACCTTGTTACGCACCCTGGTGGACGAGCTGCAACCGCTGAGCGGTAAGGTGAAATGGTCCGAGAACGCGAAGATCGGGTATTGCGCGCAGGATCACTCGGCCGACTTCAGCCAGGACATGAGCCTGTTCGAGTGGATGAGTCAATGGAAGAAACCCGGCGATGACGAACAGGCCGTGCGCGCGATCCTCGGACGCATGCTGTTCTCGGCGGATGAGATCAAAAAGTCGGTGAAAAAGATTTCCGGTGGTGAACAGGGCCGCATGATCTTCGGCAAACTCATCCTGCAAAAACCGAACATTCTGGTGCTGGACGAACCCACCAACCACCTGGACATGGAATCCATCGAGGCCCTCAACCTGGCGCTGGAAAACTATCCCGGCACCCTGCTGTTCGTCAGTCACGACCGCGAGTTTGTGTCCTCGCTGGCCACGCGCATCATCGAACTCTCCGCGACGGGCATCAACAACTTCAGCGGCAGCTACGAAGAATACCTGCTCTCGCAAGGTAACCTGCAAGTCGATGCGCCGATGCGCCAGCAACAATGAGCAACACCGCCTTTTCATCACTGCCCTTGCGCGCGGAAGAACTCGCCAACATCCAGTCGCTGGATTACGAGGTAATGACCCCGATTCAGGCGCAAAGCCTGCCGGCCATTCTTGAAGGCAAGGATCTACTGGCCCAGGCCAAGACCGGCAGCGGCAAGACCGCGGCGTTTGCCATCGGCCTGTTACACAAACTGGACCCACGCAATTATCAAACGCAGGCGCTGGTGCTATGCCCCACCCGCGAACTGGCGGATCAGGTCAGTCATGAGATTCGCCGGCTGGCGCGCGCCTACCCCAACATCAAGGTCACGACCCTGTGTGGCGGCAAACCGATTGCACAACAACGCAGCTCACTCGAACACGACCCGCATATCGTCGTCGGTACTCCGGGTCGCCTGTTACAGCACCTGGAACAAGGCAGCTTAAAACTCGATGGCCTGCAGACCCTCGTGCTGGATGAGGCCGATCGCATGCTGGATATGGGCTTTTACGACGACATCATGCAGATTATTCAGCGCGCGCCACGCCAACGACAAACCCTGTTGTTCTCCGCCACCTATCCGGATGAAATCAAGTTCATCAGCGACACCATTCAACACGAGCCGGTGGATGTGCGGGTGGAAAGCACACACCACAATAAAAAGATCGAACAGATCTTTTATGAAATCGAAAAAGGCGATCGGACCCGGGTCTTGATCATGTTGCTGGAACACTTCAATCCGGAATCCACGGTCGTGTTTTGCAACCGCAAACAGCAGTGCCAGGAACTCGCCGATGAATTATGGCAAAAGGGTTTTCACGCCCTCGCCCTGCACGGCGACCTCGACCAACGGGATCGCGACGAAGTGCTGATCCAGTTTGCCAACAAGAGCAGCTCGATCCTGATCGCCACCGATGTCGCCGCCCGCGGCATCGACATCAAGGAACTCCCCCTGGTGGTGAACTTTGAATTATCGCCGGACCCGGAAGTCTATATTCACCGGATCGGCCGCACCGGCCGCGCCGGCAGCAGCGGTCTCGCCGTCAGCCTGTTCATGGCCTCCGAGGCCGCCAAGGTCAACGCGATTGAAAAATTTCAGGACAGCCCCGCCCGCATTGCGCCCATCACGTCATTGAAACCGCGGGAAAACTTCCGTCTCAGTCCACCCATGGTGACCCTGAGCATCAATGGCGGTCGCAAGGACAAGGTCCGCGCCGGCGATATCCTGGGCGCCCTGACCGCCAACACCAATATCCCGGGCAAACAGATCGGCAAGATCAACATCGCCGATAACGTGTCATACGTCGCCGTCGAGCGTCAGGTCGCCAAGCAGGCACTGAAGATCCTGAGCGAAGGCAAAATCAAAGGACGAAAGTTCCGGGCGCGGAAACTGCGGTAAACCAAAGATCGTCGTGTATTTAAAGAGCCGGCATCTCATGACCCGTGAGATCGCGATAGGCAGCTTTCGTCGATTTGACCAACGCCTTTACCAATTCAGCATCCGGTTCTGTGTCGGTGAACAGTCCCGTTTCAAGTTCGCTACCCAGCTGTATCATTGCATGGTAGGCCGCATTGGCATAACGCAGGTAATCCTCGTAACTGCCGGCAAGCCTGTCACGCAACCGGCTTGCGATCCGGAAGCGTTCGCGAACGTTCTTTTGCGCCAGTTGCGCCGGGGCCATCTTCAGAACTGCGTCAATGGCCTGATACGTATAGTGACTGCTATCACAACACAATAGCGCCAATCGCCGAATATTCCGCAGCTTGCGTGAGTAGGCGGTCAGGCTTCCGTGTTCGGCGATATTCATGAGGACACCAAAGGCGTCGGCGCCCAATTCATCCTTGAAATTGTAATAGCCATCCCAGTGCGCGAGCTGCGACATCGGTATGGGCCCGTTGTATGCCGCATCGAGGCAGTGGTAGATCTCGTGATCCAGTACGAATTTCAAATGTGACTCATGCTCCAGATAGTTTCTGGTGGCGACGGCGGCGAATTCATCGTCCGGGAATTCAAGCAGGTGGCGCGTTGCCGTACGGTCATCCGCGGCTATCGTCCATGGGTTCAGGGTAATGACACACACCTGTTTACGCGTGGCCAGCGCATTTTTGCCCGGCTTGAAGAGCGTGGCCGATTCGATATTGTTCTGGAACAGGATCTCGATCCGCATCAGCGTCACTATCAATAATTTCTGACGTAAATCCAGCGGGTGTTCATAGCCAAGCGGAACAGGGTCCTCCCCGATAATCCTTGCAAGCGCCTGCATGTTTCGGCTGACATCGCCTGCGGTATCCAGTATCGCAAAGCTGATATCCGGGTAGCGCTCAGCATAAAACTTTAGCCTGGCGGTAACTATCTGTTCGAGATGCGCCCGGCGCGTCTCATGACTTTGCGCATGCGCAACGCGCACCAAGAAAAGCTGTGTCAGAACGAAGATGAACAGCCAAAGCGATCTCTGACCCGGTAATCTTCTAGTCATGGTTTTCCGCGCGATTGGTCACTTGGGCCGGGAAGATTTAATGCAAACAACAAGGAAATTGAAAATGCAACACTGTGAGACGATTAGCTGATGATGACTTGCCTGCGTGGCGGTCAGGAGTCGTGCGGGAAGAGTAATATATTTTTTACATGCCGCTCGATGAGCACGGGCAGGAAGGAGGTGATGGTCGCGTTGTTACTGAGTTCTTCCAGCTTGCTTTCATACATTTCACGAATCTCGGATTCATCGATATGATAGCGCTCGGATAAGGAATGTATCGTGTCGGTGTGGAGTTGTTTATTTACCTCTTTATCGGATTGGATACTCATAGGTTGCCTCCCATTATCTCCAACGATTACACACCACGTAGATTCATACTTATATATAGAGGTAGGACTATACACCGTTTCCATTTGATGACAGTACTTTTTATTGCAGTGGCGAGATTATGCCCAGCAAACTTGAGCCTGTTACTCAGCTAAAAAAATTACTGATTTAAGATAACCTTAGGACAGTTTATTTCAGTAAAAGCTGAAGAGATGCCGCGTCAAAATTATGACCAGGCTCAACAAAATATGAAATTAGGGCGAATTGGCGTCACCTGTAACAGCGTTGTCGATGTTGTTTTACTCCAGGGCGTTTCCCCGGCAGAATACCATCCATTCCAATAATGAGAACGCAAGTACACACGATGCGAGTTGTCCGTTGGCAGAATATTGCGCTGCATGTCCTGGGATTGTGTCTTCTCGCGATCAGCACCCGCGATGCTAGCGCAGCGACAGACGGCAGTGGACCACTCGATCAGTTGACTACCGCCCGCGATGTGGCGGTGACCACCTCCACACCGACACCATTATCCATCCGCTGGGAACTGGACCCGGCCTCCAAGCAAGGCCTGTGGTTGATACGGCCCTATGAACCGGTATTTATCATGCCGATGGTGTACAGCGATAATCGAAATCTGACACCGTACTCGCCTACACATCCCGTCGCCCCGACGGAACCCCTCAAGAGTACCGAGACGGAATTCCAGATCAGCCTGAAGGCCAAGGCGGCGGAAAATCTGTTTGGCATCGGCGCCGATCTCTGGTTCGCGTATACACAACAAAGTCAGTGGCAGGTGTATAACGCGGCGCATTCCTCGCCCTTTCGCGAAACCAACTACATGCCGGAAATGTTTATGGTGTTCCCGACGCGTTACCATCTGCTTGGCTTGACCGGGCGCTTCATTCGTGTCGGCGTCATTCACCAGTCCAACGGCCGCGATGATCCGCTGTCGCGCAGTTGGAATCGCGTGTACGCGCAGTTCGGTTTTGAACGCGGCAACTTCAGTCTGCTGATCCGGCCCTGGGCGCGCCTGCAGGAAAATATCAGCGGCGACGATAATCCGGACATCACGCACTTCATGGGCTACGGCGATGTCCTGGCAATTTATCAGATGCAAAACTCGGAAGTGTCCCTCCTCGGGCGCTTCAATGCCGGCAATCTCTCCGGCACCGCCACCTGGAATTTTCCGATCCACGGCCGCCTCAAGGCCTACATCAAGGCCACCACCGGTTACGGCGAGACGCTGATCGATTACAACTGGCGGCAAAATACCATTGGCGCCGGCATCCTGCTCGTGGACTGGCAGTAACTCTAAATTTATTTCTTTATGTCGTTCGCCGGGTTTTGCAGGCGCCTGACATAGGACTTGCAGGTCTCTAATGGAATCGGTTTGTCCTTGTTCCGGCGCGCCTTGTACAGACTGTCGATCTCCTTGAAATCCACCCGCTTCTTCGCGCGGTCGACATATTTCTGGTTGCGCTTGATCCAGCCGGCATGGGCGGATTGCATACTCTTCTTCAGTTTCGGGTGTTGCCACTCACAGCGATGCGCGGAGACATACACCATCACCACCAGGGCCTCCGGCGATGTCCGGCTTGCCCAGGACGGCAGGCTGACAAACAGAAGTGGAAGAAAGGCGAGATAACGCAGGCAGGTTTGCATAGGGCCACCTAGAGACCGCACTGGTTGGATAAATGACTGCTCAGGAATTTGGTATCGTTCATCAGCTTGTGGATGTCCTTGTGTGTGGTTGCATCAAACACGTAGGAAGCCTTGACCTCGTAGGGTTTGGTGTTGCTGAATTTCACCAGATGCTGATGATAGCGATAGCCGCCGTGTTCGTACCATAAATAAGCGTAGTGACCTTCGACGACGTAGTCCAGGATTCGGCGGCTTGGCAACTTCGGGTCTAACGCCTCTGTCGCATTAAACGGCTGGCCTTTCATGGCGATGAGACCGGCAAAGGCCATGTCGCAGAAACCCTTGATGGCGGGGGGCAGCGGTTCGGAGGCATAGGCATTCAACGTCAGTTGAATAGCGAACAAGAGCAGGATGATTTTGATTATGTTGGTCATGACGCCATTATATTAAGGCTTTTAAATCTCAGCGGCTAATCCGGATTGTTCTCCCGCAATGGCGAAAACCGTTCCTCCCGGCGCGTCAGTACGGGCAATATCTGGCTTGCCGTCAACCATGAAATCCCGAAGGCGATCAGGCAAATGGTTTCGGCATAGAACGTCAGCCGCGGAATCCGTTCCGCCAACGGCCCGCCGATAAGGCTGTCGATGCTCAGCCCCAGGATAGTCAGCAACATCGCAAGGCCACAAGCCGCATAGATGGTCGCACGCGCCTTCGCATGCGCATGGCCCTTGCTCATCGCACTTTTATAGAATGCATAGCTGAAATAGGTCAGGATCAGAAACATCGAGGCCCCCGCCAAGGCGTGAACGCGAGGCACGAGTTCGTGGTGGCCATTACAGCCACAAGGAAATAACACGATACACAGCGCGGCAATACCATCGACCTTACTCAGCACCATCTGTCTGCGCGAGACGCCATTGTAGGCGAACATAAACGCCGCAATGATAAACAGGAAGCCAATAAAGATGCTTTGCGACCAGCCGAGCTGATAATAAGACGCGCTGATAGAGGAAAGCGGTTTGCTGGAAAAGAGACTGGTCAGAATGGGCAGGCTCATTGCCACCACACCGACAATGAGCCGCATGGTGCGATAATCAATCTCCCGGCGTTTTGGGATGGCGAGGGAATTCATGTTATTGATTCTCCCTTCAAAAAGAGAAATCGGTTTTATAGTTAAACGCTCTTTTTTCTCTTATGCTAAATAGCATACCGCCACTAGGGCGTCCTGCAACGTCCCTTATTGCCGGAGACGGCAAGCATACAAGCAATGGCGAGACATAGGATAAGGTAACTAGCGCATGTTTTATATCGTCAATTCACGGTTTTCTTAATTTATTACATATAAAAAATGAGAGTAAAATAGTTTACCTCGATCGTCCAAGCTTGGGAGAACGTCTAACAGTTTTCACAAACTCAATAACGTGTTCTGTACGCATACGGGAAGCTAGTGAGTTTTTTGATTTAGTAACCACGGGCAAGTATCGTCGATTATCTGGGATCTCTCTTATAGATTCATTGCAAACTTTGAATCCTGCCAATTTTCCAGCTTTTTTTAGTAACTCACTGTTACTAATATATTTTCCTCGAATAGTTGAATTCCCAATCACGTATGTAGCAGACCCGCCTTTTTTTAACACACGATAAGATTCATTTAGCTGAAGCAGCAAATCATAAAAATACCGGTTTAGCATATTTAAATTTTTAGAATCTAATTTTTTTAACCCCAGCTCTTTGACTGTTTCATTAAATATTGAATCATCGCTTCCTATAACAGTCCTTTCTGTTCCAATAGATTTGCTTCTAATATTTCTTAGTTCACCCAGCCTATAACCTAGCCAAACAAGAGATAGTCTATGGCCTCTCATATAGTCAATCGCGTTCAAATAGGGTGGGGATGTTATAATTGCATCGATTGATTCATTACCAACCCTAGTCATTTGTCTCGCATCACCTAAATATGTTTTAGCATCAAACTGGATTGAGGGACTATCCAAAGACTTCAATACATGCTTTAGCGAAACTGGCAATTCATGAAAAATATCGAAATCATTTTTTGAGATAGTTTTATGAGGTCTACTATGAGCCGCATCTCTTGCTAGAGATGCTTTTGGTTCTTTTGTAATAATCAATCTAGACAAAGATACCTTAAGTATCTCCAAGATCTTTTTATTATTAATAATAGGTTGAGTCACTAAACAATATGATAATGCCCTCAATTGCTTTATTTGTTTTGAATAAAACCAAAAATCGACAAAATCAGAAGTTTCTTTATCGTCATCGATCCAATCTAGAATTATATCTTTGCGTCGACCAAGAAGCTTTTTACTCGCAAATATAAGTTTCTCTAATGCTTCTTCAGCTTTCTTCTCGCTCACTCTAGTTGAGCCCGCGCGAGAGATCATTCTCGCAAGAGGATCTAAATCATACCCAATAGCATGCAAGCCAGATTTAGATGCTTGGGAAAGCACCATACCCGACCCAGACATTGGATCTAACACAGTGTAACCTTTAGGCAACTTGCTAAGTTTAGAAAGAACTATTTCCGGTGCCATTCTCGCAGGAAACGGATGGATATGTCTCATTGTTTGATTAATTCCCTTCTTTCATGCTCCTGGAAAATATCTTCAAAACTACTTCGTGAGATTCTTCTCTCTAACGCACCGTTTTTACCGCGCACTTTATACATTTCATTATGCTTTCGCCTAATTGTTACTGTTTCCTGAACATCAAATTCGTTATCCAAAATCTTTCGAAAATCATCATGCCTTAGGGCAGCAATTCCATCTTTGCCGCAAATAAACACCATTATACATTCTTTATACTCTTTATACAGGGACTCTTGAAACTCTTGTTGCCCCTGATGGAAATTGAATACCCAAGGCCCTCTCCTGCTAGTTGAATACTTTATATATATCGGAAGTATGTCATTGATAAAATAAAATCCCGCCGGGCTTTCTGATATCCTCTTAATCTTAACCGCACCTGTCGACAAATCAACAATCGATATGACTGCTGCACCATAATATCGATTTGCATCTGTAATCATTTTCTATTCTGAATAAATTTAATTGAGCTACCATTTATTTTATAGAATAGCCTAGCTTGACCATATTCGTTATAAAATATCTTCAAATGATGAAGAGCATTTGGTTTTTCACTTCTTCCAAATTCATTATTTGCAAATATACCTTTTTTTCTTCGAATCGTTTTCTTCTCTTCATCAGTGTAATTACTTGACCCTGTACCAAATTGACTTGGCTTATGAAATGATATGTCTGCTAAACCGATTTCCACTGAAGTTCTCATTAAATATTCGTATAAATATGGCGGAAACTCGGTTTCAGAAAGTTCGTGGCGTAACAAATACAGCATTTCCTTATTATTCCGACCACTCCGTACAAAAATAGGAGCATGACTCTTTTCATCGTAGTCAAATATCCCAAAAGACATTTCGCCTCCTTCAAAATCTACCGTTGATCTATCGATGGAAGCTGGAGAAGTCGGCACAGTTTTATGGTCGGCAAGCCAAACAGGCGCTCCAGATCGACTTCGCATTGCTTGAATAGCCAATTTATGAAAAGAGAAACATTTACTCCAGTTTGCCAAAAGCTCCTTTGGGATCCATAATTGGAATGATTCTTTATATGCTTCTCTACTACCGAACATTCTTGCCCGCTGAATATAGGTGTCTTGAGAAAACTTTCCTTTTACTGCCCTCGTGAAATACATTGATAACAAGTTATCAAATGTTACACCACGTGAAATAATGTTTCCGCCCGCCCCAAAGGAAAATAAACTAGTAGGCTTTGCAATTTTTGACACGCTTCCAGATGCACCCCGTGAGTTAATTTCAACCACCAAATGACGATCAATATTCCTCAATACAAATTCCACTATTGATTCCGGGTCGCCTATCGCATACTGCCTGGCAATATTTTCTAGTCGTGTAACTATGCTTTCAAAGTTTCTGTGTGTTCTGTTTGAAAGTGCTCCAATTGTAGATTGGATAACCTGTACGTCTTCTTGATGCTCATCCTTTTTACCACTCGTGTGAACAAGCATAGTAAAATTTTCTTTTTTACCCAATTCGTGCTGCTGAGACACTCCACATAGAAAGTGCAATATTGCGGTCTGCAATTCTATTCGCTCACTACCCTCATCTGCGTGAAATGTATTCAATT
This sequence comes from Gammaproteobacteria bacterium, assembly GCA_016125505.1. GTDB lineage: Bacteria > Pseudomonadota > Gammaproteobacteria > UBA6429 > Thiohalophilaceae > RI-92. The sequence goes on from WGLP01000003.1 coordinate 147,603, forward strand.
GATAATCTACTTTCCCATCATCAGGAAAGAAAAAATCTTGCCCTACGTAATATGGATGTGGCGCAAAATCAACCCATAGCTCACTGTCATTTTCAAATGTGTTGTTTAAGTTTAGCCTCGCGGGCGTTGCAGTTACCCCAATGTATTGTCCATCTTTACCGAGCAAATTATAAATCAGCTGGTTTATCTTCGTTTTCTCATCTTTATTTACCTTTGCGTTTGGCGAAGCATAATCAGCCTCATCATCGATCACCATGATTTTTTTCTTGTGCTTAAGCAAGTTAATTAGCTTTTCTAAATCTCTTGCATTTTTTTTAGAAAAAATAACCCATTTTTTTCCCCGTAAATCTTTTGGATCATCAGGCAGTTCGCTAAATTGCTTTGGAGAAGGGCTTAAACCAGACGCTCTAAATCTGGTGAGACTTTGATCTAGCAGATCTATGCTGTCAGTAAGCAAATTAACGATTACTTCCACTCCCTCATCTAGCAACTTAGCATTCAATGCTATCATCATTTCCGTTTTTCCACTTTGCGGCTCACCAAATATAACAAATGCTCGACCACCGCCTGTTTTAATGTTGTGAATTGTCTCAGTAACTGTATTCTCTATTGATCCTGTATAAATGTTATTTTCTTTCAGAAAGACAATCCTTTTATCATATTGGTCGTTACCGACATTACCTACGATTTCATCCCACCTGGACATCTACTCACTCCTCTTTGAAAACTTTGATTTCTTTACTCACTTCCTATTTACCTTAAGTGTTAATATTAAAAACAAAACAAGTTACTTTGGAATTTTTACAGAATCACCCATTTAGGGTCATTTTCCGACCTTCATCTAATTCCATAGGTTGGCAACTTACTTTTCCTTGAATCAAGGCGAAACCTAAAGAATTCAACTTCATCTATTTCAATAATTTTCATTCAACGATATTCCCCAATCATTTCGATCACACCTATAATATTTTCATTCAGCGCACCCAATTCTTCCGCCGATATCCAACACCTCTTTGTTTGACGTTTCATTGCATCGCGATCTCTTTTGCGTACTCTTCGTTAGTTACTGCATAGAAGATGGGTTGTTCTGGTAAACGTATCGGCCACGCTTTGTAACCACTGGCTTTGATTAACTCGAGTTCTTTGGGACCTGTGGGACAATAGAGGGTGATTATTGCTTCGCTCATTTGTGTTGCCCAAATACCTCATATCCTCTCCAACACCTTAGTAATCAACTATGGTATTGGGTGATTATTTCTATGCTATTCCCAGTTTAGGCATTCTGGCTGAAGATGCAAAAATTATTTTGTGACAGTTTCAGTCTCACCCCGCTCGCGCACGTACTTGCTGACTTCCTGCAGCAGTTCGGCGATGCGGCGCACGCCGGGGCCGGCGGCTTCGCGGTCGGCGTGCATCAGATAGAGCGTGCCCATCAGTTCCGCGCCTTCCTGTAAGGGCAGAGGTTTGAGTTTGCCGGCATCGATCTCCTCGCGGATGAGTTCTTCGGGGAACCACGCGTAGCCAAGTCCGTCCTCAACCCCGCGGATCGCGCTGCCCATGTGGCTGACGGTCCAGCGCCGTTCGTTCAGTGCGCTGGCCTGGCGCGTGCGTTGGGTGCCGCTGTCGCGGATCACGAATTGCCGATAGGCGTGCAGGTCTTTGGTCGTCAACGGCCGCCCCAGTTGGTGCAGCGGATGCCCGGGATGGGCGGCGCAGATCATGCGGACCTGCATGAGCGTATCGCCGAGGAAACCTGCCGGCAGAAAGGTCCCGATGGCGAGATCGACCTTGCCTTCGAGCAAGGCCTCGTCGGTGCCGCCCAGCACCGTTTCGTAAATCTCCAGGCGAATGTCCGGGTGTTCCTCGCCAAAGATTTGCAGGCAGCGGAACAACAACCAGCGCGGAAACAGGATCTCCACGGCGATATGGATCTCCGGTTCCCAGCCCTGCGCCAGTTTGCGCGCGGTGCGTTCCAGTTGCAGGGCCTCGTCCACCAGGGCTTTGCCGCGCCGGTAAAGTAATTCGCCCGTGGGAGTGAGTACTGCCTTACGTCCCTGGATCGTGAAGACCTTGGTGCCGATGAGGCGTTCCAGTTGCTGGATGGCATGGGACAGGGTGGACTGGCTCTTGTGGATTTGCTCTGCGGCCTGGGCGTAACCGCCCGCCTCCACGACGCTGACCAGCGCCCGCCATTGGTCGAGGGAGATTTTGGGATAGTCCATATATCGATATCATCGAAAGATTTACGCGAAAATATGCACTTTTTATTCGACTGCTTCAATACTTAAATAGTCCCATCCGCAACGCAAGGAGGGATTTATGAAAACCGTACTGCAACTTAATTCCAGCCTGTTCCAGGAACAGGGTCAATCATCCCAGTTGACGGCGGCCCTGGTGTCGCAACTGCTGGATTCCCAAGACCGACTGATCGTCCGCGACCTGGCCGCCGCGCCGGTGCCGCACCTGACCGGCGAACGCTTCGCCGCGTTCACCACGGCGGAAGACGAACGCAGCGCCGCGCAACGCGAAGTCGTCGCTTACTCCGATAAGCTGATCGCGGAGCTGCGTGACGCCGACGTCATCGTGCTTGGCCTGCCCATGTACAACTTCGGCGTGCCGTCCACGCTCAAGGCCTACTTCGATCATGTCGCCCGCGCCGGTGTGACCTTCCGCTATACCAGCAACGGCCCGCAAGGCCTGCTCACCGGCAAGAAGGCCTATGTGCTGGCGACCCGCGGCGGCAATTACGAGGGCACGCCGCTGGATAGCCAGACCCCTTACGTGCGCACCTTCCTGGGTTTTCTCGGGATCACCGACGTGGTCTTCGTCTATGCGGAGGGCCTGGCCCTCGGCGAGGACAACAAGGCACAGGCGCTGGATAACGCCAACGCGAGCATTCTCGAGGTCGCCGCATAAGCGGCCCCTCGTTTCATCAACACACCTGACTTATATATAGGAGCACACACATGAACACGTACGCCGCAACCACGAATGACACCACGGTCCAGGCCGTCTCCAATTCCACCCTCGCCAAGGCCGCCGAACTGGTGGGCCGGATCATGCTGGCCACGATCTTCCTGATCGCCGGTCTCGGCAAGATCACCGCCTACGCCGGCACCGCGGGTTACATGGCGGCGATGGGGGTGCCCGGGATGCTGCTGCCCCTGGTGATCGCCACGGAGGTCCTGGGCGGGATCGCGATTATCCTCGGTTACCGCACCCGCCTTACCGCGTTCCTGCTCGCGGGCTTTACCCTGCTGGCGGGGCTGATCTTCCATCACAACTTTGCCGATCAGATGCAGATGATCATGTTCCTCAAGAACATCGCCATCGCCGGTGCCTTCCTGCTGCTGGTCGCGCGCGGTGCCGGTCACTGGAGCCTGGACCACAAGGCCGGCCGCCAGTAACAACCACCCCGCCTCCCCGGCCATCACCGGGGAGGCGCTTTCTCCCTCCCCGAATCCCCCGAAAAATTATTTTTCGCCGATTGTTAAAAAGTATTAATTAATTTAAGGTTACTTGCCGATATATTAGTAATTGCTGAAATACTGAAGTCACAGCAACTGCCAGACTGCCAAGCTGACAGGCGATTTGGCAGATATGTCATTGATTTACATCTATTTTCAGGCCTAAGGGCTGTGGCATAATTTTCATGTAGTTCGTAGGGTATTTTGTGTTTAAGGAGACACCATGCATCGTTTAACGCACTTTTTTGTTTCGCTGGTTTTGCTGTGGGGGGTTGCAGTGCAGGCGCAGGCCGCGGGTGACCAGGAATTTCCCAATCGCAAGCTCTACCCGGAACTGAGCTACATCAGCCTGGACGAACTGGCTACGCATTACGATAACTACATCGTCATCGATGTGCGTTCACCGTTTGAATACCACACCCTGCACAGCCAGAATGCATTGAATATTCCCAGAACCGATGACGATTTCGCCGAGCGGGTCCAGCAACTGCGCAGCCAGTATCCGGACAAACCCATTGCCCTGTATTGCAATGGCAAGAGCTGCAAACAGTCTTACAAGGCCGGCCGCAAATGCTACCAGCACAAGATTCCGAACGTGCACGTGTACGACCAGGGCATCAACGATTGGGCCAGGGCGCATCCGGACAAGTCCGTGCTCATCGGCCGCGCGCCGGTTGACCCGCGCAAACTCCTGAGCGAGGCGGACCTGCAGGCGCACATGATCGACTACAACAAGTTCGCCGAGATCGCCAACAGCAGCAACACCGTCATTCTCGACGTGCGTGACCCGCTGGATCGTGAGGGCGTGGGTCTGTTTGTGGGCCAGGAACAACGCGCCGACTATCGTCACATCAAGCAGATCGACGGCATTCTGGATGACGCACAACGCTCCGGTAAAACCGTGTTGATTTACGATAACGCCGGCACGGAAGTCGTCTGGCTGATGTATCACATGATCGATAAAAACATCAGCAAGTATTATTTCCTCAAGGGCGGCATGCGCCAGTATTACGCCGAGTTGCTGAACGACATCAACGTCAAGACGCAATAAGCTCGCATTGCAGTCCGGCGCACTGGGCGCCGGACTGTCCTGTCTTCTCTTGAATTATTTCTGCGAGGTCTGGAAGGCGCCTACCGGCAATACCGGCGGTGTGGCAAAGTTTTTCGGTAACTTGCCCGTCAGGCTGTCGAGGAAGGCCACGATCTCGTTAACATCTGCGTCATCCAGCTGCTTGCCTAATTGCACCTGCGCCATGATGCGTACGGCCTGCGGTAGCGTGGCGACGGAGCCATCGTGGAAATACGGCGGCGTCATCGCAACATTCCGCAGACTGGGCACCTTGAAGACATACATGTCGGCCTGATCCTGGGTGACATCGAAACGGCCCTTGTCGATCTTCTTGCTGCCGGTGGCCTTCCAGTAATCTTCCGTAAGTCCGAACTTCTGGTACATGCCGCCACCGACACCGGCGCCACTGTGGCAGGAGGCGCAACCGGTGGAGATGAACTTGCTCAGGCCACGCATTGCCATGGGTGACAAGGCCTTGGTGTTGCCCTTGAGATAGGCATCAAAGGGAGACGGTGTCACGAGCGTACGTTCGTACGCACCGATGGCCAGCCCCCAGTTCGCCGTGGTGATGGGATCCTTATCCTTTGGAAACGCCTTCTTGAACATGACCTGGTATTCCTTGAAGGCCTTGAGCTTGGCGATCACACTCTCTGCGTTTGGCTCGCCAAAACTCGGTGGCCCGAATAAGGCCTTGGTGGCCTGGTCTTCGACGTTCTTGCGATCGCCGCGCCAGTGCGCAATAAATTCCTGCGCCGCATTGAGCACCGTCGGTGCATTACGCGGGTTATCCCGTGCCATGACACCGATGGAGGTTGGTAAACCGTCGGTGCCATACAGACTGGGTTGATGGCAGCGGGCGCAACTGACCGTGCCATTCAGTGACATCCGCGGATCGAAAAACAGCGCGCGGCCGAGTTCGACCCGCGCCGGTGTAATCGGATATTCAGCAGTCGCCATATCCTTGGGCAGGGGTTTAAAAATACCTTGCGCCTGCGTTAACAGCGCATCAGCAACTGCTGTCCCCGCAATACATCCCAGCAACGCGATGGCTCCGATTTGATAGCCGAATACAATACTACGCATACACCACACTCCTTTTGATTAACCTTGTTCGTTACGCCTGAAGTTCTTTAACGACGGCATTCAGTGCTTGCCGCTCCGGCGACAGTACCAACATCCGCCGGTTCTGTTCGGCAGCAAGGAATTGCCAATAGCCACGCAACCAATGCCCACTGCCAGACAACGACGGTGCGGACCCACGAAACACCAGCACGGAGACATAACCCAGGTTGTCCAGGAAATTCACCAGATGCCATGCCCGGTAACCGTCGACGACGCAGTCCTTGCAGAGTTGCATGACGCCGGGCAGCGGTTTGCCGATTGTTGCCTTCACCCGTTGCAGATCGGGCACCAGCACGCCGCGCAAACCCGACTCTTCTTCAACATGCGCGAAGGCATGTCGGACAAACGGCGGCGCGCTGAGATATTGCTGTGTGTACCAGCCGCTTGCGCCCAGCGCCGTGAGGCCCATGGCCACTGCACCAAGTTGCAAAAAACTTCGGCGCGGCAGATTCACATAGTCGTCTTCAGGCACAGGCAGCCTCCGCAAAAGGTGACGCATGCCGGTATCGAATTCGTCATCATTATCAGATTGCCTGGTCATGACGTTTTCTCCTCTTCCAGTAGTTGGCGCAAAGCGCGTCGCGCCCGGCTTAATCTGCTCATTACCGTCCCGATGGGGATATCCAGCATCGCGGCCAGCTGTTCGTAACTCATGTCCGCCAGATAAAACGGCACGAGGACATCGCGGTGCAGCGGATTCAACGCTTGCAGCGCGTTGAGCAGATCCGTTTGCGTATCGTCCTGCGTGTTTGCCGCAATCCCTGCGCACTGCGCGTCGTCCCATGCCTCCCAGGGTTCGCGTTCACGCCAGATACGCATCGCTTCCCGGCGCAAGATGCGATACAGCCACGCCTGCGTCGCAGCCTCGTCGCGCAATTGTTTGCGCGCACGCCAGGCCAGTGCGAAGGTCTCCTGCACAAGATCCTTCGCGATCTCGCGTTCGCCGGATAACGCCCACGCGGCCCGGAACAAAAACGGTTGATACTGCCTTACCCATTGGGTAAAGCGTTTTTTATCGTTGGCAAACATCACGCAAATTCATGTGCACATAGACTAAGGAGAGGGTATTCACGGGTTTTATTCCCTGACTATGAAAATAAATTTCATGTGTTTCTTGCGGCGGCATTGATGTATCATCCGCGCAGTCATTGGGGAGTAGCCGCCCTTCTCGAAGGGGCTTACGTCAACAGACTTGGCCAACAGGCCATGGCGTAGGCAGTTCCCGAACCTGGCAAGACCTTTGACCATGCAGCCTCCAGAACGGCCGGGGAGGTTTCGTGGTCAATCGTCTCGAACCGGCCGGGGAGTAAAAAAATGGAAGCGCTACTCATGTCCGCCGGTGTTGTGGCACTGGCTGAAATTGGCGACAAGACACAACTGCTGGCCTTTGTCCTGGCCGCACGCTTCAAACGACCCGTCCCCATCATCCTCGGTATCCTGGTCGCCACCATTGTTAATCATGGCCTGGCCGGCGCACTGGGTGCCTGGATTACTTCAGTACTCAGTCCGGAAATTCTCCGCTGGATCGTCGGGTTTTCTTTCATTGCCATGGCGATCTGGATCCTTGTTCCCGACAAGATCGAAGAGGAAGAAACACAAATCGCCAGGAAGTTAGGTGTCTTCGGTGCAACGGTTGTCACGTTTTTCCTGGCCGAGATGGGCGACAAAACCCAAATCGCCACGGTGGCGTTGGCCGCGCATTATCCACATCCAGTATGGGTTGTCGCAGGCACGACGCTTGGTATGCTCATCGCCGATGTGCCCGCCGTGTTTGTCGGTGACAAATTTTCCAAGAAGGTCCCCATGAGGCTTGTCCACGGTTCGGCAGCAGCGATCTTTGCCATCATTGGCGCGCTGACACTTTTGAAGATCGATTTGTGGGTTAACTAGTTGCCGGCACGCATAGCTTTGAAAATCACAGGGTTTGTTACATTAAAAAAAACGCGCCACCCGTATGCTTTGGTAACAGAAAAGGTGTAATCTCTGGCGAGTTTCGGGTTCCCTAAACTCACCATGGAACACAACCAGACAAGTATCGCAAACAAACCTCGCCATGCCTGGGTCGATGTAGTGCGCGGCCTGGGCATCGTCTTGGTCTTTTACGGTCATTACATTCAACAGGGTGTTGATCCGCATAATGCCAGCGCAGTGGAACAGTTTCGTTTTATTTATTCGTTTCACATGCCGCTGTTTTTCATCATGTCCGGTTTCTTTTTCCGGCCAACTGTTGAGGTATTCTCACGGATCGGTCAACTCGCCTTGCGCCGCCTCATCCCGGTGCTGGTCTTTGGCATCTTCTTGCTGCCGATCTGGCTGCGCTACGAGATCCTGCACAGCCTGAGCTTTCGTCATGACCTTGCGCACATGGCCTTCGTCTATCTCGATGGCAGGCCGGAACTCAACTGGGTGACATGGTTCCTGGTCTGTCTGTTTATGTGTGAAAGTTTGGCGGTACTTGTGCTTGGCAGATTAAAAGGATGGAAAGCCCAGTTACCGGCAGGCGTCTTCTTTCTGAGTATCGGTCTGTTGTTTTGCGACTATTCCATCCTGCCATCGGAAGGATGGTGGTACGCCATCGGCCGCACCTGGTTTCTGAGCGAAGCCCTGGTCGCCCTGGGATTTTACATTATCGGCTACGCTGCATTTCCGTTACTAAAACAGCTATCGACGCAGCGTACACTTGCCGCGCTGATATTCCTGGTGACGATCTCCATCGTGTTCTTTACCTACCGCTTCAATCACCCGCAGAGTATCGCCGTCATGATGGCGGCAAGAACGCACGGCAACTCCCTCTACTTCGTCGTGACCGCCCTGGCAGGCGCCTTCGCCATGTTTGCGCTGGCGATCCTTATCCAGTCCAGCCGCCTGCTAGAAATGATCGGACGCAACACCCTGGTGCTGCTGGGACTCAATGGGCTTTTCTACACGTACCTCGACCCGAAACTCCTCAGTTTCTTTTCGCCGGCAAATAGCCCGTTATTTGTGACATTGGATTCGGTCGTGGTCACCGTTCTATCGCTACTGCTCTGCGTTCCCATTGTCTACTTTATGAATCGATTTGTCCCGCAACTCATCGGTAACATCAATGTTTCCGGACCGGTGCTCCCTGCATTTGTTAAACATTAAACATGAATAATCAGGATCTCCACCCTGACAAACTTTTAGGTACGGTCGGTGGATGATCCAGAATGAATTTTTTGCACGTAGCCTTAATATGAGCAGTAAGCAGGGAACAGGGTCCCATATACATTGATGGACTGACAGTTTGTACAATGAATGACGTAAAAACAATCGGTGCCGAAAAGTTAAGTGTTCAGTAGAAATGACTGGCGGGGAATAAGCCCCCGCCAGTGAATTGCACCATAAGAGTGGTAAGACATGGTCTTAACCGTGTTCCCTCTCCCCAAACAGCTTCGTGACAACAGGATTGACTATCACCGGCATGGCGGTCGCGGAACGCACCTTCGCCGAAACGGCCATTGCCTTGTGTGCCTCGTCGTCCTTGGGCAAGGTGACTGTGACACTCACCTTGCGTTGTGCCCCCGGCGCCAGACGTCCCACTGTGACCACGACCTCGTCGCCATGCTGGGTTGCGCTGTCGTCCTGTGCTCCAGCGAACTGGCTACCTGCCGGCAGTGTGAATACCGCTTGCGTGCCGTTGAGGGCATAACTACTGTCATTGCGCATGCTGAGTGTGTAGCTCACCGTTGCACCGGGTACGGCACGACGTGGGGCTTGCAGTTGTACCTTGAGCTGATGGCCCAATTCCGGTTTGGTGATGGTGAATTGATCCAACAAGGCCGGTGTACCTTCTTCCGGTGCTGACACTACCTTGCCGGTTGCCGAATCGATTAAGGTATCGGGAATCGGGTCGTTCAAGGGAATGCCGTTGACGTCGGTGCCGAACGGTGCTGGATTTTCCGCGGTGGCCGAGGAAGTCGCCTGCAACGGTTCCGAGATTTGATACATCGTCAGTTGATTGTGATTGATCACAACGTCCGCAAATGAGAATACGTGTGACTTGAAACGCGCGGTGATCTTCGGTCCTTGTCCCGCGCCGTTCAAAAATGGATCCATTTGCGCGCCGGTCAGATGATCATCCAACCAGGAAGCGGGACCATTGGGGAAGGTCATGCCATTGCTGTAGGTGAATGTACCGGTCGCTGAATCATCCTGATCCGCGCCGGGTCCGGCGCCACGTGTCAACGCCAGACCACTGTCATGCGTGTCCTCACCGCCGGCGCCTTCCACCAGGTAGATCACACCATCGGGAACCGTATCCGTCTTACCATCGAATGTATTATCAATGGCCACTACTGCCGGACCGCTGGTTGTCGGCGCAGCGCCCAGGTCACCCATGGCGCGTAAAGGATAGGTGCGTTGATAGTTGTGTTCGTGACCGTTGAAGACCACATTGACGCCGTGATCTTCCAGGAACTTGGCGATGCGACGCATCTGGAAATTACGCATGGTCAGGTTGCCGGAGGAGAAGGCGGGATGATGGAAGACCACGAACTTCCAGGTTTGATCGCTGCTGTCGAGATCGTTGATCAACCACTTGGCCAGCGTGTTCGGATACTTCGGAAAACCGGCAGCCGGACTGGTATAGGTGGCGGCGTAGCTGAGCAGGCCGTTGAACACATGTGGATTGGCGTCCAGGAACACAAAGTGAGCATTGCCGTTATCGAATGAGTAATTGCCCATGGTATCGATCTGGCGTTTCATGCCCTTGCCGGTGTTCACCTCGGTACTGGCGCGAAATGCTTCAATGGCGGTGGGTGAGTCATAGCTTACGCCCTGGTACTTGAAGTAAAAGCCATTTGGCGTCGCACTGTCGTCATCGCCGTTGAGGGTATATTGCGGGTCGACACCTTTCGGGCCGTTGAGCGGGAAATAAAAGTTATTGAAATATTGCAGGGCGTCGCCACCGCCGGTTCCGCCGCTGTACTTGCCGGCGTTATCGTCGCCCAGTAGGTTGGCGCTGATGCCCGTGCTGCCGATGTCGTGGTTACCGATCACAATATAATAAGGGATGTGACGGATAAAGGGTGCGCCGGTTTCATTTGAACTGACCGCGTTGTTCCAGACTGGCATCCAGAAATCACGATAATTGCCTTCGGAGCCATTGAAGTAGACGTTGTCTCCGGTATTGAGCGCCAGGTCGGGATCAGGCAATTGCGGAACACCGGGGATCGACAGCTTATGCACGTCGTACATTTCATGCACGATGCGCGACTCGTAATTCACGCGCTGTGGTGGATTTGAGTTGGGTACCGCCTGGAAAAAACCTTCGTCGCCGACGACTTGGAAAGAAAATTGGCTGTTGCGTTTGCGTGTGGTAAAGGATGATACAAAACCGTCGCTCGGCAGACCGGGACCCGTGACGCGGTAGTAATACTTGGTGTTATATTTTAAGCCTTTTAATACGGAGTAGTAATTAACGTGTGCACCTGAGGCATTGGCAGGAACTGGCAGTGACGGATCGGCGCTCAGATAATTGTCCACGATGTGACTGGCAACTTTGGCGGAGCGGCCGAAGTTGGAAGTCCTGCCGAACTCCACAACATAAGCGCCATTATTGGGTTCTTTATCATCGGTCTGCCAGGCAATGACCTTCTGGTCATGTTTATCAAAACGGCCGGCGTCGCCCGGCTGAATATACGGCTGGTAAGTCACTTGTGCGGCCTGCACGGAATATGCGCTAGCCGTAGACAGTGCGCCGATCACCAGCATGGCAATAGCACGCTTTTTATGTTTCATATTGAACTCCCGGTTATTGATGAAGACGAGCTTGCTTGGTTGTGCATGGAGCGATAAAACCTCACGGCAACATCAAGGTGATGTTGCAGAGGTCTGGTTCATGAATACCACGGGAGTTATAGAGCGTGTATATGACAGCAAATAGTATGTTTTGGTTACGCGTCGATGACGAACCAGGTTCGCAGACCATAATGATACTTTACGGCCTGAATAAGATGTGCAGTCGGGATTGAAATGCCGGCGACATAAGCGCGAGACATAAATGGGATAAATACAGAATAAATTTCAATTTTGGCGACGGCGCATGACTTCGACATTTTATCAAGATATATGGCGCTAATCAGCGCATCCGTCGGATTTCCAAATACGTCGCGTATTTTTTGCTAAGCAAGAATACAAGCAATTTTCTCGTGTTGTGGTGAAGCGCTGACCGTCCGCTTATGGCCGAAAACAGTCGATACGCGCTCAATATATGCTTATGGACAACCATATTTGAGCAAACCGCTCAAAATATCGTTTCGTATACAAATTTGAAATGGATGAAGAAGAGATGGTGGCTACGGGTGGACTTGAACCACCGACCTCAGCATTATGAGTGCCGCGCTCTAACCAGCTGAGCTACGTAGCCATATTCCTTACGAAGCCGCGCATTTTCCGTTTCCGCCGGGGTCATGTCAAGTTTTATGACCCGGCTCCTGGCGACTTAAAGACTTATTTGTCTATAAAAACCAATAAGTTGACTATTACACGTTGAATCGGAAGTGCATGACGTCGCCGTCCTGCACCACGTATTCCTTGCCTTCCAGACGCAATTTGCCGGCTTCCTTGGCGCCCTGCTCTCCGTTGTATTTGATGAAGTCGTCGTAGCTGATGACTTCGGCGCGAATAAAGCCTTTCTGGAAATCGGTGTGGATCACGCCGGCGGCCTCGGGGGCCGTGGCGCCGACCTTGACGGTCCAGCCGCGCACTTCCTTCACGCCCGCGGTGAAATACGTTTGTAAACCGAGCAGGGTATGGCCGGCGCGGATCACGCGGTTGAGGCCCGGTTCTTCCAGACCCATCTCCTTGAGGAATTCCTGTTTTTCCTCGTCGTCGAGATCGACCATCTCCGATTCGATGGCCGCGCACACCGGCACCACCGGTGCGCCTTCGGACTCCGCGAGTTTTCTCACCGCGTCGAGCCTGGGATTATTTTCAAAACCGTTTTCATCGACATTGGCGATGTACATGGTCGGCTTGATGGTGAGCAGGAACAGATCGCGCAGCAGCAATAGCTCGTCTTTATCCAGGCCCATGGCGCGCACCGGCTTGCCCTCGTCCAGTTGCGCCTTCACGCGTTCGAGCAGCGCGAGCTTGGCCTTGGCCTCCTTGTCGCCGGACTTGGTCATCTTGCTCACGCGCAGGATGCCTTTCTCCACGGAGTCCATGTCCGCGAGGGCGAGTTCGGTGTTGATCACCTCGATGTCGTTGATGGGATCGACCTTGCCGCTGACGTGCACGATATCGTCGTTTTCGAAACAACGCACCACGTGCGCGATGGCATCGGTCTCACGAATGTTGGCGAGAAACTTGTTACCCAGGCCTTCGCCCTTGGAGGCGCCCGCGACCAGACCGGCGATATCGACAAACTCCATGGTGGTCGGCAGGATTCGCTGTGGGTTGACGATCGCCGCCAGTTTGTCGAGGCGTATATCCGGCACCGGCACGATCCCGACGTTGGGCTCGATGGTGCAGAACGGATAGTTCTCTGCCTGGATGCCCGCCTTGGTCAGCGCATTAAACAGTGTCGACTTGCCCACGTTGGGGAGACCGACGATGCCGCATTTGAATCCCATGGTTGTTCACTACCTCAAAGTCTCAATGTCATTCCGGGCACTACTTGTAAAACCGGTGGCAAATGACTTCATTGTTAAAGTCACTGGATTCCGGATAAACGCACAGCGTTTTCCGGAATGACGACATTCTAATCGCTGTGCAGTTTGTTCATTGCCTTCGGAAACTCACCGTCGATCACCAGCGGTAACACGTCCATTGCATCCGCCATCGCGTGTTCGATCGCCTGCTGATCTTCGCTCGATACCCGCGTCAGCACGTGGTTGGTCACGCGGCTCTTGTCGCCGGGATGCCCGATGCCCAGACGCAGACGTTGAAAACCGTTGCCACCGCAGCGATTGGTGATATCGCGCAAACCGTTGTGACCGCCGTGACCGCCACCTTGCTTCAAACGCGCAACGCCTACCGGCAGATCGAGTTCGTCGTGAACCACCAGAACGCTGGCGAGCGCGATCTTGTAAAACTGCATCAAGGCCAGCACGGCCTGGCCGCTCAGGTTCATGAAGGTATCGGGCTTGAGCAGCCACACTTCATTGCCGTCGATGCGCGTACGTGCAAGCTCGCCGTGGAATTTCTTTTCCGCTTTAAAACTGCCGCCGTATTTGCGCGCCACGGCATCCACAAACCAAAAGCCGGCATTGTGGCGCGTATCGGCGTAGTCGCGTCCGGGATTTCCCAGACCCACAATCAACTCAATACGCACGGACAAGGCCGGCTCCGGTAAGTCTTATGCTATCGCGCTTATTCGCCTGCAGCAGGAGCGGCAGGAGGAGGAGTTTCACCGCCTCCGGTTTCCTCAGCTTCCTTGGCAGCACGCGGCAGGTGAATGCTGGCAACCGCCTGGTCGTGACTTTCACCGTGTGACAGTTCCACCAGTTCCACGCCGGCCGGCAACTTGAGGTCGGACAAGTGAATGATCTGGTTCAACTCCAGGTTACCGAGATCGACTTCGATAAACTCCGGCAGGTTCTTCGGCAGACACTGGACTTCCACTTCGATCACGCTGTGGGCAACCAGACCGCCGCCCTTGACGCCGGGTGAGGTCGCTTCATTGATGAAGTGCAGCGGCACGTGCACGCGGATGTTTTCCGTGGCGCTGACGCGTTGCAGATCGATGTGCATGATGATCGGCTTGCTGGGATGACGCTGCAGATCTTTCACGATCGCATTTTCTTCCTTGCCATCGAGATTAATGGTCAGGATGTGCGAGAAAAACGCCTCGTTGGCGACCTGGTGTGCCAGTTCGTTGTGCGTCAGGGTAATAGAGGTCGGGTCCTTGTGACCACCGTACAGGATGGCCGGAACCTTACCCGCGCTACGCAGGCGGCGGCTCGCACCTTTCCCCATGTCGTTGCGCAGTTCTGCGTTCAATACAAAATCACTCATTGCAATTACTCCTAGGTTGTTTAACGACACCCCCGCGACCAGAGGTGTGCTTATTCTCCCCGCCCCATGGGCGGGGAAAGAATTCCTTAATCGATAAACAGCGAGCTTACCGATTCTTCATCGCTGACACGACGCATCGTCTCAGCCAGTAATTCCGCGATGCTCAACTGGCGGATGCGGCTGCAGGCCTCCGCCGCCGGCGACAGCGGAATGGTGTCGGTTACCACCAGTTCATCCAGCACCGAGTTGTTGATGTTGTCGACTGCCGGGCCGGACAACACCGCGTGCGTACAATACGCAACGACCCGTACGGCACCATGTTCCTTCAGCGCCTTGGCGGCCTGGCACAGGGTGCCGGCGGTATCCACCAGGTCGTCGATGATCACGCAACTGCGGCCTTC
This sequence comes from Gammaproteobacteria bacterium, assembly GCA_016125505.1. Classification (GTDB taxonomy): domain Bacteria; phylum Pseudomonadota; class Gammaproteobacteria; order UBA6429; family Thiohalophilaceae; genus RI-92. The sequence continues at coordinate 162,641 of WGLP01000003.1, forward strand.
CACTTCACCGATGATGTGCATGACCCTGGCGACATTGGCGCGCGGCCGGCGTTTATCGATGATGGCGAGGTCCGCATCGTCGAGGCGCTTGGCCAGGGCGCGTGCGCGTACCACACCACCCACGTCCGGCGAGACCACCATCAGGTCCGGATATTTCTGCCGCCAGACATCGCCCAGCAACACCGGCGAGGCATACACGTTGTCCACCGGGATATTAAAAAATCCCTGGATCTGATCTGCGTGCAGGTCGACGGTCAACACGCGATCCGTGCCGACCGTGGCGATCATGTCCGCCACCACCTTCGCGGTAATCGGCACCCGTGCCGAACGCGGCCGCCGATCCTGGCGTGCATACCCGAAGTATGGAATGACCGCGGTGACCCGGGCGGCGGAGGAGCGGCGTACCGCGTCCACCATCACCAGCATTTCCATCAGATTCTCGTTGGTGGGCGCACAGGTCGGCTGCAGGATAAACACGTCGCGTCCGCGCACGTTTTCCATGATCTCCACCATCACTTCGCCGTCACTGAAGCGACCCACGACTGCCTTGCCTAATGGCAATTGCAATCGTGCTGCGATGTCATTGGCGAGTTTCGGGTTTGCGTTCCCCGAAAAGACCATCATGCTGCCGTTTGCCACCTTGGAATCCCCACCGGCGATGAATGTATGGCGTAACTAATGCGGTGTTCGCGCATTAAATTTGGCTGGGGTGCCAGGATTCGAACCTGGGAATGCCGGAATCAAAATCCGGTGCCTTACCGCTTGGCGACACCCCAAAAATCTGTACTAACTACAAGCCTGGTTTCCCAGAAGTAGCTCTTTCGGGTTTCACTGCGTGAAACCCGAGGTGCATGACTGCTTGGCGGCACTGCTTTGAACCCTTCGGGTTCATGCAGCATTTCCTACGCTTCACTTTAGAACCTCTTCGAGGTTCTTTAAGTACTCCCCGAACCCTACCGGGTTCTGGTCGCGCTACGGTCACACCCCAAAAATCTGTACTGCAAAACTCTCTGCTTCAGCAGGTCATGGCTTGCTGCAACGTTGTCAATAAAGGAGATGTATTCACACCCTTGGCAACGAATCCCTGCCACTGCCCGGCCAATTCGGCCCAGGCTGACCTGGCGTCCTGCTCCGTAGCGAACGCGGCAAAGACACACGCGCCGGTTCCGGTCAGTCGCGCGGGGCGAAAACGGGAAAGCGCTTCAAGCGCCGCCGCCACTTCGGGATAGCGTGTACGCACCACCGGTTCGCACACATTTTGACCCCGCCCCGCCAGGAAGTCGCGTATTGTAATGGGTGGGCAATCGCGTATCAATTGCGGGTCGGAAAAAACCTTGGGGGTTGAAACATTTACTTGCGGGGCCAGAACCACAAACCAGCGCCCGGGCAGTTCCACCGGGGCCAGCACTTCCCCCACCCCTTCGGCCCAGGCGCTATGGCCGTGGACGAAAACCGGGATATCGGCCCCCAGGCGGACACCGAGTTCTGCCAGGGCGGCCGGCGACAGCCCGCATTGCCATAAGTGATTGAGCGCGACCAGGGTCGTGGCGGCATCCGAGCTGCCACCGCCCAGCCCGCCACCCTGGGGTAAGCGCTTGCTCAGGTGTATTGCCGCGCCAAGGCGAGTATGACTGTGGGCCTGCAAGGCGCGCGCGGCCCGTAGCACCAGATCCGCCTCTTCACTGACGCCGGGCAGATCGTATGCCCGCGAGATCACACCATCGTCGGTGACACGAAAACGCAGCTCATCACCCGCGTCGAGCAACTGAAATACCGTTTGCAGCAAGTGGTAACCGTCCGCCCGACGGCCGGTGATATGCAGAAACAGGTTGAGTTTGGCCGGGGCCGGCCAGCTTAGTTCGCGCCTAACTTCCACTCATCCACCACTAGACGCACATCGATCTCCTGCTCCGGCCTGGCGATGAAGATCTTCTCCGGTAATTGCAGACCGCTGACCTCGGTGTAGCGCCGGAATGACACCTGCCAGTGATTGTCATCCAGTGCCGCGAGGCGGCCTTGCGGATCGAGCTTCGGCGGTGTGGTTTGTTGCGGCGAATCCAGGCCCACGATCCAGTAGCGCAGGCCTTCAATCGGCATGATCACGCCCGTGCGTTCCTGCAGCAGCGTCGCGGGATTATCGGCATAAAAGGTCTGATTGTCGGAATCGTGCAGGGCCACGCCCGTGGCATTGCCAATCAGTTTCACCTTGCCCGCACCGAAGGGGCCGTTCAAGGTGATCTGATAATCATCGCCTTTTTGCTGCCAATCGAGATTGATGTGCCAGGCCTCAGGCCCATTACGTACCGCGAGCCGGCCGCTGAGATGCCAGACAGCAATTCGCGTCAGGACATCGCGGCGTTGTTGCCAGACACGATCCGGATGCGCCACCGGCGGCGGTTCGGGAAGGCTGGCGCAGCCGCTCGCCACCAGGGCGATCAGGCACAGGAGAACTTTCTTCATTGGGTAAAGCGTTTAATCACGTCCAGCAGCATTTTGTGTGAAGGCGTTTCGCGGCGGGCCGCTTCCCACACATCACGCGCCTGTTCGTGATCGCCGCTGACCCACAACACTTCGCCCAGGTGGGCGGCAATCTCCGGATCCTTGAGTGTCTCCAGCGCCTTGCGCAGATATTTGATCGCTTCAGGATATTTGCCCAGGCGGTAATTCGCCCAGCCCATGCTGTCGAGGATCGCCGGGTCATCGGCTTGCATGCTGTAGGCCTGCTGGATGTACTTGTAGCCTTCCATGACCTTGTCCGTGCGATCCACCAGGGTGTAACCGTAGGCATTCAGTGCCTGCACGTTATTCGGGTCGGCCTGTACGATCTTTTTCAAATCCTCAAGCGCGATATCGATCTTGTCGAGTTTCTCCGCGCTGAGCGCACGGGCATACATGAGCGACAGGTTATCCGGCATTTTCACCAGCGCCTCGTTATACAGATCGAAGGCCTCCTGATAACGCTTGGCCTGCGTCAGGATCTCGCCTTCCGCCAGATACAGACGCTGTTCCAGTTCGGCGCTCTCGGGCTGAATGTCATGCAGACGTTCGCGCGCCTTTTCCACCTTGCCCAGGCGCGCCTCGATCAGCGCGATGCGGATCTGCGCGTCGACCTGATACTGGCCATCGGTCACCGCCTCGTACAAACGGATTGCCTTTGCCTGTTTATCGCGTTGCTCGGCGATCTGGCCGAGATAATAACTGGCCTCGTTGACGCGATTCTTGATATCCACCAGATGCTGGAAGTGTTCCTCGGCGGTGTTCAGATCGTGCAATTGCATCGCCAGCAGACCCAGGGCGTATTCCGCCTCGTGGTTATTCGGGGCGTGTTCCAGCAATGCCTGAAACTGTTCCTGTGCCTCCTTGTAACGCTTTTCGTCCACCAGCCGCCGGGCATAGTAATCACGCAGAGTCGTGTTGTCCGGGTAAGCGTCCACGGCGGCCTTCAACTTCGCCATGGCCTCGACCTTGTGGCCCTGACGATAGAGGATATTACTCAGCAGGATATGCGTATCCGCCCAGTCCGGCTTCAACTTGCGTACCTGTTCCGCCGCCTTTTGCGCCGCATCCAGATCCCCGACCAGCAGGGCTAACTGGGCATAGGCGTACAGTGCATCGGGATTGTCCTGACGGGTCGCGACCAGCTCCTGCATGACCTGCAGGGCGACCTTCTTGTCTTTTTCCTTGCTCAACAAGGCCGTAATCAACATGAAGGTCTGGCGATCGCTATGTTTGTTGTCGGCGACGATCTGCTCCAGTTGCTCGTGGGCCTTTTGGGTATTGCCCGCACGGACGTACATGGCGGCCGCGACCTGGTGTGCCTCGATGCTCTGCGGCTGCAATTCCGCCCAGAGTTCGGCGGCCTTCAGGGCACTGGCGTCGTCCCGCGCATACACGGCAATCCGGGTGGCACGCTCCGCCACCGCAGGGTCGCGGGATTCCCTGGCGGCGGCCAGGTATTGCCTGACGGCCGTGTGGATCTGGCCACGCTGGCCGGCAATCTCGGCCGTCAGCAAACGGTACAAAACGTCCGGCGACAGGTCGGTTTCAGCGGGGGCCTCGGTCTTTTCCACCTCGGCGGGTTTGCTGGTTGCGGGTGTGGCCGGTTGGGCATTGGTGGCCGGGGCGGCGGGCTGGGAAGTACCGCCATTTTGCGCCGGCATGGCGCCACAGGCCGCTAAAATCAAGGCTACGGCCCCGATCAGGGCGTGGCGGATTACTGCGATCAATCTACGCATTTATGTGAAACCATCCTAAGAATATATAAAACGCTATAATAACTTTCGGTCGAAGACCTTGTATAATTTAGAGACAACAATTTTGGTGTTTCATCACAAGTTAGCATGTTTCACGCCAACTTGCCGGAATAAGTATGACGCTACTCGCCTTCGGAATTAACCATAAGACCGCCCCGGTCAATATCCGGGAGAAGGTCGCGTTTTCGCCGGAAAAACTGCCCTCAGCCCTGCAGGAATTGATTCACCGTGACGTGGTGCACGAGGCCGTCATCCTCTCCACCTGTAACCGGACCGAAGTCTACTGCGGGTTGGACTATCCCGCGAACGATGCGGTTCTGGAATGGCTCAGCGAATTTCATCAATTGCCGCTGGAAAGCATCTCTCCTTATATCTATGCCTACCAGGACAGCGCCGCCGTGCAACATATCCTGCGCGTGGCCAGCGGACTGGATTCGCTGGTGCTGGGCGAACCCCAAATTCTGGGGCAGATAAAAGAAGCCTACATGACAGCCAATGCGGCGGGGGCCATTGGCGCACAACTCAATCGCCTGTTCCAGCATACCTTTGCCGTCGCCAAGCAGGTGCGCACCGACACCGCGATCGGCGCCAGCCCGGTCTCCGTGGCGTTTGCCGCCGTGACCCTGGCCAAACAGATCTTCACGGACCTGAGTCAACACAAGGTGATGCTCATCGGCGCCGGCGAGACCATCGAGCTGGTCGCGCGCCACCTCAAGGACAACCAGGTCAACCGCATGATCGTCGCCAACCGTACGGTGGAACGTGCCGAGCTGCTGGCCAAAACCTTCGGCGCCGAAGCGATTGCACTGAAAGACATTCCGGAATACCTGCACGAAGCGGATATCGTGATCAGCTCCACCGCCAGCCCGCTACCCATTCTGGGCAAGGGCATGATCGAGCGCGCCATCAAGCAACGCAAACACAAACCGATGTTCATGCTGGACATCGCGGTGCCGCGTGACATCGAACCGGAAGTCGGCCAGTTGCGCGATATCTATTTATATACCGTGGACGACCTGCAGGAAGTCATTGAAGAGAATCGCAAGTCCCGCCAGGAAGCCGCCCTGCAGGCCGAGGAGATCATCGCTACCCAGGTCGATCACTTCATGGGCTGGCTGCGCTCGCTCGATGCCGTGGATGCCATTCGCAATTACCGCGACAAGTGCCACATCATCCGCGACGACGCCGTGATCAATGCACGCCGCCAGCTGCTCTCCGGCAAGGACCCGCAACTCGTCGTCAGTGAGCTGGCACGCATACTCACCAATAAACTGATGCACGAACCCAGCGTACAAATGAAGTACGCCGCCTACCACGGTGAAGCCGATCTGCTGCAAAACGCCTGCCGTCTGCTCGGCATTTCCACCGACAACAATCATTAGCCCGGTCAAACACCATGAAAGATTCCTTGCGCAATAAATTGCAGCATTTATCCGAACGTCTGGAAGAAATTAACGCCTTGCTGTCCGAGCCGGACATCATCAGCAATCAGAACAAATTTCGCAGCCTGTCACAGGAACACGCGCAACTCAGCCCGATCGTCAGTTGCTACAAGGACTATGAAGATGTCTTGAATTCCATCGACGACGCGCACGCCATGCTGCAGGAATCGGACCCGGAGATGCGCAGCCTGGCACAAGAGGAACTGGCAACGTCGGAATCACGTAAGGAAACCCTGGAGCAGGAATTGCAATTGCTGATGCTGCCTAAGGATCCCAATGACGAGAAAAATATCTTCCTGGAAATCCGTGCCGGCACCGGTGGCGACGAAGCCGCAATCTTCGCCGGTGATCTGTTCCGCATGTATGCGCGCTTCGCGGAGAGGAAACGCTGGAAACTGGAAGTCATGAGCGAACACGATGGCGAGCACGGCGGTTACAAGGAGGTCATTGCACGCATCGAAGGCCAGGGTGCCTATTCGCAATTAAAATTCGAATCCGGCGGTCACCGCGTGCAACGCGTGCCGGAGACCGAATCCCAGGGCCGCATCCATACCTCGGCCTGCACCGTGGCGATCATGCCCGAGGTCGATGACATCGACGAAGTCGCCATTAATCCCGCGGACCTGAAGGTGGATACCTATCGCGCCTCCGGCGCCGGTGGTCAGCACGTCAACAAAACCGAATCGGCGATCCGCATCACGCACATCCCCACCGGGATCGTGGTGGAGTGTCAGGACGAACGCTCGCAACACAAGAACCGCGCCCGCGCCATGTCACTGCTACAGGCGCGCATCCTGACCCAGGAACAGGAAAAACAGCAACGCGAACAGACCCAGACCCGCAAACTGCTGGTGGGCAGCGGCGATCGCTCGGAACGCATTCGGACGTATAACTTCCCGCAGGGCCGTGTTACCGATCACCGCATCAACCTGACGCTGTACAAACTCGAAGATGTCATGAATGGCGCACTCGAAGACGTCATCGACCCGCTGATTCACGAACATCAGGCCGATCTGCTGGCCAGCATGAGCAATGAATAATGCCGACGCTGGGACAAACCACCAGCGACGCGGCGCAGCTGCTTGCAAGTATCTCCGATAGCCCGCGGCTGGATGCCGAAGTCCTGATTGCCCATGCGCTGCAAATTCCCCGCGCACGTTTCATTACCGACCCCGATCTCGAACTGACGCCGCAACAGTGCGAGGCGATCGATGCCCTCATCCAGCGTCGCGCCAAAGGTGAACCGATCGCCTATATCCTGGGTAACAAACACTTTTGGGACCTGGAACTCACGGTCAGCCCGGCGGTATTGATCCCGCGGCCGGATACCGAAGTGATCGTGGAAACCGCGCTGACGCTTTTTCCCGAAGACACGGCTATCGATGCGATCGACCTCGGCACCGGCAGCGGCGCCATTGCCATCGCGATCGCCAAGGCCCGGCCAGGGTGGCACGTCTGCGCCAGCGATGCCTCCAAAGCGGCCCTGGCCATCGCCATCGAAAACGCCGAACACTACCAACTGCACAACCTCACCCTGCTGCAGAGCCACTGGTTCGACGAACTGGTGAAAGACAAAAAATACGACCTGATCCTCTCCAACCCGCCCTACATCCCGGAACACGACCCCCACCTGCAACAAGGCGACGTCCGCTACGAACCACAACAGGCCTTGATCTCCGGCGCAGACGGCCTCGACGACATCCGCCACCTCATCGCCGAAAGCCAACACCACCTCAAACCCGGCGGCTACCTCATGCTGGAACACGGCTACGATCAAGGTGAACGCGTGTATCAATTGTTTGTTGAACAGGGTTACCGGGATGTCCAGCAGCGGAAGGATTTTGGGGGGCATATCAGGGTCACATTCGGAAAGGTTTGATTTCTAATTTTTTATTAAATGCTTTTCGCCCGCCAATAAATTCCACCCTCGGCTTCGCCGCTATGTGATCTTAATTTTTTGTTTTTTTATATTGAATTTTTTTTCGCTCTCGCTGAGAGCGAGTCACTTTCTTTTTGCTTGTCCAAAAAGAAAGTGACCAAAGAAAAATGACCCTCCGCTTCGGCTAATCATTCGCAAAAAATGCCTGTCCTCAGCAAGGCTGAGTGATTCGCCCTCCCTGGCTCATCACTCAGGCTCGGCGTCCTGCCTCACTTCAGAACCCTTCGGGTTCATCAAGTACTTCCTGAACTCGCTTCGCTCGTTCTGGTCGCGCCCCTTTGGGCCTTGCTTGCGTGTCTGGCATTTTTTCCTCATAGCCTGCGCATGGAGTCTTTTCCACTGAGCCAACTTAGAACAAACAATTGTGTTCTCACTCTCTCTTACTAAGTGGGCAAACCCCTTGCTGTCGCAACAGGTGAGCGTTGAAACAGCGCAGGTTGCGCCTGGAAGGGCGAGCCAGGGATGGCGAGCGTCAGCAGACTGGACAAGGATGTCCTGTCTGCTGACCGCCCGAGCAGTTTCATAAGCGAAACTGTGTCTTGCGGCAGCGGGGCGATTTTCTTTCCCCACTTTCTTTGTTCGCACAAAGAAAGTGGGTCGCCTCAGCCGCGCAGCGGCAGGCGAAATGTGGTTTAAATTAATATAAAATAACAACCATGGACGATAACCAACTCCTCCGCTACAGCCGCCATATCATGCTCCCGCACGTCGAGGCGGCGGGCCAGCAGAAGCTTATGGATTCGTCGGTGTTGATCGTCGGCATGGGCGGCCTGGGTTCGCCGGTGGCGATGTATCTGGCCAGTGCCGGTGTCGGTCATTTGATCCTGGCGGATTTCGATATGGTGGAGCTTTCCAACCTGCAGCGCCAGATCATTCACGGCACCGAGGACATCGGGCGCAACAAGGTGGACTCCGCTTACGACAGGCTCAAACAGCTGAATCCGGAGATCACCGTCACGCGCTTTAAACAGGTCCTCGACGATGAAACCCTGGCGGATCTCGTCCCGCAGGTCGATCTGGTGGTGGACGGTTGCGATAACTTCGATACACGTTTCGCGGTCAACCGCGCCTGCGTGAAATTTCACAAGCCCCTGGTCTCCGGCGCGGCGATTCGTTTCGAGGGTCAGGTAAGCGTGTTTAGCAATGATGGTAACGGTCCGTGTTATCACTGCCTGTACAAGGAAGGCGCCGATGAGGGAATGCGCTGTAGCGAGAACGGCGTACTGGCGCCTGTCACCGGCCTCATCGGTTCGATCCAGGCCATCGAAGCCATCAAGGTGTTATTGAATATCGGCGAGCCGCTGACCGGTCGCTTATTACTGGTCGATGCGCTGGCAATGGAATTCCGCACCTTAAAATTAAAAAAAGACCCGGCCTGCGGAGTATGTTAACCCTGACCCTTGTTAAGACGAAGCCTCCGTATTAACTTCAATACGGTTTCTGCCATTCTTCTTGGCTTTATATAGCAACCTGTCGACCGACTTGATGAATTTATCAAGTTTATTGTCTTCCGGAATGATGGTGCTCACACCCACGCTCACCGTAACCAGATCACTGACACTCGATTTTTCATGCGGAATTTTCTGGTCCTGGATCAGGCGCTGACACTTGTTCGCTATGCGCAGGGCTGAGGCATGATCGGTTTCCGGCAATACCATGACAAATTCTTCACCGCCAAAACGGGCGACCAGATCTCTGGGGCGTGCTACCGCCGAGTTGAGAAGCTGTGCGACCAGCCTGATACAATCATCTCCCTGGAGGTGCCCATAAAAATCGTTGTATTGTTTGAAAAAGTCGATATCGATAAGCATCACGGACAACGGCTGCCTGGTACGACGGGCATTATTCCATTCAGTCTGCATGATCATGTCGAACTTGCGACGATTGGAAATACCCGTCAACCCGTCGTTAAACGAGAGCTCTTCTAGTTCCTTCTGCAGGGTCAGCAATTTTTCTTCGGTTTTCTTGCGTTCGCTGATATCGAACATAAAACCGACCAGGGATTCCACTTCCCCGTCACTATTGCGCACCACATGCACCACATCGCGGATCCAGACATAACCGCCGTCCTTTGTCAGTGCGCGATAGTCCGCCTCGTGATCGACACCGGATTTTGATTGCGATACACAATAGTTGACAACATACTCCCGGTCATCCGGATGAATGCGTTCAACCCAGTCATTGACACTGGCCCAGCTCTCCGGCGACCAACCCAGCAAGGTTTCAATTTGCGGACCGATATAGGCAAACGTCATGCTGTTCCAGTCTATTTTCCAGGGAATGGCCTTGGTCGATTCCAGCAGGGTCTTATAGACGGGGTCGCCGGCGTCCACGCCATCCACATCATCTTTGCTACTCACGGCTAATGCTTGCTCTTGCTTGTTTGCGGCGCCACATCCACGGCAAAGATCTGTTCCACATCCACGCTGTCGAAGTCGTACTTCTGATTACAGAATTCGCACGCCACGTTGACGTTGCCCTGTTCTTCCAGAATAGAGCGTACTTCATCCGGCCCCAGGGAACGCAGCATATTCACTACCCGTTCGCGCGAACAGGAACAGCGGAAACATACCGGCAGCGGTTCGAATACCCGCACCTGTTCTTCATGATACAAACGATGCAGCAGTTGCAGTTGCGGCAGTTCCAGCATCTCCTCACGGGTGATGGTATTGGATAGCTGAATCACCCGATTCCAGGCATCGCTGTCTTCGGTTTCGCCGCTCGCCGGCAATTTTTGCAACAAGACGCCGCCGGCACGTTCCTCATTGGCTGCCAGCCAGATATGGGTGTCCAGTTGTTCCGATTGCTGCAGATAATTCATGATTGCATCGGCCAGCGTGTCGCCGCGCAGTTCGACGATACTCTGATAGCGTTCCTGATCTTCACTGGGCTCCAGCGTGATCGTTAAGGTGCCGTTGCCGGCGAGAGACTGCAGATTGCCTGACTCAGGAAGATCCTGCCAGTGCGCGAGGCCGCGCAACTCGTGCGCATTGACGCACTCCACCACCATCAGGGTAATCGGACCGCTGCCCTGCAACTGGATCACCAGCCGGCCGTGGAGTTTCAGTGTCGCCGCCAGAAGGATCGCCGCCGCCATCATCTCGCCGAGGATATCGCGGATCAGCGGCGGATAATCGTGACGTTCGAGGATCGCCTGCCAGGTGGCATCGAGATGGATCACTTCGCCGCGGATCGGCGTGTGCTCAAACAAAAAACGCTGCAATGTGTCGTTATCGGACATGACTCAACTTGAAATATCACACTCGTCATCCCCGCGAAAGCGGGAATCCAGCGGCTTATAATATAGAATCCAAGACACTGGATTCCGGGTCTTCGCTATGCTTCGCCCGGAATGACGAAATTAAATAGACATGATAAGAACAATGTACCATTTGCTCTATCTAGTTAAAGCATTCACTTTAACTTCTCCCGCAGTAGCTGATTCACCTGCGCAGGATCCGCCTTCCCTTTCGACGCCTTCATGACCTGACCGACGAAGAACCCGAGCACCTTTTCCTTGCCGGCGCGGAACTGCTCCACCTGCTCCGGATTCCTGGCGATCAGATCGTCGATGATCTTTTCCACTTCACCGGTATCGGCCGGTTTGAGACCGCGTTTTTCGATAATCGCGTCGGCATCACCCTCGCCGTTCCACATGGCGTCGAAGACTTCCTTGGCCATCTTGCTGGTGATGGCGTTCTCGGCCAGACGCTTCAACATACCGCCGAGCATCTCGGCGCTGACCGGGGATTCAGCAAGGGTCATGTCTTCCTTGTTCAAACGCCCGGATAATTCACTGATCACCCAGTTGGCGGACAGCTTGGCTTCACCACAGGACTTCACCACGGCCTCGAAATAATCGGCAAGTTCACGATCGCCGGTGAGGATACCGGCGTCGTAGGCACTCAGGCCCAGCTCGGATTCAAACCGTGCCTGCTTGGCGTCTGGTAGTTCCGGCAGCGTGGCGCGCACGCTTTCGATGTCTTCTTCGCTGACAGCGACGGGCAACAGATCCGGATCGGGGAAGTAGCGATAATCCATCGCCTCTTCCTTGGAACGCATGGAGCGGGTCTCGTGTTTGTCCGGGTCGTACAGGCGCGTCTCCTGCACCACCTTGCCGCCACCCTCGATGAGATCGATCTGGCGCTCCACCTCGAAATTGATCGCGCGCTCGACAAAGCGAAAGGAGTTGATGTTTTTCAATTCGGTGCGCGTGCCGAATTCTTTCTGCCCTTTGGGTCGGACTGAGACGTTGGCGTCGCAGCGGAACGAACCCTCCTGCATGTTGCCGTCACTGATGCCGAGATAACGCACGAGTGAATGCATCTTCTTCATGTAGGCCACGGCCTCCTTGGCCGAACGCATGTCCGGCTCGGAGACGATCTCGAGCAGCGGCGTGCCGGCACGGTTGAGGTCGATACCGGTCATGCCGTGATAGTCCTCGTGCAGTGACTTACCCGCATCCTCTTCCAGGTGCGCGCGGGTGACGCCGATGGTCTTGCTGGTACCGTCTTCCAGTTCGATAGTCAGCGTGCCGTTCGCCACGATCGGCAATTCATACTGGCTGATCTGATAGCCCTTGGGCAGGTCGGGATAGAAATAATTCTTGCGCGCAAAAATGGAACGCCGCGATATGTTGGCGCCGATGGCCAGACCAAACTTGACCGCCATGGTCACCGCCTGTTTATTCAGGACCGGTAGCACGCCGGGCAGGCCCAGGTCCACGGCACAGGCCTGGGTATTGGCATTGGCGCCGTAGGCCGTGGAGGCGCCGGAAAAGATCTTGCTCTTGGTGGCAAGCTGGGTATGAATCTCAAGACCGATAACCGTTTCCCATTCCATTACGCTATTCTCTTTACTTGAATGACGCCGGCATTTGCTGGTGCCAGTCGCTGTTTAATTGGTACTGATGCGCAACGTTTAATAACCGCGCCTCGTCAAAGTAGTTGCCGATGATCTGCAGGCCCACCGGCAGCTCATGCGCAAACCCGGCCGGGATCGACATGCCAGGCAGTCCCGCCAGGTTGGCGGCGATGGTATAGATGTCGGACAGATACATGCTGATGGGGTCGTCGCTGCGCTCGCCGAATTTGAAGGCGACGCTGGGCGAGGTCGGCCCCATGATCACATCGACTTTCGCAAACGCCTGTTTGAAGTCATCGCTGATCAACTGCCGCACCTTTTGCGCCTTGAGGTAGTATGCATCGTAATAACCCGCCGACAGGGCGTAGGTGCCGATCATGATGCGGCGTTTGACCTCCGCACCGAAGCCTTCGCCGCGACTGCGCTTGTATAAATCTTCCAGGTCCTGCGGGTCCTTGCAGCGATAACCGAAACGCACGCCGTCGAAGCGCGACAGGTTGGACGAACACTCCGCCGGCGCCACCACATAGTAGGCCGGTACGGACAAGCCGCTATTGGGCAGACTGATCTCCACCAGTTCGGCACCCAGTTGTTGGTATTGATCGATGGCGGCGTGTACGACATCGCCTACCTTCGGGTCGAGGCCTTCACCGAAATATTCTTTCGGCAGACCGATCTTCAGGCCCTTGAGACTGTCGGCCAGCGTCGCCGTGTAATCCGGCACCGGACGATCCACGCAGGTGGAATCTTTCGGATCGAAACCGGCGACGGCGTTCAGCATCATCGCGGCGTCTTCCGCGTTTTGCGTGATCGAGCCGGCCTGATCCAGGCTGGAGGCAAACGCGATCATGCCGTAACGCGAGACACGACCATAGGTGGGTTTCAAACCGGTCAATCCGCACAAGGACGCCGGCTGGCGAATGGAACCACCGGTATCGGTGGCCGTCGCCGCCGGTGTCAGGCGCGCGGCCACCGCCGCCGCGGAACCCCCGGACGAACCACCGGGCACGCACTCGGTGTTCCAGGGATTTTTCACCGGGCCGTAGAAACTCGTTTCATTGGACGAGCCCATGGCGAACTCGTCCATGTTGAGTTTGCCCAGCATCACCACGCCCTGCTGATTCAGCTTGGCGACGACGGTCGCATCGTAGGGCGAGATGAAATTATCCAGCATCCGCGAACCGCAACTGGTCCTGATGCCCTGCGTGCAGAAAATATCTTTTTGCGCAATCGGCACGCCGGTGAGTGCAGCGGCATTACCGGCGGCGAGACGCGCATCCGCGGCCCTGGCCTGTGCTATTGCATGCTCTGCTGCCACCGTGATGAAACTGTTCAGGGTTTTATCGTGTTGATGGATCCGATCCAGAAAATATTGTGTAACCTCGACACTGCTGATCTTTTTCGCGTGCAAATCTTCCGATAACTCACGCAAACTTTTTTCATGCAAACTCATGTTTTATAAAACTCGTAATAGGTTTTGTTCTACCAATGGGATTTTTGCTTGGTTCACCAAAGAACTTTTTTGACAGTTATTCGATGACCTTTGGAACCAGGTATAGTCCGTCTTCCGTCAGCGGCGCATTTTCCTGAAAATGCTCGCGCTGGTTGCTCTCGGTGACCTCGTCCTCGCGCAGGCGTTGCACTTCATCCAGCGGATGCGCCATCGGCTTCACCGCATCGGTATTCACCGAGTCCATCTGCTCCACCAGTTGCAGGATATTCGACAGGTTGGTGGCATACAGCGGGATGTCCGCCTCGTCGATGGCGAGCCGCGCCAGGTGAGCGATCTTTTTTACGTCACTACTATCCAGAGACATTGTCTTCCTCGTCGTTCGCCGCCGCCTACTGTGAATGGCTAGGCAAAATGTTATGCTATTACAATAACCTGCTTGTGCTACTTCGCAGGATTGATTAAATTAGGGCACCTTTTCGGATTCCTTATATATTAGGAATATTCTAAAACCTTTAGCCACCACTCAGGAAGCAGAAATCAGTATGTTCGAGAGTCTCCGGGGATTATTTTCCAATGATGTGTCCATCGACCTGGGCACGGCGAATACCCTTATTTACGTCCGCGGCAAAGGCATCGTCCTCAATGAACCGTCGGTGGTTGCCATCCGCCAGGAACGCGGACCGGGCGGTCCCAAATCCATTGCTGCGGTCGGTATGGAGGCCAAACGCATGCTGGGCCGTACGCCCGGCAACATCGTCGCCATTCGCCCAATGAAGGACGGCGTGATCGCCGACTTCACCGTCACCGAGAAAATGCTGCAGCACTTCATCCGCAAGGTGCACGAAGCGCGCTTTTTCCGTCCCAGTCCACGCGTACTGATCTGCGTGCCCTGTGGTTCCACCCAGGTGGAACGCCGCGCCATCCGCGAATCCGCCGCCGGCGCCGGTGCGCGCGAGGTCTTCCTGATTGAAGAACCCATGGCCGCCGCCAGCGGCGCGGGCATGCCCATCTCCGAGGCCAGCGGCTCCATGGTCCTGGACATCGGTGGCGGCACCACGGAAGTGGCCGTCATCTCCCTGAGCGGTATCGTCTATTCCGCCTCCGTGCGTATCGGCGGCGACCGCTTCGACGAGGCCATTATCAATTACGTGCGCCGCAACTACGGCAGCCTGATCGGTGAATCCACCGCGGAGCGCATCAAACACGAAATCGGTTCCGCCTATCCCGGTAACGAAGTCCGTGAGATGGAAGTCCGCGGCCGCAATCTGGCCGAGGGCGTACCCCGCAGCTTTACCCTCAATAGCAATGAAATCCTCGAAGCCCTGCAGGAACCCCTGTCCGGGATCGTCAGTGCGGTCAAAACCGCGCTGGAACAAACCCCACCGGAACTGGCCGCCGATATCTCCGAACGCGGCATGGTCCTGACCGGTGGCGGCGCCCTGTTACGTGACCTGGATCGACTTTTGATGGAAGAAACCGGCCTGCCGGTCATCATTGCCGAAGACCCTCTCACGTGCGTCGCCCGCGGTGGCGGCCGTGCCCTGGAAATGATCGATGAATTGGGCGGTGATCTCTTTACCGTCGAATAAGTCCCGCGTCTGTTTTAGACCAGGAGAGTAAGTCGTTAAACTGCTATTCAAAGAAGGCCCTTCGATCGGCATACGGTTGACCGTGCTTGCCTTCGTCTCTGTCGCGCTGATGGTGCTGGATCACCGCTTTGCCGCGACCAGCAACCTGCGTTCCGCCCTGAGCCTGGTGGTCGATCCGATCCGCTACCTGGTGAACCTGCCCACCGACATTTATAACTGGGCCTCGGACAGCCTCACCACGCACAACACGCTGGAAGAAGAGAACCAGACGCTGCGCATCCGCAATCAACTGCTGGAGACCAAACTCCAGAAATATTCCTCGCTGGTCGCGGAAAACAGCAACCTGCGCTCCCTGCTCAAATCCGTGGATCAATACGAAGACCAGTTCCAACGGGTGCTGGTGGCGGAGATCCTCTCCGTCGACGTGGATCCCTTCCGTCGCCAGATCGTGATCAACAAGGGCACCGGTGACGGCGTCTACGTCAATCAGCCCATCGTCGGCGCGCAGGGTGTGATGGGCAAGGTCGTCAATGTCGGCCCCCTGTCCAGCACCGTGATGCTGATTACCGATCCCAGCCACTCGCTGCCGGTGCAGGTCAACCGCAACGGTGTGCGCGCAATTGCCGTCGGCGAACCGCGTCAGAATGAACTCTCCATCATTCACCAGCCCAACAACGCCGACATCCGTGTCGGCGACCTGCTGGTCACGTCCGGGCTGGGTTGCGTCTTCCCGTCCGGCTACCCCGCCGGCCGGGTCATCAAGATCAACACCAACCCGAGTCTGCCCTTTGCCGAGATCATCGTGGAACCGACCGCCGAACTGGATCGTAATCGGGAAGTCCTGCTGGTGTGGCCTTCGCACCGGCGTCTGAACGAAGACGAAACCGCATGCAGCGGCCCGCCCAAGGTGAAAAAACCATGAGGGGCAACGAACACCACGGCGGGCCGGTCATCCTGCTGACGCTGATCATCGCGCTGATGCTGACCATGATCCCGCTACCGGACTGGGCGAAGGAATTACGTCCGCACTGGATGTTGCTGGTATTGGTTTACTGGAGCATGGCCCTGCCCACCCGTATCGGTGTCGGTATCGCCTGGATTATGGGTCTGCTACTGGACGTGACTTATGACGCCTTGCTGGGGCAGCACGCACTCGCGCTCGCACTGGTGATCTTTCTGACCCTGAATCTGCATCAACGTCTGCGCGTCTTTCCTGTCTGGCAACAGGCCATTGTGATCTTTGTGTTTTGCGTTATCTACGACATGATCAATCTGTGGATCCAGGGGATCAGCGGCTACGCACCCAATGTCTGGTTGTACGTATTACCCAGTTTCACCACCGCCCTCATCTGGCCGGCCATCTTTTTGATCCTGCGCCACGCCCGGCGTTTTTACCGCGTTGCATGAGCCATGGCGCGTGATCAGTCGCTCACGATCAAGGATCACCTGCGCGAAACCCTGTTGTTTCAGCGCCGCATTCTGGTGTCCGCGATCCTCGGCTGTATCCTGCTGGCCGGATTGATTGGGCGACTGTTCTGGCTGCAGGTGATCAGCCACGATCACTATACCGCACTGTCCGAAGACAACCGGGTCAGCATCGTGCCCATCGCGCCGACGCGCGGCCTGATTTACGATCGCAACGGTGTCTTGCTCGCGCAAAACGTACCCAGCCGCACCCTCGAACTGGTGCCGGAACATATCCCGGACCTCAACGCCACCCTGAAACAACTGCAATCGCTGATTAACATCACCGATGACGAGATCAGCCGCTTTAACGATCTGCGCAAGAAGAAACGCCGCTTTGAAGGTATCCCTTTACGCTTTCGCCTCAGTGACAGCGAGGCCGCGCGTATCGCGGTGCACCTGGATCAATTGCCGGGCGTGGAGATTACCGCCGAACTCATGCGTCACTATCCGCAGGGCAAACTCGCCTCGCACGCCATCGGCTATGTCGCACGTATCAACGAAGAGGAGTTATCCAGTCTGGATGCCTCGCGTTACGCCGCCACCAAATACATCGGCAAGGTCGGCGTCGAGCGCTCCTATGAAGACGAACTGCACGGCGAAGTGGGCTACCAGCGCGTGGAAACCAACGCGGCCGGCCGCATTGTGGATGTACTCGAACGCACCCTGCCCATCCCCGGAAAAAATCTGTACCTGACACTGGATGCGCGCGTGCAGATGGTCGCGGAACAGGCCTTCGGCGATAATAACGGCGCCCTGGTGGCGATCAACCCGGATAACGGCGAAGTCATCGCCTTCGTCAGTATGCCGACCTACGATCCCAATCTGTTCGTCACCGGGATCGATACCAAGACCTACGATGCCCTCAACAAGTCATCGGACCGGCCACTGTTCAATCGCGCCCTGCAAGGCCAGTATCCACCGGGTTCCACCATCAAACCCTTTATCGGACTGGCCGGTCTCGAGAACAAGGTCATTAGCCCGGACTCATCGCTCTATTGCCCCGGCTATTACCAGTTGAAGGGCGACGACCACAAATACCGTGACTGGAAAAAAGGCGGTCACGGTGAGACCAACCTGACCAAGGCCATCGTCGAATCCTGCGATGTGTACTTCTACGACCTGGCGCAGACACTCAAGATCGATCGCATCGAGGATTTTCTCGGCCGCTTCGGCGTGGGCCATCCGACGGGGATTGACATCCGTGGTGAAGAAAATGGCCTGCTCCCGGGCAAAGACTGGAAACGCCGCACACATCACCTGCCCTGGTTCCCGGGTGAGACGCTGATCACCGGCATTGGCCAGGGCTTCACCCTGGTGACGCCGTTGCAACTTGCGGAAATGACCGCGGAACTGGGCACACGCGGCATACGTTACCGGCCGCACATCGTACGCGGCATTGTCGAACCCGGCGACGACAAACTTGTCGTACACGAAGCCGCGCCACAACGAGTCACGAAAATGGACGACCCGCAGAACTGGCAAACCGTGATTAATGCCATGACCCAGGTAGTCTCCGGCATTCACGGCACGGCACGCAGCATCAGTCGCGACCTGAAATACAAGATTGCCGGCAAGACCGGCACCGCCCAGGTCTACGGTATAAAACAGGATGAAGAGGGCGAAGACGATCTCACCAAGATTCCGAAAAAGTTACGCGACCACGCCCTGTTCATTGCCTTTGCACCGGCTGACGCACCCAAAATCGCCGTCGCCGTTGTCGTGGAACACGGCGGCCACGGCGGCTCCATTGCCGCGCCGATCGCACGTAAAGTCATGGATGCCTACCTGTTGGGAGACAAATAATGCCGGGATTCACTCACGCGGAATTTGCACCTGATACCACCCTGGGGAAAGGGCGCAGCTGGTTGCAGCAGTTTCATGTCGATCTGCCCCTGCTGCTTGCCTTGATGCTGCTGGCGGGCGTGGGGCTGATCGCCCTCTACAGCGCCAGCGAACAAAATACCGATCTGGTCCTGCGCCAGTTGATGCGTCTGTCCATCGCCTTTGCCCTGATGATTGCGGTGGCCCAGTTGCGGCCGGATACGATCCAGCACTGGAGTCCCTGGTTATATGCGCTGGGGATGGTGATGCTGATTGCCGTATTGATCCTCGGTGTCATCGGTAAAGGCGCGCAACGCTGGCTGAACTTCGGACTGTTTACCTTTCAGCCCTCGGAATTGATGAAACTGGCGCTGCCCATGATCATTGCCTGGTACTTCGCCGAACATACCATGCCGCCGCGCCCGCTGCGGATCCTGGCGGCCATCGTGATGTTGCTCGTCCCCACGCTGTTAGTCGCGAAGCAGCCTGACCTGGGGACTGCCCTGGTGTTGGCGGCATCCGGTTTCTTTGTGTTGTTCCTCGCCGGCCTGCGCTGGCGCGTCATTATCATCACCTGTATCCTGCTCGTCCCACTTGCCTGGGTGGTTTGGCAATATGGCATGCATGACTACCAACGTAACCGTGTGCTGACCTTTCTCAACCCGGAGATCGACCCACTCGGCGCCGGTTATCACATCATTCAATCCACCATCGCCATCGGTTCCGGCGGGATGTACGGCAAGGGCTGGCTCAACGGCACGCAATCGCATCTGGATTTCCTGCCCGAACGCAAAACCGACTTCATCTTTCCGGTCTTCAGCGAGGAGTTTGGTTTCATCGGTTCCCTGCTGCTGCTGGCGATTTACGCCGCGATCATCATCCGCGGTCTGATGATCACCCTGCAGGCACAGGATACGTATACCCGCCTGCTTGCCGGCAGCATCACGCTGACATTCTTTATTTATGTCTTTATCAATATCGGCATGGTCAGTGGCCTGCTGCCCGTCGTAGGCATTCCGTTACCGCTGGTGAGCTACGGCGGCACCTCGATGGTGACCCTGCTCACGGGATTCGGTATCCTAATGTCAATCCAAACACATCGAAAATTGATCTCGACGTGACGTCTGTGGAGTTGAAAGTGCGAAGTTTGAATGTCCTGTTATCCGGCTTATTGTTGAGCGTGGCCCCGCTCAGTGCCTGTGCGGAAGATCCCACGGCCTTTTCCCAGCCCGCGGAAGTGAAACAGTTCATCGCCGAGATGGTGAAGGATTACCAGTTCAACGCGGACAGCCTGACTGACTTGTTCGAGAAGGTGCACCTGCATCAAAGCATCATCGACGCGATTTCGCGTCCGGCAGAGGCCAAGCCCTGGTACGAATACCGGCAGATTTTCCTGACCCGCGATCGGGTCCGCGGCGGTGTGTTGTTCTGGAACAATAACCAGGCGATCATCGAGCATGTTGCGCAGACCTACAAAATCGCGCCGGAGATCCTGGTCGCCATCGTCGGTGTCGAAACACGCTACGGCCAGCATACCGGACGTTATCCGGTGATCGATTCGCTCTCCACCCTGGCCTTTGCCTACCCGCCACGCGCCAAGTTCTTTCGTGGCGAACTCAAACAGTATCTGCTGATGACTCGCGAGGAAGGGCTCGACCCCCTGCAGCAAAAAGGCTCGTATGCCGGCGCCATGGGCATGCCACAATTCATCTCCAGCAGTTTCCGGCATTATGCGGTGGACTTCGACAAGGATGGCAAGCGTGACCTGTGGGACAATACGGCCGACGCCCTGGGCAGCATCGCCAATTATTTTGCAAAGCACGGTTGGCGCTATAACCAGCCGATTGCCAATCGCGTGCAGGTCAGCGGGCTCAAATATCGTGAGCTGATCGACAACAAGTCGCTCAAACCCCGGTTTACACCGGAACAGATGCGCCTGGCCGGCGTCGTCATCGATGGCAAGGTGCCGGATGATATCAAGGGCTGTCTGATCGAACTGGACAGCGGCAACGGTCCGGAATACTGGGCCGCATGGGAAAATTTCTATGTCATCAGCCGGTATAATCACAGCGCACTGTACGCGATGGCGGTACATCAACTCGGCGACGAGATCATCAAGTCACGTTAAGCGACATGCCTGGACGATACATACACAACACACGCCTTGTTTATCTCCTGCTGATCGGCAGTCTGTCACTCGCCGGTTGTTCCTTCACGCGCTATCAGGATGGCGGCCCGCGCACGGAAGTGAATGTGGCGAATATCCCGGATGCCGTGCCGCGGGTTGAGCCGCGGAGCGCCAACGGCAATCCCGATTCCTATACCGTTCTCGGTCATACCTATCACGTCATGCAGAGCAGCAAAGGCTATGTGGAACGTGGCATCGCCTCCTGGTACGGCACCAAGTTTCACGGCCGCACGACCTCGAGCGGCGAGGTCTACAGCATGTATAAAATGACCGCGGCGCACAAAACCCTGCCGATCCCCAGTTATGTCCAGGTGACGAATCTGGAAAACGGCAGAAAGATCGTCGTACGCGTCAACGATCGCGGACCGTTTCATCCCAACCGGATCATCGATTTGTCCTATGTTGCCGCCAAGAAACTTGGCATTGCCGGCAACGGTACCGGTCTGGTGGAGGTCCGCAGTATCGATCCACGCAACTGGCAACCTGAACGATCTGAGCCGGCACCGGTCCAAGCGTCTTATCGCCCGCCGGTCAAACCGGAGAATACTTTGTATATCCAGGCGGGTGCGTTCGCCAGTCGATACAATGCGGAACAATTCAAGAAAAAACTGGATGTATTGTTACCCAAACAAACCGTGCAGATGGCCTACCTCAACAGTGATAAACTCTATCGCGTACGGGTTGGGCCGTTGCCCAACGTTGACGAGGCGGACAAGGTCGCGCAGACCATCAGCAACAACGGTTATCCCGAACCCCACGTTGTTATCGAATAATTTACCACGGGTTATTGTGTGAACCTGGGCCTGTGCGAATCTGCCCAGTCTTCGCTACAATAGGCACCTGATTTCAAGCGAGGCAACTATGTTCTTCAAAATAAGAGTCTTTTTCCTGTCGTGTGTGATGCTGTTCAGCCTGCATGCCGTTGCGCGTGCCGATCTCATCCCGGCCGCGCCAACGATTAACGCCAAGGCCTATCTGCTGATGGACTATCACAGCGGCAAGATACTGACCCAGTCACATGAAGATGATCGGGTGGAGCCCGCCAGTCTGACCAAGATGATGACCTCTTATGTCATCATGAGCGAGCTTAAGGCCGGTGCGATCAAAATGGATGACAAGGTCCTGATCAGCGAAAAGGCCTGGCGCATGGGCGGCTCACGCATGTTCGTCGAAGTGGGCAAACGCGTGGAACTGGATAAACTCATCCTCGGCATGATCGTGGACTCCGGCAACGACGCCACCGTTGCGCTCGCGGAACATACCGCCGGCAGCGAGGACAGCTTCGTTACGCTCATGAACAAGTACGCCGAAAAACTGGGCATGAAACACACGCACTTCGCCAATGCCACCGGCTGGCCAAACCCGGAGCACTACACCACCGCGCACGACCTCGCTATCCTGACCCGCGCGTTGATCAAGGATTTCCCCGATCACTACGATTTGTACAAGATCAAACAATTCACGTATAACAAAATCCCGCAGTTCAATCGCAATCGTCTGCTGTGGCTGGACGATCGCGTCGATGGCGTCAAGACCGGACACACCGAGTCCGCCGGCTTCTGTCTGGTTGCCTCCGCGCAGAAAGATGACATGCGCCTGATCTCCGTGGTGCTCGGCACCAGTTCTGAAAACGCGCGCGAAAGCGAAAGCCGTAAACTGTTGAATTACGGATTCCGTTTCTTTGAAACCTTCAAGCTGCACGCGGCGCTCGATCCGCTCACCCAGATGCGGGTATGGAAAGGCAACAAGGAAGAAGTCCCGCTGGGTCTCGCCCAGAGTCTCTACATCACCACGCCGCGCGGCCGCCGCGACATGATCAAGGCGCAAATGACCGTGGACTCCACTATCGTTGCGCCTATCGTCAAGGGCCACGAATACGGTCACGTCGATGTCAAGCTCGGCGATGAAGTGATTGCGGAGCGGCCCCTGATCGCACTCGAAGATGTCGCCGAGGGCGGTTTCTGGCGCCGCACTATCGACAATATTAAATTACTGTTCCAGTAACGTCGCGTTTCGCGCAGGAGCACCTGTATGTCTGAAGCCATCGTCTACCTCAATGGCGAATTTCTTCCACTCTCCGAGGCCAAGGTCCCGGTGCTCGATCGCGGGTTTATTTTCGGTGACGGCGTCTATGAAGTCATACCGGCGTACAGCGGCCGGCTGTTTCGCATCGACGAACACCTGCAACGGCTGCAGAACAGCCTGGATGCCGTGCGTATCCGTAACCCGTATAGCAACGCCGAATGGCTACAGGTACTCACGGGGCTGCTGAAAAAAAATCCGGCGGAGGATTCCTCGATCTATTTACAGGTCACGCGTGGCGTGGCCAAACGCGACCATGCCTTCCCGGCTAATGTCACGCCCACGGTGTTCGCCATGGCCAACCCCTTGGTCACGACCGATGAGAAAACGTTTAACCAGGGCGTCGCCGCGATCACGCGGGACGACAGTCGCTGGCAACATTGCAACGTCAAGGCCATTACCCTGCTGGCGAACATCCTGTTACGCCAGAGCGCCATCGATGCAGGCGCGGCCGAGGCGATTCTGATACGCAATGATGACGTGACCGAGGGCGCCGCCAGTAACGTGTTTATCGTGAGCAAGGGCGTTATCAAGACACCACCCAAAAGCGCGTTGCTGTTGCCGGGCATCACCCGCGACCTGATTGTCGAACTGGCGCAGTCGCATAAACTGCCTATAGAAGAAGTCACTTTCTCCAAAGACGCGTTACTCGCCGCGGATGAAATCTGGATCAGCAGCTCCACCAAGGAAATCATGCCCGTGGTAAAACTGGACGGCAAGAGCGTCGGCAATGGACAACCCGGTCCCGTCGCACGCAAGCTGTTCGGTATATTCCAGGACTATAAGCGTGAGTTGAAGGCCATCGGCAGGTAGGCACTGATGCCAGAGTCTTCCGCCCTGCTGCAATTCCCTTGTCGCTTTACCCTCAAAGTCATGGGGCGCAGCGGGGATGCGTTTGAATTTGATGTGGTACAGATCCTGCGCCGGCACCTTCCTCAACTCCCGGAGGGTGCTATCCGCCGCCGCGACAGCAGGCAAGGCAATTATGCCTCGCTCACCATCGTGTTCGACGCCCAAAGCCGCGAACAACTGGATGCGCTGTATCGCGAACTCACGGCGTCAGAACACGTACTGATGGCGTTGTGACAATGCGCGCGCAAACCGATATCGCTGCTGCGCCATTGTCCGTGCTGACACGCGACCTGGGTCTGGCTGAATATGTTCCGACCTGGGACGCCATGCGCGACTTCACCCAACAACGCACCGCCTCGACACCCGATGAGATCTGGTATCTGCAACACCCGCCGGTATTCACCCAGGGTTTAAACGGCAGGCGCGAACACCTGCTCGCCCCCGGCGATATTCCTGTGGTCAATATCGATCGCGGCGGCCAGGTCACCTATCACGGCCCCGGCCAGTTGGTGGCGTACCTGTTGCTGGATCTGCATCGTCGTGAAGGCGGGGTCAAACTGCTGGTACAGCAGATCGAGCAGGCCGTGATCGAGCTCCTGGCGGAGCTGGGGATTGCGGCATCGCGCCTTGCCGGTGCGCCCGGTATTTATGTGGACGGCAGCAAGATCGCCGCCCTGGGTTTGCGCATACGCCGCGGCATGAGCTATCACGGCCTGGCCCTGAACGTACAAATGGATCTCAGCCCCTTCCAGCGCATCAATCCCTGTGGCTATGCCGGCATGCCGGTGACGCAACTGGCTGATCTGCTTGGCAATGATCTCCCAACGCTGGCCGGGGTTCAGCAGCGTTTACATCACCACCTGTTGACGCAGTTGGGCTACAATGGCGGCCATGAGTGATTCCGGCAAACAACCCGAACAGGTCGAACCGCGTCCCGCCAACCCATTGAAGGGTGCGAGCAAGACCGCACGCATCCCCATCAAGGTGGTGCCCAGGGACACCCCCTTGCCCAAACCGCGCTGGATACGCGCACGCGCGCCCAATTCACCGGAAGTCGCGCGACTCAAGTCTGTCTTGCGCGAAAACAATCTGTATACGGTATGCGAAGAGGCGGCCTGCCCTAACATCGGCGAATGTTTCAATCACGGCACCGCCACCTTCATGATCATGGGCGACGTGTGTACCCGCCGTTGTCCCTTTTGCGATGTCGCCCACGGTAAACCCAAACCACTGGATGCCGCTGAACCGGTGAATCTCGCGCGTACCATCGCGCAAATGAATTTGAAGTATGTGGTTGTGACCTCGGTGGATCGCGACGATCTGCGGGATGGCGGCGCCACGCACTTCGCCGATTGCATTCGTGAAATACGCCAACACTGCCCGACCACGCGTATTGAAATACTCACACCTGACTTTCGCGGCCGCATGGAGGTCGCACTGGCCCAACTTGCAGCGTCGCTGCCCGATGTCTTCAATCACAACCTGGAGACCGTACCGCGCCTGTACAAACAGGCACGCCCCGGTGCGGATTACGCCTGGTCACTGGATTTGCTGCAACGCTTCAAACAAGAACATCCACACATCCCCACCAAGTCCGGCTTGATGCTGGGCCTGGGTGAGGAACAGGCGGAAGTGGTTGCGGTTATGCGTGACCTGCGTGCACACGGTTGCAATATGATCACGCTGGGCCAGTATCTGCAACCGAGCCAGCATCATCTGGCGGTGGAACGGTATGTCACTCCGGAAGAGTTCGCTGAGCTCGAACGCATCGGTTATGAGCTCGGTTTCAACAATGTCGCCAGCGGGCCCATGGTGCGCTCGTCCTATCATGCGGATAAACAGGCCGCGGGTGAAAAACTAAATAGCCCTTCCTCTACTTGATACTGCTATCTGTGGGCGAGGTATTTTGCTGTTTCGGGACCATATGCCGCAGGGATGCGGCATATGAGCGTACAGGGACGTATTTACCGCGAGTCTCGAAACAGCAAAATACCTCGCCACAAATGTTTCACGTTTAGGAAGTATGAATAGAGAAGATCGCTCACTTTCATAGAGCACTCTAAATAACAACCAGCAACGTTCTTGCGACATCAGGGGGAAACATGGAGTTGTTGTTCACGCATATCGTCCGCGCCTTTCTGCTCCCGCCCGGATTCTTCTTCGCGCTGCTGCTCCTGGGTGTCATTGTGCGTCTGCGCTTTTATCGAACGGGAAAAGCCATTTCCTATGCTGCCGTCGTCCTGCTGCTTCTGCTGAGTCTGCCAATCGTCAGCAACAGCCTGTTAAATTGGTACGAAGACGTGCCGGCGCTGGCGCCTGCCAGCCTGAAGGAGACCCAGGCCAAGGCCATCGTGATCCTGGGCGGTGGCCGTTATTTCGATGCACCCGAATACCAGGGCGATACTGTTTCGCGCCCGGCGCTGGAACGCCTCCGTTACGGCGCCTGGTTACAACGGAAATGCAAACTGCCGATCCTGGTGACAGGCGGTGTCGTATTTGGCGGTAATCGGCCATCCGAGGCGCAACTGATGCAGGAGGTCCTGGAAAAGGATTTTCTTGCCGTGGTGCGTTGGGTGGAAAAGGACAGTCGCACCACGTATGAAAACGCGATAGACAGCCGCAAGCTCTTGGAGAAAGACGGCATCACACATATTATTCTGGTCACGCACGCCCTGCACATGCCGCGTGCACAAGAGGCGTTTGCAAAGGCGGGCTTTAAGGTTATTCCGGCGCCTATGGGCTACGATACCGCCCGCGGCATTTCCATATTGAGTTTTCTACCCAATGCATACAGCCTGAACAACACAGCAGACTTAATGAATGAGATGATTGGCCGGCTGTGGTATCACCTGCGTTATTACTGAGAGGATAACTACTTACCTTCGTAGACAATCTTCCACCCGCCCTGCTCTTTCTCCAGATACAGGTGCTTGCGGGTCTCGCCGTTGAAGTTATTGGATTGATAGTCCTGGCGGAAGCGCGCCACGACAATATCCTTGCCGCCGCTGGCCTCGCGCGGATAATAAAACAGTGACAGGTCTTTCAGAGAGATCTTCTGATAGGTCTTCTGCGCGGCGACCTGACGTTTGTACGCCGTCCACTTTTTATAGGTATAACCACCGCCCCAGAAATCTTCGGCATAGTGACTGAGGTAACTGTCCACGTCCATGCTCTCCCAATCGTGGCGCCATTGCTCCACCGCGGACAGCAGTTGTGCGCGCGTCGTTTCCCAGGTATGGCGATCCACCCATTGCACGTTCTCGGCAATCACAATCGGCGTGACTCCCGGCACGATCAGGTTTCGAATCGTGCTCAGGTCCAGGTTGGTCATTGCCACGCAACCTTCGCTGTCCATCGGCGGGCGGCTGTAATAAATCTTGTCGGTGCCGTGCAACCAGATACCTTCACCGGTTTTGCCCAGGTGACGATCGAGCGCGTTGGGATAATTGGTGGGAAAAGCGACGACGCCGTATTTTTCCGGCAGTTTCGTATCGGGAATTTCGCTGGTGATGAAATAGACGCCCTCGGGCGTGCGCAGATCGCCGGCGGCTTCCTTATTGCCATTGCGTTTGCCGGTGCTGACATAAAAATCGCGTAACAGGTGCGGCGGCTGGTCCGGCGCACTGCGCTCGAACACATAAAGACGGCTCTTTGCTTTATCCACCAGCAAGGCGGTCTTGACCTGGGAATTGAGCCTGAGGAACTGCATGGGAATACGATCGTTTTCCTGGTCGGCCAGGTTTGCCCGCAGCCGGCTGTAAATCTCCTCGCGCAGCGCCGTCAGTTGCGGTTCGCGTTTACTGGCGTCGAACAGGCCGGGATTGCCAATATCGGTGACCGGCATCACCTTGGCCGACAACATATCGCCGAGTAACAGGTAAGCGAGGTGGAACGAAGGTTCTTCCCGGGTCAGATTCCGCAGGTCGCTGACAGCCTGATCGGTTTTACCCAGCTGGAAATTAATAATACCCTTGAGCAGTTGCGCCTCGTAATCCTTGTTGTTCTGCTGCAGGCGCAGGTCCATTTGTTTCAGAAGCCCCTGCAGGCGAACCTGCCGGGATTCCATCGCCCTGGCGGCTGGCAGGGTATTGGTGGACTCCACCATGCTGGTCATGGTCTGGCTTTTCGACACGGCAGCAACGACCAGCAGGCAGGCCGCAAGCACGATAAGCAGATTGAAATGACGTTTGATTACCAACATCTCAGTGCGACATCGCTATGGTTTTTTCCTCGACAATCCGCCAGCCATCGGGAGTACGCCGTAGCTGGAATTCCTTGCGGCTACGATCCTGATAATTATCCGCCTTATATACCTGATCTAATCGGACACGTACCAGATCGTCTTTAACGGCGTCCACCGCAAAATCGTTGAGTGTGACCTGAATCCACTTTGGGGCCTGCAAACGCGCGCGGCGCTGCGCCGCCCACTGTGTGTGGGTCATCCCCGGGGGCGCATAATCACTGGCGTAGAACTCCAGGTACAAATCCACGGACTTTGCCGACCAGGCGGCTGCCCAGCCCTGCAAACTGGTA
Organism: Gammaproteobacteria bacterium; assembly: GCA_016125505.1. GTDB lineage: Bacteria > Pseudomonadota > Gammaproteobacteria > UBA6429 > Thiohalophilaceae > RI-92. The sequence continues at coordinate 191,123 of WGLP01000003.1, forward strand.
ATGACCTTATCTTTATCAACCTCAGTGGAAGCCGGGGTTTCTTCGTTTTGTATCTCGATCCCGGGCATCAGCGATGGTGTCTCCGCCGTTGGCGTTGCCTGACTGGCCACCACCTCGGCGACGGTGGCGGTTTGTGCCGCACTGGGCGGTGTTTTTGTTTGTGCTAGGCCTGCGGGTGGCGTGACCGCCGTGCTGGCAGGCGCCGGGCCTGCCGTGTTTGCGGCAATGACCTGCGGACTGGACTGTGTGGATGCGGTGGATTTTGCGACGGGGGCCTCTGGCTTGGCGGGTTTGTCAGCCACGGCGGGCGCCTTTACCTCAGCCGGCGGATTCACAGCCGGCGCCGTTGCCACCTGTATCGACGCTGCTTTTGGTTTATCCAACAGCCGCAGCGCAACGGGTTGCGGTGGGGTATCCAGACGCAGGGCCTTGCCATACGAGTCCCGCGCCATTTCCACATAGATGGCACTGAGATTTTCATACACGGTGGCGTATACCGGATCACTGCGCAGGGCCCGTTCCAGCAAGGCCTGGGCCTCCTTGTATTCGCCATGGCGGGCCTTAATGGCGGCCAGATTGTTATAGGCCTGGGGCTTGCCCGGCGCCTGCTTGATCAAGGCTTCGTAAATCTTGCTGGCGGCATCATCATCGCCCTGTCGGGTCAGGGCCTGCGCCTTGCCGAACCGGGTCGCATAGTCGTCCGCCGTGTTGGATTGCGCCAGCAGCGGCAGGCATAAAAACCACAACAGCAGTAAGCCCTGGAATACGGCGCGTGTCGACATCGTGGATTGGCAGCTAGGCTTCATTCTTATTTGACTACTCTCAACCGGTGGAAAAAAATCGCAATGATTATATCAACTTAGATCGATGCGGCAAGATTGCAGACAGCACCGGGCGGCATTTTGTTCGCCTGTGTCTACTGCGACCGCCCGGCTTGTTTGAATTAGGTGGACAAGGTCTTGCCAAGGTCCAGACGTTCCATCAAATAACACAGGCAATCCTGCCGCACCACATCGACATCCAGTGTCATCATCGACGGCATCACCGGGACGATGTTGCAGATATCGCCGTCACGAATTGCGAAATAGCGTTCCGTCACGTCCTTGCCGAATTCGTTGCTTGCGTACAGCGGCATCTCGCGCTCGGCATGCAACCTGGCCAGCGGTGTCCAGGGTTGAATTTCATGAAAGTTGTAACGGTCGACCTCCGGCAGCAAATCGAGATCACAATCCGCCTCACCGACGCCGATACTCATCCCCTCTTTCACCTTGACCACGGCGACGGTATGAAACACCTCCAGGCTGTGCACGTCCATGCTCTCATCGGAAAACCGTTCGAGCGCCAGTGCATTCAAAATGAATTCGCGGGCATGCTGGACGCCGGAACGCTCCGTTGCCTTGCCGCACTCGACGGTGACGGCGGGACATAACTCGGCGAAGGCCATGGACAACACGCTGTCGGGTTTGAGGAAGTACACCACGGTCTTCGAAAACAAGGTGGCGAGCTGGAAAAACGATGTCGCCAGGCGGTTTACGCAGGCGTAATGCGGATTGCGCCCGGTATTGTTATGGATATCGAGACAGGCGAAGACATTGCGTTCGCGCATCTGTTCCAGGATTTGCCTGACCATCACCTCTTCTTCATGCTGGCCTTCGGCCTTCCAGATCCGGTTATAGTCCGGCTGCTCCGGCAGGTGGCGTACACCTTGAGCGGCGGCCGCGACGTTACCGATAAACACACTCAGGCTGCGCGGCAGGCGACGCCCCTGATAATCCTGCAAGACGCTGCGCAGCGCGTCCCATCCGGTCGTCTCGTTACCGTGCATCAGCACCGAGATAAACAAGGGCTCGGGCTTGTCGCCGGGCAGGTGTAACAGACTGGGGCCGGGCAGGATGGTATGCAGGTCCTGCGCCTCGCAATCCAATAAACCCGCCGGGATGTCATCATAGATCTGCAACATGATTAGATCGTCCACTCGTGCACCGGCCTGCCGCCATGCTGGTGCTGAAAATACGCCGCGGTCAATGCCTGCATATCGCGGCCATGTTTGGCAACGAAGGCACGTTGCCAGACCGCACCGTTGGTACCGGTTTGCAGACGCTCGCGGATAATCTCCAGATATTCGTGACTATCGCTGGCGGCAACACCCAGACGTTCCAGACCTTCATAGGCCAGGGGCAACAAGGTCTTTAACAGCAATTCCGCTACCGGATACATCTTAGCATCCAGCCAGTGCACTTGTGCACGCAGTCCCAATTGCGCGGCGCGATAAAAGTTGTCACGCGCCCGATCAAAATGCAATTGCCGTTCGGGTGCCATCGACTGATGGATCAGGGCCGTGACCACCCCATAATAAAATGCGGCATTGGCGACGGCATCGAGGATGCTGGGACCGGACGGGATTACCCGGTGTTCGATGCGCAAATGCATCTCGCCTGCCTCATCAAAACCGATCAGCGGCCGGTTCCAGCGCCAGACCGTCCCGTTATGTAAGCGCAAATGCGGCAGGGAGGCGCTGTTGTGATCGAGATTGACCGGGAGTAAGACCGGATAGTGTTCGCGATTCTCGATAAAACATTCCAGCAGCGATTCACGCACATAACCGCTGCCGAAGGTCACGCGCCGAATCGGGCCGAATGCCGCGGCGTCATATCCACCGATGGCGACCGCCTGTTCGAACAAAGGAATGCGCGTTTCATCCCACAGGTCCTTGCCAAACAGATAAGGTGAGTTGGCGCACAGCGCCACCATCGGCGCCGACAGGATCACGCTCGCATTGTACAGGCGCGCCGCAAGGCGTTGATCGATCTGGGTATGCAATTGAAACGAGGTCGCGGCCGACTCCAGCATCACATCGTGATGCGTGACGCGCAGATGTTCCTCGCCGTTGATGTCGAGCACCAGGGGTTTGCCCTTGCGCCGCAACAACACCTCGCGATTGAGCGCACGATAACGTTCCATGCATGACATATTCTCAAGGGTGAGGTCTTCATCCAGTAGGCTTGGCAGGATGCCGCACATAATCACATCCATGCCCATGGCCTGCGCGGTGTCGCGGCACGCCGCCCAGGTAGAGTCCAGCGACTGGTGCATTGCCGAGAATACGTGTCCTTGCAGGCTGCGCGGCTCGGTGTTGACCTCGATATTGAAACTGGCCAGTTCGGGGCTGGCCAGGGGATTATTAAAGCGCGACAGAAATTCTTCGTTGCGGGGGACGGGGCGCAGACTTGAGTCGATCAACCAGGCCTCGAGTTCAAAACCCGCGACCGGATGACTCTGGGCAAAACCCTGATGCGCGAAGACCTCGGCCAGCCTGGCCGTTTCCTGATCCAGTTTGGCTTTGAAGATTGCAAAGTCCTCGGGGCAGAATTCGCTGGACCGGATCTCTTCTCCCATTGGCGACTATCTCTGGCGTTGTTGTAAAAATTGATCGAGCTGGCGCAGGCGATCGGGGGTCCCGATATCCCACCACTGCCCGCGATACCATTCGCCGTGAACGGCGCCCTCATCGATGGCCGCACGCAGCAGCGGCGCCAGTGGCCGTACCCCCGGCGCCAGGCCCGCAAACAAGGAGGGCGAGTAGACGCCGATCCCGCTGTACGTCAGCCGGTCGCCGTTATTCTTTAATATATGTGATTGCAGCGCGAAATCCCCGGCGGGGTGGTGGGTGGGGTTGTCCACCAGGACAAGATGCGCCTTGCCCGTCAGCGCACGCGGCAGCTGTGCAAAATCATAATCCGTCCAGATGTCGCCATTGACCAGAACAAACGGCGCATCGCCCAGCACGGGCAAGGCCTGGATAATGCCACCGGCAGTCTCCAGCGGCGGTTCGCCTTCGGCGGAATAGACAATGCGGGCGCCATAGCGTTGTCCATCGCCCAGATAATCGACGATTTGCTGACCCAACCAGCTGTGATTGATCACGATATCGCGAATACCCGCCCGCACGAGGGCGTGCAGGTGATATTCGATCAGGCACTGACCGCCCGCATGCAACAGCGGTTTGGGCGTGGTCTCGGTCAGGGGTCGCATCCGCTCGCCGCGTCCGGCGGCGAGAATGATGGCCTTCACGCCGACACCTGTTGCAGTCGCGCGGGAACCGCCAGTTCATCCAGCAGCGTCAGAAACCCGTGCAGGGCGGGATAATCCGGCGCGACCTGCAGGATATAACCCAGCGTACGCGGAATGTCATTGAGGTAACCGGGTTTGCCATCGCGATGGTTCAGCCGGGCAAAAATACCGCTCGCCTTCAGCTGCCGTTGCACACCCATCAAATCAAACCAGCGCACAAATTGTTCCAGCGTGATCTCGCGAAACATACCGGCGTCATGCAAATGACGATGATAATCCGCAACCCACGCCATCACCTGTGTTCGAGGCCACGCGATATAACAGTCGCGTAACAAGGACACCAGGTCGTAGGTCAAGGGCCCGGCAACGGCATCCTGAAAATCCAGCACACCGGGATTATTGCCCGCTTGCGCGACGTACATCAGATTGCGCGAATGATAATCGCGATGCACGAACACACGTGGCTGCGACAGCGCCTGCCCTGCCAGAAAGGCAAACGCATCCGCCAGCACCGCCAACTGTGCCGCTGACAAAGACAGACCCAGATGCGTTTGCAAATACCAGTCGCGAAACAGGTGCATCTCTCGCAACAACAGCGCCTCATCATAGGGTGGCAATGATGACAAGTATGTCGCGCCGCCTTGCTGAATTTGAAATAAGGTCTGCATGGCATCAGCATACAGTTGCGCGGCATTATCCTGATTCAGGACAGAGAGATAATGCCGGTGTCCGAGGTCACTCAACAAAAAGAAGCCCTCGCTAAAATTCTCGGCCAGCACGCGTGGCGCATTGATGTGGATGGCATTGAGGTAACCGGCAATACGGACGAAAGGATGACTGTCCTCCTTGTCCGGCGGCGCGTCCATGGCAATGAGGGTCTGATTGGACTGAGTGACGCGAAAATAACGGCGGAAACTGGCATCGGCGGAAGCCGGCTCAATCTGAAATTCGGCATCGTTGAGTTGGTCTTGCAGCCATACCTTGAGCCGGGAAAAACGCGCATCCTGTTGGATATTCATGCCAAAATTATATCGGAACTTATTGTATAAAGCTGTAAAGGCAGACAAAATTCAGGAACCATGAATACCGCGACGCATGCCACCTCGCCACGTTTTGAAATGGTCGACGCCCTGCGCGGGCTCGCCATTCTCATGATGTTCAGCTTTCACTTCAGTTTCGATCTGAATTACTTCCATTTCATCCAGACCGATTTCTACCACAATCCCTTCTGGCTCAATTACCGGATTGTGATCGTCAGCACCTTTTTATCCGTGATGGGCATGAGTCTGTACATCGCCCATCACAAGCAGGTGCAATTGCATAAATACCTGCGGCGCTTGTTTATCCTGCTGGCCTGCGCCGGACTGGTCAGCCTCGGCAGCTATCTGATGTTTCCACAGGGCATGATCTTTTTCGGTATCCTGCATTTCATCGCGGCTGCGACGATCCTGGCCCTGCCCTTCGTCCGTTTATACTGGACCAACCTCATCGCCGGTGTCGCCATCATCGTGCTGGGCAGCACGGTCAAACATCCGTTTTTCGATCAGGCCCCGCTGCAGTGGATCGGCATGATGACGCACAAACCCGTTACCGAGGATTATGTCCCGCTGTTCCCCTGGTTCGGGGTCGTGCTGCTGGGGATATTTTTTGCGCGCTGGGCCTGGACCGCGCGGCACTTCCCGGCCATCAGCCAGTGGCGCAGCAGGCTGGCGGCCCTGCGTGTGCTGCGCTTCGGCGGCCGTCATTCCCTACTTATATATATGGTGCATCAACCCATCTTCATCGGTATCTTGTATGCGGTGCACAAGCTGACCATGCCCTGACATCCGAAGGGTTTCGCAAGCCGGCGGCGGACAACGTATACTTAGCCAAAATCACGTCGCGAATACCTGACAGAAAACCTTGTCCATACGACTTCACATTCTCGGCAGCCTGTGCCTGCTTGGCCTGTCCGGCATGGCCAATGCACAGGAACCGGCCGATACCACCGATGTCCTGTGCCCGCCCGGTTACCGACTCGAGATCCCCAAGCCGGACACCGCCACAATCCAGGATAAAAACCTGCATGTCGATGCCGATGCGGCGACCGTCGACAGTCAGGCAGTAACACGCTTCACCGGTTCGGTGGTTATTCGCCAGAGCGGGAAACAATTGACCGCCGATCAGGTCACATATGACAACCGCAGCGAATTACTGAATGCACAGGGCAATATCGTGTTCACCACCGGCGAAATGCAGCTCAAGGGCGATCATGCCCGGATGAATCTTGGGAACAATACCGGCGAGATAAACGATGCCGATTACCAGACCGCCGCCGTCAACGGCCGCGGCAAGGCCAAGGTGATCCATCTGAAAAGCAAAACCGAGATCAGCATGGACCAGGCCACATACACCACCTGTCCGCGCGACAATGTGGTATGGCGCCTGCGCGCGGACGAGATCAATCTCAATAACGAAAATCACCAGGGCACCGCCAGGAGCACCGTGCTGGAGGTGGCGCATGTCCCGGTACTGTATCTCCCGTATATCCGCTTCCCCATTGGCGACGATCGGATGTCGGGATTTTTATATCCGGCCATCACTGTCTCGCAAAGCAGCGGTACCGAGCTTGCGATACCTTATTACTGGAATATCGCACCGAATATGGATGCCACCATCACGCCGCATAACATGAGCAAGCGCGGCCTGATGCTGGAAAACGAATTTCGATATTTGACCGACACCAGTAAAGGCCAGTTTGAACTGGATCACATCGGCCAGGATACACTCTATGGCAGCAGCCGCAGCAAGTTCGACTGGACACATGCAGGCGCAGAAGCTGCCGGCTGGTCCAGCGCTGTCGACTATCACTATGTCAGCGACGATCAATATCTGAATGATTTCAGTGGAACCCTCACCACCGCCGCAACCACGACCACCCTAAACCGGCAAGGTACGGTGACATATAACCAACCCAGTTACGTCTTTACTGCCTCCCTGCAGGATCACCAGACGATCTCCGGGACAGAACCCTATAAACGCCTGCCGCAACTGACCTTGAATACGCGCACCGCCAATGTCGACAACAGCTGGAATTACGATCTGGCTTCCGAATATGTCAATTTCGATCACCGCGACCCCGCGATGGTGGTCGGCCAGCGCGTCAAGCTCAGTCCGTATCTGGCGTATCCCATCGTCAAGGATGCCGGTTTTTTCAAACCGAAACTGACATTCAATTATCTGCAATACGACCTGGATCACCTGAGCAGCAGCACGCTGCCGCAACAGCCGGACGTGAGTGTGCCGGTATTCAGTCTCGATACCGGTCTCTATTTCGATCGCGATACCAGTATCGGCGGCGTCCCGTTGATCCATACCCTGGAGCCGCGCCTGTATTATCTGTACGCGCCCTATCGCGATCAAAGTATGCTGCCGGTATTCGATACGGCCCTGTCGACATTCAGTCAAACCCTGCTGTTCTCGGAAAACCGTTTCAGCGGTAACGACCGCATCGGCGATGCCAACCAGGTGACGGCAGCGCTTACCACCCGTTTTTATCGCCAGGACAATGGCGCCGAACTGTTCAATGCCACCCTCGGCCAGATCTTTTATTTTCGCGACCGCGAAGTGGTCCTGCCCGGGCAACCGGTGGATACCGCCAACCGCTCCAATTACCTCGGTTCGGTGAGCTTCACGCCCAGCCCCGAGTGGAACCTCTACGGTGACTGGCAATACAACCCGGATACACTACACACAGAGGTCGGGAACGTACGCGTGCAAAACCGGCCGGGGAAGGACCGGGTCATCAACCTGGACTATCGCTTCACCCGCGATCAATTGCGGACCCAGTGCGCCTCCTTTTCCTGGCGCCTCAATCCGCGCTGGCAACTCCTCGGCGGCACCCAGTACGACCTGCTCAATAAGCACCGTTTGCAGAATTTCGCCGGCGTGAGCTACGAATCCTGCTGCTGGGGCCTGCGTCTGGTCTGGGGCGAACGCTTCGACAAACTGGTGAACAATGACCCCAACGATCCCCGTTACGAACACGCCATTTACCTGGAATTCGTGCTCAAAGGCCTGTCCAGCCTGGGCTCCGGAAAAGACATCGATGCCCTGCTGAATAATGGTATCCTAGGCGTTTCGCAATAACCTCCTGCAGGAAACAGTCACATGAAGCCCCTGTATTACCTCATCCTTGGCCTGGTCGTCGCCAGCCTGACACCGTTGCCCGGCCATGCCGCCACCCGGCCGCAAGACATGGACCTCGATCGTGTCGTGGCCATCGTCAACAACGACGTGATCACCAGCAGCGAACTGTCCGATCGGGTTACCCAGATCAAACATCAGCTCGAACAGAAACATACGCAACTGCCACCGGATGACATCCTGCGCAAACAGATCCTCGACCGCATGATCCTCGATGAGATCCAGTTACAACTCGCCAAGACCGCGGGCATCCGCGTCGACGATGAACAACTCAATCAGGTCGTGACCAATATCGCCAAACAGAATTCCATGAGCCTGGATCAGTTCCGCAAATTCCTGGAAAACGAAGGCTACCCGTTTGCAAAATTCCGCGAAGAGATCCGCAAGGAGGTCATTATCGGCCAGTTGCGCAAAAACAAGGTCGATAACCAGGTCTATGTCAGCGAACAGGAAGTCGACAATCAATTGAGCAAACTGGGCGATCATCAGGAACTCGACACCGAATACCATCTCGCGCACATCCTGATCCCGATCCCGGAAGAGGCCTCGCCGGAACAAATCGACGCCGCCAAGCAAAAGGCGGAAGAGGTCTACACGCAACTCAACCTGGGCGCCGACTTCGCCAAGACCGCGGTCAGTGTCTCGGCCGATCAGCGCGCCCTGCAGGGCGGCGATCTCGGCTGGATCAAACAGGGTCAGTTGCCCACTGTCTTTGCCGACATGGTGCCAAAGATGAAACCCGGCGATATCACCAAGCCGGTACGCAGCGCCAGCGGCTTTCATATCATCAAACTGCTCGACACGCGCCGCGAGGATCAAAAACACATCGTCGAGCAAACGCTGGCACGGCACATTCTGATCAAGACCAGCGAGATCGTCAGCAGCGATGAAGCACGGCAAAAACTCGAACGCATCCGCAGCGAGATCGTCGGCGGCCGCGACTTCGGCGCCGTCGCCCGCGCCAGTTCCGACGACACCGGTTCCGCCGCGGACGGCGGCAACCTCGGCTGGGTAAGCCCGGGCACGATGGTGCCGGAATTCGAGGAAGAGATGAACAAGCTCAAACCCGGCGAGATCAGTCAGCCGTTCCAGACGCGTTTCGGCTGGCACATCGTGCAGGTGATGTCACGCCGCAAGTTCGATGACACCAAGGCCTACCTGCGGCTGCAGGCGCGCAATCAGATCCAGCAACGTAAAATCGCAGAGGAAACCGAAAACTGGTTGCGCCGCATTCGTGACGAGGCCTACGTGCATATCGTGAAGCAGTAAGTCGAGGCGGGCCGCCTATGCGCACACTGCCCCTGGTCATCACCCCCGGCGAACCCGCCGGGATTGGTCCCGACCTGGTGTTGCGACTGGCCCACGCGCAACCGCACTATCCTTTTGTCGTCATCGCCAGTCGCGACGTGTTAAGGGATCGCGCCGCACAACTCGGCATCCCCATTAAACTCCTCGACTACGATCCCGGTAATATTGCCCAGACGCAACGCGGCGAGCTGTGCGTCTGGCATGTCGATCTCGCTGCGCCGGTCAGTGCCGGCGTGCTTAATCCCGCCAACGCCGACTATGTGTTACACACCCTGCGCCTGGCGACACAGGGCTGTCTCGATAAACAGTTTGCCGCACTGGTGACCGGCCCCGTACACAAGGGCGTGATCAATCACGCCGGGTTTCCGTTTTCCGGGCATACCGAATATCTGGCGGAGCTGTCGCACACTGCACTACCGGTGATGATGCTGATGACGAGCGGCCTGCGCGTCGCCTTGGCCACCACGCACCTGCCGCTGCGCAAGGTATGCGATGCCATCACGCCGGCATTGATCGAACAGTGCCTGCGTATTTTGCATCAGGACCTGCGAAGCAAGTTCGGGATACGCACCCCGCGCATCAACGTGTGCGGCCTCAATCCGCATGCCGGCGAAGACGGTCACCTCGGGCGCGAAGAGCTCGACATCATCAATCCGGTGCTGGAACAATTACGCAGGGAAGGCATGCAGCTGCGCGGCCCGTTGCCGGCGGACACCGCGTTTACCCGGGACAAGATGCAGGAGACCGATGCCTATCTGGCGATGTATCACGATCAGGGTCTCGCCGTGCTCAAACACGTCGGTTTTGGCAAGGCGGTGAATGTCACGCTGGGTCTGCCTTTCATTCGCACCTCGGTCGATCACGGTACCGCCCTCGAACTGGCCGGCAGCGGCAGGATCGACGACAGCAGTCTGCATGCCGCGCTCGCCACCGCACTGCAAATGGTCGACGCGCAATAAGATGTCGCAGGCCTTCAACAAACCGCGCAAGCGTTTCGGCCAGCACTTCCTGCACGACCCGCATGTGATCGCGCGCATCGTGCACGCGATCAATCCGCAGGCTGACGATCACATGATCGAGATCGGTCCCGGACGCGGTGCGATCACGCGGCCGTTACTGGAACACCTCCGGCAACTCGCTATCATCGAAATCGATCGCGACCTGGTCGAGTGGTGGCAATCGCAACACCTTACCAATCTGGTTATTCATGCCCGGGATGCGCTCAAGATCGATTACTGCGCCCTGCAGACCGATCCGCAACGCAAGCTGCGCATCGTCGGGAATCTTCCGTATAACATTTCCACGCCGATCCTGTTTCATCTGTTCGAACATCTGGATTGCATCGAAGACATGCACTTCATGCTGCAAAAGGAAGTGGTGGATCGCATGTGCGCCGCGGCCGGCAGTCCCGACTACGGCCGGCTCAGTGTCATGGTGCAGTATTACTGCGAGGTCACGCAGTTGTTCGATGTCGGACCCGGCGCCTTCACGCCGCCGCCCAAGGTCGATTCCAGCATCGTGCGGCTGCGGCCGCATGCGCCGGGCACGTATCAGGTCGATGAACCGGTTCTGCAACAACTGGTGAGTCAGGCCTTCAGTCAACGCCGCAAGACCTTGCGCAACAGCCTCAAACACTGGTTCAGCGCCGAGCAGATCCAGGCGCTGGGTATCGACCCCGGTATCCGCCCGGAACAGCTCGACCTCGCCGCGTTTATCAAACTGGCGCAAGCGGTAACAACGCCCTGAATCTTCCGCAATTCAGACAGCAGAAATTCGCTAAATCAATCTGCTATGTTGGTATAACTTACGGTGTCGTATTCCAGGACACGCGGTAAATACATCCCTGTACGCTCGCCAGCAGCATCCCTGCTGCTGACGGTCCTGTCATACGACACCGTAAGCTGGTAACCCCGCCGGGTATTGCTGCCCCGCAGCGAAACAGCACGCAGATCAATGCAAGCGTAAAAAATCTTGCGTATGATGCGCCCTTAATCTTGCAAACACTGCCAGGAGCCAGCTATGTCCCGCCGCAAACGCCTTGTTCTGTTCAGCCTGCTCGCGGTGGTGGCCGTTGTTATCCTGGCATCCTGGCTCAAGCGCCCCAAGGCGATCCCCGTCATCCTGAGCAAAGTGGCAATGGGCGAGGTGCTACGCACCGTTACCAACACACGCGCCGGGACACTCAAGGCCTGTCGCCGCGCCAAGCTGTCGCCGTCCATCGGCGGCCAGATTGCCAACCTGCCGGTACACAAGGGCGACACGGTCAAGGCCGGGCAGGTATTGTTCGAGATCTGGAACGATGACTTGCGCGCGCAACTGGCGCTGGCCAAAGACGATTATCTCGCGACACAATCCCGCGCCAAGGAGGCCTGTGTCGTCGCCGACGTCGCCAAGCGCGATGCCGAGCGCCTGGTGAAATTGCGCAAACAGGGTCTGACCTCGGAAGAGAGTATCGATCAGGCCAGGGGTCAGGCCGAGGCCAAACGCGCAGCGTGCCAGGCGGCGACCGCCACGGTTGAGGTCAGCCGCGCGCGCATCGATGTCGCGCAGGCGGCACTGGATCGCACGCGCCTGATCGCGCCGTTCGATGGCATCATTGCCGAAGTCAACGGCGAGCTCGGCGAATTCGTCACGCCCTCGCCTATCGGTATTCCCACGCCACCCGCCATCGATCTGATCGACCGCACCTGTTTATACGTCGAGGCGCCCATCGACGAGGTCGATGCCCCGGAGATCAAGGTCGGCATGCCCGCGAACATTTCCCTCGACGCCTTCGGCAAGACCTATTTCCCGGGCAAGGTGCGGCAGATCGCGCCGTATGTGCAGGACGTGGAGAAACAGGCGCGCACCGTGGACATCGAGGTGGATTTCACCTCGGATAAGGACAAGGCCAACATGTTGCCCGGTTACAGCGCCGACGTGGAGGTCATCCTGGATACGCGCCAGCACACGCTGCGCATTCCCACCGAAGGGCTGCTGGAAGGCAACCGCGTCTATGTCTACAAGCCGTCGGATCAAACCATCAGCGAGACCCCGGTCAAGATCGGTCTGAGTAACTGGCAGTACACCGAGATTACCGATGGCTTGCAGGCCGGCGAGCAGATCGTTACCTCTATCGATCGCGAAGGACTCAAGGACGGCGCCCACGTCAAACTCGATACGAACAGCCAGAAATAATCCGCCGCATGATCAGACTCCAGAACATTCATCGTAACTTTCAGGTCGGCGATCAGACCGTCCATGCCCTGGACAATATCAATCTGGAGATTCAACAGGGCGAATACGTGTCGGTGATGGGACCGTCCGGTTCCGGCAAATCCACCTTGCTGAATCTGCTGGGCCTGCTGGATCGGCCCAGCGCGGGGCAATATATTCTCGACGAGAAAAACGTGACCGAATTGAGCGAACAGGAAACCGCGCGCGCCCGCGGCCAGCACATCGGTTTTGTGTTTCAGGCCTTTCACCTGATCCCGCGCCTGACCGCCGCGGAAAACATCGAACTGCCGCTCATCCTCGCCGGCATGGCGGCGGAGGCGCGCAAACCCAAGGTCACTGCGGCGCTGGAGGCGATGCACCTGAGCGATCGCGCCCATCACAAACCCGAACAGTTATCCGGCGGCCAACGTCAGCGCGTTGCCATCGCGCGCGCCACGATCACGGAGCCTTCCGTCCTGCTCGCCGATGAACCCACCGGCAACCTGGATCAAAAATCCGGCTACGACGTGATCGAAACCCTCGAGGCACTCAATCAACGCGGCATCACCCTGATTGTCGTCACCCATGACGTCGCGCTTGGCGATCGTTCGCTGCGCCAGATCAAGATGCTCGATGGCCGCATTCAAACGGATTCACTCAAGACGGCTTCCCATGATCCAGGCGCGTGACGTCATCGCCTTTGGCTGGAACGCATTAAAAGGGTATCGCACCCGCACCATCCTCATGCTCATCGCCATGACCATCGGGGTCGCGGCGGTATTGATGCTCACCGCCCTGGGTGAAGGTGCGCGCCGCTACGTTCGTAACGAATTCGCCTCGCTCGGCACCAACCTCGTGATCATCCTGCCCGGCCGCAGCGAAACCGCCGGCGTGGGGCTGGGGACGATGATCGGCGCCACCCCGCGCGATCTCACCCTCGATGACGTGCAGGCGCTGACACGCAATTCGCAAATCACGCGGATCGCGCCCATGAACGTCGGCACCGCGGAAATTTCCTGGGGCGGCCGCAAACGCGAAGTGCCGGTGCTCGGTTCCACCCATGAACTGTTGCAGATCCGGCACTGGGAAATGGCGCAGGGCAGTTTCCTGCCCAAGGGCGACTGGAACCGGCCGACCGCCGTATGCGTCATCGGCGCCAATGTGCGCAACCAGATCTTCGGTCCCCACGCCGCGCTGGGACAATGGATACGCCTGGGCGAAAACCGCTATCGTGTCATCGGCATCATGGGTTCGGAAGGCCGTTCCATCGGTGTCGATGTGCAGGACGTGGTAATCATCCCGGTGGCCGCGGCGCAGCAACTGTTTAATGTGTCGTCCTTGTTTCGGGTGTTGATCGAGGCGAAGACCCGCGCCGCCATCCCCAAGGTGATCAAGTTTACCGAAGACACGATCCAGGCCAGGCATCAGGGCGAAAAGGATGTCACCGTCATCACCCAGGACGCCGTGCTGGCCACCTTTGATCGCATCCTGGGCACGCTCACCTATGCGGTCGGCGGTATTGCGGCGATCAGTCTCGCCGTTGCCGGGATCCTGATCATGAACGTCATGTTGATCGCCGTCTCGCAACGCACCGCCGAGATCGGATTGTTAAAGGCCCTCGGTGCCTCCGGGCGCACGATCCAGATCCTGATCCTGGTCGAGGCCTTGTTGTTATCCCTCCTCGGCGGCGTGGTCGGTCTGGTGATTGGCGAACTGGGCGCGTGGGGTATCCGCGCCGCGTTTCCGCAAATGCAGGCCTATCCCCCTGACTGGGCGATCTTCGCGTCGATGATCGTGGCGATTGTCACCGGCGCCGTCTTCAGTTTATTGCCGGCGCGCAAGGCGGCGCGGCTGGATCCGGTGTTGGCCCTGTCGAGGCGTTGACATGCTGATCAACGACTTCATCAAACTCACCGGCACCTCCCTGCTCGCGCACAAGCTGCGCAGTTTTCTCACCTTGCTCGGGATTGCCGTCGGGATTACCGCCGTGGTGTTGCTCACCTCGATCGGCGAAGGCATACACCGTTTCGTGCTGGACGAGTTCACCCAGTTCGGCACCACCCTGGTGGCGATCAATCCGGGCAAGACCACGACCCACGGCATGAGCATGGGCGTGTTCGGCACGGTGCGGCCCTTGTCCATCGAAGATGCCGAGGCCCTCAAGCAATTACCGCTGGCCAAGAGCGTGGTCGGCTTCGTGCAAGGCAATGCGGAGATACAGGCCAACAACCGTACGCGGCGCACCACGATCTACGGCACCAGCCATGATTTCCCCGAGGCCTTCACCATGCCCGTGCAATCGGGAAAATTCCTGCCCTCCGATGACCCCACGGCGCCACGCGCGTTTGCGGTGCTCGGCCACAAGGTCAGGGAAGAATTGTTCGGCAGCAAAAATCCCCTGGGCCAACGCATCCGTATCGGCGGCAACCGCTATCGCGTCATCGGGGTGATGGCGCCCAAGGGCCAGGTCCTTGGCTTCGATCTGGATGATACGGTGTATATCCCCATGGCGCGCGGACTGGAATTATTCAACCGCGACGGCCTGATCGAGATCGACGTGATGTATCACGAGGGCACCCAGGTCGATCAGGTAGTGAAAGGCATCAAACGCATCCTCACCGCGCGTCACGGACGCGAAGACTTCACGATTACCACGCAACAACAAATGCTCGACGTACTGGGCTCGATCCTTAACGTGCTGACGTTTGCCGTCGGCGCCATCGGCGGCATCTCACTGCTGGTCGGCGGCATCGGCATTATCACCATCATGACCATCAGCGTCACCGAACGCACCGGCGAGATCGGCCTGCTGCGCGCACTCGGCGCAAAACAATCGCAGGTGTTAATGCTGTTTCTTGGCGAGGCCGTGGTCTTATCCGCCATCGGCGGCCTTGCCGGCCTGGTACTCGGCATCGGCATCGGCCAGTTACTGCACGTCGCCATTCCCGCCCTGCCCGTGCATACGCCTATCACCTTCGTCCTGCTTGCCGAGAGCATCGCCGTGATCATCGGCCTCGCCGCCGGCGTCATCCCCGCGCGGCACGCTGCCCGACTCGATCCCGTGGAAGCACTACGAGCAGAGTAAATACATCGCTGCGATATCTTTAACACCGTAACATTTTGTTTTTTGGATAATTACCCAAGATACGGGATGCCGACTCATCAGAAATAATGCTACTCCTTTTGCAAAATTTGAAATTGACACATCCTGTGTCACGCGAGAATATGGCCGATAGCAGCAGTCTAACTAACTGTTGGGCGTAAATAAATGAAAAGGCTAATCCTTCTTACTATTTTCTACTTAGCTTCTATATCAGCCCATGCTTCTGAAATCACGGGTATGTTTAGTAGTTTTAAAGTTGGAGTTTCTGGCGATCTTAGTGGAATTGAAATTCATATTGTCCCAGAACCCACTGGTTATTCAGCAATTGTGCAAGGTTCTGAGGGTTCCCCTGGGTTTCCCGAAGTAATGAAAATTACCCGAAAAGACAATAACATTATATTTACAGTCCCAAATAATTCAGGGAGTGGACTAGCACCAGGCAAGTGGGAAGGGAAAGTACTAAATAAAGAACTACGTTTAACAAGACCTTATCATATCTATGTACTACCAAGAAAACACAGTTTCTGGCATTAAGTGCCCAACAAGACGGCCCAGTACGGACGCCAAAACCGCTACGCGGTTTTTTGGCGCCGCTGGCCTTAGAAGTTAGCTCTCGAAAGGACACGCCATGAACTGGCTTGAAATGACGGAATCTGAAATATTGGCCATCGCCGATCCGATCATGGACAATCTTATGCAAGCCTCGACGGACATTGATCATGCGCGGCACGTCAGAGACTTCACTGAAAAGTTGAAAACCGTCGTCACAAAAGAAAATCTGGAAGCACAGTGCAAGGAATACCAAACCAAGCTCGGTTATTTTTCGGAAAGAGAGTTCACTGCGGTGTTTAGAAAGGAAACGGATGTCGCCATCTTCTGGAAACAGAGATTCACAAAATCCAATGGTGAACACATAGCATTTCTTCGCTTAATCGAAGACAACGGAAGAATACTGGTTCAAAACGTATCGGTTACTTAATGAGAGCCAACATCCCCATCAACGCGGATTCGCAAAAGCGGCGCACCGTGCCGTTTTTGCTCGCCAGTTACGGCTGGCGTCAGGTCTATAAAATATGAACCTGGTGGCATTAATAATAGGCTTGGCAGTGGCAACTTACGCGATTGTACGATTTCGCGTAACCAAGATCGAAAAGAAAAAATGGGTGTATCCCTTGTTGCTTGCAACCTTTCCATTCTATTACTTTGCATTTGCAATTTATGCTGGAGATCATGGAACACTATTAAATGAAATATATGTAGGTCTCATTTTCATTGCCGTTGCTTACGCCGCCTACAAATTGCAAAGCAGGGTGGGAATCATTATTTTAGCGTCAGGGTACATTGGGCATGCTGTCTATGATGCAGTCCACAACCATATGTTTATAAACGAGGGAACCCCGGTTTGGTGGCCTGAGTTTTGTGGCGCGGTGGATGGTCTAATGGGCCTTTACCTGATATATCTAGTTTTTTCATTGAGGGCAAGTAAAGAACATGCCTAATCGTTACCTATGACAATCGGTATCATGAGACAGCGCACCGCTTCCTGTCGTGTTCGTGCCCCGCGCAGCACAGCGCGGCGGTATGTGCATAAAAGCTGATATCAAGTGAAGGGTTTTAATTTCGGCTCAACTTCCGGAGCGGTGGCTGGTCAGAAGATACACCACGTTCATATTCATTTGATACCACGGCGTGTTGGTGACATTGAACCAGCGCCAGCGAGTCCATAATATGAAAGCACATAACAATTCGTTCATAACCGCAGGCAACGCCCGTTCCGTCCCCCAAAAGGTTATCGCCTTTCTCGGGCCGTTTTAACTCTAACCTTATGAAGCAATAAGGACGAAACTATGGATCACCTGATTACTCAACTGGATTGCTGGCTGCGCGACCATCGCTCTGATTATTACAAGGAGCTAAATCCGCCAGCGACAAATGAAGAATTAGAAATGCTTGAAGAAGTAGCCGGCGCACCGATTCCGGCAGATTTTAAGAAACTACTATTATGGAAAAATGGCCAATCATCTGATTGTGTTAGCACATTTCATCCTCTCACTAATGAAATGTTCGTATCAACCTCGCACATGCTAAATAATATGAGAGAAATGAAGGAATTAGTCCAATACGGCGATATTCAAGTATGGGAAGACGGTTGGGCTCCTTTCATGGACAATGGCGGTGGAGATGTGACTTGTATTGATTTCAAAACCGGAGAAATTATTACACGAGATCATGAGACAGAGGAATTGACCAGGCTGAGCAGCCTACACGACTGGATGACCGCATTGCTTAAAGAATTATCGACAAATAATTTCGATGAATGGGACTTCGATGAATGTCGAAGTGCATCGTAAATGGCCCTAGGAACCAATGCGATGTACACCTGGCAATGGTTCAAAAGTGATGTGACCAGGGTGAAGGCGATTTTCTTGAGTAAAGAGCTCCGGGCAGTTTTAGATGGCGCCATTACAGAAGAGTACGTTCCTCTGATAGAAACGGTAAAAAAATGCCCTCTGACGTAACCACCCAGTTCGGACGGAGAGTTCCTGCGCCGATACGCGCCATAGCGGCAGGTGAGCTTCACCGTCAGCCCATGACCAGACAGAGCATTTAACGTCAGATGCAATATCACGATGCGCTATACGGAAGGGTCGAGATCACGGAGCCGGTGCTGCTGGATTTGATCGCTAGTGCAGCCATGCAACGGACAAAGGGGATCTCACAGCATGGCATAACCGCGCTGTTGGGCATCACGCCACCGTTCAGCCGCTTCGATCATTCCGTGGGAGCAATGCTGCTTGTGCGCCGCCTGGGTGCAAGTGTAAAGGAGCAAGTCGCGTCGCTGCTGCATGATATCAGCCATACGGCTTTTAGCCATGTTATCGATTTCGTGTTTGACGACCACAGCGGACAGAGCTACCACGAAGAGCAGAAGGAGGCTGTCGTCGCCGGTTCTGACATTCCCGCAATCCTGAACCGGCATGGAATGGATTGGCGCGAAGTGATGGATGAAGATCGGTTTCCGCTTCTCGAACAGCCAACGCCTGCATTGTGCGCTGACAGGCTGGATTACTTCCTGAGGGACCTGGAGTTCCTGCACCTGGCGAACGGCGGCGAAATCCGTGCGGCCCTCGAATCTTTTGCGGTCGTTGATGGCCGGATTGCCGTTAACGAGACTGATGCGGCGCGCTGGCTGGCATACACATTTATCGAGGCAGACCGCGCAAGCTGGTCTAGCTTCCGCGACGTCGGCCTGTACCAACTGACCGCTGAGGCAATCAAGGCGGCCCACCGGTACGGGGTTATTCGCGAGTCCGACTTATGGGGTTCGGACGAAGCGCTTTGGGGGAAATTGCAGTCGGCGAACAATCCTGAGGTTGCGGGTCTCGTCAGGCTGATCACGCCGGGCACGCGCTTCATCTGGAGCGAAGAACAGCCGATGTTCCGGGTAACGACCAAGGTGAGGAGTATCGATCCGCCGGTCATCACTGGAGGTTCAGTCGCCCCATTGTCGGCACTGGATCCCGCCTTTGCGCGCTATCGGGACGCGTATCTTGCCAGTAAGCGGGGACCGTGGCCCATGGCGGTCGTACAGCCGCCCAAGGTGAGGCCATGACATTCACATGCGCTTGCTACATCAAGGAGCCCGGGCTCGATCAGGAACAGCAGCGGGATTTTCAACTAACCCCAAAATGCCTTATAACAGGGCATCCAACCACGCAGGACCCTAAGCCATGGTGACTTCTATCATTCTGTTAAACGTCAAACGCGACAAGATCAATGACATTGCCGAACAACTCTCTGACATACACGGGATTTCAGAAGTGTACTCGGTGACGGGGAATTACGACCTTGTTGCTATTGTAAGAGTTGAATCAAATGATCAACTCTCGGAACTGGTGACGAACACGCTTGTTAAAGTTGACGGCATCGACAAGACCGATACCATGCTGGCCTTCAAGGCGTATTCCAAGCACGATCTGGAAGCCATGTTCTCTATATAAAATCGCCTTCATTAAAGGTATCCATGGCGAGAACACCAACCAGAACAATTGAACCGGGCGATATCGTTGCCGTGGCAGTAAACCGCTGCGCAAGATCCGGGTCGCCAGGCCGCCTTGCGCGTTCCATAATTAGCACTGGAATCTCCGTTAACCCGCGGTAAGCACCATGTCCGATTACGATCGAATTGCGAAGGCAATTGATTTTATCAACCAGCGCGTAAGCCAGCAGCCGGCGCTGGAGGAGATTGCCGCGCATGTGCATCTGAGCCCCTTCCATTTCCAACGCCTGTTCAGCCGCTGGGCCGGCGTTTCCCCCAAACGGTTTTTACAGGTCCTGACCCTGGAACGCGGCAAGCAGTTACTCGCGCATAATGATGCCGTGCTCGCCGTGGCGGACAGCCTTGGCCTGAGCAGCGCCTCCAGGCTTTACGATCACTTCGTGCAGCTGGAGGCCGTCACGCCCGGCGATTACAAACAACAGGGCAAGGGTCTGCATATCGAATACGGCTGTCATGCCACGCCCTTCGGCACCTTGTTTATTGCCGTCAGCGATCGCGGCGTCTGCCGCGCCGCGTTCCTGGATCATTCCAGCCTGCAACAGGAAATCGCCGAACTGCAACACTGCTGGCCGCTGGCCACCATCTCTGCCAATGCCACGCGTACGGCGGAGGTGGTTGCGGGCATGTTTGGCCACTCCGCACAGCGCAATGGCCCCCTGTCGCTTTACGTGAAAGGCACGAACTTTCAGGTTACGGTCTGGCGCGCCCTGTTGCAGATACCGGCGGGCAGCGTCCTGAACTACAAACAACTGGCCACGCAACTGGGCAGACCGCGTTCGGCACGCGCGGTCGGGAACGCCATCGCCGCCAATCCGATCGCCTATCTGATCCCCTGTCATCGCGTGATCCAGCAAACCGGCGCCATTGGCAAATACCACTGGGGTCCCATTCGCAAGCAGGCGATCCAAGTCTGGGAAAAGGCGCAGTCAGGCAAAGCCGGCTAGCCTCCAAGATAGATAAATCGGGGAAATGCAAGGTGCCGCCCATGATCCAGGTCATTCGGGCCTTCGGCATGTATGCTATTCTGAAATTTAGATCTTTCTTGTTTGTGTACTGCCACACATGCAGTTTCAAGAGAAGACCCGATGAATATGCCGTTGAAACCCAAGGTCTCCAGACGCACGCTAATCCTGCACTTTGTTGCCATTTTTCTCGCGATCGTCGGCATCATCACCCTCGCCTTCGGGTATTACACCTATCAGCGGTTTCAATTGCACCAGGACTCGCAGCAACATGCCGAATCCCTGCGGCTCAATCTGGCCAGCAAAATCATCGCACGCAATCTGCAGCAACTGGTCATCGACCTGCGGCTGCTGACGGAATCGCAACATCTGCGGGAATATCTCGACAATCCCGGACCACAAAACACCGTCAGGCTGCAGAATGACTTCATCAATCTTTCCATGCAGACACGGGTCTATGACCAAATCCGTTATATCGACCGGCAGGGGCACGAACGCATCCGCATCAATTACAACAATGGCGACCCCCGGATCGTCGCCAACGAGAAACTCCAGGATAAATCCGATCGCTACTATTTCCGGGACACGATACAACTGACGACCGATCAGATCTACATGTCGCCACTGGATCTGAACGTGGAAAACGGCAAACTGGAACTTCCGTATAAACCCGTGATACGGGTTGCCACCCCGCTCAAACACCCGCAACATTCGCAACTAGACGGCGTTCTGGTTTTAAATTATCTGGCGAGCCGTTTACTTGTGCGCTTTGAGGAGATCATGACCGAAAGCTGGGGCAGCCCCATGCTGCTTAACCCGGAGGGATTCTGGATCTACAGCGCACGGCATGAAGACGAATGGGGCTTCATGCTCGGAAATAACAGCAGCTTTGCCACGCGCTATCCACTCGCCTGGAGCGCCATGCAAAACACACCGTCCGGTGCCGTCAACACCGTGGAGGGCCTGTTTACTTACCTCAAGTTGTCACCCAATCAGTTCGCCGGTGTTCCCGGCAATGCGCGTACCGAGCCAATGGCCTGGTGGCTGGTCAGCCATGTTGCGCCTGAGCAGCTGAGTTACTCCCTCTGGAAAGAAACACAGACGCACCCTGTCATGTCGCTCCTGATTTTGCTTATGAGTATGTCGCTTAGCGGCACCCTGGCCTGGCTGCGTGCGAATAATATTGAAAAGACCCATTCATTGACCATCAGCCGCGCGCGCTACCGCAACCTGTTCGAAAACATGGCGGAAGGCTATGCCTTGCAGGAAGCCGTGTACGACTCCGCGGGTAACGTCCATGATTTTCGCTACCTGGAGATCAATCCCGCATTTGAACGTATTCTCGGGCTCAGACGCGAGGAGGTGATTGGCAAGACGATATCCGCCCTCTTACCCGATGTCGAAGCGTATTGGCTCGAAATATTTACACGCGTGGCCACGACAGGAAAGGCGGCACGGCTTG
Source organism: Gammaproteobacteria bacterium (assembly GCA_016125505.1). Lineage (GTDB taxonomy): Bacteria > Pseudomonadota > Gammaproteobacteria > UBA6429 > Thiohalophilaceae > RI-92. The sequence continues at coordinate 213,469 of WGLP01000003.1, forward strand.
AGCAGTACAGCGGCAGCTTTGACCGGTATTTTGAAATCATAGCGGCCAGTCCCGATCAAGGTCTGGTAGCGATACTTTTTTCCGATGTCAGCGAACGCAAACGCGCGGAAGAAACCCAACGCCAGGCGGCGACTGTCTTCAACAATACCATGGAGGCCATCATGATTACCGATGCCGAAGAGCGCATCGTCATGGTGAATCAGGCCTACACCAAGATTACCGGCTATACCGCGGAGGAAGTCATCGGCAAGACGCCGCGCACGCATCACTCCGGCAAACACGACAAGACGTTTTACCGGTTACTCTGGGATAAATTACTCGCAAACGGGCAATGGCAGGGTGAGATCTGGAATCTGCGCAAGAACGGTGAAGACTTTCCAGCCTGGGAAAATATCAGCGTCGTCCGTAACGAGCAGGGTGAGATCACTAACTATGTGTCGGTATTCTCGGACATCAGTTCGATCAAGCTGACCGAGGCCCGGCTCAGCCAGCTCGCGCATCAGGATTACCTGACGGGGCTGGCCAACCGCATGGCCTTCAATCTCAACCTGGAAAAGGCCCTGGAACGCGCCCAGCGCCACCGGCATAAGGTCGCCCTGCTGTTTCTCGACCTGGACCGGTTTAAATTGATTAATGACACGCTGGGTCACGAGGCGGGCGATCAAATGCTGAAGATCATCGGCCAGCGGCTCAGGCAAAGCGTGCGTGCCGAGGACATGGTCGCCCGCCTCGGCGGCGATGAGTTTACCATCGTCCTGGAAGAGATCATGAACAACGATGGCGCCGCCGGTTTCGCACGCAAGGTCATCCGTGCCGTAGCCGAACCCCTGCAGATAAAGGATCAGGAGATTGTGATCACCACCAGCATCGGTCTCAGTATCTACCCCGATGATGCGACCACCGCCACCGATCTGGCCAAGGCCGCGGATACCGCCATGTATCGGGCCAAGGCGCGCGGCCGCAATACCTTTGAGTTCTATACCAGCGAATTGACAGATAATGCCCTTCAACACCTGTCGACCGAAAACAGTCTGCGCCAGGCGCTGGCGCGCGATGAGCTGCAACTTTTTTATCAGCCGCAGCTTGAAGTCGCTACCGGCAGCCTGTGCGGTGTCGAGGCGCTGCTGCGCTGGAATCATCCGGAACTCGGACTCCTGCTGCCGGATCAATTCATCAAGATCGCGGAAGAGAGCCAGTTAATCGATTTAATCGGTAATTGGGTCATCAGGACGGTCTGTGCCCAGGTACGCGATTGGCGTAACGCAGGTTTGCCAAAACTGCGCATCGCCATCAATTTGTCGCCACGGCAGATCATGTATGACAGCACAGTTGATACACTTCAGCAGGCGCTGACACAATACAATTTAAGCACGGAGGATCTCCTGATTGAGCTGGAGATCACGGAACACGTATTACAGTCATACGAACAGATCAGCGAACCCCTGCGGCGATTGCGCAAACTCGGCGTTCGTATCGCTATTGATGACTTCGGTACCGGCTATTCCTCGCTGAGTCATCTTACGCAGCTGCCCATCGACACACTCAAGATCGACCGACTGTTCCTGCGCGATATCCCGAAGGATGCCCACAACACCGCGATTACGTCCGCGATCATTTCCATGGGTCACAGCCTGGGTATGCGTGTGATTGCAGAAGGCATAGAGAATCATGAACAATGGCAATTCCTGCAGCAACACGCCTGCGATGAGGCGCAAGGCTTTCTCTTCAGCGCGGCGGTCCCGCCGGCACAATTGCTGGACATGCTGCGCGAAGGCCGCCTTGCCACAATGCCCGCTGCTTTCTATGATAAATAGATGCAATTAAAGGACGCTTGCTGCCGGAATTCACAATCCGGTCAACGGGCAATGCACACCATTCATTCAGGGAGGTACTCGATGGTCAGACTCATCCTGCCCGTGGCGCTTTTTGTCTGCGTCGAGATGGCCAGCGCCGGAAACGCTGTCGGCCGCGTCGGTGCCATCACCGTTGCCAATGACAGTCACGCCGTCCTGTTTCAGCTCGATCGGGAGATCGATAACACGCCGCGCTGCAATGAATCCAAACGCTTTTCCATCCATTTGCAAAAGCCCGGCGGCATGGCCGCGTACATGGCCCTGCTCTCGGCCAAGCAACACGGCTATACCGTCCTGATCGAAGGCCTGAACAACTGCGCCAACGAATGGAAATCAGAAGACGTGAAGACCATCATCCTTGACTGACGCTTTGCCATTCCCATCGTCCCGCCCGGACATTTTCTGCGTAATTTCAGCCCCGTCCTGATCCGGATCAAGTCGCGCCCCCGCGCATAACCCTATATATGTTTTATAGTTTTGGCTTGTCACTCTGGGGCAGGAGGTCTCCGTGACCGCAGCACACACCCTCACCATCGACGGCAATCAGGCGGCGGCCATGATCGCCCACCTCACCAACGAGGTCATTGCCATTTATCCGATTACGCCGGCCTCACCCATGGGGGAATGGGCCGATGAATGGTCCGCGCGCGGGCAACCCAACCTGTGGGGCACCGTACCGCAGGTCATCGAAATGCAGAGCGAGGCCGGTGCCGCCGGCGCAATCCACGGCGCCTTGCAGGCGGGTGCGCTCACCACCACCTTCACCGCCTCGCAGGGATTGCTCTTGATGATCCCGAATATGTACAAGATCGCCGGCGAACTGACACCGACGGTGTTTCACATCGCGGCGCGCTCCATCGCCTGTCAGGCGTTATCCATCTTTGGCGATCACAGCGACGTGATGGCCACGCGCGCCACCGGCTTCGCCATGCTCGCCTCGAATTGTCCGCAGGAGGTCATGGACCTTGCCCTGATCTCTCAGGCCGCGACACTGGAGGCGCGCGTACCGATTCTGCATTTCTTCGACGGCTTCCGCACCTCGCACGAAGTCTCGAAGATCTTTACCATCGATCCCGACACGGTCAGCGCCATGTTGAATACCGAGGCGATGGCGGCGCATCGCCAGCGCGGCCTGTCGCCGGAGCATCCTGTGTTGCGCGGCAGTTCGCAAAACCCCGATATCTATTTTCAGGCGCGCGAGACGGTGAATCCGTATTACACGAACATGCCCGGCATCGTGCAGCAGGTCATGGATCGCTTTGCCACGCACACGGGGCGTCAGTATCGACTGTTTGACTACGTCGGTGATCCACAGGCCGAACGCGTGCTGATCCTGATGGGTTCCGGCGCCGAGGCCGCGCAGGAAACGGTCGAGTACCTGCAGCGCCAGGGCGAGAAGGTCGGTCTGATCAAGGTCCGGCTGTTCCGGCCGTTTGCCCCGGAGGCCCTGCTGGCCGCACTGCCCGCCGCCACGCAGAAGATCGCCGTGCTCGACCGCACCAAGGAACCGGGTGCCGATGGCGAACCTTTATATAAGGATGTGCTCGCGGCCATCGCCCGCCAGTACTGCAGCGGCGAGTGTCAGTTCGGCAAAATGCCCATCGTCGTCGGCGGCCGCTACGGTCTGTCGTCCAAGGAATTCACGCCGGGCATGATCAAGGCGGTGTTTGACGAACTCCAGCAGGCGCAACCGAAAAACCATTTCACCATCGGCATCCACGATGATGTCAGTCATACCTCGCTGGACTGGGATACCGCGTTTCGCACCGATGCCCAGGCCGATGCGTTTCAGGCGATGTTCTACGGCCTTGGCAGTGACGGTACCGTCAGCGCCAACAAGAACAGCATCAAGATCATCGGCGAGAGCACCGAGCTCTATGCGCAGGGCTATTTTGTCTATGACTCGAAAAAATCCGGCGCGGTGACGGTCTCGCACCTGCGCTTTGGTCCCAAGCCGATCCACGCCAGTTATTTGATCGGCGACAACGACGCGAATTTTGTCGCCTGCCATCAACCGATCTTTCTCGAACGCTATGACATGCTGGACAAGGCCCGGCAGGGTGCCGTGTTCCTGCTCAACTCGCTGGCCGCGCCCGACAAGGTCTGGGACACGCTGCCGCAGAAGATGCAGCAGCAAATCCTCGACAAACAGATCAGGATGTACACCATCGATGCCTACGACGTTGCCAATCACACCGGCATGGGCAAGCGCATCAACACCGTGATGCAGACCTGTTTCTTTGCCATCTCCGGGATCCTGCCACGCGAGGAAGCCATCGCCTCTATCAAGCAGGCGGTGGAAAAGACCTATGGTAAAAAAGGCCGCCGCATTGTCGAACAGAATTTCAAGGCGATCGATCACACCCTCAATTGCCTGCATGAAGTCACGCTACCCGGCAGGACAAGCAGCCAGTGGAATGTGCATCTGCCGTTTGGTGAAGAGGCACCAGCGTTCGTGCACAAGGTCACCGGCGAGATCATTGCCGGCCGCGGCGATCAGGTGCCGGTCAGCCTGTTGCCCGCCGATGGTACGTTCCCGCTGGGTACCGCCGCCTATGAAAAGCGCAACCTGGCGCTGGAGATCCCGGTGCTGGAAACCGATCTGTGCACGCAGTGCGGCAAGTGTCCGCTGGTGTGTCCGCACGCCGCCATTCGCAGCAAGATCGTCGCCGCCTCCGATCTGGCCGATGCGCCGGCCAGTTTCAAACACATGCCGATGCTGGGTAAGGATTTTCCCGCCGGACTGCACATCATGTATCAGGTCGCGCCGGAAGATTGCACCGGTTGCGGTCTGTGCGCGGACATCTGCCCCATTCGCGATAAATCCAATGTCAGCCGCAAGGCACTGAACATGGCAGCGCAACCGCCGTTGCGTGAACAGGAACGTCTTAACTGGGAGTACTTCCTCAAACTGCCCGAGTACGATCGCACGCAACTGAAGACCGGCACCATCAAGGGCGCCATGGTCATGCAGCCCCTGTTTGAATTTTCCGGCGCCTGTGTCGGTTGCGGCGAGACGCCGTACATTCGTCTGGCAACACAACTGTTCGGCGACCGCATGGTCATTGCCAACGCCACCGGTTGTTCGTCCATTTACGGCGGCAATCTGCCCACCACACCCTACACCACCAACCCGGAGGGCCGCGGCCCGGCGTGGAACAATTCACTGTTTGAAGACAACGCCGAGTTTGGCCTGGGCATACGCGTCGCCATGGACAAACACCGCGAACAGGCGCGTGAATTGTTGAGCCGTTTGCGCGAGCAGCTCGACGGCGCACTGGTTGACGCGATCCTCAACGCCGACGAACACGATGAAGCCGGCATTCATGAACAACGCCAGCGCGTACAGCAGTTACGCGAAGAGTTGAACAGGCTTGCGACGCCGCAGGCAAAACACTTGCTGGAACTGGCCGACAATCTTTGCCGCAGGAGTGTCTGGATCATCGGCGGTGACGGCTGGGCCTACGACATTGGCTACGGCGGCCTCGATCACGTGCTGGCCTCCGGCCGCAATGTGAATATCCTGGTCCTGGATACCGAGGTGTATTCCAATACCGGCGGCCAGACCTCCAAGGCCACCCCGCGCGGTGCCGTCGCCAAGTTTTCTTCCGGCGGCAAACCGACGGCGAAAAAAGACCTGGCCCTGCTGGCCATGGACTATGCCAATGTGTATGTCGCACACGTGGCCTACGGTGCCAAGGATATTCAAACCCTGCGCGCCTTCCTGGAGGCCGAGGCGCACACCGGCCCGTCGCTGATCATTGCCTATTCTCCCTGTATCGCCCACGGTGTGGACCTGTCCTACAATCATCGCCAGCAGGACCTTGCCGTGCGCAGCGGCCACTGGCCCCTGTTCCGGTTTGACCCGGCGCGCATTGCCGAAGGCAACAATCCCCTGCACCTGGATTCGCCGGCGCCCAGTATTCCCTATCGCGAATTCATCCAGAGCGAGACACGCTTTAATATGTTGTGGCACACTCATCCCAAGGATGCCGAACGGTTTCTGGCACAGGCGCAGCGCGAAGTGACACACCGTTATCACTATTACAAGCAACTGTCCGAACTGGCCTGGGACGACACTGTCAGCGTTGCCGCGACCAAGGCCAGGCTGGCCAATGAACAAACGGAGTCTTGATCATGGTGGATATCACGAGCGAGTACCTCGGGCTCAAACTAAAGAATCCACTGGTGCCTTCCGCCTCGCCGCTGAGCGCCAACCTGGACAGCGCCCGCCGCCTGGAAGATGCCGGTGCCGCCGCGCTGGTCATGCATTCCCTGTTCGAGGAAAAGATCGAATACGAGAACAGCCACCTGGAACGCTTCTTTCACCAGCAGTCCCTTGGCCATGGTGAGGCCGAGAGCTTTCATCCGGTACCGGATGACTACCGGACTTACCAGGATGATTACCTGGAACACCTGCGCAAACTGAAATCGACACTGGACATCCCCGTGATCGCCAGTCTCAATGGAATCACCAATGGCGGCTGGATCGAGTACGGAAAACTGTTGCAGGAGGCCGGTGCCGATGCCTTGGAACTGAATGTGTACTATCTGGCGGCCAATCATGAAGAGACCGCACAGGAAGTCGAACAGCGTTACGTGGAAATCCTGCACGCACTTAAGGGACACGTAACGATCCCCATTACCATGAAACTCTCGCCGCACTTCAGCGCCCTGGTCAACATGGTCAGGCAACTCGAACTGGCGGGCGCCCGGGGCGTGGCCTTGTTCAACCGGTTTTACCAGCCCGATATCGATCTCGACACACTGCGCGTGGAACCGAAGCTGGAGCTGTCGACCTCGGCGGAATCCCTGTTGCGCATTCGCTGGACCGCGATTCTTTATGGCCAGACCCGCTGTAACATTGCCGTCACGGGCGGGTTGCGCACGTATAAAGATGTGTTGAAGGCCCTGTTTGCCGGTGCGGATGTCACGCATCTTTGCAGCACCCTGCTGCAAAGCGGGCCCGAGTATCTGGGCAGGATTTTGCAACAAATGAGCGAATGGCTGGACAGCAACGAATACGCGTCGATCAGCCAGCTCAAGGGCAGCGTCAGCCAGCAACACGCCATCGACCCTGCCGCCTTCGAGCGTGCCAATTACATCAATGTCCTCGACAGCTATACCCACCCGCGAGGTGTTTTGCGCTAACAACAGGATTTCGTTTTTATCACAACAAAAAGGAGCCAGGGTATGTTCAAAGAGTTCAAGGAATTTGCAATGCGCGGCAATGTTGTCGATATGGCCGTCGGGATTATCATCGGCGGCGCCTTCGGCACCATTGTCAAAAGTCTGGTGACGGATGTCCTGATGCCGCCGCTGGGTCTCCTGCTGGGGGGCGTGGACTTTTCCGATCTGTTTATCACGCTCAAGGAAGGCAGCGCCGCCGGTCCGTATGCAACACTGGCCGCCGCCAAGGGCGCGGGCGCCGTTACCCTGAGTTACGGTGTGTTTATCAATGCCATCATCAGTTTTTTGATCGTGGCCTTTGCCGTGTTTCTGCTGATCAAGGGGATTAACCAATTGCAACGCAAGAAAGAGGCGCCGCCGGCGGAACCGACGACCAAGGAATGCCCGTACTGCGCCTCCTCGATCCCCATCAAGGCCACGCGTTGTCCGAATTGCACCTCGGAACTGGGACGTGCATGAATGAACGATACTGGCGCGTGCTTGTCGTATAATGGATACGGCAAGACGCGCCGGTACGACTTTTATAGCGGGGATGTATTGTGTGGGATGAACGTTACAATGATGATGACTATGTTTACGGTACGACACCGAACAGTTTTCTCGCCAGCGTTATCGATCGTATTCAACACAAGCATACCCATGTCCATCCCTGTAAGGTCCTGAGCCTGGGTGAGGGTGAAGGCCGCAACGCCGTTTTCCTCGCCGAGCACGGTTGTATCGTCACTGCCGTCGATTCCTCTCGCGTTGGCCTGAGCAAGGCGGAAAAACTCGCCAAGGCCCGCGGCGTGGTACTCAAGATCCTGCATAGCGATCTGGCGCACCTGGAAATCGAAACGGCGGGCTGGGACGCCATCGTTTCCATCTTCTGTCACGTACCCTCACAATTGCGCAAGGCACTGCATCGTAAAGTTGTCGCTGGCCTGCGTCCCGGCGGTGTCTTCGTGCTGGAGGCCTATACGCCGTCGCAACTGGCCCTCAAGACCGGCGGGCCGCAGGATGCGGACATGACCATGACACTCGCGCAACTGGAAAAAGAACTGGACGGTCTGGTCTTCGAACACGCGCAGGAACTGGAGCGCGAAGTGGTCGAAGGCAAGTTACACACCGGACTGGGTGCCGTCGTCCAGATCATTGCACGCAAGCCGTGAGTGTGTTGCCATAGATCATATTGCAATCGTGTGTCATTCCGGGCACGCCTTCGGCGCGACCCGGAATCCAGTGTCTTTATTGAAAAAGCCGCTGGATTCCGGATACGCGCTCACGCACGTTCCGGAATGACGATCTTTTCGAATTCAACGAGGACATAATCATGTACAAGGGCGGCTGTCTGTGTGGCGCGGTACGCTTTGAAATTCACGGTGGCATTCGCAACATCGTCTATTGTCATTGTTCACAGTGCCGCAAGGCGCAAGGCAGCGCGTTCGCAGCGAATGGCATTGTCGCGAGCACAGACTTCCGCATCGTCCAGGGCGAGGACAGGCTGACGGCATTCGAATCCACGCCGGGCCAGTACAAATATTTTTGCCGGGTTTGCGGCTCCCCCATCCTGAGCAAACGCCCGGCCGTACCCGAGCAGGTGCGCGTGCGCCTGGGGACCATCGAGTCGGAGATCAGCGAGCGCCCACAGGCGCATATCTTCACCACCTCCAAGGCGAATTGGGAGACGATCTGCGGCGATCTGCCCCAGTACGAGGAATACGAACCGGGCCGTTAGCGGAAGCTCCGCATAAATGTATTAAGCCGTTGTCATTTCACGTTTTTTTGTGTCATCCGGGCAGTAAATGATTCCCGCCATCAGACGATAACTATATATAAGGTATGCTGCACACAGACCGGGAATGGCCACTATCGATGACAATTCAGCCCTGCTGTTGTACCGGGTCGGCCCGGTATTGTGCGCCTCGCCATGCCTGCCGATCAGCGCGATCATTGAACCACCGCCCCTGACCCGCCCACCGGGCAGCAGCAGCGGCCGGCCCGGCATTTTCAAACACGCCAACGCCATCGTCAGTACCCTCGACCTGCGCTACAAATTCGGTGTGGAGGAAATCCACTGGAAACAACCGGGCCGTATGATCGTCACCCAACTCGACCGGCAGCATACGGGATTTCATGTCGATGAGATCCTGGATGTGATCAGCATGCCCGCCAGCGGCTGGGGTTCTCTGCCGGCCCTCCTGCCACGCGGGATTTTCACGCGCACCTTGTTATACAAGGACCACGTCCATCTGTATGCCGAGTTTGCGGCACTGCAACGCATCGCGGACAGCGGTTATTTACGACAATACATTCAACACCTGTTGGAAAAGACGCAGGTAGCAGTTACCACCAACCCGGCGGAGAACGCCAACGTTGCGATAACGCACACGACGTCACTTGCGCCCAGGCAAAAGAGTGCAGCAGAGTCACCGGCGAGCCTGGAGCACATGCAGCATGACACCGTGTCAGCAAAATCGCACGCCAGGCAAACAGCTACGACAACCCGGGCCGCGCGCGCACCAGCATCCACTACAACACAACACGCAGTGAAGCCGCGCACCCCGACACATTCCGTTACAGCAATCCCCGCTTCGCGCAAAAAACCGGACGTCCCGCCCAGGACCGAAAAAACTGTCAGCGTACCTGCACGCCCGCTCACCACGCCAACAGCGTCCCCGGCGTCTGCGGCAAAACCCCACCGTACAACACACGCCCCACCCTCACGACACAGCACAAACACAAGCCGGTCATCACGGGATGACGGCAATACCAGCAATTATCTCGCAACAGGATTCATGCTGGTGTTACTCTTCGCCAGCGCTGGCTACGGTCTCTGGTATTTGTTGCGTGACGATAACCCGCACGCCGCATTCACTGTTGCTACGCAAACGGAAACCACAGCGGCGGCGCCGGCGGAACCCGTATCCGATGTGCCAGACACACCTGCGCCACCCCCGGTTGTCGAACATGAAGCTGCCCCTCCGGCGATAGCCACAGTGCATACCGCTGTGGAAGCACAGGCACAAACAAATACAGTGACTGAACCACCGCATGCCGAGGCAAAGGCGCCACCGCCACCCGCTGAAGACACCAGCGCGGCCTATCGCGCCGATATCGAACGCGACAACCAGGGGGTAACCATTACGCTGGATGCACCCGCGGATGATCCGATCTTTACACAGGCGCAGCAGACTGAAGCAACGACCGATAAGGCATCGACTGACACGACAGCAACGACGACCGACACCTCTTCTGCAAACAACACGGTTAGTGTTGCCGCCAGGCCAACGACACCCAAAACCGTCGAGATTATTCATATCGTGGTCAAAGGCGATACCCTCTGGGCCATCGCCAAACATTACGTGAAGGATCCCTTCCGCTATCCGGAACTGGCGCGATTGAGTAAAATCAAAAATCCGGACCTGATCTATCCGGGCAACCGGGTGCGTATCATTAAACGTCAACGTCAGCCATAACTCAGACTATGTCACAACACCAAGTGCTGCCGGTCAGCGCACTGGAACCGCAAGCGTTGCAGGCAGTGCTGAACCGCTATCAGTTGCAACTGGAGATCGTTGCCAACGGCGAGGCCATACCGGGGAGCTTCTGGGGTGACAGCGAAGCCGGCCTCATTGCCAACCGCCTCATCGTCCGCCCGGACACACCGGCCCATTCCCTGTTACACGAGGCCTGCCACTATATCTGCATGAGCGCGGATCGGCGGGCCGGCCTGCACACCAATGCCGGCGGCGATTACGACGAGGAAAATGCCGTCTGTTATCTGCAGATCTTGCTTGCGGCGGACTTGCCACCCCTAAACCCGGCACGCCTGATGGCCGATATGGATGCATGGGGCTACAGTTTCCGCCTGGGTTCGGCCCGCGCCTGGTTTGAACAGGATGCGCAAGACGCCCGGGAATGGCTCGCCCGGCATGGCCTGATCGGGACAGACGATCGGCCAACCGGCAAACTACGCAATGACTAACGCCGATTTCATAACGAGGTGCCGACATGGCCTTTGATAACATCCATAACTACTACGAACACCTGGTACTGCAACGTCTCAACGACATGGTGCAGGCCGATTTCATCGAGAAGGATTCGAACTTCCTGGAAGACGTGGCCTGTGTCGCGCTCAACCAGTTGCCGGCGCGCTACGTACGTTACGATATCGACATGGTCTATTACATGACCATCAAGGAACGCGATCAAATGGAATACGAGGTACACAAGGCGGTCACGGCCGCGATCGATTATGTTACACAGCACAAGAATGGACGGGCAAACAGTGCGTGATTAATCCCTCGCCGCCGCGCCCGATTGCAGCATGGCGCAAACGCGGTAAAATGCCCACAGTGGTCACCAGGAAAGGTGTAAACTGTGCTTATGTCTGATGCAACTCCCTACAATACGACGGTCTCGGTCAAGACCACTTATGTCCCGGAACAGTCCGATCCGGACAGCCGGCGTTATGTCTTCGCCTACACCATTACCATTCGCAACGAAGGCAGCGTGCCGGCCAAACTGCTGACCCGGCACTGGATCATCACCGATGCCGACGGTAAAACCCAGGAAGTCCGCGGCGAAGGCGTGGTTGGCGAGCAACCCTACCTGCGTCCCGGCGAAGGCTTTCAATATACCAGCGGCACCATGCTGGAAACGCCGGTAGGCAGTATGCAGGGCAGCTACCACATGGTGGCGGATGACGGTGAGGAATTCGATTGCCCGATTGCGCCGTTTACCCTGTCCATGCCGCACAAGATCCACTAAGTCATGCACCGCTTCCGCTAAGCGTCCCATGGCACTGCAACACAGCTATACCGTCCTCGCCCCGATCTACGATGCTGTCGTCAGCGCCGCCACGGCACCGATGCGCCGCGACAGCCTGCGCGCACTGCAAACCAACGATAACGATCACGTGTTGATTGCCGGCGTCGGCACCGGCCTGGACATACCGTATCTACCGGACAATGCACACTACTTCGCAATGGACCTCACCAGCGCCATGTTAAACCGTGCGCGCCAACGGCTGACGCCTTCACAACGCATTTATCTGCACCGCGCCAATGTGATGCAGATGCCCTATGCCGATAACACCTTCGACGGCGTGATCCTGCATCTGATCCTGGCGGTCGTCGCCCAGCCCCACAAAGTCCTGAGTGAAGCCGCACGTGTCGTGAAACCCGGCGGCCGCATTCTGATCCTGGATAAATTTCTGAAACCCGGCCAACGCGCACCGATGCGCCGTCTGCTCAATGTCTTTATTCGGCACGTCGCAACCCGCACCGATGTCGTGTTCGAGGAACTCCTGCCGAGTGCGCCGGAGTTACAGGTGTTGCATGACGAACCCAGTATCGCCGGCGGCTGGTTTCGCCGGATCCAGCTACAAAAAACCAGCGGGCGCTAGTCGTCGCTATGTCTGTGTACGCCATCGGTGATGTTCAGGGCTGCTACGATGCCTTACGCGCGCTGCTGGACAAACTGCAATTCGATCCGGCCAAGGATAGCTTATGGTTCGCGGGCGATCTGGTTAACCGCGGACCACAATCACTGGACGTTCTACGTTTCGTAAAATCCCTCGGCGAGCGTGCCATCACCGTGCTGGGCAATCATGACCTGCATCTGCTGGCGGTCGATGCCGGCGTGAAAAAGAAAGATACCGATCTGAAAGAGATCCTTGCCGCACCGGACCGACATGAATTGATCGAGTGGTTGCGGCAACAACCCATGCTGCACCATGACCCTGCACTCGGCTATACCATGGTCCACGCCGGGATATCGCCGCAATGGGACCTGGATACGGCACAGGCCTGCGCGCGAGAACTGGAGCAGGTGCTGCGCAGTGATGACTACCGCGAATTTCTCAAAGTGATGTACGGTGACCGCCCGCGCAAATGGCGCTGGTGGTTGTTCGGCGATCGCCGGCTCCGCTACATTTGCAATTGCTTTACCCGCATCCGTTATTGCACACGGGATGGCAAGCTTGCACTCTCGGAAAAAGGCGCACCCGGGACGCAACCGGAAAGATACCTGCCCTGGTTCGACGTACCTGCACGTGCAAGTAAAGACTTACGTCTGGTCTTCGGACACTGGTCGACCCTCGGCGCGTTTCACGCACCCGGAATATATGCGCTGGATACGGGTTGTGTCTGGGGAGGGAGCCTGACGGCACTGGAATTGACGGCTGACCCGCCGATATTCTGGAGCGTCGACTGTGCGGCCGCCAAGAATCCCTATGATTTTATTTAGCGATACGGTTATATCGACGCTCCCATCGCCGACGCGAACGTACTGACTCCCCGAAGCGTGGCTCACTGCGCCGGTCAGGATGCTGACGACGCTCACTCCCTTGTCGCCGTTCCGCCGGTTGCGGCAGCAACGAACTGACAACAGACAACACTACTTGCCATAACCGGAGCAGGCTCACGCGCAACCTCGCCGGCTTCCCGGCTGTCCGTCTTTACTTGCCCGCCTGCGCAAGACGTTCATAAATACAAAAACTATGCGGATACGGATTTTTCTCATCCGCCGGTTGATCGTGGCGTTCCAGTTCACGCCACTGTTGCGGATCGTATGCGGGAAACCAGGCATCCCCCTCCACTCGTGTGTGCACGAAAGTGAGATACATGCGTTCGGCGCGTGGCAGCATTTGTTCGTAAAACGAGGCCCCGCCGATGATCATGACTTCAGCCACCGCGCCGGCGGCGGCAATGGCCTGTTCGATATCGTGCACCACTACCGCACCGGGCGCCTGATAAGCGGTATCACGGGTGATCACAATGTTGAGGCGATCCGGCAGCGGTTTGCCACCGAAAGACTCGTAGGTCTTGCGGCCCATGATGATGGGCTTGCCCAGGGTATGCAGGCGAAACCACTTCATGTCTGCCGGCAGCCGCCAGGGCAAACGGTTCTCGATGCCGATAACGCGATCCTCGGCCATCGCGGCGATCAGGGAGATGCGTGGCCTGGACTGCGTCGTCACCGTCAAACTGCAACCGGCGCCTTGATGTGCGGGTGGCTTTGGTAATCCACCAGCTGAAAATCCTCGAACACGAAATCAAAGATATTGGAGATCGCCGGATTGAGTTTCATCTGCGGCAAGGGATACGGCGTGCGCGACAACTGCTCGTCGGTTTGCTCCAGGTGGTTTACATACAGATGCGCATCCCCCAGGGTATGGACAAAATCGCCCGGCTGCAGCCCGGTGACCTGGGCCATCATCATGGTCAACAAGGCGTACGACGCGATGTTAAACGGCACGCCCAGAAAGATATCGGCACTGCGCTGGTAGAGCTGGCAGGACAGGCGGCCGGCGGCGACATAAAACTGGAAAAAGGCGTGACACGGCGGCAGGGCCATATGGTCGATCTCGCCGACGTTCCAGGCGCTGACGATCAAGCGGCGCGAATCCGGATTGGCCTTGATCTGTTGGATCACCTCGCTGATCTGATCGATCTGGCGACCATCGGCCGTCGGCCAGGAACGCCATTGCGACCCGTATACCGGTCCCAGGTTGCCTTCGGCATCGGCCCATTCGTCCCAGATGCTGACCCCATTCTCCTTGAGGTAGCGGATATTGGTCTCACCCTTAAGGAACCAGAGTAATTCGTGAATGATGGAGCGCAAATGGAGCTTTTTGGTGGTGACCAGGGGAAAACCCTGCTGCAGATCGAAGCGCATCTGGTAACCAAACACGCTCAGGGTACCGGTACCGGTGCGATCATCCTTGCGGACACCGTGGCCCCGTACATGCCGCATCAGATCCAGATATTGTTGCATGCGCCCCCCGTCAGCACCGCTTGGAAGCGGGGATGATAGCACGAAACCCCTATATCATGAGCAGTCCATGCAAGTGGCACACTAAATCTAGAGGGTAAAAAAAATAGCACCGCAGTTGCCTACGGTGCCTTGTTCCAATGGGGGAGGGAATGAAACTTATTAATTAATCCAACAACTGCCATCACATGACAGCCCGTTGAACCCCACGAAATATAGCACCGGCACTAGGCTAGTTAAAGCTAAATTTTGGTATTTTGCATATTTCTCTTGTGGTACGAATACCACATTAGTAGCACTCCCACAACAACCAGGGGTGCAGAAAGCTCCATGCCACGCGTCAGCCAGCCAAACGCCCGATACCCTAGCTGTTCATCGGGGACACGGAAGAATTCAACGAAAATACGGAAACTGCCATAGCACAGGGCAAACAGGCCGGAGATCGCCATGGTCGGCCGTGGTTTGCGCGCAAACCACCACAGGATGATGAACAGCACGACACCCTCGAGCAGCATTTCGTACAGGGGCGAGGGATGACGGGGCAAATCGGAACCCGAACGTGGAAAGATCATGGCCCAGGGCACATCACTGGGTTTACCCCACAGCTCGCCGTTGATGAAGTTACCGATGCGGCCGGCCCCCAGACCCACCGGGGTGATCATGGCCATGAGATCCATGATCACGAAATAACCGACTTTATACTTGCGATTGAAAAACCAGACGGCGGTCAGTACGCCGATGAAACCACCGTGGAAGGACATGCCCCCCTGGTTGATGGCGATGATGCGCAACAGCACATCCTTGAATGTAGGTTCATGGGTAAGTGCGCCCATATCGTAAAACAGCAGGTAACCGATGCGCCCGCCCAGAATCACGCCCATGCCCGCATAAAACAACAAGTCATCGACCTGGGCTGGCGTGATCTTCCATTCAGGATGCCGCCGCGCCAGATAACGCGCCAGCCACCAGCCGACCAGGAAGCCCACCAGATAGGTGATCCCGTACCAGTGCACCGGCCAGCCGAAGATATGGAATGCAACCGGATCGAATTTAACAACAAACGCGCTGGTATTCATGAATCACAATATCCACTCATCAAAAGGACCCGGCATCATACCGTGTCAGGCCAACTCATGTCATGACAAGCCGATGTCAGTGGCGTTCCAGTACACGACAGAAAAAGGCCTTGATATAGCGGGTTTCCGGCATGGCGGGATGAATCGGGTGATCCGGTGCCTGATGGCCCTGGGCAATCACCTGCAGGTCCCACGGCGACTGCAGCGCCGCCTTGCGCACCTCGTTGAGCAGGTCATCGGCGCTGACATGATAGGAACAGGAGGCACTGACCAGCAGACCATCGGCATTAAGCAGGGCCAAGGCCAGACGGTTGATCTCATAATACGCCCGCAACCCCGCGGCCAGGTCCTTGCGGCGTTTGACGAAGGCGGGAGGATCCACCACAACGATATCGAAGCGCTGCCCTGCCTGTTGCAGGCTGTTCAGTACCTCGAAGGCATCACCTTTGTGCGTCGCAATGCGATCGCCGACATTATTCAACTGCGCATGCCGCGTGACATACTCCAGCGCGGGTGCTGAGGCATCGACAAAACTCGCATGTGCGGCACCGGCGGTGAGTGCCGCCATCCCCCAGGCGCCGGAGTAACTGAAGACATCGAGGATGCGCTTACCTCTGGCGTAATCCTGCAGTTGTTTACGGTTGCTGCGGTGATCGTAAAACCAGCCGGTCTTCTGCCCGCTCAGGGGTAAGGCAAAAAAGTTTGTCTCGTTCTCTTCGATGGCCAGCGCGTCTGGCACTTCGCCTGCAAGCACTTCGCTGTATAACGGCAGGCCTTCCAGTTCACGCGTGCTGCTGTCGTTACGCAACACGATCCCCCTGGGTGACAGGATAGTCTGCAAGGCAGACTGAATCGCCGTCTTGCACTGTTCCGCGCCCGCCGTCGTCAACTGTACAACGCAATAATCTCCATAACGATCGATCACCACGCCGGGCAGGAAATCGCTCTCGCCATAGCACAGGCGATAAAACGGTTTGGCATACACCCGTTGCCGCCAGGCCAGTGCCTGTTGCAGGCGTTGTGTAATGAGGTTTTCATCCAGTGGCTGATCCGGTCGGCGGCTATAGACCCGCGCACAGATCAGGCTGTTGGGATTGATGTACGCACTGGCCAGCGGTTTGCCTTGCGCATTTTCCAGGGTGACACACTCGCCCGCACCAAACTGTTTTAACGGTGTGTGGTGCGTATCCACTTCGTTGCTGTAAATCCACAAATGTCCTGCGCGCAAGCGTTTGTCTTCGGATTTTTTCAAACGCAAACGCGGTAATGAAGGATTGCTATTCTGCATACAGGTAACCGAACCTTGTCTGGAAATCTGAGTCAATGAATGACCCTGCAGCTTGAAAGTATATCGCAAATATATTTGCGGCACCGCCGCTGTTTTGCACTGTCACCTGCACAGCCGGCTTGTTAAGATGCCACTACTATGTCCAGTACAACTCATACCAATCATCTCATACGCGAAACCAGTCCCTACCTGTTGCAACACGCACACAACCCGGTGGACTGGTGGCCCTGGTGCGAAGAAGCCCTGCGGCTGGCGCGCGAGCAGGACAAATTGATCCTGTTGTCCATCGGTTATTCCGCCTGTCACTGGTGTCACGTCATGGCGCATGAATCCTTCGAGGACCCCGCCACCGCCAGGGTGATGAATGAACTCTATATCAATATCAAGGTGGACCGGGAAGAACGTCCCGACCTCGACAAGATTTACCAGACCGCGCATCAACTGTTGAATCAGCGCGGCGGCGGCTGGCCGCTGACCATGATCCTGACGCCGGACGATCACATCCCGTTTTTTGCCGGGACCTATTTCCCGGTGAGTCCGCGCCATGGCCTGCCCGCCTTTAAAGACATCCTGACACGGGTACATGATTTTTATCGTGAGCACGGCGATCAGATCGAAACGCAAAACGCTTCCATGTTGCATGCCTTGGGCAGCCTGGCCCAATCAGGCCAGACGAACGCCAGCCTCAATGCCGCACCGCTGGATCAGGCGCGCAAACAATTGGCACAACAATTCGATGCGCAGTATGCCGGTTTCGGCAAGGCGCCCAAGTTTCCTCACCCCACCAATCTCGAACGCCTCCTGCATCACTGGGCCGGCACCCGCGCCCACGGCCGCGAAGATAAAGAGGCCTTGCACATGTTGCACATGACCCTGCACGCCATGGCCTCCGGCGGGATCTACGATCAACTGGGTGGCGGCTTCTGCCGTTATTCCGTCGACGACTACTGGATGATCCCGCACTTCGAAAAAATGCTGTACGACAACGGCCCCCTGCTCGCCCTGTACAGCGAAACCTACGCGGCCACCGGTGATGCCGTGTTCAAACGCATCAGCGAGGAAACCGCGCAATGGGTCATGCGCGAGATGCAATCGCCTGAAGGAGGTTACTATTCCACGCTGGACGCCGACAGCGAAGGCGAGGAAGGCAGGTTTTATGTGTGGACGCCAAAACAGGTAAAAGCGCTGTTGAGCGAACAGGAGTATGCCGTCACCGCACGGATATATGGACTCGATCGTTCAGCGAATTTCGAAGGTCACTGGCACCTGCATATCTTCGAGGACCTCGCCGACGTCGCCAAGGAAATCAAACTTAGTGCCGAGGACGCAACCCGGCTGTTGATCAGCGCACGCGAGAAATTATTTACTGCACGCGAACAACGCGTGCGTCCCGGCCGTGACGATAAGATCCTGACCAGCTGGAACGGCCTGATGATCAAGGGCATGGCCTGCGCCGCGCGCTATCTCGATAATGATGAGTATCTGCACTCGGCACAACGGGCCGTGGATTTTATACGCGAGACCCTGTTCGTTGATGGCCGCCTGCTCGCGACGTATAAAGACGGCAAGGCGCACCTCATGGCCTATCTCGACGACTATGCCTTTATGCTGGACGGCCTGATGCATTTGCTACAGGCAAAGTGGCGGACATCTGATCTCGAGTTTGCTATTGCCCTGGCCGAGGCCATGCTCACGCATTTCGAAGACCAGCAACACGGCGGATTTTATTTCACTGCGCACGACCACGAGACGCTGATCCAGCGTCCGAAAAATTTCATGGACGAGGCCATCCCCGCCGGCAACGCCATTGCAACGCTGGCCCTGGCGCGCTTGGGCCACCTGCTGGGTGAACAGCGCTACCTCGACAGTGCCGAACGCGCCCTGCGCTGCGCCTGGGATCATATCGAACAGGCTGCCTATGCCCATGCAGCGTTTTTGCAGGCATTGGAAGAATACCTGTATCCACCGCAGTTGATCGTCATCCGCGGCAATGACGAGGATGGACAATGGCGACAGGCCATCAGCACGCACTACGCGCCGCGACGCCTGTGCTTTATTATTCCTGCAACGGAGAGCGGTTTGCCCGGCCTGTTAGGTGAGCGTAAACCCGCTGAGCACGGCGACCGCGCCTATGTTTGTAGCGGCATGCAATGTCTCGCGCCCGTGGCGGACGTGAAGGCATTGATTGCGCAGTTGGCACAGAACCGGTGAGGTAACCCATGTCAGCTTGCGGTTGCGGCGACATCGAGATCAAGAATCGCGCGGAGTCAAAAGTCCTCTGGCAGTTGCTTGCCATCAACGCCGTGATGTTCCTGCTTGAGTTCGTCATTGGCTGGCTGGCGCAATCCACCGGGCTTATTGCAGACTCGCTGGACATGCTGGCCGACGCCGGGGTTTACGGCATCGGATTATATGCCGTCGCTCGCACCTTGCGGGCCAAGACCCACGCCGCCAGTATCAGCGGTGTCTTGCAAATTGCGCTTGCTGTGGTGGTTGTGATCGATGTGATTCGCCGCTATTTCCTCGGCAGCGAACCGTTCGGACTGTTGATGATGGGCGTATCCGTGGTCGCCTTGTTGGCGAATCTGGGTTGTCTGGCGCTGCTGGCGAAACATCGCGATGGCGAGGTCCACATGCGCGCCAGCTGGATCTTTTCCACCAATGACGTGCTGGCGAATATCGGCGTGATTCTCGCCGGGGCACTGGTCTACGTCACCGGCTCGCGCACCCCGGATTTGATCATCGGGTTTATCATTGCACTGGTCGTCGCGCGCGGCGGAGTGCAGATCCTGCGCGAAGCATGGCAGTCCTATGCCAGTCTTGGTTGTGATTCTGATACAAGCACCGGGAATCAATCACTCTAAACAAGATTTTCGATACTCAAGATGGTATGAGTAGGTGATGTGTCTTGCTGATTTAGGACCATATGCCGCATGGACGCGGCATATGAGCGTACAGGGATGTATTCACCGCGAGTCCTAAAGCAGCAAGTCACATCACCTTACATGCTTTATATTGAGAGACACGTATTTAAATCTTATAACCGAAGCTCTGATTAAACCGCTCCAAAAACTCGTCGCGGGTGAACGTGTGATTCTGGGTGCCGTGCTTTTCGATCTTGATGGCACCCATCAGGGCAGCGATTCGGCCGGTGGTCTCCCAGTCCATATCGTTCATCAGGCCGTATAACAGCCCCGCACGGTAGGCATCGCCGCAGCCGGTGGGGTCATTGACGGAGCCCGGTTTCGCCGTCGGGATCTCATGACGCTTGTCCTTGGCGTAGATCACCGAACCTTCACCGCCACGGGTGATGATCAGCGCGTCCACATGCTCCGCCAGTTCGTGCGGACTCTTGCCGGTGCGCTCCTGTACCAGTTGTGCCTCGTAGTCATTGAGCGCGACCCAGGTCGCCTTCTCAATAAAGTCCATCAGCTCTTCACCGCCGAACATGGGCAGGCCCTGACCCGGGTCGAAGATAAACGGGATACCGCTATCGGCAAAATCCGTGGCGTGTTGCAACATCCCGTCGCGGCCATCAGGCGACACGATACCCAGCTTCACGCCCCTGGCATCGCGCACGCTGTTGAGGTGGGCGTGATTCATCGCACCGGGATGGAAGGCGGTGATCTGGTTGTCATCGCGATCGGTGGTAATAAAGGCCTGCGCAGTATACGTGCCCTCCACTTCACGCACATAGGTACGCGGGATCTTGTGCATATCCATCCACTGCGCATAAGGCGCAAAGTCGGTCCCCACCGTGCCCATCGGGAGGGGATCACCACCGAGCAGTTTCAGGTTATAGGCGATGTTGCCTGAGCAACCACCGAATTCACGGCGCATGTCCGGCACCAGAAAGGAAACATTGAGGATATGCACCTTGTCCGGCAGGATATGATTTTTAAACTGATCGTGAAACACCATGATGGTGTCATAGGCGAATGAACCACAGATAAGTGCTGACATGCTTTTCCCCTTAATGCCAAAAACGCAGGTAGGCGATCACCGCCCAGATGAACATTACATTGCCCAATGAAATAAACACGGCTGCCGAACCCATATCCTTGGCGCGGCCGGCCAGTTCGTTGTGTTCATTGCCGATGCGATCCACCACGGCCTCGACCGCGGAGTTGAGCAGTTCCACGATCAGGACCAGCAGCAGACTGCTGATCAGTAAAATATATTGCAACCACGACTGCCCCAGCCAGAACGCCGCCGGCAACAAGACTACGAACAAGGCCGCTTCCTGCCGGAAGGCAGACTCATGTTGCAGCGCCGCGCGCATACCCTTCATGGAATAGCCAAAGGCGTGAATGATGCGGGTCAATCCAGTAGCGCCGGGTTTTGCCATAAATGCATGCCTGATTGGTTCAGTTTCTTATGAGGGCTCGTATGATATCGGAAAATCAGAAGAGATTCAGAGATGATTTTGAATCCGCCTAATATATCCCGATTTTAAAATCACCTCGAGGAAAGGGCAGTGTTTGCGAGGACCGTCAGCAGCAGGGATGCTGCTGCCGAGCGTACAGGGATGTATTCACCGCGCGTCCTCGCAGACACTGCCCTTTCCTCTTCAATTTTATGAAGATAAATTTCAGAACAGTGATTCAGCTTTTCCAAACCAAGTTTAATTCCTTAGCCGCCTTCACATCATCCAGACGCCGCACCGGCATCGTATGCGGTGCGCCGGTGACGGTTTCCGGTGAACTCTTGGCCTCGGCAAGGATGGCGATCATGGCCTCGATAAACCCGTCGAGCGCCTCACGCGCCTCGGTCTCGGTCGGTTCAATCAGCAGACACTCCGGCACCAGCAACGGGAAATACGTGGTCGGCGCATGAAAACCGTAATCGAGCAGACGCTTGGCGAAATCCATGGCACTGACGTGCAGTTCCTTGGCCTGTTTCTTCAGGGTCAAAATAAACTCGTGAGTCGCACGCCGTTTTGAGTACGCCATATCGAACCCGGCTTCTTTCAAACGCGCCATCATGTAATTGGCATTGAGCGTGGCGTATTCAGCGACGCGTACCATGCCCTCACGGCCGAGAATACGCGCATAGACATAGGCGCGCAGCAAGACACCGGCATTGCCCATGAAGGTGGACAGGCGGCCCATGGTCTGCGGCCGATCCTGTTCATCCAGCACGCGATACCCATCACCCTCTTTGGCCACGATCGGCACCGGCAAGTACGGCAACAGGCGTTCGCTCACGCCAACCGGACCGGCCCCCGGACCACCGCCGCCGTGCGGCGTGGAAAAGGTCTTGTGCAGGTTCATGTGGATCACGTCGAAACCCATATCGCCGGGACGCACCTTGCCGAGGATCGCGTTGAGATTGGCGCCGTCGTAATACAAGAGGCCGCCGGCCTCGTGCACGATACCGGCGATCTCCTTGATCTTGCGCTCGAACACGCCGAGGGTGGACGGGTTGGTCAGCATGATCCCGGCGGTGTGCGGGCCGACCGCCGCGCGCAATGCCTCGAGATCCACGTCGCCCTGCGCATCGGTCGGGATCTCCCTGACTTCATAGTTGCACATGGTCGCAGTGGCCGGGTTGGTGCCGTGCGCCGCATCCGGGACCAGGATCTCGGTGCGGGCATGATCATTCCGCGCATCGTGATAGGCGCGAATCATGGCCACCCCGGCAAACTCGCCCTGGGCGCCCGCCATCGGTGCCAGCGACACACCCTTCATGCCGGTCACGTCCTTGAGCATCTCCTGCAGGTCGTACATGCACGCCAGGAATCCCTGGCTCATGTTGTCCGGACTGTACGGATGGCGCTGCACAAAACCCGGCAACATGGCCAGCGTGTTACAACCACGCGGGTTGTATTTCATGGTGCAGGAACCGAGCGGATAAAACTGGGTGTCGATGGAAAAGTTCTTTTGCGACAGACGGGTGTAATGCCGCACCACCTGCATCTCCGACACCTCCGGCAAGGGCAAGGCGCTCGTACGCAAATACGCCGGTGGAATGTCATCCACGCTTTCGGCGTTACGCGGCACCTGCGCAGTATTGACGCGGTTGGGTCTGGAGTGTTCGAAAATCAACATACGGTTTTATCCTGCTAACAAAATTTACGGATTAAGTTATTTCAATGCCGCGATTGCTTTGTCGTAATTGGGTTCCTGCGCAATCTCGGGCACCAGTTCGGTGTACACGACCTTGTCGTTTTCATCCACGACGATGACGGCACGCGCAGTGATCCCCGCCAGCGGACCGTCCTGAATCAGGACACCGTAGTCCTTGGCGAAGTTCTTGTTACGCATCATGGACAGCGTGACCACCTTGTCCGTGTTCTCCGCGCCGCAGAAACGTGACATCGCGAACGGCAGGTCAGCGGAGATCATCAGCATGACGGCATTGGGATGTTTGCCTGCGGCTTCGTTGAATTTCTTGGTGGAGGTGGCGCATACCGGGGTATCCAGGCTGGGCACGATATTCAGCAGTTTCTTCTTGCCCTTGAAATCGCCGAGACCGACATCGGCCAGGTCCTTGTTGGTAAGATGGAACGCCGGCGCCGCGGCGCCGACCTTGGGCAGTTCACCGTTGGTGTTGATCTTGTTTCCTTGCAAAGTAATCGTAGCCATGATTTTGCTCCTTCGGTTGTCTTTCAGGTTCAACGCATTTTCGGTTGCACAGGGCACTTGCTTGCCTGCAGGCGTGTCGCGATCCGCGCTATATGATCCGCATAGGCGGCGATATCGCTTTCGGTTTTGGTTTCGGTGGCACACACCAGCAACGCATTTCCCAGCTCCGGATAATCCTGCGCCAAGGACACGCCGCCGACGATACCTTGCGCCGACAAGGCACGCAGGACTTCCGCCACCGGCAGGTCGAATTCAAACACCGCTTCGTGGAAATACGGACGGTTAAAACATTTACGCACACCCGCCACCTTGCCGAGGGCATCGATGAGCTTGCGCGTATTGCTGTGCGAGGCCGCCGCCACCTGTTGCAGACCCTGCGGCCCCAGCAGGCTCATGAAGATCGTCGCCGCGGTCACTAACAGGCCCTGATTGGTGCAGATGTTGGACGTTGCCTTGGAACGGCGGATATGCTGTTCGCGCGCCTGCAAGGTCAGGGCAAAACCGCGCTTGCCCTCCAGGTCGGTCGTGGCACCAATCAAGCGGCCCGGCATTTGCCGTACGTAATCCTGACGGCAACACATGATGCCGAAATACGGTCCGCCCGAAGACAGGGGCGCGCCCATGGGTTGCCCGTCACCGCACACGATGTCGGCACCGTTCTCACCCCACTGCCCTGGCGGTTTGAGCAGGGCCAGCGCCATGGGATTGATCACGGCGATCACCAGCGCATTGTGTTTGTGCGCCCAATCGGTAAGTGCATCCACCTCTTCGAGCACACCGAAGAAATTCGGATAGGGGATCACCAGTGCGGTGAAATCACCGGGTTCCGCCGGCAGGCTGTTCATGTCGAGATGGCCACCTTCTTGATCGAAGGCGAGTTCTTCGAGCACGATGCCCTGATGATGCACGATGGTATGCGCGACGGCGCGATAGCGCGGGTGCACCGTGCGCGGGATCAAAATGCGTTTACTCTTGGATTTGCGATTGGCGCGCACCGCCATCAGGATTGCCTCCGCCAGGGAAGACGCTCCGTCGTACAGGGAGGCATTGGAGACATCCATGCCGGTGAGACCCGCCATCATGGTCTGGTATTCATACAGGAGCTGTAGCGTCCCCTGTGAGGCCTCAGCCTGATATGGCGTATACGCGGAGTAAAACTCGCCGCGCGTGGTCAGCTCCCACACCGCCGCCGGAATATGATGCTCATAGGCACCGGCCCCGGCAAAGCACAGTGTGCGCTCATCCTCGCCGGCACGTTCGCGCATCAAGCGCGCGACATCCATTTCACTCATGCCCGGCGGCACGTTGTTCAGGCCCTTGGCACGCAGGTTCGCGGGAATCTCATCAAACAGATCCTCGATAGCAGATACGCCAATGGCGTTGAGCATCTCTTTGACTTCGTCTTCAGTGTGCGGAATAAACGGCATTTAGGTTATCTCGTTAATTTAATATCCAAATGATTTGCATTAGGCTGCTTAAATTTTCTGAAAGCGTCACGAGCGCAGCCAGGACAAGGCGCAAAAGGTCGAGAAAGCGGAGTTGACACAGTAGTCAATGAGCATTTCGAGATCCTTTTGCAACGTAGTCATGGCAAGCGCAGTAGCTTTCAATCCTCTGCCGCGATTTGTTCGCTGTAGGCATCCGCATCCATCAACTCTTCCAGTTCCGCTGCATCACTGGGCTTGAGCCGGAAGATCCAGCCATCGCCATAAGGTTCGGAGTTGATGGTCTCCGGCGCATTGGCCAGCAATTCGTTGCTCTCGACAACTTCGCCGCTGATCGGTGCATACACATCGGAGGCGGCCTTCACGGATTCCACGACCGCGCAATCATCACCGGCGTCGAAGTTGCTGCCGACTTCCGGCGTCTCGACGAAGACCAGATCGCCGAGCAGCTCTTGCGCATGATGGGTAATGCCGATCGTGACGGTGCCGTCGGATTCGCGGCGCACCCATTCGTGGGACTTGGTATAGAGTAATTCGGATGGTACGTTGCTCATGTCTCTCTCCCGGAAAAAATTTTTCGACACACTAAAAACAGGCTTTGCCGTTTCTGACGAACGGCGGTTTCACTACTTTCACCTCGACGTGTTTGCCACGGATGTCCACACGCGCGTGATCTCCAATTGACGCCGGCACACGCGCAAAGGCAATCGCCTTGCCCAGGGTCGGTGAAAAACTGCCGCTGGTGATCTCGCCCGCCTCCAGGCCATCCACCAGCACTTTCTGATGATTGCGCAAGACGCCTTTGTCTTCCAGCAATAATCCGACGAACTTGCGTTTGATGCCGGCCTGCTTTTGCGCGCTGATAGCGGCACGTCCGATGAAGTCACGATCTTCAGGTTCCCAGGCCACTGTCCAGGTCAAACCGGATTCCAGCGGCGTGGTGGTTTCATCCATGTCCGTGCCGTATAGATTCATGCCCGCTTCCAGGCGCAGGGTATCGCGTGCCCCCAACCCGCAGGGATGTACGCCGGCGTCCGCCAGTTTGTCCCAGAACCCAGGCGCCTCCTGCGTCGGTAACATGATCTCGTAACCGTCTTCCCCGGTATAGCCGGTGCGCGCCACGGCCCAGTCACCGACAATCGCCATGAAAAACGGACCCAGGTCCTTCGCCGCCGACGCCGCCGCCGTGGACAGGACCGCGTGGGCCTTGTCGCGCGCCTGCGGACCCTGCACCGCGATCATGGCCAGGTCATCACGCACGTTCACGCTGACATCGAATGTCTTGGCATGCCGGGTAATCCAGGCCAGATCCTTATCGCGGGTGGCGGCATTCACCACCATGCGGAAAAACGCGTCGTCGATGAAATACACGATCAGATCATCGATCACGCCACCCTGCTCGTTCAGCATGCAGGAATACAGGGCCTTGCCGGTCTGCTTCAGGCGATCCACATTGTTTGCCAACAGATAGCGCAAGAAATCACGAATGCGCGCACCGTGCAGGTCGACAATCGTCATGTGCGAGACATCAAACATCCCGGCGCTCTTGCGCACGTGATGGTGTTCCTCCAGTTGCGAGCCATAATGCAAGGGCATGTCCCAGCCGCCGAAGTCGACGATCTTGGCTTTGTACTTGAGATGCGTGTCGTACAGGGGTGTGCGGTTTCCCATTGAGTAATTTTCCTTTCCTTAATCTTCAGCGTGGTAAGACGAACGCACCATGGCGCCGGCCTTGACCCAGCGAAAGCCTAATTCATTTGCCATTGTTTCGTATTCGGCGAACTGCCCGGGGCTGATGTATTCGACCACCGGCAGGTGATAGCGTGTGGGCCGCAGGTATTGCCCCAGGGCAACGCGTTTCACACCGGCGCGCGCCAGGTCCTGCAACACGGTTTCAACTTCCGCTGCGGTCTCGCCCAGCCCCAGCATTAACGCCGATTTCGTCTCTATGCCGTGATGCGCAGCCGCGCCCGCGAGCAGATCCAGTGAGCGCTGGTAATCGGAGCCCTTGCGCACACGTTTATACAAACGCGGCACGGTTTCGACATTGTGGCCCCAGACGAGAAAGTGCTCGCCCGGTAATTCCTGCAAGGTGTGAAACATCAGTTCAAGCGCATGTTGTTGACTGCGATGAAAATCCGGGGTGAGCAGTTCGAGTTTGATCTGCGGGTTGTCATCACGCAGGGCGATAAGGGTATCGGCAAAGATCTGCGCACCGCCGTCCAGGAGGTCATCCCGGTTCACCGAGGTGAGGACCACATAATCCAGCCCCATGGCCTTAACGGCCTCTGCCACACGTCGTGGTTCGTCCAGATCGAGGCCGCCGGGTTTGCCCGTCTTCACCGCACAAAAACCGCAGGCGCGCGTACAGGTATCACCCAGCAACATAAAGGTGGCCGTACCGCGACTCCAGCATTCGCCGCGATTGGGACAACGCGCCTCGACACAGACCGTGTTCAGGGCATATTGCGTCAGGGTACGGGTCGTGTGTGCGTAATCCTGTGAGCCAAAGGCCTGACGGATCCACTCCGGCATGCGCCCACAATTGGATTCATCTGAAAAATCAAATACCGGTAGCTCGGTCATCTCTTCCTACCCCCATATTTCACTGGACCATAAAAAAGGGCGACACAAGCTGACGTGTTCGATCAGCTTGTGTCGCCCCTCTGTCCGGTCACCTGAGAGCTTGGCCCCTTCGGTGTCTGCCCCATAGCGTATGGGGTCAGCTCTCTCCAGAGACAACGATCTTCGGGTGTGCGGTCCTTTTGCCTGAGCGATTCCGAGCGCGTTGCGCCTTCGGCGCCTGGTTTATCAACGAGGACAACCAGGTCTCTCCCCCACACTTCTCGTTGCGCCGCCAAGTTTACTGGGGCCTTTTGGGAATTGCCAGTCGAAGATTAGATGCTTTGAAATCAATAAGTTAATGGAAAATCGGATGTTTCTGGGTACAGGTATCCGAGTCTGATACCCGGCTATTCTGCCGCAGACCCGAGCCGCCTATATATATAAGTGGGCTGGCCGGCTTCAGCGGATCTCGTCCACCAGGCGCGAAATCGTAAGCCCTTGAATAATGATAGAAAATATTACAACCGCATAGGTGATCGCGAGGATCACGTCGCGCTCTGTCCCAAACGGGAGCGACAGGGCCAGGGCCACGGAGATCCCGCCACGCAGACCACCCCAGGTCATGACCTGGATGACCCCGGGGGTAAACTGGCGAAAGCGGGACATCGCCAGGATCGGCAGGCCCACACTGACAAATCGCGCGAACAGGACCAGCGGCATGATAGCCAGGGCCGCGAGGAAGTACTCACTGCGAATGGCGAGGAGCAACACTTCCAGGCCGATGAGAACAAACAATACCGCATTGAGGATCTCATCGATCAACTCCCAGAAGGTATCCAGATGCGCCCGGGTCTTCTCCGACATCGCCAGCATACGGCCATGATTCCCGATGAACAGCCCAGCCACCACCACGGCCAGCGGACCGGAGATGTGCAGCGTATGCGCCAGGGCGTAGCCGCCCATCACCAGCGCCAGAGTAAGCAACACTTCCAGCTGATAATTGTCGACGTCCTTGAGCAGGTAATACACGCCGGCACCCAACGCGAGACCAAAGACAATCCCGCCAATGATCTCTTCCGCAAGTAACAGACTGATATCCGCGGTACTCATATCGCCGCCAGTGGCCAGGGCGTATAACACCAGAAACACCACCACACCCATGCCGTCGTTAAACAAGGACTCGCCGCTGATCTTGGTCTCCAGCGACTTGGGCACGCGCGCCCGTTTGAGAATGCCGAGCACGGCAATTGGATCCGTCGGTGAAATCAGCGCCCCGAACAGCAGACAGTAAACAAACTCGAAATGGATATTCAGCGCACGCAACACCAGCCAGGACAGGCTGCCGATCAGAAACGTGGACATCAGCACACCGACGGTGGCAAGGATGATAATGACGCCCTTCTGCTGGCGCAGGTCATTGAGATTGACATGCAGGGCGCCGGCAAACAGCAGAAAACTCAACATACCCTTCATCAGGGTCTCGTGAAAATCGATGCTGCGCAGAACCTTGTTGGTATAAAAGATTAAATCGGTCCAGCCCAGCTTTCCCAGGAGCAGCAACACCACGGACATCAACAGCGAAATGATCATGATGCCGATAGTGTTGGGCAGACGCACGAAACGGTAGTTCAGATAACTGAACAGGGCCGCCAGGGTGATCAGCAACGCTGCTGTATTGAGTATGCCCATGTATCCGGGTTCTTATGCAGTTGTTGGACGCAAAAGATACAGGAAAACCGGGGCTGGTGACAAAGCCTTATTCGGATGGAATGAGTGGTTTGTTTAACAGTTTTACAAAACATTTCGCCTTAGCGGCAAGACGACAGAAGAAACTAAAAAGGCCTACCAGCGAAAATAAATAACACTAGCCAATGCCTCTTGCCAGGGCAGGCAGGTCGCCCCGATTTCCCATGGCATGCTCGATAATTTCGTCTTTCACGATCGGCATACGGCCGACGATGCCCATACCTGTCGTACGCAGCCAGCGCAAGCCAGGTTGTTCGTTACCAAACAGGCGCTGGATCTGATCGACCATCACCAGCATGTTCAGGTTTTCGCTGCGACGCCAGCGTTCGTAGCGACGCAGGGTTTGCAGGGATGCGATCGAACGCCGTGCCTTCACGGCAGCGTGCAATACCTCGGCCAGGGCCGCAGCATCGAGCAGCCCGAGGTTCACGCCCTGCCCGGCGAGGGGGTGCATGGTGTGCGCCGCATCACCCACCAGGGCGATGCCTTCCTTGACGTACTGGTCCGCCATTAAAAAACGTAGCGGATACATGGCGCGCGGACCGACCTCTTCAACATTGCCTAACCGCGCGGCAAAGGCCAGTGTCAGCTCTTGCGCAAACTCCGCGGAGGATAACTCACACAGACGTTTGGCATTGTCCGGCTGCGTGGACCACACAATGGAGCTGTAACCGTCGCTCAGCGGTAAAAATGCCAGGGGGCCTTTATTCACGAAGCGTTGCCACGCCGTCGCCTGGTGCGGCTTCTCGGTCTTGACATAGGTCACCACCGCCGCGTGATCGTAGTCCCAGCCGCGCACCGCAATGTTTACCTGTTGCCGCAGCCAGGAGCGGCTGCCATCGGCACCGACCAGGAGTGTTGCCTCCAGCATCGCGCCGTTATCCAGTTGTAGCTGCCAACCGTTTTGTGTCTGCACAAGCTCGCGACCACGCCGCCCGAAGACACAGTGCAGGTTTGCCTGCTGCGCGATCCCGTCGTACAGGCTGGCGGTGATCACGCTGTTTTCGATGATATGGCCCAGATAGGGCTCGCTGAGGTCCGCGCTATCGAAATGGATCTCCTTGCCCTGTGCCTCCCATACATGCATCTCACGGAACGGCGACACGCGCCGTGCCACCATCCCCTCCCACACCCCCAGCGTTTCAAACATCCGCTGAGAGGCACGGGTAATGGCGCTGACGCGCAGATCAAACAAGGTATCGCTAGGCGCAGTTTCCTGCGGCTGCGGCTCAATCAGGGCGACACGCAGGCGCGTGTGCGCCAGGGCACGGGCCAAGGTCGCGCCCACCATCCCGCCACCGATAATGGCAACATCGAATTGCTGCTGTTCGCTCATAGTCCCAGCCCTCTCGCCAACAGGGATGCCCTGCCGACATAACCCATGGCATGACGGGTCAGACGCTTGCGCAAAGGTGCAAAACATTCCATCGCGAACAGACCCAGGTTACGCGCGACCACCAAGGGCGGAAAGTCGGTGGAGAACACGCGCACCAGCGAATCGGTAAACAGGGAGGTCTGGATCAGATCACGCCGCCGCCACTGGGCATAGGCTTGCAGGCAACTCAAGTCACCAGGGTCCTGATTTGAACTCATGGCCGCCTGGATCACCTGCGCCAGGGCAGCCACATCACGCAAACCGAGATTGAAGCCCTGGCCCGCGACCGGGTGCAAGATATGCGCGGCATTACCGATGAAGGCGAGGCGATGCCGCACATGTTCGCGTATCTGGGTATGGCCCAGCGCATAGGCATGGCGTTGTCCGATGCGAATAAAATTACCGACACGCGACCCCAGGTATTCGCGTAACTTGATCGCGACCTCATCGTCGCTGAGACTCATTACCGCCTCCACCTGTGCCGTGGGAACAGTCCAGACCAGTCCGTAACGGTGCGGTGTGTCATCCATACCGTTCAGGGGTAGCAGTGCCATCGGACCATTACTGGTGAAACGTTCGTAGGCAATGTTGTGATGCGGACGATCGCAGGCGATATTGGCTATCACGGCGGATTGTCTGTAATCCCAGTGGCGCTGTTCCACACCGAGGTGCTGGCGTACAAAGGAATGGGTGCCGTCGGCGGCCACCACCAGTTTCGTCCGCAGTGCAAACGGCTGGCCTTTATGCTCGCCGTGCAGTTCGGCGTAACGACTGCCCAAAGACATCGAGCGCAATTCCGCAGGCGTCAATACCTGCACATGTGCGAGCGCCTGCAGTCCCTGATACAAGACCTGCCCCAGCAATCGATTCTCGACGACATACCCCAGGGCATCGACCTGTTGTTCGCTGGCTTGCAGGTGCGTGATCCCGGCATGGCCGCGATCGGAGATGTGAATGGTTTTGATTGGCGTGACACCCTGCGTCTGCAAGGCTGGCCACAACGTCAGGCCTTCGAAAATCTGGCGGCTGCTGTAGGATAAGGCGATGGTGCGGGCATCGAAACTGGGCGGCAGGCTCTTCGCGTAATCCTGGGCTTCAATCAGGACAACTCGCGGTGCCGGCGTCATCCGGCCGAGGGCAATGGCCAGGCTGATCCCGACCATGCCCCCGCCCACAATCGCGATGTCGTAGACGGAATCGTCCATGCTTAACCTGCCATCAATGCCTCAACGTCATCCGGCGACTTGGGAACGCCACTGGTCAATACTTCGCAACCGGTTTTGGTCACCAGGACATCATCCTCGATCCGAATGCCAATGTTCCACCATTTTTTTGCCAGGCGTTTGTGCGTGGCCGGCAGATATAGACCGGGCTCGACGGTCAGCACCATGCCCGGCTCGAACACACGCCACTCATCTGCGACTTTGTAATCGCCGACATCGTGCACGTCCATGCCCAGCCAGTGGCCGGTGCGGTGCATATAGTAGGGCTTATAACTCTCATTCTTGATTGCCGTCTTTTTCGTGCCTTTCAGGATACCCAGCTTGAGCAGACCGTCGGTGAGCACCTCCACCGCCGCCTCATGCGGTTCGTTCCAGTGTTTGCCGGGGCGGACCTGTTCGATGGCGGCATGCTGCGCCTCCAGCACCAGTTCATACACAGCGCGCTGGGCCGTGCTGTATTTACCGTTAACCGGAAAGGTGCGGGTAATATCGGAGGCGTAATACTCGTATTCCGCGCCAGCATCAATCAACAGCAGGTCACCGTCTTTGAGTACGGCATTATTATCGGTGTAGTGCAGGGTACAACCATTGGCACCGCCACCAACGATAGAGTTGTATGCGGGAAACCTTGCTCCTTGTTGCATGAAACTGTGCATCAGGGTGGCTTCAATCTCGTATTCCTTCATGCCGGGTTTGCAGGCCTGCATGGCGGCACAGTGCGCGCGTGCGGAGATCCTGGCCGCGGTTTGCATGGCCTTGATCTCCTTGCCGCTCTTGATCAGACGCATGTCATGCAACAAATGATCGAGGGAGACGAATTCCCCCGGGGTGTGAATACCGGCACGCGATTGCTTGCGCAGGCTGTTGACCCAGCCGATCAGGCGTTGATCGAAATCGGGATGCGTCCCCATGGTGTAATAGACACGCTGTTTGTTCTCCAGCATGCCGGGCAGAATGTCGTCGATATCGTCGATAGGAAACGAATCATCGGCACCGTAATCCGCCACCGCCCCTTCCTGTCCCGCCATCTTGCCGGTCCAGGTTTCCATATCCGGGTTACGCTCCCGGCAGAACAACACGTACTCGCCATGCTTGCGCCCGGGGATCAGCACTGCCACTGCCTCGGGTTCGGGAAACCCGGTCAAATAATAAAAGTCGCTGTCCGGGCGGTAATGATACTCGGAGTCGCGATTGCGCAGGCGCATCGGCGCCGCCGGCAGAATGGCCACCCCGCTGTCGCCCATGAGCTGCATCAGGTGTTTACGACGATGTGCAAATTCCTGTTTGTTCATATCAGCAGACGAATAATCAATTTAATTAATGGACAAGTTTCGATGCATTGGCGCCTTTACCGGCGCGCAGGGTTTCGCAAAACAGCATGACCCCGACCCGCAAGTATTCGACTAATTCCGCGTAAGACTGTTCCTCTTCCTCGTTATCCTCCAGGGCCTCCGAGGAGACCTGGCTGATTTCAGTGATATCGGTGAGGATCTCCGCCAGCTCGCCGCTGAACTGTGCCGCATCCCCGCCGCTATAGCGCAGACCGAGCAAAAACCCCTGGCACCAGTGGCTCAGGGCATCCGTGCGCACAAAAATGGATTCATCATCGTCCGGCATCAGCAGGGCGTAATCAAAATTACCCTGGCCGAGCTGTTCCAGCGTATCCTGGTAAAGCGCCACGATCAGTTGTTTCGCTTCGCTGGCCAGGGCATTGCCTTCCGCAACACCGGTTTCAATTTCGGGAAAATGCACCGGCAGCCAGCTCGTTAAGCCGTCTTCACCGCTCAGGCAGATCACGGCACTGATGGCGCCCTGACACTCGGCGGCATCAACGGCAATATTCAGGCGCTCCAGGGCCTGGGACAATTGCTGATAATCGACGTCGCTCATGAAATTCTTTAACAGGGATGGGTTGCTACAGTGCCGGATATTGAGCAGCTCGGTAGATGTAAAAAGGGTTTTGAGTATAGCATGTCGCGGATCGGGGTACATGCCGTTGACCGGATCAGCGGTGCGCTCTATATTGATTAGCAAGTTCAGCCGGGGAATGAACTGGAGAGCCATTTGGATATCAAAAAACTCGAAGAACGCGTTGATGAGCTGATCTCAACCGTAGAACGGCTTCGCAGCGAAAACAAAACCCTGCGCCAGAGCCAGACCCACCTCGTTGCCGAACGCGACAAGCTCATCACCAAAACCGAGCAGGCGCGCCAGCGCGTGGAATCCATGATCGAACGATTAAAGGCTATGGACAATGAGTAAAGACGCCCCCAATGCTGTTTCCATCACCATCCTGGGCAAGGAATATCTGGTCGCCTGCCAGGAAGATGAAAAATCCAAATTACTGTCGTCGGCCAGCTACCTCGACAGGAAAATGCGCGAAATTCGCGATCATGGCAAGGTCATCGGCACGGATCGCATTGCGGTCATGGCGGCCCTGAATATCGCCCACGAACTGCTGCACGATAAGGGCGACGTGGTCACGGCCAATCCCGAAGTCGAGGGCCGTATTCGTTCCATTCAGGAAAAAATCGAAGAGGCGCTGTATCGCAGCCGCCAATTGGAACTCGAAGCCTGAGCGTGTGTTTTTTTTGCAACAACTGACCGTCGTCAAGCTATCCACATTAACTTCTTGCCAAGCCCGCCCGTTTTCACTTAGTCTGAACAACGTATCCCCTGCGGTATACGTGAGTCGACTGGGATATTCTTGAGCCTTAAATTAATCCCTCGGGAGCAAAAACCCTGGCGTCGTGTGCATGTCCGCCCCGTAGCGGAAAGCCTAACATTCCAGTGCTGCTCCCACCTTGAACCCTAGGTTCAAGAAACAAGTTGCCACGGTACTCGCGGGGGATACACCCCCTTCACGATCTCAAAACAATAAAAATCTGGTACATCGAACTGCATGGAAGACCGCCAGTCACTGCGTAGCAACATTCGCAAACGCCGCGCCCAGCAGGAACCTGCCTGGTGTGAGACGAATTCCAGGCTTATCAGCCAGCACCTGGCGGCCAGTCACGTTTATCAACGCGCGCAACGCATCGCGTTTTATCTTGCCCAGGGCAACGAGGCCGATCTTGGCCTGTTGCTGCAAAACGCCTGGGCTGCACACAAAGAGGTCTACCTTCCGATCCTGGGTCTGCGCTACAGCGGACAGTTGTGGTTTGTGCCCTGTGCCGAAGATACCCCTTTATATAAGAACCGGTTCGGGATCGATGAGCCGGTGCATGCGCCGCACACGCGCCGCACCAAATTGCGTAATCTTGACCTGATCCTGATGCCGCTGGTGGCCTTCGATCAGCGCGGCAACCGTTTAGGTATGGGTGGCGGCTTCTACGATAAAACGCTCGCCAGCCTGCAGACCACCAGTCATCATTGGTCTCGCCCTAAACGTATCGGCATTGCATATGCATTTCAGGGTGTCGAGGCACTCCAGGGCCAGACATGGGATGTCCCGCTGGATGCCATTGTCACCGAACA
Source organism: Gammaproteobacteria bacterium (assembly GCA_016125505.1). Classification (GTDB taxonomy): domain Bacteria; phylum Pseudomonadota; class Gammaproteobacteria; order UBA6429; family Thiohalophilaceae; genus RI-92. The sequence continues at coordinate 249,049 of WGLP01000003.1, forward strand.
GGGTCTGCATTGGTTTACAAGAGGTACAGAATGAAATACTGGATTATGAAATCGGAACCGGATGTCTTCGGTATTGATGATCTGGCCAAACGGCCGCGTAAAACCGAACACTGGGACGGTATTCGCAATTACCAGGTGCGCAACATGCTGCGGGACGACATGCAAAAGGGCGACGAGGCCTTTTTTTATCACTCCAGCTGTAAAGAACCCGGCATTGCCGGCATCATTCGCATCGTTAAGGCCGCTTACCCCGACCACACCGCCTTCGATCCGGAGAGTAAGTACCATGATCCCAAGTCGGATCCGGCAAATCCACGCTGGCTAATGGTCGATGTCCAGTTAGTTCGCAAATTTGCGCGCGTAATCGGGTTGCCGGAGCTCCGATCGCACCCTGCATTGGCCGATCTGCTGATATTACGTCGCGGAAATCGCCTGTCGATCACGCCGATCAGCAAAAAACACTGGGACTACATCCTCAGACTCGAGGCAAAATCTTCCTGATACCTGCACGGACGTGTATCGAGCCTGTCTGCAGGTGCAATTCGAGCGAATGAGGTGTGAAAGATCCCTCTCAGATGACTTCAAACCGGCTGAAACCGCCTCTAAATCGCGCTCAGTGCCTGAAAACGACCGATTTTCTTCTGCCAAAAGCAAAAAAATTCCAAACTAAAACAATTTTAATGCGAAATAGCGCCTGATAACTTTTTTCAGCCGTCTTTAGATCCGTTTATGACACAGGATGGGTGAAAAAATCGTTGCTCATATGACTTACTGTTCCTTAATACGCTAATTTTTTTGGATCGCGCACACAAATTCAGACGGAAATGTTTATTTCAGGTGTTGGACCACCTTGCCTCTCCTGTTCCGGCGGCAAAATGCGACCCGAGACCGTTCGCGAACAAAAAAAAATGCACTTCAACACCCCGCACATGGCAGCCGAGATGCCTTTTATAAAAAATTTTGTGCTCTTCACAGTTGTCGGCACCTCAAACAATGAAAAAAATCGTGTGCGCATGCCTGAAAGCGGTGGCACCAGCCAAAAAAATCAGAATTGCATAGCAAAATCACAACGACGCGGGATGATCCGGCCCTGAAATCTGTCTCGATACCCTGCACGCTCACGCATTGAAGGTAAAAATCACCTCAACAATTCAAAAATGGCCTCGACTACGGGCCCATCCACCTGCATTACTCGGATTGTTTTTGGATTTTCAGTACATGATTTGCCTGATGAGCAAAAAAATTGACGCTGATACCCCGCGTGTCACCCTGTAAGAGGTAAAAAATCTTCCCTCCGGTGAAAAAAATTCACTGTCACCGCCTTTGAGATAACGAAATTCGCGCGCAAAGGTACCTCAGCGACATACCACAGGCCTTCTTACACCTCGTGAATAAGAAAAATTGGCACCAACAACGACGACAACAGAGTAAATTGACGATCAACACAAGAAAAATTGCCGTACACATGCGTCTGCACGAGTGATCAGAAGAAAATTTTCAGTGCAAAACTAAAAAATTTCCTCCGAGCGACGCTAAAGAGTAGCGAAATGATCTGAAAAACCGTTAACGCGGGAAAATTTAAACACAGAGACTAGCTTTTTTTATTCACTTGGCTATACTCCACTAAACTCAGTGTTCACAAACCTCGGAGGGTTTAACATGGCAACAAAGAAGAAAGCTGCAAAGAAACGTCCTGCTAAGAAGAAGGCCGCCAAGAAGAAGGTAGCCAAGAAAAAAGTAGCGAAGAAGAAAGTCGCTAAGAAGAAAGCAGGCAAGAAGAAGACCTCTAAGAAAAAAGCAGCCGCAGCTGCTACCGGCGGTACCAAGAAGAAAGCACGTCGCCGCAAGAAGAAGTAAGACTTAGCTGCTAAGCAGCTTACAAAAAGGGCCTCAACTGAGGCCCTTTTTCTTTATGTCCCGCCGTGAAAGCTATTGCGCACTATCGCAGGAACAGCGCATACGCAGGATTGTGATTCTCTTCCCAATAGGGATAGCCGATCTCGTCGAGGTAGCCTTTGAATTCGGGCTTTTCCGCGTCCGGCACCTGAATCCCGATCAGAACCCGACCATAATCGGCGCCGTGATTGCGGTAGTGAAACAGGCTGATATTCCACTTCTCACCCACCCGATTGAGAAAACGCAGCAAGGCGCCGGGACGTTCCGGAAATTCGAACCGGTACAAATTTTCATTCTGCAGACCAGCGACCCGCCCCCCAACCATATAGCGGATATGCATCTTGGCCATTTCATTGTCGGTCATATCCAGTACCGGGTAGTCCCTGGCGCGTAATGCCGATAGCAGCTCATCTCTCTCCTTGAGGCCCGCATGCAATTGCACCCCGACGAACACATGGGCCTGCTCCGGATCGGCATAGCGGTAATTGAATTCGGTAATGCCACGTTGCCCGATGATCTCGCAGAAGGCGCGGAAGCTGCCGGGCCGTTCCGGGATGGTGACACCAAACAGGGCCTCGCGGTGCTCGCCGATCTCGGCGCGCTCGGCAACATGCCGCAGACGATCGAAATTCATATTGGCGCCGCTATCGATGGCAACGAAGGTCAGTCCCCTGCAATTTTCACGTTCTATGTATTTCTTCATCCCGGCAATCGCGAGCGCCCCCGCCGGTTCCGTAATCGAGCGCGTGTCGTCGAAGATATCCTTGATCGCTGCACAGATCTCATCGGTACTGACCAGGATCACTTCATCGACGCAGGCCTGCGCAATACGAAATGGCTCTTCGCCCGCCTGGCGCACGGCCACGCCATCCGCAAAAATACCGACGGTGTCCAGCCTCACCCGTTCCTTTGCCGCCAGGGCCGCATACATACACGGCGCATCGTCCGGTTCCACGCCGATAATGCGAATCGACGGCCGCAGTGTCTTGATGTAGCTGCTGATACCCGCGATCAGGCCACCGCCCCCGATCGGGACAAATATTGCGTCGATCTTTGACGTATATTGCTGCAGGATTTCCGCCGCAATCGTGCCCTGCCCTGCAATCACCAGCGGATCATCATAGGGGTGAATAAACTCGAGCTGCTGCTGTTCCGCCAGTTCACGGGCGTGCGCATAGGCGTCATCATAGGTGTTGCCGTGCAACACGATATTCACACCGAACTGCGCCACGGAATTGACCTTGATTCGGGGCGTCGTCTTGGGCATGACGATAATTGCCTTGATCCCGAGCTTTTGCGCCGCCAAGGCCACACCCTGCGCGTGATTGCCCGCCGAGGCCGTGATAATGCCGTGTTGGCGCTGGGCCTCGCTCAGGTGAATGATCTTGTTGTAGGCCCCGCGAATTTTGAAAGAAAACACCGGTTGCATATCTTCGCGCTTGAGCAAAACCTGATTCCCCAGGCGCTTGGAGAGCGTGGGCGCGGATTCCAGCGGGGTATGTTGCGCCACGTCATAGACGCGGGCCTGATTTATCTTCTCGACGTAATCCTGAAACATAAAGTACTCATCTTGGGCCGGTAACGGCTTTTGGTGGTTGGGCTTCCCTAATATAATGGTTACCCAACCCGCGTAACAACGTGGATTTCCGTTTTCAGGAGTTATCAATGACACAAGACGAATTGAAAAAGGCCGTGGCCAAGGCGGCTATCGAATATGTAGAGACCGGCACCATTATCGGGGTCGGGACCGGCTCCACCGCCAACTTCTTTATCGACGAACTGGCCAAGATCAAAGGCAGGATTGAAGGGACCGTCGCCAGCTCGGTTGCCAGCGCTGACCGGCTCAAGGGACACGGTATCCCGGTGCTGGATCTCAACAGCGTGGGTGAGCTCTCGGTGTACGTCGACGGCGCCGACGAATCCAACAAATATTTGCACCTCATCAAGGGGGGTGGCGGCGCGCTCACCCGCGAGAAGATCGTGGCAGCGGCCAGCCGCAAATTCGTCTGCATCGCCGATGAAAGCAAACTGGTCGATGTCCTGGGCAAGTTCCCCTTGCCGGTGGAAGTCATACCGATGGCGCGCAGTTATGTTGCCCGCGAAATCGTCAAGCTCGGCGGTCAGCCGGTGCTGCGCGAAGGTTTTACTACCGATAACGGCAATATCATCCTGGATGTGCATAATCTGCAGATCATGGATCCGGTCAAACTGGAAGAAGCCCTGAACCAGATTACCGGAGTCGTGACGAATGGCCTGTTTGCCCGGCGTCCGGCGGATGTATTGTTGCTGGGAACCAAGGCTGGTGTGAAAACCCTGACCTGATGAACATCCGCCAGATACTCATCGGTATCGGCATCCTGCTCATCGCGGTGGGCCTGCTGTGGCCCTGGCTGCAGAAGTTCGGTCTGTTTCGTCTGCCCGGCGATATCGTGATTGAGCGGGAACATTTTCGATTTTATTTCCCCATCACCAGCATGCTCCTCATCAGCCTGCTGATCACATTGCTCCTTTGGTTATTCCGAAAATAACCGCTCCTTTGTACCCCGCAAAAAAAAAGCCCGGCCGAAGCCGGGCAAAGCAATTACACCAGGGATGTAATTAGAAGATATGTGTCACTTGAGCCGCTAAGATATTGCCAATGCCAGACATCTCGGCATTCGGACCCGCGGTCGGACCAAAGTTCGGTGAGCTGACGTCACGCGTGCTGTAGTTGATAGTCAGACGCGACTTCTTGTTAAAGTGATATTGCGTACCGACGGTCCAGGTCTTCCACACGGACTCGAACTGGTCGTCCTTCAGACGGGTGTACTGGTCGTAGCGCAGATCCAGTTCCCACTTTTGACCAAGATACCAGCCGCCTTCGACATACCAGCCATCGGCCTTGCCCGTGGCGCCGTTTGCATTTGCCGGATTTAAAGTTGGATTTGCAGCTGGATTGGCATTCTGGTCGAAAGTCGCCTTGTCCGGGCCTACCCAGATCATGCCATCACCCTTCAGGTACTCCGCCGTAAAGCGCCATGGCTTTTTAAGATACTTGACGCCGACACCGCTACGCTTGCGGTCGAACTCGGTCGGGTTATGCACGCTATCGTTGGTCTGGTCGAGCAGGCGCTTGCCATTCTGGCTCCAGGCAAACAGCTTCAGGCCATCGCGGAATGGACCTTCACCGCCAAACACCAGTTCGGATGACCAGTAGAGATAGGTGTCCTTATTGTTGTCCACGTCACTGGGGCTGATGCCATTGCCATTGCCGATCATGATCGCGTAGCTGTGATCCCAGTTGCCGACCCGGAAGGAGTCGAAGACCTGGACACCCACATCGCGGAACGCGCCGACCGGTTGATCGAATTGATTGAGGCCGCCATTGCTGGTGTTCACCGGCAGCGTCACGGTACCCACGTTAGCAGTAAATGCACTATTAGGGAAACGCTCCAGCATCAACTGATTCCCCACCGTGGTGAAGTTAATATAATCTAAGGCAGGAATGCCCTGCAGGCCTTCCTCGAAGCCAGGCGTTTTAAACAGACCAACACGGATACGTGCACCCGGGATCTCATTAAGCGTAATGCTGGCATCCATCAGACGAGGACTACCGGAAACAGAATGGGTAGATGTCGCTGCATTGTTCCCGAACTCCGCCATGATGAAATAATTGACCTTGCTGTCCAGCGGAAAGCCGGTGCCCCGCGCGCCGAGACGTGCACGGTTGACGTTAAACTGTGACTGTGAAGTCAGGTTTGGACCGACCAGTTTCGGCGGGATGTAACCACCGGTGGCGTTGGGGTCGCTATAGTCTTTCTGGTATTGCGCCTGGACGAATCCCCACATATAAATGCGTGGTGCAGCAGAATCCGGTTCAGTACCTTGCAGCATCAACCAGTTCGCCGCGTGCGCTGGTGTTGCGACTGCACCGGCAACACTCAGTGCGATGCCGGACTTCAACAGCAATGCTTTAATATTTTTCATGATGTTCTCCACTCAACTCTTATGATGAATTTTATATTTACGGCTTTATCAACTTATAGCCCTGGCTTTCTAATTGAATAATTCTGACGACACCCGCAGAAACCTTGACAGCATTCGGATTCAAGGCCGGTTCGTGCCCGAGCAGTTTGGTTACGTTGGTCAAGGTGTTCTCGCAAGCGCTGAATTTAACACCACTGCCTGCCAGGGCCTTGATACGGTTAACGTTTGTATTGTCAGCAAAAAGCAAACGTAACCCGGGACCAAATGCCACGATCTCGATTGCAACCTGATCCTGACCGTAATGCTTCAACAGATTACCCGCGACATTCAAAACGAGTGTCTGCTTGGTAGGATCGTTATCGCTTATCTGCAAAACGACCTTGGTGTCGGCCATGGAATGATCGTCCGCGGCCATAGCGCGGTTGTGTTGCGCAAAAATCGCCGCCGTGAACATCACGGTAAGCAGCAGTTTCGACAGATTGAACCTCATAATTGGATACCCTCCCGTTGACTTACTCTATTTAACTAGACAAAACCCATCGCAATTTTCGCGACCTATGCAGTAAGACGAGGTACCTGTCACATTTATTCCATCAATGTGAACAACCTTTTTAATCTTATGCACTGACGACTAATGAATTAGTATTTAATTAAATTCTTATATTTATATCGGAGGGAATATTCTCAACGCTGCCGCATCTATACAGTATGGTAAAGTAGATATAACGATAAACCGCCAGGGAGATTTTTCACGATGACAATTTTCGGCAAGCTGTGTGCGCAGCATGAGCTGCGAAAGCGCATTGCGGAGTCTCGCACACGTTTGTATCGGGTGGCGTATTCCTGGTGTCACGATTCCCATTTAGCGGAAGACCTGACGCAGGATACATTGACAAAGGCATTGAAGAACATGAGTCAGTTACAAAATCCAAAGGCCTTTGATAGCTGGTTGTTCACCATCCTTTCCAATTGCTGGCGCGATCACCTGCGCCGTCACCGTGATATGGCGGATGTCGATGAAATCGAAATGCCTGACAGCGTAACCCCTGAGCATCACAAGGATCAGCATGACATGGTCAAAAATGTCAGGCACCACATTTCACTGCTACCGCAGGCGCAACGACAGGTCATCACGCTCGTCGATCTGGAAGGCTTCAGCTATGCCCAGGTCGCCGAGATCGTTGAAGTACCCGTGGGGACAGTGATGAGCCGTCTGGCCCGTGCGCGCCAGCGGCTTGCCAATGCCTTATTAGACTTTAAAGCAAGCCAGGACGGGGAGTTGCAACCTGCAACAATCAGGAGGATCAAGTAGATGAAAGGGCAAGCCGGTTTTTCGGATGAAATGCTCAACGCCTACCTGGATAACGAGCTGGCGCCAGACGAGCGCAAACGTTTCCTGGAAGTGCTGCGTTGCGATAATGAGCTGCGTGGAAAGGTTGCACGGCTCGACCAGGTCCGCAACATGATCAAGGTGTCGTATCAGGAACTGGAACCTGACGCTGACGAGGACGTTACCCCCCGGAAACGATATTTCCTTCGTTACGCAGCGGTGGCAGCCATCTATGTTGTTGTAGGTTCCGTCATCGGCTGGTACGCCCATAACGAAATCCAGGAGCCCGCCACGCTGGTGCAAATGGCCGAAGAGATTCATTACAACAAACCGGTCAGTGCCAGTCAGCCCTGGCATATCCTGTTACATGTAACAAACAATGAACCCCATCGTCTCAATGTCCTGCTCAACCAGACAGAGAAGATTTTGCGCGAATACCAGGATCGCCCGGGACAGGTTTCAGTGCGCATCCTGGCCAATGGCAAAGGTCTGAATCTGCTGCGCGACGACACCTCGCCATATGGCAAGCGCATCGAGGAATTGCAGCGGGAATATCACAACCTTGTCTTCGTTGCCTGTGCCGAGGCCATCAAACAGGTCGAGTTGAAAACCGGCAAGAAAGTAACACTGCTGCCGCATGTCGAAGTGACGCCCTCAGCACTGGGTGAAGTGCTCTCGCGTGAAAGAGAAGGCTGGACTTACGTCAAGATATAATTCTTCTGCGCAAGATATTAAAGCAATACCCGCTCAATGCCGCCCTGGTTGACTTTGGTGACGAAGTCTTCCTGCCAGTTTTCACCCAGGGTTGCACGCACCAATTCCACCACGATGTAATCGCTCTGCAAACCTGTATCTTCGCGATAGCGTGACAGCCCCTGCTGACATGCCGGGCACGAGGTCAGGATCTTCACTTCCCCATTCTCGCTACGGCTCTTGCCGGTGAGTTTGGCAATGCCCTTTTGCAGCTCTTCCTGTTTGCGGAAACGCACCTGGGTGGCGATGTCGGGTCGTGCTACTGCGAAGGTCCCTGCCTCGCCGCAGCAACGATCGCTCAACAAGACATTCTGGCCCATCAGGGTCGACGCGACTTTAATCGGTGAATAGTGTTTCATCGGCGTGTGACAGGGATCGTGATAGAGGTACTGTGTCGCCCCCGAAGGTGTCAGGCGCACACCTTTCTCCATCAGGTATTCGTGAATATCCATCAGGCGGCAACCCGGGAAGATCTTGCTGAACTGGTATGTCAGTAACTGATCGATGCAAGTCCCGCAGGACACGATCACGGTTTTGATATCGAGATAATTGAGCGTATTGGCAACGCGATGGAACAGCACCTGGTTTGCCACCGAGATCTGCTTGCCCTTGTTATCATCACCGCCGGATTTTTGCGGGTAGCCGCAACACAGATAACCCGGCGGCATGACAGTCTGTACACCCTGCTCGTACAACATGGCAATCGTCGCCAGACCGACCTGGCTGAACAGCCGCTCTGAACCGCAACCGGGGAAATAGAACACCGCCTCGGCATCCTTTGCCTGCGGGTTGCGGATAATCGGAATCAGTTTGTCGTCTTCAATGGCGAGCATGGCGCGCGTGGTACGCGCCGGCAGATTCGCGGGCATGGGTTTTTTCACAAAATGCACCACCTGCTCCACGATAGGCGCCCGCCCTGTCGTGGATTTCGGTTTTGACTCGTGCGGCTGAACCAGTTTGTACAGGCCATGCAACAAGCGCTGCCCCGGATACGCTACTTTCGCAAACAGGCTGTGTATCGCCTTAATCGTGCCGGCACGCGTGGTATTGAGGAACCACATGGAGAAATACGTCCCCAGGTTCTTGCGGCGCTGGCCCTGCTTGCGCAGGATCTCGCGCATGGTGATGGACACATCACCGAAATCGATATTCACCGGGCATGGTGACAGACACTTGTGGCACACGGTGCAGTGATCGGCGACATCATTCATCTCGTCGAAATGGCGCAGGGAAATCCCGCGCCGTGTCTGCTCCTCATACAGGAAGGCTTCGATGATCAAACCCGTGGCGAGAATCTTGTTGCGCGGCGAGTACAACAGATTCGCGCGCGGGATGTGCGTATTGCACACTGGTTTGCATTTGCCGCAGCGCAGACAATCCTTGATGGCATTATTCAACTCGCCCAGTTCGCTGGCTTCGAGGATCAGGGCCTCTTGTTCCACCAGGCGCAGTGACGGGGTATAGGCATTATGCAGGTCCGCGCCGCGTTGTAATTTGCGCGGATTAAACACATCCTTGGGGTCCACCTGCTTCTTGTATTCGGTAAAGGCGTCGACAGTCGCCTGATCCAGGTATTGCAGCTTGGTAATCCCGATGCCATGTTCGCCGGAGATCACGCCGCCAAGAGATTCCGCCAGGCGCATGATGCGCCCGACCACGACATCGGCTTCGTGCAGCATCTCATAGTCATTGGAGTTCACCGGGATGTTCGTGTGCACATTGCCGTCGCCCGCGTGCATGTGCAGGGCAACAAACAAGCGCGAGGCACGAATGCGGGCGTGGACCTTGTCCAGCCGATTGCGCAGGCGTTCGAACTGCTGGCCGGTGAAAATTGTCTTTAACGGACGTTCGATGCCGCCGCGATAGGAGATACGCGCATCGCGCCGCTGTAGCAGGCGAAAGACATTGTCATTCGGCTGGATCTTCTTTTGTTCTGCTTCAGCAAACAACTGCCGGTGTGTCTCGGCAGGCTCATCCAGGACCGCGAGCAGGGTATGCCAGATTTGCCGTGTACGCTGTAATAATTCGCGCGTGGCCGCGACCTTGTCTTCGATCATCGCCACCAGTTCCGGGTGGTTTTCCTCCACGGTATTGATATTGAGTAACTCGACCAGCTCCTTGTTGTCACTTGCGAAGAGCGCATCGAGCGCGTCGATCATTTTTAATTTATTGCTGATGGATAACTCAATATTGATGCGCTCGATGCCATCACTGTATTCGGGCAACTTCGCCAGCGGGATGACCACGTCTTCATTGATCTTGAAGGCATTGGTATGCGCGGCAATGGCTGCCGTACGCGCCCGATCGGCCCAGAAGCGATGCCGCGCCTCGGCACTGACTGCAATAAAGCCCTCGCCACCACGCTGGTTGGCCATACGCACCACCTGCGATGCGGCCTCGGCCACGTCATCCTCGGCATCCCCGGCGATATCCACCAGCAGAAGCATCTTGGGTAATTCGATGCGTGGCGCCTTGGTGGTATAGCGGACGGCGCGCACGTAACGTTCATCCAGATGTTCCATACCGGCGAGGAAGACATTCGGCAGCGCATCGAGATAGTCCTTGGTCTCGACTATCGCCGGGACGGCGCGATGCAAATCCGGATCGAAAAATTCCAGGCAGACCGTGCGAATGTGTTGCGGCATTTTGTGCAGGATAAAATCGGCGGAGGTAATGATGCCGTCGCAACCCTCTTTCTGCACACCGGGCAAACCGCCAAGAAACTTATTGGTCACGTCCTTGCCCAGGCCCTGTTTGCGCAAGTGGGCGCCGGGAATGTTCAGGATCTCCGGTTCACCAGTAAGCGTCTTGCCATCGGATTTATAACGCGCGATACGAAAGCGCACTTCAGCCTGCTCGTGGATCTTGCCAAGATTGTGATTCAGCCGCTCCACTACCAGCCACTCGCCGTTGGGCTGCACCATGCGCCAGCTCAGCAGATTATCCAGGGTGGTCCCCCAGATCACCGCCTTCTTGCCGCCGGCATTCATCGCGATGTTGCCGCCGATACAGGACGCGTCCTGCGAGGTCGGATCCACGGCAAACACAAAACCAGCCGCCTCGGCCACTTCCGCCACCCGCTTGGTCACCACGCCGGCCTCGGTGCGAATGGTCGCGACGTCGTGGTCCACACCATGAATTCGCCGCCTGACCACATTACCCAGGCCTTCGAGTTTTTCGGTATTGATGATGACGCAGTTATCGGTCAGTGGCACGGCGCCGCCGGTATAACCGGTACCGCCGCCACGGGGGATGATGCCCACGCCCAACTCGAGACATGCCGCGACCACGGCCTGCACCTCGTCTTCCGTATCGGGGGAAATGACGGCGACGGGATACTCGACACGCCAGTCGGAGGCATCGGTCACGTGCGAGACGCGCGCCAGCCCGTCGAAATTGATGTTGTCTTCCCGGGTCACCCGGCGCAGGCGCTGGCGAATTCGCTTACGCAGATCCAGAGTGCGCCGGAAATCGTCTTCGAACTGGCGGACCGCGCGGCGCGCCGCCTGCAGCAGCTGCATGACCTTGGGATTGTCCTCGGCGCGTTTTTCGATCTGATTGAGACGATGATGCAGGGCATGAATCAGGGCTTCACGGCGACGGCGATTCTCCAGCAAATCGTCCTGGATGAAGGGATTGCGCATGACGACCCAGAGATCCCCCAGGACCTCGAACAACATCCGTGCCGAACGCCCGGTCACCCGCTCCGCACGCAAATCATCGAGTACCGCCCACAATTCCTCACCCAAAAACCGGATGACAATCTCCCGATCGGAGAAGGATGTGTAGTTGTACGGGATTTCGCGTATGCGGGTACTCATGCGATCAAGAATAACGGCTGACTCAACAGGACGGCTAGTCTATCACGCGCAACCCGCGCTGACTGCGCCAGCGGCAAGATAGTTGGCCTGGAGTATTTGTGGGAAATAGTTCGCGGCAATAAAAAACGGGACCCGAAGGTCCCGTTCAAATACATCACTAATCGTTATTATTAGGATCTGCTGTCTTGGCTTAGAAATTGATGTACATGCCAAGGCTGACTACGCTTGGATCTTTGCCAGCTGCAACGGTGTTAACTTCCTTACCGTGACCACCGGCGTCAACTGCGTAGGTAGCAGCTGCGTCGTTATTGGTCTTGGCATAATCCAGGTACACACCGGTCTTCTTGTTCAGCTTGTGCTCAAAACCAACTGCCATGATAGTGGCATCACGGTCAGTCAGCTGATCATTGGAACGGCTTGCCCACTGCGCCTTGATGGCATTGTTACCGCTCAGTTTGAACTTCGCACCCAGAGAGGTGACGGTGGAATCACGGCCAGAGATGTTGCCCTGATCGGTGTATGAGGACCAACCAGCGACCAGTTCGACCATGCCGATGCTGAATTGCGCAGCAGCACGCAGACCGGATTCGTCACCGAGACCGGTACCCAGGTTGTGTTTCTCATAGGCAATACCCAGCTTCACCGGGCCGGCCATGCCCACGGCATTAATGCTTTGTGCGTCAGTATCTTTTACGCCGTCTTCAGCAACATAAGCGGCAAGTACGCTCCAGCTGCCAGCGAAGGTCGGAGAGGCATAGGCAATAACGTTATTGGGGCGCAGGTCCCAGCCGCCGCCGCCGCCAGTGCTGGAGTCACCAATGTTACGGATATCACCAACTTCGTCGCCGAACAGATCAGCCATACGGCCAACGTTCTTGAACGGGGTGTCGTGACGACCGGCCAGGACGGTACCGAAACCGCCGGACAGACCGACGAAAGAGTTACGATCTGCACTAATGGCAGTCTTATCAGAGATGTTAAAGCCAAATTCCATCTGGGTGATGGCTTTCAGGCCGTCGCCCAGGTCGTAGTCTGCTTTCACGCCAATACGTGAAGAGTTGCTTTGGACATGGAGGCTGGAATCAGTACCGTTGTCGATGCTGTCGAGAGAGACGTGGCCCTTACCGTAGACAGTCACTTCGGCTTGAGCAGCCATCGGGACAGCCAGCGCGGCTGCGATTGCTGCAGCAATCAGTTTCTTGTTCATGTATTACTCTCCTTAGATATGAGTAGGTTAGGTAAACTCAGGAAGGATTTATACCGAAGCACTGATGTCGATGCAACAAGAATTTGCGATAAAAACAACATTTCTCGCAATTGTTGCAGAAATACTACAAAGAATTCAGCCGCAAACCCGTCTAGGTGTAATAATTGTGTAATATTACATTTAAAAACAAAGAGTTATATTTTTATTATTAAGTAGTTTCGAATATACAAATTAACTCAGATTTGTGCGCAATATTTTTAACTTCGGACTTAGCAAGCTGAGCCATTCCGATTTCTGCTCTGTAGTGAATTACCGAAAATTAGGAGAAAAATGAGAATCGCGCAGGGCGCAGCGATGGGATGGATATCGCGGAAGAAACAAGTTTGAGAGGAAGACTCCCCGCAACGCAACCGCTGCGGGGAGTAATCGAATTAACGCTTGGAGTATTGCGGACGCTTGCGCGCCTTGTGCAGACCGACTTTCTTACGCTCGACTTCGCGGGCATCGCGAGTCACGTAACCGGCCTTGCGCAGCGGTTTACGCATGGTTTCGTCGAATTCGATCAATGCGCGGCTGATACCATGACGAATCGCGCCCGCCTGACCACTGTTACCGCCACCGGCAACAAAGACGTTGATATCGAACTTGTTCAGGCCGTCGATCACTTGCAGCGGCTGGCGCACGATCATACGTGCGGTTTCGCGGCCAAAGTATTTATCGAGCGGTTTGTTGTTGACATTGATCTCGCCGCTACCGGGCTTGAGATAGACACGGGCGCTGGCATTTTTGCGGCGGCCGGTGCTGTAAAGTGCTTGTGTTGCCATAAAACGTAACCTTCCTTAAATGTCCAGCACTTGCGGTTGTTGAGCCTGGTGATTGTGTTCCGGACCAGCATAGACCTTCAGCTTGCGGAACATGGCGCGGCCCAGCGGATTCTTGGGCAACATGCCTTTCACTGCAGTTTCGATAATGCGCTCAGGCGCACGGATACGCATCTTCTCAACGGAAGTCGCTTTCATCCCGCCGATAAAACCGCTGTGCTTGTAGTAAATCTTGTCTTTTTCTTTATTACCGGTGACGCGGATCTTGTCGGCATTGATGATCACGATGTAATCGCCGGTATCCACGTGCGGGGTAAATTCAGCCTTATGCTTGCCACGCAGGCGACGCGCCACTTCCGTGGCCAGACGACCCAGGACTTTGTCCGTGGCATCAATGAGGTACCAGTCGCGTTTGACGGTTTGCGGCGTGGCACTGAATGTTTTCATGGTCTTCGCTCCAAAATAAAGACGTACTGCTCGGAAAAGAGGCGGAATGGTACAGAAATTCACTGGCCCACACAAGGCGAAATCCGGTGGATCCTGCGTCTGCCGGCAACTTTTCTCCAGGCAAAAAAATAGGCGCGGAAAAGGGGGGAACCGCGCCTTCTAATAAATACCACCATAAGGAGGATGGAGGAGTCAAAATTAAAGCTCGTGAGAGCAGTAATTCAGATAGCTCTAATATAAGTATTTAATAATATTCTGTCAATCCTTCTCGCAAAAATTTCTTGCGTTTCTTGCCTGGATTTCGCACATAGCATAACTAATTGATTTTTATATAAATAACAAACCGTACCGGCCTATTTTATCAAGCGGCGGCGAATCAGGCGGAGCGCCAGCGGGAATGCGAGCAAGGTATAAAGGAGTAACACGGAGAGATGCAGCCAGGCATGCGCCGGCCATGCCCCGGTCATGAGCGGGCGCATCAGGGCGACGGCATGATACAGCGGCAGAAAACCGGCACCGGTCTGCACCATCGCCGGCATACTGGAGACCGGAAAGAATACCCCGCTCAACAACAACATCGGGGTAATCAGCAGCGTGAAGTAATACAGAAAAGAGTCATAGTTACGCGCCACGGCAGTGATTGTCAGCGCCATGGCGCCGAAGCAGCAACCCAGCAGCCAGGCCAGGGGCAACACCAGCAAGGCACGCAGATCCGTCACCAGTCCGAGGACCCCGGCAACCAGTAAAATCGCCACCACGCTGATCAAGCTCTTGGTGCCAGCCCAGATGACCTCCGCGATCAGCACGTCGCGAATGTCCAGCGGCGCCGTCAACATGCCCAGCCAGGTATCCTGTACCGCCATGCGCGTGTAAGCGGAGTACATACCTTCGAAACTCGCGGTATTCATCGCGCTGGCGCAAGCCATGCCGGACGCCAGGTACACCACATAAGGCAGACCATCCAAGGTACTGAGAAAACTGCCAAGGCCGTAACCCAGCGCCAACAGGTACAACACGGGTTCGCCGATATTCCCCAGCAAGGCCGGTCCCAGCAGTTTGCGCCACACTTTAAGGTTACGTAGCCATACCGGGTACCAGCGCCACCACGGGCTCATGAGATCCGGTGTCATTCACGCAACTCCCGACCGGTGAGTTTCAGAAACACATCTTCGAGGTTGGCGCGCCGGTGCAGGAACTGCAATTGCGCTTGCGGATGACGGCATAACTCATCCACCAGCGGCTTTTCGTTTTGCGCATATAAAAAGACGGACTCCCCCAGGCGCTCCACCCGCACCTCCGCCGGCATGCTGTACGCTTGTAACCATCTTTCCACGCCACTGCCAAAGACTTCTATGACCTGCGGTTCAATATGCGTACGGATCAATTCTTCCGGCGCACCGACTGCAATGACTCGTCCGTGATCCATGATCGCCAGCCGGTCACACAGACGCTGCGCCTCTTCCATATAATGCGTCGTCAGGATCAAGGTACGCCCCGCCTGTTTCAATTCGCGCAGGCGTTGCCAGATGAGTTGCCGCGCCTGGGGATCCAGACCGGTAGTCGGTTCATCCAGGATCAGCAATTGCGGATCGTTAACGAGTGAGCGTGCCAGGGTGAGGCGCCGCTTCATCCCGCCAGACAAGGAATCGATAGTGGCATTGGCCTTGTTGCTGAGGTGCGCAAACGTCAACAGTTCACGAATGCGATCGTCTATGTGTTTTGCACGTATACCGAAATAGCTGGCGTAGGTGCGCAGATTTTCGATCACGGAAAAATCCGGATCGAGGTTATCCATCTGCGGCACCACACCAATGCGACAACGAATCGCGCGCGCATGCTTGATCGCATCCTGCGCCATGATGGTCAGGCGCCCGCTATCCGGTTTGGTCAGACCCAGCATCATGCGCAAGGTCGTGGTTTTGCCGGCGCCATTGGGCCCGAGCAGGCCGAAACACTCGCCCTGTTTGACCTGCAAGGCAATGGCGTCGACGACGCGTTGATCGCCGTAGCTTTTCACCAGTGCGTCTAATTCAATAATATGCTGACAGGCATTCATGCTGTCGGCGCCCACGCCGCCAGGATCTGTTCCTGCATCTTGTTCAGGTAACCGTGAAACATGTGCGTTGCGTTATCGAACCAGATCAGGCGCGGTTTGTGTTGTTGCCGCCGGAGCCAGTTGCCAACCGCCTCCGGTGAAACCAGTTCGTCTTCACCCCCCTGCACCAGGATCCAGTCCCTTGTTTGCACCTGCACGTCCTGCACATCCGGATACAACTCGACCGCCGGCGCCACCACCAGCAACTTCGCCGGATTGATCCTTGCGTGCGTCATCAAAGAGACATAACCGCCGAAGGAGAAACCGCCCAGCCATTGCGGCGCGGACGGATAGTGCCGTTGCAGCCAGTCCGCCACCGCCAGCACGTCCGTCTGTTCACCCACGCCATTATCGAACACACCCGCGGATTGTCCGACGCCGCGAAAGTTAAACCGCAATGTTGCGCAACCCAGCTGGTGACAGGTCTTGGCCATGATATACACGACCTTGTTGTGCATGCTGCCGCCGTGCAAAGGATGCGGATGACAACAGATCGCGATCGGGTCCTGTTCGCGCCAGCCATCGGGTTGTACCAACAAGCATTCCAGCGCGCCTGCAGGCCCGTCAATCGTCAGATTGATTTCCTGCATTGCCGTTAGATCAACAAGCGTTCCACGACGCGGCCATTGAGCAGGTGTTCGTTGATGATCTCATCGAGATCGTCCTTATCGACATAGGTGTACCAGACGCCATCCGGATAGACCACCAGCGTCGGCCCTTGTTCGCAACGTCCCAGGCAACCGGCGATATTGATACGCACGCCGCCTTCGTGATGAATGCCCAGTTCCTTGGTGCGCTTCTTGACGTAATCGCGCATGCCGCGCGCATCGAAATCGGCGCAACAGGCCTCGCCGGCCTCACGCTGGTTGGTACAGAAAAATACGTGATATTGGTAAAAGCCCATACGTTTATCCTGTTTGCCGTAGAGTCACGATCTTACCCCTTGGGGGTTACTTTATAAACGCATTCCGTGACAGGCATGGCTTGCATCGACACTACCGGCTCCGCTATCTTAAGACCATGACATCACGCCACTATTCCCCGCTGGATCGCCTGATTGATGTGCTGGATACCGGCCTGCGTTCGGTATTTCATGCGGCACCGCCGACCGAGCGCCCCAACCCGGCGGACGCCCAACCCGACGCCGAATTGAGCGAGCAAGACCGGCAACTGGTCGGCCGCCTGATGCGTATCAATCATGCCGGCGAAGTCTCGGCACAGGGACTCTATCAGGGGCAGGCCCTCACCGCCCGTCTGCCCGAGGTACGAGACAAGATGCAGCGCGCCGCCGATGAAGAAAACGATCACCTCAACTGGTGCGCCAGCCGTATTCATGACGTAGGCACCCACACCAGTTATCTCGACCCGTTCTGGTATGCCGGGTCCGTCGCCATCGGCGCCCTCGCCGGTATCGCCGGCGACAAATGGAGCCTGGGCTTCGTCGCCGAGACCGAGCACCAGGTCGTGCGGCACCTGGATAACCACCTTGCCCAGGTCCATCCCGACGATCAGAAGACCCGCGCCATCCTCGAACAGATGCGCGAAGACGAAGGCAAACACGCCACGGTTGCACTGGAGGCCGGCGGCGCACAACTGCCACCACCCATCAAGGCGTTGATGAAACTCACTTCAAAAGTGATGACGAAGACGGCTTATTGGATTTGAGTTTAATGTGATTTTTCGCTCTCGCTGAGAGCGAGATACTTTCTTTGTACAGACAAAGAAAGTATCCAAAGAAAACTGCCCCGCTCTCGCAAATCACAGCCTCGCTTATGAAACTGCTCGGGCGATCAGCAGACAGGACATCCATGTCCAGTCTGCTGACGCTCGCCATCCTTGGCTCGCCCCTGCGGGCGCAACCTGCGCTGTTTCAAAGCGCGTCTGTTGCGACAGCATGGGTTTTATCCACTTAACAAGATAGAGTGAAGACACAGATAATTCTTTTTTTGTTCTCTCTCAGCGAAACACCCCTTGCGCTGCCGTGAGTGTCGGTTGGTCACACGCAAGGGAAACCCGTATGGGGCGAGGTAGGATACCGAGCTTTTGTGATGAGCCAGGGATGGCGAATCACAAAATTTCCCTGAGTAGACCAACAAGACACGAACGCTTGGCAGGCGCGGGGGCGATTTTCTTTCCCCACTTTCTTTGTTCGCACAAAGAAAGTGGGTCGCCCAAGCCACGCAGTGGCGGGCGAAAGGTTTTCACTGAGAAAATTAACCGCGGAAGAAAAACAACCCGACTAATTCGTCATGTTGTTCCCGTAGAAGATCTCCAGCATCTCGCGCTCCAGCGCCTTGTGAATCTTGTTGCGCTTGAGCATGGGAAGATCCTTTTCGTTGATACCGAAGAGATAGTTGTCGAGTACCAGCTCCTTCAGCACCATCTTGGTATGGAAGATATTTTCCTGGTACACGTTGACATCGATCATCTGATACAACTCCTTGGTGTCCTTGCCGATGAAGTCCTGGATGGAGTTGATGTTGTGGTCGATGTAATACTTTTTGCCCTTGATGTCACGGGTAAACCCGCGCACGCGATAATCGGTAATCACGATATCGGAATCGAAACTGTGGATCAGGTAGTTCAATGCCTTCAGCGGTGAAATGCGTCCGCAGGTCGAGACATCGATATCGGCGCGGAAGGTACTGATCCCCGCATCCGGATGGCTCTCCGGATAGGTGTGCACCGTGATGTGACTTTTATCCAGATGTGCGACCACGTCTTCCGGCACCGGCCCGGGCTCTTGCGGATTGGTGAGCTTCTGTGAGGCTACCGGCTCTTCCGAAATCAGCATGGTGACGCTGGCGCCCTGCGGGTCATAATCCTGGCGTGCAATATTCAGGATATTGGCCCCGATGATCTGGGCCACGTCGGTCAGGATATTTGTCAGTCGCTCGGCGTTGTATTCCTCGTCGATATACTCGATATAGGCCTGCTGCTGTTCGGAAGTCTCAGCAAAGTTAATATCATAGATATTGAAACTGAGGGTCTTGGTCAGATTGTTAAACCCGTGCAGCTTGATTTTACGTTCGACTGATTTCATTTTTTCCCGGCTACTCCCGTGTCGTTGAGGCCTGCCTACAAATGAGCGAGCGGCGGATGATATATCATCTGGACCAGCGTGCCACCTGGATCCAGGCAATAAAAACTCCGGGCACCATCGCGATGGGTCTTGGGCGGCGTCTTCATCTTCACCCCTGCCGCCACCAAAAACTGGTACCACTGATCGACATCGTCCGACTGTCGTAGCGTAAATCCAATATGATCAAGCCGTTGCGTACCATCCAGTGTAGACGGCGCACGGTGCAAGGCAAGATTATCCTTGCCGGAGGTCAGATAGACATTGTCCGCATCCGGACGCCATTCCACCTGCATGCCGAGCAGGTCCACGTAGAAGTGCTCGCAGGCAGCGAGGTCTTCGACATAGAGGGCAACATGATGAAGTCCGGACGTGGCCGGGGGAGATGTGGTCATGAGGCTACTCCCGCCAGGGTGGAACAAGGGCGCCTATTGTAGCAAATCCGTCCCCGGGGTATAGCCGATCACGCCGGCTTTAATACACTTTGCCGCACACTGCTCCAGAGCGGCTCGCCAAAGACGCGCCGTATTACCCACGGCAGGCCAATACTGCCGGCGGACAGCAGATGATCATGAAACTGACATAAATCGAATTGCGGTGAAATGGCCTGCAGGCGGGTGCGCGCCGTGTCGATCAAGGCCCAGCCGGTGGCATATCCCATGGGCACCGTTGGCGCCTGTGTGTACCAGGTCAGCTCGCCCAGCGCCTGGGCCTGGCTGAATCCCAGGTGTTGGTACATAGTCTTCGCGGCAGCGGCAATGTTCTGGCTGTGGACGTGCAAATCCACATCCAGCAGCACACGCAAGGCGCGCCACAGGCGGTCTTTCAACAAAATAAACTGCGACTCCGGCTGCCGGAGAAACCCCTGCTCCGCCATCAATTGCTCGCTATACAAGGCCCAGCCTTCGTACATCGTGGCGGAGATATTGATCAAACGCGGCAGGCTGCGTGAGACCGTGCGGTTATTGGCGGTCACAAATTGCAGGTGATGTCCGGGCCAGGCCTCGTGGACGCAGGTGTGTTGCAGGCTCACCCGGTTATGCTCACCCCAACTCGCCTCATCCTGGGGAGGCGTTACATAGTAATACCCGGTCTGCGCCGGATCGGTGGGCATCGGGTTCCAGTAGGCGGCGAAAGGGATCTGATGGCGCAAAAAGGCCGGCGTCTCCACCACGTGCAAATGCTGTTGCGCCGGGATACTCACCAGGTGCTTGGTTTTGACGAAATCCTGTGCCGCCTGCATTTGCTCTTTATATAAGGAGAGCAGCGGCTGCGTCGGCCGATATTGCGCCTGGATCCGCGTCATCAACGCCGCCACATTCTCATCACCTTGCAACTGGCGCGTGACCTCGCGCAGCTGCGCGGCAACCTCGGCAAACAGTCTCTCGCCAAATGCACGCAGGTGATCCGCGCTGATGTCCAGGCCATGCCGATGCGTCAGTAACAATTCGAAAATATCGCGACCGCAGGCAACATCGCCCTGGGCCCGGTTGCCGATATCGCGCATCAGAAAATCCGCGTACGTCTGCACGGCCTGCGCCGCCGCATCCAGTTCCTTGTCCAGTCGAAAACGCTGCAGGATCGAGTTCTGGTGCAAGCCGCGCAGATACTTCACCCCCTCCTCCGCCTCGGTAATCGCCGCTTCCAGCCACAACGGCGGAATGGATTCCGGTTCGCTCAGCAGGTATTGCTTGGCGCCACGCAGATAACCGGGAATCGCCTGCAGACGCGCACGCAGCGCCGCGCCGCGGTCACGCACCGGCCGGATAGTCAGTTGATAGATGGCATTGATCGGCAGGAACCGGGTCGGATCGCGCATACGCCAATCCTGATCGAGCAGCTGCTTGCTTTCGATCAGGGCCTGCCCGTACATCAAATCCAGATCGATTTGCTGATCCATATCGAGTGAATCGGTATTCAGTTCACTCAGGGCATTAATCAGTTTTTCGTGTAAGGCGTTTAGTGCACCGATGTCATCGTCGTCATAGGGTGTCAGCAATTCGCTGTAACCCTCGATGCCCAGATCCACCGCGACTTCCGGATGAAAACGAAACCAGGTGCGATAGTACAGATCGATTAAATCGTTATAGACAGGCACAACACATCCCGCAGCTAGCTACGTCTTTTTCACGCAGACTGAATTTCGTAATCGTGTGTAATCTTCGCGGTCTTGCCCAGCATGATCGAGGCGGAACAGTATTTCTCGGCAGACAGTTCGACGGCACGGGCCACGTGCTTATCACTCAGGTCCGTGCCTTTCACAATGAAGTGGACATGAATCGCGGTAAATACCTTGGGATCGGTCTCTGCCCGCGTGGCCTCCAGTTCCACCACGCAGTCTGCCACCGCCTGGCGGGATTTTTTCAGGATCAGGACCACATCGAACGCCGTGCAGCCCCCCATTCCCATCAACAGCATTTCCATGGGCCTTGGCCCCAGATTGCGCCCGCCATATTCCTGCGCCCCGTCCATGACCACGGCGTGACCACTCTCCGATTCCGCCAGAAAAGTGGCACTTTCCACCCATTTCACCCGTGCTTTCATGCAATACCTACCTCTTGAAGTCATCAATCCGTAATTCTGATCCGGCCGGAAAGCAGCCTTGCAGGTATAGTCGCGAAATCTCCCTGTTCAAGCTCTCCGCACCCGCGCCCATACTAGCCAGTGATCGTCTTCGCATTTTTATCCACACAGATAGGATACCCTTGCACCGCCGGAAAAGCACTGGTATACCTTTAATATACCTAAGGACGCCTCATGGCTCTCACTCAAAGGAAATCTATGGCAATTAGTGCACCTCAACAAACCGGAATCGTGTCTCTGGATCGCTTTCTGGAACACTGTCATCGTCGCCACTACCCCGCTAAAAGTGTCATTATTTATGCCGGTGACAAACCGGACGTCCTCTATTACATCATCGACGGCTCTGTCACCGTATTGATTGAAGACGAAGACGGCCACGAGATTGTACTGGCGTATCTGAACAAGGGTGATTTCTTTGGTGAGATGGGTCTGTTCAGCGATGACCCGAACCGCAGCGCCTGGGTCCGCACCCGGTCTTCATGCGAAGTTGCGGAAATCAGCTATAACAAATTCCGCCAGCTGTACGCCGACCATCCCGATGTCCTGTTTGCCATGGCCTCGCAAATGGCCGCACGCCTGCGCAACACCAGCCGCAAGGTTTCCGACCTCGCCTTCATGGATGTCACCGGCCGCGTTGCCCGCACCCTGCTCGATCTGTGCAAACAGCCGGACGCCATGACCCATCCCGACGGCATGCAGATCCGCATCACACGTCAGGAGATTGGCCGTATTGTGGGTTGTTCTCGGGAAATGGTGGGACGCGTACTCAAGAGCATGGAAGAACAGGATCTCATCTCCGTCAAGGGCAAGACCATTGTGGTCTTTGGCACGCGCTAGTTATTTCATTAACTAAACAATTCCTTTAGTTTCGCTCCGGGGTCGTCGGCCGACATAAAGGCCTCCCCGACCAGGAAGGCCTTCACACCCTGCTCGCGCAACAGCTTCACGTCATCCGGCGTATGAACGCCGCTTTCACTTACCAACAAGACATCCGGCGGGATCTTGCCGAGCATTGACAAGGTAGTATTCAACGAAGTTTCAAAGGTATGCAGATTGCGGTTATTGATGCCAATCAGTTTGTTTGGCAAACGCAACGCGCGTTCGAGTTCCTGTTCGTCATGGACTTCGACCAGTACGTCCATGTCCAGATCATGCGCGATACCGCACAACTCATTCAGTTGATGATCCGTCAGACACGCGACAATCAATAAAATACAATCGGCGCCAAGCGCGCGCGATTCGTAAATCTGGTACGGATCGATCATGAAATCCTTGCGCAGGACCGGCAGATTGCTGGCATTGCGTGCCTGTTGCAGATATTCATCACTGCCCTGAAAGTAATCGACATCGGTCAATACGGACAGACAGGCCGCACTGGCGCGGGCATAGGACTTGGCGATTTCCACCGGATCAAAATTTTCGCGCATCACGCCCTTGCTCGGCGATGCCTTTTTTATTTCCGCAATGACTGCGGCCTGATTCAGGGTGATGCGTTCTTCCAGTGCCTCAACAAAACCGCGTGGCGGCGGGGCGCCTTCAATGGCTTCCTTCACCTGTTCCAACGGTATATTGATCCGGCGTGCGTCGACGATCTCGCCTTTGCGTTCGATGATTTTTTGCAGTATGTCAGGTGTATTGGTCATGACTTGAATCCATTTGAAATTTCGACAAGCTCGTTAAGTTTGTGCATCGCGGCACCGGAGTCGAGTACCTCCTGCGCCCTGGCGACACCCTCCCGGTGGCTGGCGGCAAGACCGGCAACATACAATGCGGCACCCGCATTCAGTGCGACGATATCCCGCGCCGGCCCGGCATGGCCCTCAAATACGAGTTTGATGATACCCAGTGATTGTTGCGCACTGTCGACCACCAGCTCCTTGATCTTGTGCCGGTCGAGGCCAAAGTCTTCTGGCGCGATGGTGTACTCCCTGACTTCGCCGTGCCTGAGTTCCGCAACATGGGTGGGTGCGCCGATGCTGATCTCGTCCATGCCATCTTCGGAATGTACCACCATCACATGCTGACTGCCGAGTTTTTGTAAAACATGGGCCAGGGGTTTAACCAAGTTCTTGTCAAAGACGCCTAATAACTGATTGGGCGCACCGGCGGGATTGGTCAGCGGCCCCAGTACGTTGAAGATTGTGCGTACACTCATTTCGCGGCGCGGACCAATCGCATGTTTCATCGCACCGTGATGCAAGGGCGCAAACATGAAACCGACACCGACTTTATCGATACACTGCGCGATCTGTTCTGAGGTCAGATTCAGATTGACCCCGGCGGCCTCCAGCAAATCGGCGCTGCCGCAACTGCTGGTGACGGAACGGTTACCGTGTTTGGCGACCTTGCCGCCGGCGGCGGCGACAACAAAACAACAGGCGGTGGAAATATTAAACGTGCGCAGACCGTCGCCGCCGGTGCCGACAATATCCACCACGTGATCGCCGCTCACCTTGACGCCGGTCGCCAGTTCCCGCATCACCTGCGCGGCGGCGGCAATCTCATCGATGGTTTCACCTTTCATGTGCAGGCCGACGAGGAAACCCCCGATCTGCGCCGGTGTCGCCTGGCCGGTCATGATGGTGTGCATCACACTCGTCATGTCCTCGCTACTCAAATCCTGTTTCGCCATCACGCTGCGAATCGCCGTTGGCATGTCCATGTCGTTTTCCTCGCGGTCGTTCGTGCTATTTATACGTTTCCAGAAAGTTGCGCAGCAGATCGTGTCCCGGCGTGGTGAGAATCGATTCCGGATGGAACTGCACACCCTCGATAGCGAACTCCTTATGGCGCACACCCATGATCTCATCCATACCATTGCCGGCATCCGTTGTCCA
The DNA here is from genome assembly GCA_016125505.1 of Gammaproteobacteria bacterium. Lineage (GTDB taxonomy): Bacteria > Pseudomonadota > Gammaproteobacteria > UBA6429 > Thiohalophilaceae > RI-92. The sequence continues at coordinate 273,884 of WGLP01000003.1, forward strand.
CGCCGTCACCTCCAGACAATCGGGTATCGTCTCTTTCTCGATGACCAGGGAATGATAGCGTGTCGCCTCGAACGGATTGGGCAGGCCCCTGAAGACCCCGACATCCTTGTGATGCATCTGCGAGGTCTTGCCGTGCATGATCTGCTTGGCGTGAATGATCCTGCCGCCAAAGGCCTGACCGATACTCTGATGACCAAGGCATACACCCAGGATCGGTTTCTTACCGGCAAAGCGTTTGATCGTCTCGATAGAGACGCCCGCCTCATTGGGTGTGCACGGGCCCGGCGAGATCACGATGTACTTGGGGTTCAGTTTTTCAATCTCGGCAAGCGTGATCTTGTCGTTACGATGCACACTGACCTCGACGCCCAGTTCACCGAAATACTGCACCAGGTTGTAGGTAAAGGAGTCGTAATTATCGATCATCAATAACATTGTCGGTCTCCTCTACTTGTGCGCGCCATCGAGGCCTTGCTCGGCCATGGCCACCGCGCGAAAGATCGCGCGCCCCTTGTTCATGGTCTCGTCCCACTCGTTGCGCGGCACCGAGTCATACACGATACCGGCACCCGCCTGGATGTGCAGTGTCTGATCCTTGATCACCGCGGTGCGAATCGCGATGGCGGTATCCATGTTACCGGACCAGCCGATATAACCCACCGCGCCGGCATACACGCCGCGCTTGACCGGCTCCAGTTCGTCGATGATCTCCATCGCGCGGATCTTCGGCGCACCGGACACGGTTCCCGCGGGGAACGTGGCGCGCAATACATCCATGGCTGACATGTCGTCCTGGATTTCGCCCGTCACGTTGGACACGATGTGCATTACGTGCGAATACCGCTCGATGATCATCTTCTCGGTGAGCCTGACGCTGCCGGTACGTGCAATACGCCCGACGTCGTTGCGCCCAAGGTCGATCAGCATCAGGTGCTCGGCGATCTCCTTGGGATCCGCGAGCAGATCTTTTTCCAGCGCCAGGTCCTGCGCTTCGGTTTTGCCGCGCGGACGGGTGCCGGCGATGGGCCGTACGGTCACCATGCCGTCTTCATAACGCACGAGGATCTCCGGCGAAGAGCCCACCACATGAAAATCATTGAGGTCGAGATAAAACATGTACGGCGAAGGATTCAGACTGCGCAGGGCGCGATACAGATCCAGGGGCCGGGCATGAAACGGGATCGACATGCGCTGTGAAATCACGACCTGCATGACATCACCGTCGATGATGTAGTCTTTGATCCTGTCGACTGCCGCCTCGAAGCCCTGCTGGGTAAAGCCGGAGACAAAATCCGCCTCCGCCACCGTCCGGCTTTTCACATTGACATGTCGCGTCGTCGCCGTATCCAGTTGCTTGATCAGTTGATCGATACGCGCCTGCGCCCTGGCATAGGCATCCTGCAGCGCGGGGTTGGCGTGCACGATCAGATACAACTTGCCGCTGAGATTATCGAACACCACGACTTCCTGTGATACCAGCAACAGAATATCCGGCAGCTGCAGGGGATCGTCCTTCATCGTATTCGCCAGACGCGATTCGATGTAGCGAATGGTGTCGTAACCGAAGTAACCGACCAGACCGCCGGTGAATTTGGGCAGACCCGGTACCGACGCCACCCTGAAGGTTTGCTGATATTGCTCGATCCACGCCAGCGGGTCCGCAACATGCTCTTCCCGCTGCAGAATGTTGTCCTGATACAGACAAACCCGTTTGCCATAGACCCGAATCACCTGGCTGCAGGGCAGACCGATGATGGAGTAACGCCCCCATTTCTCACCGCCATGCACGGATTCGAACAGATAGGAATACGGCCCGTTGGCTAGTTTGAGATAGGTACTGAGCGGGGTATCGAGGTCCGCCAGGACTTCGCGAAGAATGGGAATAGCGGTATAACCCTGGGCGGCAAGCGCCTGAAAGTCTTGTTCTGTCATGATTGTAATCCTGATGTCACAAATAACGCGTTAAAAACGCAACGAGTTGCAACGAGCCTAGAGCCCCTTACGCCATCGCCAGCTTTGTATCGTTACGTTGTGCATATCAGGTATATTGTTGAGTAAGACTTTACGCCGCACCTTGTCGTTGCGCTGACTCCAGCAGCCCTTCGAGTTCGGCCATGGAATCGATCACGGCATCCGGATGCGCCTCGCGGATGTCCACCCCATGATTATAACCATAACTCATGCAAATGATCTGAAAACCTGCGGCGCGCGCCGCCTTCACATCACTCACCGAGTCCCCAATCATGGTCGACTGGGCCGGACTGACGCCAAAATGCTTGGCTACATGCAACAAGGGACCCGGGTCCGGCTTCTTGACCGGGAGGGTATCGCCGCTCACCACAATCGCAAACTTGTCGTAAATCCCGAGATCTTTCAAGAGGGGTACGGTAAATTGCGCGACCTTGTTGGTCACGCAACCCAGTTTATAGCCGGCGCCCTTGAGGTAGGCCAGTCCTTCCTGCACGCCCGGGTACAACACACTGCGCTTGGAGGTATTCTCGGCATACAGATCCAGAAAGATCGGGTAGGCCTTCTGGAACAGGGCATCATCGGGTTCACCGTCCAGTTGCCCGATGAGCGCGCGCCGGGTCAGACGTTCCACGCCATTGCCGACCCACTCCCGCACCCTGGCCTCGTCGTGCGTGGGCATCCCCAACTGCGTCATCATTTCGTTCACGCAAAACGCCAGGTCCGGCACACTGTCCACCAGGGTGCCGTCCACATCGATCAGGACCATTTCCGGTTTAACTAACATCGTATTTTCTCTTCGGCTAAAACAACATAGGGTGGACCTGCCACCCTATGTCTTGTCACGACTGGCTTAGCGTTTCACCTTCGCCAGCTCGTCCATCATCTGCTTGACGATGGAATCGTAGCGGTGGGGATCGCTGTCTTTGCCCTTGCCGAAAATGCCCGAACCGGAAACAAAGGTATCCGCACCGGCCTCAGCGATCTCGCGAATGTTATCCGCCTTGACGCCACCGTCGATCTCGAGGCGGATATCGCGCCCGGAGGCGTCGATGAGCTTGCGCGCCTCGCGCAGCTTGTCCAGGGCGGACGGGATAAAGGACTGGCCGCCGAAGCCCGGGTTCACCGACATCAGTAGCACCATGTCCACCTTGTCGATGACGTACTTGAGGTAATCCAGCGGGGTTGCCGGGTTGAAGACCAGACCGGCCTTGCAACCTTCACCCTTGATCAACTGCAGGGTGCGGTCGACGTGCTCGGAGGCCTCCGGGTGGAAAGTAATATAGGTGGCGCCGGCCTTGGCAAAATCCGGCACGATGCGATCCACCGGCTTCACCATGAGATGCACGTCGATCGGCGCGGTGACGCCGTGCTTGCGCAGGGCCTCGCACACCAGCGGGCCGATGGTCAGGTTCGGCACGTAGTGATTGTCCATCACGTCGAAATGCACGATATGCGTACCGGAATTGAGTACGTTCACCACCTCTTCGCCGAGGCGGGCAAAGTCCGCAGAGAGAATCGAAGGCGCAATCGCAAAGTCCGCCATAACTCACCATCCTTACAAAATCATCTGAAGTGTCAATGTCGCGCCGCGGCTGGCGGCACCCCAAAAATCGAACCGCCAACTCTACCGGAAATACCCAATGTTTGCAGCTTTTTAGCCACGCCGGACTTGCTTATACTCACATAAATTCAATGCGTTAGCGCCACCGGAGGATCTCTATGAATACCCGCAGGTACCTGATTGGTTTGATCTTTTTACTCCTGGCGGGCCCGACGCTGGCCGCCAGCAAATCCGACACCGCCAAGGAAAAACGCTGGGAAGACCAGATCGTGCCGAGCCTGCTGGTCGGCGAGGCCGTCAAACTGAAGGCCGGGGATACGGAGTTTCTCTCCCTCTATGCCCCGAACACCGACAGCCAGCATAACTACGGCGGCGTCATCCTGATCCACGGCATCGGCGCCCACCCGGCCTGGCCCGATATCATCGAGCCCCTGCGGATCAATCTGCCGGACCACGGCTGGAGCACCTTGTCGCTGCAAATGCCCATCCTCGCTAATGAAGCCGATGTGAAGGAGTATCTGCCGCTGATGCCGGAAGCGCCGACCCGCATCCAGGCCGGTGTCGACTTCCTCAAAAGCAAGGGCGTGAAAAACATCGTGGTTATCGCGCACAGCATGGGGACCAGCATGGCGAACATCTACCTGTCCAACAAACCTGACCCGGCCGTGCATGCCTATGTCGCCATTGGCATGAGTAACCCATTCCCCAAGGAATACGATAATGCCGCCGCGCTCTCGCGGATGAAGCTGCCCATTCTGGACCTCTACGGCAGTCAGGATCTGGAAGGCGTTATTAACTTTGCCAAGGCGCGCGCCAGTGCCAGCAAGGGCAACAAGCGTTATACCCAGGTCATGGTCGAAGGCGCCAATCACTTCTTCAATGATATGCAGGATGAACTGGTAAAACGCATCCGCGGCTGGCTAGGTAAAAACGCCACCGGCGCCAAAAGCTAAACATTCAGATACTCAAATAAAAACAGGAAAGGATATATTCATGACACTTGTCAGTCTCAGCATCGCCCTGCACGTCATCTCCATTGTCATCTGGGTCGGCGGCATGATCTTCGCGCATCAGTTTCTGCGGCCCGCCGCCGCCAAACAACTGGAACCGCCGGTGCGACTGACCTTGTGGGTCGGGGTGTTCAGTCGCTTCTTTCCGATTGTGTGGATCACGATCATTCTGATTCCGCTCACCGGTTATTACATGCTGTTCCACCTGTTTGGTGGCTTCGCCGGCGCGCCTGTTTATATTCATCTTATGAACGGTATCGGCACACTCATGATCCTGATCTACCTGCACGTCTATTTCGCGCCATTCAAACGACTGAAAAAATTTGTCGCGGCGCAGACCTGGCCGGAAGCCGGGAAACAACTCAACATGATCCGCAGCCTAGTGGGCTTGAATATGTCACTGGGCTTGATAGTGATCGCGATTGCGGCGGGCGGAAGGTATTTCTGAAATATTGAACCTGACTCAAAACGTCGCGAGCGCAGCTGAGACAAGGCAAAAACGAACGAGGAAGCGCAGTTTACACGTCAGTAAATGAGCATTCCGAGTTCGTTTTTAACACAGTATCAGCAAGTGCAGCAGTTTTGAGCCAGGTTCACTTCATGCCCCGCGCCTTGCGGATAGTCTCATACGCCGCCTTGATCTCGGCGGTACGCTCGTTGGCCAGTTTGATCATTTCTTCCGGCAGCCCCTTGGCGACCAGCTTGTCCGGGTGATGCTGACTCATGAGGCGGCGATAGGCACGTTTGATCTCGTCGTCACCGGCATCCGCTTTGACACCCAGGGCGGTGTAGGCCTCCTGCAATAAATCGGCATTCGGCCGCACCGGGTCCTGGTGGCTACGGCCATGGAACGCACGTTGCGCACGTACCATCCCTTCGAGCATGCTGAATTCGGTTTGGGAATATCCCAGTTGCCGACAGATACGCACGAACAAATGCCGCTCCGCCTCGTGCATCACGCCGTCGGCATAGGCCGCATGCAACAGGATCTCGAGGAACATCTGTTTGAGATTGCGGTTACGCCCGCACTCCAGATGAAACTGTTCGACCACTTCGTCCAGCGGAAAACCCGGTTCCTTACCCTTACTAAATAGTTCGATGGCAAATTTCTGCTGCTGGGGATTGAGGTGCATCTGATGCATGATGTTGCGCGCGGTCTGGATCTCGCTCTCGCTGACACGGCCGTCGGCCTTGGCCAGGTGTCCCATCACGGAGAAGACCGTGGTGAAGAAGACGGTCTGCATGCGTTCCTGTTGCGCGGGTCCGCCCTGCCAGCCGATGCTATCGTGCTGCGCCGCTACCTCCAGGCCGCGATCCAGTTGGTGGCCGACCACCGCGCCCAGCAAGGCGCCAATCGGTCCGCCCATGGCAAAACCCAACGCACCGCCTACCAGTTTACCCCACCATGACATGCTGCAAGTTTCCCGCGATACCTTTTATATAGATGCGCACACTATAGGCCGAAGCCGTAAATCGAGGCAATGCCCCCGGTCAGCGGGCAAACCAGAACCAGTAAACAATAAAGATGATAAACGCGATACCGCCGAGATTAATCAGGCTGTCCATGCTCATTGCCCCTGCGGCTGAAACCAACGCAAACGGTTGGCATTGCTGACCACGGTGACCGAAGACATGGCCATGGCGGCACCGGCAATCATGGGATTGAGCAGTACCCCCAGCACGACATATAAGGCGCCGGCCGCGACCGGAATTCCCAGAGAGTTATACACGAAGGCACCAAACAGGTTTTGTTTAATGTTACGGACGGTCGCGCGAGAAATCGCAATGGCATCCACCACGCCCAGCAGCGAATCGCGCATCAACGCGATGTCGGCGCTCTCGATAGCGACGTCGGTACCGGTGCCAATGGCAAAGCCAATGTCAGCGCGGGCCAGCGCCGGCGCGTCGTTGATGCCGTCACCCACCATGGCCACGATGTTGCTGCCTTGTTGCAGTTCAGCGACCTTTTTGTCCTTGTCCTGCGGCAGGACTTCGGCAAACACCTCATCGATACCCACCTGCGCCGCAATCGCCTGCGCCGTTGCGCGATTATCACCGGTGAGCATCACCACCTTGAGTCCCAGTGCATGCAGTTTCGCAACTGCGGATTTCGAATCCGGCTTGAGCGGGTCCGCGACCGCGACAATACCGAGCAACCGCTGCGCGCGCACCACGTACATCGGTGTCTGTCCCAGTGCTGCGAGCTCACCCGCACGTGCTTGCAGTGCGTTGACATCGACACCTTGCGCCTGCATTAAGGCCGCATTTCCCAGGTACACGCTGTCTTGCCCGATCGCACCGCGGACACCCTGTCCGGCGATGGCGGCAAAATCTGACACTGCAGATAACTCAAGCTGTTTTTCCTTGGCGGCCTGCACGATGGCCGCTGCCAGCGGGTGTTCGGATGCCGCCTCGATGCTGGCGGCCACCTGCAACAAGGTCTGTTCATCGACATCACTGACCGGGATCACCGCCGTCACCGTCGGCTGGCCGCGCGTAATCGTACCGGTCTTGTCCAGCACGACGGTCGTCACCTTGCCGGCGGACTGTAATGCCTCACCATTGCGAATCAGGATGCCGAATTCCGCCGCCTTGCCGACCCCGACCATGATGGAGATCGGCGTTGCCAACCCCAGGGCGCACGGGCAGGCGATGATCAGGACGGTCATGGCGGCAACGATGGCATAACTGACACGTTCGTCCGCCGCCAGATTGAACCACAACAGAAACGTGACGACCGCGATGATCAGCACTGCGGGGACAAACACCGCCGCAACCTTGTCCACCAGCCGACCGATGGCCGGTTTACTGGATTGCGCACGGCGCACCATCTCGATGATCTGTGACAACACCGTATCCGCCCCGATGCGTTTGGACTGGAACAAAAACGTCCCGGCGACATTGATCGTGCCTGCCACCACTTCATCGCCGCGGTGCTTTTCCACGGGGATAGGCTCACCTGTCAACATCGACTCATCCACACTGGAATGACCGTCGATGATCACGCCGTCCACGGCGATCCGTTCGCCCGGACGCACCCGCAAGGTCTCATCCAGGCCGATCTCGCCGATAGCCACATCCTGTTCCTTACCGTCGCGGATCACCCGCGCCGTTTTTGGCTGCAAACCGATAAGCCGTTTAATCGCCTGCGAGGTCTTGCCGCGTGCCCGCATTTCGAGCGCGGAACCAAAATTGATCAGAGCAATGATAATTACCGCGGCCTCGAAGTAGGCGTGTTGCGCAATCGAAGGCACCAGGTGAGGTACCAGGGTGATGACCATGGAATACAACCAGGCCGTGCCCGTCCCCAGGGCAATCAGGGTGTCCATGTTGGCCTGGTGATGGCGAAAGGAGGTCCAGGCGCCGCGAAAAAATTGCCGGCCGGAATAGACCAGCACAAACAAGGTGATGAACCCGATTCCCAGCCACACCGTCTTGCCGGTAGGCGTAGCCAGGGGGGGTAACCAACCGGCCATGCCACTTATAAATAGTGGAACGCCAATGGCCCCGGCTACCAGGGCCTTGTTAACCAGACGACGGTAATGCGCAAATTCCTGGCTGGCCTTTTGTTCTTCATCATCGGTACCCTGCAGTACCGCCGCCTGATACCCGGCTTCGCTCACGGCGCGTACCAGTTCGTGGTCACTCACTTCACCTTCCACCAGTGCCGTGTGTTCGGCGAAATTTACCGTTGCCGCGCTGACACCGGCTACCTTGCTGAGTGCCGTCTCCACCGCATTCACGCAACCCGCGCAACTCATGCCGCCAATTGAAAGATGATGTACTGTCATAATTTACTGTATCCCAAGTTCGCCATCATTGTTCTAAACCCTGAGGGTTCATAGTGGAATTCGCCTAAACGTCAAAAACCGTGAACAACCGTGTCAAACGCCTCATTTTACTATGCGGATATGCTAAATTGTTTATATATAGAGACCTGATAAAAAGCTTTTAATTCATAACAGTAGACCGGGCTTTCACCTCCACCGCGTTACCTATTTGACCCGGCGTTGCCACCTGGAGAGACATGTGTGCTGAATATGTCACCCGAACAGCTGATCGACAGCAATATCAAGCTGGTGTCGTTACCTGCGATCGTTGCCCAGGTAAATCAAATGGCCAATGACCCGACGGTTTCTGCCGCAGATATTGCGCACGCCATTGGTCGTGACACCGCCCTGACCGCCCGGCTGTTAAAAATCGTCAACAGTCCGTTCTATCGCTTCCCGTCCAAGATCGATACGCTCAGCATGGCGGTCACCGTACTGGGCACCCGTCAACTGAGAGATCTGGTGATTGCGGCAGCCATCATCAAGCGCTTTCAAAGCAAAATTGATCCGGCATTTAACATCGAAGTGTTCTGGTGTCATTCCATCACCACCGCCATCGCTTCACGCCTGTTGGCGCTGCAACTGTCACTGCCGAACTCCGAGCGCTATTTTGTCATTGGCATGCTGCACGATATCGGCAAGATGGTGATGTACCTGACCTTACCCAACGAATCTATCAACCTGATCAAGGCCCTGGCAAAACCGGATTGCGATGTTAAAAATATCGAACATGAGATCTTTGGTTTCACCCATGATGACCTTGGTGCAGCGCTAATGAAGGCCTGGCATTTTCCGGATTCCCTGATCCTGCCGGTACGCGGCCACGTGGCAATCGATGGTCCGGAGCAGTACCTGCAGGACGCCGCCCTGCTTCACCTTGCCAACAACATTGCCAATAACATACAGGCGCCGATCTCACGCGATGATGATACGGTGTTAAATCCGAAATCCATCGCGCTGTTAAATATCACCTCCGAGACGATTGAGGCGGTATATGAAGAAACATACCGCCACCTCGATGAGTTGCTGGAAATCTTCTATTACGATATCGCGGCGTGAGGCCTAGGCGGCCTCGACGCCGGCCTTGACCCGCTGCAGCTTTTCCAGCACCTGTCCCGCCAGTTCGCCGATTTCCTGGCGCTCTACCAGTTGCAATACCGCCTGCGGATCCATAAAGCCAACCGTGATGGACCCGTCGTCTTCTTCGCGCACCACTACATTGCATGGCAGGAGCAGGCCAATGTCGGGTTCCGCCGTCAGCGCCTTGTTCGCCAGCACCGGGTTACACGCACCCAGGATTTTGTATGGACGTTTATCGATGTCCAGTTTCTTTTTCAGGACCGCCTTGACATCAATCTCGGTCAACACCCCGAAGCCCTCTTTCGATAACTCTTCCGTGACCTTTGCCACCGCAGCATCAAAAGACCCATTAAATTTGGCATTAAATCCATACATCGTTTATACCTCTTGCGTCATAAAGCATCTTTGAACTCTCATTCTAACGAGTGGTTGCACAAATACCAACACGAAACAGCCGCCTCGTCATCTAACCGTCATACATCCTGCACGTGCGCCGCTCAGGCTGACAAAATATCCGGGTGGTAACCCTGACCGCGCAGCACCGCGATTAACTTCACCGGCATATTGTGCCGTTCTTCGTAATCCACCACGACTTCGTGCGGGTCTCTATCGCTTATCGCGACATTCACGACATGCGGGACATTTTTCAGCATCTGTCTGAGACCCTGGACATGTGAGGTATCCAGATTTTCATCGATATAGATTCTGACTGTGTTCATGGCTATCACCTCGTAATCTGCAGTGTGTTGCACCGGAACAAAGGGGCGATGCCAGATGTGCAATGCACATCTGGCAATCGGTATCACTCCATCATGTTCATCATGCCGCCGTTACCCATCATCCCGTTGCCCATCATTCCATTACCCATCGGGCCCATACCGCCACGATGCATGCGATCAAAGACCTCTTTCTGCTCTTTATTCAAGAGATCACGCATCTTGTTGCGTGTTTCGACCATGCGCTCCAGCATCTGGCGTTGCATACCTTGCATTTTTTCATAGAGCTTGCCAATGGCCTTGGCATCGGGCTTGTCCTTGTCATACTCATCCGCTAACTCATCGCGCACATCCATCATTTCCGTCATGGTCTTGCAGTTTGCGGCCCGCTGTTCACGCATGAGTGCGCGCAATTTGCCACGCTGGGATTTATCCAGATTGAGCCACTGCATCATGCCCATGTCGCCATATCCCATGCCGGGCCCCATTCCCCGCTGGTGCATATAACCCGGACCCATTCCATTTTGTCCCATGTAACCAGGTCCCATTTGCCCCATCCCCGGGCCCATTCGTCCATACCCCATATTGCCCGGACCCATGCCGCCCGGCATGCCGGGATACATCATTTGACCTGTATTATTTTCATCTGTTGCTGCCGGGGTATCCGCGATACTGCTGCTTGCAATGAAAGCGATGGCTGCGAATGCCGTGAGGATGGTAAACAACCCCTGTTTCGTCTTTGTCTTCATTTGGCTTATCTCCGTGTTTGAATGTAACAACTTAAATCACCCGTACTGCATGCAACGTTTATTTGTACCCTGAATGGCTTTACCTCCTGCTCTGCTGTGATGCCTGATCCATGCGCTGCCAGGCGGCATACAACTCGTCAGGCCATTGCGACTGAAACCAGGCGATGATGTCGTTGATATCCTGATCGGATAATCGGTCTTTCCAGGCAGGCATGCTGCCGCCCAGTCTCGCTGTGCCGTGTTTGATGGTGGCGATCAATGCCTGCTGCGGGTGGTGCCAGGCATGACCGCTACCGTTCAGTGGCGGTGCCGGATATTTGCCATTCGCATCCGGTCGACTCCAGTTGGGTGCACCTTCCGCCTTGATGCCATGACACACCGCGCAGTTCTGCAAAAACAGCTTGTGGCCTCGCAGGATTTGGGCGCTGTCCTGGTGACGCACCACTTGTACCTGTTCGGCTTGCGCCTGCTGATGCCTTGCGCCTTGCCCATCCTCATCAGAGCAGCCAGCTAACCCTGTGATGGCAATGATCACTATAGGAAAATTGCGCACGTTTTTCTCCTGTCTTCATAATAGTTAACCTGAATACCCGCGGATTGTTTGTGAGTAAATTACGCCATGCACCTGTTGTCCTGAATACACGCGTCACTGGACTACATGTAGCGCTACTCGCGATGCCATCAGCGCTATGTCATGTATGTAATCCACACGACAATAAAACTCTCTGGCAAATCAATCCCTGTCGTGGATTAGACGGATTGTCTGGGCGGACGTTCGTGAACGGACGTTTCGGTCCCGTGAAGAGGAAAGATCAAGGTTTGATTAAATGATTTTATATCGAAGTGAGGGAAAAGTCCGGAGACGCTACTTGGCAACACAGCAAGCCCGGCGATGACGCAAACCGACAAGCACCCCCCCGCGCACTGCTTGGCATGACTGCAACAAGGCATCTGGCAATGAGCTTGTTGCACGGCAGTTTGGGCCTGGTGTCCGTCGGAACAGGGCATTAGCAGCGTTTGCTGAGCCGGTATTTCCTGCTTCACGCTCGCCCAGACGGTTGCAGACTGTGAAAACAACATGACCACGACCATGATGATACTGATCCGGTTTAGCGCTGTTATTTTCTGGATTCTCATAAAAAATAAATATAGCCCAGCATTCCTCAACAATAATGATCTATGTCAAATTGACCAGACTTCGCCTCCGAGTTCAGACAAGCGGTTTCGCATGCCGTGTTTACGCCAGGTTCAACTTTTGCACATGCTCGTTCCAGTTAGCCGTCGCCCCCGCAACGAATCTGACTTTTTTCATGGCTATGATCATGCTCATGGCCATGTGCGTGCGGATCCGTATCCGCTGTCATAGCCTGGTATTGCTCGGGTGTCAGCCCTGGCAATTTTTGCAAAAAGGCTACCATGTCCCAGATCTGCTCCGGGCTATGACTTTTTCCCCAGGCCGGCATGGCGGTCATTTTGATACCGTGGCTGATAATATAGAACTGTTCTTTTACCTCCGGATGCAGATGTTTCGTCAAGGCCGGTGGCTGCGGATACAGGCCCTTGCGCAGTTCGGTATTGCTTATCCCGGGCGCCAGGTGGCAACTGACACACATCTCGTCGTACATGCTGGCACCGCGTGCAATCCGCGCGGCATTATCCAGATCCTTGGGCACCTCGACATTTTTTGCATGCGCATCGATCGACCTCTCACGCACAAAGGCCAGGAACGCCGATGTCACTGCCCAATGAGGTTCATCGGCAGCGATGTTATATCCACCGGCGGAAACATAGCCGATGGCCGCAACAATAATAATTGCCAAACCGATGAGTGTTATTTTCAGACCTCTCACGCTGCTACCTCCTTACAAAATTTTGTCTACATTCTTCTCGTCCAGCCCGTTGTCTGACAGCAGACCTGCGTAGAAGTTACGGCGGCGGCAAGATTGCCGCCGCCGTTTCCTGGCTACCACCAGGCGCGTATACCCGCAATGTACAAGGCCTCACTCGCCGGGGCGCCAGCGTCACGCGCGATGTCCGCCGTACCGCCGTACTTTTGCGTCCACATCACACCAAGATACGGCGCCAGCTCGCGCCGAATTTCGTAACGCACACGCAGAGTCAGACTCGCGTCGGCCAGACCGGACCCCAGGTGACGTTCGGCATCGGCCTTGCCATACGCATTCAGCTCCAGCTCCGGCATGAATACCCAGCGTTGGGTGAGTAACAGGTCGTATTCACCTTTAAAGCGCAAGGCCGTGCGACCATTGTTACCCACATAGGCGGTGGCATCGACTTCAAACATGTAGGGCGCCAGGCCCTTGAAGCCGACCCCCAGCCAGTTGCGCGAGGGCATGTCCGCCGTGGAGAAATCATGGCGTGCGCCAAACTGCGCATCCCAGAACGCGGCTACCGCCCGACTGTAATATGCCTCGAGTTCGGCATCATCGGTTTCACCATTCGCCCGACTGCCTTCGGTCTTCAACCAGAGCTTGTTGATGTCGCCACCAATCCAGGCCTGCGCCTCCCAGTAAGTGGAGTCGCCGTGACTGCCGTCGCGATGTTCCAGCCGGTCCAGCATCCATTTGCTCATCAGCGGTTCTTCGTGCACGGCAACCGGCCAGTGGTGTATCGCATCCTCCGCGTGCACCGGCAGTATCGCGCTCGCGCTCAACAGCATGACGGAGGTCGTCATCAGGAGTTTGCTGTTCATACGACGCGCACCTCCCGAAACATGCCGGCCATCATGTGATACAGGAGATGACAGTGATATGCCCAGCGCCCCCTGGCATCGGCCAGCACGCGATAGCTGATGGCATGCCCGGGCTTCACGTTCACGGTGTGCTTGCGCACCTGGAATTTACCGTCCGGTGTTTCCACCTCACTCCACAAGCCATGTAAGTGGATGGGATGTTCCATCATGGTGTCGTTCACCAGCAAGATCCGCACACGCTCGCCGTACTTGAGCTGAATGGGATCGGCATCGCTGAACTTAACGCCGTTGAATGACCACATGTAACGTTCCATGCTGCCGGTGAGATGGATCTCCAGCGTCTGGCTGGGTTCGCGAGGATCGAGCCAGTTATCCAGACTCTTTAGATCTGCATAGGTCAACACGCGACGACCGTTATTGCGCAGGCCGACACCCGGATCATCGAGGCGCGTAGAGACTTCATCCGCGTGCATGTCCGTACCGGGCCCGAACTCGGTGGCCGCATGATGTTTCACGGTCATCATGCCGCCGCCCATATCCTTGTCCTTCGAACCGCCCATGCTGCCATGATCCATCACCATGCCGCCGCCGCACTTCATTGCCGGTGCCGCCTTTTTACTTTCACCCTTCATATCCGTTTGACTGCCGTGATCCATGCCGTGCATTCCCTGCATGGACATGCCCATGTCCGCCATGGTCAGTGTCGGGACCGGGTCCAGCGCGGGGATGTCCGCCTGCATTCCCGTGTGCGGCGCCAGCGTGCCACGCGCATAACCGGAACGATCCGCCGATTGCGCGAAGATCGTATAGGCACGGTCGTCTTTCGGCTCGACGATGACATCGTAGGTCTCAGCCACACCGATACGAAACTCTTCCACCGTGACCGGATGGACATTGAGACCGTCGGCCGCCACTACAGTGACGTTCATGCCGGGAATGCGCACATCGAAAAAGCTCATGGCCGAACCATTGATGAAACGCAGCCGTACCTTTTCGCCGCGTTTGAACAGCCCCGTCCAGTTGCCGGCCGGCGTGGTGCCGTTCATCAGATAGGTATACGTTGCCGCGGAGACATCGGCGAGGTCGCGCGCACTCATGCGCATCTGATCCCACATCGATTTTTCGGCCCAGGCCGCACTCAGGCCGCGTTTTTTGGCGTCATCGATAAAATCACCCAGCGTCAGCTTGGCATAGTTATAGTAGCCATCCATCTTTTTCAGGCGCGAATAAACGAAGTCCGGGCTGTCGTCAGTCCAGTCCGATAACATCACGACGTATTCGCGATCAGAATGAAATGGATCGCGCGCGCGCGGTTCGATCACAATCGGTCCATAGAGTCCGGTTTGTTCCTGAAAACCGGAATGACTGTGATACCAGTACGTGCCGCTCTGGCCGACCTTGAAGCGATAGGTAAAGGTTTCGCCCGGGGCAATGCCGCCGAAGGTCAAACCGGGCACACCGTCCATCGCATTGGGCAAGATGATGCCGTGCCAATGAATCGAGGTGTGATGTTTGAGCTTATTGGTAACGCGTAACGTGACGGTGTCGCCTTCACGCCAGCGCAATTCAGGTGCGGGCAACTGTCCATTGACCACCGTCGCCAGCCGCGACTCACCGGTAAAGTTTACCGGTAACTCACCGATCTCCAGGTCAAATTCGGTACCGCGCAAAACCTGACGGCGGCCACCAGCTTGCGTTGCTTCGGGTGCCGCCCAGGCCGGCAATTCCAGCAGCCCCAGGCCCGCCAGTACGCCGCCGGCCGTGAGGCCCTGCACAAAGCGGCGACGCGAGTGATTCAATATTTCGCTCACGGGCGAAATGTATTGATGACGTTTCATCATAAAACTCCTGATCCAAATAGTAATAACGTGTTCGCGGCATGCAGCCGCGCAAACCAATACTTAGTGCACTCACACTCCGGCAAAAGAACCTTGCCGGTTGATGCAAGGTGATCAGGTATATGAACGGGGTGGGCGTTCGAGACGTGCGGACAGAATCCCGACCGCAGGCAGGTTCAGCGCAATATGCCAGGACGTGGAATGAAAATAGGGTGAGACAGACAGTGCCATCGTGGTCGGCAATGTAATGCCCATGCCGATACAAGCCACCAGACAGTGAGCAGCACAAGTGCGGTCATGCTGATTGTGTTGGCAGTGAGAGGACGCGCCAGCCGTCATGCCCAGATGACTTTGGCAGTGCTGCTGCATGTGACTATCGGTATGCATGGGCACACCGACCTGGGCCCACAACAGGGTCGTCGGCGTGAACAGGGTGGTGAACACAATCAAATAGCCCAGCCACTGTCGGATTTTGCGCTGTCGCATCTGCATATTGCGAATTATAGCCAAGACGGTACGTAATAAAACCAGACCATGGCCTCAGGACTGAGTTCCCGGCCGGGCATAATTACCTTTCAGGACGCTGTCGGCCTGGGTCAGCACAAACTGCCGGAAGGCCTCCGCCACGGGTGACAAACGTTTACCGCGGCGATGAACGACATACCAGTGACGCAGAATCGGAAACCCCTCCACATTCAATATCACCAGGCGCCGGGTCTCCAGCTCCAGTTCCAGCGTGTGTATGGACACAATGCCGAGACCGAGGCCAGCCTCAACGGCCTGCTTAATCGCCTCGTTACTGGTCATTTCCATCCCGGTCTCCACACGGATACCCCGCTCGTGGAAAAACCGTTCCATGGCGATACGGGTGCCGGAGCCCTGTTCCCGCACCACGAAGACCTCCTGCTGCAGTGAATCGATGGAGAGTGTTCCCCGTGTGACCAGCGGGTGCTCGGGCGGCGCAATGACCACCAACGGATTGTCCATGAAGGCCTCGGTCACCAGATCCATGCTTTGCGGCGGCCGCCCCATGATCACCAGGTCCCGTTCGTTATGTTCTAACTGGCGTACCAGCGTGGCGCGGTTCGTCACATCCAGGCTGAAACTGATACCTTCATGCTGCTTGGCGAAATTGGCCAGAAGCCGGGTGGCGAAGGCATTCGCCGTACTGGCCACCGCGATATTCAGATGCCCGCGGTGCACACCCTTGAGCTGTTCCAGGGTCTCTTCCGCCGCCGCCAATTCCGAGGCGATATTGCGGCAATAGTGATACATCTCCTGGCCGGCCTGGGTCAGATAGATCTTTTTGCCCAATTGCTCGAACAGCGGCAAGCCCGCCGCCTCTTCGAGTTGTTTAATCTGCATGGAGACCGCGGGCTGCGTGAGGTGCAATTCCTGTGCGGCCTGGGTAAAACTGAGATGCCGGGCGACCGACTCGAAGACCTTAAGCTGGCGAAAAGTGACATGCATGCCCTAAATATATAAACATGCGCTTATGTCTACAATACAGACGTCTTGAAGTCCTTATGAAAATAAAGATTGCCGGGAAAGACTGTGGCTATACGCGTAACAAAAAAGGCGCCCGGGGCGCCTCTTTTGATTGAGATTACTTACCTAGAATCGCTTAGCGTGAACGTCTACGCGCTGTCACACCCAGTCCCAACAGTCCCAGGCCAAGCAGCATCAACGCGCTCGGTTCCGGAACCTTGGCCACGCCTTCGATGGTGTCGTTCGCGCAGGTCATCCCCCATTTCAGGCCGATGTCTGCCGGACCGGAGATCCCCAGGCTGCTGAGCAGGATGTTGTATTCGAGGTAACCACCGAGACCGGCGTGGCTGAGGTCCTGTGAACTCCCGCTATAGGCAGTACCACCGGTACCACGTTGAACTTCCTGGCCGTTGCGGTAGATGTAACCGCTGGAACCGAAGAAGTAATCCGAAGTGCGGATACTGAAATTGCCGCCGTACAGACTATTTGCGGAGGTATCGTAGACAAACTCCCAGTCTTCGCCGTTGCTGGCGTTATCGGAGTAGTAAGGGGCGGAACCATACGGGTGCCAGCCATTGGTGCTGATAAAGAGGTCACCGTACTGCACGCCGTATTGATCGTCGGACTGACGGAAGCCGGTATTCACCCGCACGTTCATGTAGCCGCCACCGAAGGTGACATCCATGCTGGAGATGTTGTAATGGTTATAATCCGACGCATCGGAAATCACATCGCCATAACCGTGATTCTGTGACCCGATGTAATTGTCGTTGATGGTAATTGCGCCAGCCTGGCCGGCCGCAAGCAATAAGCCCAAACTCGCAACCAGTGCTGAAATTCCCTTAAGCATAATTGAACTGCCTCTATTTGATTTTTATCTCATTTTAACAAAGCAAATACCGGGCCAGGTATTATTTTCCATAATAATCAATGAGTTATTTTAAAGTTTACGTGGGAGGCCGCGCTCGATTGTAAGTAATTTCGACAAACGGTGATTCCCTCAGTGGATATGATTTTATTAATTAAATTTAAAAATCAAATAGATAGATAATTTCGAAAATTTTATCGCCACAGTGTAAAGAAGCCCGACTCACTTGCGCTACCAGCGAATCTGCCGGGAACCGAACAGATCAGCCAAGAGGATCCCGCGTCAGGTGTACCACGCGCCGGGTCACAAACATAATCAATAACACCGCAAGGCCAAAGACAAACAGGCCACTATGGACCTCGATACTGGCAATCGCGCCCAGCTTCACGGTCATGATCAGAATCGCCACGACCATCACGTCCAGCATGGCCCAGCGCCCATATTCATGCATCAGATGCAGCAAACGATTGAACGAAGGTGATCTCCGGCGGCGGTGCAGGATGAGCTGAAACAGCACCGTGATCTTCAGAAAGGGCATCACAATGCTGAAGCCGGCCACGATGGCAAACAGTAAAAAATGCCCGTTCTGCCACAGTTCGAAGACCCCGGTCAGCACCGAAAACGAGTGGTTGAACATAAGCAATTTTGTGATGGTCAACATGGGGAGAAACAGACCGGCAATCAGCAGGCCGGTGGAAGCCACCAATAACACCAACAGGCTGACGGTATCCCGTCTGCCCCAGGCGACTTCACTGGACTGTTCCCGCGCTGTCATTGCAAAACTCTCCCTGGTAAAGGCCGCCAACTATACGGGCAGGCGTCGGACGTGGCGAGAGATACGGTCACAAAGGGCACTACCCCCCCACCTGAACCTCCAGGGCCGAACTCATACTATTTATATATGTATTCATACCGTCACGCCTGGTCTATCCAGGCCCAAAATTTCTCATGCTAACCAAATAGTTAGCATCTATCACAATCCATACTGATATCCTTATGGATTCAATCATTATTATTTAATTTACATTATACATTTGAAACCTATACTTCTTTCCACCCTGGACGGGGAGTGATGTGGCCACGAGGATGCGTGCGCCATGCCACCAAGAATGTCCCTTCCAATCTGAATTAACTGTTCTCTAACCTAGGAGGAGCCACTATGGCCAAGACGTACAACGCGGGCGTGAAGGAATACCGCGAAACCTACTGGATGCCGGAATATACCCCGAAAGACACGGATATCCTGGCATGCTTTAAAGTTACCCCTCAACCGGGTGTACCCCGCGAAGAAGTGGCTGCCGCTGTGGCTGCTGAGTCTTCCACCGGTACCTGGACCACCGTGTGGACCGACCTGTTGACCGACCTGGATTACTACAAAGGTCGCGCCTATGCGATTGAAGACGTACCGGGTGACGACACCTGTTTCTACGCCTTCGTGGCTTACCCCATTGACCTGTTCGAAGAAGGCTCCGTCGTAAACGTCATGACCTCGCTGGTCGGTAACGTGTTCGGCTTCAAGGCCCTTCGCGCCCTGCGTCTGGAAGACATTCGCTTCCCCATCGCCTACGTCATGACCTGTAATGGACCACCGCAAGGTATCCAGGTTGAGCGTGACATCCTGAACAAGTACGGTCGTCCGCTGCTGGGTTGTACCATCAAACCGAAACTGGGTCTGTCCGCCAAGAACTATGGCCGCGCCTGTTATGAAGGTCTGCGTGGCGGTCTGGACTTCACCAAGGACGACGAAAACGTAAACTCACAGCCGTTCATGCGCTGGCGTCACCGTTTCGACTTCGTGATGGAAGCCATCCATAAAGCCGAAGCCGAAACCGGCGAGCGCAAAGGTCACTACCTGAACGTTACTGCACCGACAGCAGATGAAATGATGCGTCGCGCAGAATACGCCAAAGAAATCGGCGCGCCGATCATCATGCACGACTACATCACTGGCGGTTGGGCGGCGAACACCCAGCTGGCTCAATGGTGTCAGAACAACGGTATGCTGCTGCACATCCACCGCGCCATGCACGCCGTACTCGACCGTAACCCGCACCACGGTATCCACTTCCGCGTACTGACCAAGATCCTGCGTCTGTCCGGTGGTGACCACCTGCACTCCGGTACCGTAGTCGGTAAGCTCGAAGGCGACCGCGATGCCACCCTGGGCTGGATCGACATCATGCGCGACAAGTACATCAAAGAAGATCGTTCACGCGGTATCTTCTTTGACCAGGATTGGGGCGCCATGCCAGGCGTACTGCCGGTTGCCTCCGGTGGTATCCACGTATGGCACATGCCCGCGCTGGTTAACATCTTCGGCGATGACTCCGTACTGCAGTTCGGTGGTGGTACGCTGGGCCACCCCTGGGGTAACGCCGCTGGCGCTGCGGCCAACCGTGTTGCGGTTGAAGCCTGCGTTGAAGCCCGTAACGAAGGTCGTGAGATCGAGAAGGAAGGTAAGGACATTCTTACCAACGCTGCTAAATCCAGCCCGGAACTCAAGATCGCGATGGAAACCTGGAAAGAAATCAAATTCGAATTCGACACCGTCGACAAGCTGGACGTTAAGCATAAGTAATGTTGCACGCGAGGCGCTCTCGCGCCTCGCGGCTTGACTGAATTTGAAAACTTTTTAATGAGGAATTTACAATGAGTGATATGCAAGATTACAAATCAAGCTTGAGCGACACAACCAGTCGCAAGTTTGAAACCTTCTCGTACTTGCCTGCGATGGAAGCCAAACAAATCCGTAAGCAGATCGAGTACATCGTTAGCAAAGGTTGGAACCCTGGCATTGAACACACGGAACCGGAAAATGCCTTCAGCCACTACTGGTACATGTGGAAACTGCCGATGTTCGGCGAAACCAATGTAGACGCCATCCTCGCCGAGGTTGAGAATTGTCATAAAGCGCATCCGAAGAACCACATTCGTTTGCTCGGTTTTGACAACTATGCTCAATCCGCCGGTGCTGCCATGGTTATCTACCGCGGCAAAACTGTTTAAACTGGCAGGTTAGTAAACTGAAAACCCCTGCCGTACTCACGGTCAGGGGTTTTTTATTGAACACAAAAAATTCTAGTAATCTGAACAATGGCCAAACCCGATCGATATGTAGGTATTCATAAGGACATCAATGGTGGCATGACCTCCATTGGTAAAATCATTCGCGACGCCTGGGTGTTCGAATTGATCCCGGAAACCCAGACCTGTGAAAATTGGAATCTGGCCGGCATCGATGCCCTGTTACAAAAGGTCAATGCCGAGTGGGATAAATACGGGTGTATGGTTAGCCAGTTGCCGGAGCCCCTGCGCGAACGCCATGCCCGCATCCACGGTGAAGCCCTGGAGAAGGCACGCGCTGCCGGTTGGAGTGGTGAGACTGAAACCGGTGATGAAGACTAACGTTGCCTGCCAATACAAATACCTGACCACAATCTCCGGATTTCTGCCTGCCAGACTGCACCCGGTCATCGAGATGGCGAATGTCTTCGATTCCGGTCCGCCAAAGCAAACTATGACGATGTGAAATGACGCCGCAGCAATTGATAAGGCGCTCGATCTGTCTCAGGTCGAGCGCAAATGCGCATAGCGCATGATCTCGGCGGGGATATAATCCAGCGGCATGATTTTATCCGCGGCATCCAGGGCGATAGCCTCCTTGGGCATGCCGAATACCACGCAGGATTTTTCGTCCTGCGCCACCGTCGCCGCCCCGGCGGATTGCATCTCTTTTAATCCACGCGCACCGTCGTCACCCATGCCGGTCATGATGATACCCACTGCGTTCTTACCGGCGAATTTGGCGACAGATCGAAATAAAACATCCACCGACGGTTTGTGCCGGTTGACCAGCGGCCCGTCCACCACTTCCACGTGATACTGCGCGCCGTTACGTTTTATCAGCATGTGCTTGCCGCCGGGTGCGATCAGGGCATGGCCGGGCAGCACACGATCATTGTTGGCGGCCTCCTTGACCCGGATCTCACACAGCGAATCCAGGCGCTGCGCAAACGAAGCGGTAAATTTTTCCGGCATGTGCTGAACGATCACAATGCCCGGAGCAGTAGTCGGCAGCGCGGTCAATACCGCCTCCAGTGCCTGAGTGCCGCCGGTGGACGTGCCGATTGCCACGATATGCTCGGTAGTCTTGGACATGGCATGGGCCGCCGGTTGCAGGATTGCATCCGCACTCAATTTGGGTTTCACGGCCTCGGCGACCCTGGGCTTGAGGTTACGGATATTGGCGCGTGCCGCGGCCTTCACCGCGTGCGTAATATCGCTGGCGGCACCCTGCAGAAAATCCTTCAAACCGATCTTGGGCTTGGTCACGATGCTCACCGCACCAGCGGACAGGGCCTGCATGGTTGTCTCCGCACCTTTCTCGGTCAGCGTCGAGCAGATCACCACGGGGGTCGGATGCTCTGCCATGATCTTCTTGAGAAAGGTGATCCCGTCCATGCGCGGCATCTCCACGTCCAGTACGATAACGTCCGGCCAGTTCGCATTCATCCGGTTCAAGGCGAAGATGGGATCCGAGGCGGCGCCCATGACATGGATCTCCGGGTCACGCTTGAGCACATCCTGTAACACCTGACGCACCACCGCCGAGTCATCCACCAGCATTACGTTGATTTTTTTCATAGTGGTTTACTCGCACCCGGTTTGTTGTTACCGCGCTGCACCCAGACATCGCCGTTCCATACTTCCAGAAAAATCTTGCGGTAACAGGCGCCGCCCAGATCCTTGGCCTTGACCTTAAACCCGTGCTGCTTCAACAACTGGCAACCGGCGGCGATATTATTTTGCGATACATTCGTCCTGGTTGCCGCTTCATCACGACTGTCAAACATATTGCCGCCACCAAAGACCTTGACCTCGTACTCGCCCGGCCTGCTGCCGGTTTTGCGAATCTCGTTCAGGAATAAATTGACGACCTCGTCCGCATAGTAACCCTGTGTCAGCCGCTGGTTACCGCCGCGCGACGGTAACAGGTAATGGCACATGCCACCGATCCGTCTTTGTGGGTGCCACATCGTGATGGCAATGCAGGAACCCAGCAAGGTATGGATCCGGGTATGCCCACCACCAAAATAAAACTCACCGGGGGACAGGTTGATCTCAAGAATCTCCGTTGGCTGTTGCATCGCGGCGTTCATGATTTGCGATAGACTGAGGGCAGTATCACATCGACATCCCTGCTGATGCCGTTAAGACTCTCCGAATGCCCCACCATCAGATAGCCTCCCGGTTTGAGTCGTCGCACTACCTGTGCCACCACCTGCTGTTTGGTTTCGATGTCGAAATAAATTAACACGTTGCGCAGCATAATCAGGTCAAAACCGCCCAGCTGACTGAGGTCCGTCTTGAGATTCGCGTGCCGGAAACTCACCCGGTCACGCAGCTCCTTGCCAATGAGAAAGGTACCGTCCTGGGTACCGGTGCCCTTCAGGCAATACTTCTTCAAATAGGTATCCGGGATATTCCTGCTGCGCTCCATAATATAGTGCCCACTGCGCGCCTTTTGCAGCACGCGGGTACTGATATCCGTACCGACGATCTCCCAGCTGGCGGTACGCGCATGTGCGGCCAGCACCATGGCCAGCGTATACGCCTCCTCGCCTGAAGAACTGGCGGCGCTCCAGATCCGGCGTGGCCCGTTTAGCCAGTGCGGCAGA
The DNA here is from genome assembly GCA_016125505.1 of Gammaproteobacteria bacterium. Lineage (GTDB taxonomy): Bacteria > Pseudomonadota > Gammaproteobacteria > UBA6429 > Thiohalophilaceae > RI-92. Next base: position 297,383 of record WGLP01000003.1, read on the forward strand.
ATACGCTCGCGCAGAAAATCGAAATGTTTGGGCTCACGGAAAAAGAAGGTTTCATTGGTGGTCAGCAGGTCCACCGCCATCTGAAACTCGCCGCGCTTGTCGCTATTCAGCAGCTTGAAGTATTCGCCAAAGCTGGACAGCCCATAGTGCTTGACGCGCTTGGCAAGCCGTCCGCTCACCAGCGCCTTCTTGGCATCGCTCATATTGATGCCGGCTGTCTCATAGATCATTTTCTGAAACAGGGCAAACTCGCTGTCCTTTAGTACCAATGCATCCATTACCGGCTCGTGTGCAGACTGCTGTTTCAACTGACAGATATTCAACAGGGTGTCAGCGCGCCCCTGCTTCTTCGCTGACCTGGCTGACCATGGCCAACTCATCCACCGACAGGACTTTATTGACATTCAGGATGATCACGAACTTGCCGTTGACCTTGCCCATGCTGGCAATGAAATCGGCGCGGATCCGCGCACCGAAGGCCGGCGCCGGCTCGATCTCCTCGTCGGGGATCTCCAGCACCTCGGATACGGCATCGACCACCACGCCGATATCCTGATGACCTTCCTCAGTCGTCACTTCGATAATCACGATACAGGTGCGTTTGGTGATCTCGCTCTGCTGACCGCCGAAACGGGCACCCAGGTCGATCACCGGGACCACGGCGCCACGCAGGTTGATCACACCGCGAATGAAACCGGGCATCATGGGCACCGGCGTCAACTGACCGAACTCAAGTATCTCCTTGATATTGAGGATGCCGATGGCAAACATCTCCTTGCCGAGACTGAAGGTCAGGTATTGGCTCTCTTCGCCCTGCGTTTCCACATCCTGAGCCGGCGTAAGCGACTTGCTGCTAACAGGTAGACTCATGGCCTTCTCCTAAAATCTCACGAACTCTTTCTCTTCATCGATCGGCCTGGTGCCGAAACGCGGATCCGGTTCGCCCATCTGCTTGGGTGTAACCGTCTTCTTCGCGATCACCTTCTGCAGATTGGTATCCATCTCCACCTTGAAGAAACTCATGAGCTGCTGCAATTGCTCCGCCTGGCTGCTCATCTCCTCTGCCGTCGCGGCCAGCTCTTCCGATGACGAGGCACTCTGCTGGGTCACCTTGTTGAGCTGTTCCATGGCATTGTTGATCTGTGCGGCGCCGGAGGACTGCTCTTCCGATGCGGCGCTGATCTCCTGCACCAGGTCGGAGGTCTTCTTGATCGACGGCACGATCTCATCCAGCAGCTTGCCCGCCTTTTCGGCCAGGCCCACGCTGCCTTGCGCCACTTCGCCGATTTCCTGGGCGGCAACCTGCGAGCGTTCGGCCAGCTTGCGCACCTCCGCCGCCACGACGGCAAAGCCCTTGCCGTGTTCACCGGCACGCGCGGCCTCGATCGCGGCATTCAGCGCCAACAGATTCGTCTGGTATGCGATGTCATCGATAATGCTGATCTTCTCGGCAATGGATTTCATCGCCTCGACGGTTTCGCGCACGGCGTCACCACCTTCATCCGCCTCTTTCGCCGCCTTGGCCGCCATGCCGTCGGTGACCCTGGCGTTTTCGGTGTTCTGGTTGATCGACGCGGACATCTGCTCGACCGACGCGGAGGTCTCCTCCACACTCGCGGCCTGCTCACTGGTGCCCTGACTCATGCTTTGCGCCGTGGCCGATACCTCTTCCGACGCGGATGACAGGGCGGTAGCCGCGCCCCGAACTTCGCCAATCACCTGGCCCAGCTTCTCGACCATCGTCTTCATTGCAGTCATCAACTGGCCGGTCTCATCGGTGCTGTCGACGACGATACGGGTCGTCAGATCACCTTCGGCCAGTTGATTGGCCACATTGACCGCTGCATTCAGCGGCCTGGTAATGGCGCGGGAGATGAAAAAGCCGAGCAGGACGCCAATCAACACGCCGCCAATCGCAAAGCTCACCATCAAGGTGCGGCTCTCGTCGTAGAGTTTATTCGAAGAGATCGCCGCCTGTTCCGCGTCTTTCTCCTTGATCTGCACGAGTTCATGCAGATTCTCGTCAACGGAATTGGCAACGTCGCGAACCGTATGTTGCACATACTCGGTGGATTTCAGATTTTCCGCCAGGTGTTCGGCGTTAATCATGGCCTCCGCCTGCTTGATGTCTTCCTGATACCGCGCCAGCTCCTTGGTGAGTTGTTCGAACATCTGCTGCGACTTGCCCGAGTTGAAAAGTTTTCTCGCCTTTTCGATATCTTCCTGGACCTGCGGCAGCCGCTTGTTGATGTTGTCCATGTGATGGTTGCGCTCGTCCTGCGTACTGGACAGGATCGCATTACTCAGGCTGCGCCCGATCGAGACGATGCCGACGTTCGCCTGCTTAATGTAGGAAACACCGAGCAATTCCCGCTGATACAGATCATCCGCGGCGTCATTCAGTTTCTTCATGTTGGCGACACCGACATAGCCGACAACGCCGGTGATGATCGACACGAACAAGAATGCCGATATCAGTTTTACGCCGATTTTGAGATTTTTTAACATTGTCATTTCATTTCTCCTGAACTCAATGCTTTCAATTAACATCAGGCTGCGGAATTGACCGCCCGATTTTCCATTGCCGATACTTCCTGCACCAGACCGGGCACGTCGAGGATTAAGGCCACCTCGCCATTTCCCAGAATGGTCGAACCACTGATACCCTTTACACGGCTGAATATGCGACCCAGGGGTTTAATCACCGTCTGGAATTCGCCCAGCAACTGGTCCACCACCAGACCCGCCTTGTTACCGCCATAGTGAACGACGACCACGCTCTCCCGCCGCGACGGACGGCCGCCGACCTTGAATAATTCGCGCAGACGGATAAACGGCAGTACCTCGCCGCGCAGGTTAACGTAATCACGCTGTGCGGTATGTTCGCGTTCGATGTCGCTCAACTCGATGCACTCCAGCACCATGTCGAGCGGGATCACGAAGGCGGACTTGTCGACGCCAACCTGGAAACCATCGATGATGGCAAGCGTTAAAGGCATGCGCACACGGAAAGTCGTGCCGACGTTGGGCTGACTGTCCAGCTCCACCATGCCGCGCAGTGCCTCGATATTGCGTCGCACCACATCCATGCCGACGCCGCGTCCGGACAGATTGGTTACCGATTCCGCCGTCGAGAACCCGGGTTCGAAGATCAGGTTGTGGATCTCCTGATCATCGAGCTGGGCGTTCTCCTGCACCAGGCCCTTCTCGATCGCTTTGCGCAGAATGCGGTCGCGATTGAGCCCGGCACCATCGTCCGACACTTCGATCACGATACTGCCGGAATCGTGATAGGCATTGAGTCGCAGGGTCCCGGCCGCGGGCTTGCCGTTCTTGAGCCTGACCTCCGCCGCTTCGATACCGTGGTCCATGGAATTGCGTACCAGGTGCATCAGCGGGTCACCGATCTTCTCTATCACGGTTTTGTCCAGTTCCGTCTCCGCGCCGGTAATGACCAGATTGATTTCCTTGTTCAACTCGCGGGAGACATCGCGCACCACGCGCTGGAAGCGGTTAAAGGTGTCGCCGATCTGCACCATGCGCAGTCGCAGGGCCGAGTCACGCACCTCCTCCACCAGCCGATTGAGAGTCGACACCGATTCGATCAGGGCACCATCACCGGATGCGTGTGCATTCAGTGCCGAGCCCGCGCCGGCAATCACCATTTCACCGATAAGATTAATCAGCTGATCGAGTTTTTCCGCATCGACACGGATACTTTTGGCACTCACACTGGTGCGCAGCCGCTGCTGTTTCTCGGCCGCGGCCTCCACCACCTCGCGATGCACCATCTGTTCCTGCACCAGCACTTCGCCGATAGGCAGTTTTGACTGTTCCTGTGCGCCGGCGGCTTCCGTCTCCGGTGCATTCTGGATGGCCAGCGCCTGTGCCAGCTCCTGCTCCGTCAACGCCTTACCCTTGACAAGGATCTCGCCGATCTTCATGTCCGGCATGTCGACTTCCTGAATAAACTCGACATACCTCTGGATGCTGGCCTGCGGCGGCAGGATGCGTAACTGACAGTCTTCACGCACGAATTCAAACGTGCTTTCGATTTCGTCCTTGGTCGTCTCCGCCGCCAGGTCGATCTCAAAGCCGAGATAACACCCTTCGGGATCGAGTTCGGAAAGTTTGACCAGACCATCACTGATCGTTGTCACATGCACCAATTCACCCAAGCGCGCCAAATAGCGGATAAAAGACAACGGGTCCATCCCCTGCCGCAACACATCCGGTCCGAATCGCAGCGAGATGTGCCAGTTATCACTCGCCACCACCGCGCCATCGCGCTTGATCACCGTTTCCTTTTCTACCAGGGGCCTGGCTGCAGCACGCTGAGTCTGTTCAGCACCCGCAGGCGCAGCGAGATAGCGCTGCAGACTTCCCAGGAGCTTTTCGCCCTCCGCCACCACATCGGGCCCGGGTGCCGTCTCCGCGACGGCGAGGTCTACCAGCGTCCCGATATAGTCACGGCATACAAGCAGGACGGCGATGAGTTCCGGGTCGATCTGCAATTCACCGTTGCGTACCTTATCCAGGACATTCTCGACAACATGGGTAAACGCCACGACCCGATCAAAACCAAACACACCACCGGTACCCTTGATGGTGTGGGCAGCGCGAAAGATCGCATTAATCAGATCCTGATTGCCGGCATCACGCTCGAGTTCGAGCAGTGCGGATTCCATCTCCGCCAGAAGCTCCGTGCTCTCCTGGACGAACACCGATTTTGCGCCATCAATATTCATATCTGTCATCCCGTTCAGGACGTTGCCTGTTTGCTCAAGACCAGCGGGTCACCGAATTCGTGCGCCACATTCAATAACTCAAACACGTCAACCACGGCCTCGCTGTGCATGGTCAGGGTCACGCTCTTTCCTTCGGCGACGGCTTCCCGCTTCAGCGCCAGCAACAACTGCAAACCGGCGGTATCGATCTCGGTCACGTGGCGCAGGTCGATCTCCAGCGATTCGCACGCCGCCAGCTGCGTCTTGAATTTTTCATGGATCTCGCCAGCCTGGTAAATCGTCATTTCACCCTCCGGCGTGATCCTGCAGTGATTACCTTGTTTCTTTACTTTCATCGCCAGCTTCCGCGCTTCACGGCATAATCAGTTTCGAGACGGCATTGAGCATCTGGTCCGGTTTGAATGGCTTGACCACCCACGCCTTCACGCCGGCCTCTTTGCCGGCCTGTTTCTTGCCATCATCCGATTCCGTTGTAAGCATGATGATGGGCGTGAATTTGTATTGCGCCATTTGCTTGATCTCCTTGACCATATCGATGCCGCTCATCACCGGCATATTCACGTCGCTGATAATGAGATTGATCTTTTTTCCGTCGAGCTTGCTGATCGCGTCCTTGCCATCACAGGCCTCGATGACGTCGTAACCCGCGCCTTTCAATGTGATATTGACCACCTGCCGCAGTGAAGGGGAGTCATCCACGATCATGATTGTTTTAGCCATACCGCCTCCTGTTAGAAAAATGTTATTTCGTCTTCCGCCGCAGACTGCGCGCCGCTATTGGCGTGCGCATAGTGCTGTTCCACCATGGTGTATTCCTTGCGCATGGCTGACATCACCTGCTCCGCATCAAAATTCAGCGAACTGCCTGTAGCATCAGCAGACGCCACGGCATCCTGTATATACGTATCCAGAAAATCGAAGTTACGGCATGACGCATCCAGCATCTGGGTCACCCGGTCCTGGAACTGGAGCGATACCAGGATTGTGTGGATCTCCTGGCCGATCTCGACGCCTTCCTGTTGCAGTACTTCAGATGAGTTCGCCAGGTGTTGAATCAGGCCGCGAAATCTTTCCAGCACCTTGTGAATGTTTGTCCCGGACAGTTCGGTCGCCCGGCTTTCGTTCTTGGCGGTGGATTCCGCCGTCGACAGGGTGTTATCCATCGCCTCCAGAATCAGGCCGACTTTCTCACCGATGTGTTTGCCGCTCTTGCCCGACGCGATGGAAAGCTGACGCACCTCATCGGCCACTACCGCGAATCCCCAGCCGTGTTCACCGGCACGCGCCGCCTCGATCGAGGCATTCAGCGCCAGCAGGTTTGTCTGGGATGCCAGCTTGCTGACCTCTTCCGACATCGTTTTCAGTTCGGACATATAACCGGAGAGCCGACGCACATTCTCCAGCATTGCCTGTTTTTCCTTCAGCGCATCGGTCAGGGTTCTCACCACAACCAGCAGATCTTTTTCACTGATATCGAATATTTGCTGTATGTCCTGTGCATGTTCGCCGGACTCGTCATGCAGGGGCTGCTTTGACACGGCCACCGCCGTACGCAATTTTTCTTCCAGGCGTGAAAACCGATCGCAGAGATTGGTGATCTCGTCCTCCGTGAGTTTTTTCGCGTGCGTCACCTGATTCTTCCAGACAGCGAGTACCTCCCCCAGCAAGTGACTCAAATCCGCCAGCGGGCGCGCCTGCACCTCCAGTCCTGCCGCATCCCGTTCTTCACCTGCGGGCGCGGCCTCTGCCCTGGTCATGCCCAGAAACCTAAGCGTACCGACACCAATGACCAGCGACCCGGCACTCAGCACAGACGCCAGCATTAACAGAGGGGGGTGTTGCAGCAGGATCAATGCCGCAGCGATGGCGCTGACGAAGATGACATTGACCATCACACCGTACCTGCCATAGCCGTGGGCTAATACGGAGGTGTTTGAACCAGGTCTGTCGATGTGCATGAATCCGTTTCCAGTCTGTTATACCTTCTCTGGTTTTATCGACGACGGAAACGGCGGATAGATAGGCGATTTACTGAAACTTGTGTAAGTCTCACTCCGATAATCTTGTCGGTGTTTGTCCTACAAGATAAGTAGGAGACTGGTTCCCTTCATGGCCTGGAGGACATCATACGAGCTGATGTTTGACCGCATACTGCGTGATATCCGCGTTATGTTTCAGGTTCATTTTACTCAGTATCCGGGTACGGTAAGTACTGACGGTCTTCACGCTTAACGACAGTTCCAGCCCGATCTCCGAGACAGTGTTGCCGGAGGCGATCAGTTTGAATATTTCAAATTCGCGATCCGTCAGCAGGCTATGCGGCTGCGCACTGCCGCCGGCCTGAATATCCTTGGCCAGCTGCTCCGCCAGTTCCGGGCTGACATAGCGTCCGCCATTGGCGACCTTCATGATCGCATCCAGCAGATTCTCGGGTGCCATTTCCTTGGTCATATACCCGGACGCACCAGCCTTCAGCGCCCGGATCGCGTATTGATCCTCGGGATACATGCTGAGCACCAGTACCGGAATCTGCCGGTTGTTCGAACGCAACTGTTTCAGAATCTCGATGCCGTTTTTCGCCGGCAGATTGATATCCAACAGCATCAGATCCCAGTCGTGCTGCGCAAGTTGTTTGAATGCCTCGCTCGCGGAAGCGGCCTCGCCAAATTCGAAGTCCGACCGGTCCTCCATCAGGATCTGTTTCAGGCCAACCCGAACAATGGCATGATCATCGACAATCAGAATGCGCACGTCGTTACACCGTCTTTCGCAACTGGTTATTAATGGTCGCATCCATCGCGGCATGTCCCTGCGGCTTCCTGCGCAATGGAATGTTCAGGATCACCGTTGTCCCGACGCCTTCCTCACTGATAAATTTCATTTCTCCGCCCATTTTGTACACACGTTCCTGCATACCGAGAATGCCGTACGAACCCTGCTTTTTTGTCGCATCCTGGGGAGCACCCTTGCCGTCATCACTGACGGCAAGCACAAAACTGTTGTCGTGTATCGCCGTGTACGTCGTGACCATCGAGGCCTCGGCATGCTTGGTGACATTATTCAGGATTTCCTGGAATATCCGGAAAATATCGACTGCATATTCGGGCGTATCGAATTCAATTTTTGCAATATCGTCATCGTGGTTGAATGTTACATCGATTTCACAGCGTTTCCCGAACGCCCTTAACTGCCAGTCGAGCACCTCCAGCAGGCCCAGCTCATCGAGGACACTGGGTCTCAGGTTGGTAATCATCCTGCGGGTAGATTCAATGAGCATATCCAGCAATTGCGTCATCGATTGATATCTGGAAATTATCCGCGCATCCGACTTGTCCAACTTTTTATTGAGCAGGCTGATGTCCATTTTCAATGCCATCAGATAGCCGCCAATTTCATCATGTATATCACGCGCGATACTGGCCCGTTCGTTTTCCCTGACATTCTGCAGATGCGCCGCCAGTTCACGCAGGCGGTTTTGCGAAGCCTTGAGATGCGCTTCCTGTAATTTATTGTCGGTGACGTCATGCGCAATCCCGTCGAACCCGACCACCTCGCCATCCAGCGAGTAAACCGGCATTTCACTCAATTCGATAAGCCGCACCTCATTGTTCTGGCTTACCAGTTCAATATTACGCCGCAACAATTTTTCGTTGAAACCGGCCGGATGACTCTCGTCCCGATCGAGCAACGGACCGCTGTCGACGATCTGACCCAACATACCGGATTCAAGCAGTTCCAGGTTTGAATACCCCAGCATCGAGGCTACGGAAGGACTGATATAGGTAAACTCCTGACGGGTGTCATACGAATAAAAGAAGTACTCATCGCTGAGATTCTCCAACAGCTTGCGATATTTCATCTCGGATTTTATCAGGGCCTCCTCAGTGCGCTTCTGCACCGTCACGTCCTGTATCGTGCCCGCCATATGCACCGAGCCGTCCATGCTGCGTTGATAGACAGTCCCTCGCACATGCACGATTGTCCTGTTACCGCCCCCCCGCCTGACTGCATGCTCGATATCGATCGGGGTATATGCCTCCTGCGCACGTAAAAATGCGTACATTACCCGCTGCCTGTCCCCGTCGACGATACTCGAGGCATAGTTACTGAAGTTGTCGTCAACGCTGCCTTGAGGAATACCGATTATTTCGCAGAACTTGTCGGAGAAGTTGAATACATTCTTGCTCAGATTCCATTCCCAATAGCCCACGCCCGAAATCTTCTGCAAGTCCTTGATCCGGTAAATCTCGGTCATATCCATCAAGACCGACAATACCCCGTTCAGTTTTTCACTCAATGGATACAGGACACTCGTAATGTGCAGCACCTTCTTCTCGCCGCCACTACCGACGATTGTCTCGGTCCTCACGCTCAGCGATTCACCCGCATGCAGCCTTCCCGTCTCCGCGGGTAAAAGCCGGGTGATGCCGTGATCCGATTGCGTGAAATCCGGTACCTCGGGGTCCTGCTGCGGGAAATTTTCGCGCATAAATTCCCTGAAGGCCTTGTTAGCCATCAGCACATTGCCCTGGGCATCCTGCATCACCACGACATGCGGCAACAGTTCAATGATATTCCGGATGTTGTTTTCGCTGTGCGCCAGCGCCCTGTTCAATGAATGTAGTTTTCGGGTCATGCGCTTGTTGTTTCTTATATAAACGACTAACAGGCCCAGGATCAGCAGGATCACTCCCCATCCAACCAGATCGAGCACAGACCTTTTCTCATCGATCTGTGCCAGCCTGCCGTTGTTGATCACGATGTGTTGACCTATCAAACCGTTATACAGTTGCCCGGCGGTCTCAATGGCTGACTTTGTCTGTTCACTGAAGCGGTCAGACGCGTCGGTATGGCCTGCCTCGGCCTTCAGGTGCGCCATGCCTTCCAGTAAGCTGACTTTTTCAGACAGTTTGTCCACCAGTTGGCCAGTCGCCGCAGGTGTTGTGATGCGTTGCGACAGTTGCGCAAACTGATTCTGGAAACGTCTATGCGCCGCCTCCAGATTGCCTAATGCCTTGTACAGGTTGTCGTCGTCCGTCTGGTTGCGTTCGTGATCTGTAACGCTTGCGGCAACAATCTCTGCAATCCGTTCGAGCGCCTGCGACACCTCCGTGACGGACTGCGCCGTGGTCGACAGCAGGTAGTCTGTCTCATAGATTCTTTTCGAGACACTCTCGCCGATATTTTTCTGCAACTCCACATGTTGTATGGCCGTAAGAATTTGCTCATATTCAAGGTCACGTGATGGGTCCGCGGCACGGCCCACCGGGTTCGCAAAAATCATTTTCAGTTTAGCGACAACGGCTTCCAGGCTTTTTACCTGCGCTGGCGCCGGGATATTCTTCTCGTAGGCGATCAGGGCACGCAAATTGTCGAGCATGAATTGCTGTAACGCGGCCCGGGTACTGAACAGGATGATCTGGTCGCCCGCATCCGCGTCGTTCCCGATGACTTTATCCATGCCGCGAATCCGGTCCAGCAGCATGAGACTTTTATACAGCTTTATACCGGCATTGATATTACGATTTTCCTCATTCGCGAGCCTGCGCGACTGCACCAGGTTCAGCCCCAGATAGGCGATCACCATGGCAACAAGCATGGCGGGCAAAATCACACTCCATATCGAGCGTCTTAAGAGATGCGGGAGAGAGGGTGTCATCGGCTTATTCAAAATTCACTCTGTTCATATGCAACAGGTAAGGGGATATGCACGGACACGGACTGGTCCATGCATAACCAGCGTATAATTCGCTGCCACTGCCGCAGATCGCTGGCGACAGCCCGCCCGGGCAACTCAAAGATGCTTAACCCGCTCTCTGCCGCTCTTACGTAGTTCTGGGTATCACGCAGGACACCGCGACAGGGAATATCCGTCTGCCGCACAAACTCCTTGAGATAGGAAAAACTCCGGGTGTTGTGTTTAATCCTGTTCGCAACAAAACCAATATGATTCTTGCCATCAATACGGTTGCGCAGCTTTTCCACTTCCTTCAAAAATTTCATGGTGGCCCTGAAATCATTGATTGATGCCATTAACGGGATAATCACCGTGTCTGCATCGACCAGCAGGGTCTGGGTCGCATCATCGAAACAGGATGAAGGCACGTCAATGACGCGATAGTCAATGCCCCGTTTATGTGCAGGTTCGAACGCGAAGCTCCTGTCACCGGCTATCCGTGGCAGGCTCTGCGGCCTTGTCTCCAGCCAGTCCAGGCAACTTGACTGGGGGTCAAGATCGATCAGCTCGACAGCAACGCCCCAGCACGCAAAAAAGCCGGCAACGTTCATCGCGAGCGTACTCTTCCCGCAACCGCCCTTAGGATTAATGACGATGATTGTGTGCACCGTGCGCCTGCCCGTTCCTTGTATTCTTCCCACGTCCAGATAGGGAGTATCGGCATTGATACCGGGGTATTTAGCCCGCCCGCTAAACTGATTTTCACGCGCGGGAAATGCATTGCCATGGGACAGTACCCGGCGGTATGTTTAGACAAGCACCTATATATAGAAGGCTTTTAACGAGGGGGGTCGACCGCGAATATGACTGACAATTATCCAGGTTTTCGTTTCCATTGAGATGGATCACCATTCCCTGCCCGCGCCCTGCAGTAAGATTTGGCCAAGCCTTGCCGGCGCAGCAAAATTAAAACAACAGGCAACTTCAGCCACAGACCTAGGTCCGTATTTATCATGACAATTCCGTTACAGCCCGATCAGCTTTACACCGCCTGCAATATCTCCCAGTTTGATTTTGAGACCACGGATCAACTTGCCGAACTTACCGAGATCATCGGCCAGGATCGTGCCTTGCAGGCCCTGCATTTCGGCATTGGCATCCAGCAGCAGGGATATAACCTTTATGTGCTGGGCCCGATTGGCCTCGGCAAACATACCGTGGTGCGCGAATACCTGCAGGAACAGGCTGCGCACAAGGCCGCCGCTGCCGACTGGTGCTACATCAATAACTTCGCCAAACCGCAGGAGCCCCTTGCCGTGCGTCTCGACGCAGGTCAGGCGCCGGTCTTCTCCAAGGACATGCTGCAATTGGTGGAAGACCTGCGTAGCGCGATCCCCTCCGCCTTCGAGGCCGAGGAATACCACGCCCGCGTGCAGGAGATCGAAAATGAACTCAAACAAACCATGGAGACGGCGTTCAATCAACTGGCCGATGAGGCCGAGACCCACAATATCACCCTGATCCGTACACCACATGGCTTTGCCTTTGCCCCGGTGCACGAGAAGGAGGTCGTCAGCCAGAAAGAGTTTGAAAAGCTGCCGGTAAAGGAGCAGGAGCGTATCCAGCAGATAATCGCATCGCTGGAAGATAAACTGGCCGCGGTCTTGCGCCAGCAGCCGCAATGGCAGCGCGAGGCCCGCAACAAGGTAAAGGCCCTGAACCAGGAAGTCGTGATGTTCGCGGCGGGCCACCTGGTCGATGAATTGAAAACCAAATACCTGACCAATCCCGTGCTCCAGCAATATCTGGACGATGTGCTGCAGGATGTCATCAACAACCTGGATGACTTCCAGCACGAAGAGGAATCCGGAGAGCTGATGGGGATTCAGCTCGGCGAAAAAGCGGGGTTCCGCCGCTACGCCGTCAATGTCCTGGTAAGCCATGTCGATCACGATGGCGCCCCGGTGGTCTTCGCCGACAGCCCAACCTATCCCAATCTGGTAGGCGCCGTGGAACATACTGCGCAGATGGGCACCCTGGTTACCAACTTCACGCTGATCAAGTCAGGCGCCCTGCACAAGGCCAACGGCGGTTATCTGATCATCGATATCGTCAAACTGCTACAACAACCGTATGCCTGGGAAGGACTGAAACGCGCACTCTCTTCCCGCGAGATTAAGATCCAGTCGCTCGCGCAGGTCTATAGCCTGATCAGCACCGTCTCGCTGGAACCCGAGCCGATCCCGCTGGACATTAAGGTCGTCTTGATCGGCGACCGCATGCTTTATTACCTGTTGCATGAATACGATCCGGAGTTCAAACAACTGTTCAAGGTCGCGGCGGACTTCGACGATCGCCTGCCGCGCACGGACGATAACCAGCTTGTCTACGCCCGCCTGATTGCCACCCTGGTACGCCGTAATCAGTTGCGTCCGTTCCATCGCGATGCCGTCGCACGCGTCATCGAACACAGCGCGCGCATCGCGGAAGACGCCGAGAAACTCTCCACGGAGATTATGAACGTCGCGGATCTGCTGCGCGAGGCGGATCACTGGGCCGCCATGGCGCAACATCCGGTCGTACATCGCGAGGACATACAGAAGGCACTGGATACCCAGGTCTATCGGCAGGATCGGATTCGCGAACACCTGCAGGAACAAATCACGCGTGGCACCCTGCTGATTGATACCGATGGCGCCAAGATCGGGCAAATCAACGGCCTCGCCGTCATCGAGCTCGGTGATTATGCATTTGCGACACCGACCCGGATCACCGCCACCGCACGCCTGGGCGACGGCGAGGTGATCGACATCGAGCGCGAAGTCGAACTTGGCGGCGCAACCCATTCCAAAGGCGTGTTTATCCTTTCCGCCTTCCTGGGACAGCGTTATGCAGGCAATCGCCCCCTGTCACTTTCGGCCAGTCTGGTATTCGAACAATCGTACGGCCAGATCGATGGCGACAGCGCCTCCATGGCGGAACTGTGCGCGCTGCTGTCCACGCTGGCCGATATCCCCATCAAACAGAATTTTGCCATCACCGGCTCCGTGAATCAGCACGGCCAGGCCCAGGCCATCGGTGGCGTCAATGAAAAGATCGAAGGGTTTTTCGATATCTGTAATGCGCGAGGACTCACTGGCGGACAGGCGGTCCTCATTCCTGACAGCAATATAAAACACCTCATGTTACGCCATGACGTGATCGATGCCTGCCGGAACAAACGGTTCGCGATTTACGCGTATAACACTGTCGATGAAGCGATTGCCATCCTCACCGGTGCAGACGCGGAAACAATCAATGACAGGGTCGAGCAACGGCTGATTGAGCTGGAAAAATATCGCGAAGAGTTTTCCAAGGCGGCGCGGACTGCAACGGAATCACCTGACGAAAATGAATAAGGGCGGCATTAAACGTATACTGGTCGCGCTTGATGCCAGCGAGGCCAATCACAGCGCGCTGCAAGCAGCCGCGTTGCTTGCCAGTCAATTACAGGCGGAACTGCAGGCCCTGTTCGTGGAGGATATTAACCTGTTGCGGCTGGCCGAGTTGCCGTTTGCCCGTGAAATGATGTTTGGTAGCCGGGAAGGCCGCCGTATCACGCTGACCAATATGGAACGGCAAATCCAGGCGCAGGCATCACGCCTGCGCCAACTCGTCGCTGCGACCGCACAACAGGCCAGGATCAAGGCTGAATTCAAGGTATTGCGCGGACAGATCAGCAGTGAACTGCTCCTCGCCGCACAGCAAATGGATTTGCTCATTCTGGGCAAGAACGCCCAACTACTGCAACAGAATCTCAGGCTCGGCAAGGTTGCCCAGGAGGTTCTCGCTGCCGTCAACTGTAACGTCATGCTGTTACAGTATGGCGCGCATATCGAACGGCCGGTGGCTGTACTGTTCGACGGCTCGGAAGCCAGCCAACGCGCCCTGCTACTGGGTATGCAACTGGCGCACGGTGATCACGATCACCTGACGGTGATCTACCCTGCAACGGACCCGGAGCAACAAGCGGCGCTGCAACAACAGGTCACGACCATCACCCAGCCGGTGGGGATCGAGCCGGGACAGATGCAATTAGCGAGTAATAGTTACTCGGCATTGCTGCAATCACTCGCTACCTGCAAGGGCCGCATACTTATCGTAGAAAGTGGAAGTGAAGTCCTGAATCCGGAATCCGTGAAATCACTGATACAGCAAAGCCCGGTTCCCGTAATCGTCATGCGGTAATAGCGCTGGCATGTCCTCGCGGTGCTGTATTCCCAGCAACTCTACATGGTCTTTCTGGCTGCCTAGCATCGAAGCCACGTTGGCATCAGGCATTCTGCTTGATCCAGCTCATCCTGCACCTATAAAGCCAAAAAATATTCAACCGATGGTCTATATATATTCTTGTCGAATGACTCGCGCCAATTAGTCATATACATACTGCAGTTCCCGCCTGCAAAGAGGTGAGGGATGGACATCTCCGGTAGAAACACTGCCACAGATACCCGGTTAAACGATGAACTCAATCGCCTGGTCAATATACTGGCGAAGCGGGATCCCCCGCTGGCTGAAAAATTACTGACGCTACTAGATGAGCATGAAACGCTACAACTCTCCCTGAAGGAACTCGAACATCTGCGCCGTCATAGCGAAGCGATCCAGCACGAATGGGTGACGGCGGTCGATGCCCTGCAGGATCCAATCTTTATCCTTGACGATAACCTGAGAATACTCCGCGCGAACCTTGCCTATGCCCAACACGCCGGGATGGATATCCGCGACGTTATCGGTCGATACTACTGGGAAATATTTCCTCGACGCGATGAACCACTGACCTGTTGCCAGATAGCCCCGACCTCGAACGCCAACATTGAAGAAACATTCAGACTCCCGGATGGTGAGGAGTTCATCTGCCGCAGTTTCCCGATTCAGGACGCGGATTCTGCGGCCAAACATACCTTGTATGTGTTGCGGAACGTCACCACCGAACGAAAGGCAAAAAGAAAACTCGACAAAAGCGAGCAGCGCTATCGCACTCTGACGGAAAACCTCAGTGAAATCATCTACCGTGCGGATCCCCACACGCTTGTCACAACCTACATCAACCGCGCCGTTGAAAAGATCTTTGGCTATACCGTCGAGGAATGGCTCCGCGAGCCGACACTCTGGGAACAATGTCTTTACCCGGAGGATCGGGATCGCGTGTTTCAGGCTGTCGCAGAGGCACAGCAGAAACAGCAAGCCTGCACACTTGAATACCGAATCCTGCGTCGCGACCATGCGATTCGCTGGGTTGTCGATCGTTTCGACTGGGAATGCGGCGACCGTGGTGAAATCGTCTCACAGGCAGGCGTTTTGTCCGACATTACCGAACAAAAACTGGCGGAGCAGGCGTTACGCGATAGCGAGGAGCGCTATCGCTCTACCCTTGACTGCATGCTGGAAGGCTGTCAGATCATTGGCAGGGATTGGCGCTATCTGTATCTGAACGATACAGCCGTGAAACAGAGCCGCAAAACCCGGGAGGAACTGATCGGCAACACCATGATGGCATGCTATCCGGGTATCGAAGAGACTGCGATGTTTACCCTGCTCTGGCGTTGCATGGAGACGCAGGTATCGGGCGCCATGGAAAATGAATTCTATTATCCGGATGGCAGTCGCGCCTGGTTCGAACTGAGCATTGAACCGGTTCCGGAGGGCATTTTCGTACTGTCGGTTGACATTACCAAGCGCAAACAAACCGAAGCGGAATTACGCAATTCACGCGACCTCCTGCAGTCCATAATTGAACACGTGCCTATTCGCCTCTTCTGGAAAGATAAAAATTTAAATTATCTCGGCTCGAACACCGCCTTTGCCCGGGATACCGGCATGCCGACACCGGATGACATTATTGGCAAGGACGATTACCAGCTCGCCTGGCGTGAATTCGCCGATCGCTATCGTGCGGATGACAAACAGGTGATCGATAACGATATGCCGAAACTCGGCATTGAAGAACCCATGCATACTGCCGATGGCCGCAAAATCATTCTGCGTACTTCCAAGGTACCGTTGCATGATGGCAATGGCAGGGTCCAGGGCGTCCTGGGGATCTTTGAAGATATCACTGAACTCAAAAGAAACGAGATCCAGTTACGGCGCGCCAACCGGGCACTCAGAACAATCAGCGCATGCAATATGGCGCTGGTACATACTTACAGTGAACCTAAACTCCTGCAGGAAATTTGCCGCATCATTGTTGAGGTCGGTGAATATGCCTATGTCTGGATTGGCTATGCCGAACATAGCGGTACCAAACGCGTCAAACCGGTTGCGCAGGCAGGCCTTGCACCCGAGATACTGAAAAATTTACCTTTATCCTGGGAAGACGATGAATATGGAGCCAGTACCAGCAGCAAGGCCCTGCGCGAAGGCAAAGTAGTGGTGGCAAGCGATGTGAAGACGGCCCCTGTGTTCAAGCCCTGGCATGCGCTGTATCAGCAACTTGACGTAAACTCGATTGCCTCATTCCCCTTATTGCGCGGCACGTCTGCCTTCGGCGCGCTAACCATCTATTCCCGGGAACTTGATTCCTTCGATGAAGATGAACTTAAACTGCTTTCCGAACTGGCAACCGATCTGCGATTCGGTATCCTGACTGCACGCGACCGCAGGGAACATGAACGTTTACAAAAACAACACCTGGAAAGTATCGAACGTCTGGATGAGGCCCTGGCTGATACGATTCGCGCGATCTCCCTCACGCTGGAAAAGCGCGACCCCTATACTGCGGGTCACCAGCAGCGGGTATCCGATTTGAGCGTTGCGATCGGGGCCGAACTCGGACTGGATACGGAACACCTCCTCGGATTGCGCCTGGGTGCCATGATTCATGATATCGGCAAGATCTATGTGCCCGCGGAAATCCTTAACCGTCCAGGCAGGCTGACGCAACCCGAGTTCGAAATCATCAAGACGCATCCGCAGGTCGGCTACGATATTGTGAAGGACATAAAATTCACCTGGCCGGTAGCACAAATGATTCTGCAGCATCATGAGCGGCTGGATGGTTCCGGTTACCCACAAGGACTAAAAGGTGACACAATTTTATTTGAAGCGAAGATCATTGCCGTTGCCGATGCAGTGGAGGCAATCTCCGCCCATCGCCCGTATCGACCCGCGCTCGGCGTCGATAAAGCACTGGAGGAAATTCTGAAATACCGCGGTATCTTCTACGATCCCGAGATCGTGGATATTTGCCTGCGTCTTTTCTCTGAACGGCGCTTCAGTTTCTCAAGTTAAACAGACAACCGGATTAACCTTTAATCACGATCAGGGGTTCCAGTCGCGCAACATTTCTGGCCAGTCCCGCCTTGTCGGCAGCCGCTACCACGGCACTGACATCCTTGTAGGCACCCGGCGCCTCTTCGGCGACACCGCGCAGAGATGGACTCCTGATAATAATGCCGCGACTGGCCAATTCATCCACCAGCGCGCGTCCTTTCCATTGGCGTGTCGCCTGGTGCCGACTCATGCTACGCCCCGCACCGTGACAGGCGGAACTGAACGCCTGTGTCTCACTCTGTGTTGTGCCTGCAAGGATGTACGACGCCGTTCCCATGGAGCCGCCGATCAAGACCGGTTGCCCGACGGCGCGTAGCGGCTCCGGTACGTCCGGGTGGCCGGGACCATAGGCTCGCGTGGCGCCCTTGCGATGGATAAACAACTTGCGCGTCTCGCCCGCAACCATGTGTTGCTCCACTTTGCAGGTGTTGTGCGAGACATCGTAAAGCAGATCGAGCCTGGCGCCGGGAATCACCCGGGTAACCGCCGTGCGGGTCAGATGCGTCAGGATCTGGCGATTGGCGAGCGCGCAATTGATGCCTGCACGCATGGCCCCCAGGTAGCGTTGGCCGATAGCTGAATGTATCGGTGCACACGCCAGTTCGCGATCGGGCAGCTTGATGCCATTTTGCGCGGCACTCACCACCATCTCTTTTAAAAATTCAGTACCGATCTGGTGGCCCAGGCCGCGCGAGCCGCAGTGAATACTGATCACCACATCGCCTTCGCTAATACCGTAGACGCGCGCTATCTCGCGATCATAGATCGCGGTCACATGCTGCACTTCCAGGTAATGATTGCCGGACCCCAGTGTGCCCATTTCATCGCGCTGCCGTTGCTTGGCCTTCTCCGACACACACTCCGGTTGCGCGCCCGCCATGCACCCCTGCTCTTCGGTGCGTTGCAAATCGGCAGCTTCGCCATAGCCCTGTGCCACCGCCCATTGCGCACCAGCATGTAACATCGCATCCATTTCGGTATGACTGAGACGAATGGCGCCGGTGCTGCCGACACCGGCAGGGATGTAATAGAACAAGGCCTCGGCCAGCGCCTGTTTGTGCGCCTGAATATCCTGAAGCTGTAAACCGGTGTGCAAGGTGCGTACGCCACAGGAGATATCGAAACCGACCCCACCGGCGGAAATAACGCCGCCTTCGTCGGGATCGAACGCCGCCACGCCACCGATGGGAAAACCGTAACCCCAATGCGCATCGGGCATGGCATACGCGGCATTGACGATACCGGGCAGCATGGCCACGTTACAAATCTGTTCGTAGACCTTGTTGTCCATCGCGCGGATAAGCTGCTCGTCGGCAAAAATCACCGCGGGGACCCGCATTCCGCCGTGGGCAGCGATCTCCCAGCGCGTAGGACTGTGTTGTTGAAACAGGCTCAAGTCCATTGCTTACCCTCCTTACACATCCACCACACACTGCGCACACCATCGACCCGGTGATTCTTGTTCTACAGCCAGGGCGGTATAGGTCGCGCCTTTGATCTCCACCACTGGATGATGCCGGCTCACCGCTACGGGTTCACCCCAGGCGGTTGCGCGCAGCTGATGATCCTCAATCGTCACCTCGAAGCGACTGAACAGCATTTGCCGCGTCGCCATTTCGTAAATGAGCGCATTCAGCCAATCGGTCAATAGCAGCTCGTGGTCCGGTGCCGTGCACGCCAGGGCAACTGCCTCGGTTGCCGCCACCTTGTCGAGATCCGTCACCACCGCCGTCAGGGCACATGCCGCCTGTTCAAAGGCAGTCGCCAGGGTCGGGCCGCAGCCACGTACCCCGATATCAGCACCGTGTTCAAAATGTTCCCATGCAGGCTGTTGTGACATTAAATTAGTATACGGTGGCGGGCACCCCGCAATGCGCTAATTTATTCTATAAATTTATACTTATTATTTTCATTATAATTATTTAATTTACTTTATAGTTAAATCGCCCTATGGTTTAGCTCCGCCAAAGGGCCTGGACGGAAACGGGCCTGTTTTCCACGACTCATAAAAAATGACAGGTAAATCAAATGGCTAAGGTAGATCCGGAACAGTATAAAGTCGCCAAAGAGCCTTATTACGAGGCCGTCGCAAACGAAATTGACCTCTATGAGGCCGCCTATAACGCGCGCATGCCGATGATGCTCAAAGGGCCGACTGGCTGCGGTAAATCCCGTTTCGTCGAATACATGGCTTACCGGCTCGGCCGTCCGCTCATTACCGTGGCCTGTAACGAAGACATGACCGCCTCTGACCTGGTAGGCCGTTTCCTGCTCGATAAGGACGGTACCGTCTGGCAGGATGGCCCGCTGACCACTGCCGCCCGCATTGGCGCCATTTGTTATCTGGACGAGGTCGTGGAAGCCCGTCAGGACACCACGGTCGTGATCCACCCGCTGACCGACCACCGCCGAACCCTGCCGCTGGACAAGAAGGGCGAGCTCATCCAGGCCCATCCCGATTTCCAGCTGGTGATTTCCTACAACCCAGGCTACCAGAGCCTGATGAAAGACCTGAAACAGTCGACCAAACAGCGTTTTGGCGCCCTCGACTTCGATTACCCGCAGGCGGAGATCGAAACCACCATCGTGGCCAAGGAATCCGGTGTGGAGAAAGAAACCGCGGCCAAACTGGTTCAGATCGCGCACCGGACCCGTAACCTGAAAGGTCACGGTCTCGATGAAGGCATCTCGACCCGTTTGCTGGTCTACGCGGGACAGCTCATCACGAAGGGCATCGACCCCGTCGCCGCCTGCAGCATGACCATGGTCACCCCGCTGACCGATGACCCGGATATGCGCGAGACCCTGCAAGCGGCCGTCCAGACCTTTTTTGTGAAAGACTGAGAAGGTCTTATGCCTTTGCTGTCGCTGGGTTGATAAAATCCGGCCATGAGCACCGAGGCGATTGAAAAATTACGCAAGGACATCGTCTTTCGCGAGCAACTGCGCGAACAGACGCTGACCTTCCACTCCACCTGGGGGCTGTTTTCGCCGCGGGAGATCGACGAAGGCAGCCGCCTGTTGCTGAGCCATATCGACGTCAATCCCACGGATGACTGTCTCGATCTGGGTTGCGGCTACGGCCCCATCGGGCTGACACTGGCAAGGCTTGCCCCGCAGGGGCATACCACCCTGGTGGACAAGGATTTTGTGGCTATCGAGTACAGCCGCAAGAATATCGAAACGAACCAGATTGCGAATGCCGAGGCGCTGCTGAGCAATGGCTTTAGTGCCATCCGGGACCGCCGTTTTGATGTAATAGCCTCGAATATCCCTGCCAAGGTAGGTAATGAATTGATGGGCCTGTTCTTTTACGATGCGTATATGCAGCTCAGGGCTGGCGGACGTTTGTACGTGGTCACTATCAACGGTTTGCGTGATTACATCAAGCGCGTCTTTAAGGAACAATTCGGCAATTACGCCAAGCTCAAGCAAGGTAAGAACTACACGGTTGCCATGGCAACGAAGCAAAATTAATAAAGAGGTTGAAGACAAAGTCCCATGCAAATCGCGCTTTCCCGCATTTTCCCCTTCCTAAGCTGGTGGCCGCTGGTCAATCGTCAGACCCTGCGTGCCGACCTGCTCGCCGGCCTGACCGGTGCCGTTATCGTGCTGCCGCAAGGTGTCGCCTTCGCGACCATCGCCGGTCTGCCGCCGGTCTATGGTTTATACACGGCGATGGTCACGCCCATCATTGCCGGCCTGTTCGGTTCCTCGCGCCATCTGATCTCCGGCCCGACCACGGCCATTTCCATCGTCGTGTTCTCGACGGTCAGTAACCATGCGACACCCGGCACCCAGGAGTTCGTCGAGATGGCCCTGACCCTGACGTTTTTCGCCGGCCTGTACCAGTTGATCTTCGGCCTGGCCCGGCTGGGCAGCCTGGTGAATTTCGTGTCCCATACCGTGGTGATCGGCTTTACCGCCGGCGCCGCCATCCTCATCGCCACCAGTCAGCTCAAACACGTGCTCGGTATCCCGATCCCGACAGGTCACTCCTTTACCGACATCTGGGTCGTGGTGTTCGAAAGTCTCGGCAAGATCAATTACACCGTGCTGGGCGTTGCCCTGGTGACCCTGGTGGTCGCCCTGCTGGTGAAAAAATTCGTGCCCAAGCTGCCCAATCTTTTAATCGGGATGATCGCCGGCAGTATCGTGGCCTATTACCTGGGTGGCGAGGCCGCCGGCCTCAAGATGATCGGCACCATCCCCTCTGACCTGCCGCCGTTTTCCGCGCCGGACGTCTCCTTCGATACCCTGCAGGAGATCGGCGCCAACGCCTTCGCCGTCGCCCTGCTGGGTTTGATCGAGGCGGTATCCATTTCCCGCGCGATCGCCTCCAAGTCGCACCAGCGGATCGACGGTAATCAGGAGTTCATCGGTCAGGGCCTGTCCAATATCGTGGGCAGTTTCTTTTCCAGCTATGCCGGCTCCGGTTCCTTCACCCGCTCCGGGATCAACTACGCCGCCGGCGCCGTTACCCCGATGTCCGCGATCTTTGCCGCGGTGATGCTGCTGCTGATCATCCTGCTGATCGCACCGCTGATGTCCTACCTGCCGATCGCGGCCATGGGCGGTGTGATCATGCTGGTGGCCTATAACCTCATCGACTTCCACCACATCGGCAAGATCCTGAAGGTCAGCAAAAACGAAACGGCCATCCTGCTGATCACCTTTTTCTCCACGCTGTTCCTCGAACTGGAATTCGCCATCTACATGGGCGTGTTGTCATCGCTGTTGCTGTTCCTGAGCCGCACCTCCATGCCGGACATCATCAATCTGGCGCCGGACCCGGAATCGCCCAAAAACGCCTTCACCAATATCGCGCGCAAACCGCTGATGCAATGCCCGCAGCTGAAGATCATCCGGATTGATAACGCAATCTACTTCGGTTCTCTCAATCACATCCAAAAGGCGTTGAACCGTATCGTCGACAAGGAAGGTATCAAACACATCCTGGTCGTCGGAACCGGTATCGGCTTCGTCGATATTGCCGGTGGCGAAATGCTGGTGCAGGAAGCGCAGCGTCTGAAAGCCATGGGCGGCGGTCTGTATTTCTGCAAGAACAAAAAGGCCGTGATGGAATTCCTGGTCCGGGCCCACATCGTCGATGAAATCGGCCCTGAAAATTTCTTCGCCGACAAGAAGGAGGCGATTGCCACCATCTTCGCCAAACTCGACAAGGACAAATGTTCAAACTGCACCGCACGCGTGTTCCATGAGTGCAAACTGGATCAGGTACAGACCAACGAAAGCGAACTACAGGCCAAGGGTGCATCCGCATGACCATCAGTCTCAAAGACTATGAATCCTGCATGAAGAGTGCGGCACCGGAAGTGCTCGCCATACTCGACAGCAGTTTTCAGGAAGCCGCGCGGGTCATGTCCTCCGCCGGCCTGCAGGCTTACATGGAAGGCGGCAAGGCTTTATGTAACCTCGGTCGCGGCAGTGACCTGGTCGTCACCTATCTGCAGGAAATGCCGCAGGTCGTCAAGGAGTGCGGCGAAGATGTCATCCTGGATTGCGTCAACGCCGCCCTGAAGCTCGCCTCCATGACCTCCGGCGAGGTCATCGCGCTGATGTTCGCCTCGTTACCGACAGCGGCACGCCGCCTGGGCGATCCCGAATTATTGCGTTCATATTTGCAACTGCTCCACGCCATGTCGTCCAAGGCGGCGCGTGGCCTGCGCCCGATGTTAAACCATGTCGACGAGTTGTTATCCAAGCTGACCCTGAGTGGCCTCAAACGCTGGATCAACTTCGGTGGCGATGCCTACCGCCGCGACCTGGGCAACCTCGTCAAATATTTCAATCTGGAAACCGCGGACAGCCGCAAGGTGCTGCAGGCGGAACGCCGCGGCACCCTGTTTATCGATATCCAGCGCAAGCTGGGATTTTACCTGCGCGCCCTGTGGGGCCGTGACTTCTTTACCCGTCCGGCGGCAACGGACCTGTCCACCTTCAAACCGTATATCGAAAACCGCATCATGCATGTACACGATGCCGTGGATGATATGGGCGACATCAAGGGTATCGATATTTACCGTGCTGTCGCGGCACACCTGGCGGCGCATATGGTGTACAGCGAGAATGCTATCTCTGCTGAACAACTTTCACCGGCGCACATGTTTTTCATCGGCCTCGTCGAAGACGCGCGCGTGGAATATAACGCGATTCAGGCCTTCCCCGGCCTGTACAAACTCTGGCGCTCGCTGATTGACATGCCGCGCGAAGGCAAACTCGAACACCCGACCGCGGAGAAGCTGGAAAGATTCGCCCTGATGTTGATCGACCCCTCGGTGAAGGATGACAACGCACAGCTCACTGCCATCGCGGAAAAGTTTCACACTAACATCGAAGCCAACAAACTGAACAACCAGTTCAGCTGGCACCTCGGGATGGAACTGTTCAATCACTTCGCCAACACCAAGGACGTGCCCAGTCTGCGCATCCTCGAAAGCCTGCGCATTCCCTACCGTGATGACAATCGCTTCATCTGGGCATTCGAGGAATTCAAATGGGAAAATGACGCTGAATATCTTGCTGCCAGCCAGCGTCAGGTACGCAAACACGTCAGCGCCATTGAGATGGCCAATGAAGTGGATTGCGAACTGGCGGGTGACGATGCCCAGGAAGTGTGGATTTGCTCCACCGAGGTTTTCCCCTATGAAGATGACCTGGAGACCACCCAGAGCTACAACCAGATGTGGGGCAAGGAACCCATCTCGGACCCCTATCACTACCACGAATGGGATTACCAGATTCAGTTGCACAAACCGGATTGGGCAACCGTATACGAACGCCGCCAGCCCAAGGGCGACCCCGAAGAGATCGACAAGATCCTGCTGGAACACAAACCGGTGACCTGGCGCATCAAACAGATCATCGACATGCTGCAGCCCGCCGGCGTCCAGCGCATCCGCAATATGGAAGACGGCGACGAAATCGACGTCAATGCCGCCGTCGATGCCATGATCTCCATTCGCATGGGCAAGCAGCCCAACCCGCGCATCACCATGCGCAATGTGCTCAACTCCCGCGACCTGGCGGTGCTGGTGCTGATGGACCTGTCCGAGTCCACCAATGAAAAGATCGGTGATTCGGACAAGACCGTGCTCGAATTGACGCGCGAAGCGGCATCACTGGTCGCCACCGCCATCAACGGCATTGGCGATCCGTTTGCCCTGCACGGCTTTTCCTCTGACGGACGTCACGACGTGCAGTACTACCGCTTCAAGGATTTCAAACAGAAATGGGATGACGAAGCCAAGTCGCGCATCGCCGGCATGCAAGGTGGCTTGTCCACACGCATGGGCACCGCCATGCGTCACGCGGCCTACCACTTACTCCGGCAACCGCAACGCAAAAAATTATTGTTGCTGGTCACCGACGGTGAACCCGCGGATATCGACGAACGTGATCCGCAACACCTGCGGCACGACACCAAGAAGGCCGTGGAGGAGCTGTATAGCAAGGGGATCCTCACCTACTGCCTGACCCTGGATCCCAATGCGGACAACTACGTCAAACGTATCTTCGGTATGAATAACTACACGGTCATCGATCACGTCGACCGCCTGCCGGAGAAACTCCCCGTCCTCTTCGCCAGCCTGACCAAATAGGCCGCGGGACTGCTATGACGTTCGCGAGCAACGACTGCTTTAATCAATCCCATTATTAACCCGAGGTCTGTGTGCAGAACCAAAATCCGATACGTAATGCATCCCTGAATGTGATGTCACAAATGATCTTCTGGAGCCGCTGGCTGCAGGCGCCATTGTATCTGGGCCTGATCGTCGCGCAGGGCGTGTATGTGTATCACTTCATGGTCGAGTTGACGCATTTAGTGACCGGCGCCACCAAGATCGGCGAATCCGAGATCATGCTCATCGTGCTCGGCCTGATCGACGTGGTGATGATCGCCAATCTGCTAATCATGGTCATCATCGGCGGTTATGAAACCTTCGTCTCTCGACTCAATCTGCGTGAGCATCCGGATCAGCCCGAATGGCTGTCGCACGTCAATGCCGCGACCATGAAGATCAAATTGTCCATGGCCCTGGTCGGTATCTCTTCCGTGCATCTGCTGAAGACATTTATCAATGTCGGCTCCGTCGAGATCCCTGCCGGTGTCGGTCCCGCCATGGCCGAGCAACTCATCGCCGCCAGCCAGGTCGAGGTAAAGTGGCAGGTCATTATCCATCTGACCTTTATCATTTCCGCTATCGCGATGGCGTATACTGACAGAATCATGACCAAGACCCTGCTCGATGCGCATGGGAGTGCGGAGGCTGACCATTGAAGAGCGATAAAAAATACGTTGGTATCCATAACGATGTCCAGGGCGGGATGACCGATACCGGTAAAATCATTCGCGATGCCTGGGTTTTTGGCATCATTCCGGAGACGGAAACCTGCGAAGGCTGGATCTCGCAAGGTATCGAGGATCTCTGGACCAAGGTCAACAAGGAATGGGAGAAATACGGTTTTTCCGTCAGTAAACTGCCGCAGGAACTTCAAGAGAAATTCATGCGAATCCAGACTGAGGCCATGGCGCGCGCCAAGCAAGAGGGCTGGGACCCTGACCGGGATGTCGCCGACGAATCCTGAAAAAATTGGTCGCCGTGATACGTCAATGAATTGATTTATGGAGACAGTTGCCCATACTGTATTGAGACACCTTGATGTAACCCGATGCGTTCACGACTAGATGATCTCCCGGTCTTTGAAACCCGCCAGGTCTCGATACCTGCGGATAACTATAACCTGGTGCACATCGCGCTCAAACGTCTTGGCAATCCGCTACGCTTCGAACTCCCGCGCTTGCGCACGCTCGATTTGATTCTGGAAAAAGATGCCTGGATCGTCGTGGATCGATCGCTCAACGATATTCCGGTGCTTGCCTGGATTGACTTCGAGGTGGCCCATCGCCAGGCCCTGCATGAACCCATCTTGTGCGAGCGCCGCAGCTATCACACCCACGCCATGCTCATTGTGGAAAAGGTCATTGAAGCCATGCATCTGATCCTGGGTGAACGCCTCAGTGCGCTGTCGCCGAACGGCGACGATCACGTCAGCACGCTCAAGAAGCCGAGCTGATTTCATACCCCGGACAAACCAAGGATCGATTGCAATCAAACAGCGCCAACGCGCTAGGGACAGGCGCGATAATCCTGACGGGCTCTGATCACACGCAAGGCCAGGCTGGCCTGCTCAACACCGTTTCGGGCGGCTTCTTTCCACCAACGGGTGGCTTCACAATAATCGCGCGGCGCAGCGTTCACATACAAGGTCCCCAGATTGTATTGCGCCATCGCATCACCATGCAGGGCGGCCTTGTGCCACCAGTGTTTGGCTTCCTCGACATTCTTTTTCACGCCAAAGCGTCCCGCCGCATACAGAATCCCGAGATTGTATTGGGAATCCGTATTGCCGTGGCTCGCCGCCAATTCCCACCACTTGATCGCCACGGCCACATCCTTCTGCACACCGTCACCTTTGGCATAGGCAACGCCAAGATTATGCTGGGCATGGATTTCGCCGGCAGCGGCGGCGTGTTGGTACCAATAGACGGCACGGCGTGCATCGCGCGCCTCGATGGTATTCGTATCGTAAAACAGGCCAAGCTGGTAAGCCGCTTCGCGATCCCCTGCCCGCGCCAGTTGTTCCCACAAACGGTTTGCCAGATACGGTTCATCGTTTTCATATGCGTGTTGCGCCGCACTGCGCAATCGCAGTGCCCAATTCGCACGATAACTGATTGCGTGAAGATCGACGCCGTGGCGAACACTGACCTGGCCGGGCATATATGCAAGGGTGTTCGTGCTAAGCAATTCAAGGCCCAATGACAAGCACAGGACAACGCCGGTAAGTGCGCGAAAAGATCCCGCAGTGATGACCGCGCGAGAATTGGAAGAGGCGGATAAGGGACGCTGCATACAGTAGCCGATTGAATCCTGGATACACCAGATCTAGCGACTGTGCCGGTAGCGACTTTAATTCACACCGCGGAATTGTGAGATAACAACGACTTAAATAAAAAAAGCGGGCCCCTCTCGGGGCCCGCTTTTGATCGCAAATGCGATGCCTGGCTTACGCGGCCTTGACGACCTTCACGTTAAGCTCACCGGAGGTGTAGCGCTTGACCATGTCATCCAGGTTGATCGGCTTGATCTTGGCAGCCTGGCCGGCGCAACCGAAGGCCTCGAAGCGAGCCTTACAGATACTGCGCATCGCTTTGGTGGCTTCCTTCAGGAACTTGCGCGGGTCGAAGTTGGCCGGGTTGTCATGCAGGTGCTTGCGGATGGCACCGGTAGAGGCCATGCGCAGGTCGGTGTCGATATTGACCTTGCGCACACCGTTCTTGATGCCTTCGACAATTTCTTCCACCGGCACGCCATAGGTCTGGCCCATGTCACCACCGAAGTTGTTGATGATTTCCAGCCAGTCTTGCGGCACGGAAGAGGAACCGTGCATCACCAGGTGGACGTTCGGGATGCGCTGGTGAATTTCCTTCACGCGGTCGATGCGCAGGATCTTGCCGGTCGGTTGCTTGGTGAACTTGTACGCGCCGTGAGAGGTACCGATGGCAATCGCCAGGGCGTCCACGCCGGTCTTGGTCACGAAGTCCGCGGCCTCTTCCGGGTCGGTCAGCAGCATGGAGTGATCCAGCTCGCCCTCGGCGCCGTGGCCGTCTTCTTCACCCATCTTGCCGGTTTCCAGTGAACCCAGGCAGCCCAGTTCGCCTTCGACGGACACGCCGCAGGCGTGCGCCAGTTCGGCCACCTTGCGGGTGACATCGACGTTGTATTCATAAGAAGACGGGGTCTTCATGTCTTCCATCAGGGAGCCGTCCATCATCACGGAGGTAAAACCGGACTGGATGGAACGGAAGCACACACCCGGTGCCGCGCCGTGGTCCTGGTGCATCACAATAGGAATATGCGGATACATTTCGGTGGCGGCGGTCACCAGGTGACGCAGGAACGGTTCGCCGGCATAGGAACGGGCGCCCGCAGAACCCTGCAGGATGACCGGGCTGTTAACCTCGTCCGCAGCCTGCATGATCGCGTGGATCTGTTCCATGTTATTGACGTTGAATGCCGGCATGCCATAACCGTGTTCGGCGGCATGATCCAGTAATTGACGTAAAGTTATCAGGGCCATTAGGTCCTCCTTCTAAATGTGAGAAAAAACTGACTTATACAATTATATGCGTTGCTGCCTAATTCGAGTTGGCGGCATTGGGGTCCAACAGCTCACCAACACGTACAATTTTCATGGCATTAGTGCCGCCCATCACACCCATCAAATCACCTTTGGTGATGACTACCAGGTCACCATCCCGCACCGCACCGCGTCGCAATAATTCGTCCACGGCTTCACGGTTGACTTCCGCGTGGTCCTTGCTGGTCGGCTCAAAGCTCACCGGGTAAACGCCGCGGTAAAGAGTTACTTTTCTACGCGTCTCCACGGAACGCGTCAAGGCGTAGATAGGGATACCCGAACTGATACGGGACATCCACAATACCGTCGAGCCCGATTCGGTCAGGGCGGCGATGGCCTTCACGTGCAGGTGATTGGCCGAATACATGGTGGCCATGGCAATCGCCTCATCGATACGCAGAAACGTGGTATCGATCCGGTGATCGGAATGGGTCACTTCACGCTGCTTCTCGGCCTCGCGACAGATGCGATCCATGGCGGCGATCGCCTTGTCCGGGTATTTTCCCGAGGCGGTTTCGGCTGACAGCATGACCGCATCGGTGCCATCGAGCACGGCATTGGCCACGTCGAAGACTTCCGCCCGGGTCGGGATATGGCTATGGATCATCGACTCCATCATCTGGGTCGCGGTGATCACCACGCGGTTATGGGTACGTGCGATGCTGATCAGGCGCTTTTGCACCGGCGGCAGTGCAGCATCACCGATTTCCACACCCAGGTCGCCACGCGCAATCATGATCGCATCGGAGGCGTCGATAATGGATTCGACGACATCCATGCACTCCGCCCGTTCGATCTTGGAAACGATACCGCCCTGGCAACCGGCGTCACGCAACAGTTTACGTGCCTCTTCCACGTCGTCGGCATGACGCACAAACGACACCGCCAGATAGTCCACCTGCATCTTGGCGGCCAGCTTGATGTCATTACGATCCTTGTCGGTCAAGGCCGGTGCCGAGAGGCCACCGCCCTGGCGATTGATACCTTTGCGATCGAAGAGCTCACCGCCATTCACCACGCGGCAATTCACTTCGGTGTCATTGGCGTCGTTCACCCACAGGGTGATCCGGCCGTCATCGAGCAACAGGGTATCGCCGCGTTTGACATCGTGAGGCAATTGTTTATAGGAAGTCCCGACGCGTTCCGCCGTGCCATCATTGACGCCTAACTTGGTATCAATGATAAAGGTGTCACCTTCCTTAAGGTCCACCTTGCCGTTCTTGAAGCGTTCGATGCGAATCTTCGGGCCCTGCAAATCCGCAAGGACACCGACCTGGCGACCATGGGCGCGGGCGCGATTGCGAATGCGTTCGCAGCGATCAAAATGTTCTTCGGGGCTGCCATGCGACATATTGATCCGCACAACATCCACACCCGCCTCGATAATCTTATCGAGCATTTTGGGATCGTCGGTCGCAGGCCCTAAGGTCGCGATAATTTTCGTTCTCCGTAACATGCGTCTCGTCTTCTGTTTAGGAGTCTATAGAAAGAGAGGGTGCCTGCTCGAGCAGCGCACCCTCTTCTTGTTTTAGCCCTTCGCGCGTTCCTCAAGCATTGCGACCGCGGGCAGAACCTTACCTTCCAGATATTCCAGGAAGGCACCACCGGCCGTCGAGATATACGATACCTTGTCATAGATATCGTACTTTTGAATCGCGGCAATGGTGTCACCGCCACCCGCCAGGGTGAAGGCGCTCGTCTTGGCAATGGCGTCGGCAACCTTCTTGGTGCCATCGCCGAACTGATCGAACTCGAACACGCCCACCGGGCCGTTCCACACGACAGTACCGGCCTTCATGATGATGTCAGCAAGTTCCTGTGCGCTCTTGGGACCGATATCGAAAATCATATCGTCATCCGCTACCGCACCGGCATCCTTGAGGACAGCCGGTTCGTTTTCGTCAAACTTTTTACCCACAACCACGTCAACGGCGATAGGAATATTCGCACCGCGTTTTTGCATCTTCTCGATCAGCGCCTGCGCGGTCGGGATCAAATCCGCTTCCGCCAGGGACTTGCCGATCTTTTTGCCGGTGGCCGCCAGGAAGGTATTGGCGATACCGCCACCCACGACAAGCTGGTCCACTTTTTCGGACAGGGATTCGAGTACGGTCAGTTTGGTGGAGACCTTCGAACCGCCGACGATAGCGACCATCGGGCGTTTCGGATTGGCCAGGGCCTTGTCCAGGGCATCCAGTTCTTCCGTCAACAGAATCCCGGCGCAGGCGATCGGTGCGTACTTGGCGACACCATGGGTCGAGGCCTCCGCGCGGTGCGCGGTACCGAAGGCATCCATCACAAACACATCGCACAGGGCGGCGTATTTCTTCGCGGTTTCATCCACGTTTTTCTTCTCGCCCTTGTTGATGCGGCAGTTTTCCAGAACCACCAGTTCACCCGCAGCGACATCGAAACCGCCGTCAACCCAGTCTTTGATCAAACGTACCGGTTTGCCCAGGCGTGCCGTAATATTGTCGGCGACAGGTTTCAGTGAGTTTTCTTCTGACCATTCGCCTTCAGTCGGACGCCCCAGATGCGAGGTCACCATCACTTTGGCGCCCTGCTGCAGACAGTGATTAATCGTGGCCATGGAAGCGGTGATACGCGCATCCGACGTGACCTTACCATCCTTGACCGGCACATTAAGATCAGCGCGGATCAACACGCGCTTACCTTTGAGGTCCTGATCGACAAGCTTCTTCACAGACATGGGTAGTTCTCCTGAAAGATTCTGAAAAAAATCGGCGAAGCCTTTACGGGGCTTGGCGGATGTTTCTCGCTGTCACAAAAGCGAAATGCAGAGTGGGTAACACCGCAGATGCAATGTACCCACCCTGCATACACTTGTTTAGTTCTTTGCGACGTGCTCGACGAAACGCATCATGTTACAGGTGTAACCGTATTCGTTGTCATACCAGGCAACCACCTTCACGAAGGTACCATCCAGGGCGATACCGGCTTCGGCATCGAAAATGGATGAGAAACCAACGCCACGGAAGTCGGTAGAGACAACCTTCTCGTCGGTGTAACCGAGGGTCTTGCTGATGTCGCCGGACTCGGAGGCCTTCTTCATCGCAGCACAGATGTCTGCATACTTGGCTTCCTTGTTCAGTTCACAGGTCAGGTCAACCACGGATACGTCGGAGGTCGGCACCCGGAACGCCATACCGGTCAGCTTACCGTTCAGTTCCGGCAATACCACACCTACCGCTTTGGCGGCACCAGTAGATGACGGGATGATGTTTTCCAGGATGCCACGACCACCGCGCCAGTCTTTGGCGGACGGACCGTCAACGGTCTTCTGGGTTGCGGTTGCAGCGTGAACCGTGGTCATCAAACCGCGTTTGATACCCCAGTTATCATTCAATACCTTGGCGACCGGTGCCAGGCAGTTGGTGGTACAAGACGCAGCGGACACGATCTTCTGGCCTTTGTAAGTTTCGTGGTTTACACCATAAACAAA
This sequence comes from Gammaproteobacteria bacterium, assembly GCA_016125505.1. Classification (GTDB taxonomy): domain Bacteria; phylum Pseudomonadota; class Gammaproteobacteria; order UBA6429; family Thiohalophilaceae; genus RI-92. The sequence goes on from WGLP01000003.1 coordinate 329,811, forward strand.
CATCGGAGTCTTGTCCTTGGACGGGGCGGACATGACGACTTTCTTCGCGCCGGCGTCGATGTGCTTTTGACAACCTTCTTCGGTCAGGAAGAAACCGGTGGAGTCGATCACGATATCCGCACCGACGTCGCCCCACTTCAGGTTCGCCGGATCGCGTTCTGCGGTCAGACGGATCTTTTTGCCGTCGACGATCATGGCGCCGGCTTCCGCCTTCACATCACCCGCGAAACGACCGTGCACGGAATCGTACTTCAGCATGTAGGCAAGATATTCGGCGTCGAGCAGGTCGTTGATACCAACGATCTCGATATCCTTGAACTCCTTGTAAACAGCACGGAACACCATCCGGCCGATACGGCCGAATCCGTTAATACCGACTTTAATTGTCATGTGGTGAGTCTCCTTAATTTTATTTAAAAATCTTTTTTACTAAAGTGATTCGACGGCCTTCACCACGTTTTCCACGGTGAACCCAAATTCCTTGAACAGCACTTTATCCGGCGCGGATTCGCCGAAGCGATTGATGCCCACGACCTTGCCGTTCAGACCGACGTACTTGTACCAGCCATCGGTAACCGCAGCTTCCACCGCAACGCGTTTGGTCACGGCACTCGGCAGCACGGATTCACGATAGGCCGCATCCTGCTTGTCAAATTCAGTGGTCGACGGCATGGACACCACGCGGATCTTCTTACCGCTCAGTTGTTCGGCTGCGCCCATGGCCAGTTGTACTTCTGAACCGGTGGCAATAATGATGATCTCCGGCGTGCCGTCGCAATCCTTCAGCACATAACCGCCCTTGCGGATGTTGGCGATTTGCGCATCGCTACGCTTCTGATGCGGCAGACCCTGGCGTGAGAAGATCAAGGAAGTCGGACCTTCCTTGCGTTCGATCGCGGCAGCCCAGGCAACTGCAGACTCGACACCGTCACACGGACGCCATACCGCCATGTTGGGGATCAGGCGCAGGGTCGGGATCTGTTCGACCGGTTGGTGAGTCGGACCGTCTTCACCCAGGCCGACGGAGTCGTGGGTATAGACGAAGATACTGCGCACCTTCATCAACGCCGCCATGCGCAGGGCGTTGCGTGCATATTCGGAGAACATCAGGAAGGTGGCGCCAAACGGGATGATACCGCCGTGCAGGGCCAGCCCGTTCATGATCGCGGACATACCGAATTCGCGTACGCCGTAGTTGACGTAGTTGGCTTCTTCGTTGCTGATCATCGGTTTGTAACCGGACCACTCGGTCAGGTTGGAACAACCCAGGTCAGCGGAACCACCGAACAATTCCGGTACGGCGGGTGAGTAGGCTTCGATACAGTTCAGTGAGGCCTTGCGAGTCGCATCGCCCTTGGCGTCGGCATTGGTCTTGGCGATGTAGGCGGCGGACTTCTGCGCCCAGTCGGCCGGCAAGTCACCTTTCATGCGGCGTTCGAATTCATCGGCCAGCGCCGGATGCGCCTTCTTGTATTCGGCAAACTTGTCAGTCCAGGCCTTCTCGGCAGCCGCACCCTTGTCTTTCGCGTCCCAGCCGGCGTAGATGTTCTTCGGTACCTCAAAGGCGTCGTGATCCCAGCCCAGTGCGGCCTTGGTCAGATTGATCTCTTCCTGACCCAGCGGGGCACCGTGACAGGCGTGTGAGCCGGCCTTGTTGGGCGAACCAAAACCGATGGTGGTCTTGCAGCAGATCATGGTCGGCTTGTCGGTCATGGCCTTGGCCAGGTCGATCGCCTTCTTGATGGCCTCCGGATCGTGGCCATCCACACCGGGGATAACGTGCCAGCCGTAAGCCTCGAAACGCTTCGGGGTATCGTCGGTGAACCAGCCTTCGACGTGACCGTCGATGGAGATACCGTTGTCGTCCCAGAACGCAATCAGCTTGCCCAGGCCCAGGGTACCGGCCAGGGAACAGGCTTCGTGGGAAATACCTTCCATCAAGCAGCCGTCACCCAGGAAGACATAGGTGTGGTGGTCAACGATATTGAAACCTTTCTGGTTGAAACGACCCGCCAGGGCCTTCTCGGCGATGGCCATACCCACGGCATTGGTGATGCCCTGACCCAGCGGACCGGTCGTGGTTTCCACGCCCGGGGTGTAGCCGTATTCCGGGTGACCCGGGGTCTTGGAATGCAGCTGACGGAAATTTTTCAGGTCATCGATGTTGACGTCGTAACCGGTCAGGTGCAGCAGGGAGTAAATCAGCATGGAGCCATGGCCGTTGGACAGGACGAAACGGTCGCGGTTGGCCCACTTTGGGTTGGCCGGATTGTGGACCATGTAATCGTTCCACAAGACTTCGGCGATATCGGCCATACCCATTGGCGCACCCGGGTGTCCTGAATTCGCCTTTTGTACGGCATCCATACTCAAGGCACGGATGGCATTGGCAAGTTCTCTACGAGAAGGCATGGCGTTCTCCTTTGTTGCTGTTGCTGTCATAGTCTTCAGCCCCTAAAAGTTGAAAAAGAAACCGTCCGCGCCGTTAAGCCTGTGGCACGGGTCATAAACCTGTATACCGGGATTATCCCCAGGAGGCGCTCGCTGCGCGCCGCACACCCCATCGCACTAAAGCTCGATGTCATGACCAGGTAAGGTCGTGCGGGCAAACGCTTTCTGGTAACACCCTTCCGGCCCGCAAAATGAGCGGGCGATTTTCCCATTTTTATGCCCCTTGCGGCAATAGCCCGGCCCAGCAGGCCGATAAAACTTCTCTTGGCGCAATAAATAGAATTTATTTAGATTCAGATAGTTAAAGTCGGCTATCCACTTTTGGGTGGGCTCAGGCAGCCTTCCACTTGATGGAACAGCCCATGCTGGGGACCTGTTGCTGGGGGCCCTGACCGGTGCGGGCGACCTGTACCATGGCCTCAAATAGCTCGCGACGGGCGTCTTCCGGCGCGGCTTCCTTGCGGCTGGCATCGAGGCGGCCACGGTATTGCAGCTGGAGGTCCTGGTTATAGCCAAAGAAGTCCGGGGTACAGACCGCACCGTAGGCTTGCGCAATGGCCTGGGACTCATCGTATAAATAAGGAAAGGGGAAATCGAGTTCGGCGGCGATGCGCTGCATATTTTCGAAGGAATCCTCCTCATACTCCGCGGTGTCGTTCGCCATAATCGCCACGCTCTTGATGCCATAGTCCAGCAGCTCGCGGGTATCGCGCACCAAACGATCACGGATGGCTTTGACATAGGGGCAGTGGTTACAAATAAACATCACCAACAGGCCATTCTCGCCACGGCACTCCTGCAGGTTCCAGCGCCGGCCGTCCACGCCCAGCAGCTCAAAGTCGATGGCCGCCTGGCCAAAATCACAGATCGGTGTCTCCATTCTGACCATGGCACTGCTTCCTCCTTCAAAAACGGGCCGGCATTGTAGCACGTCCCGAAAAGGGAATTGTCTTGCTCGACCGTGGCCGTTAAACTGCGCGGGCTTTTTAATCCCGTCACTAGACACCTAAATACATAAGGAATTGCAATGTCAGAACGTACCCTGTTTACCTCCGAGTCCGTCTCCGAGGGTCATCCGGACAAGCTCTGTGATCAGGTCTCCGATGCGGTGCTGGATGCCATCCTGAGCGCAGACCCCACGGCCCGCGTTGCGTGTGAGACCTTGGCCAAAACCGGGATGGTCCTGGTCGCGGGCGAGATTACCACCAGCGCCTATGTGGATCTGGAAAATCTGGTACGTGAAGTCGTAAACGACATCGGCTATACCGGCGCGGACATGGGCTTTGACGGCAATTCCTGCGCGGTGCTCAACGCCATCGGCAAGCAGTCCCCGGACATCGCCATGGGCGTGGACGACAGCGCGGAACACGAACAAGGTGCTGGCGACCAGGGCCTGATGTTCGGCTACGCCAGCAACGAGACCGACGTGCTGATGCCGGCCCCCATCACCTATGCGCATCGTCTGGTGCAGCGTCAGGCCGAAGTGCGCAAACACGGCATCCTGTCCTGGCTGCGCCCGGACGCCAAGAGTCAGGTCACCTTCCGTTACGAAGACGGCAAGCCCATCGGCATCGATGCCGTCGTTCTGTCTACCCAGCACAGCCCGGAGATCAGCCAGAAAGATCTGCATGAAGCGGTGATGGACGAGATCATCAAAAAGGTCCTGCCCGCCGAGTGGCTGGACAAAAACACCAAGTATTTCATCAACCCGACCGGCCGCTTCGTTATTGGCGGCCCGGTGGGTGACTGTGGCCTGACCGGCCGTAAGATCATTGTGGACACCTACGGCGGTATGGCCCGTCACGGTGGCGGCGCCTTCTCCGGCAAGGACCCGTCAAAAGTGGATCGCTCCGCGGCCTATGCCGGACGTTACGTGGCCAAGAATATTGTCGCCGCCGGCATCGCCGACCGCTGCGAGATCCAGGTGTCTTACGCCATTGGTGTGGCCGAACCGACCTCCATCGCCGTCTCCACCTTTGGCACCGGTCGGATTTCCGAGGGCCGCATCGTCGAACTGGTGCGCGAACACTTTGACTTGCGCCCCAAAGGCCTGGTCAAGATGCTCGACCTGTTACGTCCGATCTACCGGCAGACGGCGGCCTATGGCCACTTTGGCCGGACCGAGGCCGACTTCACCTGGGAACGCACCGACAAGGCCGATGCCCTGCGTGCTGCCGCCGGTCTGAAGTGATAACCGTGATCAAGGTGCCGGTTTCGGCACCTTGATCCGTCCCAATCTCGATTTACAATAGAAAGTTAATATTTCAATTTTCTGAGGGGCGCTGCAGCGGGAACCCTCTTCCCCGTCAGGCTCAGGAAATTCCACTATCCGTTTAATAACGGCGCTCACCGAACCATGGAGTAAGACACATGAACGCGGTGATTGATCCTGCATTCAAAGATTTTAAAGTTGCCGATATCAAACTGGCCGATTGGGGCCGCAAGGAAATCCTGATCGCCGAAACCGAAATGCCCGGCCTGATGGCCCTGCGCGAAGAATACGGCGCCAAAAAACCATTGCAAGGTGCGCGCATTTCCGGCTCCCTGCACATGACGATCCAGACCGCAGTGCTGATCGAAACCCTGGTCGCCCTGGGTGCCGAGGTACGCTGGGCCTCCTGTAATATTTTCTCGACCCAGGATCACGCTGCCGCGGCCATCGCCGCCGCCGGCATCCCGGTGTTCGCCTGGAAGGGTGAGACCCTGGAAGAATACTGGTGGTGTACCGAACAATGTCTGAACTGGCCCAATGGCGGCGCGCCCAACATGATTCTCGATGACGGTGGCGATGCGACCTTGTTGATCCACAAAGGCGTGGAGTTTGAAAAGGCGGGCAAGGTCCCGGAGGCCAAGGCCAATGACAACGAAGAGTGGAAAGTCATTCTCGGTGTGTTGAAGCGTACCCTCGCCAGTGACAACAAGAAATGGCACCGTATGGCCGAGAGCATCAAGGGTGTCACCGAAGAGACCACCACCGGTGTGCATCGCCTGTATCAGATGATGGAAAAGGGCCAGTTGTTATTCCCGGCCATGAACGTCAATGACTCCGTCACCAAATCCAAATTCGATAACCTCTATGGCTGCCGCGAATCCCTGATCGACGGTATCAAGCGCGCTACCGACGTGATGGTCGCAGGCAAGATCTGTGTCGTGCTGGGTTATGGCGACGTCGGCAAGGGTTGTGCCCAGGCCTTCCGCGGCATGGGTGCCACCACCTGGGTCACCGAGATCGATCCGATCTGCGCACTGCAGGCCGCGATGGAAGGTTATCGCGTGGTCGACATGGACGAGGCCTGCAAGCTGGGCGACATCTTTGTGACCACCACCGGCAACGTCAATGTGATCAACCACGATCACATGGCGGCCATGAAAGACGAGGCCATCGTGTGCAATATCGGCCACTTCGATTCCGAGATCGACATCGCCTCACTGAGCAAATACCAGTGGGAAGAGATCAAGCCGCAGGTGGATCACGTGATCTTCCCGGACGGCAAAAAGATCATCGTGCTGGCCAAGGGTCGTCTGGTCAATCTGGGCTGCGCAACGGGCCACCCGAGCTTCGTGATGTCGGCTTCGTTCACCAACCAGGTGATGGCGCAAATGGAGATCTTCAACAACACGGGCAACTATGAAAACAAGGTCTACGTGTTGCCGAAGGTCCTCGATGAGAAAGTCGCACGCCTGCACCTGAAAAAGATCGGCGTGAATCTGACTCGCTTGAGCCAGGAGCAGGCCGACTACATCGGCGTACCCGTCGACGGTCCCTACAAGCCGAACCACTACCGGTATTAATCTCCGTAGGCACGGGCACGATACTGCCGCGTTCTGAAATGAAACGTTGCAGTCATCGTGTCCGTGCGCACACGGTGTCGAACTGGGATAGCCATGATGGAATCACAAAAACAATTTGCGCGTACCTTCAGCTTTGAGTTTTTCCCGCCCAAGACCGAGGAAGGCAAGGAGAAGTTGCGTGCCGTGCGCGACAGGCTCGGTGTACTCAAACCCAAATACTTCTCGGTCACCTTCGGCGCCGGTGGCAGCACGCAACAAGGCACGCTGGAGGCCGTGCTGGAGATTCAGCAGGCCGGTTATGAAGCGGCACCGCATATTTCCTGTATCGGAACCGGAAAACAGGTCATCACCCAGCTGCTGGATACTTATAAAAACAACGGCATCAAACATCTCGTGGCGTTACGCGGGGATCTGCCGTCGGGTTCCGGCAATGTCAGCGGTGGCGATTTCAATTATGCCAATGAGCTGGTGCACTTCATCCGGCAGCAATACGGCGACCACTTTTTTATCGAAGTCGCCGCCTACCCCGAAGTGCACCCGCAGGCAAAAAACGCCGTGAGCGACCTGGACAATTTCAGACGCAAGGTGGATGCCGGCGCCAACAGCGCATTGACGCAATACTTTTTCAATCCGGACGCGTATTATCGTTTCGTCGAGGAATGCGAAAAGCGGCAGGTGAATATTCCTATCGTGCCGGGCATCATGCCCATTACCAACTATACACAGTTGGCGCGCTTCTCCGATATGTGCGGCGCGGAAATCCCGCGCTGGATCCGCAAGCGCCTGGAGGCCTTCGGTGATGACAAGGAGGCCATCCGCCAGTTCGGCGAGGAAGTGGTAACCGGTTTGTGCGAACAGTTGTTGGCGGCTGGTGCACCGGGTCTGCATTTTTATACCCTGAATCAGTCTGCCGCCACCATGGCAATCTGGCACAATCTCGGACTCTGATGATCACACCTGAGGCGTGACAAGCCACTGCGCCTATGAGCGAAAACGACTCCCGCAAGCAACGCGACCTCAAACATGTCTGGCACCCCTGCAGCCAGATGAAGGATCACGAGTGGCTGCCACTCATCCCGATAAAATCCGGTAAAGGCGTGTGGCTGGAAGACTTCGACGGCAATAAGTACCTGGACGCCATTTCCAGCTGGTGGGTCAATATCTTTGGCCATGCCAACCCTTTCATTAACGAACGCATTCGTGCCCAACTCGAACAGTTGGAACACGTCATCCTCGCCGGCTTTACCCATGAACCGGTGATTCAACTCTCGGAACGCCTGGCCGCGATCACACCGCCTGGTCTGTCGCGGTGTTTTTATGCAGACAATGGTTCGTCCGCGATCGAAGTCGCGCTGAAAATGAGTTACCACTACTGGAAGAACCGCGGATACACAAAGAAAACCAAGTTCATCACCTTGAGTAACAGCTATCACGGGGAAACGCTCGGGGCACTCGCCGTCGGCGATGTTGCCTTATATAAAGAAACCTATGCGCCTTTATTGATGCAGGCGATCACCGTGCCCTCACCGGATTGTTTTGCCCGTGAGCCGGGCGCCACCTGGCAACAACACAGTGAGCAAATGTTTGCTCGCATGCGCGAAACCCTGGAACAACACGCCGAAGAAGTCTGCGCCGTGTTTGTGGAGCCACTGGTGCAATGCGCCGGCGGAATGCGCATGTACGATCCGATTTATTTAAAGTTACTGCGCGCGGCCTGTGATGAATTCAATGTCCACCTCATTGCCGATGAGATCGCCGTGGGCTTCGGCCGTACCGGAACCCTGTTCGCCTGCGAGCAGGCCGGCATCAGCCCTGACATTATGTGCCTGTCGAAGGGACTGACGGGCGGCTATCTGCCCTTGTCGGTAGCAGTGAGCACGGAAGATATCTATCAGGCGTTTTATGACGATTACGCCAAGCTGACCGCGTTTCTTCATTCGCACAGTTACACCGGCAATCCCCTGGCATGTTCCGCTGCACTGGCAACCCTCGACCTGTTTGAACGCGATGATGTGATTGCCAATAATCGAGTCACGGCAGCCACCATGGCCGATGCCGTCGCTGACTTGCAGGATCACCCGCACGTGGCCGAAATACGGCAGACCGGGATGATCCTGGCGATCGAAATGATCAAGGATAAAAAGACCCGGGCCGCCTATCCCTGGCAGGAACGGCGGGGACTGAAGGTCTATCAGCATGGTTTGCAACAGGGTGTATTACTGCGGCCCCTGGGTAACGTGGTGTACTTCATGCCGCCTTACGTGATCAATCACGACGAGATCCGGTTGATGGCCAGGGTCGCAAGCGACGGTATTCATCTCGCGACGCGCGAATAATTGCACATTACCATGCGTACTCCCCGTATCTATCAGGACACTACTCTTACCAGCAATCACGAGATCGCACTTGACGCAGTGGCCAGCCAGCATCTGCTGAAGGTGCTGCGCCTGCGCGAAGGTGCCGACATCATCGTATTTGACGGTCAAGGCAACAGCTATCACGGGGAACTGGCGCAGGCGAGCGGAAAAACCGCCATTGTCAGACTGCACGACCGCGTGGACCAGGACAGTGAATCTCCTTTGCACCTGCACGTCGGTCTGGGCATCAGCAAGGGCGAACGCATGGACTATGCAATCCAAAAGCTGGTGGAAACCGGCGTCCAGCGCATCACGCCCTTACAAACCGCATACACCGTGGTGAAACTGGATCCCTGGCGGGAACAGTCGCGTATGCAACACTGGCAAGGCGTCATCGTTAATGCCTGCGAACAATGTGGACGTAGTTACCTGCCGACCCTGCACGCAATCAACGATATCAATACCTGGCTCAGCAAGGCCGAGGCGGATTGCAAACTGGTATTCGACGCCAGTGGTGATACCGATCTGCGTTCCATCCAACCGGTGCCAACGCGGGTTTGTGTGTTGATCGGACCGGAAGGTGGCTTGAGCGAACAGGAAATTAATGCGGCAGGCCAAAACGGTTTTTCACATGTCCGGCTGGGACCGCGTATTTTGCGCACGGAGACCGCCGCCGTCGCCATCAGTGCCGCGTTACAAACCTTGTGGGGCGATTACTGATTAAGGAAATCTACGATCAATGCTGGATCCGCAGCAGGCGGCTTTCCAGTTCATCAATATCCGGCATGATCGCCGCGACACCGTTCAGATTGACATAGGCCTTGATCGATTGCCGTTGTTCCGTTGGCCGATCCGCATATTGAATCATGTTACTGCGCACGATCTGCAGACTGGGCAGTCCCTGCATCAGCATGGCGATATAGGGTAACTCGTTGTTACCATTTAATGTATTCAGCACAGCGATACGGCAACCCCGGTGAATACGCCCCACCTTGCCATCGCTGGCGGCCTCGAACATGACGAGCGGGATTCGCCGTTCACGCCAGTTGATGAAACCCACCAGCCAGTCCGGCGCGTCCTCGATGGTCATCGGCTCGCTATAGGGGATCACCTCAGCTACCGCGGCATTGGGTAACAAGACGATGTCCGAGTTTAATGGCAACAACAGACAGTGTACCGCATCATATTGTCGGCGCTGGCTCTGCGCCACTGCGCGGTTGGTACGTATGGTCAAATCCGTTACATCACCCATCTAGATACCCTCTACCTGGCAAAGATGCCGGACAAGTTGTTTCGCAAGCTGTTCGGGATTTCCGATAAATTGCGGCTGGCTAAGCTTTCGGACATTGTCCGGCATACTGCTGACTACGCAACTCTCGGCCGTCTGTACCCAAACCTGACCACCCTTTTGCAGCATATGCATACAGCCGAGTTTGCCGTCATCGCCCATGCCGCTGAAAATAATCGCGCCGGCGAGTGCACCGTAACGATTGGCAACATCGCGGATGACCAAATCAATCGACGGCGAATAACTGGTGGCCTCCGGCACATCTTCCAGTTCGATGTTGCCGATGGGGTTGATCACGATACGTTCGCCCACGGGGGTAACGATCACATCCTGATGTTGAAACAAATGGCCTTCTTTCGGCGCCATCACATTCAGTTTGGTCGCGCGGTTCAGTTGTTCCGCCAGCAGGCTGACGAAGTTGGCGCCCAGGTGCTGTGCCACGATGAAAGCGGCAGGGATATCCGCCGGCAGCGCCCGCAAAAATCGCTTGAGCGCTTCAGGGCCACCCAATGAAGCGCCTAATACCCAGACATTGCGCGCAAGGCGGCGTCCGGTTTTCTCACGCGGCAATCGCAAGAGCATGCTATCGTCGGCAACTACCGGAGGAGGTACCGGCTTGAAATCTTCAATACCCGTGGACTCCGCTATCTTTCGCATCAGGCCGAGATGCCATTTTGGATTCTTTGCCGGCTCGTTGACGATTAATGCAGTAACGTCGTTGAAGATAATGGGGATCTCCACGGTGTCCAGCACTTCGTGCAGCAGGTCCTCATCATGTGCCTGATCGTCGTGCAGGTCGAGCAATAAAACTTCTGCCGGGGTCTTTTCCAGCTTGCGCAAAAACAGACGGGTCAAAGGCTCGCTCAAGACCACATTGAGGCCGGACTGCTCCATCACCTTGCGCAGATTGGTGCGTTGCTGCAAGGAGTCCGATGCAATGGCAATGGCAATCCGGGGCAAGCCCTGGCTACTCATAATCTGTCTCTCATCCCCACGTTCATCACGCGCGACACGGGCGCGATAAAAATCCGTACTGCGTTGGGCTGAGTTTACACCATACACTGCTGCATCAACCTTTTTGGTTTAACAGATTGCCAATGTTATCCAGTAGCTCGCCTTCGCTATACGGTTTACCCATATAGATATTGACGCCAATGCTCATGGCACGGTCGCGGTGTTTTTGCCCGGTCCGCGAGGTAATCATGATGATCGGAATATCCTTCAATTGCTGATCGTTGCGGATATTGGTCGCGAGTTCGAAACCGTCCATACGCGGCATTTCCACGTCGAGCAACATGACATCCGGGCGCTGTTCCTGTAATTGCGCCAGCGCATCCACACCATCCTTGGCGGAGATCGTCTTGAAGTTGTTACGTTCCAGCAGCCGTGTTGTTACCTTGCGCACGGTAATCGAGTCGTCGACCACCATGACCAGCGGAATACGTTTTTCAACCACAACCGGTTCGACGGCTTCGGCCTCGGCAGCAACCTCCTCCCGCTCGATACTGCTCAGACGGATCAACACACCGAGGTCAAGGATGAGCACCACACTGCCGTCACCCATCACTGTCGCACCGGCAATACCACGCAGTGTACTCAACTGCGGTCCTACCGGTTTAACCACGATTTCACGACTGCCGATCAGGCCATCCACATGGATCGCGGCGCGGTGTTCACCGGAACGCACCAGCAGGATCGGCACTTTCTTGGCATCTTCAGTTACGGCGGTGTTTTCGGTTACGCCCATGGCTGCCCCGAGATTGATATAACGATAATCGTGTTCCAGCCAGCGGTACGCGCCGTTGTTCTCGTTTTGCATCCGCAGAACTTCATCACGGGAGACGCGTTCCACCGATTCCACACCCAACAGCGGGATAGCATAGGTCTCCTCGCTGGCAGTGATCATCAAGGCACGTGTCACTGACAAACTCAGTGGCATGCTGATGCTGAAATTGGTGCCCTTGCCCTGTTCGGTCTTGATGTCCAGGAGGCCGCCGAGTTGTTTGATTTCACTGTTAACGACATCCATCCCCACGCCACGGCCGGCGATCTGGGTGACTTCTTCGGCAGTACTGAAACCGGATTCAAGAATGATATCGATCAGATCATCCTTGTGGACAACGGCATCGGGTTTGAGAATGCCACGCTGGATCGCCTTTTTGCGAATGGCGTCGAGATTAATGCCGGCGCCATCGTCCGCCACGGAAATCACGATATCCGAACCTTCGCGGGCAAACCCCAGGTTAATCGTACCCGTTTCATTCTTGCCGGCCTGGCTGCGCACTGCGGGTCTCTCAATACCGTGTGCGATAGCGTTACGCAGCATGTGTTCCAGGGGTGACATTATGCGTTCGAGGATGGTACGGTCCAGTTCGTTCTCGGCCCCAAAAATCTGCAATTCGACTTTCTTGCCCAATTCTTCCGAGGTTTGCCGCACGATCCGGCGCAGGCGCGGGATCTGACCCGAGATCGGCACCATGCGTGTCCGCATCAACCCTTCCTGCAGATCAGTATTGACGCGAGATTGCTGCAGCAACAGGGTCTCGGATTCGCGTGTCAGGTTCGTCAAGATGCCACGCAGACTGTCCAGGTCGTTCAGCGATTCCAGCATACCGCGTGACAAGGTCTGCATCTGGGTGAAGCGGTCAAACTCCAGTGGGTCGAAATCCACGGAGGCCGTGCCGGTTTCCTCGATGCGATACTGGATCTGGGCTTCCGCCTCGATTTCGAACTGGCGTAACTGTCCGCGTAAACGCGAGACGGTGTCATCCAGTTCCGTCAGGTTGTAGCGGAAGGCATTGGTCTGTTGCTCCATACGCGAACGGTAAATACTGACTTCCCCGGCAAAATTGACCAGGTTGTCCAGCAGGTCGGAGCGAACCCGAATCAATTCACCGCGCGCACGCTGTTGCGCCTGTTTCGGTTCCTCCGCCGGTTCCGGCATGGGTGACGGTGCCGCTGTCGGTGTCTGTGCTACGTCAAGCGGTACCACGTTATTCACCGATTCCTGCGGCTGCAGGGCAAAAGCGGCAAAGGGATCCTGACCCTGTTCTGGCTGAACAGCAGGTGTTTCTGAAGGCGCCTCAGCTTCTACGTTTACGGAGTCAGTGATAGAGATGGATTCGAAGTCCGTTGTGGTGTCAGGCGCGGTTTCCATCTCCGGCTCTGACATCTCCACTGACTCGAGCGTAATCTCTGCTTCCGCCGGTAATGTAACAGAGTCACCCACCAGTTCCGGTGCAAAATCCGGAGACGGCGCCTTATCCAACCGCGGTTGCACGATCTCTGCTGATGGTACGCCACTGTCTGTTACCGCTTGCGAAATATCTGCCGCGGGTTCGTCACTTACCACTGCCGGTTGCGAAAGTTCTGCAGAGGGTTCATCCAGTGTGGCGCTGTCAACGTTTTGCCCCAGTGACAATGCATTAATGATATTGATCAACTGTGTCGCCGGACGTGGCCGCTGGCTGTTACGAATTTCGTCCAGCATGGCGACGAGGCGATCCTGCGCCTTCTGCATGGCACGGAACATCTCTTCCGTCACATCGAGACCGCGGTCCATCACGGCAGTGAGCATATTTTCGATGCTATGGCTCAGGTCACCGATTTCAGTGACGCCCGCCATGCGCGCACCACCTTTCAGCGTATGCAACTGGCGCTGGAGCGATTTGACCAGTTCGCTATTGTCCGGCGAGGCGATCCAGTCATGCAGGGTATGATCGCTGTCATCGAGAATCTCGACACCTTCTTCGAGAAATATCTCCAGTAATTCTTCGTCGTAATCTGCGGCTTCCGGCTGCCATTCTTCCTCAGACTCTTGAGGCCCGGTGTCGATCACCGTCGCTGAGACCAGCCCCGGCTCAGGCACGAGTTCGGTTTCTTCCAGCTCAATACCTTCGACACGCATATCCGCAACCGTTTCAGGCATGCTTATCTGCATCGTCGGGGCATCGTGCCGGGTTTGATCGAGAAGGGCGCGCGTACGGATGATCAGATCCCGATTATCCGGTATCTGCGCATTCTCCTGATCCAACAGGCTGACCGTATGCTCAATGTAATTCGCGGAATCGGCGAAGAGCTCAATCAACTCAGCATCCACGCTCAGGTCGCTGTCCTGCAGATATTTGACATGGTCTTCCAGGAAATTACAGAGTTCGGCAATCTGCGGTACGCTCGCGGTACGTGAACTCCCCTTCAGCGTATGCAATGCACGCACGAGTTTATGATTGGAGCTGCGATCAATACCGTTACGCCAGTCGTCAATATATTCACGCAAGGCCTGCAGGTGCGTCGCAATTTCCTTGCGGTAAATTCCCAGCAGCACCGGATCGATAGAAGGCACCGTGACTTCCGCGGGCGCCTGCAACTGCGCGGATATCTCTTCCTCAATCTCCGCATAACCGGTGTCGTGCATATCGAATGCCGGTGCATCACTCGAAGGCATTTCGATGCCCTCGATCTGCAGCTCTATGGAATGCGCATCACTTAATGCACCCAGATCGCTGTCGGCGCCAGTATTATCACCTGCCGGGGTACTATCGATTGTCAGTTCTTCCACGGGCGCGACATCTTCCGCCGCCGTGGCGGGTGCCTGAGACAAGGCGGACAGATTTACCGATTCACCCTTGCTCAAGGCTTCCGACATTTCCATCAGCGTATAGACTTCCTGCCCCGGTTTTTGACCACGCCGGAATAATTCAAACAGGCCGGGCAAGGTTGTACGTGCCTTTTCCAGCAACTCAAACATTGTCTCGTCTGGCTGGATGGTATTATCGATGACGCGATTGAGCATGTTTTCAAACGCCCACGCGAACTCGCCGACATCCGCAGCCCCGACCAGGCGACCACTGCCTTTCAGGGTATGGAATGAGCGACGCAGGTTTTTCAGGGTATCGGCGTCCTGCGGATTGTTCTGCCAGTGCGGCAACAGGCGCGAGATGTTCCCGTGCTCTTCATCGGCTTCTTCCAGAAAGATTTCAACGATCTCGTCATCGAGTTCGTCAGCCAGCGTTGGTTGCGTCGTAACGGATGGCGCACTTGCCGGTACAGGTGCCGGCGTCTCTACTTGCGGCTCAGTGGGTTCTTCAGGCTCCTGTTCGGCGATTTCTGCAGCAGCTAACCCAGATTCAGACAACTCCTCCAGGTCTGCAGCCAGTGCCTCGATGTTAAATTCCGCCGTATCGTCTTCTTCAACGACGGGTGACAGGGTCATGTCTTCCTGTTCGCTGATTTCCACCTGCGGCAGATCATTTTCGATCTCAATGGCATCATTTTCCGCCGGAAGCTCCATGTCCTCTGAAAAATCAGGTGCGACCAACTCAGGTTGTGTGTGTTCCAGCGACAGCTCCATGGTGAGGTCACTGTCCGCGCTGCCTGCGGATGCATCCAGATCAAAATCCGGCGCGGAGAGGTCAACCAGGGTCTGGTCGTTGTCAGAGCTATCACCAGTGTCGACGGCTTCAAGTTTCGCAGCAACCTCGGCGGGATCATCGTCTACACCCAGATCGATCAAACTCTGTTCCGCGACATCGAGGATGGCTGTCGGGTGCCCCCAGCTTTCGGTCAGGGATTCCAGGTAATATTCAACGCTACTGATGGAATCGGCGAGTAAGTCGAGTGTGTGCGCGTCAGGACGCACAGCTGGATCGATAATGCGTGTCTGGATGAATTGTGCCGCCTTGGACAGAATCTCGGAAGCGCGCTCAAGCGTAAGCATCGAAAGCGAGCCGCGGATACGATCCAGTAAACCTGGGACTTCGCTCAGGGCATCGACATGCTTGGGCGCCCGACTGTAATCGTTGAAGGCATCCTTGATAGTGTTGAGGTCCACCTTGACCTCATCCACCACATGCCGAACCAGCTTGCGTTGTTCCGGATTGGTAAATTGACGAATGATGGATGCATCGTTGTTGAGCTCCGCCGTGTCGTCAACCGCTTCGATGTGGGTAGTCGGTTCGCTCAGGGCGCCTTCGATACTCAGCAGCGAACCAGCAACATCCATCAGGACCGGTTCTTCGATATCGCGTTCGCCTGCCCCCATGGCGCGAAGTACTGCAACCTGATCCTGTAACAGGATACGCTGCGCCCCGAAGCCCAGCATATCCAGGGTATCGCTCATCTGTCCCAGCTTGTTGCTCAGTTCCGTCAGCGTTGCCGGATCGCGGTTCTCGCTGCGCACGAAGACATCGAGATTGTCCTTGACCTGCGTCAGATCCTCCAGCAACACTGAAGACACCGTGCGCATCAGAGCTGCATTCGGCGCGGACAGGTCGGCACGGGCACGTTCCAGTGTCTCCGTATCCGGCATCAGCTCCTTGAGATTGAATGCATTCTTCAGTTCCGTAACGCGAGAGCCCTGTGATTTGGAACTGGCAACGTAATAAAGCAGGTTCTTCAGCAGTTCGACCGGCGGCTCGCTCGACAGCGCAAACTCACCTTTATCAAGAATCTTTTTGAATTCGCGATCGACCTGGCCCATCAACAGCTTGATCGCGATGGAAGAGTTGACGCCACCGTCACGTAAGGCCTCTACCAGTCCGCTCGCCGCCCATAATACGCGACCGGTATCCGGGTCATTGGCCGCCGGACGCAAGCGCTCGATCACGGAACTGATGCGCTTCAGCCCCGCATTCACATCGTTATCCCGGAACCAGTCGAGCAGACCCAGGTGATACGCATGGCGTAATTTACGCACGAGCGTATCAATGGAATCCTCCGCGGCCTCTAACGGGATCGGGGCATCGACTTCCAGGTTGGGGGAGAACAGCGCACTCTCGGATAACAAGGGCGAGCCGCGCGCCGCGCGCAAATCATTTAACAGGGGCAAGAGGACGATCGGATAATCGGCCTGGCCCTGCTGCAGGCGCTCCAGGTAATCCGGCAGTTGCATCATACCGCGCATCATGACTTCATAGGCTTCGTCACGATTCTTGACCTTGTTATCGATCAGTGCAGTACTTAATCGTTCGAGTTCATTGGCAAGCATGCCAGCGCCGTATAACTCGACCATCTGCAGAGTGCCGTACACCTGATGCAGGTAGTTCAGGCAAAACCGCAGTTGTGACTCGTCAGCGGGATTTTCGACGTAGGCTTCCAGCGCCTTACGCGCGTTGTCCATGGTCTGATCGATTTCAGACTTGACCCAGCTTAAGGTATTTCCATCTATGCGACTCACCTGCAGCATTTAATGCGTCCCTTTGGCAGGCAGGCGTCGGTACGCCAGCGTGGATTCGTGTTTGACTATTTCCAGTTCCGGATGCGACCAGCTCAGTACTTCGCCGGCACCCAAAACAAGCAAGCCATTAGGTTTGAGTTTGGTAACCAGTTGCAGCAGGATGCGGTCTCGGATCTCGTGCCGAAAATAGATGAGTACGTTCTGACACAGAATAATATCCATCGCGCCGACCGGCTGCGATTCAAGATTCAGGAGATTCGCATGCGTAAAACAGACTTTGTGCCGCAAAGATTCTTTCACGCGCACGTGTTCCGCATCCACCGTTTCCAGATAACGCCCGGCTATCCCGGGAGGGACATTTTTCACGCGGCGTTTATGATAAACCGCTTCGCTACCGGTCTTCAGAGAGGCCCGGCTGATATCGGAAGCCACGATACCGTAATATAAATTCGGATGATGCTCGAACAATTGCTCCATCATCATCGCCAGAGTGTACGGTTCCTCACCAGTGGCACAGCCGACACTCCAGGCGTTTACGGTATAAGTCTTGTCGGCGGATTGTTCGAGCAGGGGCGTAAGATAATTTTCGCGAATGAGATCGAGTGCATGCATGTCGCGATAAAAGCGCGTTTCGTGAACGGTGAGGCGATCGACAAGAATCTCCCATTCGATCTGGCCACGGGCTCCGGCCGTGACCATTTCATAATAACGCTGATAGTCTGTCATACCGAGTTCGCGCATACGCGTGTGCAGGTTCGTCACCAGAAAAGTCTTACGCGTTGCGGGCAAAGTAATGCCTGTGCGCGATTCCAGCAAGGCAACCCATTGCTGGAATTGTGCATCGTCCATTGCCGGCGAAGCCGTATATTGCCAGGGCGCCTGCATTTGCGCGTGTATCTGAGCTATCACCAAAGGCCTTCACCTCGCGCGACCATTACACCGGCAGTTTAAAGCCTGCTACTGAACGACGCAGTTCGTTGGCCAATTCGGCAAGATTACCGATGGACGCCGCCGTTTCGTTGGTACCTGCAGACGTCTGCGTGGTGATCTCCTGAATCACGTTCATGGTATCGGAGATATTGTTCGCCGCACTGGCTTGCTGTCTTGCGGAATCTGAAATGTTACGAATCAGGTCGGCAAGGTGCTTGGACACGTTTTCGATAGCTTCCAGAGACTGGCCGGCGTTTTGTGCCAGTTGCGCACCCTGTACCACACCCGCGGTACTTTGTTCCATGGAGGACACCGCCTCTTTGGTGTCCGACTGAATACCTTTTACCAGCGCTTCAATCTGCTTGGTGGCATCGGCGGAACGTTCAGCGAGTCGCTGTACTTCGTCGGCAACCACTGCGAAACCGCGGCCCGCTTCACCGGCCATGGCGGCCTGAATCGCGGCGTTCAAGGCGAGAATGTTGGTTTGCTCGGCAATATCGTTAATCAATTCCACGATATCACCGATTTCCTGCGAACTTTCACCAAGACGCTTAATCCGCTTTGAGGTTTCCTGAATCTGTTCACGAATGCTGTCCATACCGTGAATAGTGCGCTGCACCGCCTCGTTACCGCGTACGGCAATATCCACCGAGCGGTTGGCTTCGCCGGCGAGTTCCGCCGCGTGATTGGATACCGCCTCGATAGACACCGCCATCTCGTTGATCGCGGACGAGGCACCGGTAATCTGCTGCGCCTGATGGTCGGAGGCCTCGGCCAGGTGCATGGCGGTCGCCTGCGATTGCTGCGCTGCGGACGATACCTGCAAGGTAGTTTCGTTAATGGCCTGTACCAGGTTACGCAGAGCGTCGATGGCGTAGTTGATAGAGTCTGCGATAGCACCCGTGATGTCTTCGGTTACCGTCGCCTGCACGGTGAGGTCACCGTCAGCGAGGTCACCCATTTCATCCAGCAGCCGCAGAATAGCTTCCTGGTTACGCTTGTTGGTCTCTTCCGTGCTGCGCCGCTGCTCCTCGGTTGTTACCAGTGCACGACGCTGTGACAGGAAGTACAGCACGATGATGCTGACGATAAACAGCATGGCGATGCCGCCGAGTGCGAATGCGTAGAGCAATTCCTTACGTGAACTGATCACCGTTTCGTAGGCATCACCCACTTTTTCGATCTGGGTCAGGATCTTGTCGGAATTGCCCAGTACATCTTCGGCAGCACCCGACACCTGGAACATTTCCGGCGAGCGGTCCAGAATGGCGCCGACCTGATTCTTGATCTGATCGAATTGCTTCTGCACTTCCAGCAGTTTGGCGCGGGCACTCGGATTTTTAATCTGCTGGATGCGTTTGGCCGGGTTGCCGTTCAACATGGAGTGAATCACCGATCCGAACAAGGCCGCGTCCCGGCCGAACCGGTCAGCGGCAGTCACCGCACCTTCACCGCCCTCGAGTACGCGGGACACGTTACTGGAAATACGCTGGGTCAACATCAACTGGCGTGTGGCGATATAGACCTGATCCGCGGGTGCGCCTTGCTCCGTCATACTGGCAACCACTTCATCGGAAACCGCCAGCAGGGTCGGGATCTGTTCGTTAATACCGTTAATGTAAGTACGCATCGAGTTCACCACCTCCCGGCGTTGCAGGATGGTATCGATGTTGGCGCTGTATTTTTTCCACATGGCATCCAGATCTTTCACGGCCTTGATGCTGCCGGTCTCACGATTCTGATAGTTCAGAATGTCCTGGAATTTGTTCCGCGCCACCTGCAATTCCGGGAATGACTCCAGGCGACCACGTGCCGCCTGGGATGCCAGCTTCGCCAGCTCCTGGGACAATACTTTTTGTTCACCGAGCTGGCTGATGTAGGTTTTATCTTTAGTAGCCAGATCGCCGTTTTTGTAGAAGAAGTAGAACATACCGAGCAAAGCCGCTGTCAGCATGATCCCCATGATGAGCGTGACACCGCGTGCGCTGAAGGCTTGTCCCTCGTTCGTTTTCAATTTCATGTTGTCGCTCCTGATTGCCTGCTGCCTTGAGTCAACGCGCAGGGCGTTGAGTTTATATAGGTAAAATTATTTCCGGCGGACGAATGCTATATCCGCGCGGCCACTTCCAGAAACCGTTTGTTTGTCGCCAGCTTTGTCATGTTGAATACCCCCCATTGTGTGTTCCCCTGTTTGTATCCGGCGCTGATAAATTCACGATAGGCTTCAGGCAGGCTGGATAAGCCCCCCACGCGTTCTTCATCAAAGAAGTGCCGCATGCCCATAGCTTCATCCACCAGCAAACCGACAGTCAGATTATCGGAGTGGATCATCAACACCCGGCTGCGCCGGCTTAAGTCCGTAGCGATCCCCTCGATGAACCCTCGCAGATCCATTACCGGCAGCAAATTCCCGCGCACGTTGGCAATGCCTTTCACCCACGGCTTCGCCTGCGGCACCCGTGTGAGCGAGGGATACACGAGAATCTCACCGATCTCACCCAGCGAAGACACCATCAACAGCTCACCGATACGAAAACCGATACCGGACCAGGTCCTTCGCACTTCCACCTGCTGCGGCAGACCCAGCGCCATACCACGACTGCGCTGCTCGATCTCCTTGAGCAAGGCGTAGGGTGTGATACTGGTGGCACTCGGATTCATCATGCTGTTACAACACCGCGCTCACTTTACTCAGAAGATCCGCGCTATCGACGGGCTTCGTCACATAATCCTTGGCGCCCTGGCGCAGACCCCAGACACGATCCGTTTCCTGATCCTTCGTGGTCACGATGATGATCGGAATATGCTGCGTTTCCGGATCTTTGGTCAGCGCACGTGTCGCCTGAAACCCGTTCATACCGGGCATCACCACGTCCATCAAAATGACATCGGGTTTCACCGCCTTGGCCTGCTTAATTCCATCTTCGGCATTGTCTGCAGATGAGACGGAATGACCGCCTTTTTCCAGAATGCCCTTCAGGACATGGACTTCGGTAGGCGAGTCATCAACAATCAAGACTTTTGCCATGCTATTTACTCCTCAAGAACAAGTTTTCTTTGCGTAATACATCTTCAGGATGCTTTCGCCACATGTTTTTTGATGGCGCCGAGCAACTCTTCTTTTGTAAAGGGTTTCGTCAAATATTGCTCCGAACCGACGATACGGCCACGCGCCCGATCAAACAGGCCGTCCTTGCTGGAAAGCATAATGACGGGGGTTGTTTTGAATACCTTGTTGTTTTTGATCAGGGCAGTGGTCTGATAACCGTCGAGACGCGGCATCATGATATCCACGAAAATAATATCAGGGCGATGGTCGGCGATTTTGGCCAAGGCCTCAAAACCGTCCGTCGCGGTGATCACTTCACAGCCGACTTTTTTGAGCAAGGTCTCGGCCGTCCGCCGGATGGTCTTGGAATCATCGATGACCATAACTTTTAGCCCTTGAAATTCATCTTCCATAACTTTCTCTGCTAACACCGGTGATAACCCTCATACGAGTTATGTGTCGGAAATAGGATTAGCCGGCGCACAAGCCGGCTGAAATCCGTATAAATCCCCCGTTTTTATTGTACTTCCAATCGTTATTTAACATAGTTTTTAAGAACGATCTATAAGTAGTCATATTCTATAGAATATTTTGTCTCTGCGGTCCAGATCGCTGGTCTCGGAAGCATCCTGGAATTGCGCAAAAATCAGTCACTTAATTACGGAACCTCGTCTCCGCCTCCGCATCTGATAGACTTCATCTAAATCAACCGAAGAACTCTATCCCACATGTCCACCACAGTCGAACATTTACACGCCGTACCGCACCTGACCACCGCGCTGACAGGTCCCCTCTACGAGCTAGAGGCACACCTGTTGGATCATCAGGCCCGAATCGAAACCTGGCTGCGCAACCAGTGGCTGCAGACCCCGGCACCGTTCTATACCTCGGTCGACCTGCGTAACGCCGGCTTTAAGCTGGCTCCGGTCGACACCAATCTGTTTCCGGCGGGCTTCAATAACCTCAACCCCGCCTTCGTGCCGCTGTGTATTCAGGCCATGCAATCGGCCATTGAGCGGATATGCCCCGACGCCGCCAAGGTCCTGCTAGTCCCGGAGAACCACACCCGCAATACCTTCTATATGGAGAATATCGCCACTTTGCGGGATATCATTAGCCGCGCCGGCTTCGCCATACGTATCGGCTCCATGCTCCCGGATCTTGAAAATTCCGCACAAATCTCGCTGCCATCAGGGCGGAGTCTGACCCTGGAGCCGCTGCAACGTAAGGGTAATAAGGTATACCTGGAAAATTACGACCCTTGTGTCGTGCTGCTCAATAACGACCTTTCGAGCGGTATTCCTGACATTTTGAAGAATCTGGAACAACGGATTATCCCGCCCCTGAACCTGGGCTGGTCCAGCCGCCTGAAATCAGCGCACTTTTCCCAGTACCGCACCGTTGCGCAGGAATTCGCCAAAATTGTGGAGATCGACCCCTGGCTCATCGACCCGCTGTTTCGTAATTGCGGGGAGATCAACTTCATGAAACGTGAGGGGGAAGACTGCCTGCGCAAAAATATCACTCAGCTGTTGTCAGACATTCAGGCGAAGTACAACGAATACGGTATCCCGGAAAAACCCTTCGTGATGGTGAAGGCGGACGCCGGCACCTACGGCATGGGGATCATGACGGTACACAGTGTCGATGAATTGATGGACCTGAATCGCAAACAGCGCACACGCATGTCTGCCAGTAAGGGCGGTCAGGAGGTCACCCGAGTGATCATGCAGGAAGGCGTCTACACCTTCGAGACCTGGGGTAACCCCCATTCCGTGGCGGAACCGGTGGTCTACATGATCGACCACTTCGTGGTAGGTGGTTTTTATCGCGTCCATACCGAACGCGGCACCAACGAAAATCTCAACGCACCCGGCATGCATTTCCAGCCGCTCGCCTTTGCCGAACCCTGTAATTGCCCGGATGTAAACAAATCGCCGGACGCCAATCCCAATCGTTTCTACGCCTATGGCGTGATTGCGCGGCTGGCAACACTGGCTGCAGCGCGCGAGTACGCACAGAACAAATCCTGATACTTGCTGCCTGCAGAACGACGCATGTCACGAACCTCAATCAGACTCGGTGTGGTGATGGATCCCATCGGGTCGATCCATTTCAAAAAAGACAGCACCCTGGCCATGTTGCTGGAGGCGCAGCGACGTGGCTACACCCTGCATTATTTCGAACCCAGGGATCTCTATCTGAACGGTGCCGAGGCACGCGGTGTTGCACGTGACCTGCGTGTCCAACTGGATCCGCAACACTGGTACGAACTGGGCGAAGCACAGCACATCGCGCTGTCACAGCTGGACGTGATCCTGATGCGCAAGGACCCGCCGTTCGACATGGACTACATCTTTAGCACATATATATTGGAGATGGCGGAACAGGCCGGTGTGCTGGTCGTGAACCGACCCGCATCTCTACGCGACTGGAATGAAAAACTTGCCGCCCTGCAATTTCCCCAGTGCATCAGTCCCAGTGTGGTGAGTTGCCGTTACGACATTCTCAAGGCGTTCATTGCCGAGCATCGGGACACGATCCTCAAGCCACTGGACAGCATGGGCGGCGGTTCGATCTTTCGCGTCACCGCCACCGACCCCAATCTCAATGTGATCCTGGAGACCCTGACTCGTCAGCAGCAGCGCCAGATCATGGCGCAACGATTCATTCCCGAGATCAGCGCCGGCGACAAACGCATCCTGCTCATCAATGGCGTGCCGGTACCCTATGCCCTGGCGCGCATTCCCGCACAGGGCGAAACGCGCGGCAACCTGGCGGCCGGTGGGCGCGGTGAAGGTGTGGCACTGAGCGAGCGTGATAACTGGATCTGTACGCAGGTCGGTCCGGAATTGCGCAAACGCGGCCTGTTGTTTGTCGGCCTGGATGTCATCGGCGACTATCTCACTGAAATCAATGTCACCAGCCCGACGTGCATTCGTGAGCTGGACAGTATTTACAATCTCAATATCAGCGCCACACTGCTGGACGCCGTCGAGCAACACCTGCATACGAACAATGCGCTTGAACTTTAGATCTCTAACACCGGTGTTGTTTGCAGTACTGCTACCCGCCTGTCACGCACATAAACCTGTCGTTGAAACCAAAGAGACCATCAACGCCTTTGGCACCCTGGTGGATGTCACACTTATCGATGTGCCGGCAGAACGCAAGAAGGCCATCCTCGATCGCGTAAACGAGCAAATCAACTATCTGCACTATGCTTTTCATCCGTGGAATGCCGGTCCGCTAGGCCGCACCAACCAACTGCTCGCCGCGGCCGCCGAGTTTACCGGCAATCCGTCTGTCATCCCTTTAATCATCAAGGCCCAGCAACTCGCGCATGAAAGTCATGACCTGTTTAACCCGGCGATAGGCAACCTGGTTTCCTTGTGGGGATTTCATGACGACTTTCCGCCGCAAGGTCCACCGCCCGACGCTGCCGCTATCGCCAAGCTCGTCAAACAAAATCCGCGGATGCGCGATCTGACCGTCAAGGGCATTCGTATCGATAACACCAATCCCGCGGTCAGACTGGATCTGAACGCCATCGCCAAGGGCTATGCCGTGGATTTTGTGATCAAGACCCTCAAGGAAGAAGGCGTCGACAATGCACTTATCAATATCGGTGGCGACCTCAAGGTGCTGGGACAACACGGCGATCGTCCCTGGCACATCGGTATCCGCGATCCCCGTGGTGACGACATGATTGCCAGCACCGACGTCCGCGGCGGTGAGGCCATGTTTACGTCCAGCGATGCCACCAGCTATTACGATTATCAGGGCAAACGTTATCACCACATCCTCGACCCACGAACCGGTTATCCGGCAAGCCAGACACGCAGCGTAACTGTCATCAATAATGATGGCGCACGCGCGGATGCGGCTGCCACCGCCTTGTTCGTTGCCGGCCCCAAGCAATGGGCAAGCATTGCCAAAGACATGGGGATCAGTGAAGTCATGCTGATCGATGCGCAGGGCATCATCTACATGACCCCACAAATGCACCGGCGCATGCACCTGGAAAAACCGGTTAAGGACGTACGCATCGTACCGCTGTCATGACCCGTGCCGATCGGATTGTTATCGTCTTCTCGCTCATCCTGCTGCCGCTGGTTTACCTCTACACCTGGCAACCCGAGACGCGCGCCACCGAAGCCCGCATCACCGACGCCGACAGCCATAGCCGCATCATTCGACTCGATCACGATCAAACCCTGCACATCCACGGCAAACTCGGTGACAGCGTTTTGCAGGTCCACGACGGCAAGATCCGTTTCATACAATCTCCCTGCGCTACCAAATTCTGCATCCACAGCGGCTGGTTGAAATTCGATGGTGATGTCATGGCGTGTTTGCCGAACGGGGTGTATGTGGAGGTATTCGGTGGTGAGAAGAAATTTGATTCGATCAATTTCTGAATTTTATTTTGTGACTCAAAAATATTTTGTTTGAAACGAGATCAAGTAACTCGTTACGATCAGCCAAATGCAAATCACCCTCCCCACCACGCAAGACGATCACCGCATTGCCTGGCTGACAGCCGCAGCGGTCATGATCCATATTTTCGAGAGTGCGATCCCGACGTTTTTACCGGGGCTGAAACCGGGGCTGGCGAACATCGTGGTGATTGCGGTACTGGTCATGTACGACTGGCGTACCGCCGCCTGGGTGAGTATTTTACGGGTGCTGGTGGGCAGTCTGGTCCTGGGCACGTTTCTGTCGCCGACGTTTCTCATGAGCCTGTCCGGCGCCCTCGCCAGCGTGACGATCCTGTGGCTTGCCAGCCGTTTACCGGGCAAGGGCTTTAGTGCCATTGGCTACAGCCTGCTGGCGGCGATAGCGCATATCAGTGGGCAGTTTGTGTGTGCCTATGTCTTGTTTATTCCCCACGCCGGCCTGTGGCGGCTTTTTCCGATTATGCTGACCATTGCCGTCGTGCTGGGAATGATCAACGGTATAATTTGTCAAAGACTCGTGATTCGACTTAAATCCTCAGCATGCAAGCCGTCGTAACCCAACATTACAATCGCCATCAGTTTGATCGCCTGGGGCTGACCATATTTTTTGCCCTCGCGGTGCACGCCATTGTGATCCTCGGCGTCAGTTTCAATGCGGATGACCTGTTCAAGAGCGATGATGCCCCCACCATGGAAATCACCCTGGTGTCCTCGCAGTCCAAGGAGGCACCGGACGAAGCCGATTATCTGGCCCAGGCGAACCAGAAAGGCGGCGGTAATGTGGATAAAAAGGTCCGGCCTACCAGCCCGTTATCCAATCCCGATCCAACCGCGGAAAACGGTCTGGCCCCGGACAGCAAAATGGCCTTTTCACCGCCGAAGCTGAAGAAAAAAGACGAGGAACGCAAACTGATGACCGCGGAGAAGTCCCCATTCTCCCGCGACAGCAAGGAATTCCAACGCGATATCCCCGTGAGCACCAAGAGCGAACAGGCGGCACAGATGTTCGAGCGCAGCCGCGAATTTGCCCGCCTGCATGCGGAAATCCAGGAGATGAAACAGGCCTTTGAGCGCACCCCGCACCATACCTATGTCACCGGCCTGAACGCCAAGGAATACCGTTTTGCCAGTTATATCGAGGCCTGGCGCGACAAGGTGGAGAAGTTCGGCAGTCTGAATTATCCCGAAGACGCCATTCGCAACAATATCAGCGGTAGTCTGTTGCTGGATGTGGGGGTCAATCCTGACGGCAGCATCCAATCCATGAATATCCTGCGCTCCTCCGGCCACAAGGTCCTGGATAATGCCGCGACCCAGATCGTCAAAATGGCTGCGCCCTTCCCGCCACTGACCCAGGCGATCTTGAAAGACACGGATATACTACATATCTCTCTGGTATGGCGTTTCCGGGTCAAACAGGGCCTGACCACCTCCATTAACTAATTCGTGGCGTACACTTAGACGATGACGAGCAGCGCAAACCTGACTAACCAGTTTCTGATTGCCATGCCCTCGCTGGCGGATCCCAACTTCCAGCAGACGGTCACTTATATGTGCGACCACAATGACGAGGGCGCCATGGGTCTGGTGATCAACCGGCCGTTGGACCTCGAATTCGCCGAATTACTGAGCTTTCTCAAAATCGACGACACCCGCGAACAACACCCGTATATCCCCATTTACCAGGGCGGGCCGGTGCAGACCGAACGCGGATTTGTCCTGCATGAAGGCATCGGCAAATGGGAAGCAACCATGCCGGTGACCGACAATATCGGTGTCACCTTGTCCCAGGACATCATCGAGGCCATTGCCCACGGCCAGGGGCCCGCGCGGTTTTTGATCGCCCTGGGCTATGCCGGCTGGGGTGCCGGCCAACTGGAAAGCGAACTGGCCGCCAATGCCTGGCTCAATGGCAATGCCGACCCGGCCGTCATCTTCGATACCCCCATCGAACAGCGCTGGACAGCCTCCGCGCAACTGCTTGGGGTGGAACTCAAAAACCTCTCCACGGACGTCGGCCACGCGTGACGCAATATCGCACCCTGCTAGGGTTTGACTACGGCAGCAAACGCATCGGGGTGGCGATTGGTCAGGAACTGACCCGCACGACCCACGGCCTGCGCACCCTGCATAACAATCACAGCGGCCCCGACTGGCCGGCCATCAGCGCACTGATTAAGGAATGGCAACCGGCGTTGCTGGTGGTGGGTATGCCGCACAACATGGATGACACGCCGCATCCCCTGGCCGAATCCGTACGGGATTTTGGGAAACAGCTCGAACAACGGTACAATCTGCCTGTCGTGTGGGTGGACGAACGCCTGAGTTCCCTTGAGGCCGAGTCGCAACTGGCGGATAGCGACCACTCCCGGACCCGGAAACGCGACAAGGCGAACATCGATAAACTGGCGGCGGCGATCATTTTACAGACCTGGCTGAACACTCAGGCAAACTGACGAGACCAACGACACAATCATGTCATCCCTCCCGACACCCGATACCCTCATCGAGCACATGACGCAAACCCTGCGTCAGTTGCTGGCGAACCGTGGTATCGGCAATCCGTGCATGATCGGTATCCATACCGGCGGTGTCTGGATCGCCGAGGCCCTCCACAAGGCCTTGCAGCTCAAGCAACCCCTGGGCGAGCTGAACATCACCTTTTATCGCGACGACTTTACCCGCATCGGCATGCATCCGCAGGTGAAGCCGTCCAATCTGCCGTTCGAAGTGGATGACCAGCACATCGTGCTGGTGGATGATGTCCTGCACACCGGGCGCACCATTCGCGCCGCGCTCAATGAAATTTTTGATTATGGCCGGCCGGCCTCGGTAATATTGGTCACCCTGGTGGACCGCGGCGGTCGCGAGCTGCCCATTGCGGCGGATGTCACCGGGGTGCAGTTAGACCTGGCCAGCCATCAGCAAGTCAAACTTAGCGGGCCGGATAAACTGCGTCTCGAAATACAGGAGAGCATGTGACTAAACAGGACATTCAATTCGATCAAGCCGGCAAGCTACGCCATTTCCTGACAATTGAAGGTCTTCCCCGCCAAACCATTATCGACATCCTCGATAACGCGGAAAATTTCTGCACCGTGGGTGCGCGTACCGTCAAGAAAGTACCCTTGCTGCGCGGCTACACCATCGTCAATCTGTTCTTCGAACCCAGCACCCGCACCCGCACCACCTTCGAACTGGCGGCAAAACGCCTGTCCGCGGACGTGCTGAATATCAACATCAACACCTCCTCTACCAGCAAGGGCGAAAGCCTCCTCGACATGCTGCGCAATCTGGAGGCGATGCATTGTGATATGTTCGTGGTGCGGCATAATCAGAGCGGTGCCGCCCACTTTATTGCCGAGCACGTGGCTCCGCACATCAGTGTCATCAATGCCGGCGATGGCAGTCACGCCCACCCGACCCAGGGCATGCTGGACGTCTTCACCATTCGCAAGCACAAACCGGATTTCACCCAGCTGCGGGTCGCCATCGTCGGCGACATCAAACACTCGCGCGTGGCGCGTTCCGAGATCCACGCGCTGAATATCCTCGGGGTACCGGAGATCCGTGCCGTCGGTCCGCACACCCTGATCCCGCGCGAAGCCGCGAGTCTGGGCGTGCACGTCTTTCACGATATGCGCGAAGGGATTAAAGACGTGGATGTCATCATGATGCTGCGCCTGCAACGCGAACGGATGCAGGGCGCGATGCTACCGAGCGAGGCGGAATACTTCATGCAATACGGCCTGACCCGCGAAAAACTCGCGCTGGCCAAACCCGATGCCATCGTCATGCACCCCGGCCCGATCAATCGCGGCGTGGAGATCGAATCCGTGGTCGCCGACGGTCCGCAATCGGTCATCCTCGAACAGGTCACTAACGGCATTGCCGTACGCATGGCGATCATGTCCATGGTCCTTGGCCGCAAACAGGAGGCCTGACATGCGTATCGCGATTATCAATGGCCACCTCATCGACCCGCGCAATCAAATCGATACGCATCAGGATGTGTATCTTGCCGATGGCAAGGTTGCCGCTGTCGGTACCGCGCCCGATGGCTTCCACGCCGATCAAACCATCGATGCCACCAATCAAATCGTGTGTCCGGGTTTCGTCGATCTCTGTGCGCGCCTGCGCGAACCCGGCCAGGAACACAAAGGCACGATCGCCTCGGAAACACGCGCCGCCGTGGCCGGTGGCATTACCAGCCTGTGCATTCCACCGGACACCACACCGGTCATCGATACGCCCGCCGTCGTGGAATGGATACACCGCGCCAATGCCGATGCCGGCTTTTGCCGTGTCTACACCATGGGCGCGCTCACCCTGGGTTTGCAGGGTGAACGCCTGAGCGAGATGGCGCATTTAAAACAGGCGGGTTGCGTCGGCGTCAGCAATGCCATGCGCAACTGCGATAATCCCCTGGTGCTGCGACGCGCCATGGAATACGCCGCGAGCATCGACGTTACCGTGTTTTTGCAGACCCAGGTCAGCAGCCTGGCCAATGCCGGCGTCGCGCACGAAGGTGCCGTCAGTTTACGCCTGGGCCTGTCCGGCATCCCGGAAGCGGCAGAGACTCAGGCGGTTGCCAATTATCTGATGCTGGTGGAACAGACCGGCGCACGCGTGCATTTCTGCCGCCTGTCTACCGCACGCGCGATCCAGATGATTGGCCGCGCCAAATACGACGGCCTCAATATCACCGCCGATGTCGCCGCCCATCAATTGCACCTGACCGAAATGGACCTGGGCTACTTCAACAGCATGTGCCATGTGCGTCCGCCACTGCGGACGCAACGTGACATGGAGGCCCTGCGCGAAGCGGTCGCCGATGATCGCATCGAGGCCATCTGTTCCGATCATCAGCCGCACGATCTGGATGCTAAGCTGGCCCCGTTCGCCGATACCGAACCCGGTATCTCCGCACTGGAGACTTTCCTGCCATTGAATCTGCGCATGGTCACTGGCAAACACCTGACCCTGTCCGCGATGATCGAGCGCCTGTCGATGACACCCGCCGAGATCCTCAACATCGATGCCGGCCATCTGTCTGTCGGCGCCAATGCCGATGTCGCCATTTTCGATCCGATCCACGAGTGGACCCTGAGTGCCGACACCATGGTGAGCCGGGGCAAGAACAGTCCCTTCCTCGGCTGGTCGCTGCAAGGCCGCGTTACGCATACGCTGATGGGCGGTAAACTGGTTTATCAATTAGGTAAATAAGATATGAACAAAGCGCATCGCGATACCCTGCTCATGGAAGACGCGGAAGTCCTGGAACACGATCATCATGCCGGTGATCAACATGTCCTGCGCGTGCGCGCACCGCAAATCGCACAACGCGCCAAGGCCGGCAGCTTCGTGCATATGCAATGCGATCCCATGTTGCCGATGCGCCGTCCTATCTCGATCATGCGCGTCGATGCCGACGTCGGCTGGGTCGATTTTTTATATAAGGTGTTTGGACACGGTACGCAGCTGTTGTCCAGACGCAAGCCGGGGGAACGGGTCAGCCTGCTCGGTCCCATCGGGGTGCCGTTCAAGCTGCACCCGGAACATTCACGCCCGCTGTTGATCGGTGGTGGCGTCGGCATTCCGCCAATGATCTTTCTCGCCGATGTCCTGCGGCAACAAAAACAGTTTCAACCGTTTGTGATCATGGGCTCGGAAGTTCCCTTCCCGTTCACTACACGCCCCTCCGCCATCATGGTCCCTGGCATGCCCGACGGCGTGATCGCCTGCATGCCCCTGCTGGAGGACTGGGGTATCGCCTCACGTCTTGCCAGCAAACAGGGTTATCCCGGTACCCACGACGGCTATGTTACCGATCTCGCCCGTCGTTACCTCGATGCCCTCGATGATGCGCAACGCCGGCAAATCGAAATCTTCAGCTGTGGTCCACACCCCATGCTCGAAGCCGTCGCGCAAGTTGCCAAAGACTATGCCCTGCCCTGTCAGGTCTCACTCGAAGAATTCATGGCCTGCGCCGTCGGCGGTTGCGCCGGCTGCGTGGTGAAAGTGGAAACGCCAAATGGCCCGGCGATGAAACGCGTATGCGTGGATGGACCCGTGTTTGACGCGTATGCGGTGTTTTGAAGGGAAAAAACGCAGCTACTCTGCTTCTTGCACCGTGACACCATCCAGTGAGCTGGCCATGACCTCGGCATCACCCTTGGAATCACCCAATTTGATCATCAGCCGCAGTTCATTCGCGGAGTCGGCATGGTTGATGGCATCTTCGTAAGTAATCTTGCCACCCTTGTAGAGTTCATACAGCGCCTGATCAAAGGTTTGCATACCGTGCTGGCGTGACTTGGCCATCAATTCCTTTAAGGCATGCACTTCACCTTTACGGATCAAGTCGGATGCCAACGGCGTGTTGATGAGCACTTCGGCACAGAGCACGCGGCTCTGCCCATCCGGTGCCGGTATCAATTGCTGCGCAACCATCGATTTGAGGTTCAGCGACAGGTCCATCAATAACTGGTTGCGGCGGTCTTCCGGGAAGAAGTTGATAATACGGTCCAGCGCCTGGTTGGCGTTGTTGGCGTGCAGGGTCGCCAGACACAAGTGACCGGTCTCGGCAAACGCGATGGCATGATCCATGGTTTCGCGGGTACGAATCTCGCCGATGAGAATCACGTCCGGCGCCTGGCGCAGGGTGTTTTTCAACGCCACTTCGAAACTGTCGGTATCCAGGCCAACCTCACGCTGGGTGACGATACAGCCTTCGTGGTGGTGAATGAATTCAATCGGGTCTTCGATGGTAATGATGTGGCCGGTACTGTTCTTGTTGCGATAGCCGATCATGGATGCCAGTGAGGTCGACTTACCGGATCCCGTCGCACCGACAAAGATCACCAGTCCGCGCTTGGTCATGGCGAGATCTTTCAGGATCGGCGGCAGTGCCAATTCCTCAATCGTCGGGATCTTGGTTTCGATCTTACGCAAGACCATGCCGATGTGATTGCGTTGCTGAAAGGCGCTGACACGGAAACGGCCGATGCCCGACGCGGAAATCGCAAAATTGCATTCGCGCGTGGTTTCAAATTCATTGCGTTGTTCCGGCGTCATGATCGAATAACAGATCTCGCGCGCCTGCACCGGCGTCAATGTCGCCTGGGTCACCGGCGCAATCTTGCCATTGATCTTGAGGCTGGGTGCAACACCGGCGGTGATAAACAGATCCGATGCCTTCTTGTGCACCATCAACTTCAGCAGTGAATTAAAATCCATGGTGGCCTTCAGAATAGGGTTGGTTTACGAACGCCGTTCAAGTTTAGTTGAAATTATCCTTATTGGCAGCGCGCATACGTGCATCCTGCTTGCCGATGATGCCGCGCCGCAGGAGATCCTGCAGTGTCTGATCCAGGGTGGTCATGCCGTGCTGCTGACCGGTCTGAATGGCGGAATACATCTGCGCTACCTTGTCTTCGCGAATCAGGTTACGAATCGCCGGGGTACCGATCATGATCTCGTGTGCGGCAATCCGGCCACCACCGATACGTTTTAACAGGGTTTGTGAAATCACCGCACGCAGCGACTCCGACAGCATCGAACGTACCATGCTCTTTTCGGCCGCAGGGAACACGTCGATGATCCGGTCGATGGTCTTGGCCGCCGAACTGGTGTGCAGGGTACCAAACACCAGGTGACCGGTCTCCGCCGCCGTTAGCGCCAGACGGATGGTTTCCAGGTCACGCATTTCGCCGACCAGAATGATGTCCGGGTCTTCACGCAAGGCGGAGCGTAAGGCCTCGCTAAATCCCAATGTATCGCGATGCACCTCGCGCTGGTTGACCAGGCACTTCTTGCTCTCGTGCACGAATTCGATGGGGTCCTCGATGGTGAGGATATGGCCGTGTTCAGATTCGTTTTTATAGTTGATCATGGCGGCCAGCGTGGTGGACTTGCCCGAACCGGTCGGGCCGGTCACCAGTACGATGCCGCGTGGCACGTCGGAGATATCCTTGAACACCGGTGGACAGCCCAACTCCTCCAGCGTGAGGATCTTGGACGGAATGGTCCGGAATACGGCGCCGGCACCGCGGTTGTGGTTGAAGGCGTTGACGCGAAAACGCGCCACGTCCGGTAATTCAAAGGAAAAGTCTGTCTCGTAAAACTCTTCAAAGTCCTTGCGCTGCTTGTCGTTCATGATGTCGTACACCAGCGCATGCACCGTCTTGTGCTCCAGGGCCGGTACATTGATACGGCGGATGTCGCCATCCACCCGGATCATCGGCGGCAGGCCGGCGGAGAGGTGCAAGTCAGAGGCTTTGTTTTTGACACTAAAGGCAAGTAATTCCGTGATATCCATAATTGTCCCGCTAACGTTCCCGACTCGGGTTAGGTAAGTTTTATCGGTTCCGTTGATAAATTCTAAACCCTTACTTTAATGCAAATTCTGACCGAACGCACATAATCGCGCCGGTTCAGCGGTCATAAAACGTTCGCGATAGGGCTAGCCGAACATGGGCACGCAGGATCTTCGGTATACTATTTTTATTTCTCAGCACAGCTTACGAACATACATATATGCCCACCATCACTGATCGCTTGCAGCAGGTGCGCGCGGAGATTCACCGTGCGGAACAGGCGGCGCAGCGTTCGCCCGGCAGCGTACGCTTGCTTGCGGTCAGCAAGACCCACGGTATCGCTGACATACAAGAAGCACTCGCGGCGGGGCAAACGGCTTTCGGCGAAAGCTATCTCCAGGAGGCCCTGCCTAAAATAACAGCCCTGGCCGGCACCGGCATCGAATGGCACTTTATCGGGCCGATACAGAGCAATAAGACCGCCCAGATCGCGGCACACTTCGACTGGGTGCACAGTGTCGATCGCCTGAAAATTGCGCAGCGCTTGAATGAGCAACGCGGCGCACGCGCCCCCCTGAATGTCTGCATCCAGGTCAATACCAGTGGCGAATCCAGTAAATCCGGGATTTCGGCACACGAACTGCCGGCGCTGGCCCGGGCCATTACGCTATTACCCCACCTGACATTGCGCGGCCTGATGACGATTCCCGCGCCAGAACCGGATCCGCAACAACAACGCCGGCCATTTCACCAGTTGAAACTCTACCTGGACCAGCTGAATCAAACAGGTATGACATTGGATACCTTATCCATGGGCATGAGTGACGATCTGGGTGCCGCCATTGCGGAAGGGGCAACCATCGTCCGCGTCGGAACGGCCATTTTCGGACCGCGAGCCGGCAAAGACAAACACTGACTTCATCCACAAAGCCTGTTACTTTATTTACTATGGAAAAGACAAAAATTGGTTTTATCGGTGCCGGTAACATGGCACGTGCATTGATTGGCGGACTCATCAGTAGCGGCGTCCCTGCACGTAATATTTTTAGCCATGACCCGGATGCCTCGCGCCTGCAAAACCTGTCCCGCGATATCGGAATTTCGGCCGCAGACAGTAACCAGGCTGTCCTGGATAACTGCGACGTGGTTGTCCTTGCGGTCAAACCCCAGGCCATGCGCACGGTCATCAGCGGCCTGCGCCTGGAGCAAACAGTGCCCCTGTTTCTCAGCATCGCTGCCGGCCTGCGCACCACCGCCCTGTGTCAGTGGTTCGGCCGCGAGGTCCCGCTGGTCCGCGCCATGCCCAACACGCCCGCCCTGGTTCGCGCCGGTGCTACCGGCCTGTTTGCCAATCCGGCGGTCAGCGAAGGCCAACGTGAGACCGCCGAGACCATTATGCGGGCCATCGGTATTACCCTCTGGCTCGATGACGAATTGCAACTGGATGCGGTGACGGCGGTATCCGGGAGCGGTCCGGCCTACTTTTTCTATCTGATGGAGGCCATGGAGCGGGCAGGCAAGGAGTTGGGCCTGGACGCAGAAGCGGCGCGGCTGTTGACGGTGCAAACGGCTTTTGGTGCCGCCAAACTGGCACTGGAAGTGGAAGAAGAACCCAAGGTCCTGCGTGAACGCGTCACCTCACCCGGCGGCACCACCGAACAGGCCATAACCCATCTCGACCAGCACCATGCCGGTGACACCCTGGTCGCGGCAATCAAAGCGGCACGGGATCGATCAGAACAGCTGGCGGAACAATTGGAGCAGTCATCGTGAGTGGTTATGTCTTGAGCTTCCTGTTATTTGTCGTCGGGATTATCTTCGACATTCTGATCTTCAGCGTGCTGCTGCGCCTGATACTGCAGATCGTACGCGCGGACTTTTACAATCCCATCAGCCAGTTCATGGTGCGCATGACAAACCCGATGTTATTGCCCCTGCGCAGGATCATTCCCGGCTTTTTCGGTATCGACATGGCCGCCGTCGTGCTACTGGTGATATTTGAGACGCTGGACATCCTGATTACCAATTTCCTGCAAGGCTACACCCTCGGCATCCTGTCCTTCCTGAGTGTTTTACTGGGAATGATTATCCAGCATACCGCCCAGCTGTTTTTCTTCGCCATTATCATCCTGGTCGTGATCAGCTGGATTAATCCGGGCGCAAACTATCACCCCATCGGAAAACTTGTTTACCAGATCACCGAACCGCTGCTGCGTCCGGCGCGCAGAATCCTGCCGCCCCTGAATGGCATCGATCTGTCACCCATTCTGGTCATCATATTTCTTGCTGCCATCATGTTTCTGGTCGCGGCCCCCCTCATCAACCAACCGCCGAAAATCTATTAGGCATGGCCACGTGGTACGGCTGGCAGGGATCCAACCTGCTGCTGAACGTCAATGTGCAACCACGTGCACGCCAGGATGAAATCTGCGGGGTTCAGGGCGATGCGCTCAAAATTCGCATCACTGCCCCACCGGTGGACGGCAAGGCCAACGCCTACCTCATTGCCTTCGTAGCTGAACAATGCGCGCTCAATAAATCGGCGGTCAGCGTCATCAGTGGCAGCTCCTCGCGCCGCAAAAAACTGCGCCTGCAGCTACAAAAACCCAATTTGCCTGAGGTCTTGCGGGCGTTTTGTTAACTCCGTAGCGAAATCAAGGCGAAATTAAACTTCCCATGTGTGATGCCGTTAACACAATCACGGTGATCAGGTAGAAAACCTGGGGCAGATCAATTGTCATTTCACTGTAGAAAAAGCTATATTGATTAACAAGTTACCAGGACAAACCGGGAAGACCTCATGGCAGCGGATCGTTTCACGGACCAGATGCAGGCATACGGGCGCTGGAAGACCACGCTCGTCAGTTCCATTCTTAAATACCAGAAGTGGCTGGACACCAATAAGCTGTCCAATGTCGACATGGAACTGCGGATATTCGAACTCCTCGAGCAGCTCAAATCCGATTCACTTACCATCGCGTTTGTTGCCGAATTTGCCCGCGGCAAGACAGAATTGATCAATGCGATCTTCTTCTCGGAATACGATCGCCGTCTGTTACCGTCAGAGGCCGGGCGCACAACCATGTGTCCGACGGAACTGTTTTATGACTCGACGGAAGATCAGAGTTATATCCGCCTGTTACCTATCGAGACCCGGCTGGAAGACGTCAGCATTTCCGAACACAAGAAGCACCCGATCAACTGGACGGGCATTGAATTAAACACACATTCATCCGAAGCGATGGCGCAGGCCTTCCGCGAGGTGGTGCGTACCAAGAAAGTCGATCAGGCCACCGCTACCCGCCTGGGTTTATTCGACCCTGAGCGCGATAAGAGCAATCTCAATCCCGACGGCAGTATCGATGTCCCCATGTGGCGGCACGCCATGATCAGTTTCCCGCATCCCCTGCTTAAGGAAGGATTGCGCATCCTGGATACCCCGGGCCTCAATGCCATGGGTTCGGAGCCGGAACTGACCATTAACATGTTGCCCAACGCCCAGGCCGTGGTGTTCGTGCTGGCCGCGGATACCGGTGTGACCAAATCCGATATGGAGATGTGGGCTCATCACGTGCAACCGCTGGATTCCGATTCGCGGCATGCCCGTCTCATCGTATTGAACAAGATCGATACCCTGTGGGACGAACTCAAGGACGAAGCCACCGTCAAGAACACCATTCAGGCGCAGTGCAATACCGCTGCGAAGATGCTGGGTGTCGATAACAAGAGCGTCTTTCCTGTATCGGCACAAAAAGGCCTGCTCGCCAAAATCCGCCATGACAAGGATTTAATCGCCAGGAGCAACATCCTGTCATTGGAAACCATTCTCTCCACCGACATTCTGCCGAAAAAGCAGGAGATCGTGCGTGACAGCGTGGTCGGCGAGATCGGCAGCATGGTCAAACAGTCACGCGACCTCATTGCCTCCCGCCTTAATGATGCCAACAAGCAACTCAAGGAACTGCAGAGTCTTAGCGGCAAGAATGAAGATGTCATTTCACATCTGTTGAAAAAGACCCGCTCGGAACAGGCGGTGTATTACAAGAGTGTCGAAAGTTTTCAGGCCAATAAGAAGCTCTTTAGCGATCAGCACAGTGCGCTATTAGGTACTTTAAGCCTGAATGAACTGGACCAGTTGATGACCCAGACCCGTAAGGAGATGGCGGACACCTGGACCACCGTCGGCTTGAAAAACGGGATGAAGGAATTTTTCGACGTCATTGCCAAGACCGTTTCGGAAGCCTCGGCGCAAACGGACAAGGTCAACATGCTCGTACAGGGCATCTATCGCAAGTTCAATGCGGAACACGGCCTGGGTGATACCAAGCCCAAACTGTTCAGCATGAGTAAGTACAAACGCCAGATGGAACGTCTCTATCACGAAGCCGAGGCGTATCGTAAGAGCCCGGTGACGACCATGACCGAGCAGAGTTTCGTGATCAAAAAGTTCTTTATCTCCATGGTCAGCCACGCACGCAACACCTTCTTCAACGCGCACCACGAAGCGGAGAGTTGGGGCAAGGCGGCGATGGCACCGCTGGTTGCGCGCATCAAGGAACACAAGGACCAAATGGAAAAACGCCTGGAGAGCCTGCGCAAGATCAACGAATCACGCGACACCTTGCAGGCACGTATTGCCGAACTGGAAAGCACGACCGAAACCCTGAACAGCCAGTTAGCGGATTTGAACACCTTGATGGAAACGCTAAATCAACCCCTGGACAGCTTTATTGATCGTGACCGGGCACAGGTAGCCTAAGAAAGCCCAGAGCACAATATCAGTATGCGCCCACTACGGTGGGCGTTTTTATTTGCGACAAATAAAATTGATCTTACAAATGCCCGATCGTGGGCTGCCAGGCCTGCCAGATGAAATAAATACCAAAGCCGATTACCATCATCCCGGCCAGATACTTTACCGCCGGCCGGCGCAGTTGCTGGCGCAAAGCACCCGCCAGCAATCCCATGACCAACAGGTTCGGTAATGTGCCCAGGCCGAAGCTGAACATGATCATGGCGCCGTTGGCGCCGCTGCCACTGCCCAGGGCGGTAGTGAGCACGCTATAGACCAGACCGCAGGGGAGCCAGCCCCACACCAACCCGACAAAATACGCCTGGGGCACGCTGCGAACGGGAATCAGGGTACGGGCAAAAGGTTCGATACGCCGCCATAATGCGGCACCGACCTGCTCGACCTTCACCAGGATGCGCCACCAGCCGGATAAATACATCCCGAGCAAAATCATGAAGACACCGGAAAAGGTCTGCAAGGCCTGGTGTACAGCGTGCGAACCGGTGCCACGTACGGCGACTTCCCCGAGCCATCCGAAAATATAACCGGCAACCGCGTAACTGGTGATCCGGCCGAAGTTGTAGTTCAGCTGGAGCATAAAGTGCCGGAATTTGCTGGCACGCTGATCCAGCCCCATGCTGAGGACACCCGCGATACCGCTGCACATGCCGACGCAATGCACGCCGCCAAGTAACCCGATAATGAAACTGGAAATCAGAAATGAATTTTCAATCATGCCTTAACCTATTAACTTTATGCGGCAATGGTCGTACTTACTCAGCCGGAGCGCGATATATTAAGTAAATCACGAGGAGAATGACAGGAATGCCCATCAGCGCCGTGATCAAAAAGAAGGTCTGGTAGCTGGTCGCATTCACGATGGAACCCGAATACCCGCCGATCACTTTCGGCAGCAAGGTCATCAGGGAACTGAAAATCGCGTACTGCGTCGCGGTAAAGGAGATATTGGTCAGGCTCGACATATAGGCCACAAAGGCTGCACCCGCCAGCCCGGCACTGAGATTATCCGCGGCGATCACAAACTTGAGGAAATCGAGATCGTTACCGAGATTCGCCTGCACGATAAACAAAACATTGGTGGCGGCGGAAAGAACAGCGCCGAGCAACAGAATTCGCATCACCCCATAACGAACCGACAGGATGCCACCAACAAACCCGCCCAGTATCGTCATGACAACGCCGTAGAGTTTTCCATATTCCGCGATGGCATCCATACTGAAGCCCATGTCCAGATAAAATACGTTCGCAACGACACCCAGCACGATATCCGATACCCGGTAAAACCCGATCAACAATAAGATCGATACGGCTGTTTTTTTATAGCGCTGGAAAAAATCCGCAATCGGACTGAGATAGGTCTGTTTGACCATACTGATATTCACCACGTGCAGCCAGACACAGGAATATGCGGCTACCACAGCAAAGAGCAACGCAATGCTCAGCCTTGCTACTTGTGCAATAAATTGCGAAAACGTCGTGCCCATCCCCAGCTTTGTTACCAGCAAGCTATCAATCATGTGTGCCGGATTAAGATACACAAATGCCAGAATAAAAATCGACGTTGCAAAGGCAAACAGAAAGAGGAACCGTGCGTAGTCAAGCAGTGAATGCAGATAGGTGTCGCGTGCACGATTGATGTCGGGTTCCGGGATCAGCAGTGTGGTAATGACGCCAATCAGCATCAACCCCGCCATGATCAGAAAGATCTTTTGCCACACCGCATACACATAGGCATCACCTCCGCCGAACCAGACATTCATCTTCAAGGCGAAAAACCCGGAAATGATCATACCGATGCGATAACCCGCAATATACGTCGCCGACATCGCCGCCTGGTAATCCTCACTTTGTGATTCGATACGATAGGCATCGATCGCGATATCCTGGGTCGCTGCAGAGAATCCCAGTAAGATTGCTGCATATGCCATGACATTGACGTGCCCGACGGGGTCCGTCATCGACATCCACACAATGGCAGACACAATACTAAGCTGGGCTAGCAATAACCAGCTGCGCCGTCGTCCTAGCCAGGCATGCAGCCACGGCAAGGGCAGTTTATCCACAATCGGCGCCCACACGAATTTGAACGAATAGCCCAGGGCCGCCCAGCTGAATTCAGTAACGATCTCCCGATTGATGCCCGCCTGGGTCAGCCAGATGGATAAGGTACCGAAGATCAACAAATAGGGTAACCCGGCGGAGAACCCGAGAAAGAACATTCTGAGCACTTGCGGCTGCCGGTAGGTCAGCAGCGATTCATGCCAGGAATGTTTGCTCAGCAGGGACAAACGCGACTAGCCTGAGCTACGCAGGGATATCGTAATCGATGATCAGGGGCGCGTGATCCGAAAACCACTGGTCCTTGTAGATCGACGCCTTGCTTACCGTGTCCTTCAGGCCCGGTGTGATGATCTGATAGTCGATACGCCATCCGACATTCTTCCCGCGGGCCTGACCGCGATTGGACCACCAGGTGTACTGTTCGGCACGCTGGTCCACAACACGAAAGGCATCGACATAGCCGACCTGGTCGAACAGCTTGTCCATCCATGCGCGTTCTTCGGGGGTACAGCCCGAATTCTTCTGGTTGCCCTTGAAGTTCTTGATATCGATTTCCTTGTGGACAGTATTCCAGTCGCCACAGATGATGTATTCGCGTTTTTTGCGGCGCATCAGTTTCAGTTCGTCCAGCATCTTGTCCATGAATCGCAATTTGTTCTGATGCCGTTCTTCGCTTGACGAGCCGGATGGCAGATAAAACGACGCCACGCTCAGCTTGCCGAAATCCGCCTGGATGTAACGGCCTTCCGTATCCGCATGCGCCCAACCGAGGCCCTTGAGTACCTCGTCGGGTTCCTGTTTACAAAAAATCGCTACGCCACTGTAGCCCTTTTTCTCGGCGTCGAAATAGTAGCAATGATAGTTTTTGGGATAAAAGATCTCGGCGTGCAACTGGTGCTCTTGTGCCTTGGTCTCCTGCAGGCACACCACATCGGCACGCTGACGGCTTAACCAGGTAAAGAACCCTTTTTTCTCCGCCGAGCGGATGCCGTTGACATTGGCGGTAATCACGCGCATAGGCTTATCCTGAATTTTGAATCTGTGTATGATACACACTTCGTCTTGGTCATTGAAAATTCATCTCCATGCAAGCTTATCAACGCGAATTTATCGAGCTATGCCTGCAGGCCGACGTCCTGCGGTTTGGCGAATTCAAACTGAAGTCCGGACGTACCAGCCCGTATTTCTTCAATGCCGGACTGTTCAATACCGGCAGCGCCCTGGCACGCCTGGGGCAGTACTATGCGGACGCCATCATCGACAGTGGCATCGAATTCGATGTGTTATTCGGCCCTGCCTATAAAGGCATCACCCTTGCAGCCAGTTGCGCCATCGCCCTGGCCGAGAAGCACAATCGCTCGGTACCGTACTGCTTCAACCGTAAGGAGGCAAAGGACCACGGCGAAGGCGGCAACCTGATTGGCGCACCGCTCGCCGGCAAGGTGCTGATCATCGACGATGTGATTACCGCCGGCACCGCCATTCGCGAATCCATGGCGATCATCGAGGCGGCCGGCGCTAAGGCGGCGGGGGTCGCCATCGCCCTCAACCGGCAGGAGCGGGGACAGGGAGCGCGGTCCGCGATCCAGGAAGTGGAAGACACTTACCAGATACCGGTAATCAGCATCATCGGCCTGGAGCATCTTATCGCCTATATCAGCGAGAACAGCACCTATTCGCCCTATTTGCCGGCAATTCAGGCCTACCGTACGCAGTACGGAATTTGAGCACGGGTATTACTTATCCAAACAGGCGTGCCCTGCCTAACAGCAGCAATATCCCCACCAGCAAGGTCACGATTTCGTAGGCACGCTTGATCCAGCGGTTGCCTTTGACGATGGACCAGTGGGCGCCGACATAGCCCCCCAGCAGGGAACCCAGCACCAGCGCCGGCAACCAGGCCCAGTATATGATGCCGTGCAGGCCCAGGGTCAGGGCACCGCTGCCGTTCCAGAACAGGCCTACCAGCACGAGCGTGTGTGCTACGGCCCGCTTGTAATCCAGACCGAACCAATGAATCAGCCATAAGGTCACGAACAGGCCAGTCCCCGAGGTTAAGGACCCATTCAGAATGCCGATGATAAATAAGACTGAACCGCCCACCGCCAGGCCCGTTCGGTCACGGTGGCGCGGCATGACCTGTTGACCCAGTCCGGGTTTAAATATGGAATATATACCCAGGCTTATGGTCAAAATACCCAGCGCGACTTCCGCGGTACGGTCCGGGATAAAGAGAATGACATTCGCGCCAATGACTACACCGGGAATGCCAGTGAGCAGCATCGTGATAATGACATGGCGTTCCAGACTGTGTTCACGGAAATGACGCAGCGTAGCGCCCAAACCAAGAAAGACTGTGGCGACTTTATGTGTCGCCAGCGCCGCGCCAAAAGGTAAGCCCAGGAAGATCAGCAATGGCAGCTGTAACAAACCTGCGCCACCACCGGCAAAGGCCGAAAAGGCATTGGCAAGGAACGACGCAATGAATAGTAGAGTTTGATCAATCACACAGAAGCGAGTTTAATTGCAAACTAGGATGATAGTAGCGTCCCTTGTGCGGCGTGATTAGCCAAGGAATATGAAATCAATGTCAGTCAAACATAACACAATTCTTCTCTGCGTGGCGCTGGCCTCCACGCTTTCCCTGCCTCTGGCTCAGGCGGCCAGCTCCGGCGGCACGATAAAATGCTGGCGGAACGATCTTGGCATCCGGGAGTGTGGCAACGTCGTCCCGCCCGAATACTCCCAACGTCGGATCGAGGTGCTAAACGATCGTGGCCTGGTCATTGACGTGATCGAACCGCCAAAAACAAAAGAGCAACTGGAAAAAGAGCGCGAACAGGCGCAACTACATAAAGCGGAAGAGGCCGCCAGGAAAGAGCAGGAACGCCGTGACGCCATCTTGCTCAATTCATACACGACCGAACGCGACCTGATCATCGCCAGAGATACCAATATCAAGGCTGCGCAGGGCCAGCTGGATATCGCCGAAGGCAATTTGAAATTACTGCAAAATAGCCTGGCCGATCTGGAAAACCGCGCGGGCAACTACGAGCGTAGTGGCGGCAAACCACCTAAAAAACTGATCGATGAGATCGAAAAGACCAAACAACAGATCGCAGACAAGGAA
This sequence comes from Gammaproteobacteria bacterium, assembly GCA_016125505.1. Taxonomy (GTDB): domain Bacteria; phylum Pseudomonadota; class Gammaproteobacteria; order UBA6429; family Thiohalophilaceae; genus RI-92. The sequence continues at coordinate 373,634 of WGLP01000003.1, forward strand.
AAAGTGATCGAGAAACGCAAGGAAGAAAAGGCTGTCATGGAACAGCGCTTCAACAAGGATCTGGCGCGGTTTCGCAAGCTGAAGGGTATCAAGGACTAATCAGGCTGGCGGCCAATAAATCCCATTGCTGATCCCATTGCGCCAGTGGCGATACACTGAAACCACTGCGTACGTATTGCTGAATCCGGCCCTCCACCAGACACAACATCAGGTTTGCCTGGGCCTGCACAGGTGAGACCGCTTTAAGTTCCCGGTTCGCCTCTCCCTCACGCAAGACCTGTTTGAGCTGGGTTTCCAGACGTTCGTAAAATTTGTCGATACGCTTACGCAGGCGCTCGGTTTCACCAAGCAGCACGTCACCGCTCAGCAGCCGGGTAATGCCAGGATTTTTATCGGCAAAGCCCAGCGCGACGGTCAAAATCTTCTGGCAGCGGCCGCGCATACTCTTCTCTTCCTGCAATATGCGGTTGACCAGCGTAAACACACTTTCCTCGATGAATTCGATCAGGGCTTCCAGCATCTTTGCCTTGCTGGGGAAATGTCGATACAGGGCCGCTTCGGACACTCCTACGGCCTTGGCCAGCCCGGCGGTCGTAATGGGCTCACCCGGTGATTTTTCCAATTCCATCGCCAGCGTCTCGAGAATTTGCTGCCGGCGTGAAATTTTTTGCTCGCTCATGCTCATCCCATGATCAGGGTGCCGACGCCTTCGCTGGTCAACACCTCCAGCAATACCGCGTGCTCCACCCGCCCGTCGATGATCTGTGCCGTTCGCACGCCGGAGCGTACCGCATCCAATGCGCAATTGACTTTGGGCAGCATCCCGCCGTGAATCACGCCGTCCTTGATCAATTTATCCACCTGTTCGGCCTTGAGGCCAGTTAACAATTGCCCATTGGAATCAAGCACCCCGGTGGTGTTGGTTAACAGAATCAATTTTTCCGCACGTAGCGCCATGGCCAGCTTCCCGGCCACAAGGTCGGCATTAATATTATAGGATTGCCCGTCTTCACCCACCCCAATCGGCGCAATGACCGGGATAAAATTGTCCTTGACCAGCATCTGCACCACCGAGGTATCGATGCTGGCGACTTCGCCTACATGACCGATATCGATGATTTCCGGGGCCGCCATCTCGGGGCTCTGCTTGGTAATGTGTAATTTACGGGCACGGATCAGATCGCCGTCTTTACCTGTCAACCCCACGGCCTTGCCACCCTGACGATTGATCAGATTGACGATCTCCTTGTTGACCAGGCCCCCCAGGACCATTTCCACCACGTCCATCGTCTCGCTGTCAGTAATGCGCATACCGTCGACGAAGCGGCTTTCCTTCCCGATCTGCTTGAGCAGATTTCCGATCTGCGGGCCACCACCATGTACCACCACCGGGTTCATGCCAACCAGTTTCATCAGCACGATATCCCGCGCAAAACCACGCTTCAGGTCTTCATCCACCATGGCGTTCCCGCCATATTTGATGACCATGGTCTTACCCTGGAAACGCTGAATATATGGCAGGGCTTCGCTGAGAACTTTGGCAACATTTTTCGCCTGGGAGGGTTCGAGACTCATGATTTCACAAATGCAATGGTTGGCTTGTTAGTGAACGATTACATAATAATATTTTTTGGAGAACAACGCACTCAGGAAGTCGAATTATTTGTGCTGATTCAATACATAAAGTGGTTATCCGCATTACCTATGCGAATAACCACCTTCGCTGTAACCTGGAAAAATCAGAAAGGTAATTTCAAGTCCGGCTTGACTGCCAGCATCTGTGCCTTGAAGAGCTGTTGAATGCGTCCCATGGCACGCGCATCCTTGCCCTCGAAACGCAATACCAATACAGGTGTTGTATTCGAAGCGCGCACCAGACCCCACCCATCATTAAAATCAGCGCGGATTCCATCAATCATGGAGACATTGGCCTCACCGAAGTCAGCACGCATCATCAGGTCCTCAATGAATTTGTGTGTCTCGCCCTCACGCATTTGCACGTTGAGTTCCGGTGTATTGACCGCATCGGGCAAGGCACCAAACACCGCGTCTGATTTCGTATTGGTCTTGGACAGGATCTCCAGCAACCTCGCACCGGAATACAGACCGTCGTCGAATCCATACCAGCGATCGTTGAAAAATATATGGCCGCTCATCTCTCCTGCCAGCGGCGCACCTGTCTGTTTCAGTTTGGCCTTGATCAGCGAATGCCCGGTCTTCCACATCAACGGCTCACCGCCTTTTTCCCAAATGACACGGGTCAGATTATTACTGCATTTGATGTCATATATGATTTGCGCACCGTGATTATTCGCCAGCACATCTGCGGCAAATAACATCATGTAACGATCCGGATAAATGATCTTGCCACCGGCATCGACTACACCCAGTCGGTCGCCATCGCCATCAAACGCAATACCAAGATCTGCACCTTTGCCTTTTACGGTAGCGATCAGGTCCTGCATGTTCTCCGGTTTACTCGGGTCGGGATGGTGGTTGGGGAATTTACCATCGACATCGCAGTAGAGTTCCGTGACACGACATCCCATGGACTTGAACAGCAAAGGTGCAATCGCACCAGCCACACCATTGCCACAATCGATGACGATATTCATCGGGCGCTTGAGTTTAACGTCACCGATGATGCGTTCGATGTAGGCCTTGGCAACCGACTGATTGGAGTAATGCCCCTCGCCAGTCGCGAAATCATCGTTCTCGATACGTTCCCGCAGCGCCTGGATAGCCTCCCCGGACAGGGTTTCACCGCCCAGCATCATTTTGAAGCCGTTGTATTGCGGTGGATTATGGCTGCCGGTCAGCATCACACCCGTACCGTTTGCCAATTCGTTGGCGGCGTAATACAAAACCGGTGTTGGTAACATCCCGATATCGATCACATCGACACCGGATTGCTGCACCCCTTTGACAAAGGCACCGCCAAGTTCCGGCCCGGATAAACGGCCGTCACGAGCAAACACCAATTTTGTCAGACCGCGTGCCACTGCCTCGCTGCCAATAGCGCGGCCAATCAATTGTGCGTGTTGCGCCGTCAGGCTGACCCCAACCACACCGCGAATATCATATGCCTTGAAGATTTCCTTAGGTGGTTTCGCCGGCGCGTTTTGTGGTGCGGCTGATGCCGTCGGCGTGGTACCGGGCTTGTCCTGCGTAGCGCCTGCAGTACGCGCCGTTGGGGCGCTTTGCGTCATTGCGTGTGGCTCAAACTGCATATTCGGGTCGCGCGCACTGAAAATCGCCTTATCCTGTGCCGAAGTTGCTGCCTGGGCCTGGGCTTTCGGCATGACTTCGGACTCATCCAGTTCTTCAACACTCACGCCACCGCTGAATACCGCGAGAGGATCCAGTTGGCCCATCTTTGCTGAATTGACGTTGATGGCATTGGGATCGTAATCGCGCTCACGCTCGGTACTGGATTTGTCCTGCAACTCATCGATACGGCGGGCAACCTCTGTTACTTCTGGCATAACAAAATGGTAGTCGTGCTGGCGCACGCCGCGTAAATTATCGGCGCTCATTTTAATCAGGTTACCGGCATCTTCGCGTACCGTATTACTGACCGAACGCTTAAGCGAAAAGAATGCAAACCCCATCAATACAACACCGATCAGATAGAAAAATACCGCCTGCAGGGTAATGGGCAAGATCGTCTCGGAGGCTGGCGACCACACGGCGACCTTCCAGCGCGTCCCTCTGACATCACGATAAGTATAAAGACTGTTGCGCAGATCGCTGTTACCTATCTTGCCGAGCATGACTGAGGGCTGTTCGCCTGTTTGTTGCATCAACTCAATATAGTGATCGCGCGACACGCCCTCCAGCCAGAACCCGATCACTTTTGTGTCCAACGCGAGTTGTATCACGCCGATGGGATTGCCCTTGTCCAGGATAGGTCGCACGATCTCTACGTGTGCCTGAGATGTATTGGGCGCATGGACCTCCACTGCCGGACTCATATTGCCGCGCTCAACCGAGTTGATCACATCCAGACAGGCATAGCCGATGGGCGGTGAAACCGAGTTATCCAGATGCGCGCTGCCGCGGCGAAAAATACGCAGCGCCAGCGCAAAGGGAAAGGCCTGGTACAGCTGGGCGGCACGCCGTTGCAGGGCGGCCTCATCACCGCTGTTGATTAACTGGATCAGCGCCGGATCACGCGCCATGTTTTCCAACGAACTGGTGTAGGACTGCACGGAACTGGCAAGCTGATAGGCAACGCTGCGCTCGACTGCCTCACCTGCTGTGCGCTGCTGCATCCGAATCTGGTTATAGGACGCATACTGACTCAACCAGAACGTCAGCGCAAAGATCAAAACGAAGAACAAAAATCCCGTTAAGATCGCTGTATTAAGGGTGACTCCACCGAGTTTCCCTGCTTTCTGCCCGCGTCTACGGGCACGACTTCCTCGACGTCTAGCCATGCGTTTGTCTGTTCATGTTGTGTAAGAAAACTGTTTCAGGCGCGGCCGGTATGTCCGAAACCACCCTCGGCACGATGACTCTCATTAAACTCTTCGACGATTTGCAGCGCTGCCTGCACCACGGGCACAAACACTAATTGTGCAATACGATCACCGATCGCGATGGTGAAAGATTCACTACCCCGATTCCAGCATGAGATGAACAGCTGCCCCTGGTAATCGGAGTCGATCAACCCGACCAGATTCCCTAACACGATGCCGTGTTTGTGACCCAGACCGGAGCGCGGCAGGATGACAGCCGCCATCGCCGGGTCTTCGATGTGAATAGCCAGGCCTGTCGGGATCAGCCTGGTTTCACCCGGTGCGATGGTCACAGGCGCTTCCACGCAGGCACGCAAATCCATGCCAGCTGCACCGCCGGTTGCATACTCTGGTAACGGGATCTCCTGACCGATACGTGAATCGAGAATTTTTAATTGCACATCGCGCTTCAAAACTTTTCCCCCGTGTCTATTAGTCGCCAGCACTAGTTGCTTTTTCAATTATCCGGCTGCTTGGTGAATCGCAAAACGTTGTCGCCCGTCAGCGCGGACTTATGCCGTACCTGATACCGTTGCGCGATATGTCCAATCAGCTCTCGCGCCAGTTTGGTTTTCGGCGCCATGGCCAACTCCAGCTCCCCTTCGCGCCATACGAGCCGTATAGCATTCTCATCACTGCCGAAGCCACCGTCGCCTGCGTTCACGCCGACCCAATTGGCAGCAATCATATCCACGCCCTTGTCATGCAGTTTACTACGGGCATGATGTTCAAGGTTATCGGTCTCGGCTGCGAAACCTACACAAAAACTTGCCGGGTATCGGCGTTTGACGCTGGCCAGGATATCCGGATTGCGCACCAGGGTCAGACTCAAAGTCTCTTCATCCTTTTTGATCTTGCTACTGGCAACCAGCTCTGGCCGATAATCCGCCACTGCCGCCGCACCTATATATATGTCGACATCTTCCATGCGTGGCATGACGGCATCATACATGTCCTGCGCACTGAGCACCGGAATATGCTGGACACCATCGGGCACAGGCAGGCACACCGGACCGCTAACCAAAGTCACACGAGCCCCCGCTTCGAATGCGGCAGCAGCCACGGCATAACCCATCTTGCCGGAACTGTGATTGGACAGATAGCGCACGGGGTCGATGGCCTCCTGGGTTGGGCCTGCAGTGACGAGTACGTGCAAACCCGCCAGGGCACCCGTCTCGAAGACTTCCGCCAATTGTCCAACCAGTTGCGTCGGTTCCTGCATTCTGCCGGCGCCCGTCTCGCCACAGGCCTGCTCTCCGCTATCCGGTCCGAAGATCAACACACCGCGGCTACGCAACACGCGGATATTGTCCTCGGTCGCCGGGTCGGACCACATCTGGTGATTCATGGCAGGCGCCACCGCCAAGGGGACATTGCTGGCCAGGCAGACGGCCATTAACAAATCATCGGCGCGGCCAATACGTAAACGGGCCAAAAAATCGGCGCTTGCCGGGGCAATGAGAATAGCATCCGCCCAACGCGCCAATTGGATATGCCCCATGCCGGCCTCGGCGCGGGTATCCAGGAGATGTTCGTGTACGGGATGGCCTGACAGGGCCTGAAAGGTCAGGGGAGTAACGAATTCTGTCGCGGCGCGGGTCATGACCACGCGGACTTCAGCGCCATGATCGCGTAAACGGCGAATGACTTCACCGGCCTTATACGCGGCAATACTACCGGTGACTCCGAGTACGATACGTTTGTTGCTTAAGCGTTCGAGCATGCATGACGTCCTTGAATGTCAATCCATTATAGCTTGCTTAGCTTTCTATAATCGCCTAAGTTAGCAAAGTACGCATAATATTGAAAAACAGGTTATTTCCAAGCGTTACGAGCGAAGGTAAGACAAGGCAAAAAATAGCGAGAAAGCGGAGTTGACAGGGTAGTCAATGAGCATTTGGAGCCATTTTTTAACGCCGTATTACCAAGCGCAGTAGCTTAGAAATAACCTGACGACATGGAGGTCGATATGTTACCCATCACCCAGTGGCCTGCCCACGAACGTCCACGGGAACGCCTGCTCACACACGGTCCACAATCCCTCAGCGACGCGGAACTGCTTGCCATCTTTCTGCGTACCGGGATCGCCGGTAAAACCGCGGTCGATCTGGCCCGCGAATGCCTGCAGGACTTCGGCGGCCTGCGCAACCTGCTCACCGCCGAGCAGACACGCTTTTGCCGGCACAAAGGCCTGGGGCAGGCCAAATATGCCCAACTCCAGGCTGTCCTGGAAATGGCCCGCCGTCATCTGGCCCAATCCCTTAACCAGAGCGAGGGTATCAGCCATCCCAGCCAGGCCAAAGAGTTTATCCATGCCAAGCTCCGGGATTACCCCCATGAGGTCTTCGCCTGCCTGTTTCTGGACAATCGTCACCGGGTCTTGCGCTTTGAGGAACTGTTCCGCGGCACCATCGACGGCGCCAGCGTCCATCCGCGCGAGGTGGTCAAAACCGCCCTACGGCATAATGCGGCAGCGGTGATCCTCGCCCACAACCATCCCTCCGGGGTGGCCGAACCCAGTGCCGCTGACCGTCATATCACGGAACGGCTGAAATCCGCCCTGCTACTGGTGGATATCCGGGTGCTGGACCATCTGGTGGTGGGAGACCGGGAATGTGTGTCCTTTGCGGAGCGTGGCTGGTTATAAAATGCAGCTCCTCCTTGCCAAGGGGAGGCCGATTCCGTAAAATTCGCGCTCTTTTTCGCAACAGCAAGTTGGAGTGGGAGCCAATCATGGCCAGAGTATGCCAAGTAACCGGTAAACGCCCGATGGCGGGGAATAACGTGTCGCACGCGAACAATAAGACCCGTCGCCGTTTTCTGCCGAACCTGCACACGCACAAGTTCTGGGTCGAATCCGAACAGCGTTTCGTCAAACTGCGCGTCAGCTCCCATGGCATGCGCATCATCGACAAGAAGGGCATCGACGCCGTCCTGTCCGATATTCGCCAACGTGGCGAAAGCATCTAAGGAGTAAACCATGGCCAAAGGTACACGTGAAAAGATCCGTTTGGTCTCCAGCGCCGGGACCGGTCACTTCTATACCACGACCAAGAACAAGCGCACCATGCCGGAGAAGATGGAAATCAAGAAGTTTGATCCCGTCGTCCGCCAGCATGTGATCTACAAAGAAGCCAAAATCAAGTAATCCAAATAAAATCAGGGGCCTTGCGGTCCCTGATTTCGTTAAGTTTTTCGCCCAAACCTCCGATATATAGTCTGCAGACTCTGACTTTGCCTGTCAGTACGGGGGCGACATGACTTCCATTTACATTGGCAGACAGCCGATCTATACCCGCGATCAATCGGTTTATGCCTATGAATTATTATTCCGCGACGGCGATGCCAACCGCGCCAACATCGACGACCCGGATCGGGCAACTTCGCAGCTCATCGTCAATGCCCTGACCGAATTCGGTCTGCGCAACATCGTCGATGACAAACTCGCGTTCATCAACCTGACCCGCAACTTCACCACGGGGACCTTCCCCATCCCCGGCGCACAATCCCAACTGGTGCTGGAGATCCTCGAAGACATCGAACTGGACAAACAGGTGCTGGCCGGTATCGTGCGACTCAAACACCAGGGGTACACCATTGCCCTCGACGATTTCATCTTTCATCCGCATTTGAAACCCCTGGTGCAAATCGCGGATATCGTCAAGCTGGATGTCTTGCAAATGGACGCAGAGAGCCTGCGCTCGCACGTCACCGCCTTAAAACGCTACAAGGTCAAACTGCTGGCGGAAAAGGTCGAAGACCATGCAATGTTTCAGCAGTGCCTCGATCTGGGTGTTGATTACTTCCAGGGTTATTTCTTCTGCAAGCCAAACGTCATTGCAGGGAAACGTACACCCGCCAACCGCCTGGCATTACTCAACCTGCTCACCAAACTGAGCAGCCCGGACATTGGTACCGCGGAACTTGAAAAACTGATCGCGCAGGATGTCACGCTGTCCTTCCGTTTGTTGCGCTATATCAATTCATCACAGTATTCCGTGGGGAATACCGTCGACTCGATCAAACACGCCATCATGTTGCTGGGTCTCAATACCGTGCGTTCGCTGTGTTACCTGATCGTGATCTCCACCGTTGAAGACAAACCCTTTGAACTTTTCATCACGGCCCTGATTCGCGCCCACATGTGCGAATGCCTGGCCGCGGTATTTGATGACAAGGCCCAGCAGCCGGCGTATTTCACGGTTGGCCTGTTATCCGTGCTCGATGCCATGATGGATCAACCCATGCAGAAGGTATTGGAACAGCTGCCCTTGCGCGAAGACATCCGTCTGGCCCTGTTGCAGCACGAAGGCAGGATGGGCAAGGCCCTGCAGTACGCCGTGTCGTATGAGCGCGGTGAGTGGGATGAAATCAAGCCGAGTGACGTCAGCAGCGATCAGATTCGCGCCATCTATCTGCGTGCTATCGCCTGGTGCAAGGAATTCACCGATTCCATGGCACAGGCAAACGCCGCCTGACATACAAATATTTCGCTGATAATTCTTTATTGTTTTTTTCGCGTCAGCAACAGATTCCCAAAGCGATCTTTTGTCGCCTGCCAGCCGCGGGCAAGATAAGTCGTCGAAATCGTTTCCGTGATCAAGGCCGGCCCCGTGATCGTGATTCCCTCGTTAAGGTCTGCACGCGAGTATAATTGCGCAGCCTCCTCGATCCCGTGGAGCCTAATCGTTTGGGTCTTTGCTGCTGCGGCAGCATGATCTGCTGACAAGGAAGGTTTGTCGGCTTCACTGAACAAGGCCACGCGCAGATTAACGATCTCCAGCGGCGTCTGCAGTGCATGACCATAGCGCTGTTCATGCAACTCGTGAAAGGCGCGCGCGGTCTGTTCGACATCGTGCCAGACCACGTTCAGATAATACGATTGCCCCTGATAGCGCACATCCACACTGCGCACGATCTCAATTGAATCTTGCGCAACGCCTTCGTGCATCAAATCCTCTTGACCCTGGGCGATCAACGGTGCATACATTGCATCCAAGGTATCTGCATGACAATCCTGCAAGAGCTGATTCACGGTCTGCGATAACTGGCGCGAGCGCGGCGCCACCAGCATGCCCAGTGCCGACAACACACCGGCATGCACCGGGACCAGGGCCGCGCGCATCTCCAGCGCATCAGCCAGCGCGCACACGTGCAAACCACCGGCGCCACCGAAAGACACCAGCGTCAACTCACGCGGATCAATACCGCGTTGTACCGACATTACGCGCAAGGCCTGCGCCATGTGTTCGTTGGCCAGTTGCACAATACCCAAGGCAGCTGCATGCATATCCAGACCCAAGCTGGCGGCAACCTCACTCACCGCACGTTGCGCTGCGGTTTCATCCAGCCGCATGCCACCACCAAGGAAGGCATCGGCGCGCAAGCGCCCCAGTACCAGATTGGCATCGGTCACCGTCGCCTGGGTGCCGCCCTTGCCGTAACAGGCCGGTCCCGGGTCTGCACCCGCCGACTGCGGCCCGACCTGCAACAGACCACCGGCATCGACACTCGCAATGGAACCGCCGCCGGCGCCGATGGTATGCATGTCCACCATCGGCACCGCGACCGGGTAATCACCAATGCGGCCTTCATTGGTCAATTGCAGCTCGCCTTCAATCAAGGCCACGTCGGTGGACGTGCCGCCCATGTCGAACGTCAGCAATCGATCCCGTCCCGCCAGTTGCCCCACAAAACGCGCCGCGGCCAAACCACCGGCCGGGCCCGACAACAGCATGCGCACGGCATGGCGTCCGGCCTGTGCCGCTGCGATAGTGCCCCCCGAACTCTGCATCACCGACACCTGGGCACCGGCAACACCCTCGCACAAACGCTGCAAATAACCTTGCACCAGCGGCCCGACATAACTGTTGAGCCAGGTGGTCATGCCACGCTCATACTCTTTGTATTCCGGCAGGATTTCAGAGGAGCGTGACACGAAGACGTTCGCAGGCATGGCCGCGGCAATGTCCTTTTCAAAGCGATCGTCGAGGTAGGAGAACAATAAATTGATCGCGACTGCCGCCGGCGCCAATTGGGTGATCTGTTCACGCAGGGTCGCAAGGTCCAGTTCACTCAGCGCCTCGATGACCTCGCCCTGCGCGGACAAACGCCCGCCCGTCTCCAGACAATATTCCCGTGGTATGGGTGGCGGTACCGGTGCAGGCTCAAGGTTGTATAACTCTTTGCGTGTCTGACGGCCGATGGTTAACAGGTCGCGCAAACCCCGATTGGTGATAAAGGCAGTGCGCACCCCCTTACCCTCAAGCACGGCATTGGTGGCGACAGTGGAACCGTGCACGATAAAAAACCGTGCATCAGCGCCGATGTCGTGTAGCCCCAAGTCGGTGACACCTTGCAGAATCGCCTGTTCCGGTGCCTGCGGCGTCGACAGAACCTTGTGGATACGTATCTGACCGTCATGCCAAAGCACAAAGTCGGTGAAAGTGCCGCCAGTGTCGATCCCGAGTAGAAATTTTTTGGGCATAAGATAAAAAAATTCGTGAACCAATCGGACGTAGCAGGCTCAAACACTTGTTTGTAAAATTTGGGCGCTTATAATCTTGCGTCTGCCAGCATACTAACATAAGCATCGAATAATAACGGCTAACATCAGGATGAGCAGCGAAACACTCATCGACGTCACACACCTCAGTCGACGCTATGGCCCCATCCAGGCGGTCAGCGATATCTCATTTAAGGTGAGTCGCGGCGAGGTCCTCGGCTTTCTCGGACCTAACGGGGCCGGCAAATCCACTACCATGCAAATGCTGACGGGTAACCTCGCGCCCAGCCATGGCTCGATCAAGATCTGCGGTATCGATCTGCTGGACAAGCCCAAAGAGGCAAAGGCGCAAATCGGTTATCTGCCGGAACAACCGCCGGTGTACCGCGAACTCACCGTCGATGAATACCTGACATTCTGTGCCCGCATCAATCGCATTCCCAAACACCAGATTGCCAATGCACGCACACGCGCCAAGGAACGTTGCGGCCTGAACGACGTCAGCCGGCGCCTGATAGGTAATCTGTCCAAAGGCTATCAGCAACGCGTCGGCATCGCGCAGGCCATTATTCACTCCCCCGCCATCGTGGTGCTCGACGAACCGACTGTCGGCCTCGACCCGATTCAAATCCGTGAGATCCGCAGTCTGATCCGCGAACTCAGCCAGGAACACGGCGTGATCCTCTCTACGCATATTTTGCCGGAAGTGCAAATGACCTGTGACCGGGTCCAGATCATCAGCCGCGGCCACCTGGTCTACAACGATTCCATGGCCAACCTGAATCAGCAAACCGCGGCAAGCAGTGTCGTTGTGAGCCTGTCAGATCCGGTCAGCGACAATGATCTGATGGCCTTGCCGGACATCCAGCGCGTGGACCAACTGGGGCCGCAACGCTGGCGCCTGCATTTTCAGCCGGACACGCAACCCACACCCGCCATCGCCAAAGCGATCATCGACCAGGGCTGGCAATTACTGGAACTGACACCGGAACATAAAACCCTGGAACAGATCTTCGTCGATATCACCACGGCCGAAGAGATTGCCGCGCATCATAAAGAAACTGAATCCGCGGAGGCCGCTGCATGATCTTCACCATCGCCGGCCGTGAAATCCGCAGCATGTTCCTGTCGCCCCTGGCCTGGGCCATCATCGGCGTGTTGCAGTTTATCCTGTCTTATCTATTTGCGATTTATTTGCAGAATTTTCTGATAAATATACAACCACAACTGCATCGGCTCACTGCCCCAATGGGTATTACCGATTTTGTGATAGCACCAATGTATGAAGCTGCTATCTACTCCATGATGTTTACTATCCCGCTGATCACCATGCGTGTCATCAGCGAAGAAAAGCGCAGTCATTCACTTGCCTTGCTGTTCTCTGCCCCCTTATCCATGACCGAGATCGTAGTGGGCAAATTCCTGGGCGTGGTTGGCTTCCTTGGCATCATGCTGGTTATCTACAGCCTGATGCCACTCTCGCTGCTGCTTGCCGGCAGCATTGACTGGGGCCTGTTTGCCAGTATAGTTCTTGGTACTTTTCTCATGATCTCCGCCTGCGCCGCCATCGGTGTCTTCATGTCGAGCCTGACCGCGCAACCCACAATTGCCGCCATCAGTACCTTCGGTGCCATCCTGTTGTTATGGATCCTCTCTCAAGTTGGAAGCGCCAGCGATACCACATCCGTAATGTCGTACTTATCGATGCTGAATCATGTACAAACCTTCATGCGTGGCATTTTTAACACCAGCGATTTTGTGTATTACCTGCTGGTCATCACGATCTTTGTCGTCCTGAGTATCCGCCGTCTCGACGGCGATCGTTTACAACGTTAATACACCATGGAAATCAACAAAAAGACACGTCGCCAGCTCCGCATTGAGGCCTGGATCTTTATTATCCTGTTCCTCACGGTCATGGTACTGCTGGGCTGGCTCGCCAACCGTTACAACAAAGAACTCGACTGGACCGCAACTGGCCGCAACACCCTGTCCAGCGCCAGCGTTGCCGTGCTCGATAAACTCAGCGGCCCGGTTTCCATAACGTCCTATGCCAGCGGTGACGAGACGAGCCCGCAGAACACACGCATCCGTGATCTCATCACACGTTACCAGAACGCCAGCGACAAGATTCATTTCAAGTTTGTAGACCCAAATCTTAGCCCGGACCAAACCCGCAAACTTGGTATTCATACACCTGGTGAAATGATCGTGGACTATCAAGGCCGCACAGAACACGTCACTAGTTTTACTGAAGAAAATCTTACCAACTCACTACAACGTTTATTACGAAACGCTGAACGCAAAATTGTATTCATCACTGGTCATGGCGAACGCAATCCGGAAGGACATGCCAATTTCGACTTTGGCCAATTTTTCCAGTCGTTGCAAAACAAAGGTTTTAAAGTCAGCACACTGAATCTCACCGCAACATTGAGCATTCCAACCGATACTTCAGTACTAGTTATCGCCAGCCCACAATTGGATTACTTGCCAAGCGAAATCGATGCGATTAAGCAGTATATCGCAAAAGGAGGCAATCTATGGTGGATGCAAGAACCTGACAGTAATGCACATCTTGCACTATTGGCTAATCAGCTACATATAAAATTTATGAACGGTATTATAGTGAGTGCAGTTAGAATTTATGGAGTAAACTCTCCAACTGCCATCGTTGCCAAATACCTGCCACATACAATTACAAATGAATTCGAATATAAGACACTATACCCTGAAGTCGCTGGTATTGAATTCGAACAAAAAGATAATTGGAGTATCACGCCATTTCTCGAGAGCCTACCCGATGTAATTGCCCAAGGCAGAACCGTTCTCGCCAGCTGGCTGAAAACTGGGAAATCAGGTGGCGATCTCAATTACGTAAGTGGTATTGATGTAAAGGGTCCAATCAAGTTCGGGATTGCAATGACGCGTACTGCCAAACCGGATAGTTCGCAAAAAAGTAAAACCCAACGAATTGTGGTCATGGGTGATGGCGACTTCATTTCCAATACCTACCTCGGGCTCTTAGGTAACCAGGAAATGGGCGAACACATCCTGAACTGGCTGACTCACGACGATAACTTTATCAACATCCCGGAACCGAAGGCGCCGGGTACGCACATCGTCCTGACCGATACCTCGATGTGGATGTTCGGCATGTTGTATCTGATCATTCTACCGCTGCTGCTGATCATCGGTGGCGTCGCCATCTGGTTGCGCCGGCGTAAACGTTAAACCTTGCCAAATGTCATCACGCACCCTGCTCAATCTGGCCCTGCTCGTCATCATCGCTGTGCTGGTGGCGGTGCTCGTCTACAAACCTGGCGAGAAAGCCGAACCGGTTATCAAACTGACCAGCCTCGCCGAAACGGCTATACATAAAATCGAAATCCAGCACATCGGCGCACCCACGATCATCCTGGAGAAACAAGGCGACAACTGGCAGATGAGCAAACCCTATGCCATTGCCGCCGATAAATTCAAGGCTGAAACCGTCACGGAACTGGCCGCTGCCAAATCCACCGCACAATACCCCATCAAGGCCGGCGAGGACCTCAAGCCCTATGGTCTCGATATCCCGCGCCTGACGGTGATCTTCAACGACAAGGATAAACTGCAATTCGGTGGTACCGAGCCGCTGAAATACCAGCGTTACATCCGCATCGGCGATACCCTGCACCTGATCTTCGATCGCTTTTATTACAACCTCAGCACGCCAGCCCCCGAGTATGTCTCGCATGCCTTGCTGCCGGTAAACGCCGTCATCACCAAACTCGTCTTGCCGAAACTCAGCCTGACGCAACAAGGCAATGCCTGGGAGGCCGAACCGCCGATCAAGCAACTCTCCAACGACCAGGTGAACGAACTGCTGGACAACTGGACCGGTGCCCACGCCACCCAGATGCTCGAATACAAACCCGCGAAAGACAGCGAACACGCGCAAGTCTATCTCAAGGGCCAGGACAAACCCCTGGTGTTTGATGTACTGCATGAAAAAGACGCCATCGCGCTGGGCCGCGCCGACCTGGGCCTGAAATACAAATTCACCGAAGACGTCGGCAACAGCCTGTTGAGCTTACCTGCCAAGCTAAGCGCCGAAACGGATAAAGGCGAAAAACAACAACCGGCGTCACCCGCCAAGCCCGAAGCGCTCAAGAAATAATCCCGTATCGCCAATGGCATAAACACTTTGCCAGAGGTCGCCAAACCCAATATAGTCCGGCACAGACCATCACGCTGTGCACTATGCCTGAATTACCCGAAGTCGAAACCACCCGTCGCGGGATCGCGCCGCATGTTCAAGGACACACGATCCGGCAGATCATCGTACGGGATCGCCGCCTGCGCTGGCCCGTGCCCGCGAACCTGAACGCGAAACTGCAGGGACAAACGATTCGTGAAGTAAGCCGGCGTGGAAAATATTTATTGCTGCGTACTGACGTTGGCACACTGATCCTGCACCTGGGCATGTCCGGCAGCCTGCGCGTGCTCGCTTGCGATACCCCCGCGGAAAAGCACGATCACGTCGATATCGTCCTCGACAATGGACACTGTGTTCGTCTGCGCGACCCGCGTCGCTTCGGTGCCGTGTTATTCAGCGACAGCGACCCCCTGCAACACGAGTTACTGCGCGATCTGGGCCCGGAACCCTTAAGCGATCAATTCAACCTCGAGTACCTGTTTAGCAAATCGCGCAAGCGGAGTGCCTGCATCAAGGCCTTCATCATGGACAGTCACATCGTGGTCGGCGTCGGTAATATCTATGCGAACGAGGCCCTGTTTGCCGCCGGGATTCATCCCCGCCGTGCCGCGGGCAAGGTAAGCCGTGCGCAATATCAATTACTGGTGCAGGCAATCAAGGATGTACTGCGTGCCGCCATCAAGGCCGGCGGCACCACGCTGCGCGACTTTACCCGCAGCGACGGCAAACCGGGTTACTTCCGACTCTCGCTGCAGATCTACGACCACGCGGGCGAACCCTGTCCCAAGTGCGGAAAGCCCATCTCCCTCGCGGTCATTGCACAACGCGCAACGTATTACTGCACGCACTGCCAGCATTAAGCAGTCTCCCCGTCCACGTCATTCCACTTGCGCCGCACCTTCCACGCGCGGATCGCTGGCAGCCGTCACTGCCTGGGTGCGCTTATCCAGGATGACAAGCTGCATGTTTCCATACGGGCCATCCAGTTCACGTAAGTTATATCCCATGAATTGCAGGTCCTCCTGCAGCTCGGCACTGAAGGCCCCGGGTTCGAACTGCACGACATCCGGCAGATACTGATGATGAAAGCGCGCTTGCGCGACGATCGCGTGTGCATTCTTGCCGTCGATAAACGCAAGGATGCCTTCAAACACCATGGTGATGATGCGGCTGCCACCGGGGGTACCGATAATTGCCAGGCGGTCCTTGTTCTCCACAAAGGTCGGGCTCATGCTCGACAACATACGCTTGCCCGGCGCAATCGCATTGGCCTCCGCCCCCACCAGACCATACGCATTCGGCGTACCCGGCTTGGCGGAGAAATCGTCCATCTCATCGTTGAGTAGTACCCCTGTGCCCGGCGGGACAAAACAGGAACCGAAGGGATAGTTCACACTCAGGGTCGCCGAGACGCGGTTGCCGTCCTTGTCGATAATGGAAAAGTGTGTCGTATGATTACCGCCCGGTTGTTCGCTGATGCCGGGCAGTTCGCTGCTGGGTGTGGCCTTGTCCGGCTGGATGTCGGCACTCAGTTTCTGTGCATAGGCCATGCTGGTAAGTCGGGTCACAGGCACGTTTACCTTGTCCGGATCGCCCAGATACAAGGCGCGATCGCGATAGGCACGACGCATCACCTCGATCTCGTAGTGTCGCCTTTGTAAAGTTGACATGCCTTGCCAGTCCCATTGCGACAACATGTTAAACATCTCGGCCATGACGATACCACCGGACGACGGCAATGCCGCGGTGGTAATGGTATTGCCACGATAGTGAATGACCTGTGGCGTGCGCAGCCTGATTTGATAATCGTGCAGGTCTTTATGTGTCCAGATACCGCCTGCCTGTTGCACACCCTGGATCAATTTGTCCGCGACCTCACCACGATAAAATCCATCACGGCCCTTATCCGCCATGGCCTGCAAGGTTGCCGCAAGCTCCGGTTGCGTGATCGTGTAGCCTAGTTGCGGCACCTCGTTATCCTGCAAAAAACTGGCAGCGGCCGCAGGCGAACGCCGCAATACATCCCGGCGGAATGTCGCCATCTGCCGGTAATGCGGTGTGACTCTGAAACCAGCACGCGCGGCACGAATGGCCGGCGTCAGCGAAGCCGCTAAAGACAACTTGCCATAGTGCCTGGCGATATAATCCAGGGCCGCCGGTTCACCGGGGATGCCCGCCGCACGCGGACCGTCGATCGAGGCCTTCGGATCCACCTCACCATTTTTTTTCAGATACATGTCGCGTGATGCCTTGAGTGGCGCGACCTCGCGACCGTCGACCATCACCGTAGTGTTGTCGCTGGCTCGATGTAATAACCAGAAACCGCCACCGCCGATGCCCGAGCTGTACGGCTCCACCACCGCCAGTGTCGCACTCACCGCCACGGCCGCATCGAAGGCGTTGCCACCCGCGTTGAGAATCTCCAGACCCGCCACCGTCGCCATGGGATGCGCCGAGGCCACGGCTTGTTGATGTGTAACGACTGCGTGTTTCGGCGCTGACTGGCACGCAACAAGCAAAATAGACAAACTGAATAACGCAATTTTTCTCAAGGTGATCATGGCAGTAACCGGCTCGCAGAAGGAGGTTTCTCGATACAGAAATAAGTTTACACGTCTCATTTCAGTAGATATACACCGAAACGAGACGTGATTTATTAAAGCAGGCGAGAATACAGGGGAAGATGGCGGCAGCCTGGACACAGGCCGTGGTTGAATTCGCTGCCAGGTCGCGCTTTCCGTGACCTGGCAGTTTTAAAATATTGATGTACAGATTAGAACACGTAGCCGATAACCACGCCGATTGAACTGCCATCCACCTTGCTCGACAGGCCCGTAACCGGATACTTGATGTTCGTGTACTGACCACCGAAATATGCGTGCGGCCCAAACTGGTAATCCGCTTCCAGAACCGTACCGACAGCATCGTCGAAATTTACATTCAGCACAGAAGCCACTCCATCTCCCTTCAGTTTGATATTGCGATGATGCGTCAGGCCGCCGCCGAGCTTCCATTTGTCGACCCGATATAACAGGAGAAGATTCGAGACCCAGCGAGTGAAGTCAATACTGCCATTGCTCGCATTGACTGAATCGGCCTTGTAGTTTTCGACAAAGCGTAATTCGAGTTTATCAGTGATGTTCGCGGCTAGCCCTGCACCTAAGGTCACCAGTGAACCACCCTTGATACTGGCAGTGGATCCGTCAGAAAAGGTAACATGGATCAATTCGTCACCACCTGTATGCACACCCGCCTCAAGCAGGAAATGGACATCGGACCAGGCAAGTTGAAACGGCAGCAGAAAACCTGCGATTAAACTAATACGCACAAAAAGAGATTTCATGATTTTCCCCAAGGTTAGTTGATGAGTTTATATATTGTTTGTAATTAACGTCTTTCCCTAATCATAAATATTGGTCTTCGCGATTGTCAATACATGACGTTCCCGACTACCGCGGTTACACGCATTCGGTCTTTTTCGCCTTTATGTTCGCATTGTTCGTGCAACGATTGTTTTCCATCGTAATTTAAATCAGTAGATCTTTTTTAACAGCTGAAAGCGTAAAGTAGTATTGATTCATGACAATCCGGTTTTCTTCGGGTAACATCCCACTTCATTCATTTTATCGACATTGCAAGCGCACATAATCCAGCCATGATCGACGCCATCACTGCATTAAATCGTCTGCGCGAGGGGAATCACCGCTTCGTGAATAATCTCAGCAGTTCCGAACCACTGGCGACGCATACCCGCCGGGCTGAGCTTGCGACGTATCAGGCGCCCTTCGCCATTATCCTGGGGTGTTCCGATTCACGGGTACCCGCGGAGCTGGTCTTCGATCAGGGACTGGGCGATCTGTTCGTGATCCGCGTGGCCGGCAACATCGTCGCACCGTCGCAGATCGGCAGCGTCGAATTCGCGGTCTCGCGTTACGGTACACGGCTGGTCGTCGTGCTCGGACACTCGCAATGCGGGGCGATTCTGGCGACGCTGGATGAATTGACCCACGGTAACAACGAATCCTCGAAAAACATCCGTTCCATCGTGGATCGCGTGAAGCCCTCGGTAGAGGGATTGTTGCATACCGGGATTCGCCACGATCACGACGCCCTGGTGACGGAAGCGGTGCGCGCCAACGTGCGCGCCTCGGCGAATCATCTGCGGCATGGCTCGGAGATCATCGAGAAGCTGGTGGAGAGCGACGGCCTGCTGGTGGTCGGGGCCGAGTATTCACTGGAGACGGGCGAAGTTGTGTTCTTCGACGGCGTACCCGCGCTGGTTTGATCTTATTTCACGCGGTGATAAACGCCGCCTTCTTCTGCACCAGCCGCCCGTCACGATAATCCGCCATGGCCTGATGGATCTCGTCGGTGGTATTCATCACGAACGGACCATACTGTGCAATCGGCTCTTTAAGCGGACGGCCTGCCACCAGGATAAACCGCGCACCCTTGCCACCGGCAACGGCTTCAATGGCATCACCACCGCTCAAGACTGCAAAGCTGTGTTGCGGCAACGGCGAGTCGGCAAGTCTGGCGTCACCCTCGAAGACATACACAAAGGCCTGCAAATCCGCAGGCAGGGCATGCCTGAACTGCGCAGTCGCCTCCAGCCTCACATCGAAATACTGCACCTGCGTAAACGGATCCTCGATCGGACCGCGCACGCCCTGATACTCGCCGCACAAGACACGTACGCGTATCCCGCTGTTGTTGTATTCGGGAATCGCGGTTGCGGAAAATTCCTGATACGCCGGCTCGCTCATTTTTTCCTTGCCCGGCAGGTTGATCCACAATTGAAACCCGCGCATGAGACCGGCGGTCTGCTGTGGCATCTCGGAATGGATCACTCCGCTGGCGGCCTTCATCCACTGTGCACCGCCCGCCTTGAGATCGCCGTGATTGCCCATGCTGTCGCGATGCAACATGTGGCCATCGAGCATATAGGTCAGGGTAATGAAACCGCGATGCGGGTGATCGGGAAAACCGGCAATGTAGTCGTCCGGGTCATCACTGCTGAAGTGATCCAGCATGAGAAACGGATCGAGGTTACGCAAGGCAGGTGTGCCGATGGTGCGATGAACGGTCACCCCGGCACCCTCGGTGACAGCCGTAGCGGCGATGATTTTGGCGATCTGGCGTGCTGACATATTCAAACTCCTTCTCGTCATAATGATACGACTGAGTGAGTAAACAAACAGCTTAGGAAAAAACGTTACGAGCAGTATTTTTTACAAGCTGTTAAGAGGCTTTGCGACCAACAAGCTTTTCATACTTCAACTTAAGCTGGCCTTCGCTCTCTTCGTTGTCCGGGTCCTTGATGATGCAATCGACCGGACAGACTTCCATGCACTGGGGTGTATCGAAATGCCCCACGCATTCGGTACATAAGTTGGGGTCGATTTCGTAAATTTCATCCCCCTGTGAAATTGCATTGTTGGGGCATTCGGGTTCACAGACATCGCAATTGATGCACTCGTCGTTAATCAGCAAAGACATACAAACAACCTGAGAATAGATTCAAAATGAAGGCGTTAAGGTGTTAACAATATTAGCGCATTCTGTTACGCAATGCAGCCGCGACATTGGCGGGCACGAAGGAACTGATGTCGCCGCCGAGCTTGGCGATTTCACGCACGAGGCTTGAGGAGATGTAGGAATACTGTTCCGCCGGGGTCAGAAACACGGTTTCGATCTCCGCATTCAGGTGGCGGTTCATGCTCGCCAACTGGAACTCGTATTCGAAGTCGGATACCGCCCGCAGGCCACGAATGATCACGGAGGCGTGTTGTTGTTTGACGAATTCCACCAGCAGGATATTAAAGCCGCACACCCGGGTATTGGGCACGCCGGCCAGGGCGTCCTGCGCCAGTTGCAGGCGTTCGGCCAGCGGTAGCACCGGTTGCTTGCCCGCACTCTCCGCCACGCCAACGATGACCTGGCTAAACAGGCGCGCCGCCCGCTGGACCAGGTCGATATGGCCGTTGGTGATGGGGTCAAACGTGCCAGGGTAAATCGCCGTGATTTGCGTCATGTGCGCACGATACGCATTTGCCTATGGCAAAACAAGCCAAATAGCCGTTTCGCATTTCCTACCATTATCAGGGCGAGATGACCTTTACCTGGACACGCGGTAAATACATCCCTGTACGCTCGGCAGCAGCATCCATGCTGCTGACGGTCCTGGTAAAGGTCATCTCGCCCCGACTTGTCAAATGGATGGAAATTCGAAGTGCATTTGTGAATTCAACACAAGATTATGTGCGCTGCGCCAAACGGTAGGCGACCTGCCCCGCGGTTTTCTCGCGCGTGATCTCCCAGTTATCCGGCAGGGCTGGCAACGGGCTTTCACTGGCCGTTTCTATATATATGTATGCCTTGGGATGTAGCCACGCCTGTGATTCCAGTGCCTGGCAGCACGGCAGCAAGACATCCGATTGATACGGCGGGTCGAGGAACACGATGTCAAAACCGCGCGCGGCACCGGCAAGGTAGTCGAGGGCATTCGCCTGAATCACCTCAGCGTGTTCGGCCTTGAGCAGGCGCAGGGTTTCGCGCAGGTAGGTCACTACTTTCGGGTCGCGATCGACAAACACCACCTCGGCAGCGCCACGCGACAAGGCCTCCAGGCCCAGGGCCCCGCTGCCGGCAAACAGATCCAGGCAACGCGCACCGTCGATGACCGGCATCAGCCAGTTGAACAGGGTCTCGCGCACGCGGTCCGGGGTCGGACGCAGTTGTGGCAGGTCGGGGAAATGTATTTTGCGGCTGCGCCACTGCCCGGCGATGATGCGCAGGCTTTGCTGGCCGCGGCCGGCGCTCATTTATTTTGACTTGCTATCCGCGGTATCAAGGTCACCCACCATCACCGTAATCATCCGGTCCGGATGGACACGGCGTTTGAAGGCATCCATGATCTGTGCGCGCGTAACGCTCTCGACTCTGGCATTGAAGGTTTTGAGATAATCCAGAGGCAGGTCATAGAACCCGATCATCGATACGTACTCGGTGATTTCCTTGTTGGAATCCAGACGCAGGGGAAAACCCCCGGTAATATTTTTCTTGGCGTTATCGATTTCTTTCGGCGTCGGCCCCTCGGCAATAAACTTGGCGACGGTTTTCTTTAACAGCGCCAGTGCCTGCTTTGCCTGATTGTTCTTGGTTTGCAGGCCCATGATAAACGGCCCGCGGGCCTCCATCGGATAGAAGTAACTGTAACTGCTGTAAGCCAGTCCGCGCTTTTCACGAATCTCATCCACAATGCGCGAACCAAAACCGCTGCCGCCGAGAATGTGGTTGCCTACATACAGAGGAAAGTAATCCGGGTCCGTGCGCGTCTCACCGATCTGGCCGACCAGGATCGTCGTCTGCGTAGAGGGATGTTGCTGCTTGACCGTCTTCGCCTCAGTGATATCAGGTACCTTCGGCAAGACAGGCGCCGGTTCGCCTTTTTGCATGGGCAGCATCAGCTTGTTTGCGATCGCACTGGCCTCGGTTTTGTCCACCGCACCCACGATAACCACGATGGCATTGGATGCCACATAATATTTTTTGTAGAAAGCCTCAACGTCCTGACGCGTCAGCGCACTGACACTCTCCTTGGTGCCCAGGGGCGGTGAAGCATACGGCTGCCCCTGGTACAGCGCTTTATAAAACGCGAGGTCCGCCAGGTCAGACGGTGATTCCTGTTGATTGCGCAAGGCCACCAGGGTGCGCTGGCGTTCGCGTTCCAGTTCGCTCTTCAGGAATTTCGGTTTCTGCAGGATGACCGCCATGGTATCGAGCGCGGTATTAAACCAGTCTTTATCAGTGAGCGTACGCAGACTCACTACCGCCATGTCGCGCAGGGAATCCGTGGAAAACTGCGCACCCACGCTGTCGAAGCGATCCACGATCTGGTTGGTATTCCAGTTGCCGGCACCGTGGTCCAGCAGCGTGTTGGTCATGCTGGCAAGACCGGGCTTGTCGCCGTCGCGCGCGCTGCCGGCATTGAACACCACCCGCACATCCACCATCGGCAATTGCGGTGCCGGTACATAAAATACCTTGGCGCCGTTCGCGGTCTGCCAGGTCTCGATGTTCAGACCCGCTGTTGCGGTTTTTGGTTTCTCGGCGATATCGCCGTGTGTCGCACATGCAGATACTGAAAACAAAATAATGCCGAAGAGTGACAGAGAAGTAACAAGACGTTTGGTCAACATGTGCAGCCCGATCGGTTGTTATTGATGTGAGTAATTTGGAAGCACAAACGGTTTGCGCTTGGGTTTCAGATCCATACTTTGCGGTTCGAGTGTCGCCACCGTCAGGTGATCGTCAATCAGATACTTGCGTGCCACTTCCTGCACCTGTTCCGCGGTCACGGCCTTGATCTTGTCGACATACTCGTCAGCAAATTTGTAACTCAGACCAACCGTCTCCAGCATGCCGATGACCATGCCCTGATAAAACACGGAGTCCTTTTCGTAAACCTTGCTGGCGATCACCTGCGCCTTCACGCGATCGAGTTCGGCCTTACTCACCTTGTCGTCACGCAGGTGTTTGATCTGTTCGTGCAGGGCCTTTTCCAGTTCGGCGACGGTATGACCCGGGGCTGGCGTTGCGTCCAGCTCGAACATATTGTTGTGCAAGGCATACATGTTGTAACCGGCATCGGCATCCACGGCGATCTGTTTTTCACGGACCAGGATACGCGGCAGCCGCGCGCTGCGGCCGCTGCTGAGAATGCCCGACAGGACATCCAGCGCATACGGCTCCCATGCTTCCTTCGCTGACTTCAACACCGGAACCTTATAGCCCATCAGCAGGTAAGGTACGCGTGCCGGGGTACGCACGACCAGACGACGCGGGCCATCCTGCGGGTCCTCGATGCGCGGTTTGTCCGGGATGATCTTGCCGGCGGGGATATCGCCGTAATACTTCTGCGCCATCGCGTAGACCTCGTCCGGATTCACATCACCGGCAATCACCAGGGTGGCGTTGTTGGGTTCGTACCAGCGGTTGTACCAGGCGCGGACATCATCGACGGTCAGGTTATCCAGATCGTTGGGCCAGCCGATGACGGGATTTTTGTAGGGATTGTTGTTATACGCGACGGCGTCGAATTGTTCGTTGGTCAGCGCACGCGGATTGTCGTCGGTGCGCATGTGCCGCTCTTCCTTGACCACTTCCAGTTCTTTTTTATATTCCGCCGGCGGCAAGGTGAGGTTGCGCATGCGATCGGATTCCATCTCCATGCTTACCGGCAGGCGGCTCTTTTCCAGCATCTGGAAATAGGCGGTGTAATCGGTCCCGGTAAAGGCATTTTCGCGCCCGCCATTCTCGGCGATGATGCGGGAAAATTCGCCCGGTCCGTGCTTTTCGGTGCCCTTGAACATCATGTGTTCGAGGACGTGGGAAATACCGGTGATACCGTTGTACTCATAGCTGCTGCCGACCTTGTACCAGATCTGGCTGACAACGACCGGGGCGCGATGATCCTCTTTGACCAGGAGCTTCAAACCGTTTTTGAGCTGATATTCGTGCACCACACTGCTGGCCTGGGTGCTGAACGGTACGATTAATAACAACCACCACAATTTGCGCATCAAGCGAAGTCTCTCCTGGTTTGTCTCATTCTGCACTGACGGTTAACACAACTGATGGTAGGATAACGCACAAAGCCGTACCCCTGCCATGTTAACCACGACGTGTAAATGCTAGACCAAGATGGCGCTGTTTAGTTTCAGAAAAAGCAAGACCAAGGAATCGCCCACAGACGGCTGGCTGGCGCGTCTGCGCAATGGGCTGGGCCGCACCCGCGATAATCTTGCCAGCGGATTTGGCGATCTGTTCCTGGGTAAAAAGGCCATCGACGATGCGCTCTTCGAGGAAATCGAAACCTGCCTGCTCATGGCCGACGTCGGTGTCGCGGCCACCAGGATCATCATGGATGAGCTGACCGCACAGGTGTCGCGTAAGACACTCAAGGACAGCGGTGCCCTGTATACCGCCCTGCGCGAACAAATGCTCGCCCTGCTCGCACCGGTGGACCAGCCCCTGGTCCTGCCCGATCAGGACAAGCCGTTCAGCCTGTTGATCGTGGGGGTCAACGGCGCCGGCAAGACCACTACCATTGGCAAACTGGCCAAGCATCTGCAAAACGCCGGAAAAAAGGTCATGCTTGCCGCGGGCGATACCTTCCGCGCCGCCGCGGTGGAACAGCTGCAAACCTGGGGCGAACGCAACAAGGTCCCGGTGATCGCACAAAAGACCGGTGCGGATTGTGCCGCCGTGATCTTCGATGCCATGTCCGCGGCGAGCGCCCGCGAGGTGGATGTCCTGATTGCGGATACAGCGGGCCGCTTGCAGACCCAATCCAATCTGATGGAAGAACTCAAAAAAGTAAAACGCGTGATGGCACGACAGGACCCGGACGCACCGCAGGAAGTCATGCTGATCCTCGATGCCGGTACCGGCCAGAACGCCCTGTCGCAGGCGCGTCTGTTTCACGAGGCCGTGGGTGTCACCGGGATTACTCTAACCAAGCTCGACGGCACCGCCAAAGGCGGTATCCTGTTCGCCATTGCCCAGGAATTGAAGATCCCCATTCGCTTCATTGGTGTGGGCGAGGGCGTGGATGATTTACAGGCCTTCGATGCCGAGGCATTTGTGGATGCATTGTTAGGTGGTATCGCGCACGAATCTTGAAAAAAGCGGTTGCCTGTCATACCGGCAATGCATCATAAAATAACGATGATTACATTTATTCAGGCCAGCAAACGTTATCCCGGTGGGCATGATGCCCTGCTCAATGTCAGTTTCGAATTGCAGCAAGGCGAAATGGCATTTCTCACCGGCCATTCCGGCGCGGGCAAGAGCACGCTGCTCAAGCTGATTGCCTTGATCGAACGTACCAGCCGGGGCCAGGTGCTGGTCAATGGCGAGAACACGGCCAAGGTCAGCCGCCGACGCATTCCGTATTTTCGCCGCAATATTGGCATTATCTTTCAGGACCACCAATTGCTGTTCGATCGTACGGTGTACGATAACGTCGCCCTGCCGCTGGTCATCGCGGGCTATCCCGCGAGTGAGATCGGCCGGCGCGTGCGCGCCGCACTGGATAAAGTCGGCCTGTTAAATAAAGAAAAGAGTTTTCCTATCACGCTCTCCGGCGGCGAACAACAACGCGTCGGCATTGCCCGTGCCGTGGTGAACAAGCCCGCGTTATTGCTGGCCGACGAACCGACCGGCAACCTCGACCCGGATCTGTCCTGGGAAATCATGCAGACCTTCGAACAATTCCGCCAGGTCGGTGTGACCGTCCTGGTGGCCAGTCACGATCTCGAACTCATCAATCGCATGGGCCATCGCATCCTGCGCCTGAAGAACGGGCAACTGGTGGGAGACACTACCTTATGAACCGACCGGAGGTTTTGCACGAGACCATACAGCGGGACCGGCCAGGTCTTGTTACCGGCATCAAGACCTACTTCCTGCGCCATGCCCAGGTCTTTTTTTACAGCCTCGGCCAGCTCGCGCGCGCGCCGTTTGCCATGCTCATGACCGCCGCCGTAATCGGCATTGCCTTGGCCCTGCCGACCGGGCTGCACGTCCTGCTGCGCAATGCCCAGGATATCAGCGGCGGCTGGGACGGCGTGGCGAAACTGTCGCTGTTCCTGAAAACCGGCGTCAGCGACGAACAGGCCAAACAACTGCGCAAACGTGTCCAGCAACTGCCGCAGGTGGCCGAGGTGGACTACATCTCGCGTGAGCAAGCGCTTACTGAGTTCAAACGCCAGTCCGGCTTTGGTGATGCCCTCGCCGCCCTGGACGATAATCCCCTGCCGGCGGTACTGGTGATCACCCCCAAGCTGGAACACAACGACGCGCAATCCATCCAGGCCCTGGCCGAGCAGCTGAAACGGGACAAGGCTGTGGAATTCACCCAGCTGGATCGGCAGTGGCTGCAGCGCCTGTATGGCATCATGGACATCGTCGGACGGGGTGTGTTTATCCTCGGCACCGCCCTCGCCCTGGCGGTGATCTTGGTCGTGGGTAACACCATCCGCCTGGCCATCCAGAATCGACGCCAGGAAATCGTGGTGGTCAAACTCATCGGGGGGACCGATGCCTTCATCCGCCGGCCGTTCCTTTATACGGGTTTCTGGTATGGCCTGTTTGGCGGCATCATTGCCCTGGTGCTGGTCCAGCTGGCCCTCTGGATTATTGGCGGCCCGGTGGAGAACCTCGCCGGTCTCTATGCCTCAAGTTTTTCCCTTCATAAACTCGACGCGGGGACGATAACTACCTTACTCACCGTGAGTATCCTGCTTGGCCTGGGGGGCTCCTGGCTGGCCGTAGGGCGTCACTTGCGTGAGATAGAACCGCGCTGAATTCCCGATTTGGATCATTTGGCGAGGTGCGTTATAAACTGCACTTAATACATTGAAATTACCCTATGTCTGATCAGATGACCCGGATTATTGTCGTCGATGGTTCCTCCGTCACCCGCGCGATCCTGGCCCGTATCCTCCAGGATGAAGTGTCCAATGCCGAGGTATACCCTTGCGCCACAGGTGAGGAGGCGCTCGCTCTCCTGCGCCAAAGCAAATTTGATCTGATCTCCACCGCACTCATGCTGCCGGACATGGACGGTCTGGAACTGAGCCGCCACGTACGTGCCTCCAAGGGCCACAGCTACATCCCTGTCATCGTCGTCTCTGGCGATGCCGATTCGCGCCTGCTGCGTGAAGGCTTTGAGGCCGGTGTCACCGATTATTTTGATAAATCCCAGGGTTATAAGGCCTTTGGCGGCTTTATCCGGTCCTTCATTCAACGCCACTCCGGCCTGGTGGGGCGTATCCTGTTCGTGGAAGACAGTGCGACAGCGGCCGCCGTTACCCAGAAAATCCTGGAGAAACATGGCCTCAAGGTTACCCGCCTGGCCAATGCCGAAGACGCGGTTGTGCTGATGCAGCCGCACGAGCGGGGTAGTGGCACCGCCCTGGACGAATATGACATGGTCATCACCGATTTTTACCTGGAAGGCGATATGACCGGTGGCGACCTGCTACATGCGATTCGCGCCAAACTACACCTGTCCCAGCAGGAAATGCCGGTCCTGGTGCTCACCAGCACCGAGGACCAGAGCACCCAGGTCGAGGTATTCCACGCCGGGGCCAACGACTTCGTCAGCAAGCCGATTGTAGAAGAGGTCCTGATTGCCCGGGTACGCGCGCTGCTCCTGATTAAGCACCAATACGATGCCCTGAAAGAACAGACCGAGGCCATGCGTTGGATTGCGGTAACCGACAGCCTGACCGGGGTGCGCTCCAAGCGCTATCTGGTGGACAATGGTGAAGAATACATCCGTAACAGCGCCAACCAGCCGGTGTGGGGCGTATTGATCGACATCGACCACTTCAAACAGATCAACGATACCCTGGGGCATATCACGGGTGACCACGTACTGGCCGAAATGGGTGAACAGCTGAACAAGTCCTTCAAAGACAGTATGGTTGTCCGCTTTGGCGGCGAGGAATTTTGTATCCTGGTGCCGAACATGCAAGCCGAGCAGATGCTGGAACGTGCCGAAAAACTGCGCCGTGAGGTCGCCCAGCTGCGTCCTGCCAATGTCAACATCACCGTCAGTATCGGGCTGGCTTGTAGCTGCGACCACCCCGACGAGCCACTGACCCGGTTTCTTGCCCTCGCGGACAAGGCGCTCTACCGGGCCAAGGAATCCGGCCGCAATCGTGTCTATCTGTATGCCAAAGAGGGCCCGATACCCTCCCCCTGGAACGAATCGGAAACCGAAGTCCCCAACCCCCTGTCAAACTATAACCACTGAAAACTTAGGTAAATCGCTGTTCGCACAGCGAAAATTCTTCGGAACTCACACCGGCATTGGCACTCTAACGACTCGAGTGCTAACATAAACCCATTACCAACCTCAGGGGTCACAACGAATCATGAGTAAAACGCTGGATATGCATTTACCTGTACCTACTGGCAGCCTGGATGCGTACCTACAGGCTATCAATGCCATTCCGGTGCTAAGCGCCGACGAAGAGCGGGCGCTGGCCATTCGCCTGCATGAGGAAAATGATTTATCCGCAGCCCGCCAATTGATCATGTCGCACCTGCGCTTTGTCGCGCACATCGCACGTGGCTATTCTGGCTATGGCCTGCCGTTGTCCGATTTGATCCAGGAAGGCAACATCGGCCTGATGAAGGCCGTGAAACGTTTCGACCCGCAGGTCGGCGTGCGCCTGGTTTCTTTCGCGGTGTACTGGATCCGCGCAGAGATCCATGAATTTATCCTGCGCAACTGGCGCATCGTGAAGGTTGCCACGACCAAGGCCCAGCGCAAACTGTTCTTTAACCTGCGCAGCGCCAAAAAGCGTTTGGGTTGGTTGAACAAGCAAGAAGTGGAAAGCGTGGCTCAGGATCTCGGTGTCTCGGCCAGCGAGGTTCTCGAAATGGAATCGCGCATGAGCGGTCAGGATGTGGCCTTCGATCTGCGTGAAGACGATGACGAGGATACGACCGTTGCGCCGGCAGCATATCTGCAAACCGCGACCGCAGGCCCGGACGAAGAGCTGGAAGAAAGCCAGTGGGAAGCGCATAACCATGATCGCCTGCAGGCAGCGTTGAGTACGCTGGACGAACGCAGCCAGGATATCGTGCAGCGTCGCTGGCTGGATGACAGTAAGTCAACGTTACAGGATCTGGCTGACAAGTACGCGGTCTCCGCCGAACGTATCCGCCAGCTGGAAAACAACGCAATCAAGAAATTGCGCAACGCCTTGATTTAAACATTTGCTAATGCACAAATAAAAAGGCCGCTTTCGCGGCCTTTTTTTGTTATATGCCGGTTACTCACCGGCCTTCTTCCCTGGCGTTATATCCGGCAGTTCCTCATCATCCTCGGTGACATCTTCCACAAGATTCTCAGCAATCTTACGTTTGAGTTGAGTCAATTCGTTTTCGATATGTTTGACACCCTCTTTTTTCGCACCACCGCCGGAATACATCTGGGTGTACTCCTTGAGCATGTTGTCCATGGATATCATCGACTCGTCCAGGTCTTCCTGCAGTTTCTTTTTTTCCGCCTCAAGCTGTTTGACCTGCATGCGCAATTGCGCCTCACGCTTGGGGCTGTCACCCCGGTCAGGCTCCGTAATATGCAGCGCCCTGATACTGTCGATCAACTTGCGATAAGTCGACGCCATGTTTTCCACGTCTTTCTGCAATTCGACAATACCATCGCGTTCGTGACCCAGGAACATTTTGAGCACACGGTTGTAAATGCGTTTCTCACTGGAGAGCATGGCTTGAGCCGTCTGTTCCGCAAACTCCTCATCCACTTCATGGACCTTCTGCAGGATGTCCATCAGATTTGCCTTGCGCGCATTCTCACTTTCGCGCAGAGTCTCCACTACCTGCTGCACCAACAGGTTATCTTTATGTTTGCGGCGCATCACGAAGAAAATCACGATGATCGCCACCAGCGCCAGCAATAAACCGACCTCGGAAAATATAACTAAAAAACTCGTCACGGTTTCGTTCATGCTGTCACTCCTGTGTCAACATCCGCTACCGCTTTATTCTGGCGTTTTTTCCAGAACCGGTAGCCCAACCAACCGCCAAGTATCAATAAGACGTTAACACCAACCACCAGGATAATCACGATCGTCCAGCTAAAGCCTTTCTTGGTTGCCGCAGGCGTATGTTCCTTCTCCTGCGCTGGCTCTGCGTGATGTTCCTCCGCTGTCGTTACAGCATGCGTCGTCTCTTCCGCTTGAGCCACCGGTGCGTGTACAGGTTCCGGCTTGGCTTCCGTTGCTTTCGCTAGCAAAGACAAGGCCTGTGGTTTACTTGTTACCGCAAGCACTTCATCGAAGTCCATCTTCACATCCTGATCATTATAGCGCTTGCCTACCAGAGTGACAGTAATGTGCTGATTGGCATACTTGTTCGGAATGCCGGCCTGCCATTCCAGATCGCCGACCTGTTTCAGAATTTGTGTTTCGCCATCGGATAATTTGACCTGCATGGAAATACTTTCCGGCCGGATTAAACCGGCATGTGGTTGTACCCCAAGGACAAACGGCTGTTCAGCCCCTGGTTGGGTGATGGTGTAATCTGCGGGACTGGCATACACCTGCAAGGTATGGTGTATCTCGCGCTGGAAGGTCAGGCTGCTGGCGGTGATGACAAATTCAAATTCACCGGGCTTTTCCTGTGGCATCACCTGCGCGCTATACACGCCATCACCTTTGAGGACGTCAGGCGCCTTACCATCATCTTTTAATACCCGGGTAGCAACGGTTTCACTGCCCTGGTTCTCGCGTAGATCAAATTGTGTTTTGGTGAGAAGCGCTTCCTTGTCTACTGTTTTACCGTCTTCCAACAGGCGCGCACGTACATCGAAATCATCGCCAAGTAACAGGGTGTTAGGGATCTTGTCCAGTTTTAAACGAAGATTGGTGACGATCATGACCCGATTGTCCGGATCGACCTTGGCCTGCAAACGCCATTCGCCTGCCGCCGGTTGTTTCACGGTGATCAGGTCATAGCTGTCTTCATGGTGCCAATTCACTTTGTCCGGATGTGATTCCTGTTTCCATTGCTTGCCATCCGGCGTCATCAACACCGTTTCAGGAGAATCCTTGGCGCGAAACAGCAGCACGGTGAAATCGCTGACGTGTTTGTCGACGGTAAATTTGTTGTCCTCGATGGGCAGGGCATCCGGTGCCACCGACTTTTCAAACAACTTAAGAAATACGCGCTGCAACATGTCAGCATTGTCCACCTGCACGAAGGCACCTTTGGTCGCAGCGGACAGCGCGGACAACAACTCCTTGTCGGCGTTTTTCGACAAGGCAATGGTATGAATGGACACATCGGCGGCCTCGAGTCGTGGCAACACATCCTGCAGTAAACGTTGCCGTGAGGCCTCATCAAGTTTGCTGTCCTTGCCCACGTCGACCATGCCATCCGTCAACAGAATCAAATGCCGTTGATAGGCGGGGTCCGGGCGGGTCCAGTCCGGTGTCGCCTTGGTGACTGCAGCTTCGATGTTAGTGTACAAACCGTGCGAACTGATCTTCCCTGCCTCCGCCATGGCCTTGTTCTTCCAGGCCTGATCGACCTTCCCCAGTGGCACCTGCATATTGACGTACTGCCCGAAGGTCCAGACACCACTACGTGTCCCCTCGGGCATCAGTCCCACCAGCATGCGTAATGCCGGGGCACGCAGGTTTTTGGGGTCGTTCTGCTTCATGCTGCCGGAGATATCGATGAGCACCCGCACATCCGGCACGGCCTCCGCCCTGGTGAGGGCCGGGATCAATAAAATCAGGAAAAACAGCAGGCCACGCCACCCCCGTCGCCAGGAGTCGCTGCCGAGAGGGAAAGGGATACCCGAGACTCGCAGATTCCGCTGTGTCATAGGGACGTTAGCGGAAAAATACGCAAAAGCATTAGCTTAGCGCACGAGCCTCATAGCCGTAGCGAGATTTTAGGGTAGATCTGGTATCAAAAAGCGGAAAGTGGCAGCAAACCACAGGTGGATCAGACTACAGAACCACGCTGAAGAAACTGAGATACGCAAGGACCACCAAGGCAACGACTATTACCATGGGAAAGTTCTGGAAGGTAAACATCTCTTTCATTGTGGCACCTCGGTACAAAAATATTAGTGAATTCTAATTTACTCTTTATCGGCTGGCAAGGCGTCCTTGTCGTCGCTTTTCCTGCCCGGAATCCGTGGATCATCGTCGTCCATCAAAATCCGATGCGCCGGACCTTCAAGGTCGTCAAACTGGCCGCTGCGCACCGCCCACATGAACGCCCAGATCGCCACCGCCAGCAGGACCAGGCCCAAAGGAATCAGCAGGTAAAGTATCGTCATGATGTGTCATCCTGTTTTCATTGCGGGGAGCAGTTTATCGCCAGCCACCGGTTTTTTACTGCGCTGCGTCAAACGCAGCGCATTTAAGACCACCAGCAGTGAGCTGACCGACATACCGATGGCCGCCATCCACGGCGCCACCCATCCAGCCGCCGCCAGGGGAAGTGCCACCAGGTTATAGACCACAGCCCAGGCCAAATTCTCCCGAATAATCCGCCGGGTCTGGCGGGCCACCTGGAGCGCATCGACCATCTGCCCGAGGTCTTCGCTAAGCAGCACCATGTCGGCACTGGCCTGGGCAATCTGGGTCCCGCTACCCATGGCGAGCGAGACCTGGGCACCTGCCAGCACCGGCGCATCGTTAACGCCATCGCCCACCATCGCCACCACCGCACCCGACTCCTGCAGGGCGTGTAATTGTGACAGCTTGTCGGCCGGGGTCATCTCGCCAGTGGCGTGATCAATCCCTATCTCTTCTGCGGTACGTTGCACCACGGCCTTGCGATCACCACTGAACAAATGCACACGGCAACCCAGTTGCTTCAATCCTGCAATCGCCTGCGCCACGCCGGGCCGTAACTGGTCACTGAAGATAAATTCCGCCAGCACCCGTTGTGCATCCGCCAACACCACCGTGGTATGCGTATGTTCCTGCTGCGCGACTTGATTGAGATGCTGCGCGATAAAACCGGGATTCCCGATGATGTAACGTTTACCGGCAATGGTGCCGCGCAGACCCTGTCCGGGGATCGCCTGGACCTGCTCTGCCGGCAGCGCAGCCAGATCGGAACGGGACTGCAGGATGGCCTTTGCCAATGGATGTTCGGAATGACGTTCCAGCGCCATCGCAATCTGCAGGCATAGCGTCTCGTTAACATCGCTTTTCAGCAGTATGCGATCCAGGGATAACTGGCCGCGTGTCAATGTCCCTGTCTTGTCGAAGACCACGTCGGTAACGCGCGCGAGTGTCTCCAGGGCATGACCACGTGTCGTCAGAATGCCATCGCGAGTCAGCCGGCCGGTGGCCGCCGTCAATGCCACGGGTGTCGCCAGGGACAGCGCGCAGGGGCACGTAACCACCAGCACCGAGATAACGATCCAGA
The DNA here is from genome assembly GCA_016125505.1 of Gammaproteobacteria bacterium. Classification (GTDB taxonomy): domain Bacteria; phylum Pseudomonadota; class Gammaproteobacteria; order UBA6429; family Thiohalophilaceae; genus RI-92. The sequence continues at coordinate 407,859 of WGLP01000003.1, forward strand.
ACGCCTCTTGCGGCTGTACTTGCCACCAGTAAAGACCAACAGCCACGGCGAGCAGCAATAACACGGCCACGAAATAACCGGCAACCCGATCGGCAAGTTCCGCCAGACGCGGCTTTTCCGACTGCGCACGATCCAGCAGGCGCTGAATGCTGGCCAGTACCGTATCCTGACCGACGTGCTGCACGCGCATCTGCAGGTTGCTTTCGATATTCACGCTGCCACCGATGAGTTGATCGCCTTCGTGCTTGCTGATAGGCAAACTCTCGCCCGTCAGCAATGATTCATCAACACTGCTGGTGCCGCCGAGACTGATACCGTCGGCAGGGATGCTTTCACCCGGTTTGATCAGCACGATATCGCCAGGGCGTAATTCACTGACGGGCACGACCTCCTGTTTGTCGTCACTGCTCAGTCGCGTCGCCATGGCCGGAATCAGTTTTACCAGTTCCTCCGCGGCCTGACCGGCGCGGTGACGTGCGCTCATTTCAAGGAAACGGCCGGCCAACAAGAAGAAGGTGAACATGGTGACCGAATCGAAATAGATCTCGCCGTGACGCATGATGGTGGCCCAGGCGCTGGCAGCGAAGGCGGCACCGATGGCGAGGGCCACCGGTACATCCATGCCAAGCCGGCGCATTTTCAAATCACGCCACATACCGATAAAAAACGGTTTGGCGGAATATGCGATGACCGGCATCGCAATTAACAGGCTCACCCAACGCAAGAACAGTTTCAGGTTGGCATCCATGCCTTGCCCGACACTGGCATACAGGGCGACGGCGATCATCATGATCTGCATGGCACCGACACCGGCAACGGCGAGCCGGCGCAAGGCAGCGGATTTTTCCCGCTTGTACACCTGCTCCTGACGATTGGGGTCCAGTGGATGTGCGAGATAGCCAATATCACTGATGGCCTTGAGGATCTCGCTCAGCTGGATCTGGCGTTGATCCCATTTGACCTGCGCGCGGTGGGTGGCGTAATTCACGCTGAAGGAAACGACGCCCGGCAACTGCATGATGTGGTGTTCGCTGAGCCAGATGCAGGCGGCGCACACAATCCCCTCCAGGATTAATGAGGCCTCCCGGTAATCGCCACGGCCACTGACAAAACTCTGCTGGATATCGTCGCGATCGTAGAGCTCGAGATTCTTCAATACCTCGGGCACCAGCTGCCGCGCCATGGGTGACTGTTCGGTGCGATAGCGGTAGTAGTCGGTCAGTCCGTTGTCGACGATGGCCTGCGCCACCGCCTGACAGCCGGGACAGCACATCGCCCGGGATTCACCATCGATCTCCACCGCATAGTGACTGCCCTTGGGTACAGGCAGGCCGCAGTGGAAACAGCTCGGTGTCTCACTCATGTTGTGCTTGCGGGTTCTCTATTGTCGTGGTGGTGCGCAACTCCAGCTTGTCGCGGTTGCGTTCGATCGATAATACCAGATCCCAGGTGCCGGCCCTGTCCATGCTCAGGTCCGCTGCGTACATCCCGCCGCCAATGGAATGCATGGTGAAGACCTTGTCCAGCTTCACATCACCGGGAAACATGAAATGCCCCATGATCGTCGCATCTTCGATGGCCTGCTGTTGTGCATCTTTGAGCGAGACCTTGAGACGATTGCCGCGATTGATCGTCGCGGTCTCTTCCCAGCCGATACGCGACTCCCAGCCCAGGGCCTTCTGCTTTGCACGTTCCGCCTGGTAGGCATTGAATTCGGCTTCCTTCTCGTGAAAGTCATGGCTCACCACGCCCGGGAAGCGGGATTCGAGCGCATTGCCGCTCTCCGGTGTCGGCAGGATATGTCGCGCCCAGTCAGGACCGACGCCGCGCTGGGCCAGTACGATAAAGACCGAGTCCACGCTCACGATCACCACAAAAAATCCGATAATCGCCGCCGGCGCCCAGTGCAAACGACGGCTTGTCTCACCACTGGTATAACGCTGATGCCCGGTGATCGTCAGGATGTATACCGTAATCAGATACAAGGCGATGTGAACGGCAAACACGTCGCCACCCTGCCAGAAGCGCAGGGAGAAGCCCACATAGATAAGGGTCGTCAAGACGGCGGTAACAAAACCGGTGCGCAAGGGCCGAATCGTGACGAAACGCTGCAGCGCAAAGAAACACACGATGACCAGCAGGATACCGACAGGCAGGGTGATTAACAGGCTCATGTGATTACCTCATGGAATGCGGAATATAAAAATCGACTTCGGCGCTGACCAGGGGTTTGTCGGTACCTTCCTGTTCCAGCACAAACTCAAAATCCTTGTCGTGCTCGGTGTCGGCGCCGGGCTTCAGCCAGACACGGACTTCGAAGCTGGCGCTTTCACTCGGCCCCAGGCTGATGTTCTCCGTGGGCCGTACCTCCCAGTGCGCGTCGGGCAGATCCTTCACCGTCAGACGATACGTGACCGCCTTAGGCTGCTTGTTGTTGATCTTGATGGTATAGCGGTTTTGAATGCTGCCATCGGATAACATGACGTAGAGCGGCTGGCGGACCTGATGAACGCTCATTTCGAGCAAGGAGCGGTGACTGATGCTCCAGCTTAGCAGACCGATCACAACCAGGATAGCCACGGCGTACCCGATGTTTTTAAACTTGAACCAGTTGGTACGCTTACCCTGCAATTCGTTTTCCGACGTGTAGCGAATCAGCCCGGTCGGATACTTGATTGAACTCATGATCGTGTTGCAGGCATCCACGCACAAGGCACAGGTAATACACTGATATTGCATGCCGTTACGAATATCGATACCGACCGGACACACCTGTACGCAATAACCGCAGTCGATACAATCGCCCACGTCTTTGTCGATACGCTGCTGTTGTTCCAGCATCCCCTTTTCCGGCTTGGCGCGTCCGCAACCGCGTTCGCCGCGCTTCTCGTCATACGCGACGATCAGGGTATCCTGATCGAACATTGCGCTTTGAAAACGCGCATAGGGGCACATGTAGGTACAGACCTGTTCGCGCGCCAGGCCCGCCATGACAAACGTCGTCGCGGTCAGGAACAGTGTGGTGGCGTAGGCGGGAAACGGCGCATGGCCGGTGAAAAAGTCGATGAATAACTGCGGCGCCCTGCCCCAATACAGGGTGAAAGAAAATCCGGTCCAGAAGGCGACCAGCAACCACAACAACCAGGTCAGGCTCATGCGCGTGATCTTGTTGGCGGTCCAGGGTGAGGACGCCAGTTTGATCCGTGCATTGCGTTCGCCCTGCACCAGGCGTTCGATCAGCTGATAGACATCCGTCCACAGTGTCTGAAAACAGAAATAACCGCAGAACACGCGACCCGCGATACCGGTGACGAAGAACAGCAGAAACGCGGCAACAATGAGAAAACCCGCCAGCCAGAAGATATCCTGGGCATAGACCGTCAGGTTGAAAATATAGAAACGGCGTTCGACGATATCGAACAGGACGGTCTGGCTGGGGCCATCGAGACGCGACCACGGTACCCACGGCAGTAAAAAATAGACCGCGTAGGCGACGAACAAAATGAAATATTTGAGTGAGCGGTAGCGGCCCTTTACCGAACGCGGGAATATCGGTATTCGTTTCTGATAAAGCGCCTGCTCATCCGCCATTGTCTAGCGTCCACCATCTAGCCCGGTGCTCGCAACCGTATGGACGCCAATGTACGAATGTCGCTTACTTGCCACCACCCAACTCGTGGACGTAAAACGCCAGCATCTTGATTTGCAGCGGGGTCAGACGATGCTTCCAGGTCGGCATCGTGCGGCTGACACCATGCGTGATCACCTGAATGATCGCCTGCTGCTTCTGATCGTGGGTCATGCCCGGATGAATCTGGGCAATGGTCCAGATTTGATCGGTCAGGTTGGCGGAGCCCATCATGATGTTACCGGTACCCGCATTGGTATGACAGGCAAAACAGCCGGCCTCACCATGGAAAAGCTTGTCGCCCAGTTTGACCTTGGCCACGTCCACCGCCTGACCGGACAGGCTCAGGACAAATTCACTCACCTCATCCATCTGTGCTGGCGTGAGACGACCGGCGAAAGAAGGCATGTTGCCGTGGCGGCCTTCGGTGATCGTGGTGTCGATCTGCTGGAAGGTGCCACCCCATAACCAGGAGTCGTCCGCCAGGTTCGGATATTTGCCGACGATACCGGCACCACCGGCCTGGTGACAGGCCGCACAGTTGTCAGCGAACAATACCTTGGCAAAGGACAAGGCGAAGCCACGCTTCTGCGGGTCGTTCAGGATCTCTTCGAAGCTGGCATCCTTCAATTTGGCCAGATAGGTCGCCTGCTGTTCACGCGCGACTTGCATCTCTTCTTCGTACAAGGCACGGGTATTCCAGTGCGTCTTCACCACCTTGCCTTCCTTGGTGGTGTATTCGATCTGGTTACCGATACCCTTGGTGAAACTGGTGCCGACAGGCCAGGCCGGATACAAAAACCAGTACACGACAGCAAACACGACCGTGGCGTAGAAACCCCAAAGCCACCAGGTCGGCAACGGGTTGTTGAATTCCTGGAGATCACCGTCCCACGAGTGACCAGTAGTCTGTACTGTCTGTTTTGATTTTTCGTTGCTCATGTTGTCTTGCCTGCCTGAGTCTCAATTAGTTGTTAGTCATCATCCAGCGGAATGTTCTTATGACTTTCGATGCGCTCACTGCGTTCTCTGCCAAGGAACAGATAAACGAGGATGCCAACGAATGTCACGAAGTAAAGCACCAGCGCAAACGGCTTGGTGTTTTCCATGTGCGTGAACCATTCAAAAAATTCCTGCATGCATGCCCGCCCCTAACGGTACTTGGCAAAGTGACCGTCTTCGAACTTGCTGAAGTCAACCATGGTGCCAAGGACCTGCAGATAGGCAACCAGGGCATCCATTTCGGTAACACGACCCGGAATCCCGTCGTAGTTGTTGTCCTCGGCCTCTTTCAACAGGTTGTCATCCGCCTTGTTGATATCCAGCTCATCGGCAATGTCCTTGCCGAAACGCTTGACGTTCGCCTCGTATTCTTTTTCGGTAATGCTGTACGGCACACCGGTCTTGCGCAGTGCGCGCATGTGTTCGTCGATATCGTTGTATTTCAGGTCGGTCTTAATCAACCAGGGGTAATCCGGCATGATGGATTCCTTCACGACGGAACGCGGGGCTGTCAGGTGTTGCACATGCCATTCGTTGGAATACTTGTGGCCAACGCGAGCCAGGTCAGGACCTGTACGTTTCGAGCCCCACTGGAACGGGTGATCGTATTGTGATTCCGCTGCCAGCGAGTAGTGACCGTAGCGCAGCTTTTCATCACGGAACGGACGGATCATCTGCGAATGGCACAGGTAACAACCTTCACGCTGATAGATATCGCGGCCAGCGAGCTGCAGCGGGGTGTACGGATGAATCGTCTCGATACCGTTCACCTTCACTTCTTCAATCGTGTCCTTCACATAGAACAGCGGCACGATTTCCACCAGACCGCCGATACTGATGACGATCATGGTGAGGATGACCAATAAACCAGCGTGTGTTTCTATTTTTTCGTGTTTCATTTATGACAACCTCTATGCACCAGCTTTGGCCAGCTTATCCGCGAGCTTGGCTTCGATTTCCGCCTGTTCATTGCGACCCTGACGAATCGTCATGAACACGTTATATGCCATCAGGATCATACCGACGACAAAGAACATGCCACCCACGGCGCGCACCACGTACGGCTTATGTACGAAGTTGACCGCTTCAACAAAGGTGTAAGCCAGGTTGCCGTACTGGTCGAATGCACGCAGCATCAGACCCTGACCGATACCGGCCACCCACATGGCGCTGATATACAGAACGATGCCGATGGTCGCCAGCCAGAAGTGGATGTAGACAAGGCGCTGGGAGTACATGCGGGTTTCCCACAGACGCGGCACCATGTGATAGAACGAACCGAAGGTCACCATGGCTACCCAACCCAGCGCACCGGAATGCACGTGACCGATGGTCCAGTCGGTGTAGTGAGACAGCGCGTTCACGCTCTTGAGTGACATCAACGGGCCTTCAAAGGTCGACATGCCGTAGAACGACAGGGCAACGATCAGGAAACGGATAACCGGGTCGCTACGCAGTTTGTCCCAGGCGCCAGACAGGGTCATGATGCCGTTGATCATGCCGCCCCAGGACGGCAGCAATAACAGGATCGAGAAGGTCGCTGCCAGCGTCGAGGTCCAGTCCGGCAATGCGGTCCAGTGCAGGTGGTGCGCACCTACCCACATGTACAGGAAGATCAGGGCCCAGAAGTGGATGATGGACAGGCGATAGGAATACACCGGCCGGCCTGCCTGTTTCGGTACGAAGTAGTACATCATCCCCAGGAACGCGGCCGTCAGGAAGAAACCGACGGCGTTGTGCCCGTACCACCATTGCGTCATGGCGTCCTGCACACCGGAGTGGATGCTGTAGGACTTGAGGCTGAAGAGGCTGACGGGAATTTCGATGTTGTTGAAGATATGCAGGATGCCGGTGGCAAGAATGAAGGCGACGTAGAACCAGTTTGCGACGTAAATATGCGGTTGCGAACGTCTCGCCAGGGTACCGACATAGACAATGAAATAAATCACCCAGGTCACGGCAATCAGGATGTCCGCCGGCCAGACCATCTCGGCGTATTCACGCGATTCGGTGTAGCCCAGGGTGTAACCGAGGGCGGAGATACCGATTGCCAGTTGCCAGCCCCAGAAGGTCAGGTTGGCCATGAAATCGGAATTGAGCCGAACCTGGCAGGTACGCTGCACGACGTAATACGAGGTCGCAAACAGGGCGCTGCCTCCAAAACCGAAAATCACCAGCGTGGTATGCACCGGCCGCAGGCGTCCGAAGGTGATGTAGGGTATATCAAAGTTGAACATGGGCCAGGCCAGTTCCATGGCGATATACACGCCGACCAGCATGCCGATGACGCCCCAGACAACGGCCATAAACGCGAACTTGCGTACGATGTCGTAGTTATAGGGTTGAACGGAGGTTTGACTTATCGCTGACATATTTTCTGACCCCGTAGCCTGATTGAGTTAAACATTCCTCTGCGGATATTCAGTATCGGACACCACAGCAAGTATTCCAGTCAAAAAAACACCCGCGGCCAAGCATGCGGGTGTTTATAGAAATTCAGAATATCCTGATATTGTAATTAGCAGGAAATATGGGATCAAGATGTCGCCGGACAATTTGTCAGTTTAATGCATGACAAATTCAATGACTTAGATTTTCGCGGGACATTTGCTTACGGATTTAGGGAAGGCAGTATCAGCACATAATGGTCAATCAGCAGCGCCGCGAACAACAACATCAAATAAAGGATTGAATAACCAAATGTTTTCATCGCGATCGAAGGCTGCTTGCCCGCCATCAGACGGATAGCGTAGGACAGGAAAATACCGTTGAGGATCAATGTGCTAACCAGATAGATGAGGCCACTCATTCGCACCAGATACGGCAACAACGTTACCGCGCACAATATAATGGTATAGAGCAGGACATGCAGACGTGTGAATTGCACGCCATGGGTCACCGGCAGCATCGGTATATCCACTTTGGCATATTCATCGCGCCGGTGAATCGCCAGCGCCCAGAAGTGCGGCGGTGTCCAGGCGAAGATAATCAAAAATAACAGGAGGCTGTTGGGATCGATCGTGCCGGTGACCGTGGACCAACCGAGGATCGGTGGTGCGGCGCCGGCAGCACCGCCGATGACGATGTTCTGCGGCGTGGCCCGTTTCAGGAACATGGTATAGATCACGGCGTAGCCAATCAGGGAGAAGAAGGTCAGCACCGCGGTAATCACGTTCACCAGAAATACCAGGATCAGCATCGCGATAATGCCGACGATCACCGCGAAGATCAGCGCCTGGTTCTTGGTGAGATGGCCCGTGGGCAGCGGCCGCTTGCTGGTCCGGCCCATGATGGAATCGACCTGCTGATCGACCAACTGGTTGATTGCCGCCGCGGAAGCCGCAGCGAGACCGATGCCCAGGGTGCCGAAGATCAGCGGTTGCAGCGGCACCATACCGGGAGAGGCGAGAAACATACCGACGATGGCGGTAAACACGATCAGGAACACTACCTTCGGCTTGCACAGCTCGTAATAGTCACGACAGCTGGCAGAGATTAAATGTACCCGGCCTGGATTCACATGATCATGCATCGTTTTCATAGGCTTCGATCCCGCTTTAGTCTTGAATAAAATTACGCAACGCGATTAACCCAGTTGCGACCACTTCAACAGGTATTTCAAATCTTCCATCAAACCGATATGACGAAAACCGTACGGATAGTGCATCAGCAGCACGCCGGCCGGATCGACCAGGTATAACCGATTGTCACTGCCTGGCTGCTGGTTTTTATCAACCTGAAATTGTTGCAGCAACTGCATGCGCTGTTGCTCGTCACCGTGCAGGAAAATCATGCCCGGATAATTCTTTTCCAGTTTGCTCAGGTCTCCCGTGAACTTATCCGCATCCAGCACATAGTAGTAATTGATACGGCCTGCCTCGGTACCCTGCCCCCAGCGCGCATCGCGGGCCTTGATAAGGGTCTCTTCACAGGCCCGATCGCAGCTTCCGGCACCGATGTATATCAGTGACCACTTGCCGCGCAGCTTGTCCAGATCAAACGCCTTGCCGTCCACCGTTTGCATGGTGAATGACTTGAGATTGATCGTGGGTTTGTACAGGACACCGTAATTTTTCGTCGATTTCGGCATCCATTCCGGATTTTTATGAATCACATACGCTGCCACGATGGGCAATAAAAACACCGCCAGTAACAACAGCAGCTTGGCCCGCGAACGATTTACCGCTTGCCTGTCATTCATCTTGCGTTCCGGATTCATGAATACGTTTTGTATTGACCACGATATAAATCACCAATAGCACCAGTGCCATGGTAAACCACTGCACGGCATAACTGACATGCTTTGCCGGCGGCATGTTCACGAATTGCCAGTTGCGAACAAAGCCGTATCTTTCCTTTGGATCCAGCAGCAACATAAACGGCGCCAGATCCAGTTTCGTCTCTGCCTGAATCTCCTGGATATCGACCCAACGTACGACGGCAGGCCAACCCTGATTACTGCGATTAGCAGCACCGAAAGACACAACGTCCTTGGTATGGTAATCGGCGATACCGGTAAGCGTGACCTCCTGATCAGGCGTATCGATATGCGGTAACTCCGCACGCGAATTGCCGAGAGGCACCCAGCCTCTATCCACCAGTACCACCTGATTCGTTTGCTTGATCCGGAGCGGTGTCACCACGTCGTAGCCAGCCTGTCCTTGAGAGACCTTGTTATCGATGAAGATCTGGTACTTATCGAGAAAGGTCCCGCTGACCTGCAAATGGCGATATTCCAGATCATCGTTCGCACCTACTCTCTGCACAATCGGTAATGGCGGTAAATCCATCTTCGCGTGTTGATTTGCGAGAATAACGCGCTTTTGATCCGCCCTCGCCAACTGCCAGAAGCCAAGCCGCAATAGCAAGGGGAACAACACTACCACCAGTAGTGATGGGATCAGGCGCGGTTTGAACTGATATTTTCCGATTCGCATGCACAAGCAGATTGTTTATACTGAGTGTCTATCCCGCACGGAGTTAATCATGAAAATCATCATACTGGGATTGCTGTTCCTGATCATCGTCAGTCTGTTCGTGGCCTTGTACACACTGGTCAAGGACCGTGGACAATCCAATCGTACAGTACGTGCGTTAACCATGCGTGTCGCTCTCTCTATCCTGCTCATCCTGATTCTGCTGATCAGCTATAAAGCCGGCTTGATTCACCCGAACTATTCACCGTTTGACTACAAAAACAAGTCCGCTCTCGAGCACGGTAAATAGAAATATCCTCTCTTCAGCATTTCGTCACCGCCTGTTTGAAAATAAAAGGGCGCCAACGGCGTTGGCGCCCCAAATCTCCCTGGCGTTAATATTTTTTTATATCCAGTAAACAAAAATAAACAGGCCGACCCATACAACGTCCACAAAGTGCCAGTACCAGGAGGCCGCCTCAAACGCAAAGTGATGGTCCGGTTTGAAGTGCCCCTTGAGACAACGGAGCAACATGATGGTCAACATCGTGGCGCCGATAGTGACGTGCAGACCGTGGAAGCCGGTCAACATGAAGAATGTCGTGCCGTAGATGCCGCTGCTCAGTTTCAGGTCCAGAGCTTCATAGGCATGCGCATATTCGTGGATCTGGAAACCCAGGAAGCTAAAGCCCAAAACAACCGTCACCAGCAACCAGAAATTCAGTGCACCACGCTTGTTCGCCTTCAGCGCGTGATGCGCCAGGGTCACAGTCACACTGGAACTCAACAGGATAATGGTATTCAGCAAAGGAATACCGCTGGCTTCAATCACGCCTTTAGGCGACGGGAACTTGCCCGGATCCGGTGTATTCAGCAGCGGCCAGGTCGAGGAAAACTTGTTCCACAGATACTGGTGTGTAGCCGGATCCGCGCCGCCCAACCAGGGTACGGATAACTGACGTGCATAAAACAGGGCACCGAAGAAGGCGGCAAAAAACATGACTTCGGAAAAGATGAACCACATCATCGCCATGCGGAAGGTCGTATCGACCTGAGCATTGTATTTTCCGCCTTCGCTTTCGCGAATGACCGTGCCAAACCAGCCGAACATCATGAAGGCAATAATCGCAAGACCGATATACATCACGGTCAGATTGCCAACGCCGCCGTTACCCGTCACCAGTGCATGTGCAAAACCAAACGTGGTGGCGAACAAACCAAGTGAGCCAATGAGCGGCCAATAGCTTGGTTCGGGCAAATAATATTTTTGTTCTGACATGTTTACCCCTCTTTGCGCTTTAATAGTAATTCGTTATTCGACTCTTTACTGGTACTGGCTGTTTGCTTCAGTTCGATAAAGCGGTAGCTCAAAGTCAGTATCGGTATATTCCTGGGAATGCTGCTATCCACAACAAACCGCAACGGCATTGATTTCGCCTCACCCGGTTTAAGTACCTGCTTGGAGAAACAGAAGCATTCAATCTTGGCGAGATACTTGGTGGCTACGCCGGGTGACACGCTCGGTATGGCCTGAACCACCATTTCCTTATCCGAGAGGTTCTTGACGTAATAAGCAACTTCCTTGACCTCACCGGGATTGACCTCCACCTGTCGTATCAGTGGACGAAACTCCAAATCCAGGGCCCGATTGTCTGTCACCAGGAACTGCATGGTCACCTGACGGGTTTTATCGATTCCCCCGTGCAGTACAGTTTGTTTCGCGATAGCGCTGGCCTGATAAGTACCGTTTTCGATACTGGTAATGCGCCCGTTTATTCCAAACGCATCGCAGAATACGTTGTAAAGCGGCACCAGCGCGAAACCAAAACCGAACATGCCGATGACCGCAACCATCAACACCACGACAACTCTACGGTTCTTGGTTTGTGTCTTGCTCATCACTTCCAGTGCATCATTACAAATACGGCATAAAATGCGATTGCCATTCCTGCCACCACCACCACGGTAATCATGATACCGCGCCGGGTCTTTGCATCTTGTTCCTGCTTCATTACAACCTGCATACTGCTAAAGCGGTTCGCCGGACAAGTCCGGCGAACCGCGGGTTCCTACTTGATTTCCGGTGCCGTCTCAAACGTGTGGTATGGCGCCGGTGACGGAATCGTCCATTCCAGACCTTCCGCTCCATCCCAAACCTGGGCTGTCGCCTTCTCGCCGCCACGAATGGTTTTGATCACGATATAGAGGAACAGCAACTGGCTGGCGCCGAAGACGAAGCCACCGATAGACGACACCATGTTCCAGTCGGCAAAAATCGGTGAATAGTCCGGAATCCGGCGCGGCATGCCTTCCAGACCAAGGAAGTGCTGCGGGAAGAACAGGACATTTACCGCGATGGCAGACAGCCAGAAATGCAGCTTGGATAATTTCTCGTTGTACATATGGCCGGTCCACTTCGGCAGCCAGTAGTACACGCCACCGAGAATCGCGAACAAGGCGCCGGTCACCAATACATAGTGGAAGTGCGCCACCACAAAGTAGGTATCGTGATATTGGAAGTCAGCCGGCGCGACACCCAGCATCAGGCCGGTAAAGCCGCCGATGGTGAACAGGAAGACGAAGGCGATGGCCCACAGCATCGGTACTTCGAAGGTCATGGAACCGCGCCACATGGTCGCTACCCAGTTGAAGACCTTCACCGCGGTCGGTACCGCGATCATCACGGTGGCATACATGAAGTACAGTTCACCGGCAACCGGCATGCCTACGACGAACATGTGGTGCGCCCACACGATGAACGACAGGAATGCAATCGCGGCAGTCGCATACACCATGGAGGCATAACCGAACAGCTTCTTGCGCGCGAAGGTCGGAATGATCTGCGACACGATACCAAAGGCCGGCAGAATCATGATGTACACCTCAGGGTGACCGAAGAACCAGAACACGTGCTGGAACAATACAGGGTCACCACCGCCGGCGGCATCGAAGAATGACGTACCGAAGTATTTATCCGTCAGCATCATGGTCACGGCACCGGCAAGCACCGGCATCACGGCGATCAGCAGGAACGCAGTGATCAGCCAGGTCCAGACGAACATCGGCATCTTCATCAGGGTCATGCCCGGGGCGCGCATGTTGAGGATGGTCGCGATGATGTTAATCGAGCCCATGATGGAAGAAATACCCAGCAAGTGGATTGCAAAGATAAAGTAACCGAGCTTGCCGTATTGACCGGATAACGGCTCATAGAAGGTCCAGCCGAAGTTCGGGCCCTGGCCTGCAAAGAAATCACCACCCATAAACATCGGTGAAACCAGCATGAAGGCCGCAAACGGCAGGATCCAGAAACTCCAGTTGTTCATACGCGGCAAGGCCATGTCGGGCGCACCGATCATCATCGGCACCAGCCAGTTTGCCAGACCGACCGTGGCCGGCATGATGGCGCCGAACACCATGATCAGACCGTGCAGGGTCGTCATCATGTTGAAGAAGTTCGGATCAACGAACTGCATGCCCGGCTCGAACAGCTCAGCACGAATTACCATGGCCATGGAACCGCCGATGAGCAGCATGATAAAGGAGAACCAGAGATATAAGGTGCCGATGTCCTTGTGGTTGGTGGTGAACAACCAACGCTTGATCCCGGTCGGATGATGATGATCACTCATTGCTATAAACCTCCGTTCGCCCAGATTACTTAGAACTTTTCTCAACAGTGATGACATCTGACGGTTGCGCCATGTCACCCATGTGATTGCCGAATGAATTCCGCTCAAACGTGACTACCGCAGCGATATCGTAGGCACTCAGCTGCTTGCCGAACGCCTGCATCGCGGTACCCGGTCTGCCGAAAATAACCGTATGCAAATGGCCTTCAATCGGGCCATCCACCGTCTTGCTGCCCGCCAATGCAGGGAAGACGCCCGGCAGGCCCATGCCGTTAGGCTGGTGACAGGCCGCGCAATCTTTATTGTAGATCGCTTCACCATGCTTCATCAGCTCTTCCTTGGTGTACACCTTGTTGACGTCCTGCGCGGCGGCAGCGGCGGCCTTCTTCTGCTCCTCAACCCAGGTGTTGTAGTCGTTTTCCGATACCACCTTCACCACAATCGGCATAAAGCCGTGGCCCTTGCCGCACAGCTCCGCACATTGGCCGCGATAAACACCTTCTTTATCCGCACGGAACCAGCTTTCATTGATGTAACCCGGAATCGCGTCATGCTTCACACCCAGCTGCGGTACCCACCAGGAGTGAATAACGTCATTACCCGTGATCAACAGGCGCACCTTCTTGCCAACCGGCACCACCAGCGGGTGATCCACATCAAGCAGGTAATGATCGACCTTGGTCACATCGGCCCCTGAGTGCAGCTGACTGGCCTTCACGGAGGATTCCGCAAGATTTGAAAAGAAGCGCACGCCGTTGTCGAGATAGTCGTATTCCCATTTCCACTGCCAGCCGACCACCTTGATGTTGACGTCCGGATGGCTCATGTCATCCATTTCCAGCAAGGTCTTGGTTGCCGGTACAGCGATGGCAACAAGAATGACGAAGGGAATGATTGTCCAGATAACTTCCACGACTGTGCTTTCGTGGAAGGTCGCAGGCTTCACGCCTTTTGACTTGCGGTGGTTGATGATGGAATAAATCATCACACCGAACACGAGTATGCCGACGATGGTCACAATCCAGAGTACGAGCATATGGATGTCGTAGATCTCATGGCTGATCTTGGTAACACCTTGATGGAGATTAAGTTCGAAATCTGCCATAGCGGCTGCAGGCGACAATGTGAGTATGGCGCCCAGCAAGCCCACGAGCTTTTTGATTGTTTTACTTGCCGACATACCTCTACCTCTTGGTTAGGACTTTTAAAAAGGAAAGCGTTTTATCTTATGCACCGCTTCTGCCGACTCCAGGCGAGCAATGCTTTGTAATCTTTTTTGTTCTCGAAATGCATTTGCCATTTTTAGCGCCTCTTTAAATTTCGTTACTGAGAGCAGGCAAATTGTGTTGGCGGGATGCTATAGCATGGCCTTATAGGCTGCAATAAAAAATCTAGAAATGGGTGTATAACCTCTAAATATATTATTTCAGACTAATATTCTAATAATAAAATTAGAAAGGACTTATATAGCAGTGTTAACCCCATACAACATCGGGAATAAAACATACATTCTTTGCAAGTATTTGCCAAGCGGAGATCGTTATGACGATTTCTGTAACAAATAATGCATATCGATGCGCATTTGTGCGGTGCTTGTTGCTGTATCCAGGTAGGGCATGACGCCACACATAGGTGCGTGGATCATTTTGTTGAGTGTGTCGATGTTTTCGTTGAGTACGGGCATCGCAGGATCGAGTGTATTGGCGATCCAGCCGCGAAGCGGGATTGCACGTTGCTGGATTTGTGCTGCGGTTAACAGTGCGTGATTCAGACATCCCAGTCGCATACCCACTACCATCACCACAGGCAAGTCTAGTCGCGCCACCAGATCCGCCATTGTCTGCGTGTCACTGATCGGAACCAGCCAACCGCCCACACCTTCGACCACCACCACATCCGCCAGGGCGGACAATTGCTGGTACGCGTCTTGAATGGCAGCAATCGAAATGACGATCCCCTCCTGTTTCGCCGCGAGGTGAGGGGCGATCGGTGGCGCGAAGCAATAGGGATTCACATATTCATACGGCGCATCGACATTTGATGCCCTCATGAGCTGCAAGGCATCTTCGTTACGTAATCTTCCAGCATGCATCTCCGCGCCGCTGGCGACCGGTTTCATCCCCACGACACGCAAGCCTTCGGCGATGAACTGACGGATCAGGGCGCATGTCACCCAGGTCTTGCCAACCCCGGTATCCGTACCTGTGACAAAAAGCGATGACATGGAGTAGCGCTACGCAACAGGTTTATGAATCTGCTCGAGTGTGATGTTCACCACACCGGGCTGTTGCTGCACCGGCGCCCACGCGTGGCCATAGACCACTTCATAGCTGGCGGGCAACACGTCTGCGTGCCGGAAACGTTCGTATTCCTGTTCGACGCGCCTGATCCGGGTTTTCCCGGTGAGGCCACGCGCGCGTTCATGCGTGACATTGTGCGCGCCGATGGCCTTGAGCTCGCGCATGAGGGAATACACATCCGGATAGGTCAGCGTAAAGCGCTCGGCATCCATGACCGGTTCCGCAAGTCTTACCCGCATCATGGTATCGCCGATATCGTGCAAATCGATAAAGGCATTCACATGGGTAAACGCATCTACTGCCTGCCAGGCCTCACGCAACTCCATTAAGGTATCCGGTCCGAAAGTTGAAAAGAGGATCATCCCGCCCGGACGTAGCACCCGGGCGAATTCACGCAGGGTAGTGTCCAGATCGTTTACCCATTGCAAGGTCAGATTGGAAAACACCATATCCACGCAATGATCCGCCAACGGTAAAGTCTCGGCATCGGCACAGACATAATCGGTTTTATTACGCAGACGTGACCACCAGGAGGTTTTACTGCGGGCATGCAGCAACATCGCCTGTGCAATATCCAGCGCCAGGATATGCGCCTTGGGGTATTTTTTCTGTAGCAGCGCCGTGCAGTACCCGGTGCCGGCACCGACATCAAGAATTGTCGCGGGATTGACCCGAATATAGTCCAGGCGTTCCAGCAGACGATTACCGACTTCACGTTGCAACACGGCTGCCGCATCATACTGTTCCGCCGCGCGCGCAAAGGACCGTTGCGTCTGGTGCTTGTCAATCTTCATGAATAAAACGTTCCATAAACTGCGTTACCGTCGCTGTGTGCGAAAGAAAGGGCGCATGCCCGGCGCCCTTGATAATCACACTGCGCCCATTCGGCAAGTGTTCGGCAAGGTATTGTGCCGCCGCCGGTGGCACCAAAGTATCGCGCTCACTATTAATGATCAGCGTCGGACAGGTAATCTTGTCAAGCTGCGTGCGTAAATCTGCTTGCTCGAGCAGTTGCAGGCCCTGTTGCAACATCGCGGGTTGCGGCTGTCGGCGAGAAAACACTAAATCCCGGGCACGGCGTAACTGTGTCTTCTGATCCTGCGATCCCAGAAACTGCAAGGCAAGAAAGCGTGACAGGGTCCCTTCGTAATCGCGTAGCAGGTTCTCTGCAAATAACCGCAACACGGCGTTATCGATTGCGTATTTCCAGTCCTCACGCTCCACGAAAGACGGCGTACTGCACACCAAGACCAATCGCCTGACATATTGTGGATACTGCGCCGCGATAGACTGCGCCAGCAAACCGCCCAGCGACCAGCCTACCAGTGTTACGCCTTGTTCGAACAAGGCGGACAATTGTGTCACGAGATAGTCAGCATGCCGTGTCGGGTCCGCAACGTGATCGAAACCGGCACTGAAGCCATGCCCGGGCAAATCCACGGTCGCAACAGAATGCTTGCGCGTGAATGCGTCCACCAGGGGTTTGAACATGCCGCCATGCATACCCCAGCCATGCAGCATCACAATAGGACGGCCACTGCCGCTGCTATCGACATGGATCAATTCAGACTGTGGCGCCATCATTGTCCGACACCCAAGGTGTGTAACGTCTCGATCAAGCGCGTGATCTGTGCAGAGGTATGCTCCGCACTCATCGTGATGCGCAGACGTGCCGTGCCTTGCGGGACCGTCGGCGGGCGAATCGCGGTCACCAGTATGCCCTGCTGTTTGAGTCCATGACTCACCTGCAGTGTCGGTTCGACATCACCGAGGATTACCGGTTGAATCGCGGTTTCCGAATCACTCAAGGGGATCTTCGCTTGACTAGCGAGTTCACGGAATAGCCGGACATTCTCGCGCAGGCGATCCCGCCGCCAGGCCTCGTCATCGATCAAACGCAGACTTGCCAGGGTCGCGACGGCGATAGCCGGTGGCAAGGCCGTGGTATAGATATAGCTACGCGCCTTTTGTATCAGCGTTTCAATCAAGTCGTCATTGCCGGCCACAAAGGCACCGAAGGTACCGAACGCCTTGCCCAAGGTACCAACCAGGATCGGTACCTCTGCATTGGTAATAGACAACAGCTCCAGCACACCACGGCCCCGCTCGCCGACAACACCCAGGCCATGGGCATCATCGATCATCAGCCAGGCATTGTGACGCTGGGCGGCGCTGGCCAGCGCCTTCACCGGCGCCAGATCGCCATCCATGCTGAACACACCGTCGCTGGCAACCAGTTTGGTCTGCGCCTTGCTCGCGCCTAATTTATTTAATAAGTCACGGGCATCCGCATGTAGATAACGCTGCAAACGCGCCTGCGACAACAGACCACCGTCCAGCAGGGATGCATGATTGATCCGATCCTCGAAGACATGATCACCTTTGTTTAAAAGTGCGCTGATGACACCGAGGTTCGCCATATAGCCAGTCGAAAATAATAATGCGCGGGGCCGGCCGACAAACGCCGCCAGCGCCTCTTCCAGTTCGTGATGCGCACGGCTGTGTCCGCTGATCAGGTGCGAGGCGCCACTGCCTACACCGTATTGACGCACGCCATTGATAAATGCCTCGGCAAGTTTGGGATGATTGGCATGACCGAGGTAGTCATTACTGCAAAAATTCAGATACGACTTACCATCGATGAGCAACTCGGCAGCTTGCGGACTATCGACAACGGCGCGCGCGCGATAAAGGTGATTGGCCTTCTGGGTGTCCAGAAATTGCTGAAGTGTTGTTTTCACGAGAACCTATCTCAAAATTGCTGCGCTTGGCGATTCGGTGTTAAATTTGAGATAGGTTCCAGTTTTATCTCGATGCATGACGACCGCCTGCAGTTCCACTGTCATGGCGCGCGCAAACAAAACTCAGACGGGCTGAATGCCCAGCTTCTCAAACAATACCTTATCGTGCATCGCCGCGGGATTCGGCGTGGTCAGCAGTTTTTCGCCATAGAAGATCGAGTTGGCGCCGGCGAGGAAACACAGGGCCTGCATTTCATCGCTCATCTCCTCACGGCCCGCGGACAGACGCACATAAGAGGTCGGCATCAGGATGCGGGCAATGGCAATGGTGCGCACAAATTCGATGGGGTCGAAATCCTCAACGGACTCCAGCGGCGTGCCCTGCACCCGCACCAGCATGTTAATGGGCACGCTTTCAGGATGCGGTTGCTGTATGACAAGTTCATGCAACAGACCCACGCGATCCGCACGCGATTCGCCCATACCCAGAATACCCCCGCAACAGACATTGATGCCGGCGCTGCGCACATGGTGCAGGGTCTCCAGGCGATCCTGGTAGGTGCGCGTGGTGATGATGTCGTTATAGAACTCGGGTGAGGTATCGAGATTGTGATTGTAGTAATCCAGGCCGGCGTCTTTTAAACGTTTTGCCTGGGCTTCGTTCAACATACCCAGCGTCAGGCAGGTCTCCAGACCCAGATCTTTCACCGCCTCGACCATATCGATGACCTGCTCGAGATCGCGGTCCTTGGGACTGCGCCAGGCCGCACCCATGCAAAAACGTGACGCCCCGTTTTGTTTGGCGCGTTCCGCCGCCGCAATCACCTCGTCCAGCGGCAGCAACGGTTCGGGTTGCAGTTCGGTCTCAAAGCGCACGCTCTGCGGACAGTAGGCACAGTCCTCAGGGCACTTACCGGTCTTGATGCTCAGCAAGGTACTGACCTGCACGGCATTGGGGTCGAAATGCTGGCGGTGAACGGTTTGCGCCTGAAACAGTAAATCCGCAAACGGACGCTCGTACAGCTCGGCGATTTCTTCACGCCGCCAGTCGTATCGCGACGCCTGTGTCATGGCCTGTGCAGACTGCTTCATGCCCCCTCCTCTTCTCGATAGGTGTCCTGCCACTCCTCACGGTAGATCCGCAGCAAGTCATAGAGAGTCCAGGGGATCAGGATCAGGGCCATCACCGCCCAGGTGATCAGCCAGACGTGCAGCCCCTTGGTATAAAACGTGGCCTCCGCCACCACAAATCCCACCACCCCGTAAAACCGGTACGCCGCCCATTGGGTGTAGTAGCCCACGCGCGGATTCGGGTGATGACGGTTCATGGCGTACACCACCATGGAGGCACCCAGCCAGAAGATGCCCAACGGCAGCGGCATCAGGGTGGCAATCAGGTTACCGTAATTGAACAGGGCCGCCGAGCGGCGCGCAGAGGCACCGGTAATCAGTGTCGGTTGCTGAGGTTTGGCGTTTTCGGTCATATGCTAGACTGCGGTTGGCTGAACGGGATGTTAGCGACAAGGATTTGTTTGTCAACGAAAAGGATTTTATATGGTTTACCAGTGGTTAAATAGTTTTATTTCGACGTGGCTGCCTCAATCCTGCGTCCTGTGCGGCCTCAGCTCCCACCGCCAGGCCCTCTGCCCCGACTGTCTGCAAGACCTGCCCAGGTTGTCACCGGACCTCTGTCCCCGCTGCGGTCTACCCGCCGGCCTGTCAAACGCCCAGGATTGCGGCCACTGCCTGCAACTGCAGCCCGCATATCACCGGGTCTACAGCGCCTTTGGCTACGCCCCGCCCGTGTCGCAGTTAGTGGCCAGGCTCAAATTTCGTGGCCAGATCCAGCTGGCGCGTCTGTTCGGGGAATTGCTGGCGCAACGGCTTGCCGAGCACACTATCCAGGCCGATGCGCTCCTGCCCGTGCCACTGCACCCAAATCGCCTGCGCCAACGAGGTTTCAATCAGGCCCTGGAAATTGCCCGCCCGCTGGCGCAGGCCTTTGGCTTGCCCTTGTTAACCGGGGGCGTCCATCGCCAGCGAGACACCGAGCCGCAATCGACCCGCGCCGCCTCCCAGCGCGGACACAATTTGCGTGACGCCTTTCGCCTGGTGCAATTACCCGCGTATGAACGCATCGCCATCGTGGACGATGTCATGACGTCCGGACATACCGCCAATGAGCTGGCAAAACTGTTACGCGAAGCGGGAGTAAAAGAGATAGAGGTGTGGTGCGTGGCGCGGGCCCTGCCGCATCCACATTAAAAACGGTATTTGAAATCCAGGAATGGGCCCTTGGTCTCGAAATCCGCCTGCACGTCAGGACTGTCGACGTTGAAGCGCTGGTGCTGCCAGCCGCCCTCGAGACCGAAGCCATTGTCCCAGGTGTAGCTCAGCTTGGCCTTGTAATCGAACGCGAAATACTCGTCGTATTGCAGATGGCTGCCGCCGATGCTGGCGGACATGCCCTTGAACGGCAGATTGAAAAAGGCCGACGCATACAGCATGGGTAAGGTGGTATTGATGTGGGCACCGGTTTGATCCAGGCTCTGGCCTTTTAACTCCGCATCAACGTAGCGCAGGTTAATACCCAGATCGAAGCTCACGACGTTATGCATGGCAAACGGATAGGTAATCGTGGCATCGAACTGATTGATGTCACCGGAAAACGGACTGTTCTTGTCCAGCATGAGGACATCGGGGGCACTGAGGAGATCGCTGCGCATCAGCTCGTCATGCCGGAAGGATTTACCGCCGCTCAGGCGCTGATGCTGGAATTTGAAATTCGGCTGAAACAGACTGGTGACATCATTGTTTTCGGCGGCCTGAACTCCCGCGGCAGAACACAGCGCGGTCAGGCAAAATCCAGCAATGAGCTTTTTCGACGTCATCATGTTGATTATTTTAGAACAAAACAGCACCGGTCTTTTAATTCACGTCACATTTTTTAGAAATTCTGTCTACCTGGCTATACCCTATTTGGCGTAGACATAGTCCAGAACAATACCGATAAACAGGATCATTCCCAGCCAGTTGTTGTTCAAAAAGGCGCGAAAACACTGGGCCGGCTCGCGCTGGCGGATCAAAAACTGCTGATACAGGGCCAGAATCCCCGCGAATCCCATCGCCATATGGTAAGCGCTATGCAGACCGGCCTGCCTGCCCAGCAGGTAGAGCCCGGCGAACATCATTAACTGCAATATAAATAGTATGAGCCGATCCGCCTCGCCAAACAGGATAGCGGTAGATTTGACGCCGATCTTTAAATCATCCTCCCGATCCACCATCGCATACATGGTGTCGTAGATCACCGCCCAGATGACGGTGATCACATAGATCAGCCAGGCCTCCTTGGGCAATGCACCCGTCTGCGCGGCAAAAACCATGGGCACCGCCCAGGCGAAGGCCATGCCCAGCACCACCTGGGGCAGATGCGTGTAGCGCTTGGCGAAGGGATACGCCGCCGCCAGCAGCGCCCCCGCGACCGACAGGTAGATCGTGAGTCGGTTCAGCAGCAGCACCAGGCCGAAAGAGACAAGCGCCAGCACGCAAAACACGAATAGCGCCTCCCTGGGCGAAACCTTGCCGGCAGCGATGGGGCGCTCGCGCGTACGCGCGACATGGGCATCGATATTGCGGTCGGCATAATCGTTCATGGCGCAGCCGGCCGAACGCATTAACACCGTGCCCACAACAATGACCACCAGCACCACTGGATCAGGTTTACCATCTCCCGCGATCCATAATGCCCATAAGGCCGGCCATAACAACAGGTAAATACCGATTGGCCGGTGCAGACGCACCAGCAAGTAGTATTGTCCGAGACGTTCAAGGATGTGTGGAGATAACAACTTCATGGCTTCGTTACGGGGGAAATGACTCGAACATTCTAGCAGCCCGCGACTTCAAGGTAGCGCAACGCGCAATACCCGGCAAAAAAAATTCGCTGACCAGGAGGGGCTTGCGATTGACATAAAATACCGAACGTCGCCCCCAGATAGTGACAGGCACCTGCGTCAACACGGCAGCGGCCTTGTGAAACAATTTTGCGCTGGCATCCACACGCGCCAGCTCGAGTTCGTCCCGGCGCATATGCGGATCGGCAAACAGCACCGCGCCTAACGGGCGCGAACCGAGCCGCAACAGATGCTTCTGTTTGCCGCTAAGTGTCTTGCGCGGGATCACGGTGCGCGCGAAGACGACAGGCTGATCGTCACAATACAAATAGACTTCGCGGATAAACGCCATCTGGCGCTGGCGCATGCGCAGGCGTTTGCTCTCGTTATGCATGGGTGGCCGCCAGACCTGGGACAACACGCGCACATGAAAGTGGCCGGGACAGGCCTTGATCAGGCGCGCGGTCAGCGAGCCCGGGTCGCACAGCCAGTTCGACAACTCGGCGGGCAGACTGCCGTGGCGCCATTGGCGCGTGAAATACCAGACCGGTTCATGCTGCTGAGGCAGGCTATGCATATAAAGACTTTCATCAAACCTGGGCAAAGCGCTGGTTGTGTCCAACCCAGCGGTTGATTAATTGAGTCACCCGTTGCGGCTGGCTCAGCACAAGTTCATCGGTCCAGCGTTGCAGGCGCGGCAATAAATCCTGGTGTTTGACCAGATCGGCGATGCGGAGTTGCAACATGCCGGTCTGTCGCGTGCCCAGGATCTCACCGGGACCGCGCAATTCCAGATCTTTTCTGGCGATGACGAAGCCATCGTTGGTCTCGCGCATCGCCGCCAGCCGTGCCCGCGCATTCTCGGAAAGGCCGCCATGATACATGAGCACACAGGCACTGTCCTGGGTGCCGCGGCCGACGCGTCCCCGCAGCTGGTGCAATTGCGCCAGGCCAAAGCGTTCCGCGTTTTCGATGATCATCAGGCTGGCGTTGGGCACGTCCACACCGACCTCGATCACCGTCGTCGCCACCAGCAGGTCCAGCTTGTGTTGCTTGAACTGCTGCATGGTTTGTTCTTTCTGTTCCGGCTTGAGCCGGCCGTGCACCAGCCCTACCCGCACCTGTGGCAATGCCGCGGCCAGCGACTGCGCCGTATCTTCCGCGGCCTGACACTGCAAGACCTCCGATTCTTCAATCAGGCTGCACACCCAGTACACCTGGCGGCCCTGATCGCAAGCCACCTTGACGCGATGAACCACATCGGCGCGCCGGCTGTCCGGGATCACCACCGTCTCCACCGGCTTGCGTCCCGGCGGCAATTCGTCAATCACGGAACAATCCAGGTCGGCATACACCGTCATGGTCAGGGTGCGCGGAATCGGTGTCGCCGTCATGATCAACTGGTGGGGATACTTGCCGGCCTTGACGCCCTTTTCGCGCAGGGCCAGGCGCTGATGCACGCCAAAGCGATGTTGTTCGTCGATCACGACCAGGGCCAGATGATGAAACGTCACCTGCTCCTGGAACAGGGCGTGGGTGCCGACGATCACCTGTGCCTCGCCATTCTCAATCGCCGTTATGGCGGTACGACGTTCCGCCGCCGGCAACTTGCCGGATAACCAACAGATGTGAATGCCCATCGGCGTCAACCATTGACTGATATTTTTGAAATGCTGTTCGGCAAGAATTTCCGTCGGCGCCATCATCACCGCCTGGTAACCCGCCTCGATGGCCGACAACAGGGCACACACCGCCACCAGCGTTTTTCCCGAACCCACATCGCCCTGCACCAGTCGCTGCATCGGGTGTCCCTGTTGCAGGTCATGTTCGATTTCCTGAATGACGCGTTGTTGTGCCGCGGTCAGCGAAAACGGCAGGCCGGCCAGCAAGGCGGGTTTGAGTCTGTCCGAGGCAGGCAAAGAGATCGCTTCATGTTCCGCGGTCAGACTGCGCAACTGGCGCATGCTGCAGGTATAGGCCAGTAACTCCTCGAAGGCCAGACGCGTTTGCATGATGTGTTCGCGATCCTGCAGCGCCTGCACCGGGGCATCCGGTGGCGGTCGATGAATGTATTCCAGCGCCTGCGCCAGTTGCGGAAACTGATTCTGCGCCAGAATGGATTCGGGTAATAATTCGCTCAGCGCCAGTTTATTCTCGCGCAACAATTGCAGCGCCTGCTCGGTCAAGGCGCGCAGGGTTAACTGGTGCAGCCCTTCGGTAGTCGGATAGATCGGCGTCAGCGATTCTTCCACGGCATTCAGTTCCGCATCGGGATCCACCCGCCGGTATTCGGGATGCACCATTTCCAGGGAGTGTGCGCCTTTGCGCGCCTCGCCGTAACAGCGCAGGCTCACGCCACGCGCCAGGGATTCCTTTTGCTGCGCATTGAAATGGAAAAACCGCAGGAGCAGACGCCCGGTGCCATCGGAAAGATGACACAACAGCATGCGCTTCCTGCCGTACTTGATCTCGGTCAGTTGCACCTCGCCCTGGACGACGGCGCTGTCGCCTGCGCGCAAACTGCCGATGGGTACCACCCGCGTGCGATCTTCATACCGCAGCGGCAAATGAAACAGGAGGTCTTCGATGCAATGGATATCCAGACGCGCCAGCTTCTCCGCCACCCGCGGCCCCACACCCTTGAGTCGGTTTAACGGTGTTTGCGATTGTGAAGAACCTGCCATGGCGGCGCACAAGAGAAGTCCGGAAAGTTTTTAGAAACCGTCGATTGAAAACGTAGCGAGCGTAGCCGTTTTCAATCGATGACCATGACGGCATCCATCTCCACCGCCGCCCCCTTGGGTAACGCCGCCACGCCAATGGCCGCACGCGCCGGATACGGCTGGGAGAAATACTCGGCCATGATCTCGTTGACCTTGGGAAAGTTCGCAAGATCGGTGAGAAAGACATTCAGTTTAACCACGTGTTTGAGATCGCCGCCGGCAGCCTGCGCCACTGCCTTCAAATTATCAAACACGCGCCGGATCTGGGCACTGATGTCGCCCGTTACCAGTTCCATGGTCTCTGGAATCAGCGGAATTTGCCCGGACAGGTAAACTGTCTCGTCGACTTTCACCGCCTGGGAATAGGTCCCGATGGCCTGGGGTGCCTTGTCGGTATGGATGATCTCACGTGCCATGCATGTCTCCCTGTAGCTAATAAAACGGCAGTGACTATCACTGCCGGTGCATTGTATGCGTGACGGAATTGCTTATGCCAGTACTGTGTTTATTTTTGGGCGCGATTGATACGCACGACATTCGGCAGACTGCGCAGGTGTTTGATGATGCGCGCCAGGTGCTTGCGGTTTTTAACGGCGACGGTGAACGTCAGTTGTGAATGCTGGCCGTCGCGTTCGTCCATCACCACGTTTTCGATATTGGCGTCGAGATCGGAAATGGTGGCGGCGATGGTGGCAAGCACACCGCGCTGATTCACCACCAGCAGGCGCAACTCCACCGGGAATTCACCGGCAACGTTGTCTTCCCACTCGACATCGATCCATTTTTCCGGCTTGTTGCGGTAATCGGCGACGTTCTTGCAACCTTCGACATGAATCACCACGCCACGCCCCGCCGTGACAAACCCCAGGATCTTGTCGCCGGGAATGGGCCGGCAGCACTTGGCATAGGTCACTACCGTACCCTCGGTACCCTTGATCGCCAGCGGCTTAGTCTCGCTGGTGCTGCTGCGGATTTCCTTGCCGGCCTTTTCTTCGTCACCCTGGATCAAGGCGCGCGCCACCTGCATTGGCATGCGATTGCCCAGGCCGATATCCATCAGCAGACGATCGAAGCTTTTGACATTGAAGGACTCGGTCACCTGCCACAGACTTTTCTCCGACAGCGACTGCAGATCGGTTTCATATTGCTCCAGACTCTTGTTCAACAGGCGCTGGCCGAGGCTCACCGCTTCGTCGTGTTGCAGGTTCTTCAGGAAGTTGCGAATGTTGGCCCGTGCCTTGGCGGTGTGCACGAAGTTGAGCCAGGCGGGATTGGGTCGCGCGCCGGCAGCGGTAATGATCTCCACCGTCTGGCCGTTGCGCAATTCGCTGCGCAGCGGCATCAGGCGTCGATCGATCTTGACCGCAACGCACTGGTTACCCACATCGGTATGCACCGCATAGGCGAAATCAACTGCCGTCGCGCCGCGCGGCAAGGCCATGATCATGCCCTTGGGGGTAAAGACATAAACCTCATCCGGGAACAGATCGACCTTGACGTTTTCCAGAAACTCCATGGAGTTGCCGGCACGCTGCTGAATCTCCAATAAATCGAGCAACCACTGACGCGCGCGCGCCTGCGCACTGTTGCTGCTCTCATCGCCGCTCTTGTACAACCAGTGTGCGGCAATACCGGCCTCGGCCACGCGGTGCATGTCTTCGGTGCGGATCTGCACCTCGATAGGCACACCGTAGGGACTGAACAATACCGTGTGCAGCGATTGATAACCGTTGGCCTTGGGGATGGCGATGTAATCCTTGAAGCGACCCGGCACCGGCTTGTACAGGTTATGCACGACACCCAGTACGCGATAACACATATCCACCGACTCGACGATAATGCGAAACGCGTACACATCCATGATCTCGTTGAACGGTACCTGTTTCTCACGCATCTTGTTGTAAATGCCGTACAGGTGCTTCTCCCGGCCAATCACCTGGCCGCCAAGACCTTCCTGCTTGATGCGTTCGGTGATCGAACTCTCGATCTTGCTGACGATCTCCTTGCGGTTACCGCGCGACTTCTTCATGCGGTCGGCGATCACGCGATAACGCAGCGGATACAGGGCGGCGAAGCCCAGCTCTTCCAGTTCCAGACGCACCCGGTTCATGCCCAGGCGATTGGCAATGGGTGCATAGATCTCCAGCGTCTCGCGGGCGATACGACGGCGCTTGTCGGGGCGCATGGCGCCCAGGGTACGCATGTTGTGCAGACGATCGGCGAGCTTGACCAGGATGACGCGGATGTCCCGTGTCATCGCCAGGATCATCTTGCGGAAGTTTTCGGCCTGGGCCTCGATGCGTGATTCAAATTCGATGTTGGTGAGTTTGCTGACGCCGTCGACCAGCTCCGCCACCTCCTCGCCAAACAACTTGATGATTTGTTCCTTGGCGGTGGGGGTGTCTTCGATAACGTCGTGCAGCAGGGCGGCGATGAGGCTCTTGGTGTCCATGCGCATCTCCGCCAGGATCTGCGCCACGGCCACCGGATGATAGATATACGGCTCGCCGCTGGCGCGCGACTGACCGTCGTGCGCCTCGGCACCAAATAAATAAGCCCGATAAACCTCCGCGATTTGATCGGGCTCAAGATAGTCCTCCAGCATTTCGCACAGGTGACTGATGCGAAAAGCGGTCGGATCCCCGTTGGGGGTAAGCTCTGTTATTGGCGTAGCAATTGCCGACGCTCCCGCTTATTCCTCGCCGCTGTCTTCCACGACCGGGCCAGCGGCCTCTTCAACGTCAGGCGGGACCATGTCCACGCCCGGGACAATCTCCATATCTTCCGCGGTAACCTCAACGCCCGCGGCCTGGGCCTTGGTCTCTTCCTCATCGAGGATCTTGTTGTCGACCAGGCCTTCGGCGATTTCACGCAGGGCCAGCACGGTGGGTTTGTCATTTTCCCAGGGCAGCATGGGCTCCTTGCCATACACCAACTGGCGGGAGCGCTTGGTTGCCAGCAGCACCAGCTCAAAACGGTTCGCAACGTGGTCTAGACAGTCTTCTACGGTTACACGGGCCATGCACTACTCCTAAGTATCTGAATTCATTAAGCCACAAACGGGGCGCGCCTATGCGCGGGACTGGCGATTATACTGGCGAACCCTTGTTCACGCCAGAAGCTCGGCCAGCAACTCGCTGTGGACCTGCTGCTGGCGGGCCAGCCGCAGGCGCTCACTGCTGATTATGGACCGTAAATCCGCCAATGCCAGCTGGAAATCGTCATTAATGACCACGTAATCGTATTCGCCGTAGTGGGTCATTTCGCTGACCGCGTCGCGCATGCGCCGGGCCACGATCTCGGTGCTGTCGGTACCGCGCCCGCTCAGACGCCGCTCCAGTTCCGCACGCGAAGGCGGCAGGATGAAGACGCTCACCGTGCCGGCCATGCGATGCCGCACCTGGCGTGCGCCCTGCCAGTCGATCTCCAGGATCACGTCCAGGCCCTCGGCCAATTGCTGTTCGATGGCGCTCTGCGAGGTGCCGTAAAAATTATCGAAGACCTGGGCGTGTTCCAGAAACTGTCCGGCCGCCACCATCTGCTGAAACGCCTCGACATTGATGAAGTGATAGTGCACGCCGTGCTCTTCCCCCGAACGCATGGCACGGGTGGTATGCGATATCGACACGACGAGATTCGGTGTCGCCTCGATCAATGCCTTTACCAGACTGGTCTTACCCGCGCCCGATGGCGCGGAAAAGATATAAAGCGTACCGGTTTGTTTGTGCATATCGTTCTTCCTTACTCGTAGAAGGACAGGATAGTGTTTTCCAGGACCGTCAGCAGCAGGGATGCTGCTGCCGAGCGTACAGGGATGTATTTGCCGCGAGTCCTGGAAAACACTACCCTGTCCTGAAATACGATTTGTATTCGAATTTAAAGCAGCTAGACAGTTTCTATTTTTAAATAGTGCAAGTATTACTCAATATTTTGCACCTGCTCCCGCATCTGCTCGATCAACACTTTCAGATCAACCGAGGCGGTACCCGTGCGCGCATCCACGGATTTGGATCCCAGCGTATTTGCTTCGCGATTGAGTTCCTGCATGAGAAAATCCAGACGCCGTCCGATGGGCTTGTCGCTGCTGAGACCGCGTCTGACTTCGGCAACATGCGTCGCGAGGCGATCCAGTTCTTCGTCCACATCGATCTTCTGCGCCATGATTACCATTTCCTGTTCGAGCCGGCCCGGGTCCAGCTCACCCTTGACCTCAGACAAGCGCGCGTGCAATTTGTCGCGCCAGTTTTGTTTGATTTCCGGAATCAGGCCGCGCATCAGGCTCACGATATTCAGAATACCCTCGCACCGCTGCTCAAGAATGGTCTTGAGTTGCTGCCCCTCGCGGCGGCGGCCCTGGATCAACTCGGCAACAGCGGCATCGAGTAATTCCATGGCCTTGGCGTGCAAGACTTCCGGGTCGACTTGCGGGACCTGCAGGACGCCAGGCCAACGCATGATCTCCAGGGTACTGGTCGGACGGTGTTCGGGAAAATACTGCTGGACCTGGGCACTGGCCCTGGCCAGTTGTTCGATGAGGGTTGTATCCAGTTGCAATTCACCGGTGGCATGCTGTGCCGGTTGATAACGGACCTGCACGTCCACCTTGCCGCGGTTGAGTTGTTGTTGCAATTGTTCACGAATTCGACCTTCCAGCACGCGCAACTCGTCGGGGAGGCGCAAGCCGATATCCAGATAACGGTGATTCACCGAACGCAGCTCCAGGGTCAGGCCCCCCCAACTATCCGTGTGTTCCTGGCGCGCGAATGCGGTCATGCTGCAAATCATGCTCGGTGGGCCCCCGGGTGCGGTTAATGAGGGGAGAAGTCTACTCGCGACTCAATCTGGCGGCAAATCAGCCGACATACTACTCTGTCACAACCAACCCGCTGATGATTTTGCTATGATTCGCGGCATGCCCCGAGATACTTATATATATGTTCAAAGCTTGAGCTGGTGATCACCATGGCCACCGTGATGCACAGCCCCGAACATTCCCTGCCCCCCGGCACCCGCCTCGATGATTTTGTGATCGAGCGTATCCTCGGCGGCGGCGGCTTTAGCATCGTCTATCTCGCGATCTCCACACACGACAATACCCCGGTCGTGATCAAGGAGTACATGCCCAGCTCCCTCGCCACCCGCGATGCGAACATGTCGGTGATCCCCTCGACCGAACAAAATACCGAACGCTTCAATCATGGCCGCCGTCTGTTTTTCCAGGAGGCCAGCACACTCACGACACTCAAGCACGCCAACATCGTCAACGTGATCAATTTTTTCCGCGCCAATGGCACGGTTTACATGGTCATGGAATACGAAGAAGGCGTGAACATGCAGGCCTATATCAAAAAACACAACGGCAATCTGAGCGAGCCGTTTCTCAAGGCGGTGTTCCTGCCCTTGCTCGACGGTCTGCAAATGATCCATAGCCGCGGTCTGCTGCACCTCGACATCAAACCCAGCAACATTCATTTGCGCAGCGGGGCAAATCCCTTGTTGCTGGACTTCGGCGCCGTGCATGAAATCATGCAGACCCGTCAGTTCCAGCCGAACCAGGTGATCACCCCGGGCTTCTCGCCCATCGAACAACTCGATCCCGGCGGGTATGTCGGGCCCTGGACCGACATCTACGCCATCGGCGCGACCATCCGCGCCTGCATCGAAGGCATATCACCGCCACCCTCGCCGCAACGCCGCGAAAAGGACATGCTGCGGCCGGCGGTGAGCGCCTTCAAGAAAAGATATTCGCAACACCTGCTGGAGGCCGTAGACTGGGCCATGGAAGTCGATCCCCTGCTACGCCCGCAGTCAGTGGATAAATTGATCGAGGCCTTGCACGGCAAGGCACCCAAGCAGGACAAGAAGAGTCTGTTTTAACGAGTCGACATGCAATACGTAATCGCACGCAGCAGTCGTCTGGGCAACCGGACCATCAATCAGGATCGCGTCGCCGCCCTGGAACGCGACAATACCGTTATGCTGGTGCTTGGTGACGGGCTGGGTGGCAAGGCCGGTGGTGAAGTCGCCGCCCAGGTCATGGTGGATACGATTGCCAATGCCTTCAAACGTGTCCCGCTGCCGATCAGTAATCCCAAGGAATTTCTCACTGATGTGCTGCACCTCGCGCACCATGCCGTGATCGCGGCAGGTAAAAAAGTCGATCCGCCGATCAATCCCGGCACCACGGCGGTCTTGTGTCTGGTGCAGGATGGCAGCGCCTGGTGGGCGCACGTCGGTGACAGCCGGCTCTATTTGTTTCGCGGCGGTGTCCCCATCTATCGCACGCGCGACCACTCCTTCGTGGAAAAGCTGGTGGAGCGCGGCCATCTCAGTAATGACGATCGCAGCACACACCCCTTGCGCAATTACATGACCCGCTGCATCGGTCTGTCTAACAGTGTGCCGGAAGTCTCGGTGAGCAATGAAGTCGCCCTGCATGCCGGCGACGTCATCATGCTGTGCTCCGACGGTATGTGGGAACCGATAGATGAAATGCAGCTGGGCATGAAATTGCTCGATGGCCGCCTCAGCGATGCCCTGGATAAGCTCGCGCAACAGGCGGAAGAGATCAATTATCCCAGCAGCGACAACATCAGCGCCGTGGCGATTCAAATCATGTCGCTGCAGTTGATCGGCCGCGCCATCAATGATGGAATCGATAAACAGGTCGCACATGCCGCGCAACTGGATCCGGTGGAGAACGCGATCGATGTCATCGAGCAGACGTTCAAGCTCTATGAACACGAAATGAAATAACCACCACACCCTAGCCAGTAAGGTCATCACTGGTTATCCTATTGGCCCGCCGTCAGGCCAACCACACTACAGGTATTACTATGCGTCCCAGTGGCCGTGCCCCCGAGCAGATCCGCCCCATCAAGATCACCCGCCGTTATACCAAGCACGCCGAAGGTGCCGTCCTCATTGAATTCGGTGACACCAAGGTAATTTGCACTGCAACCGTGGAAAACCGCGTCCCCGGTTTTCTCAAAGGCAGCGGCCAGGGCTGGGTCACGGCGGAATACGGCATGTTGCCGCGTTCCACCGGCAGCCGCATGGGCCGCGAGGCCGCCAAGGGCAGACAGGGTGGTCGTACCATGGAGATCCAGCGTTTGATCGGTCGCTCGCTGCGCGCGGCGGTGGACCTCACGGCCCTGGGTGAAAACAGTATCACCATCGACTGCGACGTCATTCAGGCCGACGGCGGTACCCGCACTGCCTCCATCACCGGCGGTTTCGTTGCGCTCAGCGATGCCGTGCGCTACATGCTGGATAAAAATATGATCAAGGAAAATCCTCTACGCCACCACGTCGCCTCGATCTCGGTTGGCGTGTACCAGGGCGTGCCGGTTGCCGACCTGGATTATGCCGAGGATTCCAACTGTGAAACCGACATGAATATCGTGATGAACGACACCGGCGGTTTTATCGAGATCCAGGGTACCGCCGAAGGCGCGGCATTCAGTGACGCCGAGCTGCAGACCATGTTACAGCTCGGCCGCCATGCCATCGCGCAACTGATCGACAAACAACGGGAAGCCTTACAGGATTGATCATGAAAAAGATCGTGCTCGCCAGCAGCAACAAGGGCAAGGTCCGCGAAATCGGACAATTGCTTGCACACCTGGATATCGAGGTCGTACCGCAATCGGAATTCGGCGTGCAGGATGCCGAGGAGACCGGACTGAGTTTTGTCGAGAACGCCATCCTCAAGGCACGCAACGCCGCGCAACATACCGGGCTGCCCGCCATTGCCGACGACTCCGGCCTCGAGGTCGATGCTCTCAGAGGTGCACCGGGCATTTATTCCGCGCGTTACGCCGGCGTGGGTGCCAGCGACAGCGCCAATGTACAAAAGCTGCTGGACGAATTGAACAAGTTAGGCGAAGTCCCGCGTACCGCCCGCTTCCAGTGCCTGATGGTGTATGTCCGTCACGCGGAGGATCCAACCCCCTTGATCTGCCAGGGTACCTGGGAGGGCGTGATCGTCGATACCCCGCAAGGCGACAATGGCTTTGGCTACGATCCGATCTTTTACGTCATAACCGATAAATGCACCGCCGCGCAATTGCCGGCGGAACGCAAGAACGCCCTGAGCCATCGCGGCCAGGCGCTGCAGTGCCTGCTGGACAAATTAGCCAAAGCCTAATTAAATAGGTGTATGAACCGACCCTGTCACGCCGTCCGGCACCGGATTATCTTTCTACTCTCGCTTGTTTTCCTTGGCCTGACGACGATCACACCGGCCCATGCCGTCACCACCGAGAGCGTATTCAACCGCTTCAAGGATCGTTTGCTGCAAATCCGGATTATCGACAAGGCGACCAACTCCAAGTCGGTCATCGGCAGCGGTTTCTTTGTCGATGAACACGGCACCATCGTCACCAATTTTCATGTCGTCTCGCGCCAGGTATTCAAACCAGAAGACTACCGGATTGAATACGTTACCGAAGATAACCGGGCGCATCCGGCGCAGCTGCTCAACATCGACGTGATCCACGATCTCGCCCTGCTCCGTGGCGACAGCGCGGAGACGCCCTCGTTGTACCTGCGCGAGCGTAAACTGGAGAAGGGCGAACGCATTTATACCCTGGGCGACCCGCTTGACCTTGGCATGACCATTGTCGAAGGCACGTATAACGGTTTGACCGATGACACCATGCACGAGCGCATCCTGCTCGCCGGCGCCCTCAACCCCGGCATGAGCGGCGGCCCATCGATCACCGAAGACGGCACCATCATCGGCGTCAATGTCGCCACCGCCGGTAACAGCATCGGTTTCCTGGTGCCGGAGAAATTTCTGCGCAGCCTGGCTCGCGAGAACAAGAGCGTCCCGGTCAAGGATTACATGCAGGTCATTCGCCAGCAGTTGTTCGACAACCAGAACATCTATATCAAGGCCCTGTTGCAAAAACCCTTCCCCGTGAAACAACTGGATAACTATACCGTCCCGGGGCGCCTCGCCCGCTATATCAATTGCTGGGGCGACTCCGGCGATGACCATGGACCGTACACCACCGCCGACGATTACTGCGCGATCAAGAACACGATCTTTCTCAACTCGCGCATGAGCACCGGCGAGATCCGATACAACCATCACCTGATCAAAAGCGACAGCCTCAATCGCATTCGTTTTTACAACCTGATGGAAGATTATTTCACGTCACCGCAGACCTCGTTGAGCGGCGGCAAGGATGACTTTACCGAATTTCAATGCAAGACCGAGTTCGTACAAAAGGACAAACTTAAATTGAAGACGGCCCTCTGTCTGCGCCGTTACAAGGCCTTCGACGGCCTGTATGACATGGTCCTGCACAGCGCCAGCGTGACTGAAAACGACCGCGGCCTGATCACCACGCTGGTCTTGTCCGGCGTGAGTTACGATAACGCCATCGCCTTCGCCAAGGCCTACCTGGAGTCACTGGCATGGAAGCCCCGCTGATCCTCGAAATCCTCGATCGCTTCGGCAAGGTGCGGGAACGGCACCGGCTGGATCGGTTTCCGATCCGCATCGGCCGCGCCTACGATAACGATGTCATTCTGGATGACCCTTACGTCTCGCCCCATCATCTGGAACTCCTGCAGGACGGCAATGGCCATGTCCTGATCACGGACCTCAACAGCGAAAACGGCCTGTTCAGCCTGCACCCGCTGGCACGCCATGATGTTCTGACCGTGGAGGACAATCAACGCGTCCGCATCGGGCATACCGATATCCGCGTACGCTCAACGGCGTTTCCCATCCGCGAAACCGTGATCGACCGCGTGCGCCCGAGCCAGGTGCATTTATTGTTTACCAACATGGTCATGCTGCCTGTCTTCTGGTTACTGACCGCCGGTGTGTTTCTCGAATTTTATTACCTGCAGAGTTATCGCGAGGTCACGTTCAATAGTCTGGTCAGCCAGATCCTGCCCTTGTTTATTTTCATCTTCGCCTGGTCCTGTGGCTGGTCCATTGTCAGCAAGATCGTCACTCACAAATTCTATTTCAGTTATCACGCGATCCTGACAGCACTGGTCATGGCCGGTTTCTATCTGGTTGAACCCCTGTTCGAATACGTGGAATTTCTCTTCCCGATTAACGGTCTCGCGGATTATCTCAGCCTGATCTCGGACCTGGGCCTGCCCATGATCCTGCTCTATGGCAACCTGCGCCAGAGCACCCCGCTGAGCAAGCGCAGCGCGCGGATCACGGCAATCGTCTCCACTGTACTGGTCATCGGCGTGCTGCATTTGATCGCCTTTGTGCATCAGCCGGAGTTCAACAGCCGGCCGCAGTTCTCGAGTGTGCTCAAGGCGCCGATGTTCGCACCATCTGGTGGCGAGAGCATCGACCAGTTCTTTGCCGACACCAAGGCCCTGAGCGAATTCGATATCGAACCGGACAAGTAGGCGTGAACACGCTGTCCTGATCATGCAACACTTCACACAATTGCCACCGCTTGCGCTGTACCTCCATTTTCCCTGGTGCGTGCGCAAGTGCCCGTATTGCGATTTTAATTCCCATGAGGCCAAGGACGCCCTGCCCGAGGCGGCTTACATCGATGCCCTGCTGCAGGACCTGGAGCAGGAACTCCCGGCAATCTGGGGGCGTTCCATTGTGAGTATCTTCATGGGTGGCGGCACACCGAGCCTGTTCAGCCCTGAGGCCATGGATCGACTACTCTCGGCATTACGCGCCCGCCTGAATTTTCCGGCGAATATCGAGATCACCATGGAGGCGAATCCCGGCACGATCGAGCGCGACAAGTTCGCCGAGTTCCGCGCCGCCGGGATCAATCGCCTGTCCATCGGCGTGCAAAGTTTTCAGGACGAGTTCCTGACAAAACTGGGCCGCATCCATAGCGCACGTGACGCCATCCGTGCCGCCGAAACCGCCCACAAGGTTGGGCTGGAGAATTTCAATCTGGACCTGATGTACGCCCTGCCGGGACAGACTCTGCCACAGGCGCAGGCCGATATTGCCACGGCCATCGACCTCTATCCGAGCCACATCTCGTACTACCAGTTGACCATCGAACCCAATACCTTTTTTTATCATCAGCCGCCGACGCTGCCCGACGATGAGCTCACCCATGACATCGAGACCCGGAACCGTGCACGCCTCGCTGAGGCAGGTTACGTGCGTTATGAAATCTCGGCCTATGCCCGCAACAACCAGCGTTGCGTACATAACATGAATTACTGGCAATTCGGCGATTATCTCGGGATCGGTGCCGGGGCCCACGGCAAACTGAGCGATGCCCATCAGCAACAGATTAGCCGCAGTTGGAAAGTCAAAAACCCGCGTGACTATCTCGCGAGTGCAGGCACGCCGCAACGCATCGGCGGCAGCTCGATTCTCAGCGCGGAAGACACCAGTTTCGAGTTCATGTTGAATGCGCTGCGCCTGATCGACGGGGTCGACACCGCACTGTTCGAACAACACACGGGCCTGTCCTTAAGCCAGATCGAAGACACGCTGGCACGCGCGCAGGAACGGGAACTGCTGGAGCTGCGCACCAATATGATCCGGCCCACGCCGCGCGGCCTGGATTACCTCAACGACCTGACGGGCATGTTCCTGCAGGAGACCGCCGATGCTGGATGAAGTCGAAGTCATGTGCCCCTATTGCGGCGAGCGCTTTACCACCCTGATGGATACCAGTATCGATCAGCAGGAATACATCGAAGACTGCCAGGTCTGCTGCAACCCTATCGTCTTCGAAGTCAGACTTGATACAATAAGCGGCGAACCCACACTGACAACCCGACGCGATAATGACTGACGATATCGAACCTTATAAGCCCATTGCCTGCGGCCTCTACAGCGAGTACGAACTGGCGATTATGCGCCGCATCCATTTGCGCCTGGGCTGGGTCGATGCGCAAGGTCAGCAATACATTGGTAATGTGCTCCCGCTGGATCTGCAGACCCGCGAGCGCGTTGAGTACCTGCTGGTCCGCGCCATCGACGGCGCCCGGCACGAAATACGTCTCGACAAGATCATCAGCAGCAATGTCCGGGAGGCCGTCGCGCAATAGCAGACGCCCCAGGTTTCACTCGTCGGCACCAAGGCAACTCAGCACAAAGGTGTTCCTGGTAAACACATGAAACACACTCACTACAGCGACATTCCCGCCTTCGTCACCAAAGACGGTTCGCTGATCCGCGAACTCATGCACCCCTCGCAGCACGCCAGTCGCCAGCAGAGTCTGGCTGAAGCCATCGTGCAGCTTGGACAGAAGACAGCGCTGCATCGGCACCAGCGCACGGAAGAGTTGTATCACATCACCGCCGGAAACGGCCGCATGACCCTGGGCGAAGAAACCTTTCCGGTCCAGGCGGGCGATACGATCTGTATCGCGCCCGGCACACCGCACTGCATCGAAAATACCGGCGCCAGCGATTTGCATATCCTGTGCAGTTGTACGCCGGCTTACAGCCACGACGACACGGAGATTTTATAATGCGTATTGGCATCGACCTCGGCGGCACCAAGATCGAAGGCATTGCACTGGATGATAATGGCGGGATCCTCTACCGCGAGCGCATCGATACCCCGCGCGACGACTACCGCGCCACCGTCGATGCCATTTGCCAGTTGATCAATACCATCGAACAGCAGACCAACCTGCAAGGCTCTATCGGCATCGGCATTCCCGGCACGATCTCGCCCGCCACCGGCCTGGTGAAAAACGCCAACTCCACCTGGCTCATCGGCCAGCCGCTCAACAAGGATCTCGAGGCGCAACTACAACGTCCGGTGCGTATCGCCAATGACGCCAACTGTTTTGCCGTCTCCGAGGCCGTCGATGGCGCAGCCAAAGGCGCCGAGATCGTCTTCGGTGTGATCATCGGTACCGGTACCGGCGGCGGGATCTGCATCAACGGCAAACCGCTGGTGGGGGCCAACGCCATCGGCGGTGAGTGGGGACACAACCCCTTGCCCTGGCCGCAGCCCGATGAATTGCCCGGTCCCAAGTGTTACTGCGGATTGCACGGCTGTATCGAGACCTGGTTATCCGGTACCGGCTTCACTAATCGCTTTCGCGAATACACCGGCAAAAGCCTGCGCGCACCGGAGATCATCGCCCTGGCGGAACAGGGTGACGCACAGGCCGAACAGGCCATGCAACAATACGAACAGCGCATGGCGCGCGCCCTGGCCAGCATCATCAACGTCATCGACCCGCAGGTGATCGTGTTGGGCGGCGGCATGTCCAATGTGCAACGCCTCTATGACGCGGTGCCCAGACTCTGGGGCGAGTACGTATTCTCGGATCGCGTCGACACAAAACTGATCCCACCGAAACACGGTGATTCCAGTGGTGTGCGCGGCGCGGCGTGGTTGTGGGGAAAAGAGCCCTAATCAGTTTGAAACGTTATTTCACCTGTGGTCGCTTGAATTTTTTGCGCGCGCTTTCCACCTTTGATCGGATCACACATCCCTCGGCATGATCGTTGATCAAACCCATCGCCTGCATGAAGGCATACACGGTGGTCGGTCCGACGAATTTCCAGCCGCGTTTCTTCAGGTCCTTCGACAGGGCAATCGATTCCGCTGAGGTTGATGCAGTTTGCGGTTTCGCCAGCTTTTTCCGGTCGGGCTCAAAGCCCCAGACATAAGCCGCCAGCGAACCTTCCTGCTTGATGAGTTCCTGGACCCGCTTTGCATTGTTGATGACCGCCTCGATCTTGCCGCGGTGGCGCACGATCCCTTCGTCTTTGAGCAGACGGTTCACATCCCGCTGGGTAAAGCGCGCGATGCGATTGAAATCAAAATCATGAAAGGCGGCACGAAAATTCTCGCGCTTGGCAAGGATGGTGCGCCAGCTCAGGCCGGACTGGAAACCCTCCAGGCTCAGTTTCTCGAACAGGCGCCGGTCATCATTGACCGGATAGCCCCATTCGATATCGTGATAGGCAAGATACTCCGGTGTGACGCTACACCAGCTGCAACGCGTTTTACCGTCCGGGCCTTTTACGATTTTGCTCATGTGGCTGCTCCTTGTTCTAAAATTTTTTCAGCGTGAATCGACCCAGCAGAAGATTCCGTCGTTTGCCCCGATGAAACTCACTAAACCGCACTACGCCGTTTTTGTGTAGTCGTTTTAGTCTTGTTAGTGATCGACTCCAGCCAGTCTCCCATCACTTTGACTTCCTGCCGGATAAATTTTTCGTCATGAAAGGTGCTGGCCAGCGTCGCCACGCCCTGGCTGCGGGCAAGCAGATGCAGCGCCAGTTCATCGGCATCTTTGTCACAGCCGAGCAAGCTGAATTGCCTGCGCAACCAAGTGCGAAACAAGGTGAACAGCTTGTTTGCCTCAGGCCGCGAGGGGTGCTCCAGTTTTACCAGCTCGGTACACAGCGTACCCACCGGACAGCCATAGAGTTTTATCTTTGCCCGGTTCATGATCAGGATATTGATAAAACTGCGGATGCGCTCTCGTGGGTCTTGCGCCTGCGCTTCCCATTGCTCCAGCATCATCCGAGTATTCGCCAGACGCAATTCGATCACCGCCTCCAGGATCTCGTCCTTGGATTTGAAGTGATGGTAAAAATTACCGCGCGAGATCCGGACGGCATCAGCGATATCGGTAAATGAGGTATGCTCAAAACCCTGCTGATAAAACAGCTTGTCAGCAGCCTCGACAATCCGGTCATACGTGGTCTTGTTCTTCATTTACGCAAGCGCACCAAAAAATAGGATAACCATCCTACAAATATGCACAGAGTAGGACACACATCCTAGTTCGTCAAGGCCAATTAATGCTCAGTTTTTTAACGCGCATATTCATCTGAATAATGTTAAGGTAAGGTCATCACTTGGTGGTAATTGCCTGAATCGTCGCGCTTGCCCGCGACCGACGCAATAAAACAGTTTTAGCACTTCATTTGTATCAATCGCATGTACGTCGCCCAGCGGCTTGCTCAAGAGTCGGATAGTTCCGGCGCCAATCGGTTTTGCAACAGGTCAATGCAGGAAAATCATGCTTAAAAGACACAGAATACAGTTCCCCAAACCCGAATCCTCGAATCTTAACCAGGACGAGGCCTACTTCTATCTTCAGGAGGGAAAAGAACAGCGCAAGATCAGATTCCACGACTATGACAGAATTTACCGTGTGCAGAATCTGTACGAACAGATATTTTACGATCGCCTCAAATGCACGTCGCCGGAGAAAGTCGCCACCATACTTGAATCCTCGCTCAAACAAACCGAAGACAACTTGTCTGAGTTGCGCGTCCTGGATTTCGGCGCAGGCAATGGCATGATGGGTGATGCGCTAAAAGAGCACGGCGTGTCGCGCTTGATCGGTGTCGATATTATTCCTGAGGCCTATGACGCCACCGTCCGCGACAGGCCCGGTTTATATGACGCCTACTACGTTGAAGATTTCACGCAGCTGAGCGACGAGAAGCGGGAAGACATTGCCTCGTGGCAATGCGACTGCATGGTCACCGTCGCGGCATTG
Organism: Gammaproteobacteria bacterium; assembly: GCA_016125505.1. GTDB lineage: Bacteria > Pseudomonadota > Gammaproteobacteria > UBA6429 > Thiohalophilaceae > RI-92. The sequence continues at coordinate 448,156 of WGLP01000003.1, forward strand.
GGTTTCGGTGACATACCGACCAAGGCCTTCATTGAGGCTTTTAACATTATCACGACCAAAGGCTGGATTGCATTTAATATAAAAGAGACGTTTTTTGATACGCGCGATGAATCCGGATTTTCAAAGATGATCAGGGAATTGATCTTTTCCGATTACCTTGATGTTTATCACATCGAACGCTACCGGCATAGATTATCCATCGAAGGCGAGCCGCTATATTATTTCGCGATTGCAGGCCGGAAAAACGCGGATGTACCTGTCGAGTTTCTCGAATCAAAAGGCATTGGCACCTGATAAAACAGCACTGGATTCACGACTGAGCTAAGGGAAACGGTTGTGACAACCTGGCTCAAGCCTCATCCATATGTGCTATCGGTTCGCTGATTTCTGTTTCCCCAATCGCATCGAGCTGTTTTTGTAATTTCAGGCGATCAATCGAAGCCAGCGGTAAACTGACAAAGAGCTTAATTCGATTCTCCAGTTCACGAAATGCGGTACGAAACGCCATCGAACGAATGGCCTCGTCACCCTCAACCGCAGCCGGATCCATGACACCCCAATGCGCGGTCATGGGTTGTCCTGGCCATACCGGGCAGGTTTCCGCCGCCGCCTTATCACATACCGTAAACACAAAATCCATCTGTGGCGCATCCGGTGCTGCAAATTCCGCCCAATCCTTACTGCGTAAGCCTTCCGTGGGGTAGTTATTGTTACGAAGCACTTGCAAGGCCATGGGATGCACTTCGCCTTTCGGATGACTGCCTGCGCTGAATCCACGGAACCTGCCTTTGCCTAATTGCTCAATCAGGCACTCACCCAAAATACTGCGTGCAGAATTACCGGTGCACAGAAACAAGACGTTGTAGATTTTTTCCGGCATAGGCCCCCTACCCACTGTTGAATCTTTTCGTTTAGCCTTTTTCGTACCACGCCTTGCTGGCGTTGACGATCTTGACGACCGATAGCATCACCGGCACTTCGATCAGCACACCGACGACCGTCGCCAGCGCGGCACCGGACTCGAAACCGAACAGGCTGATTGCCGCCGCCACCGCGAGTTCGAAAAAATTGCTCGCCCCGATCAGCGCGGAAGGCCCGGCCACGCAGTGGGCGACCTTGAATTTGCGATTCAATAAATACGCCAGGCCGGAATTGAAATACACCTGGATCAGGATCGGCACCGCCAGCATCACGATCACCAGGGGTTGTTGCAGGATCTGCTCACCCTGGAATCCGAATAACAGCACCAGCGTGGCCAACAAGGCGATGAGCGAAACCGGGTGCAGGCGTTTTAACACACTTCCCAGCGCGGCCTCGCCACCACGGCGCAGCAGTTGTTTGCGCCAGACCTGACTGAAGATCACGGGCACGACGATGTACAGCAGCACCGATAACAACAGGGTTGCCCACGGCACCGTGATGCTTGAGATCCCTAGCAGCAAACCGACTATCGGGGCGAACGCTACGATCATGATGGTGTCGTTGAGCGCGACCTGGGTCAGGGTGAAATGCGGTTCGCCCTTGCTCAGGTTACTCCACACAAACACCATCGCCGTACACGGTGCGGCGGCGAGCAGGATCAAACCGGCGATGTAACTGTCCTGCTGTGCTGCCGGCAAGGCGTGCGCGAAGACGACACGAATAAACAACCAGGCCAGCAAGGCCATGGAAAACGGTTTTACCGCCCAGTTGATAAATAAAGTCACCCCAATGCCCTTCCAGTGTTCCTTCACGTGATGCAGGGCGGCGAAGTCGATCTTGAGCAGCATGGGAATGATCATCAGCCAGATCAGCACGGCGACCGGCAGGTTCACCTGCGCGATCTCCATGCGCCCGATGACCTGCACCGGTGCCGCAAAAAAATGCCCGATGGCGATTCCGGCCACGATGCACAGAAACACCCACAAGGTCAGGTAGCGCTCAAAGAAGGGCATTTGCGCACCCACCGCCTGCTTGGCGGTGATCTCACACTGGACAGACATACTGACCTCCGTGTCAGGCGGTTGCGGCTAATTCCGACATGAGCTGTTGCACGCGCTGACGGATATCGTCACGGCTGGCGCGAAACACCGCCATGATCTCTTCTTCAGTGCCTGCGGCCTTCGCCGGATCGTTCAGGGGCCAGTGGATCTTGTGCACGGTCGGCGGTAAGGCCGGGCAGTGTTCATCGGCGTGACCGCAGACGGTCACCACCACATCGGCCCAGGCCAGCATGGCCGAGGTCAGTTTGGTGGATTCCTGTTTTGAGATATCGACACCTGCATCCGCCATGACAGCAATGGCGCGCGGGTTTTTACCATGGGCCTCGATACCTGCTGACTGCACCTGAATGTTCGACGGCGCAAACTTGCGCGCCCAACCTTCGGCCATTTGCGATCGGCATGAGTTACCGGTACATAAAAATAAGACGTGCATCATTCCCCCTCAATATTAGTTAGCAACAACTGGAACTCGATAAATTCGGCGCACAACACGCATTCTGTTTTTCCGCCTCGGGCTGCTCACCGAACATCGGTGCCGAACCCAGGGTGTGGAAGGTTTCCCAGGCGATGCCGGCAGGGTCCTGGACCCAGTACTTGTCTGATTGCGCATAGCAACAGGTCGTGGCCTCCTGGGCGAGACCATGAATGCCAGCCTGCTCCAGACGCCGACGTATCGTCTGCAATTCGGCATCGTCTTCGGCCTGCAGACCGATATGATCCAGCCCCTTGTTGCGGCCGCGGGTGGAGATGGCGAAATTCAGACGCGGGTCCTCCAGCGCCCACTTGGCGTAATCGTCTTTCAAGATGCTGGGCTCGCAACCAAACACGGCGGAATAAAAACCCACGCTGTGCTGCAGGTCGTCGACGGCAATGTGAATGTGAAATCGGCTCATCCGGGTTATCTCCTTCGTTGAATAGTCAGACTCAGGCGCAACACTTCGCGCCCGGTCGGTTAGGCATGTCCTGCAAGGCGTGCAGGTCCGCGCTGAATGGTTCCTGGTTTTGCACGCCCTCGGTGCTGGCAGTCAGGACGGTCCGGGCCCACTCGGGTAACTCCGGATTGATGGCGTAATAGATCCAGACGCCGGCCCGGCGGTCGCTGACCAGACCGGCCTCGCGCAGCAAGGCCAGGTGGCGGGAGATCATGGGCTGGGACAGGCCGAGGGCATGGGTCAGTTCGCACACACACAATTCGCCCTGGGATTGCAGCAAGACCAGGCTGCGCAGCCGGATCTCGTGGGAGAGCGCGGCAAAAAAGGCATTGGAATTCAGATTCATGGCGTAATATATATGATCATTCATATATATTGTCAAGCATATATATTTCGAACCCGAACGTTAATACGGGTAAAGCCTTGGCGTGCGCGACCGATATTTAGGGAACTATGCATCGACTCCAAGACCACGAAGACGTTGTCGTCATCAACCAGGATGCGATAACGCAATTTCTCTCCTTCTGCGACACCCGCAAGGTCCCCAAAAAGGGGCTGATCCTGCGTGCCGGTGCCGCGGCGGACAAACTCTATTACCTGGTGGAGGGTTCGGCCTCGGTCATCGACAGCGATGAAGACGGCAACGAGATCATTCTCGCCTACCTCAACGCCGGCGATTTCATCGGCGAGTTAGGCCTGTTCTACCGGACCAACGCGCGTACCGCCAATATCCGCGCTCGTTCCGCCTGCGTACTGGCCGAGATTGAATACAGCCGCCTGCACAAACTGTTCGAGAAGGAACTCAAGAATGAACACCCGCAGATCCTCACGGCGGTCGGCCTGCAACTGGCACAACGTCTATTGCAGACCAGCCGACGGGTAACCCGGCTGGCGTTCATGGATGTCTCCGGCCGCATCGCCCGCACCCTTACCGAACTGTGCAATGAGCCCGATGCCAAGACCCACCCCAACGGGATTCAATTGCATATCTCACGTCAGGAGATTGCGCGCATCGTCGGCTGCAAACGCGAAACCGTCGGCCGCGTGCTCAAATCCATGGAAGAGGAAGGCCTGGTGGAAGCGAAAGGAATGAACATCGTCGTGCACGAGCGCATCCAGCAGGAATATCCGAACTGATCTCTCTACGCTTGCTCTAAGTAAAAATAAAAAAGCGGTGTTAATACACCGCTTTTTTATTTTGGCGAACTCAACTTTAACTCAGACGTTTTTCTTGAACAGTAAATCCCAGACGCCATGCCCCAGCCGCAGGCCGCGCTGCTCGAAGCGGGTCAAGAGACGATAGGCTGGACGTTCGCAGAACTGCCCGTTCGTCGCCAGATTGGTAAAGCCATTTACCTGCGAGACCACGGACAGCATATGTTTGGCGTAGTGCTCCCAATCCGTGGCCATATGCAGAATGCCGCCGGGCTTGAGGCGCCGGTAGACCATCTCGACGAACGGCATCTGTACCAGACGCCGTTTGTGGTGACGCGTCTTGTGCCAGGGGTCGGGGAAAAAGAGATAGACCGCATCCAGCGCGGCATCGGCAAGATTGTGCGTCAGCACCTCCATGGCGTCGGCGTTGATCACGCGGATGTTGTTGATGTCCGCTTTTTCGATCTCCAGTAACAGGTTACACACGCCCGGACGATGTACCTCGATGCCCAGGTAATTGCGCTCCGGGTTGGCCTGCGCCATGGCCAGCAAACTGGCGCCGTTGCCGAAACCGATCTCCAGGTGGCACTCGCCACCACGCCCGAACACCTGTTCCAGATCGAAGACGCTATCGCCGGGGATCAGGCCGAAGCGCGGCATGAGCTCGTCCATGGCGCGTTGTTGTTCGAGGGTAAAACGGCGTTCGCGGCGGACAAAACTGCGAACCTTGCGAAAATGTTTCTGGCTTTCCATGACGACAAAAGTGTGCTGAGATAGTGGCGTAATTTACTCTATATTTAGATGCCCGTCCTCAAGGATCGCACACCGCCCATGGAGAAAATCAGCAACTGGATCGCCGACCTGCAGTTTCGGCTGATCGAATTCAATGATCCCAACAACTGGTGGCAATTGGGCATCATCCTGTTGTCCCTGGCGCTTGCAGGTTTGCTTACCCGCCTGATCCTGCGCATTGCGAACGAACACCAGCTCAAGGAACAGGGCGGCTTCAAGAAATTCACCCTGCGCAGCATCGAACGCGTCCTGTTTCCCCTCAGCGCCCTGCTCCTGATCCTGATCGCCGGCAGCATCTTCCATACGCTGAAACTGCCGGTCAATCTGTTCCACCTGGTGACGCCGTTGTTAGTGTCCTATGCGGTCATCCGCATGCTGGTCTACATCCTGCGCAAGGGCTTCGCCCAGACGCCGATGCTCAAGGCCTGGGAGAACATCATCAGCACCACCATCTGGATCATCGTTGCACTCTATTTATTAGGCGTGCTGCCCGCCGTGATCAACACCCTGGACAGCCTGGGCTTCAAACTGGGCAAGGTGCGCATCACCGCCCTGTCCGTGATCAGCTTTATCCTGCTGGTGGCGCTGTTGTTCACCCTGGCCATGTGGCTGTCGGCCAGCATCGAACGCCGCATGCACAAGACCAGTTACCTCAGTCCCAGCATGCGGGTCGGTCTGAGCAAGTTCATCAAGTTCTTTTTGATCGGCCTGTCGTTTTTTATCGCCCTGGACGCCGTCGGCATCGACCTCACCGCACTGACCGTGTTCGGCGGCGCCCTCGGCGTCGGTCTCGGCTTCGGCCTGCAACGCATCGCCAGCAATTTCATCAGCGGCTTTTTGTTATTGTTCGATCGCTCGATCAAGCCGGGCGATGTAATCAGCATCGGTAACAAGTTCGGTTGGGTGGAGGAACTGCGTGCGCGCTATATCGTGGTCCGTGACCGCGACGGTGTGGACACCCTGATCCCCAATGAGAACCTGATCACCTCGGAAGTGATCAACTGGAGTTACAGCGATCGCAATGTGCGCCTGAAGATCCCGGTCAGTATCAGTTACGGCGATGACCCGCACCAGGCGCTTGCGCTCATGATCGAGGCGGCACGGCAACATGCCCGCGTACTGAGCAATCCGGAACCGGTGGGGCGCCTGATGGAATTCGGTGATAACGGGATCGCGCTGGAGTTGCGCATCTGGATCAACGACCCGGAGAAAGGTGTTAACAACGTGCGTTCGGATATCAATCTGGCGATCTGGCGTGCGTTCAAGGATAACAAGATTACCATTCCGTTCCCGCAACGGGATCTGCACGTCAAACACTTGCCGCCTGCACAGAGTTAATACTTTCTCTAACAGAGTTTGGATGCTGTCATCGCTCTCGCCCATCCAGGGCTCACCACCGTCATTCCGGAACGCGCAGAGCGGAGACCCGGAATGACCTTTTTAAGTTTCGTCCGGATAAACATTTCGTGTTCTCCGGAATGACAATTTCAGCAACGATGGTTTAAACCCAGCGTTTGATTTTGAAAAGCACTAACAACACCACCGCCAGCGTCACCATCCCGCCCAGCGCGAAGAAATACGCATAATGCATCTTCAGTTCGGGCATGTACTCGAAGTTCATGCCGAAGATCCCGGCGACGAGGGTCAGGGGTAGAAAGATCGCCGAGAGCACGGTCAGTACGCGCACGATCTCGTTGGTACGATGCGCCGCCGCGGAGAAGTGCAATTGCACCAGCGCCTCGGCCTCCTGCTTTTGCGCCGTGGCGAATTTGAATACGCGCTGGATGTGTTCCTCCAGATCGCGGTAACGCACCGCCAGGTGATCGTCGAATTCCGTTGCGGTCTCTTCCTGCCAGGTACTCAGGGCCTGCGCCTGTTCGTCGCACAGGCGTTCGAGTTTGCGCAGGTCCGAGGTGTAATCGAGGATCGCCTTCCAGTCCTGAAACGGATTCTTCGGATCGAGCAAGGCATCCCGCCAGGTATCGAAGCGCTGTATCAAGGGTTCTCGCAAGGCAAGGTAACGATCCACCATGATCGTCATCAGCAAGTGCATCAGACCCGCCGGCCGCCGCGGTATCCGCACACTCTTGTTCAACAGGCGCGGCTTCACTTCCGCGACGGACACGCTGTCTTCCGGGCGGATCGTGACCAGTAAATGATCGAACAGTAAAAATACCGCTGGCCGGGTTTTGAAATCACTTTGCTGTCCCGCCGGTGACAGGCCGCGGAAGATCAGCATCTCATAATCCTGGGTGCCGTCGTAAAACGAGGGATGCGACAGGTTGCGTGTATCCTTGATGTGCCGCTCGTGCACGCTGACACCGGTAAGTGCCTCCACCGCTTGTGGCCAGTCACCCTCGCTGTTGCGGATGATATCGAGCCAGAGGAAACCCTGTTCAGGCAGGCGGGCCGGCAGTTCGTCTAACTGACTGACCTCATCCGGCGTGACCAGCATGCTTTCCATGATCAGGAGAAGAAGGTACCGTCCAGAGGCGATGACGCACTGGCGTATTGTTTGCGCGGCATGCGCCCGGCCAGATAGGCCTCGCGCCCGGCCTCGATGGCCTTCTTCATGGCGGAGGCCATCAGCACAGGATCTTTTGCCGCAGCAATCGCCGTATTCATCAGCACGCCGTCGCAACCCAGTTCCATCGCCACCGCGGCATCGGATGCCGTGCCCACACCGGCATCCACCAGCACCGGCACCTTGAGTTCATCGACGATGAAACGGATGTTGTAAGGGTTGCGAATACCCAGGCCAGATCCGATCGGCGCGGCTAAGGGCATCACCGCCACGCAACCCATGGCTTCGAGTTCGCGCGCGATGATCAAATCGTCGCTGGTGTAGACCATCACCTTGAAACCGTCCTTGATCAATTCCTCCGCCGCGATCAGGGTCTGGCGTACGTCGGGAAACAGGGTCTTCTCATCGCCCAGCACTTCGAGCTTCACCAGGTCGTGACCGTCGAGCAGCTCGCGCGCCAGCTTGCAGGTGCGCACCGCATCCTTGGCGTTATAGCAACCGGCGGTATTGGGCAGAATGGTGTACCTGTCCGGCGGCAGGGTATCGAGCAGATTGGGTTCATTGGGATTCTGACCGATATTGCTGCGGCGCACCGCCACCGTCACGATCTCCGCGCCACTGGCCTCGGTGGCCAGACGCGTTTCGTCCATGTCCTTGTATTTACCCGTGCCCACCAGTAAACGTGACCGATAGGTTTTTCCTGCAATAACCAATGCCTGATCTGCGACTACCTTGCTCATGCTGCTCCTGAAAAATCTGCGGGTTGAAAGACGGGGCTATATATAAAGTGACGTTCAGCCGCCACCGACGGCGTGCACGATCTCGACACGATCGCCCTGATTGAACCGGTGCTGGGAATAACAACTGCGCGGGACGATCTCTTCGTTGACCTCCATGGCGATGCGCCGCTCGCCGAGCGCCAGCGACTCCACCAACTGCGCGGCGGTGTAATTCTCCGGCACCGTGCGTGTATTGCCGTTCACGATAATATCCATCCGCATAGCGTAAGGGGCACCGCTTGCGTGCGTCAATCGCGTTTGCCATGATGCGTGGTTTAAGGGGGAATTAGCAAACGCCATGGCGCTGGACGAATACATTTCTGCCAGCCTCGCCGGCACGCTTGACGGTCTGTTTCGCGAACGCGTCCAGCGCACACCGGCGGCGCCGGCCTATACCAATTACTCGCGGGAACACCAGGCGTGGCAGACCCTGACCTGGGCCCAGATGGCCGAGCAGGTCGGCCGCTGGCAGGCCGCCTTCCAAAAGGCGGGGCTGGAACCCGGAGATCGGGTGGCAATCCTGCTGCGCAATGGCCCGGACTGGGTCGCCGCGGATCAGGCGGCACTCGGCCTGGGCCTGGTCGTGGTGCCGCTCTACACCGAAGACCGCCCGGATAACATCGCCTATGTGATCCAGGATGCCGGCGCCCGGCTGCTCGTGGTGCAAAACCATAACCACTGGAAAAACCTGCTGGAATCCGCTCCCCGTGCCCTGACCGGGGTACACCACGTGGTCATCCTGGAGGGCGACGCGGACCTCAGCACCACCCCCGAGGACACCCAGGTCTGGACCCGGCGCGCCTGGTTACCGGACAAGGGCCACCGCCTGCGTGAACGCGGTGGCGACCCCAGCGCCCTGGCGACCATCGTGTACACCTCGGGCACCACCGGCAAACCCAAAGGGGTCATGCTGAGCCACCGCAATATCCTCAGCATCTCAGAGGCCTCCGGCAAGGCCATGCATGTTCGTAGCTCGCAACGCCTGCTCTCCTTCCTGCCCCTGTCCCACACCTTCGAACGGACCTGCGGCTATTACACCCCCATGATGTGGGGCATCGAAATCGCCTATGCCCGCTCGGTGCAATCCCTGGCCGAGGACCTGCTGACGATCAAACCCCAGGTCCTGGTCGCGGTACCGCGGATCTTCGAGCGCATTTACGAGCGGATCCAGGGACAACTGGAAAAGGCGTCACCCTTCCAGCGCCGCCTGTTTCACCTCGCCGTGGACACGGGTTGGCGCCACTTCCAGGCCCAGCAAGGCCGCGATAAACACGGCCTCAACCATTTATTGTGGCCCTTGCTGAAGCGGCGCATCGCCGATCCGCTCCTGGCTTGCCTGGGCGGCCAGCTGGAGCTGGCCATCAGCGGCGGCGCGGCCCTGTCGCCGCCAGTGGCGCGGATCTTCCTCGGTCTCGGGCTGAACCTGATCCAGGGGTATGGCATGACCGAAAGTGCCCCCGTGATCTCCGCGAACCTGCCGGAGCGCAACGACCCCACCAGCGTGGGCCTGCCGCTTCACGGCGTCCAGGTGCGGATCGGCGAACATGAGGAACTGCAGGTCAACTCCCCCGGCGTGATGCTGGGCTACTGGAATAATCACAAGGCCACGCGCGAGGTCATTACCCGCGACGGCTGGCTGCGCACCGGCGACAAGGCGCGCATCGAGGACGGATTTATCTATATCACCGGCCGGCTCAAGGATATTCTGGTGATGTCCAACGGCGAAAAGATCCCGCCGGTGGACATGGAGGAGGCGATCAAGCTCGACCCGTTTATCGACAATGCGGTGATCGTGGGCGAAGCCAAACCGTATCTGTCTGCGTTAATCGTGCTCAATCCCGAGCGCTGGTTCAGCCTGGCCAAGGAACATGCACTGGATCCCTTCGCCCACGAGACCTTGTCCAATCCCGCCCTGCACAAGTCCCTGCTGCAGCGCATCGGCACCGCGCTGCACGACTTTCCGGGCTACGCCAAGATCCGCCGTATCACTCCCCTGCTGGAACCCTGGACGGTGGAAAACGGTTTGCTGACACCCACCCTGAAAACCAAACGCCAGCTCGTGATGCAACAATACGCACAACATATCGAGGATATGTACGATGCGTAACGCGGTAACTTGCCCGGACCCGCATGGCTTGATTATGATGCAGGCCTTATCGTGGAATACCGCAATGCGGGTGTAGTTCAATGGTAGAACTGTAGCTTCCCAAGCTACTAACGTGGGTTCGATTCCCATCACCCGCTCCAACCCATTACGCCAACCACTCTGTGCTCTACGAAAAAATCTGTGCGAATGTGGGTTGCCTCGCCACGTCCCTGTGGCTCGCCCTGCGGGCGCACTGCGTGCGGCCAAATTCGCTCCCGGCGAATTTGTCGATTCCCATCACCCGCTCCAAATTTTTATATCTTAATGTGATCTTTATCCCCGCTTGCGTGAACGTGCATTCTGCCGAATCTGTCATATTATCTATAGGTCATCTCGGCGAAGATGACGGACGTCCACAGCACCCCAGAACAATAAGGCGAATTGACGCATGAAACGTTTTCTCAAATGGTTTTTCGGCATCCTGTTTTTGCTCATCATCCTGGCCGTCGGCGCGGTGATCAGCCTGCCGTACCTGATCGATCCCAACGATTACAAACCCCAGATCATCGCGCAGCTCAAACCGTATCTGCATGGCCGGGACCTCAAGATTCCGGGCAAGATCAAATTGTCGATCATCCCCTGGCTCGGCGTGGAGATCGGCGACACCGTGATCGGCAACGCCGACGGCTTCGTGCTCAAACCCTTCATGACCATCAAGCAATCGCGCGCGCATGTGCGTTTGCTGTCCCTGCTGACCAAGACCCCGGAGATCGGCAGTCTCGATATCAGCGGCGTGGTGGTGAATCTGCAACGTGACGCCGAAGGCCGCAACAACTGGTCGGATCTCATGGCAGCGAACGCAACCGCTTCACCGTTGAAAAAGGTCGCGCTCAGTAACGCGCCCGCCGCCGCGATGGTCATTCCCAGCCTCAAGGTGGAAGGTATTCATCTGAAAGACGCCACCATCAACTTCGATGATCAAAAAAATAAAAACGACATCATCATCAGCAAGCTGAATGTCGATGCCGGCCCGATTAATCAACTGCAACCGATTCCCTTACGCGGTCAACTCAATTACTACAGCAAGACGCAGGGCCTCGTCGCCGCCTCGGCCTTCGCCACCACGGTCGCCCTGACACCGGCGGAGAAACGCATCAATCTGCAACAACTGGTGATCAACACCAATGTCGCGGGGGAAACCCTGAACAATAAAACCATCAACACCTCGCTCAAGGTCCCCGATCTCAAGATCAACCTCGGCGAGGAGACCGTCGATGCCAAACCGTTCCAGCTCAGTCTGGACAAGATGCAGAGCGACGGTTATCTGCACCTGCATAAATTCAGCAATCCCAGCATCCGCATGGGCCTGAACATGCAAACCCTGGATCTGGACAGCCTGTTACCGGCCACGCCGGCGCCCGTGCCCGCCACCACGGGTGATAAGGATATCGATACCTCGCCGGCGATCTTCGCCGCGCTGCTCCCGTTAAAGACCGCGGACATGCAGGGCACCCTGACCTTCAAGAAACTCCTTTATCATCACCTGCAATTCGACGACGTGCGCGTCAACCTGCTGGCCCGCGGCGGACTCGTCAGCGCCTTACCGGAAGCGAAGATTGCGCAGGGCAGCTATGAAGGCAACATCCAGATCGACGTGAAGCAAAGACCGGTCAGCGTGCGCCTGCACCAGTCACTGCGCGATGTGCCGATGGGACCGCTCGCGCTGGCCTTCACCGGCAAGGAAACGATTACCGGCACAGTCAACCTGGATGGCCAGTTCTTCAGCCAGGGCAACACCCTCGATGAACTGACGCGGCAATTGAACGGCGATGCCACCTTCAATATTCGCGACGTGCAACTGACCGTGATGGATGTCGAACAGCTGGTGCTGCAAAAATGGTACGACAAGCTGCAACTGGCGGAGAAACAGGAAAAGGGTAAAAAGGTCACCGCCTTCGATTCCATGCGCGGCACCATCCGCGTGCAAAGCGGCGTGGCCTTCAATCACGACTTTACCGCGGTGTCGCAACGCGTACACCTCACCGGCTCCGGCCAGGCCAACCTGTATAAACACACCGTGAATTACACCCTGGTCACGATTCCGAAAAAATCCCTGATGGTTAAACTCGGCAACAGCAGTGTCGACCTCAAGGACAAGCGCCTGCCCACTTATATCAACGGGCCCTGGGCGCAACCGGAGATCAAAAACGACCTCGGCGGCCTGGTGCGCGATGACGTGCAAAGCAAGGTCGACGAAAAGAAGCAGGCCGCGCAGGAATCCGTCAAATCACGCGTCGAAGAAGAAAAGGCCAAGCTCCAGGACAAACTGAAGGGGCTGCTCAAACGCTGATCGTGTATGCATATCACATCGGCATCAGGCAGGCAGTCGATATTACATATTGCACTCTGCCTGTGGCTGCTGTGTGCGACGTGCACCGGCATGGCCGGCGAGATCCTGGCCAGCCGCGCCGAATACCGTGACGGCCATTATCTGCTCCACCTCGACATGCGCCTGCCGGCAAAGCCCGCCGATGTCTACGCCCTGCTCGTGGATTTCAAACGCATCCCACTCATTAACAGTTCGTTCAAATCCGTCGAGGTGCTCAAATCCAAAGACAAGATGCATCTCGTGCGCACCGTCGCCGAAGGCTGCATCTGGTTCATGTGCCGCAGCATCGCGCAGCTCGAAACCGTAAACGAACTGAGCGACGGCTACATTATGTCGGAGACCGACCCCGCCCACAGCGATCTGACATACGGCCGCGCCCTCTGGCACGTCACTGCCGAAGGCAAAACTACGCGCGTTCAGTATAATGCCGACATCGTGCCGGCGTTTTGGGTGCCACCCCTGATTGGTCCCGCGTTGGTGAAAAGCGCGCTGCTTCGACAAGGACAAAAGACCCTGAATGGCCTCGAACGCCTCCTCAAAAAACGCAAAGACTGACTGGCTCGCACCGGCCTTGCTCGCGTGGTTCGATCAATACGGGCGTCATGATCTGCCCTGGCAACACCCGCGCGACGCTTATCGTGTGTGGATCTCCGAGATCATGTTGCAGCAGACGCAGGTCGCGACGGTGATCCCCTACTTCACGCGCTTCATGCAGGCCTTTCCCGATGTGCGCACCCTGGCCGACGCCCCGCTCGACGATGTATTGCATCACTGGACCGGCCTGGGTTATTACGCCCGCGCTCGTAATCTGCATCGCGCCGCGCAACAGCTTCGCGACGATCACCACGGCGTGTTTCCCGACAACTTCGACGACATCATCGCCTTGCCCGGCATCGGCCGTTCCACCGCCGGCGCGATCCTGGCACAGGCCTTCAATCAGCGTTATCCGATCCTCGATGGCAATGTGAAGCGTGTGTTGGCGCGGCTGTATGCCATCGAAGCTTGGCCCGGTGATAAGGCCGTGGAAGATCAGCTCTGGCAATTCGCGGAGACGCACACACCGCACGCTCGTCTCGCTGATTACACCCAGGCGATCATGGACCTCGGCGCCACCGTGTGTCGGCGCAGCAAACCCACCTGTCATGACTGTCCCCTGCAAGCGCAGTGTCAGGCCAACGCACAACAGAACGTGGCCGCCTGTCCGGGCAAGAAACCGCGCAAGGCGCTGCCGGTGCGCAGCACGATAATGCTGGTGATTCACGATGCACAGGATGCGATCCTGCTCGAACAGCGTCCGCCCGCCGGGATCTGGGGCGGCTTGTGGAGTTTTCCCGAATGCCCGGTGGATGCCGATCCCGTGCAATGGTGCCGCGAGCAATTGCAACTGCAGATCACGCACACGCACACCCTGCCCGTGTTGCGTCACACCTTCAGTCACTTTCATCTCGACATCACACCGGTGCTTGCCCGCGCAGTCTCTGCGGGTATCATGGATTCAGCGCAACACATTTGGTATAACAGCACGCGCTCTGCGGCACGGGGCTTTCCCGCACCGGTCAAGCAACTGCTGGAGAGCCTGCCACCCCATTTCACCTGATGTCGCTAGCGAGAAAGGAAGGGAACATGACGCGAATGATTCAATGCGTAAAACTCAAGAAAGAGGCCGAGGGCCTGGAACGCGCACCCTACCCCGGTGAACTGGGCAAGCGGATCCTGGAGTCCGTGTCCAAAGAGGCCTGGCAGCAATGGATGCGGCACCAGACCATCCTCATCAACGAGAACCGGCTCAGCCCCATCGACCCGGCCCACCGCGCCTTCCTGGAAAAGGAAATGGAAAAGTTCTTCTTCGGCGAGGGCTCCGACCTGCCCGAGGCCTTCTCCCCGCCCTCTAAGTGATTGTTTTTTTAGCGCTATCCCAGATTCAGGCTTGACTCCGACCGGGACTCCTAGTTAAATACGCGCCTCTTGCCGTACGCCCGGGTAGCTCAGTCGGTAGAGCAGGGGATTGATACTCCCCGTGTCGGTGGTTCGATTCCGCCCCCGGGCACCACTTCACTACTTCAGATCATTTCTGTTCGAATACCCAAAGTCGTCATTAGATTCCTCGGAGGAATCGAACCACATTCAATCAGCTCGATTCCGATGTGCATGGATGCACAAGTGCCGCGAGAGCACAGGGATGTGCGGAGCGGCCGCCCCCGGGCACCACTTCACTCCAAATGCACAATCCCTATCACTCAACCGCTATCTTGTAGTGATACCCCAACAGATCCATGCCTTCGCGTTCGTAAAACCGATGTGCGTCTTTGCGTTGAATACCGGAATCCAGATGCAGTTCGGCGCAGTCGTGGCGTTTGGCTTCCGCGATCAACCATTGCAAGAGGGCCTTGCCGGCGCCTTGTGATCGTCTGGCGGCGTCGGTGACCAGGTCATCGACGTATAGAAATTTTCCCCAGGATAAGGATTGCGAAAAGCGGTAACCGGCAACAGCGACAACAGTGTCGCCAGTCATGGCACAGGCCAGGCGGTAACCTTCCTGCATTTGTGACCTGGCGCGGGTGAGGAAGGTCTCGCGGGTGAGATGGGGGCGCAGTTGCGACATCACGACAAAACACTGATCGATCTCCGTGTCAGTCGTCATGTGTTTGATGGAATATGTCATCTCAACTTGCCTGTTATTCTTGTGCCAAGGTTAGACCATGTAGCGTTGCGCGATATGCCGGGTCAGCTTGTCGATGACCACGGCGCGCGCCTTGTTTTTGGAGAAGGTGTGATCGGCATTGCTGACAAAATCAATGGAGAGTTGATGTTGTTTGGTCAGTTTATTGACCGCGCCCTTGGCATTCGTGGTCAGCAGGTCATAACCCGGGTCATTCTCCGAGAAGATAAACGTGATTTGTTTGACGTGTTCGGCCAGCGTGTACAAATCCCCCGCCAAATCCTTCTCGCCGTCCTTCGCGGCCTGTTTCGGGCCAAGGCGTTTTTTCAACTCCCCCAGTTTGACGGAGATGAGGATCCGAACGCGTTCCGCCACGGTATGGATGATCTCCTTAATACTGACGCCGCCCTTTAGCAGCTTGAGCCATTTGTCCAGCTTGCGCATCGACGACATGTAATCGTTCCACTGCCGATAATGGGCCTCGCTCGGGATCGCCAGCGACATCCCTTCTTTCCAGTAGAAGGTCAGCGGGTTGATCAGCAGTGATTCGACAATGGGTTCATCCGGGATGTCCAGCCCGGCATGAAACGATGCGTACGCGCCGGAACACAAGCCCATCAACACGAAGCGGGTATCCGCCTGTGTTTGTTTCAATGCCGTCATCGCGGCGCGTGCATCGTGCGTGGCGGTTTTGGTATAGGGATGGTTTTCCGCGGCGGGGTCGGTGACCACGCTGTCGCCGATGCCGGCCATGTCCATGCGCAGGACACGAAACCCCATCTGCGCGAACTGGCGTGACAGAAAGACATACAAGCGGTGCGGGCCAATGTGATGTACCGAGCCGGAGTTCAACAGAATGATCGTCGGATGTTTGCGCCAGCGATCGTCCAGCGGTTGACTGGCGATACCGAACAGGCTGTTAGCTTCGCCGAAGCACAGGCAGTGTTCCGTAATGTCCACTGTCGGCGTATTCGTGTTTTGCCCCGGCGCATAGTCGCGATAATGCATGCGCGCCTCAGTGCAATTCTCGAATACGCTTACATTCGGGTTGTTATCCAGTGCACTATGTGCACCCAGCCAGGACGCGATCTGCTCGATGCCTTCCGTAGGCACAATCGTAAAATGCGTCTCGGCCATCATGTCGAGATAACCGGCGACCTTGATCTGTTCCACCACCAGGCCTTGCTCCACCCAGGTATTGCGCAGGCTGGTGTCGTCAACCGCATCGTCACGCTGACATAGCAATATCTGTCTGGCACGCGGCTGAATATCTTTGAGATTTAACTTGCCCAGGTCCTGCGCGGTTTGCTGGGTAATCACAAACCCGGCGGACTCGATATCGTCCGCCTCGTCCAGTTGTTCACCGGTATGCGCGGTGGCGGTCAGGTGCAGGGCCTTGAGTTCACGCACGAAGCGGCGGCCCTGAATACACGGCTCCCACAACACCAGGGAATGGATGTCCTGTTCTGCGGCGATCATGCCGGCAAAGGTCGCGCCCAGACGCAGACCGATCAGATCGATGTCGACACAACCGGAACGCGCACGCAGGGCACTGATTGCCCGACGTACGCTCTGCAACCAGGCCGCAACCCGATCGGGATCCTGATTCAGCCCGCCGGAATCGCCGGAGCCGTGATAATCAAAACGCAGGGTGGGAAAACCCTGCATTGCAAGGTGATCCGCAAGATGCCGCATGCTGCGATGGGAATGCACGTATTCGTGTCCGATCGGCGGACAGATCAGCACGGCCGAGCGACGCTGCGGCGACTGTGTCGGCTGATGATACCAACCGAACAGGGCATCGCCTTCGCTGTCGCCGCCGAAATAACACGGCGTGCGAATCAGCGCCGCGTGCCCGGCGTCGGGCAGCTTGGTATCTGTATCTGTCATCAACATTGACGGGTGCATAATCCGGGATTCAACATGAGCGGCAATAGTATACGCAAGTGGTATACAGCGCCGATATTATTTTCAGCTCTCGGTCAGCGTGACGCCGATGGCCTCTTCCAGACTCAGGGATTCGACATAGGCCTTGAAGCGTTTTACCGGTTCCGCGGTCTTGCGCAAGGTGATCTGTTTCACGCGGCCCGGCACCAGGTGGAAATATTCATCGCTGGCGACATAGCCTTTGGCGTCGAAGTGCACCGCCTGTAAAAAAGTGTCACATTCCAATTGCAACTGATAGTCGCCGTTATCGAGCCCGCGTGCCACGGCAGTGAGCTTGACCTGTTTTTGAAAATCGGTTTTGCGCATACCGGGAAAGTGAAACGCCTCGGCAATCACCTTATCGTTCGCATCAAAGAGCGTTGCCACGACCACGTCATGCTTGGGCGGCCCGAAGCGGTAAATATAGGCAACGTCATAAAACCCTTTTAATACTTCATCCGAACCCAGGGTTGCGCTCGCGCGTGCCGGCACCGTGAGCGCCTGATCCGCCTTGGCTACCACCACGCGACCATCACGCAACAATTGCAACTCCACCCGGCAATCCAGATCGGAGGCGCGCTCGTTGATCACGTGCAGCTGCACACCGTCGAGACCTTCGTCGGTCATCACGACGGTTTGCGCCTGCCACACGCGTTGCAGATAGCGATAACAGGCCTTGGCCTGACCGCGGCTGTCGAGGATGCCCCAACCGGCGCCAGGCCACAGGTCCTTATAAAACCAGACCAGACCGCCGCCGCAAGTGCTGTGCGGACTGCGCCATTCCGAAAAGACCTGTTCCATCATTTCACCGCTGGTGATACGGCTCAGCGCGAGATAACGCGGCATATCAAAACTGCGCAATGCGACCGGGTCCTGGTTAAACAGGGTTTTCAAATAGTGATCGCGCACGTCTTCGAAGTCCCAGCCGGTGCCGGAGTCGCGCGGTACGCGTGATTTCCATAGAGGATGGTGACACACCGGTGACTGGCCCTCGAACAGATCATTGAGGATGTCGTCTTCAGGGACGTTGGAGAAACCCAGGCACTCCGGTGTAAAGCGCACGTTTGCGCGGCGCACTTCCGTCACCGGTCGCAGATACGCACCGACGCCATAATAATGCGTGATGCCGGTACCCACGTGAAACGGCAAGGTGCCCCCCGTGGGTGTGGAAGGCACATACGGAATATGCGGATGCCATTTGTCGCACAAGGCCGGAATCATCTCGGCAAACAGTCTGCTGCGCCAGCTTTCCTGCGGCATGCCCAGCATGGCGGCCTGCTGCTCGACTTCACTGTTGCCGCAATACACGGCAATGCAGGGATGCATCTGCCAGCGTTTTAATTGCTGCGTGATCTCGCTGCTGACGGCGGCGGCAAACTGCTCGTCCTCGATGGGGTAATCCATGTTGGCGAACATGAAGTCCTGCCACACCAGGATGCCGAGTCTGTCGCACAAGGCATAAAATGCATTACGCTCGTAAATCATGGTGCCGCCGACGCGGAGCATGTTCATGCCGGCATCACGCGCCTGTTGCAGGCAGGACGTCAACTCAGCCAGTGAACCCGTGAGTGAAACGATATCGTTGATGGTCCAGCAGGCGCCGCGGCAAAACACCGGGACACCATTCACTGACAGCGTGAACGCACCATCCGTCTGCTCGACGCTGATCCGGCGAAAGCCCAGTTGGCCGCAATCCAGCGTGATCGCCTGCCCGCCTATCTGCATGTTGAGACGACATGGATACAGGTGCGGTTCGCCATGGGTGTGCGGCCACCACAAGTTTGCCTGCGCGATCTGAAGCCTGCCGCTGATACGGCAGGTCGATTTGGTCCTGTTCACCTGCAACGGCAGCGTGTGCTCGCCCACGTGCAAGGTCGCGCTGACGTCGAGGCTCGGGTCCGCCAGTTCAAGGACGCAACTGCCATCGACAATCCCGGTGTCGCCATCCAGCGACGTGTTCAGGTTGAGATCACTGAAGGAGTTGGCTTCGCGGGTATCCAGCATGATGTCGCGCCAGGGACCCACCGGCGCAACCGGCGGTGACCAGCCGGGAATGCGGCCGAGCAGCGTCGTGCGGATCCAGCGCAATTGCTGGTGCTGTACCAGTTTGGTTTTCCAGCGCGGGCGGGCGCGGCGCTCCGCCAATGCCGCAGTGAGCGCGCGAAACCGTATCACCAGTTCATTGTTTTTTTGCAGCAGGCGGGACACATCGACCACGTGCTCGATAAACATGTTGTCCGCTTGCAGGATACGTTCGCCGTTGAGCCAGACGTCGGCCAGTGTGGCGAGACCGTTGAAGCGTAAAAAGCGTGCCGGTGCAGATGTGCCTTCCGCATCGAACCGGCACTGATACCACCAATCCCGTGCATCGAAGTCGAGCGACTGCTGGAGGTCCCACTTGCCGGCCTGCTGCAAGGCCTGCGCGACCGTGCCCGGCACCACGGCGGGGATCCAGTCCTGTTCGTGTTCGTTGAGTTCCGTGGGGGAATTAAATGCGCCGGGCTCACAACCCAGCAGGCGCCAGTTCGATGTTAAGGTGATCGCCGACTCTGCGATGGCACTCGACCCTGACTTGAGAAAATGCATACGCGTGAGTCACAGATAACGCTGTTTCAAACCGGTCATCGCGCGCTCCCAATGCTGCGCCATGGTATCCAGCGGCGCCAGGTCGAGCGGCTTTTTGCGATTCATGGCGCGCGCCAATTGAAACTGGTAGGTCTTGGCGCCGTTGGACAGCTCCTGAATGCCGGCAAGGGCATCTTCCAGTCCGTTCTCACCCTGTTGCTGCAACCATAATAAATAGGTATGCGCCAACTCATAGCAGGCGCCGAACTGGCGCAGGGTGGCAAAGGAATACTGGTGGAAGGTCTCCAGCGGTTCGTTCATCAGCCATTGCAGGTCCTGTTCGAAGCGCGGCTTGAATTTCACGAACGGATTCTGTTCCGGCAGCAGCTCGAGTTGTTTCCTCAGTAACTTGAGCGAACCCGATAGCAATGCATCTGCGGCCAGGGGGCCGTGCTGCCGGCGTTTGACGAATTCCACATAGGGCGGCAGCATCGCCGGGTCCGGCTCGCCGGCGAGACGGAACACATTGAGAAAGTCATCGCCGTTCAGATTGTAATACCCCTGGCCGTGAAAATAGCCCAGGTGCCGTTTTTCCACATCGATCTCGACAATCGCCACCGTGGATTTCACGTGCGCGAGTTTGTAGGCGGTGCCCGCGGTATCCGGTAGATAAAAGGAATCCAGTTCCACCAGCACCGGCCGTCCCAGTTCCACCTGCTCCTCGATATGCGTGATCAGCGGTTTCCAGATCGCCAGTTCCTGCACATCAAGGCCATAGAGATCGTATAAATCCGGCAGAGGAAACTTGAAGAAGGTCCACTGGTCGCCTTCGAAGTCGATGGCAAGCGTAAACGGCAAGGCGGCTATGGGTTCGTAGTCGAGCGCATGCAACAACTCGATCAGGACATCCGCATAGCAGTTGGTTTCTATCCAGGTGCGATCTTTGCCATGGATCAGATGACGTTGGTAGGTCTTCGGATCCAACGCAATGATCTGTTTCATCATAGCTTCAGCACCTTCTTCACCTCGGCCGGCCAGGTTGCAGGCTCGAAGCCGTGCTTGCGGAACAGGGCCAGGGCGATACGTTCCAGGCCGAAACCGATGCAGGCGCTGTGCGCGACATTACCGTCGCTGGTCTTGATATCGAAGGCGTGACCGAAGTGATCCAGATGATAGTTGGTGGATACCACCGCTGTCGGTTTTTCCGCCGTGGCGACAGGCACCACCAGTTCGTATTTCAGGTCCTGCTCGCGCTGGGTTGCCGCCATGACGCGGCCACCGCGACCGAAGAAGGGATCGTTGGCCACCACCGGTTTGGCGTCGAGACCAACGGCATGCAGCATGCCTTCGGCGGTCTTCAGCCAGTAGTTGCGATGTTCCAGTGCCTGCTCCGGTGTCCCCAGGCGCACGTATTCGCGCTGACGGAAAGATTGCATGCGCGCGGGATCAACAGAGGGTTCGTGACGGAAGACATAGGTGCGCAGGTCCACGATGCGTCCGCCTTGCGGCAAGGTTCCGGTGGAGGCAGGATATAAAGGATAACAGGCCGCCGGGACCAGCATGACCTCGGTGGCATCCAGGCACTTGCTCCAGTCTTCGTGTTTTTGCTTTTTATCGATCATCGCCAGGTGATCTTTTTCCTTACCCATGAAGCTGTGTACCGAGCCCATCAGGTTGGGGAAGGTCTCGATATGATCCGTGCACAGATAGTGCTTACGGTTCATGATGGGCGGAAAGCGCATGACTTCAGGCTTCAGGTGCGCACCCTTTTCAGTGACATAATCCTCGAAGCGTTCGATGATGTCTTCAAACGTACCGCTGCGTCCATACACGCCGTCCACGCCGGACGGGATCAACAGACGCGCATCGACGAGTTCGTCGAGATATGACTGGTATGCCGCAGTAATCGGATCGTCGGAGATACACATAATTGTTTATTATCCTTCCTTGTGGACCATCAACATGGTCGCATTGTGATTCATGATGCGATCGTTATTCACCATCAGCGCCGCACCGTAGGCATCGCGAATCTGGCGCGACAGGCTGAATTTGGAATCGTTGCGATAGGATGCAATACCGCAGATCAGCATGGAGCGGCTGACGATATCCACGATAAGCGTCGAACATGACAACTTCAAATTGTTGGTGCGAATGGAGAAACCGAAATTATTAAAGGCCTCGGGATTGCCGTCACGCAGCAGCTGATCGTATTCCACGATGGCCGCCTTGATATTATTGCGCATGGTCTGCAACACGCTGTCGGTCTCCGCCAGGCGCAGTGCGGACGTCAGCGGTGCATTCGGATTCTTTCTGGCCTGTTCACGCACGAAGGCGCGCGCCATGTTGACGGCGTTGGCGGCAATGCCCGACCACAAGGAACCCCAGGTAATATGCGCGTAGGGATGCATGGTCTGGCTGAGAATATCGGAGAAGGGTGTCGGCAGGATCTGTGCCGCCGAACCGCTGGAGCTCAGCACGAAACCGGAACTGCAGGTGCCGCGAAAGCCAAGGGTATCCCAGCCGGAGATAGGCTCGAGCTTGTAATCGCCATTCTTCACCAGCACGTGCACCTGATCGCTGGCCGGTGCATCTTCCGAGCGGCGCGCCGTCACCATGATGTCGTCGGCATCTTCACCGTAGGAGATCACCGGCGCCTTCTTGGTGAGATTGAAGCGATCGCCTTTAACTTCGACCGCGCAGATACTGGAACGCAAATCACCACCGATACCCACTTCGGTCGTGGCCGATGCCATCAGGCGTTGTTCTTTCACGAGGTCGCGCATGTAACCGCGGAAATACTCGGAAGACATGCCGTGGTGCACGACGCAGGCCACCTGGATCTTGTGCATGGCGTACACCATGGCCGAGGAACCGCAGTATTGTCCGAGCGCCTCACAGATCTTGGCAATCTGCTGGATATTCAGGCCCATGCCGCCCAGCTCCACCGGGACATAGGCGCTCAGCAATTTCGCTTCTTTGAGTGCGTTGATCGCCTCTCTGGGAAACCGCGCGTTTTTGTCCACATCATCCGCGGCGGGTAACACAACATCTTTGCCAATCTGGTGAACCTTCTTTAATAACTCATCAAAATTCTGATATTCAGGACTTAACTGGATCGATGTTGCCATGATGGAGTACCCCGGTATTTTGAGAAAGTGTCGGCGGCGGAGAGCTCCGCGCCAGTTTTAGTTTTTAAGTTCGTCAACAGCCTCTGAAATGGACTGGATACTTTCAAAGGTCTTCCTGCTCAACATCGTCTCAGGAAACTCGATTTCGAATGCATCCTCCAGCGCCAGCATCAGACCTACCGTCGCCAGCGAGGTCAGACCCGCATTATATAAGTCGCTCTCGTCGGTCAGGCTATCGACGCCCACCGGCAAACGACCGTGTTGTGCAAGAATTTCGCGAATGATTTTATGGGACATGCCACACCTTTTTAATTACCAAATAATGAAACTTTTCAAGTGAGATCCGGCTCGAGTAAAACAGATGGGTCAATCTGGAGCGCGCAGATACTATCGCTGCGGATTATGACAAAAATCCCCTTGCCAATAAATCACTTACAAACCGTCCAGACAACAAATACTGATTGTGCCATCCGGACCTTCCCGTTGCCTGGCCGATTTATGTTTTAATTATCAATGTCTTACTTTATTTCTAAAGACGCAGGCGCTGGCCTGGCGGCCTGCTGTGCAAAATCAGCGTTGCGGGACGAACTCGCCGCTCCTGCTAAACGGGATGTTCATGAAGCCGACATCCACATCACCCGACAGCTGGTACTGAATTTTACCCTGCTGGAAAATACTGGCGATCCCCTGGAGCACCTCGCTGTAGTGGAAGCGAATGGGCACCAGCAGGGCGACCGTCCCCCTGGCCGGGATATTCTTGTCGAGGGCAAGTTCACTGCTGATGATGTTGCGACCGTTGAGTTTGAGGTGATAGGTCACCTTGCGCGTCGGCAACGCAAATGCGTTTGGATTGTATACCTGCAGCTGGGAATCGAGCCTGCCCTCATTCAGCGAGACCGACTGGAAGCGCACCGAGTCGACGCTGACCGTGGGTTTTTCGACCGCGCGCTCCAGCACGCTGCACGATACCGCCAGCATCGCCGCCAGCAGCAGCATCGTTAACTTCCCGATGTTTTGCAGAGTCTTCATCGTCATCACAAATCAGATAATCCGGTTGATTATTACCAAGTTCCGCCCTTTTCTCCAGATGATTTATTGCTATGCTTGCTAGACCCTTGAGAGGAGAAACACCATGCGCCTGATTACGCTTTTACTCGCCCTGGTTATCGTTGCCGGGCTGGTCGTCTACAACAAGAACGCCCTTCTGCCTGGCGCTACGGATAGCAAACAAACGGTAAAGGAACAGGCGAAACAAATCATCGATAACGCCAAGTCATCTGCCAGCGATATCCAGAAACAAATGGAACAGGAACAAAAACGCCTGGAGCAATACAGCAAATAACCTGCGTAGTATGCAAAAAAATGGCGGTCAGAGGATGACCGCCGAATCCCATTCCTGGGGGCTATGCTAGAGACGCAAACTAGATTCGCTGTTTGAGCACCATCAATCCCGGACCGTGTTGCATGTCCACCTTACCGAGGAACGACATGCCCAACAGCAGTTTGGAAGAAGACAGGTCACTCATTACCGCCGCTTCCACATCGTGCAATTCGATTTCACCGATGCGAATGCTCTTGATCGTAAACACCTGCGCGGTGGCCTTGCCATTCGCAGTGTGCATGCTGATGGTCCGGCCCTTGCTGTAATCCAGATGTAACTGGTGCGCCTGTTGCGGACTCATGGTGACATAGCTGGCGCCGGTATCCACTACGAAGTCCGCCAGCTGACCATTGATCGCACCCGTGACGGAATACAGGCCGCCATTGGAAATCAGCTGCGCCATGTGGGTGTCACTGACAGGCAGATCGGTGCGGATACCTTCGTTCTCACTCATGGCCAGTTCGATGCGACGGCCCTTGATTTCGAATACCGCCTTCTCGCTGTTTGCCGCCAACAGGCGCAGGTTACCGTGACGCGTATCGCCGACGCGCAATACCGTGCGCTGATCATCGATGTTCAACACGGCCATGTTCTTGAACAGGCCCAGCACCTTGATCTCCGGTTGAGCGTTCTGTGTAACTGCCGCGTGGGCACTGACAGCGCCAAACAGGCACGCGCTAAAAAATGCAATCTGATAGTTCTTCATGTTCTCTGTCTCCAGCAGCGTTACGTTTATCAACGGCAACGCAGGGAAGCAGGATAAGCAGGGAAAATCGTATCTGTGATCAGGCTCATGAAATACGTGGCCTGGTTCACAGTCTGTACGTGAACCTTGCCACACCAGGCCAGGATTGAAGCGTAACTGCTTGTAAGAATTAAATTTATCAGGCCAGACGCTGACTTGCGACACCGCCCAGACGGCGCAGGAAGGCCACATAATCCTCGCTAAAACTGGCCGGAACCGCCGCTACCACCGCTGGCCGTTCCAGTAGCTGTGCGGCCCACGCAGCCACCTTGGGGGTTTCATCGGTAACCAGTTCCACGCCGATGAGGCGCTGCAGTTCGCGCGTGAAACGAAACAGCGGCGCATACACCACGTCCACCATCCCGAAGGCCTTGCCGGCAAAATAAGGTCCAGCGCCCAGCACGTCTTCCAGTGTGTCCAGGCGCTCCGCCAGCGTGCCCCTGGCCTTTTTAAATTCCTTTTCATCTTTGGCGCTGGCCAGGGCGAAATGCTGGCCCAGCATGTCGTTGCCGAATTCGATCCAGGCGCGGTGCTGCGCCTTACGGAAGGGGTCCTCGGGATACAACGAACCCGGCGTGATTTCATCGAGATATTCACTAATGGGCATCGACTCGAACAGGGCCTCACCATTCACCACCAGCACCGGCACTTTCTCCAGTGGCGAGATCTCGTGAAACCACACCGGCGGGTGCTGCAGATCGATGTATTCGATCTCGTGCTCGATGTGTTTTTCCAGCAGGACGATACGCGGACGCTGCACGTAGGGACAAATGGAAAAACTGATCAGTTTGAAAGTGGGATTACTACTCATTCACTCTATCCTTTTCGTCGCTTCCATACCGGTAAAAAGCATGCGACGGTTAGTTCACATCGCTCTTGTCATCACCCATCCGCCAGATATCCACATCCTGGCCCTGTTCGCGCAGGTGATCGGCGTACCCCTGCAGCCAGCGCTGGAAACTGGGCTGGGTCTTGTAACCGCCTTCCAGCACATAGGCAAAAATGCCGCGGGTATGGAACACCTTAAAGAAGGCCTCGGAGCGGATGACCTCCTTGCCATCTGCATTCAACAACACGATGGTCGGCGCATATTTTACATCGAGCTGCTTCGCCAGTTCTTTTGCGGTGGTCTGTTTCCCGTCCATGGTAATGATCGGCGTCTTCGACCACATATCCAGCTGGATATTCTCGAATTGCGAAACCACCTTGCGCACGCTGTCGTCGATCAGGACCTTGTCATGCAACATATCGCAATTGGGACAATCATTCTGTTCGAAAAACAGGGCGACGGGTTTCTTGCCTTTTAACGTGCGCAAATCATACGGCGGCCTGGCAAAGAAGGATTCGTCGCGCAACTTGCTGCTCTTGTTATGGCTGGCGTTCGCCGCCATGTAATCGCGATAGCTGATTTTATTTTCCTGGCGATTGGCAACGTATTCGATGGCGTGCTTGAAACGATGCGGCGGCAGGTAGCCGTTCAGACGCAACACGACATCACCTTTTTCATTGAAGAACAGCAAGGTCGGCGTGAATTGCACCTTCAATGCCGCGGCGAGATCCTTTTCCGTGGTGCGCTTGCCGTCGAGGCCGTGCACTTCACGATCACCCCACATGTTGATCAGGATGACATCGAAATTCTTGCGCATGACCTGCTCGATATCTTTTTGCGCGAGATTGCGTTCGATCAGGGCATGACAATAAGGACAACCGTTCTGTACAAACAGGACCACCATGCGCCGCCCGGCCTTGTCGGCATCCGCCAGGTCTTCCCGGAGATCCAGAAAGCTATCCTTGAACCAGGCTGGATATTCCGTCTCCGCCGCGCCCAGAAACTTGCCTTCTTTTTCCTCCGCCGTTGCGTTACCCGCGAACAAAAAAATACTGCTGAACATGAATGCCAGCCAGCTGCGTTGAATCGGTAATTGCATGTGGACTCCTCGTCTCGCGTCTTATTGTGGTGGATATGCTGTTATGACAAGTAACAACCGGGTTTGCTCCATCGAATTTACCCGCCGGCCAGTCCCGCAAATCCGGGCTGTTGTAATTTTTTTGCCGCCAGGGCGTTGGCATAAAGCAAGGTATCGTGCAGGTGTTTACCGCTAAGCAGACCGTGGATAACGCCCGCATTAAAGGTATCACCGGCACCGACACTGTCACAAATCTCGCGCACCGGCAGCGCCGGGGCATGCAGGTCGGCACCATCTGGCGTACGTGCGTATGCCCCTTGCTCACCCCAGGTACAGATCAGTATGCCTTGGGGATGGCGGGCCTGCACCCGGTCGAAGAGCTCACCTGCCGCGCGGCATCCTTCTGCCATGGCGTAGACACGTGAAAACAGCAACACATCCGCGTAGGCAAAGGCCGCCTCAATGCCGGGTCGCGGCTTTTCGACTTCCAGCAAGATCGGCTGGTCGACCCGGGCACGCTGCACCTGCTCGAGCATGGTGACGAGCTGCGGCAGATTGCGGCCCTCGAAATGGAATCCGTCATATTCCGCCAGGGGAATGCCGGCAAACCCGGCGGCATCGTATTCCGCGAGGTCACGATAGTGAACGATGGTACGCGACCCGGTCTTTTCATTGTGGAGAATACAGGACAGGGGACAGGCGGCAGCCCGGATCACCTGGCAATACTGCAGATCGATATCGGCGGCGGCCAGTTCCGCGGCGAGTCCCTGCGCATGGCTATCGTCCGCACGGGTGCCGACAAAGCTCACCCGGTGACCGTGCTGCGCCAGCACCACCGCGGTATTGGCGGCATTGCCGCCGCGTTGATAGCGCTGGCTGTGGGCGCGCAGTTCTTCATCTTCCACCGGATAATGATCCACGCCGTGGATGATATCGAGGGTGAGATTGCCTACCACCAGCACCTTACTCATAATGCGCCGCCTGACTGAGAACAGGCCCAGCCTATCACAGACACCCGTGGGCATTCGGCCGGTATCACGAGTCCGGGCCAGATGGCTTGAATTCTGGACAAACTTTCACTATAACATAGCCAAGCAATTTAATAAGTATTTGCTAATATTCTAAGATTTTATCGGCGAGGGTTGAATATGTTTTTAGGAATCAAAGAGATAGAGGCAGGCGAACTGGCGCAGCGGGTTGCCACGCAAACCAATCTCCCCAAAATCATCGATGTGCGTGAGATGAGTGAAATCCAGGGTGGCACCATCCCGGGCGCGATTCCCATGCCCCTGGCCACCGTACCCCTGCGCCTGAATGAAATCGAACAGAACGAAGAGATTGTCCTGGTTTGCCGCAGCGGCGCCCGCTCCGCGCAAGCCTGCATGTTCATGCAACAGCACGGTTTCAAGAAGGTCTACAACCTGCGCGGCGGGATGTTCGCCTGGGCAGGGACGGGACAACCTGTTGGCCTGCCGCAGGCCGTGTAAACAGCCATCGCAATCCCGAACGGATTGCGGTAAAAAAGGGAGCCGCAAGGCTCCTTTTTTTTGCCACTAAAAAAATAACATTTACCATCGAGGAGAGCATGATGTTTCAAAATCCGGCAAACTGGACTATTGCAGGCGGCCTGGTGCTGGGCGCGATATTCGGACTGATCGTGTGGCAGCAACGCATGTGCCTGGTCGCGGCAGTCGGTAACGTCACCCTGGTGCGCGACTACCGTTATGCCCTTGCCTTCGCCTTTGCCATCTTCGTTGCGATTACCGGCACGCAATTACTCGAATTACTGCACATCGTCGATATCAGTAAAGCCAGTTATCGCGGTGCGCGCTTTGACTGGATTGGCTTGATCGCCGGTGGCCTGATCTTTGGTTTCGGTGCCGCCTTCGCCGGCGGTGATGCCGCCCGCATCGTGGTGGCAGCCGGTCAGGGCAGCCGCTCCGGCTGGGTTGCCGTGTTCTTCTTCATGGTGTTTGCCGTGATCACCCAGTTGGGTGTGATCGCCACGCCGCGGGAATGGTCGCTCACGCATAACTCCATTACCTTGAGCGGCGGCGATGCCGGTATCGCCGCCATCCTGTCGCTGCCCAAGTGGCTGGTGCTGGTGGTGGTGGATCTCGTCTTGCTGGGCTTTATCGCCAGTAAATGGAAAAAACACGGCGACCTCAAATTACTCATCGGCGGCGCCATCCTGGGACTGACCGTCGTCGGCGCCTGGTATACCACCGGTGTCTTGGCCTACGACGATTTCAATCCACAACCCGCCAGCGCCATCACGGTATCCGGCCCGATGTGGAAACTCGGCAGTGTCCTCATCACCCGCAACAACCAGCCGCTGGATCTGCAAATCTGTTTCGTCCTCGGCCTGCTTGGCGCTTCGTTCATCGCCTCCGTGCTGACCCGGCGTCTGCAGTTCACGCCGATCCGCGGCTCCGCCGGACTGGTCGCACTCGGTGGCGCACTCATGGGGATCGGCGGCACGGTCGCCTACGGTTGCAACATCGGCCAGGGCTTCAGCGGCATGTCGACCCTGTCCCTGGGTTCTGTGCTTGCCGTCATCTCCATGGTCGTCGGTATCCATTTCGGTACCCGCTGGCTGGAGAAATATCGAAGCTGACGTGAAAGCGATAGCCGCGGTTTCTGCAGATCTATGTCACATTCACGCATGTCCGCAGTGTGTGAACCGGCATAGCGCCATCATTCGCCGGCTGTTCGATCTCAAAGACACGGACCAGGTACGCAAGACCCATTACTTTGCCGGTCGCTACGAAAACATCTATATCAATCGCGACATGCTGCCTGACCTCAATCACGTGCTGGACACTGCACAACTCATGGCAGCGAAATTTCTGAATTGCCGGTTCGACGATCTGAAGCTGGGCTTCTGGTTCAATCTCATGTACGCGGACGATATCACGCTGCCGCACACCCACGACGACAATGATGAATTGCTAGCGGCAACCTATTACCTGCAAATCCCGCCGCAAGCGGGCAAGCTGATTCTCAAACTGAAGGACGCTGTACGCAGCATCGACCCCGTCGAAGGCCAGTTCGTGTTTTTTCACCCCGGCGTAGAACATGAGGTCACGCGCCATTTATCCGCCACGCCCAGGATCAGCCTGGGCATCAATTTCGGTCCGAAAAAAACCGCGGAAGCATACTGATTACCATAAGCGCCCTCGCCTTATGCCACGACCATTCCGGTTTTGATGAACTGCACGATTTTCTTGATGAGCTTCCTGTCGCGCAGCAGGCGACGATGACCATGGCCTTCGGTATAAACCGCTACCGCATTGCCCGCAGCCGCGACGATGCGTTCGCTGTTGCGCCAGCTTACCGCCTTGTCCTGTTTGTCATGAATCAACAGGATCGGCAGTTTGCTGTTCTTCAGATTTTGTTCGGCGCTGATCTTTTCAAACACATCCTGACCGAACTCGTGACGCACCATCCGTTCCAGGTGCGCCATGACGCGCGAATTGATCGACAGGGACTGGGCGAACATATCCAGCAGATAATGGGTCGAGATGGGGGAGGCGATCATGACCAGTTTTTGCACCGGCAGGCCAAGATGCTTGATCGCATAAGCCACAACCATGCCGCCAAAGGAATGACTGATGATCGCCTGCACGTCCGCATAGGGTTCCGTGACGGTTTTTAATACCTCGCTGATACGAAAGATATTCGTGGAATCGCCCTGCGACTTGCCGTGCCCCGGCGCATCAAAGGCCACCACCTGATAACCGGACTTGAGCAGCACGGGGATCATGGTCGCAAATTGCGAGGCGCGCCCGTTCCAGCCATGGACGCAGATAACCACCGGCCTGTCCGCCTCACCCCAGCGGTACACGGCGATCTTGCCGTGCCTGTAATCCAGCGTTTGCAGCTGCGCCTGCTGCCGCCAGCGTTTATCGTGTTCCGACTCGCGGAAACGCCGGGTCGAGTACCACAGGCGGTATGCCCAGGCGGCGGCCAATGGCGGTGCAACCCACCCCAGCAGCCGGAAACTCTGACGGGCCAGGACGGTTTTTACAGGGGGTCGCGTTTGTGCCATTGCATACTTTCCGCAGTCATCAAATGATACGCAGATACTATAGCCGGTGCCGGCGAGTTTAGCCGGGGAACCCGCATCAGTGATCAAATGCGGCTATGACAGTGGAACGGATACGAAGGTTTCGTGCCGGGTTTCAGGTTGGCGCCTTGAAATACGTATCGGTCACGGCGGTGCTGAACTGGATCAGCTTTAACTGGACTTCGTCGATGAACTTGTGCAGTTCGTTTTGTTTGAGGATCGCCGGATCGGCATCCAGGATGTATTGCTGTAATTCGGCAAGCTGCTTTTTGATGTCCTTGTTGCGCGGCAGATTCTCCAGGCAGGCGGCCACCTCGCCCAGGGTATGATAAACCGCGCGGGGAAATTCCCGGTCCTTGAGAATAAACTTGAGCACGAAGGGACGGCTGACCCGCGACTGCACGCTACGGCGATACATCTGATACGCAGTCAGCGATTTGAGTACGCTCATCCACTGGATGCTTTCATAAGGCGCCAATGCTTCGTGTTCGTGTTCGAGCAAATCGCCGGAACGCACGTCGATGATGCGGGTCGTCATATCGGCCCGTTCCAGGTTGCGTCCCATTTTCAGAAAATCATAGCCGACATCGTGCAGCATGGTCCCCGCCAGTTGCCCGGTAATCGTCTGCGCCCCAAGAATGATCTTCGAAAGAAATTCGTAGCGGTGCTTGCGCGTAATGCCGGACTGGGCATTGCCTTTGGCGAATAAAAACAGATCATTGATTCGCTCCCAGGTCTCGCGCGGGATGATGTCACGGATGGTGCGGGCATTTTCACGTGCGCTCGCCAGCGACGAGACAATCGAGCCCGTATTTTTCTGATCGGAAATAATAAAACGCAGGACATTGCGCTCGTCCGCGCTATCGTATTGCTCATTGAAGAGTTGTTCGCTACCGAGGATCTCGATGATCGGCAACCAGCCAACGTTGGCACTCTTGGGCAGATCGAGTAACAGATTGGTATTGACGTTGATCAGGCGCGCGGTGTTTTCGGCACGCTCAATGTAGCGCGCCATCCAGAAAATATTTTCCGCCACCCGCGACAGCATCTCAGCTGCCCTCCATGTCGACGATCCAGGTATCCTTGCTGCCGCCGCCCTGGGATGAATTGACCACGGTCGATCCCTTACGCAAGGCGACCCGGGTCAGGCCACCCATGGTGACCTTGGTGGTTGAACCGGACAAAATAAACGGGCGCAGGTCCAGGTGCCGCGGTTCGACATGATTATCGACCAGCGTCGGTGCAGTGGACAGCGTTAACAGGGGTTGCGCCATGTAGTTGCGCGGATCGCGCCGGATCAGATTCACAAATTTTTCGCGCTCGGCCTTACTTGCCTGTGGCCCGATCAACATGCCGTAGCCGCCGGACTCGTTCGCGGGTTTCACAACCAGCTTGTCGATATTCTGAATTACATAATCGCGCTCGTCCTTGTTGATGCAGCGATAGGAAGGCACGTTGGGAATAATCGGGTCTTCGTTCAGGTAATACTTGATGATCTCGGGTACGTAGGAATACACCACCTTGTCGTCGGCCACACCGGCACCCGGCGCGTTGGCCAGTGCCACCTTGCCCGCCTTCCAGGCACGCATCAGGCCGGGCACACCGAGCATGGAATCCGGATTGAAGGCCTCGGGGTCCAGGAACAGATCATCGATGCGCCGGTAAATCACGTCTACGCGCGAGAGGCCTTCCACCGTCCGCATGTACACGACGTCTTTTTCATCCACGTACAAGTCGCTGCCTTGGACCAGTTCGCAGCCCATCTGCTGCGCCAGGTAGGAATGCTCGAAAAACGCGGAGTTATAAATCCCCGGCGTCAATACCACGACTTCCGGCTTTTCAATCTTGCGCGGCGAGAGTTCCGCCAGCATGTCGTATAACTGCGAAGGATATTCATCGACCGGCAGGATACTGTAATGTTCGAACAGGTCGGGAAACACCCGCTTCATCACCAGGCGATTCTCCAGCATGTATGACACGCCGGAAGGCACGCGCAGGTTGTCTTCCAGCACATACACGGTGCCATCCTTGTCGCGCACCAGGTCCGAGCCGCAGATGTGCGCCCACACGCCACGCGGCGGATTAACCCCGATACACTGCTTGCGGAAGTTAACCGAGTCTTCGAGCAGTTCGCCGGGAAAGACCTTGTCCTTTACGATCTTCTGTTTGTGGTAGATATCATCGATAAACAGGTTGAGTGCGTGCACGCGCTGAATCAGACCTTGCTCAATCCGGTCCCATTCCTTTTTGGTGATGATGCGCGGGATGATGTCGAAGGGCCAGGCGCGATCGATAGAACCTTCTTCCTGGGTATATACGGTAAAGGTGACGCCCATGACCCGAATCGCGAGCTCGGCGGCATCCTTGTATTCCACGATTTCCTTATCCTTCAGGGCTCGCA
Organism: Gammaproteobacteria bacterium; assembly: GCA_016125505.1. Taxonomy (GTDB): domain Bacteria; phylum Pseudomonadota; class Gammaproteobacteria; order UBA6429; family Thiohalophilaceae; genus RI-92. The sequence goes on from WGLP01000003.1 coordinate 481,576, forward strand.
GATAGTCGCAAAGCGGCTTGGCCGCTTCGCGCGGTTTACCCGAGACGCGAATCAACTCGTCGTAAAGACCCTTGACTTTATAACTGCCCCAGCGGATGGTCATATAAAAAATACTACTACAGTTTGATTTTGTTACAAAATGGATATTGCAATAAATGATCCTGACTTCTAAATAAAAGCACCCTACAATATCTGAGTTTGTGGTCGCGCATTATCTGAATAGCGCACTCTATTAGTGCAGTTAAGATTGAAAGGCAAAGAATATGACCTATTGTGTCGCAATCAAAGTCAATCGCGGTATCGTGTTCGCATCCGATTCGCGTACCAATGCCGGCGTGGATTACATCAGTACGTACAGCAAGATGCATACTTTCGATCTGCCGGATGATCGTGTTATGGTTTTGTTGTCATCCGGTAACCTGGCCACGACGCAGGCTGTGATCAACTGCGTCAAACGGGACATCGAGGATGAGGCAGCGGTGAGCCTGAAGACAGTGCATTACCTCTATGATGCAGCCAATTACATTGGAAAGTTATCCCAGCAATATCAGCAGGAGCACAAGACTGCACTGCAGCACAGCGGTATCAGCCCGGAGGCCAACTTCATTCTCGGAGGTCAGGTCCGTGGCCACGAACAACAGATTTATCTCATTTATCCCCAGGGCAATTACATTACCGCCTCGGAAGACACGCCTTATTTACAGATCGGCGAAACCAAATACGGCAAGCCGATTCTTGACCGGGTCGTACGCGCAGAGACCTCGCTGGAAGATGCTGCCCGTACGGCACTGGTCTCACTGGATTCCACCATGCGCTCCAATATTTCCGTGGGCCCGCCGGTGGAGCTCGCCATTTGCGAACACGATGATTTCAAGATCACCCGTTACCTGCGGCTTGACTACGGCACTCCATTATTCAGCTCTTTGCAGAAAGGCTGGAACGACGGTCTGCGCCGTGCATTTAACCGCTTGCCGCGCTTCGAATGGGAACAACCGACCCTGGTCAAGGACAATAAGAACCAGCCGGGTGGAAACTGAACTTCTGGCAATTAAATTGCAAGGTCTTGCCGCATGACTATTCACGTTTCCATACGCCACAAGACCGTCTACCGCTACGACCACCCGGTGGTCATGGACCCGCACCTGTTTCGGCTGCGCCCGGCGGTGCATAGCCGTACGCCCATCGAGGCCTACTCGTTCAAGGTCGAACCGGCAAAGCATTTCATCAACTGGCAACAGGACCCGTTCGGCAATTTCGTCGCACGCGTTGTCTTTCCCGAACCGGTGAAGGAATTGACCATCGATGTCAGCGTGATCGCCGACATGACGGTGATCAACCCGTTCGATTTCTTCGTCGAGGAATACGCCGAGCAGTTTCCATTTGAATACCGCGAGCAATTACGCCAGCAACTGGCGCCTTACCTTAAGGTCACCGAAGACGGTCCGCTGTTAAACAAATGGCTCAAGCGCATTGACCGCGCAAAGCAAAACACCGTCGACTTTCTGGTGCAGGTCAACCAGCAACTGCAAAAAGACATCGCCTACAACATCCGGATGGAGCCGGGGGTACAGACCTGCGAGCAAACGCTGGATAAGGCTATCGGTTCCTGCCGCGACAGTGCCTGGTTGCTGGTGCAGATCCTGCGTCACCTGGGCCTGGCTGCGCGCTTTGTCTCCGGTTATCTGATCCAGCTGACACCGGATCAAAAATCCCTGGATGGTCCGTCCGGTCCGGAACATGACTTCACCGACCTGCACGCCTGGACCGAGGTCTTCGTGCCGGGCGCCGGCTGGATCGGGCTCGACCCCACCTCCGGCCTGTTCGCGGGTGAAGGACATATCCCGCTGGCCTGCACGCCGGAGCCCGCCAGCGCCGCACCGGTAAGCGGTTCCTACACCGGCAAGGCCAAGGTCAAATTTCTCTTCGATAACAGCGTCACGCGCATTCATGAAGATCCGCGCGTGACCAAACCGTTCAGCGCAGACGTGTGGCAGTCGATCATGGCGCTAGGCAGCAAGATCGACGAACAACTGCAAACCGCCGACGTGCGCCTGACCATGGGTGGCGAACCCACCTTCGTCTCCATCGATGATATGGATTCCGCGCAATGGACCGTTGCCGCCGACGGCAAGGACAAACGCGAACGCGCCGAAGTGTTGTTGCGTCGCTTGTGGCAACACTTCGCCGTGGGCGGCGTGTTGTATTACGGCCAGGGCAAATGGTATCCGGGAGAACAGCTGCCACGCTGGGCCTGGGGCTGCTTCTGGCGCAGTGACAACAAACCGCTGTGGCAGGACCCTGCCTTGCTGGCCAACGCCACCGCGGCATATCAATTCACGCCGGAACATGCGCGCGACTTTGCGCGCGCGCTGGCGCGACAGCTGGGCGTCAAACCCGAGTTTGTCACGCCCGGGTATGAAGACATCTTTTACTATTTATATAGAGAAGCGGAATTACCGGTCAACGTCGATCCCTTGTCGGCGGATCTCAAGGATCCGATGGAACGTCAGCGCCTCACCGAACTGCTGAAGCGCGGGCTGGACAAAGTTAGCGGTTACGCCCTGCCACTGCATTACAACACCGTGACGTCACGCTGGCGCAGTTGCCGTTGGGAATTTCGTCTGGGCCGCATGTATCTGATTCCCGGCGATTCCCCCATGGGCCTGCGCCTGCCGTTGCACTCCCTGCCCTGGGTGGCGCCAGCGAAACGCGAGCAACAACACGAACGCAGCCTGTTCGAGCCCATGCCGCCGCTGGGTGACGATTACGGCGAGATCGCGCGCCGCTACAGTCAGCAGTTCCTGCAACCGGAGGTGCATCCGGAAATTCAGGAACAGCAGGTCATGGCACCGGATGCACCGCAGGACATCATTCACTCCGCCCTGTGCATCGAGCCGCGTGACGGCCGTCTGCATGTGTTTCTGCCGCCGCTGACCCATCTCGAACACTATCTGGAATTACTCGCCGCCATTGAAGCCACCGCGCGACAAACGCAATGGCCGGTGATCCTCGAAGGTTATCCACCGCCAACCGATCCCCGCTTATTGCGTCTGATGGTCACGCCCGATCCCGGTGTCATCGAGGTGAACGTACACCCGGCAACAAACTGGCAGCATCTGGTGGACAACACCACCGCGCTGTACGGCATCGCGCGCGAAAGCCGGCTCGGTACCGAAAAGTTCATGATCGACGGTCGCCACACCGGCACCGGCGGCGGCAACCACGTCACCCTGGGCGGTGCGGCGCCGATGGACAGTCCTTTCCTGCGCCGTCCCGAATTGTTACGCAGCCTGATCAATTACTGGCAGCATCACCCGGGCCTGTCGTATTTGTTCTCGGGCATGTTCATCGGGCCGACCAGTCAGGCCCCGCGCGTGGACGAAGGCCGCGATGAAAATCTCTATGAACTGGCCATCGCCTTCGCGCAAATGCCCGAAGGCGAAGTGCCGCAACCCTGGCTGGTGGATCGCCTGCTGCGCAACCTGTTAGTCGATATCACCGGCAATACCCATCGCGCCGAATTCTGTATCGACAAACTCTACAACCCCGGTTCCGGCAGCGGCCGCCTCGGCCTGGTGGAACTGCGTGCATTTGAAATGCCGCCGCATGCCCACATGAGTCTGGTGCAGATGTTGTTGTTGCGCAGCTTTATCGCGTGGTTCTGGCAAACGCCGTATAACAATCCACTGGTACCGTGGGGCACCGAATTGCACGATCGCTTCATGCTGCCGCATTACGTGCGCAGCGATCTGCGCGACGTATGCTGCGATCTGCAGCGCGCCGGCATTCCGTTTGAATTGTCCTGGCTCGACGCGTTTTTCGAATTTCGTTTTCCGCACTACGGCGACATCCAGTTACAGGACCTGTCGCTGGAGCTGCGCTTTGCCTTGGAGCCCTGGCATGTGTTGGGCGAAGAAGTCACTGCGCAAGGCACAGCACGCTTCGTTGATTCCTCCGTCGAGCGTGTGCAGGTCAAACTTAACGGTGCGACCGACAATCGTTTTGTCGTGACCTGCAATGGCCGGCGCGTGCCGTTGCGCAACACCGGCACGCAGGCGGAATACGTTGCCGGCGTCCGTTATCGTGCATGGCAACCGGCCTCGGCCCTGCATCCGACCATCGGCATTCATTCGCCGCTGGTATTCGATATCGTCGATACCTGGAACAATTGTTCCATCGGTGGCTGTACCTATCACGTGGCCCATCCCGGTGGACGCAATTACGAAACCTTCCCGGTCAATGCATTCGAGGCGGAGGCGCGCCGTGTCGCGCGTTTCTGGCAGAACGGTTATACGCCGGGCAAGGTTTACGTGCCCGCGGAAGAGGTCAACCCGGCTTATCCGTATACGCTGGATTTGCGGCGTAAATCCGCTTGCTAGTCTTGACGCTGGTCTTTTTCTTTTGCCGAGCCACTTCGGCGCTCACGACCTGGTGCACGAAGCGCAGCTTGTCGCCGACCTTGGCGGAGACCGCAAACGGATAGGCATCACGCAGTCCCATGCTGCGATTGAGCGCATTCATGACGATGGTCAGGCGCAACCAGTCGGTGAGCATCGCATCGAAACTCATGCCCTTGAAATAATCCCGCGCCTTCATCAGGCTGCCATTGCGTAAAGGCAGGGGCAGGCTGATCTTGCGGCCCTCGATCGCGAACCCGAAATCATAGGCGGTTTCCATGGTGTCGGTAATGTGCAGGTAGTGCGCCCAGGTCTCGGCCCAGTCTTCCCAGGGATGCGCGCTGGCATAGGCGCTGATGAAATTTTCCTGCCAGTCCGGATGCGGGCCGTTTTGATAATAGAGTTGCAATGAGTGCTGGTAGTCATGACGCTCATCGCCAAACAAGGCGCGGAACGCCTCCAGGTGTCCGGCATCCACCACCAGCCGGTCCCAGAAATAATGCCCGGTTTCATGCCGCACGTGTCCGAGTGTCGTGCGATAAGGCTCTTTCATGTTCTCGCGCACCGCTTCGCGGTGACTGTGATCGGCTTCCCGGATGTTAATGGTGATGGTGCCCGCGTCATGGCCGGTCATGATCTGTTGATAGGTCACCAGCTCCTGTGTGTACGGATCGTATTGCTTGACGTCTTCCATAAAACGGAATTCAAGCCCCTTCGCCGGATCGGCTTCGCGATCAATGACGCGCAGACCGATCTTGAACAGATTGTAGAGCGTGCGCCGCTTGCCGCGTTCCATGCGATACCAGCGCTTCAGGTTCCCGGGCTTGGTCAGATCCGGAATGATCTTGTTGAGACGACAGGAAACACAGTAATCGTGTTCGTCATCCTCGGCGATCATCCAGTTGCATACCTGATGTTCGAGGTAATTCGCACACTTGCGGTAATAACGCTTGGGCACCAGTTCACTGGTCCAGCGCTGCTCATCGACGGACTTGATCGGCACCAGGATCAGACGATCGGGTAAAAAACCGGTTTCGGTCTGGCAATTCACGCACAGACTGTTTTCAAAAAACAGGCGGTTACCACAACTGCACGAAAATGTTTGCATAGGCGCCTTCTGGGAAAATCTGGTTTGAGTATATGGTAGACTCCCAAGCACAGCCAACAGCCGCTATAACCCCTTCATTGATAAGTCAAATGTCCAGTCTCGAGTCGAAATACGCCGCCGACTTTCAGCAGCACGAAGTCACTCGCATCGATAACGATCGGAATTTACTGCCCAAGCTGGATGCCATCCGCGCCGGCGAGGATATCGAATCGCTGGAGCGTTTCGCCAAGGCCTATCTTGGCATGTATCTGGATATCGATAACAACATCCCGCCGCAGGAACGCATTGTCATCCTCGCCAATCCGGCATTGGCCGGGGCAATCCAGACGGGATTTGCGGCGGTCCTCACCCAGGCCCGCTTTCCCGATGAAATACAGATTGCCGATGCCATGATGAACGAACAACCGCTCGCGGTGGGATATATCCTGCTGGCGGCGCTGGATCTGTTTGCCGAGGATCCGGAATACGCCGTCACCACACTGCCGGCGAACACGGTGCGCAGCGCGATCTGTTTTCATTACGCCGCCAAGACCGAAATTCAGGACAAATGGTTTACGCAGATCCTGGAACAGCGCCAGGACGATGTGGCGCAGGCACTCACCGCGTTCTGGCACCAATTAATCTTGCGCGACTGCGATCACCTCCCCGGCCTGTACCGCATCATCAGTGATCCGCATTACGACGATATCAGCCGGCGTGTCGTGTTGCCGGTGCTGGCCTCGCTGCAGCAGTGCCGCAAGGGCGTGCTGCGGGATCTTTTGCATGCCGCCCTGCGTATCTGCGATCACGATGAACTGTTGCGAATCAGCGAAGCCGCCCTGGAGCAATGGAATCGCGCCGACCCCAGCCGCTATATTCTGTGGCTGGCGACGGCATTCCTGCTGCAACCGCAACACTACGCCATGCACCTCGCGGATTATTGCGGCCACTCCAAGGAAAAACTCCTGCCGCTGCTGGACTTCAGCGTGCTGGCCCTGCAGGGCGACAGGCAGGACCGGCTGGCGCTGACGGCACAGACCTGTGCGCAATTATTGCGGGTCATCGCCGTCAAGTTTGCACCGCAACTGGACCGCTACGGCAACCTCAGCGATATCACGCAAAAGGTGATGTATCTCTTCTACCGCCTCGCCATCGCGACGGATGCGGACGCCGCCGTCCACGGCCTGGCCCAGGTGCGGGTAATGAAGCTGTACAAGGACATCCTGGCATTTATTCGCGAACAGGCACCGCACGCAGCCGGGTTCGACGCGTTTCTGGCCCGACTCCAGGACGCGGGTGCCATCAAAACCCGCAAGAAATGGTCCGATCTGGGTCACTGACCCGCCGTGCCCGCACCCGGCGGCTTCTCTCCCCTGCCCGCCTACAGTAGAATAAGCAGCCCTGCGCCTTGGACCATTCCTTCAGGCGTACCAGCGGATACCAGCGACGAAGAGTCCCATGACCAGCGCAAGCGGCGAGAAAGTTGTCAGCATGAAATACAAGACGGATGACCTGCGAATACTTGAGATAAAGGAGGTCAGTCCGCCCGATGTCGTGCACGCCGAATATCCCATCACGGACGTCGCCACCGAGACCATTGCCGAGACCCGTAACGCGATCCACCGGATTCTGCATGGCGAAGACGATCGCATGCTGGTGATTATCGGCCCCTGTTCCATCCACGACCCGCAGGCCGCGCTGGAATATGCACAGCGCCTGAAACAACAACGCGACGCCCTGGGCAAGGACCTGCTTATCGTCATGCGTGTGTATTTCGAAAAACCGCGGACGACCGTGGGCTGGAAGGGCCTGATTAACGACCCGCACCTGGATGACAGCTACCATATCAACGATGGCCTGCGTATCGCACGCAAGCTGTTGCTGGATATCAATAACCTCGGCGTACCCGCCGCCACCGAATACCTCGACCTGGTGACACCGCAATATGTCGCCGACCTGATCAGCTGGGGTGCCATCGGCGCGCGTACTACCGAAAGCCAGGTTCACCGCGAACTGGCCTCCGGACTGTCCTGCCCCGTGGGCTTCAAGAACGGCACCGACGGTACGCTGAAGATCGCCGTCGACGCGATCCGGGCTGCCGAGCGGCCTCACCATTTTCTATCGCTGACCAAGGCCGGGCGTTCCGCGATCTTCTCCACGGCCGGCAATGACGATTGCCACATCATCCTGCGCGGAGGCCGCAAGACCAATTACGACGCCGAATCCGTCAACAAGGCGGCCGGCGAGCTGATCCATGCGGGCCTGCCGGCACGCATCATGATCGATTTCTCCCACGCCAACAGCTCCAAACAACACCAGCGCCAGATCGTCGTAGCCAAGGATGTGGCGCAGCAAATTGCCGGCGGCGACACGCGCATCATCGGCGCCATGATCGAAAGCCACCTCAAGGCAGGGCGTCAGGATGTGGCCGAAGGCAAGGAGCTGGAATACGGCAAAAGCATTACCGATGCCTGCATCAGCTGGGAAGAGAGCGTACCGGTACTGGAAGAACTGGCCGCGGCCGTGCGTGCACGCCGTACGCGCGCAACGCAAGGCTAGCCCGCTAGCGAATCGCCGAACAGCGCCTTCTGCGTTGCACCGATCTGAGTCTGCGCCTCCTGCACCGCCTCACCGATATCCTCCGCACGCAAACTGGCCATTGCCCACGCCTCCGCATCAATGCGGTTTAAATCTTCCGCCGCCGGGATATCGCCATACGGCAGCGAGGCAATCGCGTTGGCAATATGGATGTGCGCCACCGCCGAAGGGTATTTGCGGGCCTGCGCGGGGTGATGATGATGCGCGATACACTCCACGATAAGCTCCGGTAAATGCCACTGTTGCGCCAGCTGCGCACCCACCTCGGTGTGATCGAATCCCAGCAGTTCACGCTCGGCATCGATGAGATCCCTGCTCGCCTCGCCTTGCACCGTCAGCATGATCGCCGCCAGCTCTTCCTGTGGAATCCGATTGAGCATGATCAGATGGCCGATGTCGTGCAGCAGTCCGGCGGTAAACAGCGTATCGGCATTGGCCTTTTTCGAATGTGTCGCCAGGACACGGGCAAGCAGGGCGCAATACAGGCTGTGGTGCCAGAAATCGGCAACCGAGATGACATCGTTGGGAATACCCTCGAAGACTTTGGCCGCCGTGGTGGAAATCACCAGGTCACGGATCTGCTTGGTGCCGAGGATCGTCACTGCCCGGCTGATGGAATCGATCTGCCGCATGCTGCCATACATGGGGCTGTTGGCGATTTTCAATAGCCGCGTTGCCAGCCCCGGATCCTGACTGATGACCTTGGCGATATCCGCCGCACTCGTATGTTCATCATTGACCATTTCGTTGACGCGCAGTACAACCTCGGGCAGCGAGACCAGCGCGCCAACATCATCCACCAGGGCTTGAGCAGTTAACACCATGATATTCCGTACGATTTGTCCATGACCTGGTAATTGTAGCCGCCCCCCGCATAACTTGCCTGCCTGCCCCCGGCCACCCCACCGGAAAATTGTGATCCACTGCCCGGGAATCGCACCCTGATGATTGCGCCGTCTTTGCGCTGCCAATATATTGGTCACCTCAGCAGTATTACTGACACGGCTTATCCACCCGGTTACCCGATGCCCCGTTTACAGCCTTTCCATCTGGCGTTTCCCGTACGCGACCTCGCGCTTACCCGTGATTTTTATACCCGCATTCTCGGTTGCCGCACGGGTCGCAGCAGTGATAGCTGGATTGACTTCGATTTGTACGGACACCAAATCGTCGCGCATTTGGCGCCCAAAACTTCAGCTTCGCACAATCCGGTCGATGGACATGATGTGCCCGTGCCACATTTCGGTGTGGTGCTGGAATGGGATGCCTGGCACAGCCTGGCCGACCGGCTCCGTCAGGCGGGAGTGGAATTTGTGATTGAACCGTATATCCGGTTTGCCGGTCAGATCGGGGAGCAGGCGACAATGTTTTTCCTTGACCCCTCGGGCAATGCCCTGGAATTCAAGGCATTTCGCGACCCGACACAATTGTTTGCAACAGAATAACGTAGGAAGCCGTTCATGCCGTCATTGTGCGTACGCTGTATTTTGTTAGCCGCCTGTCTCGCCCTCGGTGCCTGTGCCAGCAGCACCCCCACCGGCGAAAGTACCGGCGAATTCTTCGATAACAGCATGATCACGGCCAAGATCAAAAGTCGCTTGATAGATGACCCGATGACCGGCATCTTCCGCATCAAGGTAAATACCTTCAAGGGCGTGGTCCAGCTTAGCGGTATTGTGCATTCGGATGATGAAAAAAGCCGCGCCGAGGTCATTGCCTATTCGGTGGATGGCGTCAAGAAAGTGGAGAACTCGCTTGAGGTGACACCGACAAGGTAAACCGCCACAACAGCCTGTAAATGCAAACGCCCGGCTTAAGCCGGGCGTTTGCATTTGAGGAAATACACCTTGGCTGCTTAATCAGCGCGCACAAGCTTGCTGTGGGACGGCAGCACGAGTTTCGACACCGTGGTTGACTGCTCCCGGTGTCCAACCGCCTTCGCGCCATTCTGCTCAGGAAACATACTGACAATCAGCACCAATAACAAAAGCATGACGCCGAGCGTAACGTATTGTGTGACAGTTCCTTTCATTTTACCGCTCCTAATTGATGATTAGATCCACTGTTTGTTTTTGTCGCGCCAGGGCGCGTAATGTATGGCAAGCGTCTGGCCCCGTCTTGTCGGCAGGCGCTGAAATTTCTGTAGGATAAAACTGACGATCCACTGGATTCCTGCTGGCGATGTGCCACCCTAATCTGTGAAAATTCCGTCCCGAAGACATCACACGGTTTCGCCATGTTTCAATTGCCATTACGAGCTTCCGACGTCAGCAGGTTAAATCGGGGCGCAACTATAACTGAACGAGATTGCATTCTGATGACCACTTATCCGACGATTGACACCTGTCATGCATAGTCATGAAGCTGGAACATTGCTGCCGCTCGAATATCGCGGCCAACGCATTGCCGCATACCAGACGCCGGCGGCACAGGCGCAAGCCGTATTGATGTGCCTGCATGGCCTCGCCAGTAATGCAAGCCGTTGGTACGAATACCTGCACCACACCGAGTTACGTTCGCAGTGTCATCTGCTGGCGATGGATCTGCGCGGCCACGGCAGGGCCATGACCTATCGAGCATATTCACGTCAGGACTGGTGCGACGATCTCAAACAGGTTCTGGCGCAATATGCATTACCCGGGTTTCTAGTCGGCCACAGCCTGGGGGCGCAAGTCGCGCTCGACTACGCCACGCGCAACCCGACACAACTCGCCGGCCTTGTCCTGATCGATCCTGTCTTCCCGCAGGCACTGACCGGCAGACTGCGCAGAGTCGCACGCTTTCGCTGGCTGGTGCGACTGGCAACCGCATTCTTGCGCTTGCCCTATCGACTTGGCTGGCGCAAACCGACGTATCTGTATCGTGATTTGCATGAGCTCGATCTGAACACGCGCGCCTTCCTTGCCGATAACCCTGACAAGGGTATTGCGGACCTGTATATGGACCCGTTTGCCGACCTAAAATTCATGCCGCTGGTAAATTATTTACAGGATTTGTATGAAGTGACGCGGCCGTTGCCCGAGTTATCCGTGATCCACACACCGATCCTGGTGCTGCTATCCTCTGGCGCCAGCACCAGTGCGGTAGAGACCAACCGGGAAATTCTCGGCATGCTGCCCAATTGCGAGGTTCGCAATGTCGATGCCGATCACTGGTTGCTGACCGAGCGCCCGAAAGAGGCGCGTGAAGTTATCGATACATGGATAAAGTCGAGACTGGATATGCTGGCGAAGGTGGAGAATACAACGACTGGTTAACAGCTTGTTGAGAACGTCACAAGCACGGTAGTCTCTCAACAAGCTGCTAGTGTGTGATATCAGCGACGAAACGTGCATAGATCGTCTGCAAGGCCGCACTGAATGCCTTCACCGTTGCGGCCATGGAGTCATCCGCAGCCTCGCGTTCGGCATCATAAACCCGGGTCAACGCAAACGGCGTGCCTGAGGTGCGCGAGCGATAACTCAGTTCGAGACGCACCGCCACCTTGGGTTTGCCGTTACCCACGATGCGTTCGAAGCGATGGATGTACCCACCGATCTGTCCATCGATATGTTCACGCTCACCATAACGCACAACGGTATCGGCGACACCTGCCGCACGCAAATAGCTGATCAGATATTCCTGCAACATCTGTCCTGGCTCATTACTCCAGAGATGGTAATAGTAGGTATTCAGCATCAAAGGGGCTGACTGGAGGCTGTACAGGATCATGCGTTCATGATGCAGCGCGTCACTTTGTAGAGGTGATACCGCAATCACGCCGAAATGCTTTTCAACATGCGGTGTCTCGCCGCTGATATCCGCCAGGTGATAGTAATGGTTCTGCGGCACAACTTCGCCACCACCAAAACAGCCAGCCAGTGCACCGAGCAATAATACCGGGATCAAATAACGCATCATTGAGTTGCTGCATCCTTGGGAGGTTTACCATTGAGTATCACCGCCGGATTACTGCGAATCTGGCGTGAGAATTCGCTCATATTACGCGCGGTGGTATCAATATGCGTTACCACGCTGTTGATATTGCCTGCCACCACATCCATGCTCGTGCGCAGATCCAGCACGGCCTGGCGCAGGTCCTTGTTATTTTCTTTCATCAGCGACGTCGTGGATTGCAGCAACTTATCCACCTCGGCCGATGCACTGCTCAGGCGTTCCGATACCTTGAGCAGATTATTGGTCATGGTTTCCGTATTGCTGACGATGGCGTCCAGACGTTTATCGTCGGTGGTCTGCAGCAGGTGCAGCATGCGATCCGCGCTGGCATTGAGTTGTTTAAGTAGTTGCGCAGTCTGTTGCGTCAACTGTGGCACCGTGGATGTGATCTCGCGGTTGAGCGTGTCCAGCAAGGGCCGCAGTCCCTCGTTCGACAATTGTTGCAGCTGTGAGGACATCTGGTTGACCAGCTTGAACATGTCCGTGGCCTCAACACCCGCGATGGTCGCGCCGGGTTTGAGGATGCGCATGCTCGACCCCTCGCTGATGTCGACCTGTTTTTCGGCGAGCAGACCGGGTGTCACGATCGTGGCGCTGGAATCGTCCGGGATAGGCCAGCCGGATTTGACCAGCAGCTGCAGCCGGTAACGGGTCTTGCCTTCCTTGCGCACCGGCTCGATATCACCCAATTGACCAATCACGAAACCGGCATAGGTAACCGGGCTGCCGGTACGAATACCGCTGACGTTATGCAGTTCGACGAAGTATTCATCCGCATTGGTGCTGCGACCCGTAATGCGATACAGCACTACCATGAGTGTCATCAGTGCGATCAACACAAACAGCCCGACAGCGAAGTAATTGATATTGTCCTGCTTCATTTTGCTAACTATACCCCGTAAGACGCCGCAAATATTCATCCGCATCGATCGCGTCATCGCGCGGCATCCGGTTGAGCAGGCTCTGGATGCGCTTGTTGTCGCTGCTGCGCACTTCTTCCACTGTGCCGGTCATTAAAATGCCGCCCTGGTCCAGCACGGTAATGCGATCCGCTATCTTGAAGGCACTGTCCAGTTCGTGCGTCACCACCACGATGGTCATGTTCAGCGCCGCGCGCAATTGCAGGATCAGCTCGTCCAGTTCCACCGCGGCGACCGGGTCCAGCCCGGCTGAGGGTTCGTCGAAGAACAGGAGCTTCGGATCCATGATCACGGCACGCGCCAATGCCGCCCGCTTCAACATCCCGCCCGATAACTCCGCCGGCATCAGGTTCTCAAACCCCGCCAGATTCACCACTTCCAGTTTCATGCGGGTCATGATCTGCATGGTATGTTCATCCAGCTTGGTATGTTCACGCAAGGGCAACATGACGTTTTCGCCCACGGTCATGGACCCGAACAGGGCGCCACCCTGGAACGCGACACCCATCTCCTGCCGCAGTTCGTGCATGGCCTTATCGTCCAGTTGCGTAATGTCCTTGCCGAGCAGATGAATGCTGCCTGACGTCGGCTGGTGCAGACCGAGCAGGTGGCGTAACAGGGTACTCTTACCGGAACCACTGCCACCCATGATCACCAGGATCTCGCCCTGGTATACCGTCAGCGAGATTCCCTTAAGGATAAGCCGCTTACCGTAGTGGGTAACCAGATCCTCCACTTCGATGACCGCCTGCCTGTTTTGCGAATCAGGCATACTCAGCGATTCATGAAGTAGGTGAAGATCATATCGGCAATCACGATGAGACTGATCGCCATCACCACTGCACGGGTCGTCGCACGGCCGACGCCTTCGGCGCCGCCGCTGACCTGGAAGCCGTTACTCAGGCCGACCAACGCAATCAACACACCGAACACCACGCTCTTAATCAACCCCTGCATCACATCGAAACCTTGCAGGAAATCGAAGGTGCGTTGCGCATACACCTCCATCGGCAGCTGCAACTTGATGCCGGTGAAAATCGCACCGCCGAGAATACCCATGACATCACCCAGGAGGGTCAGGCAGGGTAACATCACCGTCATCGCCACCAGGATCGGCGCGACGAGATAACGAATGGGATCGATACCGATCACACGCAGGGCATCGATCTCCTGCGCCTCCAGCATGGTGCCGATACGCGCGGCGATGGCCGAACCGGAACGTCCGGCGACCAGGATCCCCACGATGAGTGGCGCAAACTCGCGTGTCACCGAGATAGCAATGCCAATCACCACCTGCGCCTGCGCACCAAATGTCTTCAGGGTATCGATACCCTGAATCGCGAGCATCACACCTACGGAAAAGCACAAAATGGAGATAATGGGTATCGCCTGGATACCCATCTGCATCGCCTCGCGAAAAATACCGCCCAGGCGCACGGGCTGTTCACGATGATGGCCGGCAAACAACCACAACAATGACTGCCACAACAGGCTCGACATGTAGCCGGTTTCTTCCACGAATTGCAAACTGCGCTGGCCGACACGTTCAACCAGTGGACGCAGGCGCATGGCGAAGGAGGAGGGCTTGTCCATTGTCCGATAATGAAATTAGGAGGTGATGAAATCCTGGATACTGTCTTTGATCAAAAACACCTTATCCAGACGCGCCAATTGCAATACCTGACGCGCCGCGGCGCTGACACCCACCAGGCCAAACTGGAGTTTCTTGTTGCGCGCCAGCTGAAATCCCTCCACCAGACTGGCGATACCGGAACTGTCGATGTAACTCACGCCGGAGAGATCGACCAGTACATTATTGTTTTTATTCAACTGCGCGAGTATCTGTTTACGCGCCTCCGGCGAGTAATGCAGGTCAACTTCCCCGCTCAAGGCAACTACGGTGAAATCACCTTCATTGCGAATTTTATACTCCATGCTCCATCCCTTATGATTCGATGCCGACTTTCATGATCACGACATTGCCATTGCCATTTTCACCCGGCAGATAATTCACTTCATCCATGACTTCATGAATAAAGTGTACGCCAAGCCCGCCCGGGCGTATATCATCCAGGTCCCTCGACTTGATCGTACTGCAATCGACAGTCTTGGCAAAATCGGTTAAACGAATGGTGATCTGGGAACCCTCCCGTGTAATATCGAGTACGATATCGCCATGCAGGTCGCCATACGCGTGCGTAATGATGTTCATACAGGCTTCATTGACGCCGATGACGACACGGCCGGTTTTCTCCTCGTTCATGCCGGTGGCCAGGGCCGCCTCCCGCACCCATTCGCGCACCTGCCGCAGCTGTTCACTCTGCGCCGCAAACCGTTGATGAAGTAACTGCTGCTGCATCACGCCAATTCACCATTGATCATTAACAGGGTCATATCATCGTGCAATTGTTGTTGCGGCTGTACCGCTTTGATCACCGTCCGCAAGCGTTGCCGCGGTGGTTTGTCCTGGTGTCGCTGCAACAGCGTTGCCAGCCCCGCACATTCCAGCACACTGCCGTCCGCGGTTTTCGCCTCGGTCACACCGTCACTATATAAATAGAGTGTACCTCCGCGCAACGCGATCGGCTCGGACAAACTGAAGCGGCAATCGGGCAAGATCCCCAGCGGTTGCTCACTCGCCTCGAACCAGCGCGGCGCCTGTCCGCGCTGCAGTAGCAGGGACGGCAGGTGACCGGCATTGACCAGGCGAACCACCTGGGTCTGCGGATTGTATATCCCGGCCGTCATGGTGACGAAAAATCCGCGCACCGACGTCTCGCAGATCTCATTGTTGATGATCGCCAGTATCTTCGCCGGGTCCGGGATATGTTTAGCCAGGCAATGAAACAGACTGGCGGTCTTGGCCATCAATAAGCCGGCATTAATCCCCTTGCCCGAGACATCGCCGATGGCAAAGCAGATATTCCCATCGCGCAGTAACTGGTAATCAAAAAAATCCCCGGAGATATTCCGCGCCGGCAGGTTCAGACCCATCACCGGTAAATCATCTGCCTGCGTGTCCGGCATCAGGTGGCGTTGCACTTCCTGGGCAATGGCAATCTCCCGATTGAGCTCCGCCGCCAGCCGGTCGCGTTCGGCAATGGCCTTTTCCAGTTGCCAGGTCAGTTCCTGGTAATCGGTGTTTTCCCTGGCCAGCCGCATATTCGCCTGGCGCATGAGCTGTTCGAAATCCACCTGCGCCTGGATATGCAGCCCGAGCGCCGCCGCGGTGTCGGTGACCTCAGCGGGGAGTTGGGTGAAATACGGATCGATAACATCCGCATCCAGACCAAACTCATCGCCAAGCAGCGTCCGCACGCATTCAAGTACGCTGTTCATGCCCGGCACACAGAACACCGCATTGATCCAGTCGGCGGCATACAACACCCGACTCAGGATTGCATCCTCGGTTCGCGGCTGGTGATGCAGGCCGATGGCGCTTTCCAGACTCGGCGGCAAAGACCACTGCCTGATCAGCAGCAGCATAACCTCGTCGTGCGTGTTACCAAACAGGGATTTTTCGCGCGTATAGCGCTGCGCCGGATCCAGCGCGCGCAACTGGATAAATTCCGCCGCCACTTCCGGGTGCAGGTAAAACAGGATCAACAAGCCGAAGTCCTGCAACAGACCGGCGCTGAAGCAATCATCCTTGTCCAGGCCGGCGCGCATACCCAGCCAGCGTGCCGCCACGGCGCGGCGCAGGGTATCTTCCCAGAACAGGGTAATATCAAAACCCGGGATCGCGTGTTGCTGCACGGCTTCGCGTACCATCAGGCAGAGCACGATGTTGCGCAGGGCGCGCAGGCCCAGCAGGCTGATGGCATGACGGACCGAGCTGACCTCCTGCGCAATCCCAAACAGGGGTGTATTCACCACCCGCAGCACTTCCGCCGTCAGTACCGGGTCGGTTTGGGCAAACGCCGCCAGTTGCTTGTTGTCTATATCCTCGCGCGCACAGGCACGCAGCATTTCCAGCGCGGCCTGTGGCGGCGCGGGCAGATCGGATGGCTTGATGTTATAAAGCTCGAGCGGGGTGTGCATGGTGATTGATTCGGTCAGGACCCGTCGGCGCTTTAACCGGCAGCCTGACCAACCTCATCTATACTAAGGTAGATTGACCTTAATCTCTTTACTAACAGTATCCGATATAAATAGCACACGGTTTGCCGACCTCACCCGTCACGGCAGACCCAATAACAAACAACAGGATTCGTAAGTATGGAAACAGGTCCCAAACGCGGGCTCATCATGACCGGGGGTGGTGCCCGTGCCGCGTATCAAATCGGCGTGCTCAAGGCCGTGGCGGAGATGCTGCCCAAAGGCGGGCCATCGCCATTCCAGATCATTTGCGGGACGTCGGCCGGCGCCATCAATGCCGTCTCCCTGGCGACCATGGCCGATAACTATAATCATGCGGTGGCGCAATTGCTGCGCGTGTGGGGTAACTTCCGCGTATCCCAGGTGTTTTATTCCGATGCCAAGAGCATCGCATTGATTGCCTGGCATTGGTTGCTGGCCCTGGGCCTGGGCGGCCTGGCAAAACGACGCCCGCTCGCCCTGCTGGATCGCAAGCCCTTGCGTGAGCTGTTACAACAACGGATCGAATTCGACCGTATTCCCAAGCTCATCGATCAGGGCATCCTGCACGCGGTGAGCCTGACGGCCTCGGGCTACACCTCGGGCCAGTCGGTAACCTTCTATGAAGGCGTCGATAGAATCACGCCCTGGTCACGCGCCCGCCGTTGCGGCTGTCGCTGCAGTATCGGTATCAATCACCTCATGGCATCCTCCGCCATTCCATTTTTATTCGAGGCCGTCAAAGTCAATCGCGAATTTTTCGGCGACGGCTCCATGCGTGAGGTCGCGCCACTCAGTGCGGCACTGCATCTTGGTGCGGACCGCCTTCTGGTCATCGGCAATCAACGCGACGATGAAACGATTCACGACAGGAACAGAGATAACGAATATCCAAGCCTGGCGCAGATCGCCGGCCATATACTTGATAGTATCTTTCTGGACAGTCTCGAATCGGATCTGGAACGCCTCGAACGTATCAACAAAACCATCGATATCATCCCGTCACGGCGTTTGCGCAAGACGGAAAGTCCCCTGCGCAAGGTCAGCGCATATGTGATTGCACCGAGTATTAATCTCGGTGAGCTCGCGCAGGAATACATGTATGAATTGCCCCGCACCTTGCGTTACATGCTCAAAGGTATCGGCGCGATGCGCAGGCACGGCAGCGGTCTGACCAGTTATCTGTTGTTTGAAAAAGGTTATTGCCGGCAGCTTATTCGGTTGGGTTATGAGGACGCGATGCAGGAACAAGATAAGCTGACTGAATTTCTCCGTGATTGACATCGCAAGTCAATAGCTAAATGCCCTTACTCTGTTTGAGAAAAGCGCTTAACGATCACATATTGATTCACCCGCACAAATGGCACATTCGCGCCGGCTGTGTCAAAATAACAAAATTGGCTTATCTATCAAACGACTTATTACAAACAGCACGATTGGGAGGATGGCTTTGCGCATTGCCTTAGTTGATGACGATATCCATTTGGCGCAAACCGTAAAGATTTGGTTGGAACAGGCCGGCTTTGATGTGGTGCATTATGCCAATGGCCGGGATTTTACCAGCGCGCTGCGTAAAGAGAGTTTCGATCTGTATATCCTCGACTGGATGATGCCGGAACTGGATGGCGAACAAATCCTGCACTGGCTCAACGAACAGAACGAACACAGCACACCGGTGATTTTCGTTACGCAGCGCGACAGCGAGGAAGACGTCGCACGCATTCTCAATCTGGGCGCAGATGACTACATCACCAAACCTTTGCGTGAAAAAGAACTGCTGGCGCGTATTGCCGCCGTCACTCGCCGCAGCGGCGGCGCCGGCAGTAACCAGAAAGAAATCCTTGAGTACCCGCCTTTCCGAATCAACCTGAATTCACATACCTTGCTCAAGCATGATGAAGTCATCAAGCTGACCCAAAAAGAATTCGAGCTGGTGACCTTTATGTTCAAAAATCTCGGCCGCCTGTTGTCGCGCGGTCACATCCTCTCCTCCGTCTGGGGACACGGCTCGGAATTCACCACCCGTACGGTAGACACGCATATCAGTCGCATCCGTAAAAAACTCGATCTCCTGCCGGAACACGGTTGGCGGCTAAGCGCCATTTACCATCAGGGTTACCGTCTGGAACAGGTAGATCCGGAGTAAGTCGTCACCGTCACGCGAATGATTGTGATAGAGTCTGGGCTGGCTCGCCGTTAAGGCAGAGATTGCACTTTAGCCAGCACAGGAGGATGTCATGATCGGTAAAAAAAATATCGCATTTGGCTTTTTGTACCTGGTGATTACCGCTTCGCTGGGTCCATACATGATCGTCAAGATGCTGCCGGAGCGGGCCGCCGCCCTGCAGGAGAAACAAACCACCGTCGGTCGCTTGCAGTCACTCAAGACCAATGACTTTAGCGAGGAACTGGAACCGTTAAAACCGGAGGCCATCGCCAAGGCGAACACGGATGGGATCCTGTCACTCAATAAACTGGTCAACGTCGACAACGCGCGTGACCTGACCCGTACCGCACACGTCCACGGCAATCTGGAATCCGTGCTCAACATTCTCGCCGGCCTCGCCTTGTGCTTCGTCGCCGTCGGCAGGGTATTCAAACAACTCATCAGCTGGTTATTCATCGCCGGCGCCCTGCTGCATTCGGGCAGCATGATCCTGTTGGTCCTGGGCATGGACTGGGCCGGCATGACCTTGCGTATCGGGCCGTTTCTGATCCTCGCGGCGCTACTCACCATGGGTATCGCCACCATCATCGGCTTCAAGGGCGAACTCGTCAAAGACTGAAACGGAGTCTGACATGCGCAGCCTGTATCCGCCCATCCAGCCTTACAACACATTCACGCTTGGCGTGGAACCGCCGCATGAATTGTACGTGGAAGAATGCGGTACGCCGGATGGTTTGCCCGTCGTGTTTCTGCACGGCGGACCCGGGGCAGGCTGCGAGGCCTATCACCGCCAATTCTTTGATCCGGAAAAATACCGTATCGTGCTGTTCGATCAACGCGGTTGCGGGCGTTCGACCCCGCATGCCGAATTACAGGGCAACACTACCCAGGCCCTGATCGGCGACATCGAAACGATTCGCCAACGGCTTGGCATCAATCAGTGGGTCGTGTTCGGTGGCTCCTGGGGATCCACCCTGGCGCTGGCCTATGCGCAGGCACACCCGGACAGAGTCCTGGGCTTGATCCTGCGCGGGATCTTTTTGTGCCGACAGCGCGAGATCGACTGGTTCTATCAGGAGGGTGCCAGCCGGATCTTTCCCGATGTCTGGGAAAAATTCCTGGAACCGATCCCGGCGGCTGAACACGATGCACTGGTCAAAGCCTATTATCAACGCCTCACCAGCGACGACGAGTTCACCCGCATGCAGGCCGCCAAGGCCTGGTCGCTGTGGGAAGGCCGCACCTCAACCCTGATCGGCAGCCAGAAGGTGCTGGATCATTTCGGCAGCGGCCACACGGCATTGAGTCTCGCGCGTATCGAATGTCATTACTTCATGCACCAGTCGTTTCTGCGCGAAAACCAATTACTGGACGATGCCCAGCTCATCCAGGATATCCCGGGCATCATCGTGCAAGGCCGTTACGATGTGGTCTGCCCGCTGGAAAGCGCCTGGGAACTGCACCGCGCGTGGCCAGGCTCGATTTTGCAAATCATCCCCGATGCCGGCCACTCCGCCACCGAAACCGGTATCACCAATGCCCTGGTCAAGGCGACGGACGACATGTACCGCGATCTCGAATGATTGCGCTGCTGCAACGTGTCACCGCGGCCAGCGTACACGTCGACAATCAGGAGACCGGGCGCATACAACGTGGCCTGTTAATTTTCATCGGCGTGGAAAAACTCGACAGCGAAACCCAGGCCAATCGCCTCATCGAACGCTTTCTTACCTATCGTGTCTTTCCTGATGCGCAGGGCAAGATGAACCTGTGCGTCGCCGAGGTCAAAGGCGGCGTGCTACTGGTGCCGCAATTCACCCTCGCCGCCGACACCCGCAAGGGCAGCCGCCCCAGCTTCTCCTCCGCCGCCCCGCCGGAAAAGGGCTCCGTCCTCTTCGACTACGTCGTCGCACAAACCCGCCGCATGCATGGGGACGTACAAACCGGCCTGTTCGGTGCGGACATGCAAGTCAGCCTGGTAAATGACGGGCCGGTGACATTCTGGCTGCAGGTGCATTAGTTTTTATTTTTTATATATAAACTTTCGCTCGCGCCTTGGATACTTTCGTCATTCCGGGCGAACGTCGTGAGACCCGGAATCCAGTGACTTTCTCTTAAAATCTGTTTCGCCCGCCACTACGTGGCTTAGGCGACCCACTTTCTTTTTGCTTGTCCAAAAAGAAAGTGACTCGCTTCAGCGAAGCGAAAAACACATTAAACAAATCATCAACCCAACGACCGAATCAAACTCCTTAATTGCTCCTGATTCACCGGCTTGCTGAGAAACTCATCCATGCCTGCCGCGAGGCAGGTGTTTTTGTCTTCCGTGGTGGCGTTCGCGGTGAGGGCGACGATGGGGACATGGCGGCCATCGGTTTCCCGTGCGCGCCATTGGCGCGTGGCTTCGAGGCCATCTACCTCCGGCATACGCATGTCCATCAATACCAGGTCGTATTGATGTTGCGCCAGGGCATCCAGCGCCAGCCTGCCGTTGATAACATGCTCGACGCGGTGGCCGTCCTGTTGCAGGAAGGTGGTGATGACCTTGGCATTGATGGCACTGTCTTCGGCGACCAGAATATTCAGGAAGCGCGAGATAGTCGTCGTGCCAAAGGGCTTTTCTTCACTCTCAGGCGTTTTTGACGTAAGCACCACCTGCAGCATTTTCAGCAGGCGATGCGCCGTTACCGGCAGGGTCAGAAACTGGGCGTAGACATCGCGTTCGCTCACACTGATTTCGTGCAGCTTCGCCAGGTGTAGCAGTTTGCAGATTTTGATCTTGTCACCGTACAGGCTGTGTAGCTTGACTGCCAGCTGACCGCAGTTTTCCCCGCAGGTCAGTTCGCTCAACAGCACGACCGGCTTGCACTCATCGTTCACTGCCTGTTTCAGGTGGGCAAGCAACTCGTCCTGTTGTGCGGCAAGCAGGTACTCCCAATGCAGGCCATCGCAGTATTTTTTCAGAATCGCGGCATTGGTCTTGTGCGTTTCGTAAATCACGAGCGGGTGATTCCCGGATAACAGCGACGAGTCTATCTCCCTGGCTGCCTCGCAACGCCAGGGGATCTCGATCCAGAAGGTGCTGCCTTTGCCGACTTCGCTGTCGACGCCGATTTTGCCGTGCATCAGCTTGACCAGGTTGGCGGCAATGGCCGTGCCCAGGCCGGTGCCGGTTTGTTCCTGGTTGTGCGCGCCGCCGACCTGATAAAACGGCTCGAAGATCTGCTGGCGTTGCTCCTTGCTAAGCCCCGGACCGGTGTCTTGCACCTCGATGCGGATCACCATGCGATCGGCAGGCTGAGCTTGCGCCGTCGGCAAGACGCGCAGGATCACCTCACCCCGCGCGGTAAACTTCACGGCATTACTGACCAGGTTGAGTACGATCTGGCGCAGGCGCTTGCCGTCACCATAAATGTAATCCGGCAGGCTGGTGTCATAATCGAAAAATACTTCCAGGCCCTTGGCATTGGCACTGGCGGTAAACATCTGCGCCACACCGAACAGGGTCTTGGGCAGATTGACCTGCTCTTCCTGCAATTGATATTTACCGGCCTCGATTTTGGATAGATCGAGTACATCGTCGATCAGGGCGTTGAGCGCGGTGGAGGATTCCTGCAGCGCCGAAACATATTCGCGCTGGTCGTGATTCAATTCAGTCTGATCGAGCAGACTGGTCACGCCGACGATGCCGCTCATGGGTGTACGGATCTCATGGCTCATGGCGGCGAGGAATTCACTCTTGGCCTTGTTGGCGCGGTTGGCCTCGTCTCTTGCGCTTTTTAAACGCCGCAGCATCATGTCGAGATACAAAGGCATGATGATCAAAAACACGTAATAGGCAATCACGTCATAAACGTGGTAGTACCAGGTATCGGTGAGCGTCAGGACAATCGCAAATGCCAGCAGGCTGCACAGGGTCGCCGCAAGCAACGGGCCGCGGCCATAGCGCAGGGCATAACTGACAAAATACCAGGCATAGAACAGAAAGAACGGACTGAACGGACCGTCTTCGGTAAACAGCATGGCAATACTGATCGCCGCGACGTCGAACAAAATCGTGAGATAAGGCCGCCACCATACCCGCGCCCAATACAACACACTGACGAACACCGTGGAACTGTAGAGCAGGAAGCCCAGGGAAAAGTAAATATAAAAATCCCAGATCGGCTCATAATAGTGCGTCCACATGGCGAAGCCGATAAACAGGGTGGACACCAACCAGAAACCATACCGAATAATGGCGGAAGTGAATTCCGGACTGTGTCTGGCTGCTCGAAAGTTTATTTTCATCGTTGTTCCTGCTAACCTTCCCGACCGGTTAAGTGCAGACTACAAGCACATTTATGACAGATTCAGCGGATTATAAGCCAATTGAGGTCCAGGTTAACCTGGCGCAGGATAAGTGTTCCCAATGCAAGGGTTCGCTGTGTTGCAATTACATTACCCAACCCATTGCGACGCCGCGCTCCATGACGGATTTCGATACCTTGTTATGGCAACTTGCGCATCACCAGATCCAGGCCTACAAGGACGAGGGTAGCTGGTATTTGCTGGTGTATTCGCGTTGTCGCTTCCTGCTGGATAATGGCCGCTGCGGCGTCTACGAAACGCGGCCGCAACTATGCCGGAATTACAGTAACGATTATTGCGAATTCGACGGCCCGGCCGAAGAAGGCTTTGAGTTGTTTTTTGACGGTTACGAATCCCTGCTGGCCTATTGCCGCAAGCGTTTCAAGAGATGGGACAGCCGCTTTACGCCGCCGGTAATATCTGATTAAAACTTTCGATCGCCTCGAATTCATCAATCGCCCGGGCGGGGGTCTTGCTGTCCGGACTGATCACGGATAACAACCACCTGATGCCGTAGCCGCGCGCCGAACGCAATACCGGCAGGCTGTCGTCGATTAACAGTGTCGAGGCATTTTCAAACGGCAGGCGTGTCTGCAACTTGTCCCAGAACAAGGGATTTTCCTTCGGCATGCCGAATTCATGCGCGCAGATCACATGATCGAGGTGATTATGCAGGGCGGTGCGTTCCAGTTTTAACATCAGGCTCTTTTGATGGGCATTGGTGACCAGGGCCAGGGTTTTGCCGGCCTTGCGTACCCGATCGAGAAATTCCAGCACGAAGGGATGGATCGCGATGAGGTGATCCACTTCCGCCTTGAGCAGGGCGATGTCCAGGTCCAGCGTCTGGGTCCAGTAATCGACGCAATACCATTCCATGGTACCTTCCTTCTTGCGGAAGATCGGAAACAGCGTGTCCTTCGCGTGTTCGACGCTGATTTGATGTTTCTCGGCGTAGCGCAATGGCACATGCTCCCGCCAGAAATAATTATCGAAGTGCAGGTCCAGCAGGGTGCCGTCCATGTCGAGTAAGACCGTATTGATCTCTTGCCAATTCACCATAATGTAAGGAATCCGACGCCGGTATGTCGTGTCGCAGATTGTATCATGCTGGCGGCAGCGGTATCGCCGGCCGGTGACTTACATGGCAATAATGCGATAAAGCTGGCAGAATAGCCGAATACTCATCAACCCGACTGTCACCATCCATAATCCCTTATGAACCACGCCGAGCTCAAGGCACTACTCGAAGGCAGCGTGAAACTGGCCAAGGAGGCCGGCGAACGCATCATGACCATCTACGACCGGGATTTTTCCGTGGTGAAGAAGGACGATAATTCGCCGGTCACCGAGGCGGACATGGCCGCCCACGCCGTGATCGACGACGGTCTGGAAGATATGGCACCGGACTATCCTTTGTTATCCGAAGAATCCGCGGCCATCCCGTTCGAGGATCGTGCACGCTGGGAGTATTACTGGCTGGTCGACCCGCTGGACGGCACCCGCGAATTCATCAAGCGTAATGGCGAATTCACGGTAAATATCGCATTGATTCATGAGCACCGCGCCATTCTGGGTGTGGTGTATGCCCCCGCCCTGTCGCTGTGTTATTACGGTGCGCAAGGTCTGGGTGCCTTCAAACAGGACGGCGACAAGCCCCCGGTTGCGATCCACGTGCAATCCAGGCACCGCGACAAGGTTGTCGTCGCCGGCAGCCGCTCGCATCGCGGAGAATCGCTCGATCGCTTTCTGACGAATCTGGGCGAACACGAATTACTGAGCATGGGCAGCGCACTGAAATCCTGTCTGGTAGCCGAAGGCGCTGCCGATATCTACCCGCGCCTGGGCCCGACCTCGGAGTGGGATACCGCCGCCGCGCAGTGTATCGTGGAAGAAGCCGGCGGGAGCCTCACCGATATGCAGATGCAGACCCTGCTCTACAACACCAAAGAGAGCCTGCTCAATCCGCACTTTTTCGTGTTCGGGGACAATAGCGTCGACTGGTCGCAATACCTCTGACAGCCCGCTGATACTAAGCTGCAACAAAAATTTAGCGGGAGTGTTTATTTGCTGCGGCGCGTGTATACCGCCATGATTGACAACAGTTCCGCCAAGACCTGCTGGCCCTGTTGCGGATTGAGATCGCGCATCAGCGCAGGATATTCGCCCCGTTCTATCTGTTTAATATAATCATTTACCGCGGTACAACCATCTTCACAAAGTCGATCTACGATGGTCTGTAATGCAGGTTCGAGCATGGCGGAAGTTCTTGTTGGCTGGGGCACAAAGTATAGATGAAGACATCGCGGACGACCACCGCCACCTGTCGTAACACGTTCTTACACAGTGAATTCAGACCGAATAACTCAGCATTGCTCCCAGGGCAGACCTTCGAAGCGCCAGCCACCCAGCGTACTGCGATGATGATGATCGTCCAGTTCGCCCTCGAATCCGTCGGCAATGTTATAGACGTTCTTGACACCCTGTTGCACCAGTAACTCGCCCGCCTCCCTGGAACGTTTACCGCTGCGGCAGATCAACATGACCGGCACGTTCTGCCCCGACTCGGTATGCGCCAGGCCACCCAGCATCAACTGGCGGATTTCCCGCACGAAATTGGGATTGATCGTCCAGTCCGGCTCGTCGATCCAGGGCACGTTTATCGCCCCCACCGGATGGCCAATGAATAAAAACTCCATATGGGAACGCACGTCCACCAGCAGCGCCTTGGGACTGTCCTGCAGTAATTGCCAGGCGTCCCGGGAACTGATCGTGCTCAATTGCTTTTCCGTCATGACCTCACCTCGTTAACAGAAACCAACGTCCAGCCTAGACCGACATCGTTTGTTCCGCTTTCACCGTATCCAGCCACAGACTGGGCCTGGCGATGGCGTGTCCCTGCGCATATTCCACACCCATCTGCTCCAGCAGCTTCAGAATCGCATCCGATTCGACATATTCGGCAATCGTCTGCTTTCCCGACAGCGACACGACCTTGTGGATAGACTCTACCATCGCATAATCAATGGCGTCATTGTCGATATCGCGAATGAAGGAACCATCAATCTTCACGTAGTCGACCGGCAGGTTTTTCAAATACCCCAGTGACGAGACTCCGATCCCGAAGTCATCGATGGCAAACTGGCAGTCGTACTTCTTCAGCTCCTCGATAAAGGTAATGGCCTTGGACAGATTGGTGATTGCGGTGGTTTCGGTAATTTCAAAACAAAGCATCCTGCCCGGCATCACGCCCTCGCGCAGACGCGACGAGATGTATTCCAGCATCTTTTCGTTCACCAGCGATAAACCGGACAGGTTGATATTGACGGTACAGGACTGCGCATTAGCGCAAACACCGTTGTTTTCCGCCAGCTCAAATACCTTGCCGATGACCCAGCGATCCACATCCTGCATGAAATGATAACGCTCCGCGGCGCTGATAAAGGCGCCGGGCAGAATGATTTCTCCGTGCGAGTTGCGCAGACGTAACAGTACCTCATAGTGCTGCTCGCGGCCGCGACCGTTGATGCGCAATATCTCCTGCTTGTAGAGCACCAGACCGTTTTGCTCCATGGCCTCGCTCAACTGCGTTACCCGATTGATCTCGTTATGGCGCGCAAGCATTTCCTCGTCCTGCGCGACGTAGATGTGGATGCGTGTGCCGCCTTTCTCCTTGGCAATGAAACAGGCCATGTCCGCATACCGCAAGGAATCACGGATATTGGCGATGTGTCCGTCCAGAAACACCATGCCCAGGCTCGCACCCACGGAAAAGGTGCGCTCCAGCCAGGCGAAGCGATAACTGCGTATGGTCTTCAGGAGTTTGTCCGCCTTGGCCTCCATTTGCGCCCTGTCAGCTGCGTGAATGATCGCGCCAAATTCGTCGCCGCCGATCCTCGCCAGCATATCGGTGGCATCGATTTGCATCGCCAGCAACTCCGAGAGCTGCCTGAGCAGTTCATCACCCGCATGATGACCGCAACTGTCATTGACCAGTTTGAAATGATCCAGATCGATATAGACCACGGCCGCGACACCTGATGCCAGCTCCTGCGTCCCTTCCAGCCTGTCCAGGTGCTGTTCGAACGCATAACGGTTATGCAGGCCGGTGAGACTGTCATGGGTGGCGATATGCGACAGTTGCAATTGATGCAGTCGTTCGCGCGTCACATCATTCATCACGATAATCAGACCGATCAACTCCTGGGCCTGACTGAAGATAGGCGCAATACTCATGCGCACCGCCGTCCCCTTGACCGCATGATTCCCCACCAGATAACGCATGGGATCGACGACCACGCAACGATTGCGGATGGCAATCGCGATCTTGTCCTCAAGCGCTTGTGCGGTTTCCTCATCGATCAATGTCACTGCGTCGTGAAAATACTTGCCGCGGACCTCCTGCGAACTGCAATCGAGGATCTGTTCCGCACGTTCGTTGACATACACGATATTCCCTCGCGCATCGGTTGTCACAATGCCTTCCGCGATGGAACGCAAGGTGATTTCCGCCGCTTCCTTTTGATTAAACAATTCTTCTTCGATTCGCTTGCGTTCTTCAATTTCCGCATTCAGGTTCTCGTTGAGCCGGCTCAATGCCGTCGTCCGCTCTGCCACCCGTTGCTCCAGCCGATCCCGGGCATTCCTCAGGTGTTCGCTCATCGTCGATAACTGGTCAAGCAATTCACCATTCAGGTATTGCATTCTAAAGGTCTTGATCAACGTCGCCTCTGCCCGTCGCGTGATCAACATCATCGCCACCAGATAGATAAAGGCCAGCACTGCCACGCTCATCTGTATGACTTCACTTTGCAGATAAAGACTGATCAGAACGGGCACCAGCATCGGTATGGCAAACGCATAATAAAGCCTGTGCAATGGATACATAATCGCGACCGCGCCGCTGAGCATGGCCGCCATGACAACCATCACGAATCCCTGATGCAAGGGGCTATCCACGGGAAACAGAAGCGAACCAAGTAAACCCCAGAGCACGCCACTGATAACGACGGAGACCAGATAGCGCCGGTAATGCAACTTGAGTTCATCCGCATCAAGCTGCTCCAGCACACGCAGGCTATGCTGCACGAACAACACCCGACCCACATTCGTGACAACCATCAACGCAAGCCAGGTCAACAGGCGCTCCGGCGTGACCACCGGCCACAATACATAGGTTACCGCTGCCGCCACACCGATATTCACCACAAACCCGATGTAATACTGCTTCAAGACCAGCTGCAGCCGGGACCGAAAGATTAACTGTTCCTGTGAGAGCGCTTGTGCGTCTGTCATGGCAACGTACTGACTCCGCGAGTGGGATTTTTTGACACCCAGGCGTATGCCGACAATAAATGTAATGAATCGCGTGCACACACGGCTGAATACAAAATATATAGCATAGCTATCACCGGGATCTTGCCGCTGGCGGCGTCGAAATTGCTTTTTTTCACAGACGCTCAGCGCTGACCCTGCATAACACACGTAAAGCCGTATCACTGCCGGGATTTGCCTTGACATCTGCGGACGGTCTTTGTTTTATTAAAGCGATACCCGCCATGAGCAAAGCCAAGACAACAAAAGCGCGTCGAACCCCCTATGCGTGGGCACGTAAGCACAAGGAAACGCTGCTCGATATGCGCATCTGTGATCTGCATTTACGCCTGGAGAAGAGCGCCATCTCTCCCCAGATTACGCAGCTCTACCACGAATTGCAGCGCAAACAGCTGAAATTCCGGCCGCATTTCTGGTTCTCCGACGAGTGGTACTGTCCGGATGGCATACCGGGGGTGGCCATCCCGTTTTTTCTGGCACACCCGAAACTGCGGCAACTGGAGCTGGACTTCATGCTGGAAGTCGAAGGCGGCGATCCGCGCTGGTGCATGAAACTGTTGCGGCACGAAACCGGGCATGCTCTGCTTAATGCCTATAAACTCACGCAGGACCGCGGTTGGCGCGCCGCCTTCGGTAATCCCAACGCCGCCTACAGGGATACCTACCTGCCGCAGCCCTACAGCAAGCGTTTTGTGATCAACCTGCCGGGCTGGTACGCACAAAGCCATCCGCATGAAGACTGGGCCGAAACCTTCGCGGTCTGGCTCGACCCGCGTTCCGACTGGCGCCACCGCTACCAGCACTGGCACGCCATCCACAAACTTCGCTACGTCGACGAACTCATGCAGCGCATCGCCGCGAAAACGCCGCTGCTGCGCAACAAGCACACCGAATATCCGGTCGAGAAGATCAAACTGACCCTGCGCGAGTTTTACGAAGACAAGCGCCGCCGCTATGGCATGGACAGCCCGGAGTTCTTCGATGTCGACTTGCGTAAACTGTTTGGCGACAAAGAGGAGCTGCCGCACGGCGAGAAGGCCTCGCGCTATCTGCGCACCGCCACCAGGACGACGCTGCACATTGTCGAGCGTTGGACCGGTGAATATAAATATCGAATCAATGAAGTAATAAAGGATATGATTAAGCGTTGCGATGAACTGGAATTGCGCGCCGACAGCGCCAATCCCGATTTATTATCCAACCTGATTTCCTGTGTCACCATGGTGGTCATGAACAAACTGCATAGCGGAGGATTCCATCTCGCCCGATGAACAAGCTGCGCGTCCTCATGCTCACCCACACCAATCTGATCCCGCCGGACGACATCAAGGATCGGGATGACCCGCGCCTGAACGATTGCCGCAGTGAATACGACGTCAAGACCGCGCTGCTGCAACTGGGGCATGAGGTGCACGTCCTCGGCATCGAAGATGATATTGCGCCGATCCGCCAGGCCAACGAAACATGGTATCCGCACATCGCCTTTAACATGATGGAGGCCTTTGCCGACGATGGCGCCCTCGATTACTACATCGTCAGTTATCTTGATATGGTCGGACTGCCCTACACCGGCTGCAATCCGCGCGGGATGTTGCTGGCCCGCGACAAATCGCTGTCGAAAAAATTACTGAGTTATCACCGCATTCGCGTGCCGAAATTCGTGGTGTTTCCGCGCGGCAAAAAGGTCAACCTGAAAAAGGCGGCGCAACTGCCCTACCCGATGATCGTCAAGTCCACGGTCGAACAGGGATCGGTCGGGATCGCCCAGGCCTCCTACGTCAGCACTCCTGAGGAACTGATCGAGCGCGTGGAACAACTGTTCAGCATCGCCGAAGGCGACGCCATCGCCGAACAATATATCGAAGGCCGTGAACTCTATGTGGCCGTACTGGGCAATACCCGCCTGCAGGTACTGCCGATACGCGAGCTGGTGTTCGACAACATCGACGACACCATGCATCGCATCGCGACCTATAATGTGAAATGGAATGAGAAATACCGCGAGCGCTGGGGTATCGATTACCAGTTTGCGCGCAACCTGCCGAGTGGGATGTCGGAGAAGATCATCGCCCTGGCCAAGCGCGTGTACCGGATCCTGGATCTGAACGGATATGCGCGGCTGGATTTACGTCTGACCGCGGAAGGTAATCTGTACGTGATTGAGGCCAATCCCAATGCCGCCATCTCTACCGAAGATGATGTCGCCTTCTCCGCTGAAAGAGCAGGGATTTTATACGACCAGTTGATCCAGCGGATTGTGAATCTGGGCCTGCGCTATCGCCGGGAGATCCGCGACTAGACCTTGCTGGCCTCGCGTTTCTCTTCGAAGAGCTTGAGCCTGCTGTCCATGCTCAAATGCCCTTCGTGGATCGCGCCGGTCTCCATGGCAATCACCGGGCTGACGAGGCTGCCCTTGATATGCGCACCCTTGTGCACTTCAATCTTTTCGCGCGCGGTGATGTCGCCGTCCACCCGGCCCGCCACCACCACGATATCCGCCTTCAGCTGCCCGATCCAATGGCCGCTCTCCGCAATCACCACCGCGCCCTGGACATCGCTTTCACCCTTTACCACGCCGCGAACGACAATATTCTCCCCGCCGCTGAAACTGCCGGTAAAGATACTGCCCTCGCCGATGGAAGAGGTAAAACGGATGATGCTGTCCAGAGTCCGCCCCAGGGCGGGTTGTTTCTTGCTTGTTTGCATATGCGTACCTAGAGAATTGGCCAAGCGCGGTTCGCTACGGTTATCGGCAGCTCGCGCCATAAGGTTAAGTCCCCGACCGCGCTCGACCCGCTTGAACTTTTGCGCCTAAACCTTTCATTTAAAAGACATCATCCGGGATTTCATCTAGACTTTCCCAGGGTTCGGGATTGATATTTTTTTTCGCCGGGTCGATCACACCATCGGCCTGCCAGTGAACAGGACGGAGAGCAGTCTTTTGCCACACCAGGATGCACTTGCAGCGCTTAACCAGAATATTTCACTGCGGGAAAAACTCTCTACCGCCCATGCTGCGGTCCAGAAGACCTTTCCCTTTATCGCACGCATTGCCATCGCGCTTTACGACCCGGAAACCCATATCCTGAAAACCTATCTGCACAGCAGCGGTGACGACAACCCGCTGGAAAACTACGAAACCCTGCTGGAGAACGCGCCTTCGCTGAAACAAATCCTGGCCGAGGGACGTCCGCGGGTCATCAATAATATGCTGACCTTTGATAACGTCCGCCACGAACACACCAAGCGACTCGGCCGTCAGGGCTATGCCGCCAGCTACACCCTGCCCATTTTCCAGAGTGGGATATTTCTCGGGTTTATCTTTTTCAATTCCTACGAGACCGATGTCTTCAGCGAACGCGTCCTGCACGAGATCGACCTCTATGGCCACTTAATCGCGATGATGATCGTCAATGAACTCACGTCGATTAAAACGCTCAGTGCCGCCCTGCGCACGACCAGCCAGTTGACGCATATTCGCGACCCGGAGACAGGCTCCCACCTGGATCGCATGTCGCGTTATTCACGCCTGATCGCCATGGAGCTGGCCAAGACGCATAGACTCAATGACGACTATATTGAACACCTGTTCATGTTTGCGCCCTTACATGACATCGGCAAGATCGGTATCCCCGACAGCATCCTGCTCAAACCCGGCCCGCTCACCGACGAAGAACGCGCGGTCATGCAAACCCATACCCGCCTCGGACGCGAGATCATCGACAAGCTGCTGAACAACTTCAGCCTCGACGGCCTTCATCACGCGGATATCCTGCGCAATATCGCCGAATGCCATCATGAAGCCGTCAACGGCAGCGGTTATCCCCATGGCAAACGCGATCAGGAGATTCCGCTTGAGGCCAGAATCGTTGCCGTGGCGGATGTATTCGATGCCCTCACCAGCAGGCGTCCGTACAAGGAGGCATGGAGTAACGCGGAGGCCTTCGCCAGACTCGACCAGCTGGCGGGCGATACCCTCGATCGGGAATGCGTCTCGGCACTCTTCAGCAAACAGGAAGAGGTCGAGGCGATTCAGCAACAATTTCGCGAAGACGTATACGGTTGAGGTAACACTAGCGGGCAAGAAGCTTTGCGATGGCCTGCTCGGCTACCGGGTAAGCGAGGCTCGCGCTGATATTGAATAACGCCTCCAGCTTGCCGATGTAGGCCTGCTCATTCTTTTCATAAAACACAATCACCCGGCACTGCGGCGCATATTTTTGCAGGCTGTACAGAAACACATCGAGGTTACTGATGTTAACGCCGGCATAATTATTACCGTAACCATAGAGAAAATCCGCCACCACCAGGTCCGGCGCCTGTTTTTTCAATTCCTGAATCGCCCTGCGCACCGAGGTCAAGCGTATCTCTTTATAGCCGCAGCGCGCATACAATGCAGACAGACTCGGATGCGCGGCGGATTCGATAATGGAGTAAACAATCATTGTGCTACAGCCTGTCGGCAGAGTTGTTCCTTGTCCTGGCGCGACAGTTTTTTGATCGCCATTTCACGTTGCAGGGCCTGCGAGCGCGAGTCGCAACTTTCCGTATACACCAGCACCACCGGTCTGCGTGACCGCGTATAGCGTGCGGCCAAGCGGCCGTGATTATGCTCGTGAATGCGTTTATGGACATCGCGCGCGATCCCGGTATACAGGGTCTCGTCCGCGCAACGCACGATATACACCTGCCATGAATACGTGGGGTCCGACATGGGCCAAGTATATTAAAGTTACTGCCCGCGATCACTGGACTTGCCCCGGGCCCGCTCGCATAATGCGCACCCCGGTTCGATTAGCCTATGCACACCACACCACCAGCACACCATTCCGAGCTCGACACCACCTGTCATCACATCGCATCGCAACTGGCGTCGCAGGGTTGGTGCGTGACGGGCGATTTTCTTGCCGCGGATATCGTCCGGGACATTCGCGAATATGCACAACATGCCTGGCGGACCGGTGCGTTTCGTCAGGCGGGGATCGGCCAGGGCAAGCTGGAGGTCCAGCCCGATATCCGCAGCGATCAGGTGTTATGGCTGGAACCGGCACAGTGCGACGGCGCTGTTGCCGCCTATTTCGCTGCCCTCGAATGCTTGCGCCAGACCATCAACCGCGAACTGTATCTGGGTCTGTTCGATTACGAGGCGCACCTGGCGATCTACGCCCCGGGCAGTTTTTATAAAAAACACCTGGACCAGTTTCGCGGCAGTAATCTGCGCACGGTCACCACCACGTTTTATCTGAATGCCGACTGGCAGCCGCAACATGGCGGACAGCTGCGACTGTACACCCACAGCGAGGACCCCGCCCGCCAGCTCGACGTACTGCCCGCGGCCGGGACCCTGGTGACCTTTCTCAGCGGCGAGTATTACCACGAAGTCCTGCCCGCGACCCGCGAACGCCTGAGCCTGACCGGCTGGTTTCGCCGCCGGGAAATGGCATCAACAGTTTGAACCACTTAGCCCCGGCATCTGTCTCTTGGATAACACCAAGCCCGTGTGCTCTCATATAATCCGGAAGACGGACCGATAAACAAGGATGTCTGTGTACCTGCATCGTGCGCGGTACCAGCCTTTCGATAAAACCACTATTTCAAAAATGGATTAGCCACACGCGGACTATGGCAGGCAATAACCAACAAGCGCCAATCACACCGGTCGTCTCTATCCCGGGCTACAAGATCATGGAAGTGCTGGGCAAGGGCGGCATGGCCGTGGTCTATCTGGCGATACAGGAGAGCATCGGCCGCAACGTGGCGCTCAAGATCCTCGCCCCCGACCATACGGACGAAACCTTTTCGGACCGGTTTCTGCGCGAGGCGCGCATCGTCAGCCAGCTCACCCATCCCAACATCATCACGATTTACGATGCGGGCGTGCAGCAGGGCTACCACTACATGTCCATGGAATACGTCCCGGGCAAGAACCTGACCGAGGCGCGCGATGCCCTCACCCGCAAACAAAAGGTCGGCGTCATCAAGCAAATCGCCCTGGCGCTCGATTACGCCGGCAAGAAGGGCTATGTCCACCGCGACATCAAGCCGGAAAACATCATGCTGCACGAGGACGGCCGCGCCATCCTCACCGACTTCGGCATCGCCCGCGACCAGGGCGTCAGCCGCGGCCTGACCCAGACCGGCAAGGCCATCGGTACCCCGTATTTCATGAGTCCGGAACAGACCAAGGGCCTGACCGTGGACCATCGCTCCGATATTTACAGCCTGGGCGTGGTCCTGTTCCAGGCGGTGGCAGGTCACGTGCCTTTCGACGGTCCGTCCCTCGTCGCCATCGGTATCAAGCATATCTCCGAACCGATCCCGAGCCTGCCGCCGGGCATGGAGATTTTCCAACCCATCATCAACAAGTGCATGTCCAAGGAACCGGACCATCGCTACCAGAGCGCCAGCGAACTGTTCAACGCGCTGGATGCCATTAGTGAAGTACAACTGGACTTCATCGACGCCAAGGCCAAGGCCTGGAAAAGTGTACCGATCTCGCATCAGTCGCAAACCATGGCCGAACAACCCTCGGTGGAATTGCTCGCCAGCACCGGCGAACAGGCCCAGTCCACAAGTCGTCCTGTGCCGAAGATTCGGGCGCAACGGGTCTCGACCCAGATGGATATCACCGAGACGGCAGAATTTAAAAAACTTGCGCGCCGCCGGCGCCGCGGCATGTGGCTGATCCTGCTAATCGCCCTGGGTGGACTTGCCTATTACCAGCAGGCCTGGCTACGGGACTGGTGGCAACATCAGGCAAAACCGCTGCTGGCGCAGTACCTGCCAGCACTGCGCACAAACGATACGACCGTCGCCAACACAAACACACCGGCAGCAACGCCGACAGCGCAAGACCAGATCGCAAAAACCGACGATACGCCTGTTACGGCACAAGCGGATAACACCGCGCCTCTGAGTCCGGCCCCGACTCCGCCCGCGGAAAAAACGCCGCGCGAGGTCGCCTCAGACGTACAGTTGTACAAGGATAAATTACGCATCAACCCCGACGATGCCGATGCCCGTGCCGGTATCGAACAGGCGCGGCGCTGGCTCCACGACAAACTGGAGACGGCACTGGCCGCGAAAGACCCGGACACGGCACGCCAGATCCTGGGCATATTCAAACGCAGCTTCCCCCGCCTCGCGCGTCTCGATGCGACTGGCAAGATCGAGCAACGCATCCAGCAGCTTGAGGCTTACAACACGCACCTGGCCAAGGCACGTGTGTACATGGCCGCCAACGCCGTCGCCAAACCGGAGGGCGCCAATGCCCTGGAAGAATACCTTGCCGCCTCCCGCTACTTCCCCGCTGATCCGTCAGTGCAGCAGGGCCTGAACGAGATAGCACGCTATTTTTACGACAAGGCCAAAACCGCCCAGACAGAAAACAAACTGGCCGACGCGGTGCAATACGTGACCAGCGGCTTGCAGGCGGTGGCGAACGACCCGTCGCTAACCGCCCTTAAGACGGAACTGGACACCGGCATCCGCCAGGAGCAACAGATAAATCAACTGCTGCAGGAAGCGGATACTCTGATGCGCAGGGATCAGGTCATCGACCCGGCAAACGCCAATGCCTATGCGGTCTACCGCAAAATCCAGCAACTGTCACCGCAAAATCCGGCGGCACTTGCCGGCATGCAACAGGTTCAGCTCTGGCTGCTCAGCCACAGCCAGGCGCTGTACGATGAGCAGCAATATCTGCCGGCGCGCGATCTGCTCAAACGCGCACAGGGCTATTTCCCGGAGAGTAATACCTTCACGCCGCTACAGACCAAGATCGACAAGGCCATCGATGCGACCTATCCCAAAGTCACGCACATTGAATTCAGTGCGACGCCAATCAGCGCCCTGAGCGGACATGGCCGGCTCGACAAGCTGGCGCCGGGACAAATCCTGTATGCAGGTTTTGCCTTCAAAAATTTTTACGAGGCCAGTACCACACTGGTGGCGCAACTAAAAGATACCGCCGGCCAGACAGTCTTCGATGAGCAAACCATTCAGGTCAACGGCCGCAACGGTGAGGGATTTTTTGCCTTGCACCTGCCCAATCCTGGCAGCCGCGACGGCAGTTACAGTGTCGAGCTGTACATGAGCAATGTGCGGATCCTGAAAGCAACCTTGTCCGGCTTACACTGAAGAACCGCAATGCCAAATAAAAACGGCCAGATGGCTCTGGCCGTGAAAGTACCATGGCAGGAACTTTTTGGAACAGCTGTGATTAAAACACCGGTGGCCTTAGACGCAGCCGGTAGGTTTGGGCAGACCGCCGTACTTGGTGATCGGCTTCATGGGGCCGGTCATCCACATCTGGAACATCACTTTCTGATCTTCACCGACGTACTTGGCGAATTTACGAATCGGCGG
This sequence comes from Gammaproteobacteria bacterium, assembly GCA_016125505.1. Classification (GTDB taxonomy): domain Bacteria; phylum Pseudomonadota; class Gammaproteobacteria; order UBA6429; family Thiohalophilaceae; genus RI-92. The sequence goes on from WGLP01000003.1 coordinate 518,806, forward strand.
CACGACACCGTTGTCTTCGTAGTATTCACGCGCCTTTAGGATATGCGTCCACTTGGTATCGTCGAGGTCCACCCCATCCTGTTCCGCCATTGCCTTGGCAATCTCGGGGGTCCAGGCACTCATGTCGGTAAGATAACCATCACCGTCACGTTCAGGTAAATTCATGACTTGCTCCTCACAATCACTTAACTAAATCAAATACTTGCTTGGCAATTGCCAAACGGAATGCAGAATATTAGACAATCTCCGAGTAATTTTGTCAACTACTATCAGGCAGGGATGCTTTCACCATGCGAAAGCGACCCAGTTCACACTCTCCCAGGGGATTTGCTATGCTGATTCACCCGTCCTCTGCATTGGTGCCGACCCCACATGTTGAATCCCAGCCCGATTTCCAGCGTGACCCCCGATTTTCTGCAGGCCTTTCGCGGCAGTTTCACCAGCCTGCTCAAGTGGCCTGACCTCGATGCCTTCTGGCAGGTGCTGGAACAACATGCCGGCGACGGCTGGTATATCTATGCCATCGGCGAGGCCGTACCGCAGACACCCGCTTCGGCGGATCAGGTCCGGAAATTCATCCTGGAAGTCGACAAATTATTGCGGGAAGAACACGAGGAAGATTACTGTGGCATCGTCTACGCAGACGATAAAACCCGTCCCAGCTTTATCAAGATCTACGACCCGAACAACCTCGGCGTCACCTGCGGTTTCAGCGATAACCCGCCCATGCCCGGCTGGGTCCTGTCGCTCCTGCCCCCGGTGGAACTCAACGAAACCACCTTTCTGCCGCAAAACCGCCGCCGCTGGTGGCAACGACTTTTTGCCTGACAGCAGGAAATCTGCACCTTATCAATTACGCCTGAAGTAGGCTGTCAGATCCGCATTGGGATCTACCCGGTATCCTATCTTCACCGGTGACATAAACAACACCCACGCGGCACCTTTGTCCGGACCGCCATCGTCATCGAGGTTCGCACCCACGGCGATATCCAGATTGCCATCACCATCGATATCACCCAGGCCGGCAATGGCGTCACCGAATTGTTCGCCGTCAGTAAGCGTATCCGGAAAATTACCCTGCGTCTGGGAGATCTGCGAGGACGAAATGACCTCCCCGGTCTTCTTCAAAAACAACACGTGCATGGCCCCGCGTTGCGGCCCACCGTCCGCATTATGATTCGCCCCCACGGCCAGTTCATCTATGCCGTCGCTATTCAAGTCGCCGACATCCGCCAGCGCACTGCCGAACTGATCACCGTCCGCGAGCAGTGCATCGAGCTGGCCACTGAGTTGTGAAATCTTCTGCGATGCCTTGACCGTACCATCGCGATTCATAAATAAAATCCAGACCGCGCCGCGATCAACACCACCGTCGTCATCGCCGTTCGCGCCAACCGCGATATCGGGAATGCCGTCACCATCCACGTCACCGATTCCGGCAACAGCACTGCCAAAAAGGTCGCCTGTATGCAACTCACCCTTGAAGTTGCCGGTAGTAGACGAGATCTTTCGTGCGGATTGAACCGAGCCATCGAAATTCAGATACAGTATGTAGACGGCACCGCGGTCCGTACTGCCATCGTCGTCGCCATCGGCGCCCACGACGATATCAGCAACCCCATCACCATTCAGATCCCCGATGTTTGCGACGGCGCCACCAAAGTGATCATTGTCCTTGAGGCCGAGAGTAAATCCGCCCGTAAGATCGGAAATCTTGGTCTGGCTCAGTACCGTCCCGTCACTATTCAGGAGCAATACCCACAAGGCGCCGCGATCGGTGCCGTTGTCATCGTCACCGGGAGCACCGACGACCATGTCCTGCACGCCATCGCCATTGACGTCATTCAGCGAGGAGACGGCGCTACCGAAATGATCACCGTCATGCAAAGTCCCGGTGAAACCGTTCAGGCCTTGAGTCAGTTTAATACTGCTGCTAACCGTTCCGGTACTGTTCAAAAACAGGATCCAGCATGCACCCCGTTCCGTTCCGGCTTCATTGTCGAGCGGACTACCCACTGCCAGTTCGGGAACGCCGTCCCCATTCAGATCGCTGAGTTTCGCCAGGGCGGCACCGAACTGGACGCCATCAGTCAGGGTTTGTTTGAAATCACCCTGCGTTTCGGAAATCTTTTGCGCGCTACTCACTTCGGTCGAATACGTGCGGGTACAACCGCTCATGACGACGGCGAAACCGAATATGCTTATAAGCAGGATAAGCGGGCGAATGAACCGCATGGCAAATTCCCTTTGGTGATAACGCAGGTCTATTAACTATAGTGAAAGTTTGAAGATACGACTATTGTCTTTGCCACGGCATTTGCGGGATCACAAATACGCGCCGACATTAAGCCAGGATTCAGATTACTTCGCTATAATGACACTTAAATTAAACCTCACGAGGTGATATATGGCATTCAGCCCATCTGCCCGTATCCTGAAGCTGGCATTGGCATCGACAATGGCGATGGGTCTCAGCGCCTGCGCAGTTTACGATGACCCCTATGGTCCGGCCTATGTGCGCCCGGCACCGCCATCCGTCGGCATCGTCTATTACGATTACTGGTATTACCCGGATGTGCATGTTTACTTCGATTACAATCGTCGCGTCTACTTTTATCTAAGCGGCCAGAGCTGGATCGAAACGCGCACACTGCCACCGGATTTGCGCTATCGCCTGGGTGGCTATGTGCCGATTCATTCACGCTACCAGCGGCCCTATATCGAATACCGCGACCACATCCACAAATATCCGCCACGTTACCGTGATGTACAGCGCCCACCAGTGCGCCGAGATGACCGCTACGATTATCCACGCAACGAGCCACCGCCGCCGGCACGCAGCAGGGAGCAATACCTGAACCAACAGCGCGAGCGCGAAGAGTACCGGACGCCGCCGCGTGCTACGCCTTCCGATCGTGAGCGTTACGATCCCAAGGCAAAACAACCGCTACCACACCAGCACGAACAGCCGCGTAAGGAACCGGTGAACAGGGATAAAGGCAGGAATGACCGCGACAGACGCGACGATAAACACGACAGGGATGATCGCGACAAGGACAGAAACCCGCCTGACAATAATCGTTACGACCCGAAAGGTCTCTACAAATAACGAGAGACAGGTCTAGGCGTCGTAACCCAGCATCGGTGCGAGCCAGCGTTCGGCCTCCTCGACGCTCATATCCTTGCGCCGGGCATAGTCCTCGACCTGATCGCGATCGATCTTGCCCACGGCAAAATAGCGCGCCTGCGGATGACTGAAGTACCAGCCACTCACGGTGGCAGCCGGCCACATGGCATAGCTCTCGGTCAGACGCGCGGCGCAATTCCTCTCGGCATCGAGCAGATTCCATAGCGCGGCCTTCTCGGTGTGTTCAGGACAGGCGGGATAACCCGGCGCCGGACGAATGCCCTGGTACTGTTCCTTAATCAGCATCTCGTTATCGAATTGTTTATCGTCGACACCGCGACTGGGTGACCACTTGCCGTTCTCGAAACCCCAGTTAACGTGGCGTACACGATCGTGCATGTACTCGGCGAATGCTTCGGCCAGGCGATCTGCCAAGGCCTTGATCATGATGGCATGGTCCACATCGTTACGCGCGTCGAAGTGCTTGGCCTTTTCTTCCGCCCCGTGAATCGATACCACGAAGGCCCCGAGGTAGTCTTTCCTGCCGCTGTCCTTGGGCGCCACAAAATCACTCAGACACCGGTTGGGTTTATCGTCGGGACGCGGTGTCTGTTGCCGCAGGTGATGCAGGGTCGCCTGGACCTTGCTGCGCTTGTCGGTTTTATAAATCTCGATATCATCATCGTTAACCGAGTTTGCCGGAAACAAACCGATGACCGCGCGCGCCTTCAACCAGTGATAGGAAATGATGTCGTTCAGCATCTTTTGCGCCTCATCGAAGAGTTGGCGCGCCTGCTCACCCTTGGCCGGGTCATCGAAGATTTTCGGATAGCTGCCCTTCATCTCCCAGGTATGGAAGAACGGCGTCCAGTCGATATACGGGACAAGAAACTGCAAGGGCACATCATCGAAGATCTGCAGGCCAAGTTGTTTCGGAACCGGTGGTGTGTAGTCGGCCCAATCGATCTTGATCTTGTTCTGGCGCGCATCGCCGAGGCTCATGAACTCGGTACGCGTGCGTTTATCGGCGTGACTGGCGCGCACGCGATCGTAATCGGCACGGACCTCCGCGATAAATTTGTCACGACCATCCTTGCTCAACAGACTCTGCGCCACACTCACCGCACGCGACGCATCTTTTACCCAGACGGTAGCACCATGGTAATTGTGCTCGATCTTGACGGCGGTATGCGCCTTCGAGGTGGTTGCGCCACCAATCATCAGCGGCACCTCATAGCCGAGGCGTTCCATCTCCTTGGCGACGTGCACCATCTCATCCAGTGACGGCGTAATCAAACCACTCAGCCCGATGATATCGACCTTCTCTGTTTTGGCTTTTTCCAGGATCTCGCTGGCCGGCACCATCACACCAAGGTCGATGATCTCGAAGTTGTTGCACTGTAACACCACGCCGACAATATTCTTGCCGATGTCGTGGACGTCGCCCTTTACCGTCGCCATGAGGATCTTGCCGGCGGAGCGCGCGCCTTCGGATTTTTCCGCCTCGATATACGGAATCAGATAGGCCACGGCCTTTTTCATCACGCGCGCACTCTTGACCACCTGCGGCAAAAACATCTTGCCGGCCCCGAACAGATCGCCGACCACGTTCATGCCATCCATCAAGGGACCTTCGATGACCTGAATCGGCCGATCAAAATGCAGGCGTGCCTCTTCGGTATCTTCCACGACATACGTATCGACGCCCTTGACCAGGGCATGCTCCAGACGTTTCGCAACCGGCCAGCTGCGCCACTCGGCATCTTCTTTCTTTGCGGCACCGCTGCCGTCACCTTTGTATTTATCGGCAATCGCCAGCAGGCGTTCGGTGGCATCGGCACGGCGATTGAGCACCACGTCTTCCACGCACTCACGCAGCTCTTTTGGTAGGTCGTCATACACCGCGAGCTGGCCCGCGTTGACGATGCCCATGTCCATACCGGCCTGAATGGCGTGATATAAAAACACCGAGTGGATTGCCTCGCGCACCGGATTATTGCCGCGGAAGGAAAACGAGACGTTACTGACACCACCGCTCACCAGGGCATGCGGTAAATGCTGCTTGATCCAGCGCGTCGCCTCGATGAAATCGACACCGTAGTTGTTGTGCTCTTCAATCCCGGTGGCGATCGCAAAGATATTCGGATCAAAAATAATGTCCTGCGGCGGGAAATCCACCTGCTCGGTCAGGATCTTGTAGGCGCGCGCGCAGATATCGATCTTGCGCTGGTAGGTATCGGCCTGTCCGGTCTCATCGAAGGCCATGACTACGATCGCCGCGCCGTAGCGCCGACACAGTCTGGCGTGTTCGATAAATTTCTCTTCGCCTTCCTTGAGGCTGATGGAGTTGACGATGCCCTTGCCCGGCAGGCACTTGAGACCCGCCTCGATGATCTCCCACTTGGAGGAATCGAGCATCACCGGCACCTTGGTAATATCGCGCTCGCCAACGATCAGGCGCAGGTATTTCACCATCGCCTCTTTGCCATCAAGCATGCCTTCGTCCATGTTGATGTCGATGATCTGCGCGCCGTTATCCACCTGCTGGCGCGCGACGTCGATGGCCTTGTCGTACTGACCGTCGATGATCAGGCGCTTGAAGACAGCGGAACCGGTAACGTTGGTGCGCTCACCCACGTTCACGAACAGTGAATCCTTGTTGATGTTACAGGCCTCGAACCCACTCAGGCGCGTGGTGTAATCCTTCTTGTGCACCTTGCGCGGCTTGTATTTCGCCGCTGCCTGTGCGATCAGCTTGATGTGATCCGGCGTCGTGCCGCAACAACCGCCGATGATGTTAACGAAACCTTCCTTGAGCCACGGCTCCAGCTCGGCAATCATATCTTCCGGCGTCAGGTCATAGCCGCCGAACTGATTGGGCAGGCCCGCGTTGGGGTGTGCGCTGACATAGGTATCGCAATAACCCGCCAGTTCCTCGATATGCGGACGCAACTGTTTTGGCCCCAGTGCGCAGTTGAAGCCGAAACTGATCGGGTTCACGTGACGCAGGGAATTCCAGAATGCCTCCGGGCGCTGGCCAATCAGGGTGCCACCGGCTTCGTCGGTAATGGTGCCGGAGATCATGATCGGTTTGCGCGTACCGAAGGTATCGAAGACCTGCTCCAGTGCGAAGATCGCCGCCTTGGCATTCAGGGTATCGAAGATCGTTTCGATCAGGATCAGATCGGCGCCGCCGTTGATCAGGCCTTTGGCCGCCTCGCTGTAATCGTTGACCAGATCGTCGAAGGTAATATCGCGTTTGGCCGGGTCTTCGGCATCGGTTCCAAGCGAGGACATCTTGCGCGTAGGTCCGAGCACACCCGCGACAAACCGCGGCTTGTCCGGTGAGGAAAATTCATCGGCCACTTCGCGCGCCAGTTTGGCGGCAGTTTCGTTAAGTTCGTAGGCAAGATGCCCCATGCCGTATTGGTCGAGATCGCGCGCCGTGGCATTGAAGGTGTTTGTCTCGATGATATCGGCACCCACCATCAAATACGCGGCATGAATATCTTTAATGACCTTGGGCTGGGTAATCACCAGCAGATCGTTCAAGCCCTTGAGCTCGTACTCCCACCCGCGATACTGGCGGCCACGATAATCGTGTTCATCCAGCTTGTGACGCTGGATCATGGTGCCCATGGCACCATCGAGGATCAGGATGCGTTGTTTGAGTAACTCTTCGAACTGACTCATCGGCTTGGGTTTGCTTGATTGATTGACAAGGGCAGGGAGTTTACCACGGCCATCGGCCCGCCGCTTGATTCACCGGGTAAGCGCAGGGGATTAATACTGTTAACGTTTTTCAACCAACAGGATCGTGCCCTCCACACCGGTGACCTGCACGCGCGCGCCAATGTCGCAATCCTCACCACGGATCTTCCAGGTGGAATCGTCGACATGGATCTTGCCCAGACTATTGACGATGGGGTGCTCCAGCGTAAATTGGCGCCCGATGTATTGCTCGCCGCGCCGGTTCAAGGTGGGACGATCGGTTTTGGTCGGATACTTGCGCAGGTACAAACGCCAGGCGGCAATACTCACTATCGAGAAGATGGAGAACATCATGAACTGATACTGCCAACCCAGTTCGGGGGCGAGCAGCAAAATCACGCCGACCAGTCCGGAGGAGATGCCCATCCACAGGAAGAAGGTCCCCGGCGCAAAGACTTCGAGCACGATCAAGACCACGCCCAGGATCCACCAGTGCCAATAGGTAAGCTCTTCCATGCTCATGCCTTCCTGCCTTGCTGCGACATGGCCTGCTTGGCCAGCTCTGCGATACCGCCAATGGCACCGATCACACCCGAGGACTCCATGGGCATGAAGATCAGTTTTTCATTCGGCGCACTGGCAATGTTCTGCAGGGCCTCCACATATTTGGTCGCCACGAAATAATTGATGGCGTTGAGATCGCCCTTTTCGATCGCCTGCGACACCATGTGGGTAGCGCGTGCCTCGGCCTCGGCCTGACGTTCACGCGCCTCGGCATCACGGAAGGCTGCCTCGCGCCGGCCCTCCGCCTCCAGGATCGCCGCCTGTTTTTCGCCTTCCGCGCGCAGGATCGCGGATTGACGCTTGCCTTCGGCTTCCAGAATTTCCGCCCGCTTCAGGCGCTCGGCCTTCATCTGGCTGGCCATGGCATCGACCAGATCCAGCGGCGGTGAAATGTCTTTGATTTCGATACGCGTGACCTTCACACCCCAGGGCTGGGTCGCATCGTCCACCACGCTTAACAACTGCGCATTGATCTTGTCACGTTGCGATAACAACTCGTCCAGGTCCATCGAGCCCATAACGGTACGCACGTTGGTCACGGTGAGATTCAAGATGGCGAGCTCGAGGTTATTCACCTCATAGGCCGCACGCGCCGCATCCAGGACCTGGAAAAACACCACCCCGTCAACGCGTACCATGGCGTTGTCCTTGGTGATCACTTCTTGTGAAGGAACGTCCACCACCTGTTCCATCATGTTCATGCGGCGACCGATGCGATCAATAACGGGGACAATCAGGTGGAACCCCGGACTGAGGGTCTTGGTGTAACGCCCAAAGCGCTCGACGGTGTATTCGTAACCCTGACGCACCGTCTGCACCCCCTTCATGACAATAATGACCGCCAGAATCAGCACCACGATGGCGAAACCGGAAAATCCGCTTAACCCAATGTTGTACATCTTCAATCCCCTCTCGCTGTTACTCTGTTTATCGTTATGTGGTGAACGCGGCCTCCCCAAACCCGGGTTAACCCTGCCACGATGCTAGCTGGTAATATAGGCTAATGCTTGCTGAAAACCTAACGCCACGCCTACTCAAACCGCCCAAGTCCATCATGCGTCTGGTCGGCCGCGCCATTGCCGATTTCGACATGATTCGCGATGGCGACAGGTTGATGCTCGGCCTCTCCGGCGGCAAGGATTCCCTGAGCCTGTTGCACATCCTGCATCACCTGCAGAGCTATGCCCCGGTACGTTTCGAGCTGGCGGCCATGACCGTGGACCCCATGATCGCCGGCTTCCATCCCGAACAACTCAAGCCGTATCTCGCACAACTCGGCATCCCGTATTTCTTTGAATCGCAGGCCATCGAGGAACAGGCAAAAGAGCACATGGTCAATGACTCGTTTTGTTCGTTTTGCTCACGCATCAAGCGCGGCATCATGTACACCACCCTGCGCCGCGAGGGCTACAACGTGCTGGCCCTGGCCCAGCACCTGGACGACCTGGCCGAGAGCTTTTTGATGTCCGCCTTTCACGGCGGCCAGTTGCGGACCATGAAGGCGCATTACACCAACAAGGACGGCGACATCCGCATCATCCGTCCACTGGTCTATGTCCGCGAGCGCCAGACCCATGCCTTTGCCCTGGATGCCGCACTGCCCGTGGTCCCTGATTCCTGCCCTGCCTGTTTTGGGATGCCTACCCAGCGTGCCCATATGAAGACCCTGCTTGCCCAGGAAGAATCCCACAATAAATACCTTTTTAAGAGCTTATTACAGGCAATGCGCCCACTTTTTAGTAAAAATGACGCAGAATAATTTGTTTAATCTCTAGTTTTGCCCTCACGCCCATATTTATTCCTATAACCGCAAAATTACGTTGGTAAATTCAAATAAGTGGGAAAAATACCGATTTAATGCAGTTATTGTTTCTATAAACCCCCTCGTGACTTCCTATTTTCCCCATAAAATCACTGGAGAGTGGACTTTAGCGTTTTTTTGTGAGCTTGCCATATCAACCTGCATCAAGTACCGGCCGACAAAAAAGGTGCAAGAACTGTTGAATTGCCTATGCTTAAAGTAAGTGAAAGGAGGCAAGTTATGGCTACTAAAATTCAAGTCGTCCAGAGCGGTCAGTCCTGGTTCGTTATCACGGCGGAGGGGCGGTTCGGGCCCATGGACTCCGAACAAGAAGCGAGAAATTACGCCAACCTCCTGCAGCTTGCTGCCGCCGCTGGCAATGAAATCGCCTGCACCGATGCCGAATGCCTGGTGTAAATGTTTCAACTCCAGCTATGCGCCGGCCAGGGTAAAAACCTGTGCCGGCCTCATATTTTTTTGTGACGGTACGCTAATAGCTTTGTAGGGAATGACAAACAAAGAGAGGCCGAACCCATGTTAACCGCTCATTTATTGAAATGGACCCTGGTGACCCTGTTGTTCGTGGTACTGCCCATCGCACTGATGCGCCTGATGGTCTACAAAACGATCGAGACCAAACGCCAGGTCATCCGTAAACGCTAATTCCGGAATAGCGTTTATGACATTCCTGCCACTGGGAATGTCATCCATCTCGGCCCTGGACCCACTGGATGGAGCACCAGCGCAGGCATCAAAAAAGCTGTTCGCGATATCTGTTTAACACGCCTGCAGCAATCGTTCGATCATGGCGTCGGCTTGTGCGGCGTAACCGCCACCGAAGAGATTGAAGTGGTTAAGGATGTGGTACAGGTTGTAAAGCAGCTTGCGTTGCGCATACCCCGGATCGAGCGGCCAGTTCGCATTGTACGCCGCGTAAAACTCCCTGCCGAAACCACCGAATAATTCCGTCATCGCCAGATCGGCTTCACGATCACCGTAATACACCGCCGGGTCGAACATCACCGGTTCGTCGTCGCGGCTGATCCCGTAATTACCCGACCACAGATCGCCGTGCAATACCGATGCGCACGGTTGATAGCCACTAAAGAAGACATTCAGTTTATCTTGCAGGCGTTCACCTTTTTGCAAGGTGCGTACACCAATGCCGTTGCGTGCCGCCAATTGCAGTTGGTAACCAAGACGGTGCTCGCGCCAGAATGCGATCCAGTCACTTCCCCAGGTGTTTATCTGCGGCGTCGAACCGATCGTGTTGTCGCGTTGCCAGCCGAATTGCGCCGCTGTATGCCGATGCATCTGCGCCAGCTGTTCACCGAATCGCGTCATGCTCGCGCCACCGCCGCGACCGCCCAGTGCCAGCGATTCCATCACGATGAAACATTGGTGACCACTGATGCCGGTACACACGGGTATCGGGACCCGCACTGCGTTTGCTGCGGCCAGTTCGCGCAGGCCATCGGCCTCCGCTTCGAACATGTCCAGCAAAGCCGCGTCATTCAGTTTCAGAAAATACTCGCGGCCACTACCGCTGATCTTCATGGCGGTGTTGATACAGCCGCCACCGACGGCGCCGTGTTGCGTCAGCTCGAATGCCGTGCCAGTCGCCTGGCTAATGGCGTGTGCGATGTCCTGCCAGTTCATGGGCACAAGAGTAACGAAATGCTCATCGCACTGGCTACCCGCTTCGCTCGCGGGTATCGTACCGATGACGCTTTATGACACTGACTTGAACCGGACACCGAAACAACAGAGCAAACTATGGCCAAGACCTATCCCGCGCTTACCCCCGAACTCAAATCCTGGATCATGCAACAACCAGTATTTTTTCTTGCCAGTGCGCCATTACAGGCAAACGGTCACATTAATGTTTCTCCGCGCGGCCTGGACAGCCTGCGCATCCTGGACGATCACGCGCTGGTCATCCTGGACCTCACCGGCAGTGGCAATGAAACCGCCGCGCACTTACACGAGAACGGACGCCTCACCGTGATGCTGTGTGCGTTCAGCGGGGATCCCAAAATCCTGCGGCTGTACGGCCAGGGGAAGGTGGTTTGGCCGGACTCGGCGGGATGGGGCAGCTATCGCAAATTGTTTTCGCCGGAGCTCCCGGGCGTACGTCAGATTTTTCATTTACAGCTCGATCGGATACAAACCTCCTGCGGCTTCGGCGTACCCCTGATGGATTTTGTCGCACAGCGTGACACGCTCTCGACCTGGGCACGCAAGAAAGGCCCGGATGGCATCGACAAATACCAGCATGACAAAAACGCCCGCAGTATTGACGGCCTGCCCGCGCCCGGACTCTGCCAAGACTGACACGCCGCGCAAGCAAAAGTAGGGGTTTAAGGCAGACTTGGTTTATCAGGATTTTCTGATTTATGCACAGGGCTTAACCGAATCAAATACTTCCGTGGCGGCACCTGCTCGGTAGCTGCGTTTGACACTTTAATTACAATGTAACTTACTGATAAATATGTACTTATGCCCAAGTTTATTTTCTAGCCAGTTTAACAGGAATGTAATATTGATGCGGCATTTATCCACTTTACCCCATTTCTTCCACAGACTTATCCACAGCATTTGTGGATAACAGCCATTCTGTTTCGCAACAAGCACTTAGTATTAATTAACGAGAGAAAGACTGAAGCTGCCGCGCTAACTTACGGATGCTGCTGTAAGCCGATGCAGTTTGTTACTCTTGCGCCATGCCCACGCCCCGCTATTTTCAGATTGCCGTCCCCTCGCCGCTACGCCAGACCTTCACTTATCTCGCCCCCCATCAGCAAAAAGGCGAGCTGCTTACGCCGGGCTGCCGGGTCATGGTGCCGTTTGGACGGCGCAAATTGGTGGGCATCGTCTGCGCAACCAGCGCACAAACAGACCAGGCGCACTCGCGGCTCAGGCACATCCTGCAAGTAATCGATCACTCACCCCTCTGGCCCGCAGAGCTCTGGCAACTGTTACTGTGGGCGGCGCAGTACTATCAACATCCGCTGGGGGAGGTATTGCACACCGCATTGCCTGCACCATTGCGACAGGGCAAACCGGCGCAAACAGCAACCCGTAGCCACTGGCACATTACCGCTGCCGGCCGCGACGCCCTGACCACGCTCTCGCGTGCGCCACGCCAACAGGCAGTGCTGCAATTGTTGTCGCACCATCCACAAGGCTTAGCGCAAGAGCAGGTACTTACCGACCTGCCGGGCAGCAATGAAATTCTTAAACGCCTATTGGACAAAACCTGGCTGGCTTGCGAAATCCAACCGGTTAGCTGGGACCTGCCAAGGGCTCACGCTGAAGCCGGCCCCCTGCTCAATGCGCAACAACAGGCAGCCGTCGATAGCGTGCGCGCGGCCTTCGCGACCTATCAGGCCTTTCTGCTGGAAGGCGTCACCGGTTCCGGTAAAACGGAGGTGTACTTACAGCTGATTGGCCACTGCGTCGCCCAGGGCAAGCAGGCACTCGTACTAGTGCCGGAGATTGGCCTTACGCCACAGATGATTCGTCGTTTTGAAAAGCGCCTGGCCTGCCGGATCGCCGTACTGCATTCGGGCCTCAGCGACAACGAACGACTTGCCGCCTGGCTCGCGGCCAAACAAGGCGACGTGGATGTGATCCTCGGCACGCGTTCGGCGATTTTTACCCCGATGCATGCACCTGGGCTCATCATCATTGATGAAGAACACGACGCCTCGTTCAAGCAACAGGACGGCTTTCGCTATTCCGCCCGGGATCTCGCGGTCTGGCGCGCACATCACAATCACATTCCGATTGTGCTGGGGTCCGCCACACCTGCCATCGAGAGTTTGTACAACGTCTCGCGCGAACGCTTTCAGTTATTACAATTAACCGAGCGCGCCGGTGGTGCGCGGGCACCGAGGCTGCACCTGCTCGACGTACGCGCGCAGCCCATGCACGAAGGTGTCAGCGATCGCCTGCTGCAACTGATGCGCCAACACCTGGAAAACAATAACCAGGTATTGCTGTTTTTAAACCGGCGCGGATTTGCGCCCACCTTGATGTGTCATGACTGCGGCTGGATCGCGACCTGCCAGCGTTGCGACAGTCACATGACCTATTATCAGCGCGACCAGCGCCTGCGCTGTCATCACTGCGGCGCCGAGCGGCGCGCCGAACAACAGTGTACCCATTGCGCGAGTGAGAACTTGCTGACGGTCGGCGCCGGCACGGAACGTATCGAAACCGCCTTACGCGAACGCTTTACGGATACCGAGATCATTCGTATCGATCGCGACACGACGCGCCGACGCGGCAGTCTCGAAGATCTCTTGCACAAGATCAAAAACGGTCGGCGCCAGATCCTGATCGGCACCCAGATGCTGGCCAAGGGGCATCACTTTCCCAATGTGACCCTGGTGGGTATTCTTGATGCGGATCAGGGCCTGCACAGCGCCGAGTTTCGTGCGCCGGAACGTATGGCCCAACTCATTCTGCAGGTTGCCGGGCGTGCGGGGCGCGCTGAACAACCGGGCGAAGTGATTATTCAAACCCATCATCCGGATCATCCCTTGTTGTTGTCGCTGATCCGCGAAGGCTACAACGCCTTCGCACGCGCACTGTTGCAAGAACGCCAGGCGGCGGCTTTACCGCCCTACACCGCCATGGCCATCTTCCGCGCGGAGGCGGTGGAGCGCGAGGCACCGTTGGGATTTCTGGAACGCGCGCGTGCCATCCTGCAAACGCATTGTGACAAACAGGTGAATATCTTCGGGCCCCTGCCCGCGCCCATGGAAAAACGCGCCGGCCGTTATCGTGCGCAGTTGATCGTGCAGGCCGCACAACGACCGCAACTGCAACATGTCCTCGCGGCCGCCCTGCCGCAGATCGAATCCGCCAAAACTGGTAAAGTGCGCTGGTCGATCGACGTCGACCCCATCGACACCTATTAAAACAGGCGCACGGATGCGCGAAACCATACTTTCGCTGGCATAAAGAAGATAACCGCGTAACCCGATAAATCGGGTTAGCGCGTTTACATAATTATCTCATTGCCTTGATTTTGACTTTAGAGAGGGGAAAGCCATGTTAGTAGGCATTATTTCACTGGTCCTGATCGTCGCGGCCATCAGTCTGTTCAAAAAACCCATCGACGACAAATCCGTCCTCGCCACCCGCCTGGTGCAGATCGTGTTATTACTGGTCGGCGTGTTCGGCCTGGCCTCGCGCTCGTTTGTGATCGTCGACGCCAACCAGGTCGGCCATCTGAAACGTGTGTATCTCGCCGCCGACCTGCCGCCGGGCAAGATCATCGCGGCCCAGGGAGAAAAAGGCCCGCAGGCGGAAATTCTCGGACCGGGTTTTCATTTCATCCCGCTGGTAAAGATCCTGTATGACGTGGAATACGCGCCGGTCGTCAGCATCCCGGATGGCAGTTACGGGATCTTGAAGGCACAAGATGGTTTGCCCCTGCGTCCGGGCCAGTTCATTGCCGATGCCTGGCCCAAGGACAACCTGCAAAAGATGCTCGACGCCCGTTTCTTTCTCACCGAAGGCAAAGGCCAGAAAGGCCCGCAACTGGATGTGTTACCGCCGGGCAAATACCGTCTGAATCACTACCTCTTTACCGTCCAAATTGCGAAGGCCCTGGATGTCCCCACCGGCCACGTCGCGGTGATCCGGTCCAAGGTTCAGACCCGCGCAGACTGTTCGCACCCGCATAACATTACCGGTGGTACCGATCAGAAAGTCTCTGCCCTGATCGTGCCTGACGGCTGCATTGGTGTGTCGGAAATTCCCAAACCGCCCGGCGCGTACTACCTCAACAAGCTGGCGTATGAATCCGAGATCGTGCCGACCCGCGTGCAGACCTGGACCTATAAGGGTGGTTACACCAAGCGCCAGATCGACCTGCGCCTGGATGAAGACGGCAAGATCCATCAAAAGGAAACCAGTGAAAACATTCCCGTCCCGGACAACGCAGCCGATGCCGCGATCAACGTGCGCGCCGAGGGCTGGAACGTACCGGTGGAACTGCGCGTGATCGTACAGGTGCAACCGTCCAAGGCACCGATTGTCATCGCCAGTGTCGGCAGCCTCGAAAACGTCGAGGACAAGATCATCACGCCGGCGATTCGCGACATCCTGCGGACGATCGGTGGCCATCCCGAGCGCAAGGTCCTCGACTTCATGAACAAGCGCGACGAGATCGTGAAATTGATGGAGGCCGCGCTGGAGCCGGAAGGGGAGAAGGTCGGCATCACCATTAAGGAAGTGCGTCTCGGCGAACCCTACATTCCACCGGAGTTGCTGGTCGCCGCACAGCGTGAAAACCTGGCCAACCAATTGCGGCTGACCTATGTGAAAGAACAGGAGGCGCAAAAGCAACGTATCTCGGTCGAACGAGAACGTGCCACCGCGGATCAACAGTCCACCCTGGTCGCCGCCGAGATCGCCAAACAGGCAGCCGCGTTCAAGAAATCGCAACTGCAACTCGAAGGCGAAGGCCAGAAACTCAAACTCGTGGAGATCGCCAAAGGCCAGCAGGCCCAGGCCGATGTCCTTGGCAAGGAACGCGCCATGCAACTGCAGGCCCTGGAGAAGGCACTGGACGCCGCGGTGAAAAATCCGGATATCGTCAAGATCCCCACCGTGCTGGTTAACGGCAGCGCCGGTGGCTATGAAGGCGCCGCCGCCGTGCTCGGCGCCTCCAACCTGCTCGAAACCATGAAAGGCCTGCAAAAGCCGGTGAAGGTTACAAAAGAGTAGTTAGTAGTTGAAGGGGGCGGGATTACCGCCCCTTAATTTCTTTTTTATTTCAGCTGTTCTTTTAAATCATTTCGCCTGCGGCTACGCCGCGTAGGCGACCTACTTTCTTGTATCGACAAGAAAGTAGGCAAAGAAACTTCCCCCGTGCTGGTGCAGTCTTGTGACGTGAAGACCTTTTTGCCCTGACCGGTTTTGATTCGCCATCCTGGCTCAGCAAAACCGGGCGCGACATCCCTGTCGCGCTCTGGGATTAATTTTTCAAAAAGGACCTTCCCGTCACGCACCAGCACACGGGGTTAAAAAACACTCTCGCACAAAATACTGAGATAAATATTTCATCTATCACACCGAACTTGTTCAATGGACAAACCCCATGCTGTCGCAACAGCTACGCGTTGAAACAGCGCAGGTGGCGCCCGCAGGGTGGCGGCAGGGATGCCGCCAGTCAGGATACAGGACATGGAGGTCCTGTATCCTGACCGCCCGAGCAGTTTCATAAGCGATGCTGTGCTTTGCGACAGCGGGTGTCATTTCTTTTGGTGACTTTTCTTTGGACAAGCAAAGAAAAGTCACTCGCTCAAGCTGCGCAGCAGCGAGCGAAATCAATTCTGAAAACAACAAAATAAATTTGGGAACATCCAATAACAAACAAATTCAACCACTTGTCCAAATCCCGGCCAACCTTGATAATAACCACCCTTTTCACCACCTGATGCCGCCATGAAAGACCAAATCGCCGAATTGCTCGCCCAAGCCCTTGCCAAGTGCCAGGGGTCCGGTGCCTTGCCGGCGGATTTGTCGCCGGCGATTCAGGTGGATCACACCCGCGACAGCAGTCACGGCGATTTTGCCTCCAACCTGGCCATGGTGCTGGCCAAACCGGTGGGGAAGAAGCCGCGCGACCTGGCGGCGTTGCTCATTGCCAATCTGCCCGCTTCCACCATCGTGGACAAGGTCGAGATTGCCGGGCCGGGCTTTATCAATTTCTTTCTCAAGGCCGACACCCAGTTCGCCATCGTGCCCGCCATTCTCAAGGCCGGCGACGATTTTGGCCGCAGCAATATCGGTCAGGGCAAACGCGTGCAGGTGGAATTCGTGTCCGCCAATCCCACTGGCCCGCTGCATGTCGGTCATGGTCGCGGTGCCGCCTATGGCGCGGTGGTCGCGGACTTGCTCGCCGCCGTGGGTTATCACGTGCATCGTGAATACTACGTCAACGATGCCGGCCGCCAGATGAATATCCTCGCGGCCAGTGTCTGGCTGCGTTATCTCGAATTGTGCGGTGAGGAACTGACCTTCCCCACCAACGCCTACAAGGGCGACTACATCTGGGACATCGCCGCGACCCTGCATCGGGAGAACGCCGAGGCCATGCGGCATACCTGGGATGAAATCCGTCACCCCTTGCCGCCGGACGAACCGGACGGCGGCGACAAGGAAGAATACATCGACGCGATCATCGAACGCATGCAGACGCTGTTGCGTGACGATCAATATCGCCTGGTCTTCGATCTGGCGCTCAACTCTATCCTGGATGACATCCGCGACGACCTGGCGCATTTCGGCGTCACCTATGAAGAGTGGTATTCCGAACGCTCGCTCAGCGACAAGGGCGCGGTGATGCGCGCCATCGAACGTCTGCAGCACAGTGGCCACGCCTACGAAAAAGACGGCGCGCTGTGGTTCCGCTCAACGGATTACGGCGATGAAAAGGATCGCGTGCTGGTGCGCGACAACGGTGTCACCACCTATTTCGCCTCGGACATCGCCTATCACATGGACAAGTTCGAACGCGGCTTCGAGCAGGTGATCGATATCTGGGGCGCGGATCACCACGGTTATGTGCCGCGGGTAAAGGCGGCCCTGCAGGCGCTGGGTTATGACGCCGGCAAGCTCGATGTCCTGCTCGTGCAGTTCGCGATCCTGTATCGCGGCGGTCAGAAGGCGCAGATGTCCACGCGCTCCGGCGAATTCGTCACGCTGCGCGAACTACGCAAGGACGTCGGCAACGACGCCGCGCGTTTCTTTTACATTATGCGTAAAAGCGAACAACACCTGGACTTCGACCTCGATCTGGCCAAGTCGCAGTCCAACGACAACCCGATGTATTACATTCAGTACGCGCACGCGCGGGTATGCAGCGTGCAGCGTCAGTTGGCGGAAAAACTCTACAGCTTCGATGAACACGAAGGCCTGGCCCATCTCAATCGCCTGAGCGAGGCGCACGAGTCCGCCATCCTCACGCGTCTCGCGCGTTTCCCGGAGATCGTCGGCAATGCCGCGCAGGCACACGAACCGCACCAGATTGCGCACTACCTGCGTGAACTGGCCAATGACTTTCATACCTACTACAACGCACATCAGTTCATCGTCGAAGACAGTGCCCTGCGCAACGCGCGCTTGTGCCTGGTGTATGCCGTGAAACAGGTTGTCGCCAACGGACTGAAACTGCTTGGCGTCTCCGCGCCGGAATCCATGTAAAGATATATACGGATGTACAGCCTTTTGAAAAACGTCACGAGCGCAGCCAGAACAAGGCGCAAAAGGGCGAGAAAGCGGAGTTTACACGTAGTAAATGAGCATTTTGAGTCCCTTTTGCAACGCCGTTATGGCAAGCACAGTAGTTTTTCAAACGGCTGTTAGTGATAAGCTACTGCCATGCCACGTGATTACGCCAAATCCAGCAAACGCGAAAAGAAACCCGGCCAACTCCCTGGCTGGGCCTGGATGCTCGGCGGTCTCGCCATTGGCCTGTTCGTCGCCTTTCTGGTGTATCTCAATAACAACATACATGCCGGCAAGAAAACCAACCTGGTAAGCGCATTCAAGGAGACCTTGCAACACGACGCTCGCGACGTGCGCAAGGACACACCGAAACCGCCCCCGCCGCCGCCCGCGCAACCGGCAGCAAAACCTGCGGAGAAACCCAAACCGAATTTTGACTTTTACACCATCCTGCCGGAACTCGAAGTTGCCGTACCGGAACAGGAGATCGCCGCCAAGAGCCAGAAGCCCGCGGCACAGCAGGATGACAAGTCCGAATACATCCTGCAGGCCGGCTCCTTCCGCGACTACAAGCAGGCGGATCAACTCAAGGCCAAGCTGGCCCTGCAGGGCATCGACGCCAACATCCAGTCGGTACAGGTGAATCAGGATACCTGGCACCGGGTGCGCATCGGTCCCATTCACAAAATGGCGACGCTGACCGCCACGCTGAAACGTTTGAAAGAACAGAATATCGCTGTCATCATCGTCAAATCCAAGACCTGACCTCGCAAACGTCCTGACCCGAAACGCTGACACACACGTTCACTTCGACGTATGTATATTCTCCTCATCCTGATCGTGTTGCTGGCGGTGATCTTCGGTCCGCAATGGTGGGCGCAACATACGTTCAAACGTTATGCCACACCGCGCGATGACATCCCGGGCACGGGCGCCGAACTGGCGCGGCATTTATTGAAAAAACTGGATATGGACCACGTCAAGGTGGAACAGACCGAGGATAACAACGATCACTACGACCCCGCTGACAAGGCAGTACGCCTGAGTCCGCATAACTTTAACGACAGGTCACTCACGGCTATCACGGTTGCCGCGCACGAAGTCGGCCATGCTATCCAGGATCATCGTCAGGAACCCATGCATGCCCTGCGCGGCAAGCTGGTGGTCATGGCCAATCGCATCCAACAACTGGGGGCCGGCATGCTCCTGCTCATCCCCATCGTTGCGATCCTGACGCGCTCGCCTTTTCTGGATTTATTATTATTCATTGCCGGCATCGCCAGCATGGGTGTCGCCACCGTCGTGCACTTCGTCACCCTGCCCGTGGAGCTCGATGCCAGTTTCAACAAGGCACTGCCTATCCTGTTCCAGGGAAACTACATCGAGGCAAAAGATCGCCCCGCGGCGCGCCGTATTCTGAAAGCCGCGGCCCTTACCTACGTTGCCGCCTCCCTGGCAAGCCTGCTTAACCTCTGGCGCTGGATCGCCATCCTGCGGCGGTAACATATTGCCGCCGCCGTCACTTTGGGTTGCGCGGATACTGCTATACTCGAAACGTTTCCGGAGTGAAACCTTTTTACCTGACCAT
This sequence comes from Gammaproteobacteria bacterium, assembly GCA_016125505.1. Lineage (GTDB taxonomy): Bacteria > Pseudomonadota > Gammaproteobacteria > UBA6429 > Thiohalophilaceae > RI-92. The sequence continues at coordinate 538,846 of WGLP01000003.1, forward strand.
AACGAACGAGGGATTCCATGAAAAAAATAATCGCATTAATTTGCTTGGGCTTTGCTTTGTCTGTTTCCGTACCTGCACTGGCCGGCCCGCAGCAGGAAAAGATGAAAGGCTGCAACGCCGAGGCCAAGGCGCAAAACCTGAAGGGTGACGAGCGCAAGGCGTTTATGAGCAAGTGTCTGAAAAAAGACTACAAACTGAAATCCGGTGCCGCTACTGACGGTCGCGCCAAGCAACAGGAAAAGATGAAGAACTGTAGTGCCGAGGCCAAGACCAAGGGCCTCAAGGGCGATGAGCGCAAAAAATTCATGAGCTCCTGCCTGAAGAACTAATTGCTTTACAGTCAAACAAAAACGCGCCGACAGGCGCGTTTTTTATTGGACAAGAAATTCCCTTAGATTATTCTTCGAGGTAGGTATAACCGTACAGGCCGTTTTCCAGTTCATCCAGATATTCCTGGTGCTGGGTTGCATCAAGACCGGCGTCGTGCAGTTTATGCCGATAGCGCTCCAGTAATTCGCTAGCATCGAAATGCACATAACGCAGCACCGAATCAACGGTGTCTCCGCGTTGCGGGCGACTCAGACTGTAACTGCCATCGGCGTTGACCTCCACGTCCACCGAATCGGTATCACCGAACAGGTTGTGCATGTCCCCCAGGATCTCCTGATAGGCGCCGATCAGGAACATGCCTAACAGGTAGGGCTCGTTCGCGCTGACCTCATGCAAGGGCAGGGACGTATCCACGCCTTCGTTATCCACATACTGATCGATGCGGCCGTCGGAATCACAGGTGATGTCTTCCAGCACACCGCGCCGGGTTGGACGCTCGCTCAGGCGATGCAGCGGCGCAATGGGAAAGATTTGATCGATGGCCCACACGTCCGGCAGCGACTGAAACAGGGAAAAATTACAGAAATACTTGTCCGCGAGTTTTTCATTCAGCTCGTCCAGAATTTCCCGATGCTGACGCACATTCGGATCCAGACGGGTGCGCATCAGGTAGCACATGGCATAATAGATCTGTTCGCAGTAGGCGCGTTGCGCCAGCGTCAACACACCGTGGGTATACATGCTCTGCGCTTCGGACAGGCGATGGTGAATATCGTGATAGACCTCCACCAGCGACACGGGCGCGGCGGGATCGGTCAGTTCGACATAGCGTTGCCACAGGTCGTGCAGAATAAACGGTGCCTCGTCATCCGGCGCCTGCACATTGCTGTTGTCGGGCACACGGCCGGTATCGATCACGTTAGTCACCAGCACGGCATGATGCGCGGTCAGCGCACGGCCGGACTCGCTGAAGATGTCCGGGTGCGGCAGGCCTTCACTTTCGCAGATCTGCCACAAGGCATGCACCACGTTGTGGGCGTACTCCTCCACGGAGTAGTTCATGGAACAATAACTGCGCGAACGCGTACCTTCATAGTCGATACCGAGACCACCACCGACATCGACGCAATTGATCATGACCCCCAGGCTGTGTAGCTCGGCATAGTAACGCGCGCACTCGCGCATACCGTTCTGGATATCGTGGATGTTGGGTAGCTGCGAACCCAGATGAAAGTGCAGCATCTGCATGCTGTCGAGCATGTCGATCTGCCTGAGACGCTCGATGCAGTTCAGGAGTTGCGCGGCATTAAGGCCGAACTTGGATTTTTCGCCGCCGGTGTTCTGCCACTTGCCGGCGCCGATGGAGGCCAGGCGCACGCGCATGCCCAGCAGCGGCGTGATCGCCAGCTTGTCGCTCTCCTCGATGACCAGTTCCAGCTCCGAGGGTTTTTCGATCACTATATATATACGGTGCCCGAGGGCGCGCCCGATCAGGGCCAGCCGGATATACTCCCGGTCCTTGTAACCATTGCACACGATCACGCCGCCGTTGTTGTCCGCAAGGGCCATGACCGCCATCAGTTCCGGCTTGCTGCCGGCCTCGAGGCCGACGCGACCGCGGCCGTGACCGAGAATATTCTCCACCACCGTGCGCTGCTGATTCACCTTGATCGGATACACCGCCGTATAGCGGCCCTGATATTCATCCTGCTGCATGGCCTTGTCGAACGCGCTGCACAGGGTATCCACCCTGTCGTGCAGGATACTGGTGAAACGCAACAGGATGGGCGGCGTGAGGTTCTGCGCGGCATCCTGGGTCAGCTGATACAGATCGAGTTCAGTTTGCTGATCGCGATACGGCCGCACCACCAGATGGCCCTGCGCATTGACATCAAAATAGCCGCCGCTCCAGTGCGCCAGGTTGTAGGTACGACGCGCGTCTTGTATGGACCAGTCTGTCATCAGGTATCACTTGCCAGCGGGGTGAAAGAGAAGGGACAATATAATGAAAACCGATTCAGACGTATAGCCCTTTTACTTTTTAACGGAGTTGTCACATGTCCTTAGACAATAGCTGGTTCAGTGAAGCCTGCGATCCCTGCGGTTCAGCCTTCTCACTCAAGGTCGTCAAAAAACTGCATGAAGAAACCAGCGCATTTCAAAAGATCGAAATCTACGAGACCGCTACCTTCGGCAACTTTATGGTGATCGACGGCTTCACCATGGTCACCGACCGCGACAACTTTCTCTACCATGAAATGATGAGCCACCCGGCGCTGTACACGCATCCCAAACCGGATAATGTCCTGGTCATCGGCGGCGGTGACTGCGGCACACTCAAGGAAGTCCTGAAGCATCCGGAAGTGAAGAAGGCCCAGCAAGTCGAGATCGACGAGCGGGTGACGCGCCTCGCCGAGATCTATTTCCCGGATCTGTGCAGCTCCAACAACGACCCACGCGCCGAATTGCACTTCGTGGACGGGATCAAGTGGGTCCAAGACGCCGCACCGGGCAGTTACGATGTGATCATCGTCGACAGCACCGACCCGGTCGGGCCGGCCGAAGGCCTGTTCAACGAGGCCTTTTATCGCAATTGTCATAAGGCCCTGGGTGAGCACGGTATCCTGGTCCAGCAAAGCGAGTCACCGCTGTACCACGCCAAGCTGATACATGAGATGCGCGCGGCCATGCAAAAGAGCGGCTTCAGTGACGTATTGACCTATGACTTTCCACAACCCATCTATCCTTCCGGCTGGTGGAGCGGCACCATGGCGCGCAAGACTGGCCAACTGAATACGTTCCGTGAAAACGATGTGAAGGCCAAACCCTTCAAGACGAAGTACTACAGTCTCGCCAAACATCGTGCCGCACTGGAAGAAGAGCTGCCGTTACTTCAGGAATAATCTTAGCTAAACATTTTTTGCGATGCTTCCTGCCATTTCAGGACACGCGGTAAATACATCCCTGTACGCTCATATGCCGCATCCCTGCGGCATATGGTCCTGAAATGGCAGGAAGCATCGCCTACCTCCAGCTTTGCCAGATATAAGCGCAACTATTTAGTTGCAGTACTTGTCGAGGTGCTTCTTACGCTCTGCCAACTCCGCCGCCTGCCGCGCATACGCAGGTGAACGGTCATTGCTGAACTCACGATAATTTTTCCGCATCCGGGCCTCGAGTTTACGAATCCTGTTCCGCTCCGTTAAACATTTCGCTTCCTGCCTGCGCTCCATTTCGTGCTTTTTATGCCGCGCCTGCTCACGCTGTTTGCGCGACTTCTCCAGGTCCTTGATCACCTTCTGCGTGTCCGGCTGTTTCGGCGGTGGCGCTGTGCTACCTGCGACCCCCTCATCCTCAACGGAAATCTTTTCGCTGTGATCGCTTGTGGGCTTATCCGTATAGTGCACCTGCCCCTTGTCGTCCACCCACTTGTAAACATCGGCAAAGACAACTGTATAGATCAGCAACATCCCTATCACGAGTAGTACACGCATGATTTTCTCCTTATTTCACCGGCGGTCGTAAACGTTCCAGTCTTAAGCGCTGGCGCTCGTCGAACAATCCCCGCGCGCCCAGCCAGCTGGCCAATACCGCGGCAAAACCGGTACCGGCCGCGATCATAAACATGATCAGTATCTGATAACTCGCCGCGATCATCGGACTGTTCCCCGCCAGCACCTGACCGGTCATCATGCCCGGGATACTGATGATACCGGCAGCCGCCATCGCATTGATAATCGGGATCAGACCGGTGCGTACACTCTCGCGGATCAAATCCCCCATGGCGCTGCGCCACTCTTCACCCAACATCAGACGCGACTCGATGATTGCACGCGAACGCCAGGCATTCTGGGTAAGGTGCTCAAGCGTCAAGGCAACCCCCGACATGGTATTACCCAGCATCATGCCCAACAACGGAATGGCATACTGCGGCTGATACCACGGTGTGGGCACAATAATAAAATGCAGCGCGAACAGCATGATCGTAAACGACGAGACAAACATCGACGTGGCACCCAATCCATAACCCCACCAGCCCATGAACGGCCGGGTCTGGCGTGCCATCACCTCGCGCCCGGCCACCAGTAACATCACCAGCGCCACCAGGGCAACCAAGGCCGGATGTGAGGAGCTGAACAGATACTCCAATACCAGTCCCAGCAGAAACAATTGCACGACAGTGCGCAGGGCCGCCAACAGGATTCGACTTCCCAGGCCCAGCCGCATGTACCAGGTGAGCACGGCAAGTGCCACCACTAACGCAGCGGCGGTTGCCAATTGCCAGGGACCAAGCTGAATAATCGAATTGCTCATGCCGGCACCAGTTTGCCATCCTGTAATCTGTAATGGCGTGTTGCCACCCGCTGGATCTGATCCGGTGCATGACTGACCCAGAGCACGGGTGCCTGGTGCTGTGCGATGTAATCGCGCAGCACGGCCTCGACCCGTGCGATGTTTTCCGGGTCGAGACTCGCCGTGGGCTCATCCAGCAGCAGACAGCGCGGCTGGTTGCACAACAGACGCAATAAGGCCAGGCGCTGCTTCTCGCCAGTCGAACAACGCGCCACCTGCCACTGCCAGCTTGCCTCGCTGAACCCCAGTCCCATCAACAGGGCTGTATCCTGCCGTGGAAAGTGCTCGCCAATGTCATCCAGCCACCACTGATTTTCCGCCGGCAATAAACCCACCTGTTGCCGCCAACGCGGTGCCGGCATACTGTCAGCGGCGGCGGCGTCCAGCGTCGTCATCCCGGTATGCGGAATGATATCGGCCACGGCACGCAGCAACAGGGATTTACCGGAACCCGACGCGCCGGAGAGACAAACGATCTCGCCCGCCTTCAGCTGCAGGTTGATCGGACCAACGTGGGCAACGCACACATCCTGCAAGGTTAATTCGGGCATGCCAGTGCTTTGATCTTGTTTTGCGATTAGTGATGACCAGACGGTCTGTGATATAAAACCGGCAGTCTAACACCCGGCCAACAAAAGAAGGAGCAATGACCCATGGCTGATCCCGTTATAGCGAAAAAAGGTCCCTACCCGGTAGCACTGGAACCCGGTGATTACTGGTGGTGTGCCTGCGGCCTGTCCAAGAACCAGCCCTTTTGCGATGGTTCCCACAAGACCACTGAATTCTCGCCGGTGAAATTTACCGTCACCGAAAAGAAAACCTATGCGCTTTGCGGCTGCAAACATTCCGCCAATAAACCCTTCTGCGACGCGACACATAAAAAACTGTAATCATTTCGGCGACGCAAAAAAAAGGGCGTCCTAAGACGCCCAAAGTTTTCTCACCACCAAGAGGAGAGGAGTTACCATTACCTGTGTATTTCTTTGCAGGAGCCGTGCCAACTCGGAAGGCCAGTATTTCCCAGCATTTATTCCACTGCACAACCTTTTTTCGCACGACAACAGCGCAGAAAACCGGGACTGCATCGCATACTGCACAGCACTTGTGCATGAGCGACACGGGCTTGATTCATACACACTGTCATCGCAGTCGGTAATTTGACTTCCCCCAAATAAAAGAGGGCGCCCGCAGGCGCCCTCTTGTCACAGCTTGTTTACTTACACGATTAGCTGATGTTGTAGGCCTTCTCGTCGTGTTCGACGATATCCAGACCTTCTTCTTCCTGCTCTTCGCTGACACGCAGTCCAACCAGCGCACCCACGATCTTCAACAGGATGAAGCTGGCAACACCACACCAGATGACGGTCACGAGAACGCCCTTGGTCTGGATCCACACTTGTGAAGCGATGGAGGCGCCGTCTGCGAAACCGCCGCCGGCCTTGATACCGAACACGCCGGTCAGGATCGCGCCGACGATACCGCCAATGGCGTGCACACCAAACACGTCGAGCGAGTCGTCATAACCGATAGCACGCTTGAGCTTGGTCGCAGCCAGGAAGCAGATAACGCCGGCAGCAATACCAATCATCAAGGCACCGAACGGTGCGACGGTACCGGAAGCCGGTGTAATCGCAACCAGACCCGCAACCGCACCGGAAGCAATACCCAGTACGCTCGGCTTGCCGTGTGCAATCCACTCAGCAAACATCCAGGCCAGGGCTGCAGTACCCGTCGCAATCTGGGTAACCAGCATCGCCATACCGGCATCACCACTGGCAGCAACGGCGGAACCGGCGTTGAAACCGAACCAGCCAACCCACAGCAGGGAAGCGCCGATGACGGTGTAGGTCAGGTTATGCGGAGGCATCGGGGTACGCGGATAGCCTTTGCGTTTGCCCAGTACCAGCGCGGCAACCAGACCGGCAATACCTGCGTTGATGTGTACGACCGTACCACCGGCGAAGTCGAGTACGCCCCAATCCCAGTAGAGTGCGCCGTCACCGGACCAGGCCATGTGACAGATCGGGAAGTACACCACGGTTACCCACAGGGTCATGAAGATCAGCATGGCAGAGAACTTCATGCGTTCTGCGAAGGCGCCCACGATCAGGGCCGGGGTAATGATGGCAAAGGTCATCTGGAAGGTGATGAACACGGATTCCGGAATACCGCCAACCAGTGACCCTTTGGTCAGTCCGGAAAGCATGGCTTTACTGAATCCACCCACAAAGCTGTACAGGTTGGTTACACCCTTGGCCATGCCGGTGGTGTCGAATGCCATGCTGTAACCATAGAGATACCACAGGACCGTAATCAGGCCGGTGATGGCAAAACACTGCATCAGTACAGAGAGTGCGTTCTTGCTGCGCACCATACCGGCGTAGAACAAGGCCAGACCCGGCACGGTCATCATCAGTACCAGGGCGGTAGAGGTCAGCATCCAGGCGGTGTCACCCGAATTGATCTTGGGTGCTTCGTCAGCCAAGGCCAGAGCGGGCACAGCCAGCAGGGCGAACATGCTGCCAATGAACTGCATAAATCGTTTGTTAAACATGTCTTTTCCTCCCGGCATTACAGCGCTTCACTACCGGACTCGCCGGTACGAATGCGTACTGCCTGTTCGATATTTGCAACGAAGATCTTACCGTCACCGATCTTGCCGGTGTTGGCTGCCTTGCTGACGGCCTCGATAACCTGGTCTACAAGACTGTCATCGACTACCGCCTCGATCTTCACCTTCGGTAGGAAGTCGACAACATACTCCGCACCGCGATACAGCTCAGTGTGGCCTTTTTGCCGACCAAATCCTTTCACCTCGGTGACGGTGATGCCTTGCACGCCGATATCGGACAAGGCTTCTCGCACGTCATCGAGCTTGAAAGGCTTGATGATTGCCATAACCATTTTCATGGTTTGTACCTCCTGATTTAAATTGATTATTCACCCACCCGGCTTGGCGACTGGGTGTTTCCCCCCTCGCCCACCTTCGTGAATGTGTTTACATAGCGCGAAAGTCTGCTAGTGAGTGGCTTTAGTGCACAGGCCGTGCCAGTAAATAAAAACTATGAATTACAAGGAGTTAATTGCTTTTTGGGATCGATGCGCACTTGTTCAGTGCATCAAATTGAGGTATGCGCCCCAAATTCGCACCAGTCTGGTGCGATTAAACAGTGAGGTAGCGCTGCACAAGCTGGTCGTCCAGGGCGGTCATGTCCCCCTTGGCGACGGTACGGCCGCGATCCATGATCACAAACTGTTTGCCTACGCGGCGCGCGAACGGCAGTTTCTGTTCGACCAGAAGCACGGTAAGGTTTTGTTCTTCATTGAGCTTGAGAATGACGTCGCCGATCTGCGCGACCACGTTGGGCTGAATCCCCTCGGTCGGCTCGTCGAGGATGAGCATTTTCGGATCCAGGGCCAGGGCACGGCCGATCGCCAGTTGTTGTTGCTGGCCACCTGACAGATCGCCGCCCCGGCGATGCAGCATCTGTTTCAACACCGGAAACAATTCAAAGATGCGTTCCGGGATGTCACGCAGCCTGTCCCGCCGGGCGGACAGGCCGATGCGCAGGTTTTCCTCCACCGTCAGCTGCGCGAAGATCTCGCGCCCCTGCGGCACATAGCCGATCCCCAGACGAGAACGTATCTCGGCGGATCTGGCCAGCATCTCATGCTCTTCGAAGCGCAGCTCCCCGGAGCGCGCACGTACCAGACCCATGATGGTTCGCAGCAAGGTGGTCTTGCCCACGCCGTTGCGTCCCATCAGACAGACGCAACCGCCTTGCGGGATATCGAAGTCGATGTCCCAGAGCGTATGGCTTTCGCCGTAGAACTGATTGAGGCCCTGAATATGCAACATGGTTATTCCCCCAGATAGACCTCGATCACTTTTGGATCGTTCTGCACGGTCTGCATATCGCCCTCGGCCAGGACATGGCCTTCATGTAATACCGTCACCTTGCTGGCAATGGAGCGCACGAAGTCCATGTCATGTTCCACCACCACCACCGAATGCTTGCCCGCCAGCCCGGTAAGCAACTCCGCGGTCTTGTCCATTTCCTGATGGGTCATGCCGGCGACGGGTTCGTCGACCAGCAGCAACAAGGGGTTTTGCATCAGCAGCATGCCGATCTCCAGCCATTGCTTCTGACCATGCGACAGGTAGGCCGCTTCACGCTCGGCCAGATCGGCCAGGCCGATCAATTCATTCACCTCGCCAATGCGATCCCGTTGCTCGCCGCTCAGCTTCGCGAACAAGCTGGTCCAGACACGCTTGTCGGTACGCATGGCCAGTTCGAGATTCTGGAATACCGTGTGATTGGGAAAGACCGTGGGCTTTTGAAACTTGCGGCCAATGCCCGCGGTAGCAATCTCGTATTCGGTCATTCGCGACAAGTCCATGGTCTGCCCGAAGAAGACACGGCCGCTGTCGGGACGGGTCTTGCCCGTGATTACGTCCATCATGGTGGTCTTGCCCGCGCCATTGGGCCCGATGATGCAACGCAACTCACCGGCCTCGATATAGAGGGTCAGATCGTTGAGTGCCTTGAAGCCGTCAAAGCTGACCGTGACATTTTCCACGTACAGGATCGTGCCATGGCTGAGGTCCACGCTCGCCGGATCCAGCGTGTGCATGCCCTGCTGATGCGGGAACCGACGCCGACCCGTCAGACCGTTTTGCTGAATCACCTGCTTCAGATTATCCAGGACTTTCACGACGCACTCTCCACCGCGGCTTTCCGGGATTTGATTTTGGCGAGCAGGCCGACAATGCCTCTGGGCAAAAAGACGGTCACGACGATAAACACGGTGCCCAGGGCGAACAGCCAGACCTCCGGCAAGGCCCCGGTGAAAAAGGTCTTGGCATAATTCACCAGGAAGGCGCCGGCGACCGCACCGTACAAACTGCCGCGGCCACCCACCGCCACCCACACCACCAGCTCGATGGAGTTCAGCGGAGAAAATTCACTGGGGTTGATGATGCCGACCTGCGGCACATACAGGGCACCGGCAATACCCGCCAGCACCGCGGAGAAGACAAAGATCCATAACTTGTAAGACTCTACCTTGTAACCGATAAAACGCGTGCGTGCCTCGGCGTCGCGAACCGCAACGACGACACGCCCCATCTTGGATTGCACGATGTAACGCGACACGAGGTAACCGGCGGCGAGAAAGACCGCGGTGACCAGAAACAGGCCGACCCGTGTGGCATCGGATTGCAGGTTAAAACCCAGGATATCCTTGAAGTCGGTCAGACCGTTGTTACCGCCAAAGCCCATGTTATTCAGGAAAAAGGCCTGCATCAGCGCATAGGTCATGGCCTGCGTAATAATAGATAAGTACACGCCGGTCACCCGCGAACGGAATGCCAGCCAACCGAACACATAGGCGAGAATGCCGGGCACCAGCACGATCATGATCACCGCAAACCAGAACATATCGAAACCGTGCCAGTACCAGGGCAGCGCCTTCCAGTTCAGGAACACCATGAAGTCCGGCAGGACGGGATTACCGTACACGCCGCGATCGCCGATCTGGCGCATGAGGTACATCCCCATGGCGTAACCGCCCAGCGCAAAGAACGCGCCGTGGCCCAGACTCAAAATACCGCAGTAGCCCCACACCAGGTCCAGGGCAATGGCCACCAGGGCATAACACATGTATTTCGACAACAGGCTCAGGGCATAGGTCGAGAAATGCAACGGTGAACCGGCAGGCACCACCTGGTTGGCAATGGGGATCAGGATGACCAGCGCGATGAGAATGCCGAGAAAAATTTTCCCGCCGCGATCACTGTGTAAAAACCCGGGGCCATATTTATCCAACAGCATGCTCAACTCTCCGCGGCCCGGCCTTTTTGCGGGAACAAGCCGCGCGGCCGTTTCTGGATGAACAGAATGACGAACACCAGCACCAGGATCTTGGCCAGTACCGCACCGGTCCAGGGTTCAATGAATTTGTTGACCACGCCCAGGGAGAGACCACCCACCAGCGTGCCCCACAGATTGCCGACACCGCCGAACACGACCACCATGAAGGAGTCGATGATGTAGGACTGGCCGAGGTTGGGACCGACGTTGGTTAACTGGCTGAGTGCAACACCGGCGATGCCGGCAATGCCGGAGCCCAGACCAAAGGTCATGGCGTCGACCCATTCGCTGCGCACGCCCATGGCCTTGGCCATGTCACGATTCTGCGAGACCGCGCGCACCTGCAGGCCCAACACGGTCTTCTTGAGAATAAACAACAGCGCAAGGAACACGATGATGCTGAAAAAGATGATGTACAGGCGGTTATAGGTCAGCGCAAACACGGGGTTGATCTGCCAGGAACCGCTCATCCAGCTCGGCGTACTCACCGTGACGTTCTGTGCCGAGATGGTGGTACGCACCAGTTGTTGCAATAACAGACTGATACCGAAGGTGGCGAGCAGGGTATCCAGCGGCCGCCCATACATCAGCCGAATCACGCCGCGCTCGATGGCGATACCGAACAGACCCGAGACCACAAAAGCAGCGGGGATCGCCATCAACAGGGAATAGTCGATCAGGTTGGGAAACGCGGCCTGGATCAGATATGTGGTATAGGCACCCAGCATCATCATCTCGCCGTGCGCCATGTTAATCACGCCCATCACACCAAAGGTGATGGCCAGACCGATGGCGGATAACAACAGCACCGAGCCAAGACTCAGGCCGAAAAATGTGGTTTGCGCAATATTGTACAGATCAATCTTGCCGTTGATGTGCCCCAGCGCCTTTTTGGCCGCCTCGCGCACCTGCGGGTCTTTTTCGATGTACTGGCCGTTGCTGTATTGTTGTACCAGTTGGTCCAGTGCGACCTTTACTTCAGGTAATAAGGAACTGCTGAGCAACTCAATCGCAGCCAGACGTGTCTTCTGGTCACTGCTGTTGAGGTCCGCCAGGGCGAGTCCGACATCGATCGCCTCCTTGACCCTGGCATCCTGTTCCTTCGTCTGTTGTTCGCGTAAGAGCTTGATCGAATCCGCATCCAGGCTGCTGACCATTTCCTTAACGGCCTTTAAACGCACGGCCGGGTCCTTGTCATGCAGGCTCAGCTTGGCGATTTCGATACCGAGCATGGTGCGCATGCGATTGTTGATGCCGATCTTGCGCAGGTCGGACTTGTCCATGACCTGCAGTTTTTCGCCGGTGATCACGTCATAGGTCTGATAGCCCTTGTCGGTATCCTCGGCGTAGACCACGCGTTTATCGGCCTTGATGTAATACAGCTCGCCATTGAGCAAATGACGAAAGGTGTTCAGTAATTGCGGGTGATCGATCCTGGTCAGTTGGGCGAGGGCATCCTGCTTTTCGTCGAAGTCATCGGTAACCAGTTTACCCACCATCGCGGCGAAATCTTCCGGTTTCCCGGCTGCATCGGCGGCATACACCGGCCTCATCGACACCACCAACAGCACCAGCAAGACCAGCAGGCCCATGAACAACATACCCGGCAGGTAGTGTCTTGTGCTGCGAACAGCGGTCTTACTACGGTTATGTGTGTTTTTCATGAGCGGCGCGCCAGAGTTATTTGTATGCTTGTTTGGCTTTGAAAGAGAGGTGCAGCCCAGCCGCGCTGTGCTGCACCTCTTGCCTACACTTCCAGACCCGTGCTTACTGCTTCATGTCGGCGCCAGCGCCGTAACACTTCTTCTCTTTCAGGTTGTATCTGCCGCAGTTGTACTTCTTCCAGTCGGAGACGAAGCCAACGTCGCTCGGCAGGTAGTCGGACCAGGCATCACCCGGGACCAGCCCCTTGGTCTTCCATACCACCTGGAACTGACCGTCCGCCTGGATTTCACCGATCAATACCGGCTTGGTCAGGTGATGGTTCGGCAGCATGGTGGCCTCACCACCGGTCAGGTTCGGGTATTTGATCCCGAGCATGGCCTTCTGCACTTTCGCAACGTCGGTGCTCTTGGCCTTCTCGACAGCCTTCACCCACATGTTGAAACCGATATAGGTCGCTTCCATCGGGTCGTTGGTAACGGCCTTCGGATTCTTGGTCCAGGCCTTCCATTCCTTGATGAACTTTTCGTTAGCCGGGGTATCGACGCTTTCGAAATAGTTCCAGGCGGCCAGGTGACCGACCAGGTTCTTGGTGTCGATACCGGAGAGTTCCTGTTCACCGACAGAGAAGGCAACGACCGGAATGTCGGCGGCCTTCACACCCTGGTTAGCCAGTTCCTTGTAGAACGGCACGTTGGCATCGCCGTTGATGGTGGAGACCACGGCGGTCTTCTTGCCGGCGGAACCGAACTTCTTGATGTCAGACACAATGCTCTGCCAGTCGGAATAACCGAACGGGGTGTAGTTGATCATGATGTCTTCATCCTTGACGCCCTTGGCCTTCAGATAGGCCTCCAGGATCTTGTTGGTGGTACGCGGATACACGTAGTCGGTACCGGCCAGGACCCAGCGCTTCACGCCGACTTCGTTCATCAGGTAATCCACTGCCGGAATGGCTTGCTGGTTCGGCGCCGCACCGGTGTAGAACACATTCTTGGAAGACTCTTCACCTTCGTACTGCACCGGATAAAACAGCAGGCCGTTGTCGTGCTCGAATACCGGCAGCACTGATTTACGTGATACGGAGGTCCAGCAGCCGAAGACCACGGAGACCTTGTCTTTCTCCAGCAGCTCTTTGGCCTTTTCAGCGAACAGCGGCCAGTTGGAGGCAGGGTCTACCACAACCGGCACCAGTTTCTTGCCGAGCAAACCACCCTTTTTGTTTTGTTCGTCGATCAACATCAGCACCGTATCCTTCAGTACGGTTTCACTGATGGCCATGGTGCCGGACAATGAGTGCAACACACCAATCTTGATCGTACCGGCGGCCTGTGCCGCCTGCACACTCCAGCCCAATGCCAGCGCGCCGGCCCAGGTCAGGAGCTTTTTCGTTTTCACATTCTTCATTTTGAGATTCCTCGTATCAGTCCAATGGTTTAGGCTTGCTTATCTGTCTTCGTTATATGCCTGACGTCTGCGCGATGATTGCGCAAGTGGCGGGCCTTCCTCGCAGCCAACAGAACGCTCCACATCGACTACTGCCTGGAAACGGAACAACAACCTGCATGTTTCTCATTGGTGCAATTCAAAACCACAGCCTTGCGTATCCTCACGCTACCGAGTGCAGGCCTGCCTGCCTAAGAGCAAGCCCCATGCCAATGAAAATTTAATTTAAATAACAATGAATTATGTGCGTTGTGCACAAGAGACCGGGACACGGCTGAACGATCGTGGTGCGCTGAAACACCGCGATCGCGTTATCCTGGTGCAAAAAATTGGCAGGAATAAGGTGTCAACGCACCGTGCCAAGCCACAACACGGCAGCGCTGCACTAATAAGCTTACTGCAACATGCCTTTGTCGATGATGAATTGCTGGATTGCACCCAGGCCTTCACCAGATTTGAGATTTGAAAAGATAAACGGCCGTTCGCCGCGCATTTTGCGTGCGTCGCGATCCATCACGTCCAATGATGCACCAACGTGCGGAGCTAAATCGATCTTATTGATGACCAACAGATCGGATTTGGTGATACCCGGTCCACCCTTGCGCGGGATCTTGTCACCGGCGGCAACATCGATCACATAGATGGTCAGATCCGATAACTCGGGACTGAAGGTCGCACTAAGATTGTCGCCACCGCTTTCGACAAACACGACATCGAGATTCGTGAAGCGGTGATTCAATTCCGCGACCGCGGCGAGATTCATGGAGGCGTCTTCCCGGATCGCGGTATGCGGGCAACCACCGGTCTCCACACCGATGATGCGATCCTCGTTCAGCGCAGCATGCCGGATCAAAAACTGGGCATCTTCCTGGGTGTAGATGTCATTGGTGACGACCGCGATGTTGAAGCGTTCGCGCATCGATTTGCACAAGGCCTCCACCAATGCGGTTTTGCCCGAACCGACCGGACCGCCGATCCCGACCCGTAATACCTGATCTTGCGACATAGCTTGCTCCATTAATGCATTTGAAACTCGTTTAACTGAGAGTTAATTTATTACACTCGAACGTTGCTTAGTCATTCCGGAAAACACGAAGTGTTTATCCGGAATCCAGAGTCTTTAATAGATAAAGTCACTGGATTCCGGGTCGACCACCGGGTCGTGCCCGGCAGTCGCCCGGAATGACTAAGAAAACACTACGATCTAAATAACCGCGAATATTGCGTCTCATGCAACGCGCTGGCAATCCCCAGCCCAGGCGCCAGGGCACCGATGTCATCATCCTCCAGCGCCAGCCCTGTTGCCACTGCGCCGGGAATGTCTTCCGCAATCCGCAGCAGCATCTTCTGTCCAATGGTTTGTCCCAGCGGCACCAGCTTGATCGCGGCCGCCACCTGGTTTTCACTCCACGACCATAACAAGCCCGAGGCCAACTGATCGATTGGCACCTGCCACTTCACACCGGCCAGGGCCAGCAGACAGACAAACGGCGCCGAATCGGATAGTCGATAGGCAGCCGCCTCGGCCATATCCAGATCTGTCAGCAAGGTTGCCAGGGCGCGGCCCAGATGCAAATCCTCCGCGCGCAACTCCGCCGATTCACGCGCAGCGACAATGAACTCACTCCAGTACGTTAATGCTTCGCTATCGCCGTGCGACCACGCCAGATAACAGCGCTGCAAGACCGGCACATCCAGATGCGACAGATTGTGCTGCAACAAACCCCGGATCCACTGCTCCACAGCATCGGCATCGTGCAACCACTCCGCATGCAAGGCATACTCCAGCCCGCCGGAATAGGCATAGGCGCCCACCGGTAAGGCCGGGCTGATCAATTGCCACAGGCGCAGGTTCGCCATTTGCGAGGCATCAAAGGTCATTGGGATTTAGTGTTCGTGGTCGTGATGATGATCGTGGTGGTGATGATGACCGCCACCGTATGCGCCGGCCTCCGGTTCGAAGGGTAAACGTTCGCAGCCCACCGTTAATCCCAGCCCGCGCAACATGTCATCGAGCACATGATCGTGCAGATAGCGCAAGCAGCCATCACCGATCTGCAAGGGCACATGGCGATTGCCCAGGTGATAACAGGCGCGCGCAAACAAGGTCGGATTACTCTCCGTCACGGTAGACACGACCTCTGCGGCCGCCTGCACCAGGATGACCTCGCCGGTTTCCGATTTGAGACAATCCCCGCCGCGCAACACCGTACCGCGCGGCAGGAGCAGACCGATCTCGCCGCCGTTATCCAGATTGGCACGCAGGCGGCTCTTTTGCCGCAACTCATACGGCAGGGTCAGGGTCAGATCGTGCTGATGCGTAGGCGCAATCACTTCCGTCGCTTTTAACATTGCCGCACTCATCTAAAACAGAAAATATTTTTGCGCCAGCGGTAACACACTTGCCGGTTCACAGGTCAGCAACTCGCCATCGGCACGTACCACGTAGGTCTGCGGGTCCACCTCGATCGTCGGCTGATAATCATTCAGGCGCATGTCTTGCTTGCGAATGCTGCGCGTGCCGCTCACCGCACGCAGTTGCTTGTGCAGGCCGAGGGTTTTGTGGATGTCTGCCTCCAGTGCCGACTGCGACACGAAGCTGATACAGGTTGCACTCAAGGCGCCGCCCAAGGCACCGAACATCGGCCGATAGTGCACCGGCTGCGGCGTGGGAATCGAGGCATTGGGATCACCCATGGGCGCGGCGATAATGAAACCGCCCTTGATGATCAATGACGGCTTGGCGCCGAAGAAGGCCGGTTTCCACAAAACCAGGTCCGCCAGCTTGCCCACCTCCACCGAACCGACTTCGTTGGCAATGCCGTGGGTCAATGCCGGATTGATGGTGTACTTGGCGATATAACGTTTGGCGCGAAAGTTATCGTGACGCTCGCTGTCCTGTTTTAAGGCACCGCGCTGTTCTTTCATTTTGTGCGCCGTCTGCCAGGTACGCGTAATCACTTCGCCGACGCGGCCCATGGCCTGCGAGTCCGAGGAGATCATGGAGAAGGCACCCAGGTCATGCAGAATATCTTCCGCGGCAATCGTCTCGCGGCGAATCCGCGACTCGGCAAAGGCCACGTCTTCGGCGATATTCGGATCCAGATGATGGCAGACCATCAGCATGTCGAGGTGTTCGTCGATGGTATTGATGGTGTAAGGCCGTGTGGGATTGGTACTCGATGGCAACACATTCGCCTCGCCACAGGCCTTGATGATGTCCGGCGCGTGACCACCGCCCGCACCCTCGGTGTGATAGGTATGGATCGCGCGGCCCTTAAATGCCGCAATGGTATCTTCGACGAAACCGGATTCGTTCAAGGTGTCGGTGTGGATCGCCACCTGCACATCGGTTTGTTCCGCCACGCTCAAACAATTATCGATGGCCGCCGGGGTCGTACCCCAGTCTTCGTGCAGCTTCAAACCCATCACACCGGCCGCCACCTGTTCCAGCAACGCGTCAGGCGTACTCGCATTGCCCTTGCCGAGGAAACCGAAATTCATGGGCAGCGCATCCGCCGCCTGCAACATGCGATGAATATTCCACGGCCCCGGCGTACAGGTCGTCGCGTTGGTACCGGTCGCCGGACCGGTGCCGCCGCCGATCATGGTAGTAATGCCGGACATCAAGGCATCATCGACTTGTTGCGGACAGATAAAGTGAATGTGCGCATCGATCCCACCCGCCGTCAGGATCTGGCCTTCACCGGCGATGGCCTCGGTGCCGGGTCCGACGATAATATTCACGCCCGGCTGTATATCAGGATTGCCGGCCTTGCCGATCGCCACGATGCGTCCGTGCTTGATCCCGACATCGGCCTTGATGATACCGGTGTAATCCAGGATCAGGGCATTGGTGATCACGGTGTCGACCACGTCTTTGGATGTCAACTGACTCTGGCCCATGCCGTCGCGAATGACCTTGCCACCGCCGAATTTGACTTCGTCGCCGTAAATCGTTTTGTCGTCTTCGACCTCGATGATCAATGCGGTATCACCCAGACGCACGCGGTCACCCTTGGTCGGGCCGTACATCTCGGCATAGGCACGTTTGCTTATCTTGCTCATGATCGCTCCCCGTTATTTGTCCAGCTTGCCCATGACCCTGGCGTTGAAACCATAGACTTCGCGCTTGCCGGCAAAGGCTACCAGCTCCACCTCGCGCTCCTGGCCCGGCTCGAATCGCACCGCGGTCCCGGCAGGAATATTCAGGCGAAAACCACGCGCGGCCTCACGATCGAATTGCAACGCGCTGTTGGTTTCATAAAAATGATAATGCGAACCGACCTGCACGGGGCGGTCGCCGCTGTTGGCGACCCGCACCTTAACCGTCTTGCGGTCCTTGTTCAGTTCGATGTCGCCGTCGTCGACCAAGAGTTCACCGGGGATCATTTGTCTTCTCCTGCAAAAATAAAGAAGTTACCTGGTCATTCCGGGCGAACGGAGCAAGACCCGGAATCCAGTGGCTTTTTCTGGCAAAGCCGCCAGGTTCCGGATAACGGCTTACGCCGTTTCCGGAACGACAACATCTCTCATATATTGTCATTCCAGACGCGTGCAATCATGATCCGGAATGACACACTAAACACAAAATTTTGCTACCCAATTGGATTATGTACGGTGACCAGTTTGGTGCCGTCGGGAAATGTGGCCTCGACCTGCACTTCATCGATCATCTCGGCAATGCCGTCCATCACATCCTTGCGCGATAACAGCGTGGTGCCATAACTCATCAACTCGGCCACGGTCTTGCCTTCGCGTGCGCCTTCCATGATTGCCGCAGAGATAAACGCCACGGCCTCGGGATAATTGAGTTTCAGCCCCCGGTCTTTGCGCCGCTCGGCCAACAAGGCGGCGGTGAACAACAACAATTTATCTTTTTCGCGCGGTGTTAATTCCATCGTCTTCGCTCCGATCTTTTTTTATTTCAAATTCGTATTTAAGTATCCCAGATACGCGGCCTACAAGCCTCACGCCCAATCCACGCCGGACGTATCGCCGCCCAGACCCGCGCAAAACAATCGCGCGCCTCCATACCTTGTGCACCTAAATAACGGCACACCAATACGCCATTGAGTAAGCTCGCACTGAACAGGGCAGCGGATTCCACAGTAATTTTCCGTGCCAGTTCCAGCATTTGCGCATTGGCATCGCTGACCAGCATCGTCCCCAGCACGGGATAATTCGCCAGCCCCCACTTCGCGCTCTGCATCAGGGTATTCCCTTGCAAGTGCATACGCTCGATCACCAAGGGATGACCGTCACGATACATTTCATATACCTGACGGCACTGACCGTGATGAAATTTTTCCCCACTCGCGGGCCGTCCCTGACACAAGATCTCCCAGCCTGCGAATCTGGCACCCGCTGACAACTCGATGCGGGTACGCGTCTCAACACGACAGGCATCGAACAGGATCGTGTCCTGCGGCAGGTACTCCAGCACGGCATTGTCGGCAACATGTAACGTTTGCTGCTGTTTAGCGATAGCACCTTCCGAGCGATAAAACTTGGCGGACGCTGGCGTCGTGATCAAGGCATGCGCGCCAGTTTGCACTACCACTGACAGTTGCAACTCATCACCGCCGACGACTCCACCCGGCGGATGCAGGATGTAGCTATGACACACATCGGCTTCAGGATAAAACGGCCGCTGGATCGTCAGCGGCCCGACATGGCTGCGCCGTGCAATGACGGTTTTGTTGTTGCTCCTGGCGAAGTCCAGTTCCAGTCGCCCCCGCCACGCAGTGCTGGTCTGCTCTATCGCGTTTTGCATTTGAGTAAATACGAAAGCCAGTTATGCGTTAAAGGTTATTATTTACGCCATTCGCTTTTGAATGTACACCACCCGCGATGAATTTCTTTTGCACCAAAATGTTGCGCACATAAAAAAACCCACGACGTGGGTTTATATGCAGTGCGATACAAGGCGGTGAAGTCTCACCGCCTTGTGCACGTCGAGCTTATTTCATCAAATCGAATTCCTTGGTCACCGTCAAGAACAGTTCATTCTGGGAATCACCGCTGTTGGGATCGACACGGGTAAAGGCGATGCTGGTATTGAAGCTGGCAATATCCTTGCTGAAGCGAATGCCGATGTCATCTGCGTCGGGTGCATTGTTATTATCAAGATGTCCGTAATGCAGGCTCGCCTTGATGTCCTGCGGTAAGGCCAGGGTATAACGCAGATCGAAATACTGGTGATCGTAAGCGCTTAATTTCGCGTTGCCATTATAATAGTAGGCGGCGAAGTTCTGGTACTTGGCGCCGATGAAGACTTCATCATTGCTGAAATTATCGTTCACCGTGCTGTCGGTATAGTTGTAGGTGATGTAGCCCACATCCAGTTTGACATCCTGCGCCACCTCGAAGTTAAAACCGGCATACAAGTCGTATTCCAGTGCGGAGCCGCCGGCATTGGGGAATTTGACATTGGAACCCCAGGCCCCGGCATAAAAACCACTGGGATGGGTGTAATCGATGCCACCCTGAATCGCCGGGTTGTCATCAGTTTGGGTCACACCCCGAAAGACGTAATTGGTGGTTACACCAGCATTGGCAGTCAAATCAGCCTGGGCGGTCGCAGCCAGACCCAGAATTCCGACGCCGATCACGGCAGATTGGAGTAGGTGTTTACGCATGGATTATTCTCCTTGGCATGCATTCTCTTGTTGTTAAACGTACAGGGATGTATTCGTCATCCTTTAACCGAAACCGTGCCAAGCATACCAATTTATAAGGTAGAATGCTGGTATATCCGCACAAAAACGGAGCGTATCGATGATCAACACCAACAACCCACTCGATGAACTGGTCAGGAATCTGCTCGGCGCCCTGCCGCAAGGCATGGCCGACCTGCGCGACGATGCACAAAAGAATTTCCGCGCCGCACTGGCCG
Source organism: Gammaproteobacteria bacterium (assembly GCA_016125505.1). GTDB lineage: Bacteria > Pseudomonadota > Gammaproteobacteria > UBA6429 > Thiohalophilaceae > RI-92. The sequence continues at coordinate 559,408 of WGLP01000003.1, forward strand.
CCGGTCTGCAACGTTTGGACCTGGTAACCCGTGCCGAGTTCGACGCACAACGTGCGGTACTCGACAAAGCCAGGGAAGAAATCAAGACTCTGCACGCCAGACTCGATGCCCTGGCCGGGGCGCTGGAGAAACAGGCAAAATAATTATGGCTTGTTAGCCATACGAGATTTGCGTATTGTTATAACTCGTTCAGATATGTACGAGTCTGCTACAAGGAATGTAGCGTCACAGGGAAGGGATACCCATGTCATTAGCCATTCTGCACACGCGCGCCCAGTCGGGCATTACCGCGTTACCTGTCAACGTAGAAGTGCACCTGGCCGGCGGGCTGCCCAGCACCACCGTTGTCGGGCTGGCCGACACCGAGGTAAAGGAAAGTCGCGAACGCGTCCGCGCCGCGCTCATCAACAGCCGCTTCGAATACCCGGCACGACGGATCACGGTCAATCTGGCCCCGGCGGATCTGCCCAAGGGTGGCGGTCGCTACGATCTGGCGATTGCCCTCGGCATCCTGGCGGCCTCCGGCCAGATCCCTGGTGAACGCCTGCATGAATACGAGTTTCTCGGCGAGCTTGCCCTCAGTGGCGAGTTGCGTCCGGTGGCAGGCGTGTTGCCGACGGCACTGCGCGCCCGCGATGCCGGACGCACGCTGGTGGTCCCCGCCGCCAATGTCACCGAGGCCGCACTGGTCAGCGGGGTCAAGGTCATCGGCAGCGAACACCTGCTAGCGGTCTGCGGCCATCTCGCAGGACAGGACAATCTCGCACCCGCCACCGCGCAAACCGATCATGCAGTCGCTGTCGCGTATCCCGATGTCGCCGAGGTGCGCGGACAGACACATGCCAAGCGCGCGTTGATCATCGCCGCCGCCGGCGGCCACAGCCTGTTGTTAATCGGTCCGCCCGGTACCGGCAAGACCATGCTCGCCAGTCGCCTGCCCGGCATCCTGCCGCCCATGACTGAAACGGAGGCACTGGAGAGCGCCGCCATTCAATCCATCAGTCACCACGGTTTCGATCCGGCCCACTGGCAACAGCGACCGTATCGCGCACCGCACCATACGGCATCCGGCGTCGCACTTGTCGGCGGCGGTTCCGTCCCGCGCCCCGGCGAGATTACCCTCGCGCATCATGGCGTGTTGTTTCTGGACGAGTTACCGGAATTCGATCGGCGGGTGCTGGAGGTCTTGCGCGAACCCTTGGAGTCCGGGGTGATCACCATCTCCCGCGCCGCGCGCCAGGCGGAATTTCCGGCGCGCTTCCAGTTGATCGCCGCCATGAATCCCTGTCCCTGCGGTTATGCCGGCCACCCCAACGGCCGCTGCCGCTGCAACCTGGATCAAATCCAGCGTTATCGTGGCCGCATCTCCGGACCGATCCTGGATCGCATCGATATGCACGTGGATGTGCCCCCGCTGCCGCTGGCGGAACTGCAACAAGCCAGTGCTAGCGGACCCGGTTCGCACGAGATTCGGCAACAGGTGATCGCGGCGCGCGCCGTGCAGCTGGAACGTCAGGGCAAGATCAACGCGCAACTCAACAACCAGGAACTGGAACGTGTGTGCGTGCTGACACAGGATGCCCGCGCCCTGCTCAATCGCGCCATCGATCAACTGGGCCTGTCCACCCGCGCCTATCATCGCGTATTGCGCCTGGCACGCACCCTCGCTGATCTGGAGGCCGTGCCTCAACCCAGCCTGCAACACATTGCGGAGGCGATCGGTTACCGGCGCCTGGATCGCACTAATGAGGCGTACGCCTAAGCCCTGACACAGCCATTTTATCTCTGTCACATATGTCACAAATGGCTGTGATCGCGCCCTGCCTTCACAGAACTGTCACGGGAAATTCACGTCGACGTCATACGCCACGACTAACTTTCGCTCAAGGCTATTTATCCTGGAGAAGAAGGTATGGCGACGCCATTCAATGAAGTCAGTCAGTTAACAAAATCGCAACAACCGAATCGTTTCAGTGTCTTTCTCGCCGACAGTCCCTTGCAGCGGCGCCAATGCTACAAATTACGTTACGATGTCTTTGCCAATGAAATGGGCGCCGAAGTCCGCGGCGACGAACCGGGCATCGACAAGGATCGCTTCGATGACGCCTGCCGTCATCTTGCCGTCTACGACAATCACACCAATGAACTGGTTGCCACCACGCGCCTGCTCGACAACGCAGGCCGCAACCAGATCGGCATGTATTATTCCGAAACCGAATTCGACCTGAGCAACATCCTCAGCGACGGCTGCCGCTTCATGGAAGTCGGCCGCACCTGTATCCACCCAGAGTATCGCCGTGGCGCCGCCCTGCCGATGCTATGGCAGGGTATCGCGCGAATGGTCGTGGAAGACAAGGTCGACTACCTCATCGGCTGCGCCAGCATCCCCCTGTCCAGCGGCGACAAATACCTCGCGGCCCTGATGCATTTCATTCGCGAGAAACACTACGCACCCGAATCCCTGCGGGTACGTCCCTTGATTCCCCTGCGGCTTGAAGAACAAAGCCCCATGCCGGACGACGTGATCCCGCCGACCCTGCTCAAGGCCTATTTGCGTCAGGGTGCGCTGATCTGCGGCGAACCCTACTGGGATGCCGCCTTCGGCGTGGCGGATGTATTTGTGTTGCTCGACTGCGACCAGATCTCCAGCCGCTACGTCAAACACTTCATCGAGCGCCTCTAACGATTTCTCCAGCATGATGTTCAAGGCGATTGTGCGTGCCGCCCTGCGCGGCACGCAATTTTTTTTCCATCTTATAATCGGTATCACTCTCGGGAGTGGTTATCGTCTGCGTTATGGCCGCCAGTGGCATCTCACCCAAGCCGGGCAGGACATCATTAGCTGGTGGATGCAGGGACTCACTCATCTGCTCGGCATCCGGATTACACGCTACGGCAAGCCATTGACCAGCCGCGTCATGTACGTCGCCAATCATATTTCCTTTCTCGATATCGCGGTGATCGCGGCCTGTGTCCCGGCACGCTTTCTTTCCAAACACAGCGTGCGCTACTGGCCCGTCATCGGTTACCTCACCGCGCTCTCCGGCACCTTGTTTATCAACCGCGGCAAGCGGCGCGAGATCAATCAGACCCTGACTGCATTGAAACAGGCGATGGCGGAACCACGACCGGTATTATTTTTTCCGGAAGGCACAACCACGCTGGGCACACAGGTCCTGAAATTTCACAGCGGCCTGTTTCAGGCCGCCATCGATCAAGCTGTCCCGGTGCAACCCCTGACCCTGCATTATCGGCGCGAGCACCGGGCAGACCGCATCGCCGCCTACATCGACAAGGACAATTTTCTCATCAACCTGCTGCGCCTCATGGCCCAGCCGCATACCGACGTCCATGTCAGCTTCACCCCGCCCGTCGACAGCCACGGCCACACCCGCCAAAGCCTCGCCACTTACTGCCAGGCGCGCATCAGCCAGAATCTGCAGTTCCAACTGCACATCCCCGGCACACCGGCAGTTGAACGCGGCACGGAATTCGCCATACTTGGCGAATGCGAACCGTCCGATTCCGCCTGAGCATCAACGCCGACGACTACCTGCGTTACTACCAGGGCATCGCCCGCAATATCTCGGTCATCGCCGACGACGGCCGCCGCATCGAATTCCCCGCGGAACACCTGCGCGCGTTTGTGATGCGCGACGGCGTCCATGGGCTGTTTGAATTGGTGTTTGATCAGGATAACAAGTTTGTTGCCTTGCGGAAGATTTAAAAATTTTTTAAAAGTGTTTTTTCGCTCTCGCTGAGAGCAAGCCACTTTCTTTTTGCTTGTCCAAAAAGAAAGTGACCAAAGAAAAACGACCCTCCGCTTCGGCTAAGCATTCGCAAAAAATGCCCGTTCTCAGCAAGGCTGAGTGATTCGCCTTCCCTGGCTCATCACTCAGGCTCGGCGTCCTGCCTCGCCCTGTTAGGCCTTGCTTGCGCGTCAGGCATTTTTTTCTCATAGCCTGCGCAAGAAGCCTTTACCACTGAGATAGGTCAAAGTTACTAAATGAAATTTCACTCTATCTGGCTAAGTGGAAAACCCCATGCGATAGCCGTGAGGGATTTTTGGCTGAATGCAAGTGGCGCCCAACGGGGCGCGACCAGAACGAGCGAAGCGAGTTCAGGAAGTACTTGATGAACCCGAAGGGTTCTGAAGTGAGCCAGGGACGCCGAGCCTGTGACATGAAGCAGGGATGCTGAATGTCACAGCGCCCCTGAGTACAGCCAAAAACCACGAACGTGTGGCAAGCGCGGGAGAGCTTCTTTGCCTACTTTCTTGTCGATACAAGAAAGTAGGTCGCCTAAGCGGCGAAACCGCGAGCGAAATTTGCATTTAAAAATAAGACACTGGATTCCGGATAATTGCTAACGCAATTTCCGGAATGACAAAAAAAGAAAAAACTAGAACTCACTCCCAATTCGCAAGTACACCTTGTTCTCGCCCAGAGTATTATCAAACCCCTTGGCAAAACCCAGCGACGTGCGCAGGCGGATGTTGTAGAACACATCGAGGTCGGCGTTTAATTCAAACCCGGCGTCGGTGTAATAGTGATCCGGTCCGCTGCCGGTATTCCAGACACCGCCGGCATCGTAGAACAGCGTACCGTGCAGTTGATTGATGCCGATCGGCGGCACCATGAAACCGCGCTCGATACGGCGAAGGGGAAAACGATATTCGGCGGAGATGAGGCGCATGTTCCTGCCGGCCAGTTCGACGTGGCCTTCACTGTAGCCGCGCAGGGTGTAGTCGCGTTTATTGAAGAAGCGTTCGACTTCACCCCGCATGATCGTGGAGTACGCGGTATTATCCGACTGGATACCGCCGAGACGAAACGGTTTGGGATTGTGCTGACCGCGGCCCTCGGTAAAACGCAGGGCCAGCACATGTTCTCCGCCCAAGGGAATAAACTCACGCCATTCGCCCACGGTGATCTGCCCTTTATTAAAGCTGTCGCCGTAGACATCGCTGTCTTCGTGGATAAGGCGCAGCTCCCGGCCATCGTTCCGGCTTACCGACAGCGGATACGTTTTGGCGGAATTGTAGCGCAGGCCGATGGCCGCCAGATCGTCATGGGTATCCGCCAGGGAGACTGCCCCATTGCTCCAGACATCGTGATCGGTTTGCGTGATCAAGGCGGCGCGCAACGAGAGATTCCAGTCATACTGGATCAGTGGCACGATGGTTTCGGCAATCGCCTGGTCATTCGCGCGGATCAACACGGTCTGGTTGCTGCTATTGAGATAAAAATCATGACTGCGCGTGGCCCCGAGATGCAGGATAGGCCACCAACCGTCGTAAACATAATCCAGCGAACCCAGCGGTAATTTGTTTTTTACATCGTATAAAAAGGCTGCCGCATACTGGTGTCGCTGCAATACATCCATGCCGGTGGTACTCAAGCCGATATCGGTCCGCTGATCGTCGATAGTAAACTCCGGGCTCCAGTAGCGCGGCGCCAGTGAATCCCATGGCGAATACGCCTGCGGCACCAATTGACCGGGGTTGCCCGTTTGCGCGGACGCCTCAGGCTGCACAGGCGTCACCTTTGTCTCTTCTGTAGCGACCTGTGTTTCAACTGCCGCCGATGGTTTCGGCATGCGGGCCACATCGAAGCCACGTATGCCGTAACTGATATATACCAGGTCGTCCTTTAACGGTGCCGGATAAAACGCCCCGCCGATAACGTTGGTCAGTTTACTTGCAGTGCCGCTGGCAAAATCATACCGATAAATATTGTAGATGCCATTGTAGTCGGCGCTGTAGTAGACATGTTCGCCATCGCCGCTGAATTGCGGCTGGGCTTCAATGGCGTGATCCTGTGTCAATGGCGTCCATTGCCTGCTCTGCAGATCAAATTTTTCCAGGTTCCAGCCCTGATTAGGCCGCCATACTGAAGCCACGATAAACGCCTGTTGCGCATTGGCGGTCAGCTGGCCAACCTGTTCCTGCTGATGACCTTGCCACAGGGTTTCGATTTGCTTGCCGTCCGCAGCAAGCAGGTCCAGCCGGTTGTTACCCAATTCGTTATGCACCGCGACGATATTGTTGCCCTTGTTGGTCCAGACGGCGTAACGATAACGCGCGCACTGGGTCAGGCGTTTGCGGTGTTGCCCGTCGGCATCGGCACGATACAGGTCATAATACAGACGTGCATTGCGGCAGACCTCCGGTTGCGCCATCAGCAAACCGCCGTGTGCATCCACACTGAAGCGGGTATTGATATTCACATCGAGTAATTTCCTGGGCGGCGCATCCCCGCTGATGACGTTGATCGCGGCATGGTCCTCGCCGGTAAACTGATAGAAATAAATATTATCGCCCAGGGTCTGGAGTGGCCCGGCGTGATAACCGGCCTGGGTAAGATCCGTCCCGGCACGCACACCGGCCTGTTCAATCTTGTCGACTACCGGCGCATATTTTTGTTTTAGCCACGCCTGGTACTCGTCCCATAGTTCCGGCAATTCCTTGTGGAACACACTGACGCTGTTGGAGTTGATGCGAAACGGGATCAGGTTGGCGGAATAGTTGTCCACCATTTGCTTGATCGCCTGCTCCCCGTACCGCTCACGCACGAATTCAAAAAAGAACACGCCATACAGATAGGGCGTATCCCCGGCCGGCCAGCTGCCAATCGGTTGATTCACGCGCCGGATCGGCTTGAACCCGGACAGTGTTTCCACACGCATTAACATATCGAAATACGCGCTCTGCCCACGCCCGATGGTCTTTTTTGTATCCGTCTCGATATAGGTCGCCAGGCCCTCGATCACCCAGCGCGGCTGGTAGGCATTGGGAAACAATAAAGGGTGGCGGCCAAAGATATGCTGTGCACCTTCTGGCAGGCCACGCACCTTATCCAGGTGCACGACGTGCAGAAATTCGTGATGGAACACCAGTTCCAGCCAGTCATCGTAATCTTCCAGGCTGTTGATCTCATCGGGCGCCGCGATATACAACACGACACTGTTAAAAGGAAACACCCGGGTAAAGCCATTGGAGAGATCGGATTCATCACTGAGGACAATATCGGTCTTGTCCCTGGGATACCAATCCAGATAGGCGCAGGTCTCGCCGTAGATCCGCTCGGCCTTGGGCCAAAAGCCTTGCGCCAGCGCTTCCGCGCCATTGTGAAAATGAATACGAAAATGGGCGGACTCGATTGTTTGCCATGTCAGGTCGGGATCGTGATAGACACCCGCATTGGCAATGCCACACCATGCCCACAACAACATGGGCAAGAGCCATCTGGACATATGAATTATTATCTTAGTTATTGAATTATCAGAGGAAACAAATCATATAACAAAGATTGTGGAATTGCCTAATTTTTGTAACATTCCTAGCTGGGTGAACAACTATTGCGTTTTCAACGGCTTATTCGGTCGCACGCCGGTAACCCAACATGCCCGTGTTTGCGGTTTTTCCCACCGGACACCGCCGGCTTGTTACAGGCGCTGACCCTGCGTGAACCTGAAATTACGCACGCCGTCAAGCATCGACATTTCACGGGCACACTCTAGAATACCCGGACCATGCTGCAGCAACTGAATCCCGTCCAACGCCAGGCCGTCATCGATTGTGAGTCCCAACTGCTGGTGCTGGCGGGCGCCGGCAGCGGCAAGACACGCGTGCTTACCCAGAAGATCGCCTACCTGATCCGCCAGCGCGGGATCCAGCCGGACGCCATCATTGCCGTGACCTTCACCAACAAGGCCGCACGCGAAATGCGCTCACGGGTTGTCGAGTTGCTGGATGCGGAGACCGCCAAGGCCCTGCAGGTCTCCACCTTTCATACCCTGGGGCTCAACATGATCCGCAAGTCCCCCGCGCGCTATGGACGCAAACGCGGCTTTACGATTTATGATTCCACTGACAGTCAGAATCTCATCAAGGACATCATGCGCCGCGATTTTGGTGACCCGGACAACATCGCCGAACGCGTGCGCTGGAAGATCAGCGACTGGAAACAAAACGCCATCAGCCCGGAGCTGGCGCGCAGCCACGCGGCCGATGCCATTCATGCCACGGCGGCGAGTGTCTACAAACAATACGAGCAGGCACTACAGGCGTATAACGCCGTCGATTTCGACGATCTGATCCTGAAACCGCTGCAGGTGCTGAGCGAAGACGCCGAGTACCGTACGCAGTGGCAGTGCCGCATCAAGCACGTACTGGTGGACGAGTATCAGGATACCAATGCCTGCCAGTACGCCTTCATCAAACAACTGGTGGGCAAGTCGGGGCACTTCACCGTGGTGGGCGATGACGACCAGTCGATCTATGCCTGGCGTGGCGCGCGCCCGGAAAACCTGTCGGAACTACAGCGGGACTATCCCTACCTGAAGGTCATCAAGCTCGAACAGAACTATCGCTCTACCGGTAACATCCTGCACGCGGCCAACGCGCTCATCGCCAACAATCCGCACATCTTCGAAAAACGCCTGTGGAGTGAGCTGGGCCCCGGCGATCAGATTACCTTGCTGAGCACCCAGGACGAACAAGGCGAGGCCGAGCAGATCGTGGTGGACCTGATGCACCATAAATTTCAGAACCGCAGCCGCTTCGCCGATTACGCCATTCTCTATCGCGGCAATCACCAGTCGCGTCTGTTCGAACAGCAACTGCGCGAGAAAAACATTCCCTATTATCTCAGCGGCGGCATGTCGTTTTTCGATTATGGCGAGATCAAGGACGTCATGGCCTATCTGCGCATCATGACTAACCCGGATGACGATAACGCCCTGCTGCGCATCATTAATACCCCGCGACGCGAACTGGGGACCACGACGGTACAGACACTGGTGGAACACGCCACCGCATCGCGCTGCGGCATACTGGAGGCCATCGAACACGACGGCCTGCAGGACAAACTCTCCGCACGCGCAATGAATAACGTGCGCGAGTTTCGGGAATGGCTGCAGAATCTGCATCGCCGCACGGAATCCGAGAGTCCGCTCACTCTGTTACGCGTCCTGCTGGATGACATCGGCTACAGCGACTGGATCAAACAATCCATCAGCGACGAACAACAGGCGAAGCGCAAGCTCGAGAACGTCGACGAGCTGGTGCAGTGGGTACAACGCATGTGCCAGCAGGATATGCAACTGGACATGGCCGGTGCCGTCGCCAAGCTGGCGTTGATCGACACCCTTGATCGCGATAAGGACGAGAACACGCGCGATGCCGTCAGCCTCATGACCCTGCACGCCGCCAAAGGCCTGGAGTTTCCCTACGTCTATCTGGTGGGCATGGAAGAAAACCTGTTGCCGCATCGCACCAGTATCGAAGAAGACAGCATCGAGGAAGAACGCCGTCTCGCCTATGTCGGCCTTACCCGCGCGCAACGCAAACTGACCTTGTCGTACGCCACGCAACGCCGGCGTTTCGGTAAGACCGACACCACCGAACCCAGCCGTTTTCTGGCCGAAATCCCGGAGAAGTTACTCAAGCGACGCGGCCTGGAAAACGATCAAACCCCGGAAGAACGTCAGAGTCACGGCCAGAGCCAACTGGCACACCTGCGCGCATTATTGGGCGACGCATAAAAAAAGCCGCTGACAAGCAGCGGCTTTTTTCACACAACTTAATTTTATCGACTTACTTCACCAGGCTGACCATGTAGTCCACGGCGGCCTTCACATCGTCATCACTCAGGCCGGCATTACCGCCCTTGGCCGGCATCATGCCCTTCTTGCCTGTGAAGCCATGTATCGCATGCGTGTACAGCGTCGGCAGACCCTTAGCGACGTGTTCTGCCCAGGCGGCCTTGTCACCCGCCTTCGGTGCACCGGCGGCGCCGGTACCATGACAGGCAAAGCAGGTACCACTGTAGATCTGCTTGCCGTGCGCGATATCGCTGCCACCCGCAGAGGCCGTGGCGGCAGGCGCAGCCGCGGCCTTGGCTGGCTTCGCCGGCTTGGCATTCTTGACCATCGCGGGATCGACCAGACCGACCATGTAATTCACCGCGGCTTCGACCTGGGCATCGCTCAGGGACATGTTGCCGCCCTTGGCCGGCATCATGCCTGCTTTGCCGGTGAAACCGTGGATCGCATGTTGGTGCAGGGTATCGAGGCCTTTGGCCAAATGCCGGGCCCAGGCAGCCTTATCACCCGCCTTCGGTGCGCCGGCCGCACCGGTACCGTGACAGGCGAAACAGGTTCCCTGAAATACGGCCTTGCCATCGACGGAGGTATCAGCAGATGCCACAGCAGCACCGGCCTCGGCGGCCTTGGTTTCAATTTCGCCGACGGGCTTGATCAGCTTGTTGATCTCCGCCTCAATGCGCGGATCAGCCTCACCCACCGTCTTGCCGCTGCCGGTTATGAAATTCGCCAGAAAAATGATGACTGCCAAAAAGACGATCAACAGCACCAGCACCAGGCTAAAGGTGCGAAAAAAATTTGAATCCTGCTCGCTCACACTGACACCTCATTAATAACTTGTTGATTTTGCGGTCAATTACATGTGACCACGCCAAAATTCGCGCGTAAGTATACCCTCAATACCCGCAAACGGAAACGCCGGTTATTCTATATATATGGACGCTAATGCGTGAGGACGGTAAGCTACGCGCCCTGCAAAGCGCCCGTAGTTCAGCTGGATAGAATTTTGGATTCCGATTCCAAAGGTCAGAGGTTCGAATCCTCTCGGGCGCGCCAAAAAAAGAAAAGGCCCCACCTGGGGCCTTTTCTTTTTTCAGGGGCATGTGAATGGCTACGGCTGTCTTTATTTACCTCACTTGGCGGGACCGTGATCTTGCTTGACCCCGTGGCTCATCTCAGTGAGCAGGGCCAATTGCAGTTGCTGGATTTCCACCAGGCGCTCCCATTGCTTGCTAAGCAAATGATCCATTTTTTCATGCAGATGACGGATTTCCAGTTCGGCCTTCAGGTTGATTTGATAATCGTGCTGTCCCCGCATCCGGTCTTTTGCTTCCTGGCGATTCTGGCTCATCATGATTATCGGCGCCTGGATGGCGGCAATACAGGACAGGATAAGGTTAAGCAGGATATAAGGATAAGGGTCAAACGGATGCGCCATTAATGCAATGCTATTGCCCCCTATCCACACCCCCATGAATACCGCAAATAAACCAATAAATGTCCAGCTCCCGCCAAAGACGGCCACCTTGTCGGCCAGCCGCTGGCCAAGGGTCAAACCGCGCTCGAACTGTTGCTCGGTATTGCTGGCCAGTACCTCGTGTTCGCGCAGACTCCTGACCACCTCATTTTCGAGGGCAGTCATCTCTCCTCGTTCCGACGCAATCATTCGCTCTATATATTTAGTCCGGAACACAGCGAGATCGGAGCGGCAGATGAAACCCTCACTCGACCACTGGGGGTATTGTTCACGTATCAAATCCACTATCGGTTCGCGTATCGCCATCGCCGGGAATAAATTACGGTGCGGGAAGGCCTTGCCGCAGATTTGACAGATATCGCGTTGTTGATTGGCTCGTTTCATGGATTATGTCCACTGCTGAAATGGGAGACAGGTCCCATGGTACGTGCCAGATGACAATTTTTCTCTCCTTTTGTTCGCCGCGGGCTTCCCGTTTAACTCCTGCCACAGCCTGGCCGGACATCAATGCAATAGCTTTCAAGAAAACCAGTGGTGTCAATTATCTTTCTGAACTTTTATTTAGTCGGCAAGTGAAGGTCGATGGAACAAGCATTTTTGAACATTGTCGAATGCAACTAAAGCTCGGCATTGTTGCCTGCTAAATTCGCTATATTTCAGCATCTATGGAGAATAGTCATGGGCGCACTCAGTATCTGGCATTGGCTCGTTCTGCTCATTGTCGTGTTGATTGTTTTTGGCACTAAAAAGCTGGGGAGTATCGGCGGTGACCTGGGAATGGCTCTACGCGATTTCAAGCATGCCCTGAATGACAAAGACGATACTTCAACGAAAGCGGCAACTGTCAGTGAACAGCAAAAACTTCCGGTGGAAAAAGAAGAGCGTAATACCTGAATCCCGCCCTGTTTCGGGCTTGATTCTCACACTGTCTGGCATTGACCAGCAGGGTGCTATGCACGCGCCAGCGTGGCAGGGCAGGTCTGTTTTTTAAAATTTTCTATTCCATCTAATCACTTGGGCGAAATGACAAGTGATTGTGTTGCTCGTTGTGTTATCCCAAACGATAACAGAACAATCTATTTGACTGTATGGCTCGAAAACCTGTTCTTAGTTGCGCCCCCCATTATGATCATCGCAACCTTATTATAAGCATTTATTGCCCTGCCTCCATCAAGCCCGGCCACACCTGCACCAGGCGCTCGCTGATCTTCGGCTCACTGGCAATGGCGTAATCGAGGAAGGCCTTGGCCACCAGCGACAGGTCCTTGCCCTTCGGATGCACCATGAACCATTTGCGTTGAATGGGAAATCCTTCCACATCCAGTACGGCAACCGGACCCTCGCTGCCTTCGAGTGTGAGCGTGTGCAAGGACAAGATGGATAGGCCAAGTCCGCCTACAATTGCATGCTTGATGGCCTCATTGCTGCCCAGCTCCATGCGTATCTTCGGGCGCAGTCCTGCCTCCGAAAATACGCGCAGCGTGGCGTCACGAATGCCGGAACCCGGTTCACGCAGAATCAGTGGCTCTTCCGCGATGGTCGCTAATGGAATCTTTTTCTTGCCCACCAGCGGGTGATTGCGCGGCGCCATGATCACCAGCGGATTGGGCGCGAAGGCATAGGCATCGACCTGTAATTCATCGGACGGCGCGGTGCCCATGATGTAGAGGTCGTCCTCGTTCGCCTGCATGCGATCGAGCACCCGATCGCGGTTAGTCACCTTCAACGAGACCTCAATGCCCTGGTGCATCTGGCTGAACTCACCGAGGAGTTCCGGCGCGATGTATTTGGCGGTGGTCACCACACACAGGCGCAGGCGGCCACGCTTGATACCCTTGATGTCCGCAATCTTCATTTCCAGATTGGCGAGGGTCTCGAAGATATCCCGACAGGCCTCATACAACTCCAGTGCGGCCTGGGTCGGCTTCACGCTACGGCCGACGTGCTCGAACAGGGGCAGGCCCATGGCATCGGCGAGTTTTTTCACCTGCATGGACACCGTCGGCTGGGTCAGGAAGAGCTCCTCGGAGGCCCGGGTAAAATTGCCATGGCGCACGATCGCTTCAAACACCTGCAACTGGCGCAGAGTGGCATGCCGGATGAGATAGTCAGGCATGGAGATCGGCGGATTGTCGTCATTGTCAGGCGTCGACACGATAGTTTTCCTCGGTGGGTGAGATTCCGCAGTAATTCTGACGGATATTGTACTATCGACTACGTATAGAATTTAATAGATATAATTATTATTTAGTATAGACGCATATCTATATATTAAGAACCTATCACGATCAGTCGGGCCAGACACGGCCCCGGCTCTGATAGGGATCGCTGCCCGGGGCGGGCCGGCTTGGAGGCAATTCGGCGGGTGCTTCAGTCCTGGCGGGGGCTGGCTTTTTGGCGGGCGGCGCATAGGTCTCGGCGTGCGCCTGCTTGGAGTCGGGTTGATCGTTGATGACGGCCTTGGTCTTGCGCATGGAGTTCAGCAGCTTTTCCCGGGTCTTGTCTCTTGTCGTCATGGCCTGATTACCTCTTTGATTAATTGATCCAGTTCTTTCGCCGCATCCGCGCCGCGTTTACCCATATCGAATACGGTGCGGCCCTCCAGGGCACTGGCCTTATAGACCGCCCGTTTACGGACGACCGTATTGGCAACCGGCACCGCGATTTCGGCAAGCGCCTCCCGGATCAGCTGCGACAGCGTGCTGCGGCTTTCCAGCTGGTTAACGACGAGGACCGCGTGCAGCGCCGGATTGATCTGTTTTGCCTCCGCAATCGCCTGCTCGATATGGACGGTGGCCCACAGGTCCACTGGCGAGGGCTGCACCGGCACCAGGGCCACGTCGGCCATCTTTAAAATGGCATCCGTCTGCGGTGCATGTACCGACGGCGGACAGTCCGCAATGACGTAGGCAAATTTAGCTTTGAGGTCTCTGATCTGATCGAGCAGCTCAGATTCTGCCGGGAACACCGGCGTGACTCTCACCTCGTCCGAATTTGCATACCAGTGTACGGACGAACCCTGCGGGTCGGCATCGACGATGGCCGTCTCCGCGTGGCGTGCGAGCCCCGCTCCCATATTGACCGCAAGTGTGGTCTTGCCTGCGCCGCCCTTGTTTCCGACGAACGCGATAACCGGCATGGTGTTTACCTAGTTATGATTATTTGTTTGAGAACAGCGCATCGAGCTGTTCAGCAAAGCGACGGTGTTTCTCCGTCAACTTGTCGCTACCTTCATCCGTGTGAATGGTAACATTGACATAGTCACGGCCGAAACCCATGTCCGGGAACAACTCTTCACGCTCCGAGACTTCCGCCGCGCGATCGAGAAAATCGCGCAAGCTTGCGTAATCAGGAAAGACATAACGTTTTTCAAGACGTACTGGCCGGATTCGTTCCTGCCATGCATCGTTACTCATGTTCTACCTCCCGCTAAAAGGTCGCGCCGCTGGACTCACGGCCAGTGACACCAGCATACCCAAGCTCTTTGAGCCACGCTAGCAACTCTTTGGCATGGGCCTTTTCTTCGTTGAGGAGTGCTTCAAAAAATGCACGGCCGTCGTGATCGCCCGTACTGCTGCAATACCTGAAGGCCTGGTCGTACAGGCTGACGAGTTCGTTTTCGAATTCGTAGTCGTGCAGCAACAACTCGGCCAGATTGCTTCCCAGTTTTACCGGCCGTAGCTGCGAGGCATTCGGTGCGACACCCAGCGCCAGCATGCGACCGATGATGCGATCGGCATGCCCCAGTTCTTCGTGGGCCTCTTCGCTCATGCGCTTGGACGCCTCTGCCAACCCCCAGGCCCCGAGGAGACGGGCCTGGGTGCTGTACAACTGGACCGCGGACAACTCCAGACTCAGAGTACGTCCGAGATATCCAAGTACACGCTGGTCAGCGTTGGCATAGTACATGACGTGGTATTACCCAGTCTTACTGCAACAACCAGTCAGTCGGTTAGCTACGCTGCGGACGATTGCCAGTCGACTCGCTGAGCACAGGCTCAACTTCTTTGTGCGGACGGGCAATGATGTGCGCAGCAACCAGGCCATCACCTACCCGCTCACAGGCATCCGCCCCGGCGCGTACGGCGGCATTCACGGCACCGGTCACACCGCGGACCAGAACGGTGACATAACCGCCGCCGACAAATTCACGTCCGATCAGACGTACTTCTGCCGCCTTGGTCATGGCATCCGCTGCTTCAATAGCGGGAACCAGTCCACGTGTTTCGATCATGCCCAGTGCAATGCCATAACTTTCATTGGCCATGGTTAAATCTCCTGTCTGTTCAGTTAGTCAAAATTACTGCTTAGGCAGCAGCAGCCTTGCCCGTGCTGCCACCTGTCGGCAGTACCGGTTCAACTTCGCGGTGCGGACGTGCAATGATGTGTGCGGCAACCAGACCGTCACCTACGCGTTCGCAAGCGTCGGCGCCTGCACGAACCGCAGCGTTAACCGCACCGGTTTCGCCACGAACCAGAACGGTAACGTAACCACCGCCAACGAATTCGCGACCAATCAGGCGAACTTCCGCCGCCTTGGTCATGGCGTCGGCTGCTTCGATAGCCGGTACCAGACCGCGTGTTTCAATCATGCCCAGTGCTATACCATAGTTTTCACTTGCCATTTTCGTGTCTCCTTCTGACTCGGTTGTTTAACTTAAAACTCTTCGTACTACCCTGGAAAAGCAACTACTGTTGTTCCTCTTCCCAGTTATCAATAATTCCGCAGATGGTGAGGTCGGTTAGCACCTCGTAATCACCTGCGGCATAACGTGCCGCCGATCCCAGCGACGTAAAGACCCAGTTGCCTTCGCGGCATCCCACCGGGTCAACCGCGACCTGGCGTTTGCCCGTTTTGGTATTCCGCAGTACCCGCAAACTGACGTGCTGCAAGCCAGGTATTCTGTATGTACACACCAGCGGCGCTTCCACCTGAAGAATCTCCATTACGCAGCCTCTCCCGGTGGCGGCCAGTGATCGATGATCCCGACGATGGTCAGGTCACTCGGATACTCCTTGCTGCCGGCCGCCTCGCGCGCCGCCGAACTGCCCACGCAGATCACCCAGTCACCCGGCTTGCAACCGACCGCATCCACCGCAACGGCGAGGGTGCTGCCGTCCTTCACCACCTGCAGGTGCTTATGCTCCATGCCGGGAATCCGGTTGGTCGACACCAATGGACGTTCAACCTGACAGATCTTCATCAGTGCGCTCCCGCTGTATTCTGTGGATAGACGGATGACTCCAGCACTTCAATCTGCTCGCCCGCCGTGCAATCACGAACCGCCAGCAAGGTATGTAACAAACCGTTTTGCGCCAGTTCGATGTAACGCGTACGCAAGGCATCGGCCACGCGCTTGCAGTTGGCCACCGCGCGATCCCGTGCACCGGGCACCTGGCCGTGATAATCGAAACGAATCACGATGGGGATCGGCAGGCCGTGCGAGACATTCAGGCCGGTGAAGATCTTGACGCCGACATCGAGGTCCGCCGTCGCCTCTTCCACCGTGTTCATGTACGCAAAATAGGTCAGATTGCGTAACTGGATCTCTTCAAAGCCGATGCCGGCACCGATAAAACGCTCGGCATGACCGATATCCGGATACTGCTGATTGAAATACTGGTTCACGTAATCAATCTGGGAAATATTGCTGGTGATCAAACGGCACACCAGTTGAATCATGCCCGGCGTGGCACCGGTACTGACGGCGCGCACGCGATCTGCAATCATGGACGCAGCCTGTTGCGCACTCAGGTTGAAGGTCTCTTCGTAGATTTCCCTGGCGTCAACATAGGTGCCCAGCAGGATCGTGCCGTCCTCATCGGGGACGTGCACCCGAATCGCGTCGGTGTCGGTATCCAGACCGATCAACAACAAATCGATCGAGGCGCCGCAACAAAAACTGTTCTGTACCGCCTCCTGGAAGGCGCGCAGGCGCTGCATGCCGGCACGGGCGGCCAGCGCCGTATCGGAACCGTGGGCAGCACAACCTTCGTGCTCGGGATCGCCGGAGCTGAAATGGTAGACGACGGTCTTCAGATAACGTGTCTGCTCATCCGAAGTATTCGGCCGTCCTTCACGGAAACGCAGGAACTCGGTCTCCGTCCACTTCGCCAGACTGTCTTCAACATCAAACATGGCACCCGCGTAAGATTTACGTCTTACAGCGCGATGCGGCAGACGCAGGACGTAGCGAATCACGTGCGCCAGTCGTCCATCTGCGCAGGGCGAGATATCCAGCGTGTGGAATCCGCACTGCAGAATAAAGTTCTGGAAGTCCTTTTCCGGAACACCTAGGGGATCGGTCGTAAAAAAATCGTCGCAGAAGGCGTGATAGGTCTCGAACACGGACCACGCGAACAGACGACGCATGTCCAGTTGACCGACCCAGGCATCCGCCAGGGTCTTTGCCGGCAGTTCGAAACCGAGTTGTTCACGCGCAATGGCCTGGGCCTTGCGCTCGAAATCCGCTTCACGCTGAATCGCGGCGATCTGCTTGAGCGTCGGCACGATGGCATCGAAGGCACCCTTCACGCGTTGCTCGTAATCGTGCAGGCGCTGGTTCTCGGCCTGATTGGTCAGCGGATGCAGGCCAACACGCGGCGCAGCCGGGACACGCGAGGGTGTCACGCTGTCATCGGAACGCAACGGTGCCGTGGGTCGCGGCGATGGCGGCGACCAGCGGGTGTTGCGTGCAGATTTTCGACGAGTGCTTAACATGATGCTGACTTAGTTATCCTTTAACCTTGTTTAACCGCGTGCGCCGCCGGAATAGGTAATCAATGAACCCTTCTCGGTGTTACCACTGCTACCCGTCACCTTACTGTTCGGCGTCGGCAATTCTTCGTTACGCTTGTTGATCAGTTGCATCGCCATCGCATCACTACTGCCGCGACGCGTGGGATTGCGACGGGTGGCCGATAGACCTTCGGTCCCGGTCACGCGGGCATTACGATCCCAATCGTCACCGGTGATGCGCAGACCGGCATCCTGACCTTCGCCAGTGATGCGACCCTTGACGCGTTCGTCCACCAGTTGCGCGGTGTACGTCGGCGCAGGTGCGCCAGCGCCGTGGCCAAAACGCGCCTCTTCCGTCCCCGTGACCTTGCCGCCGGCCATCCCGAACGGACCGGTGATGTTGCCTTTTTCGTATTGCGTACCGGTCACGGCACTGTGTGCACTTGAGGTCTGTGAGGCATGGTTCGGTGCGCTCACGCTGAACTGACCCCACGCGGTACCGCCAATCGGTTGCGGAAAATCCGGGCTGCTGCTATCCGCCGGCACACTCGGGCAGGCATTGGCAAATTGATCCGCGCCAACATACGGTGTCCCGGTGAGCGGTTCACACGCGCCTCTGCCGGCACCGGTCAGCTTGCCGCCGATACCCGGTTGAATGCCGGTCATGGGCATACCCGGTGTCATGCGGCGCGGTTGCGTACGTGCACGCGCCTGGTTGACGGAGTCGGTATCGCAAAAATCTTTATAGGTTTCTGCACCGGCATAAGGTGTACCGGTCACGGCCTTGCAGGTACCGGGTTCGTCACCGGTGACCTTGCCGTCGCGACCGGTCATGGTGCCGGTCACGGCTTTATTCTTTAACGTCGCGGAGACACCGACTTTGCGATCGGTCGCCTTCGGTGTGGTGTTGCAAAAGCTGGTGTACTGTTCGGCGCCGATGTAGTCATCGCCGGTCACATTGCGGCAGCTTCCCGGTTCATCACCGGTGACATTCTGATTGCGGCCAACTATGGTCCCGGTCACGCTGCCACCGCGCAGGGTCGCGCTCTTGCCGACCTTGGCCGGTGCACTACCTTCGCCGAGTTGCATCACGGACGTCCCGGTCAATTCACGGTTCGAACCGCGTTCGTCGCCGGTCACCTTGTTGGAGCGGCCGACATTATTGCCGGTGACGGTCTTGCCCTTGCGGGTTTCGGCAATGCTGAACTTGGTCGGACCGGCCTCCACCGTCGTGCCACAAAATTCCTGCATCTGGCCCGCGCCAACATACTGCACACCGGTAACACGCTTGCAGGTGCCCGGTTCATCGCCCGTGACCTTGCCGCTGCGTCCCAGCTCATTGCCACTCACGGCATTGCCGGTGGCGGTGGACGTCACCCGCACCTTGCGCGGTGATTTGCTGGCCTCGGACTGACAAAACTCGCGGAAGATATCCGCACCTAAATATTCTGTGCCGGTAATCGCGCGGCAGGTGCTCGGTTCATCACCGGTAACACCGACACTGCGACCGACCATGGTGCCGGTCACTGTCTGGCCGTGCGTGGTTTCACTCGCACCGACCTTCCAGGGTGCATCTTGTGCAGCCGCTGGCTTTTCTTTACCGGGGCGCATGCGACCGGTCGGACGGCACTTGCTGTCCGCGCTACCCGTCTTGCACTTGCCCTTGGTGCTGCGTTCTTCGCGAATGGTTTGCGCCAGTTCGCGACTCGAAATATTCGGATTACTGGCGCGGGCCGTTTGCGCTGCACTCGGCCCTTTACCAGAAATAGCTGCCTTACCACGTGAAGACATGGCCTGACGACGTGCCAGTGAAGCGGCACGTGTCGGGTTCTCAACTTTCTTGCCGGCACGGACCTGTACTGCCGGCGCAGTCATCGCCGGTGCCGTTGACTTCTCACCGTTGCAACCACAACCGCAATCACGCTTTTCAGGAGTAGAGCTTGCGGTTTGAGTGGTTGCCGGTGAGGTCATCGTCGCACTGGGTGTAGAGGAGAGTTTACCTACCATCTCATCACCGCGAGTACGGTCCTTACTGACAAAGGCTGCCTTGCCGCCTGTCGACATTGCCTGACGGCGTGCCAGCGAGGCCTTTCTAGCGGAGGAAGAAACAACACTGCCCGTCGCGGTTGAACGTGCCGACGTTGCCGGTGCAGAAGTTGCCGCAGTGGCTGTTACGCCGCTGCTTTGCATTTTCTGCAGACCCGCCTTACCGCTTTCATAAGAAAGCCGACGACGTTCCAATGCTATTTCACGTGCAGTCTTTTTAGCTGTCTCTGCCATGTTTATCTCCGCTAGATCAATTTCTTCGTTGAGTCCATGCCTGGTATTACTTAGCGCCCCTGGAATACGACAAAGGAAGCACCCTGGCTTTGGGTGTAGTTGTCATAGCCGGTCAGACGCACGTGGTGATCGGGATATGCGCGACGGCATGCTTCCAGTTCGTTCACCACGTTGCCCAGGTTGGTTTCACCGAAGAACGGCAGTTTCCACATGGTCCAGTAGTGATCGAAGGCACGGCTCGGATGTTCGTGCTCGATCGCCGGGGTCCAACCTTGCGCAATGATGTAATTGATCTGCGCGTAGATTTCGTCCTGTGAAAACTTCGGCAGGAAGCCGAAGGTTTCCAGCGTATTCAGGGTTTGATAGTCGCCCGTTGTTTGCTGTGGCATTTGTTTGTCCTCTTAAATAATCGTCTGTATGAATGATCCGTTTACGCCGATTGCCTTAGGCAACGTCCAGCTTGTCCACGGTTTCGAATTCAAACTTGATTTCTTTCCAGGTTTCCATCGCGATGGCCAGTTCCGGACTGTGCTTCGCAGCTTCCGTCAGGATGTCCTTGGCCTCTTTCTCGATCTGGCGACCTTCGTTACGTGCCTTCACACTGGCTTCGAGCGCAACCCGGTTGGCGGCGGCGCCTGCGGCGTTACCCCAGGGGTGACCCTGCGTACCACCACCGAACTGCAGCACGGAGTCGTCACCGAAGATGGTCACCAGCGCCGGCATGTGCCATACGTGAATACCACCGGAAGCGACGGCGAAGACGCCAGGCAGTGAACCCCAATCCTGATCGAAGAACACGCCGCGTGAACGATCTTCAGGGACAAACGATTCGCGCAACTGATCCACGAAGCCCAGGGTGGAATTGCGATCACCTTCGAGCTTACCGACAACCGTACCGGTATGCAGATGGTCACCACCGGACAGACGCAGACACTTGGCCAGTACGCGGAAGTGGATACCGTGCTTCGGATGGCGGTCGATTACCGCGTGCATGGCACGGTGAATGTGCAACAGCATGCCGTTCTTGCGACACCAGTTCGCCAGACCCGTGTTAGCGGTGAAACCGCCGGTGAGGAAGTCGTGCATGATGATCGGGCAACCGACTTCTTTGGCGAATTCCGCACGCTCATACATATCTTCCGGCGTGGCGGCGGTAACGTTCAGGTAGTGACCTTTACGTTCACCGGTCTCTTGTTCGGCCTTGGAGATAGCTTCGGCAACAAACTCGAAACGATCGCGCCAGCGCATGAATGGCTGCGAGTTAACGTTCTCGTCGTCCTTGGTCAGGTCCAGACCGCCGCGCAGACATTCATATACTGCACGACCGTAGTTCTTGGCGGACAGACCGAGTTTCGGTTTGATGGTGGCGCCCAGCATCGGACGGCCATATTTGTTCAAGCGATCACGCTCGACCTGGATACCGGCTGGCGGACCACCGCAGGTCTTGATGTAAGCCATCGGGAAACGGATGTCTTCCAGACGCAGGTGCTTGAGGGCCTTGAAACCGAATACGTTACCCACCAGCGAGGTCAGTACGTTAACGATGGAACCTTCCTCGAACAGGTCGATAGGATAGGCAACAAAGGCGTAGAATGACTCTGCGTCACCCGGTACGTCTTCGATGCGATACGCACGGCCTTTGTAATATTCCAGGTCAGTCAGTAATTCTGACCATACGGTACTCCAGGTACCGGTTGAGGATTCGGCGGCAACAGCAGCGGCCACTTCTTCACGGGGTACGCCGGGCTGGCCAGTCACCTTGAAACAGGCCAGCAGGTCTGTATCGAGGGGCACATAGTCCGGGGTCCAGTACTTTTCGCGGTACTCCTTAACACCCGCTTGGTATTGTTTAGCCATGATCTACTCCTGATTCTATTTGGGAAAAACGGTTAAGCGTCTTTGCGCGTGGAGAGAAGACTACGTCGAGTGCGGAATGCCATACCAATCGAAGTTTTATTGATTTCTCATTGATAAAACTCTATGACTATTCCGCCTGACCATCAGCATTGCCTATCAACGCGAATTCCGGCGAAAAATTCAGCGGATCAGGGTGAATATCGTGTGTGTGCGGGGTAGATCGGGAATTTCGGCCTGTTTCAATAGACTGCTATCTATGAAAACCCATCGTTTTTCAAATTATCAGACGGCAGTCCCTCACCTGTAGAATCGGCACATCAAATTACAGGTAATCCGTTTAATGAACATGTCGAGTTACACGCAAGGCCGGATGAAGCTGCGGACCTATGTCTATATCGACTCGCTGCAACCGCAGCTGGCCGAATACATGGCGACCGTGTCGCAAGGCTTTCCACCGGTGCCGGGCGACGCCTGTCTGTGGGTGGAAGTCTCACCCGGTATGGCCGTGCATCGCGTTACCGACATTGCACTCAAGGCCACACAGGTGCACCTGACGCAAAAGATCGTGGAACGCGAATACGGCTCGATGGTAATCCATCATCGCGATCAAAGCGATGTGATCTCCGCCGGCCAGACTCTGTTGAGCAGAATGAATGCCAGCGTGGAAGATCGCGCACAACCCAAAGTGGCCTGGACCGAAACCATTCGAGGCATGAGTCCGGAACACTGCGTGTTGATCAATCGCCAGAACCGCATGGGTTCCATGATCCTGCCCGAACAAAGCATGTTTATTCTGGAAACCGAACCCGCGGGCTATATCGTGTATGCCGCAAACCAGGCCGAAAAGGCCGCAAACATCACCTTGATCGATGTGCGTGCGGTCGGTGCCTACGGCCGCCTACTCGTGTCCGGCCGCGAGGCCGATGTGGATGAAGCCGCCGCGGCGGCGATTGCGGCCGTCGAGAATCCATCCCGGACCTAGTCATGCATCGCAACGACCTGCTCAATCTGCTAAAAGGCTACCACACCCGCTTCATGGATGAGGTCGCCTACGTCCGACGCGCCATCGATCTGATCAGGCGCGACGAACACGTGTTTGAACGCGCGCGGCCCATGCATGTCACCGCCTCCACCTGGGTGGTTAGCCCCGATCGCGAACAGGTCCTGCTGATGCACCACCGTAAATACGGCCACTGGTTTCAACCGGGCGGTCACGCCGATGGCGATCCGGATGTGTTACGTGTGGCCTTACGCGAATGCGCGGAAGAGACCGGCGTGGACCCTGCGCACATCAAGCTGATCGACCCGGCAGTGTTTGATGTCGATATTCACTCCGTGCCTACCGTGGGTGAGGTAGCCGGCCACGATCATGTCGATATCCGCTTCGTGGTTGAGATCGATGATAGTCTGGAAATTCCGGGGAATAATGAGTCGCACGCCGTCGAGTGGTTCCCGCTGCACGAGGTCATGCACTACAACAACTTCCGCTCCACCTACCGCATGCTGGAGAAGACCCGCGCCCTGCGCAATCCGGTGAATGTGCTGCGTCAGCGAAGCGCCTGACGCCCGACACATCGCAATACCTTCATGCAGATTGTCTTATTACTCGAAGCCTCATTACCGAGAACCAATCATTGCCACCGTTGTTCATGGCCCGGGCTTCATCGCTGAGTCATAGACAACAACCTTGTTTCGACCCTCGGATTTCGCAACGTAGAGTGCTGCGTCCGCATGCTTTATCAGATTCGACACTGATTCCCGGGCCTCAAAGCAGGAGAATCCAATTGAGACGGTTAATTTTATGTCGGCATTTTCGAATCGAATGGATAGCTGGCTTATCCCTTCACGGATACGCTCCAAGATTTTAAATGAGATGTCTCGGGTGCTGTTAGGCAGCAAAATAAGAAATTCTTCGCCGCCATAACGACTGATACTGTCCGAATCTCTTAATGTGGAAGACAAGTATCGCGACAATGCTTTAAGCACTTCGTCCCCACCCAAATGACCGTGTGTGTCGTTTATGGATTTGAAGAAATCTATGTCCAACATCGCGATGGCATAGGGCGAATTGTACCGCAATGACTGGGCGTGGTTTTTTTCAAGAATCAGGCGAATGGATTTTCTGTTGATCAGCCCTGTAAGCGGGTCAAAAGAATGTTGCTGACCGATGATGCCGTCACGCAAACTGACCAGCAGCTTCATTAATTCCTGTTGCTTTTCTGAAAGACGGCGGTATTTACTCAATTCGACTTCATTGAAACTCTGAAAGGCCTCGACCAACTCCCTGGCTTCATCGTGCATCGTTTTATGCGAGGCCTCTAAAGCCTTGAATTCAGGATTTGAATGAATGGCGTCGCCCGCCTCCCCATAATACCAGCGGCCTAACTGGCATTTGGTATGTGCAGCGGGATGAATAATTGTTTCCAGAAAAGGCTGTTTGCAAAGCAGGCCTTCATGTAACTGAATATACCAGTTGAGATGATTTTCGATTGCCTGATTCAGCACGCTCAACGCATCGTCTATCTCTTTGGAAGAAAAACTATAGCGATCGGTCATCAGACTCTTACCAGATTTTTTTCATTGCCAATGAAATCGCATAACGATAACAGGTATTATCTGGACCCCGATATCAAACTGCATCCAGAATTAACCATAGTCCATTCCCTGAGCTTTGCCTATTTTTATCCGGACCCGCATTTGCGGGTTGCGGCCGTGAGTGGCCCCCCTAAATTAATGGCGGAGTGAGCGATTTTTCGGTAGATTCGAGATGACGGTGTCGTCGATTCGAGACGAGGAGAACAAGAGTGCCACAGCATCCGGTGTATTCAGCCCCTCACGCAGCGAAGTCTGCTTCTCGCTGCGAAATCAAATTTCTATTCCTCAGATAGTCACCACAATGATAAATACCCACATGAAACGAATAACACCGACCCTGCTCAGTCTGCTCATTGGCATGGGGTCCGGCGGCGCCTATGCGAAAACCCAGGTGACCGTGGAGAAGAATCCCAAAAGCGGAATGCTCAGCTGGACGGCAACTGACGATGGCCTCAGCATCCAGCTGGTCCAACTGTTACCCGATTTTGTCCGGGCCGTGTACTCCAAGCACGGCCTGCCGGCCAAGCTATATAACGAGATCGCCGGTTACTGCGATTTCGGCACCATCTTCAGGAACACCTCCGGCAAAACCCTGGATTACGATGTCCGCGACTGGCGCGCGGTTACCAGCGCGGGTGCGCTTGGCAAAATCAAGTCCAAGAGCGAATGGGCCGAGGAATGGCGCAAGGCAGGTATCCATTTCTCCTGGACCCTGTTCCCAGGAGCCGGGACCTTCTACGCAGGTGACTGGCAACAGGGATTCACCACCATCAAGCTTCCCCACGGCACTCGCTTCGATCTGATACTCAAGTGGAAAATCGACGGCGTGATGCACACCGGCAGAATACACAACATGCAATGCGCCTCCGACGTGACGAGTACCCCATGAAACACACACTCCTGATTCTTTGCAATTTCCTGCTCATACTGACGTGCCTGGGCACCGCGCAGGCGGAACAGCCGCTCGGTCACGACCTCGCGCCTTTGCCCAAGCCGATCCCGGCACCGGCCTTCACACTGCAAGACGGGGACGGCAACCCGGTCAGCCTGGCCGATTACAAGGGCAAGGTGATCCTTCTCAATTTCTGGGGAACCTGGTGCCCGCCCTGTCGCCAAGAAATGCCTTCAATGGAACGGCTCTACCAACGGCAGCAGAGCAAGGGGTTCGTGGTGCTCGCCGTCAACCAGACGGAAACCCCCGAAGACGTGTTCATCTATACCGGTCAGCTGTCGGTAACACCTACCTTCAAGATCCTGTACGACAAGAACAGCGACGTTTCCGCGGAGTATCGGGTTGTCGGTCTGCCCACCACCTTTCTCATCGACAAGAAAGGCATCATCCGTTACCGCGCGGTCGGCGGCCGCGACTTCG
The DNA here is from genome assembly GCA_016125505.1 of Gammaproteobacteria bacterium. Lineage (GTDB taxonomy): Bacteria > Pseudomonadota > Gammaproteobacteria > UBA6429 > Thiohalophilaceae > RI-92. The sequence continues at coordinate 585,334 of WGLP01000003.1, forward strand.
ACAGTCCCAAGGTGGAGCAGCAGATCAGCAGCCTGATAAGTGAAAAATAGCCGGCCGCAAGACTGCTGTCTGTCCGGTTCCTGTGTAGGCGCGCCGGGTCCTGGCGACGCTGGCAATTTGACTGCTCTGTAAACCCGACAGGAAGAGCGTAATCCAGATAAGAGTCAGAGAGAGATATCTTCTAATATTAGAAACAATTGCACACTGATCCGGTTTTTTTCGGAGAAGACACGCGCCCTGCGCAATCCGGTGAATGTGCTGCGTCAGCGAATTGCCTGACGCCAGCGTAATTCAAATATCTTTCCGGTTAGCGTTCTAGAGCTATCTTCATTGGTACTTAGGCCATTCTTTGTACTTTGATGGGAACAAATTTATCTCTTCTCTCTTCAAAATATTAAAGATAGCTTGATGTCGAGCATCTTCCGTTCCAATGTTTCGCTTCATAAACTGCAGCAGCCAAGCGTACACATCTGCTAGCTGCAGAAAGCGGCTGAGGTGCGAATGTGTGAAATGCACAGAATCAACTAAATGGGTTAGATCTCTACCAAACGCAAAATCAGTTCCATTTGCTCTGTAGCCTGATAGAGTGGTAGCGAACCGTTCTGACATTCGATCGCTCTCGCGATCTCCTATGAGCATACCCAAAGACCTTTTTGCTCTAACGTAATCGTTCGCGCGCTCACATAGGAACATAAACGCAATCTCTTCAGCAGATTGGTTTTGTGACAAAAGGTCTGTATTGATCTGAATATCTATCAGCGCCACTTCTTCTAGGGACAATATTTGAATCAAACGTTCAAGTACGTCAATTCGTCGGGAAAAATCTGTCCAAGCCTTGAAGTTTCTCTTCCGATGATAAATTTCTGCCGCATGAAATTCAGTTTCCTTACACATCTCTGATCTGCCAAAAACTTTATTTGCAAGAGCTGATACTTGCATCTCGACTTGATGTAGATGTTCCTCATCTATGCAAATAGCGCCAATATGATAGTGTGGATATTCCACTTCTGGCTTAACTTCATCGAAAAATATTAGTTTCATTTTTTCGATCCATCACGACACTAACTGTTGAATTAACGACCCACAGTAGCAAATTAGGTTTAGAGATGAATATCTTCTAATATTAGAAATAATTGCTCTCTGGCCCTACTCTTTTTCCATCGCGTTATAAATTTATTTGTATGTTACTCACGCGGCTCCATCCATCTGTTAACTCTTCCGTTAAAAAACATGACTGTTCCACCATTTCCATAATACCAAGTAGCTAGGTTACCTCCGTCTACCCGTTGCGGTTCTCCAAGTATTTTTTGAACATCACTAGCGCTCATGTCTGTGGCTAATTTTCTCCAGTTATGAACTGATTTCCAACCTTCATGAGAAGGTACAAGTACTTTGTTTTCACTTGATTCTCTAAGCAAGGACTCTAGTTTCGATATACGAAGGTTTAGTTCCTGTACCTTTTTCTCTAGCCGATCAATTCGATCACTGTCATCTGCATAAGAATTGAAGATGACGCCCAACATCAGAAATCCAATTATGGTAATAGTTCTAATCATGATCTCCCTCGCTTGTAAATAGTGGCATATTAGAGAAAACTGTGTTCTGACCCCAGTTGTCGGACCCCAGTTGTCGACCCCAGTTGTCATAATATTAGAGAAAACTGTGTTCTTGCCCCGGTTTTCTAAAACGCAGCTTTTGAGCGTGCCAATGAGCGTAGCGAATGGCTCAATTTATTTGTTAGATTTTACATGGTATGAGTATGTCACCATAACCCCAAATAAATGTTCCAAACACCACAGAAAAATGTAATACCTTTAAAAGTATTTGCCTTTGGCGTGGTTGATCTAATGGTCCAACCCCACCTCCTATAGCTCCAGCGCCTCTTGTGGCTCTTACATTTATTTGTTCCTGCAAATTAACGTTTTGATACTCAGACATGGCACTTAATAAAACCATTATTGAGCCAGAGCGCGCGAACCAATCCGCGCGGCCATACTTACAAGCCAAGTACAGCGATACCCCCATAATTAAATAGCTCGCAGCCAATGCAATAATGTCATTCCGTGTTTGTTTATTTAAATCAAGTCCATACATAATTGTTTTCTCTTATATACCTAATAGTTTTATTAACGAGACCCTATGTCTCGTTATTATTTTTTATGTTCAAACGGTCCCAATATTGTCGAGCCATCTGGCAACTTGAAGTTTAAGGCGTTTTTATTTATATAACCAAGTATTGCAAAAGACTGTCTAAAAAACGCCACAAACACAGCCAAATTACCGCACTCAGAAAACACATAGCGATAAAAAAACTGATCGCTCAAATTTGTATTACAACGCTCTAATTTAGGAAAGTTACTTACTAAGCTGGCAATTTCATTTGGTAATTCATTATTCTCTATTTGTAAATTTGAGAACCATAATAAAGCTATTCCTGCCTTCTTTGGCAAAATCTCGCCGGTATGTTTATAGTAAAGCGCAAGAAATAGCTTTCTACCGAAATTTGTTACTGCTTTGTTTACAAGTGGGCCTTTTAGGCTAAGGACTGGTAAATCGGCTGAGCTTTCACCATCTGGTAAGGTGATGTTGTATTTTTTAACGGCATTTCGTTTTTGACGTAATGTAGGTTGCAATTCTACTAAAATTTCGGGGTAATTATACGCAACAGCCCGAATTCGTTCTTGTGCTTCTTTTATACCTTTTAACAATCCAATCATGATTGCTCCAATCTGCATCATCTAACAGGATCGGGAATAAGTAGCGATCTACAGAATCAATAATGTTATTTATAGCTTTCTCGATATTTGGCGTTACAAAACCTATGTAAAAAGAAGATATTATTGGAATAACAATATTTGCTTCTTCTATAGATTTTCTAGTGCCCGCTTCATTATCGGGGTCAATATCTGATGAATTATTATCTTCAAGATCACTAAATGTTTTAACGATGTATTGAGCATCAAGTTTCAAATTTAATAGTCTTTTCTTTAATTGACTCGCAAATTCCTTATCAAGGTCATGACCAGTGTTGTCGATGAATATCTTAATAACAGATTTTAGTGTCATGAAATTGTCTCTATTTTCCATCTAACAGTTGAATTAACGAGACCCCATATCTCGTTATACATTTTCCTGTTTCACCTATCGAAGACCTCTTCAGCCCTGACTTTGTGCATTTCTCGGAGGGAGTCTCGAAGCAGTACAACTATGCTAACGACCGTCTTCGGGTACTCATTATCCTTTGGGTTGTTGAGCCACCCAAGGAAGCTTCTAGGATCATACGCAGAAATGCGGTTCAGTACTTTCATTGACTCTAATTGAGTCCGAGCTCGGCCGAGTTTTCGATCCTTTACATGAGCAACTACTGTATTTCTGTACTCCTTAACGTCAAGCTGATATATCTTCGAGACAAGCTCCTTTACCTGTGGGCGGAACTCCGCTGGGACAACATGATGAAATACTTCCCAAAACTCGCACAGTTTGCATAAAGCTAGGACGAGATGCGACACGCACATCTTCTGAACTGATACTATGCCTTCCTTAGAAAATTGCTTACACTCAAATCGTGATTGATAGTGCTCAAACACCATTGTTCCAGCAACCAAACCATCGGCTAGATCATTCAGGATATTGACGGCATCAAGGATGGTATTTCTGTCGACAACAGTCATAATTTAAGACACATAACGGTGAGCTGTTGAGCGCAAGCTACCATACGGCGAAGCGTTCCATACGGGCATATTGTTAGCACTTTTTGTTTTTAAGTTCGAAATTGGGCTCATATATTTTCACCAACGTTTCGATAAATTCTTTTGCTTGTTGAATCACTACATCCGACTCCTCTGGATTACAGAACTCTCCTTGATGTGCTACTGAATTGCGCTTCTTATTGATTTTCACAGAAACGTCTTTTAGCTTAGTTACCACTTTATGGTATTTCTCACCTTTAGTTATTGGAATCAATAAGCGATCGACTTTTCCAGAGATGCCGTTAGCCCAAACCAGAAGAGAATCGACGAACTCTTTACTCAATTTACTTTTTGATTCAAATTCTTTACGTACTGCGAAATTAGCGGCTAGTTCTGCTGCCGTAGCAGCACGAACAATTGCCGCAGACGATTCATCGCGTGAATGAAGTCCTGTCAGTTTGTTCCATTGGGACTGAACCTTTTCAAGATCAGTCCGGTCGACATATGGTTTACGTTTAGACATATTTTGATGAACGCTAACAGCTGAATTAGCTTGCCCCCCTGTCTCGTTCTCACTTTTTATCGGGATCTAAATATTTCTAGAAAGTATAGCAATGGATTGATGACCAGGCGATGAAGTGAGATAGGCTAAGCCTGGATCCCTGATAATACCAGGCATTTCTGGCATGACGATCGGGAATATTTAGCGTGTACTCAAGGCCTTGCGAATCTGAGCAGCGGTGTCCAGCGCGGCTTCAACATTCTCCGCCAGCACATTGAAGTGGCCCATCTTGCGGCCTGGGCGTGCGGCGTGTTTGCCGTATAAATGCAGTTTGGCGTTGGGATTTTGAAACAACTTGTCCCAGGCAGGGTCGCCGCCTTGCCACAGATCACCCAGCAGGTTGATCATCACGACCGGTGACAACAGACGCGTATCACCCGGTGGCAGGCCGCACAACATCCGCACCTGTTGTTCGAATTGATCGGTGAGGGAGGCATCCAGCGTATAGTGACCGCTGTTGTGCGGGCGCGGTGCGATCTCGTTGATCAGGAGTTGCTGGTCTTTGGTCAGAAACAATTCCACGGCGAGCAAGCCGCAGTAGTCGAGCTTCTCCGCCAGCGTGCGCGCCATACTGGTTGCGCGTTCGATGATCTCCGATGTGGTACGTGCCGGCACAATCGAGGTATCGAGGATGCCATTGACGTGAATATTTTCCGCCGGTGGATACACGGCGATCTCGCCCTCACTGCTGCGTGCCAACAGTACCGATAATTCCATTTGCAGATCGACGCGCTCTTCCAGGACACACGGCTTGTTACCTAATTCGGCAAAGGCCGCATGTGCCTGCGCTGCATCGGTAACCGTGCGCTGGCCTTTACCGTCGTAACCCAGGGCCGCGGTCTTGAGAATGGCAGGCAGGCGTACTTGTTTCAATGCCGCGTCCAGTTCAGCCGCATTATGTACCGGTTGAAACGGCGCGGTACCCAGGCCGCAATCACGTATGAAGGTTTTTTCCCGGATGCGATCCTGGGCATATTCCACGGCCTTGGCGCCGGGGCGTACCAGGCATTGCGCCTCCAGTGTACGCAGGGCCGCGACCGGGACATTTTCGAATTCCGTGGTCACCGCCGCGCAATGCGTTGCGAGATAGGTCAGTGCTTCCGGGTCGGTGTATTCCTTTTGCAGGTGTTCGTTGGCGAGTGCCGCGGCGGGACTCATGGGGTCGGGGTCCAGCACGATGACCTTGTAACCCATGGTGCGCGCGGCCACGGTGAACATGCGGCCCAACTGGCCGCCACCCAGCACTCCGAGTGTTGCTTCCGGCAGGATCACGATTTGGGCGGGAGTTGCATATCCAGCACCGACTGGTGCTGAGCCTCGCGAAAGGCATCGAGCCTGTCGGCCAGTGCCTTGTCCGATTCCGCCAGCATCGCCGCCGCGAACAGTGCCGCGTTGGCGGCGCCGGCCTCACCGATGGCGAAGGTCGCCACGGGAATACCCTTGGGCATTTGCACGATGGACAACAGTGAATCCATTCCCTTCAGATAACGGGAAGGCACCGGCACGCCCAGGACCGGCAAGGTGGTCTTGGCGGCCAGCATGCCGGGTAAATGTGCAGCACCACCCGCGCCGGCGATGATGCAGGCCAGACCGCGCTCGCGGGCGGTTTGGGCATATTCAAACAGGCGATCCGGGGTGCGATGCGCAGAGACGACCTTGGCCTCATAGGGAATCTTGAGCTTGTCCAGCATCTGGGCCGCGGCCTCCATGACCGACCAGTCACTGTTGCTGCCCATCACCAATCCAACGCGGGGTGCTGTCATGTTGTGTCGTACCGTGTAGGTGGAGAGACGCTTATTTTAGCATTTCCACTGGCGGGAAGTGAGTGTTAAGACCTCTGAACCTTAGGTAAAGACACTGATTAACGCTGCTCCGGTGGCAGCGCCATCTTGCCGAATTGGGCGAGTGCGGCGCGGCGTTCCCGCGCCTGGCGGCGGACCACGCCCACGGTGTGTTTCAGCTCCGCGGCGGCCGCATTGGCCTCTTCAACGGTTGCGGCCTTGCGTGCCTGCTCGGGCGCAGAGGCAAACTGCGGCTTGTGCGCCTCCGTAATATCGTCAGCCATGATCCTGTTCTCCTTGCCGTGGTCAACAGCGGCGTAAATGCCTCCCCCGTCCGTACCGACTCAAGCCCAAGCTGAAACCGACTGCCTAACTGCGAAACTTCACCATGCGCGTGACCTGGATCTCCGAAATAAACACCACGCCGGAGTGTTCGTTATAAAACGGCGCGAGCCCTTCCAGGATGGGTTTCACCAGGTCTTCGGGCACGGCAGCCACGATCATGATCAGGACATCGTCTTCATTGAACATGAGGTGGCCTTCATGAAAGCCATGACTGCCCTTGCCCGACAGGTTATTGAAGATCGTATAACCCTTGACGCCGGCGCGATCGAGGATGTCGGTGGCGAAGGCCTGGTGTTCGCCTTCGAGAATGATTTCGAGTTTTTTAAGCGGGCTGAAATTGAGATTCTTCATGATGCGCAGGCCTCCTCTGAAATTGCCGTGTTGAATTCACCCGCACAAGACTGCTTGTGCCAGTCGCCATCTTCATAAATAAATACGGTTTGCGTCTCCGGGTCGACGATCATCAGGCGGATCCAGCCGTTGCGTACCAGGTACTTCACCGACACAACGGCCTCGACGGCCTTGAACGCGTGTTCGAACGGCGCCTCGATCACGGTGATCAGGCGCAAGGGCTGATGATAGGGTTTGCCGTTTTCGTGCACGGTCTGCGCCGGCAGACCGGTGCGCAAATCACTGAGGTTACCGGTCATCACGCCGAAGCGACCGGCGACGTTGTGATACACCTTGCTGCCACTGCCGAAGCGCTCGTTATCGACCGCCGAGAAATAGTGTTCCATGTTGATCCACTGCCCGACCACGAGCGGTCCGGTGAGGATGTTTTCCAGCAGGCGGCGGCGCTTGTCCACGCGATAATCATACGAATGCAAAAAGGCGCGTCCCTCCAGCGATAACTGCCGGGTGAGATTGCGGTTGCCGATAATGAAATAGGCGTTGCCGGACAGGCCCCACTCGGGACGCACCTGGGACCAGTCCAGCGAATTGCGTTGCATGAAGCGCAGGGCGGCCGCCGGTTTTTCCTGCGTCGTGTGCTCCAACTGCAGACTCGGCAATCGCTCCTGGGCGCACAGCCGGGATGCCGCAGTGAGACCCTTGCGCAGACGATCGAGATAAACCAGGTGCGACGACGGCATCAGGTCCAGATCCTGCACCGTGATCTCATCGGTCGTGGTGTTGTGCAGGGCCGGGACAAACCACGCGTCGTCGGGGATGTGAATCCCGGATTCGTTCAGACGCTGGCGCACATCCGCCTTGTTGGCCATTTGCGCAAGCACCCGCGCGCTGACCAGGCCGTGGTTACCGCCACAGGCGCCGCAGTCCAGCGCGGATTCGTAGGGATTGTTTTCGGAGGCGCTGCCGTGGCCGACCAGCAGAATGAAACGGGAGAAGCCGTCCTTGAGGCCGATGGACTTGAGCGCCTGACTCACGAAACGCACCTGTTCGTCGAGCGAGAAGCCGATACGCCCGAGCCGCTCCATCTGCAATTGGGCGAAGGCCGGGTTGATGCGATAGCCCGCACGCAGACGCCCGATAAATTTTTCCAGTTGCTCTTCACTGACGCCCAGTTCCTGGGCATGGCGACGATAACTCTCGTCATGTTCCATGGCCGATTCGCGCAGGTCGCGGATCAACTCGTCGGTGAGGCGCTCGGTAGATAGGCCCAGTTCCAGTTCCATCGCCTTCACGATCACGGCGCGTTGCACGGCGCGGACGATGGAGTCCGCCTGTTCGCGCGTGAGCTTGTCGAGCAACAGGCGCGTCACCGGTTTTTGCGGATGCAGGCGATGCCGCCAGCGGTTATAGGCGCGCGGCGCAATCGTCTTGCCCACCATGTCGAAACCGAACAACAGACCGATGGCCTCGACCGTCACGAACGGTGTGAGGATGGATTCCTTGAGTGCATGGATCGCCTTCTCCAGCGCACCCAACGCGGCCGGCTCCTGTCCGCCATGCATGGACATCTCCAGCACGACATTCTTCGGCGTCAATAACACCGGGCACAGGTGCGTCTCGCTGCCTTTACCCAGCTCCATGAAACTGACTGGCACCCCGAAAAAGCCGGCAATGCCGAAGGTTTGATAATCGCCGATGGTTTCCAGTTGCCGCCGGATTCGTTCCGAACGCGTATCGATACAAAACAGCGCCTGCACAAACGGCCGTTTCTCCCGCGCCTCAGGTGGTGTCGTGTTGATCCCTTGCAACAGATGGCGCATGGCATGCGACTCCATGGCCCGCAACCAGCACATGCCTTCCTGTTGCTCGAAGTCTCGCAACATGGCCAGCAAGTCGGCGAACTGCCCTGACGACAACGCGGCCAGCGCTTCTGCCGTTGCGGATTGCGCCAGCAACGATCGCAGGCGTGCACCCTGCCGCTGCGCCTCATCGTCACGTTTTTGTGCGATGTACTCGGCGTAGACCTGCTGGATCTTCCGAGCGTTCCTGCGCAACAAGGCCATCTCGATCTGATGCGCCCTGGCCGGCAGTACCGCGCCGCCGTAAAGCTCGTAACGTAGATAGGCCTCTTGTGTGCGCGATGTGATCAATTCACTGATCGCCGCGGAGGTATGGGCAATGTGCTGACGCCCGCGTTCGCTCAACAGCGCCAGCGCCAGGGTCAGCCGCACCGCCATGTAATCCACCAGGTCACCGGGATAGTGTTGGGCCCAGTGATAGTGTTTGGCATTGGCGCGCCAGCGGATAAACCCGGCCCAACCGTGCAGGCGCGCGAGTTCCCGCGTGAAAAAGTTTACCCACTCGTCTTCCGGTACCTGCAGGGTCTTCATCACGTAATCAATGACGCCTTCCGGGCTGTCATCCACCGCGAGGATCTCGTGAATGTGCAAACCGCGCAGGAACAAGCGAATGTTGCGCCGGGCCACCTGCCGCCACGCCGCAAAGAAACCCTGTTCGCGGTTCGGCATGCGCCAGACGGATTGCCCTTCATCGAAGAAGTCCAGACAACTCTTGATCACGAGCTCATCCAGGCTCGCGCCGATCTCGGTGCCGTACAGGGCATCCACTGCCTCGTACATGGTCTTCTCTTTCAACAAGGCGTGCTGCAGACGATCTGCAACAACTTCAGGTTCAGGTTGCGACGCCGCAGGCAGGGGCCTGCCTTGCCAGGCGGCGTGAATATCCGCATCGCCTGCCAGTTTCGTCGGCAGCATCACCGGCGCATCAACCCGCGTCAGCAGGGTCAGCAACATTTCCTGCAGGTTAACCCCGGGGATGGCTGCCCGCTCCGCCAGGAAGCGCGCGACTTCCTGTTGCAGGCGTTCGTGATCGATCCTGCCCTGCGCCAGGTATTGCTGGTACAGCGAACGCGGCAGATAGGTCTGGCCGTGAAACAGGCTCGCACCTTTTTTCACGGCGTCCTGAAACGGATAGTCTTCCAGGCCGTGTAACGGGTTATGGTGAATGAAGGCGCGCATGGGCCAGAAATACGGCACCGGCTCCGCCGCGACATAGATCATGCTGCGGATCTTTAACTGTTGTCCTATCGCTACACTCATATCATTGCCCCCAACCAGTACACGCCGGTGAATGCAAGTCCGGCCAACACGGCGATGTACAGCCACATATTGAGATAACTCATGTCCGTCACGGCGAGCTGTCCCGGGCCGGCAATCAAACCCTGTAACAGTTTCGCGCCCGCCCAGCTCCATAACAGCCAGACGATGCCGATACCGATTGCGACAAAGGGTGTCACCGGCGTGGTCTTGATGATCATCGACAGCATGGCGAAGAAGGTCGGAAACAAGGGCGTCGCCACAATGGCAAGCACCACCACCACGAGCACGCCGGTGAAGCGCGGCACGGATTGGGCCAAACCGCCATACAAGCCGAGATAGGCCGCGCCGAAGCGCCGCTCCAGCCCCGCGCCCAGCAAGGCCAACAGCACCAATGGCACGCTGATGCCGAGACTGAATAACTTCAGGTGAAACAGAGTGTCGCCATTGCCAATCAATACCCAGAGCAATGCCCAGGCCGAGGTCCCCACGAAACTGGTCCACAGACCCAGCTCGCGCAGGGCCAGCGCCCGCAGTGCATATAACAGCGCAGTGAGCATCGCCCAGACCAGGAGCGAGTTCGGGACTTTCACGCCAAAGGCGAATACGACCAGCAGGCCGATCTGAGGCCAGACCAGTAACAGCAGTCCGCGCAGGATCGGATGGCGCACGCGCGCGTACAGTAGATTGAACAACATGCTGAAGGGAAACAGCGGCAGAAAGATTCCGGCAACCAGTAACATCAGAGTCGACATATCACGCCCACCTCAGCCAGATGTTCAGACACTCGGCCGTACGCAACAGCATGCGCGTGAACCAGGCATACAGATCCGCCAGATAGAACTCGCGGGAGATCAAGGCATAAAAACTCAACCACACGCGGCCGCTACGCCGCCGCGCACGCTTGCCGTTCTGTTCCGAATAGTAGGTCAGCAACCAGCCCAGCACGATCACGATGGTGGTGAAGATGATCAGGATGTCGAACCACACGACATTGATGTTGGAGGCCTGATGAATCAGTTCGCGAAAGCCGGGATCCGGATACAGGAACAACTCAAACACGTGACTGATCAGGGTATAGCCAACCACCACCACCGTGAAGGAAGACAGTACGAGCGTGAGCAACTGCCCCGAACGTTCCGAACGCATGCGATAGGTCGCGAAGATCAATTGCGCGCCCGTCACCCAACCAAAGAACAGCAGCACGATGGCGCCCTGTTTTTGAAAGACATCCTGCGACACCAGCCAGTGGGCGAGCACCAGTACCAGGGCCGGGACGACCAGGGTAATCACCGCCATCATCAACCAGGGCGGGCGGCGCCGTGCCGGTCTGCGTTCCACCACGAAGGTGTAGAGATCGTCTTTGGGCACACCGTCGTCGCGGCGGGCCTCGTTGATCACACCACCGGCGCCCAGGAACAAGGTGCCCTTGAAGAGTCCGTGCGCGATCAGGTGATAGATCGCCAGGGAGAATGCGCCGACGCCGCACTCCATGATCATGAAGCCCATCTGGCCCATGGTCGAGTAGCCCAGGGATTTCTTGATATCGTTCTGCGTCAGCATCAGCACGGAACCGATCACGGCGGTGATGAGGCCGACGACAAATAACCAGTGCAAGACGTCGCTGGCGTGCACGAACACCGGCGCGAAACGGTTCACCAGAAAGCCGCCGGCATTGACGATGCCGGCGTGCATCAGCGCCGACACCGGTGTCGGTCCGTCCATGGTGTAAGGCAGCCAGTTATGCAACAGAAACTGTGCGGAGCGGGCAAACGCCGCCAGCGCCAGGAAGACCGCCGTTGCCTCCGCCACCGGCATGCCCATGAAGGTGGTCGCGTCCGGCCTGCTTTGAATCGCCGCGAAGATCTCGGTGAGTGACCAGGTGCCGTAGGCATGAAATAAAATCGCCGCCGCCACGATCAGGGCGAGGTCGCCAATGCGGTAGGTGATAAAGGTCCAGAACGCATAACGAAACGTACTCTGGCGGCGCGTGTCGTGGCCAAGCAGGAAGTAAAGTAAAACGCCGATGGCGTGCCAGGCGATCAGCAGGGTTATCAGATCACCGGCGGCAACCATCACCAGCAGGGAGGCGGTCATCAGGTCCAGCAGCACAAAGAAACGTGCGTAGCCCGGTTCCTCGGCCATATAACGCACTGAATAGAGGTGAACGATCAGGCTGATGCCGGCGATGAGCGTACTCATGATCGCGCTCAGGGGATCGGTAAGCAAGACACCCCAGGCATGCGAAGTACTCACATGCTGGCCGCCGAGCCCCGCCACTTCCAATCCCAGGATCACAAGCGTAAGCGCAAAGCCGATACTGATTGCGCTGACACTCAACCATGCCACGCGCCGTCCAAGCTTCACTGACAGGACCTGGGTCAGGATGGCGGATGCAATAAGCAGTAAGGGTGTTACCGTGATTAGCTGTTCCATTCTTTGCTACCTTTATTTCATTTTATTGAACCCACACAATGAACAGCATCGAGTCCTCATAGCATCTTAATTACACTTCGAACATTTCTCGGCGAGTCTACACGCGGAATCCTGCCTGACATATCGAACTTACAAATAGGAACAATAGGCTAAAGGCTATGCCACTCAAGAACTGTGCAATAGCGAGCTGAACAATCCCCGGCAAGGGATTGCTAAAGACTTACTTTCGTCTGGTGGATTCGCTTGTGCCGGCGCCGGCATCAGGCCTGAAGCTCACGCTCCAATGCCAGGTCATCGAGAATTACATAATCGTTGGTTATCCGATCTGTGGCAATCGGACGGAAATAACTGTCGGCATAGGCGATGTGGACAGGATGGGTCTTGTAGTGTTCGATCACATTTTCGTGCGCGAAACGCACCAGCCAGCAATAGCGATATTTACTCTTCTCATCGGTAGCACGCCCGATTCTCACATCCATCACACCGGGAATACTGCTGAGCTTTTGTTTCCCTTTGCGTAACATGATCTGGATGACGGTCGGATCGGTTTCGGTGGTGTTATACACAATGACGTGTTCGATGTTATTCCAGGTGCCGCACTGTATCATCACCTCCGCCGCACGCCCGGCGCTGCGCCATACCTGCATGATCCGTTGCACTGCCGCGGTCATGTTCTCGTGCAGACTGGCGACCATATCGCGATAACCGGCGTTTTTGTGCGAGAGATTTTCTCTGACCTGATTAACGGTCAACTCCGCAAGCGCCGTAAAATAATTTATCTTTGCGACACCCTGATCGATCAGCTTGTGATATTGCTGGTCGCTCAAACCGGTGCCGCCGTGGATCACCAGCGGGACATGCACACTCTCGTTGATGCGCGCGAGCCGCGTGAAGTCCAGTCGCGTCTTGCCGTTACCCTGTCCGTGCACCGTACCGATGGAGATGGCCAGGAAGTCCACCCCGGTGCGTTCGACGAAGACCCTGGCTTCGTTTGCCGAGGTTTGCACGGACTGATTCTCGTCACCGTGGTCCCGGATCCCAGCAACATGCCCCAGCTCACCTTCAACCGGGATGCCGCAGCTATGCGCCAGCTCCACGGCCTTGCGGGTCCGTTCGATATTGACAGGCAGTTCCGCGTTATCGCCATCGTACATGACCCCGTTGCAACCCAGGCGTATCGCGGCTTGTACGGAGTCGAGACTGCCACAGTGGTCCATGTGGATGGCGACCGGCACGCTCGAACGTTTCGCTGCCTGCACCACGGCGGGCAACAACAACTCCACGTCAAAGAGATCAAAATGGGGTTCCACCACGTTCAGGATAACCGGCGAACGCGCCTGTTCCGCCGCCGCGATCACGGCGCGGAGAAAATCTAGGTTCACGACTTCGAATGCACCTACCGCATAGTGATTGTCGTAGGCGTGATTGAGCAAATCTTTCATGTTGACCAACGCCATCGCTACGCTCTTCTCTTTATAAGTGAACCTGACTGCCCATAGGCATTGCACCGGAGATGCATCCGGCTCCAGCTGACTGTGGGAACACAGCATGCAACCATTCAGCTATAAATTAAAATTGGCTTTTCATATACCAATCATAGATAAAAATAGATAGGAAGCAGGGTAATCCGCCGCTGCTTCAGATGAAGATTCAGAGAATGCTTATATATAGATAGCATGCAGGCCGCTTACACGGCCAAATATCACATTTTTATAACAAATCGCGTTTTGCGCATTTCCCCTGTAAGTAATCCATTCCTGCCACGACTAAGCCCCAGGTAGGAACGGTTTGCGTCTTAAACAGCGGCTGACCTTCCGCCCACTATCCACTGTTTGCCCTGTGCGTCTACCGGCTGGCAAACGGAACTTTTAAAACTTTTATTGGAGTGATATCTCATGACACAACAAAGCAAATTTCGTAAACCGGCCGCTCTGGCCATCGGTGCCACCTTTGCCGTCAGCATGGCCGCCAGCACGCTCGCCAGCGCCGCCGGCACTCACAGCAACCCGTTCGCCATGAGCGATTTGCCCAGCGGCTACACCCAGCTTGCCGAAAAGGCCAAGGACGGGAAATGTGGCGAAGGTAAATGCAGCGTCGACAAGAAGAAGGCCGAGAAGAAGGCTGAAGAAGGTAAATGCGGTGCAGACAAGGCCAAGACCAAGGCCACGCCTAAAGAAGGCAAGTGCGGCGCGAAATAAGTAAATCACGCACATCAGCCGCTGTGTAGCGGAGCAAATTCACTCCGGGCACAGCGGCTGTTTTTTTAATGACTGCAATTCCGAAAAATTCTTTCAAACATTGCTGTAAGTTTCTGTCGCTTGCTGCGACCAAGCAATAACAACCACCACATTAAGGCAGGACCAATCATGAACAAGTTAGTTGCGCTCTGGCAATTCACTGTCAAAAATCTCAATTGCATCCACCACTATGTCTCCCCGCTCGGCTTGCGACTGTTGCTGGCATACGAATTCTGGGATTCCGGCGTCATGAAGTATGTCGGTGAAAACTGGTTCGCTGAAATCATGCATCAGTTTCCGTTCCCGTTTGATGTTATCCCCGCGGGTATCAGCTGGCAGCTGGCAACCTGGTCGGAACTCGTCGGCGCCATCGCCCTCGTGCTGGGCCTCGGCACCCGCTTTTTCAGTCTTTCGTTAATCATCGTGACGATCGTAGCGTGGTATGCCGTACACGCCGGCAACGGGTACAACGTCAGCAATAACGGCTGGAAACTCCCGCTGATCTATCTGGTGATGTTTGTCCCCCTGTTGCTGGGCGGTGCCGGCAGACTGAGCCTGGATTACTGGCTGAAGACACGCCTCGTGCCCAGATTCTGGGGCCGTGCCGAACCTCAGTTCCAGTAACGGCGTCACCGCCTTGTTCGCCAGTGCTCAGCGGCAGGCCAACAAACTTATGGTATTCTTGGTTTACCAGTTACGTTTGCACACCGCGAAGGGTGAACCAACCAGGCCACTATGGACGCAAACAAGGACACGATGGATCCGGCACGCTGGCTTGCCGAGCACGGCGATTACCTGTTTCGGTTTGCCATGAAACATTTACACGATACCGCGCTGGCGGAGGATGCGGTGCAGGAGACCCTGCTCGCAGCCTTGCAGGCCGTGGCGAGTTTCACCGGTGGTTCGAGTCAGCGTACCTGGCTCACCGGCATTCTCAAACACAAGGTCATCGATATCCTGCGCAAGCAATCGCACACAACGCAGTTTGCCGAGGACGATGCCAATGCTGACGATCATAGTGACCGCCTGGATAAACTCCTGTTCGATGCGCGCGGCGAGTGGGCGGAACCGCAGCGACGCTGGGGCAATCCGGAACAGACACTGGAACAGGATCGTTTCTGGGAGGCCTTCGCCGCCTGTCTGGATGAGTTGCCGCCGAAGCTGGCGCGCATCTTTTCCTTGCGTGAACTCTCTGGCCTGGAAACCGATGAACTCTGCGAGGTGTTGAACATCACCTCGTCCAACTGCTGGGTCATTCTCCATCGCGCCCGCCTTGCGTTGAAGACGTGCCTGGAGGCCAACTGGCTCAGGGAGACTGCGGAGGCACAGGCGCCATGTTGATTATGATCTCCTGCCGGCAGGCCAGCGAACTGATGTCGCAACAACTGGATCGCAAACTCAGCCTCGGCGAGAAACTGCGCATGCATGCGCACCTGCTGATCTGCAAGTCCTGCCCGCGCACGCTGCAACAATTCGAGATCCTGCGCGAGGCAGGCAAACACTACGCCGAACATCGTGAGGCGACACAGGAAAAAGAGTTGACGCTGTCGGACGCATCGCGCCAACGCATCCTGAGTAAATTACAGGATCGGCAATCGGAAAAGCCGGAAGAATAGCTAAAAAGAAACCGGTGCGGGGAGGTATACCCGCACCGGCTCAAGCTTACTACCTATGCACTTCAAAACTTGATATTCAACGCCGCCTCAAATGATCGGCCCGGCCCCTGCAATGGCAACAACGGTCCGGTCATGCTGGATTTGAGTTCCGCCAGGCTCACGCCACCCAGCGGCAGGTCGTACTGCTTGTTGAGCATGTTGCGTATGCCCAATGTCAGGCTGGCCTTGTCGGTAAACTGGTAACGCGTGCTCACGTTAACCAATGCATAACCTTTCGTTTCCGGTTCGTAACGCTGCTCATCGACGATGGTCTTGCTGTCGATCAGTTGCAGCTCCAGCATGTTCGTCCAGGGTGCGACCATCTGTTCAAGGCTGATAGAGGCGTTCAGCGGCATGATGTGATACAGGTCGCCGCCATCGGTGCGCTCGCCGCGCGTCCAGGCGACCCTGGCCTTGATCTGGCCCAGACCATACTGACTGTTATCCCACGCCATGTAATTACCACTCACGTCGATCCCCCACAGGCGCGCATCATGATTGGCAAACTGCAACAGGGCCCGGGTCACGCTGGCAATATTATAAGGATGAAAGCTGCCGATGGTGTCGACATCGATGAAATCCTGCACATAACTGAAATGCGGTGCCACCCGCACGCCCCATTTGGCATCGGGGGAATGCCAGTTGGCGGCAAAACTGACGGTATTGGCCACTTCCGGCTTGAGGTCGGGGTCGCCGACATAACCGTTGCCATCGCCAAACCAGCCGATCATCCGCATGTCCATGGTGTTGCGGCCCCAGGCGTAACGCTCATACAGATTCGGCGAACGCGTCTTGCGTGCGATACCGAATTCGTAACTGGCCGTCGGTTTTGGCGTAAAGCGCGTCAGCGCGGTCAGGTCGAGATTATTATCGGTTCTCGCACGATCGCTGGCATTGAAGGCCGCCGCATAGGTGGGGTCGACGTTCATCGCGGTGACCGTCGGGTTGTAGGGTTGCACCTCGCCGGTATTCATACGCACGATTTCGCCACGGATACCGAGATTGCTCATCCAGCGGCTATTCCATTCCGATTTCATTTCGGCATAGAGGGCAAAACGATCACGCTTGCCGTCATTGATATTCCAGAACGTATCCGGCCCCATCATCATTGAGCCGGCCACCGGCGGCCACCAGTCATCCAGGCGCTGACGGTGGTATTCGTTACCCACCGTCAAGAGGTGAATCGTGGATAGCGGCATGTCCGCACTCACTGCATAACCGAGATCCACGCCGTGCGTGAACATCGGCATGGTGCCGGTCTTCTCATCGGTAAAGAAGCCCATTTCATGCTTGGTATCCTGCCAGTACACGCGCGTATTCAGCTTGCCCCAGGCGAAGCTATTGTTATACGCCATGTCGGAGAACACGCCATGGTTGTCGACCATGTCCATGTACTGGTTCGGAAATCCCTGATACGGAATGCGTTGCTCGCCGACGCGCCAGATGAACTTGCTGCCATCGCCTTGCGCGGCAAAGGTGAGCGACTGGTTACGCGCCTTGTACAGGGTATCTAGTACCTTGCCGCCATCGCCGTTGTAATAGCTATTGGCCTGGCGCCATGAGGCATCGTAACCCAGGCTCAGCGTATCGCTGGCGATCGCCGCACTTACCGCGCTGGTGTAACCCTGATCGATACTGCTGGCCGACAGCGACAGGCTGCCTTCCTTACGCAGCTCGCCCGCTGTCTGCGCGAACACCGGTTCCGCCGTGTTGACGATAATCGTGCCGGCAATGCTGTCGCCGCCCATGCTCACAGGCGTCACGCCACTGAGCACTTGTATATTGCCGACCCGCTGTGGATCGACATAAGAGAGCGGCGGGTTCATGTGATTGGCACAGGCCGACGTGACTTCGCGCCCGTCAACCCGGATGCGGATACGATCGTCCGCTAGGCCATTGAGTGACGGCAGCGCGGACATGCCGCCGGCACTGGAAAAATCCACGCCATCATTCTTCAGCAAATCCGCCACGCTGGCTGCATTTTCTTTTGCAGCCTCCAGCTCGGCGTTGTCAGCTGTCGCGCTGACGGTAACGGTGGGTAATACGGTTGGCTCTTCGGCAAATGCAATACATGACATCGACACCATGACGGTGACGGGCAGGATTCTGGACATGATGCTCCCCAATATTCTTCTCGATAAATCGCCGCATCATTATAGGGAGGCAAAAAATTCTGGGAATGTGACATATTGCCGCACCGCTCCGAATCGCCGGTGTGGCAACGTTACCGAGACTTGCTCAGGCGGGATAGCTATAAGCGTAAGACAATATCAAACAACCAAAGCTAGGCATGTTTCGTCTTTAATCCTTCATTGCGCAGCAACCGCGCGTAGGCCGGTAGCGTGAGAAATTCCGCGAAGTCGCGGTCCAGGCAGAGGTGTTCGAAGATCTCGCGCGCCTCCTGAAAATGGCCACGATCGAAGTGCTCCGCGCCGACTTCCTTGCGCACCTGTTGCATCTCCTCATCCAAGGTCATGCGCAAACGTTCACTGGTGAGTCTCGCACCGCCGACCACGGCGTGGTGATGCAGCCATTGCCAGATCTGGGCACGCGAAATCTCCGCGGTCGCGGCGTCTTCCATCAGATGATAGATTGGGACCGCGCCCGAACCACCCAGCCAGGCCGCCAGATACTGGATGCCGACGCGGATGTTATAACGCAGGCCTGCGTCGCTGCGTTCACCTACGGGTACTTCAACCAGATCGGCACTCTCGACGTGCACGTCTTCGCGTTTACGCTCGATCTGGTTGGCTGTCGGCATATGGGCATCGAACACCTCACGCGCCACCGGCACCAGCGCCGGATGCGCGACCCAGGTACCGTCATGACCATCCGTGACCTCGCGTAACTTGTCGGCGCGCACCTTATCAATTGCGGCCTGATTGGCCGCTTCATCATTTTTAATCGGGATCTGCGCCGCCATGCCGCCCATGGCGTGCACGTTACGACGATGACAGGTCTGGATGGCGAGTTGCGTATATGCGCGCATGAACGGTTGCGTCATGGTGACCTGTTGCCGGTCCGGGATGACGTATTCAGCACGATTACGGAAACGCTTGATGAAACTGAAGATGTAATCCCAGCGCCCGCAGTTGAGGCCGGCGGAGTGTTCGCGCAATTCGTACAGGATCTCGTGCATCTCGAAGGCGGCCGGAATGGTTTCGATCAATACCGTCGCCTTGATGCTGCCGCGCGCAATGCCAAGCGTATCCTGACTGAAATTGAACACATCATTCCATAGCTGCGCCTCCAGATGGCTCTCCATCTTCGGCAGATAGAAATACGGACCGCTGCCGCGTGCGAGTAAGGCGCGGGCGTTGTGATAAAAGTACAAACCGAAATCTAACAGGGCGCCAGGGACGGGTTCACCGGCCACACGCATGTGCTGCTCCCACAGGTGCCAGCCGCGTGGACGCACCAGCAGCACGGCAGGGTTTTCCTGCAGACGATAGTGCTTGCCGCTCACCGGGTCATCGTATTCGATGTCATGTCTGGCGGCGTCGCGAAGATTGTTCTGGCCCTCAATAAGATTGGTCCAGGTTGGCGTGTTGGCGTCTTCCAGATCGGCCATGTAACAACTGGCGCCCGAGTTGAGCGCATTGATCACCATCTTGCGATCGGTCGGGCCGGTGATCTCCACCCGCCGGTCCAGCAGATCGGCGGGTAAGGGCGCAACCTGCCAATCACCCTCGCGCACGTCCCGCGTCTCCGGCAGAAACTGTAATGCCTCACCATGATCCAGACGCAGTTGCCGCGCCGTGCGTGCCGCCAGCCGTTCCTTCACCCGCTCGGAGAAACGTGTCGCCAGTTGCGACACAAAGTCCAGCGCATCCGGTGTCAGGATTGTTTCGCGCGCGGCACCAAGGTCGACATTGGCTGGCTCGATCAGCTCATACTCGGTCGTGATCTGCATAAGCCCTCCTCACCCGTGGCCATACACCAGGTGTGGCAACAGCGTGATAATGCCTGGAATAAAGATACACAACAGCAAACCTATCGCCTGGATCGCGAGGAAGATCAGGGAAGACTTAAAGATGGTTGCCATGCTGATCTCCGGCGGACACACGCCGCGCAGGTAAAACAGCGCATATCCGAAGGGTGGACTCAAAAACGACATCTGCATGTTGACCAGATAGAGCACGCCGAACCACAGGACCTCGTCGCTGCCGGACACCGCCGGCAGGCCGAACAGGCCATCGAAGCTTAGTGATTTGATGATGGGTACGAAGATAGGCACCGTGAGTAACAGAATCCCCACCCAGTCCAGAAACATCCCGAGGAAGATCAGGATCAGCATCATCAAGAACAGGATGCCGTACGGATGCAGGCCGGTGCCGAGAATACTTTCCGTAATAAAGGTCTGTCCGCCCTGCAGGATGAAAAAGCCGACGAAGATCGACGCACCGAAGATAATCCACAAGACCATGGCCGAGGCGCGTGCCGTGGTAATCGAGGCCTCGCGCAGGATCTTCAGATTAAAGCGTCGGTGCATGGCGGCCACGATCATGGCGCCAAACGAACCCACGCCCGCGGCCTCTACCGGCGTGGCGATACCGCCGAACAACAGGCCCAGCACCAGGAAGACCAGAAAGATCGGGGCGATCAGATTCAGTAACAAACGCAGCTTCTGCTTCCAGTTGACGCGTTCGGATAGCGGTAATGAGGGTCCCATCTTCGGATTGATCCAGGCGCGGATCACGACATACGCGATGTACATGCCCGACAACATCAGACCGGGCAGGACGGAGCCCAGATAGAGCTGGCCCACCGACTGTTGTGCGACCACGGCATACAGAATGGCAAGGATCGACGGCGGGATCAGAATCCCGAGGGTGCCGCCCGCCATGATCGATCCCAGTGCGATCTTGTGGTCGTAATTGCGTTTGAGCATGGCCGGCAAGGCAATGATACCCATGGTGACCACGGCCGCGCCGATCACACCGACCATTGCCGCCAGGATGGTTGACGCAAGAATGGTCGCCGCCGCCAGGCCACCGCGCAGGCCGCCCATCCATTTATAGACAACATCGAACATCTCTTCGATCAGGCCGGCGCGTTCGAGCATGGACGCCATGAAGATGAACAGGGGTATCGCGGCGAGGTCCGGGTTGGCCATCAGCGGAAAGATCCGCGAAGGAATGATATTCAACATGGTCTGGCCACCGACCAGATAGATGAACACCACCCCAAGCCCACCGACGACAAAGGCCATGGGCAGGCCCATCATCAGCAGCACCGCCAGGGATCCGAACATCAAAAAGGTCAGCTTGCCGATACCGACATCACTCAGACTGCCGGCCAAGGTGAACAGGAAGTGTTTGTCCCCGTACGGGTCGTAAAACAGGATGTTGATCAACTCGACGACAACAATGCAACTCACCGCCAGCGTGGTCACTATCAAGGCATAGTGCCAGAACCTGCCCTGGCCACCACCATCTGCACGCTTCTCGACAACAGTGCTACTCATGGGCTGTCTTCCTCCCCAGGGCGCGATACAGGCGAATATCCTTTATCAATTTCGACAAGCCCGCGAGCGCGAGAATGATTGCGCCCAGGACCATCATCGCCTTGACCGGGTAATACTGGATGCGCCAGGTCTCATCCGTCACTTCGCGCATGGACAGTGAATCAGTAAAGAATCGCCAGGACGTGCCCAACAACGCGAGGGCAAAGATAAAAAAGAAGATGGAGGTAAAGATGTCCACACCCACCTGCGCGCGATTCGGCAATTTGATATACACGACATCGACGCGGACATGATCGCCGTGCAGCAGCGCAAAGCCACCCGCCAACAGATATTGCATGCCGAACAACAGATAGGAAGCCTGATGCACCCAGATCGTCGGCGCATCGAACACGTAACGTGATATCACTTCGTAGAAATAGGCGCAGACCGCATTCACCGTCCACAAGGACACAAACACCCCGGAGTGTTCGCTGATCCAGTCGAGCCAGCGGGTAACGCAGTTACCGGGGGCATGCAAGGCCGGGTCTTCTTCGGCCAGATACGCCAGCGCAGTCTCTTCATCGGGTGTGGTGGAAATTCCTGAGCGGGATTTACTGCTGATTTCTTTTTTATCGCGCGCGAGCCACATGAAAATAAGCGGCATCACGGCAAGCCAGCCCCAGTACAACCAATGAGGCATAACAAAATTCACTGATTCAGACATACTACCTCCAAAGACCGGGCGAAGATGGCAGCGGGCGAGCACAATCACCCACTGCCATTTTCATCATCGACGTTACAGACTCAGACCCTTGATGTCGTCTTTGGTGATATAACCCATGTACGGGTTCAGCATATAGTCGAGATGGATCTTGAAGACGCGTGTTGCATCGGGATTCTTCTTGGCCCACTCGAACCATACCGGCACGGCCGCCTTGCGAAAACGGCTGACATCTTCCGCCGACAGACGCGAGATAGTCGTGCCCTTCTGCAGGAATTTATCCATGGCGGCAAGGTCTGCCTTCTGGATCGTGGTGTAGTGATGTACCGAATAGGTCTGCACCTGTTCCTCGACAAAACTTTGCATTTTCTTCGAGAGACGTTTCCATGCGCCCATGTTCACCGTAAGGTCCATCAGGTCGACTGGCTGGTACAGGGAAGTCTGCCCCGGAGGTCCCATACAGATGATGTACTTCGTGACCTCGGCGAACCCGAGATCCCAGTTAATCGCCGGTCCGACATAGTCGGCGGCGTCGATTGTGCCTTTCTCCAGCGCGGGATAAATGTCCGAACCCGGCATACTGGTGGTGCTCACGCCGAATTTTTCAAACACCTCGGCAACCATCCCGCCCGGCAAACGGATCTTCATGCCCTTGAGCTGCTCCAGTGTATCGACCGGTGTCTTGGAGTGAATAATATTGGCGTCGTGCTGAATCGGTCCGACATAGAACAGGCCGAACTTGCTGTAGATCTCGCGCGTCAGTTCCAGCATGCCAAGCCCGTAGAACATGGTTTCCCATTGCGAGGTCTGATCCGGACCCGCCGGATACGATGACAAAAACACCGAAGCCGGGATCTTGCCTGACCAGTACAGGCTGAAGGGATTCATTGCCTGCAGCACACCGCTGCGGACCGCATCGAACAGGGCATTGTTATCCGCAGCGACCGCCTTGGCCGGAAACGGTTTGAAGGCCAGTTCGCCACCGGATTTTTCCTGAATGCTGTTACACCATTCTTCAAACAAACGGTATCCGGTCGTACCGGCGTCCCATACTGATTGCACTTTCCAAACCTGGCCCTTGGCGGCCTCGGCATTGCGAATGAAGGGCGCGCCTAGTACAGCGGCGCCACCCAGTACGGCGGTGGTCTGTAAAAACTTTCGGCGTGATGCCGGGCTGGATTCTCCTGGTTGGTCAGATTTATTCTTCATCGTTCTACTCCTCCTCGCTTCTGGTGGTGTGCGACAGGCCGGGTAGTACTTTGTTGTTTTGGCGACCCGCGTCGCAGCGTGGTGGTACATCGATACGGCAGTGACAGTGGATCCAATGGGACACATTTGCCCATTGGGCGATGCCTGCTAATTACTATGGTTGTACATTGCTGGATTAGCAAGGCAATACGTTTCCACAATGCAATACGTCGCCGCCAAATACATTTGGTTTTATTAATATTAGGAAACGTTGATATTTATTCTCGTACGATGCGATTGGGGCTACGAGGTAGAGTTAATTTAGTTAGTGGGAATGAATAAAAAAGGCGCCTCATCGAGGCGCCTTTGTGGTACTACGCAAAAGTATCAGATCTTAGAAGTTGTAGATTACACCTGCGGCGAAGCCGGTGTTGCTCTTGGTACCGCCAGCGCCGGTGGAACCGGTCAGACCAGACTTGTTGGCATCTTCATCAGAGTTCTGGATTTCAAAGGTGTACAGGATGCTGTCGGCTGCAGCGTAAGACACCATCGCGGTAATGATGCTACCCTTCTTGCCGCCCGTACCGCTTTGATCGGTGTTGGAATAGTTGGCCACCAGGGTGGTCTTCGGACTAACCGCATACGAACCGGTCAACATTGCAGTGTTGATGGAATCGGTATTGGCATTACCGTCGTTTGGCTTACGCATGTCGTAGGCGAAGATCACGCTGAACTTGTCCGCCTTGTAGGCAACGCTACCACCCGTGACACTCTTGAGGTTCACACCTGAATACACGTTCTGGCCATCGCCAAACATGTTGGTATCACTCGATGCGCTGTATTGTGTCGTACCATCAGCGTATTCGGAGTAGCTGGTGTAGCCCAGACCGAAGGTCAGCGCACCCATGCCATAGGAACCGGCCACGGTGTAGTTAGTAGTCGTTTCACCGGATGTCTTGTCCTTGGCTAAATCAAACGCCTGCACACCCAGGGTCAGACCGCTCATCGATTTGGTTTCAAAGGTGATGCCATTGCTCACTTGCAGAGATGACATACCCGGGGTGTAGTACCAGTTGGTCAGGTAGGTGCCACCATCGACCATGCCAACGAACAAGCCGTTCACGCGGGAACCGATAGACAGCTTGCCAAAATCACCGTCCATACCGACAACCGCCAGGTGAGTATTAGGCTTACCGCCGTCTAGGATGAAGTTGAAGTCGTAGAAGTAAGAGGTGCTACCGATCTTGGCGGCTTCACCCTTCACACCGAGCAGCGATACGTTGTCGCTCAGGGCGTAAGAGGACTCTTTGCCTGCGCCGGTATCGGTGTATGCGCCGGTATAAACCAGGGCAAATGACAGATCGCCATAAACAGTCGGGGCAGCACTGGCCTGCAGGCTGACCGCACCCAGGCCGGCGGCAACTGCGAGAGAAAGCAGGGTTCGTTTGTTACTCATGGAATTCCTCCGAAAAAAAACGTTCAAGTTAAAAAAATGTTGGTTCAGGGTGGGTCACCCCGCTTGCCTGAGTGAAATAGCAACCGCCATGCCAGCACATAATTAATTGTTAATATCTTTTTAAAACAATTAGTTACAGAAGAATTTCGGACTCCACACCCGTAAAACAGCGCATACCGCACCAGTCTGGGCCGTAATAATCGGCCTGATGCACAACATAGGTGCAAATATGACAGTTTCTTGAAGGTATCCGGGAGGGAGACCGGCTTTGGCGTGAGCGTGATACAACGCTTGTTGTATCGATGCAGCAGACACGAGACGAAATCGTGCAGAGAAACGGGAGAAGTTCACAATTCCCGGGTTTGCGCGCCCCTGCGGTTTTAGCAGGCAGGAAATATGAAAAGTCTTGGGACAAGACCGCCCGCAATCAGACTATTTTAATGCAGGCCCCTTACCCGCTAACGATACAGCAACAGCAGAAGCAGCCCGAAGGCAATGCGATACACGCCAAAGCTCACAAAGGTAAAGCGTGACAGGAAGGAGATGAACAGCTTCATGGTGATGTAGGCAACCGCAAACGCCACCGCGAAGCCGATGCCCAGGTGCAACAAATTACTGTCATTAAATTCGCGATGGTGTTTCAGCAGGTCGTAACCACTGGCGGCCGCCATCACCGGCAGGGCAAGTAAAAACGAAAATTCCGCGCTGGCGGTGCGATTGAGACCCACCAGCAGTCCACCCACGATAGTGGCGCCGGCACGACTGGTGCCCGGTATCAGTGAAAAGACCTGGGCTACACCTATCCATAATGCCTGGCGATACGTCAATTGCTCCACATCGGTCACATGCGCAGCTTCTTCCTTGTACAGACGTTCGATAACGATGAACACGATCCCGCCGACGATAAACATGACGGCGACGACCTCGACGGAAAACATGGCCTTGATTTGTTTATAGAACAGGAAGCCGACCGCGCCGACGGGAATAAAGGCGAGCACCAGTTTTTTCCAGAGCTCGAAGTGTCTGGGCGTGAATTTGTCCCGGTACTTGGCAACCACCGCCAGGATGGCAGCCAGCTGGATGATCACCTCAAATGCCTTGTTGACGCTGTCCTGCGGTAGACCCAGCCACTGGCTGACGACGATCATGTGGCCCGTCGAGGAGACAGGGAGAAATTCGGTAAGGCCTTCCACAAACCCAAGAATGATTGCCTGCAGGATGTCCATTGTTGTCCTTCTTCTGCCTTTAAAACCGGATGGGGCACGCGCGAGCCAGTATCACCCGCGGCTGCGCGATCATGACGGATCTTGGGAAAAAAATCATCAGGACATGCCACACGCGAGGTATAGACCTCGCCATTGGCATGGAGTTTCAGGAATGGACTAAGGATTGACTACGCGCAGAAATTGCTCATTGATGTTGGCAAGATTCTCGCGGATATTGATGCCTTTATAAAATGCCTTGTTTATACGCTTTAAACAGGCCTCTACGATCTTCTCCAGGTTCTCTTCCTGAAACTGTGTCAGGCCCATGGTCAGAATGGCTTCATTCAGTTCTTCATTCATATCCTCGATGGCCAGCACATTTTCCTTCTGTACCTGCGCAAAGGAATTTTCGATACTGCTCAATGAACCCTGTATGGATTCGATGATTTCCTGCTTCTTGTTGGCCAGCACTTCATCGTTCAACTGGATGATTTTTGCCTCGACACCATTGGCAATCATGCCCAGGATATCCTTGAGCCGGCCATATTTTTCCCGGTTCTCCAGCGGCATATTTTTTATTAACAGGGAAAAGTCTGCGTAGTTGATAATGGTACGTGAACCGAAGTCGAAAAAGCGTTCACGTTTACGCGCGAGCTCGATCACATTGGCTTCCAGCGGCGAGACGATGCCATCGGGACACAGGTTCAGGACCGAGGTCGGGGTAATAATCTGGATTGTGGTGACGAGACCGTAAAATTGCATGGCCTCAAACATATGCTCAGCCAGCTCCTTATAACTTTCCGCCGCCAGCATGTTTTTATAAAACTCGATCACCTGGCCCAATTCGCTGGAGAAGGTCATCGCCTCCATCGCCATGCTGTTGCAATCCTTGACGGTCTGGCTCAAGGACTTGACCTGCCTGACACGCTCGATGAGTCCCTTACATTTTTCCAGTAACTCGACCTCGTTGACCGGCTTGATGATGTAATCATCACCGCCGACGGCATAGCCTTTGAGCTTTTCTTCCAGGCTCGACAGGGCGGACACAAAGATCACCGGTATGCCGGTTGTGTGTGGTTCAGCGCGGATCTTTTCACAGAGGACATATCCATCCATGTTCGGCATGGAGACATCCGTGATGATGACGGCAACCTGATCTTCGATACCGCGAATTTTTTCCAGGGCCTCGATCCCGTCATTCGCGATGAGGATGTCATAGCCGGAATCATCAAGATACGTTGCATGCAGATCGCATAAGACCGCATCGTCATCCACGATCATTATTTTGTCGGACATGAATTACCCCTGGTCTTGCTGTGTACTGGGCACGGACGGGAAGACTTCCAGCCCGGGACATTACTGTTATATATATCGTGAAATTGGGTGATTTCTTGAGGATATTCAGCGGCGGTGACGGGACATAGGCGCACAAAAATTCCTGAATAATGAGGGTGTTACGTCCGTGCGCTCTGTCCCGCGGCCTATTCGCGGTGTTCGACCTCGTCCGTATCCACCTGCCCGGAGAGGCGCCGGCGCACGTGGGACCAGATCATGCCCACCGTCAGGATGATACTGATGATTGTTAACACCGAGTAGCTTACGGCCATGATGCTGTCCCGGGGGATCAGCCCCCAGTCAATCACCAGCCAGAGCAGGGCCGCGCACAGGGCGGATACCAGGATCAAACCGACACCGCCCAGTGATCGTAAGGTCGCGCGCAGATAGACAACCCAGCCAATGACTAACAGGATCCCGATCACCGCCTTCACCGGATCGAACGGCCGGATGTGCATGATGCCCCAATGAAAATAAGAGTGACCGCTGGGATTGTATGTCCCCATCACGACGATCAAGGCAAATACGAAACGCCACAGTACGCCCGTCCAGGTCAACTCTCTTGTCATTGCCCTTCTCCTTTATCCAAATGCCTTCAGATCGATCGCATTAAAGTCGTGTACTTGCGGATGTGCCGCTGCCGCCTGCGGTGCGTCATCGCGCACCAGCCAGCAGGTCCTGAGGCCTGCGGCACGGGCGGCATCGAGTTCGGCCTTCACATCGGATAAAAACAGGATCTGTTCCGCCGGCAACTGCAATGTCTCCACGATGTGCTGGTATGCGCTGACTTCGCCCTTGGCGCCGATACGGGTATCAAAATAGCCGCTGAACAAGGGCGTGAGGTCACCAAAGCGCGTATGCCCGAACAGGAGTTTCTGTGCGTATTCGGAACCGGAGGAATACACATACAGGGCAATCCCCTGTGCGTGCCACTTGCTGAGATTCTCAAAGGCATCGTCATAGACATGGCCGTGGAAGTCGCCGTCACGATAGCCCTGTTCCCAGATCAGGCCCTGCAGTGCCTTCAGCGGCGTGACTTTCATGTCGCCATCGATCCAGCGCAACAACTGCGCGATCACCGCCTCCAGATCCATATCCGCAGCGCAATCCTGGCGCACCGCGTCCAGATGTGACGCAACCTGTGGATCGTCTGCGTGCTTCAGTACGAAATCCCGCATGCGTGCGCGCGCGTAGGGAAACAGCACATCGTGCACAAAACTGATGGACGACGTCGTCCCCTCGATATCGGTAACAATCGCCTTGATCATGCCAGCGCGGCAAGGTGCGAATCGAAGTCGGGAAAACGCGTGGCGATATCGCTTCCGGTAAAATCACCGACCCAGCCGTTTTCGGTGGTAAAGAAACGAATGCACTTGAAATCCGGATTCTCACCCATGTCGAACCAGTGCGTGGTATTGGCGGGCACACTGATCAGATCGCCCGCCTCGCACAGGATCATGTAAATCTTGCCGTTGACGTGCAGGTAAAACAGGCCGGAACCGTCGACGAAGAAACGAATCTCGAAATCACGGTGAATGTGTTCGGCGAGAAACTTGCCGCGCATCTCCGCCTTCTTCGGGTTATCCGGGCGCAGGCTGACCACGTCCAGAGATTTGAAACCGTATTGTTTGTTGAGTTTGTCGACGGAGGCCTGGTAAGCGGCAATCACCGTCTCCTGATCCGCATCCGCCGGTAAGACTTTGTCCGCCTGCCAGCGCTCCAGTTGCACGCCGATATCTTTCAGCGTCTTCGCAATCTGTGCATAGTCGGTGATCGTCCGGGGTGAACCGCTGTTGTCATCGGCGTAGATGGTCAAACTTGTCATCGCTCATCCTCCTGAATGTAGTGTGCAGGCAAACAGATATTCGAATGCCTCGATGTGCCGCAGGGTGTCCGCCATGGTGCGGCCCCAGGTATACAGGCCATGATTGGCAATGATGTAGCCATACACGGCGTCGTTATTCTCCAGATAGGTTTGGACCTTGCCCGCCAGGCGCGGGATATCCTGATCGTTGGCAAACACCGGCACCACGATGGATGTCGCATGGGTGGTGATGCCGGGAAAGGCCTTGAGTAATTCGTAATGGCTCAGCGTCACGAAGTCCGGATACCGCTGCGACAACAGTACGGCATTCATCGAATGCGGATGCAGGATCGCACCGGTCTCGGGAAAGTGCTTGTAGATCTGCGTATGCAGGCCGGTCTCGGCGGACGGGGTACGCGCATCCAGCGGTGCACCCTCGGCATCGATGATCATGATATCGGCCTCGGTGAGCCTGCCCTTGTGCCGGCCGGACACGGTGATGGCAATGTTGCCGTCTGCCAGGCGTGCGGAAAAATTCCCGCTGGTCGCCGGCACCAGCCCCATCTGATACAGGCTGCGACCGGCCTCGATGATGTCATGGGCGCGTTGGCTGAAATCGTTCATGGCGGCGATTATGCCACAGACGCCTTGCTGCCCCACACTGCAAATACCGGATCGGAAAAGGCCCGGTCCTGTGCGTGGGGGTCGTCCTCGGGACGCGGATAATAACGAATGCTCTCGCTGCCCAGGCCACTGAAGCCACCCGCCGCGCGGAAGTAGGCGAGGACCAGACCCATGCGTTCGAAGGGGTGTAACTCGGTCCACAGGTAGATGCACTTGGTGGGAAACCAGCGATCGGAAAACGTGAGGACAAACCGCCCGCCGGGTTTGAGCACCCGCCGCACCTGCTCGAAGACGGCCACGGGTTGCAACAGGTATTCCACCGATACCGTACAGATCACGCTATCAAAGCTGTTGTCGGCAAACGGCAACACGGGGTCACGGTTGAGGTCATGCACCTGATAGCGCTGCAATCGGGAATTTTGCGCCAGCTCCTCGGCATTCATCCCCAGACCGGTGACCTCGATCTCCGTTAATCCGGCTGGCAGGTGCGAGACCCAGCTGCTCATGAGATCAAGCACCTGGGTACCTGGCTGCACAAAACGCGCATAAATCTCCGTGACGTGGGCAATGGCCTGCGTATCGAGGTGCTGCACCAGGCGCGCCTGTTGATAGAACTCGCTGTCATCACGCGGGTCCATGCGCTGGAACGACTCGTCTGAAAAAAAATCAGTTTCCCGTTCCGGTATACGTGCCTGCATCCCCGGCCCGTTCTGCGTCATCTCCTGGGCGATGTCATTGCAGCGCCCGCCGTGTTCCTGCTTGTACTCCAGGATCTCCACGATCTTGCCGCCAAGGCTGCCATGGTGTCCGGCGAGGGCATGATTGAAATCGATACGCATGGCTTGTGCATCCATATCCAGAATCCGGCACGGCCGCCGATCTGACGAAAACAAATCACTGACGCCGTGTAAAAAATGTCGTGGATAAAATCGCCCGATGCGCGGCTGGATGTTCATCACCTTGGCGAGATCCGGCCGGAAGTGTTCACGCCGGATCTGGCGCACGTCGCCGGCATTGCACTCGAGCAACAGGTCCTCGGCGCTGACATCCTCGCTCACCCATTCGCCCGGCGCCGCTGCATCGAGGCGGTCGGCCAGACGGCCCGGAAACACGTCGCGCCAGAAATTGACGCGCTCGAAAAACTGGCGCTCGCAATGCGTTGCATCAGCGCTCTGCCATTGCAAGGACATTTCCACGCTGGCATGTTTTGATCGATCAACCACGCTATACTCTCCGTGATAACAACGACCGTAGAGTGTACTCCACAGCAACTTCGACGCCTATGCACATGCGAATTTATTCCAGCGTATTGCTCTTGATGTTCAGCGGGATCTGCACTGCCGCCGACAATCCACCGACACGTCCCGAACTCAGCAACCCGGATTTCACCCTGCGTCTGGCACCACGCACGCCCAATCAGATGGCGGCATTCTATGAAGCGCGCGGCTTTCCCAGGTTCGCCATCGATGAGATCAGAAAGGCGTGTTTTATTACCGTCGGCCTGCGTAACAATAGTGACACGATTGTCTGGTTTGACCTGGGCAACTGGCAGTTCACGACGCCGAAGGGCTCGCTCAGACGCATACTGCGTGAAGACTGGCAGGCACGCTGGACGCAGCTGGGTCTGGAGCCGCGGTTTCAATCCACGTTTCGCTGGACCCTGTCACCCGAACAACTGGATTATCGGCCGAACGAACGCGAAGGCGGCAACATCACACTCACGCGCACGGAAGAGCCGATCACCATCACCGGCCAGATCTTTGTCGGTCAGCAAAAAAACAAAATGTATGACGTGAAGTTCGAGAACATCTACTGCGCCAGAGACTAAACCTATGCGTCGACTTATCTTCGCCATAACCCTGTTACTGCTACAACCCTGGCAGGCCGTCGCCGCGGAGCTCCCGCCCGGCATCATCAGCCTGGATAACGCCGCTGCGGCGAATTTCACCGTGAGCGATCTCGATGACGTACATTACTCGCTGGTGCAAAGCCGGGGCCGATGGGTCTTTCTGCACTTCTGGGCAAGCTGGTGTGGACCCTGCCGCAAGGAGATGCCCATCATCGAAAAACTTGTGCAGAAAATGGCGGACAGGCCTATCGACATCGTGTTGATCAACACCGCCGAAGATGAGGACACGATCTTCAGTTTTCTCGGGAGTGTGGCACCGTCATTACACAGTTATATGGATCGCCAGGGCAAGCTCACGGAATTGTGGGCGCCGCGCGGTCTGCCGACGACCTTCTTTATCGACCCGCAGGGCAGGCGCCGCTATCTGGCCCTCGGTGGCCGACCGTGGGATCAACCGGCCTACCTGGATTTTCTCAACGATCTACTCGCTGAAAAGCCGAATTAATATTTAAGTTTGCGTATCTGATACTTGCCCCGCTTCTCGGCAAATTCCGCTTGTAACGGCGCCTGGTCAGCAATGCGTTGCTGCCATTGATTCAGCGTCTGTGGCCGACTCAGGAATACGCCGATATTGTTTTCATACAGCGGCGTCATGAAACGGTAAGCGTTCTTGAAACGTGACTGCAGGGAACGATTGTGAAAGACCGCGCTGTCACGCAGGTCGCGGCTGGAAATAAAATTCATGGACAGCATGCCGTGCGCACTCAGGGCCGCGGTGAGCGTACGCAGCCACTGCCGATCGGCGCTGACTGCGCGGCAAGGCTCGCCGTCTTCCTCAAAAAACAGATCATCGACGATCAAATCGAATGGCGCATCGGCATAACATTGCATCCACTCGATGGCATCCGCTTCGATAAGCGTTACTGCCGGATCGTCCAGATCGAAAAAGCGACGCGCGATATACAGGTGTGTGGGATTGAGCTCGATACCGGTGACCTCGACGTGCGGATACCATCGCCGCAACTGGCGAATGACCGTACCGCCGCCGACACCCAGCACCAGCGCCCTGCGCAACTGGGTGGCCTCCAGAAAAAAACTCGGCAGGCTTAACAGATCCCAGACGTTACCGGTCAGGCTGCGCCCGGGATTATACTGGCTGTGAAAGACACCATCGGTATACAGACGCCGGGTGCGGCCGGCGCCGCGCACTTCGTATTGCTTGCCTTCAACGCGCTTTTGCCAGATTACCGCCACAGCGTACTCAACCCGTTCAACTCAGCCATTCCACCAGATAATAAATGAACTGGCCCTCGGAAGATTTCGATGGACCCAGTACGCGCGCGGCATAAGATTTCTCGCGAGCACCGGCTGCCGTAATCGCGCTTTGCGCATCTTCCATGATCTCGACACAACCCGCGGGGAAACGCGTACGGCTCTTGCGTGGAGTATAAATCACGGCACATCTTTCCTGTGACACACTGGTTTCCGGATCGGGGGGCACGTAACCACGCATGCAGACACGACCTCTAGTCAAGTTCGGACGCGAGTTTATCACAGATGGTTTCGAGGATTCTGACCCTCGCCAGCGTTTTATCGTTGGCCGGGATCAGATGCCAGGGAACCTTGTCGGTACTCGTGCGCGCCACCATGTCGTGTACCGCCAGTTTATAGGCATCCCACTTTTCGCGATTGCGCCAGTCATCCGGCGTAATCTTGTAATTTTTCCATGGCGTGACTTCGCGCTCCTTGAAGCGCTCCAGTTGCTCATCCTTGTCGATGTGCAGCCAGAATTTCAGCAAAAGCATGCCGTGGTCCACCAGTTGCTCTTCGAAATTGTTGATCTCTTCATAGGCGCGGCCCCACTCCTGCTCGTTTGCCAGGTTTTCGACGCGCTCCACCAATACCCTGCCGTACCAGGAGCGATCGTATAACGTGAAATAGCCGGCGCGCGGAATCTGCCGCCAGAAGCGCCATAGATACTGTTGTGCCAGTTCTTCATCGCTGGGAGCGGCAATGGAGATGACGCGATACAGACGCGAATCGATAGCGGAGGTGATCCTGCGGATAACGCCACCCTTGCCTGCGGCATCCCATCCCTCAAAGACCAGTACCGCCGAGCGCTTTTGATCGAAGCACTCCCAGGCCAGACTATTCAACTGATGCTGGCGCTTTTTTAATGTCTCCTTATCTTTTGCGTGTGTGGAGACCGACAGGTCCAGTTCATCCAGCACTGTCTTATCCGCCTCCACTGCCAGCGTGGTCTTGTGAATAATGCGACGGCGTTCATCCGAACGATGTTCCCCGACCGCCTTTTGCATGGCCTCCAGCACGACCTGTCCCGCGGTGTAATCGCGATAGTATGCATCGGTGGCCTCGATCAGATGCCAGGGACAGCGCACGTTATCGGTTATCCGGATCGCACGCTGGGCGGCATTGATGTAGTCATCATATTTTTTATAAATCTTGGCATCGGTTACCGGGACATGCGCCGCCTTCAGGCGCTTGCGCCGTGACTTCAGGCGTTTCTTTTGTTCGTCCTTGTCGATGTGTAACCAAAGCTTGACGATCACCATATCGTCGTCATGCAACATGCATTCGGTTTCGCGCATCAAGTGACAGGCCTGATCAAAATCGCGGTCGTTGATATTGCCAAAAGTGAAATCACGCAAGGCCTGCCAGTACCAGCCGCCATAGAAGATCCCGATGGTCTTGCGCGCGGGTAAACGCCGCCAGAAACGCCAGTAAAAC
Organism: Gammaproteobacteria bacterium; assembly: GCA_016125505.1. Lineage (GTDB taxonomy): Bacteria > Pseudomonadota > Gammaproteobacteria > UBA6429 > Thiohalophilaceae > RI-92. The sequence goes on from WGLP01000003.1 coordinate 619,882, forward strand.
GGACGTTCGGTTTCCTCGTTACTCCCGTTCCAGAAGGCATGGACCTGGATATTGCGCGTATCCAGCCACTTGTTGAGTGCATCGATGACGTCACTTTTGCGCGCGCCATCGACACCGGCGAGGATGATCAACACTGCCTTGTCTTTTTCCTTCAGGGCAAACTGGGCATCCAGCAGTTTTCCCCGTAATACGCTTTCCTGTTCCTTGAACTCGGACTTCGACATGCTCCGTCCCAGACAGACCGCCTCGAACATGGTGTGCCCCTTTGCGTTTCCCGATCATGAACACCTTATCCCGCATTGCTCACTTTGTACACGGCGAGCCCCGGTTCAAACCCCGCCATTTCGGTTAAGCCATTGATAAGAGGGAACATTACCATTCAGTTTGAGTTAAGCCAGATCGCCACACACTGTCGCCAACGCTACGACAAATAGGAGAGTCAATATGAACAAGATCATCGCCGTGAGCCTGAGCGCCGTCCTGGCCGCCCTGTCGACAACCGCCTTTGCCGGCGGCTGGCGCCAGCATGACGCGTACTACGACCAGGCGCGCGTCGTGCGCGTCGAACCGATTACCAGCATCGTGCGCGTCGCCGTGCCGCAACAGGAGTGCTACCAACAGGAAGTCCGCCGTCCGGTCTATAGCCGCAACGGCGACGGTGCCGCCGTAGTCGGTGGCATCGTCGGCAGTATCGTCGGTCACAATATCGATAATGGCCGCGGCGGCGCCACGCTGGCGGGCGCCATCATCGGTGCCGCCGTCGGTAAGAGCATGGCGCGCGGCGCGGATACCTATTATGAAGAAGTCGGGTACGTGGATCGCTGCGATACGCATGTGCGTTACCAAACCCAGGAACAACTGGAAGGTTATCGCGTTACCTACCGCTACAAGGGCCAGCTCTATACCACGCGCACGGATGAGGCGCCGGGCAAATTCATCCGTGTACGAGTCGATGTCTCTCCTGTTGTCTATTGACGCAGGCCTTGGTGGGCCGGCTCCCGGCCCACTTTTTTTTCACGCGTATGTCCTTCAGATGCTTTGATTTCCCAACAGCGACCTTCCATGCTCGTCCAGTATAAGACATGCTATTTCTTATCGGCGGCTTTACATTGCTTGCGCTTGAGCCCCTCGTAGTATTCCAAATCGACCCGCACCTGCAGTTTTTTGCTTTTATCCTTGGTCGTCTCCAGCTGCTTGTGCAACTCTGTCAATTTCGTATCGTATTGTGCGCAGGTCTTTTCCAGCTGCGCCTGTTCTTCCTTTGTTGGCTTCGCTTCAGCCGGTTTTTCCTGCTTGTACTTGATCCTGTCCCAGTCCGGCAGATCCTTTTCCGTGATTCGACCAAATCCGCCGTCAAGACATTTGGCGTGCGTCAACGCCACCACCTCGTTTTTTCCCGCCTTGGGATTGTAACGATAGTTGAATACATAGTTGACCGCGGCGGTGACACCGGCGCTTAAATATTCACGTCCACCCAGCTGCGTATAGACATCGAGAATCGAATCGGTCTCGTTGATATGGGGAAACAACAGCTCGGCCAGTCTTTCGACCTGCCTGCAGACCGCGGGTTTGGGTTTACGGTTGACATCGACATTGCCGAGATTGACGCGCTCGCTCTCCTGCGTCGGGGCACAGCGGTGTTGCGTGAAAATCACGTGTCCCGAGTCATCCACACAGCGGTAGATCTCGGCGTGACCATAACCCCCGACACCCAGCAACAGGATCCCTGCAATGTATTGCCTGCGTGTCGGTTTCATGTTTTATCGGGTTATCCGCACCATTATTCGCCGTGGTGATTACACGCGACCAACACAGGCTGCCGAGACGGGGATTCAGGCTTACTGCGGTGTTGGCTTTTTCAAGGCATACTCACCAAGCGCAATCGGTATCTTGATATGCTTGGCCAGTTTCTCTTCGCCGATTTCGGTTACGACAAACAGATTGAGATAAAATTCGTTTTCCGACCTTGGGATAACCATCACGGTCTTGGTAAAGGTCTGGCGCGGTTTGACATCCAGATAACGCTCGAGCACGTCGGAACTGTCGAGCTCCAGCCCGTCGCTGGTGGTCATCCCGATGCGTAAAACAGGAATCGCCTTCTCCGCAATGAATTCGAAATCGATCCGAAGATCCCGATCGATCTGGGGTTTGCGTGAAATGGTGTAGTTGATGCGCAGTGGCTGGTGTACCGGGATCGGATCTCCGTATTGATCCTTTTGCGCCTCGAGCAGGCTCTGCGCTTCCTTCAGTGCATCCGCGTCCTCCTCGTGATGCAGCAAGCTGCAGCCACCAAGCAACAAGAACACCAAGCAAATAAGAAGACTGCGTCGCGCCAACATGGACCTTAACCTGTCATTTCGCCGGATTATGCCAAAGTTAATGGCATCGCACCAAGCTACGGGTTGGCAAATCCATCCGCGAACTCGACCCGGCGGCTAACTCAGATGCCGGCAACTTGCGCGGGTGAGGGCAAAAGGCGCTGTGATGCAATGGAATGGGGATAGCGATGCTTTTCAACGGCGTAATATGCCAGCAACAGGTCAGGCTCCACGCCGACGGCCTCCCGCAGTTCGCGTAGCGTTTTGTCCTGCCAGGGCAAGAAATCAAAGTTCTCCAGCGGCGCGCAAAACGACATATAGGCAAGCTTGATCCCTTCCTTGAACACAGTGGCTTCCGTTTCGCCAAACAAGGGGAGCGTCTTGCAAAAGTGCCTGCCGACTTCGCCATGCAGCCTGTGCTCGGGCATGACGGCCTTCTTGCTGCAACCAATGGTAAAACCCAGCACAAAGGCCTGATCCATGGGCAGGAACCCACGGCCCAGCAGGACATGGATACAGTCATGCTGCTGCTGGGTCAACCCGGCCCGAAACACCAGCTGCCCCAGAAATGACAGATCCGGATCCCGCTGCAAACGTAGCATCAGGGGAATCTCTCCCCCCGACGCGGGTAGCGTGGCCAGCGCCGCGCGCAGGGTCACGCCATCCTTCTGAAAGGGGATATACCATTCCTGTTGTAGACTCATGCAGGTACCTAAAACTGTGTGTCTCGCCGGGTTTATCGGCAAAAGTCGCGGGTTTATTTACCTCTGGACTGCGAAATACGGCTTTCAGCCATTGATATACCTTGCGCCACCGTCCAGGTAAAAATATTTAGGTGTGAGCCAGTTCACAGTATTGACTTGGCGCTATGGCTTCTAATAATTGGCGGATTGGGAATCCAGTTCTCATAACCTAATTTAAAACAGTACTTTAATAGGCTGCTGCCTGGGCATTCACTTTCCGGGGAATGCCACTTCGATTAAATTCCTGAGAGACACCTGAAGGACACTACCGTGTGGTCTAAAGAAGCGGTTTCGCACAAAAAGAAACTCCTTGCCAGCCTGCTCAAGGCTCCCCTGGAGCAACTGGCCGCGATGGCAACGTCGTGCTGGGATAACGCGGAAATCCTGACACAAACCCTGCAATCCAGCTTGTGCAAGCTACCGCACTGCCAGTTACTGTATGCCATCGATACCCAGGGCCGTCAGCTCTGTGGCAACATCACCCGGCATGGCATCGACAATACCTGGCGAGGACAGGACCTGTCGGCAAGGCCTTATCTGCAGGGGATTCTGCCGTTCAAGGGCATGACGCTTTCCGCCGCGTATCTGAGTCAGCGCAGTATGCAGCCCTGCATTACGGCGCTACAGGCAGTGCGGCTAGAGGATCGGCTGCTCGGGTTTATCGCCGCCGACTTCCATATCAAGGATTTGCCCAATATGAGCGGTACGCCGCTGCAGCGCATGCAGGTGCTGCGCAGCGACGCTGCGCGCACCGCCGGTTCGACAAAGCCTGCCCGCCAGCATAGCGAAGTCGATGCCAATATCGATTACCTCATTTATGTATTAAGCACACTGATGCAGGAACACGGGATATTCCAGAGCGCACTGCATTTCAACAGCGCATACGCCAGCCTGTGGTCGGTGGATGACCCGCTTGTCTACACAGTGCACAAGGTCGAGGAACTGCTTAACCCCGAATTGTTCCTGCGTTACCCAAAGCGCAGCTATGATCGGCATACCCAACTCGAACTCGACAGGATCCCACTTGTGTTCGCACAATTAAAGGCCCTGCGCCAGACGGACGATAGCGTGTATCTACGTTCAGGATCGGTCAACATTATGAATGGCCTCATTGGCCTGACCTTTTCCGGCAGCGGCTCTTACTACATGAACGTGGAAGAATTCCTTAATCACAATCTGACAGACTGGTTAAACCATGACGCTATCACCGAGAACCCGGCAAGTATCACAACCCCAAATTAATTACCCTCGCAAAACAATCTTGGTACGCACGTGGCAGTTATTCACTATAACCTGCCTGTCCGTCCTGTTACTGTGCAACTCCATGACCGTGACAGCAGCCAATACTGCCGCCGGAAGCAACATGGACCTGGTGCTCAAACTCTGGAAGGCCAATGCTGATGACCTGCTCCTGGATAACATCAAGACCAGTCTGCTCAATGGTGACCAGAACCTGCTCAAGGGGCTGACGGATCAGAACGCCGACAAGATCAAAAAGATTGTCGATGAGAATTTCGTCGATATCAAAAACAGCATGCTGCAATACATGGCGCAAAACGGCCGTTCCACTTTGCTCAAACAGGCCTATAACTGGATTGTGACTCCGATGGGGCAGAAAATTTCAGGACAACAAGTGTTCGCCCTGATGCTGTTTACTGATCCGGAGGCGGGTATCCCGGTAAAAAAACCGGAGTTGTCGCCGGAGCGGGCGGGCCTGCAAACGCGTTTTGAAAAAATCATGTTCAGCGACATCAACACCTTCCAGACCACGACACTGGAATATTTCATGGCGCTACAAAATCAGAGCCGCCAACCGGAGCAGCGCTGGACAGACGTGCAACTGGACCAGCAAATCAAATCCGCGACCGTCAATGTCAGCGGTATTACCTCCCAGGTATTGCCGCATGTTTACAATCGCCTGTTCGGCAACCTGAGCCTGGAAGAAGTGACCGTCGTCCTGAACTTTCTCGATTCTGAAGGTGGACGCAACTATAACGATCTGTTGCTGGATGCCTATATCGACGCGACCAAGACCACGCGCCCTAAAGTCTTGCTCGCGATATCTAAACTGTTCGACGATGCACTATCGATCCTGTCGCCTTACTCCAAGGAAAAGTTAACGGAAGAGAAACAGCGGGAATTGATGGCGCTGCTGATCAAGCAAAACGGAAAACCGACTGTCATCCGCGCCATGATCGATGCGCGCGCCGGATTGATTACCATCAAGACGCCGGATAACGACACCAAGGAAGTCTATGGCCGGCCGAATCATGAACTGGTATCGCTGGATACCCTGATGATGGATCTGTCCAAGTCCGGGATGGATATTCGGGGATTCTACAAGATTCTGCAAAAGCAGTTACGCAGCAACCAATAAGGTTCAGTCAGCTTCGGCTGACTTCACCTGATTGCGTCCCGCCTCCTTGGCCGCGTACAAGGCGGCATCCGCACGCTCGAACAGGGAAGTCACCAGTTCATCCTGATGGTACTGGGCCACACCCGCCGAGATCGTGATCTCGACACGCTTGTCATGAAAGTGAAACGGCGTCTGTTCGATATCGCTGCGCAGCTTGTTTGCCACCCGCATGGCGTCATCAACCGTGGTCTCCGGCAGGAGCATCACAAATTCCTCACCGCCATAACGCGCGACAAAGTCGGTTTCGCGTACACGGGTACTCAATGACTCCGCGATGACCTTCAATACGCGATCGCCGCCGGCGTGGCCGTAGTTGTCGTTAATAGCCTTGAATTTGTCCACGTCCCACACCACCATCGATAATGGTGTGCCATAACGTTTGCAGCGTGCGATTTCACTGGCGAGCCGTTCTTCATAGGCCTGACGATTCGGTATCCCCGTCAATACATCGCGCATGGCCTGTTTCTGGGTTTCTTCCAGGCGCGTGCGTAACTGGCCGCTGTCATTTTCCAGTTCCGAAACTTTTTGTCCCAGTTCGGTAATGGTTTGCTGTGCCTGTTCATAACGCAGCTTTTCAGCATCGTGGAAACGCAGCAGATGCCGATCAATCGCATCCAGCCGCTGCTGGATCGATGTTTTGAGTTGCGCGATATCCCCTGCGGCCTGCATGGAATCCTGAATGCCACGTATCTCATCGTGGACAGCCTTGTCCATGTGTAAATTATCCTGGTGCGACTCGGTGTAAAGCGTGCCGGTCTTTTGTAAACCAAGATCGAGATCGGCCAGACGCATGCTCAACTGCACGAAAAAACTTTCCAGCTCGTCCCGCTGGAACGCCAGGCGACTGCAGATTTCTGCGACAACCTCGGCCAGCGAATTCAGGCAATGGATCAGGCCTTCGATATCGTTACTGCGTTCGCTGTAAAATTTTTCCAGTTCACTGACACGGGATTGCAAATCCTGTGGTGGATTCAATTGCTGGAAAAACTGGCTGACGGCCTGGGCAACCGCACCGATCGAATCGTCATCGATAGTAATGATTGTCGGCGGCTCCTGCTGGTAGGCCGCCTCCACGTGTTGCGCAATCACATCGATGATAGCGATCAGGTCCTTGCGGGCCCGGGCGCGATTGGTGTGTTTCTTAAGCGCCTGAAAATTGATCCGGCGCTTGACCGCATCCGGCATGCGCAGCGCCAGTTGCAGCAGAAGATCGCCCACGGCGGGCGCCATGAGCTTTTGCGGCACAGCTTGCGGGATCTGTTCCGCCTTGGCCTCGGTGCCCGCCGCTGCAGCATTTGTTTCTGTTGCAGCTACCGGTGACTCCTGCGCCTTTTCCTGACGCTGCAAAATGCGATCGAGCAGTTTCTGTTTGCGTGACTTTGCCGGCGCAACCGCGCCCACGCTGTCCAGAGCATCGTTGATCAGCTCGATAAACTGCTCATACACCTCGCTGGCATCGTCACCCGTATTCAGCTGGCTGATTTGCTTTTTGAGTTGACGTACCTCACGGGTATTCGCATCCTGTAACTGCATACGTTCCATCAAGTTGAGCAATATCGTTGCCGGGTGCGCTTGTTCCTGGCTGTGCTGGCGCATGTTATCCAGCTCAGCCACTTGCTCACTAATTTGGTCGATAAGTTCGCGCAGGCGCAGGACATCACGGCCGTCGCGCACGGCGTTTCGCAGTTCAGTCAGATTTTGATTCAACACCTGATGCCGGCTATCGGCGGCGAGGGTCAGGCGGGTTACCAGATGGCGCAACAGACGTTCGGCGTCGCGCCACTGTTTTTCCCGCTCTTCGATCTCGCCCAGGGCCTCGTAATAGCGGCTCTTCCAGCGGCTCTGGGTATCTACATCCTGGTTATTGGTCGCCATGGGGGGTGCGTATAAGGGAACGTTATCTGGTTATCGGATGCAAGACGGCCGATTTTAATCGAAAAGTGCGGACAAGTTCGCTTACCTGTTCGGCAAATTGCCTGGCAGTGGTGCCGGGCTAGGCGGCGCGGCGTAACATTTCGATGTCCGCCGGCAGCTCCAGCTCCATCATGATGGGCAGGTGATCGGAGTAGGGGTGGTGCAGGGCGGTGATACTTTTTACACCAATTTCAGGGGTGACCAGGATGTGGTCGATGTGGTGCTGGGGGCGCCAGCTCGGGAAGGTAAAGGTTTCCTCCAGGGGCTCGCGCAGGCGGGTCGCGCGGAACAACAACTGCATTTCCTTGCTCGCCAGCTTGCAGTTCATATCGCCCATGACGATGGCGTGGGGATACTCGTTGACGACGCCGGCGATATAGCTGAGCTGTTTGATGCGGGCGCGCGGGCTCAGGGACAGATGCAGGATGATCACGGCTAATGCGTGTTCACGCTGTCCAAAGCGGGCCAGAATGGCGTTACGTCCCGGGATCAGGGCAGGCAGGTTGAGGTCCTTGACCTCGACCGGGTGGTAGCGGCTCAGGAGACCGTTGCTGTGCTGGGCAAAACGGCCGAGGTTGCGATTGACCTGATGGTACCAGTAGGGAAACCCCGCCTGGAGCGCGAGATATTCCACCAGATTAATATAATTGCTGCGCAACGACCCGGCATCCACTTCCTGCAAACCAATGAGGTCATACGCCTGGATCAATTGCGCAACCTTGTCCAGATTCGTCAGCCGCTGGGTATGCGGCAGCACATGCTTCCAGCTATGCGTCAGATAATGGTGGGGGCGACGGGTACTGATACCCACCTGGACGTTATAACTCAGGACCCGCAGGATATGCCCGGACATGCTTTACCATAACTCGTTGGGCAAACAGGCAAGATGATTCGGATCACACGAAACGCAAAAACACGCCTGGATCCTTAAATGGGGCACACCATCTCACCCAATTTGCTGGTTAATTTCAAATTCTCACTGTAATCGACAGGACAGTCGATAACGCTCACCGCATTGTCGTTCAATGCCTTTTGCAGGGTCGGCAACAATTCCTCCCCCTTCTCGATACGGTAGCCTTTGGCGCCGAAGGCCTCGGCCAGCTTCACGAAATCCGGATTACCAAAATCAATATGGGATTTGCGGCCGAACTGATTCATCTGCTTCCATTCTATCAAACCATAGGCGCTATCATTCCAGATCAAGATGACAATTGCCGTCTTCAGGCGCACCGCGGTTTCCAGCTCCTGTACATTCATCATAAAGCCGGCATCCCCGGTGACAGCCACCACCTGGCGATCCGGATAAGCCAATTTAGCGCCGATAGCCCCAGGCAGCGCAATGCCCATGCTGGCAAACCCGTTGGAGATAAGACAGGTATTGGGATACTCGCAGCGAAACATGCGCGCCATCCACATCTTGTGTGCACCGACATCGGAGATGGCAATGCCTTCCATATCCATGGCCGTACGCAGGTCCCAGATGATCTTTTGCGGCTTGACCGGTACCGAGTTGTCGTCCTTGTGCTGGTTCATGTCCTCAATCAGCGCGGCGCGCAAGGCACGCATGGCGTTACCGGTATGCGGACTGGCCAGCTTGGCGATGCGGATCAGCGAATGCTTGATATCACCTACCACCCCTACCGCTACGTTGTAATAGGCATCGACTTCGGCCGGTGCGCTGTCGATATGGATAATGGTGCGGTCACGAGTCGGGTGCCACAGGTAGGGGTGATACTCCACCAGGTCATAACCAACGCAGATAATCACATCCGCCCGGTTAAACCCGCAGCTCACATAATCGTTGGCCTGGAGACCGGCACTACCCAGCGCCATGGGGTGTTTAAAAGGTATAACACCCTTGGCCATAAACGTATTGGCCACCGGGATACGCAACTCGTCCGCAAACGTCGCCAACTGCTTCCAGGCCTTGCTACGGATGACGCCATTGCCCGCCAGGATGATGGGGTTCTTGGCATTAGAGATGATCTCCGCCGCCGCGTCGATGCGCTCACCGGGCGGTTCCGGGGCATGTGGATGTTTGACCGGCAGGGGGCCGCCCTGGACATCCATTTCGGCGATATTTTCCGGAAACTCGATAAACGCGGCACCGAATTTTTCGGTCTGTGCCAGCTTGAAGGCCTTGCGCACCACTTCGGCAATGATGTCCGGCGTTAACAGGCGGGAAGAATATTTGGTTACGGCCCGGAACATCTCTTCCAGGTCGAGCACCTGATGCGATTCCTTGTGCAGGCGATGCGTACTGGCCTGGCCGGCGATCGCGACTAACGGGGCATGGTCCATGTTCGCGTCAGCCACGCCGGTCACCAGATTGGTCGCCCCGGGACCGAGAGTCGACAGGCAGACACCGGCCTTGCCGGTAAGACGGCCATAGACGTCGGCCATGAAGGCTGCACCCTGCTCGTGGCGCACCGTAATAAACTTGATCGAGGAATCCAGCAAGGCATCCATGACATCCAGATTCTCCTCACCCGGAATCCCGAAGATGTATTCCACCCCTTCGTTTTCCAGGCAACGAATGAAGAGTTCGGATGCCTTCATGCATGTTCTCCTTAACGTGTTGTTTACTTGCTTATCGGCGCAGCCTTTGAATTCCTTACACAGTCTTTCGAGATTTTCGGCCTATTTGGCCGACATGGCCTTGGACTCTTTGTTTATCAGGAAATCGACCACCTTCAGCATGCCTTCCTCGCCATTGGTCAGGCTGGCGAACGTACGATACTTGCCGTTGACGACCATGGTCGGCACACCATCGATACCATAACGCTGGCAGAGATCCTTCGCACGGTCCACCTTCATCTGAACCCCGAAGGAATGCATGGTCTCTTTAAACAGTTTTTTGTCCACACCGAACTTCGCATAGAAGTTGGCCAGGGAGTCCTCGTCAAATAAACGCTGATTCGCCTTGTGAATGGCATCGAACAAGGCCTCATGCGTCTTGTCCAATACGCCCAGTAATTCTGCTGTGTAGTACGCACGGGCATGCAACTCCCATAAGGGACGGTTGGGAAACACGGCTGGAATCCGTACGAAATCGACATTTGCCGGCAGGCGCTTCAACCAGGCCTCCAGTTTGGGCTCAAAATGATAGCAATGCGGGCAGCCGTACCAGAACACCTCCACCACCTCGACCTTCTGGCTATTGTCCGTCTGGACCGGGGGCGAAATTTTTTGATACTCAATCCCTTCATCGTATTCCGCCATGGCGGGCAAGGCGTGTGCCAGGAATAATCCGGCCACCAGGGCCAACCAATGCAATCGCTTTTTCATCATTGTTCTCCGCGTTAATTTTCAAATCTTGGCAGTAAGGGAATTGGATGGGCAATCCGGCCCAATGTTCCACGCATCTTAGCGGGGAATCCGGACCCGGCATAGTGTCCCGGTCTCGATACCGCCCCAGAACTCAGGATGCCAGCAGACCTGCGAGACATGAATGTACCCGGGCCAGCTGAACGAAAAATGAAATGCAGCGATCAGGAAGAGTGCATTGAATCTACCCGATGGCATGACCTGATGATGTCATACCACCGGGAAGGCGAGTTTACAGTCGGCCGTAGGAATGCAGGCCGGACAGGAACATATTGACCCCAAGGAAGGCAAACGTGGTAACGAACAGACCGACCACGGCCCACCATGCCAGCGGCGTACCCCGCCAACCCTTGGTCAGACGCATGTGCAACCACGCGGCATAGTTCAACCAGACGATCAGCGCCCAGGTCTCTTTCGGGTCCCAGGACCAGAAACCACCCCAGGCCTCCGCCGCCCACAGGGCACCCAGTACGGTCGCCAGCGTGAAGAATCCAAAGCCCAGACCGATCGCCTTGTGCATGATATCGTCGAGCACTTCAACCTTGGGCAGATTGTCATAGCCGATAGAGCGGATGGCGCGCACGGAGCCGAACCCCAGCACCCATAACAGTGCCATGCTGGCAAACACGGAACCGAATACCAGTGACACATCCTGCGCCGAGCCAATACCGAATTTATACAATGCCAGCGGTGTGCCCACGACAAAGACGATCACCATCGCGATGATCTGGGACGAACGCTTCGGGTCCTTCGCGTGATCAATCAATAAATAAAACAGACCCAGCATGGCCGCCAGTGAAAACGATCCATAGCCGATGAAGTTGGCCGGGACATGGATCTTCATCCAGTAACTCTTGAGTGCCGGCACCAGCGGTTCGATGGTATTGGCGCCACGATCGAATTGATACCACAGCAGGAAACCGATGGCCGCGCTGATAACGAGCAGGACAAAACCGCCCATGGTGCGGGTCTTGTACTTGGCTTCGTAATGTAGATAGATCAGTGCAGTGATAATCGAGAACAGAATAAATACTTCGTATAAATTGCTGACGGGGATATGACCGATATCCAGGCCAATCAGATATGACTCGCGCCAACGCACCATCATCCCGATCAGGCCCATGGCCACTGCGCTCCAGGTCATGGCGCTGGCGACCTTGCCCACAAACAGGTTACGTGTGAACAGATGCGCCAGATAAGTAATCGTCGCCAGGAAGAACAGCGCGCTCATCCACATGATGGCGGAGGTGCTGGACAGAAAATACTTGAATAAGAATTTACTGTGCGCGGGATCGGTCAGGCTGGAAAGCGCGGCAATGGCACTGCGTCCGTCCATGCCTTGCGCCTTGAGCGCCGCTACCTGCGGACCGTACAACATGACCGAAGTCAGACTCACCGCCGCTACCACAGCCAGCAGGATACGAATCGACTTCCAGTACCAGCCCAGGGCAATAACCGCCGCCGCCACACCAAGCATGATAACGACTTCGTAAATGTCCATCAGGTAGGCGTATTTGTAATGCGCAAACGCTGCACCGGTTACGATCAGTATCGCGTAGATCCAATCCAGCGGGCCGAGTGTGCGCAGGAAAGAACGGCGCTGAAGTTGTTCGTGTAATTCCTGTTGCGTGACTGCCATGATGTTATCCTCGCTATGCCTTGAGCAGACTGTTCAGCCTGTCCGCCAGATCGTGATAATGCGTGCGAAAATCCGACGCGTTCCGATTACCGCTACCGGCAAACAACAACTGTTGTGTCCCTGCTTCGTCCCGGTACAACACAAGCCACAGACGCTGGTGACTGACGTAGAAGAGTAAAAATACGCCAGCAATCAACATGGCACAACCCAGATACAAGACAATATTGCCCGGGCTACGGGTGACCTGCAGTGTGGACTGTTGGACCTGTTGGAAATCAGTTAGTTGCACATAAAAAGGGCTGCCGTACAGATAGATCTGGCGCAGCGCCTCCACGGCATCGAAATAAAAACGCTCCTGGGCCGGCGTAATATCTTTTTCCGATTTAACCCCTTCATCCTTGAGGACATCAGAATAGACCGCCTGTAACAGGCTGGTGAGTACCTTGGTATAGGCATCCGCCATTTTCTGCTGCTGGGCCGAATCCGAGGTGATTTTGCGAATTTGCGCATCGATGGCCTCATAACCACCGAACAAAAAGCGATCCGCCAGATCCACCATGCTTTTGACAATGGTGGCCTTCATCTCGGTCTGGTTCGACGGCGCTGACTGCATCAGGCGATCTACGGTGTCCCTGGCAATCCGCGTGACACGCGGTGCATCGTTAAGCGCCGCCTCGAATTTCATAAAGCGATCGACGGTGAACTTGTCATCGGCGGGGATATGAATATAACGATAATCTTCCGAGACGCTGTTGCGCGTACCGGTAATAAAGAAGTAGCGCCCACCCAGCTTTACCGGCGACATGTAGTTCACATATTCCTTGGCGACACCCTTGTCATCACGCACACGAAAGATGATGCTCGGTCCGAAGTTTTCAAATTTACGATGCTGCGGATCGTCCTTGGGCGCCGGGAAGACATTAAACTTTTTGAAATCCGCAAACTCCAGGGTCATCTGGCCGTGCATGGTATCCAGGGTGCGATTCTCACCCACGGTGCCGGTCAGATCCAGGGTGCGCAGCTTCGCATCATAGAAAGGCCATAGCTTCATCGTGAGATGTGAACCACCGTCACCAAAAGAGGCCTGATAGATGTTGTAACCCCGGTAGACGAGCGGATGATTCACCGAGATCGTCTTTTTCAGGGGTTCTTTCAATCTTGAATCGTGAATGACGAGATCGCTCTCGAACGATTTTGGCTGACCGGTATTGTACTGCTCGACGCGGAATTGTTTTAACTCGATGGAAAACGGCAGCTGCTGCAAGACCCAGCCATCGCGAATATTCAGGATCGTGTAATTGACGCTCTTGCCTTCCGGAATCTGCGAGTTACCGCGAAATGCAAATGCCTCTCCGGGCTTCAGCGTGCTGATGGCGGGGACGTCTCTGATATCCTGTATCACCGCGCTGTTGGGTACCAGCTTTAACTTGCCCAACCACTCGCGCACGGTGAGATCAAACTTGGCATTCAAAAATGCGCCGAGACAGATGACCACGATACCCATGTGGGCCATCAAGTAGCCAATGCGATTGAACTTGCCGCGCATGCCGGCAATGACGACACGATCCTCGTGCTGTTTTACCCGACTGGCATAGCCATTTACGGACAGGAAACGCCGCAAGCGATCCATCAGCGTCTGTTCATCCTGTTCCACCTGCCAGGTCTGGGCATTCTCCATGGTGCGCAGGGCTTTTAGCTGACTGTTGAGACGGAAATTTCGCATCTCCTGCAGCATGGTTGGCACGTTGCGATAGATACACACGCTGGTCGACGTCACCAAAAACGCGAGTAACAGGAGAAACCACATGGCGCCGTACACATCGTACAGGCGAAGGAACTTGAAGTACTCGTGCCAGAACGGCCCGAACTTGATGATGTAGTCGTTATAGTCCTGGTTCTGCTGGAGCACAGTACCGATAACGGAGGCGATGGCGACAATGACCAGGATCGTGATCGCCAGATTCATCGACCCGAGAAAATCGAGAATGACACTGCGGCGACTACCGCTTACTGCCTGTGTCTGTTCCGTCGTCATGCTATGTAAAATTCGTACCTTAATAAAAAATAAAGGGCGGCCAATCGCTGGCCACCCTTTACATCATTCATTACGCAGTACAGCTTGGGCTTGTTAGTGCAAGCCGGAAACGTAATGCGCTACCGCCTTCATCTCCGCATCGTCCATGCGCTTGGCGATATCATGCATGATCTGGCCGGCACTGTCTGTGCCACGCTCGCCCGTACGGAAATCCGTCAGGGTCTTGGTAACGTAGTCGGCATTCTGCCCACCCAGGTTCGGGTACTTGGCAGGCGGATTGCCTGATCCATCCGGGCTATGGCAGGCCATGCAAGCCGGCACCGCCTTGGTCTCATTGCCGCCACGATAGATACGCTGACCCAGTTCACGCATGGCCGGATCAGTTGCAGCGCCCAGGGTACGTTTCTGCGAAGCGAAGTACGCCGCCAGGTCTTCCATGTCCTGCGGGCTCAGGTTGGTCACCTGGGCGGACATGATCGCGTTCTTGCGCACACCGGCTTTGAAGTCGTGGAGCTGTTTCAACAGGTAACTGGCATGCTGACCCGCCAGCTTCGGATAGTTCGGGATCATCGCATTGCCGTCGGCGCCATGGCAGCCGGCACAAACCTGTGACTTGCTTTTACCGGCATTGACGTCCCCGGCCGCGAAGGCCGGGGTTGTTGCGACAATCGCGATCAGACTAAGAGCGACGGCTTTGATCATTGTGAAATGCTCACCATGTAATCAACGGCAGCCTTCACTGCGTCATCAGCCAGGCTGGCATTACCACCCTTTGCCGGCATAAAGCCTTTGGTACCCTTAAAACCCTCGATGGCGTGCTTATAAAGGGTTTCTTTGCCCTTGGCGATATGCGGCGCCCAAGCGGCTTTGTCACCGGCCTTGGGGGCACCTGCGGCACCGGTACCATGGCAAGCGAAACAGGTTTGTTGGTAGGTCGCCTTGCCATCAGCAAAAGCCTGTGAGGCCAGACCCAGCATACTTACGGCGGATACAGCAATGATCAGTTTTTTCATTTTGGACACTCCGTGATAGAGAAATCATTTTGTTCGATCTCGCCCCGCGCCCTACTTATATAAATAGGGCATAATCCACCCAGGACAAAACCACCCAAAAATGGGGCACCTTTATACAAACAGTCACATGTCGGGTCAAGCAGACAATCAAAAATTATCGCCAGGCCGTAACCCCTTACAGGCAGCGCACTTTCTCCTCAGCACACCATCCCTGCTGCATGCACCGCAGGACAGTGGCCGGGAAGTTGCCTTTGCGGGCCGCTCCAACGCCGGAAAATCCAGCGCCCTCAATGTGTTGTGTAACCAAAAGGCCCTGGCCCGCACCAGTAAAACACCCGGCCGTACCCAGCAACTCGTATTTTTCGGCGTGACCGAACAGGTCCGTCTGGTCGATCTGCCTGGCTACGGCTACGCCAAGGTCAATGCCCAGACCCAGCAACAATGGCAAAGCCTGATGGAGTCATTTCTCGGTCAGCGTCAGGCGCTGCATGGCATCGTCCTGGTTATGGATATCCGCCACCCACTCACGGAATATGACCAGCAAATGCTGGAATGGTGCCACTACCACCGAATGCCCGTCCTCGTGTTATTGACCAAGGCCGATAAACTCTCCCGCGGTGCGGCACATAACACCCTGCATAGCGTACGCCGCGAACTGGAAGCACTGCCTTTGTGCCAGGTGCAATTGTTTTCGGCGACCAAGCGCACCGGGGTGGAAGAGGCACGGGAACAAATCTGCAACTGGCTCGCGCTGAGCTGATACAAAAATCCCGAATCCCCAAAAAAGAAAACCCCAGGTATTGGGGGAATAATACCTGGGGCAAAATACGCACCCGACTTGGGGAATCAGGTGCTAAGTTATCCCGCCAGGGAGGGATGCGGGAAAACAGTTGGGAACCTAGCAAAAGTGTCCTAACCTGTTTTCTCAGACAGAGCCTGTCTGAAAAAGTTCACCACCCCTGGACTTGATATGAAAAGTTTGAACGAAAAAGGCCTGAAATGCCAGTGTCTTTCTAGTGCGCCTCATCCCAGTTATTTCCGATACCCACATCTACAACTAAGGGTATGGTTAATTCTGCAGCATGCGACATTTTGTCACGAATCAACACCACACTGTCATCAACAATACCCTCGCTTACCTCAAACACCAACTCATCGTGTACCTGCATGATCATGCGGATATCGCGTTGCTCTTTCGTGATCGCCTTATCCAGATCGATCATCGCAAGTTTGATAATGTCTGCTGCGGTACCTTGCATCGGCGCATTGATCGCCGTGCGTTCGGCGTACTGCCGTCGCTGCATATTCGATGCATTGATGTCCGGCAAATACAGACGCCGACCGAAAACCGTTTCCACATAACCTTGCTTGCGCGCCAGTTCACGCGTGCTCTCCATGTAGTCTTTCACGCCGGGATAACGTGAAAAATACAAATCGATGTAGCTTTGCGCTTCGCCGCGCGCAATATTAAGTTGCCGCGACAAACCGAATGCCGACATGCCGTAAATCAAACCAAAATTGATTGCCTTGGCCGAACGCCGCTGATCGTTAGTCACCTGTTCTTTCGCGACACCAAAAACTTCCGCCGCGGTAGCGCGATGAATATCC
Source organism: Gammaproteobacteria bacterium (assembly GCA_016125505.1). Taxonomy (GTDB): domain Bacteria; phylum Pseudomonadota; class Gammaproteobacteria; order UBA6429; family Thiohalophilaceae; genus RI-92. The sequence continues at coordinate 636,895 of WGLP01000003.1, forward strand.
TCGCCCGCCTTGAACGCATTAATCAGACCGGCATCCCCAGACAGGTGCGCCATGATGCGCAATTCGATTTGCGAATAATCCGCCGCTACCAGCTTGTAACCATCCTGCGCGATGAACGCCTGCCGAATACGGCGACCCTCTTCGCTACGAATAGGAATATTTTGCAGGTTGGGATCCGTCGAGGATAAGCGCCCTGTCGCCGCCACCGCCTGTTGATACGATGTATGCACGCGGCCATCATGCGGATCGATCATCTCCGGCAGCTTGTCGGTATACGTGGATTTGAGTTTGCTCAGCCCACGCGTCTCCAGGATCAATGCCGGCAGCGGATAATCCACCGCCAATTCCTGTAATACCGATTCATCGGTGGAAGGCTGACCGGTCTTGGTCTTTTTGATCACAGGCAGGTTTAACTTCTCGAACAACACCGCCTGGATCTGTTTGGGCGAGCCCAGGTTAAATTCCTCACCGGCAAGTTGATAGATCTCCTGCTCCAGTTCCAGCAGTCGCTGGCTGATCTGTTTGCTTTGCTGTTTGAGCTTGGCCTTATCGATCAGGACGCCACGCCGCTCGATGCGTGACAGCACGGGGACCAACGGCAATTCAATCCGCTCGAAGACCTCCACCAGTTTCGCGTGTTCTTGTAATCTTGGCCATAAGGTTTCATGCAAACGGAAGGTCACGTCGGCATCTTCGGCGGCATATTCACTGGCGGCCTCAACCGGCACTTCGTTAAAACCGATCTGCTTGGCGCCCTTACCCGCCACATCTTCATAGTGAATGGTTTTGTGACTCAGATATTTCAGCGCCAGGGTATCCATGTCGTGACGATTGGCCGTGCTGTCCAGCACATAAGACTCAAGCATGGTGTCGAAGGCGATGCCCTGAAGTTCTATATCATAACGGGCAAACACGCTCATGTCGTACTTAAGGTTCTGGCCGAGCTTGTGTTGTTGCGGGTCCTCTAACAACGGCTTTAATTGGGCCAGTACTGTAGCGCGCTCCAGTTGTTTCGGTGCATCCATGTAATCATGGGCCACCGGTACATACGCGGCTTCATTGGCCTTGTCGGTAAATGAAATGCCAACGATCTCCGCCTGCATGTAATCCAGGCTGGTGGTTTCGAGATCAACCGCAAACACCGGCGCGGCACGCAGGCGCGCAATCCATTCGTCCAGCTGTTCCTGACTCAGGATGGTTGTGTAACGCTTGCTAACGCTCCTGGTTGTTGTTTCACCCTGAGACTTTGCCGCCCCGCCGCTCAGCACTTCACTCAACCAGGTTTTGAATTCAAAGCGTGAAAACATCTCACGCAAGGTGTCGCTATCCACTGCGCCCGGGTGCAAACTCTCCGGCGTGAAATCCAGGCCGACATCGCACTTGATCGTGACCAACTGTTTGGACAAGGGCAGATAGTCCAGACTCGCGCGCAGATTCTCACCGACCTTGCCGCCGATCTTGTCGGCATTGGCCATGATCGCATCCAGCGATCCGTATTCCTGCAACCACTTCACCGCGGTCTTGGGACCGACTTTGGGCACGCCGGGCACGTTGTCGACGGTGTCGCCAATCAGGGTTAAGTAATCGATGATCAATTCCGGCGGCACACCAAACTTTTCGATCACGCCTTCGCGATCCATGGTGGTGTCGGTCATGGTATTGACCAAGGTGACCTGTTCGTTCACCAGTTGCGCCATGTCCTTATCGCCGGTGGAGATCACCGTCTCCAGCCCGTGTTGTGCCGCCTGTGTTGCAAGCGTGCCGATCACATCATCGGCCTCCACGCCTTCGATACATAACAAAGGCAAGCCCATCGCCTTGATGATCTGGTGAATGGGTTCAATCTGCACGCGCAACTCGTCCGGCATGGGCGGACGATGCGCCTTGTATTCCGGATACATGTCATTACGAAACGTCTTGCCCTTGGCGTCGAATACCACGACCAGATGGTCCTTGCCGTAATCGTTCTGCAAACGCCGGAGCATGTTCACCACACCGTAAATCGCACCGGTCGGCTCATGTCTGGAATTACTCAGGTTTGGCAGGGCGTGAAACGCACGGAACAAATAGGACGAGCCGTCGACTAAAATTATCTTGTTAGCAGTTTGTGTCATGGCTTTACCTTACCATTTTGCTTGCAGCCGGCGAACAGTCTGTTGAAAAACAACTGCCAACTGGCAGCACCATCCGCAACCCGCTACACTTGCTCCCCGTCTTGAATAAAGGATCGCCATGGACGAACGCGTCAAACAGGCCCACCCCGGTATGCATCCGGTAAACGACAGCAACCTTACCCGCGAGTCGTGGAAAATTTTTCAGATCATGGCCGAGTTTGTGGAAGGCTTCGAGCGCCTCGCCCTGATCAAACCCTCGGTGAGTATTTTCGGTTCGGCGCGCTTTGCTCCGGACCATCCGCACTATCAACTCACCGTCGACATCGCCCGCGCCCTGTCCGACGCCGGTTTCTCCATCGTCAGTGGCGGCGGTCCCGGCATCATGGAGGCGGCGAACAAAGGTGCGTACGAAGGCCGTTCGCCCAGCATCGGCCTCAATATCCAGCTTCCACATGAACAGCTCGGTAATCCGTATCAGGATATCAGGCTGAGCTTTCGCCACTTCTTTTCGCGCAAGGTCATGTTCGTCAAATATGCCTCCGCTTACGTGGTCATGCCCGGCGGTTTCGGCACCCTGGATGAACTGGCTGAGATCCTCACCCTGGTGCAGACCGGCAAGACGCGCAAGATTCCGATCATCCTGGTCCATAAACCCTTTTGGGAAGGACTGATTGCCTGGTTTAAAAACACGCTGGTGACGGAAAAAACCATCGACCCGGAGGATTTGGATCTGATAAAAGTACTGGAAACACCACAGGAAGTTCTGGATGCCATCTTTACCCATTATGAAAGCCGCGGCTTTGAACCCTCTGCCGAAGAAGCTGAAATGCTGCTCCACCTGTAAGTGGCTGCTGGGGGCCTGGCTCCTGAGCCTCGGTGGTGCAAGCTGGGCCGCTGATATCAGCACGCCACCGGCACCGGGCAGCCATACCCGCAGCGAGCAAAAGGAAGCACAAAAACAGCCGCCATCGTTGCCCAGCGATGCCCAGGAGTCCGATGACAGCCGCAATCTGCCCAAGCCGGAAGTCCGCATCATTCATGAAAAAGACAAAACCATCGAGGAATACCGGGTGGGCGGCATGGTGCGCTATGTCAAAATCACGCCCAAGCACGGCAAGCCTTACTATCTGGTGGACCGTAACGGGGACGGCATACCGGATACGTATTACGACCCAATGAAAGGCCCCCCACCGATCAATCAGTGGTTATTACTTAAGTGGTAATAATATAGGCAGCCTGTGGATAACTTTGTGAGTAACCCAGGCCGGGAGTTTGCGGGTATTTCCTCAACTGAACAAAATCAATAAGATAGTCATATTCCTGTAAAAATGAATTTAAATAAATCAACAAGTTAAGCGTAAAACCAGGATTTTGGTCGGCGCTTGTCAATTTAATGTCACGTAACTCGTTGATTTGTTGATGCTGTGTATAACTCGTCTCCAGACGCTTGACAAAATCTAAAAATACAAAAATTCATGTCCACCAACCGCCTCTACCGCCTTGTCACCCGCCTGGATAATTTCAGTGAGATGACGGGGCGTGGCATCGCCTGGCTGACCCTGGCCATGGTCCTGGTGACCTTCGGCATCGTGGTATTTCGCTATGTGTTTTCCCTCGGCTGGATCTGGCTCCAGGAAAGCGTGAGCTACCTGCATGCCTTTGTGTTCATGCTGGGCGCGGCCTATACCTTCAAGCACGACGGCCATGTGCGGGTCGATATTTTCTACCGCAACTACACACCGCGGCAGCGCGCCCTGGTCGAGTTGCTCGGCAATCTGCTGCTGGTACTGCCCGTGTGCGTCTTCATCTTTTTCAATAGCTGGGACAATGTCCTGCATTCCTGGATTCGGCTGGAGGGCTCGGAAGAAACCGACGGCCTGGACCTGGTGTACGTGCTCAAGACCTGCATGCTGCTGATGCCGCTGCTGGTCAGCCTGCAGGGGATTGCCAATATCCTGCGCAATTTCCTGATCCTGCGCGGCGATATCGAGCCGGAGACACCCGATGGCTGAGGTCATGGTCATCCTGTTGGTCGTGGGGGTGCTGCTGGTACTCATGAGCGGCTTCCCGGTCGCCTTCGCGTATGCGGGTACTGCGCTGTTGTTTACCCTGATAGGCACCCATTTCTTCCCGGATATCTACGACTACACCTTCATGGCCACCCGCCATAACAGCCTCTACCGGCTGATGCTGAACCCCACCCTGATTGCTGTCCCGCTGTTCGTCTTTATGGGCGTGATGCTGGAACGGTCGAAGGTCGCGGAAGAACTGCTGGACACCATGGGCATGCTGTTCGGTCCCTTGCGTGGCGGCCTGGGTATTTCGGTCATCATCGTCGGCATGTTGCTGGCCGCCAGCACCGGCATCGTCGGCGCGACCGTCGTCACCATGGGTCTGTTGTCCTTGCCCACCATGCTCAAGCGCAAATATGACCCCGCGCTGTCCAGCGGCATCATCTGCGCCTCAGGGACGCTGGGCCAGATCATTCCACCCTCGATTATTCTCATCCTGCTTGGCGACCAGCTGGCGACCGAATACGAAAACGCGCAACTGGCCATGGGCAACTTCTCGCCCGATGTCGTCTCCGTCGGCGATCTGTTTGCCGGTGCCCTGATCCCCGGCCTGCTCCTGGTCGGCCTGTATCTGGTCTACCTGATCGTGATCGCCATCGTCAAACCCAAGGCCATGCCCGCCCTGCCGGAAGCAGACCGCACCCTCAAGGGCAGCGCGCTCTTACTGCGCAGCCTGAAGGTGCTGGTGCCGCCCCTGCTCTTGATCGTGAGTGTGCTGGGTTCGATCCTGGCCGGCGCCGCCACCCCCACCGAGGCTGCCTCGGTCGGCGCCGTCGGCTCGATCATCCTTGCTGCCGCCTATCGCCAACTCAATAAAAAGATCCTGCTGGAAGTCATGCAAAGAACCGCGCGCGTCAGCAGCATGGTGTTCATGATCTTCATCGGCGCCTTACTCTTTTCCGCCACCTTCCGCGGCTATGGCGGTGACAAGATGGTCGAGGCACTGCTCACCAACCTGCCGGGCGGTGTCGCCGGGGCCATGCTGGTCGTCATGCTCGTCATGTTCTTTCTCGGTTTTATCCTGGACTTCATCGAGATCACGCTGGTCATGGTGCCGATCATTGCCCCGGTGCTGTTCAAGATGAACGTCGACCCCGTGTGGCTGGGCGTGATGATTGGCGTGAACCTGCAAACCTCGTTCCTGACACCGCCGTTTGGTTTCTCGCTGTTCTACCTGCGCGGTGTCGCCCCGCAAAGCGTCAGCACGACGCACATCTACAAAGGCGTTGTGCCGTTTATTCTGTTGCAGATCTTGATGTTGTTAATCCTGTCGCTGTGGCCGGGACTTGCGACCTGGCTGCCCCATCACTTCAGCGGTTGACAGACGAAGCACCCACCATTGCATTAACACTTTTTTCGTTTATCAACAAACAGAAGTTGGTTTGTCGTCGCGAAATCATGTTCTTTACGATCCGCATCCGGCCCCCTTACACGGATGTGTATGCAACTGACTTTTTCCTTGGCCACACTCTCCGACGCCCCGTTTATTGAATCGCTACTGATGGCTGGCGCGCGAAAAGGCCAGTTCAACTCCAGATTACTTAGCCATCGCGACAGGGTTCGCAAGGATGTGCAGAGCATGATCGCGCAGCAACGCCTGCTGGATTCGCCACTGTATGCCGAAGCGATGATCTGCAAGGTGGGCCAGGAACGCGCCGGGTTCAGCATTATGTGCGGTGTCACCGATTTTCCCAACGGGATCGAAATCTACGCCCTGGGTGTTCACAAAGCGTTTCGCGGCCAAGGGCTGGGCAGCAAACTGCTGGATGAGCTCCTGTACCATTGGTTAGCGCGCCGCGATATCTACGCCCAGTGTTTAGCGGCATCGGAACAGATGTTTCAGATGTTGTTGCATCGCCACTTCGAGTTTCTGTTTACTCTGCCCGGCGGCGCACGCGTCCTGCATTGTCAGCAATTGCCACACAGAGCACGGGCTTGAATCGTCTGCCTGTCTGACTCATGCTATAAAAATCATAAGGGGGTCAGGAGTCCACAATGACAGATAAAACCGATAAGACCGATGCTGAGTGGAAAACAGAGCTCAGTGACGAGGAGTTTTACATTACCCGGCAAAAGGGTACAGAACGCGCGTTTACCGGCAAATACTGGGACTGCAAGGAGACTGGCATGTACCAGTGCAAGTGTTGCGGCGCCGATCTGTTCGATGCCGACACCAAATACGATTCCGGCAGCGGCTGGCCCAGTTTTTATGCGCCTGTCAGCAAGGACGCCGTCGCCACCGAAGAAGACCGTAGCCACGGCATGCACCGGGTCGAGGTGCATTGTCCGCATTGCGGCGCACACCTGGGTCACGTCTTTCCAGACGGACCGCAACCGACGGGCCTGCGGTATTGCATCAACTCGGCGTCGCTGGATTTAAAGAAAAAAGCATAAATAGCCATATTGACTTGATGAAACAGGAGAGGGTGAGGTTTTCCAGGACCGTTAGCAGCAGGGAAGCTGCTAACGAGCGTACAGGGACGTATTCACCGCGAGTCCTGGAAAACCTCATCCTCCCCTGTTGAGCAGGAATTCAGTGGAGTTTTAGCAGACAGTCAGGTTGGCGTATTCCATCACCAGCCACTTACTACCCTCACTATCGAAGTTCACCTGCACCCGCGCATGACGCCCGGCGCCTTCGTAATTGAGTACGATGCCTTCGCCGAATTTCTGATGGAATACACGGGCGCCTAGCTGGATAGGCGCACCCTCGTCGCGCACCATGTTGTCACGTCCGGCAAACACCGGCGTACTGACCGTACCCCCCAGGCGTACCTCTTCCAGAAACTCGGCCGGGATCTCGTTAATAAAACGCGATGGCCGCGCAAATTTTTCCTCGCCATAGATACGGCGTTTCTCGGCATAGGTAATGGTCAACAGTTCCTTGGCGCGGGTCATGCCGACATAACACAGGCGGCGCTCTTCTTCGAGACGTCCCGGTTCTTCCAGCGACAACTTATGCGGAAACAGGCCCTCTTCCATGCCACACAAAAACACCTGTTTGAATTCGAGACCCTTGGCGGAATGCAGCGTCATCAATTGCACGCAGTCCTCCCATTCGCTGGCCTGTCGCTCGCCCGCCTCCAGCGCCGCATGCGCCAGAAACGCGGTCAGGGGATCCATCGCCTGCTCTTCTTCGCTCAGGTCATCGTCCGCAAAGTTGCGGCCGGCATTAATCAGTTCCTCCAGGTTTTCGATACGGGCCTGGCCGCGCTCGCCTTTTTCCTTCTGGTAATGCACAAACAAACCGCTGTCATGGATGACCTGTTCGATCTGCTCATGTAACTTGAGACCGGACAAGGCCTGCTGCATGCGCTCGATGAGATCGATAAATTGCTGCAAACTGCCAAGCGCACGTGCCGGTAGCTGCTTGTGTTCGACAAGGTGATAGGCGCCCTGCCACATGGACACGCCGCTGCCCCGCGCCGTTTCGCGGATCGCCTCGACCGTGCGATTGCCGATGCCACGGGTGGGCAGATTGATTATCCGCTCCAGCGAGGCATCATCCTCGTGATTGTTGAGCAAGCGCAGGTAGGCCAGGGCGTCCTTGATCTCCTGGCGCTCGAAGAAGCGCAGGCCCCCGTAGACGCGATAAGGCATGCCCATGCGGATCAAATATTCTTCCAGTACCCGCGACTGCGCGTTGGAGCGATACAGCAGGGCGCACTCGCTACGCAGGCCACCCTTATCGACCCAGTCAGCAATACGTTCGACGATGAACTGGGCCTCGTCCTGTTCGTTGTAGGCAGCATAGAGTTTGATTAACTCGCCTTCGCTGCCGGCCGTCCATAAATTCTTGCCGAGACGATCGCAGTTGTGCGCAATCAGCGCATTGGCCGCATTGAGGATGTTGCCGGTGGAACGATAGTTCTGCTCCAGACGAAATACCGAGGTATTGGCAAAATCCCGGCTGAACTGATGAATGTTTTCCACCCGCGCACCACGCCAGCCGTAAATGGATTGATCATCGTCACCCACGGCAAACATCGCCGCGGTCTTGCCCGCCAGCAAACGCAACCAGGCGTATTGAATTGTGTTGGTATCCTGGAACTCATCCACCAGGATATGACGAAAACGATGCTGGTAGTGTTGCAGCAAGGTGGAGTTATTCAGAAACAATTCGTGTGCGCGTAACAGCAACTCGGCAAAATCCACCAGCCCTGCGCGCTGGCAATACGCTTCATATTGCGCATAGATCTCGATCATGTGCCGCAGATAGGGATCGTGCTGGTGATCAAGGCTATGCGGTCGCAGGCCTTCATCCTTGCGCGCATTGATATACCACTGCGCCTCTTTCGGCGGCCACTGCGCTTCATCCAAGCCCATCTCGCGGATCACACGGCGCACGGCGCGCAGCTGATCCTCGCTGTCCATGACCTGAAAACTCTGCGGCAGGTTTGCCTCTTTCCAATGTGCGCGCAACAGGCGATGCGCAAGCCCGTGAAAGGTGCCGACCCACATGCCGCTGGCGGGGATACCCAGCAGCTGCTCGATACGGCCGCGCATTTCGCCCGCGGCCTTGTTGGTAAAGGTGACGGCGAGAATACCGTAAGGCGTGACATTCTCCGCCGCCATCAACCAGGCGATGCGATGCACCAGTACCCGGGTCTTGCCGCTGCCGGCACCGGCCAGCACCAGCACGTTACCGGGCGGCGCGCACACGGCCTGGCGTTGTGCGTCATTGAGGGGATCGAGAATATGCGAGACATCCATGCCGGCATTTTAACAAAGATGCCTGATTACGTGTGCAGATGCTAAGACGTAGTGAAAAACGAGTTGTTATGCAGATAAAGGGGCATCCCGCACACAATCCCCGTCAAAGCTGTGCCACAGAGTACTGCGCGGCCTGCCCAGGAAATGACCTTGCGCGAAATCGATGCCGTATTCCTGCAGCAGACGCCAGGTGTCACCGTTTTCCACCGCCTCGGCAATGGTGGTCTTGCCCAGCGCGTGCGCAATCTGGTTCATGGACTGGACCATCGCCTGATCGACTTTGGTGTGGGTCAGCCCCTGAATGAAGGATCCGTCGATCTTGAGGCTGTCTACGGGCAGGTGCTTGAGATAGGTGAAAGAACAAAACCCGGAGCCAAAATCATCCAAAGACACGTGGCATCCGAGATCCTTGAGCTGATTGATGAAACGACGCACCGCCTGCAGATTGGCAATGGCGACTTCTTCGGTAAGCTCGAAGGACAGCGCCGCCGGATTGAGCCCGCTGTCGCGCAGGAGCCCCTGGATCAAGGGCAGCAACTCCGGATCGTCCACGGCGCGTCCGGACAGGTTGATAGAGAACTGGGTCTGGACATTGTTATCGTGCAATTCCGCCAAATGCGTCAGCGACTGCCGCACGATCCAGCGATCGATATTCTGAATCAGGCCAAAGCGCTCGGCAGCGGGGATGAAGCCGCCGGGCTTGATCGTCTTGCCGTCGTCGGTAGGCAGCCGCAACAACACCTCGTAGGCATGTACCTGATGCGATTTCAGGGACACGATAGGCTGATACAGAACCTGGAAGCGATCGTTATCAATCGCGTCACGCACGCGCGCGGCCCAACCCATGTCTTCCGCCATAACGGACTGTTCGCCGTCACCTTCACTGTATTCATGCACGCAGTTGCGGCCCTGGGACTTGGAAATGTTGCAGGCAAGGTCCGCACGCGACAGGGCCTCGTCGGCCGACGAGGTATCGCTATCGATCATGGTCAGACCGATACTGCAGGTTACATTGAAGGTCTTGCCGCTATCCATGAACTTGTAATGCTCGAACATCGCACGGATGTTTTGCGCGACGGGCAGGGCATGCGAATGATCGATGTTATAGAGCAGGACCGTGAATTCATCGCCGCCGAAGCGCGCCAGGAGGTCGCCTTCGCGCACATTCTTGCGCAGCATCTCCGTGCACTCTTTCAGCAGGCGATCGCCGGCGGCATGCCCCAGGGTATCGTTAACATACTTGAACTGATCCAGATCGAGATATAACAAGGCGCACTCGGCGGCACTGCGTGCGATACGCGAGATCACGCGCTCCAGCTCGCTCTGGAAATAATTACGGTTATACAGCCCGGTCAGTTTGTCGTGCTGCGCCTGATAAGTCAGTTCCTGTTCGAAACGCTTTTGCTCGGTAATATCCCGCGCGGTCCCGGAGATATGCAGCACTTCACCACTCTCGTTAAAGGTCGGACGCGCATTGAAACTGATGTAATGCCGGTTGCCGTCGGCATCGAGATGGATCGTTTCGTACTGAAACAGCTCCTTGCCGGCGAGCACCTGCTCGAACGCGGTGGCATCACGTTCGCCGGACTCGGCGGCCTGATATTCCGCATAGTGGTGACCGAGCATGTCATCCGCCGTGTAACCATAGATCTCGCTGGCGGCGTTGTTCAGGTAAGTCCAGTTACCCGCCTGATCCATACTCCATACCAGGTCATGCGCCGTCTCCACCAGGTTACGATAGCGTGCCTCGGCCTCAAGCAATTGTCGTTCAGCGGCCTTACGCTGCGAAATATCGGCAACCAGCAGGGTGTAATAGGTCTGTTCATCCCGCTGCATCTGGCTGCAGCGTACGGACATCGGTACCGATGCGCCATTACGATGCCGACCATAAACCTCCACTTCATTCTGCGAGGATTGCAGCTCGTCACTGACATCGAATCCCGGGAACAGCCAGCGCAGCGGCTTGCCCCGGATTTCATGACTTTGATAGCCGAATAAGGCCTCTGCCGCCGGATTGAAGATATCGATCGCCTGCGAGGCATCCAGTACGATAATCCCTTCAGCGGAGTTGTCGACAATCGCACTGACATGCGATTCCTGTTCACTCAGGCGCCTGAACAGGTTGCCAAGCAACTGGGTCAGGTAACCGATCTCATCCAGCGATTGTGGCCGCAATTGTTGAATCAGGGTTTTATAACTACTGGCGCCACTACGGCTGATCACGCGCTTCACCGGTGCCAGCGCCTGCTCCAAACCGTGAATGGCGACCGCCGTGATCGTCGTGGCCAGCAGGGCAATGGCAGCGCAGGTAAATAACACTTCACCCGAGAGGTAGGCGGTGCGCCACCAGTAATAACTGAGCACGACCAGCGTGGTCAGGATCGGCAGGTAAGCCCCGATGAGCAGCATTTTGGTGCGCATACTCACCTGGATAGCGGGCAGACCGATGTGACGGGTCAATTTGCCCAAACTGGTCAGTGCCTGCAGATATCCCGGCATACCAATATAGATGGCGATCACCCATTGCAGCAGTATGAACTGCAACACTGCGGGTAATGTCTGCGCCGGTGCATGCAGTAAGGCCGTTCCATAGTGTGTTAAGGGAAGCAACAATGCAGCGAGGACAAAACACAACCAATAGCGCGTGCTGAATGTGCCCAGGTGTTCACTGAGACTCGCCGGCAAACTGGGCGTATCGTTGTTTTGCGCACACCACTGCAGTAATGGCTCGCTGTAACGATAAAAATACCAACCGGCGCCAACGATCAGCGCAAGATAGGCTGACGACAAATAAAGCAACGATGGAAATTCAAGCAGCGCCGCAGGGGACAGCACGCCAAAAAAGATCGCGACACCATAAGCAACGATCGGTGATAGTGCGACACTGCCGGCAACAACTAATGACAGTCGTAATTGTATCGACGACAGCGTATGCCCCATCTTTCCGAATTGCCCAACCGTTTTGTTATTGTGTTTAAGGTGTCGTACTGAAAGTGATAGTGATGCACGCTTACACTATCGTCATACAGGAGAGATGATGGCAGAATAGACCGATGCATTCCAGAATGCAGAGAAAAAAATTGAAAAATAAATTAACGTCATATAGCACGTACTTTTCATGTCGAATCTCAGACGCAGCGTTCAACTTGTTGATGCACTGGTATATTTAATTTTACTTATTCAGTTATCCACAATGACATGAAAAAAAGATCACCACGACAATCACAAAGCACTTTGCTGATCAGGAGGATTAACCAATGAAACGACGCGAATTTCTGACGCGGGCGGGTGCCGGCAGCCTTATCGCTGGAAGTGCACTGAGTGTTTCGAACTTAGCAAAAGCCACGCCAAAATATAAATGGAAAATGGTTACGACATGGCCAAAGAATTTTCCCGGGCTTGGCACCGCCGCCAATCTGCTTGCCCAGCAGATCAACGAGATGAGTGGTGGCCGCATGGAAGTCACCGTGTACGGCGCCAAAGAGCTGGTTCCGGCATTTGAAGTCTTCAACGCGGTTTCCAGCGGCAATGCCGAGATGGGTCACGGTGCCGCGTATTACTGGAAAGGTAAATCCGAGGCCGCGCAGTTCTTTGCGGCAGTGCCATTCGGTCTCAATGCCCAGGAAATGAACGGCTGGCTTTATCATGGCGGCGGCATGGAGTTGTGGCGCGAGATCTATGATGAATTCAATCTGATCCCGGCGGCCGGCGGTAACACCGGCGTGCAGATGGGCGGCTGGTTTAATCGCGAGATCAAATCGCTGGATGATCTAAAAGGACTGAAGATGCGCATTCCGGGGCTGGGCGGTGAAGTGCTCAAGCGTGCCGGCGGCACACCGGTCAGCCTGCCTGGTGGCGAGATCTATACCTCATTACAATCCGGTGCCATCGACGCCACCGAATGGGTCGGTCCTTACAATGACCTCGCCTTCGGCTTCTATAAAGTCGCCAAGTATTATTACTATCCCGGCTGGCACGAGCCTGGTACGACCCTGGAGGCCATTATTAACAAGAAGGCCTTTAATTCCCTGCCCAAAGATCTGCAAACCATCGTGATGAGCGCCTGCAAGGTTGCCAACCAGGATATGCTGGCGGAATACACCGCGCGCAACAACGATGCCCTGCAAACCCTGGTGCATAAACACAAGGTCAATCTCAAGCCCTTCCCGGACGTCGTATTGAAAAAATTGCGCACGCTATCGGATGAGGTGCTTACTGAACTGGCGGCCAAGGACAAGCACAGCGCCAAGGTCTACGCCTCGTTCAAGAAATTCCGCGACAGTGTCATGCAGTGGCACGACATCTCGGAACTGGCGTATTACAACGCACGCAATCTCTAATCGCTATTGCAGCAACGGATAACCCGCCTCCGATGATCGGGGGCGGGTTTTTATTTTACAGACTTAAGGCAGGACTGCCGGTAATTGCTTGCTGAGTGCCTGCTTCTCGCTTACCGCGGTGCCGGTGAGCGCAAATCCCAAGATGGCATCACCCGCCTTGAACACCGCCTGCACCCCACCCTCCAGTATTTGCTCCTGCCATTCACCCTGTGCACCTTGTGGTGGCGGCGACACGACGACGGGATAGCTGGTGGTCTTGACCAGGACTGGCATGGCCGGATACGCGACATCGGTCGGCGCAGCGCACAAGGTCGCCGCCAGGGCGCGCGCCTGATGCATGATGGGCATGACAAACGGTAACACCAGACCCTCCACCTCCGCACAGTCACCAATGGCATAGACGTCAGTAACGCTGGCCTGCAGTTTACGATCCACCACGACCCCGCGATTCACCTGCAAACCGGCGGCTTGCGCCAATGCGATATTGGCGCGCAGACCAATCGCCGACAGCACCACATCCACAGCGAGGCGTTCATGATTATCCAGTGTGAGTTGCAATTCTTCGCCTGCTGAATTCACGGATTGTACTGAACAGCCAAGGTGCCAGTGCACACCGATATTCTGCAACGCCGCCTGCACGGCAAGGCCGGCACCCTCAGGTAACAAACTGCCAAGCGGCCAGCTATTGGGCCCGATCACATGCACAGCGTAGCCGGCGCTAATCAGATCATTGGCAAACTCGCAACCGATCAAACCCGGCCCGATGATCGCAACACGTTTCTTATCGGCAATGCGCTGGCGAAAGTGGCGATAGTCGCCAAGCGAATTGACCTGACAGACCCGATCAACCGCATCACCCTGCAACGGCGGTGTAATCGGTTTTGCGCCAACGGCAAATATCAGTTTTGAATATCCGAGTACTTTGCCGTTAGCCAGCGTTAGATTATGCGTGCCAGTATCAATGACCGTTACTGTCGTCTGTGTCAGGATCTCCGCGCCCAGTTCCGTCCGCATTTTATCGGCGTCAGCCGTCGCCAGATCATCGGGGGTTTTCTGCTTGCTCAGCGCATTGGACAACATGGGTTTGGAATAAAACGCGCCATCGTCCCGGGTGAGCAGACACAGAGGCACGTCTTTATCCCGTTTACGAAGCTCGCGTGCCAGGGTATACCCTGCCAGGCCCGTACCGATGATGACGATGGGATTTGTCATGTTTCAAATCTGGACCATTTCAAAATCATCCTTACTCACACCGCATTCCGGGCATTGCCAGTCATCCGGGATATCATCCCAACGCGTCCCCGGGACAATACCCTCCTCAGGCATGCCCAGTGCCTCGTCGTAAATAAATCCGCAGACCATGCATTGCCACTTTTTCATTTATATGCTCCTATAATGCAAAGGGTTTTCTCAAGCTGTCGCCGATCTTAACAAATCACGCTACGCCCATGACACAAGGCCATCTTCACAAATTCCGCATCGTTTACCTGACTTTGTGCGCAACGTTGTTCTGGCACGCGCCGGTCTTCGCCGAGCAGCATTCGATCAAGGCTGGTGATACTGATATTGGGGTGCAGGTCTATCCAGCCAAGGGCAAGTTGATCCTGCTCTGGCAACCCCATGAAGCGGGTATCCAGAGCGGTGATCAGCATCTTGCAGAGGAACTCGCTGCACGTGGTATCGAGGTCTGGATACTGGATCTGCTGGAAGATTATTTCCTGCCGAATACCGCCAATAACATGGATCGCCTGCCGCCTGAGGCCTTTGCCGCTGTCATCGCGGCCGCTGCCGGGACGGGCAAATACGTTATCGCCGCCAGTAGTGGCCGCGGCGCGATTCCCGTCCTGCGCGGTATTCGGCAATGGCAATTAACACAGCCAACAGAGACTGCGCTGCTCGGCACTGTCCTGGTCAGCCCAAAACTCTTTACCGAGACACCGGACCCGGGCATGGCGGGACAACTCATGCCCATTGCGAGTGCCACCAACCAAACCATCGTGTTGCTGCAGCCGGACAAATCCCCGTGGTACTGGAAACTGGATCAGACCCTCGCCGGTTTGCAACAGGGCGGCAGTGATGTGTATCTCTGGCCGCTGCAGAATGCACGCGACCGCTTTTATTTCCGGCCTGACGCCAGCGAACGCGAAAAGCAGATGGGAGATCGGCTCGCGACCTATCTGCACACCGCCATCCGATTGTTGCAAAACCAGGGTGTGCAGAGACGTCAGGCCGTGGCCCTGACACAAACCGCACCTGTCGTCCCGGAAGGCAAGAAAGAACATGTGCTCGCAAAATACAAGGGCGACCCGCAACCACCGCCGCTACGTCTACCTGACGTTCATGGCGCGATGATCGATCTAAATGACTTCAAAGGTTATGTCGTTCTCGTGAATTTCTGGGCGACCTGGTGCCCGCCCTGCGTGCATGAAATGCCGTCGATGCAACGACTCGCCGAGCACTTCAAAGGTAAACGCTTTACCATACTCGGCGTCAATATGGCGGAGGATGCCGGCAGTGTAACCGAGTTTGTCCGGCAGCGTGTCCGGGTTACCTTTCCCATTGTACTGGACAAAGATGGGCAGGCACTCAAGGCCTGGCGTGTGTTTGCCTTTCCTACCAGTTACGTAATCGATAAACGCGGGCAGATTCGTTACGCCCTCTTCGGTGGCATCGACTGGGACACTGCTGATGTAAAGCATAAACTGTCTACCCTGCTTGCCGAGTAACGCGATGATCAATGTCTACGCCGCCAATTCCTCTATCGAGGCACATCTGATCAAAAACCTGCTCGAGCAGCACGGCATTACGGCATACATTGCGGGATATTATCTGCAAGGTGGGCTGGGCGAATTGCCGGTAATCGATCTGATCCAGGTACAGGTCGATGACGCCGATGAAATCGCGGCGCGTAAAGTCATTGCGGATTATGAAGCCGGGCGGTTTGCCTTGGACGATGATGAAGTCTAGCTCACACGTCTTCCTGTGCGTGTTCAGTTTCCTTGGTGCGTGCGCGCACCAACCGACCGCGCGTGAAATACACTCGCAATGCCGCGTGGAAATGGCGGCAGCGCGTACCGCCGTGCAAATGCGCGAACAAGGCAAGCACCAACAAGACCTGCTGCGCGTTCTGCCTCCCCTCTATCCTGACAGCTCGCACCTGTTACACACGATGTATCAAGTTGCCGATGAAACCTATGCCGCTGGCGAACTGAATGAAATCGTTTATGGAATCTATCGATACGAGCTGTGTTTGCGGGAATTACGACATCAGGCCATTCCGCCAGCTTTTGACGCGGTATCCTCAGGGCTGCAGACATGCCAATCACGATTCGACAAATATGACACCAAACAACTGGTCGCCTGCGTACGCGCCCTGTTCCCGGCAACGGCAAGCCCTCCGCTGGCAAACGAATATGACAGCCAGTCCCAAGTCAGCGAGCCGCTAGCGGGTAATCGGTAATACACTGGATGAAAAACTTGTTTGCGGTTTAGCTTATTGCCACAGGAAATTCGCTGCGCAGCAAGGCGATTACCGGTGCAGTTTGCGGACGCACGCCGCGCCACAGAAAAAATGATTCCGCCGCCTGCTCGACCAGCATTCCCAGGCCATCGAATACCTGCGCTGCGCCGTGTGATCTCGCCCAGCTCATGAAGGGTGTGAGCTTGCCGTACATCATGTCGTAGCACACGGCGCCGTCAGCCAGTATGCTCTCGGGCAACGGCGGCAACTCGCCTTGCAGGCTGGCCGCGGTCGCATTGATCACGATATCGAAACGTTGCTCGCCTAATTCATGATAGCCGCAGCCTTTTATGCTGCCGAGATCAGTAAACGTGGCTGCCAATGCCACGGCTTTATCCGGCGTGCGATTGGCTATCATCAACACGGCGGGTTTGCATTCCAGCAACGGCGCCAGTACACCGCGCGCGGCACCACCGGCACCCATGAGCAAAATGCGCTTGCCTGCTAACACGATGTGGTGATTCTGTCTGAGATCGTTAACCAGCCCAACACCATCGGTATTGTCACCGTAACGTTTGTGCTTTTCGAACTTGATCGTGTTGACCGCGCCGGCACGCCTGGCGCGGGCGCTCAGTTCATCCACCAGTTCAAATGCCTCTTGTTTAAACGGCACCGTGATGTTCAGGCCCTTGCCGCCACTGGCATCGAAATTTCCCACCGCCTGGGCAAAACCGCCAAGGTCAACATGAATGGCTTCGTAACTGAGGTGCTGCCGGGTCTGCTCCGCGAACAGGCTGTGTATGCGCGGTGACTGACTATGCGAGATGGGATTGCCCATCACGCCATATTGATCCCGGCGTTGTTCGAAATCGAAAAGATCAGACATGCAGTGTCGGCATCATGCTTCACGCAACCACTGCGCCACCTGTTTGGCATAGTACGTCAAGATGCCATCGGCGCCGGCGCGCTTGAATCCGAGCATGGCCTCCATCACAACCGCGCGTTCGTTCAACCAGCCGTTTTGGCTGGCGGCCTTGAGCATGGCGTATTCGCCACTGACGTGATAGACAAAGGTGGGGGCGCCGAACGCCTCTTTCACTCGCCATACGATATCGAGATAGGGCATCCCGGGTTTCACCATTACCATATCGGCGCCTTCTTCCAGGTCCAGTGCCACCTCCCACAATGCCTCATCGCCGTTGGCCGGGTCCATTTGATAAGTGTACTTATTACCACCCGCCAGATTGGCGGCTGACCCCACCGCATCGCGGAACGGGCCGTAATAACTGGACGCATATTTCGCGGCATAGGCGAGGATACGGGTATGAATATGCCCCCGTGCCTCCAAGGCCTGGCGAATCTGGCCGATGCGTCCATCCATCATATCCGAGGGCGCGACGATGTCGGCACCGGCCTCGGCATGAGAGACCGCCTGTTTGACCAGCACTTCGACCGTTTCGTCATTCATGACGTAACCGCTGGCATCAATGAGTCCGTCCTGGCCATGCGTGGTAAAGGGATCCAGGGCAACATCGGTGATCACCCCCAGGTGCGGCAGCGCCTGCTTGAGGGCGCGCACCGCACGTTGTGCCAACCCGTCGGGATTGTAGGCCTCGGCGGCGTCTTCAGTTTTTTTCTCGGTGGGCGTTACCGGGAACAGGGCAACGGCCGGAATGCCCAGGTTCAGTAATTGTTCAGCCTCCTTGAGGAGAATGTCGATACTCACGCGCTCCACTCCCGGCATCGAGGCAATGGCCTCACGCTGGTTTTGGCCTTCGAGGATAAACATGGGGTAGATCAGGTCATCACAGCTCAAGTGCGACTCACGCATCAACCGACGAGAAAATTCATCGCGGCGCATGCGCCGCATACGCACCCGGGGATAACCACCACGGCCGGTATCGAACTGACTCACAATAAAACCTCCAGCAGAGCGCGAATTGCATAATATTATGAAGTAAAGGGTTGATAACCATACCACAAGGAAACCGAAAACTGATCACACTAACCGTGGTCTAAGTTGCCAATGCGGCTGGTATGTATTAAAAGGTACCGCAATCACAACCGGGGGTCTTATGCGCCACAGACTGTTCAGCAAATCCTTCCTTACCGCCCTGCTCCTTGGGCTCACTTTGATGTTCAGCCAGCACAGCCTGGCGGATATGGATTCACCTCAGGTCCTGCTGGAAAAGACAGCAGCACAGATGATCGACGCCCTGAATGCCAACCGGGACAAGATCAAGGGCAAACCCCAGCTGACCGAAGACCTGATTGAAAAAATCCTGCTCCCGCATATCGACTTCATCACCGCCTCAAAATATGTGCTGGGAAATTATTGGAATGATGCCAGCAAGGAACAGAAAATCGAGTTCATCAAATCCTTCCGTATCCTGCTGTTGCGCTTTTATTCTTCGGCCTTAAGCGAATACCTCAACACGCACGAGGAAAAACTGGACATGGGGCTCATGAGCTTCCAGGACCCGGGCGCGATTGAAGGCACTCAGGTCACGATTCGCTCGACGGTCCAACCCAAGAATGGCAAACCGGTGGCCATCAATTACCAGATGCTCAAGACCAACCGTGGCTGGAAGGTCTTCGATGTCAGCGTGGAGGGTGTCTCTGTCATCACCACCTACAAGACCAATTTTGCCAGCGAAATCCAGCAAAAGGGCCTGGATGGACTCATCGCCTCACTCAAGGAACGCAATGCCAAGCTACTCGCGGGCGACAACAGCGCGCTCAAAGTAGAGAATAAACAATAAGTTATTTGACCTAACGTTGTCCCCTCGGGGACAACGTCAAAATTCCCACACTTGAAATACTCTTAAAGACCCCGCTTTTTTAATCCGATACACCTAGATAGATAAAAAACTCAGCCCTGCGCCGGAATGGCGCAAAGAGGCAGAACCACTGTGGGAGTCCTGTGAACAAAATCCTGTTCATTGAAAAGTCCGCCACACTACGCCACGCAATGCATAAGCTATTGCTGCGGCACAACTACGACGTAGAGCTGGTAGAGGATTTTGAATCCGGCCTGGCGCAATTGTCAGATGGCGCCAGACAAACCCGGTATGACGGCGTCATTCTGGGCTGGCCCAATGAAACCCATACCAGCACCGACGAACTTCTGACCGCCCTCAGCGAACCCGCACATGCTGACCTGCCCTTGCTGATCCTCGCCCATGATGCCGACTCGGCCAAACTCGGCTGGGTCTCTGGCCGCAAGCGCACAGGCTTCCTCATGTGGGACAACCATGAGGATGTGATCCGGACTTTACCCAAACTCCTCAGCCAGCAAACGGCGGAGGCGCATTGCGATCGTGATCGCAACGCCCAAATCCGCGTGTTACTGGTTGACGACTCCCCGACTGCCCGCGTGAAGTTTCGCAAACTGCTGGATACATGTGGATACGTTACAGCAACGGCCTCGTGTTCCGGCGAAGCCTTCGAGAAGGCCCTCCAGGAAAAATTCGACATCGCCATCATCGATTACTTCATGCCCGATGAAAATGGCGATGCACTTTGCCGTCGTCTGCGCAGCAACCCACAGACGTCGTCAATCATGCTGGCCGTCTTAACCAGCACTTATCTGGATCGCGTTATTCAAAGTTCGCTGGCCGCAGGCGCCGTCGAGTGCATGTTCAAGAATGAGGCCGATGACCTGTTTCGCGCACGTGTCGCCTCGATGAGCCGAATCGTGCATATCACCAAACGCATCGAACGGGAACGGACTCGCCTCGATGGAATTCTGTCTTCCGTGGGAGACGGGGTCTTTGGTGTGGACAAAAACTGCAATATCACTTTCACCAATCCCGCGACACGCCAGTTGCTGGGTTATTCCCACGCCGAACAAATTATCGGGCAACATGCCGAATCGCTGTTTCATAAATACGAAACCCTGCATACCCATACCAATCATAATAATGATCTGCATTATCTTGAAAAGGCCATCAAGGATGGTCGTGAAATGCATGGCATCGAATCGATTTTCAACCGCGCCGACGGCGCGCCGATGCAGGTCGAACTGACCATATTTCCTTTGCTCATTGACCGCCACCAGGAAGGTGCCGTGATCGCGTTTCGAGATGTCTCGGTACGCAAACTGCTGGAACAGGAACTCAAATGGCAGGCGCACCACGATCCCCTGACCAAGCTGCTTAACCGTAAATACCTGGAAGACGCGATCGTGCATGAAGTCCAGCGCCTCAAGCGTTACGAAGATCAAAGCGCACTGCTGTATATCGACCTGGATCGTTTCAAATACATTAATGATACGATAGGCCATAACGCCGGCGATCAACTGCTGATTGAAGTAGGACAGCAATTGCAGGGCCGGATGCGCCAGTCCGACGTGCTCGCCCGCCTGGGCGGCGATGAATTTGGCATTCTGCTACGCAATATCACTGAGGCCGGTGTTAACAATGTCGCGGAAAAATTCCGTTCTGTGTTAGCCAACTATGACTTTGTACGTGAAGGGCGCAGTTACAAAATCAATACCAGTATTGGTATCACCATGATTGACAGCCAGACCAGCTCGCCCGGTGAAGTACTTTCCAATGCGGATATTGCCTGTCATATCGCCAAAGGCAAAGGCCGCAATGCGTGTCATCTATATACCCAGGAGCAGGATAACAAAACCGCCATGGACATGGAGCTGGGCTGGTCAGCGCGCCTGCATCAGGCGCTGGAAAAGAACAATTTCCAGCTGTACTACCAGCCTATTGTCTCCTTGCACGAGATCGACCTCGATAACCTTCCACGAGAGGGCAATCTTTGCGAACATATCTGTCAGACCAATCCGGATTGCTGCCATACATACGAGGTCTTGTTGCGCCTGAATAACCCACATGGCGATCCGATCTCTCCCAATGCATTTCTCCCCACCGCCGAACGCTTTAACATGATGCGTGACATCGACAAGTGGGTGATCAATGCCACCATGCAACAGATGGCTGAACTGGGTCCTGAATACAATCACATTACGTTTACCATCAATCTATCCGGGCAAAGCCTCGATCCCGATGTCGTGGTACCCCTGGTCCAGCAAGGTATAGAAAAATACAGGATCAGCCCCAGCCGGTTTCTCTTTGAGATTACCGAGACCTGCGCCATCAACGATATCTACGCCGCCAGCAGCCTGATCGAACGCCTGAGCGAACTCGGTTGCCGCTTTGCATTAGATGACTTTGGTACCGGTTATTGCTCGTTCTCCCACCTCAAACGTCTGCCGGTGGACTACATCAAGATTGACGGCATGTTCGTCAAGGATATTCTGACCGACCCAATGGATATGGCCATCATTCGTTCTATCACCAATATCGCGCATAGTCTGGGCAAGGAGACGATTGCTGAATTCGTTGAGTCGCCGGATGTGTTGAAGCTGCTTAAGGAATGTGGCGTCGATTACATACAGGGTTTTTACGTTGCCCGACCCAGCCCCAAGCTCGTCAACAAAATAGTCGATATCCGCAAGATAGTCGGTTAAGGCGACCACGCGGACTCAGTTCACTTCAGTAAGCCGGGGCCGTTGCGGGTTTCAGGCAAGTAAAGTCTGGCGTACACTAAAGCGCTCTGTCGCGGATATACTGCCATGCACATTGCCAGTCTGTATCGTTACCCAGTCAAAGGCTTCAGCCCGGAACGCCTCGATCTGGTGCACGTTCAACACGGCGAAGGCTTTCCCGTCGATCGTAAATATGGTCTGTTGCGCACTCAGGTGGACTTTGATCCCGCCGCACCCAAGTGGCTTGCGAAGGCGAATTTCATCATGCTGATGCTGCACGAACGCATCGCGACACTGAAGACACGATACGTGGATGAGGAGAGTGCGTTCGTGGTGAGTACACAGGATAACCGGGAACATCGCTTTTTGCTGGACTCCGCCGAAGGACGCCATGCATTGGAAAATTTTGTTCAGAATTTCATGCCCGAGGTATTGCACGAAGCACCGCGCCTGGTTGCGGCAGAAGGCCATCATTTTACAGACAAGGCAGCAAAGTATATTTCTCTAATCAATCTTGCCAGCCTGCGTGAACTCGAAACACGCTGGGGCGAACCGCTCGATCCGCTGCGCTTTCGCGCCAACGTCTATATCGATGGCGCCCCGCCATTCAGTGAACTGGACTGGGTCGGACAAACGATCCAATTGGGACCCGTGCTGGCTGCCGTCAGTCAGCGCAACGGGCGCTGCGCGGCAACCAACGTCAATCCTCAGACGGGTGTGCGCGATCGCAACATTCCTGGCAAACTGCGCAACGATTTTGGCCACAAAGACCTGGGTGTCTATCTCACCGCCACCCAGGATGGTGTATTACAGGCGGGAGATCCGGTCAGATTGCTCTCGGCGCACACGGGCACAACTTCGACTGCCAAAACCACTCTACATGCCGACGGCAAACTCATTTGCACAGCCTGCTATCACCTGTTTGATCCGCGCACACTGAATCCATCCTGGCTAAATGTGCAGGATCTTCCCGACAGCTGGCGCTGCCCCGATTGTGGGTCATCGCGTGAACGCGTTCGGGCGGCAAGCTAGACTGATCAAGAAAGATAGTGCGGGAATTGCGAAGATAGCGCATTTTACAGCGGCCGCCCCTGGTGATAATCCACCAGGGGGCGCTACTTCATCTGATTATTCAGGAACTAAGGTGTTAATTCGCCTTTTGCTTCTGGTTGCGAACAAATTCCTTGAAGTTGGCAAACACGTGCTCCGTCGCATCTCTGAATTTCTTCGTGTGCCGCACATCAAGGGCAAACAAGGTGTAGTTCTTTTCGATTTCGAAACAGGCGGGCGCCGGCTGGTCACTTTTGAGAAGTAACGCCGGATTACGAACATCCGTATTTTCGTATGTCTTTAAGGCATAATCACACACCGAATCGATCATCTGCTGCAATTTTTGCCTGGTATCACTCGCATAGAACAGTTTGATGGAATTCGTCAGTTCGGAGAAATTCAGTCCCGGCGAACCATAGGTACAGGCCGCATACACGCTTTGTCCGGTACTTCTGTTTTTGGCAACAATAATCTTTCTGTAGCGGTAAAGCCCAATGTCTTCATAGGATTTTGATAACGACATGTCTGCCATCGTCTCACGAACCATACCCTCCAGCCGCATGATTCTGAAATCCTTTTCATCGATAAGAATGTTTTCAAGCTCAACCAGGTCACTTTCCTGAGCCTCGTAGACATCAATGTCTGGATCCTGCGCCTCTGTTTTGTTCTCCGGTGCCGGCAGACAGAATTGATAGGTATCAATCCAGCACAGGTCCGGGTTGTCGATTAACTTCACGGCGGAACCGAACACCAGGTTTGGGTAGAAATTATTCGGGCGATAATAAAAACAGATATACCGGCTACCTGACACATCATTCGCCTTGCTATCCATGAAGTAGGAGGTAATTGCACGGATGACGTGCATTGCTGCAGGACCGCTATTTGTCTTTAATGCATTGAGGTGCTGCACCATCAGGGTCTGGTCGAAGACCTTGATAGCTGTCACATGGCCCTTTATTACGCCATCCTCTTTATAGAGGATCTTTTTGATCAGGGGGGTGTTCGATTTTAGCAGCGCCCTGAATGTATTTTTCACGGTTTCAGAGTTTTCCTGCAGCTGTCGACGCTTGTCTTTGTAAATAAAGCCCGTCTCAAAATAGAAGTACCACAATTCCTCAATATCTTCGTATGTGGCATCCAGCAAGTGTGTCGATAATTTATGCTGAACGAAGTTGGAAACTTCTTTCACCAGCATCGCAGATGCATTGACGAATTCCATACACACTTTCAGAGTGTTATCCGCCGCCTCTTCCTGGTAATAACCCTTAACCAGTAAACTGACCTCCAGCCGCGGGTGCAAAGGCAGCTGCATACTTGCCTTTTCAATCATCAGGCCGATCGGCATCGCATATTTACTGCCCTGCATGATGATGGAAATGCCGGAGTTCGAGACATCGTACATCAGGGCCATTTTGTGGACCTTGGAGAACGGATGGGTAAATTCAATAAATGCATCCGATCTATTCTCAAACACAAATCGATCGGACTGCCGTTTATTCGGTTCGATATCGAGGACTGGTTTGTAATTGGGATCATCGAGTTTTACTACGATATACAAGGTATCAGCCTTGTCGTGTATATTTTCGATTCTTGTGACCTTACCGGTGCCCTGAAATATGGTCTGTTTTCTGGATTTGATCGTAATACTCGTCACGACGTCGTTCGGTACGATAATTCCCTGATTACGATCGATAAACAGTGACAGAGACTGATAGGAAAATTCCGAGAATTCCGATGTTTTGAATGAGCGTCTACCAAGCAGGGTTTCGATGGTCACTTCAGCCTGTAAGGTCTGTGCATCGTGATCGAATTGTGTTCGCTCCCATACCCGGTAATTGACCAGTTGTCCCTGATGGGGGATGTCAGCTCGAATCAAACCTGAGGCAGCATCATGACCGTTAATCTTTAAAACAAACTCCAGCCGTTTGGCGCGGTAGTTACACGAAACCCTGATTTCACCGCCTGGCTCAGTATTAATATTTTGCCTGTCCTCAGGCGCAATGTTAATCAGTACGTCGTTGTCCGTGCTGTCCTCAATATAGCCATGGACCGGAGATGTCTCACCAAATGAGCACGTAATTGGAATCTGATTGAAGATCAAGAACTCGATCGGTTCACTCAACAGAACTGTTTTACCCTGGTTGTCGCCCATTATTGATACCCTCCAGTGACACTGAGTTAGTGCGCACAAACACCACTTGGCACGTGAACAGAAAAGAGGAATACACTTGCAACCGTTCAAACCATCCTATGCAATTAACATTCCGCCACTCTTCAAATTCTCGACTGTTGCTGCATTCTGGAAACCGGGAAACCCAGCAGCCCAGGCAAGTCACTCGACTATCAGTCACTTTTTTGTACAAGCAAATCGAGATATTCTTATCAGGCAAGCCCGAATAATTGTTCTCGATAAATTCAACGACTGACAAAGAAACAGCAAATCCTCTCGAATCCTACAGTATAAATACTCTAATGCATTTCAATTACAAGAACCAAAATCAATTTATTTACAGTTTGTGATTGGAGCAACCCGAATTGTTAAATTTTGTTACAACACCAAGACATAATCCCCAGTTTTGGTGTTGCGATAAATTTTGGTCGTTGGGCAGCGTTCACACATAATCCTGTTATGCATGCAGGTGGCAACAAAAATTCCTCACTACTAAAAATCAGGAATTAATCGAAATGATGCATGGCGACTATGACACGCACTATGTTCGTGCTGTTTCTTGTCCGGGGGATCAGGCGCAGGCCCGGGAAGGGCTGGATACGACGGCGTTCAGGATTCATCCGTCTTTTGCTGAAGATTATGCACGGAAGCCTTTTTGGAACCCGAGAGATTCGTTGTTCGAACTTCCTTTGGAAGCGACATATAAAATGTGCTGCCAATATTCTCCAAACTGTCCAGCTCTATCTCGCCCCCCATCATTTCACAAAACTTCTTGCTGAGAGAGAGGCCTAGACCCGTGCCGCCGTAATTTCTGGACGTTGAAGAATCGACCTGGGTGAAGTCCTGAAACAGCAGGCTTAGTTTATCCTTCGGGATACCAATGCCGGTATCCTTGACCTCGAAGAGCACAAACCCGCTTTTGTCCGGATCCATCGTTACGGATAATGAAATATTGCCATCGTTTGTGAACTTGCAGGCGTTGCTGATCAGATTAAGCAGGATCTGCTTTAATTTCTTTTCATCTGTCAGCATGGTGCCCATTTCATCTTCTACGAAGAGCGTAAACTCGTTTCTGTTTGGCTTCGCCAGCTCCGTCGCAATTTCACGCACCTCGGTAACCAGCCGCTTCACATCGACCCTGTCGATATAAAGCTCCATTTTCCCTGCCTCGATTTTTGACATATCCAGCAAATCGCTAATCAGGGATAAGAGATGCTTGGAGCTGTTAATAACCTTTTCACAGTCCTCTACGATTTGCTCCTGGTGATTTTCCGAAGCCTCGAGATGAATCAGCTGGGAAAAACCCATAATCGCGTTAAGAGGTGTACGCAGTTCATGGCTCATATTTGCAAGGAAAAGGCTCTTCGCGCTATTGGCGCGTACCGCCTCATCTCTTGCAATCACTAATTCCTGAGTACGTTCACTCACAAGATCTTCGAGAAGATTTTTCGAGTTTTGTAATTTTTCGTACGATTTCGCATTGGAAAAGCTCACGCCGATGGGCATGGCCACACTTTCCAGTAGCTGCCTGTCGTTCTCCGTCAGCAGTTTTGCCGGTGTGATATTGTCAACTGCAAGGACGCCGAAGATGGTGTCCTCGAATTTGATCGGTACTGCTGTAAACGACTTGACGTTCAGTCGTTTGACAAATTCCTGGCTGCGCAAACTCAAAGTATCTATGACCCTTTCGGCATTCCTGACGAAAATAGAGTTTCCCGTGTTCATTACAGCAATCAGGAATCCGTCGGTATTGTCTGCTCGAATCTTGAATCGAGACCGCCGGAGAAATTCTGCATCATTTTCATTAAACCCGGTATGTGCCGCAGGTCTCAATATATTTTGCTCAGGTTCATGTAAAAAAATCGTCACCCGGTCGTAACCCATTTTGTCGTGAATTGTCTGGGTTACAAGCTGGCAGAGGTTTTCGATCGGAATCATTCTATTTACATACAGGTTGATCTCCGATACCAGGCTGGATTCCTTATGGCGGCGCTCAAGTGTATCGTGTGAAATTCTTAAGGCCTCGATTTGTTCGTTTAACGCACGGTTCAGCCGCTGATATGACAAACGATTGAAAATCGCATACACAATACCAGCGATACCTAATGACAATAAAAACGAAAATGACGGAGATGATGTCCGTAGATAGATGGTTACCAGCATTGCAATGAACGTCAGAACGGCCAGGATCGGGGCATACTTGTACGGTTGCTCTATCCAGGTAACTTCATATTCACAATACTCATCACCTTTGTGAATACATTTCGGATGCTCGATAATGGCGCTTGGTAATCTAAAGAAGGTAGGGATGGATTCCAGGATCCCTAAGCGATTCCGGCAATGGTACAGTTTCTCGTGACAATGCGAGTCTGGAACCGATCTGATTGTTGCGTGATTGCTCCAAATCCTTTCCGCAGTAAACACGGCACCTTTGGTGTATTCCGCGGAGATCTTGCTGATATTTCGATAAGCGGCTGATGGCGACAATAGCCCGACCAGTACGCGCCCGGCAATGCCTTTGGCAGAATGGTGGGTAGAGTACACACCAACCTTGTGCGAAATATCCTGGTCACCCGTCATTGCGACGATTTGGTCATGGAAGCAATCCGCCAGGTCCTGATTGAACCAGTTGTCATCGTATTCGAGGATGCCGATATCCGTATGACAACTTTCGAAGAGCTGTTCGATCTTCGCTGAATCCCAATTGAGCTCATTGCGCAGATAGGCAACGTAAATTCTGAGAATTTTTACGTTATAAAAATTTGGCTCAGGCACTTTGTCGTACATCGTGATAACTCAATCCCGGAATCAGGTCTATCGAATATGACGTGTCAAACAAGACCCGTCTTTAGTAAATAATAAGATAAATCTCTGCTAACACGAGGCCCCTGCCCGAGACTTCGCAGACGGTGCCGTTGTTAACGACAATCCCTATAATTTCATGAGGGTTAATTTGGTGATCGTATGCTGAGAAAGGCTGATCCGGGCGCTGACAATACGCCAATTTAGCCATTCTGGCTATGGAGTTTGGCCAAGGCACTCACCACGGCACTTCATATTCGGTTGCAACCCCTCTCTGCAGCCGGATCCTATTCCCCGCCCTGCCTGCGCTGATCCCGCTTCAAGCTGTATCGCAACCACAGGTAGCCGACGACCGCCGAGAGCACCGAGCCGAGCAAAATACCAAAGCGTTCATCGATGTGCGCAGGAAGATCGCCCGCATTGAACGCCAGTGCCCCGATGAACAAGCTCATAGTGAATCCGACACCGCAGAGAATGGCGACGCCATAGAGCGAGCTCCAGCTGATGTCTTTGGACTTGCTGGCAATACCCAGTTTGATGGCAAGCCATGCAAATCCGAAGACGCCCAGCTGTTTACCCAAAAATAGGCCCAGTGCGATACCCACCGGGACCGGGTGCGTCAGGCTGTCGATCGAAAGGTTGCCAAGATTGACACCGGCGTTGGCGAAGGCAAATACCGGTAACACGAAGTACGCCACCATGGGGTGCAGGTCGCTTTCGAGTTGATGCAGGGGAGAACGTTGCTCGGGGTTCTTGGTTCGCAGTGGAATGGTAAACGCCATGATCACGGTCGCCAGCGTGGCATGCACACCGGATTTCAACACCGATACCCACAAGACCAAGCCGACAAGCGCGTACGCGGGGATGCGTGTCACATTTAACAGGTTCATAAGCACCAGGATCACAATGCATATCGCCGCTACAATGAGCGAGACATACGACAGGTCCGCCGTATAGAACAGCGCAATCACGATGATCGCACCCACGTCGTCAAACACGGCAAGGGTAATCAAAAATATTTTGAGCGAATTCGGCACACGCTTGCCCAGCAGCATGAGGATACCCAGGGCAAATGCGATATCGGTGGCCGCAGGGATTGCCCAGCCGTGCAGCAACACGGAGTCCTGCCTGTTCAGAAATGCGTAGATCAGGGCGGGGACCAACATGCCACCGATGGCGCCTGCCAGCGGCAGCGCGACCTGCGATAGCCTGGACAATTCACCTTCGAGGATTTCACGCTTGAGCTCCAGTCCGACGGTGAAAAAGAACAGGGCCATGAGGCCGTCGTTGATCCACAGCAACAGCGGTTTATCGATCGCCAGTGCGCCGATCTGGACAGCGATGGGGGTTTTGATAATCGCCTGGTAAATGTCGTCCAGTGCGGTATTGTTCATGATCATGGCCAGCGCCATGGCGCCAATAAGCAGAATGCCGCTGGCGGATTCGAGCTTGAGAAAATCGCGTATCGCGGAAATCACGACATCGGTGGTCTTGTACGAATTGGTTGTATTCTGCATGGCGGATTAGCAGTCTCGTTGAGGCGACAAGGCGTAGGATGCACACATACTATATATATACATGGCAGTGAGACATCAAGCCTTAACCGGTTAACGTCGTGGCCAGGCGGCAATCAGGATCGCGGCACCAAAGCAGGCCAGCACCACGCTGATCAGCGGCACCGGCCCCAGCATGGCCTTCTGGAAACCATCGAGCGCGGAGATGACCGAGGCGGAGATGATCAGCGAACTGCCGAGGATCGCGCCGTAGGTCCGGCGATTGTTGGTGCGCAATTCATTGCGTAATTGCCGCATTTGCCTGTCGTCGAGCGTCACCTGAAACTCGCCGTGTTTGGCCTTGTTAAACACATCGTAGACCAGATTGGGTAACTGCGGCAGGCGTTCCGCCCACAGCGGTACGTTTTCGCGCAGATGTCGCCACATGGCAGCCGGCCCGATCTGCTTCGCCATCCAGCGCTCGAGGAACGGCTTGGCGGTCTTCCACAAATCCAGATCGGGATACAGCTGCCGGCCAAGGCCTTCGATATTGAGCAGGGTCTTTTGCAGCAACACCAGTTGCGGTTGCACCTCCATGTTGAATCGGCGTGCCACCTGGAACAGGCGAATCAATAAGTGACCGAAGGAAATTTCCTTGAGTGGCTTGTCGAAGATCGGTTCGCAGACTGTCCTGATCGCCGCCTCGAATTCATCGATGCGCGTGTCCTTGGCCACCCAGCCGGAGTCGATGTGCAATTGCGCCACACGCCGGTAATCGCGATTGAAAAACGCCAGAAAATTTTCCGCGAGATAGCGCTGATCCGTCGGATTGAGGCTGCCCATGATACCGAAGTCCACGGCGATGTAACGCCCGTCGCGCGAGACGAAAATATTCCCCGGATGCATGTCGGCATGAAAGAAACTGTCGCGAAACACCTGGGTAAAAAAGATCTCGACCCCGTGTTCGGCCAGCCGGCGCAGATCGACGCCGGCCTGTTTGAGCGCCTCGATATTACTCACGGGTATACCGTGGATGCGCTCCATCACCATCACGTTCTTGCGCGTGTACTCCCAATAGACTTCCGGTACATACAATAACTTTGCATCAACAAAGTTGCGGCGTAATTGCGTCGCGTTGGCGGCCTCGCGCATAAGATCGAGTTCATCGAGGATCGTCTTCTCGAATTCCTCAACGACCTCACTGGGACGCAGCCGCCGCGCCGGTTCCCAATAACGTTCGATGTTACCGGCAATGACATACAACAGACTGATGTCGCGCTGAATCACCGGCAGGATATTGGGGCGCAGGACTTTCACCACCACGGACTTGCCGTTCTTGAGCACGGCGCCATGCACCTGGGCGATAGACGCGGAGGCAAACGGGGTTGCCTCGAATTGCGCGAAGAGCGTTTCCACCGGCGACGCAAATGACTCTTCAATGATCCGGCGCGCCACCGCATCGGGAAATGGCGGCACCTGATCCTGCAGGCGGGTCAATTCAACGGCAATATCGTCCGGCAACAGATCGCGCCGCGTGGAGAGGATCTGTCCGAACTTGACGAAGATGGGGCCCAGGTCTTCCAGTGCCCGGCGGATGCGTTCGCCGCGCGGCGCCTGTTTGCGCGGCAGCCAGTGCCAGGGCAGGAAATACCGCACCCAGCGTACCGGGCGAAACAAATGGCTGGCGAGGATCAGGTCATCGAGTCCATGGCGCAGCAGGACCCAGCTGATAAATAACATGCGAAAAAACTGCGCCAAGGGGCTCATAGGCGGAAATGTGCGGCTTCTGGATTTGATAAGCAGTTGAATAGCATAGAGAAAGCGAGCGCAATATACCAGCCTTATCGCGCCGGATTCGCGCGCCTAAGGGACTGCCTGCCTGAGCGACCGCAACATCGCCGTCAGGGTTTGATGCAACTGCGGATCGCGCACGATCGCATCCTCCACCAGCCCGGTACCCAGCAAGGGTACCGTAATACACGCCGCATCGATAACCCGTGCCGACATCGTTGTCAGCGTTTCCCGCAGGGCGGCGAAGGCATGACTTGCGCGGGGCGAAGTATTCAGGAGTGCTACCGGTTTGTAGACAAAGGACTCATTGCCCACCATCCAGTCCAGCGCGTTCTTCATCACACCGGAGACCCCGTGCGCATATTCCGGACTGGCGATGATAATGGCATCCGCCGCAACGATCTGTTCCCGCAACATCGCAACCGCTGCCGGCACGGGGTCTTCCATGTCGGGATTAAACAAAGGCAGTTCACCCAAACCACGATACAGGATGATGTCGATATCCGGCGGCGCAACACGTGCGATTGCACGCAGCAACATCGAATTCAACGAGGCTTTACGCAAACTGCCCGAGATGGCGAGTATCTTCATACGGCTTATTCATTGGTTACGGTAATACAATCAGCTGCAATAGCCTCTCTGTGTACAGATCCCTTGCGCGTTTATTCCGTCAGCTATGGCTCACTCGGCACTGGTCCAGCAACCAGGCACGAAACGCCTGCACCTTGGGCAGATTCAAGCGGTTGGGCGTTGTCACCAGGTGATACCCCTGTTTTGTGGCAAGGGCATGACCGAAGAGTTGCACTAAGCGGCCGTTACGGACTTCATCCGCCACCAGACTGTGCCAGGTCAGGGTCACACCCAGGCCGGACACGGCCGCCTCGATCGACAGGTTGGAGTCACCAAAGTTACGAATACGCAGTGATGACGGGAGCTCCACGCCCTGCGACAACAACCATGTCTCCCAATCGGGAAAGGCCGGGTCCCAGGCATGCGACTCATCATGCAGCAAGGTACATTTGAGCAAATCCGCCGGCGCATGAATCGTGCGCGCGATGGCGGGCGCCGCCACCAGCACGATGCGCTCCTGCATGAGGGCTTCGGCATGCATGCCGGGAAACGGTGGCGCGCCAAAGCGCACGGCAATATCGACATCTTCCAGATTGAAATCCACCAGACGCCGGGTGGCGAGCAGGCGCAATTCGATATCCGGGTGACGCGTCTGAAAATCTTCCAGACGCGGCACCAGCCAGCGTGCGGCAAAGGTCGGTGGCGTGGACACCACCAGGGGCCCGCCTGCATCCGCCCCGCGCAGGCGATCCACGGTGCGCTCGAGCTGATCGAAGGCCTCGGTGAGCTGGGGTAACACGGCCAGGGCCGCGTCGCTGAGGGCCAGGGCTTTGCCACGCCGGAACAGCGGCTGGCCCAGGTAGATTTCCAGTTGTTTGATTTGCTGGCTAATGGCGGCTGGCGTCACATGCAACTCGTCGGCGGCACGGGCAAACGACAAATGCCGGGCGGCGGCCTCGAAGGCACGCAGCGCGGTCAGCGGCGGCAGGCGTCTTGACATTAGATTTTCTTAACCATCATGTTAAAAAGTATCGTTTGTTCATTATCTTAGAGCAGTTTACGCTCCTCCACCGTAACTATTTCTTATCGGAGGGACATATGAGATCGCAACTCGTCTATGGTCTGGTCATTGGCGCCACCGTGTTTTGGGGGGCAAATTTCGAGCTGGCGGGACCGGTGCTGGCGGATCTGCCACCGTTGTGGGCCGCCGCTCTGCGATTCCTGCTGGGGGCAATGATCATGTTTATGATTGCGCGCGTACGCAAGGAAGATCTGGTCTCAGCCGCACGCGCCCATTTCGGGGTGTACCTGCTCCTGGGCCTGGTGGGCATCGGCGCCTTCAATCTGTTCTTTTTCTACGCCATGGAAGACACCTCCGCTGTCAATGCGGCGCTCATCATGGCGACCAATCCGTTACTGACCACCTTGCTGGCGGCACTGGTGCTGGGTGAGCGGCCCAATGCGCGCCACCTGTTTGGTCTGCCGCTGGCACTGCTCGGCGTCACCATCGTGATCAGTGGCGGTAATCCGCAGCGCCTGCTCAACCTGCATATCGCCCGGGGCGATATCCTGATGCTGCTCGCAAACACCGCCTGGGCCATCTACAACATCCTGGTACGTCGCCTCATGCCCGCCCGTTCCGCGCTGACCAACACCACGTTGGTGATGACCGCTGGCGCCGCCGTGTTATTTATCGTGGCGCTCAGTACCGGTGGCGCCTTGCATCTACCCGGAGTCAAGGCGGGCACGGCCCTGATCCTGATGACCCTCGGCGGCACGGTGCTGGCCTATTTATTCTGGAACACCGCCATCGCCCGCCTGGGTGCCGGCCATACCGCCCTGTTCCTGAACCTGGTGCCGGTGTTCGCCATGCTGATTGGCATCACGCTCGGCAGTGTGCCGAGTCTGCCGCAATTCGCCGGCGGCATCCTGGTGATGAGCGGGATCAGTCTGAGCATGTTGCCGAAGCGCCAGCCGGCACTGCGTCAGGAGACCTGCAAGGGATAACCATGACTGACGCAGGGACGCGTCACTTAATCAATCTGATCAGGTCCGCCCACAATTTTGCGAAATCATTGCCTTTGAGCGAGATCAGCAAGGCGCCTGCGACCATCAGCACGGAACCCAACAACGTCCGCCAGCTGATCGTTTCGGCCAAAAACAGCGCCGCCAGGACAACGACAAACACGATGCTTAACCGATCGATGGCCACAACCGCGGATGCCGTGCCATCGCGCAAGGCAAAGAAGTAAAACAACCAGGACAATGCACCCGAGATCCCGGCAAGCACGAGCAAGCTCCATTCCTTGCCGCTGAGGTTATGCATCGAAAAGCCGTTGAACTTGCCGAGGACCCAGGCCATGCACAACAAAAACACCGCCATGATGATCGAGCGCAAGGTCGTGGCAAGGGTCGGATCGACGTCACGCAAACCCAGCTTGGCAAAAATTGCCACCAGGGCTGCCGTGATGGCGGAAAGAAATGCAAACAATACCCACATGTGTGAACTCTTCATCATCAGTAAAAAATTATTATTCTGGTTGTAAGCTGAATGCCGGATCCCATTTTAATATCGTTCTTGCCCTGGCGCTGGAAACAGTTCCATCTTCTTCTGCAACATTATATATGCCGTGTTCACCGAGTGTGATGGCACGCCGTGTGGCATCGGCAGCGGCATCCACATGCACTGGACCGCCCGGCGGCGCTACGTCAAACCCTGTTCCCGGTCCATAGAGTTTACCAAAGCGCAGAACAACACCTTCAAACGGGCCATTTAGGACTTGTTGCTCCAGACTGGCGACTGCACGCGCGGAGACTGCGACTGCGGGATCGTCTGCATCGATATTCAGACTCGCTGTTTCTTCGAAGGGCACAGCACCAGGTGCGTAGGCAAAGGCGATGCTCTGGGCCACGACACGCTCCACCTGTGCTGCCTTCGCAGCGGTCATCAGATTTTGTGTTCCGATTTCTCGCAAGCGCGCATTTCTGACACGCGCCTCACTCATTAATGCCGGATCCAATCCTAAAGGCAGATCGGTCAGCTGATGAATGACAATATCCGGTTTCGAAGCGACAAGTGCTGAACGGAGCGCACCGGCATCGAAGACATCCACCACCACCGGTATTACGCCCATATCCTCCAGCATGCTGACCCGATCAGCTTTACGCGTGGTGCCGTAGATCGTATATCCATCTTCAACAAGTAGTGGACACAAGCGACGACCGATCGCACCACCCGCACCGGCAAGGAAAATTCGTTTCTCCGATTTTTGCATCAGTTATCGATTATTCCGGTTTATGACAAACGGCCTCGATATTGTGCCCATCCGGATCCAGAACAAATGCGCCGTAATAGTTCGGATGATAAATCTCCCGGATACCCGGGGCGCCATTATCTTTGCCGCCAGCCGCAAGTGCGGCCTCATAAAATCGGTTCACGTCTTCCCGGCTCTCCGCTGTAAAAGCGATATGCATCGGTTTATGCGCATCACCATGCGGACCAAACCAAAACTCCGGTTTGCCATTCCTGCCAAATCCCGCCCAACCCTGTATTTCCACAATGAGCTTGATCTGCAATGGCGCCAGGCACTTTTCATAAAATGTCTTACTGCGCTCGTAATCGGAAACAACCAGGCCGATGTGGTCGATGATCATAGTCAGTAGTCCCTTTCTGATTTTGTGTTTGCGGCTGTCACTAGGCAGTAATCAGGGTTCCCTGATGATACAGAGCCTTCCATCCGTCCGGCGTAAACTGCCACAGCGCCGACCTGCGCGAAAGACGTCCTGCATCCTGCTCCAACTGATAAGTTACCAGATAGGTATTCTCGCAAATGCGGCGACAAGCGAAATCCGTCACAAGCCAATGCTCCCGCACTTCCAGTCGATGACGATCCTCAAGCACATCAAGCACGTATTCGCGCGAATACTTCTTCCCCGACGCACCGACCTCCCAGAAT
This sequence comes from Gammaproteobacteria bacterium, assembly GCA_016125505.1. Taxonomy (GTDB): domain Bacteria; phylum Pseudomonadota; class Gammaproteobacteria; order UBA6429; family Thiohalophilaceae; genus RI-92. The sequence continues at coordinate 672,929 of WGLP01000003.1, forward strand.
TCCTCGCTCATCATACGTTCAAAGTCTTCGCGGGACGTGCCAAATTCCGGCCGATGAAATAGCGGTTCACGTGCCAGCAGCTCCTGCGTCACAACCTCAATATTCTTCGATTCCTGGTTCATATTCGCACTGCCCGATTTCGCCCCTATTTAACCTTGCGCGCAGCCTGCCAAAGCTGGTCTTTTCCTACTTGCTCGTACCAGCTTTTGAATTTCGTTCGGTATTTTTCGAAAGGCTCAACAAGTACAGGACGTGGATCCTCGCTCAGCGCATACGCCATGCCCTCGATTAGCCATTGGGGATCACGCCATACGGCAATTGTTCCGAGACGTTCACTTTGAAGATGATGAATTACTTCATGGCGTACATAGTATGGTGTCCATCCCCGCGGGCTAAGGACAATGCCAAAGGTGCCAATCGTCATACCTGCGCGCCCGCCTAATCCGAATGAATTCGAACATGCCTCTGTACTACAAAAAATGATACGAGGCTTGTCTTTGACAGTACCGACTGACGTATCGACATATTGCAGAGCCTGATCATAGAGCTTTGTTGCCTCATCGGAACGGGCAACATCATCAATACACAAAGTCTCGGTGGGGCAGGTAACGCCGGCTAGCTCAGGCATAACAATTCGAACTGGCTTTACGAAGGCCCACACAGCAACAGGAAGACATAGCAAAATGAATAACAATATCCGTTTCAAGATATCACCTCCTTTCCATTGACAACCATCATTGGCCACTGTCCCTGTTTGCTACTGAGATACTCGCTTCGATAATGCGCAAACGTGGAATCGCGCTTTGATAATGGCATAATTCCTTCTGCATCACTAACCATTGGATCAATACTCCTGACTTTGGTTGAGATGCGAAATAGTGGCTTCGCCTCGCTCCATATAAAACGCGTTCCCGGTGTAATCAGCCTTACCCAATCTCTGACCTCAGGGTGATCCGCGGATCGCAATTTTCTCCATAATATATCGTCGGAATTCCACAAGTCGGCCTCACTGATAATCTCGTGCCGGATGGCAGCCTTGATTGCCTCGGCTGTCAATTGATAAAGACCGACTTCGCGAAAATTCGACCAGCTTGTGCGATCTGTCTCGATAAACGTGTATGCCATCCAGCGTGCAACACCCAGATTGTTAACGGTAATTTTCCCCTCTGCGACCTCCAGGGATTCAATAGCCTCATATATCTCATCACGTTTCGCCAATTTCAGGAATTCCAAATCCCTCAGGAAATAATCCAGCCTGTCAGCACATAAATCAGGCGAAGGCTGTTCAAGCAGGGAAAACTGATTTTCATCCATAAATTCCCGCCAATCCATGTCATGGCGGGCTAGAATTGCCGGGATATCGGAGTGCGCAACAATTTCTGCTTTTTTTTCTTCGTGATAACTTTGCCCACCATGGTCATCAAATACGAAATCGATGACATGACTAAATGCCGTATGGCTAACGTCATGCAACAGTGCTGCAATCTGCTCCTCAATAGAGGCCCCAAGGCGGCGAACAAGCAACAGCGCACCCACGGAATGATCGAAGCGACTGAATGGAGGTGTGATACCCAAAAGTGCCGTAATGCCATGCTGGGAAACTGCTTTTATTCTTCGCAGGGCGTCACTTGCAATCAGATCCTGGAGCACAGGCTCCGCAATCTCGATTCTTCCATAGAGTTCATCAGAATACTGCATTAGAAGTTATATGCCCCGTTTATATTCTAACTTGTCAATATACACTGCCTGGTAGCTGTCGTATGAAACTCCAGGGGTTAGCAGAGTTCCATTCCTCTCTGGCTTTATTGCAATGCAAATTCCTACCGCCTGCCGGGCTGTTTGAAATATGTATTAATATTTGCCGGCAGCTTAGCGGTCTCACGCTCCCAATCACCAATATATATAAACGCGGCCCAGTCGCGTGCCTCCGGATACAGGGCACGTACCGTCAGCTGGGCATGCCGGAAGGCGTCCAGTTTTGACGAACCCTTGGCGAGGGCTTTATAAAAGCTCACAAAAAAATGCACCGCGGCATCGTCCACCAGTTCCCACAGGCCTGCGAGAATGGTCTGCACGCCCGAAAGCAAAAAGGCAGCCGGCAGGCCACTCAGATTGTCGCCGGCGTCGAAGCGGCCTAGCGCCGAATCGCAACTCCCCAACGATAAAACCTCAAGTCCCTTCAGGTCCATGCCCATAATTTCATAGGCACAAACGCGGCCGTCATTATCAGCGTCAGGGGTCACGCGCAGATTGTGAAATACCGGGGCATAGGGATTATGCGCACCATGGGCGCAGAGATGTACATAACGCGCCTTCGCCAGCGTCTGCAGCACAACCGCCTCTGTCACCGCCGCATCAAAGACCGGCTCCGTGGAAAAAACCCTGGCAATGGCGTTAACTTCCGCTTCGGCATTTGGCAGTTCCGGCAAGGGCGCATAACTGTCATCGGCGTAACCCAGCCCCAGGGCCTGCCCGGGCGCATCGCGCCGCGTCACCGTCTTCGGCATCAGGCATTCCAGACTGGGCAAATAGGTCACAATCCAGTTATCCGCCAGATCAATGCCGTCTTTGCCAAGGAGCTGCAGGGGATAATAACGTAGCGCGCCGTGCGGCCGTATGCAGAGATGGTCCAGGCCCTGCGCGCTTAATTCCCCCAGGTAGTCCCAGACAGGCGATCCGAGCAACAATTCAAAATCTTCTTTCAGGCAAGTGCGGGCCTCGTCAGTCATGGCAGCATTGCCCGGCGTCTTTTTGATTGCCTCACGCAACCTGAATGTGCGCATGGCCATTGCGCTGAGAATAAATTGCCGGTGGCCTTCATCCACAACGTAATCCCTGGTCTCCGATAATAAATTGCGAAACGCCTTTATGGCCTGCTTTGTATAGGCCGTAATAATGACGGCGCCCTTATCCTCGCCATTGCGCGCGAAATAATAATCCAGCAGTACGGTCCGCTTATCAAGAAAATAGGGGATCACCTCCGGATTCATAATATCCGGCTCGCGTATCGATTTAATCGCGCTGAAATTGACATGCCTGTCGAAGGCATACTGAAGATTATGTAACAGCTGATCTCCGCTCTCCCCATCGAGCGCACTTTGCGCGGAAACGCCGGACAGCAACAACAGGTCTTTTATCAGCTGTTCTTCGCCTTCCTTGCCGGCGTGTTTTTGTTGCTGCACGATCAGGTCGTTCAATTCGATCGCCTTTTGATCCTGGCGCCAGTCAAAGCCGCTATTCGCATGCAGCATCATGTCAAAACGCAGGCCCTTGCCCAGCTGCATCAGCATGCCGAGAATAAAGCTGTTCATCCTTTCGCCCATGCCCCAGATCGCCCTGTCGAAGATCTCCCGATAGGCCTGCAGGCCGGTTTCGCCCAGGGTCTGCTCAATCTCAAAGGCAGCAGGTGTCATGCTATAGATGATCTGTTCCGCCATGCGATCATCATTGCGGCCGGCCAGATCGGCGATTCGCTCCAGCAATTCAAACGCCCTGGCAGGCAGCCCCAGCCGCAACGCCGGGCCAAGCGCATAGGCATATAAACGCACGGCCTCGACAGGATTTTCTGCATTCAAGGCATTTACCGCGGCATTGGAGGCCAGCTCAAGATATAAAAACGCGACGGGCGCCGGATGCGCCGTGATAAGGGGTAAGGACTCTGATATTTGAAGCAACTGAATACCCAGCTCTTCCGACTCCAATTTCTGCGCCTGTACGGCGAGGTCCAGGCAGGCGCTCGCCAGCTGCTCTTCGTTCCAGTTATCGCGCTCGGCAATACTTTGCAACTCCTGCGTAACTTGTTCGAAGCTGGCGGGGAAGGTTTGCAGTTGCACTCCGCCATAAACTTTCGGAATCAATAAAATCTGCTGACGCAAACGCTTTTGCCGCTGGACCTCGGTGCCGCTGCGATTAAACAGCTCTTCAGAGTTATCCAGTAGCTGTAATGCCTTTTGCGGATCCTGATTAAATATTTGAGAAATGCGTAGCAGCACCTTATCGGGACTATCCAGCAACGCATCATCGACAGCTTGCGCCGGATTTGTCCCCGGCTGGTCCTGCTGGCCAAGCGATGCCAGCATCGCAAGGATCGCCTGATAGTGATAATTATCCGGAGACAGCAGGGTCATCGCCTCGTGACACAAGGTCTTGATACGCTCAACATCGACCGCTGTGCCGTTGACGTGCGATAGCGATAGCAGGGTCTGCGCGATCGCCTTCAGGGTAATCCCGCGTCCCTCGCCAACCCGGCCCGGCAAGGCCTGTTCAAACCGGCCCGGCAAGGCCTGTTCAAAATAGCGCAAGGCCTGTTCCAGCATCTCCTTTGGTTCGGGTAGCGGATATTTCTGCATATAGGCATCAGCGAGGTCACCGCGTTTTGCCTGCACGGCACGACGCCACATACGTTGCTGCATGTCATTCAGGCCGGCGCCGCTGCTGCCGGTCACGGGATCGGAGTACAGCGCGCCCAGCGCGTGGAGGACGTTCGCCCGACTATTTTGTTGCCCCTTTCCACCCAGCCGCTTTAACAATTCCTCCCCGGTACTGCGCGCACTCTGCAGCACTTCACCGTCGGGCTCGGCACCCATGGCGACACCCGCCACCTGTATCCAGCCAATACCGGCAATCTCAAGCAGTTCGCTCCACTCACCTTCGGGACAGATCCTGAGGCTGGATTCCGCAAGCAGGCGCGCCCACAACACGGGCAACTGCAGATCACCTTGCGTGATACGTGTTTCCGCATGATACACCAGCAGGTGTGCATATAAGGTCGTAAGATGCTCGGCATTTTCTGGCTGCACCAGGTTTTCAACCGCCGTCTTGATGGATTCCTTTTTCTCCAGCACCTGTTGCGCCTCGTGCTCGACGGGTCCGGAGCCCACCGGGAAACGCCTTGCGTCCTCGGCAAAATACACCCGGATCTGATCCAGCTCAGCCAGCTTCTTCATGCGTGTGCCCGCTGCATCGTCACCCCCGCTGTCGATTTCATCTTTCATGGCGAGGATTTCTTTGGAATTGATGAGCACAGGATGGCTTGCCGCATAGATCATGCGCTGTTTTATATCTTTGATATCTCCATAGCGATCAAACAATGTGTGAAATGTCATCGCTCTGCACCTCCGTGTCGATTTGTCTGTTTCGCATTACGCGAATTTCCAGAAGACCTTGTTCTCCTGATTACGAACATCCCGCAAGCGTCTCTTGCCGGGCGGCATCTTGTTAAACAAAAAGTGGTATAAATCGTCAATCACGCGATTATCCTCGGTAATGTAGGAGTGCTGAAGAAAATCGCCACCCTTGTCAGTTGCATCAACCGTGTCGATGATATTAAACACGGGCACATCGCCGTCCACATCACCCAGCCGGCCATAACCGTTAATCAGTTTGGAGGCCGACAAAGCCTTGTCGGTATTCGAGATATAAATCACGCCTGACTTGATCAATGGCAAAATGCTCTCAACGATATTATCTTCAAAGTGCTTTTTATCGATATCTGGCGCCGCCAGTACCAGACTTTCCAGTATGGGCAGACCGGCCTTTCTTGCCGCAAGGTCCTTTAACGCCATCGTCAGGCAACGGGTCCCCATGCTATGTCCAATCAGAAAAATCTCCTTGATGCCAAGCGCCGATATCCTTTCAATCGCCTTGCTCAACTTGCCCGAGGCGTATTCGGCATTGGTGATGTCGTGCGTATACCTGATGACCGATCCTTTTGAGGGCCATGAAAACAGGATCATGGGCCCGGCAAAACCCAGATCAAATTTCAGCTGCGCCGCTTTATACATGCCGGCACGAAACGCCACATTAAACCCATGCACAAAGATCATGGCCTGATGGACTCCAGCGGCCTGCCCCTTGATGTCGCTGAAAAACTCTCCTTCCTCTTCATGTTGCAGGGTTTTGAGCGTGATGTGTTTGTCGGGATTTTCCGAGAACTGGAGTTTCCAGATGCTGGGTTTTTCCACCTGGCCGGATTCGTGCGACTCCGGGATATGGATCACCGCCTTTCCGTAGTGGACTGCCTCATCACGATCGCCGCTGAACAGTTCTTTATTGTCACCGGCCTTTTTGCGGTTGGTGATAAAATTGACGACAACTTCGTACCTGTCCTGAACATCGGTATCCGGCAGACCGCCGCCGCTATCCATGTCAGCGGGCGCAACCACCGCAGCCGCATCCTGATGCGGGACCTGCTCGCGCCCGCGGCCAGACAGGCCGCGACTGACCTTTAGCGTCTGCTCCTCTTTCTCCCTGGCATAATTCTTTACGGATTTATCCATGCGATAGAGCAAATGATATGCCGCCGTCAGCTCCAGGTCGGTGACATCCAGGTTGAGCGCTCCCAGGACAAACGATTCCTTCTCAAGGATGGTTTCGCACAAGCGGATAAAATCAGCGTAGCTGCATATCCTGACCGTGCCGTCATCCAGGATAAGTTCTATCAACTGCGCGTCGGGGTCGCATTTCAGACTGAAATAGAGTTTTTCATTCAGGGAGACAAGCTCTTCATCCTGTAAGCCGGTGAGAACCTCAGTCACCAGTTGATGATCAATCTTCAATAGTGTGTTCATTGGCCTTAACCTCCCTTGTCAGTCATCAATTTCGCCGCGCTGCGCGAGCGCTATCCGCTCCCTCTGGATCTTATTGTAGTGCCTGCCCGCAACTTTGCTTTCATTCAGGACTCTTGCAAAAGCAGCCCTCGCCTGTTCATACCCCGGACGGCAGTTTTGATTGCATCATTTTTCTGCGATCCAGCTTACGCCCATCGACGATAAAGAAACCGTCCCCGGTGGCGTGCAGGGTTCGCTTCTCCTGCCGTGTCGTATCAAAATACGCAGCGATGCCTTCGAGCACCACGATATTATGTTTTCTGACGATGTCCGTGACCTTACATTCGATATTCGCCAGACATTGCTTGATCAGGGGCGCCCTGACGTACTTCGCCGTCACCGGGGTTAGTCCGAATTTTTCGAATTTATCCGTCTTGTTACCGGAACAGGTGCCCACTCCGACAACCTGATCGATGAGATCGACCGTGGGGATCGCCATCACGCATTCTCTGGTTTTGCTGAGCGCGGCGTAGGAATAATTCCACGGGCCCGTTGTGATGGCAAAGACCGGCGTGAAATCCATGACCATGCTCCAGGAGATGGTCATGATGTTGTTCTGCTTGCCATTGTGGGTTGTGATCAGGACGACCGGACCCGGCTCGATCAGGGTAAACGCTTTATCGATAGGCATCTTTTTCATCACAGCTCTCTCCCTGCCATGCGCTTTAATAACCCTGCAATTTCTCCCGCACTCTCAAGGTTGTTACTGCGGGTTTAAGACATTCAATATACATAACCGATTATCTTGTTTGATAACCGGCTGAACCATACAGATTACTTTTGCGCCTTTTGTATGCGAGCACAAATACAGAATAAAATCATATTGGAGATTATCAAACAGTCCTTGTTGTTTTGGGGCCAGCGTCAGATTGGAAAATATCTTTTCCTTATTTTCGAAATATTCCGTCTTTCCCAACGATTCAGGCGCCTTGCCGCAATACAATGTTTGAAAGGCACTGTAATCACGCTTTTTGGCATACAGGGTTGCTTTATTGAAAAAGTCACCAATGGCTGCTGCCTCATCGCCTGCCGCGACGGACGTTGCAGTCATCATCGCCAGTACAAATATTGTCATTTTAATATTCATTTTGTTCCGTAGTGTTAACGTTGCCATCAACGGTGCCTGCTATTTCTGTAAGCGATAGAAAACATACGGAGCAACCGCCACCCAAATCAGGACGACTACCCAGATTCGTCCGGCAAGTATATTGTAGTCATGCCAGAGGACGTCCCAGGAGCGGCCCGCGACGTAATGCATAAAGAGGAATTCAAAAGCGACCGTCAATCCGAGCCAGATGAGACCAATAGATATAGCCTGTTTCGCTGATGCCGGCGCCAGATAACGCAGCAGCGCCCAGATATAGAGACCGAACAGCAAGACACCCAGGACCGTGGAAAGCTGATGCGCCCTTAACTCGCTCATGTACTTTCCATACACGCCCTCACGAAACGCTCCGTTCGCGATTGCGATTATGACTAATGGCACCCAGGCCAATACGTATTTCCATATCGTCGCCACTGCATGCCTCCTCGGCCTAAGGTGGAAGTGAACGGCCTGCGCAGCTTTTCGCGCAGGCATGCTCGCCTGCCGGGTGATGCGCCACAGCCACGCTACCTGTTCCGCAAGTCTTTCTTTGCCGACTTGATGTATCGACCAAAGTCTCGATCCTTCTTTCTTTTCTCGGCATAGGACATATCGTTGAACGCAGCTTCTTGCCTGAGCTTGAGAAAACTGTCTAAGGATTCCTGGCTGATCTCGCCGGCGACCACGGCCGCGACTACCGCACAGCCCGGCTCGCCGGTATGGCTACAGTCGTGATACCGGCAGCGGGACGCGAGCTCCGTAATGTCGGAATAGCTGCTGGCGATGCCGCCTTCCGCACCGAGAATCCCGAATTCACGCATTCCCGGGTTGTCGATGACCAGCGCGCCATCTTCGAGCTGTATCAGCTCACGACGAACTGTCGTGTGCCGTCCTTCGCCGGTTCCGCTGACAGAGCTTGTTTCCATCCTGGCACGGCCGATCAACTGGTTGATCAGCGTGCTTTTCCCAACCCCTGACGATCCGACGAAGCAATAGGTCTTTCCCGGCTGCAGCAGCTGTTTGACTTCCGCCAGACCGTCCCCCGTTACGTTACTCAAAGACACTATCGGTGCGTTAATCCCGATGGCCTGGACCTGCGCTAACAGCGTAGCCAGCACAGCAGGACTCACCAAATCTGTCTTGGTAAGCAGAATGTACGGCTCGGCACCACTTTCCATCACCATGACGAGATAGCGTTCCAAACGCCTCGGATTGAAATCGAAGTGGCAAGACTGCACGACAAGCACGTAGTCCACGTTCGCCGCAATCATCTGGTACTCCATGACGTTCCCGGCCGATTTTCTGCGCAGCGAAGTCCTGCGTTCCAGCAAGGTATGTATCACCCCGAAGTCGTCGCTCGACTGCTTCTCCACACAAACCCAGTCGCCCACGCACGGTAGCTCCTGGTTCAGATGATGATGGTGTAAATAGCGGCCAGCCAGCTTCGCCCGGAAATGGCCGCATTGATCCACGAGCAACAATTGATCACGGTCTACTGCCGCAACGCGCGCAACAGTTTCCACTGGTTTGCAGTTTGCCCGCTGCGCGAACCAGTTGTTCCAGCCTAGCGCTTCCAATTTACCGCACTGATTCATCGTTCGTCTTCGATTATCGAATGTCCGTATCTACAATGGCGCATAACGGCACGCATGAGCGGCCGAGCGTATATGAGGTCCAGCGGCTGCGATAGCCGGCGCGCTCTCGATGTGGTTGTTAGCCGCCATTCAACCGCGAAGCGCTGCTTCAATTGTACTGATATCGATTTTTGTCATTTCCATCATTGCATCAAATGCGCGTTTGGCGGCAGCCGGATCGGGGTCGGCAATGGCTCTCGTTAGAGATACCGGCGTAATTTGCCACGACAACCCCCACTTGTCCTTACACCAGCCGCAAGCGCTTTCCTGGCCACCATTGCCAACGATCGCATTCCAATAACGATCCGTTTCGGCTTGATCATTGGTTGCCACCTGAAACGAAAACGCTTCGCTTTGCTTGAATGCAGGCCCACCGTTGAGGCCGAGACATGGAATACCCATTACAGTGAACTCCACGGTCAACACGTCTCCTTTCTTCCCCGATGGGAAGTCTCCCGGCGCGAGGTACACAGCGCCGACGAAGGAGTCCGGAAATGTATCGGCGTAGAATCGTGCAGCCTCTTCAGCGCCGCCGTTGTACCAAAGACAAATCCTGTTCTTTGCTGGTGTTGCCATGTCACTTCTCCCTTGAGACAGAGATTCTTGATTATGTACGCCAACACTACGGCACTTTGTTATGGCGGTGAACGGTTGAACTAAATGGCCGCATGAACCGCGTAGCGGTTTGGCGGTCCAATTTGAGCGAGTAGTTATAAAGCTATTAAAATTTAATATACTTTAAGTCAATTTCTAGATTGGCGAATAATTCTTGTGCTTCCTCTATATATTTTGGCCCCATATATAGGTAGATATGCACTCCTTCCAGATCAATGTTTTCGTCCTTTAACTCTAGTAATGCAGTTTTCAGGATTTTAAAGGTGAAGTCGTCGTTTTCTCCACCAATAGCTATAAACTTAGCTCCATTTCTCGTATCTAATATTGCTCGCTTTATCCACAAATTTTCAGGCTGTATATTTCGCTTTTTAGCATAATAGAAACTTGCTTGTTCTAGCCGTACTCCATTAGGCAAGTTTGAGGCAGAAATACAATCAAACTTTAATTCTTTACTTTGAGTTTTGTATGCCTCTGTACATACATCAACATCTCTACCTACAGCTACATTTAGGAGTAATATAAAATTAATTATTATTACCGATAATCTCAAATCATGGCTTCCTTTGCGTTATAACGTTTAAGGCCATGTGCGCCCATGACCGCGAGAGAAACGAGCGGTTGGGCGTCACAATGGGCCGCCTTGTTATATGCCTTTATTTTTGCTTTCATTAAAAACCTTCAATCGCTAAATTGCTGCCTAGATCTTGAGTTTGATAGTAGAATTCGATATCACCAACACCACCATCACCTTCAAATTCACTTCGAAAATGAAAATGATCCTTGCTAGTTTTTAAATGATTTAAAGCAGCAATTAATTTGTCAATTTCTTCTGATTTAAGGCCGAGAGTTAACCCATACCAACCAGTTTTAAAATCCTCCAAATCTGCTTGCATCAGGTCTCCTTTTACTAAGGCATATAACTATATATATGTCTCATAACGGCGACATAACACGCCGTTAATTTGGCATGCAATGCCAGTTTCTTTTTCAGTATCATCACTTTATGGCTGATAAACTTCGTAATTGCAAGGGGATATTATGTCGCAACATACACTTATAATTTTTTAACCTGTTATTAATCATGTGTTTATAGCGTTTCAAACTTACTATCTAAAGTACTCAAGCAGGATCTTTTCCGATTTTATAATTCAGGCTATTCAGTTACTTTACAGTTCTTAATTGTCTACCTCCAGGGATGGGAGAAATGTTATGGATGACACTGTCTCTTCTGTGGCGCAACGACCACGTCTGCTCGAGCAGGTTCGTAACTCACTTCGCGTTAAACATTATTTATAGAACCGAAACTTATCTAGCCTGCAAACAAAAATCCCCGCTTTCGCGGGGATTGTGTTTATGCCGATTGGCGCGACATGGATTTGCGTTCGTGTTCCTTGAGGTATTTCTTGCGCAGGCGGATTGCCTTGGGGGTGACTTCCACCAGTTCGTCGTCGTCGATGAATTCCAGCGCCTGTTCCAGGCTCATGCGGATCGGCGGCGTGAGGATGACGTTTTCATCGCTGCCGGAGGCGCGCATGTTGGTGAGCTGTTTGGCCTTGAGCGGGTTGACCACCAGGTCGTTATCGCGCGAATGGATGCCGACGATCATGCCTTCATACACTTCGTCGCCATGACCGACAAACATGCGGCCGCGCTCCTGCAGATTGAACAGCGCGAATGCGACGGCCTTGCCCTGACCATTGGAGATCAACACACCGTTGATGCGCTGGCCGATAGAACCGACCTTGGCCGGGGCGTATTTCTCGAACACGTGATACATCAGGCCGGTGCCCTGGGTGGCGGTAAGAAACTCGGTGCGAAAACCGATGAGGCCGCGTGCCGGGATCCCGTAGTCCAGGCGCACCCGGCCCTTGCCGTCCGGGACCATGTTCTTGATCTCGCCGCCACGGGTGCCGAGGCGTTCCATCACGCCACCCTGGTGCTGTTCTTCCACGTCCACGGTCAGTTGTTCATACGGCTCGCAACGCACGCCGTTGATCTCTTTGAAGATCACTTCCGGACGCGATACGCCCAGCTCGTAACCTTCACGACGCATGGTTTCAATCAGAATCGACAGGTGCAGTTCGCCGCGACCGGAGACGCGGAACTTGTCCGGGTCTTCGGTGGGTTGTACGTGCAGCGCCACGTTATGCAGCAGTTCCTGCTCCAGGCGTTCGCCGATCTGGCGTGAGGTCAGGAACTTGCCGTCCTTGCCGGCGAAGGGTGATTTGTTGACCTGGAAGGTCATGCTCACGGTCGGCTCGTCCACCGTCAACGGCGGCAGCGCCTCGACCTTGTTCGGTTCGCACAAGGTATCGGAGATATTCAGCGGGTCGATACCGGTAAAGGCAATGATGTCACCCGCCTGCGCTTCAGGAATTTCCTCGCGCTTGAGTCCCATCAGACGCATGACCTGCTGCACCCGCGCGTTGCGGGTCTTGCCCTTGCGGTCAATGATGGTGACGTTGGTATTGGTCTTGACCTTGCCGCGGGTGATGCGGCCGATGCCGATGATGCCGACGTAGGAATTGTAATCCAGCGAGCTCACCTGCAATTGCAGCGGGCCATTGGGATCGACATCGGGCGGCGACACGTGTTTGACGATGGTCTCGAACAGCGGGTCCATGTTGCCACTGCGGGCACTGGCATCGAGACTGGCGTAGCCCATCAAGGCGGAGGCATACACGACCGGGAAATCCAGTTGTTGATCGGTCGCACCGAGCCGGTCGAACAGATCGAAGGTTTGGTCCACGACCCAATCCGGGCGGGCACCGTCGCGGTCGATCTTGTTGATTACGACGATAGGACGCAGGCCACGGGCGAGGGCCTTTTGGGTCACAAACCGGGTTTGCGGCATGGGGCCGTCAACGGCGTCCACCAGCAACAATACGGAGTCTACCATGGACAATACCCGCTCCACCTCGCCGCCGAAGTCGGCGTGTCCCGGGGTGTCGACGATGTTAATACGGTAGTCTTTCCACTTGAGGGCGGTGTTTTTCGACAAAATGGTAATACCGCGCTCGCGCTCCAGGTCATTGGAATCCATTACCCGCTCGGTGACCGGCGCGCGCGCATCAAAGGTGCCGGACTGTTGTAACAGCTTGTCAACCAAGGTGGTTTTACCATGATCGACGTGCGCGATAATGGCGATATTGCGAAGATTTTGAATGGAATCCAAACGGGCGACCCTCTGGCAAAAGAGCGCGCATTATACCTAAAGCGCTTGGCCAGGCAATGACCAGTTCGGAACGCTGTATCCTACCTTATATATAAGTAGGCCCGGGATGCGTTGGCACGCATCCCGGCTTTTTCTCCTAACTGGCAGACTGCCCCAGGGCCGGGGAACGGCTGAGCATCTGCTTGATCTCTTGCAGGACGTTCGCCTGGATCTGGCGGCGGCGCATGTCCTCGGGGTCGGTCTTCTTGGCCATAGTCGCCTTGGCCTGTTCGTTTTCCTGATCGAACTGGGCAATCTGTTCCGGCGTGAACTGCATCTCCTGGCCCGGCTTGACCAGGCAGCGCTCGTAACCGAGACGGTCGAGTAGCGACCCGGTGACGGACTCGATAATCCGGATATGCTCTTCCGGCATGTCCTTCAGGAATTTTTTCGAGTTATCACTCATCAGCGGCTTGGTCAGGTTCATCCACAGGCTGCTTTGTTTTGCCGTGCGCGTCGCCTCCTGGCTGCGATGAAACTCCAGCATCTCGGGAATGAACGGAATCGCAAGAAACTTGCACAGCTGGCGGATGACCTTTTCCGGTTGGCTGGTGAGCTCTTCGTAACGCACGTGCATCAGTTGATCCGCCTCCAGGTAATTACTGGCATCGAGACACAGCTCCTGCAGTTCCGCCCACTTGCGCGCGACATGATACGGATGTTTATCGCCGATCACCGCCTTGCCGAAGGACAGCGCGACATCGCGCGGGTCGCGATATAGATAAATGAACTTGGGTTTATGCAGGTAGGCGTTCAGCTCCCTGCCCCAGCGAATGTTCTGCATGCTCTTGCACATCCAGGCCGTCGCGCCCTGGGCGCGGGCATAGAGCTGCATGACCGCGTCGAATACCGCCACCAGGCTGTTTTCCCGGCACATGGCGCGCACCTGGTTGCGATCGAACAGCGTGATGCCATCCCAGGGCACCGGGTTGTTCTCGACCAGGCGGCAGACGTCATCGATCAGACGCGACATCTTTTCTTCATCGTGCAAATCACCGTAGCCTGCCATCAGCGGCATCATGTTCTGCAGGATGTGCGGCGGATGCGGCGCGGCAATCTTCGGTGATGAGTTCAAAATCAGGCGCAGTAAATTTGAGCCCGAACGCTGTTCGCCGACCATGAGAATCGCTTGCATAGACTTCACCTCAAGTTAGGGGGGATTTAATACAACAGGTAACCCAGTGCACCGGCACCCAGGACGATCCAGAGCACATCCAGGTTGTGGCGCAGCAGGGCATACAGAGACGCAAGTAAAATAACTGCGGATGGCCATGCCTCCCGCAAACCGAACGGCCAGGCAGGGAAACCGGATTTGAGCAGGATCAGGGCAGCCACGATGATCATGCCGATGACACCGCAGTGGATGCCGTGCATGGCGGCACGCATGACCCTGGAATTCTGAATATATCCCAGCGCATGCGACGTGGTGACCATGAGTGTGGCCGGTGGTGTAAAGATCGCGATGGTTGCCAGCAGCGCACCCCAGAAACCGTGCAGCTTAAATCCGATAAAGGCCGCGCTGATCAGGATCGGGCCCGGCGTGATCTGGCCCATGGCGATGCCATCGGTGAATTGCTGTTGCGTGACCCAGCCCATTTGCAGCACCACCACGCTGCCGATGATGGGAATGAAGACATAACCGCCGCCGAACAGGATCAGGCTCATGCTGGCGAAGGTGAGCGTCATGAACAACAGGCTGTGGTGATCCAGCGGCAGGGGCAGAAACCACGACACCACCAGCGCCAGCAGGCTTACCATCACGATAGCAAAACGCAATTTGGAAAACGGCCGCTGTGCGGCAGTATGAATGGCCTGTGCTATCGGGCGCCCGCGAAACAGGCCATAGCCGATCACACCGAAACCGGCCACGATGGCCAGGGTGGTATACAGTTTATATTGCAAGGGTACGAGTAGCAGTAACGCAAAGGCCACGCTGACCAGCGCCAGATCGACACCGCCCTTGACGGTCTTCTTGCCCATGCGCCAGGCCACGCTGAGCACAATCGCGCTGACCGCCGGGATAAACCCCTGAAATACCTTCTGGACCTGCGCAATCTCACCATATTTAAAGTAGAGATAGCTGAGGGCCCAGACCATCAGGAACGTCGGCACCAATACCGCGACAGCGCACACCAGTGCACCCAGGGGACCGCGCAGACGATAACCGATGAAGGCCACCACATTCACCGCCTGCGGACCGGGCAACAGATTCGCCAGCGAGATCCCGTCGAGCATTTCCTTGTGTTCGAGCAGGGCATGGCGTTTGACGATGCGGTTTTCGATCACCGAGATCAGCGCCATGAAACCGCCAAAGGCCACGCTGCCGATGGCGAGAAAGGTTTTAAACAGGAACCATAATGAAACAGGCTTAGAAGATTGTTCGCTGGCTTCCATGTCGTTGTGTGTCAAATCGAGATTGCTGGCTGTCTGTGCCATAGGTATCGCCTTTCGCTAAAAAAAGATCAAGTGTTATTCGATGCTAAAACGGTCTGAGACAAAATCGATCAGCTGCTTCACGCAGTCGGCAATGTCCGCCTGCGAAGTATTGATAACCAGGTCCGCGTCTTCCGGCGGTTCGTAGCCCTGGCCTACACCGGTAAAGTTTTCGATGCCACCACTCAACGCCTTTTTATACAGCCCCTTGGGGTCGCGCTGAATACAGTCATCCAGGTCTGCGGCGATATGGACCAGATAAAAATTGTCACGCACGATGTCACGGACATAGCGCCGACCTTCCTGAAAGGGCGAAACGAAAGTCGCCAGCACAATGTGACCGGTGTGGGCAAACAGGGAGGCGACCTCACCGGCGCGGCGCAGATTTTCACGACGCGATTGTTTGCTGAAGTCCAGATCGGAGTTCAACCCGGAACGCAGGGTATCGCCATCCAAAACCATCGCCAGATGGCCCTTGCCAAACAGATACTGCTCGGCCAACGAGGACAGCGTGGATTTGCCTGCCCCGGATAAACCGGTCAACCAGACGACACCACTCTTATGCCCTGTCTGACGATTACGCATCTGGCGTGTAATAAAGCCATCGTGCGGGTATATATCCAGGGGTTTGTCCGTAGACAGGCTGGGTTGTTGTACTGTATTCATCGTTAACCTCGTTATAAAAATGCTAGCCGCAATACATTCAATGCTAGTAATGTATTGCGACACATGTCGTGACAACACTAGATGAAAAATGCGTTTGTGATCGCAAATTTTTGTTTTCATGACTGCACGGTAAACGTAATGAGTCGAATTTCACAAAACGCTTTGGTTACGATCATGCTGTCTCCCGCAATTGTTAAAATTCGTAAACTGCATGTAACGGTTAGAAACACATGGAATTAAAGAAGCTGATGCAAATCGCCGAAAAAAGTGTGGTGAAGAAGACGCTATATAACGCCTTATGCTATTGCTGACCGCCCCCGCTCAACACAACGCAGACAATCCTGCTGTCGAGTGTGATCCGCGTCGGGTGAAGCAATGGTTATCCGAATTGCCCACCGACGACGTGCAATCGACAGTCGGCCAATTGCTTGCTGTCCTGAAACCGTTTAACGAGTTGCAACTGGAGCTGAAGTCGCGTCTCAAGCTGCTGGAGATTTATCACGCCGCCTTCGAAACCATTCTGTACACCTATGACGAGTTGCATCTGCGTACGCTGGCCTTAAGTCATGAACAGCGTCATCATCTCTCCGACGATATCATGTGGGTCTATCTGGAACTGGCCAACGGTTACAAGTCCATCGTCAAGGCCGTGTATGAAGGCAGCCAGGATGCGCCTGCGCAGGGCGATATCCTGCTGGCGATCTACCGTGGTATTGAACTGATCGCCAATGCCTTGATTTACACGTTTCGCGATCACCGCACGCCGCCGCCGCTGGCGTACCTCGAGATCCATCAGCTGTATGCGCTGGCGGAAGAATACCAGCTGGCGACACAAACCATTACCGCCTTAAGCAACAAATCCCACCGCACCTCGATACAGCATTTGTATAAACAGATCATGCTGCTTATCGCCGCTGACGCCTACGCCTACAATGGCAGCCAGATCAGCGAGCTCTATCAGTTACTCGATAAATACAGTAATAGCAGCGTGCTGCTGGCGCAATTAACCGCGGACACTAACATCACCGGATTTTTCATCGACTTTCACGAAGACAAATCGCCGCGCGGCTGCGGCCGGATCACGCAGGCGGACCTGAGTCCGACACAGCGCGTCCTGCAAATCGACGGCGTGTTGCAGGCCATCGTTGCTGATTTGAACAAGGAAAAGGGCGTTGCACTGGATTCGCTGCGCGCCAACGAACTCCGCCTGCTGCGCATGTTCGTCAACAACCTGCAACAGGGCAGCCGTGGCCGCGAAACGCGTAAACCTATCAGCGGCAATGTGCGGGTCGCCTATGCGGTGGACGCCAGTTGTTATTACCTGGAACACCGCGACCGCTTTGTCGAGACGGATGTCGAGGCCGTGAGCGGGATCGAGGTGCGCGACATCGACATCTTCGAGGCCGAACACGAACTCACGACCTGGCAAATCGTTAATGCCACCAACAGCGGCCTGCGGCTCGCGTCGGATGCCGAATCCGTCGGTCATTTTGTTGTCGGCGAAATGGTCTCGGTCATGGAATCCATCTCGGCAACGCGCGAACCGCTGATCAGCACCGGCCTGATCCGCTGGCTGCGGTATATCGATGACAAGATCCACATGGGGGTGGAGATCCTGCCGGGCATGCCCATGGCGGTTTCATGCCAGGCGGTTACGGAAGACGAAGACGATCCCATCGCCTTCAGCGGCTTGTATTTCCCCAGCAACCAAAACACCAAACAACCTGCCAGCCTGTTGTTTGAATTCAATCAGTTTCGTTATGCCAAAAAATTCCAGGTGGAGGTCTCCGGCCGCCGCTACTGCATCGAGCCGGCGCGGCTGCTGAAAGAATCGCCGGTGCACGTGCAGTTCGGGTTTCGGATCATCAACGGTTAAGGACACACCGCGGCAATATCTTTTAACCGGCTGCGTAGACTCGCCCAGCCCATGCCCAGGTTGATCTTCTTGCCCGCCACCAGCACGGCGAGGATCGTGGGTTTGTCCGGCACCACGCACATAAAATGGTAAGTCGACTCCGTCGTCATCTGGATCTCCTGCACCAGGCGGCGCGGGCTTTCGCCGCGCAACTCGGCGATCATCTTTTCCGCCGTGGTAATCGCCTTGCCGCGGAACATCTCCACCGCCGAGGCGGCGACCGCATCGAGAAAGGTCTGGGTGATATGCGAGGTATTCTGGGCAACGCCCAGTAGCAGGCCGGTTTCCTGGTCGACCACGGCAGCCGCGAAGGCATAATCGACCGAACCGATCATGTCGCTGCAGATATCATTCAAGTTGGGCATGGCAGACTTTCACAGAGTGTTGAGACACACCATGAAAGTATATGCGTAAGCGGAAATGGTTTGCAAAATATGGCTATCGTCATGCCGGAAATGGCATGGCCATTATCCGGCATGACAGCGTTATTCGATGGTCTCCACCAGGGCACTGATCTCTTCCGTCGCCTGGCGGGCATAGGCCAGGGACATCCCAAGATTGGCACCCTGGCGCGTGAACACGGTCAACAACAGGCTGGGACTGGCGTGCAGGATGAAAATCTTGCCGTGACTGCCCTCGATCAGCAGGTTTTCGCTCTGCCCCTTCTTGCTCTCCTTCGCCAGGTTATCGCTCAATGCCAGCAGGGCGCTGCTCATGGCGGCAAAGCGATGTTCGTCCATGTCGTTCTTCAGGCGTTGCGCGCGCGACAGACCGTCCACGCTGCTGATAATGGCGGCGGTAATATCGTCAGTCGTTTCGAGCAGGGCATCGAGAATGGAGGACAGCTCCTGGTTCAGCAGCTCATCGACTTGCGAGGTTTGCGAGGGAGACTTGTGACTGATCTGTTCGATGACATCGGTGATAATTCGCATGAGAAACCTCGTTAATGGTTGAGTACCGCCAGCAGGGCGTGTACGAGAATTTTGACATCGTCGGAACTGCGTGCATCCACATCAAACACGGGATACACCTGCTCGCGCTCGTACAGGTAATTCTGAAACGAGGCGATATCGTGATGGTCGTTGAGATCGGACTTGGTCAGGCCGATCACGACGCCGGTCTCCTTGATGAACTCCGCAAAGGCGTTCAGATAAAACTCCAGTTGTTGCAACGGTTGCGGGTGGTCCTTGTTGATCAACAGGACCAGGCCAATCCCGCCCTTGGTCAGGATCTGCCACATGAAGTCGAAGCGGTCCTGCCCTGGCGTGCCATAGAGATGAATGCGGGTGCCGTCCTGCAGGGTGATATAGCTGTAGTCCATCGCCACGGTCGTGGTTTGCTTGAGGGCAATGGTGTCGTCGGTACAGGCCACATCGGTGCCCACCGGCGGCGTTTCACTGATGGCGCCGATCGCCGTGGTTTTTCCCGCACCGACCGGGCCGGCAAAAATGATCTTGTCCATAGGCGTCAGAAAATACTCTTGAGGTTGAGGCGTTGGGCAATCTTGGCCAGCAGTCCCTGCTTCGCAAGATTACGGGGTTGCGCGGGCGCATTGACCACGTCCGCGACCTGACGAAACTCGATCAGATCCACGGCATAGGCTGCGTTATAAAAGTTGATGACTTCACCCAGGGCCACCTGGGTCATTTCCGCCAGTTGCTGCAGATTCAGCGTCTGTTTGGCCAGCACCGCCGCCAGCTTCAGGTGTTCGGCGATAAAGGTATTGCGGGTAAAGTTCGGCCAGGCGCGCAGGCGAAACGGCGCATCCAGTTTATGTCCCGCCAGCAATTTACCGTCGGAGCATTTAATGCCCGCCAGCCACAGCAAGTTGTACAGCGACTGGATGCTCATGTTGTTGCTATGCACCGCGAAACTGTCCGGATTCATGCGCGTGATAGTGAAGTCCGTCGGCGCCAGCTTCACCAGCTGATTGATTTCCGTCTCGCTCGCCGTTGTCGCCAGGCAGTGATTACGCCCGTCGATAAAGATGTCGGGGAATTGCCTGCTTTGTATATGCAGAATTTGTTTATCGGTCTTGGCATCCAGCAGGATATTAAACAAGGACGCTGTCAGCGCCGGCGCACCCTGTTTGGACTGCTTCGTCGCATCGGCCGCCTGTTGCGCCGCCACCTGGCCTTGCAGCATACCGTAAAGTTTTTTGAGTACGGACTTGAGCACGCCGAGATCCATCGGTCGCGGGATGCCGATGGTATTTTTTGCCGATGCCGGCTTGTTCGATAACACCAGTTTGACCTGACCGGGACGGCTGTGTTTAAGCGCCTGCTTACCTTCGGCGCTCTCTTCATCGAGGATCAACAAATGTGCCTTGGCCGGCTCGCCATCGAACAGCTGATAGGCAATGCCGTCGTAAGACAGTAGTTTGGTCGCGGTATTTACCGCGACCCTGTCCTGGGCATCGAGCCCGACCGGGGCAATATTAAAAACGTGTGACATGGTGTCGTTTGTCTGTGTGTGTGAGCAGTCCGTAGTCTATGCACTATCGGTTCATCTCGCTTGTGCTTGGATCGTGAAAATGTGAGCACAACGTCATTTTTTTGCGAACATCAAAAATGTCTGTGAATTAAGGTAAAAATCACTGTGTACGAGTTTTGTGTGTTGACAATTGTTTACGTTTGTTACGCACAAGAAACAATTCGCTCGCATCGGCACGACTACACTTTGAAAACGGTTAGTTATGTTGAAGGTGATCACACATTTCTTTTTCGGTGATCCAGACAGTCTTCCTATCGCCGATAAAAACCAAGGTTTTGACGCGAACTTCACGATAAAGGTAAGTCATGCAATACACCGTCGCGCTGAAAAATATTTCGGAAAACGATCAACTCGTGCTGCGCCTGATCTTTTCGCTGTCGGCGAAGGCGCGTGGCCGCGTCCACACCTATTGCCTGTACGAAGACGCCCAGGCAGGACACGCCGATCTTTGCATTCGCACGTCCGATAGCAGCGTCGCGCAGGAAGACCTCGCCGCACCCAACATGATCTGGCTCGACGGCGATTCCGGCAACGGCCTGCACCACATCAGCAAACCCCTGATTGCCAGCCGCGTGCTCGGCGTCCTCGATCGTGTCGTTGCGGCCTTGCCGTCAGCGGCAGCGGCCCCCGCCGTCACCACGACGGTATCTGTGCCCGACACGGCGCAAGATGCTGCGCCCGCGATCGCCGATGATATGGAATTTTGCATCTCTGAAGAAGAGGCCTCGCAACTCGCCATCGTCGACGACGAGGCCCTGTCCAACCCGGCCAACCAGCCGGCAGGCGACACCAATGAAAACACGATCACCGCCATCACCGATAACATCCAGAAAGAAAAAACCGGCAGCCTGATCGTATTGCACAACAATCAGGAGATCGAAGTCAGCAAACAGGCCTTCGACAATCGCGCCAGCGAAGCCGCTACAGGCGATCTACCGCCGCGCGCGCTGGTCGTCGACGACAGCCCGTCGGTGCGCAAGCAAATCGAACTGGAGCTCAACCTCTTCAATGTTGACGCGGATTACGCCGCGACCATGGCAGAGGCCATGACGATGCTGGAAGACAATCATTATGACATCGCGTTTCTCGACGTGGTGTTACCCGACGGCGACGGCTTTCGTATCTGCCGCAGCATCAAACAGACCCCCAATGGTACCCGGGTGATCATGCTGACCGGCAAGGCCACCCCCGCCGACAAGGTCAAGGGCACCATGGCGGGTTGCGATGCCTACCTGGTCAAACCGGTAGGCCGCATGACCTTTCAGAATACCGTGTGCAATTACCTGCAGTTGCGTGAGCAGCTGGAAGTGATTCACGCATAGTAGTAAGTCAAGCAAGCGAATGGAGACCCATCATGGCAATCAACAAGGTATTGGTAGTGGACGATTCACCGGCGGAACTGACAAATCTGCGCAAGATCGTGGCCGAACTCGGCTGCATCGTGATCAGCGCATCCAACGGCATGCAGGCGGTGGAGCTGGCCAAGACGGAAAAACCCGATCTCATTTTCATGGACATCATCATGCCGGACATGGACGGCTACGAGGCGACGCGCAAGCTCAGCAATGACCCTGCGGTCAAGCATATCCCGATCATCTTCGTGTCCAGCAAAAACCAGAAGGCCGACAAGCTTTGGGGCCAGATGCAGGGCGGCAAGGGTTACATCACCAAGCCCTACACCCCGGATCAGATCATGAAACAAATCCGGATGTTCAATAATTAAAGTATGCAAGAGATCACGCAACAGGATCTGCCCGCTATCTCGCCGGTGCTCGACGCCGGCGAGACGGCAATTATCGAAAACGAACAGTCCTTCGATGTCCGTTTCGGTTATCGCATCGGCGTGCATCGCTTCGTGCTGGAACGCACACTGCTGACCGAGATCGTGGTGCGCCCGAAGATTTATCCGATCCCGCGCAGCCCGGCGTGGTTGTGCGGCGTCATCAACCTGCGCGGCACCATTGTGCCCGTGATTGACCTGTCGGAATCGCTCAGTACCGTCAGCAACAGCACGCCCGGCGACTACGTTCTGGTGATCGACAAGGGCAGCGATGCGGTGGCCCTGATTGTCGATGGCCCACCCATGTCGCTGATCAATCCGCAACCGGCGCAACAGGATGCCGCCACGTTACAGAGCAAATTTATCCAGCCCGGCGTCACCGCGCAAAATCACGCCTGGATGTTACTGGACGCAAAAGGACTGGCCCGACACCTCGGCGCCGATACCGTGCAGTCCGTCTGAATCATATTTATCACGATAGAGGCAAACTTCCATGTTTAACAGGATTAAAATCGGCCCCCGGCTCGTTGTTCTGCTGACGGTACAGACCCTGGTCTTGATCGGTTTCGGACTGACCGCGGTAATCGGCCTGCGTTTCGCGGCCAACACCTCATCGGTGCTGAACCATAACGTTATCGAACAGGTGAAGTTGAACCAGTTGAACGACGTGTTGCGCGGCGACATGCTCGACACTACCGGCCGCATCGCCAGCGGCAAGCTCGACATGAACGAGGCACGCGAAAAACTCGAGGCGGCGCGCGCCCTGTTCGTCAATAACTGGGACGAATACAAGGAAGGCAAGACCAGCGAGGAGATCAAGGACATCGACGCCTCGCTCGGCGAGGAATACCGCCAGGTCGTGGCCTCCTTCACGCAAATCGACAGCCTGATCGCGCAACAGAACCACGATGGCCTGATGCAATACATCGACACGCAGTTGCACAAGTCGGTCAACCCCTTCCTGGTCGAACTGGGCGAGCGGGTGAACGAGCAGCAATTGCTGTCAGAAAACCTCTTCGCGGACGCGGTGAACAAAAACAAACAGGCCTTGATCACCAGTACCGCGGTGATGGTCAGCGGTCTGTTGATTACCATCATCCTCGGTTACTTGATTTACCGGTCAATCGTACGCCCGATTCGATCCATTTCCGCCACGGTGGCCAAGGTGTCCGATGGCGACTACTACGCACGCACGGAAGTCAGCGGTACCGACGAGCTGGGCCAACTGGGTAGCGCCTTCGACAACCTGCTGCAGGATAAGGTGGCCACCCTGGTGCAGGCGGAAAAGGAGAACGAACGACTTAACGACTCGGTAATTGCCCTGCTGCAGGCCGTATCCAAGCTCAGCCAACGTGACCTGACCATCAAGGCCCCGGTCACCGAGGACGTGACCGGTCCGGTGGCCGACGCCTTGAACCAGCTGACCTCCGAAACCTCACGCGTACTGCTCGGTGTGCGCCGCATTTCAGAAGAAGTCGCACGCGCCTCCGCCATGGTGAAATCCCAGTCGGATACGGTGATTCAGGTGGCGCAGGAAGAACAGCGCGACGTGCAGGAAACCGTGCACAGTCTGGCCAGCGCGGTTGACGCCATGACCCACATCGCCGATCTCGCCAAGGCCTGTAACGACGCGGCGGAAAACGCGATCCAGACCACCCACACCGCGCTCGACACCGTAACTAACACCGTCCGCGGCATTAACAGCATCCGCGAGAACATTCACGAAACGGAAAAACGGATCAAGCGTCTGGGTGAACGTTCCCAGGAAATTAGCCGCGCCGTGAACCTCATTAACAGCATTTCCGAACGCACGCACATTCTGGCCCTGAACGCCAGTATGCACGCCGCCTCCGCCGGTGAAGCCGGTAAGGGTTTCGCGGTGGTGGCTGACGAAGTACAGCGCCTGGCTGAAAACGCCCGCGACGCCACCAGCCAGATCGCCACGCTGGTGAATAATATCCAGGTGGAAACCACCGACACGGTGACCACCATGAACAACGTAATCAGTCAGGTGGTGGACGGTACCCGCATGGCCGAGCAGGCCGGTGAACAGATGCGCCGCACCAGGGACAGTACCGAAAACCTGGTGTCGTCCGTCCGTGAAATTGCCACGACCTCGGTCGAACAGCTGCACATCAGTAGTGAACTGCAACAACGTGCGGAACACATTCATGAAAGCACGCGCAAGACCGGCGAGCAGTTACACCAGCAGTCCATCATCACCATGCGCCTGGTGGATTACGCGCGCAGCCTGGTGAAGGCGGTACAGGTATTCCAGTTGCCGGAACCCGAGAAGAAGGCCGCCCCTGCCAAGCAGGCCGAGGTCGTTCCCACGAATTTCGATAAACGCAAGGCCTCCTGAAGCAGACAGTTATGAAATCAGCGACCAGCCCACGCCTGTCCGTGGAAACGGAACTGAGCAATCTCGCCGCGGAATTGATCGAGGTCTTCAGCAGTGTTGACGACCAACTCGACAGCCGCCAGTTACTCAAAAATTATATCCGTCACGTTACCCGCTGCGGACTCGCCGCCGGTCGCTGTGGTTCACCGCAATTGCAGGACCACTGCGTCCAGTTTCAGGGCATGCTCCGCTCCCTGCAGGAACAACCGGCAGAGGTCGTGAGTCGTTATCAAGGCGTACTCGAACAGTGGCCGCTGTTATTGATGTCGCACCTGAATAGCGGCGAGGACTCGCCCTTTCTCAACGAACTGGAAGACCTGCTCGCACACACGACCTGGCCAACGGAAGACGCTGCGCCGGAATCCCATCCCGAAGCGGAAGTCCTGCCGCTGGCGCAGGACATCCATATCGACACACCCGTGGAAGACACTGCCGTTTCGGATCAGGGCGTCCTGCTGGAAGAATTCACTACGGCACTGGCGCCATTGGCCGCAATGCAGGACAACGGTGAAGACGCCGATATAGCACAACTGCAAACCGCGTTCGCCGATAGCGCCGATGCCCTGGAACTGTTTGCCATCTCGGCCGGACACCTCGGCATGCTGGATATCGGGCAACTGTTCAGCAGCAGTCTGCGCCAATGGCAGGCGCAGGCCGTCGCCGACCCGAACGTCTGGCACATCATTGCGGAGTTACGCTCGGCGGTCGCGGCCTATCTCGAATCGCCGAACAATCCTGCCAACATTGCGCCGCTGCTGTCCGCCACTAAACAACTGCCTGCCGCCAGCACACTCAGTGATTCGGATCTTGCCAATCTCGCTGCGCTATTCGGTGAAGAGGAAATCGAACTCACGGCACAAGCGATGACACCGGTTGAAGATGTCATACCTGCCCAGGACGAAATCGAAATCATCGACAACGTGATCGCAACAGAGAACGTCCGCGACGAACCTGAAACAGAAAACGATAACGTCGATGAGCTCGTCGCCGCAATAGAAGCCGAGCCACTAATTAATGCGGAAATCGAAACTAACGACAATGATGGCGCTAGTTCAGATGCCAGTCCTGAAACCGATATTGATGCACAACCCGTCACACTCACACCGCAGGCATTGGAACTGCTGCAACTGATTGCCGCCGAATTCGAGCAGGTCACTGCCGACCTGGCGGAACACCTGCAAGTGCTGACCGATACCGACTCGCAAGCGGAGGCCTACCAGGAAGCGAACTTTGCCTATACCTCCGCGCTGGAGCGTTTCTCCTCGGTATTCGAATCGCTAGGCCTCAATGGTATGGCCATGCAATGCAACAGTATCCGGCAATTTTTATCGACACGCGGCAAGCAGGATGCCCTCTCCATTGAGCAACAGTTCTGGCTGGCGGAATGGCCGGCGCATGTATTGAATTATTTAACCGATCCTCTCAGCAATGCGGACGCGTTGATTACGCACTGCCTGGCTGAGGATTCCGTCCTGGGCCTGGACGGCGAGGCGGCAACACAATGCGCCAACGATCTGCGCCATCCCCGCATCGACACCGGCGAAGAAGACAAGGCCCCGCGCCAGACCGTCGCCGAGGCCAGCGACATCTCCCTGCAATTGCCGGACGATGTGAACCAGCAACTGCTGGACAGCCTGCTGCAGGAACTGCCGAACCAGACCGCGGAATTCTCCCGCGTGATCGCCAACATCGTGCAGAGCAAGGGCAACCTGCAGGATCTGGAAACCGCGCAACGGGTCGCGCACACGCTCAAGGGCGCCGCCAACACCGTCGGCGTCGCCGGTATTGCCAACCTGACCCATCACATGGAAGACATCCTGCTGGCATTCACCCGGCAAAAGGTGCTGCCGGCACCGCCGCTCACCAACACCTTGCAGGACGCCGCCGACGTACTGGAAATGATGAGCGAGGCCCTGCTGGGTATGGGCACCGTCCCCACACAACAGGCCCAGACCGTACTGCAGCAGATCCTGGATTGGGCGAATCAGATCGACCTCAACGGTCTGCCGGAGGCCAGCGAATATATCGCCGCCGCACCCGCGCCGGCGGAAGCCGAGGACGAGGCGGCAGCTGCCAGCACGGCGAATAGCGACACCAGTCTTCGTGTCTCCACCCAGAGCGTGGACGAAACCCTGCGCCTCATTGGTGAGTCCATTATCGTGAATGCGCAGCTGGAAGAAGGTCTGCGTCACTCGATTACACAGAACCACGCCATTCACGCGCAAAGCAGTCTGTTCCAGCAGCTCGCCTTCGAACTGGAACAGCTCATCGACGTGCGCGGCATGAACACCTTTTTCGGCGGCGTCACCAACAGTGATTTCGACGCCCTGGAGATGGACCAGTACAACGAACTGCACACCCTGACCCGGCGCATGGTCGAGGCCGCGACGGACGCGCGCGCCATGACCCAGACGGCGGAAGACGATCTGAAGAATCTCGATACCCTGATTCACCAGCAAAAACGTCACCACAAGGACATTCAGGACGTGGTGATGAAAACGCGCATGTTGCCCGTGCAAAACATCGTCCCGCGCCTGCAACGCAGCGTGCGCCAGACCTGTCGCCTCACCGGCAAGGACGCCGATCTGAATATCAGCGGCAACCAGACCCTGATCGACAACGACATTCTCAACAACCTCGCCGACCCGTTGATGCACGTGCTGCGTAACGCCGTCGACCACGGTATCGAGGCGGCGTCCGTGCGTGAGGCAAAAGGCAAACCGGCGCGCGGCCAGATCAGCCTCGCGTTCAGCCGTGAAGGTGAACACATCATGATCCGCTGCCGCGATGACGGCGCCGGCCTCGATTACAATGCCATTCGTCGTGTCGCCCTGGCGAAAGGCCTGCTGGAAGAAGACAGCGAATTGACGCAGGACGAGCTCACCCGCTTGATCTTCGTGTCCGGGCTCACCACGCGCGAGGAGACCACGCAGATGTCCGGCCGTGGTATCGGCATGGATGCGGTCTACACCCAGATCGTCAAGATGAAAGGTACGATCAGGGTAAGTTCCGATGCGGACACCGGCACGCTGATCGAGATGCAATTGCCCGCCACCCTGGTGACCCTGCACGGCATTCTGACCCTGACCGGCGATCAGGTGCTGGCCATTTCCAACCGCGGGGTGGAACAGATCCTGTACGCCGATGCCGGCGAGCTGAGCCAGAACGGCAAACAGCTTTTCTATCACTACAAAGACGAGCGTTACACCGCATACTTTATCGAGGATTTAATCGGTAGCTCGCGCAGCGAACAATCGCTTGAAGACCTCAAACGCCCGGCCATGCTGCTCAACCTCGGTGACGGCGGCAAGGCGGCCGTGCTGGTGGAAAAGATCATTGCCACGCAGGACGTGGTTATCAAAAGGCTCGGCCAGTACGTACCGCCGCTCAGCGGGGTCGAGGGCGTCACCATCCTCGGTGACGGTAGCGTCGCCAGCGTGCTGGATTTGAGTATCCTGGTGGCCAGCTTCCAGGGCAGCGACTATATCCCCAAGATCGAACACAGCGATCTCGACGGCATTCAATCCGGCGCACCGAAGGTGCTGGTGGTGGACGACTCCCTCAGTGCCCGCACCAGTCTTGCCGAATTCATGCAGGACAGCGGTTACCGCGTATTTACCGCGCGCGACGGCATGGACGCCATTACCCAACTGGATGAACACCTGCCGGATATTCTGCTGGTGGATATGGAGATGCCGCGCATGAACGGTCTTGAACTCACCGCCTTCGTGCGCGCCAACCCGGCCACGCAGAATCTGCCGATCATCATGATTACCTCGCGCGCCACCGACAAGCACCGTCGTGAAGCGGACAAGGCCGGGGTCAATGCCTATCTGATCAAACCCTATTCGGAAGTCGAAGTGCTCGACCAGGTGGAATCCCAACTGGCCAGCGCATTTTCAATCAAGCAACACAATGTGCATCAAGTTAACGGAGTCAATGTATGAAGTGCTTTCGCAAACCCGGTCTCACCGCTCTTGCCATTCTGTTCACTGTCACCGGCCTTGGCCTGGCACAGACAGCGATGGCCACACCACAATACAAGTTCGGTATCGTGCCGCAATCGTCCGGCAGCAAACTGGCGCAATTGTGGACGCCGATCCTGGACTATCTGCGGGAGAAGAGTGGTCTCGATCTGGAATTTGCCACCACGCGCAACATCCCGACATTCGAAAAGCGCCTGGAAGAGAACAAATACGATTTCGCCTACATGAACCCCTATCAATACACCGAGATGCACAATAAATCGGGCTATAACGCCTTTGCCAAGGCCAAGGACAAACGCCTGCAGGGCATTATCGTGGTGGAGAAAAACAGCCAGTACCGTGACCTCAAAGACCTTGCCGGTCAGGAACTGGCATTTCCCGCCAATGCCTTTGCCGCGACCCTGGTGCCCATCGCCTATTTCAAAAGCCTTGGTATCAGTATTACGCCACGCTACGTCGCCTCCCACGACACGGTGTACCGCAACGTCGCCAAGGGCCGTTATCCGGCGGGTGGCGGTGTGATGCGGACCTTCAATAACACGAACAAGGCCGTACACGACAACCTGCGCATTCTGTGGACCTCCGGCGAATATACCTCCCACGCCTTTGCTGCTTCACCGCGCGTCCCGGCGGACGTGGTCGCGCGCCTGCAACAGGCGATGCTCAACATGGACAAGGACCCGCAGGGCCAGGCGCTGCTTAAATCGCTACGTCTCAAAGGCATCGAAAACGGTCAGGATAATGACTGGAATGACGTGCGCAAACTGAATATCGAAGAGAATTAATCTTAAACAACAAATCTGAAACCGTCGCGAGCACAAGGATGTGCACTCATAATTACCGATACTCCCAGAGTCGATTCATTCAGCTAGTAATAACTCAGCAGCGGTAATCGGCTAAAAGCGGATTTCTATCTATGTGAGCTATTTCTTCCCAAGGCAACAAAAGTAGATATGGTTGATAAATCACATGTTTTAAACATCAAAAAATAATTGCATTGAGTTGAATATTTTTATTATTCAACCGTCATTTTCTGGATGAATTTTTTAACTGCGTTATACATCTTTACGCCGTCTTTAAGATATGTTTTTCTAAAACGATATTCGATATAAGTATTTTCTTTAAATCTAAAACTAGACGCACACTGAACAGACAATGGATCGTTGCCTTCTAAAGGTACTGGACCACAAAAAATAACGATGGGATATATTTTTTCCAGGTCATACTTTTTTTCTTTTGAAATATAGTAGAACACACGCCCGTTCGCGTTTTTAATCTGATTAAAATCCGGGTACTCAGAAGGTTCTTGCTTGCCGTATATTGCTTTATTTCGTTTTAACCAATCTTCAGGTGTCTGCCCGTTTTTGACATTGCCTGTAACAAGTATATCGATACTATTACCCGGAAAATCTGAAATCACCGCTCTTGGGTCTTTTGCAAAATCTTTGCCATTTATAATCTCCCCCCATTTTGTCCATACTGCATGAAACGAGAAAAAATCCAAGTTAGGCGGGTTTTGCACCCCATATCTCATTGGAAGAGTAAACGTGATGCCACCCATTCTGAAAACCTGGACCCCTTCAGGATATTTTTTTGACTCTTTGAATACGACAGTCTTAGAAATTTTTGCAGCTGTAGATTTGTGTTCAAGTTGATGCCCAGAATTATTTTTGCACGAAAATAGCATCAAGCTAGAAGTAAGAATTACAAATATACGTGACAAACAAGTCATAAGATTTTCGAATATGTTAACAATTTATATCGCCAAATCCGGCTATTTGAATGATGATAACGTCCACTTTGGAGAAATAAACTCATTATATTAAACACTGTCTGGTTGACCGTTTTGGACCGGTAACTGATTGTGAGCTGTCCAAAAAAAACGCCCAATGTCTCCATTGAGTGCTTAATATAATTTGTAGCTTATAGCCTATGTCACAGTTAGCGGCTGTGATACACCACGATATCCATCCCGTTCACTTCTATCATGCCTTCTTCCGCCATCTGTTGCAGGATGCGTCCCACGGTCTCGCGTGAACACCCCGCCATGCGTCCGATCTCGCGGCGGGAAATATGTAGCTGCGTGCCTTCCGGGTGAGACATGGCCTCGGGTTCGCGGCAGAGGTCCAGCAGGATGCGAGCAACCCGGCCGGTGACATCCATATGCGCCAGCTGTGTAACACGCCGCGTGGTCTTGAGCAGACGCTGCGCCAGTTGCAGACCGACG
Organism: Gammaproteobacteria bacterium; assembly: GCA_016125505.1. Classification (GTDB taxonomy): domain Bacteria; phylum Pseudomonadota; class Gammaproteobacteria; order UBA6429; family Thiohalophilaceae; genus RI-92. The sequence goes on from WGLP01000003.1 coordinate 703,985, forward strand.
GCGGTGAGAATGTCGGACTTGATGTGACTCAGCTCGTTTTCGAATAAATATTCCAGCTTGTCATATTTTACTTCCGCCAGCTCGCAGGGTGTACGCGCTCGCACCCAGGCGACGCGATGCTTGATGCGATAAAACAGACCGATCTCACCGATGAAGTCACCGGGATTGAGATACGTCAGCACCACTTCCTTGTCGTCGTCATCCTGCACGGTGACGGTGACCGAACCCTTGATCAGGTAATAGAGTGAATCGGCGGTCTCGCCGCGGCGAATGATGATGCCCTTCTTGGGAAACTGATGAATCTTGCAGTGACGGCACAGTTCTTCGATGGCCGCAAAATTGATCGTCTTGGCGGCATCCGGTTCAACAAAGTCATTATCGTAAATCAGCGGCATTTCAACACCCTTGCGGCAACCCAAAGTATATCGGCGAGTGCCGCGCGGCGTTAAGCGTGATTGGGTTCACGATCACGCAAATCATTCCCCGATCTGGTCATGACGGGTAATTTTTGTTTGTTTAACAAGCGAACGTAACAAATGTTTACATTTGCAGGGAATAATTCAGAAAAGCTGAGTAAAAGGCTCAGGTCGTAATGCGGCGATAAATATCCGAGACCTTTAAAGGCAGTTGCCTGACTTCGTTGATCACCGTGTACGCAGCCGGGCCGTACATATGCGGCAAATAGTCGCGACCTTCCTTGTCGATGGTGATGCAATAGGGATGAATGCCATCGCGCCGCGCTTCGATCAAGGCGCGGCGAGTGTCTTCGATGCCGTACTCGCCACGATAGTGGTCGTAGTCGTCAGGCTTGCCATCGGAGATGGTAATCAGGATCCGCGTCTTGGCATCGACGTCGTTGAGGATGCGGCACAAATGCCGGATGGCGAAGCCCATGCGCGTGTAATCTTTCGGCGTGATGCCGCTGATGCGTGCGCGGATCTCGTCGTTATACGCTTCATCGAAATGCTTGATGCGATAGATCTCGCAGCGCTTGCGCGCCATGCCGGAGAAACCGTAAATCGCATAGCGATCCCCAAGCGTCTCCAGGGTCTCCGCGAGTAACAGCAACGACTCGCGTTCGGCATCGTTGATCCAGCCCTTGGTCGAACCGCTCATGTCTACCATGAATACCACGGCGATATTGCGATCGGCGCGGTGCATTCGCGTGAACAGGCGATCCGACATCTCGCTGCCGTCGCGGGCATCGGCCAGGGCCTGCACCAGGGCATCGATGTCCACGTGCTCGCCGTCGGGCTGGCGCTTCAACACCCGGTCTTCGTCGCGCATGGCCTCGAAGGTCTTGCGCAGCTGTTTTATAAACTTGCTGTACTTGTGCAGGGTGTCGTGCACGAAGTCATCGTACACCGGGCGTACATCCTTCTCGCGCACCGCACACCAGTTCTTGCGATAGGACTGGCGCTTGAAATCCCATTCGTTATACAGAAACGCGCCTTCCTCGTGATAGGAGCCGCGCCAGACATCGTCCGGGTCCTCTTCCTTTTCCTGAAAGAAACTCGGATCGTATTCGCCGGGCCCGGCCGGTTGCAGATATTCGTCCGGGATGTCGCCCAGGTCCTGGATGATCGACGTCGTCAGCGCCTTCGCCTGTTCCGGCAAGGGCATCACCTGACCGTCGAGGGTGATCTCCATATCGCCGAACTCATCATTGGCCTGTTGTTTCGGTTGGGTGTCGTATTGATATTCGGACGCATCCTTGGCCTGCGTGCCCTTGATGTCTTCGGTAATCTTGCGCAGGATGGAACGCAGGTGGGATTTTTCGCGCGCGATGCGCCGGTCCATGCAGGTCTCCACCTGCTCCGGCAACAATACGCCCTGGTAAAAACACGCCTGGGGTAACTGCACGCGCCCGAGCAATTGTTCTGCCAGCCGCACGACATCGTGCACGGTCCGCTCCGGCTCGGCCAGTTCCTGCGTCAGGGCCGCAATCTCCGCGATCGCTTCCTGCTCCTGCAATTCCTGTTTGATGCGCTGCATCTCGCGAAACAGCCCGGGCAGTTCGCGCTGGATGCAGGCATCCAGGCGCAGGGTATCCAGCGCATGGAACAGGCCCAGGTATTCCTCGGGCCTTTGCTGTTGCGCAAGAATCTCGCTGAGGCGAACGCGAAAGGTGCCGAAGCGCGTCTGCGCCCAGTGATAGGCGACCATGGATTTGTAAATCAGAAAATTATCTTTTTCCGTGGGCAGGCGCCCGACAATGGTCGGTAGAAAAATCGTTTCCGAATCCGTGTAGATCTGATCGGTATCGGTCTCGCGCAATTGCAACTGGCGTCCCGACAGGCCGTGGGTAAAATGCGCCAGCACCCCGGCAATCTCCTCGAACACCGCACCGGCGCTGCGTTCATGGGCGTTATCGATAAAACGCTCGACGTTGGTGATCACCTCACGCGCCGGGTATAAACCCTTCTGGTCGTACACGTCCATGGCGTGCAGCAACCAGGCCTCGATGATCTTCTTATCGACATTGGCCACGGCGTCGATGATATAGGTAATAAACTGATAGGCGAGCTGGATATTCAGACTGGCCACGCGCTGTACCCAGTTCAGAATAAAATCCTGATCGGCACGCGACAGGCGCGCGATGGCCGCGGCCGGCTCTTCCGTCTTTAAAAAGGAAAACTCCACATCGAGATGCCTTTCCAGCAGGGCATTGATGTCGTCGAAGGGGAGTGGCGCTTGTGTTGCCATGAGAAAAATGACTTAGAACAGGGAAGCGCTCAATTCATTTATCGCCGCCAGCATCTCGGCATCGTCGGTAAGTGCCTGCGCGATGGCAGTGTGGCAGGCGGTGACCGGGGAGACATTGGCGCAAATGAGTTTGGCGGCATGGACCAGGAGGCGTGTGCTGGCGCCTTCTTCCAGGCCGCTGCCTTTCAAATTGCGAGTCATGCCGGCGAACTTCACCAGCTTGTTGGCCAAGTCGGCATCGATGCCGGTTTCTTTTTGCAGAATGGTGGCTTCCAGTTGCGCGTTGGGATAATCGAATTCCAGCGCCACGAAGCGCTGGCGCGTGCTTTGTTTGAGGTCCTTGAGCACGCTTTGATAACCGGGGTTGTACGAGATCGCCAGGCAGAACTCGTCGCCGGCCTCGATGATCTCACCGAGTTTTTCGATGGGCAGTGCGCGCCGGTCATCGGCGAGCGGATGGATCACCACCATGGTGTCCTTGCGCGCCTCGACGATCTCGTCCAGATAACAGATGGCACCGCTGCGTACCGCCGCCGCGAGCGGACCGTCGATCCACACCGTTTCGCCGCCTTTCACCAGATAACGCCCGACCAGGTCCGATGCCGTCAGATCGTCGTGACAGGATACGGTGATCAACGGACGCTTCAGGCGCCAGGCCATGTGTTCCATGAACCGGGTCTTGCCGCAACCGGTCGGCCCCTTGAGCAACACCGGCAGTTTTTGTTTATACGCCGCCTCGAACACCGCGATCTCATCACCCACCGGCTGGTAATAAGGTTCTTGTTCGATAATGAATTCTTCGGTGCGCAGGACCTGGGCTTTCATGTACGTGTTACCTGTGAACTGGGAAAAGAGATTATGGCAAAACAGGCGGGAGAATAAAAACCTGAGAATCAGCGGGTTATCCGGCGCGGTTCTAATAATGCAATGCCTCGCCGGGCTTGAAACCAAAGTGCTTGTCCAGTTGCAGCTCGGCAATCAGGCCATCGGCGGCGGCCATGCCGTGTTCGCGCTGGACCTCGGCCAGAATCAGTTTGGCAGAGTTGCGGTTATAACCGCTGCCCAGACTGATCTGGACCTTCAACATTTCACGGGCTTTATCGAGTGTCATGGTCTGTTAATCCTTGGGCTGTATGCCCCCTCTCCCACCGGGAGAGGGTTGGGGTGAGGGGGTATTATTCAATTGCTTAGCAACAGATACAATATGTGATAAGACATCCTGGATTTGGGCTAAGACTTCGTGATTCCAAAAGCGCAATACCGTGTATCCACGCTGCTTAAGCGATTGCGTTCTTTTATTGTCATAGGTCTGTTTATCTGCATGTTGGCCACCATCCAGCTCAATCACGAGCCGTAGGTCGAAACAGGCAAAATCAACGATGTATGGTTCGATCACAGCTTGGCGTCGAAATTTGAAACCCGCCAATTGTCGATTGCGAAGGTATTGCCAAAGTAGTCGTTCAGCATCTGTGGAGTGATGGCGCAAATCTTTTGCATATTGCTTTAGACAATCTAAATCCATTTAGATTTTTTCCTATATTTTATTCCCTCACCCTAACCCTCTCCCGGTGGGAGAGGGGATAAAACTTCTCCCCCCAGGGCGAGTTAGTGAACAGATTTTTTCGCCAGGTGAAAAAAAGGGCGACTTGCGTCGCCCTTTTTTGTTTACCTCTTACAGATCAAACTTCTTCAGCTTCTTCGGTACGCCGATATTCTTCAGGCGTACATACTGGGGCATACCATCCTTGTACGGCGGATAGTCTTCACCCTTAATCAGCGGTTCCATGTAAGTACGGCAGGCTTCGGTAATACCAAAGCCATCCTTGGTGATGAAGTTGGCCGGCATCATCTTTTCGACGTTGGCGACCTTGCTCAGGTCGGCCATGCCCACTTCCCACTTGAACGGCTTGTTGGACTTGCGTACCACGGTCGGCATGATGGAGTTATGACCCTTGAGTGCATACTTCACGGCCGCCTTACCCATGGCGTAGGCCATGTCGACGTCGGTCTTGGAGGCAACGTGACGTGCGGCGCGTTGCAGGTAGTCGGCGACGGCCCAGTGATTCTTCAGTTTCAGCTCGGAAGAGATCATGTTGGCAATCACGGTCGCGGCACCACCCAGCTGGCTGTGGCCGAATGCATCCTTGATACCGCTTTCCGCGAGGAAGCGACCGTCGGGCCACTTCACGCCTTCGGATACTACGACAGAACAATAGCCGTGTTTCTTCACCAGGTCGTTGACCTTGGCCAGGAACTTGGGCTGGTCGAATTGCACTTCCGGGAACAGGATCACGATCGGGATCGGGGTGTCCTTGGTTGAGGCCAGACCACCGGCAGCCGCAATCCAGCCAGCGTGACGACCCATGACTTCGACGATGAACACCTTGGTAGAGGTCTTCGCCATCGAGGCAACGTCGAAGCTGGCTTCGCGGGTAGAGACGGCGATGTACTTGGCCACGGAACCGAAGCCCGGGCAGTTATCGGTGATCGGCAGGTCGTTATCGACGGTCTTCGGCACGTGGATGGCCTGGATCGGATAACCCATCTCTTTGGACAACTGGGAAACCTTGTAGCAGGTATCGGCGGAGTCACCACCACCGTTATAGAAGAAGTAACCGATGTTGTGCGCGGCGAACACTTCGATCAGACGCTCGTATTCGCGCTTGTTCTGTTCCAGGCTCTTGAGTTTGAAACGGCAGGAGCCGAAGGCGCCGGACGGGGTGTGACGCAGGGCGGCGATGGCCTTGGCGGATTCCTTGGAGGTATCTATCAGGTCTTCGGTGAGCGCACCGATGATACCGTTGCGACCGGCGTAGATCTTGCCGATCTTACCCTTGTGCTTGCGTGCCTCTTCGATCACGCCACAGGCGCTGGCGTTGATCACGGCGGTCACGCCACCGGACTGGGCATAGAAGGCATTCTTCGGTGCCGCTTTCTTCGCACTGCTCTTGGCAGTGGCTTTTTTCTTACTCACTTTTTTCTTGCTGGCCTTTTTCTTTGCAGTCATAAAAATCTCCCGTTGCTTAAGCTGTTATATAGATAGAATTCGTGGCTTACTTCTTGCCGGTGACGCCCTGTTCCTTCAGTTCGTAGTCCGCCTGGGCGCGCAGCAGGCTGACAACGCAATCGAGCACATCGTCGTAGCGCCGTTTTTCCGTGGCATAGGTTTGGTACAACCGGTAATAGAAATGATTCATGAAATGGTACTTGTCGACCTTGGCCACCACGAAGTGGCAATCGCCCACTTCCCAATACACGATGGGGCACAAGGTCATTTCGGTGAGCGCCGGATTCAGCCGCATTTCCGCTTCGGCCAGTTCGATCTCCATTGCATGACCGTAACGTTCCTTGAGTGTGTCCTGGATGACACGAATCTCGTCTTTGGTGAAATCGGGTACTGGCGTATCTGACATTGTTGTCGCGGTAAATGGCGTCGAATTGGGGAGGCGTAGGATACTAAATAATAGACGGCCAGCGCCAGCCCGGATGAAAATTCGTCTAAACGGTCACAGGAAATGCCTATATATAAGTAAATGCGCTGACATGCCAAGCCGGCGCTTGTGATCGACCCGCGATACTTTATGATAGCGCTGACACGCCAAAACACAGGGAAACCGCATGGCGGCAGCGAATAAGAACTATGTGTGTCTTTCTGACCTGCACCTGGGGGCAAAATACAGCGTACTCTCGGCACGGGACGAAGCCGGACAGTACCTGGCGGCGACGCCTTCCGACTGCCTGAATGCCCTGGCCGCCAGTTTGCGCCAGTACCTGCCGCGGGTATTCGAGACACCGCCTGTGCTGGTGCTCATGGGCGATTGCCTCGACTTCGACTTCGGCACCCTGCCCGACATTGCCGAGGCCTTTCGCAGCCTGATCAGCGCATTTTTCCCCGCGAAGCAGACGCCCGTATTCGATGCGTCGGAGATCATCGTGATCCCGGGCAACCACGATCATCGCCTGTGGCAATACGAAAAAGACCGCCTGTTCATCCGCCACTATCCGCAGATCGCGCACTACCAGACCACCCGCCTGTTCACCACGGAGGGTATCGATTCGTATTTCTTAAACAGCCTGGTCGCACAACATGCCGCTGGCGCGGCACCGCACATCAATCTGTATTATCCGAACTACGGTCTTGAATCCGCGGACGGCCAGCGCCAGGTAATCCTGCATCACGGCCACTTCATCGAAGGCCTCTATCGTCTGATTTCACGATTGCAGGAATTTCTGAATACCCAATTCCTGCCGCACCGCGATATTCCGCCGGAACCGATCCTCGAAGTGGAACGCCTGGAACGGGACAATGCCGGCTGGATCGATTTTCTGTGGTCGGGCCTGGGCATGACCAATGCCGGCGCCGCCAACGCCAGCTGGCTGTACGACATCATGCAGGACCCCGCCGCGAGTCAGCAGTACCTGCGCAAATTTGCCGACCTGCTTTGCGATTATCTGAGTCGGCATTACGGCGTCAATCCGCGGGCCGGGATCAAACAACTGGGCAATCTGAGCGTAAACAGCCTGGTCACCAGCCTGCTCGACGCCGGTTTCGGCAAGGCCTTTCAGGGCGAGCGTATGTCTTATCACGACATCCTGTCGGCGAAAGGTATCAGCGGCCTGCGCTGGTATCTGCAGGGGCCGGTGCTGGAACAGATCAAATGCGAACGCCTGCTGGGTAATGGCAATGAATTGAAGCACACCAGTTTCGTGTTTGGTCACACCCACAAACCGTTCCAGCAACGCCTGCCGGTGGACGGTTTCGACAAACCGCCCAGTGTATTCAACACCGGCGGCTGGGTCGTGGACGAACCGGGCCTGACCGTGCAACAAGGTGCCGCCGCCGTCTTCATCGACAGCGAGTGCCGGGTGGCCTCATTGCGCCTGTTTCAGGACCCGGTGAACGCGGAGATCACGCCGGTCAGTGTGCAAGGTGTCGATGATGCGGATCCCGGCGCCGTGTTGCGTCAGCGGATGCAACAGGCGCTGGACGCTGCGCACTGGGAGACATTCAGCCAGGCGGTGGCCACCGCCATTCAACAGCGCGCACAAGCCACCTATCGTAAATTTTTCGATCCGAACAGTAACACCGGGATGCCCTGAGCGATGAGCACCGATCACAACAACACAACTCACCCCGAGTACAAGGCCATCTCGCGTGATTTTGCCGAGCTGTCCGCGGATGACGAATTCGATGTGGTCGTGGTCGGTTCCGGTTACGGCGGCAGCATCGCCGCCTCGCGCATGGCGCGCCTGGGTAAAACGGTGTGTCTGCTGGAACGCGGCCGCGAAATCCTGCCGGGACAGTACCCCGACACACTCACCGGCATCCAGGATGAATTGCAGATCCGCACCGATACCAGGGCGGATACCACGCTCGGCCACAGCAATGCCATGTTTGATTTTCGCCTGAACGAAGAGGTGAGCGTGCTGGTGGGTTGCGGTCTGGGTGGCACCTCTTTGATCAATGCCAATGTTGCGCTTGAGGCAAGGCCGCAAATCTTTGCCGACCCGTCGCAACCATGGCCGGAACCGTTTCGAAACGATCCGCAACTGCTCGCGCCCTATTACGCACGTGCGCGGGCGTGGCTGGGCTCGCGGCCCTACCCGAACCCAGGCCGCGGCGATGGCTATCGCTATCCACCTTTAAATAAATTGCAGGCCCTCACCAAATCCGCTAAGGCCATCAATGCGCCCATTATCGTGCCGGCAATCAATGTGAACTTCGAAGACCTCGCCGATAACGGTCACGGCGTGCCACAACCGCGCTGCAATAATTGCGGCGATTGCTGTTCCGGTTGTAATCACGGCGCGAAAAATACCACGCTGATGAATTACCTGCCAGATGCGTACAAACACGGTGCCCGTATTTATTGCAATAGCAGTGTGGATTACATCGAAAAACAGAAAGATGGTTGGCGCGTGCATGTGTTCAGTACACGCCAGGGGCAGGACCGCATTACCTTACATGCAAAAAATGTGATCCTCGCTGCCGGTACGCTGGGCTCCACGGAGATCATGTTGCGTTCCAAGTCACGCGGCCTGCCTTGCTCCGACAGACTGGGCCAGCGTTTTTCCGGTAACGGCGATGTGCTGGCCTTCGGGTACAACAGTTACTGGCAGGATAACGACGCGGACACCGATGCCCTGTTGCGTGACGATGCTACCCCGCGTTATCCCGGCGTGTATGCCATCGGCCGCGGGGAGAATCGCCTCGACGAATCACAATTGCCGGGGCCGTGCATCACCGGTTGTATCGATCTGCGCGAGCCGCATCGGCCCTTGTCGGAACACTGCGTCGTGGAAGAGGGCGTCACACCCGGTGGCCTGAGCAGTATCCTGCCTACCGCCTTCATGCTGGCCGCCGCGCAACACGCGCAGTTTTTAAAATACGGCGCCGAGCAGGCGCAGTCGCGCCTGCAGGATATTCAGGAACTCGCCGCCGCCGCGCAGGACGCTGGCACCAACATGAGCGAGCTGTGTTATCGCGGCGCACTGAGCCGGACCCAGACCTATTTATGCATGAGCATGGACGCTGCGGCGGGCGAACTCACCCTCGCCGATGGCGAGCGCGTCGTCGTGAAATGGCCCGATGCTGGTGCCAGTCCCGCGATTGCCAGGGTCAATAACATCATCGCCCAGGTCAGCGATGGCGTGCAGGGCCAGTACCTGGCGAATCCGCTATGGGACAAGGCGTTTGGCAATAAACTCATTACCGTGCACCCGCTGGGCGGTTGCTGCATGGCGGACACGGCGGAGCTCGGTGTCGTCAATCACGCCTGCCAGGTGTTCGCGGATAACAGCGGCACCCAACTGCATGCAGGCCTGTATATCTGCGATGGCTCGGTGATCCCCGGCGCGTTGGCGGTCAACCCGCTGTTAACCATCAGTGCGATTACCGAACGCGCCTGTGATTTGATCGCCGGTAAACCCATTGTTGATGAAGTACCGGCAACGATCCCCATGAGTGAGCGTGACGTGGAGGCGGCCGCCATCGCGCGTGAGGCCATTGTCGAACCTGCGCTGACCGACGAGCAATGGCAGACGTCGTTAGGCAGCTGGCGCGACCTCTGGGAATTTCTGCGTTATCTGGAACGCGAGTTCGGTGAGCTGTGGCAGAAACTGGAGGCCATCCTCAAGGAACTCATGCGCGAACTCAAACTCCTGCGCAAGGAACAGATCAAGCGCGAGACACTCTCTGTACTAGCCGTGGGTGCACTGGGCCTGCTGGCGCAGGAGGCCACCAACCAGCGTCGCGCCAAAAACCGGGAAGTCCCCAGCACCAGGGAATTCACCCTGTGGCAATTACTGGACGATACCAGCCGCGGACTGTTGCAGAGTTTCGGCAAGGACTTCAGTCAGACGCTGCAGTTTAGCGAGACCATGGCCGGCTATGTGGCTGCCAATCCGGCGACGACCTCAGACGCATCCCCGCTGCTTGATCCTTATAGCATCGCCTATGCCGAGGGCAAGGCCGCAGGTGATGACCATGCCATGACGATGACCCTCAGCATCGGGGTCGATGATATTCATCGCTATCTCAAAGATACCCAACGCAACATCGAACACGTGTGGACTATCCGGCCACAGGAAAGTCGCATCCATTGTCCTGTGTTATTTGACGAGCACACCACGATTGAGTCCGGTAGTTTTTCCCTGTTAATCGCCGATGCGCAGAGCGTCGAGTCCTGGTTGATGGAATACAGACTGCACCTGCAAGCACGCGGCAAGGCCAGCGGGTTTTTGTATGGCCGCAAAACCCTGCACTGCAAACCCGGTTCGCACTGGTGGACGGATCTCAGTGAATTGAGCGTGGGTTACTATTCGTCGGAACAGGCGATGCTGAACGGCGAGGTCCCGCACACCATCGGTAAGGTGACACTCAAGCTGCAGGACTTCCTGCATCAAGTCCATTCAATCAAGGCGAAGACCATTAACCCGTATCTGCGGTTGTTGATCGAATTCCTCGATGTCTTCATCGCCAACGAAAACCGCAATATCCAAACCCTGATCACGCGGTATTTCGGCTTTCAGCTCGCCGGTGTCTTCGGCATGACGGTCTTCCGCGCCTACGGCGATCTGCTGTCCGATCTCACTAATTTTCCGGCGCAGGACCGCGCCAGCAAATACGCGCCGGTACCACGCCCGCTCAACGCACCACTCCCCGAACACCACCCGTATTTTCAGGGCAACGCCTCACCTGAATTACGTATGTATAAATTCAGACTCACGCGCTATCCGGGGAAAGGCATCCCGGTCATTCTCGCCCCGGGCATGGGGGTCAACGCCAGTTCCTTTGCTACACCCTCGGTCGACGTGAATCTGGTGGAATTTCTCACGCAACACGCACAACCGGGACAGGCCGCACCGAATCGCGATGTGTGGCTGTTCGATTATCGCGCCAGCGACGACTCCGGCTATTCCACGCAACCGTTTACCCTGGACGAGATCGCCCAGGAGGACTGGCCGCAGGCCATCGATTACATACTGGGCGTGACCGGTGCCAGCCAGGTCCAGATCGTTGCCCACTGCCTGAGTTCGATGGCGCTGCTGATGGGCTTGTTGAGCGGCAAGGTCGCGAAGGAAAAGATCCGCTCCATCGTGTCTTCACAATTGACGCTGCATCCGGTGACCAACTGGCTGAACAACGCCAAGGCCGAGGGAGATCTCGTCAGCTGGCTGGAACAGCAGACACTGATCCAGCAACGCCATGGTACCGTGAGCATGAACAGCGGTGACACACCCTTCGATCACGCCCTCGACCTGGCCATGTATCAGTCGCCGGTGCCGGACGGCGAGGCATGCCACAACCCCTGCTGCCGGCGCGTGTTCGGCATCTATGGGCCGTCGTATCTGCACGGGCAACTCAATCATGCCACCCACAGCGCCATGGCCGACTGGTTCAAGGCGATCCATATCTCGCCATTCAAACAGTGGATCAGGATTATTCGCCTGGGGTATGTCGTCGACGCCGAAGGCCGGAATACCTATCTGACCGACGATAAGGTTAACGTCAACGATCCGAACAATCCGGGTTGCCGTGTGCCGAGCCTGGATCTGCCGATCTTCTTCCTGGTCGGCGGCCTGAATCTGATGTTCCTGCCGGAGACCTCACAACGTACCTATGACTGGCTGTGTGCACATAATGAAGCACGACAGACGCAGTACCGGCGCCGGATATTCGAGGGCTATGGCCACATGGATTGCTTCATCGGCAAGCGCGCCTATCTCGACATCTTCCCGGCTATCCTGCAAGATCTCGATCAGCACCTGGATAATTAAAACAAGACCCGGCCGAACATGAGCACACCGTTTACAATTTTACTGGTCGACGATCACATCCTGTTTCGCAGCGGACTGAAGTTCCTGCTTGAAGGGCTGAATACCGATATCCGGTTCCTGGAGGCGGACAGTTGTGGCGCAGCACTGGCCATCGGTAAAGAGCAGGCACCCGACCTGATCCTGCTTGACTATCACCTGCCCGACAGTGCCGCGGGTTTTGACACGCTGACCGAGGTCAAACAACACTATGAAGGTGCCACGACGGTATTACTTTCCAGTGAAGATAATCCCGCGATCATTCGCGGCGCGGTGGAAGCCGGCGCCGCCGGCTTTATCCCGAAATCCTCCACACCGGAGATTCTGATTGCGGCCTTGAAGCTGGTCCTGGCCGGTGGTGTCTATCTGCCGCCCAATGCCTATACAAACCATTCATCGCATACCGAGGCAACCCAGCAAGGCGAGTCCGCCAAACTCGCAAACTCCGCCATGGGACAATTGACCGAACGCCAGTTCGAAGTCTTAATGAGCGCCGTTAAGGGCAAGTCCAACAAGGTGATCGCGCGCGAACTTGATATCTCGGAAGCCACTGTCAAAGCGCATCTGTCAGTTGCGTTCAAGGTGCTCGACGTGAAGAACCGCACCGAGGCCGTCTTTACCGCGGCAAAGTTAGGGCTTGTGCACGGTTAATTTGCTATTACGAACCTCTCTTCGCCTTTATTTTTCAGAACGATCTGACGTCTTCCAGGACTCGCTGTGAATACGCCGTGCAGGATGCACAAGTGTCGCGAAGCACAGGGATGTGCGAGAGCGACCATCCCTACTCATATGCCGCGTCCTTGCGGCATATGGTCCTGGAAAGAGCCATCTCACCCTGTGCCTGCTTAAGAATTCGCAATAGTTATATTAACCGCGCAAAGCGTTAGCCATAGCCAGCCTGAGCTTGTTCGCATCTATAGGCTTATGCAGGAAGATCGCCTTCGCCGCCGAGGCCTCTTTTAATCGGTCCGGCGCCGTATCGCCCGAAATAATAATCGCCGGTAAATCGGCGTGTATCTCACGCAAGGCGTGAATCAGCTTGATACCGTTTTTATTATCACGCAACCGCAGGTCCGTGATGACCAGATCCAGATTATGTTCGCGCGCATGATCGACCGCTTCGGTTTCATCCCTCGCCAACAAGGCACGGCAACCGATCGCCGTCAAATAGGTCTCCGAGGCCAGCAACACCTCTTCCTCGTCATCGACAATCACGACCGTGATATTGTTAAATGAAATATCGGCTTTATGTTCATCCGGCTTGTGTTGTTTTACCTGTTTTTCCAGGGGCAGACTCAATGTCACCGTCGTGCCTTTATCCAGGACGGACTCCAGCCGCATATTGATCCCCAGCAAGCGGGTCAGGCGGCGCACAATTGATAAGCCCAGCCCAAGACCCTCGCTGCGATCCCGGTGTGGATTGTTCACCTGATAAAATTCTTCGAAGATATTGTCCAGTTCGGATGGTGCGATACCAATACCGCTATCCTCGATCACAATGGTCAACTGCCCGTCGTCATCACGCATTGTGATCGCCACGCTGCCTTGCTTCGTATACTTCAGAGCATTGCCAATCAGATTGTTGATGATCTGCTCCAGCAGCCCCGGATCGGTATGGACGATGGCAGACTTCGCTGCCGATAATTCCAGGGCGATGCCTTTATTCGCGGCGATTGGCGTGTATTGTTCGAACTGACGCTGCAGCACGTTGACGGCATTAAAGGTTTGTAAATCCGGTTTGACCACACCGGCATCCAGCTTGGAGATATCCAGCAAGGCCTCCAGTTGTTTATTCAAGGCCTGCAACGAGCGGTCCATCGACTGCACAATCTCCCCCGTCTTTTGATCCATCGTTCGTGACTGCAGGGCCGCCGAAAACAGCGACAGGGCATGCACCGGTTGGCGCAGATCATGACTCGCGGAGGCGAGAAAGCGCGTCTTGGCGGCATTGGACGACTCGGAATCCGCCAGGGCCTGTTGCAACTGTTCGTTGGCATCGGCATAGCGGGTACGCAGGTCGATGGAGCCTTTAAACAGGCGGAAGGCATCGGTGCCCATGGTCACCATGATGATCACAAAGAAGGTGCCCAGCACACCGAGCATGTAATACTTCCACTGTTCTTCCGGTGCCGCCGGGTACAGCACCAGGGCGATGGTCATCGGGACGGCGGTCAGGAAGACATAGGGCAGGTAGGCCTTTTTATAACCGACATTCTGATTGGTCACGCCGGCGGCCAGGTTATAAATAATCAGCGCCTGGAAAACACTTTCCAGTGGCGGCATTTTGAAAAAGAAATACAGCGAACAGAACATCATCACGCCATTCGCGGCGTTGAGCACGACGATGATATTGATCTTCTGCTTGTCCGTTAGATTGCGGTAATCGGGCAACTGATAGATGACGAAGACCCTGAATAACAGTACGACACAGGCAAGCAGGTACCAGCTCCATACCAGTGCATGCGAGACATAGTTGTAAGCCAATGCCGCGATAAAGCTCAGCATCAGCAACATCGGCAGTGGATTACGTTTGATGTAGCGCTTGGTCAGCAGGATGAATTCATGCTCGAGGCTGAGCGGTCTTTCAATATTTTCCACTGGGACCTGGTTGGACATGCTGCTGCGCCGGTTTCCTAATTTTTATACTTTACAGGTTCAGGGCACACTGACGCCGACTGCGTGCGGTTGCCTGACGAGACCGGCAGGAGGATAGAAAAAACTGCGGGTTTGTGGCTCGTTGCCCGCACAACGCCTGCGGCATCAGCCGAGTTTATTCTGCAATTGCTGTAGCCTGGCCGCCAGCCGCGCGACATCATCACGCAGCGCTTCCACATCCTGGTAAAACTGTTCCACTTCCGCGCGCGTGGGCAGCACCCACATTTCCTGTTGAAGATACTCCGCACCATTGGCCGCGACACGGTCCCGCGTATTCGACCACCAGGCACCTATTTCACGCAGCAAGTGACCGGCCTTGTGCGCCACGACGTCGCCGGTGAAGCGCGACAGGTGTTCTTCCCAATCGATCTGGAAACCGTCGAGCGCGTGCTTGAATTGCTGGCCCAGTTCCACGTCACCGAGGATCTTGACCTCGCCTTCGAACAACACACGCCGGCTGTCACCGGTCACCAGGCGCAGCAAGGCCAGCGGCCGACCACTGAGCGTGGTATCCGGCTCTCCTTGATAATGGGTCAGGATCTGCAGCGAACCGGTTGCGGGTAAACAATAAAAACGCAAGGGGCTGCCGTGTAATTCAATCGCGATCACCTTGCCGGTGAATCGCCCGAGAGCGGCACTGCCTTCAGGATCCAGTTGCAGGGCGGCGTTAATGGACTGTTCAAGAAATTCCGTGGCGGAAGCAGCGAGTTCCGCGCCGAGACTCATGCCTTGTAACCGCGGTGGAGGGCGACAATGCCGCCGGTGAGATTATGATATTCGCATTGAATAAAGCCCGCTGTCTCCATCATTTGCTTCAGCGTCGCCTGATCGGGATGCATGCGAATGGACTCGGCCAGGTACTGGTAACTGGCGGCGTCGTTGGCCACGACCTTACCCATCAGCGGCAACAATTTAAAAGAATACAGATCGTAAAGCGGACTGAGCGCCTTATGTGGTTTGGAGAATTCCAGGATCATCAACTGGCCGCCCGGCTTTAACACGCGATACATGGAGCGCAGCGCAGCATCCTTGTCGGTGACATTGCGCAGACCAAAGGCAATGGTAATGCAGTCGAAGTGATCGTCGGGAAACGGCAGACATTCCGCATTGGCCTGGACGTAGGAAACATTGCCGGCGATACCCCTGTCAGTCAGACGCTCGCGCCCGACCTTGAGCATGGAGTCATTGATATCCGCCAACACCACCTCGCCCGTCGGCCCGACCATGCGTGCAAATTTCGCGGCGAGGTCACCCGTGCCGCCGGCGATGTCCAGCACACGCTGGCCCTGGTGTACGCCGGATAACTCGATGGTGAAACGTTTCCAGACACGATGAACCCCCATGGACATGAGGTCGTTCATGACGTCGTATTTTTGCGCCACGGAGTGAAACACCCCGGCGACCTTTTTCTGCTTTTCCTTCCAGGGCACGTCCTGGAAACCGAAATGGGTAGTCTTGTCTGTCATGGGCCTATTCTAGCCTAGAACCCGCTGATCGGGATGCTTGCCGATTTTACGATTTGGGTGTTGGAATTTTTAACACTATTTCGCGGTTTCGCCCCCGATCTTGTCGAGTATCTTTACAGGTTATCGTGCTTACTATTTTAACTTACTGAATATTAATGAATATTTATATGGCACGCACATTGCTATCATAAACACTGTCCATGTATGCATGTCGCCGGACACCATCGAGCAGTTGAGGATAACAATGAAAATCGTATTACGTAGTGCAATGGTAAGCTCAGTTTTATTTGGTATCTCGGCGAGCGCCCATGCTCTTGCCGTCTACCGCGTGCCGGAACCTTCCAGTTTGGGGCTGTTAGGTCTGGCGTTAGTGCTGGTAGGCATTGTCGGGCGCAACAAGAAGTAGACGCCAGGGGGCAGGATGCGGGGACTCCCCGCATCCAACTCAAAAAGCGAACGCGAGTTCGCTTTTTTTTTTTGCCTTCACTTTTTACATACCGCGCGGGCGGCGCTCACGCGTGCTTGGGTTCCGGCCGTTTATGCCCGGCATCTTTCAGGCGTTGCAGATAACGCGGCCACATGCTGTCGTAGTCCTTGCCCAGCCGGTACAACGTATCCCACGAATAGATGCCGGTGTCGTGATTGTCGTCGAAGAACAATTGCACCGCGTAGTTACCTACCTGTTCGATCTTGTTGATGCCCACGTCCTGCTTGCCAATCTGCAGCACCTCCTGTCCGGGGCCGTGCCCCTGCACCTCCGCAGAAGGCGAATACACCCGCAGGTATTCGGCACTGAGCTGATAGCGCTCGCCGGTGTTGAAGGCGATCTCCAGCACATGTTTCTTGGCGTGATAGGTAATTTCGGTTGGAATGTGTTTCTCGCTCATGCTTGTTCCTCTCACAAGATATATCTGCTCAAATCTTCGTTCTGCGCCAGATCGCCAAGGTGTTTATCGACATAGGCGACATCGATGGTGACACTCTCGCCGCTGCAATCGGAGGCGTCGAAGGAAATCTCTTCCAGCAACCTTTCCATCACCGTGTGCAGGCGGCGCGCACCGATATTCTCGGTACGCTCGTTCACTTCGTAGGCGACGTCGGCCAGACGGCGCACGCCCTCCGCGGTGAACTGGATAGTCACGCCTTCGGTTTCCAGCAGCGCGGCATATTGTTCGGTCAGCGAGGCATCGGGTTCGGTAAGAATGCGGACGAAGTCCTCGCTAGTCAGTGCTTCGAGTTCGACGCGAATCGGAAAGCGGCCCTGCAGCTCCGGAATCAGATCGGAGGGCCTGGAGATATGAAATGCACCGGAGGCGATAAACAGGATGTGATCGGTCTTGACCATGCCGTACTTGGTACTGACGGTAGAGCCCTCCACCAGCGGTAACAAATCGCGCTGCACGCCTTCGCGTGACACATCAGCGCCACCACTGTGCTCGCCACGCTTGGCGATCTTGTCCATTTCGTCCAGAAACACAATGCCGTTTTGCTCGACGGTCTCCAGCGCCCGTGCCTTGATATCGTCTTCATTAATGAGGCGCGCGGCCTCTTCGTCGATTAACAGCTTGCGTGCCTGACGGATAGGCAATTTGCGGGATTTTTTGCGCGAACCGCCCATATTTTGAAACATGCTCTGCAGTTGCGAGGTCATGTCTTCCATGCCCGGCGGCGCCATGATCTCCACGCCCATGGCCGGCATCGACACCTCGATCTCGATCTCCTTGTCGTCGAGCTCGCCCTCGCGCAGTTTCTTGCGAAATTTCTGGCGGGTGGCGCTCTCTTTATCCTTGTCGTAGTCGACGCTCTCGCCGGCACTGTTAAACCCGAACGTGCTGCCGCGCGGCGGTGGTAACAAGATGTCGAGAATACGTTCTTCCGCGGCATCCTCGGCACGATTGCGTACCTTGTGCATGGCCTGCTCGCGCAGCATCTTGATCGCGATGTCCATCAGATCGCGAACGATCGATTCAACGTCGCGGCCGACATAACCGACCTCGGTAAACTTGGTCGCTTCCACCTTGATAAACGGCGCGTTGGCGAGCTTGGCCAGGCGGCGCGCGATCTCGGTCTTGCCGACACCGGTCGGGCCAATCATCAGGATATTTTTCGGCGTAATTTCATTGCGCAGACGTTCGTCCACGCAGGAGCGGCGCCAGCGATTGCGCAGCGCGATGGCCACCGATCGCTTGGCACTGTCCTGGCCAATGATGTGTTTGTCCAGCTCCTGGACGATTTCGCGAGGGGTCATATTCGACATAACACTTAGTATTCCAGTTCTTCGATAAGCAGATTGTGATTGGTATAAATGCAGATATCCGCGGCGATGTTCAGCGCCTTTTCCGTGATACTGCGCGCATCCATCTCCGTATTGTTGTACAGCGCGCGGGCGGCCGACAGCGCATAGTTACCGCCGGAACCGATAGCCATGATCCCTTGTTCGGGTTCGATAACATCGCCGTTACCGGAGATGATCAGGGAGCTCTCTTTGTCGGCAACGGTCAAGAGCGCTTCCAGGCGGCGCAGGGTGCGATCGGTACGCCAGTCCTTCGCCAGCTCCACCGCGGCACGGACAAGATTGCCCGAGTGCTTTTGCAGCTTGGCCTCGAAATATTCGAACAGCGTAAAGGCATCGGCCGTGCCGCCCGCAAAACCTGCAATGACGTTACTGTCATACAGGCGGCGCACCTTCCGTGCATTGCCCTTCATAACCGTATCGCCGAGGCTGACCTGACCGTCGCCGCCAATGACAACCCTGTTGCCTCGGCGCACCGACAAGATTGTCGTGCCGTGAAATTGCTGCATGCTTCCTACCGATTTAATAAGGGGTCCAGGATCTTACACTAGTTGGAAATGTTTGTACTTTGGGCAGTTGTATGGCCATTGCGGGTGTTTTCAACCGGCAATAGCCGTGAGTTCACTGTGTGATTTGGTCCCTGATTCATTGCGCCTGCTGGTAAAACGCATGATAGACCTGTATGGCCGCCAGCAGAAGCAGCAAGGTTACCACCCAGAATACGACGTAGGCCCATACCGACTGGCGGGCCTTTTGCTTTTCCAACCAGGTACGGGGTTTGACGCCCTTGAAGATCAAAACCAGTTTCGCGGCAAGATTGACGCTCACGACATTGACCAGCAATAACAAGCTCGCACCCAGGGCCAGATGGTAGTGACCTGCGGCCAGGGTCAAGCCAAAGGTTGCCGTCGGAGGCAACAAGGCGACCGCGACCATGACCCCGACCAGGGCGCTCGATAGACCCGTGGTCAGGGACAATACGGCGGCGGCACCCGATGCCAGCGCCAGGGCCACGCTGTCCAAACCCACGTCCGTGCGCGCAAGCAATTCGTGACTCGCCAGATTGGCCGGCCACAGGGATCCAATCAGAAACGACAATGCCAACGCCAGGCCCATGCCAACCAGGTTTGTCTGCAACGCGCGCAATAGCAGAACACGATCACCCAGGGCCGCACCGAAGGCCAGCGCAATGTTGGGACCCAGCAGGGGCGCAATCACCATCGCGCCGATCACTACCGCGACATTGTCTTCGATGAGTCCGATGCTGGCGACGATGGTCGACAGGATCACCAGCCAGATGAAATTGCTGTTGATGCGGCCGCCGGCCTCGATACTTTGATATAACTCTTCGCGTAAACGGATGCCCGCGGATTTTTTTTCCGCCTCTTCCAGTTCCGCGGGACGCGGGATGATGGCCTCCACCGGCTTAATCAGTACCCGCCAGCTCTCTGAACCGGATAAGGCCGACTGTACTGCATCGAGCACGGCCTGTTGTTTTTCGGGCCGAACCAGCAAGCGCATGCTGCAACGTGTCTCTTCTTCGCTGCGATCGATCCAGCATTCCAGTATTTCATTTTGCTCGGCGATGCTGCGGATCGTATCGGCATGTCCGCAATCGGCCAGGACCTCAATGATGCGCATGTCAGGACAATTCTCTTGCGATCATTGCGTTGAATTGATTCTGGTGCGACACATGGATCATGCGGCGGGACGTTGCAGGGGTTTTTCCACCTTGTCGCGCATCTCCCTGCCCAGCAGTAATTCGATCAGCGACAAGGCAAAATCCATGGCCGTGCCGGGGCCGCGCGACG
The DNA here is from genome assembly GCA_016125505.1 of Gammaproteobacteria bacterium. Taxonomy (GTDB): domain Bacteria; phylum Pseudomonadota; class Gammaproteobacteria; order UBA6429; family Thiohalophilaceae; genus RI-92. Next base: position 724,231 of record WGLP01000003.1, read on the forward strand.
TGACAATCTTGCCGTCGATGACGACCGGCTCATTCACAAAATCCACATTCTCCGCGGGACCGCCCTCAAGGCTGCCGGGAAAACTGGTGACACGGCGGCCGTCGAGCAGACCGGCCTGGGCCAGGGCACGCGGCGCAGCGCAGATGGCGGCGACGTATTTATCCGCGCCAGCCAGTTGTTTGAGTTTTAACTGAATGCGCGGGTCATCGCGCAGATGATCGGAACCGGGCTGACCGCCGGGCAGGACAATCATATCGAAATCCTTACCCAGGACCTGATCCAGGGTGGTATCCGGCAACAGGACCGTACCGCGGCTGGCCTTTACCGGACCGGCGTCGAGGCCGGCGGTGACGACGTCGACACCGGCGCGACGCAGCAGATCGATGATGGTGACGGCTTCGAGTTCTTCACAACCCGGGGCAAGAGGGACGAGGACGGTTGGGTTTGCCATGCGAGACTCCTCCGTGTTTGGCGCCATTGCAAGAGTTCAGATACCGGTACCAGCTGAATGTTCTCATTGCCGAGCGTGGGAATATGCTGTTGCAGAAATTCGATAGTCTCCGGATACGGATGCCCGATGGCGATGGCACTGCCCTTGCGATGGGCAAGCCGTACCAGATAATCCCATTGCTTTTGCAGTTTCGCCGCTGACTTGTCGTCGTCAAGAAAGACATCGCGGCTGCCCTCGTCCAGTCCGTATTCACTCGCCACCTTGGCGGCCTGCGTCAGACTCGTGGTGCGGCTATCGATAAAATAGAGCTCGCCGTGACGCAACAGGCCAGCCATCAACCAGCCCATGCGCGTGGCATCCTGGGTCAGGCGACTGCCCATGTGATTGTTGACGCCGCGAATGTCCGGTACGGCATCGAGGGTTTCGTGCAGCGTCTCGATGAACCTGCCTTCATTCATGGATTCATCCAGACCGCCGCGGCCCAGATAACGTTCGTCCATGGATTCCATGGGCAAATGCAACATGATCTCTTTTTTATTGATTTGCGCCAGCAGGGCGAGACGTTTGGCAAACGGTGTGTACGGAATAATGCTGACCGTAACCTGACCCGGCAACAATACCACACGTTTACCGTCATGCAGGCGATCACCGAGGTCATCGATGATAATGGAGATTAACGGTGAGTCAGTGGGTGCAGCTGGCGGCAGGGAACCGGCGCTGGCACCGCCTGAGAAGACAAGCAACAGCGGAAAAACATGTTGCCGCACCGATTTCATCCTTGCTCGTGCTTTCGCGAACTGATGAAACAGTGCGGCAACCGGCATATCAATGGTGTTCCAGAAACGCCATGCCCTTCAGCACATTCAAGGCCTCGTACAAGGCATAATCTTCTTTCGCGAGATCGATGCGTTCTTTCTTGTCATCTTTCGTCGCATGTTTACCATTATCCTTGTCGTTGATCAGATGGCCTTCCAGGTCGGCCTCCTTGATTGAGCCTTGTTGTTGCTTGACCTCAGCCACCTTCAGATCATCCAGCTTGATATCCGGCTCGATACCTTCGGCCTGGATCGAACGCCCTGACGGTGTGTAATAACGCGCCGTGGTCAACTTGATCGCAGTGTCATTGCCCAGCGGCACCACGGTCTGCACCGAGCCTTTACCGAAGGTTTTCGAACCCATGATGATGGCGCGTTTATCATCCTGCAGTGCGCCGGAGACAATTTCCGAGGCAGAGGCAGAGCCGCCGTTCACCAGCACGATCATGGGCGCGCCCTTGAGCATGTCGTTCGGTGTGGCGGAGTGGACCACGTCATTTTCCTTGTTACGGCCGCGCACGCTGACAATGGTGCCGGAGGTCACGAAGGTATCGGCCACATCCACCGCAGCATCCAGCAGACCGCCCGGGTTGTTACGCAGGTCCAGGATTAGGCCCTTGAGCTTGCCCTTGCCCTCGTTCTTGAGCTTGGTGATGGCCTTGCGCATATCGATGGCGGTGCGCTCCTGGAACTGGCTGATGCGCACATAGCCGTAACCATCTTCCAGCATGCGTGATTTCACGCTTTGCACACGAATGCGATCGCGGGTTAACACGAAGGTGAGCGGTTTTTCCTGGCCTTCACGTACGACCAGCAAGGTAATCTTCGTGCCCGGCTTGCCGCGCATGAGTTTCACCGCTTCATCCAGCGTCATGCCTTTCACCGGTTTGTTGTCGAGACGAATGATCAGGTCACCGGTCTTGATCCCGGCACGTTGCGCCGGCGTATCGTCGATAGGTGACACGACCTTGACGAAGCCGTCTTCCATCCCGACGACGATGCCAAGACCGCCGAATTCACCGGTGGTACCCACACGTAATTCCTGGAAGGCTTCCTTGTCGAGATAGGTGGAGTGAGGATCGAGGCCGGCCAGCATCCCGCGAATGGCATTATCCAGCAGGGTCTTGTCCGAGACGGGCTCGACATAGTTATCCTTGATCTTGCCGAACACTTCGCTCAGGGCGCGAATGTCCTGCATCGGAATCGTGCGATCGGCGCTGGTATTTTCGCGCTCGGCATGCACGCTTACGACCAGTGCAAGCATGACGCCCATCAGCATGCCCAGGGCACCTATCAGGGTATTGCGTGTGAAATTACTCATTTATCCGTCCTTCCGAAGGCACCTTGGCCTTTTCTGCTTGTTGACTCACGGATGTTACCGTAATTCCTGCATACGTACATCCGCACTAATTTCTCGCCAGCGCGGGTCGCCCACGGCACCAGTGCGCCGGGTCGGTCGGCTTACCATTATGGCGAATTTCAAAATACAAACCGGCCTGGTTTTGACCACCGCTCTTGCCGACGCTGGCAATGACTTCACCGGCCTCCACCCATTCGCCGGTCTCCTTATATATAGCCTGATTATGACCATACAGGCTCATATAACCATTGCCGTGGTCAATAATCAGGAGCAGGCCATAACCCCGCAACCAATCGGCATAGGCCACACGCCCATGGGAAATGGCATGCACCTCCTGTCCCTCGTGGGCGCGGATCAGGACACCGTTCCACTTGAGACGCCCGCCTTCGCGGCGGGTTCCAAATGAGACCAGCAACTTACCCCTTGTCGGCCAGATAAGCTGTCCTCTTAATCGCCCGAAGGGTTTATGCGTACCCGGTGCGGTCAGGATATCCGGCATGGCCTGGTCCAGGCGGTTGACCAGGTCCTGCAAGCGATGTTCGTCCTCCACCAGGCGCTTGAGTTCCTGTGCCTTGCTTTGCAATTCCTTGCCCAGTTTAGCGACAACCACCGTGCGTTCCCGCGAATTTTTTTGCAGTTCCGCCTTTTTCTCCAACTGCTGTTGTTTTACGGCGTTAAGCGCCTGGGTCTGGGCCACGATCTCCTGTTCCACGCTTTGCAGTTTTTGCAAATCCACCTTGATACCGGCGATACGCTGCGCACGCGCACGGTTGAAATAATCGTAGTACGTCATGGTGCGTCCGACCGCAGCGGGGTCTTCCTGATTCAGGAGTAACTTCAGGTACTCCTGACGGCCAATCATAAATGCCGCTTCCACCTGCCGGGCAAGCAAGTGGTGCTGGGTCGCCAGATTGGCCTTGAGGGTGTCACGTTCCTGATGCAGGGTATTGAGCTTGCGCTGCTCGTTCGCCAGTTTGCGGTTAAGCGTCTTCAGGGCCCCGAGCAGTTTACTGATCTGGCGCTCGATATCGCGCAATTCGGTGCGTACCGAGTCGTGCAGTGTCTGGGTTTTTTCGATGTCCTTGCGTAAGGCCTCGATGCGTTCGCGTACTTTCGACAGCGCCTGTTTACTGTCCGCCTGTTCCGCACGCGCGGGTGTGGGGCACAGCATACCCGAGAAAATAACGCAGAGCGCACACAGACTGGCCAGCAGTGAACGAGGGAAGGCTTGCATAGCCCGCAAGTCTACCCAAGCTGCATGGCAAAACGAATAGCGAATAAGCGTGCGTTTGTCGATAAAACCCGATCAGCGATGTCAGGCCGCAGCCTCTTTGTCCTCATGTACGATCAGCGAGTGGCCACTCATTTCCGAGGGTTGTGGCACGCGCATTAAATCCAGCATGGTCGGGGCCACATCAGACAGCACACCCTGGCTGGCCAGCTGCAATTTACGGCCGATATAAATAAACGGTACCAGATTGGTCGTGTGCGCCGTATGCGGTTGATGGGTCTCGTGGTTGGTCATCATCTCCGCATTGCCATGGTCAGCGGTGATCAACATCTCGCCACCGACCTTTTCGATGGCAGCGATCACCCGGCCCAGACAACTATCGATCGCCTCGATGGCCTTGACGGTCGCACCATAATTGCCGGTATGCCCCACCATATCGGGGTTGGCGTAGTTACAGATGATGGCGTCGTACTTACCGCTTTCAATCGCCTCGACCAGGCGATCCGTCAATTCCGGCGCGCTCATCTCGGGCTGGAGATCATAGGTCGGCACCTGCGGTGAATTAATCAGAATCCGATCCTCAAATTCGAAAGGCTCTTCACGGCCGCCGTTAAAAAAGAATGTCACGTGCGCGTATTTCTCGGTCTCGGCAATACGCAACTGGTGCATGCCCAGGCTGCTGAGGTATTCGCCAAAGACATTCTTCAGGCGCTCAGGCGGGTACGCCACAGGCACATCAAAATCGGATTTGTACTCGGTCAGCGAGACAAAGGCCCCCAGCTTGGGATAGATCTCGCGGGTAAAGGCATTGAAGTCAGGCTCGATAAATGGCCGGGTAATCTGGCGCGCGCGATCGGAGCGGAAATTCATGAAGACCAGCGTATCGCCGTCTTCCACGGTGATCGGCGCAGTCCCTGGCGGCACGATGGCCGTGGCCTGGACGAACTCATCGGTCTCGTTGCGGTTATATGCCAACTCCAGCCCTGCCAGTGCCGTCTCGGCAGTGAATTCTCCCTTGCCCTGGGTGATCAGATCATAGGCCTTCTGGATTCGTGGCCAACGATGATCGCGGTCCATCGCGAAGTAGCGGCCAATGATTGAGGCGAAACGTCCTTCGCCCAGCTCCTGAAACTTCTCTTCCATCTTGTTAATCGACTCGGTCGCACTCTTGGGTGCCGTGTCCCGGCCATCGAGGAAGGCATGCAGATAGACCTTTTTGGCGCCCTGCTTGACGGCCAGCTCCACCATGGCATGGATGTGCTCTTCGTGACTGTGCACCCCGCCCGGTGACAACAAACCCATAATGTGGACGGCCTTACCCTTGTCCATGGCCGACTGCACGGCATCCACCAGGGTCTGGTTTTTGAAAAAGGACCCGGTCTTGATGGAGCGGCTGACGCGTGTGTATTCCTGGTAAACCACGCGCCCGGCGCCCAGATTCAGGTGGCCGACCTCGGAATTGCCCATTTGCTCAGCGGGCAGCCCCACGGAGGCACCGGAGCCATTAATATAGGTATGTGGATATTTCGCCCAAATGCGATCCCAAACGGGTTTTTTGGCATTGGCGATGGCGTTATCCTGTACATCCTCACTACAGCCCCAGCCGTCGAGGATGACCAGCAACATGGGTTTGGCGTGATCACTCATGGATAAGTAAGTTCTTTATTTCCTTGATAATTATAGAGCTTAGACTAAGTCTATTTTATTTTGTTCAAGCACGGCAAGTTCTTTGCTACACAGGCCGCCAGGGCACTGTAATGTCCTGAATAGCTGGATAAAAAAAGGGTGAATAGCCTTCTCAGACGGTAGATTATTGTATAATGTTTTATTAATAAAGGGCAGACATGTGACAATTCCAATAAGATACGTGTATCGTTCGCTAGGCTCATTGAGTCACTAATATTCGGTGTAATTTATTATGATGCAAGAACTGGATCTGATGACGCGCGATGATGATATCGACCGCGCGTCCCGTTCCTTGAAGGCGATGTCTCACCCCCTTCGATTGAAAATTCTCTGCACCCTCGGGGCGGATGAAATCAGTGTGCAAGACATTGTCGAACACGTGGGCACATCACAAAGCAATATCTCGCAGCATCTGGCCATCCTCCGCGACAAGGGCATCCTGTCCGCGCGCAAGGACGCCAACCGGGTCTACTACAAGGTCGGCGATCAACGCACACTGCGTCTGATCGGTATGATGCGCGAAGTCTTTTGCAGCGCCCAAGAGGATTAATTTGATTTACTTCTTCCCGCTGCGACGTGGCGCGGTGAGGTTCGGCTATCCCGGCGTGGTGTAGTAGTCTCTTCCATTTGGTATAGGTAACGGCAAATTGTGCCGCAGGCGCGAACAGGCAAGGCAATGGAAAAATATTTATTGTTTTTTGAAAACCACTTTATCCTGACCACCGCATGGCTGATTGTGGCGGGCATGATCATTTACAGTTTCATCAATGCGCGCCTGCGGGGGTTTGCCAGCGTCAATCCGGCCATGGCCACGCAACTCATCAATCGCGAAAATGCGATCATTCTCGATGTGCGCGAAGACAACGAATACCGCGACGGCCACATTGTGAATTCCCTGCATATCCCGGTGGGCTATCTCAATGACCGTATGAAGGAACTGGAGAAATACAAGGACAAGCCCATTATCGTCAGCTGCCGTTCCGGTCAACGCTCATCCACTGCCTGCGCAACGCTCAAAAAACAGGGTTTTGAATCCGTATATAACCTGAGCGGCGGTGTCATGGCGTGGAAAAACGACAACCTCCCTTTAACCAAGAAATAATTCGCGTTATGCCCAAGGTCATCATGTATAGCACCCGCTTTTGCCCTTATTGCGTGCGCGCACGCATGCTGCTGGAAAAAAAGGGTGTCGAATTCACGGATATCCGCGTCGACAGCGAACCGCATTTGCGTCATGAAATGACCTCGCGCGCCCACGGTCGCACCAGCGTGCCGCAGATCTTCATCGATGACGAACACGTCGGCGGTTGCGACGACCTTTACGAACTGGAATTCGAAGGCCAGCTCGACAAAAAGCTGGGCCTCGCCTGACGGAATTCCGCAATGGCCGATGCCCTGCACCTCGTCTGTCCGCATTGCCACAGCACCAACCGCGTGCCGGCAGACAAGCTTACCGCCCAGCCCAAATGCGGCAAGTGCAAACAGGCGATCTTCACCGGCCACCCGATCAGCTTGTCGCAACAGACGTTTGCGCAACACATTACCCGCAGCGACATTCCCATTCTTGTGGATTTCTGGGCACCGTGGTGTGGCCCGTGCAAGATGATGGCGCCGGTATTCGAGCAGGCCGCCGCGAAACTGCAGCCGCACATGCAGCTGGTCAAGGTCAACACCGAAGAAGAACAGGCATTGGCCATGCAGTATCAGATCCGCAGCATCCCCACACTGGCAATTTTCAAACAGGGCAGGGAAGTCAACCGCGTCGCTGGCGCCATGGACCTGCAAAATCTGCTACGCTGGGCACAGTCAGCCTGATTGTCAGAATAAATTGGATTTTTTGAGCCTGGTTCAAACCGGCACAGGCGTAATGATTTTAAGCTACATTCAATGACCGTCGCGCAACACGTTCGGTATCATCCATAACTAACGAGTAATCACCATGACTGAAACGACAGCTAACGAACAACAACCGCAAGGCAAATTCGCTATCCAGAAAATTTACGTGAAGGATCTCTCTTTCGAGGCACCGAACAGCCCGGCGTGCTTTACCGAACAATGGGATCCGAAGGTCAATCTGGACCTCAACTCCAGTGCGCAGGGTGTCGCTGAACACAATTACGAAGTCGTGCTGTCTATCACGGTGACCGTCGGCAATAACGACAAGACGGCCTACCTGGTGGAAGTACAGCAGGCCGGTATTTTTCACATCGAGGAATTTCCTGACAGCATGCTGCGCGCCATGCTCGGCAGCTTTTGCCCGAGCATTCTTTTCCCTTATGCGCGCGAGGCGGTATCGGACATCGTGACGCGTGGCGGTTTCCCGCAAATGCTGCTCAACCCGATCAATTTCGATGCCTTGTATGAACAGCATCTGCAGCAGCAGACGCAACAGGCAGACACCAGTCAGCCGCAATAAACCATCGCGATTGCCGAATGAGCCTGTCTTCTCCGCCCTATGCGGTACTCGGCGCCGGTTCCTGGGGGACCGCGCTGGCCTTGCAACTGGCGCGCGCGGGTAACGAGACCCTGTTGTGGTCGCACAGCGACGATCACTACCAGGCGATGCGGCAGTCTCGCTGCAACGCGAAGTATCTGCCGGGTATCGCCTTTCCGGAGACGCTGCAACCGGCGCGGGACCTGGCGGCGACGGTCGCCCAGGCCCGGGACATTCTGGTGGTGGTGCCCTCCCATGTGTTTCGCGAGACCGTCCAGAAACTCAAACCGTTTTTAACCGAACGCCATCGTCTGGCCTGGGGCACCAAAGGCCTGGAGCAGGGCACACGCAAATTACTGCACCAAATCGTACGCGAAGAACTGGGCATCACCGTACCCGTCGCCGCGGTATCCGGCCCGACCTTCGCCCTCGAGGTTGCCCAAGGTCTGCCCGGCGCCATCACCGTCGCCTCCAAGACACCTCAATTTGCCGAAGACCTGGCCTACGCCCTGCACAGTGAGTACTTCCTCACCTATACCAGTGACGACATCGCGGGCGTGGAGATCGGCGGCGCCACCAAGAATGTCATGGCCATCGCAGCCGGCATCGCCGATGGCATGGGCTTCGGGACCAATACCCGCGCCGCGCTGATCACCCGCGGTCTCAATGAGATCATGCGCCTGGGCGTCACCATGGGCGGGCAACGTGAAACCTTTATGGGGCTCTCCGGCCTGGGTGACCTGGTCCTGACCTGTTCCGACGATCAATCGCGCAACCGCCGCTTCGGTCTGGCGCTGGGCAAGGGCATGGATGTGGAGGCGGCGCGCAAGAGCATCAAACAGGTAGTGGAAGGCATCGGTACCGCGAAGACCGTGTATTTGTTGTCACAGGATTACAACATCAACATGCCGATCACCGAACAGGTCTATAAAGTGATCTATGAAGGCCGTTCACCGCGCGAGGCCCTGCAGATCCTGACCAACCGCGCGCCCCACCCCGAGCACTAATCTAAATAGCCCCGGCAAAACCCTGTTGTCGCCAGGCCTCGTAGACCACGATCGCCGCGGCATTGGATAAATTCAGGCTCCTGTTATCCGGCAGCAGGGGGATACGCAACACCTTATCCGCGCCGAGTTGTTCCCGCACGCTGACCGGCAATCCACGCGTCTCCGGCCCGAATAAAAATGCATCACCGGCGGCAAAGGCAACGTCATAAAACGACGACGTGCCATGCGTGGACAGGCCAAACAGCCGCACCGGTTGCACTGCCTGCATGAATGCCGCAAGTGACTGATAGGTTTTTACCGCGGTGAACTCGTGATAATCCAGGCCGGCGCGTTTGAGTTTGGCGTCGTCCAGGTCAAATCCCAGCGGTTCGATCAAATGTAACTGGCAACCGGTGTTGGCACACAGACGAATGATATTGCCGGTGTTGGGCGGGATCTCGGGTTCGTAAAGCACAACATGAAACATGGTGACGGCTGTATTCAGTTTGGCGTGTCCTGGTCGAGATTGGGCGTGACCGCATCCTTGTCATGATACACGGGCAGGCCCGGCAGTGCGCTGATGATCGCCATGACGATGGCAGCCACGTAGGGCAATGACTGGATGATCAATAACAGCATCCATAGCTGCAGGTCGAGACCGCCCTCGGGCTGCATGATCCGCACACCGATGGCAGCGGCCCACAAACCCAGCGCAAACAACCATTCCCAGCGCGCATCCACCAGTGCCGCCAACAGGCGGCTGGGGTGTTTTAATTTTGGTGTACGGAAAAACGGTTTGCTGTTGGTCAGCAGGCCTTCGATGATCGCCACGGCAATGGTATGCGACAAGGCCAGCCCGGCCCAGGCGGCCGAGATGGTGTGTTTCAACGATGCGTGCACCGTAGTGCGATACAGATAAATGATCTTCGCGATCTTAAAACAAAACAGGGACAAGGGCAGAATCGCAAAGATCACCAGCGGCGGATCGAAAAACTTCGGCGCCACCATCATCGCCACCGACCAGCAAATCGCGGCGATGGTGAAACCCAGATTGACCCCGTCGGCAATCCAGGGCAGCCAGCCCGCCAGGAAGTGATAACGCTGGCCGTAAGTGAGTTCCGTGTTATTGCGCGCCAGTAATGAACGCCAGTGCCGTTTGAGAATCTGCACTGCACCATAGGCCCAACGATAGCGCTGCTTTTTATAATCGTTAAAGGTATCAGGCATCAAACCGCGCCCGTAACTTTTCGAGATGTACACCGCCTCGTGTCCCTGTTCGAAAATACGCAGGCCCAGTTCCGCATCTTCCGTGATGCACCACTCGCTCCAGCCATTGATGTCTTCGAGCACGGATTTGCGCACCATGGTCATGGTGCCATGCTGAATGATCGCGTTGCGTTCGTTGCGCGTGACCATGCCGATAAAAAAGAATCCGCGGTACTCGGAGAAACACATGGCCTTGAAGACACTCTCGCCGTAGTCGCGATAATCCTGCGGTGCCTGCACAATCGCGACGGCCGCATTGGAAAACTGCGGCGCCAGGTCGCGTAGCCATCCCGGCTCGACAATGTAGTCGCTGTCGATGACGGCGACGATCTCGGCTGCCGGGTCGGTATGGCGCATGGCAAAATTCAGTGCGCCCGCCTTGAATCCCGCCAACGGGTCGACGTGAAAGAAACGAAAGCGCTCGCCCAGGGTTTTACATAAGGCCTCGATGGGCTGCCAGACCGCCGGGTCCTTGGTGTTGTTATCGATGACGATCACTTCGTAATTCGGGTAATCCAGTTGCGCCAGCGCCCGCAGCGTCTGCGCCAGCATCTCCGGCGGTTCGTTGTACGCCGGCACGTGAATCGACACCCGGGGCAACTGCTCCTCCGGCAAATGCACCGGCACGAATTCTCGCCGATGCTGTTTTATCCATAAGGCCTCGGCCCACTCGTGCGCCTCCGCCAACAACACCGCAAGGATCCCCACCATACCGATCACCAGTAACAACCCGATAATGATCGAACCGAGCGTGAGATATTGATTGGAGTAGTCGTACACGATCCACACCACCGCGGTCGCCGCAAAGTAGCTGACCACCGCGAGAAAACTGCGACCGTGACCACGCAGGGTCTTGCTGTCGATCAACAACAGGGCGAAGGTAATCACCGCCAGCACAATGGAAATCCCGGCGAGCACCTGCCACTGCGGTACCGGCACGATGGGCTGGGTGAATTCAAACTTGGGGTGACGATTCACGTCATAGACGCCCCAATAGGCACCGACCGAACCTTCGATATCCGTCTTCCAGGGCTGATCGAAGGCCTCCATGATGTAGTAGACGTAACCTTCCTTCGGCGCCAGTGCCAGAAAGTTGCGCAGGAAAATGGCCTGGTTGGCCTCTGACGCCACCGCCTCCTGACGCGACTGGCCCTTGGGCACTTCCTCCGCCAGCTCCAGGCGGGTACGACCGTTACTGGGCCAGCCCACTTCCGAGATGATGATGGGCTTGCCCGGAAACTGTTTCTGCAAACCTTTAACGATATCGAAGGTGTAATCCACCGCCTTCTCCGCATCACGGCCTTCCCAGTAAGGCAGGATTTGCACGGCGATGAAATCCACGTGATTCACCAGCTCGGGATACTTTGTGGACCAGATATAGGCCGGCTCCGCTGTGCTGATGGGGACACGCAAGCCCTTGCGCGCCTTGTCCAGGTAACTGACCAGTTCGTCGTACTTCATCAACTTATGGTGCAGAACTTCGTTACCCACGATACCGCGCACGACATTGGGATTGCTGCGCGCAATATTCATAAACAACGGGAATTCCCAGGCGTTGCGCTTTTCGTCATAACTGAGATAGGCGCCCAGGCAGACATTCAGATTGTATTTGCGTGCGAGACGCGGAATTTCAGCCAGGTCGTTTTCCACGCTGTACGTGCGGATCGCCGTGGCCTTGCCGGAGAGCAATTTCAGATCCGATTCGATTTGCTCTAGGCTGGGATAGCGTTTCTGGCGCGGGTCCTGATCCGCATGATAAGGGGAAAAGGCAAAACCCATGACGCGCTTGGGCCAGTTGGGATGTTGCTGGGGACGGTTGATGTAAGCCCACAGACTCAGGCTGATGATCGCGACCGCAATCCCGATGATGACATTGGTCAGACGTAACACAAACTTGCTTCCTCAGGATAAACCGTGATGCCGCCTGCCTGTCGGCAGTGACCGGATTGGCATTACTAGGATAATGGATTGCGACCAATATTGCAGTTTTATGACGTGGTCTGCACAATATGCATCCCGCTTTTCGTGGAACCATTCCGCTATCCAAACATGCCTGAACGGCCTTTCAGCAACCCCTACCTCAACCTGGCACTGCGATTCCTGGGTGTTTTAGTAGGTTTTTATGGTTACAGCCTGGTAATACAACAACTTGGCGGTTTCGCCACCGGGCATATTTACTACCAATGGCTGGAAATCCTCCTGGTCCTCTACTTTTATGGCCTGTTCTATTTCCTGCTCAAACCCTTTCCGTGGCGCGGGCTGTTGGCGGCTGTCCCCATCCTGCTGGTCTACCTGGTGCACGACGTGTTTTTTCTCGTGTACGGCAAGGTCTTCCGCTTTATCAACGTAAAGGAACTGCCGGAGTTACTGCAAATCCTGCCGCTGTACTACAGCATTGCCCTGGCCCTGATCTTTTTAATCCCCCTAGGCCTGATCCTCTGGCACGCCGATTACCGGCGGCGCCAGCGCATTGGCCTGTGGCTAATGCCGCTTGCCTTGCTGGTACTGGCCATCCACTTTAGCCCAACGGCCTTTGCCAGCAGCTTTCGCGATGTTGCACACGAGATCGTGAAATATTCCGATAGCCGCAGCGTGGAAAACAACGGCCGTCTCGCCATGTTGTTTTTCCGCGAGGCGCAACGCATCAGCGTAGTGGACCACATGGCGCCGTACCGCCAACGCACCGCGTACGATGCCGCCTTCAACGAGGAAGTGAGCCAGCTGGCGCCGCAGATCAATCATCACAATGTACACCTGATCATTCTGGAGAGCTTTCTCGATCCCACCTTGTTCCGCGATCTGCGTTTCAGCCAATCCCCCATGCATCCGGATTTCGCCAAACTCGTGGGCAAGCAAATGGGCCTGACGATCTCACCCGTGTTTGGCGGCTCAACCTCGCAGGCGGAATTTGAAGCCCTGTGCGGCGTGCCCGCCCTGGAAAGACTCTCCAGTGTTGAATTCAATGTCTTTACCGGCAGTGCCGCGCACTGTTTACCGGATCTGCTGGCGCACGAAGGTTACCGCAGTGTCGCGAGTAACGCCTTCAAACCCAATTTCTTCAATACCCTGCCGGCTTACAAAGGCCTGGGATTTCGCGAGCGCTATTTTCCGAAAGAATATGCGGCGGCGGAACAAACCTATTTACATGCCGGCAATCCGGGTGACGAAGAGTTCATGTTCGACGGCAAGCTGTTCGAGCAGAATCGCGCCTTTGTCGCAGCCCATCTGCAGCAACACCGGGGTCAGCCGCTGTTCAATTACCTGCTGACCATCTACGGCCACACGCCGCACATTCTGGATCCGCAGCAACGCCCCGAGTTCATCACGCTCAAATCCACTTATCCCGATGATCACCTGACGCACGCCAGCAATCAGTTTTATTACCGTACCCAGGCCCTGGCCCAGCACATCAACGCGCTAATCAAGATGGACCCCCACAGTCTGATCATTTTCATGTCGGATCACGTACCGCCCTTGCGCAACGGTCCCAACACCTATAACGCACTGCATTACATGAACAATATCCAGGACAGCATCTACTACAACCGCATCGCGATCTTCGTGAACGGCAAGATCAGAAAATACCCGACACTGCATCACTACGACGTGTACGCGGTGATCCTGGATTACTTAACCGATGGCGCTTATTGTAAGGAACAGGCATGTGCGTATTTGCAACCTGAGCAAAAACCGCGCGAGGCCTACCTGCCTGCCTATCTGCGCCTGATGGCGCACGCATCGGAATAATGCGCCGGGCTTGCATACCTATATATAGTGTAAGTATCTTAGCACCATGACCGACACCCCCCACCTGACTCACCCGCGCCTGGCCCTGGACTTCTGTGGCCTGAATTTCACCACACCCCTGGTCCTGCTCTCCGGCTGTGTCGGCTTCGGCGAGGAATACACCCGCGTACAGGGATTTTCCCATCACGATGTCGGTGCCGTGTGTTTAAAAGGCACAACCCTGAAGCCGCGCCTGGGCAATGCGCCGCACCGCGTGTTCGAAACCCCGGCTGGCATGCTCAATGCGATTGGCCTGCAAAATCCCGGCGCGCGGCATGTGGTGGATAACATTCTGCCGACACTGGATTTCAGCGAAACCCGCTTTATCGCGAACCTGTCCGGTTCGACCGTGGAAGAGTATTACGAAGTGGCGCGCATCTTCGATGACTCGCCCATCGACGCCATGGAGATCAACATCTCCTGCCCGAACGTAAAAGAAGGCGGCGTGCAATTCGGTAACGACCCGGACATGTCGGCGCGCGTGGTGGAGGTCTGCCGCAAGGCCACGCGCAAACCGCTGATCACCAAGCTCTCGCCGAACCAGACTGACATCAAGGAAAACGCCCGCCGCTGTCTCGAGGCCGGCTCCGATGCCTTTGCCGTGATCAACACCCTCACCGGCATGGCCATCGACATCGACTCACGCACACCGATCATCGGCAACAATCAGGGTGGCCTGTCCGGTCCGGCGATCAAACCCATCGCGTTGTTAAAGGTACATCAGGTCTATCAGGTCTGCCGCGATCACGGCGTGCCTATCATCGGCCAGGGCGGCATCACCTGCGCCGAAGACGCGATCGAATTTCTCATCGCCGGCGCCACCGGCATCGGCATCGGCACTGCGCTTTTCTACGACCCCCTCGTCTGTCCCAAGATCAACGACGGCATCGTCAAGTACTTGCTCAAACATGAAATGAGCAATGTGAATCAGTTGATTGGGACCTTGCAGTTAAATAGCTAAGGTTTTTTTTCGCTCTCACTGAGAGCGAGGTACTTTCTTTGTACAGACAAAGAAAGTACCCAAAGAAAACTGCCCCGCGATTTGCCAAACGTTCATGATTTATTGGCTGTACTCAGGGGCGCTGTGATATTCGACTTCCTGTCTCATATCACAGGCTCGGCATCCCTGCCTCGCCCCTGGGGCGCCACTTGCGTTCAGCCAAAAATCCCTCACGGCAATCGCATGGGGTTCATCCACTTAGCCAGTTCGTTGCGATAATTGTGTTGTCCCTTTCTGAAATTAACACGAGGGGTTTTCAACCCCATATGCTGGTGCGTGGCGGGAAGACCTTTTTGAGAAAATAAATCCCAGAGCGCGACAGGGATGTCGCGCCCGGTTTTGCTGAGCCAGGACGATGTACAGGATGTACAAGTGTCGCGTGAGCACAGGGATGTGCGAAGCGACCGGCGAATATAGGGGGAGCTCACTGCTCTCGGCCATCCCTGGCCTCCGCAGTGTTTGTGCATCCTGCACGTCATCTTTGCCCACTTTCTTGTCGATACAAGAAAGTGGGTCGCCAAAGGCGCAAAGCGCCGGGCGAAAGTGTTACCCACCTCTCAAAATTAAAGCCAGCCCCCGATTCCTCCGATAAACCTACTATTCACGAGGTCCGAAAGTGAGGCTTTGGCATGGGCGAACCGGCCCCGAAAAAGAAGATTCGTCTCGGCGATTTGCTCGTCGAGCATGGCCTGATCACCCAGGATCAGCTGATGCAGGCGTTGGCGGAGCAGAAGAGTTCCGGCCATAAGCTCGGGCGGGTGCTGATCGAGAAAGGCTACGTCAAGGAGGACAAGGTCCTGGAGCTGGTCTCGCGCCAGTTGCAGATCCCATATATCGATCTCAAGCGCTATCAATTCGAACCGGAGACCATCAAGCTGATTCCGGAGATGGTATCGCGGCGCTATCGCGCCATCGCCCTGAAGGCCATGCCCGATGGCGCCCTGCTGGTGGGTATGGCCGATGCCACCGATATTTTCGGGTTCGACGAAATCGCCAAGGTCGTCAAACGCCCCATCCTGCAGGCGGTAGTGAAAGAGGCTGATCTCATTGAAGCCATCGACATGGTCTACCGCCGCCAGAGCCAGATCAGCAACCTGGCGGAAGAACTCCACAGCGAACTGTCCGCGACGGATATCGACCTCGCGCAGCTGGTGCAAAGCGAAGACGTCACCAATGCGCCGGTGGTCAAGCTGCTGCAATCCATTTTTGAAGACGCCGTGCAGATCGGCGCCTCCGATATTCACATCGAGCCGGACGATCAGGTGCTGCGCATCCGTCAGCGTATCGACGGCGTGCTGCAAGAACAGGTGATGAAGGAAAAACGCATCGCCCCGGCGCTGGTGTCCCGGCTTAAACTCATGGCCGGCCTGAATATTTCGGAACGCCGCGTACCGCAGGACGGGCGCTTTAACATCCGCGTGCATAACCGCAGTATCGACGTGCGTGTCTCCACCATGCCGATCCAGGCGGGCGAGTCGGTGGTCATGCGTCTGCTGGATCAGTCGGGCAACATGCTGCGGCTCGACCACCTCGGCATGAGCCAGCACATCCTGCAGCGTTTTCGCGCCAACATCCTGCGGCCCTTCGGGATGGTGCTGGTGACCGGTCCCACCGGTAGCGGTAAAACCACCACGCTCTATTCCGCCCTGAGCGAGCTCAATGAGGCGAGCAAGAAGATCATCACCGTGGAAGACCCGGTGGAATACCGGCTGCCGCGGATCAATCAGGTCCAGGTCAATCCCCGTATCGGCCTGAGTTTTGCCAGTGTCCTGCGCGCCGCCCTGCGGCAGGACCCGGACATCGTGCTGGTGGGCGAGATGCGCGATCAGGAGACCGCCGAGATCGGTCTGCGTGCCGCCATGACCGGTCACCTGGTGTTATCCACCCTGCACACCAACGACTCCATTTCCACGGTTCACCGTCTGCTGGATATGGGGGCGGAAGGTTATCTGGTCGCTTCCGCGCTCCGTGCCGTCGTGGCGCAACGCCTGGTGCGCAAGATCTGCGACAGCTGCAAGGTGCCGCATCAACCGGATGCGCAGGAGCTGGCAATGATCTCCGGCCTGCTCGGCAGCCAGCACAAGCACGCGAAATTCCATCGCGGCGACGGCTGTACTCACTGCAACAACACCGGCTATCACGGTCGTATCGGTGTGTTCGAATTTCTGGAACTGGATGAAGACCTCGCCGACGCCCTGCGTCGCGAAGATGCCAGCGCCTTCGCCCGCCTTGCCCGCCAAAGCCGCGGCTATCGTTCCTTCGCGCAACACGCGCTGGACTACGCCTTGCAGGGCATCACGACCTTCGAAGAAGTCATCCGTGTCGCCGGCACCATCGAAGAAGTCCAGGACGAATATATGACGGATGACGACGATCTTGCCGCCGTCGCGAACTGATGCCGTTCTTTACCTATACAGCGCGAAATGCCCAGGGCGAAGCCCTGAGCGGGCGCGTGGAGGCGATGTCCATGGACGCCGCCGCCAGCCAGTTGCTCAACAGCAACATCACACCGTTACAAATACTGGAAGACAGGGCGCAAACGGATGTCCTGAAACAGGCAACGGAATGGCTGCGCCGGCGCCAACCGAAGCTCGATGACCTGATTTTCTTCTCGCGTCAGTTGTATACCCTGATGAAGGCTGGTGTCCCGATCATTCGCGCACTCAATGGCCTGAGCGAGAACATTTCCAACATCGTGCTCAAGGAGACCCTGAAGGAAGTGGTCACGAGCCTGGAATCCGGACGCGATCTCTCCGGCGCCTTCGCCAAACACCCGAAGATCTTCAGTCACCTGTTCGTGAGCATGGTGCAGGTGGGCGAGAGCACCGGCCAGCTGGACCTCGCCATGCTCAAGCTGTCGGAATACCTGGAACGGGAAAAAGACACCATCGACCGCATCAAACAGGCCATGCGCTATCCCATGATCGTGGTGACGGCCATCGTCATCGCCATGGTCGTGATCAACATCTTTGTGATTCCCAAATTTGCCGGGATCTTTGCCCGCTTCGGCGCCGACCTGCCGTGGCAAACCAAGCTACTGATGACCACATCCAATTTCATGCTGCATTACTGGCCGTACCTGTTAGTGCTGAGCGTGGGTGGCTTTTTCGGATTACGCTATTACATCCGGAACACCCCGAGCGGGCATCTCAACTGGGATCGCTTCAAACTCCGCGTTCCGATCGTCGGCAAGATCCTGTATGAGGCCCTGCTGGCGCGCTTCGCCACGGCCTTCGCCCTGACCCTGCGCAGCGGCGTACCGCTGATACAGGGGCTGCATGTCACTTCCCATGCCGTCGATAACGTGTATATCAGCGACAAGATCCAGCAGATGCGTAACGGCGTCGAGCGCGGCGATTCGCTGACCCGCACCGCCGCCAGCTCCAAACTGTTTACGCCATTGACCATCCAGATGATGCAGGTCGGCGAAGAGACCGGCGCGGTGGACGACATGCTTGATAACGTCGCCCACTATTACGAGCGTGAAGTCGACTACAAACTGAAAAACCTCAGCAGCGCCATCGAGCCGGTACTCATCGTGATCATCGGGGCCATGGTGTTCGTCCTGGCCCTGGGCGTGTTCCTGCCCTTGTGGAACCTCAGCTCTGTCATCCACTAATGCGTGTCCGCCAGCAACATGGTTTTACCCTGCTCGAACTGGTGGTGGTGATCATCATCATCTCGACTCTGCTGTATTTCGCCATCGACCGCCTGCTCAAACTGGAAGTGACTGCCGAGCGCGCGGCCATGACCCAGGTCATCGGCAATATCAACAGCGCCCTGGCCATGGTCATCAGTAAATACATCGTGGAAAACGATATCCCCGGACTCAACAAATACATCGATTCCAACCCCATGGACCTGCTGGCGCAGACCCCACCCAGCTATATCGGTAGCTATCACGGCAAACCCCAGCACATGGTCAAGGGCGTCAACTGGTATTACGACAGGGTCAGCCATGCCCTGGTCTATGTCACCGGTAGTCCGGAATATCTGCGCTCCGACGGGCCGGAAAAAAGTGTGATAAACCTCAAGATCATCCCGGTCTATGACGATAATAACCACAATGGACGGTTCGATACCGGTGATACCCTCGTGGGCCTCAAGCTAGCCGCCACCGCCCCCTATCACTGGTACAACCAACCGTTAGATCCGGCCGACTTCACCGCTTCGGCCACGCGTTAAAGTAAAGAGGAAAACGAAAATGAACAAACAAGCAGGTTTTACTCTGGTCGAGCTGGTCGTTGTGATCGTGGTTCTTGGCCTCCTTGCCGCCACCGCCTTGCCGAAATTTATCAATGTGACCAATAATGCGCGCACCGCGAGCGTTCAGGGTGTCGCGGGTGGGCTGCGTTCCGCTGTATCGCTGGCGCGTTCACAATATGTGCTCAATGGCAGTAACACTGCAACTAACGTCGTGATGGATGCATCAAATGTAACCGTGCTGGCGGAAGGCAGTCCTGCGACCGGCCATGGCGGTCGTCCCATCGCACCACCGGATAATACAACCCAAACCGGTATTCGCGCGGCAATGCCTGACCCGGATGGTTACACAATTACATCAAATGGTACTGTAACGACGTATACACCAAGCGGTGGTAACACAACAAACTGCAGGGTGACATATACGCCTGCCAATGACCCGCCCGTTGATGCACAAGTAGGTGGATGTTAAGGACAGTTTGTAACAAAGTACCATGGGCGGCTTTATGCCGCCCTTTTTGTTTCAAAAACCAAAAAAAATGAACGTTAGTAAAACACAGCATGGCTTTACCCTGGTCGAACTGATCACGGTGATTGTCATCCTGGGATTTATATCCGTCGCCGTGATTCCGCGCTTTTTGCAATCGAGCAGTTTCGAGGCGCGCAGCGCACAGGATCAACTCATCAGTGCGGCCCGCCAGGCGCAACAGCTGGCCATGAGCAAGGCCGTCGGCGCCAACGTGCAACTGATCACCGACAACAGCAATCATCGTATTCGCATCAGTTATACCGAAAGCGGCACACAGACCATCGACACCGCTATTCCCAGTGCGGTCAGCATCAGTAACCAGACGCTCTCTTTTAACAAGCGCGGCGATCTCAGCAGCGGCAGCGCCGTGGATATCAGCGTCAATAGCGGTGCACACACCGTGCGCATCGAGTCATCGGGGTATGCCCATGCGCTCTAGGTGCCAGGGCTTCACACTGATCGAACTGGTGGTGCTGATCGTGGTGCTGGGTCTGGCGCTCACCGGCGTGACGCTCGTCATCAATCACGTCGTGCAGAAAAGTCCCGAGGCGCTGGTGCAAACCCGCGCCATGGACCTGGCGCAATCCTACCTGGAAGAGATCCTGCAAAAGCGCTTCGATGAGAATACCGGCCAGGGCGGCATACCGCGTTGCGACTCCACCGATACCAACGCCCTTGCCTGCAGCAACACACTCGGCCCCGACAGTGAATCCCGCAACCAGTTCGACGACGTCGACGACTACAACGGCGTCAACGATCAGCCGCCGGTAACAGCTACCGGCACCGTAGTGAATAACTATGACGGCTACCGCGTGCAGGTGAGCGTCAGCTATGCCGGTACGGAACTCGGCTACAGCGACAACCGCCGCGCCAAACGCATCACCGTCAGCGTCACCACACCGCTGGGCAATGTGATCCCCGTCAGCGCATACCGGGTGAATTACTGATGCGCAGCGCAAGGCAACAGGGCTTCAATCTCATCGAGCTGGTGGTGACCATCACCGTCATCGGTATCATCATGGCCGGCACACTGGCTTACGTGACGAACAGTGTCACGGCGTATACCGCCACGGCGCGCCGCGATCAGCTGACGAGCCTCGGCCGCACCGCCGTCGAGAAGGTGGCACGCGAGCTGCGCGCCGCCCTGCCCAACAGCGTGCGCGTGAATAATAACTGTATCGAGTTTTTCCCCACGCTCGGCGGCTCGATTTACCAGACGCTGCCGGTGGATACCGCTGCCGCGTCTTTCACCGCTGTGGATTTTTCCTTGCTCGGTTCCAGCGGTACGGATTACGTCGTGGTTTACCCGTACGATGCCGCCGCACTGTATGCAGCGGCCAATCCCGGTCCGCTGGTCGCTTATAGTGGCAAGGCGGGTAGTCCAACCGCGACGGTGAGCCTGGCGGCGGCACATCAATTTTCACACCAGGCCCCGCAACGCCGGTTTTATGTAGTGAGCGCACCGGTGAGTTACTGCATCGTGGGCACGGATCTGCTGCGCTATCAGAATTACGGTATCCATGCCGTACAGAGCGCACCTCCCGGCGGGGGCAGCAGCACGCTGCTTGCGCAGGACATTCAAACCAGCGATGGCGTCGTAACCGTGACCCCTTTCACCTACACACCCGGCACACTGCGTCGCAGTGGTGTGATCGCACTGGACTTTCGCTTTTTGATCGGCGGCGAGTGGATCAGGCTCACGCATGAGGTACACATCCAGAATGTGTTATAGGCAGCAACAACGCGGATTCGCCTTGCCCGTCGCGGTGTTTATCATCGTGATCATGGCCCTGCTCGGCGCCGCCATGGTCGGCATCATGCAGAGCGGTCAGCAAGGTGTCGCCACCGCCGTCCTGTCGACACGCGCCTTTTTCGCTGCCGACACTGGCGCGCAACAGGCGCTGGCGAATCTGTTTCCGTTGGACGGCAGCGCCGCCAGTTGTCCGGCGAGTTATCCTGCCGTCAATTACAATACCAGCGGCATGACAGGCTGCTCCGCCGCGGTCACCTGCAGCAGTGTCGTCGTCGGGAGCAAAACCTATTACACCTTGACCAGTACTGGCACCTGCGTCATCAGTGGCGAGCGCGCCGTACGCCAGATGGAATTGCGGGCGGTGTCACCATGATCAGCAGGCGCCGTGCATACTGGTTGTTGTGTCTGCTGTGTTGCCTGTGCCTGACGCAAAACAGCTTCGCCGCCAGTTATAGCGTCAGCAGCGACACATATAACTGGATCGATCCGGCAACGCATACCGATGCGCTATGGACAGCCGTCAGTGGCGGCCCCGCCAACGAATGTTCCGGACCCTCCGCCGCCGTTGACGATGATATTACCCAGGCGCTCAACCTCGGTTTCACGTTTAATTTCGCAGGCACCAATTTCACCAGCGTGCGCATCCAGTCCAACGGTCGCCTGCAGTTCGTCAGCACCTTCTGTGGGTACGGTACTCAAAGCAACGGCAATCCTCGCACGTACCCCTATCCCATGCCGGACTCGCGCCTGACCTACACCATGCGCGTGTATGGCGCGGATATTGATCCGAGCCTGGGGAGCGGGCGAGTGAGTTATGCCAGTCTGGGCACGGCACCAAACCGTTATTTCGTGGTGACCTGGACCAACGTCAAAGAATGGAGTGCAGGGTCCAGTCTGTTTAACCTGCAGGTCATCCTGTATGAAAACGGCAGCTTCAAATATCAATTCGGCAGTATCAGCAATCCCGCCAACGGTCACGCGCAAATCGGCTGGGAGGCGAGTATCGATGATTACGCCATGTATCCGTACAGTGATGTCACGGCCCTGCAGAATACCGCGATACGTTTTAGCGCACATACACCGGCGCCACTCGCCTACTACAATCTCGATGAACAGCAGTGGTCGAATTCCGCGGGCGAGATCCGCGACAGCAGTGGTAACGGACATAACGGCACGGCCATCGGCTCCGCGCAAACCGTTAATCCCGGCTACGTGTGCAGGGGCGGACGGATCAGCGGCAACAACCAGGCCATCGACACCGGCGTCAACGTGACTAACACACTGGGTCCGCGTGGTACCATTACCTTCTGGTTCAACAGCGCCTCCAACTGGAGTTCCGGCAACGCCATGCTCGCCGATGCCTCGCGCAACCTGGGTAACGGCAATGCCGACAAATTCTTTTTCCTGAGTAAAGAGAGTGGTGGCAATCTCAATTTTGTGCTGGAAGACAGTAACGATACCAGTGTGACAGTCACCACCGGTAACAACAATTATGCCTCAGGCACCTGGCACCACATCGCCATCACCTGGGACCTGTACGAGAGCGCCGATTATCTGCAGATCTATATCGACGGTAACCGCATCGCCACCAGCCGGGGCGATACCACCGCACCGCTGAACATCCAGGATGCCCTGGGCTCACTCAATAGTCTTTATTTCGGCGGTAACCGCGACAACGGCCTGGGTGGAGGAGGTTATACCAACAGTGCGGGTGACGGCACTTACGATGAGATTTATTTATTTAAAGAAGTCCTTTCCTCCACTGAAATTACCAATAACCTGAACGCCACCCACGCCTGCCTGCTGGGCCAGTGGAATATGGATCAATCCGGCTGGAACGGCACCACCAATGAGGTCGTGGACAGTTCAGGCAACGGCCACGACGGCACGGCGATGAATGGCGCCACCACCAGCACCATGAGCCCGGCGAAACCTGGCAGCCCTGGCACCTGCGCTTACGGCACCTTCGACGGCAACAACGACTATGTTGCCTTGAATAATTTTCCCAACCTGACCGAGAGCTTCACCATCACGGCCTGGATCCGGCCCAATCGTATCAGCGGGGATCAACGCATCTTCGCCGACGACGAACACAACAGCGGGGGTTATGCCCTGAGCCTGGGCGATGGCGGTGACGGGCGATTGCGTTTCTTCTCGCGCAACGCCAATCCCGTCAGCCTCGATTCCGGCGCCGTGATCAGCGCCGGTACCTGGTATCACATCGCCGCCGTGTACGATGCGGTGGCACACACCCGTCAGCTCTTCGTTAATGGCGTCGCGGTCACTACTGCACAAACCTTTACCGGCACCTGGGGGACGGACAGCGGCATCACCAGCATCGGTGGCGAAACCAACAACGCCGGCTCGGAGGCCGTCGCACGCTGGCGCTTCAATGGCGGTATCGACGAGGTGCGGGTCTTCGCACGTGCGATGGACGCCGCTGACATTACCACGGTCATGAACGATACGCGCCCCTGCGCCTTTACCTTTGACCACTTGCAGATCGAACACGACGGCACTGCACTGACCTGCCAGCCGGAGACCGTCACTGTGCGCGCCTGTGTCGATGCCAACTGCAATAGCGAATACACCGGCGATGTTACCGTGACACTGACGCCTTCCGGATGGACAGGCGGCAACACACAAGTTGTGAGCGGTGGGCATGCGGATTTTGTCTTGCCGCACACCACGGCGGGCGCTGTCACCCTTGGCATCAGTACACCCTCGCCCAATCCCGCTAACGGTGTGCAGTGCCTGAATACATCGAGTGGCCTCAACGACTGCACGCTCGTCTATCATGACAGCGGCTTTATTTACAGTGTACCGACGCAGACATCCTGTGCCGCGTCGAACACGATCACGGTTAGCGCAGTAAGACTTGATAACACTACGCAACAGTGTGCGCCCGCATTTGTCAGTCAGACACGCAACGTGAATTTTTCCCTGGCGTACAGCCAGCCCAATTCCGGCACCAAGCCGCTGAACCTGAACTATGGCGGCACCAATTACAATGTCACCACCGGTGGCGTCTCTGTGCCGATGACATTTAACAGCAGCGGCCAGGCCGCTATACAACTCACGTATAGCGATGCCGGCCAGATCAACCTCAATTCTCAATATACCGGCAGCGCAGGCACGGGTGATGCCGGTCTGGTCATGAACGGCAGTGCAGCCTTCGTCACCAAACCTGCCAAGCTGTATGTCTACAGTGATGACCCTAATAACGCCTGCACACCGGCTGACCCTTCGTGTAGCGCCTTCGTTCACGCCGGCGCACCGTTTAATCTGAAAATTCGTGCTGCCTGCGCCGACAACACGGTCACACCGAATTTTCAACTCAATGGTTTGACGCTGACGCATACCAATATCGCGCCGGCCATCAGCCAGGGCACGATTGCCGTATCCAGCTTTAATATCGCAGCCGGGGATAACGGCGAACACGTGATCAGTAACCAGAGCGTCTCCGAGGTCGGCGCCTTTACGTTTACTGCGGCTGTCCCGGTCGCAGGTTATTTTGGTGAACCCATCGGCGACACGGCGAGCAATACCAGTGCCTACATCGGCCGCTTTACACCCGATCATTTTTGTGTGACCAACATCGCCCTCACGAATCGCACCGACAGTCATACCGCTAGCGGCTGCAGCGATACGTTTTCTTATCTCGATGAGGAATTCACACAGGACAGCACGCTTACGGCTCAAGCATTCGGTACGGCCTGCAACGGCAGCGGGATTACCACAAATTACAGTGGTGGCTGGAGCCGGTTCAGCAATCCATTTGTTAAAGCCACAAGCGCCGGTAACGAGGCGGGCAAGTGGAATTACGCGGCGGCGAATGACCCGACCGGGACACCGACCGATCTCAGTGCGCGCATACAGGTCAACACCAGTACCAGCACCGGCAGCTTCAGCAATGGCCAGGCCAGCCTGACCACCCACATGAAAATTTCGCGTGCGGGTTCCGCACCGGCTTACACGGCAGAGACGCCGTTTATGAGCGTACACATCGGGCTCAATCCCGTTGATAACGACAACATCGGGCTTGCGGCAACGAACCTGACCATCAATGGACAGACATATTATGATGGCGGGACCACGGCCTTGTATTTCGGCCGCCTCATTGCAGAGAATGCATACGGCTCCAATGATCAGAACACTCCGCTGGATATGTATGCCCGCACCGAATACTGCAATGCGATCAGCGGTAGTAGCTGCACCAACTGGCAGATCAAAAGCAATGATAGTTGCACGCTCTATAACATCAGCCCGCCTGCCGATACCGCGCTTGGCTTAAGTTCGGCTAACGATGGCGCGGGCGGTTACTATCAACGTGCCAGTGCCTCAACGAGTTCAAGTGTATTCAACTTCAACGACACCGGGAGCGCGCCTGACTACGCCCGCGTCCATGTACCGGATAGCTTCGGCCACAGCGCCGGCTGGCGGCTCTTCTATATTGGTGGCGGTGACGGTGGCGATTACACCATACCGTTTCGCTTCCCGTTTAACACCGACCCGACCCAACACCCTTATTTATTACATCAGGATGGCGTCGCTTCCTTTGGCCAGTTCCGCGGTGATGACCGCATCATCTACTGGCGCGAAATTCTCGAGTAACGCCAAACCCTGTCGCAAAAACATTCGCTAGCAGCCGTGACTCCATTGACTGTTTCCGTCTGCAGGCGTATCTCTATACCCGAATAAGTTGTGAACTACATCACATATAAATCGAAGACAACAATCTTAATTAGATTTTGCTTAATTCGATTTTCTGTTTATCACCATGTAAAACTTTCACTGTAACAAATCAGTAACTGTGTGTTTTGCTATGGGCAATGGCAGCACCCTTTGCCAATGCCAGATCTATTTCATTACCGAGGAGAATTATTTCAATGATTAAGCAATTCGCTAAACTGCTGATTGTCGCCAGCGCCCTGAGCTTTGCCGCTATGCCGGCTATTTCTTCTGCCAAGACCCCTACCTGTGCACATGAAGCCAAGGAAAAGGGCCTGAAGGGCAAAGAAGCTAAAGAATTCATCAAAGAATGCAAAGAAAAGCGCAAGCACATGAAGGCTGAGAAGAAAGCTGAGAAAAAAGAAGAGAAGAAATAATCTCATCGGTATTCAGAATCAGAAAAATTTAGAAATTTCACTACTATAAGCCCTGCGAAAGCAGGGCTTTTTTTTGAACCAGTTCCAGTTTTTTGTCTGTTCTCTTCGGCTACCCTTTTTATATACTGCATGGATAGTAAAAAACCACGCTAAGCTACGTATTCCGTCATCGGCCCTCATTCATTCCTCAGGGTGAGGCTGAGCAGCGTTGATTCGAAGGGGGAACATGTCGGCCTTGAAACATCTCCTGATATTTTCAGCACTCGTCACACTTGCGGCTTGCGGCGGGTCAGGCGGTGGGAGCGCGCTGACAGTAAACTGCGGGACCGCCTCCACTAGCAATATTACGGTCACCGGCACGGTTCAGTTCGAGCGAGTTCCGCATAGCACTATCGGCTTTGGACTGGATTACGCGGCGACCTATGCTTCACCCGCGCGTGGTGTCACGGTGCAAGCCATAAATACGGGCAGCAACACGATCGTGGCGACTACGCAAACCGATGCTAGCGGTGGCTACAGTGTTGCGGTTCCCAACAACACCCAAATCAAAATCCGCGTCCTTGCGGAAATGGTCAAGACCGGTGCTTTGCCCACCTGGAATTTCAGCGTCAGGGATAATACCAGCGGCAATGCGCAATACGCGCTGGACGGCAGCAGCACCTGTACCGGGACAACAAATGAAACGCGCAATCTCACCGCGTCTTCCGGGTGGGGAGGTACGAGTTATACCAGCACGCGCGCCGCGGCACCGTTTGCGATCCTCGATACCGTGTACGATGGCATTCAATTTATCCTCGGCGTGAGTGCCAATACTAATTTCCCAGCACTGAATCTCTACTGGAGCCCGAACAATACCTCGTCCACTATCGGCACATCTTATTTTAATGGCAGCGACAGTATTTATATTCTTGGCGATCAGAATGTCGATACCGATGAATACGACCCGAGCGTCATCGCCCATGAATGGGGCCACTACATCGAGGCGAATTTTTCGCGCTCCGACAGTATTGGCGGCTATCACTCTACCGGTGATCGTCTGGATATGCGCGTCGCCTTCGGTGAAGGTTATGGCAATGCCTTCTCTTCCATGGTACGCAACGACCCGCAATACGCGGATTCCAGCGGCGCCCAGCAGGCCAGTGGTTTCGGTTTCAATGTGGAAACGGAAACGGTGACGAACAAAGGTTGGTATAGCGAAAGTTCGGTGGAAAAGATTTTGTACGACCTCTACGATAGCAACAATTCACCTGCCGATAGCGATCCTGATCATTTAACCCTGGGTTTCCAGCCGCTGTGGAATGTATTAATCAACGAAGAAAAATCAGGGCCTGTATTTACCAGTATTTATAAATTTATTGCCGCATTAAAAACACACTACGCGGGTGATGCCACCACCCTCAGCAATATTGATACTTTGATAAACGCTCAAAGCATCCATGTCAATGATGTCTATGGCACTGGGGAAATGAACAATACTAGTAGTAGTGCAGTATTACCGATTTATAGTGTAATTGACATCTCCACTCCAGCTAACGTCTGTGTAACCAAAGCATTTGCTCGCGGCTATGGATCATATGATTACAATGTGCTTGGCATGAATCACTATCTACGGTTTACCCCAGCCACCAGCGGAACATATCAATTTACCATCAGCGAAACAGATGCCAGTAATGCCGGCAACCCCTTGGCAATTTTCACCAACGGCGGTATACAAAATTATCATAACGTTTCGGGTACCAACACTGATGAGATTTTTACGGAAACACTCACCGGCGGGCAGGAATACATGTTTGAAGTTTATGATTACAACATGGTGAATACACCCGCCACTTCGCCAAGCGAGACATGCTATGACGTGAGTGTAGTGAAGCAATAGCACAACGATGGCTTACAAAATGGAAATGACAATGAAACAGTTTCTCCTCAGCTTCGGTTTACTGAGCAGCTCGATCTGGCTGACCGCCTGCCACGATAAACCGGCACAGACAGCATCTGCGCCAAACACTGAATCCATGCAGCAACTCTCAACTGCCTATCCCGGCAAACCGGAAGCGCCGGTGCGTATCGAGTATCAACTGGCTAAAGATATTCAGCCGGGCGTGCCGATCGATATCAGCCTCAGCCTCACCCCGGCGGTGGATACGCAAAGCATGACGCTGCGCTATGCACTCGAGGGCGCACTGGAGTCCGGCGATCCGCAGACCGAGTTCGCCTTTGGCGCCTTACACGCCGGGGCACAGGTCCAGCAACACATCACCGTGATCCCCCAGGCGGAAGGCCGTTTTCGCGTGATCGTCAGCGTGCAGATCGACAACCCTACCGGCCACGGCGGCAGCCGCAGCATCAGCATCCCCATCGTGGTCGGGAATCCACCTGCGGCCACACTCAAGCCGGAAGGCAAACCGTCCACGGATACCAAGGGTGCGCCCATTATCGAAACCCCGGCGAAAGAAGAGATCATCCGGCACTGAACACGGGCCGCCGGGGTTAAATGTACTGACTAGTACGGTCTATTCAGCCGACTTATTCGAACAGGCTGCGTATGGTTTTCAAGGCAGCAATGGCCGCCTTGCGTTCCTTCTTCGACAGCCTTCCAAAACGCTGTTTCAGGTAAGCCACCTGGCGCGGGAACTGGGTGGCGAACACTGCCTCGCCTCCGGACGTCAATTTCACCACCGTGCTGCGGCGGTCCGTGGCGTGGGGCACCCTCACCACCAGTTTCTTGGCCTCCAGGCGGTCGACGATCCCGGTCAGCGTGCCCTTGGTGATCACAGTTCGCTCCCCGATTTCCTTCAAACTCATCCCGCTGGTATGTCCCAGGGCAAAGATCACCGCAGCCTGCGCCGGCGTCAGCGCCATGCCCTGATAGCCCGCGGCCTCGTATAGAGAAAACGCCTGATAGGCCCGGACGAGCTCATGTATCAAGGTCAAAAAGGCCTCATCACCCGCATTTTCTTTTGTCAGTTCGGACATACTCTGATTAAATAGTACTAATTAAAATTAATCTAGTTCTAATCAGTGCTAAATTCAATGCGATGTTAGCGGCTCGCCGGGCAATCGCTATAATCCAGACCAAAGGAGGAGCAGATGTCACGCTACCGTATTGGCGAATCCGCCCAGACCTATACCGACCCGGTCACCGCCCACATGATTGCGGGTATCGCTGTTTTTGGCGTCATCGCCGGGGTAGGTTTTGTGATCGCCGGCCTGCGCGGCCGGCAACGCTGGATGGTATTTTGGGGTGGCGGACTGGTTTTAAGCAGTCTCGCCTATCTTGGCTTTCGCCTGTTCGCAGGCGGGGGATAACTAGAGCTGGATCTTGCCGCCGCCGGGGACACCGCCACCGAAACCACCGCCGCCGGCTTCAGGGATCACGATCTGCGAAGCGGCCTGTCGACGCAGCTCTTTGATTTCTTCCATGGTCTGCTCGATCGCCTGTTTGGCGCCCTCACCGAATTTCGCCACCGCCTCACTCAGGGAATTCGCCTCAATCTCGAACGCGATGGGTAGCGTGCCCATGGGGGTCATGATCTGGGTCTGGCCGGTATAAACAACCGGGCGCTCAATATCCGTGGCGCCATCGTCCGTCACCGGCGTCATCACGCGTACCGTCCCCATTTTCCGATCGGTAAAGACTTCTTCCCGGTAGAGTGTGTTGCTGTCCATCTTAATGTCGTTGTCTTGTGTACTCATCTCTGATTCACCTGCTACGCGATTTGAGTGCACGCCGGAGGGCGTACCGGATCGGACGAGTTTCGTGCGTCCGTGGATAAGACTCATAAATAACAACAAGTTAGGCGTTATCTATAGGCCGCTGAAGACTATAACATACGCCTCGTGGGCGTTGGGTGAAATTATAGCGCTCCCGGACGCGACTGAATAAAACCCTGCGCAATCCGATAACCTCCGTGTGCGGTGCGGCACACGGCCGGGATCAGGTGAATCCCGCCGGGTTTTTGAATAACATAAGCCTTTGACTGTGCAGGCATCTTCACAGCTTGCCCTGCCATTACGGGGAAAATAAGCATCAACACGGACCCACGTCCAGGCGCACACATGTGCCGGACTCTTCACATTTAGACTAACGGATCAGGTATGTGCGGTATTGCAGGAGTGGTCTGTTTGTCCGCCACGGACAAACCGGACCGGAGTACGCTGGAGGACATGGTCAGCCTGCTCCATCACCGTGGCCCCGATGGCTACGGCTATTACCAGGATGAGCGCGTCGGTCTGGCCCATGCCCGCCTGAGTATTATCGATCTGGCCGGCGGCGATCAGCCCATCCATAACGAGACCCGCACCGTCTATACCATTTTCAACGGCGAGATCTTCAATTACATCGAGCTGCGCCGGGACCTCGAACAGCGTGGCCATCAGTTTTATACCCACTCCGACACGGAAGTCATCGTGCACCTGTACGAAGAATACGGCGCCGACTTCGTGCAGCACCTCAACGGCCAGTTTGCCATCGCCGTGTGGGACATCCCCCGGCAACGCCTGCTCCTGGTGCGCGATCGCATCGGCATCGTGCCGCTGTTCTACACCGTGCAACAGGGCAAACTGATCTTCGCCTCGGAGGTGAAATCCATTTTGCGTGCACTCAAGCAGTCTCCGCGTCTGAACATCGCCGCCCTGGATCAGTTAATGACCTTCTGGGCACCGGTGAGTCCGAACACCGTCTTTAAAGACATTTACGAACTCGCGCCGGGCAAGCTGCTCATCGCCGAGGCAGGCGAGACCCGTATCAAGACCTATTGGGAATGGCGCTATCCGCACAAGGATGCTGTGATCGCCGATGCCGATGTCGACAGTCTTGCGGAGCAACTGCACGATTTACTGGTCGATGCCACGCAACTGCGTCTGCGCGCCGATGTCCCGGTGGGCGCCTATCTGTCCGGTGGTCTCGATTCCTCGGTCACCACCGCGATTATTCATAACCACACCAAGGTACCCTTGCGCACCTTTTCCATTGGCTTTGATGACGCCGAGCTGGACGAAAGCGACTATCAACAACAATTGATCAAACACCTGTCGGCTGATCACTCGCGCATTCAGTGCGGCTACGCCGACATCGCCGAACAGTTTTTACAAACCATCTGGCACACCGAAGCGCCCATCCTGCGCACGGCGCCAATCCCCATGGGGATGTTGTCGGGACTGGTTCGACAACAACAATACAAGGTAGTGTTGACCGGCGAAGGCTCCGATGAAGTGCTCGGCGGTTATGATCTCTTCAAGGAAGGCAAAATCCGCCAGTTCTGGGCAAAGTTTCCCGACTCGGAAGTACGGCCCCTGTTGTTGAAAAAGTTATATCCGTACCTGGATATCTCGAAAAAACAGGGCCTGGTCTATCTCAAGAGTTTTTTCGGTATCGGCCTGGATCACCCCGAGCTACCGTATTTTTCGCACATGACACGCTGGGCCACCACGGCCAAGTGCAAGGAGTTTTTCAGCGACGATGTCAAGGCGCAACTCGCTGCGACTATCGAAGACAGCGTGTGTGAAACCCTGCCTGCGGATATCGGCCAGTGGCACGCCTTTCATCAGGCCCAGTACATCGAGTCCAAATTGCTGATGTCCGGCTACCTGTTATGTTCGCAAGGCGATCGCATGTTGATGCGCAATTCCGTCGAAGGCCGCTTTCCCTTCCTGGATCACCGGGTCATTGAGTTTGCCAACCGCCTGCATCCCAAATACAAGATGTTTGGACTCAATGAAAAATACCTACTGAAAAAGGCAATGGCGCGCTATCTGCCGCCGAGTATCGTGCAACGTTACAAGCAACCCTATCGGGCGCCGGATATCCCGTCATTCTTTCATGCGAAGACGCCGGCCTATATCGAGGCATTACTGGCGCCGGAGAAGATACAGGACTACGGCTATTTTGATCCGGCGCGCGTGGGCCGGCTGGTCGCCAAGATCAAAAACGGCCGCGCCATCGGCTACAAGGACAACATGGCCTTTGTCGGCATCCTGTCGACGCAGGCCTGGCATCATTTATTTATCGAGAACTTTCACCAGCACACATAGGCATTATGCATACACCCAAACGTTTTCTCGCCGACAGCCTGATCACCTCCGGGACGCAGTATCCGGAGAAAATCGCCGTGGTCGTGGAAGGCCAGCCTTACAGCTACGCGTCCTTGCTTGATCAGGCTCGACGTCTGGCCAATGCGCTGCTCGCCCGTGGCCTGCAACGCGGCGATCGCGTGGCTATCTACATGGACAACACCTGGCCCTGCATCGTCAGCGTGTATGCCGTTACCCTGGCCGGTGGCGCCTTTCTCGTGATCAATCCGCAGACCAAGGCGGATAAACTCGCTTACATTCTCAATGACAGCGAGGCGGGTATCCTGTTGACGGACCTGCATCTGAAAAATGTCATCACGGAAGCCGCGCCGGAATGTAACACGCTGCAACGCCTTATCTGCAGTGGTAAGGAAAACACCCTCGCGCAGGACCTTGCGACACTCACGCAGCCGGTGGAATTTTTCGATGAGGTCATCGCCAGCAGTGAAGCATTGACGGTACCTGCACATATCACACCGGTGGATCTGGCGGCGCTGGTGTATACCTCCGGCAGCACCGGCAACCCCAAGGGCGTCATGCATACTCACCTGTCCATGACCTTCGCCCTGCACAGCCTGATCGAATACCTGCGCCTCAATCACGATCATGTCTTACTCAACATGCTGCCCTTTGCCTTTGATTACGGGCTGTATCAGTTACTCATGGCGGTCGAACTGGGCGCCACCCTGGTACTGGAACGCTCTTTCACCTATCCGGCACAGATCTTCAAACGCATGCAGGAATATCAGGTAAGTGTGTTTCCCGGCGTGCCCACGATCTTTTCCATGCTGCTGGCCGCGCACGCACGCGCGCCGCTGTCGTTTCCCTCCGTCCAGCGGGTGACCAACACCGCCGCCGCCCTGCCTGCGGACTATGTGCCGCGGCTGAAGGAGATCTTTCCCAATGCACTTATATATAAGATGTACGGCCTCACCGAATGCAAGCGCGTGTGTTATCTCGAACCGGAGCTGGTGGACACCCACGCAAGTTCCGTGGGCAAGGCCATTCCCGGTACCGAGGTATTCCTGCTGGATGCGGAAGGCCAGGCCGTGCCGCCGGGCGAGCGCGGCATCCTCCACGTGCGCGGCCCGCACATCATGCTGGGGTACTGGAAACAGCCGGAACTCAGCGCGCACATGCTGAAACCGGGACGCCTGCCGCACGAACGGGTCTTGTGTACCCACGACTGGTTTCACATGGACAAGGACGGTTTCCTGTATTTCGTCGGGCGCAGCGACGACATCATCAAGACCCGCGGCGAAAAGGTCAGCCCCATCGAGGTGGAAAATGTCCTGCACAGTATCGACGGCGTGCTCGAGGCCGCCGTCATCGGCCAACCTGACGAGTTGCTGGGAGAAAAGATTTGCGCCTTTGTCACCCTGGCGCCGAACAGCAAATTGACCGATAAAGAGATCCGTAAGATCTGCTTGAGTCGTCTGGAGAATTTCATGGCGCCGCAGGAGGTCACCGTGCTGGACAGTCTGCCCAAGACCGCCACCGGCAAGGTTTCAAAAAAACTGTTAAAAGAACAATATCAACGCCCATGACCCAACCCGACCTGTACACAACATATCTCGCCCGGCTCGAAACGGAGTTGAAGCTGCTGCCGGACAAGCCGGAAGAGACACCGCGCTCCACCTTGAATGCGCTGTGGCACCTTGCCGCCGGCACCCAGTACTCGGTGGACAAGGCAGACAGCACACCCCTGCCGGAGCTCGATAGCAATGGTGTCGATAAACTAGAAGCTTTACTGACACAGCGTCTCACGGGCATGCCACTGGCTCACCTCACCGAGCGCCAGCAATTCATGCAACTGGAAATGATTGCCGGTCCCGGTGCATTGGTGCCACGCAAGGAAACCGAACTGCTCGCCGGCATTGCCCTGGAGTTATTGGAGGGCGTGTTACAGCAACAACCCGATGCCACGGTCATCGACGTCTGCACCGGTGCCGGTAACATCGCGTTATGTCTTGCCCATTATCATCCAGCGGCAAAGGTGTATGCCGCCGATCTCTCGGAAGACGCCGTGGCACTGGCCAATCGCAATCGTGCGCATCTGCAACTGGAATCCCGCGTGCAGTTTCAGGCCGGCGACCTGCTGGCACCCTTTGCCAATGAAGGCTTTTTTGGCAAGGTGGACCTGCTGACCTGCAATCCACCTTACATCTCCTCAGGCAAGCTGGATAAGATGCCGGGCGAGATCGCGCAACACGAACCACAACTGGCGTTTGACGGCGGACCTTTCGGCCTCAACATCGTCGGCCGCTTATTAAAGGAAGCGCCGCAATATCTGAAGCCGGGTGCCTGGGTCGCGTTCGAGGTCGGACTGGGGCAGGGCGAGCCACTGCAAAAACGCTTGAGCCGTAACCCCGATTACAAGGACATGAAGGTACTGCACGATGCGGAGGGGCATATCCGCGTGCTTGCCTTACAGGTCTGATTTATTTTTCTCGCCAGCAATGGAGCCAAATACACATGGATAAAAACGTACTCGTCCTGGATGAAGCCGCCGAGGTCGACAAGATCAGTCGCCGCATTCGCGAACTGTTACAAAAAGATCTGAAAAAGCGCGGACTGGTGGTGGCCATCTCCGGCGGTGTGGACAGTGCCGTGTCCGCCGCACTTGCGGTCCAGGCCGTCGGTGTCGGCAAGGTCTTCAGCCTGTTGCTCCCCGAACACGATTCCTCTTCGCAAAGCGTCAGTCTGGGCGAGCAGGTCGCGCAACAACTGGGTATCGAATATCAGATACAACACATCGGCCCGACTCTCGAAGCCATCGGTTGCTACGAATGGCGCGATGCCGCAATCAAATCCATCTTTCCCGATTACACCAGCGAATGGAAAAACAAGATCGTGATTGCCGGTGGCGATGCAGGCAAGATCAATTATTTTCAACTGGTGGTGCAAACGCCTGACGGCGAGGTCATGCAACAGCGTATGGACTTGAAGGAATATCTGCAGATCGTCGCCGCGACCAATTACAAACAACGCATCCGCAAGACCGTCGAATATTTTCATGCGGACCGGCTCAACTATGCCGTGATCGGCACGCCCAACCGTCTCGAATATGACCAGGGCTTTTTCGTCAAAAACGGTGATGGCTCCGCCGATCTGAAACCCATCGCGCATCTGTACAAAACCCAGGTCTACCAGCTGGCGCGTTATCTGAAATTGCCCGCGGCCGTGTGCAATGCACTGCCGACCACCGACACCTACAGCATGGCGCAGGGTCAGGACGAATTTTATTTTGCCTTGCCCTATCATCAGATGGACCTGGCCTTGTGGGCCTTCAACCACGAGGTACCCGCCGCCAGGCTGGCACCGCTGCTGGGTATCAGTGAAGACCGTGCCAACTTCATCTATAAGGACATCCAGGCCAAACGCCGCACTACCCGCTACCTGCATGCCAAACCGTTTTTGATCGAACCTGTGCCGGAAATCAGCTGAGCGGGCTTTGCATCCGTGTCCTAACGACTACACTGTAGAGAACAAGATGCAATGAATCTCCGTTGACGTTGTCCACCCTAAAGAAGGAGGTGACGGCGGCATGACTCACACCACCACCGAGCCATTACAAAAAGCACTCACCATCAACCTGGATAAGCGGGTATACGGTAGCATCGCCGAAATCGGCGGCGGCCAGGAAACCGCGCGCTGGTTTTTCCGTGCCGGCGGCGCGGCCGGGACTATCGCCAAATCCATGTCCGCTTATGATATGACATTCTCCGATGCGATTTACGGCCACGCACCGCGCTATGTGTGCCGCGAGCGCCTGCATTCCATGCTTGACCATGAATTTCAGTTGATCCTGGAGCGGCTGAATTCCGCGCGCGGACAGAACACCTGTTTCTTTGTCTTCGCCAACACCGTCGCCACCCGCAGTTATACCTATAAGGCCGATGGCCACGGCTGGCTCGGGATACGTTTTCAAACCGTGCCGGGCGAGGCACCCTCGCAAATCGACATGCACGTTAACCTGCACGGTCAGCAAGGCGTGCAGGACCAGGAGACCCTCGGGATCATCGGTCTGAATCTGATCTACGCCGCGACCAAGCTGCATGACGACCCGGATGCCATCATCACCTCCTTGCTGGATAATGTGTTTCCGCAACTGGCCGAGATCGACATGATCGATTTTTCCGGGCCGGCCTTTGCGCGTGTCGACAATCGCCTGATGGCCCTGCGCCTGGTGGAAAAAGGCCTGAGCAGTGCCGCCCTGTTTCATCCGGACGGGCATCTGGTATCGGTGGCCGACAGCCTCTGGAAAAAGGCGGTGCTGGTGGAGCGCAGCCGCTTTCGTCCACCCACGCTGTTCACCATGAACCTGCTGGACTGCGCGCGCGAGGCCTTTTTGCGTGACGCGCAATTACAGGCCGATGACCTGCTGGTACTGTCGGAAATCACGCTGAACAATCTGAGCGACGGCCAGGACATCGATACCACGGATTATCTGCATCGCGCGGACCTTCTGTGCGCGCTGGGCATGAATGTGCTGATTTCCAACTATGGTGAATATTACCGCCTGGCCCAGTATTTATTTCGCTACACCACGCAACCCATTGCCCTGGCCATGGGCGCCCTGTCACTGCGTGAACTGTTCGACGAAAAATATTACGAGCATTTACCCGGCGGCATTCTGGAGAGTTTCGGGCGCCTGTTCAAACATGACCTGAGTATTTATATCTCGCCAGCCATCGATAAAGGCAGTATTCTCGGCCTCAAAGATATTCAGGTCGCGCGCAACCTGCGTCACCTGTTTGAGCACCTGCGGGAAAACCGCAATTTACGGCCACTCGATAGCATAAACCATGATTACCTTAACATTTATTCCCACGAGGTCCTGGATAAAATCAAACACCACGCCGTGGATTGGCAACAAATGGTCCCGACGCAAGTGGCACAACTCATCGAACAACGTAACCTGTTTCATTAATGCATAGACTGCTCAAACAATGGGACGCCAGCCTGACTCCCGCGCAATTCGCAAAACTCGATGCCAACCTGGCGCGGCGCGAATTTCTTTTTGATGGCCTCAAGGCCGCCGGTGCGCTCACGCTATTGCCCGCTACAATGTTGTTAACGGCCTGTGAAGAGGATC
This sequence comes from Gammaproteobacteria bacterium, assembly GCA_016125505.1. Lineage (GTDB taxonomy): Bacteria > Pseudomonadota > Gammaproteobacteria > UBA6429 > Thiohalophilaceae > RI-92. The sequence continues at coordinate 762,006 of WGLP01000003.1, forward strand.
GCAAACCGGATCAGGCGCGGCTGTCGCAAATCGAACCCTGGTATACTTTTGCCGCGGTACAACAGCAATTGTTTCCAGACGACGGCAACGGCCCGGATGCCAGGGGCATCAATGCCACGAGTTATCTGAAATTCGTGCTGGACGCGCCGGATACCGACCCCGACGATCGCAAATTCATTCTCGACGGCGTCGACTGGTTGAATCGACTTGCCATCGCGCGTTTTAAGGCGGTCTTCGCCAATTGCGAACCGGTGGAAAAGGACAAGCTCCTGCACAACATTACCAGTAGCGACGCCGGCGAACGCTGGCTGTCGTTTTTGTTGCGCTATATCTTCGAGGCCTTATTGACCGATCCGGTGTACGGCGGCAATCCCAACGGGGTTGGCTGGAAATGGTTGCAGCATATCCCGGGTTTTCCGCGCCCGCCTGCCAATAAACGCTATTTTGATTTGCTATGAGCGACGCGGATGTCTGCATCATTGGCAGTGGTGCCGGCGCCGGTCCGGTCGCGCGGCAACTGGCGCAGGCCGGCTTTAATGTGGTCGTGTTGGAAAAAGGCCCGCACTTCACCCAGCAGGATTATTACAAGGACGAACTGGCGTGTTGCCTGCGCAGTGTGTACACGCCAAACCTGCGCAATGAACGTCACGTCATCGAAGACTACGCGGGCAAGGCTGCCGATGGTCACTATAAATGGTCGAGCCAGTCCACTGCGGACTCCGGTTGGGATTTCTGGAACGGCAATGTGGTGGGTGGTTCGTCCAATTTCATGAGCGGATTCTTTTACCGGCTCAAACCGCAGGATTTTCGCTTGCTGTCGGAGTTCGGTCCCATTGCCGGCGCCAATCTGGTTGACTGGCCCATCAGTTACGAGGACCTCGAACCCTATTACACCATGGTCGAACAGGTCGTCGGCGTCTCCGGCCATTTTCAACCGCACCCCTTTGCCGAACCGCGCTCGACGCCGGACTTTCCCTATCCGCCCACGACGGAACATGTGGTGTCGCGCCTGATCGACGATGCCTGTACGAAACTCCAGTTTCATTCCCTGCGCACGCCACGGGCGATCCTGTCACAGGCCATCAGTCCGCAGCGACGCAGTTGCGAGTACTCGGGCTATTGCGGGAGTTACGGGTGTGCCTCCGGCGCCAAGGGCAGCAGTCGCGAGGCCTTGTTGAATGATGCCGTGCACACCGGTCACTGCCGAATCCTGGCCAAGTGCAAGGTCAATCGCCTGCTCAGCGATAGCAGCGGCAAGGCCACGGCTGCCGAATATGTCGATGCCCATGGCGTGACGCATCAGCTGAGCGCACGCATTTTTGTCGTCGCCTGTCAGGCCGTGGAAACCGCGCGCCTGCTACTGCTCTCCACCGGCCCCAAGCATCCGCAAGGACTGGGTAACAATCACGGCCAGGTCGGCAGGAATCTGGTGTTCTCCGCGGGCGGGTCGGGATACGGCGATCTGGTGTATCACGAATTGACTCCGCAACTGGTAGAACAACTTAAGTTACGCGGCCCCTTCGTCAATCGCGGCCTGCAGGATTGGTACTTCATCGACGACAAGCAATTCGGGGCCCGCGCCAAAGGCGGCACCATCGATTTTCTGTTGCGCCATCCCAATGCGGTGAATCGCGCCAACCAACTCAAGTGGGACAACCAGGATAAACTGCTGTGGGGCAGTGCCCTCAAACAAAAACTGAAAAAGGAATTTACCGAGTCACTCTCGGTGCGTTACGAAGTGTTTTGCGACTGGCTGCCAACGGATGACTGTTTCGTGTCGTTAGATCCCAAGGTCAAGGACAAGTGGGGCGTGCCGGTTGCGAAGATCCGCATCGGTTATCACGATCACGATCTCAAGGTAGGCCAATACCTGTCGGACAAGGCCAAACAGGTATTGCAGGCCATGGGGACGAAGAACATTCGCGGTGACGTCAGCGGCTCACCACCGCAAAACCTGCAGGCCGGCGGGTGCCGCTTTGGCAAGGACCCCGCTACCTCCGTACTGGATCCACAGTGCCGCATTCACGATGCACCGAATGTCTTTGTCAGTGACGGTTCGTGGATGCCCACCGGCGGCAGCGTGCCGTATACCTGGACCATCTATGCTAACGCCTTCCGTGTGGCGGACATCATTAAACGCCAGTTATAATTAAACGCTTGTTTAAAAACGTCACGAGCGTAGCCAAGACAAGGCGCAAAAGAACGAGAAACCGGAGTTTACACGCCAGTAAATGAGGATTTCGAGTTCTTTTGCAATACCGTCATGGCAAGCGCAGTAGTTTTTCAACAAGCGGGTTAGCGGACGCTATAACCTCGTCCCTCCAGACACGCCCGCATCGCACGCTGATAATCTTCACGATTGGCATTGACCTCTGCCTGCGTCAGATCGCGGGGTGGTTGGGTGGGATCGTAACCCGTCTGCTTCACGCTCCACTGATGACAGGCAAAACGATCATCCGCCTGTTTTTGCGGGCTCTGGCCCTGCTTGGGATAGATGTACAATTCATCCGGGACCAAGGCAGGTTGCTGCTCCGTCAGATCAGCCGGCGGATTCGTGACAACGTAGCCGTCACGTGCCGGGTCCCAGACATAATACACATCGTTGGCATAGTAATAAGGGATGCCACCGAACCAGATCGTGGTGTAAAACGCCGGCAGGAACGGCACCACGATCCCTATCGGCGGCGCTACCACGACAAACCGCGTACCGACCGGGCGGTACCAGATGCCACTGTGGAAGAAATAATGCTCATCGTGATAGCGAATCGAGTAGTGTCTGGGTGGCAGCTTGATGATGTTATAACCGGGTCGCGGATAATAGCGGTCATGGCTGTAACGATGATCCAGGCGGTAATCCTTGGGCGGGCGCTCGTAGCCGCGCTGACTATTATATTCCATGCGGCCACGGCCCTCGTCGTCACGAAACTTGTCCGCATATGCAGCGCCGGACACGATACCGAATACCGCGCACAGCAAAATTATCCGGCTAACCAAACCATTCCGTTTCATTGTCGCATCTCCTCTTTGAGTCTGCGTTACAGTTTCTGTTAACGCACCGTGTAACCACGACCTTCCAGACAGGCAGTCATGGCACGCCGGTAGTCGCGCGCCTGGCGATCCAGTCGCGCATACTGTTCAGCCTCTTTGGCATCATAGTGTTGTTGAATCCGTCCGGCCTGCTCCTGTTTGGCCTGGTCCGAGGCGGCCCCCAGCATGGCACCGGCAATCGCACCAAACACCATGCCGCTGCCATGATCACGCGGACCCGACAGGATGGAACCCACCACCGCACCGGTCACGGCACCCGCGGCCGTATCCGCACCGGGCGGTGTGGTAGGCACAACTTCCACCCGTTGGTGTGGCGCCAACTGCGCCTGGCCCGGATCAAATCCTGTTTGTTTCACTGCCCACAGATAACACTCGTAACGGTCACGTTCCTGTTGCGCCTTGCTTTGTCCTTTGGTGGGGTAAAAATAGATTTCCACCGACGGTGGTGGTGGCGGCGGCGCTGCACTCGGACGCACGGTGTATGCCGGTGGGGCGCAGGCGCTGAGTAAAAATCCGGCCAGGCCGAGCACAGTCACGGAACGTAAGGTTCCGGGGACATGAATTCGAAATCGTGACAGTTTGGACATGGTGTTATCCTGATTCGGATGAGCCTTGACAGGGAGCATAGGCCGTTTGGCTGAACGGCAGGTTAATCGTTTGGATTGCCTTTTCTTAAAATAATTCATTCCCGCAATATACACCGATGCCAAGTTGATCTTTTTGACCTGGCGCAATCCTGCTTGCCACTGTGCCGATCGGCAGGCAGTATTGCCCTGACCGCACCAAATCAAGTACACGTACATGGCCGCCAAAAAGACGACAAAAAAGAAGACCGCCAAGAAAAAAGCGACACGCGGTAAACTGGCGCCCAGTCAGCGCAAACGCGGGCTGGCGCCGGGGGATATCGTGCTGGGTCTGGATGACCCGGCCCTGCACGGTCTGGTGACAGAGATCCGCCACTGCGGCGGTGCCGCCATCGGCGCATACCATGAGCCCTTGTCCGGCCGCCCCGTGCTATTGGCAACCTTGCCGCTCAAGGCGGTGCAACCCACACCTTTTCAGCGTGACCTGTCGCCCACCCACACCAAACGCCTGGCACAGAAGATCGATGAGGCCGGCGCCTTTCTCGATCCCTTAATTGTGGTGCGCGGGGAAGACGGCGGGTTCTGGACTCCCAACGGCCGCCACCGTCTGGCCGCCGCCAAGGTGTTGGGACTGCAGCTGATCACGGCCTTGATTTCACCGGACGAGGCCCTGGCCTACCGGATCCTGGCGCTGAATACCGAGAAGGCGCACAACGTGAAGGATCGCAGCCTCGAGGTCATCCGCATGGCGCGCAATCTTGCCGGAACCCGGCCGCGCAGCAAGGAAACCGATTACGCCGATCATTTCGAAGCAGCGGAGTTTTTAACCCTGGGCATTATCTACGAACAAAACAAGCGCTTTGCCGGTGGCGCCTATAGCCCTTTTTTGAAAAAGGTAGACCGCTTCGCCGATCGGACACTGCCGGTGAGTCTGCGCGCCCGGGAAGATTACGCTGCCCGACTGATCGCTATTGACGATCAGGTTAAAAAGATTATCGGCAAGCTGGAAAAGAAAGGCTTTAAGTCGCCTTACCTACGGACCTATGTCGTCGCGCGCATCAACCCGGTGCGTTTTCACCGTGCCAAGAAGGGCGAGACAACGCCGGCCATGCCTATCAAGGAGGCCTTGACCCGCATGGCGGCCGCCGCCAAACGTTTTGATGTCGACACGGTCAAACCCGGTGAACTGGCGCTGGTTGCCGCCATGAGCAGCGAATAACCCCGAAAACCTCGCCATTTTTATTTACCGCCGTTTCTCTATACTCTGCTCTCGCAAACGTGTTTGTCCCATAAATAAAGGAGAACGTTATGGCTGGTGTTTATATCAATCGTGCGGATCCCTTGCACCGGCGCAGCACCGACAAGGGTTACCGGGTTGCCTGGAAACTGCGTAGCGGGTTTCAGCGCGGCCAACTCGATGGCGAATTGACTTACGGTGATGCCGTCAAAAAGGCGGGTGAACTCGGCAGTAAGGATCATGACAAGGTCTACTGGGCCGAGATGATCATGGATCCGAAATTCGAAATGAAATCCAAATAAACTCACTATCACATCGATAACAAGGCGGGCCTCGGCCCGCCTTTTTTATGCGCGCGGGCCGGCAAATAGACAGCCGGCACGGATTGCGATACATATACGCCATGGTTTCCGCACGGAGGGGACAGTCATGTCGGTACTGGTTTGCTGGCGTTGCGGCACTTCACTCAAGGATTTTCCCCAACCCCTGGTGCGCCTCGCACAATGCAAGGCCTGCGGCGCGGACCTGCACGTTTGCCGACTGTGTAAATTCTATAATCCCGGACATTTCGAAAAATGCGACCATGAAATGGCGGAACCCGCACGGGAAGTGGACGTCGCCAATTTTTGTCATTACTTCCGTGCCCAGCCCGGCGCCTACAATCCCCAGGAAAAGACGCGCGCTGATGATGCCATGGCCGAACTGAAGGCGCTCTTTGGCGATACCAACAACGGCGAAAATGAAAGCCGCAAATCAGCAACAGATAAGACTTCAGACGAGGCGAAGGCCAAATTCGATGCCTTGTTTAAACGGGACAAAGACTAGGTAGACTCCAACCACTTAAGGAATCGCGCTGATCTGCGTACCGGTCTTTGCATAGTTGTCGAGTGCGGCGATACGTTGTGACGACGGTAACGCGCCCACCCGCTTTGCCTCCCGATAAAACGCAGGCAGGTCGCCGTGCTGCGCGGCAAGCATGGCCAGAAACGCCGGCACCTTATCCGTGTAGGTAGCCACGAGCGCAAGGTGCGCATTATTCAAATCCTGTTGCATCCAGTGATCGTAGGCACTGTAGCTGTGCCGTCCCCGCCAGTGCTGATATGTCTGTTTTAACCGTGCAAACAATTCCTGTTTGCCCTGCTGTTTTTGCGCAGCCGTCAGTGGTTGTGCATACAGTTCCCGGAGCTTTTGCCGTGTACTTATCATCATGCCGATGATCGCCTTGCGTTGTTCCCGCTGCAGCAGATAGCGTTGATATTGACCTGGATGGCCGGTATGTAAAAACCAGCGGCGCAGGCCCTCCTGTTCCACGGTATTGGCAAACGATTCGTTAAAGCTGCTATCGTCCTTCACGTACACGGTCTGGTGGCCCAGCTCATGAAACAAGGTGCCGACCATATCGGCATCGTCGTGCTGCAACATGGTGTTCAACACCGGGTCGTCAAACCAGCCCAGGGTGGAATAGGCCCAGGCACCACTGACGGCGACATCATCGCCGGTCTGCTGATCCTGTTTGGCGAAGGACACGGCATCCTGTTTGTGAAAATATCCCCGATAGTTGAAACAGCCGGCGAAGACATAACACCAGTGTTTTGGCGTCACGGAATAGGGCGGTGTGACGGTGACGTTCCAGGTAACGTAGGGCCGCTGTAGATCGGCGTACTCGGTATAGCTGTCATTCTTTGGCAAGGCCAATGCGTTACTGGCGAACTGCCGCGCCTGTTGAATTAACTCCAGCTTGTGCCGCAACTCCGGATCCAGTGCGGGCTGTGCAAGCATATCCTTGATGGGTTGTTCGCGAGCGACAATCTCGAAGTGGCCCTGAATGGCCTGCCAGTAATAACCCACACTGCTGCAGCCGGACAGGGCCAACATATATATAGGTAAGAGCAGACGGTGCAGGCTGGGCATATGCGTTATAGTATCGCCCCATGACCACCTCCCTGACCAGAGCGCAATGGCATTCCTGGCTGCCATGGTTGCTGGTGTTATGCGTGATCAGCCTGTTGCAACTCGCCGGAACCTATCCGCATGGGCGGCTCAACCTGCCCGCAGCGGACCTGCACTGGGTATGGACCGGTCTCACCTGCCACCTGCTGCATATTACCTTTCAGCATTATCTGTATAACGCTCTGGGTCTGGTCGTCATTGCGGCCCTGTTTGTCGGCGTTTATACCTGGCAAAGCTGCCTGCTGACCTATTGCCTCAGTGCGCTGACAATCAGCGTGGGGCTAATTTGGTTTCCGGCAGGCTTGCACAATTATGCCGGTCTGTCCGGGGTCTTGCATGGCTGGTTCATGATGGGCTGTCTGTTGCTGCTACCGCAACAACCACGCTTGGCGAGTGTGTTGTTCGTGTTGATGTTGATTAAGCTCGTGGTGGAAAATGTGAACGGCGGTTTGCTATCCATGCCGGGTTTTACCGTGGCGACCCGCGCACATCTTTATGGTGTGACAGGTGGCTCACTCAGCTGGCTCTGCGTTTCACTGTGGCGCGCGCGACGCAGACATTGATACTTCGCCACACGAAGGCGAGTAATCCCAGGGTAATCCAGAAAACAGGCATGATACTGCCGCCACCACTCTTGCTGATCTCGATCTGATTTACTGTAGGTGTGAGCGTCTTGGCCAGGGAGACCGCCGCCGCGGCGTCCAGCATGCCGCTGCCGCACACGCCGATACAACTCGATCCCGCAACGAACGGTCGCGCCGAGGTACGCAGGATCGATTCCACGTAAAAATTACTCAGGGTGTTATTTTCGGCAAACAACAGGGACGCCACACCGCTGACCATGGGTGCCGACAGACTGGTGCCGCTGTTACTCGTCACCGCCGTACTGTCTTTACAGGTGTAGACCGTCGAGCTGCTGCAGGTAGCGATATAGATTGCCGTGCCGGGCGCGCTCAGGGCGATGATGTCACCGTAATTGGAAAACACCGCGCGATCACCGCCGATGGTGTGGGCGGCAATGGGCATCACGTGATTGCAGTTCGCAGGCACCGTCCCCGTCGCCGGCAGGTTCTCATTCCCCGCCGCCGCGATTATCACCGCCCCGGCCGCATGCGCATCGTCGATTGCAGCCTGGGTCAGGGCGTCACAGGTCCCGGCACCGCCCAGACTCATATTGATGACTTTTGCCGGGTTCGGATTATCCGGCACACCGGCCACATGCAAACCGGCCGCCCAGCGGATCGCATCAATGAGGTCGTCATTGGTTCCACCACACCGACCGAGTATGCGCACCGGGATCATGTGCGCATGCCAGTTGATACCCGCCATCAGTGTTGCGTTGTTGGTCAGGGCACCGATGATCGACATGACTGCAGTACCGTGCCACGAACTTGCGGTGGGTGGCGGAATCAACGGCGTCGTACAAAAGTCCCCTTCATCACGCGCATCGTGGTCGCGACCGTTACCATCACCGGCCATGGTCGGGTCGCTGATAAAGTCATATCCTTCTGCAGCAAATGCCGCATAGTTCAGTTCCGAGTGCTCTGTGTAACCGGTGTCGATAATGGCAATCGGGACAGCGGCACTCCCGGTCGTCGTATCCCACGCCGCAGGCAGGTTGGCACCTGCTAAAGCGCCATCCAGCGACCACTGCGTGCCGTCCACAAAGCGCGGGTCATCCGGCGTGGTGTCCAACGGATGATAAATAATATTCGGTGTGGCGTACTCGACGTCGGGCAAGGTCATCAGGCGTTCGGCAACCGCCTGCGCATCCGCCAGGGACATCGCCTGGGAAAAATTCAATACCTGCGTCCCTTGCGTAGCGGTGCGTTTGAACTTGAGGTCTGTGGCGGCAACCACTTTCATCACGGCGAGCGTGCTTGCATTGAGGCGTGGCTGCCCACCGGCTTTAGCGATCGCCGGTGGTGTTGCGTTATCGCGCATTTTGACGATGACGCCCATAGCCAAGGCCTGTTGCGTGACATTACCATCGGCGGGCATGACGGCGTGGGCTACACAGGTAACCGCCAGAAGAATAAATCCCGCAATCAGTTTTGTAATCTTCATGCCTACCTGCAATTAATCACCGGCAAATTCATACATCACACCCAGATGCAAACTGTCCAGCGTATAGTCGTGACCATTGGCGGATCCGTTAACGTAGCGCAGATAACCGAGCTGCAATGCCAGGCGATCGACGATAAGCTCCAGTCCCATACCGAACGCCGCGCGCGTTTGCGCCCCACTTTGGCTAAACACCGTATCATCACTTGTGGCTTTGATGCGGCTGACACCGAGCAGACCATACACGCGGAGGCGATCCATATCCTTTACCGGCGCATCTACATTGAACGAGCCCTTGATAAAGCCAGCAACATAATTGTCTATTCTCAGGTGCACGGGAATGCCGTTGATGCTTTCGGTGTCATCAACCCCGCCACCCAGATGCACCTCTGTCCCCAGGTAGCGGTTCCACTGTTTGCCCACTACGATGCGTCTATCATCCATGCGAAAATCCGGCAGCGTATCCTGCCGGTAGGCCAGCGTTCCCAGCGCAAGCCCGGCGTACCAGTTGTTATCGAGATTGGGTTTGTGTGATCGGTCCGGGAGGTCGTCAGCCCAGGCGGATGTAGCGAACGTCATTGCCATGATCATGCCGATTATTATTGTTTTCACGTGCACGCTATCCGGATTGAATAGGTTAACCATAGCACTATTTTCCGATACAGAACTGGCTGAAGATCTCTCCAAGTAAATCGTCACTGCTGACCTCGCCGGTGATCTCGCCCAGTCTGTCCTGCACCGCCTTGAGTTCTTCCGCCACGAATTCCGCCTGCCCTATGCGGCTTTGGTCGTAGGCCTGCTGCAAATGCAGGCTGGCGCGTTCCAGGGCATGCAGATGTCGGCGCCTTGCCATGAAGGTCCCCTCACCCGCCGCGCGAAATCCCGCCAAGTCTTTGATCGCGTCGACCAACTGTTCCAGTCCCAGGCCTTGTTTGGCCGAGATGGCCACGCCCTGGCGCGCGTTCTGCGCAATGATGCCGGCAGGCCGTCCGGAAATATCTATTTTATTGTGGACACGAATCACCGGTAATCCCGCCGGTACCGTCGAGAGTATTTGTTCGTCCGCCGCAGTGACGCCATGGCGATCATCAATGATCAATAACATGCCATCGGCCTGTTCGATGGCCTGCCAGGTGCGGCGAATCCCCTCCTGTTCCACCACGTCCACACTCTCACGCAGACCGGCGGTATCGATGATATGCACCGGCAGCCCATCCAGATGAATCTCTTCGCGGATCACATCACGCGTCGTCCCCGGGATCTCGGTGACGATCGCCGCCTCGCGCCGGGCCAGGGCATTGAGCAGGCTAGATTTACCGGCATTCGGCTGGCCTGCAAGCACCAGCCTTATCCCTTCCTTGAGCAGGCTGCCCTGCTGGGCCTGGCGCAGGATGCTATCGAGTGTCTCGATCAAATCCGTGATTTGACCGGACACATTGCCCGCACTGAGAAAATCGATCTCCTCTTCCGGAAAATCCAGGGAGGCCTCCACGTAGACCCGCAAACGGGTGACCTCTGCGACCAGGGCATGCACTACGTGGGAAAATTCGCCTTGCAGGGATCGCAAGGCGGAACGCGCCGCCTGGTCCGAACCGGCATCGATCAGATCGGCAATCGCTTCGGCCTGGGCCAGGTCGAGCTTGTCATTCAGGAAGGCGCGTTCGCTGAACTCGCCGGGTCGCGCGAGGCGAGCGCCGCAGGCGATCACCGTCTGCAATAACAAGTCCATGACCACCGGGCCACCGTGACCCTGCAACTCGAGGACATCTTCGCCGGTAAAGGAATGCGGGGTCGGGAAGAACAACGCGATACCTTCATCGATAACGCGGTGTTCCTGATCGTGAAAACGCAGATACTCTGCATAGCGTGGTAGCGGACAGCGACCAAGCACGGCGATGGCTATGTCGCGGACCATGGGGCCGGAGACGCGGATGATGCCCACACCACCGCGACCGCTGGGGGTGGCTTGCGCGGCGATGGTATCGATATCAGTTGCGGACATGATGCGATGCCGTCCCCATTGCAATGGCCGAGACGATCCTTAGTTTGATAACGACACCCAACAGCGCGTCATCAGCATGTATCGTCGCTAAGTTTTGGGTTTGTCTTCCTTGATCACCACCCGGGTGATATACCACTGCTGTGCAATGGACAGGGTATTGTTCACCACCCAGTACAGGACCAGACCCGACGGGAAGAACAGGAACAGGCCCGTAAAGACTACCGGTAAAAACATCATGACCTTGGCCTGCATGGGATCCACCGGTGTCGGATTGAGTCTTTGCTGGATGAACATGGAAATACCCATGATGATCGGCAAAACGAAGTACGGGTCCTTCACCGAGAGGTCCTTGATCCAGAGAATCCAGTCGGCCTGGCGCAACTCCACGCTCTCCAGCAGCATGTAATACAGCGCGATAAAGACAGGAATCTGGATCAGGATCGGCAGACAGCCGCCCAGCGGATTGATCTTTTCTTTCTTATACATCTCCATCATGGCTTGCTGGTATTTCTGCTTGTCATCGCCGAAACGCTGTTTGATGGCAGCGAGGCGCGGTTGCAGCTTGCGCATGTTGGCCATGGACTTGTAGCTGGTCTCGGACAATTTATAGAAGGCCAGTTTGATGAAGAGTGTCAGCAGGATGATGGACCAGCCCCAGTTACCGACCACACCGTGGATCCAGCTCAGTACGATAAACAGCGGCTTGGACAAAAAGCTCATGTAGCCGTAGTCCACGGACAGGTCCAGGCCCGGCGCGACCTTGTCCAGTGCTTTAATCAGTTTGGGGCCGACGAACAAATCCGCTGTGGTTGTCATCTGGCTCTTGGCAGCCACCGCCTTTTTCGGCGAGGTCATGCCGATCAGGTAGCGGTTATTACTCAGTTTGCCGGTGAAATACCGATAGACTTCATCTTTAGGTGGAATCCAGGCGCCGACAAAGTAGTGTTCGATCATGGCGGCCCAACCACCGGCAAACTGGCGATTAATGGCATCATACTGGCTGCCATCTTTTGGATTCGCTTCGTCGATAGCCGAAAACTTCTCTTTCTTATATTTATCATCCGGGCTGTAATACACCGGACCTGCATAGGTCGGCAAAGACGCCAGGCCCTTGTGTTCTGCCGGCGGCGTGCGTTCCAGACGCAAATAAACACTGCCCTGCCAGGTATTGCTGGTGGGATTATTGATGATGTGACTTACCTTGATGTGGTAACTGTCCGGGCTGAAGGTATAACGAATAATAAATTCCATGCCTTCGCGATTGCGCCAGACCAGATCCACATTGGTGGCTTCCTTGGTAATCTCGTACCTGGTCTGCGCAGTCTGATACACCGTCTGGCGAGAGGGTGTCAGGTCCTGCAGCTGTTTATTATTGGCGACGAAAAATCCGGACTGCACCACGAAATCGCGTTGCGGGGTTTCTTCGAGTAAACGGTACGGTTGATCGGGTTTGTTCACCGCGACGGAATATTTTTTCAAGTCCAGCTCGCGCAGGTCGCCGCCCTGGCTGTCGATGACGGCGTGGTACACATTGCTTTCGACGACGATGTCCTGGCCATGGGTTTCGACTTGCGCAACAGCCTTGTTATCGGATGATGTCTGTTTGTCAGTACTGGTCGGCACTGGCATCGACTGCTCGCCTGGTGCACTGGCACCGCTGCCTGCTTGGGTGTTCGCCGTTTGCGTAGGCGCGGGTTGCGGACCGTAGTCCTTTTGCCACTGGGTGTAGATCATAAAACTGAGTGCAGCCAGGATGGCAAACAGAAACAGGCGTTGTTGTTCCATAATTGATTACTTCACTTTCGTATTATGCTTATGGGGATGGTGTTCGGGGACGGGGTCAAGACCGCCGGCATGAAACGGGTGACATCGTAACAGCCGACGCAGGGCCATCCAACTCCCTCTTATTGCGCCGAACCGATCGATAGCTTCCATTGCATACTCAGAACACGTGGGCGTAAAACGGCAATGCTGCCCGATGAAGGGGCTCAGGATGTACCGATACGCGGTAATCAATCCGATCAAGATGCGTCGCATAGCTGTTTGACCTGTTGCCAGTGTCTTTCCAAACGTTGAACGATTTCCCGGTTGCTCAAACCCGAAGCATCACGGCGCAACGTAACAACGAGATCGACTCCGGACAAGGCATGTTGATGTTGCCGAAAACTTTCACGAACGAGACGCTTGATGCGGTTACGTGCTACCGCGGTCTTTATGTATTTGCGCGGAATGGCCAGGCCGAGCCGAGCAACTGTTTGTCCGCTATTTTGCCCCAGTACCACAAAATATTCATCTCTGGCGCGACGGGCAGATGCAAATACACGTTTGAATTCCTCACCCTTGGTCAGACGTTGGGTGCGGCTGAAACGCCAGTGGGAAATTGAAACCTGAAAGTCCTTGCTGATGGGCAGATCAGACAGTCAAGCGCTTGCGACCCTTGGCACGGCGGCGACTGAGGATCTTGCGACCGTTGCGGGTACTCATGCGGGCACGGAAACCGTGAGTGCGTTTACGTTTTAATTTACTGGGCTGAAAAGTTCGTTTCATGGCCGTTACCGCGGTTAGCTCTCTGTCAAATAAGGACGCAATGGCGTCGGAAAAGGCGGCAAGGTTACTGTTTTGACCGAGATGTGTCAACCACCACAGGGTAAATCAGTGCCGAAACAGCATGTTAAGCAGGGTGTGGATAAGTCAGGGTAGAAGGCGTAGGATCCCTCGTCCGCTCACCGAGCGGATTTTTTATCGGCGACAAAAATTCATAGTAATAAAGGGGAATGGACGGGTGTCACAGACGCTTTGGGATGAATGTCTCGTGCAATTAGAGAGGGAGCTCAGCCCGCAGCAGTTCAACACCTGGATTCGACCTCTGCATGCCGTCAGCGATGACCAGGGCCTGCGCCTCCTCGCACCCAATCGGTTCGTAAAAGACTGGATCGACGAGCGTTTTTTGCAGCGTATCGGTGAAATTCTCGACCAGCTGGGCAATCCTGTCCCTGCACTGCGTGTCGAGATCGGCACTCGACTGGCTGAGCCCGCGCCAGCTGCCCGCCCTAAACCGGCGACCAATACGACCCCAACTCGCAATAGTAGCCTGAACCCGAATTACACCTTTGAATCCTTCGTCGAGGGTAAATCCAATCAGCTGGCTCGTGCAGCCTCCAGCCAGGTAGCCATGAACCCCGGTGGTGCATACAACCCCTTGTTTATCTACGGCGGTGTCGGTCTGGGTAAAACCCATCTGGTGCATGCCGTCGGCAATGCCATCGCCAGCTCCAAACCCAATGCAAAAGTCGTATATCTGCATTCGGAACGTTTTGTCGCGGATATGGTGAAGGCCTTGCAGCACAACGCCATCGATGAATTCAAACGGCATTATCGCTCGGTTGATGCGCTCATCATCGATGACATCCAGTTCTTTGCCGGCAAGGAACGCTCCCAGGAAGAGTTCTTTCACACCTTCAACGCCCTGCTGGAAGGTCAACAACAGATCATCATGACCTGTGATCGCTACCCGAAGGAGGTTGATGGCCTCGAAGAGCGATTGAAATCCCGGTTTGGCTGGGGTCTCACCGTGGCTATCGAACCACCGGAACTGGAAACACGAGTCGCTATCCTGATGAACAAGGCGCAGCTTTCCAATGTCGACCTCCCCAATGAAGTGGCCTTTTTTATCGCGAAGCGCCTGCGTTCCAATATCCGTGAATTGGAAGGCGCCTTGCGGCGCGTTATCGCTAATGCACAATTCACCGGCCGCGCCATCACGATGGACTTTGCCAAGGAGGCCTTGCGCGATTTACTGGCACTCCAGGACAAGCTTGTCACTATCGAGAATATTCAAAAGACAGTCGCCGAGTATTACAAAATTCGTGTCGCTGATATTTTATCCAAGCGCCGAAACCGTTCCGTCGCGCGTCCCCGTCAGTTAGCGATGTCCTTATGCAAGGAATTGACGAATCATAGCCTGCCAGAGATTGGCGACGCCTTCGGTGGTCGTGACCATACGACGGTGCTGCATGCCTGTCGCAAGATTAATGAATTGCGTGAAAGTGATTCACGCGTCGCAGAAGATCTGGCGAATCTACTCCGAACCTTAAGTACTTGAGGACTAGCTGTGGATAAGATGTGCATCATTGGCAGACACGGATTTACATCGAATAACGTTCACAACTTATCCACAGCTGGCTCACATGTGATACGGAAGTCATCAGATAGGTTTTCGAGACTTTAACTTTCTGATATAAAAAACAAATTTAGACTTATTCACAGATTTCGGCTTTGCTAATAGTAATAAGTATTTTATATATATATTTAATAATAAAGGACCAGCATGAAAATCACGGCTCAGCGGGAAACATTGCTTAAACCCCTGCAAATTGTGAGTAGCGTCGTCGAACGTCGTCAAACATCGCCGATTTTGGCGAATACCTTATTGAGTGTGACGGGCAAGGTCCTGACCCTAACCGGTACCGACCTGGAAGTAGAGATGGTAGCGACCACGGAAGTCGATTCCGATCAGGATGGCGATATTACCTTGCCGGCACGGAAGTTGATGGATCTATGCAAAACCTTACCCGATGGTGCCAAGATAGAAATCAATATTGAAAAAGAACGGGCTACCATTCGTTCAGGCCGCAGCCGATTTACGCTGACTACCTTGCCTGCAGTCGAATACCCGAATATAGAGCCGATCGAAACCCCGGTCAGTTTTCGCTTGCCCCAACACCAGCTCAAGCAACTGATTGAACAAACGCAGTTTGCCATGGCGCAGCAGGATGTGCGCTACTATCTGAATGGCATGATGCTGGAGATCACGCCGCAACATGTGACAACAGTGGCAACGGACGGGCATCGCCTCGCGTATAGCTCTATCAGTTGCGATACGGGCGTGACAGACTCACGTCAGGTAATCGTGCCCAGAAAGGGGGTCACTGAACTACAGCGACTTCTCGAGGTAGAAGATACCCCGGTAGAAATCCAGATTGGCAAAAATCACATTCGTCTGATTCTGCCCAGCGTTACTTTTACTTCCAAGTTGATTGATGGCAAATTCCCTGATTATCAGCAGGTTATCCCATCTAATCCTGGTAAAAAGATGGTCGTTAATCGTGAACAGCTACATCAGGTGTTCAATCGCATTGCCGTGCTTTCGAATGAAAAATTCCGGGGGATGCGCTTGCAACTGGAATCCAATCTGCTTCGCGCCAGTGTTCATAACCCGGAACAGGAAGAAGCCGAGGAAGAAATCGAAGTGAGCTATCAGGGGGATGAATTCGAAATCGGCTTTAATATCGGCTATTTCATGGATGCCTTGTCGGCTATCCGTAGCGACGATGTCCAAGTCGCCTTCACTGACTCCAATCATTCCTGCCTTGTGCAGGGAGTTAAGGAAGAGCAATCCCGTTACGTCATTATGCCCATGCGGCTTTGATTGAGATCGGGCGCGATGCCCCTCGAGAAACTCAAGATTTCCTCTTTGAGGAATATTTCCGACGCAAATTTTGGTTTTTCCAAAGGTATTAATGTCATTGCCGGTCCTAATGCCAGTGGCAAGACTAGTCTTCTGGAGGCCATTTCCCTGCTTTGCCGAGGCCGGTCATTTCGGACATCTCGTGTTGATCAGCTTATTCAACATAATCATGAACAGTTGCTCGTGGTTGGTGAGATTCGTGACGATGGGCGCTTGCATGTTTTGGGTTACGCCCGGGAAAACAAGAAATCGATTGTCAAACTGGACGGGAGTTTGCTGAGCCGGAGTACGGATCTTATCGCGCTTCAGGCATTGCATGTGATTACCCCAGAATCCCATGAAATTCTCGAGCAGGGGCCGAAGATGCGCCGCCAGTATCTGGATTGGGGGGTGTTCCACGTGAAACCAGGCTATCTGGCCTGCTGGCAGCGGTATCATCGTGTATTACGCCAGCGCAATCATGTTCTTCGTCAAGGGGGTGGGCGAGAAGCTGTCCAGGCATGGGATAAACCCCTTCTGGATGAAGCTACAGCACTGCACTCCCATCGGCTCGCTTACCTGGAGTCATTGACTCCAGCACTGAGCCAATACGGCCAACTGCTTCTGGAGATGGAAGTAGAGTTTCGTTATCGGCCTGGCTGGAATCAGGCGAGTGAAAGTTTTGCTCAGCAACTTCGGCGGGATTTTGCACAGGACCAGGAGCGTGGCTTTACCCAAAGCGGGCCACACCGTGCGGATATTCACGTTACTATCAATGGACACTCGGTCAGGCAAATACTCTCTCGCGGACAGCAAAAATTGCTGGTTTGTACGATGTATCTGGCGCAAGTAGCAAGTGCACCAAGGCCAGGGATATTGCTAATTGATGATTTGCCAGCTGAACTGGACCCAATTAGGCGCGAAAAGCTGATCTCAGCGGCTGCCGATACAGGGGCTCAGTTGTTTGTGACTGCGACAGAATCAAATCTGCTGCCTGTAGACCAGTGGAAAGAGAAAAAAGTGTTTCACGTGGAACACGGTCAATTTCACGAAGTGGTATAATTTTGCGCTTGCCTCGAGGAGACCACTGTTATGGCGGATGAGAAGGACAAAAAGAATTCGAAATACGATTCTTCAAACATTAAGGTGTTAAAAGGCCTGGATGCGGTTCGCAAACGCCCAGGAATGTACATCGGTGATACGGACGATGGCACCGGACTCCACCATATGGTCTTCGAAGTTGTGGACAACTCCATCGATGAGGCGCTGGCAGGGTTTTGTAACAAAGTCGACGTCACCATCCATACGGATGGCTCCGTCTCTGTGCGCGATGACGGCCGTGGTATCCCAACGGATTATCACGCCGAAGAGGGTCGATCTGCCGCTGAAGTGATCCTGACCGTACTTCACGCAGGCGGGAAGTTTGACAGTAATTCCTACAAGGTATCAGGCGGGCTTCATGGCGTAGGTGTCTCCGTGGTGAACGCCCTGTCCGAACTGTTGCGCCTTACCATTCGCCGTGACGGCAAGGTCTGGTATCAGGAATACAAATTAGGCGATCCCTTAGGTGAATTGAAGGTGGTAGGGGAAACCGAGAATACGGGGACAGAAATCCGGTTTCTTCCCAGTCCCACGATCTTTACCGATACCGTCTTCCACTACGATATCCTCGCAAAACGCCTGCGCGAACTGTCCTTTCTCAATTCCGGCGTCTGTATCACATTGACGGACGAACGTGACGGTAAGACAGATAAATTTGAGTACCAGGGTGGGATCAAGGCGTTCGTAGAGCATTTGAACCGCAACAAGACCCCGCTGCACGATACTGTGTTTTATGTGAATACCGAGCGCGATGGTATTACCGTTGAAGTGGCCATGCAGTGGAATGATTCCTATCAGGAAAACATCTTTTGCTTCACGAATAACATCCCGCAGCGGGATGGTGGCACACACCTCGCCGGCTATCGTGCGGCCCTCACAAGAACCTTGAATAATTACATTGAGAATCAAGGGCTTGCGAAAAAGGCCAAGGTCACCCCTAGTGGTGATGACGCGCGCGAAGGGCTTACTGCGGTACTTTCTGTAAAGGTCCCGGACCCGAAATTCTCCTCACAGACCAAAGACAAATTGGTGTCTTCCGAGGTGAAGGGTGTAGTGGAGTCTGTGGTCAGTGAAAAATTTAACGATTATCTGTTAGAGAGTCCGCAGGATTCCCGCAACATTGCCTCGAAAGTGGTGGATGCTGCCCGTGCGCGTGAAGCAGCCCGCAAGGCCCGAGAGATGACTCGCCGCAAAGGCGCATTGGATATTGCCGGTCTCCCGGGCAAACTGGCGGATTGCCAGGAAAAGGATCCGGCGCAATCCGAGCTGTTCCTGGTGGAGGGTGATTCCGCTGGCGGTTCTGCCAAACAGGGGCGTGATCGCCGATTTCAGGCGATCCTTCCCCTTAAAGGCAAGATATTGAACGTTGAAAAGGCGAGGTTCGACAAAATGCTGTCGTCCGCGGAGGTGGGAACCCTGATTACGGCACTGGGCTGCGGGATTGGCAAAGAGGAGTTCGATCTCAACAAGTTACGCTATCATCGCATCATAATCATGACAGATGCCGACGTGGACGGCTCACATATTCGCACGTTGCTCCTGACCTTCTTTTATCGGCAAATGCCGGAATTGATCGAAAACGGCCACATCTTCATTGCGCAGCCACCCTTATATAAGGTGAAGAAAGGTAAACAGGAGCGTTATGTCAAAGATGATACCGAGCTCACCGGTTATCTGCTGGCCACCGCCCTGGATGGTTGTGAATTGCATGTTAATGAAACGGCACCGGCCCTCAGTGGCCAGGCAGTGGAGGTGCTGGCGCGACAATATATGCAGGTGATGGAGAGCATCCAGCGCTTGTCACGGCGTTACCCCACTGAGGTCCTGGAGAAAATGCTGACGATGCCCAGCCTGTCCAGTGAGGTCGAGATGGAAACCGCCGCTGGCTGGTTTGCGGAATTGGACGCGCGCATGCAAAGTGACGAACTCGACACGACCCGGTACACCATGACTGTCAAACCCCGGCAGGGTGAAACGGCGCAGTGGCAATGCAGGATCTCGACAATTCGCCACGGAATCTCTACAGATCACGTCATTTTAAACGATTTTTTTGCCAGTGGTGAATATCAGGCCATCAAGACACTGGGGGAACAGCTGCATGGGTTACTGGGTGAAGGTGCCTATGTTGTGCGAGGTGAACGTAAGCAGACTGTCAGTTCATTCAAGCAGGCGATGTCCTGGCTACTGGACGAGGCGAAGCGTGGCCAACACATCCAGCGCTATAAAGGCCTTGGCGAAATGAATCCTGAGCAGTTGTGGGAAACCACACTGAACGCCGACAGTCGGCGGTTGTTGCATGTCCAGATCGAGGATGTCATTGCAGCCGATGAAATCTTTACGACCCTGATGGGCGACCAGGTCGAACCGCGCAGGGAATTCATTGAAGACAACGCGCTCAATGCGATGAATCTGGATATTTAATGCTGTCTGGATAAGGTTATGAAAAAGGGGGCCATAGGCTCCCTTTTTTATTGCGCGGTATATTGACCCTGAGTGATCTGCGGCATCTGCGTCTCAATCCATTGCCGTGCCTCTTCCAGAATAGCTTCCGGCTTTTTGCCTTTGGTTTCGATGGGCGGTCCGACGCGCACGGTGATGACACCGGGCCGTTTGATGAAGCCTTTGCGGCGCCAGAATTCGCCGGCGTTATGCGCCACCGGGATCACCGGGTATCCACTCTCGGCCGCCAACACGGCGCCCCCGATGCGATACCGTCCCGGACCGGTGGCCTGGGTGCGGGTGCCCTCGGGAAATATCACAACACTCAGGCCTTCCTGCAGACGCCGGATTCCACCTTGGACCAGCTGCTGAACGGCCTTTTTACCCGTTCCCCGCTGAATCGAGATCGGTTTCATCGCGGCGAGGCCCCAGCCAAAAAAAGGTAGCCACAGGAGCTCGGATTTAAAGACAAAGCTGATCGGTGGAAAGATAAGTTGCAGGATGTAGGTTTCCCAGGTGGACTGGTGTTTACTGAAGATGATCGCCGGTGCCTGGATATGTTCCTGGCCTTCGACCTTGTAGTCGATGCCACAGAGCATGGTCAGCGCAGAGACGATCGAACGCGCATAGACATTGATGATGTTGTAACGCCATGCGTAAGGAAATGGAAAAAGTAAAAAGACCATGGTGCCTGTGAGCATGGTCGAGAAGATCATATAAACACTAAACAACAGGGAACGCAAAAACAGCATTACAACTGACCTTCTAGCAGGTGATCGACATATGCTGCCAAATCCGGGAAGACTGGTACGCCGGGGAGCCCGTCACTTTTAGCCAGTGTGCGCTCGCCTTTACCGGTGCGCACCAGCACGGGCGCGGCGCCAACCTGCTGCGCTGCCTGTAGATCACGCAAGGAGTCACCGACAGCCGGTACACCAAAAAGGTCGATCTCCAGTCGTTGAGCGATTTCTTCGAAGAGTCCGGGTTGAGGCTTGCGACAATGGCACCTGTCATCGGGTCCGTGCGGACAAAAAAAGATCCCGTCAATGCGGCCCCCAAAGGCACTCAACTGGCGTTTGAGTTTGTCATGGATCTGGTTCAGTGCGTCCATTGTAAACAAGCCGCGCGCAATGCCGGACTGGTTGGTGGCAACCAGCACCATATAGCCGGCATGATTCAGCCGTGCGATGGCCTCGAGGGAACCGCGAATGGGAATGAACTCATCCGGAGATTTGATGAAGGCGTCGGAGTCTTCGTTGATGACGCCGTCCCTGTCGAGGATGACCAGTTTCATCGCCTATTTTTCACGAAACTCGGAGACGCGGATACGGCCATTAATCATCTTTGATTCTCGCTGCATGATCTTGTCCATCTTGTTCCAGAAGGCCTCTTTGAGATCAAAATCGGCGGCGATCCCGGTACCGATTAACAGAATAAACAAATCCGCAACTTCTTCAGCAAGGACCTGCTTATCACGTCCCTTGGTGACACACTCGGCGATCTCGCCCAGCTCTTCCGTCATCAAGGCCACGCGATACAACATGTCTTCGCCGCCGGTGTTTTTGAAATCGTGCTTGTCGTGAAAGGCCTGCACGGCGGCCAGCATGTCTTGATAAGCATCGGAATGTGTCATGTGGATGTCCTAACCGGTACCTTGCAACTGGGAAATATCTGCAACCTGCAGGAACAGATTACGCAAACGCGATAACAGGGCCAGACGGTTTTGACGCAAGGCCTGGTTATCCACCATCACCATCACGTCATCAAAAAAGGAATCAACGTTACTGCGCAATGCCGCCAGTTGATGGAGTATCTCGGTGTAATTGCGATCAGCGATCAAGGGTGCGACCTGCTCGCTTAGCTCCTGAACCTGTTTCGCCAAGGCCTTTTCAGCAGTGCTTTCCAGTAAGCCTTCGTCGACAGTTGCCGGGATGGCCTCATCGGTCTTTTTCAGGATATTCGAGATGCGCTTATTGGCGGCAGACAGGCTTTCCGCCTCCACCAATTGTCGGAAGGCATTGACCGCCAGCACGCGTGCATTGAAATCATTGGGTTGCGTCGGACGCTGACTGAAGACCGATTCGAATACGTCCAGTTTGATGTCCTGGCTGGTGTAATAAACCCGCAGACGTTCCAGAATAAAATCTATCGTCGCATCGATCGCCTTTTTGGCCTTCACATCCTTCGGGAAATGTTCCGCCGCGGTACTGAGCAGCGGCATCAAATCCAGCGCCAGATCATGTTCGACCATGCACCGCAACACGCCCAGGGCGGCGCGGCGTAGCGCATAGGGGTCTTTATCACCGGTGGGTAACTGACCGACTGCAATAATGCCGAGCAAGGTATCCAGACGATCGGCAATGGCAACGGCCTGACCGGTTTTCGTCTGTGGCAGTTGATCGCCGGCAAAACGCGGCATGTAGTGCTCATCGATAGCACGGGCGACATCGCCGGGCTCGCCGTCGTGCTGCGCATAGTAACGGCCCATGACGCCCTGCAATTCAGGAAACTCGCCCACCATGGCGGTCATCAGGTCGCACTTACACAATTCCGCGGCACGCAATGCCTGCAGCTTGTCGCCATCGATCTGCATAGCAATCGTCTCGGCGAGTCTGGCAACGCGTTGGGTCTTGTCGTACAGCGTGCCCAGTTGTTTTTGGAAGACGACGCTTTTGAGCTGTTCGAGACGGGACGCCAGCGCCTGTTTGCGATCCTGATTCCAGAAGAACTCGGCATCGGCGAAACGCGGGCGGATAACGCGCTCATTTCCTTCACGGACCTTGTCGGGATCGCGGCTTTCGATGTTGCTGATGGTGATAAAGTGCGCTAGCAGCTTGCCTTGCTTGTCGAGTACATGAAAATATTTCTGATTGGCGGACATGGTGGAAATGAGCGCTTCCTGTGGCACCTGCAGAAAACGTTGTTCGAAATTGCCAATTACGGCCACCGGCCATTCGACCATGGATGTCACTTCATCCAGCAGATCTTTATCGATCACCGCGACGCCGTTAAGCTGGTGTGCGGCCTGTTCGACCTGGCCACGAATGGTTTCGCGCCGGCGTGCAAAGTCCGCAATAACCTTGCCCTCGCTTTCCAACAGCACTTCGTACTCCGCGGGCGCCGGGATGTAAATCGACTTGTTGTGTAGAAACCGATGTCCCCGGGTTTCGCGGTTACTTTGCACACTCAGGATCGTGTCGTCGATGACATCGTCACCGAACAACAGCACTATCCAGTGCACAGGGCGTACGAATTGCGCGTCGAGATCCGCCCAGCGCATGCGCTTGGGGATCGGCAGCTTGTTCAGCGCATCGTTGACCATGGCGGGGATCAATGTCGAGGTCGCTGCCCCTGACTCGCGTGCGCGATACACCAGCCAACTGCCTTTATCCGTTTCCAGTTTGTCCAAGGCAGATACCTCGACACCACAGGAATTGGCAAAACCCAGGGCAGCCTTGCTGGGATTACCCTGATCATCGAAGGCGGCCTGCAAGGCCGGTCCGCGGCGTTCAATGTCTTTATCCGCCTGATGTGTCTGCAGTTCACGCACTAACAGGGCAAGACGTCGAGGTGAGGCAAACGCGTGGACGGATGCAAAGCCGAGCCCGGCCTGCTCCAGGTTGGCTTGCATTGCTTCGGTAAAGGCCGTTGACAGCCGCAATAACGCTTTGGGCGGCAACTCTTCGGTGCCGATTTCGATCAAGAGATCTCGCACCTCACTCACGGATGGCCTCCCTTCACGCTTTCACACATGGGAAAGCCGAGGGCTTCGCGAGCGGCATAAAACGCCTCCGCGACGTCCCGGGCGAGGTTGCGTATTCTTAATATATAGTGCTGACGTTCGGTTACCGAGATGGCGCGCCTGGCATCGAGTAAATTAAAAGTATGTGATGCCTTCATGACTTGTTCATAGGCAGGCAAAGGCAGGCCGTCTTCGATGAGTGCCTTGCTTTGTGTCTCGCAGGTATCAAACCATTGGAACAGCACCTTGGTATCAGCCTTTTCGAAATTGTAAGTGGACTGTTCCACTTCGTTCTGATGAAACACGTCACCGTAGGTAACGCGCCCTAAGGGTCCATCCGCCCAAACCAGATCAAACAAACTCTCCTTGGCCTGCAAGTACATGGCAATGCGTTCCAGACCGTAGGTGATCTCGCCCGTCACCGGTTTGCAGTCGAGACCGCCGACTTGCTGAAAATACGTGAACTGGGTGACTTCCATGCCATTGAGCCAGACCTCCCAGCCCAGGCCCCAGGCCCCCAAAGTCGGTGACTCCCAGTTGTCTTCCACGAAACGGATGTCGTGAACCAAAGGGTCGATACCCAGGGCCCGCAGCGAATTCAGGTACAGTTCTTGAATGTCTAACGGTGAGGGTTTGATGACAACCTGGAACTGATAGTAATGCTGCAAACGATTGGGATTTTCGCCATAACGGCCATCAGTGGGGCGACGGCAGGGCTGCACGTAGGCTGCGCTCCAGGGTTCCGGCCCAATGGCGCGCAAAAAGGTCGCCGGGTGAAACGTGCCCGCGCCCATTTCCATATCGTAGGGTTGCTGCAGCACACAGCCCTGCTCTGCCCAATAGTGCTGCAGGGCCAGAATCAAACCCTGAAAGGTCGCCGGTGCCTGACGGTTAATAGTTGTGCTCGACAAGACTGCTCCAAAACAAAAAACGACTGGAAAACAGTGGATTATACCGGCGAAACGACGCCCTGTAAGGGCTGAAGAAAAATTTGTATGTGTCTACGCTTTAAATACGCAGGCACCTTTGGACGCTGTAACGTGTATATCGGAGGTAAGCGACATGGCAAAGCTGTTCGTGGAACAAGAAGCTACCGCCCAGTGGCATGATCTGGTCAAGGAGGCGGAGGCTTTCAATGGCGTACACCTGGACGAAGAGCTGGAGAGCTATCTGGTGTTTTTACTGATGCGCTATACCGGCAGGCCGGAATTGGCCGCGAAGGTCATGGCCCTGGACTATCTCCATGGCGCCCAGACGGCGGGCAGCGAGCGTCGCGAGAAAATGCGGGACGTGGGTGACCAGTGCCTGCTCTTTTCTGGTTTATTCCCCAAACGTGCAGAGAAAAGACGCGTTCGTGTCAGCTATTACGTCGATCTTGGGCGAACAGCATACCATAATGTTGCAGAAGCAGCTCAAGCCGCCATGGCGGAAATGTTCCACCATCTCTCGGACTCGTTTGTCTCTTTGATGGATACCTTGCAGGCCATGCGCAGCATGCATGCACGGGACCAGCAGCTGGACCCACTCCATGCCTTAGACCTGTTACAGGATACTGGCAGTCAGCGCGCGCGCACTATTTTAGGGCAAACAACCCAGGCCATTCCCCTGGTGATCCCCTCGCGCACGCGGCACTGACTAGTGACAAACGACCCGGTTACGCCCTATCTGTTTTGCCTGATATAAGGCGCTGTCCGCTCGCTCGATGAGATCATCGATTTTTTCGTTGGGGTGGGCCTGGGTACAGCCAATGCTCACGGTCAGAGGGATGTCTTCGCCGTTGTAGCTGAAGACTTGTTGCTGGGTTGCTTCACGGATACGATCGAGCACGGATTCCGCCTCTTCCAGATCGATGCCCACCAAAATCAATAAAAATTCCTCGCCACCGAAACGTCCAAAATAATCCTGTTCGCGGACACGGTGACAAACGACTCGACTGAATTCGTATAACACCTTGTCGCCGACAAGGTGACCGAAATTATCGTTGACGGTCTTGAAGTGATCCAGATCCATCAGGGCAATGCTGAGATGGCGCCCGGGCTGGCGAGACAACTGGGCCAGCTGCTTATTGAGATTCTCCAGGATGAATCGGCGGCTGAGGGCCCCCGTTAAGGTATCGTGCATTAATTGCGAATGCAGATCGTCGCGTTCACGCTCCACCGCCTCCAGCGAGGAAGAAAGGAGGTCGTTACGCCTGTTATTGTAGGCGTCGATGGCAAGCGAGATGTCCAGCTGCACGATTTTGCGGATCGGGCGCACGTATTCTGAAAGAGTCCGTGGGAGTAATCGTTGGGTTGGAATGCAGGCGACGATCAGCTCTTCCAGCTTGCGATAGGCCGCAAGGTAAAGGTCCATGGGTAGTCCGATACGTTCATGCGCCACACCCACGCGCAGACGATACTCGAAGTAGCCCAGGGTATCGAATGCGATGCCAAAGCTGTTAAGGTATTCTTGTTGTGAGGATTTAAGCCGCAACAAACGTTCCTCATTACCAAGAAAGGCCTGCATGACAGGAAAACCCAGCAAAAAATCGTAAAATCCATCCATGATTTGCTCGACATTGGGCCGAATCGCAAGATGCTGCACTTCTTCCAGGATAGCGCTGTCGCTATCACCCAATTCCATAAGAGAGAGACGATGGCGAATTAATTGCGCGTCAAACCCGAACTGCTGGCATAAATGTGCAATTGGCTGAATGGAATCCGTTGTAACCATAAATACCGCAAATAGAATGTGCCGATAATAGACAAGACGCAAAAATCTGGTGGGGAATTCCGGTTTTCTCGTACTACCAATGAATTATACTGATCCGCTATGCTAATAACCATTATTATCTTTGGGTTTTTAACTCGCCGGCCCTTCCTGGCGTTAGGCCTACTCGCCATCGTGCCCGGGGGCTTGGTATTCGCGTCGCCCCTGTCCGAGCAGGCCCTGATTGTTCATGCGGACAGCCTCGAATATCACGGCAAACGCGTACCCATCCCGATAAAGCGCCAGGACTTGATCAAGGTTTTCGGCACGCCCAGCCGGGAAGTTTACGATGCCGCGGGAAATGTGGTGATCTGGGATGACCTGGGGCTGAGTTGCTTCGGTTGCCAGAAGCCCAATCCCAAACCGGAGGAACTGGAGTACATGAGTCCGGATGAGATCAAGGCGTATAAACCCAATGATCAAGTCGGTGCATTGACGATTTACGTGCGAAAATACGACCCATATGCGCATCGGGAAAAGAAATACGATCACGAGCCGCGCCTGCCCTTTCCGGGATACGTACGGTTGCAGGGTGTGGAACTCAATGGCAGCACCAGCATTGAAGAGTTTATTGCCGATCGAAATGGCAAGCAGACTATATTGCTGCCGGATAACAGCTTCAGTTTTTATATTCGCTGCAAGCCCGCGCCGCAGGAAATCACTTTGTACACAATTCGCGACACCTACAGCGAGGATTACCTGAACATTTACGCCGTCAGCATTCGTAATGTGGGGCAGTTTTATAAGAAACTGGCCTGTCGGGAAAATTTTGAAACGGAAGAGAAGCAACAGCTGGAACGTAAAAAGCTGGAAGAAGAAGAACTGAAACACCCAACGCCGCAACGTAAATTACCCTTGCCAGTACCTGCGGGTGATGAGCATTAATAACAGTGAGTAGTACCGAATTTAATTGACGATGACACAGCAACGTAAAGCAGTAACACTGATCTCAGGCGGACTGGATTCCATGCTCGCGGCAAAAGTCGTGATGGAACAGGGTATCCACGTCGAGGGCATCAATTTTTTCACAGGTTTCTGCGTGGAAGGTCATACCCATGCGATCCGCGAAAAAGACAAGGCCAAGCCAAAACGTAACAACGCGTTGTGGGTTGCGGAGCAGTTGGGCATCAAGCTGCACATCATTGACGTGATCGAACCTTATAAGCAGGTCTTGCTGAATCCCAAACACGGTTACGGCGCCAATTTGAATCCCTGCCTGGACTGCAAATGTTTTATGGTAGGCCAGGCACTGCAGTGGATGCGCGATCACAATTTCGATTTCATCATCACCGGCGAAGTGATCGGCCAGCGTCCCATGTCGCAACGTGCCGATACGATGCCGGTGGTACAGGAAGAATCCGGCGCCGGCGATTTGTTATTGCGGCCACTGTGTGCAAAAAATTTACCGCCGACGCTACCCGAACGTGAGGGCTGGGTGGATCGCGAAAAGTTGTATGACTTCTCCGGCCGTTCGCGCAAACCGCAAATGGCGCTGGCGGCGCAGTACGGATTTACGGACTATGCAACGCCGGCAGGTGGCTGTTGTTTCCTGACCGATGAAAATTATTCGCGCAAGCTTACCGATTTGTGGCAGGCACGGCACAGCCGCGAATACGAACTGGACGATATCATGCTGCTCAAGGTGGGCCGCCACATTCGCCCCAGTGAAAAATTCAAATTGATCATCGGGCGTGAAGAAGGTGAGAACAAATTTCTCGAAGGCTATCGCAAGCAGTTTCTGCATCTGCGCAGCACCAGTCATACCGGTCCGTTGGTCCTGATTGACGGTGAAGTCAATGAACAGGAGCTGCAGTTGGCTGCACGCATAACCGCGCGTTTCGGTCACGGCAAAACCGCGGAGCATGTCGATGTCGAGGCCGTCTATCCAAACGGCAGCGTGCAGCAATTGCACGTTTCTCCCCTGCCACCGGATCAACTCAAACAGGAATGGTATATCTGATGATCACGCAGTGGCGTTCAACGCCGGCTTGGTCTTATTTTTTGTTATTGAGCTTGTATCTGTGCCTGGTTTTTACCGATGCACACGCCGGTAACCGGCGTCACAAACTAAAGTATCAGGACATCACCCGCTATTATTTCGTCCATATCCCGCCGCAGCACCAGGATAAATACGCGCTGGTCATCAATCTCCATGGCGGCGGTGGTCAGGGCCGCGGCCAGGAAGAATTCAGTGAAATGGACAAGACCGCGGACAGACACGGCTTTTACGTGGTGTATCCCAATGGCAGCGGGAAACTACAGGACAGATTATTGACCTGGAATGCCGGCAGCTGTTGCGGTTATGCCATGGAACAGCACATCGATGATGTCGGGTTTATCTCAAAGGTCATCGACGTGATGATCAGGAAATATCCCATCGATCCCCAGCGTGTTTATGTCACCGGCATGTCCAACGGTGCCATGATGGCGTATTACCTTGCCGAAAAATTACCGAACCGGATTGCGGCAATCGCCCCGGTCGCTGGTGGTCGTATGCCGGATACGAGTAAACCGCTCAAGCCGATGCCGATCCTGCATTTTCACAGTCTCGACGATCCGCGCGCGCTTTATCATGGAGGCCTGGGACCGCCATTTCCGTTTACGAATAAACGTGTGCAGCATCCGGATATCGACGCCGTACTGGCGGCCTGGGCCAAGATTAATGGTTGTCGCGATGAGCGAAAACAGGTGGACGAACGTAACGTCGTCAATGATAAAACAACGCAAACGGCACGCCTGTTTGTTTATGAAGGCTGCCAACATGCACCGCTGGAACTCTGGCAATATGATCATACAGGTCATGTCTGGCCCGGCGGCAAACAACGTTACATGACGCGCATCCTTGGACCCGGCACGAAAGTGATCGATGCCAATGAGCAAATGTGGCAATTCTTCCAGGCGTTTCGCGTGCGGGCCCCGTGATGCATTATCAGCTCAATGCCAGACGCTTGTTATGTCCCATGCCGGTGATTCGCACTCAGGACAAGGTGAATACGTTACAGGCCGGTGACACACTGGAAGTCGTCTGTACCGATCCGGGTGCGCTCAATGATATACCGGCGTGGTGCCGGATTAACGGACATACGGTATTATCGACCCGGCGTGAAGACGATGAGGTCATCATCGTCATAGAGAAAGGTCATGGAACATAGTACACACCAGCACCCGGCGACGATGTCCCCAGTGGATAATTCTGCCAGTGACGCAGCGAAGGCCCGTTATCGTGAAGTGTTGAAAGTCACACTGATCGGCTCCGCCTTCGATTTCATCCTGGGCGTGGCCAAGATCGTCGGTGGATTCTTTTCCACGTCCACGGCATTGATCGCGGACGGTGTGCACTCGCTGTCGGATTTATTCACTGACTTCATCGTGATCTATGCCGCCAAACATTCTCATCGCGAAGCTGACGAAGATCACCCATACGGACACGGTCGTATTGAAACCTTGGCGACGGTGGGTCTGGGTTTAGCCCTGCTCGCCGTGGCGGTGGGCATTGCCTGGGATGCCGTGTCACGTCTGTTTCAGCCGGACAGGCTCTGGCAGCCCGGTTATGTCGCCTTGGCCTTGGCCGCCATGTCCATTGTGGTGAAGGAAGCCCTGTTCCACTATTCCATGCGCATTGCGCGCAAATACCGCTCCAATATGCTTAAGGCCAATGCCTGGCATTCACGCACCGACGCCATTTCGTCCGTCATCGTGGTGATCGGGATTATCGGCAGTATGGCGGGACTGAACTACCTGGATGCCATCGCGGCGGTCGGTGTCGCCATCATGATCGTCAAAATCAGCTGGGATCTGACCTGGCACAGTGTGCGTGAACTGATCGATACCGGCCTGGAGCCGGACCGTATTGAGGCGATCCGCGAAAGCATCCTTCACGTGGACGGCGTGAAGGCGCTGCATATTTTGCGCACCCGCCGCATGGGTGGCGATGCCCTGGTGGATGTGCATATCCAGGTGGCACCGACCATCAGCGTCTCGGAAGGTCATCATATAAGCGAGACCGTGCGTGAGCAGGTGATCAAGGAGATCGAAGAAGTGGCGGACGTCATGGTGCATATCGATCCGGAGGACGACGAGACGGCCGCGCCCAATCTTGGGCTGCCGTTGCGTTCCAATATCCTGCGACAACTCAAACAGGCATGGTCCGGACTCCGGGGGGTGGATACCATTCGCGATGAAGACGTGACCCTGCACTATTTAAACGGCAAGATCCGGGTGGAGCTGGTACTGGATGCCGCCTTGTTGGGGCAAGATCCACTGGTAACCAGACGGCAACTTGCGGCACAATTCGAGTCCGCTGCGCAGGGTGTCACGAATATCAAGCAGGTTCAGATCTACTTTGCTTAGGAGTTTTTTTGGTGCAAAAGCAATAATTTCTGCACCATTATCGCTCATATCATGGCATAACGTGAAAGAAAACCATTAATAATCAATTGGTTATTAAATGGCACGTTAAATGCACTCAAAAGCAGCACAGATTTTCCATTAGCCTCGTGCTTAGGAGCATATCAACTGTTGATTTGGAGGAAACCAAATGTCAGATAATGTAATGAAGATGTTAAAAGATAATAACGTGAAGTTTGTCGACTTCCGTTTCACCGACACACGGGGCAAAGAACAGCACGTTTCTGTACCGGCCAGCACCATTGATGCTGACGTGTTCAAAGAAGGCAAGATGTTCGACGGTTCCTCTATCGCCGGCTGGAAAGGCATCGAAGCGTCAGACATGATCCTGATGCCGGAAGCCGAGACGGCCTTTATGGACCCGTTCACCGATGAACCGACCCTGATCCTGACCTGCGACGTACTGGAGCCGTCTACCGGTGCCGGTTACGAGCGTGACCCCCGTTCTCTCGCCAAGCGCGCTGAAGCCTATCTGAAGAGCACCGGCATTGCGGATACAGCGTTCTTTGGTCCGGAACCTGAATTCTTTATCTTCGACGACGTCCGTTGGGGTGCCGACATGAGCGGTTCCTTCGTGAAGATCGATTCCGAAGAGGCCGGCTGGAACTCCGAAAAGGTTTACACCGACGGCAACATGGGTCACCGCCCGGGCGTCAAGGGTGGTTATTTCCCGGTACCGCCAGTGGATTCCCTGCACGACATCCGTGCCGCGATGTGTCTGGCCCTGGAAGAGGTGGGCGTACCGGTTGAAGTACATCACCACGAAGTGGCCACCGCCGGTCAGTGCGAAATCGGTACCCGCTTCGCGACCCTGACCACACGCGCCGACTGGAACCAGCGCATGAAATACGTGATTCAAAACGTCGCGCATGCTTACGGCAAGACCGTGACCTTCATGCCCAAGCCGATGGTTGGTGACAACGGTTCCGGTATGCACTGCCACCAGTCTCTGGCCAAAGATGGCAAGAATCTGTTCGCCGGTGACAAATACGCCGGTCTGTCTGAGACCTGCCTGTACTATATCGGTGGCATTATCAAGCACGCCCGCGCGCTGAATGCCATCACCAACCCGTCCACCAACTCATACAAGCGTCTGGTGCCGGGCTTTGAGGCCCCGGTTCTGCTGGCATACTCCGCCCGCAACCGTTCTGCTTCTATCCGCATCCCCTGGGTTGCCAATCCGAAGGGCCGCCGCATCGAAGTCCGTTTCCCGGACCCGATGGCCAACCCGTACCTGGCCTTCACCGCCATGATGATGGCCGGTCTGGATGGTATCCAGAACAAGATTCATCCGGGCGACCCGATGGACAAGAACCTGTACGACCTGCCGCCGGAAGAACTGAGCAAGGTACCGACCGTGTGCCACGCGCTGGATCAGGCGATGGAAGCTCTGGACAAGGACCGCGCGTTCCTGACGGCCGGTGGTGTGTTTACCGATGACCTCATCGACGCCTATATTGCGCTGAAGATGGAAGACGTGACCCGCATGCGGATGACCACCCACCCGGTGGAATTCGACATGTACTACAGCATGTAAGTGCTCGCTTACTTGTAACGCACAAACGCCCCCGCATGGGGGCGTTTGCTTTTGTGGCGCAGGAAATGGCCGGCCTACCCTGGTTTCCAGGTCGCTAGAATTCTCGATCCAGATCACAAAAATTAAAGAAGTCCCCACTCTGATCCGACTTTAACAACGCTGAATAGCATTTTGATTTTTCAGCAGACAATCCGGAAGGAAGTCATCTCTCCCGGTGTGTTGACAGTTTCAGACAGGAGGTCCGTATCTTCGGTTTATCGCCAAAACGGGTCGATTTCCGCAATCTGGTCGGTGTCGGTCTCACTGACGAGGGGATCGCGCTTGCCTGTATTTCACGGGATGGAGAGGATGCATTAACCCTGACGCAGGTAAGTT
Organism: Gammaproteobacteria bacterium; assembly: GCA_016125505.1. Lineage (GTDB taxonomy): Bacteria > Pseudomonadota > Gammaproteobacteria > UBA6429 > Thiohalophilaceae > RI-92. Next base: position 794,686 of record WGLP01000003.1, read on the forward strand.
ATGCGGACTATGTATCGGTGGAACAACTCGAACAACAGTTGCGCCAGTGGGTAAGCGAGTATCAGCTGAAAAACAGGCTGACGAATTTCTCGCTGGCACCTCACCAATTCACGTTTGTCCTGACAGAGGCGCCGGAAGTGGAAGACCAGGAGCTGGTCAACGCCATGCGCTGGAAGTCCAAAGAGATTCTGGACATGGATATGGAGGAAGTCGTCATCGACTGCCTGCCCATACCGGGTCAAAAACAACGTGGCCGTCAGCCCATGACCTATGTCGTGGCTGCAGACATCGACGTGCTTAAGGGTTATGTCGGTATCTTCAAGAAATGCGATCTGACATTACGCAGTATTGATATCCCCGCGATGGTGCAGCGCAATATCGCCAGCCTGTTACCGGAAGATAAAAACGGGGTGGCCATGCTGAATCTGTATCAGCGCAGCGGCTTATTAACCCTGACGCGCGCCGGCGACGTCTATCTTGCGCGAGACCTGGAGGTTGGTTACAGCAATTTTGCCGAGCCGTATGCGTCTGACGATGATATGCAGCTGGATGGATTGCCCCCGGCCACACAAAACACGCTGGATGCGATTGTGTTGGAAGTACAGCGTTCCATTGATTATTACGAGCGCTATTTTGCGCAGCCACCGATCAATGCACTCGTTATCGCCCCCATGCAGCGCGACGTGCCCGGGATGGTCGAATATATTGCCTCCCAACTCGGATTACAGGTGCGCGAGCTGGATCTGAATGTGCTGCTCGGACTGACGGAACAGATGCCGCGCGTTCAGCAATCCCAATGTTTACCGGCAATCGGTGCTGCTTTACGCTGGCCAGTGGCAAGCTAACGAACCATGAGTCTGCAGCAAATCAATCTCTACCACGCGAGCTTGCGACCCCCGCGGCAAGTGCTCACCTTGCAGCAGATAGGCATGGTGACGGGTCTGTTGCTGTTGGTCCTTGCCATTGTCAGCGGCGTACAGGGATGGTGGTTGCATCAGGCAAAACTGAAATTAAATTCAGGTACACAGCAACAGGCACAGTTGGCCCAACAGATTGATCAGCTCGGCAAACAATTAGCCAAGGAAAGCAATGATAGCGAGTTGAAGCAAATCATTGCGGCCAAGGAAAGCGAATTGCAGGACAAGCAACAAGTCCTGCTGGCGTTAACGGGCAAACGTCTGGGAAATACGACTGGTTTTGCCGATCAATTTACCGGGCTGGCAAGACAGCATGTGGAGGGTATCTGGCTAACCGGCCTGTATATTCATGCGGGCGGCGAAAAACTGAATCTGCAAGGGCGGACAACGTCGGCAGAGCTCGTGCCGCGTTATTTACAGCGTCTGGCACAAGAGCCCAGTTTCCAGGGAATTGAATTTCAAACCTTGTTGATGGAGCGTGTGGAAAAATCAACCCAGATTGATTTCGACCTGCGTTCCACGCCGAAGGAGCCTGGCAGATGACCTTGCGCTGGAAACAATTCCATCAGCAGTATGAGGCCCTCAGCCTGCGTGAACGCATACTGGTTAGCGCATCGATTCTGATCGCCATCGTCGTGCTATGGTACATATTGCTGTTCTCGCCGATGTACGCCTCTCACAGTGACACACAGACTCAGTTTGCAAAGCTGCAAACTTCGATAAAAACGCTGCAACAACAGCAACAGACACTACAGCAAAGGCAACAACAGGACCCATTGCGCGAATTAAAAGAACGCATCGCGCAGCTGAACAAGCACATTACCGACACTGATGAACGCCTGAAGGACAAATTGCACGGCCTGATCCCCCCGCAGCAGATGGCAAAGGTGCTGGAGTCTGTGCTGCAACAACATCATGAGCTGACGCTGATTAAGCTGCAAAGCCTGCCTGCAACACCTTTGATTACACGGGCAGCGGCGTCAGACAAGACTGAGGCAAAAACGCCGGTGCAAGGTAAAAGCAGTGAAGTCTATCGGCACGGTCTGCAATTGGAATTCGAAGGCAGTTATCTTGCGACACTGGCTTACCTGAAGGCGCTACAAACCCTGCCATGGGAATTTTATTGGGATGAGGTGCGCCTGGACGTGGAGAAATATCCGCGGGCCAAAGTCACGATCACCGTACATACCCTGAGTTTGACGGAGGGTTGGATCGGTGTTTAAGCAGGTGCAGACAAACCTCCGCGTCAAAAAATACGGTTATATGCTGGTCTGCATGACGACATTTTGGCACATGCCAGCGCTGGGCGAGGTATTAGTTGACCCTACACAGCCGCCAGGAGTGCAGATATCGGGAAAAGGCACTGGCATAAAATCTGCACCAGAATGGGTGTTGTCTTCTACCTTGATTGCACCGGCACGGCGGCTGGCGACAATCAATGGCAAAACCGTCGCGGTCGGTGAACAGATTGGTGGCGCGCGGGTGGTTAGCATCGAGCCGGCGCGCGTGTCCTTGAAAAAAGGCAACAGGCAGTTCGACGTAGAGTTGCTGCCGCGGGAATTTAAACGGATTCGTTAGGGAAACAATAACAACACCATGAAACGCTTACTCAAGACCAGTTACCTGCTCGCCAGCGCCATGCTGGTAGGCTGCAGTACACCCCCGCCGTCGGATACGCGGACGCTAACAGCGATCGACCAGGCATTGTCGGACGGCGTCAACAGCAACCACCGTGAGCAGACAAAGGGCGTGCCGCCGACAAATGTCAGTAATGCCCTGTTACCGCCAATCCAGTTGAATCTGCCACAACAAGCGTCGGTCGACACCGAGCCGCGTTTCGATATCAAGGTTGATCATGCCAATGCACGTGAGTTCTTCATGGGCCTGGTCAAGGGCACACCTTATAACATGGTGGTGCACCCCGCCGTAAAAGGGCATATCACCCTCGATTTGAAGAACGTGACCATCGACCAAGTCATGCAGACGGTGCGTAGCGTCTATGGCTACGACTATGAAAAGGCCGACATGGCGTATCACGTCTATCCCGATGCCATCCGCACCCGGATATTCAAACTGGATTATCTCGCGATCAAGCGTGACGGGACCTCGCGTATGCAGGTCAGCTCCGGACAGGTAACGGAAACCAACTTGTCGCATAACAATTCGAGTTCGAGCAGCAGCAATAACAGCAACACGCCACGTGAGACCGTCGCATCAAGCAGCATCGACACGGTCAGTGACTCCGATTTCTGGAGCGAGTTGCGCAATTCCTTGCAGGCAATGGTGGGTAAAGGTGAAGGCCGCAGCGTCGTGGTCAGTCCTCAGTCGGGTGTGGTGGTCGTGCGCGCCGCGCCATCCGAATTGCGCGCGGTGGAGAGCTATCTGAAAACAACGCAGAACGTGATGGAGCGGCAGGTGTTATTGCAGGCGAAGGTGATCGAAGTCACCTTGAGCGATGGTTTTCAGTCAGGCATCAACTGGGCTGCGCTCAAACAGGACGGCAGCAGCCAGGCGCTGCTTAGCCAGACCGGTGGCGGCACGATCTTCCAGAACGGCACCAGTGACATTGTAGGCAACAGCGGTGACCTGAACCCCGGTGCGCTGGCGCAAGTATCGAATACCGCCGCGTCCGCCTTCGGGGGTGTGTTTACCGCTGCCCTGAATATCAACGCCAACTTCGCCGCCTTTATCGAACTGCTGAAGACGCAGGGGAATGTGCAGGTGCTGTCGAGCCCGCAGGTGGCGACCATGAATAACCAGAAGGCCGTCATCAAGGTAGGCACGGACGAGTTCTTTGTCACCAATGTGGAAACCAATACCAACACCAGTACAGCGACCACGAACACGCAGAACAATGTGGAGTTGACACCCTTCTTCTCCGGCGTGGCCCTGGATGTGATCCCGCAAATCAGCGATGACGACCAGATCACGCTGCATATTCATCCATCGGTGGTGGATGTCACGGAAAAGGTTAAGAACATCAGTGTGTCGAACACGCAAACCCTGAGCGTACCGCTCGCCGTCAGTTCAGTACGTGAATCCGATACCATGATCCGCGCACGCAACGGCCAGGTGGTGATCCTCGGAGGTTTGATGAAGACATCCACCTCGGATAATCACGACGGTGTCCCCTTGTTATCTGATCTGCCCCTGGTGGGCGGCCTGTTCCGGCATACCAAGCAAGTCACGACCAAAAGTGAATTGGTCATCCTGTTGCGCCCGACGGTGATTGACGGACCGCAACAATGGGCAAGTGGAATTCAACGGGTACGGGATAACCTGCAGCGCATGACCGGCGGGGACAAGTCGCACGACCTCAAGACGGACTAAGGCGCATGTATCAGAAATTTTTCGGGCTCAAGGAAATTCCGTTTAGTCTCTCACCAGACACCAGCTACTTTTTTGCTTATGGGCACTACGCGAATGCGCTGAATACTCTGCTGATTGCACTGCGCACCGGTGAGGGATTTATCAAGGTCACAGGTGAAGTCGGTACAGGCAAGACCCTGCTCTGCCGCAAGCTGATGAACACCCTGGGCGACAAATTCCAGATCGTCTACATCCCAAACCCGCAAATCTCCGCCTATGGATTACAGGTCGCCGTCGCCGAGGAATTGGGACTGAAGATTACGCGCTACGTGCACCGGCTTAACAAGATGATCACGGATCGTCTGCTGGAGATCGCGCAACAAGGCAAACGCGTTGTGTTGTGCATCGACGAGGCGCAGGCCATGCCGGAAGAGACCATGGAGTCGTTGCGTCTGTTGACCAACCTGGAAACGGAAAAATTCAAACTCCTGCATGTGGTCATGTTCGGACAACCGGAACTGAACACCTTGCTGGATCGTCAGTCGGTGCGCCAGCTCAAACAGCGCATCACGTTTTCCTATCAGCTACAACCATTGGAACGCGAGGGTATGGACGCCTACATCATGCATCGCCTGGTGGTGGCGGGTTACAACGGCGGCATGGTGTTCGACTACAAGGCGCTGGACAAACTCCTGCAGGCCAGTCGCGGCATCCCGCGCCTGATCAATATTCTCTGTCATAAGGCCCTGATGGTTGCCTACGGTCAGGGACAACGTGCGGTCACGTTGCCGTTCATGCAAATGGCGATCAGGGATACCGCGGATGCCCAGCTGTCGGGTCGACGTCAGCATTGGTGGCAGCGTTTTGTGGCAGGATTTGCCCTCGCCGCCATATTGGTCTCGGTGTCTACGTATGTTGTACATGCGATGGTGTAGCGGACATGAGTCTTATCAATCAGGTATTAAAAGATCTCGAACAACGCCATGCCAATGAAATGGCCGAGGCCACGCATAATCTTGAGGGATTGGCGCTGGCGTCACCAACGATTCCGGCAGGGACACAGCGTGGCAAATGGTGGATTTTGTGGGTCGTCCTGCTGGCGGGGGCGAGTGTGAGTGCCGCCTGGTGGTGGCAGCAAACAAGCGCGCGGAAAAATCCAGCCATTGCACAAACGACGAATACAACGCCTGTCATGCAGAGCGCTGCCTTGGCAGCGGCGACCAAACCGTCGCCTGTACCCGCAAGCGAACCTGCCGAGCCAGCTGTCTCCGTCGCAGAAAAGACAGAACACGCTGCGCCGCCAAAGCATGTTACCGCTGCGAAATCGGAAGTCCAGCATCGCGCCGTTAAAGATGTGAAGGTGGCCGTTACGCGCACTGAGAAAGAAGGCGGCGTCGAAAAACAAATGTTACCGTTGCGGCGTGAACAACGCGCCGAAGTGGCCTATCAGGAAGGCTATGATCGCCTGGCCTTGCACAAGGTGACGCAGGCGGAACAGTCGTTGCGCCAGGCCCTGGTGATTGCGCCGGATCATGTGCGCGCGCGCGAGTTGCTGGCCGGTCTATTGATCCAGCAAGGGCGCTGGGTCGAAACGGCCGAGCTGATGAAACAGGGCGTACAGTTATTGCCGGCAAATCTGGTCTTCGTAAAGTTGTACGCGCGCACACTGATGCAGCTGAACCGCGATCAACAGGCCATCACACTTCTGCAACAACACGCACCGGGCATTGCACAGGACCCGGATTACTATGCCCTGCTCGCTGCCTTGTATCAGCGTCAGCAGAATCACCTCGCCGCCGCCAATACCTATAGTCAAATCCTCAAGCTGCGCCCCGATACCGGGATCTGGTGGGTCGGTATGGGGATTTCACTGGAGGCGCTGGGCAAACAGCAGGAGGCGCAGCGGGCTTATGCGCGTGCACGCCAGACCGGCAACCTGCGCGGCGATCTGGCGCGCTATACCGATAACCGGCTGTTGGCGCTGGATACAGCAAACTATCCCGCCAACTGACCCGCGCTGTTAAGTCGACCCACAGATCTGCACAGTTGTAAGGTGTTCACATTTCGATGATTTACCATTTATCCTCTCGTGACGTTTTATTCGAAGCTGCTAGAATTGCAGTGTGAAACACAGACCACTCAACATTGCGGTTGTACTCGCGCTCAGCCTGTCGGCGAGCACCGCTATCTATGCAGACGATGCCGCCAACTCAGCGCCAGCGGATAACGATGCCGGCAAAATTTACAAGAAGGTCGGCCCGAATGGTGATGTGATCTACTCGGATCAACCTTCCAGCGGCAGCGAAGAGATGAAAGTCCCCTCGGGCAGCAGCTATAAACCGGTGGAACCCTCGCCCAGTTTCACGCCTTATCAGCCACCACCCAAAGCCGCGGCGGCTCCGGCCATTGAAAATACGGTGACAATCACGTCGCCCAAGAACGATGAGGCCTTCTGGAGTGGTAGCGGTGAGCTGGTCGTGACGGTCGCTCTCGAACGGGCGTTAATGCCGGGCCAGGCGCTGGAATATCAAATAGACGGTAATACCTTATATACCGGTAGCGAGACCAGCCATAGCTTCAGCAACATCTTTCGCGGCACGCACGTGTTGACGGTACAGCTCAAGGATGAGGCAGGTAATACGATTGCGAGCAAGCCCGTCACGTTTCATATGCAACGCCCCAGCATTAAGAAGTAACTCCGCCCCACGGCAATACTTGATATGCACTATATGAGTGCATATAACGAATTTGTGCTGTGATATTGCACTGAAATCAGGCAGAAGCCAACGCCAAGTTAAAAACACAGATTTAGTATGTTTTTTATATCTTATTGTTTTTATTATATTTTAATTGTATATGGCCAGATTTGCGCGGGCCCTGAAATTGTGCACTAAATTGGTTTGATCCTTGCTAACACGCAACTATGGCGGCAATTCCGATGATACAGACCGATCTGCACCAGTGCATCCTCGATAATTTGAACGGTGCCGTGGCGGTATTTGACGCCGATTTGCGCCTGCGTTATCTCAACCCGGCGGCGGAGATGCTCTTCGGTGGCAGTTCCCGCCAGTTGTTGGGCATGTCCTTCAACGACTTAATCATGCCGCGAGAGCCGGTCATCGACCAGTTACGCGACGCCATCCAGTCGCATCACCCGTTTTCCAAACACGAACAGATTATCGATTTATACAGTGGCAAGGAGATCACCGCCGATTTTACGGTGACGGTATTGCACAGCACCTTCGGTGAGACTGAGGTCCTGTTCGAAATCATCCCCATTGATCGTCTGTTACGCATCACACGAGAAGATGCACTGGTTGCGCAGCAGGTTGCCACCCGTGACTTGTTACGCGGTCTGGCGCATGAAATCAAAAATCCACTGGGCGGGATCCGCGGTGCGGCACAATTGCTCGAGCGAGAACTGCACAGCGAAGAACAGAAAGAATATACGCGCGTCATAATTGATGAAGCCGATCGCTTGCAAAAACTGGTCAATCGTCTGCTTGGCCCCAGCGGTATGCCCAAGCATCAGAACGTAAGCGTGCATGAAGTTATCGAATATGTGCGCAGTGTCGTTGAGGCTGAAGACCTGGGCGACATCGTCATGCATCGTGACTATGACCCCAGTATCCCGGATATCAAAGGTGATCCTGATCTGCTGATCCAGGCGCTGTTGAATATCGTCAACAATGCAAGGCAGGCCCTGGGCAAGCGGGGCAACATCACCATTCGTACGCGCGTGTTGCGCAAATTTACTATCAGCCAGCAACAGCATCGTCTGGCAGTCAAGATTGATGTCATTGATGATGGCCCGGGTATTCCTGCCGACATCAAGGACAAAATTTTTTATCCCATGGTTACCGGCCGTGCCGAAGGCACTGGACTGGGGCTCTCCATCGCGCAACGTCTGGTCCACCAGCACGGTGGTCTGATCGAGTGTGAGAGCCAGCCGGGGCGAACAGTTTTTTCAATTCTTTTACCAATATATAAGGTCAGCGAGGATTAAACCCCATGGAAACGGTTTGGGTTGTAGATGACGATCGTTCTATACGATGGGTGCTGGAGAAGGCATTCAAGGGCGCGCAAATGGAAGTGCGCAGTTTCGAAAACGGCGACAGCGTATTGCGTGCGCTTGAACGTCAGCAGCCGGATGTGATTATCACCGACATTCGTATGCCCGGTATGGATGGTTTTGAATTATTAAGGCGCATACACGCACGTAATGTCGAACTGCCGGTCATTATCATTACGGCGCACAGTGACCTGGATAGTGCCGTGACGGCTTATCAGGGAGGGGCGTTTGAGTATCTGCCCAAGCCGTTCGACGTGGATGAGGCGGTTGAACTGGCGCAACGCGCTATTGAGAAATCAAAAACCGCCGTTAGCAAGCAGACTGCCGAGGTTTCCAGTTCCGCCGAGATTATCGGTGCCGCCTCCTCCATGCAGGAGGTATTTCGTGCGATTGGCCGTCTGTCGCGTTCTAACATCACGGTCTTGATCAACGGCGAATCGGGCACAGGTAAGGAACTGGTTGCACAGGCCTTGCATCGGCATAGCCCGCGTGCGGATAAACCGTTTATCGCGCTGAATACCGCGGCGATCCCGCGTGACTTGCTGGAGTCGGAATTGTTCGGCCACGAGAAAGGTGCCTTTACCGGCGCACAAAGTTCCCGTCAGGGGCGTTTCGAGCAGGCGGATGGCGGCACCTTGTTTCTTGACGAGATCGGTGACATGCCGGCGGAACTGCAAACGCGGCTATTGCGCGTATTGCAGGATGGGACGTTTTATCGCGTCGGCGGGCATAATCCTATCAAGGTGGATGTCCGGATCATTGCCGCCACACACCAGGACCTTGAACAACGCGTTGCCGACGGTCGTTTCCGCGAAGATCTGTTTCATCGTCTGAACGTGATCCGCATTCATATTCCGCCTCTGCGCGAGCGGATGGAAGATATTCCCTTGCTGGCAAATCATTTTCTCAAGGATGCCGCCAGTGAACTGAATGTTGAAAACAAACAGCTCTCGAAAGAAACCGAAGAATACCTGACACGCTACAATTGGCCGGGCAATGTTCGCCAGTTGCAGAATGTGTGTCGGTGGTTAACCGTGATGTCGCCGGGCCAGGTGATCAACATCGAAGACCTGCCACCCGAGTTGCAGGTAAGCCGCGGTGAGGTCAACGCCAGTGGCGATTGGGCGGACATGCTGCGCCGCTGGGCGGAGCGGCAATTGGCGCAGGGTGACATCGGTTTGCTGGATCGCGCCACCCCGCAATTCGAGCGCGTCATGATCGAGACGGCCTTGCGCCAGTCCGGCGGGCGCCGCCAGGATGCAGCCAAATTGCTGGGCTGGGGTCGCAACACGCTGACGCGAAAGATCAAGGAGCTGGGTATGGAGGAGCACGCCTGAGAAATCCGTTTAGTTGATCCCTGTCAATACGGTGAGGGGGCGATGCGATTATGTTGCCCACAGCGTAACATTATCGTTACATATGCTTCCTTTCACAGGTAAATCACAGGGGTAAACACATGACTTGCAATACAGGCGGGATTGATCGCAGCTTACGCATCATCGTTGGTCTTGTTTTAATTGGATTGACCGTGACCGCAAAAATCGGCGTCTGGGGCTGGATTGGGGTTGTGCCCTTGGCGACAGGCATTCTGGGCTGGTGCCCGGCCTATTCGCTGTTTGGTATCAAAACCTGCAAAACGAAATAATCCATTACAGGCAGGAGGACACTGTACCGTAACGCCCTCCTGCCTGCGCGGTACAGAGCCGGTGTCGAAAAGTTGAGCCTGGGCTATACTTGCTGGCACAGCTGTTACCCATGCCGGAGAATTCGATGTTCCGCTCGCTGCTTCTAATCACATTGTTTTGCTGCTCTGCCCTCTCTTGGGCTCAACCACCCAAGGGCTACCCTTTTGTCAGCTTTGATGTGGGGATGGCGGAGGCGCAGAAGCTGCACAAAAACATGTTTGTGTATTTCGGCAGGTTCGGTTGTGGCTACTGCGATAAGGTCAATCGCGAAACCTTCGTCGACCAGGCCTTGCACAAGCTGTATGTCAAAAACTACGTATTGGTCTATGTCGATTCCGAAAGTGGCGATCGCCTGACCTTGCCCGACGGCGAGCGGGTTACCGGCATGGAGCTGGGTGCCAGGCTGAATGTGTTTTCCACACCGGTGTTTCTGTATATGAATCCCGATGGCAAACTGATCCTGCGCGCACCCGGTTACAAGACCGTCAAGGACTTCCAGGATTTTGATCGTTATGTGCAGGGTGGTTATTACCGCACACAAAGCATTAACGATTTTCTGAAAAATCCCTCATGACAGGTTTGCGTGCCTGGCTGGGTTTGTGCCTGTGCGCGCCGGCGGCGGCGTTTGCCTGGCAATATTCAGCGCTGGTCACGGTAAGTGAGTTACAGCAACCACGTACGTTCCAGCATCTCGAATCCAGCGGCAATCGTTCGATTGCTATCAGCAAGTCTGATGACGTCGCTGTGGTGTGGGAAGACAATCGTAGTGGCAAGCCCGCTGTCTACGTGGCATACAAGTCGGATAGCGCCAGCCAATTCAGCTCAGCCAGACAGATCAGTGATGTCGAGCCGGCTTACGAACCTGCAGTTGTGGCCTTGAACGATGGCCGTTTTCTGGTTGCGTGGGAGGCAAAAGATCACATTTGGGCCCGTATAGTGAGTCCGAAACAAGAGGGTTCTGTTGTTGCGATCTCTGCTGACACGGCGCGCGAAGTGACACTCACCAGCGCTAGTGATGGACGCCTGTGGTTGGCCTGGGCGCAGAAAGCCGGGCCGCACTTTCAAATTGTGTATGCCAGTGCTGACGTGCGTGGGGATCGCATACAACCGGGACAAATCAGGCCGGTCGATCCGGCGCCACCGAAGCAGGATCAGCTCTATCCTTCTATCGCCCTGGTACACAAAGGTGCCGTGATTGCCTGGGAAGATCGACGGTATGGTCATACCCGTCTGTTTACTGCCTATGCCGCTGAGGGCAAAAACTTCACACCCTTGCGTCAGCTGAATGCATTGAAGGCGCGCCGTTCTGAAGAGTATGGCAATGGCACCGGCGCGATGCGCCCGGTCCTCGCAAGCGACGGTAATAAGCAAGTCGTGGCAAGCTGGCTGGATAAACGGGACTTTACCGAAGGCTATGATGTATATGCCGCCTTCAGCAAGGATGGCGGGGTAAGTTTTGGCGGCAATGAAAAAGTGGAGGACATGCTGGGCGCCAATCAGGCGCAATGGCATGCCGTGACTGCCATGGACAGGCACGGCCACACCATGGCTGCCTGGGACGATCAGCGCGATGGCAGCCCCGACATCTGGTTGAGCTGGTTTAGCGCCGCGGGCTGGAGTGATGACGAGAACCCGAAAGGGGCGAGCGGACCCGGCAGCCAGAGTCATCCCGCCATGGCCTTCGACCGGCAGGGCCGCCTGCACCTGGTCTTTCTGGATCGCGTCGACACGCACTCTGCCATTCGATACCTGGTGGCAAGCCCGAGTGCTACCGATTGGGGCGCGCAGCCTTAGCGAGGTAGCCTTGTCGCGGAGTTCGTCATTTGTAAATAATTGCGAATTTTGGGCGGTCTGAGCCCAAATCCTGTCAAATTTAACCATTTGTAACAGATTGAAATTACGGGATTTATTGTCGGTCAGCTGCCGGGTGTCGGGATTTCTGACAGTTGCTGTGCAATCCTCCGCCGACCCTTCGGTAACCCACTAATTTTATTTGAATTTTGGATCGGGCACGGTAATTGTAAGGAAGAAGCCGCTTTCTCGAACTTCACGCTGACTTTGTCTCGTGGAGTGAGGGATTTGGAAGTCTAGCCGAAATAGATCAGGCAAATTGCCTGGTACTTTAAGCCGACCTGCGGGTCGGCTTTTTTCTTTGTCTTCACGCCCTTGTCTTTTCCCAGACCAGCGTCCGGTTGTTGGCCGGCATGGCGTGATCGCGCACCAGCTGCATTCCGGCTTCGGCGCCAAGCGCCAAGAGATCATTCACATCGCGTACACCGCTCCGGGGATCGCGCGCCTTCAGCCAGGCATCAAACCGCGCATTGCTCTCACTGGTGAATTCCCCGTGGTAATTAAACGGCCCGTAGAGACAAAAGCGTCCGCCCGGCTGCAACAACCTGCCGACACCGGCGAACATCGCCTGCACCGCGGGCCAGTGCATGATGTGTGCGGTATTGGCGCTGAATACGCCATCCACCTGGAGTAATGGCCATTGCGCCTGGGTGACATCCAGTGTCTGCGGGCCCGACAGATTTTGTCCTGAATACTCCTGCAGCCATAGGGCGATACCGGGCAGATTTTCGGCCACATCGCTGGCGTACCAGTGTAAGTGAGGCAACTGCGCGGCGAAGAAGACGGCATGTTGGCCGGTCCCGCTGCCGATTTCCAGTACGGAATGGACAGCGGCAAACTCCTGCTGCAGCACGCCCAGGATGGGAAGTTTGTTCTGTTCGCTGGATTCGGCAAAGGGTTTCATGTGCGGCATGGCAGTTGCGCGGAGTAAACAGGATTACAACACGCGAGAGAGCGGCGAGACAAGCGGAGTGTTATTGCTGATCGAGGTTGCGTTGCAGGCGGGATTCGAAATGCCGTTTATAGTGCAGGTAGTGTATCGTCTGGATATGGGTGTAATCCGTGCCCAGCAGGGAACGACTCAACTCGATGTCGGTAATATAAATCGGGTACTGATTATTTTCCGCGCGCTGCTGCAGGATATAATCGGTGACATGCTGGTATAGGGATTCACCATGTTGCAAGGTGGAATACTTACGATCGTTGCAGTACACCGTGAACATCACTTCGCTGCCGGCCCTGTCTACCAGTACCCGCAGATCGATATAGTCCTTGGCCTTGAACAGATTACTGCTGCGGTGTTGTACCAGTTGCCAGCAGTTATCTCTGGCCTTTTCCAGATAATAAAAATCCAGCCTGGGCGCTGTTTCACGATATCCGCTGCCTTCCTCACGAAGTGCAAGCATGCGTTGGTGGACGGTCTGGAAGAATTGCTCGTAGTGGTTCACCAGCGAGATCGCATCGTAAAATTTACTTTCATGTGTAAATAACGAACCTTTCTCGTCGAGGATGTAGGTTTTGACGTGCTCATTCTGAATCTGGAAAAAGACCTGCACAATACCGGCGCGATTTTGCGAGTACAGTGTGGGCAGAACATCGTCGCTGAGCGTTTGTGAATCGAAGATCACCTGGCGAAATTCGCGCGAAGGCTTTGCGAGTAGCTGACGCAGTGCCGGTAGATTACCGGCCTTTTGGTGATTCAGGATGTCATTCTCCAGATACAATAGATAATAATTCCATTCCACTGCCGTGACATAAAACGTGGCCGGAGAGTGATTGCGATTGTAAAAACAGTCCATGATATCCTGAAACAGGGCTTCGACTCGATGCGCAATGGCATTGCCGCGATAACAGGAGTAACTCACGGCATTGATCGCCGGTGGCTGCACACCGTTGGATGGCGGAGACCAGCGCATATAGTCCTGGACCGCCTGGAATAAACCGGTGATCCCGGTATAGCGGCTTGTCAGGACTTCATTCCAGCTGGTCATGACGATTTGATCAATGCTGTGCGCCAGGTTTTCCAGGCGACCACCGTAACGCAATGAATCCGTACGATTACTGGTGAGGTGATCACCGCGGCGGGTATGTTGTTCGAATGGATCGGTGCCGGCATTGACGACAGTCAGCACCTTCTTCACGCGCGAGGGACGCCGCAGCACTTCCATGTTTTCCTCATCGAAATCCTCATCCAGAAAGGTTTTCTCCAGCATGGCGATGAGACTTTTGATCTCCTTGTCGTTGACAGCGTGACCTTCATGGTAAATGGCGATCATGGTACTGCTGGTGACAATCTTGTTGAAATAACACCAGGCCAGCAGTTCCGTGAGACTGTTTGTACGTCGCAAGGGATTCGCGGCGACCATTTCGTCTTCATTGACGACACCACTAAAGACAAGCCACTGTTCGCGATTGTCTTCGCTGCGCAAGGGATGAATGGAAAGATGCGATTCGAACAGATTGTGGGTGATGCCACGATAAATGATATCGATCTTGCCGGGTTTACGCTCGAAGGCGGCGTACAGTTTGCGGCCCAGCAGGTTGAGGTCGCGGGCGTTAATCAAATTGGTATCGCTATGATTGCGTGCAAATTCAGAGAGAAACCGATAGCTATTGGTGACTTCGTGGATCAGGGCATTGCGTTCCTCGATAACACGCTGGATTTTCCAGTCGTCCTTACTGTCGAGCATGAACAGTTTGCTCATACCCCAGCCCCAGGCCTCCGTGAGTTCGGCGAGTAGCTTGCGCCGCCAGTCACCCTCCTTGCCCGTGTCCTCGCTGAGTTTCTGGTTGACCTTGAGATAAAAGCTCGTCCGGATCAGGTCCAGTCTCTCCGGCTGGTTACGCCTGGCAAGATATTCCTCGACCTTGTGTAACATCATCAAATACGGATCGAGTTTGTTGATCTCGTTCTCGCCGCTATACACGGCGCGCTTGAAGCGCAGGCCCAGAATATCGATGTTCGGGTATTCGCTGGCGTAGGACTCCATCAACAAGGTCTTGAGTACGGATTTGTAAGGCGAGTTGATGCCTTTGTAGAGCAGCCACAGGGTGGCGCCGTAAAACTCATCGGCGGGAATTTTGTTGAGGCCGCCGAAGTCGATGTTGTCACGGCTGTGGACATAACGTTTGAGTTTGATGTCTTCGACAAACTCATCATAGCGTGCCTCGTGTTCGGGCGGGACGAGCCACCACACGGGATAGAGTCCGGCCAGCAACAAACTGGTTCGGTAAAATTCCTCCAGCAACAAATAGTGCAGCGCACTGCCGCTACTCTCGCTGCTCAAGGCGCCATGCTTGCCCTCGCGAAAGGCGTCCGGGTTGACCAGAAAGATATGGACATCGACTTCCAGGGTACGCGCCCAGGCCTCGATCGCGGCGGACTTCTTGCTCAAGGTCTCCACCTGCTCCTGGTTCAGATTGCTGTCGTAACAGACCCAGATGTCGAAATCGCTCTTGTTGGAATAGGCGATGGTGCCGGTGCTGCCCATCATGTACAGGGCCTGGATATGAAAACGCCGATAGGCGCGACGTTTGTAGCTGAAACTCTTCGAAAGTTTGCCTGCCAACTGCAAGGCGAGGCTGCCCGGTGAATAATCCGGGATGCCGGCCGGGGTGTGCTTGGAGACGTAACCGGGCAGGGTCGGGTGGTTGATGTGGTACAGCAGGGGCAGCAGCTCGAGGAAATCCAGTTGGCGCTGGCGCAGATCGGCGCGGGTGCGTTGCAGCCGGGCTTTATTCAGGGCGAAAAAGCGCTGTTTGATTTCCTTGAAATCAAAACCGGGTTCCGATTCGTGAATCTGGGCTTGCCTTGCCATGCAGGGTGTTTATCGGCCCAGGCCGTGACGAACTTCAAAAAATACGGGAATACAAGTAGATACGGTAGTCACAGAAAACGTTTGTCAGGATTTGTGTCCAGCTAACTTATTGATCCTGGATGACTTTCTAAAATATCCCGGATGGGTCGGAGGAAAATTCATAAAAGCGGTCTATAGTGGTAACACCCCCTGCTAAAACGTGGCAAGACTTCAACCAAATTCCAACGCATGAGGAAAGACAGCGCATGCTCGAGCATTTGAAACCCGAACTGGTCCAGAAATTTCTGGAATCCCTACCGGCCGCCCTGGCCATGACCGACAAGGACGATCGTATCGTCTGGGTCAATGACAGCTTTGTACGCATTACCACGCTCCAACGGGACGCCCTGATGGGTGCCGACATTGCGTCCCTGCCGGAGGAAATCCAGAACATGTTCAAACAGGGACATATTTATCTGGATGCCACCAACAAGCGCGACGCCTATTGGCTGGCGTGCATGAGCGTGCAACTGCAGGACTATACCTTGCAGTATTGCAGCGACGTTACGGAGTTGCAGAGCCTGATCCAGGATCGCGAAAACCTGAAGACCAAGGTGGCGGAACTGAATCCGCACGACCCGGTGACCGGCATGCTCAACCGACGCGCCCTGTTTCAAAATCTGGAACAACAGGCCTCACGCAGCCGGCGTTACGGCAATACCATGTCCGTGATGATCATGCGTATCGCCAACCTGCTCGACTACATCCGGCACTATGGTAATGAAAATGCCGACAAGCTGGTGCTCAGTGTCAGCCAGACGCTCAACGATCAGATGCGCTGGGCAGATGTGATCGGGCGCCTCGATAAAACCGAGTTTTTGTTTATCCTGCCGGAAACCAGCGAGGAAGTGACTCGCGAATTGAGTGAAAAGATTCGCGAACACGTTATGAAAATCGTATTGCCGGCCGTTGACGACGGGGCGTTTACCCTGCACCTGGAGTTCGGCATGACGCAATGGCGCAAAGGTGATGACGTCGGCATGTTGATGCAACGCGTTCGCCACATGCTGGATGACGAACAGGGAGAGCGCCTCGCCGGTTAACGCATTCGGTAGAAAGAAAGTCGTAACTAAACGCCCGTCATCTCGACGGGCGTTTTGTTTTGGTGTTCAGTGAATGCGATAACTGGTGTGGCAGGCGACGCAACTGGAGGTGACTTCCGAGAGCGCACGGTATGCAGCCAACGCGTCGCCTTCCTGGGCTTTGCGCGCGAAGCGGCTCGCCGCCTTGTGCATGGCAGTGCCCGCCTCCTGCATCCCCTTGGGCATGAACTGGGCCATGTGGCTTGCGCCATGCAATGGCAGTGAACTCATCCCCAGACGCGCCTCGGCCAGATCGCTCGCCTTACCTAGTTCGCCTTTACCCATCATGATCAGAATGTCATTCAGGGTTTGTAAATGATCACGCATGTTAGCCAGCATATGGTGTTGCATCATATCGGGCAGCTTGACGAGTTGTCGTGAATCTTCCGCGGCAGAGGACAATGAGGGGGTGAGAGTCAATAATAATATGCAGAGCGCCAGGTATGGTTTCATGTGAGAGTTTCCTGTTTGTTAGAGTAGAGCCTTGATATGGGCGACGACACTGCGGCCCAGGGCGGACAAGGCATAGCCGCCTTCGAGCATGGACACGATTCGGCCCTGACAAAAGCGATTGGCTAGATTATGCACTTGCAGTGATACCCATGCGTAATCGTCTTCCACCAGTGCCAGCCCCGACATGTCATCTTCTAGATGTCCATCGAACCCCGCAGAGATAAACAACATTTGCGGTTGGAATGCTTCGAGTGCGGGCAGCCAGTGTGTGGTAACCGCATCGCGGAATTGTTCGCCGCGACTGCCGTTGGCGAGCGGCACGTTCACGATATGCGGGCTGTGGGTATCGGCGCCGCAGTAAGGGTAAAAGGGATGCTGAAAGGTGGAACAGAACAACACGCGTTCATTGTCCTGAAAAATATCTTCCGTACCATTGCCGTGATGTACATCGAAATCGACAATCGCGATGCGTTCGAGCCGATGGCATTCGAGCGCGTGCGCTGCGGCGACGGCAATGTTGTTAAAAATGCAGAATCCCATGGATGCGCTGCGGGTCGCATGATGCCCGGGCGGGCGTACACTACAAAATGCCGCACTCACTTCGTTTGCCATTAATTTATCCACGGCAAGGATACCGGCACCGGCGGCACGCAGCGCCGCCTGCAGGCTGTGCGGATTCATGCTGGTGTCCATATCGATCTGGCGGAGGTTGTTCTTTGGCGCATGCTGGATGATGTCATCGACATACTCGGGCGTATGTACGCGGCACAGCTGATCGCGCGTGGCAAGCGGCGCGTCGTAATGGCGCAGACTGAACTCAAGACCGCTGGCGATGAGCTGATCGGAGATGGCATGCAGACGTTCAGGCGACTCCGGATGCCATTGTCCCATCGTGTGCAAGAGGCAATCCGAATGTGATATGAATGCAAAAGGCATTGGGTTACAGTAATCCAATCAGCAGTGATTGAAAATATCCTTTTCACTCATCCTGGCGTACAAGCAGGTGATACATGGGACCGCATTATCTGGAACATTTGTTCAAGCCGCAGGCGATTGCGGTGTTCGGTGCCAGTGACAAGCCCGATTCGGTTGCCGGCAACGTCTATCGCAATCTCTTGCAAGGCGGATTTGCCGGCCCGGTCTATCCCGTCAATCCCAAATACCAGCAACTCGCTGAGGCACGTTGTTATCCCGACATCGCCAGCATCCAGGCACCGGTCGACCTGGTCGTTATCGCTACCCCGGCGGCGACGGTGGCGGAGATCCTGCATCAGTGCGGCGAACACAATGTGCGCGCCGCGATTATCCTGTCCGCCGGGTTTACCGATAATGGACAGCCCAATGGTTTACAGGAAGCCCTGTTGCAACAGGCGCGTCACTACAACATCAGGATACTCGGTCCCAATTGCCTCGGCCTGATCCGCCCCAAGACCGGACTCAACGCCACATTCAGTAACAACACCGCCTTGCCTGGCAACCTCGCCCTGATTTCACAGTCCGGCGCGCTGTGCACCTCGATTCTCGATTGGGCCGCCAACCGTAACATCGGTTTTTCGGCCATGATCTCCCTGGGCGACGCCACCGACGTCGATTTTGGCAGCATGCTCGATTACCTGGCCCTCGACCCGGAGACCAAGGGCATCCTCTTATATATAGAGGGCGTCCGTGATGCGCGCGGATTTATGAGTGGCCTGCGCAGTGCGGCACGGATGAAACCGGTGGTGGTATTAAAGGTTGGACGCCACGGTGCCAGTGCACAGGCGGCGATGTCGCACACCGGTTCACTGGTGGGTTCCAATGACGTCTTCGATGCGGCGCTGCAACGCGCCGGCGCAGTGCGCGTCAGCAGCATCAACCAGTTGTTCGCCATTGCACAGTTACTGGCGAATCAGCATCGTGTCGCCGGGAATCGGCTTGCCATCGTCACCAATGGTGGCGGGCCGGGCATCATGGCGACAGACCGAGCGTTGGACCTCGGCATCGACCTGGCAACACTTTCGCAAGAGACACTGCAAAAACTGGATCACCTGTTGCCCGTACACTGGTCGCATGGCAATCCCGTGGATGTGTTGGGGGATGCGGCGCCACTGCGCTATCAACAGGCCGTGGAGATCTGCCTGCAGGATGCCGGCGTGGATGGCGTATTGGTGATCCTGACGCCGCAAGCCATGACGCATCCTGCAGAGGTCGCGAAACTCCTGGTCGAGATAAAACTGCCCGCGCACAAGACCATGCTGACCTGCTGGATGGGACAGGAACAGGTGGAGTCGTCGCGTCAGCTGTTTTCGCAGCATAAGATTCCGACTTTCACCACGCCGGAAAACGCGGTTGAGGCCTTTGGCTATCTGGTGGAGTATTACCGCAACCAGCAGTTACTGATGCAGGTACCCGGACCGTTGCGCAAGAACAGCGAACCGGATGTGGAAGGTGCGCGCATGATCATTAACGTGGCCATGAGCGAACACCGCAAGTTATTGAGTCGCATGGAGTCGAATGCCATCCTGGCCGCCTTCGGCATCCCGGTGATGCCGGTCATCGAGTGCCATACTCCCAACGAAGCCTTGATCGCTGCCGAAACGTTAGGCTTTCCCGTGGCCATGAAGATCAATTCACCGGACATCACGCACAAGACCGACGTGGAAGGTGTGCGCCTGAGTATCACAAATGCACAGGCCGTGCGCAGCACCTATCGTGAACTGGTGGATGCGGTGCAGCAGCGCATGCCGAATGCCAAGATCAGTGGTGTCACCATTGAATCCATGTATCACCGGCCACACGGTCGTGAACTGATGGCGGGCGTGATTCGTGACCCGGTGTTCGGTCCGGTGATTACCTTTGGCGCAGGCGGCACCATGCTGGAGTTTGTGCGCGATCGCGCCACGGCCCTGCCACCCTTAAATACGCTGATTATCGAAAACATGATCAGTCATACCCGGGTGTCGCGCCTGCTGGAACAGTTTCGCAATCAGCCGGCGGTGGACAAGCAGGCCATCATTTTGATCCTGCGCCAGCTGTCGGAAATGGTCTGCGAGATACCGGAGATCCGCGAACTGGATATCAATCCCTTCATTGTCAATGAAGAGGGTGCCGTCATTCTGGATGCGCGCATGGTGGTGGATCATCACAGCAGCGGTCTGGATCGCTACGCCCACATGGCAATCCATCCGTATCCCGCACATTACACCAGCCACTGGCAATTGGCGGATGGCACCGATATCTGGTGTCGGCCGATTCGTCCGGAAGATGCCGGGATCGAAACCGCCTTTATCGCGCGTCTCTCGGAGCAGACGAAGTATTTTCGTTTCATGCGCGCCCTGCACGAGCTCACACCCGAGATGCTGGTGCGTTTTACCCAGATCGATTACGACCGCGAGATGGCGCTAATCGTGGTGACTCAGGAAGCGGGCGCGGAAAAGGAAATCGCGGTGGCGCGCTACATTACCAACCCGGACGGTATGAGTTGTGAATTTGCCATCGTCGTGGCGGATGAATGGACCAAGCGTGGCATCGGTTCGCAATTATTGCGACAGCTCATGGAAGTGGCCAAGCTGCGCGGCTTACGTACCATGGAGGGTGAGGTGCTTAGTGACAATCATCCCATGCAGGAAATGGCGAAAAGTCTCGGCTTTATGGTGCGGATGAGCCCGGACGATCCGGGCGTGATGCTGCTCAGCAAGAACCTGTGAGCAATTATCTCCGGATTAGAGCTTCAGTCTGTCGCGCGCGCGTGTGATGGCGGCCTTTACCTGTTGCGGTGCGGTACCACCCAGATGATTACGCGCCGCGACCGAACCTTCCAGTGATAAGACTTTGAAGACGTCGGTATCAATCACGTTCGAGAACTGTTGCAACTCGTCCAGGCTCATCTCCGACAAATCTTTCTTGTTGGCAATGCCGTAACGGACGGACTGACCGACGATCTCATGGGCATCGCGAAAGGCGACGCCCTTGCGCACCAGGTAGTCGGCGAGATCGGTGGCGGTGCTGAAGCCCTGCTTGGCGGCCGCATACATGCGTTCCTTGTTCACCTGAATCGCGGGCACCATGTCGGCGAAGACGCGCAGGCAACCCTTGAGGTTATCCACGGTATCGAACAGGGGTTCCTTGTCTTCCTGGTTATCCTTGTTGTACGCGAGCGGCTGGCTCTTCATCAGGGTCAGCAGTCCCATCAGGTGGCCGAAGATGCGGCCGGTCTTGCCGCGAATGAGTTCGGGCACATCCGGATTTTTCTTTTGCGGCATGATGGACGAGCCGGTGCAGAAACCTTCACCCAGTTCGATAAAACCAAACTGAGAGGCGCTCCACAGGATCAACTCTTCGGAAAAGCGCGACATGTGCATCAGCATCAGGGCCGCAACCGAGGTGAACTCGATGGCAAAGTCGCGATCGCTGACGGCATCCAGTGAATTCTCGGCAATGCCGGCGAAGCCAAGCAGGCTTGCGGTTTCGCTGCGGTCGATGGGATACGTGGTGCCGGCCAGTGCGGCGGCACCCAGGGGCATGACGTTGACCCGCTTGCGGCAGTCGGTGAGGCGCTCGCGATCGCGTTGCAACATTTCGAACCAGGCCAGCAGGTGGTGCCCGAAGGTAATGGGTTGTGCCGTCTGCAAGTGGGTAAAGCCGGGCAGGATGGTCTCGGCGTGGGCCGCTGCCAGGTCGAGCAGGGCGGTTTGCAGGCGCTGGAGTTCGGCGGCGATGAGATCGATCTCGTCGCGCAGGTACAGGCGGATGTCGGTGGCGACCTGATCGTTGCGGGAGCGGCCGGTATGCAGTTTTTTACCCACCACGCCGATGCGGTCGGTGAGCCGGGCCTCGATGTTCATGTGCACGTCTTCCAGGGCGACCGACCAGTTGAACTGATCGTTTTGGATATCCAGCTCGATGGCCTTGAGCCCGTCGACGATGAGCTTGCATTCCTCGGTAGTGAGCACACCCACCTTGGCCAGCATGGTGGCATGGGCGATGGAACCGGCAATATCCTGTTTGTACATGCGGCGGTCAAACCCGACGGAGGCGGTAAAGGCCTCGACGAAGGCGTTGGTGGGTTCATTGAAACGGCCCGCCCAGGGTTTGCTGCCTGACTCATTCATTTTGGAAATCTACCGATAACTATATATAAGAATGGGGATGATACACTTGTTGATTCGTGTTTTGCAGCGGGATCCACTACTTTAGAAACCATGGCCGACAACCTTCAAACCGACGATTGCTTCCTGCCCAATTTTTGCGGCTTGCGCATGGTGTTTGTGGTGGTGGTGATTGCCCAGCTATTTGCCTTTGTGGTGGTGTTGAGTCCCAGTGATATGCCACCGGAGGGGCGCTGGCAGCAACTGGGTTTGATCTCCCTGTTTGTGCAGTGGTGTACCCTGGTCAGCAGCGCGGTGCTGTGTCTGTTGCGGCGCCTGATCCATCGTACCTCCAGCCGCGTCGTGGCCATTGCCAGTTATACCTCGGTGCTGTTGGTGGTCTGGGCCGTCAGCGAGATTGCCTACTGGTACGTGTATCCGGGGACGCGCAGCATGAGTCACTGGCACTTTGTGATGCGCAACCTCGCCATCAGTTTTTTGATTACCGGCCCCATCCTGCGCTATTTCTATGTGACCCACCAATGGCGACGCAATGTGCGCGCCGAGGCGGAGGCGCGGCTGCAATCCTTGCAGTCCCGCATTCGTCCGCATTTCTTATTTAACAGCATGAATACCATCGCCAGCCTGACGCGTACCTCGCCGGAACAGGCCGAGACCGCGGTGGAGGATCTGGCGGATTTGTTTCGCGCCACCCTGCGTGATGTCCGTCAGTTTCATACCCTGGCCGAAGAAGTGACCTTGTGCCGGCGCTATCTGGATATCGAAACCTTGCGTCTGGGCGATCGCCTGCGGATCGAATGGGCCATCGAAGACCTGCCCAGCGATGCCTTGCTACCACCATTATTGATTCAGCCGCTGCTGGAAAACGCCATTTATCACGGCATCGAGCCCCGTGTGGAAGGCGGCACCATTCGTATCGCAGGCAAACGCGAAGGCAAACAATTGCAACTTGAGATCAGCAATCCATTGCCGCGCGTCCGTAACGCGAGCAAGGGCAACCAGATCGCGCAGGAAAATATTCGCGCGCGCCTGGCTGCCTTGTACGGTGCGCGTGGTGGCATGCAGATCAGTCAGGATGACGATACCTTTCATGTAAAACTGAATTGGCCTTACCGGAATAAACTGGACGATGAAAATACTGATTATTGACGATGAACCGCTGGCACGACAGCGCCTGCGCAGCGTGATCGACGAGCTGGGCAACAGTACCGTTGTTGCCGAAGGCAGCAATGGCGAGGAAGCGGTGAGATTGTGCCAGCAACACGAGCCGGACGTGGTCCTGCTCGATATTCGCATGCCGGGCATGGGCGGTATCGAGGCCGCGCATCACATCAATAAACTGGGATCGCCACCGGCGATCATTTTTACAACGGCCTACGATGATTACGCGATTCCGGCGTTTGAAACACACGCAGTGGATTACCTGCTGAAACCGGTACGCAAGGAGCGACTCGAGCAGGCGCTGGGGGCGGCAAGACGGCTGACCCGCGCGCAATTGCAGGAGCTGGAACGTAATGTCGGCGAGAATGAACAACGGCAGCACATCAGCGCACGTCTGGGCGGTGAGTTGCGCCTGATCCCCATCGACGAGATCCGCTATTTACAGGCGGAACATAAATACGTGACCGTGCGTTACGGCCAGGGTACGGTCCTGATCGAGGAATCGCTCAAGTCGCTGGAAGAGGAATTTCCGACGGAGTTCTTACGCATTCACCGCAACGCCCTGGTGGCGCTGAAGTATATTGCCTCACTGGAAAAGGAACGCAGCGGTGGTCACCATATCAAGCTGCGGGATGTCCCGGAGACGCTCGAGGTCAGTCGTCGTCACCTGCCGAACGTGCGCAAGGTGATGAAGTTGATGTAATTGAACTGGCTTATTTCAGATTCAGCGCCGCCAGTTGCTGGCGAATGATTTGCGCCGATTCCGCCAGCGCCCTGTCCAGGTCGCCGCCGTAATATTCGGTATTGCTGACCCCGATGAGATTGTGCGCGAGTCGTTTGCCGTGTTCGTCGACAAACACGACCGTCGGGGTAAGCGAGGCGCTGTAGCGCATGGCCAGACTGTTGGCGTCCGTTTGCGAACCGTCGAAATCGGTGATGCTGCCCAGATCGTCGGTCATGACCTGGCGGATAATGACCTGGGCGCGATAATCCGCGTTACGCAGCATCGGCTTGAGCTGCTCTTCTTCCACGTAATGGCACCAGGAACAGCCCTGTTGTGCGAACATCAGCAGGATCGGTACATGGCGTTGATGGGCGGCCTGACCATCGGTTTGCAGGTTGTGCGCCTGCACCAGGGTTACCGGCGGCAGCTCGTCGTCTGACGCATGGGCAGTGAGACTCAGGCTGGCGCCGAGAGTCAGCAGAAAAAATAATGCAAACAAGTGCTTAGCTGTTTTCATCACCGCCGTCCCACAAAAATTGGTGTATTATAGTGTCCTTTGTCATGTACTGCCAAAATTTGTTCAATATATATTTTCTACCGACCTACTAAGTAAGAGCTCTATGAAAAACACTGTCTTACGCATCGCCACCCGTAAAAGCCAGCTCGCCCTGTGGCAGGCCGAGTACGTGGCCAGCATGTTAACCCAGGCCCACCCGGGCCTCTCGGTCGAGCTGGTCAAAATGACGACCCAGGGTGACAAGATCCTCGACACGCCCCTGGCCAAGGTCGGTGGGAAGGGCCTGTTCGTCAAAGAGCTGGAGCAGGGCCTGTTGTCCGGCGAGGCGGATATCGCCGTGCACTCCATGAAGGATGTGCCGGTGGAGTTGCCCGACGGCCTGCACCTGCCCGTGATTTGCCCGCGCGAAGACCCGCGGGATGCCTTTGTCTCTTCGAGCTACGCCGCCCTCGCCGCCCTGCCCGACGGCGCCCGGGTCGGTACCTCCAGCCTGCGCCGCCAGTGCCAGTTGCGGGCCTTACGCCCGGACCTGGAGATCCTCGACCTGCGCGGCAACGTGAACACCCGTCTGCAAAAGCTGGATGATGGCCAGTACGACGCCATTATTCTGGCCGCCGCCGGCTTGAAGCGCCTGGGGTTTGAAGCCCGCATCCGTGAGGCCCTGCCCACGGAAGTCAGCCTGCCCGCCATCGGCCAGGGCGCGGTGGGCATCGAGTGCCGCCTGGAAGACCCGGTGGTCAACGAGTTGCTCGCCCCCTTACACGACAGGCGGACCGCGACCCGGGTATTGGCGGAGCGCAGCCTGAATGCGCGCCTGCAGGGGGGTTGCCAGGTCCCTATCGCGGGCTACGCGGAGATCGAACATGGGGTCTTGCTCTTGCGCGGCCTGGTGGGTGAGCCCGACGGCAGCAATATCATTCGCGGCGAAATTGCGGGGCCGCCGGAAAATGCCGAAGAGCTGGGCGAAGTGCTGGCAGAGGATTTATTGAGTCGGGGTGCGGATCGGATTCTGGAAGCCCTGTATGCCGGTTCCTGAGCTGCAGGGAATCCATGTTTTGGTAACCCGGCCGCAGGCGCAGGCGGATTGGCTCTGCCGAGAGGTCGAGGAACTGGGCGGGATTCCGATCGCCCTCCCCCTGTTGGAAATTCAGGCGATGACACCTGATGCAAATGCACTGGTGCAGGTGCCCCACGCCGACATCCTGATCTTCGTCAGTGCGAATGCCGTGATGGCCGGCCTGCCACATCTGACAGAACTTCCCGCAACTCTGCAAATTGGTGCCATCGGTCAGGCGACGGCGGATCAGCTGCGTGCCGCAGGCGTGCGCGTGGACTTGCTGCCGGCGCAATTCGACAGTGAGGCTTTCCTGGCCTTGCCGGCAGTGCAGCACTTGCAGGGGAAGTGCGTGGTGATCGTACGCGGCCGCGGTGGTCGCGAAACCCTGGCTGATCATCTGCGTGCACGTGGTGCGCGGGTACACTATGCGGAAGTCTATCGGCGTGCCTGTCCGCACTGGGATGCGCAGGCCGTTACTACGGCGCTCCGCGCCGATGTCATTAGCGTGACCAGCAGCGAGGCGCTGGATAATCTGGCGCAACTCGCACACCAGCCCGGCGCTGAGTCCTTGTTGCACAAACCGCTGGTGGTATTTCATGCGCGGATCGCTGGGCGTGCACATGAACTTGGGTTTACACTTAAACCTGTCGTAACCGAGCAGCCCTGCGACAAGGCGATGTTGGCGGCCTTGCGGCAATGGGCGAACGAACACTAAAGGTATGAAACACGCGTGACGGAGCCAGACGAAAACAAGGCGGCGGTGGAGTCCAGGGAGAACAAAACCGAGCCGGCGGCACAGGACAGCGCCAAGGAAAAACCGCCGGCGAAATCCCCTGCGCAAAAACCCCGCGTAAGACACACCTCGCGTAATCTGACAGTGGTGTTAATCATTGTGTTGGCGCTTGCCGGTGGGGCGGCGTATTACGGTTATCAATTTTTACAACAGCAAACCGCGCGCATGGATGCCCTGGCCGCACAGCAACAGCAACTGCAATCCGAAAATGCACAGTTAAAATCCCAGGTAAGCGATAGTCTGCAAGCCCTGAGCAAACAAGGCAGCGAGCTTGCCAACGATATTGAAACCCTGCGCGCCAAGGATACACACTTGCGCAAGGACTGGCTGATCGATGAGGCCGAATATCTTTTGCAACTGGCCAATTACCGCCTGTTATTCGATCGCGATATCAAAACCGCCGTCGTCGCCTTGAACACGGCGGATGTACGTCTGCGTGATACCGGCGACCCCGGCGTGGTCCCAGTGCGCAAGGTGATTGCCGAATCGGTGCAGGCGCTCAAGGAGGTACCGCAGTCGGATCTTGCCGGCCTGTCCCTGGCACTGAGCGCTATCGATAAAGATGTCGACAAGCTGCCACTGAATACACCTGACCCGCAATCCAGGGCGCAGACGCAACAGGATGGCATGAGCGAAACACGCAAGGTCAAGACCTGGTCCGAATTGCCGGCGGCCGTCTGGCACGATCTCAAAGGACTCATTGTCATACGCAATCATGAAAAACCGGTGGAACCCTTGATTGCACCCGATCAGCGTTTCTTCCTGACGGAAAATCTGCGCCTGCAGATCGAACAGGCGCGCCTGGCGATGTTGTCCGGGCAGGCCGAGATTTACAAGGAACGTCTTGCCACCGCCATCCAATGGATCGAAAAATACTTCGACAAGGAAGCCGCGCAAACCCAGGCGGCGCTGACCACGCTCAAACAATTGCAACACAGTGCGATCGCACCGCCTTTGCCGGACATCAGCAAACCATATCGTTTGCTGGAGGAATACCGGCAAAACCAGACGGCATCCGCTGCGAAAAACTAGGCCGGAAAGCTAAGCGATGAAATGGTTATTTGGCTCTTTGTTGATTCTCATTGCCGCGGTTATCGTCGGCCTGTGGGCCTATCAGGATAGCGGCTATGTCCTGATCGCGCGCGGTTACACGACGGTGGAGATGAGTCTCGCCCTGTTCATCGTCCTGGCGGCGGCAGGTTTTCTTGCAACTTATTTTGCTCTGCGTGTCGTGATTAACAGCTGGCACATGCCGAGTGCGTTTCGTGAGTGGCGCGCGCGTCAGCGCCGCCGCCGGGCGAGACGCGACATGAATCGCGGCCTTATCGAGCTGGCGCAGGGTAACTGGGCGCCGGCCGAACGTTATTTGTTGCGGCATGCCCGTGATAGCGAAATCCCGTTATTGAACTATTTGTCCGCCGCGCGCGCGGCGCAAAAACAAAATGCCCCGCAGCGCCGCGATGATTATCTGTCACTGGCGCATCAAAGCATGCAGGGTGCCGGCTTTGCGGTGCAATTGACGCAAGCCGAGTTACAGTTGGTACACGGCCAGCTGGAACAATCCCTGGCGACCCTGATGCAGTTGCACGCGACCTCTCCAAAACATCCGCACGTGTTATATCTGCTGGCGCGCAGCTATCAGTTGTTACGCAGTTGGGACGACTTGCGCAAGTTGCTGCCGGATCTGCGCAAGCAGAATGTCCTGAACCCCGATGACCTGCATCAGCTGGAACAACTGGTCTATCGCGAGCTGCTGACGCTCGCTACCCAGCGCGGCAAGCTGGAAGTCTTGCGCGACAGCTGGCAACAGACGCCGAAGCACCTGCGTCAGGACCTGGAGCTGATTCGCCACTATGTACGCTGTCTCTTGATCCTGCGTGCCAATGATGATGCCGAGCACCTGTTGCGCGATGCGCTGAAGCGGCGTTGGGATGTGGACCTGGTGTATATCTACGGTCTGGTCGAGGCTGCGGATAAGGATCGGCAGCTGGCGACGGCGGAGACCTGGCTTAAGGGCCACGAAAACAATCCGGTGTTGTTGCTCACCCTGGGCCGCCTGTGCAAACGCAATAAACTGTGGGGTAAGGCGCGCTCCTATCTCAACGCCAGTCTCGGCATCAAGCCGCATTCGGATGCGTACAAGGAACTGGGGCAATTGCTGGAACAGCTGAACGAACATAGCGAGGCGGTGGAGTGTTATCACAAAGGTTTGTTGCTGGCAGCGGACGAAAAAATGGATACGCTGCTTAACGTGATGCCCGCGAATACGGCGCTCGCGCCGGTGACTTATTGATATCAATCAATTTCCCGTCTCACTCAGGCCCTAAAATATCTGCGGTTTTGAGCCGATATAGGTAATATTGCAGGCCGGACTACGAACGCATGAGAGACTATCCGATACAGACAACCGTCGCCCGACGTTACCGCGTACTCCTGATGAAAAATGCCGGGGATGCGGCTGATGCGCTGAGCTTGCCCTTGTACAAGGCGGGCCTGGACGTCACATGCGTTGAGAACGTCATAGCCGCCGAGGATCTTGCTGCGAACGGTCATGTCGATCTGATCCTGATAGCCATCACGGGTGACAGCGCGGCTGGACTTGATAGCATCCGGCATCTGCGCGCCTGTCAGCTCAAACAGCCCATCATTGTCATCATGGCCGACGCTGATGCCGGGCTTCGCCGCAAGTATCTCGACGCGGGTTGTCGTGATGCGCTCGCATGGCCGGCTGCGTGTGAGCATCTGCATGAAACCCTTCTGTCATATCTCGTGGATGCTCCCTGGGAAATCCAGGCTCTGACGCCACTGAATTCCCGCCTGTGCGAAGAGGTTCCCGAGTTCGGTGATCTCGTCAATCAGTTCATTGGAAAACTGCCGGAGCTGATTGCGAAGATCGATGTCGCCTATCGCAGGCAGGAATGGCAGGCATTTATTCAGGCGGTGCATAACCTCAAGGGGATGGGCGGTGGATTCGGTTTTCCGCAATTGACCGAGCATGCCGCCGCCATTGAAAAACTGCATGCACAACAGGATGACTCCGGAATAGAGCACCACATCAGTGAGTTACATCATTTGTTGTTGCGCATTCAGGCGGGCATACCGCAGGCCGGGAGCGAACACGAACAACACACCGGCTGAGAGTACCGAATCAATCTTGCTTGTGCGTCTCGCTACGCCCTGCCATATAACTGCGAATGGATTGTGAATGGCGGCCTTGCCAGGTCCGCACATATTTCTGAAAGAAAATATTATTCGGGATGCGCAGCAGCGATTCTTCCTCGGTCTCGCTGGTGACTCGCAGGGTCGTGAACATAAGGTTGATATCCAGGACCTTGCCACGTACCGTGACCGGTGATGCCGGGTCCTGCACTTCAATCTCGTCCTCGATACGAAACGGCGCGAAGATAATCAATAGCACCGAGCAGAGCAGATTGCTGAGCAGACTCCACACCGCCACGAAACCAATCGCCAGCAAGACCAGTACCCCGGACAAGGCGGCCCAGAAACTCGCGACGGAAATGCCGAACAGACCTAACACCACGAGCAACAAGGCAATCATGATCAGCCACTTGATCACGGCGTTGAGAATGCGGCGAAGGTCCGTCGGGAGTAAGCCTCGGTTGCTGAGTTTGGTAAGGCCGCGACTGAGCAGTGCGAAGGTCAGCCAGGCGATGACGACAGCCGCCAGCGATTGCAGCATCGGTGGCCCATAAAGTTGCAGCAGATCGGCAATGCGCTCTTCTCTCGCAGTCATAAATCACCTTGGACATCAGTGTGAAGTGCCAGCAAGCAGGATTGTAACGAATCTTGCGGCGAGATTGAAAATTCAGGGAATGGCGCTCAGGTGTGCGGGAAATGTCACGTATATCGGAAAAATCAACGATACGGACTAGTCGTTGGAAAACTCAAAGGCATCCGAATAATAAAATTTCGGATCGAGTCCGCGCGGCAGGAAGGCGTCCCGACCTGCGTAGACCATCGCGGGTGGTCCGGACGCATAGATGTCATAGCCGGCGAGGGTGTCGAAATCCTGCAGGACGGCTTCGTGCACATAGCCGGTGCGCCCTTGCCAATGATCCTCGGGTTTGGGATCCGACAACACAGGGACATAGTGTATGTTGGTGTGGGTATTTGCCCAGGCCTGCACCTGATCGTGCATGTAAAGGTCTTCGGCGCTACGCACACCCCAATAGACATAAAATTCGCGTTGCAGGCGTTTTTTCAGTGCGTACTGGATGATCCCGGCGATTGGCGCCATACCGGTGCCGCCTGCCAGAAAAATCACCGGTTGCGTTGAATTCTCGCGCAAAAAGAAACTGCCAAGCGGACCCTCGATGCGCACGATGTCATTGACATGCATGTGATCGAAGACCTCGCCGGTAAAACGGCCGCCCTGAATGTGGCGCACGTGCAGTTCGATATGCCTGTCTTCATGCGGTGGATTGGCGATGGAAAAACTGCGGCGACGTCCATCCTTTAGAATGAAATCGATATACTGTCCCGCCAGGAACTGCATACGCATCGCATCCGGTAACTTCAGGCATATACGCATGACGTCATGGCTGAGTCGGGTGATGCCGCCGACCTTGGCGGGAAAGCGTTTAATCGGCAGTTCGGTGCTGGTGGTAATCTCCGGGATCGCGATGATCAGATCGGTGTCCGGGATGGCGTGACAAAACAGGGTATAGCCGTGCTTTTCGTCGTCCACGCTGAGCGCGGTCGGTGGCTGCCGGTAATGCACCTTGCCCGATTGCACCTTGCCTTTGCAGTTACCACAAAGCCCGTTACGGCAGCCGTACGGCAGGCCGATGCCCTGACGCAGGGCGGCATCGAGAACGCTTTCATCTTGTTCGACTAAAAAGCTTGTTCCGGACGCGGCAATAGTGACTTGGTGTGGCATGAAAGACTTGGGTTTGATGACGAAGCGGGGCATTATCGCGCAATGGCACAAGCAAACACAACCTACCGGCATGTCTATGTCATTGGCTGCGGCGATATCGGCGCACGCGTGGCGCGGCGTTGGCAGTCGCAAAACGTTGCTGTGACCGGTATCGTACGCAGTGACATCTCCGTGCAACATTTACAGGCGCAGGGCATCCCCGCACGGGCTTGTGACCTGGGCCAGACGGCATGCTGTGTTCCTGCACTGGCAGCCTCGTCACTTATATATTACTTCACGCCACCGCCCTCGACCGGACAGCAGGACAGTCACTGCCGGCAATTTCTGCATTGTCTGGATGCACAGGCGCAGAGACCGGCGCGTATCATCGCCATTAGCACCACCGGCGTCTATGGCGATCGCGGTGGCGACCTGGTGACGGAAGATGAACCGCCAAACCCGCAGGTCGACCGTGCGCACCGCCGTTATGACATGGAAACGCAATTACGCAGCTGGAGTGCACAACACGCTGTCGATCTGATCATTCTGCGCGTCGGCGGTATCTACGGACCGGGGCGGCTGCCGCTGGAACGCATACAAAAAGGCATCCCGATTTTATACGAAAACCTGGCGCCCAAGACCAATCGTATCCACGCCGATGACCTGGCGGCGATTGCGGTCGCTGCCGCCGGGGTGGAACACCGCTATCGCGTATATAACGTGAGCGATGGTACCGATTCCAATATGAGTGAATATTTTTTAACGCTGGCGGATTACTTCGGTCTGGCGCGACCGCCGCAAGTGGACTGGGCCGAAGCCGAGCGCGTCATGAGCCCGGGCATGTTGTCTTACTTGCGTGAATCACGCCGCGTCAGTAATGCGCGGATGCTGCAAGAGCTGGATGTGAAGTTGCAGTATCCGGATTTGATGAGTGGCCTGGAGAGTTGCAAATAGGACTGTTGTCTGGTTCATAGAAATATTTAACATTAATGCAAACGGATTGGCGGCAAATAACACCGCTCCAACTGCTCACGAAAAGTGACAATCTGCTCTTCCCAGTAACGTGGTGTGTTGAACCAGGGGAAGTGATGCGGAAACGCCGGGTCGTGCCAGCGGCGCGCGAGCCAGGCGCAGTAGTGGATCAGGCGCAGGCCGCGCAGGGCTTCGATCAATTGTATTTCGGCATAATCAAACACACTGAAGGTTTCGTAACCTTCCAGCAAGGTCAGCAGTTGCGCTGCCATCTCGTCCTGTGTGCCGGAGAGCAGCATCCAGAGATCCTGCATGGCCGGTCCGGTGCAGCAATCATCGAGATCGACAAAGTGCGGTCCGTCAGGCGTCCACAGGATATTGCCGGGATGGCAATCGCCATGCAGGCGAAGTGTGTTTGCGCCGACGGCTTCGAATTGCTGTTCGATGGTGTCGAGCAGCGGTGCCACGGCGGCAACGAAGTTGTGTTTGATTTCGTTCGGGAGTAATTCGCTTTGTTGCAGATAGGCAAGGGCATCACGGCCGCGGTGCTCTACGGTGAGGCGTTCGCGGTGCGCAAAGCGGCCGCTGCGACCGACACGATGGATGCGGCCCAGCAGCCGACCGAGCAGTTGCAGGTTTTCCTTGTTGTCCAGTTCCGGCCAGCGACCGCCGCGTAGCGGGTAGACCGCGTAACGATAGCCAGCGTATTCCAGCAGGCTTTTGCCCGCAAAGCGCAGCGGGGTGATGACCGGGATTTCCTGTTCCGCCAGTTCGTAGGCGAAGCCATGTTCTTCGAGGATGGCGGCATCCGACCAGCGTCCCGGCCGATAGAATTTCACCACGACGAAACTTTTATCGTCGAGTGCGGCCTGATATACCCGGTTTTCGTAGCTATTGAGGGCCAGCAGTGCACCGGTGGGTTGCAGATCGAGTTGTTCAAGTGCCTGCAGGATCAGTTCCGGCGTGAGTCCGGCATAAGGCGTATCGATCAGGATAGATGACATAGTCTGAGTATCGTTTTCCCGTATGTGCCGGCCATGCTACAGTAATACTTCGTTGTCCAGAGGTCGCGTATGGAAAATCCCCTGCTCAGTATGACCGGCTTGCCGCCGTTTTCAAAGATCAAACCGGAACACGTGGAGCCCGCCATCGATGCCATGCTTGCCTCCAATCGCCAGCTGGTGGAACGACTGGTGCGTGAGGTGAGTCAGCCCACCTGGAATAACTTTATCCAGCCTATCGAGGAGGCGGATGATCGTCTCAATCGCGCCTGGGCACCGGTCGGTCACATGAACTCGGTGGTGAATTCCGATGCCTTGCGCAAGGCCTACAACACCTGTCTGCCCAAGCTCAGCGATGACGCCACCGAGATGGGCCAGAACGAACAACTGTATCAGGCCTTTTATGCCATCCGGCATAATCCCGCCGAGTACGCCAAACTGACACCGGCACAGCAAAAAATCATCGACAATTCACTGCGTGATTTTCACCTGTCCGGTTTTGATCTGCCTGCCGACAAGAAACAGCGCTTCAAGGAAATTCAGCAACGGCTCTCGCAATTGCAGACGCGTTTCGAGGAAAACGTGCTGGATGCGACGCAGGCCTGGGACAAACAGATCACCGACGAACAGCAACTGGCCGGGTTGCCGGAATCCGCACGCGCCATGGCCAAACAGCTGGCGCAACAAAAACAAAAAAACGGCTGGTTGTTTACCCTGGACTTCCCTTCCTATTACGCGGTGATGTCCTATGCCGACGATCGCGGATTGCGCCATGCGATGTATCAGGCGTACGTGACGCGCGCATCGGATCAGGGCCCGAATGCCGGTCAGTTCGACAATTCCGCCGTGATGGAGGAGATCATGGCCTTGCGTCATGAGGCCGCGCAGTTACTTGGCTTTAAAAATTACGCCGAGCGTTCCCTGGCAAAGAAGATGGCGCAATCGCCGCAGCAGGTACTGGATTTTCTGTATGACCTCGCGGAACATTCGCGCGCGGTGGCGCAGCGTGATTTGGGAGAATTACGTGAGTACGCCAGACAACACCATGGCATCGAGCAACTCGAGGCCTGGGACATCGGTTATTACAGCGAGAAGCTGCGCGAACACAAGTACGCTATCAACCAGGAACAACTTAAACCGTATTTTCCCGAGACGCGTGTCGTGCCCGGCATGTTCGAGGTGGTCAAACGCCTGTACGGGGTTGCCATTCGCGAAAAACCCGGTGTCGATACCTGGCACCCGGACGTGCGCTTTTACGAAATTTACGATCACACCGGCAAGCTCCGCGGCCAGTTTTATCTGGATTTGTATGCCCGCGAGAACAAGCGCGGCGGCGCCTGGATGGATGACTGCATCGGCCGCAATCGCTATCACGACGGTTCGATCGCCACCCCGGTGGCGTTTTTGACCTGCAACCTGTCGCCGCCCATCGGCAATCAACCGGCGCTGTTTACCCACGATGAGGTAACCACGCTGTTTCACGAATTCGGTCACGGCCTGCATCATATGCTGACCCAGGTGGACTTCATCGGTGTCTCCGGCATCAACGGTGTGGCCTGGGATGCGGTGGAATTGCCCAGTCAGTTCATGGAGAACTGGTGTTGGGAGAAAGAGGCGCTGGACCTCATCACCGGGCATTATCAAACCGGTGCGCCGTTGCCGGACGATCTGTTCGACAAGATGCTGGCCGCCAAGAATTTTCAGTCGGGCATGTTCATGCTGCGCCAACTGGAATTCGCCCTGTTCGATTTTCGCCTGCATGCGGAATTCGATCCGGCCAGGGGTGCGCGCGTGCAGGAGATCCTGAATGATGTCCGCCAACAGGTCGCGGTCATCGTGCCGCCGTCATTTAATCGATTTCAGCACAGTTTTACCCACATATTTGCGGGAGGATACGCCGCGGGTTACTACAGCTATAAATGGGCGGAAGTCCTGTCGGCCGATGCATTTGCCAAGTTCGAGGAACATGGTATTTTTGACGCCGCGACCGGTAAGGAGTTTTTGCACAACATCCTTGAGCAAGGCGGTAGCCGGGAACCCATGGAACTGTTCGTTGCCTTTCGTGGGCGCGAACCGCAGATCGACGCCTTACTGAGGCATAGCGGAATAACAGCCTGATACCAAGAACAATGAAAACACGCATCATCGTCCTATTGTCTGCATTTCTGATCAGCAACATCGCCCTGGCGGAAACCCTGTACGTGACCGATCGCATTCTGCTCGGTGTACATCAGGACCCCGCCGAGAACAGCACGGTCATCGCCACCATCCCCAGCGGTACCGCGGTTGACGTGCTGGAACGCAGCGATGATTTTGTGCAGATCAAACTGGCTGACGGCCGACAGGGCTGGGTCAGTGCGGCCTACCTGAAAGCGGACAAACCCGCGACCGCACAACTGGATGCCGCCTCTGCCCAGTTGAAGCAGGCGCAGGACGCGGTGAAAAAACTCACGGATGATATGAGCAAAAAGGATCGCGAACTGCAGGTGCGACAGGACGAGATCTCCAATGACAAAAGCACCATCGCTGAATTACAGAAGAAGTTAAAGGACCAGAGCACGGGCACGCCGGCACCCTCGCCGCAGGCAGAGGAAGAGATCAAGGCCTTGCAGGCACAGGTCAAACAACTCACCGAGGAAAAGGCCGCGCTGGTCAGTCAGGAGGCCAAATCCACCTCGGTGACCTCCATGCACGATTTACAAAGTGAGAATCAGCAACTGCAGGCACGTATCGAGGCAGCCCTTGCCAACCTGCAAGGTAAACAGGTGCCCACCGCCTCCGAGCTGGCCTCGATTCGTCCCAGCTTTCCCTTTTGGTACTGGATCCTGTTAATCGCCATCTTCGTTGGTGGTGTTGCCGCTGGCCTGGGTTGGTTCGATTATCATCACCGAAAGCGGCATGGCGGCTTCAGGGTCTAAAGCTCACCTCAAGTCGAGCTAGGTTCCGATTTTGAGACACCATGTTCTGCGATTACACTTAGCGTCCGCTAACTCACCTTCGGACGCAGCATCTTGAAATATTCCGATTTCCGCGATTTCCTGCAGCAACTGGAAAAGGCCGGTCAGCTCAAGCGCATTCGCCAGGCCGTGGACCCCAGGCTGGAGATGACCGAGGTCTGCGATCGGGTCTTGCGTGCCGGTGGTCCCGCCCTGTTGTTTGAGAATCCCATTGGTTATGACATCCCGGTGCTGGCCAATCTGTTTGGCACCCCGCAGCGGGTGGCCCTGGGCATGGGCGAGGAGTCGGTCGAGGCCTTGCGCGAGGTGGGCAAGACCCTGGCCATGCTCAAGGAGCCGGAGCCGCCCAAGGGCATGAAGGACGCCTGGGATAAATTACCCGTGTTCAAGCAGGTGCTGAACATGGCCCCCAAGCAGGTGAAGAGTGCGCCCTGTCAGGACGTGGTGATCGAGGGCGATGCGGTCGACCTCAGCCGGTATCCTATTCAGACCTGCTGGCCGGAGGATGCGGGACCGTTGATAACCTGGGCGCTGGTGGTGACCCGAGGGCCGGCCAAGACGCGCCAGAATCTGGGGATTTATCGTCAACAGGTCATCGGCAAGAACAAGGTGATTATGCGCTGGCTCGCCCACCGCGGCGGCGCCCTGGATTTCCGTGACTGGTGCGAGGTCCATCCGGGCGAACCCTTCCCCGTGGCCGTGGCCCTGGGGGCGGACCCGGCGACCATCCTCGGCGCGGTGACCCCGGTGCCCGACACCCTATCCGAGTATGCCTTCGCCGGTCTGTTGCGCGGGGCCAAGACCGAGGTGGTGAAGTGCCTGGGGTCGGAGCTGCAGGTCCCGGCCTCGGCGGAGATCGTGTTGGAGGGCGTCATCCATCCCGGCGAGATGGCCGATGAGGGGCCGTTCGGGGATCACACCGGCTATTACAATGAGGTCGAGCGCTTCCCGGTCTTTACCATCGAGCGCATCAC
Organism: Gammaproteobacteria bacterium; assembly: GCA_016125505.1. Taxonomy (GTDB): domain Bacteria; phylum Pseudomonadota; class Gammaproteobacteria; order UBA6429; family Thiohalophilaceae; genus RI-92. The sequence continues at coordinate 832,034 of WGLP01000003.1, forward strand.
CCAGCGCAAGGACCCGATTTACCACAGCACCTACACCGGGCGGCCGCCGGATGAGCCGTCCATCCTCGGGGTGGCGCTCAACGAGGTCTTCGTGCCCATCCTGCAAAAGCAATTCCCGGAGATCGTGGACTTTTATCTGCCGCCGGAAGGCTGTTCCTATCGCATGGCGGTGGTCAGCATGAAGAAGCAGTATCCCGGCCATGCCAAGCGGGTCATGTTCGGTGTCTGGTCTTTCCTGCGCCAGTTCATGTACACCAAGTTTGTGATCGTGACCGACGCGGACGTGGATGTGCGTAACTGGCAGGACGTGATCTGGGCCATGACCACCCGCATGGACCCGGCGCGCGACACCACTATCATTGAAAATACGCCTATCGACTATCTCGATTTCGCCTCGCCGGTGTCCGGCCTGGGCAGCAAGATCGGCTTCGATGCCACCAACAAGTGGCCGGGCGAGACACAGCGCGAGTGGGGCCGCCCCATCGCCATGGACCCGGCGGTCAGGCAACGGATCGATGCCATCTGGGACGAGCTGGGGCTGTAGCCGCTATCAAATTTCCCGGGCGGTAGTCGATATAGTCTGCAGGTCCTACCGCCTACAAGTTTCCGCTATGACTGAACAGCGCAGGCATAACCGGATTGTTCTGGATCGCGCGATTTCGATCAAACTGAGTTCCGGTCAGCTTATCCATGCGCGGCTGGTGAATCTGTCCACCAGCGGCGTGGGTGTGCTTTATCCCGCACCGGCGGAGATTGGCAGCACGCTGGGCCTGCACTTCCAATTGCCAGGCGAAGGGGGATCGCTGGTCACGATCCATTGCACGGGAACCGTTTGCCATACCTATGTGCACGGTCAGGATTTTTTCAGCGGTTTTAAATTCGCTCAGATCAGGGAAGAAGATCTAAATGTCATCAAGGAGTTTATTCATCGCAAACGACCGGTGATCAATAACCAGGTTGTGATCAGATAAACACGCCATTTTTACCCGGCGCTATTCCGGTTTCCAGATACCTACCGCAGGGTCGTCAGTGGCCATGCTCTGGCCTTGCGCGCTTGCCGAGGGTGCGGCGGTGTGCGCAGGTGGTGCAGCCTCTTGGTTGGCGCGATCGTCGCAGACATGTTTCATGAAGGCATGGAGATGTTCCAGCAGTTCATCGCGTTCGCTGGCGGGGCCTGGATAATCCGCGGCAAGATAGCCGGCAACGGCGCACAGGTATTGCAGATTGACCAGCATGTCTTCGCGTGCATCCGCGTCGTGTTGGCCAATGACACCGATTAACTTATCGATGAGTTCGCGCGAGAGTTGAATGCCTTCAGCCATGACCGTTTCCTGTGACAAAGAACTTGCCTGATTGTAGGCGGCGGACATGAGACATACCACACGCAGTGCGTGTGGTTATGTTGTGGGATTCTTCGTATGGCTTACTGCGCGTTGGCGATTTGCCGGATGTTTTCGCTGAGGTTGTCCATGTTGTGGCCAACCTGATTGAGGCCATCCAGGGTTTCCACGGTCAATTCGCTGACGTCGTCGATGGTCTCCACGTTGTTTTTCACTTCCTGGGTCACAGCGGATTGTTCTTCGGCAGCGCTGGCGATCTGGGTGTTCATGATCTTGATGCGCTCTACCGCGGAGGTGATGGCGTCCAGTGCGGCCACGGCTTGCGATACCTGTTGCACCGAGTCTTGCGCGATTTCATGTCCCCCGGACATCGTGGCCGATGCACTTTGGGCGGCCTGTTGTAGACGTTGGATCATGCTCTCGATCTCGGAAGTCGACTGATGTGTGCGGCTGGCCAGCGAACGCACTTCATCGGCGACCACGGCAAAACCGCGTCCCTGTTCACCGGCACGCGCTGCCTCAATTGCGGCATTGAGTGCCAGCAGGTTGGTTTGTTCGGCGATGCCTTTAATCACATCGAGGATGGCGCCGATGCTGTCGCTGTCCCGCGCCAGGTTGGCGATGACAGACGAGGACTGTTCCACCTGTTCGGCGAGTTCGTTAATTGCGCCGGTGGTGGCGTGCAGGATGGTCTGGCCTTCGCGGGCACTCGCCTCCGCCTTGTTGGCGGCCTCGGAGGCATCGTGGGCACTGGACGAAACGGACTCGGCGGCGCTGAGCATTTCCGCCATGGCGCGCGTGAGTTTCTCGGTCTCTTTTTTCTGGTGGTTTACACCCTGGTTGGTGAGCGCAATCGAGTTGGTGACGTCGTGCGCCTGATTCTGCACTTCGTTGGCGATCTGGTTCAGGTGTGATACCAGGTCCTCGTCCCGGTTCTGTAATGCCTGGTTAACCGTTGCCAGCAGTTTCGCCTCATCCCGATCATTGGGATAGCCGTGTGCCACCAGCCAGTGGCGCAGGGCGGCGATCGGCTGGCGCCGCAGACCGTCGAATCGGCGCTGGCCCGCCAGTGACAGCAAGAGCACGGCGATGCTGGCGCCAATCAGCATGGACTTGTCGGTCAACCAGTTCAGGGCGATCGCCGCGATGAAACCGGCCCAGAGCACGAGGTTAAACAAGATCTTCCAGCTGGCGGCGGACGGTTGAAAAATATGGGAATCTTTGTGTTTTTCTTGGTTTTGCGACATTGCATATTCTCCTGGAGGCGAAAGTGTCCAGATGGGTACTATTTCGACCTTTTTGGGTGCGTGCTTTAGGTGCAGAAGGGAGAATTCTGAGAAAATATTTACGGGCATGTTGGCCTGCGATTGTTGTTAAAATCCGCCCTCACCCATACGGAGGCCTCATCAGCACATGCAAGACTATGATTTGATTGCCATTGGTGCCGGCAGCGGCGGTCTGTCCGCGGCCGAGCGGGCAGCGGAATACGGCGCGCGCACGGCAGTGATTGAAGTCGGCCGCCTGGGCGGCACCTGCGTCAACGTGGGTTGCGTGCCCAAGAAGGTGATGTGGTTCGGCGCCCAACTGGCGGATCATTTGCGCGACATGCCCAGCTATGGGTTCGATGTCAGTCTCAAGCGCTTCGACTGGGCCACTTTGGTAAAGGCCCGGGAACAATATATAAAAGGTATCAATGACTGGTACGGCCAGTATCTGCGGGACAGCAAGATCGACCACATCGTCGGGCAGGCCCGTTTCGTCGACGCACATACCCTCGCCGTGGGCGACCAGCACTACCGCGCCGAGCACATCGTGATTGCGCCCGGTGCCTACCCTGTCGTGCCGAGTATTCCCGGCGCCGAACACGGCATTACCTCGGACGGTTTCTTTGCCCTCACAGAACAACCGCGGCGGGTGGCCATCGTGGGCGCCGGTTATATCGCGGTGGAGCTGGCCGGAGTGCTGAACAGTCTCGGTTGCGAGGTCAGCATGTTACTGCGCCGCGATCATTTCCTGGCGAGTTTCGACCCCATGCTGCGCGAGACACTGATGGAAGAAATGAATAACGCCGGCGTGCACTTCATTACCCAGGTCAATGTCGAGCGCGTGGAGAAAAACGCGCAAGGCAAGCTGAGCGTGTACTGCCAGAGCGGCATTACCCTCGGTGATCTCGACTGCCTGATCTGGGCCGTGGGCCGTGCGCCCAACACCCAGGACCTCAACCTGGCAGTGACTGGGATCGATGTCACCGAGGGCGGTTATGTGCCCACGGACGAGTATCAGAACACGAACGTGCCCGGGATCTATGCCGTCGGTGACGTGACCGGCCGTGCCCAATTAACGCCGGTCGCGATCGCGGCGGCGCGACGTCTTTCCGATCGTCTGTTCAACAATATGCCCGAGCGCAAACTCGATTACAGTAATATTCCCACCGTTGTCTTCTCCCATCCGCCCATCGGGACGGTCGGCCTGACTGAAGACGAGGCGCGCGCGATTCATGGCGAGGCCGTCAAGGTTTATCAGACCGGGTTTACGCCCATGTACCATGCCATCAGCGCGCACAAGCAACGCACGGCGATGAAGCTGGTGTGTGTGGGCGCGGAGGAGACGGTGGTGGGTTGTCACATCATCGGCACCGGCGCCGATGAAATGCTGCAAGGTTTTGCGGTGGCCATCAAGATGGGTGCACGCAAGCGTGATTTTGATAACACCGTGGCGATTCACCCGACATCATCAGAAGAATTGGTCACCATGCGCTAATAACATTGAGTATGAGCATCCGTTCCTTTGATAATACGACGCCACAATTGGCTGATGGTGTGTTTGTTGATGAGACCGCACTGGTGATCGGTGATGTGCACATCGGTAGTGACAGTTCGATCTGGCCGTACACGGTCGTGCGTGGCGACGTAAATCAAATCCGCATCGGTGCGCGCAGTAACATCCAGGATCACTGTACCCTGCACGTAACGCACAAGAGTCATTACAACCCGGACGGCGCGACGTGTGTTGTCGGCGATGATGTTACCGTCGGTCATCAGGTCATCTTGCATGCCTGTCATATCGCCAGCCGTTGTTTGATCGGCATGGGTTCCATCATCATGGACAAGGTGCAGGTCGGTGAATATACCCTGATCGGCGCCGGCAGCCTGATCACCGAAGGCAGTGTGCTCGACGGCGGTTTGTGGATTGGCCGGCCAGCGCGGCGTCTGCGAGCACTCACCGACGAAGAAAAGGAATACATTTTATATTCCGCGCAGAATTACGTGCGCCTGGCAAAGCGCCACCGAGGGAATAATAAGACATGAATAATGAGAAGGCCCTGAACTGGTTTGTGCAATTGATTGGGATCGATCTGGAAAAAGTCAGTCATCACGAACGCATCATTTCGGCAGTCGGTGGGTTTCTCGGAATCGCCGGTATTCTGCTTGTATCCACATCGGTGTTACCGCCGGCCAGCGCCGGCTTGATCGTCGCCTCCATGGGCGCATCCGCTGTGCTTCTATTTGCCGTGCCACACGGAAAACTGTCGCAGCCCTGGGCACTCATCGGTGGCCATCTTATTTCCGCCTGTATCGGTGTGACGATTGGCAAACTGGTACCCGAGACGACATTGGCCGCGGCACTGGCCGTTGGCCTGGCCATTGGCGCCATGCATTACACGCGCTGCATTCATCCACCCGGCGGCGCCAGCGCACTGGCGGCCGTAGTCAGCGGCAGCAAGGTGCATGCATTGGGTTATATGTATGTGCTGACACCGGTGGCCCTGAACGTGGCGATCATTTTGCTGGTGGCGATTCTGGTGAATTTACCCTTTGCGTGGCGACGTTATCCGGCTGGCCTGAAGACACTGATGGCCAGACTCAGGCCCGAGGCCACACGTGAGCTACACGAACAGCCCGGAATACAGGTCAATGATATTCGTTACGCCATCCAGCAGATGGATATCGTGGTCGATGTGACCGACGATGATCTCAACGAGATCTTCCGGCTGGCGCAACAGCACGCGAGTGAAGGTCATCTCGCTGCTGACACGATTCAACTGGGCAAATCCTACAGCAATGGTGATTATGGCAACGACTGGTCAGTCCGCATGGTCGTCGATGAGTCCAGTGAAACCAACCAGGTGATCTACCGTGTCCTCGCCGGTAAGAACCGGCGCAGCACCGGCGTCTGCACGCGCGAAGAGTTTGCGCGGTGGGCCAAGTACGAGGTGTTCCGGAATGAAAACAGCTGGCAGCGCGTTGAGGCGTGAGGTTTAAGTTTTAAAAATACCGTTATTACTTTCCTTCTTCCTGTTTCATCATCCAGCCATAGATTCGCTCCACGCGTTGCGTAAAGTTGCGCGTGCGCGTTTGCGGATTGTTCTTTTTCGGGCTGGGCAGGGTGGCGGCGAGCTGTGCGGCCTGGTAGTCGTTTAGCTGGCTTGCCGGGATGTGCCAGTAGTATTGTGCCGCGGCCTCCACTCCATAGATGCCTTCACCGAACTCGGCAATGTTGAGATAGGTTGTCAGAATACGCTGTTTGCTGACCTTCATTTCCATGGCGAGCGTCAGGATCAATTCATGCCATTTGCGCAGCGGGTTGCGGGCACTGCTGAAATAAAGATTTTTGATCGTTTGTTGCGAGATGGTGCTGCCGCCATATCTGAATTTACCCAGTTCGAGATTGCTGTCCATGGCATCCATGAAGGCCAGCAGGTCAATGCCGTGATGCCGGTAAAAGCGCGCGTCTTCGGCAACGACGACGGCGCGGCGCAGATCGCGCGGGATCTGGTCCGGGGCGACGGGGATCCACTGCAGCGGCGGCAAGGCGGGATTGCGTTTGCGCTGTGCCTGATAGTTGAGAATGAATTGCGATTGCAGTGCCCTGCCTTGTCCGAACTGTTGCCAGTCAGGCCAAATACGCATCAGATAGAAGGCATCCAGCACCAGTAATACCAGTGCAATACGCCAGGTCCAGCGTAAACCGCGGGCGAGACGGCTGCCGGATTTCCGGTGTCGTGAGCGGCGTTTACGCCACCAATTTTGTAGGAATAGTCCCGTCATACCGTTACGGTCCGAAAAGGTCGTTCTCTCATTGTCTGCTATATTGAAACGAGTCGCTGAGCGTTGCAGTCGCTGATATTTGCTTGATCCAGATCAGCGTAAGCTTGGTCGCGGTCTTTTACCCTGCCACCAAAATTACGAATGATAAAAGTGAGGACCTATGCAAACACAAGACTCCTATAATTACAAAGTCGTCAAGCAGTTTGCAGTGATGACCGTCATATGGGGCATCGTAGGGATGTTGGTCGGCCTTATCATTGCAGCACAACTGCGTTGGCCGGCCTTAAACTTCGATATTCCCTGGCTGACTTTCAGTCACTTGCGGCCACTGCACACCAATGCGGTTATTTTTGCATTTGGCGGCTCGGCATTGATAGGGACATCGTACTACGTGGTGCAGCGCACCAGCCAGGTTCGCTTATTCAGTGACGGGCTGGCGGCGTTCACGTTCTGGGGCTGGAACCTGATTATCGTCCTGGCTGCCATTACCTTGCCACTGGGTATGACTTCCGGTAAGGAATACGCCGAACTGGAATGGCCGATTGATATCCTGATTGCCGTTGTGTGGGTGGCGTATGCCATCGTGTTTTTCGGCACCATCGCGAAACGCCAGGTGAAACACATCTATGTGGCAAACTGGTTCTATGGTGCGTTCATTCTCACCATCGCGATTCTGCATATCGTCAACAGTGCCGAATTGCCATTGACCTTCTGGCCGATGAAATCCTACTCAGTGTATGCCGGTGCCGTCGATGCGATGGTGCAATGGTGGTACGGCCATAACGCGGTGGGCTTCTTCCTGACGGCAGGCTTTCTCGGCATGATGTACTACTTCGTACCGAAGCAGGCGGGTCGTCCGGTGTACTCCTATCGCCTGTCAGTTGTGCACTTCTGGGCGCTGATTTCGCTGTACATGTGGGCCGGTCCGCACCACCTGCATTACACCGCCCTGCCCGACTGGGCGCAGTCACTGGGTATGGTGTTCTCGCTGATGCTGCTGGCACCGAGCTGGGGCGGTATGATCAACGGCATCATGACCCTGTCCGGCGCCTGGCACAAACTGCGCACGGACCCGATCCTCAAGTTCATGATCGTCTCACTGTCGTTCTACGGCATGTCGACCTTCGAAGGCCCGATGATGTCGATCAAGACCGTGAACGCACTTTCCCACTACACCGACTGGACCATCGGCCACGTACACTCCGGTGCGCTGGGTTGGGTGGGCTTCATCACCATGGGCTCGATTTACTTCCTGATCCCCAAGCTGTATGGCCGCGAACGCATGTACTCTACCCGGCTGATCGATGTGCATCTATGGGTCGCTACCATCGGTATCGTGTTGTACATCGTGGCGATGTGGATTTCCGGGGTCATGCAGGGCCTGATGTGGCGCGAAGTCAATCCGGACGGCACGCTGGCTTACAGCTTCGTACAGTCACTCAAGGAAATGTATCCGTATTACACCGTGCGCTTCCTCGGGGGTGTGCTGTATTTCGTGGGGATGCTGATCATGGGCTACAACGTCTACAAGACCATTATCGGTGCAACGCCGCAACCCGCCACTCAGACGCAAACGGCTTAAGGGAGACAGACCATGGGTCATGAAAAAGTAGAAACAAACGTCAGTCTGTTAATCATCCTGACCATCATCGTTGTGAGTATCGGCGGTCTCGTGGAGATCGTGCCGCTCATGTTCCTCAAGGACACAACTAAACCGGTCGAGGGTTTGAAACCTTATACCGCATTGCAGCTGGAAGGGCGTGACATCTATGTCCGTGAAGGCTGTTATTTGTGTCACTCACAGATGATTCGTCCGTTCCGTGCCGAGACCGAGCGCTATGGTCACTACTCGGTGGCCGGTGAGTTCGTGTACGACCATCCGTTCCAGTGGGGTTCCAAGCGTACGGGGCCGGATCTGGCGCGCATTGGCGGTCGTTATTCCGATGACTGGCACCGCATCCATCTGCAGAACCCGCGCCTGGTGGTACCGGAATCCAACATGCCGGGTTTTCCCTGGTTAGCCAAGAACATGGTGGATGCCAGCGAGACACCGGCGAAGCTGAGGCTCATGCGTAAGCTTGGCGTACCGTACACCGATGCGGATGTTGCAGGCGCGGAAGCAGCCGTGAAGGGTAAAACCGAAATGGATGCCCTCGTTGCCTATCTGCAGTGCCTCGGCACCGACATCAAGACGCGGAGGTAAGCGATGGACATTAATGTATTTCATTCATGGTTTACCCTGGTGATGCTCATCCTGTTTGTATTGATCATCGGCTGGGCCTGGAGCAGTAAGCGCGTCAAAGAATTTCGTGAGGCCGCGAATCTGCCATTCGATGAACCGGAAAACCCGCGTCAAATTACCAATAATAAGGGAGGCGCCCAATGAGCAATAATTGGAGCTGGTATATCATCATACTGACCGCCATTAATATTCTGGCGTGTTTCTGGTTGATCCGCTGGAATAGTCAGCGGCGCGCGGGTGACGCCGCCGAAGGCGATACTACGGGTCATACCTGGGACGGCGACCTGCAGGAGTACAACAACCCCCTGCCGCGCTGGTGGTTGTGGTTGTTCTACATCACCATCGGCTTTGCCATCATCTACCTGATCATCTATCCCGGTATGGGCAAGTATAAAGGCACGTCCAAGTGGACCGAGGTCGAGCAATACAAGGAAGAGATGGCGGCAGCAGACAAGCAGTACGGCCCGATCTTTGCGGCCTATGCCAAGCAGCCGATCCCTGAACTGGCCAAGGATGCCAAGGCCATGGCTACCGGTCAGCGTCTGTTCCTGACGTATTGCGCCGTGTGTCATGGTTCCGATGCCGGTGGCGCGACGGGCTTCCCCAACCTTACCGACAGTGACTGGCTGTACGGCGGTGACCCTGCCACCATCCAGACCACGATCCTGGACGGTCGCAACGGCATCATGCCGCCGTGGGGTTCTGCGCTCTCAGCACAACAGGTGGATGATGTCGTGGCTTATGTGTTGAGCCTGAGCGGGCGCGAGACGGATACCACCAAGGTCGAGGCCGGCAAGCAGGTATTTCAAACCTATTGCGTCGCCTGTCACGGTGCCGATGGCAAGGGTAATCCCGCCATGGGTGCCGCCAACCTGACCGATAAGATCTGGTTATACGGCGGCAGCCCCGGCACCATTAAGCAGACCATCGTAGAGGGCCGTACCGGCATCATGCCGGCTCACCGCGAATTTCTGGGTGAGGAAAAGGTGCACCTGCTTGCAGCCTATGTTTATAGTCTGAGCCACGGTGCGGATAAATAGAGATGTAAAGAAGAGTTGTTATGGAGCAAGTAAACGAAGCGAAGAACGAGCAAAAGGAAGGCGGATTTTATGTAAAGCATAAAAAGGTCTACCCGCGCGAAGTACATGGACTGTTTGCACGGCTGCGCGTAACCGGTGTGCTGGTTCTCTTGGGTTTGTATTACTTCGTTCCATTCCTGCGCTGGGAGGGTCATCAGGCGGTCCTGTTTGACCTTCCCAACCGTCGGTTTTATGTCTTCGGGATTACCTTCTGGCCGCAGGATTTCTTTTACCTTGCCGTGTTGTTGATCATCGCGGCGCTTTCCCTGTTTTTCTTCACGGCGCTTGCCGGTCGTCTGTGGTGCGGTTACGCCTGCCCGCAGACGGTCTGGACCGAGGTATTTTTGTGGATCGAGCGTAAGATCGAGGGCGATCGCAACAAGCAAATCAAGCTCGATAATGCGCCGATGTCCGGGGCCAAGTTCGGTCGTAAAGGTCTGAAACACTTTATCTGGATCGTGTTTTCACTCTGGACCGGGTTTACCTTCGTCGGTTATTTCACGCCTATCAATGATCTGGTGCAAAACTTTTTTCGGCTGGATTTGGGGCCGTGGGAATGGTTCTGGGTAATCTTTTACGGCTTTGCCACCTATGGCAATGCCGGCTGGATGCGCGAACAGGTCTGTATTTACATGTGTCCTTACGCGCGTTTCCAGAGCGCGATGTTCGATCGCAATACGCTGATCATTTCCTATGATGACAACCGCGGTGAACCGCGCGGTTCGCGTAAAAAGGATGCGGACTACAAGGCCAAAGGTCTGGGCGATTGTATCGACTGCACCATGTGCGTTCAGGTCTGTCCCACCGGGATTGATATCCGTGATGGCCTGCAATACCAATGCATCGGTTGTGCTGCATGTGTGGATGTGTGTGACGAAGTCATGGACAAGATGGGTTATCCCAAGGGCCTGGTGCGTTATACGACACAGAATGCCATCGACGGCATCAAGACGCGTGTGTTGCGGCCGCGTGTCATAGTGTATTTTCTGGTTCTGCTGACGATCACGGGCGCCCTGTTTTACAACATGCTAAATCGTGTACCGTTGGAGCTGGACGTGATCCGCGATCGAAATGCGCTGTATCGCACGACGGATGAAGGTATGGTTGAGAACATCTATACTCTCAAGATCGCAAACATGGATACTGTCGCGCATACCTACAAGATCAGCATTGAGAGTCCGTTTAAAGCCAGGCTGATCATGCGTGATGCTGAAATTCAGGTTCCTGCAGGTCAGTCCGGTGAGATACCGGCGCGTATCGAAGCCGATCCGGCAGACCTGAAGAGTCTCAGTGAAGACGTTGTCTTTACGCTACAGGCGGTGGATAAGGACGATCTCCATGTGACAAGAACCGGTGTTTTCCTCGGACCCGTAAGGCATTAATTATGTCGGATGAACAAGCGAAAGTGTTGCCGTGGTATCGTCATCGATGGCCCTGGTATATTATCGGCCTGTTGTCGCTCGGTGTGTTTGGCTCAGGCATATTGGTTATCTCTGCGATTGACAATCAGGACCCTGTTGTTGCTGACGACTATTACAAGGAAGGCCTCGCCATCAACCAGACCTTAGATCGGCAGCGTATGGCACAGACGATGGGCCTGTTGGCCCAGGTGCAGTATGATGCCGCCGATGGAATCCTCAGTGTGCGGCTGAGCGCCAAGGATGCCATCACCGCGCCCACGCTCGAACTCTCTTTTTTCCACGCCACCCTGGCCAACCGCGATTACAGCGTGACACTTGTCAGGCAGAGTGCGGATGTATATCGTGCGTCACTGAAATCGCTGAGGCCAGGCAACTATGACCTGAAGCTGGAGCCACAGGATAAGGTCTGGCGTCTGGATGCGCATCTCACCTTGCCGGTGCAAAGCTGGCAACTAAAACCAGAGCTATAACGTGGGGGGTCGTATGCAAGAAACCAAAAAAGAGGTACCGCGCATTCAGCAGATCGTCGCGGTCATGTGGCCATCGTTTTTAACGGCAGGCATTGCCACCATTCTGTTCTTCACGATATTTGATCCGGAAGTCCTGCTGGCAGCCAGCGGTTATCACACTATTTCTCGCACGGCGGGTTACAGCATCGGGTTCTTCTGTTTTTGGCTGTTGACCGCGAGTTCCTGCGCCCTGACCTGCTATTTTCAGAAGCCCTGCGAGCGGATTAATACCGCGGAGAAAAAATCCGGATCGTGAAAGGCGTCTAGCTCTTCCTGAGCATCTGTTCGAGACCGTGCAGGTCCAGAAGTTTGACATGCTTACGTTCGACTTCCAGCAGACCGTGTTCCTGAAATTGCGTAAACAGTCGGCTGATGGTTTCCACGGCCAGGCCAAGCATATTGGCGATATCGCTGCGCGACATACTCAAATTGAATTCAGTGGCGGAAAAGCCGCGCTGCAGGAATCGTTGTGAAATCAGCAGCAGCAGACCGGCAAGGCGTGCCTCCGCTGACAGGTTTTTGCACATCGTGACGCGATCCTGTTCCTGGTGGATCTCGCGGCTCATCATGCCCAGGATATGGTGGTGCAGATCGGGGATCTCGCGGGTGAGCTGTGCGAAACGGTCGTACGGAATTTCGCAAATGCTGCATGTCTCCAGGGCCTTGGCGGAACGTGTATAGTGCGGGCTGTTGATATCACTGAGCCCCAGCAAATCGCCCGGCATCTTGATGCCGACGATATGCTCTTCCCCATCTTCGGTCATGACATAGGTCTTGAGCGTTCCCGAGCGCAGGGCAAAGATGGCATGAAAATCGTCGCCGGATTCGTATAAATGCTGTCCGCGCTCGAGTGGGCGTCGGCGCTTGATAAGATTGTCCAGGGCATCCAGATCCCCGCTGCCCAGTCCTGCCGGCATGCAAAGTTTGTAAATACCGCATTGTTCGCAAACATGCTGGAGGGCGGCGATATCGATTAAGGTCTGGGACATGGCAGGGTCTTGGCTGGCTGAACCGTGATAATTTAATGGAATCCAGGCCGGAATACAAAAGCGCGTTGGCTTCAGCGTCTTGTCTGGTTCGCAAATGCTTGAAAATAGGGCACAATACCGTCCCTATTCAGCTGGTGGTGGAGTGCGAGAGTCATGGCCGGGCGGACGGCACAAGTAGAACGTAATACCCTGGAGACCCAGATTCAGATCAGTCTGGACCTGGATGGCGCCGGTACCGGTGAGTTCAAGACCGGCGTGCCGTTTCTCGAGCACATGCTCGATCAGGTTGCCCGTCACGGCATGGTCGACATCAAGATCACGGCCAACGGGGATACCCACATCGACGATCACCATACGGTGGAAGATATCGGGATTACGCTCGGACAGGCAGTGGCCCAGGCCCTGGGCGATAAGAAAGGCATTCGCCGTTATGGCCATGCCTATGTCCCGCTGGATGAAGCGTTATCGCGGGTGGTGATCGATTTTTCCGGTCGGCCTGGCCTCGAGTACCACGCCGATTACCCGCGGCCGCGCATCGGCCAGTTCGATGTGGACCTGATCCACGAATTTTTCCAGGGCTTCGTCAATCACGCCAAGGCGACCGTGCATATCGACTGCCTGCGCGGCAAGAATGCCCACCACATTGCCGAGACGATCTTCAAGGCCTTTGGCCGCGCCCTGCGCATGGCCATGGAGGCGGACCCGCGCATGACTGGCGTAACACCATCGACCAAGGGCAGCCTGTAACCGGCGAATCACATCGAGCCATGAATACCGTTGCAGTTATCGATTACGGCATGGGAAACCTGCATTCCGTGGCCAAGGCGCTGGAGCACGTGTCCGACTCGGCGCGGGTGGTGGTGACCCACGACCAGGCCGTGATCGAGGCGGCGGACCGGGTGGTGTTGCCGGGGGTGGGGGCGATTCGCGATTGCATGGCGGAAATTCGTCGTCTGAATATCGATACTGTCGTCAGAAACGTCCTGGATCAGGGCAAGCCTTTTCTCGGGGTCTGCGTGGGAATGCAGGCCCTCATGACCTTCAGTGACGAAAATAATGGGGTGGAATGTCTGAAGATCCTGCCGGGCCACGTGGCCTTTTTTGGCAATGATTTGAAGGATCCGGCGACGGGCGAACGCCTGAAGATACCGCACATGGGTTGGAATCAGGTGCAACAGACCATCGATCACCCGTTGTGGCATGGTATCGAACAAGACAGTCGTTTTTATTTCGTGCACAGTTATTATGTCGAACCGGTGGATCCGGGGCTGATCGCAGGCACCACGACGTACGGTATTCCATTTACCGCGGCGGTATCGCGGGCGAACCTGTTTGCCGTGCAGTTTCACCCGGAAAAGAGTCAGCACGCGGGCCTGCAATTGTATGAGAATTTTATCCATTGGGACGGTAAACTTGACTGACAAGGAACTGGACCACCCAACCAAACCTGCAAGCGCTTATGTTGATAATTCCCGCCATTGATATTAAAGACGGTAAGTGTGTGCGCCTGCGCCAGGGCGATATGGATCAGGAGACCGTGTTTTCCGATGATCCCGTGGCCATGGCCGCACGCTGGGTCGAGGCCGGCGCGCGGCGCTTGCACCTGGTCGATCTGAACGGTGCCTTTGCCGGCAAACCGGTGAATGCACATGTGGTCGCGGCTATTGCCGAGGCCTATCCGGACCTGCCAATCCAGGTGGGCGGCGGTATCCGTGATGCGGAAACCGTGCAAACCTATCTCGATGCCGGCGTCAGTTACGTGATTATCGGCACTCAGGCGGTCACCGCCCCTCACTTCGTCAACGATCTGTGCCTGGAATTTCCGGGACACATCATCGTGGGCCTGGATGCCAAAGACGGTAAAGTCGCTGTGGACGGTTGGTCGAAATTGTCCAAGCACGATGTCATCGACATGGCGCGGCATTTCGAACAGGACGGTGTCGAGGCGATTGTGTATACCGATATCAGCCGCGACGGCATGATGAGCGGGGTGAACATCGATGCCACGGTGCGCCTGGCGCAATCCATCCACATCCCGGTCATTGCCTCCGGCGGCATTACCAATATCGACGATATTCGGCGCCTCTGCGAAGTGGAGAGCGAAGGCATCACCGGCGCGATTACCGGCCGTGCGATTTATGAAGGCACCCTGGACTTCGCCGAGGCGCAGCGCCTGGCGGATGAGCTGACCGGCGAGTAAGCCGGTGTATAGGATCGTGTGACACATGGGCCTCGCCAAACGCATTATTCCCTGTCTTGATGTCGATAACGGTCGCGTGGTCAAAGGCGTCAAGTTCGTCGAGATCCGTGATGCCGGTGACCCGGTGGAGATCGCGCGCCGCTACGATGAACAGGGCGCGGACGAGCTCACCTTCCTGGATATCACGGCCTCCTCCGATAATCGCGAAACCATGGTGCACGTGGTTGAGGCGGTGGCCGGCCAG
Organism: Gammaproteobacteria bacterium; assembly: GCA_016125505.1. Lineage (GTDB taxonomy): Bacteria > Pseudomonadota > Gammaproteobacteria > UBA6429 > Thiohalophilaceae > RI-92. The sequence continues at coordinate 847,106 of WGLP01000003.1, forward strand.
GTCTTTATTCCACTCACCGTGGGCGGCGGCATCCGTGAAATTGCCGATGTGCGGCGTATGCTCAATGCCGGCGCCGACAAGGTCGCCATCAACACAGCGGCGGTAGCCAACCCCGAATTTGTGAAGCAGGCGGCATTGAAATTCGGCTCCCAGTGTATTGTGGTGGCGATCGATGCGAAAAAAGTCAGTGCCGACGGCGAGCCGGACAGGTGGGAGATCTTCACCCACGGCGGGCGCAAGGCCACCGGACTGGATGCCGTCGAATGGGCCAAAAAGATGGTGGCCTACGGTGCCGGCGAAATCCTGCTGACCAGTATGGACAGAGACGGGACCAAGATTGGATTTGACCTTGCACTGACCCGCGCGATTTGCGAGGCGGTCAGCGTGCCAGTGATCGCATCCGGTGGTGTCGGTAATCTGGATCACCTGGTGGACGGGATTACCGAAGGCAAGGCCGACGCCGTGCTGGCGGCCAGCATTTTTCACTTTGGCGAATACACCATCGCGCAGGCCAAGCAGGTCATGCACGAGGCCGGGATTGAAGTGCGTCTATAACCTGCGTATGCAAGGATGGCATCAATGAGTGACAAGTGGCTGGACGAGATCAAATGGACTGACGACGGGCTGGTGCCGGTGATCGCCCAGGAAGACGGCAGCGGCAAGATCCTGATGTTTGCCTGGATGAACCGGGAATCGCTGCAGTTAACAGTGCAGGAAGGCAAGGCCATTTACTGGTCGCGCTCGCGCAACAAACTCTGGCGCAAGGGTGAAGAGTCTGGTCACGAGCAGATCCTCAAAGACATCCGCCTGGACTGCGACAACGATGTAATCCTGCTCAGGGTCGAACAAAAAGGCGGGATTGCCTGCCATACCGGGCGCAAATCCTGTTTCTATCAGCAGCTGCAGGATGGGGAGTGGGTCCCGGTGGAGCCGGTACTCAAGGACCCGGACGAGATCTATCGAAAATAAATTTCTAGCGGGCTGCCATCTGTTGCGACTTGCCCTGCCCCGCCAGGCCCGACACAATGACAGACATGAATAACGACATCCTTACCCAGTTGGCCCAGGTGCTGGAGCAGCGCAAACACGCGGATCCGGACGGTTCCTATGTGGCCAAGCTGTATAGCAAAGGTCTGGACGCCATCCTCAAAAAGATCGGTGAAGAGGCCACCGAGACCGTCATGGCGGCCAAAGACGGCGATCTCCAGCAAATTGTCTATGAAACCGCAGACTTATGGTTTCATACGCTGATACTGCTGGCCCACCAGGGGGCCGGCCCTGACGCCGTTCTGGCGGAACTGGCGCGCCGTTTCGGTCTGTCCGGACTCGATGAAAAGGCCAGCCGCGCCGGGAAATAGGCCGGGCGGCCACGTGATCCATTCCGGCGCCTACCCTAGTACAATACATTTCCAGGGAGTAATATCCCCGACCGCAAGGTCTAAACAAGGTCGATGAGAAGGTGAATTCAGCAAGGCGGCGGGGTAACAGCCGTCCGTCTTGGCACCCAAGGGCGGAGGTACACCCTGACCCGGTGATACCCAGGGAGCACATCGCCACAGGTTGAACCGTACTTCGCTGAATACAGATTCAGGCCGGTCCGAAGTTCTGGCGGTTCGTATCATGGTGCATGGTGTAAACCAGCCAATCTTTTCATTAGGAGAATGTTATGGGTTTCAGTGGTATTGGACCAGGTTCTTTAATTCTGATCTTGATCATCGTGGTCTTGCTCTTCGGTACGAAACGTCTGCGCACTATGGGTTCAGACCTGGGCTCGGCGCTGAAGAACTTCAAGAAGGCCGTCAAGGAAGGCGAAAGCGAAGAAGCGGACGCCGCGGCTACTCAGGAAAAGCTCGAGGGCAAAAACTCTGTCATCGAAGGCGAAGCGACCAACAAAGACAAAAGCAAGACCTGATCCTTGTTGCGTTGAAGCGATCCGTTTGAGTTTCCAATATGTTTGACATCGGTTTCTGGGAACTGGTGGTGATCGGCGTAGTTGCGCTGATCGTGATCGGTCCGGAACGACTACCTGACGTGGCGCGTACGGTCGGCAAATATGTCGGCCGTATGCGTCGTTTTGTCGCCAAGGTTCGGGAAGACATCGATCGCGAAGTCCGTCAGGAAGAAATTCGCCAGGCCTTGAAACGCAATGCCGATATCGACGAAATCAAAAATATCATCAATGATTCGCGTTATGTCATCGAAGATGAGGTGCAGGAAACGAAACATGTCGTAAAGGCCCGTGACGACGACCCGCGCGGTGATTTTTCACAAAAGGATATGCTCAAAGAACAGGACAAGGATTTCGAAAACGAAACTTATGGCCTGACTGACCACCGCGACCACGGTGCGGAAGAACATACCGATACTGCTGTGCAGCCGGAAACAACAGAGGCACCAGCACAAGCAAGCAACCCGAACAAACAAGATGGCGGACGAAACGAAAAATCAAACGGATAACGTCTCATCCGACTCGGAACTCCCCTTCCTGTCGCATTTGATCGAATTGCGCGATCGTTTATTACGCATTGTGATCGTGGTGAGTCTGATTTTTCTGGTGCTGTTTTATTTCGCCAACGATCTTTACTCTATTATCGCGCACCCGTTGTTGAAGTATCTTCCGAGCGGCAAGATGCTGGCGATTGATGTCATCACACCTATTTTCACGCCGATGAAACTGGCGCTGGTTGCATCGTTTTTTATCAGCATTCCCTACATTCTGCATCAGCTATGGGCGTTCATTGCGCCGGGCCTGTATCAGCATGAAAAACGCCTGGCCTTGCCTTTGTTGGTCTCCAGCGTGTTGTTGTATTACGCCGGGATGGCCTTTGCCTACTTTGTCGTGTTCCCGATGATGTTTAATTTCCTGAGTCATTACGTCCCCAGCGGGGTCGAGATGGCAACGGACATTTCGCATTACCTGGATTTCGTCCTGAAGATGTTCTTTGCCTTTGGTGTTGCCTTCGAGGTGCCCGTAGCAACTATTCTGCTGATTGCCGCCGGTATCACAACGCCAAAAAAACTGGCCAAAATGCGGCCCTATATCATCGTCATTGCCTTTACACTTGGCATGCTGCTGACGCCGCCTGACGTCATTTCACAGGTCATGCTGGCGATCCCGATGTGGATGTTATTCGAGAGTGGTCTCTTCTTTGCCAGGATTCTGTTGAAAAAACGCATCGAAGAACTTGAGCGAGCTGAGGCCGGAGTGACAGAAGATGAAGATAGCGACGTCGATCCGGATGAAGAGCTCGATAAGGCCGTCAAGGAAGAGTCAGATTTAAATAAACAAGACCCAGTGTAAACGAAGTGACCATTATTACCGGAACATCAGCAAAGTAAGAACGTATTCATGCCAACTGGTATCAAGAACATCATTACCCTGAATATCATTTTTACCAGCATATTTATTGCTAATCTGCTGTATTTGCATCAGGTCGCCCAGGGTGCGCCGCTGCGGGTATTCGTCAACCTGGTGAGTGCCGGTGCCCTGGTCTTGATCACACTCGTCGTATTGCTGCGTCTGGGCAAGCTGGTCGCATTCGCGCGGGTATTGGCTTACGCGCTACTCTTGGTCCTGGGTCTGCAATTGTTATTGATGTTAAAGGATCTTATGACTGGCTATGGTGCGCTTATCATCCTGGTGGACCTGGTTGTGATCTTCTATGTGATCGGGATGCGTGGTTATCTTGCCAGTACCACCGCCGCCGATTACTTCCTGAACCAGACCAGCTGAATCCGTAATCGGGCCGAAAGGCCGCCTGCTCTTTTCGCAATATCTCCACCCTTCCTCATCAACCCCGGTCGCTTACGCCGCCGTTTAACCTATCCATGCACGGTCAGAATTCTCCTACAAGAGGATCAGCGGCTGCCGACAGACGGCATTTGCCAGTAGACATAGGATACGCACAAAGGGGGTTGGGTTAGGACGCGTAGCTCCATACGCAAATGGCCATGGACGGCTACCAATTACGCTTTTATCGAGGGACAAGTCATGGATCAAAATCTCAGTCGTCACGGTGAACAGGGGACAGCTCCATTTCGGACCGGGCGTTTTTACTGCATCGAGAATGAGTGGTGGTTTGCGATACGGCGTGGACCTGACCAAGGGCCGTATCCGACCAAGGCAGCGGCAAAGCTCTCCCTGATAGAGTTCTTAAACGATCAATTTACGTTTGAGAAATATCTGCAGCAGAATAAGTCGCCATACACGCTATCTGATGCTGAGCCGAAGTAAATTATGTCGGGTCTTAGAGTTTTGCCCAAATGGACTCGTAGCTGTCGGGTATGGATTTTGTGGGCGTTTTCAGGGCCGCGTGCCACTCGAAGTAGAAGGCACTACCCGCCGGAGTGGAATAAAGCTGCTCGGATAAATTAAAGCGTTGTAGCTCACCATTTATTTCCAGCAGGGTTAATTTATTTTCGAGTGAAAACGGGATATTGGGCAGAAAGACGATACTGCCTAATTCATTTTGGCCAACCAGGCATTTAATCGGTTGTGCCGGATTGTTTTTTGACTGTACGTGCAGGAGCGCTGGTGAAATCTGTTGGCTGTGCCTCTGGATGCCTGCGCGTATCGATGCGTTATTCGGACACAATAACCAGCGAATCTCGCCCAGCTGCCATTCTCCGCGTTTGCCGCGAATCGCAACCAATTCACTGGTCTGTATGTGATCCACGCCACTTTGCGGCAAGGCAATGCAAAAACCGCCCTTGCTGATATTGATTACCTTGGCGTTGAGATAACTGTATACCTTCATTCGCACACTTTCAGTCCAGGCCTGCGGTGTCGGTTCCGGTTCAAAGTACGCGCTCTCCCAGACATCTGCCTGAACTTCACGATCGGTAGTGAAACCGAGTGCCGCAAGAGAATTATCCGATTTGGGAGAATCTTGCTGGATGGCGATGACGGAATCCGGTGCATTGACGAGGACATGCCCTGCAGGTTCGCGCAGACTCGGCTGACGGCCTTCAGAAATTATGTAATGGATTGCGCTGATGCCAATGGCGACTTCCGCCTGGCCCTGGATCAGACGGCGTTCGCCATCGCGGCTCGCAGGTCTGCCCCAATTATTCAGCAACAGAATCAGGTTGCGACGTGAAATTGTGTGATGTCGTGCGATCAGGATCTGATCAACCCCCGGCTTTGCCTGACTTAACAATGTATTGAGGAAATTCAATACCGGTGTGATATTGAAATAGCGGACATCGATTTCCGGGTTTTCATTGCGATTGATGTCACTCGCCATCAGTCCTGGCGGCAAGTCTGCATCCAGCGTAAATGCATAGATCTGATCCTGCGGCTCATCAAGTCGCGTGCGTGTAACAGTGAGTTCCTCTACCCAGATGTCCATGCTTGCAAGGACATCCTCCAGCTCTTCCGGACGAAACAGGTTGGGTGCCAACAAAGACTGTAACAAGAGTTTATTGAATTCAGCGGCTATTGTAGTTTTGTTGTGCTGTGGGACAGCACACGGAATTTTTACCTTGAGCAGTTTGTAGTTCTCGGCCATTTGATAAAGCCAGTACAATTGCAGCCACATGCCCTTTTGATATGGCTGATACATCAACCGCTGGTTAAGGAGCATCAGGCTGGAGTAATAGAAAATCCGGTGGATCGAGGCTGTCACCACTTTCTTCCAGCCAAATCGATTCAGTTCGATGGCGCGGGCGATGACTTGCTGATATCCAAGAATGGATTGACGCAATAATTGCGTGTAGAGGTCCGCGACCTTGCGGCGTTTTTTGGAAAGCGGCAAAGGCTTTCCTGCATAGTGCTTGTGCAGTTCCGGCAGGAGCATGTTAAGCGGTTCCGCCACGCCTTCCAGGAAATGAAAGCGATGTTTGGCTGGCACGTCTTCCTGCTGGTTGACCGAACAGAGTGCTGTGTAGAGTTGGCGGGAGGTTTCACCGTGGTGCGCTATAGGTAGGGCGTCTAGCCAGTGTCGAACCGCTCGAGGTCGGGCATCAAACTGTTCGGTTGTATCCGTCATGCTGTATTTCCTGATCTTTCAGTTTGATATGCGTTATGCAAGTAAGTTGCCATACTGCGAAAGTGCCGATTGCACAGGCCGCGGCGATGTCTTTTCTCATCACGGTGCGGTTACTTACTGAGCAGTTATGTCAGATCCGGCTAAAGCAACTACCAAAAATAATGTGATTCAGTTCGCATTTTAGTATACCGCCTGGTGAAATTACATAGGCCTGATTTATTTATTCATCAGGCAAATTTTTGTGTCGGAAGATTAAGGATGTCTTCCGAATTCGTTATAACTTATTGGTTTATAACATTTAAATATCAGTAGAGGGCGGCTCCGGCGCTCCGGTGGGGGTTGCATTCGCAGGCCATGTGCACATCCGCGCGGAGGAGCATTGGCGCAATTACCGCCACAGCGTACAATAGCGCGCCCGTATTCCGAGGGATTTCAGATACATGCAATACAGCGAAGAATTTGATGTGATCGTGGTGGGTGGCGGCCATGCCGGTACCGAGGCCGCGCTTGCCTGTGCGCGTATGGGCGTCAAAACTTTGTTGCTGACCCACAACATCGAGACCCTGGGCCAGATGAGCTGCAACCCGGCCATCGGTGGCATCGGCAAAGGCCACTTAGTGAAGGAGCTCGATGCCATGGGCGGCCTGATGGCGCGCGCCATCGACCAAGCCGGAATCCAGTTTCGCATTCTCAACGCCAGTAAGGGTCCGGCGGTGCGGGCGACTCGCGCACAGGCGGATCGCGTCTTATATAAACAGGCGGTACGTTCGGTCCTGGAGACGACCCCGAATCTCACCCTGTTCCAACAGGCGGTAGACGATCTCATTGTGGAAGGGGATCGCGTGAGCGGTGTGGTGACGCAGATGGGCCTGCGCTTTGCTGCGCGTGCCGTGGTGCTCACCGTGGGTACCTTTCTGGGTGGCCGCATTCATATCGGCTTATCCAATTACGAAGGTGGCCGTGCTGGCGACCCGCCCTCCAATGCCCTGTCCAGACGTTTACGCGAATTACCGTTTAATGTGCGTCGTTTGAAAACCGGCACACCGCCACGCATCGATGGCAAGACCATCGACTATTCCGTGATGAGTGCTCAGCCTGGCGACGATCCTGTGCCCGTGTTTTCGTTCCTTGGCAAGGCTGAGCAGCATCCACAGCAGGTAGCCTGCCATATCACGCATACCACCGAGCGCACCCACGAGATCATCCGCGGTGGCCTGGACCGTTCACCCATGTACAGCGGCGTGATCGAGGGCGTGGGACCGCGTTACTGTCCGTCCATTGAAGACAAGGTCGTGCGTTTTGCCGAACGAAACTCACATCAGATCTTTGTCGAACCCGAAGGCCTTACCACGACCGAAGTGTATCCCAACGGGATTTCCACCAGTCTGCCCTTCGATGTGCAGCACGCGTTTGTGCGCAGCATCAAGGGTTTTGAGAATGCGCATATCACGCGCCCCGGCTATGCGATTGAGTACGATTTTTTTGACCCGCGCGACCTGAAGCCGTCACTGGAAACCAAGCACATGCAGGGCCTGTTCTTTGCCGGCCAGATCAATGGTACGACCGGCTACGAAGAGGCTGCAGCGCAGGGATTGATTGCTGGCATGAATGCCGCGTTACAGGTGCAAGACAAAGCGGCATGGTGTCCGCGCCGCGATGAAGCCTACGTGGGCGTCTTGATTGATGATTTAATTACACGTGGCACCAGCGAACCCTATCGCATGTTTACCTCGCGCGCGGAATACCGGCTGATGCTGCGCGAGGACAATGCGGATTTGCGTCTCACGGCGAAAGCGCGCGAACTCGGTTTGATCGATGATGAACGCTGGCGTGTGTTCTGCGGCAAGCTGGAGGCGATCAACACGGAAAAACAACGTCTGCACGTTGCATTTTTGCGTCCGGACAAAGTCGATCCAGTTCAGGCCGAACAGGTTCTGGGTAAGGCCATCGCACGTGAATATCGCCTGTGGGAATTGCTGCGGCGTCCCGATGTGAAATACGCGCAGCTCACTGCGCTCGCCGGGCTCGGCGACCCTTTGAACGATCAGCAGGTGATCGAACAGCTGGAGATTCAGGCGAAATACGCCGGTTATATCGATCGGCAGCATGATGAGATTGCCAAGCATCAGCGCCATGAAGAGACGCGCCTGCCTGCGGATTTTCATTATGAACAAGTCACCGGGCTGTCTGCCGAGGTGCGTGAGAAACTCATTCGCATCAAGCCGGAAACCGTGGGTCAGGCGGCACGCATTCCGGGGGTTACACCGGCGGCAATCTCGATTATTCTGGTACATCTAAAGAAACGAAAACTGTTAGCGGAACGCCAACACGCGACACAGTGAACGGCAATAATAATTTGGCGACTCCAGGGATAGATAGTTTTACCACCACACAAAGGAGATGACCCATGAGAAAGCAGTTTGTACTTTTTGTATTGGCAGCATTGTTTGCCACCGGGGTGATGGCGCAGGAAGTTGATGGCCTGATCAAAATCAAGAGTATGCACTCCGTGACGGAGACGTTGGATCGGTTGGAAAACATCGTCAAGAAAAAAGGGATCACCGTTGCAGCACGCTGGAATCACAGCGCCAAGGCAAAAAAGATCGGCATTCCCATGCGTGATACGCAACTGCTGATCTTTGGCAATCCCAAACTGGGCAGCCACTTGATGACTGCCGAACAGACCGCTGCGATTGATCTGCCGCTCAAGGCTATTGCCTGGAAAGACGCCGAGGGTCAGGTCTGGTTGGCCTATAACGACCCGGCATATATCGCACGTCGGCATCACATTACCGATCGTGATGAAGTATTGAAAAAGATGAGCGATGCCCTGGCAGCGATGACCGCCAAGGCCGCCGGCAAGTAAGCTGGTGGTGGCGCCCGAACTGTCGACAGAACTGCAGTCGGGCTTACACGGCCTCAATCTTGATATGCCGGCAGCGCAGCAACAGGCGCTGCTGGTCTATCTTGATCTTCTGGTAACCTGGAACAAGAGCTTCAATCTCACCGCCATTCGCGATCCCTTGGCCATGGTGAATCAGCACCTGCTCGATGCGCTGGTGGCATTACCCTTTGTCACTCGCGGGCCGGTGCTGGATGTGGGCACGGGGGCCGGCCTGCCCGGTATTCCGCTGGCGATTGCGCGGCCCGATCTGCATTTCACCTTGCTCGACAGTAATGGGAAAAAAATCCGCTTTATCAAGCAGGTAGTGATCACGCTACAGCTGGCGAACGTGGATGTGATACAGTCACGGGTGGAAAATTATCAGGCAGATACCTTGTTCAGCCTGATCGTGTCGCGGGCATTTTCCTCGCTCGAGCAGCTGATCCGTTTATCGCGTCACCTGCTGGCACCGCAGGGCGAGTGGCTGGCCTGGAAAGGTCAACTGGAGGATGCCGAACTTCAGGCAGTGGCGGCGTTGGCAGAAATTCAGGCAACTCAGCCGATACACTTGCCCAAGGTCAATGCGACACGCCAGCTTGTCAGGCTGCGTGCGAAGCCGGCGTGACCTGCGGGCGGACCTGCAATATTGCATGAAAGGGAGAGGAAGATGGCCAAGATCATAGCGATCGCGAATCAAAAAGGCGGGGTCGGCAAGACCACCACCTGCATCAACCTGGCCGCTTCCCTGGCAGCGACCAAGCGCCGTGTCCTGTTGATCGACATCGACCCTCAGGGCAATGCCACGATGGGCAGTGGCATCAACAAGAATTCCCTCGATCTCACCACTTGCGATGTCTTGCTGGGTGAGTGTACCGCCGAACAGGCCATCAAACGTGCTGATGAAGGCCAGTACGATATCCTGCCTGCCAATAGCGACCTCACGGCGGCGGAAGTTTCCCTGATCGAATTTCAGGATCGCCAAAGCCGTTTACGTAAGGCCTTGGTCCCGGTGAAGGATCGTTATCACTACATACTTATTGATTGTCCGCCATCTCTGAACATGCTCACCCTGAACGCCATGGTGGCGGCACAGTCGGTGATGATCCCCATGCAGTGCGAATACTACGCCCTCGAGGGTCTGACCGCCTTGCTGGAAACGGTCAACAAGATCCAGGCGACGGTGAATCCGGAACTCAGTGTCGAAGGCCTGTTGCGGACGATGTTCGACCCGCGGAATAACCTGGCCAATGATGTCTCCGGCCAGCTACTTATCCACTTTCCGCAAAAAGTCTATCGGACCATCATCCCGCGCAATGTGCGCCTGGCGGAAGCGCCCAGTCACGGCAAGCCAGTGATTCAGTACGACAAGACCTCCCGTGGTTCGCTGGCCTACCTGGCCCTGGCCGGCGAGATCCTGCGCAAACATGAAAACGCCAGCCTGCTCAGCCCGGTGGCCTGAGGATAGAGATTGATGAAGAAACGTGGACTCGGACGTGGGCTCGATGCCCTCTTGGGCAGTGCCGGCATCCCGGAACAGACCCCTGCAACAAAAGATCTGGCCGGATTGCGCGAATTACCGGTGGATCTGATCGAGCGCAGCCGGTATCAGCCCCGTGCCGATTTCAATGAAGAGGCCTTACAGGAGCTGGCCGATTCGATTCGCGCCCAGGGCGTCATTCAGCCCATTGTGGTCCGGCCGCTTGCCGGTCATCCCAACCGCTATGAGCTGATTGCGGGCGAACGCCGCTGGCGCGCCGCGCAGCTCGCCGGTCTGCATGAAGTTCCGGCCGTGGTGCGGGAGGTGGACGACCAGGCGGCCATGGCCATGGCCCTGATCGAGAATATCCAGCGCCAGGCCCTGAATCCCATCGAAGAGGCCGTGGCGCTTAATCGCTTGATCGGTGAGTTTGGACTCACTCACGAGCAAACCGCTGAAGCCGTTGGACGTTCGCGTGCCGCTGTCAGCAACATGCTGCGTCTGCTGAATCTGGAGGCCGACGTCAAAACCATGGTTGAGCAAAGGCAGCTTGAGATGGGCCATGCCCGGGCCTTGCTGGCCTTGCGCGGTGCCGCCCAGATTCGAGCCGCCCGCCATGTCGTCGACAAGGGGCTGTCGGTGCGTGAGACCGAACGCCTCGTGAAAAAACAGGGCGAACCCAAACCGCAAGCCGAAAGTGCAGCCCGGACCCTCGATCCGGATACCCAGCGCTTGCAGGATGAGTTGTCCGAACGGCTGGGCGCCAAGGTCCATTTTCAGGCGGCCAAGGGCGGTAAGGGTAAACTGATTATTCAGTACAACTCCCTGGACGAGCTGGACGGCATTCTCAGCCACATCAAGTAAGTCCTCACTCTGCATTTCGTTCGTGATTTGGCGATTCCCGCCTCAATATCAGCACTTACCGGCCGACATAGCGTTTGGAGCGACATTCGGAAGTCATTGATATTGGAAAGGTGTTATTGATGGTCAGTACGCCTTGGTGGATCCTGGCATTGTTAGTACAACTCACCCTGATCGGGGTGTTTGTCGCTGCGTTTTATTTTTACCAGTCGGGAAAGGTCAAGGCCGCCCTGCACGCGGCGCAACAGCGTCTGCAACAACAAATGGCGCAGACGACCGAGCAGAAGCTCAAAATTGCCGAAATGGAGCTGCAACTGGAGAGCCTGGATGCGTTCCAGGAGATGTATTTCGAGTTGCAGGAACAACACGAAAAACTACAGCTGCTGCATGATGAGTTCGTGAGTAAGGCCAGCGAGCTGCTATCCGAAGAAGATTGCGGGACCCTGCAAACCACCTTGGCCCAGCTCCAAACCGAAAAAGAGAAGCTCGAGCAGAAATTAAAAGAGGTGGGCGCTGCTCTGCAACGGATTCTGGACAAACAGCACTTCCCTCCCGAGCAGCTGGAGGCTGCTGGCAAGGCTGCCCAGGCAGCAATCGATGGCGTGGAAATCGAGGTGCGTGCGATTGGCGATGTCATCGAACAGCAGCAACGCCTCATCGAGCAGCTGCACGGCCAGGTCAGCAATCTGCAGGTCGAGCTGGATGCCAAGCAGCCACTGGAACAAACGGTTTCCCAGCTTCGCGACCAGAATCAGGAAATGGGCGGCGTGGTGGAAGAGCTCAAACAGCAAAACCAGCATCTACGCGAACAGGTTCAGGCCATGGAGGTGAAGGAACGTGCGTCCGACAGCCACCTTGCCGAGCAGCTCAAACAACTGCAGCAGGAGTTGGCGGATAAGGAAAATGCGTACGCCGAACTCTACAAGCAGTATGTCGCCATTGAGGCGGAATACCAGAAAATCTACGCCAAGACCCACAAGATCCAGGCCTGAGGACAGCTCCCCTACCCGTCCGTCATGGCTGGAGCAGGCGATTAGTCCAGCTTATGGCCAAACCTGCGACGGCCTCCGCCTGTCAAGCCAAAATTGAAATTTCGCCTGTAAATACAGGTCTTTTAGGTGCATTGCGTTGACCCTGTATGGGTGAAACTTATATACTTCGCGGCCCTGAGAGATTGTGCGTGCGGACGTCTTTATCAGACTTGATTCGGGCCTTAATTGTTCATTTCAGTCATGTATCAAGCCAAAGACAGTCTCAAGGAAGCATTACGCAGAACCCTCACAGTCCAGGCGATCCTGACCTTGATCGCAGCCGCCATCGCGCTGTTCATCAAGGATGATCGATTTGCACTGGCAGTGGTTTACGGTGGGGCCGTGACCATTGTGGGAAGCTGGTTACATGCCTGGCGGTTGTTAAAGATCGCCGCAACGGGCGAAGTTACTGACCCGGCGCTTGTGGGAGCCGAGGTCTTTAAGGGAGCAATCCTCAAGATGGGCGCCATGATTGGGCTCCTGGCTTTGGGGATGGGGGTACTAAGACTTAATCCTCTGGCCGTCCTGATCGGCTTCACTGTTGCATATTTGGGTTTCCTGTCAGCGCGCGGATACGCGCCGCGCTCGAAACCGGGCAAATGACGAATTCAAAACTTTTGGGTTTAAACACACAATGGCGAGCGAAGAATTAACCTCTGCTGGATACATTAAACATCACTTAACCAACTGGACCTTCGGCCACCATCCGCAACTCGGATGGAGCTTCGCACACGATGCGAAGGAAGCCGCGGAAATGGGTTTTATGTCCATCAACGTGGATACCATGCTGTGGTCCACCATACTGGGCTTGCTGTTCATCTGGATTTTCCGCAAGGCGGCCAAGCAGGCTACTGCTGGCACCCCGGGCGGGCTCTTGAACTTCATCGAGTGGATTTGCGAATTCATCGATACCTCCGTACGCGGTTCGTTCACTGGTAAAAATGATCTGGTCGCCCCCATGGCGCTGACGATCTTTATCTGGGTCTTCTTCATGAACCTGATGGACCTGCTACCGGTCGACTGGCTGCCGTGGATCGCCGGCAAGATCGGCGCGGCGATGGGCCACGATCCGCACCATGTCTATATGAAGATCGTTCCGTCCACCGATCCCAATGCCACCTTCGGCATGTCGCTGACGGTATTTGCCCTGATGCTGTTTTTCAGCGTCCGCGAAAAAGGCGCCGGCGGCTTCGCTGGTGAGCTCACACTGCATCCGTTCAGCGCCAAGAACCCGATCCTGCAGCTGCTGTTTATCCCGGTGAACTTCCTGCTGGAATTTGTTTCGCTGCTGGCCAAGCCGCTGTCATTGTCCTTGCGACTTTACGGCAACATGTATGCCGGCGAGATGATCTTTATCCTGATCGCCTTGATGTACGGTGCCGGTTGGACCATGGGTATCTTCGGCGGTCTCTTGCAAATGGGTTGGGCGATCTTCCACATCCTGATCATTACCCTGCAGGCATTTATCTTCATGACACTGACCATCGTGTACATGGACATGGCGCATACCGTGCCGGAGCACCACTAGACGAATTTCGATTTTCAACAAATTAACTTATTTATTATTTAGGAAATAGGAGAAAACAATGACTGAAGTACAAGCATTACTGTTCATCGCAGGTGCACTGATGATGGGCCTGGGCGCCCTGGGTGCGGCTATCGGTATCGGCGTGTTGGGTGGCCGTTTCCTCGAAGGCGCCGCACGTCAGCCGGAACTGATTCCGCTGCTGCGTACCCAGTTCTTCATCATGATGGGTCTGACCGACGCGGTTCCGATGATCGCTGTGGGTGTGGCCTTCTACGTGATCTTTGCTGTCGCAGCGTAAGGTGCCGGTCGTAATCAATCAATTAAGGATTGACGTATGAACATTAATCTCACGTTAATCGGGCAGAGCATTACCTTTATCTTTTTTATCTGGTTCTGCCTGAAATTCGTCTGGCCACCGATCATGTCCGCGCTCAACGAACGCAAGGCCAAGATCGCCGATGGTCTGGCCGCTGCCGAAAAGGGCAAGCACGATGAGGAACTGGCCAAGCAACGCGCTGCGGAAATTCTGAAAGACGCCAAGGCGCAGGCTCAGGACATCATCCGGCAGGCTGAAAAGCGTGGCGCCGAGATCGTTGAAGAAGCCAAGCAGTCCGCCAAGGCCGAAGGTGAACGCATGATCACTGCCGCACAGGCGGAAATCGAGCAAAACGTCAACCGCGCGCGCGAAGAGCTGCGTGGGCAGGTGGTGTCGCTCGCCGTCGCCGGTGCCCGTAAGGTCCTGAAGAAAGAGATCAATGAAGCGGCTAACGCAGACCTGATCAAGGACCTGGCGGCGCAACTGTAAGGACGGAAACATGGCAGAGAAAAGCACCGTTGCCCGTCCCTACGCGCTTGCTGCGTTCGAGTTGGCGAAGGAAAAAAATGAACTGGCCAAATGGTCCGAGATGCTGCAGTTCACCGCGCTGGTCGCCAGCGACGAGACGATGCAACAGTACATCGGTAATCCGCACGTCAGTCGTGAGTCCCTGGGCAAACTGTTTTTTAGTATTTGCGAAGGACAACTGACGGATCTGGGCAAGAATTTCATCAAGGTCCTGATTGACAACCGTCGTCTGGATATCTTGCCCCAGATCGCCATGCTGTACGAATACCATCGTGCCGAAGCGGAGCGCACCATCGACGCGGAAGTGATCTCCGCCTTCCCGTTGAGCGATGCCCAGCAGAACCTGCTGGCCGACAAGTTGAAACAGCGTCTCGGGCGCAGCGTGAACCTGATTGCAAAAGTGGATCCCAATCTGCTCGGCGGCGCCATCGTGCGTGCCGGCGACCTGGTGATCGATGGTTCGGTCAACGGCCAAGTCGACAAACTGGCGCAGGCATTAATGCACTAGCGAAGGTTTCATTAGAGGAATATAACCATGCAACTGAATCCATCAGAAATTAGCGAACTCATCAAGAAGCGCGTCGAGAGTTTCGAAGTCGTCAGCGAGGCGCGCAATGAAGGTACGGTCGTGTCACTCGCCGACGGCGTAGTGCGCATCCACGGCCTGGCCGATGTGATGTACGGCGAAATGATCGAGTTCCCGAATAACACCTTCGGTATGGCACTGAACCTGGAGCAGGATTCCGTCGGTGCCGTAGTGCTGGGTGACTACGAACACATCTCCGAAGGCGACAAGGTCAAATGTACCGGCCGCATTCTGGAAGTGCCCGTCGGTGAAGAACTCCTGGGCCGTGTGGTCAACTCACTGGGTCAGCCCATCGACGGTAAAGGTCCGATTGATGCCACCGGCACCTCGCCGATCGAAAAAGTGGCGCCCGGCGTAATTGCCCGTAAATCCGTTGACCAGCCGGTGCAGCTTGGCCTGAAGTCGGTTGATACCATGGTGCCCATCGGTCGCGGTCAGCGCGAGCTGATCATTGGCGACCGCCAGACCGGTAAGACCGCCGTCGCCGTCGACGCCATCATCAACCAGAAAGGTACCGGCGTTAAGTGTATCTACGTCGCCATCGGCCAGAAGGCCTCCTCCATTGCCAACGTGGTGCGCAAGCTGGAAGAGCACGGCGCCATGGACCACACCATTGTGGTTGCGGCGACTGCTTCCGAATCCGCGGCGATGCAATTTATTGCGCCGTACTCCGGTTGCGCCATGGGCGAATACTTCCGTGATAACGGCGAAGACGCGCTGATCATTTATGACGACCTCACCAAACAGGCCTGGGCCTATCGCCAGGTTTCCTTGTTGCTGCGTCGTCCGCCGGGTCGTGAAGCGTATCCTGGTGACGTATTCTATCTGCACTCCCGCCTGCTGGAACGCGCCGCGCGGGTAAACGCCGATTACGTGGAAAAACATACCGGCGGTAAAGTGAAAGGCAAGACCGGTTCTCTGACCGCATTGCCGATCATCGAAACCCAGGCCGGTGACGTGTCTGCGTTCGTACCGACCAACGTAATTTCTATTACTGACGGTCAGATCTTCCTGGAAACCGACCTGTTTAACGCCGGTATTCGTCCTGCGATCAACGCCGGTCTGTCGGTATCACGGGTAGGTGGTGCGGCCCAGACCAAGATCATGAAGAAGCTGGGTGGCGGTGTGCGTCTGGCACTTGCACAGTATCGTGAACTTGCTGCGTTCGCCCAGTTTGCCTCTGACCTCGACGAAGCGACCCGTAAACAGATCGACCGTGGTCAACGCATTACCGAACTGATGAAACAGAAACAGTATGCACCGATGTCGGTTGCCGAGCAGGCCTTCTCGCTGTTCGCCGCCAACGAAGGTTATCTGGACGATGTTGAAGTCAAGAAGGTTGTGGACTTCGAGGCGGCCATGCAGTCTTTCCTGAAGTCCAATCACAAGGACTTGATCGACAGCATCAATCAGAGCGGTGACTACAACGACGACATCGCCGGCAAGATGCGTGCAGCGCTGGACAAGTTCAAGCAGACCGGCACGTACTAAACCCTTTGATACGGCGGGCGTAAGCCCGCCATAAACTGGACATAGATATGGCAAGCGGTAAAGAGATACGCACCCAGATCAAGAGCATCAAGAACACGCAGAAGATCACCAGCGCAATGCAGATGGTCGCGGCGTCCAAGATGCGCAAGGCACAAGACCGCATGGCGGCTTCACGCCCGTATGCAGAAAAGATGCGTGAAGTGATCCATCACCTTGCCTTCGCGCATACCGAATACAAGCATCCCTATCTGCTGGAACGCAACGAAGTGAAGTCGGTCGGTTACATCATTGTGTCTTCCGACCGGGGTCTGTGCGGTGGTTTGAACAATAACCTGTTCAAGACCGTGCTGGGCCATATGAAACAATGGCGTGAACAGGGCGTGAATGTCGAGTATTGCACTGTTGGCCAGAAGGCGCTGAATTTCTTCAAGCGTCTGAAGGGCACGATTCGCGCGCAGACGACCCACCTGGGTGATGCGCCATCGATTACCGATCTCATCGGCACCATCAAGGTCATGCTCGATGCCTATAACGCGGGCGAACTGGATCGTTTGTTCCTGGTGTCTAATGAGTTCGTGAGTACGATGACTCAGGCGCCGACCATCGATCAGTTACTGCCGGTGACGTCGATTAAAGAAGAAGACATGCTCAAGCATCACTGGGACTACATTTACGAACCGGATGCCAAAGACGTGCTGGACAGCCTGATGATTCGCTATATCGAATCGCTGGTATACCAGGGTGTTATCGAAAACGTTGCCTGCGAGATGGCGGCACGCATGATCGCGATGAAGGCCGCGTCGGACAACGCCGGCAACCTGATCGATCAGCTGCAACTGGTTTACAACAAGGCGCGCCAGGCGGCGATTACTCAGGAAATTTCCGAGATCGTCGGTGGTGCCGCGGCGGTCTAATCGGTTTACAGAATTTTACCATCTGCAAATTATACCAACGAAAATCGAAATGGTATTTGCAGATAAAACATAGAATTTAGTTTGATTTAAGAGGAACGGCAAAATGAGTGCTGGAAAAATTGTACAAATCATCGGTGCGGTGATCGACGTGGAATTTCCGCGCGATCAAATGCCCAAGGTTTTCGACGCGCTAACGGTCGATGGCGCCGGGCTAACCCTGGAAGTACAACAGCAGTTGGGTGACGGCGTGGTGCGTACCATTGCCATGGGTTCCACCGACGGTCTGCGTCGTGAACTGCCAGTGAGCAATACCGGCGCACCGATCATGGTGCCGGTTGGCAAAAAAACCCTGGGCCGCATCATGGACGTGCTGGGTAATCCTGTGGATGACGCCGGCCCCATCGGTGAAGAGTCTCGCATGCCGATTCACCGCAAGCCGCCGGAATATGCGGATCAGGCCGCTTCCTTGGAAATCCTGGAGACAGGCATCAAGGTTATCGACCTCATCATGCCTATCGCCAAGGGTGGCAAGATTGGTCTGTTCGGCGGTGCCGGCGTGGGCAAGACCGTCACCCTGATGGAGCTGATTCGTAACATCGCCGTTGAGCACTCCGGTTATTCCGTATTCGCCGGTGTCGGTGAACGGACTCGTGAAGGTAACGACTTCTACCACGAAATGAAGGAAGGCGGCGTTATCGACAAGGTGTCGCTGGTATACGGTCAGATGAACGAACCGCCGGGTAACCGTCTGCGTGTGGCCCTGACCGGTCTGACCATGGCCGAGTTCTTCCGCGACGAAGGCCGCGACGTGTTGATGTTCATCGACAACATTTACCGTTACACCCTGGCCGGTACCGAGGTATCCGCGCTGCTGGGCCGGATGCCGTCCGCGGTGGGTTACCAACCGACCCTGGCCCTGGAGATGGGTGTGCTGCAAGAGCGGATCACCTCCACCAAGACCGGTTCTATTACCTCGTTCCAGGCCGTGTACGTACCGGCTGACGACTTGACCGACCCGTCACCGGCCACGACCTTCTCCCACCTGGACGCGACCCTGGTATTGTCCCGTCAGGTGGCCGAGCTGGGTATCTATCCGGCCGTGGACCCGCTGGACTCCACCTCGCGCCAGCTGGACCCGAACGTCATCGGTGAAGAGCACTACAACATTGCGCGCGCCGTGCAGGGTAACCTGCAGAAGTACAAGGAACTGAAGGACATCATCGCGATCCTCGGTATGGACGAACTGTCTGAAGAAGACAAGCTCGTCGTGTCTCGCGCCCGTAAGATCCAGCGTTTCCTGTCCCAGCCGTTCTTCGTGGCGGAAGTGTTCACCGGTTCACCGGGTAAATACGTGTCCCTGAAAGATACGATTGCCGGCTTCAAGGGCATCGTGGAAGGCGAATATGATCACCTGCCGGAGCAGGCCTTCTATATGGTTGGGACCATCGACGAAGCCGTCGAAAAGGCCAAAAACCTGTAATTAACCCGGAGACGGAGCTAGACTATGGCTATGACCATGCACGTCAACATCGTCAGCGCAGAGAAGCAGCTGTTTTCCGATACCGCTGAGATCGTCGTGGCGCCGGCGTCCCAGGGTGAGGTGGGTATCCATCCCCGTCATACCCAGATGCTGACCACCCTCAAGCCCGGCGAAGTGCGCATCACCAAGCAGGGCGGGGAAGAGGAATCGATCTATGTCTCCGGCGGCATTCTCGAAGTGCAGCCGCACGTGGTGACCATTCTGTCGGATACCGCGGTGCGCGGTGCGGATCTGGATGAGGCCGCCGCCATGGAGGCCATGCAGCGTGCCAAGCAGGCGCTGGCCGACAAGACCGGCGATATGGAAGAGGCACAGGCCCTGGCGCAACTCGCAGAAAGTGCAGCGCAGCTGCGCATGATCGAGAAATTGCGTAAAGGCAAGATCAAGTAACGCTTTCCATCACGATCTACAAAAAGGCAGCCTCGGCTGCCTTTTTTGTTACACCACCAGTATCTCAACCACGCACATACAACCATCCTGCCTTGAGGCGTCGCAGGATTTGCTCAAGCGCGGCATCGACTTTGTGGGCATCGTGAATCAGTTTGATGTCCTGACCTTCCTTTAACCGGGCATTTTCCATGGCAAAACCGCAGGCCAGAAATGAGACGTTATGATTGGCAGCGGCGATTTCATGTATGCGTTGCGCATACGGTGAGCCTTGACGCAACATGCCGAGCCCCGAGGCATTGGCAACGATCTCCAGTTGCAGGTGTTTACCGTCTTTGCGGGCGTTACTCAGAAGTTGTTCCGTATCGTTGAGTACGTTGCTGATGCGTTTGTCGTCCATGGCGTTGATATGGATCAGGATCTTGTCATCTGAGGGGTGCGCGAGGTTCAGTTGAGACAAACTCGTAAACGGCAATACCGGATTAGCAACACGAGGCTGGTGAAACCACCAGCCAAGTGCACTACCCAATACCAGCAGCGTAATCATGGCGGCGAGACGTGGGAATAGAGCGTAACGAGAGCGTGGGGCCGGGCTTTTCTGAGGTGCGGGCGGAACGTCCTGGTAAGCAAGACTAATCAGGTCATTGATCTGGTGCAGGCAGGCCAGTTCGTCGGACAAGGCCTTGTCTTCTCGCAAGGCAGACAAGATGCGTGCACGATCGCTGTCTGCAAGCTCGTTATCCAGAAAGGTGTTGAGCTGCTCGTATGAAATCGGTTCATCGAATTTCATTTCAACCTCCATATACGTTCGGAGCAGTGCTTGCCGCCTTCAGCGTCACTCAGCATTTGTTTGAGATTCTGGCGGGCCCGGCAAACACGGCTCATGACCGTACCCACGGGGATATCCAGTATGCGCGCGACCTCTTCATACGAAAAACCCTGCAGGGAAATTAGTGTAATGACCTGACGCTGATCCTGATTAAGTCGTGCGATCGCATCGCGCACCCGGGTGACGAGATGGGTGTGTTCGATATGACTTTCCGGGGTATTGGTGTCAATGAGTTGTACTTCCGTGATATCAAAAGAATCCTTGCGGCGACGCAGGTGGTCGCGCCAGCAATTTGCCATTACTTTAAACGACCAGATTTCCAGTGCCGATAGATCCGTGATTTTGTCCTTGTGTTGCAAGGCACGTGCAATCGTCTCCTGCACCAGGTCATGGGCGATAAAGGGCTCGTGCGTCCAGGAATAGGCAACGCGGTACAGTCGGTGCCAGTTAGCCTCCAGGGCCTCCCGGAAGTGTTTTGTTCGGCCGAACAGTGCCATGCTCAGTTGCCTTTTTTATCCGCTATACGAATAAAACGCACGGCGAAATAAATTATTCCCGCGTTGACGAAAAAAATAATCGGAATAAAGCGAATGTTTCTACGTTTATTCACCAATCGGTTTTGATACCGGGAACAGCAAACGATAAATAACCCTGGAGTGGATGGAGAAAATCATGAAATGCATGCATATTGCAAAATACAGCGCAGTTTTCACTATGCTCGTTATCCTGGTGTTGGCAGCGGGTTACGAGCCGGCAAAAGCCGCGGAGGGGTTTGAGCCTGCGCATAAGGTCGTGATCCAGGTTGATTCCGCCGATGTGAAGGAGCAGCAACTGGCGCTCAACAATGCCGCGAACCTGCTGAAGCATTATGGGCCGGACAACATCAAGATAGAGCTGGTGGCGTATGGACCGGGACTCAAACTGCTGACGGACAAGAGTGAGAGCAAGGAGCGAATACGTTCGCTGTCACAACAGGATATTCAATTCAGTGCCTGCGCCAATACCATGCAGGGCATAAAGAGGCGGACAGGCAAGGAGCCTGTCCTGACAGAAGGCGTCAAGATAGTCCCCGCCGGTGTTGCAAGGATCATCGAGTTGCAGGAACAGGGGTACAGTTATATCCGGCCGTGATACGCGAAGACAGGGCATGGCATAACATGCCCTGTCGGTTCCAGTCGTATTAATGCACTGAAGCGGGGTCATCATGAAGATACTTAAAACGATTCGCCTTTTGGTTGTGTTACAAATAATTTTCGCCTGCTGGACAGCCACCAGCTGCCTGGCCGATAAGGCAAACAGTGCGGTTTCGGTTAAAGAAGCGAAGCAGCAGGTCAGCACTGGGCCGCAGACGGAAGAGGAGGTGTCAGCACTTATCGAAAAATACTCGGGCATGTTGAAACAGAATCCGAAAGATGTAGCATCGCTCATCAAGCGTGGCGATCTGTATTTTCAATTGCGCGAATTCGATGAGGCAATCGCAGATTATAGTGATGCGATAGACCTGAATAGCCATGCTGATGCGGCCTACTTCGGGCGAGGCATGGCGCTGGCGCGCAATGGTCAAATTCGTGAGGGGATTGAGGATCTCACTGTATATATTCAGCGCCATCCTAATGAGACGCGGGCCTATACCAAACGCGGGGTGCGCTATCTATGGATACAGGATGAGGCCAGGGCGGAAAAGGATTTTAACCGAGCCATTGCGCTCGATGCCACGAATGCCGAGGCCCACGATGACCTGGGCGTGATTCATGCAAAGCGCGGTGATTATATCGGGGCGCTCAGGCATTTTAATGCGGCGATCAAATTCGATCCGACCTATTTCAAGGCATTCCATAACCTGGCCATGGTGTATTACATCCAGGGGCTGGATTTGCTGGCGCTGTCGTCGGTCGAAGAATCGCTGCGCCTGGTGCCGGATCAACGGAATTCCATGTTGCTCAAGGCCGACATCCTGCAGGCCCTCGGGCGCGCCAGCGAGGCCGCCAAGGTGAAAGCAGATGCGGAGTTTTTACCGGAAGGAAACTGGTCGGAGCAGATCAAAGTCCAATAAGTTCGTATAATGGGCCGTCACTCATTTAATAGAGGTCGGCCATGCATCTCACCTTTCACGGTGCCGCCGGTGAAGTCACCGGGTCCTGTTATTTACTGGAGGCCGCGGGCGCGCGTCTGTTGCTCGACTGTGGCTTGATCCAGGGAAATGCCAAAGATGAGGCACGGAATTTCGAACCGTTTCCGTTTGATCCCAAATCCATCGACGCCGTGATCCTGAGCCATGCGCATATCGATCACTCGGGGCGTATTCCCTTGCTGATCAAGCAGGGCTTTCGCGGGAAAATTTTTACGCATGCCGCGAGTGTTGACCTGTGCCAGGTGATGTTGCGCGATTCGGGTTATTTACAGGAGAAGGATGCGGAGTGGGAAAACCGCAAGCGCGAACGCAAGGGTCTGAAGCTGATACAACCTTTATATACGGCGCAGGATGCGGAGATTGCCATTGATTCCTTCGTCGCGCTGGAATATGGCAAGGCCACGCAGATCATGCCGAACGTCGAATTATGCCTGCATGATGCCGGGCATATTCTCGGATCATCAATCGTTGATGTGAAGGTGAATGAAAAAGGCCGACGCAAACGCCTGGTGTTCAGTGGTGACCTTGGCCAGCATGGCATTCCCATCCTGCGCGACCCGACGACGATCACCGATGCCGACGTGTTATTGCTGGAGAGTACCTATGGCGATCGTTGCCACAAGGATCAGGCGGCAACCTATGCGGAGATTGCCGAGGTGCTTCAGGAAGCGAATACACGCCGGGGCAAGATCCTGATCCCTGCGTTCGCAGTGGGCCGCACGCAGGAGTTACTCTACCTGTTTGCCCGGCATTACCGGGAGTGGGGTATACAGAACTGGCAAATCTTTCTCGACAGCCCGCTGGCGATCAGTGCCACGGAAATTTATGAAAAGCATCATCGCGTCTATGACAAGGAAGCGGCGGCGCTGTACAACAACGAAGGCTTTCGCGATGTGTTGCCCAACCTGCGTTATGTCCGTACCGCGGAAGAATCGATCCAGCTCAATCACATTCACTCCGGCGCGATCATCATTGCAGGCAGTGGCATGTGTACCGGTGGCCGTATCCGCCATCACCTCAAGCACAATGTCTGGCGCAATCAGACGCATATCATGATCGTAGGCTTTCAGGCGCGCGGCACCACCGGCAGGGCGCTGGTGGATGGCGCCAGGTACATCCGTTTGTGGGGAGAGACGATCAAAGTAGGGGCCCAGGTACATACCATCGGTGGCCTCTCCGCGCATGCGGATCAGAATGACCTGCTGCAGTGGCTGGGACACTTCAAGCCCATCCCGCCGACTTACCTGGTGCACGGCGAGGAGACGGCATTGCTGGCATTGCAGTCCGTCATTCAGGAGCGATATGGCCAGGCCGCGACGGTTGCCGCGGCGGGGATGCGGATCGCCGTCTAGGCGCCAGGGAAAATGCGAATAAAATCATTCGATTACAAAGTGTAGTGCCTGCGACTTGCCATCGGCCTGCAAAAGTCATATCATAACTTCTTGATTTTAAATATAAATTGTCACATTCGGGTAGAAACAGACTGCCCGTTTTTATCTGAGCCAACGCAATGAATCCACAGCAAGATCCGCAAACCATCAGCCCGCAAACCGTTGTGACCTTTACCTACGTGATCCTGGATCAAGGGGGCGGGGTACTGGAGCAATCAGACCTGCCGATGTCGTACATCCACGGTGTGGACGGCAAGATGTATCCGAAAGTGGAGACAGCCATGACCGGTGCGGCAGTCGGTGATGAGGTGGAAGTCGAATTGTCGCCGGCAGAAGGCTTTGGTGATCCCGATCCGGAGCTGATGTATGTGGAGGCCCTGGAAAATGTCCCGCCGGAGTATCGCCACATCGGTGCGGAGGCCATGTTCCAGAACGAGGAAGGCGAGACCATCACCATGAAGGTCACAAAAATTGAAAATGGCGAGCTTACACTGGACGCCAATCACCCCTTTGCCGGGATGACCGTAAAATTTAAAATCACCGTGCTCGGAATACGTCATGCCTCACCGCAGGAGATTGGTACCGGTGAGGTCATGGATATGCAGGGACCCATCACTCTTCAATAGTTAAAACCCATGTCACAAGCAACTCATGTCAGTGTCGTGATCCTGGCGGCGGGACAAGGTACCCGCATGAAATCGCGTTTACCCAAGGTCCTGCACCCCATCGGTGGCAAATCCTTGCTGGCGCACGTCATTCACACCGCCAGGACGCTGAATGCGGCGCGCACGGTTGTGGTGTATGGCCATGGCGGTGAACTGGTACGCAATACCTTGGCATCAGAGGACGTGAGCTGGGTCGAGCAGGCAAAACAACTGGGTACCGGCCATGCCGTAGCGCAAGCCGTGCCAGAGATTGCCGATGAGCATTGCATTCTTGTGCTCTACGGTGATGTGCCGCTGACGCGCGCGACGACCTTAAGCGACCTTATCTATCGTGCCGGTAACGACAAGCTGGCAATCCTGACAGTCCATCTCGAAGATCCCTTCGGCTATGGCCGCATCGTGCGCGACGCACATGGCCACATTCAACGCATCGTCGAACAGAAAGACGCCAATGACGAAGAGAAAAAGATCGGTGAGGTCAATACCGGCATTCTGGCGGTTAATGGTAAGTTGCTCAAGGGCTGGTTATCCCGCCTGGATAACAAGAACGCCCAGGGCGAATATTATCTGACGGATATCATTGCCATGGCGGTGAGCGACGGTGTCGAGGTTGTCGCCGCGCATCCGGCCAGCGAAGACGAGGTGCTCGGCGTCAACAGCCGCACGCAACTGGCCTATCTCGAACGTGTCTACCAGCGCCTGCGTGCGGAAGAACTCATGGTACAGGGTGTCACCATTATTGACCCGGCGCGTATCGATATTCGCGGCAAGGTTACTGTCGGTCAGGATGTGACGCTGGATGTGAACGTGGTGCTCGAGGGTGACATCACCCTCGGCAGCGATATTTACATCGGACCAAATTGCGTCTTGCGCAACACGATTGTCGAGGACGGTGTACAGATGCAGGCCATGTGTGTCGCCGACGGCGCGCGGATTGGCGCCAAGAGCCTGGTCGGCCCGTATTCGCGGTTACGCCCCGGCGCGCAACTGGCGGGCGACAATCACATCGGCAACTTCGTCGAGATCAAAAACAGCGTGATTGGATTGGGCTCCAAGGTGAATCATCTTACCTATATTGGTGATACCGAGATGGGCAGCGGCGTAAACATCGGCGCTGGCACGATCACCGCGAACTACGATGGCGCCAACAAACACAAGACGATCATTGAAGACAATGCCTCTACCGGATCCAACAGCGTCCTCGTTGCCCCGGTGACAATCGGCGCAGGTGCAACCATTGCCGCCGGGTCAGTGATCAGCAAGGATGCGCCGGCGGGCAAGTTAACTGTCGCCCGCGGCAAACAGGTTACGATCGACGGCTGGCAGCGGCCGGTAAAAAAACCGAAAAACTAATTACCAGGGTCCGCCCGGAGCGATGCTGCGGACCTGGAAACCAAATGGAGAGATGAGAGTATGTGCGGGATTGTCGGTGCGGTAGCGCAACGGGATGTAGTGCCGATTCTGATTGAAGGACTCAAGCGCCTGGAATATCGCGGCTATGACTCCGCGGGTGTGGCGGTGATCAATAATGACAACTGCATTGACCGCGTGCGCATGCCGGGCAAGGTGGCGCAACTGGAAGGTGCGGTCAAGGAAAGCCAGTTGTCGGCGAACATGGGTATCGCGCACACGCGCTGGGCAACCCACGGCAAACCAAGCCAGGTCAACGCGCACCCACACGTTTGCCGCAAGACCGTGGCGGTGGTGCACAACGGCATCATCGAAAACCACGAAACGCTGCGCAAACAGCAAAAAACCAAGGGTTACGAATTTACCTCGCAGACCGACACCGAGGTGATCGTGCACCAGGTGTACGACCATCACATCGAAGGCAAGAAGGATCTGCTCAAGGCGGTGCAGGACAGTCTCAAGGATTTCGAAGGGGCCTATGCGCTGGGCGTGGTGAGTAACCGCGAACCTGGGCGCCTGATCGCCGCGCGGCGCGGCAGCCCGTTGGTCATCGGTGTCGGCATTGGCGAATACTTTATTGCGTCCGATGTGGCGGCACTGTTGCCGGTAACACAGCGTTTTATCTTTTTGCAGGAAGGCGATGTAGCCGATATTCGTCGCGATCAATTGACCATCTATGATGAAAACGGCACTCAGGTCGAGCGCCCCGTCAAGGATAGCGAACTGACGGCCGATGCCGTGGAGCGCGGCACCTATCGCCACTACATGCTCAAGGAGATCCACGAGCAAAGCCGCGCCCTGGCGGATGCGCTGGAAGGGCGTACCAGTGGCGATCGCATTCTCGAACAGGCCTTTGGTCCGCGAGCCTCGGAAATTTTCGATCAGGTAAAGGGCGTGCACATTATCGCCTGCGGTACCAGCTTTCACGCCGGTATGGTGGCGCGGCACTGGCTGGAGACCCTGGCGCACGTACCCTGTACGGTAGAGATTGCCAGCGAGTTCCGCTATCGCAAACCGGTGGTGCGCAAGAACTCCCTGATCGTGACCATTTCGCAATCCGGTGAAACCGCCGATACCCTGGCGGGTTTGCAGGAGGCGCGTCGACTCGGCTTCGGCCACTCGCTCACGATCTGCAACGTGCCGGAGAGTTCCTTGACGCGTGAATCGGACCTGTCGCTGATGACGCGCGCCGGCCCGGAGATCGGCGTCGCCTCCACCAAGGCCTTTACCACGCAGCTGACCTGTCTCATGTTACTGGTGATCGCGCTGGGACGCCGTAACGGCATGAGCTTGGAGACCGAAAAGAATCTGGTACTGCAGCTCAAGGCGCTGCCGGGCAAGGTGGAAAAGGTCCTGGAAATGGACCCGGCCATCGAAAAGATCGCGGAAGATTTTGCCCACAAGCATCATGCCCTGTTCCTGGGCCGCGGCCTGCACTATCCCATTGCCATGGAAGGGGCGCTCAAACTCAAGGAAATCTCCTACATCCATGCCGAGGCCTATGCGGCCGGCGAGTTGAAGCACGGTCCGTTGGCACTGGTCGATGCCGAGATGCCGGTGATTGTGGTGGCGCCGAACAACGAGTTGCTGGACAAGCTGCGCTCCAATATGCAGGAAGTGCGCGCGCGCGGTGGCGTGCTCTATGTCTTTGCCGATGAGGCCTTGCACTTCGAGGCGGACGACACCACCAAGGTCATGAACATCGTCAGTTGCGAAGACGAAACCTCCCCGATCATTCATACCATCCCGCTGCAATTGTTGTCGTATCACGTCGCGATCCTGAAGGGCACCGACGTGGACCAGCCGCGTAACCTGGCGAAATCCGTTACGGTGGAGTGATACTCGTCCTGTATATCCAGGTATTACGGAATCGATTTAAATTGCTATATTTAGAAAATAATAATGCACTCTAAGTTGTTTCACGTTATTTATAATTGGGGGAAATATGAATCTTGCCTACCGCAAAGAAAAACCTTTATTTGTGATCGCCTTGGTGCTGTCATTGGTATTCTGGCTCGCCTTGCTGGTCGCGACCTTTGGTATCGCGTTACTGTGGCTGTTGCTGTTTTTTATCGTCTATCTGTTCGCACAATCCGGCTTCATTTCGCATATTCGGGGTAATGCTGTCCGCCTGTCCGAGCAACAGTATCCGGAGATTTATCAGATTTACAACCAGTGTTGTGAGAAGCTGGGCTTCAAGACACCTCCGGATATTTATCTGCTAAATGGCAATGGCATCCTGAACGCATTAGCGACGCGTTTTCTCGGACGTAATTTTGTTATCCTGTTCAGCGACGTGGTGGATGCGCTGCAGCGCAAACCCGACGCCATGAAATTTTACCTCGGCCATGAACTTGGTCACATCAAACGAAACCACCTGCTCTGGGCGCCGGTGATCTTCCCCGCCTTACTGCTGCCGCTTCTGGGTGCCGCGTATTCACGCGCTTGCGAGTATACCTGCGACATGCATGGGCAGGCCTGTTGCGGTGACCCAAAGGATGCGTTGTCCGGGGTTGCCGTCCTGGCATCGGGCCATGAAGTCTGGAACAAGTTGAACGTGCTAGGTTATGCAGAGCAGAGTCAGGGCAGTGGCGAATTCTGGATGGCATTTCACGAGCTAATAAGCGATTACCCATGGTTATCCAAACGTATGGCCAGGATGGTTGCCGCCATCAGGAATGAAAAGGTCAAACATCCCAGGCGCAATCCGTTCGCCTATTTATTCGCACTGTTTGTGCCGCGACTGGGTATCGGCGGCGGAGCGGGTGGTATGACCACCATTTTCATTATGGTTGCAATCATCGGTATTCTGGCCGCAATCGCGATACCGGCCTATCAGGGGTATATTGCAAAGTCACAGGTCAATGCCAGCATGGAATATTCAGGTAATGCCATGCGCAAAGTGGAAGACTACATCATTGAAAATAGAAAGCTGCCTGACACACTTGCGGACGCCGGTTTCCAGCTACCGCCGAACCACGTCATCTCAAGCATGCAACTGGATAAATCCGGTTCGATTATCGTTCAATTTGCAAAAGTACCGCTGAAAGGACAGAGCCTGGAATACAAGCCTTATCTGGACGAGAACAAGCATATTCAGTGGGACTGTCATGGCGGCACACTCGCGGCAACATATCGGCCCCCTGAGTGTCGGTGATAAGCTTGCGTTGGTTTGGTGCGGTGTGTTCGACCGCCAGAATAGTGTTGATCCCGGTTGTTAAGAAGAATTAGTATATTTTCATACCCATCACACCGGTTACGCCAGCCACCATGGACACGCTCCCGAACAACTGGCTCGCACTACTCGCCGTCGTGTTTCTGCTCGGCCTGCGTCATGGTCTGGACGCGGATCACCTGGCGACGATTGATGGTATTACCCGTTTCAATGCCTCTGTCCGCCCACGCCTGGCACGCTGGTCGGGTTTCCTTTTTTCGCTCGGCCACGGCATGGTGGTGATAGTGGTCGCGATCCTGGTGGCGCTGTTCAGCAAGGGCCTGTCGATTCCCGACTGGATGGATGGCTTCGGTGCCTGGGTGTCGATTATATTTTTACTCGCACTGGGCACGGTGAATCTCATCACCGTGCTACGTGCCTCCCCGGATGCCGTGGTTCAGCCTGCCGGACTCAAGGGCCGTTTTCTCGGACGGCTCAATCGGGCAGGCCATCCCTGGTTAATCGTGCTGGTGGGCACATTGTTTGCCCTGTCCTTCGACACCATGAGTCAGGCCGCGCTGTTTTCCCTCGCGGCGTCGAAAATGAGCGGCTGGGTCTTCTCCGCGATACTGGGTTTGACGTTTATGGCCGGGATGATGGTGACCGACGGGGTGAACGGCCTGTGGGTGTCACGTCTGTTGCGGCGCGCCGACCGGCGTGCCCGTATTGCTTCGCGTGTGCTGGGACTGACGATTGCGTTGCTCAGCTTTGGGGTGGCCATTCTGGGCATTGCCGAGTATTGGTCGCCGCAGGCAGCGGACTGGGGTGACGGCTATGCACTCTATTTTGGCATCGGTGTTGTCTTGATCGTGTTGACGAGTTATGTCTTTGCCCTCCTGCTGACGCGTAGCCCTGCTGCAATCAGGGCGGGTCAGTAACAGGGAATGCGCGGATCAGTTAAACCGGAGTGGTCTTCTAAGATCAGCCACTCAAGTCACGACAACGGCACTTCCATAAGCAGGATGCGACTGTTGCTGATTGCGCGGATGCTCAGGGTGTTTGCATCGGTGACGGCGATGCCGTCCCGATCGGACAGCACCTCACCGCCGGCGATGAGCCGGCCACTGATCACAAACAGATAGAGGCCGTGCCCCGGTGCGTGCCAGTCGTAAAAATCATGATGTTCCTGCTCGAAGTCCGCGAGGGTGAACCAGGCGTCCTGATTGATCCACAGGCTGTCCGCACTGTCTCGTTCCGGCGACAAGATCGTCTGGAACTGATTGTGGCGACCGGCCGGGTCGAAGGTCTTCTGATCGTAGCGCGGAGTGATACCGCGTTCCTGCGGGATGATCCAGATCTGTAAAAAGTTGACCGAGTCCTTGTCCGAGCCGTTGTACTCCGAATGCGTGATGCCGGTCCCGGCCGACATGATCTGTATATCTCCGGTCTCGATGGTGTGGATGCTGCCCAGACTGTCCTGGTGGCGCAGGCTGCCATGCAGGGGAATGGAGACGATCTCCATATTGGCATGGCTGTGGGTCGGAAAGCCTTCGCCAGCGGCGACGATGTCATCGTTGATGACCCGCAACTTGCCAAAACCCATACGCTCGGGATTGTGGTAATCCGCAAACGAAAAGCTATGCCGGGAATAGAGCCAACCGTGGTCGGCGATACCGCGTGATTCTGCTGGGTCGAGTTGTTTTTGCATGGCCTGCCTTTTCAGTCTGACGATACGATAGCTTGTCTGTCATGCCGCTGTCTTCTGCATGACGAGCAGCCGCTGATTTTGCACTAGGATAAACATCTTTTTACATTTCGGTGATCTGAATCAGTGCGTCCAATTGTAACGCGCTGTTACGCAATGGATTAGCGTAATAATTTTCACCGAAGTTTCAACAAGTTGTCATGATCTAAAAATAGGATCGGCCTGTGGCACAATATTTGAACTATTTGATGCGGGAAGTGGTCAAGACAAGAGCGTGTTCTATACTTGGTACGCTTTCCATTCACTGCGGTGCGATCGTCATACCGTGGGTTTCACACAGTACAAACTGAGTCAGAGTTAGACAGCGCAGGAGAAGCTTTATGCAGATGCAGGAAATTCGCACGATTGCCAAAAACTTCGGTATCAAAACATCCCGTCAGACCAAGGTTGAGCTGGTGCGTTCGATCCAGGAGGCGGAAGGAAATTTCAGTTGTTTTGCCACCGCGATTGGCGGGGTTTGTGACCAGACCGGCTGCCTCTGGCGTGAAGACTGTTTTGACGCTGCCAAGAAAAAGGCCAACTAGACTTATCTGACACGGTTTTCATTGTATCTTGTTACGCTGCGCCGGGAGCAGGTGGGTTATCCAGTAGCGCCTGCGCATACAGCTGCGCGTATTCCTGCGCACTGTGCGCCCAGCTGTGATCCAGCTTCATGGCGCTGCGCATCAGGGCCTTCCAGGACTCCTGCTCCGCGTATGCCGTGATCGCACGGTCGATGGTTTGCAATAGCGCGGTCTCGCTAATTTCCGGCATCACAAAACCACTGGCAGTGCCTTGCGCGATCGTTTCCGCAGTCGTATCCGTCACGCTGTCAAACAAGCCACCGACCGGGGTGACGATGGGCAGGGTACCGTAACGCTGGCTGTACATCTGATTCAGGCCACACGGTTCAAACCGCGAAGGCATTAGAAACACATCGGCGCCGGCCTCGATCAAGTGGGCCAGGGCTTCAGCGTAACCGATGTGCACGCCGATCTTACCCGGGTACAGGCTGGCGGCGTCGCGCAGGTCCTGCTCATAGGTCTTATCCCCGCTGCCGACGATGGCCAGTTGTACGGGGCGCTGCATCAGATCCGGCAGAATCGTCAGCAACATATCGATACCCTTTTGTTGCGCCAGACGACTGACCAGGCCGAGCAGGAGTGTTTGCGTGTCCTGGGTTAACTGAAATTGTTGCTGCAAGGCCTGCTTGTTCAGCGCCTTGCCCGGTAAATGCTGGCGATTGTATTTATGCGGCAGGTAGCTGTCGGTGCCGGGGTTCCACACCTCGGGGTCGATGCCATTAATAATACCGCTCAGGCGATCGGCGCGATGTTGCAGTACGCCCTGCAGACCATAGCCGAACTCCGTGGTCTGAATCTCGCGGGCATAGGTCGGGCTCACGGTGTTGATCCGATCGGCGTAAATCAGACCGCCTTTCAGAAATGAAAAGTAATTGTGATATTCAAGTCGTTCGTAATGCCAGAAATACTCATCGAGTTGCAGCAGTTCGAAGGTGCCGCGATCGAACACGCCCTGGTAGGCCAGATTATGAATGGTGAACACGGTGGCCGGGCGTTGTGCCTCCTGTGCGAGTAAGGCCGGGACCAGTCCGGTCTGCCAGTCGTTGCAATGTACGATCTCCGGTTGCCAGTCCAGACCGCAGCGGTTCATGGCCATGGCGGTAATGACCTGGCTGAACACGGCGAAGCGCAGGGCATTGTCGTGCCAGGGTTCGCCATATTGATCGTGGTAGGGATTGCCGGCGCGGCCGTATAACTCGGGACACTCGATCAACCATACCGGCACGCGCGTGCCCGGCAAGGTGGTTTGACGAATGCCGATGACATGCGACTGCACGTGCATCTCGACGCGCAGGACCGGTGGATGTTTGAGTCTGGCCAGGACATCCGGGTAGGCCGGTAACACGATATGCACATCGTGCCCGAGTTTTTTCAGGGCATGCGGCAAGGCGCCCGCGACATCGGCGAGACCGCCTGTCTTGATCAGCGGGTAGACTTCGCTCGCGCCAAACAGGATGCGATAAGGTTTCATGGAAGTTTTAGTTTAGCTAACGTATTCGAGGACGATGCCGGCGAGCGGTGGCAAGGTCAGTGACAGAGACTGTGCGTGATTCATCCAGGGCACCGCTTCGGTGGCGGCGCCGCTATTGCCCAGGTTGCTGCCGTGATAGTACTCCGAATCCGAATTGAGGATCTCGCGGTATACCCCCGCGCGCGGTACGCCGATGCGATACGCATGCCGTGGTACCGGCGTGAAGTTCAGGATCACCACCAGGAAGCGATCACCGTCCTTGCGCAGGTAACTGATCACCGACTGTGTGGCGTCGTGACAGTCAATCCAGTCAAAGCCATTGGGTTCGAAATCATGCGTATACAGCTCGGGCCGGGTGCGATACAGCTGATTGAGGTCGCCTACCAGTTTTTGGACGCCCTGATGACCGGGGTAATCGAGCACGTACCAGTCCAGCGCCGCTCTGAAATTCCACTCGCTGCCCTGACCGAACTCACAGCCCATGAACAACAGCTTCTTGCCCGGATAGGTAAACATGTAGGTATAGAGCAGGCGCAGGTTGGCGAAACGCTGCCAGTCATCGCCGGGCATCTTGTACAGCATCGAGGCCTTGCCGTGCACGACCTCGTCGTGGGAGAAGGGCAGGATGAAATTTTCGGTGAAGGCGTACAGCATGCCGAAGGTCAGTTGATCGTGATGATAAACGCGATGGACCGGTTCCTTGGTGAAATACACCAGGGTGTCGTGCATCCAGCCCATGTTCCATTTCATGGAGAAACCCAGGCCGCCCATGGACGTCGGGCGCGTCACCGCCGGCCAGGCGGTGGATTCTTCGGCCATGACCACCGTACCCGGATGTTCGCGATGGGTGACGGTATTGAGTTCGCGGAAGAAGTCGATGGCCTCCAGGTTTTCGTTGCCGCCATGAATATTGGGCAGCCAGTCGTTGGCCTGGCGCGAATAATCCAGGTACAGCATGGAGGCCACGGCATCCACGCGCAGGCCGTCGATGTGAAATTCCTTCAGCCAATAGATGGCGCTGCTGATCAGAAAATTGCGGACCTCGTTGCGGCCGTAGTTGTAGATGAGGGTGCCCCAGTCCGGGTGTTCGCCGCGGCGCGGATCGGCGTGTTCATACAGGGCGCTGCCGTCGAAATAGGCGAGGCCGTGTGCGTCGCGGGGAAAGTGCGCCGGCACCCAGTCCAGCAACACCCCGATACCATGCTGGTGGCAATGATCGACAAACCAGCGGAAATCATCGGGCGTACCGTAACGCCGGGTCGGGGCGAAATAGCCGGTGGTCTGGTAACCCCAGGAGTCATCCAGCGGGTGTTCGGTGACGGGCAGTAATTCGATGTGGGTGAAACCCAGGCGGGTGACGTATTCCACCAGTTGTTTGCCCAGTTCGCGGTAATTCAGAAACTTGCCGTTCTCGTCGCGTTGCCAGGACCCGAGGTGCACCTCGTAGATGCTCATGGGGTGATGCAGCCAGTGACGCTCTTCCCGTTGCGCGATCCAGTGCGTGTCCTGCCATTGATACGTCGAGGTGGTGACCACCGAGGCGGTGCGCGGACGCATTTCACTGCCCTGGGCGTAGGGGTCGGCCTTTTGTATGACCTGGCCGGTCTCGCGATTGCGGATTTCGAACTTATATATAGTGTCGACAGCCAGCTCGGGGATGAACAACTCCCAGACCCCGGAGCCGCCGCTCGAGCGCATGGGATGGCTGCGGCCGTCCCAGCGGTTGAAATCACCGATGACACTGACCCGCTCGGCATTGGGCGCCCAGGTGGCGAAGCGCACGCCGTGGACACCATCGATGGTCATGACCTGGGCGCCGAGTACGGTGTATACATGCAGGTGGCGGCCTTCGCCGAACAGGTGCAGGTCAAAATCCGAAATGGTGGGCGCGAAGGTGTAAGGGTCCGCGTGGGTGACCACATTGCCGTCTTTCAAATGACATTCCAGACGATAATGCATGGGTAATTGTCCGCTCGGCCCGCGCCACTGGAACATATCGGTGCCACTGACGCGCTCCAGCGCCGCGCCGTTTTCTTTGAGCGTGATGCTTTCGCACTGCGGCCGGTAGACGCGCACGATATCCTCGCCGTTCTGGGTGTGACGGCCGAGATAATGAAACGGGTCGTGGTGGCGTGCCTCGATGATACGCTGCAGTTCCGGATCGAGGCTGGCTCGGGTGACGTTTTGGGTAGGCTCGTTACTTTTGATTGTCATAATTCGCGCTTTCGGTTGCAGGCAATATGTTACAGCTTGTGAACTCCATGTTACACCGTGTGCAGCCTTGCAATTCCCGTGCGCAATCACAGTGCAATGGCGCGTGCATGCAAAACCATTGTTGCACAAGGGCTTGACCGCAAGTCGGGTCGATCATGCATTTTCATGCACGCGAAAAATAAATTGTATGCCTAATCCCTGTGCGTGGCACTATACTCTAGGCACGGAATGACGCGTTTTAGTGCAATTGTGAAACTCCCGTGCACTGACCGGGTCATAAAAGCGTTACGAAATCCGTGGCCGCTTGTGTTACATCAAGGCAATACACAATAAATCTGACTAACATATTCTTTGGCTTGCAATTTGCTAAATATTTTTTACGTCATTTGTCACCACCAGGACAGCAAGGTTACTTCTAATGAGTCATAATCGTTCTCCCCGTTTCGTCAGCCGGCTTACCCGTGACACCCTGGCATTGATCATGGCCGGCGGTCGCGGGTCGCGACTCAAGCAGCTGACGATGTGGCGGGCCAAGCCGGCGATGCCGTTCGGCGGCAAGTTCCGCATTATTGATTTTCCTCTATCCAACTGTATCAACTCGGGTATCCGCCGCATCGGCGTGTTGACCCAGTACAAGGCGCACTCGCTTATCGTGCATATCCAGCAGGGCTGGGGTATGTTCCGCGGCGAATTCGGCGAGTTCGTGGAATTACTGCCGGCGCAACAGCGTATCGAGACCTCCTGGTATGCCGGCACCGCCGATGCCATTTTCCAGAACATCGACATTATCCGAACTCACAACCCGGATTATGTCCTGATCCTGGCCGGCGACCATGTCTACAAGATGGACTACGGCGCGATGCTGGCCTATCACGTCGAACAGAACGCCGACATCACCGTCGCCTGTATCGAGGTGCCGCTGGAACAGGCCAGTGCCTTTGGCGTCATGGGTGTCGATGACGCCGGCCGCATCAAGAGTTTCCAGGAAAAACCCGCGGAGCCGCCCTCGATACCCGGCAGCCCCGGCATGGCGCTGTGTTCCATGGGCATTTATATCTTCAACAAGGACTTTCTGATCGAGCAACTGATCAAGGATGCGGACTCACGCAACTCGTCGCATGATTTCGGCAAGGACGTGATTCCCGCCATCATTAACCGCTACCGCGCCTATGCCTACCCCTTCCGCGACCCGATTACCAGCAAGCAGGGTTACTGGCGCGATGTCGGCACCATCGATTCCTACTGGGAGGCGAACATGGAATTGATCGGCGTGACGCCGGAGCTGAATCTCTACGACCGCGAGTGGCCCATCTGGACCTATCAGGAACAGTTGCCGCCGGCCAAGTTTGTCTTCGACGATGACATCCGCCGCGGCCGCGCCATCGACTCCATGGTCTCCGGCGGTTGCATCATCTCCGGGTCGCTGGTGCGCAGATCCTTGTTGTTTTCCAGTGTGACCGTCGAGTCGTTTGCCGATGTCAGCGGGGTCGTTGCCTTGCCGGAGGCGAGCATCGGCGAACACTGCAAGATCCGCAATGCGATCATCGACAAGGGCTGCCGCATCCCGGCGGGGATGGAGATCGGCCTCGATAAAGAGAAAGACCGGAAGCAGTTTTACGTCTCACCCAAGGGCATCGTTCTGGTAACACCGGAAATGCTCGGTCAGGAACTGCATCATGTCCGCTAAACCGCTCAATGTGGTGGTGTACTGGCACATGCACCAGCCACAATACAAGGATGTCCATACCGGCGAGTATCAGTTGCCGTGGACGTATCTGCACGTCATCAAGGACTATATCGACATGGCGGCGCACCTGGAGGCATGTCCGCAGGCGCACGTCGTTGTCAACTTCACGCCGACCTTGCTCGAACAAATCGACGATTACAATCGTCAGATCCAGGATTACTTCACCCATGCCACCGCCATCAAGGATGCGATGCTGGAGGCGCTGATACAAACAGTCCTGCCGGCAAGACCGGAACAACGTCTGGTGATGATCAAGCATTGCCTGCGCGCCAATGAAGAACGCCTGATCAAGCGGTATCCGCAATACGAGCGCCTGGCGGCGCAGGCGAAGTTCCTGGAACAACACCCGGAGGCCGTCGTGTATATCCAGGATCAATACCTGGTTGACCTCAATGTCTGGTTTCACCTGGCGTGGATGGGTGAGACCGTGCGCCGCAGCGACCTGCGCATACGCAAGCTCATGGACAAGGGCATGTGTTTTAGCATGCAGGATCGCGCCGAACTGTTGAGCGTGATCGGCGAATTATGCGCGACGGTCATTGGCCGTTATCGCGCGCTGGCGGAACGCGGCCAGATCGAATTATCCATGACACCGTATGCGCACCCGATCATGCCCTTATTGCTGGATATGAAGAGCGCGCACGATGCCATGCCTGATGCCCCCTTGCCGGGTTGCGATGTCTATCCCGGCGGCGAAGAACGGGTGCATTGGCATATCGACAAGGGCATGGCCCTGTTTCAATCCTACTTCGGCTTCAAACCCCATGGCTGCTGGCCCTCGGAAGGCAGTGTCAGTGAGCGCACGATTCAGTTGCTGGCGCAACACGGCGTCAACTGGGTGGCCAGCGGCGAGACGGTCTTGCGCAATAGCCTCAGCCACGAGGCCAACGGCGATTTGATCCACAGCATTCACCGCCCGTACCTCGCGCCGCATACCGATGCCTATTGTTTTTTCCGCGATGACGGTCTATCGGATCTCATCGGGTTTACCTATGCCACCTGGCACGCCGACGATGCCGTGGCCAATCTCGTGCATCATCTGGAAAACATCGCCGATGCCTGCGCCGATGACCCGGACGCCATCGTCTCCATCATTCTCGACGGCGAAAATGCCTGGGAATACTATCCGGAAAACGGTTATTACTTCCTGAAGGCGCTGTACGAAAAACTCAGCACACACCCCGGTATCAATCTCACGACCTATTCACGCTATCTCGCCAAACATGACAAGGCGAAAAAATTGAACAAGATCGTTGCCGGCAGCTGGGTCTACGGTACCTTCTCCACCTGGATCGGCAGCCACGATAAAAACCTCGGCTGGGATATGCTGTGCGATGCGAAAAAGGCCGTGGACAAGGCGCTGGCCAGCGGGCGATTCACGGGTACGGATCGCGAACGCATCGAAATTCAACTGGCCATATGCGAAGGCTCCGACTGGTTCTGGTGGTTCGGTGATTACAACCCGGCGGAATCGGTAAGCGATTTCGAGCGCCTGTATCGCCTCCAGCTCACGCACCTGTATAAACTCATCGGCGAAACACCGCCGGAATATTTGGCGCATTCGTTTACCCAGGGTGGCGGGAGTCCCAGTGCGGGGGGGACGATGCGGCGTGGGCAGGAACACTAACAGTATATTGCGGCGTAGCATTCCCGATAAGATGTTACTTAACGTCAAATATGCAGCACTGACATTCGACATGTCATTCCCGCGTAGGCGGGAAGCCAGTGGCTTTCAGCACACTGTATGAGTAGCGTACGGGATCGACATATCCTGCACCAACGCCGCCGCGCGGGGGTCTTGTTGCATCCCACCTCCTTGCCCGGTGCCTTTCCTAAAGGTCTGATCTGTCACGATGCCTATCGCTTCGTGGAGTTTCTGGCGCGTGCCGGCATCAGTGTCTGGCAAATGTTGCCATTGGGGCCGACCCACAGCGACGGTTCGCCGTATCAGGCCTTATCCGCCCATGCCTGCGAGACCTCCCTGCT
This sequence comes from Gammaproteobacteria bacterium, assembly GCA_016125505.1. Taxonomy (GTDB): domain Bacteria; phylum Pseudomonadota; class Gammaproteobacteria; order UBA6429; family Thiohalophilaceae; genus RI-92. The sequence goes on from WGLP01000003.1 coordinate 885,965, forward strand.
GAGTCTGGACTGGTTGCGCGATCGCAATCTGCTGCACGACATGCCGGTCAGCCACGATAGCGCAACGCACCGCCGTTGTCTGGAACAGGCGTGGACCCTGTTATCCCTGCACAAGCCGGCCAACCTGGCGGAGCAGTTTGCCGCGTTTTGCGAACAACAGTCGCACTGGCTGGATGACTACGCCCTGTTCATGAGCCTGCGCGAACAACAGGGCGGGCGTCTGTGGAGCGAATGGCCGGCGGAATTGCGCGACCGTAATCCGGCGGCGTTGAAGAAGGCGCGCAAGCAATTGCAGCAACGCGTCGGCTATTACCAATTCGGCCAGTTCGTGTTTTTCCAGCAGTGGGCGGACCTGAAACGCTACGCCAGCGATCACGGTATCCTCCTGTTCGGCGACCTGCCGATCTATATTGCCTACGACAGTGCCGATGTCTGGGCCCATCGCGAGTTGTTCATGCTGGATGACAAGGCGCAGCCGCGGTTCGTGGCAGGCGTGCCGCCGGATTATTTTTCCGAGACAGGGCAGCGCTGGGGCAATCCGCAATACGACTGGCAGGCGATGCAGGACGAACAGTTTCACTGGTGGCAGCAACGCCTGCACACGCAACTGCAATTGTTCGACCTGGTGCGCGTCGATCACTTCCGCGGCTTCGAGGCCTACTGGGAGATCAAGGCGGAAGAGAAGACCGCGATCAACGGCCGCTGGGTCAAGGCGCCGGGCGATGAACTCCTGCAGACCCTGCGCGACACGTTTCATACCCTGCCGCTGGTGGCCGAAGACCTCGGTATCATCACCGACGAGGTAACGGCCCTGCGCGAAAAATTTCAGCTGCCCGGGATGAAGATCCTGCAGTTTGCCTTCGATGGCAATCCCAGGAATGCCTACCTGCCGCACAATCATGAATTCAACAGCGTGGTCTACACCGGCACCCACGATAACGACACGACCCTGTCGTGGTACAAATTACTCGGCACGCACCACCGCAGACAGCTTCACGACTATCTCGCCATCTCCGATGACGAAGTTATGCCCTGGCCGCTCATTCGTACCGCGCTGGCCTCCGTCGCCTGCCTCGCGGTCGTTCCCATGCAGGATGTCCTCAGCCTCGGTCAGGGTGAACGCATGAACACACCCGGCACCACCGAAGGCAACTGGCGCTGGCGCTTCACCTGGGACCAGCTCGACGACGACATCGCGCCCCGCCTGAAAACCCTCTGCCAACGCTACGACCGTTAACCTGCATATCGCCTGGAAAACCGGGCGAAAACTGGCAATACTTTAGGCAGCGTCCGTATTTTCAGCTTAATCCGGGATTATACGGACGGCTGTCTAATACGGTAAATTACCGCCGTCTGTCTAAATAATTGTTAGCCATATAAAGGAGTCTTGCGTGGATCTAAAAGAATTTATCTCTGAAACAATGATCCAAATTATCTCTGGTGTAGTAGAAGCACAAGAGCAAGCAAAAAATATTGGCGGAACAGTTAGTCCTCGACTTACTGCTGGCTCAGAGTTTGGCGCTCAGCATGGTTTTCTTCGTTCTGAAGGTGGTGCGGCACAAATCGTTCAATTTGATGTTGCTTTAACAGCAAAGGAAGGAAGCGGAACCAAAGGTGGAATAGGTATTGTTTCAGGTATTGTGTCGCTAGGTACTTCTGGGCAGTCCCAAGAGGAAAATGCTTCTGTAAGCCGAGTAAAATTTAGTGTTCCGCTGATATTGCCACATGGCTAACAATACGCCCAAGTTTGCCTGCTCCGCAGGCGGGACCTCAAAACCGCTGCGCGGTTTTTCGGCCCCTTGGCTTTCTCGTTAGGCATTCATAATGGAAAAAGGCCCGCTAGAAATCGTTCTTGCTTTTATTGCTGAAATGAATGATTGGGAGCATAAAATGTACTTGGTTAGTAGAGTCAAGGAAGGACGCATAATTAACCATGAGAGTGATAAAGCAATTTTACCTAAAGAATCATATTCTGAGTTCATGAAGAAATATTATGATGTTTTTAATAAATATTGTACCAAAAGAGAAAGGAAGTATGGTGGGCATCCAAATTCATGGACAAGGCATGGGCAATACCAGGGCGCCTCAAAGGAAACTGTTCAATCAGTTAATGAAGTAAACCCAAATAGAGCAGAAGTAATAATTAAGGGTGGGCAGTTCCCAGAAAGTAAATTTATGTTCGTTGTTTTTAAAAAAGGCGGTGAGTGGAGAATCGACAGCGCTAAAACGGGTAATGAAGGAGAGTGGGATGACCATTATCTTTAAGAAAATGCCTAACAAGGCGCCCAAGTTTGCCGGCTTCGCCGGCGGGACCTCTAAACCGCTGCGCGGTTTTTCGGCCCCTTAGCTTAACCGTTAGCCGATATGAATTACTCACTAAGATACTCATCTATACGATCTGAAGTCTGGCATTGGTACTGGAAAGCGTGGAAAAGTCGACTATGGTGGCATCATGTAAGCATAGCAGTATTTTTTTGTGCCGGTTATGTTGGGATAGGATTAAAAAACACAGATCCAGTTATTTGGGGGGAATATTTCATTCTTGCACTAATAGCTATTACAGCTATATTTTCGTCGATTCCACAAATACTGTTTAAAAGTAAAGAACGTAAATTAAATGTTGGGCCAAATGGTTGGGATACTCAAATTGGTAAAAAGAATGGTGCGCGTAATTGGAACGAAGTAGCAACGATCCAAAATGATTCTGGCAAGGTCATAATCACGAGCAAAAACGGTAATGCACTTATAATCCCAGAACGCGCATTCATCGATACTGAAGATAGAGAACGCTTTTTAAAAGATATTAAGGGATGGCATGCTTCATATAACTCGGCTAAAAACTAGCTCAAGTCGTTGGGCGATATGAAAAGTCCGAGTGGGTGGTTGCCTGAGGACCTCAGGACGAAACAAAGGAAATGTGTTCGACAACACAACTTGAAGGTGATTGCGTTTGTCATTCTAATATTTCTTATCGCAATGATCTTTGGGCCAATTGTTCCTACACTTTCATGGACCGTCCAGACTACTTGTCTTGGATTGTTTGTTTCTGGCGTTGTGGGTGGTGTAGTTGCGATATTTCGATCAGATGCGACCTATTGCAGAAGGATTGATTTTATATGCCCATTTTGCGATAAGTCCCTATACCATGCGAGTGATGCGTATGTGAAGAGTCGATTGCTCACGCATGGCGAATGTCCCGCTTGCAAGAGGAGTGTATTGCCTAATAGATACAGTCCGTGAATAGCGTTTACCTACTGCCCAACAAGACATTCAGCCGGACGCGTGACTGCGCCGGCAATTTTTTTGCGCTACGCAATATAAGGTATGAAAATAATTACATTCATCTTGTTCTTGATCTTACTTCAATCATGTACTGATGATGGTCATTTGCGTGGTGCAGTTGAGCCATCGAAAGATGGAAAAACTTATTTTGGGGTGATTGATAATAATGGTGGGAAATGCGGGCCATTATTGCTAGATGGTAAGCCATGGAAACTTCCTATAGGGCAAGTAGCACTAATTGAACCTGGCGAGCATGTAATACAGTGCGGAGCAAATATAAACTTTACTATACCAAGAGGTGTAATCTACAAATTTGATTATTGGGGGCCATAAATTGCTTAACACGGCCTTCAAAGCATTAGTTTTTGCTCGCTCGGATGCTTCGCGGCGATGCGGCTCGAGACATTTAACACAATGTTATGTGCAGGAAAGCCAAAGGAGACGGCAATGGAAGACTCATGGAAGTCAGGCGATCCTTATGAATATTTCATGGGACGCTGGAGCAAGCTTGTCGCTGAGTCGTTCGTTGACTGGCTATCGCTTCCTGCGGGCCTGCAATGGTTAGATGTCGGCTGTGGCTCGGGGGCGTTGAGTGAGGCGGTTGCCGCTAAAGCTGATCCCGGCGAGGTTATCGCGATTGATCAATCGGAAGGCTTTATCAAGACCGCGCAGCAACGTTTAGGAAAGCGCGCCGAGTGTAAGGTGGGAAGCGCGCTGTCATTACCGCTTGCGGATGCTTCGGTAAATGTCTCGGTATCCGGACTGGTACTCAATTTCATTGCCGCGCCTGAACAGGCCCTGGCGGAAATGCGGCGAGTGACTAAAAAAAGAGGCACCGTCGCGGTATACGTGTGGGATTACGCTGGGAAAATGGAATTTCTCAACCATTTTTGGGACGTTGCTGTCGAACTCAATCCCGATGCCTCCGACCTTCACGAGGGCCGTCGTTTCCCGGATTCCAACCCTGAGGCATTGAGCGACCTTTTCAATCAAACCGGTTTTACCGGAATCGAGACGCGACCGCTTTGTATCACCACGAACTTTCGTGATTTTGATGATTATTGGAGACCGTTTCTCGGCGGCCAGGGGCCGGCGCCAACCTATGTCTCGAAATTGAGCGACTCTGAAAGGGACGAACTTGGAAATAGGTTAATGAAAAGAGTGCCGATGCAAGACGATGGTTCCATCCCGATGTCTGCACGGGCCTGGGCTGTCAAGGCGCTCGTGTAGGCACAGGGCGTCTGTTTAGACGGCTGGAATCGAGAGGACCATGCAAACCAAACGTGCGCTGGATTTCGGTGCTGTCATCATCACCGGGGAGCGGATTAGGCTGGTGCCCATCTCGCCCGAATATTCCGAGATCATATTCAGGGAATTTACCGACGAAATCACGCGTTACATGATCCCTGCAACGCCTTCGAATATAGAAGAGATAAATGTTTTTATTCGCGCCAGCCTGGAGAGTATGCAGGATAAATCCGCCCTTATCCTGGCGATACTGAAAAAGCCGGACGAAGAGTTTTTGGGTGTGTGCGGCTTGCACGGAATACCGGATCCTGAAGAGCCCGCCCTGGGCCTCTGGCTTAAAAAAGGCGCGCATGGCCACAAGTATGGGCAGGAGGCGATTAAGGCCCTCGCCGATTGGGTCAGGCAAAACTTGATCTTCAAACATATGATATACCCGTGCGATAAGGCGAATATTCCCAGCAGGAAGATCGCCGAGAGTCTAAATGGTTCGATTGTCAGGGAAGGCGAAGTTAAAAGCAGGTCGGGGCGAATACTGCACGAAGTTGTCTATAAAATCAGGTAAGTTATTTTTTCAACAGTAAAACAATCACCGTCACAAAAATGTCGGATTGGGGTGGCGCAGGTCGTAGAGGAATTCCGGCAGCTCCGGATAGTGTTTATCAGGGTCGGGATGCACGGCGTGCGTTGGGTGAGCGCAACGTTATGTTTAAAATTGAACTGCTGTAGCAAGGAAGGTTATTGATGACCATTGAAAATCCGATAGTCAGAATATTTTGCACCAGGATGAAATCAGAATTCTTCGAGCTGTCGGAGGAGGAAAGGGTTGCCTTTATGGCCAAGGATCGCGCCAACCTCGATGCGTTAGGAATGCAGGCGATTTCAATGGTTGACTGTAGCAAAACGGACGACGAATGGGATTATATCGGCGTTGAGGGCTGGCCTTCCCTGGAGGCAATAAAAGAGCGGGAAAGATTCGAAAATGACGAGCTGCAAATATCCAAATACATAGAATATAAGACGCATATTGGTCTAAGGCAGTCATTTGATGATTATGGAATTTAATCCGAACAACAAGGTTGTTAAGCTCTGCCTTCAGGGTATGAGCAAGGAAGAAAAGGGCGAGCCTGAAGAGGCAGGTAAATTGTTTCTTCAAGCCTGGAACGAGGCGACGTACGACTTCGAAAAGTTTATTGCCGCACATTATGTATCTCGAGCTCAAACAGAAATTTCCGGCAAATTAAAATGGCTCGAAACGGCTTTACAGTTTGCATTAAAAATCAATAACGACTCTGTAAACAGTGCCTTTCCTTCTCTCTATTCAAACATTGCCAAATGCTATGCGGACTTAGGCGAACCTGACAAGGCAAAAAAGCATGATGAATTAGCAACTTCGTTTCAGGATAGACCCTCCGACAAAGGCCCCTTTTATCATGGGACGAAAGCGGATTTGCAGGTTGGGGATTTGCTGACGGCGGGGGGCAGTTCTAATTACAAACACGATCTCAAAATGAATCACATTTATTTCACCGCACTTGTGAGTGGGGCAGGGCTAGCTGCTGCACTAGCAAAAGGCGATGGACGTGACCGTGTCTATGTCGTTGAGCCGACAGGACGGTTTGAGAATGACCCGAATGTGACAAATAAGAAATTTCCGGGTAATCCGACACGCTCATACCGATCCGAGGCACCATTAAAAATCGTTGGCGAAGTCACTGAGTGGGTACGACTGACACCAGATGAGCTTCAAAAGTGGCGTGAAAAGCTGGCCAACAACAAAGGTGAAATAATTAATTAAATTCCGGGGTAGCCATATCCCTACTCAGTCATTGGCAGCGAGGCCTTTTAGACTGCGCTAAATATAGTTTGCTATTTGGGATACTATTGTCTATAGTTTTCCATATGGCAAACAATACTGCATTCCTCGATAAGGCCTTTCATGCCTTGTCAGATCCGACAAGGCGATCGGTCATTAAACGGCTTATGCGAGGTCCGGCAACGGTAAAAGAGCTGTCGGATCCGTTCGCGATTGGCCTTCCTTCCTTCATGAAGCACATCAGGGTGCTGGAGGATAGTGGCCTTATCAGTTCTAAAAAACGGGGGCGCATTCGAACATGCCAGATAAAACCAACACAGCTGGCGGCGGCTGAAAAATGGTTATCAGAACAGCGTGCCCTCTGGGAAGGCCGAACTGACCGGCTTGCAGAATACGCTGAAAGCTTAAAGTCCAAGGAGGTTTCAAATGACCATTGATAATTCGGAACTGACTATTTCGCGCATTATTCAGGCGCCGCGGTCCGTCGTATGGTCCGCGTGGACCAGGAAAGAACACTTCGAAAAATGGTGGATACCCGAGCCAATAAAATGCAAAGTTATCAAAATGGATATGAAGCCAGGTGGCGGCTTTGAGACCCTGATGAGCGAAAACGGGGGCGAGTTTAAGCCACACGTCGAGGGATGTTTTCTGGAAATTGTTCCTGAAACACGCATTGTGTTTACTACGGTCCTGACCGAAAACTGGAAACCTTTTGATCCCTGGTTGGCTCTGACGGCCATAGTGACCATGGAAGATAAAGGTGACGCCACCAAATATTCGGCTCGCGTGTTACATAAGAATCCTGAAGACAGCCGCAAACACCGGGATATGGGATTTGAGGAAGGCTGGGGAACAACGATTGATCAGCTCGGAAAATTGGTAGCAACACTGGCCTAGTTTGTAATGGGGCTTGAGTAGTATCCACAGATAACAATCGCCAGGAATACAAATTGACTGAAGAGGCCGGCATTGCGTATCGGAGTTCACTCCATGAACCGGATGATGCCAAAGTCAATTCAGCCTTTGGCGGAAACCTTGTGTACTGGAGTGAGCCTGACGGGCATATCTGGGAATTACTCATGCTCAGCTATGCGCGAGAACGCAGCGACGTCTGATTCATTTCTGTTTAAACAACAGGTAAATCACCGTCACAAACAGGAGCAGCGACACCGTCTTCCAGAACAGCAGCGGATTGCGTTCCATCAGCGGCGGGCGGGTTTTGCTGAGGAATGCCGGGTTGGGGTGACGCAGGTCATAGAGGAATTCCGACAGCTCCGGATAGCGTTTATAAGGATCGGGGTGCACGGCCTTTTCGATGGCCTCGTCGATCCACAGCGGAATGTCGCGGTCGTCGTCGAGTAATGACTGGTAACGCAGTTTGCGTTGCGCGGCCTTGGTGCGGGCGCGGGATACCTTGGCGCCGTAGGGCAGGCGGCCGCACAGCATCTGGTACGTGATCACCCCCAGCGAAAACAGGTCCGAACGGGTCGTGCCGCCTTCACCCAGGAAGTATTCCGGCGCGGTGTACTGTTCGGTGCCGAGGATATGCTGGCGTTCCAGCGGTGAGGTGTTCTCGACGATGCCGGCGACACGGGTCGAGCCGAAGTCGATGAGCTTTACCGTGCCGCTGTTGTCGATCAGGACGTTGTTGGGCCGCAGATCCTGGTGCAGCATTTCCATGCGGTGCATGGCGCGCAGGCCCCTGGCGATCTGCTCCACGATGCCGCGCACGGTTTCGATGTCGGGCCTGGGATTGTCGATCATCCATTGCGCCAGGCTCTGGCCGTTGACGTACTCGGTGACCACGTAGAAGTAATGCCGCTTGCGCGTCGGCAGATAGGCCTTGAGCACGTGCGCGTTGTTCAGGCGCCGCGCGATCCACTCTTCCATCAAAAAACGTTCGAGATAAGCGGGGTCGTTGCGCAGATCCACCGACGGTGTCTTCAGGATGACCTGGGTCCGGGTCTCCATATCTTCGGCCAGGTACACATGGCTGCGGCTGCTGGCGTGGACCTCGCGCAGGATCTTATAGCCGTCAAACTCCATGCGCGCCTGCAGCTCCGGCGGAAACGGCAGTTCGGTCAATTGCCTGACGATCTCATTGGCATCGAGTTCGGGCAGGCTGTCGACTTTCACGATCTGGATCGTGAGATTGTCCCTGCTGTCGTTGAGATAGGCCTGTTGCCCGATGGCCTTGGCGGCGGCGTCGAGATTATCGGCATGGGCCTGGATAAGCTCGACCATGGCTTTGCCGCTGACGTGTTCGTAAACGCCGTCGGTGGCCAGCACAAAGATATCGCCCGCCTCCAGCGGCAGGTCGGTGTAATCGATCTCCACTTGCGGTATCACGCCCAGGGCGCGGCCGAGGTAGCTCTGTTCCTGTGAGATCCAGTGGCGGTGATCTTCGCTGAGTTGTTCGAGGGTGTGTTCGCGCAGGCGATAGACGCGCGCGTCGCCGACATGAAACAAGTGGGCGGTTGTCGACTTGAAAATCAGGGCGCTGAAGGTGCAGACGTAGCCCTTGTCTCTTTCATAACGGAATTCGCTTTGCCGGGTCTGCGAATACAGCCAGGAGTTGGTGGCGTAGAGCACGCTTTGCGCGGATTTCTTTACCGACCACGCATCGGAGGTGCAGTAGTAATCCGCGAGAAAACCGGCGACCGTGGTCTCGCTGGCAATCTGGCTGACGTCGCTGCTGCTGATGCCGTCGGCCAGGGCGATGGCGATACCCTTGGAGCTGAGCTGGGGTTCTTTCGGAATATACACGCCGTGAAAATCCTGATTCAGCGGTTTGCGGCCTTTGTCAGAATATTGTCCGACGGATACCTGGAGCTGGCTGGACATATTGGCGATAAAAAGAAAAGAGCCTCTACTTTAGTGAAAAAGCAGAGGCTCCGTCCAGTTGCCGCGATCAGATGTTGCGCTTGGGCGCGGTGCGCACGTGCGTGCTGTACAGGGTCAGGCCGGTGAAGGCGATACCGCCGACCAGGTTACCCAGCGCCGTCGGGATCTCGTTCCAGATGAAGTAGTCGGCAATGGAGAAATTGCCGCCCATGATCATGGCCATCGGGAACAGGAACATGTTCACCACGGAGTGTTCGAAGCCCATGGCAAAGAACAGGAGGATGGGCATCCACATGGCGATGACCTTGCCGCTGACGGTGGTGGAGACCATGGCGCCGACCACGCCCATGGATACCATCCAGTTACACAACATGCCGCGGATGAAGATGGTGAACCAGCCGGGTACCCCGTGTTGTGAATAGCCAATGGTACGCGCCTCACCGATGCCCGCCAGCTTGTGTCCGACGGCGCCGGCATCCGCGGTGAAGCCGTAGGTAAAGATGAAGGCCATCATGAAGGCCACCGTAAGCGCACCGGCGAAGTTACCGACGAATACCAGGCCCCAGTTGCGCAGGATACCGCTCACACTGACGCCGGGACGTTTATCCAGCAGGGCCAGCGGTGTCAGCATGAACACGCCGGTCAGCAGGTCGAAGCCCATGAGATAGAGCATGGAGAATCCGACCGGGAACAGGATGGCGCCGAGGATGGCCGAGCCGGTCGTCACCGTGACGAACACGGCAAAGGCGGCGGCCAGGGCCAGAATGGCGCCGGCCATGTAGGCGCGGATCAGGGTGTCCCGGGTCGACATGTAAATCTTGGATTCACCGGCATCGACCATTTTTGTAACAAATTCCGAAGGCGTTAAGTAAGCCATAAGATCTCCCGTTTATTCTGATTGAATAGCAATTTGTGAATTACGCATATTTAAAGTTTTGAACCAATTTGGACATCGCTAGGTATCCGGCTCATATAAGGCAAGACGCGGGCCAAGTTTTTGATCATTATGTAACACCTTGTTTTGAAGTGAATTAATGTGTATTTGCATCACAATGGCGCATACCTTAGCAGGCCAGGCGGCCATTAAAAGGCACCGATAAGAAGCAGGCGCGCGCGCTCGCCGGACCGGCATGGTGCAAGCAAAAGCGTAATAATGGGGCGAATCACACACCTGCGATGGCGGCGGCTTTGATAACATTGAGCCGCCATGAATGGCGTGCAGGCAGAATCCATAAACATGCAGCAGGGGGGAGACGATGCGCAGATACATCATGCTACTTATGTTGATACTGGTGCCCATGGGTGCACAGGCAAAAAAGTCGGAGGACGTCGATCGTTACCTCGTCGGCGCCTGGCAAGTCGATGCCATCAAGGAGCGTGATGCCACTGCCTATCATGCGCCGCATCGTCCGATGAAGTGGGTGTTTACCAGCAAAGGCGAGTTGATCGAAACCCTGGGCAAGAGCGGCGCCCAGGTGCACTGGCAATACCGCGTGTCGGGTCGTGATATCAAGGTCCAGCTGGGGAACATGGGCTTCCGCTGGCACATCATCGCGATGCAACCGCAGGCCATGCTGATCCAGCATCAGCGTGGGTTATATAAGGTGTCGCGGCTCGCACCTGCCCTCGCGCACTGACATTCGAATCCGTGCCTGCACGACGCCATGTGCAACCGCGCAGGATTTGCTTCCCGCGTACAATTGACGCTATGCTCTTCGACCGCACCGCCGCCATAGTAATACCCACGCGTGGCGTATCAGATTTTTTATCATCAGCGAGGAACCGACGATGTTAAAAGCAAATCAAGCCGCACCGGATTTTCGTTCGCCGAATCAGGACGACCAGATGGTGAGCCTCGCGGACTTCAAGGGTAAGCAAAACGTCATCCTGTATTTTTATCCCAAGGATGACACGCCCGGTTGCACCATCGAGGCCAATCAATTTACCGCGCTGGCGAAAGACTTTGCCGCGCACGACACCACGGTGATCGGTGTCAGCAAGGACGATTGCGACAGCCATAAGGCCTTCATCGCCAAGTACGGACTCAATGTACAATTGCTTGCCGATACCTCCGGCGAGGTGTGCAACCGTTACGGTGTCTGGCAGGAGAAGGAAAAGGATGGCGTGAAGAAAATGGGCATCGTGCGTTCAACCTTTTTGATCAACAAGCAAGGCGTGCTTGCGGATGCCATGTACGGCGTGACGGCCGATGGTCATGCCCAGGCCATGCTGGACAAGGTCAAGCAACTGTAAGACGGGTGTTTGCGGCGTGTCCCGTTAGACCCACAACATGAAGCCCAGCTCGAACGGATGACTGAGCAGCTTGTGATAGGGATACATGCGGATCTTGTAATGATTGAGCCCCGGCGCCCGTGGCTTGAGGTCAAGCCGGTAGTAATGGAAGTCGCCGTCCTGTTTGTTATAGCTGAACTGGACGGTCTCGCGCACCTGCAGCTTATCGCCATCCTGCAGGGTGCCGACCAGGCATTCCACGATGACGTCAGTGGCGTTCAGTCCGTCGAGGTAGGCGCTCACTTCAACCGGCAATGACTCGCCATCGCGGATCTGCTCGGCGCCATGATCGATGCGACGGATGTTGACCATGGGCCAGTGCTTGCGGATCTTGTTTTTCCATACGGCCAGGTCCCTGGCGGGCGTGTAATTATTCTCGGCAAAGCGTAAACCCTGGCCGCGGGCCTTGGCATAAAACTCGTTGACGTAATCCACCACCATCCGCTGCGAATTAAAGCGCGGGATGCAGGACTTCATGGATTCCTTGGACATCTTCACCCAGCGCGTGGAATAGCCCTGGTTGCCCTGCTCGAAGTACATGGGGATGATTTCGTGTTCGAGCAGATTGAGCAGGTCGGCGGCTTCCTCCTTGTTACGCAGACCGTGATCGATATGCTGCGCATGCGGGTGAATGGCCCAGCCGTTTTCACCGTTGTAACCTTCGCCCCACCAGCCATCCAGCACGCTCAGATTGATCACGCCGTTGATTGCCGCTTTCTGGCCGGACGTACCGCTGGCCTCCAGCGGATATTCCGGGGTGTTGATCCAGACGTCGACACCGGTCACCATCTTGCGCGCCAGTGCCATGTCGTAACCTTCCAGCAGAATGACCTTGCCGAGAAACTCCGAGCGCAGGGAATATTCGTGAATGGTACGGATCAATTCCTGGCCGGGGACGTCGCGCGGATGCGCCTTGCCGGCGAAGAAAAAGATCACCGGCCGCTCCGGATTGTTGACCAGCCGCGCGAGACGCTGCGGGTCGGAGAATAACAGCGTCGCGCGTTTGTAGGTTGCAAAGCGGCGGGCAAAACCGAGCACCAGCACATTGGATTCCGGTTGCGAGGTCAGATCGGTAAACCGTTTCAGCATCGCCTCGCTATAGCCGGCGCGTTTGTAACGGCGAATCATGCGCGAGTGGATATCGCTCATCATCATCGACTTCAGTTCTTTGCGCAGACTCCAGAAGCGGTGATCGGGGATCGTATCGATACAGGCCCAATAGTCCTTGTCGAGCAGGGCGTTACGCCATTCGCTGAAGCGCATGTCGAACAGGTTGACCCACTCACGCGCGAGGAAGGTCGGCACGTGTACGCCGTTGGTGACATAGGAGATCGGATTTTCGTCGTGCGGGACCTGGGGCCAGACGTAACCTTCCATGCGCGAGGCCACGCCGCCGTGAATCCGGCTGACGCCGTTGTGAAAGCGCGAGCCGTGCAGTGCCAGCGAGGTCATATTAAAACTGCCGTGATTGCTCGGCGTGTTGCCCAGGTCGAGGAAGTCGCGCATCTCGATGCCGAGGCCTTTGGCATAGCCGCTGAAATAATGCGACATGCGTTCGTGTTCGAAGATGTCATGGCCGGCGGGGACCGGTGTGTGTGTCGTGAATACCGTACAGGCCGCCACGGATTCCAGGGCGCTGTCGAAGTCCATGCCCTGCACGACGAACTCGCGGCAACGCTCCAGGATCTGGAATGCGGCATGACCTTCATTGATGTGCCAGATGGTGGGCTGGATCCCCATCGCGCGCAGGGCGCGCACGCCACCGATGCCCAGCACGATCTCCTGCTGGATGCGGGTGTTCTTGTCGCCACCGTATAACTGAAACGTGATACTGCGGTCCTCGATGGCATTGAGTTCGAGATCGCTGTCGAGCAGATACAGGATGATGTGACCGGCCTTGGCCTGCCATACCTTGAGGCGGACAGTACGTTGCTCGATCTCGACGGAGACACACAATTCGCCGCCATTGGGATCGGTGGCGGGTGTCACCAGTAATTCGTCGAAGTTGATGTTGCTGTACTGGGCAAGCTGGTTGCCGTCACCGTCGATGGTCTGGGTGAAATAGCCCTGGCGGTACAACAGGCCGACGGCGATAAAGGGCACGCCCAGGTCGCTGGCGGCCTTGCAGTGGTCACCGGCAAGGATGCCGAGGCCACCGGAATAGATCGGAAAGCTTTCGTGAAAACCGAATTCGGCACAGAAGTAGGCCACCAGATCCTGATCGACATCGAGACTGTCGCTGACATATTGATTGACGATCTTTTCATGGTAGGTCTGATAGGCGGACATCACCCGGTTGTATTCTTCCATGAACAGGTGGTCTTCCACCGCATCGTCCAGGGTCTGTTGCGCAATGCGGCGCAGGAATACCTTGGGGTTGTGATTGCAGGCTTCCCACAACTCGTTATCGAGCCGGTAGAACAGTCCGCGCACGCCACGGTCCCAGCTGTACAGGAGATCCTGTGCGAGCTCCTGCAGTCCAGACAATCTTTCCGGAATCGTTGGACGTACTTCAAGTTGATAGACCGTTCCGCTCATGGTTTGGGTTCCAGCAAATTAGGTTTCAGGTGATGACGTCAGGTGCGCTACGGCCTGAGCGCTGTTTGACCTGTATGAGTTCTTCGACAATGGCAAACAGCGGCGCCAGCCAGGTTTGCGTATCCGCATCCAGTTGCCCGGCAGGCGGCTGGTATTGCTCAAAGTACAGCCGTAAGGTCGCGCCCTGCGTACCGGTACCGGACATGCGCACGATGATTCGACTTTCATTTTCAAATAAAATTCGGATTCCCTGGTTTTCGCTGAGCGAGCCGTCGACCGGATCCCGGTAACTGAAATTATCCGCCGCCATGACGAGATTATCGCCCCAGGCGCGGCCGGACAGCGTGGGCAACAGCGTCTGAATATCAGAGAGCATAGCCTGTGCAGCAGTCATATCAATGTTTTCGTAGTCGTGCCGGCTGTAATAATTGCGGCCAAAGCCCTGCCAGTGCTGATGCACGATGTTGGCGACGGACTGTTTCTTTTCCGCAATCAGGTTGAGCCAGAACAGCACCGCCCACAGGCCGTCCTTTTCGCGGATGTGATCCGAGCCGGTGCCAAAGCTCTCTTCACCGCACAGGTTGATCAGACCGGCGTCCAGCAGGTTGCCGAAAAATTTCCAGCCGGTCGGTGTTTCGTAGCACTTGATGCCCATGCGCCGGGCGACATGATCCGCCGCCATGCTGGTCGGCATGGAGCGGGCAATGCCGCAGACGCCGTGTCGATAGCCGGGCAGCAAATGCGCATTGGCCGCCATGACGGCCAGGCTGTCGCTGGGGGTGACGAAAAACTGGCGACCGAGGATCATATTGCGATCGCCGTCGCCGTCAGACGCGGCACCGAGATCGGGTGACTGTAGTTTTTGATTCATGAGTGCCACCAGATCCGCGGCATACACCAGATTCGGATCGGGATGGCCTTTGCCGAAATCGGGCAGCGGCGTACCGTTCATGATGGATTCTTCGGTGGCGCCCAGGCGTTTGACCAGGATCTCGCGCGCGTACGGTCCGGTGACGGCGTGCATGGCATCGAAGGCCATGCTGAACAGGCCGGAGTTGAACATCGAATGGATCTTGTCGAAGTCAAACAGATGTTCCATCAGGTCCGCGTAATCGGAAACTGAATCGATCACGGTGATACGCGTCCCGGCAATCTCGTATTCACCGGCGTCGTCCAGCGGAATGTCGTCACCCTCGACGATGAGGTAGCGCGCGATGGTTTTGGTGTGTTCGAACACCTTGTTGGTGAATGTCTCCGGTGCCGGTCCGCCGTTACTGACGTTGTACTTCACGCCGAAGTCGCCGTCGGGGCCGCCGGGATTATGGCTGGCGGAGAGAATAATGCCGCCGTTGAGTTTGTACTTGCGAATAATCACCGACACCGCCGGCGTGGACAGCAGGCCGTGCTGCCCGATGTAAACGTGCTTATAGCCGTTGGCGATGGCGATGCGCAGAATGACCTGGATGGCCTCGCGGTTGTAATAACGGCCATCACCACCGATCACCAGCGTGGTTTTTTCCGCGCTTGTCAGGCTGTCGAAAATCGACTGAATAAAGTTCGCCAGGTAATGCGGCGCCTGAAAAACCTTTACCTGCTTGCGCAGGCCGGAGGTCCCGGGTTTTTGATCGGGGAAGGGAGATGTGGTGATGGTGTTTATCGTCATGCCCGTTGGTGCCGTGCTTGCGCAGGCGGCTTCCAGTCACGTGTTTTTATATTATTTCATCATCAAGTTTCGTGCCAAACCAGATTGCGGCATGTCTGAAAATTTACGTTCTTGTTCATGGACTTGGTCAAGTATACCAGTGTTGTCCGCAATCGGGTGGCGGTCGTTGTTCAGGTTTCCGCACATTACTGCACACACTAATATCATACGCACAATTGAAGTGCAGACAAAGTGGCGGGAGGATCAGTTCTTCCAGAAAGCCGGGCTGAGCAGTACCAGCAAGGTAAAGACCTCGAGGCGGCCAATCAACATACACAGCGACAGGATGATTTTCTGGTAATCGTCGATCTCCTGGAAATTGGCGGCTACCTTGCCCAGGCCGGGGCCCATGTTATTAATGCAGGTGGTGACGGCGGAAAAGGCGGTAACCTGATCCATCCCGCCCAGCATCAACAACAGCATGGCGATGACGAACACCGCGACGTACCAGGCGAAAAAGCCCCAGATCGCCCTGGTCTCGGGTGCCGGGATCGGTCGGCCGGCAATCTTGACCGGACGCACCATCGCCGGGTGGATCAATTGCAATAGTTCGCGGTAGCCCTGTTTAAATAACAACATGACCCGGATCACCTTCATGCCGCCGGCCGTGGAACCGGAACAACCGCCGATGAAACTGATAAACATCAAAAAGGCTGGCAGCATGGTCGGCCAGACAGCGAAATTCTGCGTGGTGTAACCGGTACTGGTGATCACGGAAATGGTGGTGAAGGCGCTATGCCGCAGGGCCGTGAAAAAACTGGTATAGCTGTGTTCGAAGAACAGCACCAGCGTACTTACCAGGACGGCAACGGCCACGATCACGGTAAAGGCCAGCACTTCCGGATTGGTAAAGTAGTAACCGAGATTGAGGCGGCGGAGCACCAGGAAGTGGATACTGAAATTGAGTGCGCCCAGGAACATGAACACTTCCGTGATGATCTCGATGGGCAGGCTGTTGAAGTAACCGATACTTGCATCGTGGGTGGAGAAGCCGCCGGTGGATAAGGTCGAAAAACTGTGTGTGATCGCATCGAACAATGACATGCCCGACAAGGCATAACCAATAGTGCACGCCAGGGTCAGGCCGATATAGATCACCCAGAAGTGTTGCGCGGAGTGCGCGATACGCGGAGTCAGTTTTTCGTCCTTGAACGGGCCCGGTGTCTCGGCGCGAAACAGCTGCATACCCCCGATACCCAGGACCGGTAGTACCGCAACGGCAAGCACGATAATGCCCATGCCGCCAAGCCACTGCAATTCCGAGCGATAGAACAGCACCGATTTGGCGGTCGTGTCGAGGCCGGTCATGACGGTGGCGCCGGTCGTGGTAAAGGCCGAGGTTGCCTCGAAAAAGGCATCGACGAAATTGAGATGACCGCCGATCATGAGCGGCAACGCGCTGAATGCGCTGAGCACCAGCCAGAAGGACGCGACGATCAGGAATCCTTCACGGCGGCGTAATTCGTGTTTGGCATTCCGGAAAAAGAGCCAGACCAGTAAACCGGTGCCCAGCGTGATGCTTAGCGGCGTGACGAAATCCATGTATTGACCGTCACCGATGCTGAGCGAGATCAGTAGTGGCGGGATCAAGCCGAAACTGTGCAGTACCAGAAAGATGCCCAGGATTCGCGCTACGGCTCCGTACTTCATATCAGCGACGCCAGAAAGAAGGGGTGAGGATGACCAGCAGCGAGAACAACTCCAGGCGCCCGAACAACATGGCGAAGATCAGGATCCACTTGGCGGTATCGGTTATGCCGGCATAATTTGCCGATACCGCGCCGAGGCCTGGTCCAAGGTTGTTGATCGCCGCGGCGGTGGCCGAGAAGGCCGTGACTTGATCCAGCCCGGTCAGCATCAATAACAACAGGATAATACTGAAGGTGGCGACGTAGGCCGAGAAAAACCCCCATACCGCGCTAATCACATGATCCGGCAGTGGCTTACCGCCCAGTTTCACTGTCACGACGGCATTGGGATGGACCATGCGAATAACTTCACTGGCCCCCTGCTTGATGATCAATAAAAAGCGAATGGTCTTCATCCCGCCGCCGGTGGAGCCGGCGCAGGCACCCACAAAACTGGTGATAATCAGCAACACCGGTACAAAACTGGGCCAGTCCTGATAGTGTTTCGTGGTGAAGCCGGTGGTGGTCGCGATGGACACGGTTTCGAAAATACCATGGAGAAAGGCGCGGTTCAGATAGACATAGACATCCATGTAATAGAGATACAGTGAGGCGACCACGCCGACCACGGCCAGGATAGTGAGATAGGTTTTGAATTCACCGTCAGCAAAATAATGCGCGATATTCCGCGAGCGCCAGGCCGCGAAGTGCAGCGCAAAGTTCGTCGCGGACAGGAGCATGAAGACGATCGCGACGATTTCCACCGAAGGCCGGTGCTCGAAATACCCGAGTGAGGCGTCGTGCGTGGAAAAGCCGCCGATGGATACGGTGGAAAAGCTGTGGGCGATGGCGTCGAACATATCCATGCCGGCAAGCCAGTAGGCGGTGGCGCAGGCAATGGTCAGCGTGAGATAGATGTACCACAGGGCGCTGGCGGTTGAGTTGATGCGCGGCGTCAGGCGGTTGTCTTTCATCGGGCCGGGTGTCTCGGCACGATACAGCTGCATGCCACCGATGCCCAGCATGGGCATGATGGCTACCGCCAGGACAATGATGCCCATGCCACCGAGCCATTGTAATTGCTGGCGATAATACAAAATCGATTTTGGCAGTGAATCCAGACCGCTGAGTATCGTCGAGCCGGTGGTGGTCAGACCGGAGATCGATTCGAACAGTGCGTTGGTGTAGGTGACCTTGGGGTCGGTTGCGAACAGGAACGGCAGTGCCCCGAACAGGCCCAGCGCAGTCCAGAACAACGCGGCGATAATAAAACCGTCGCGTAGCCGCAATTCCTTTTTTTGATTTTTTACCGGCAGCCACAGCATGATGGCGATGATCAGGGTTGCGGCGAAGGCGTAAAAGAAGGCGACGAGTTCACCGTCCATGTACAGCAGCGAGACGAGCATGGGCGGTACCTGGGTGAAGCTGAATAAGATCAGCAGGAGCCCCAGGATGCGTTGGATGACGGCAAATTGCATGGCTAGCGGGAGCGCATGTTAGATGAAGGTGAATCCCACCTGGAACAGTTTCTCCACATCGACGATGTACTTCTTGTCGATCACGAACAGGATAACGTGATCTTCCGATTCGATGCGGGTGTCGTGGTGCGCGATGATCACTTCGTTGCCGCGGACAATGGCGCCGATGGTGGTGCCCGGCGGCAGTTTCAGTTCTTCGATGCGACGTCCCACCACTTTTGACGAATTTGCATCGCCGTGCGCGACAGCCTCGATGGCCTCGGCGGCGCCGCGGCGCAGCGAGTGCACGCGCACCACGTCACCACGGCGCACGTGGGTCAACAGGCTGCCGATGGTGACCTGTTGCGGCGAGATGGCGATGTCGATATCGCCGCTCTGTACCAGGTCGACATAGGCGGCGCGGTTGATCAGGGTCATGACCTTGCGCGCACCCAGGCGCTTGGCGAGCATCGAGGACAGGATATTCGCCTCGTCGTCATTGGTGAGGGCGCAGTACACATCGGTGTTTTCGATATTTTCTTCCAGCAGCAGGTCCTGATCCGCGGCGTCGCCGTAGAGCACGATACTGCTTTCCAGTTCCGACGATAACAACTGCGTCCGCGCGGCATTGTGATCGATCACTTTGACCTGGTACATGCGCTCGAGCGTCTTCGCCACGCGGCGGCCGATATTGCCGCCGCCGGCGACGATGATACGTTTATAGGCATCGTCTACCTTGCGCAATTCCCCCATCACTGCGCGAATGTCTTTTTTCGCGGCGATAAAAAAGACTTCGTCGTCAGCCTCGATAACCGTGTGGCCTTCGGGAATAATGGCGCGGTTGCGGCGGTAAATCGCCGCGACGCGGGTGTCGATGTTGGGCATGTGTTCGCGCAGTCGGCGCAGTTCATTGCCCACCAGCGGACCGCCGTAATAGGCCCTGACGCCAACCAGTTGCACCTGACCGTCAGCGAAGTCGAGTACCTGCAGGGCGCCCGGGGTTTCGATCAGGCGCCGGATATTATCGGTGATCAATTGTTCCGGGCTGATCAGGACATCGATGGGCAAGGCCTCTTGCGCGAACAGCGAGCCGTGATTGAGGTATTCCACTGCGCGCACGCGCGCGATCTTGGTCGGGGTATGAAAAATGGTATACGCCACCTGGCAGGCGATCATGTTCGTTTCGTCGGAGTCGGTGACGGCGATAATCATGTCCGCGTCGTCCGCACCGGCGCTGGCCAGCACCTCCGGATAGGATGCCTCACCCTGCACGGTACGAATATCAAGGTGATCCTGCAGGGCGCGCAGGAGGTCCGGGTTGTGATCCACCAGGGTGATGTCGTTGGCTTCCGTGGTAAGGTTTTCGGCGAGCGAGCTGCCGACCTGACCTGCACCGAGAATGATGATTTTCATGGGCGGATTATTATTGTTACTGCGTGAGTTAGATTATAGTTGAACCCGATTCCAGGTTTCTGTGTTATCCATTTTGTGGCAGACGCTACTCTTCATCGCTGATATTTTTCGGATCAATCCCGAGCGATCGCAATTTACGATATAAGTGCGTGCGTTCCAGTCCGACGATGCGCGCCACTTTACCTACACTGCCGCCGTGCTGTTTCAGCTGATATTCCAGATAGGCCTTCTCGAATTGCTCGCGCGCCTCGCGCAAGGGCCGATCGTAACCCATCGGGATACCGGGTACGGAGGCAGACGGCGCCTGCGCACCCAGCGCCTGTTCCACTTCATCCAGGCTGATCTCGGCGCCGGCGCCAATAATCAACAGGCGCTGCACCAGATTGCTGAGTTCGCGGATGTTGCCCGGCCAGTGATAATTGCGCAAGCGGTTTTGTGCCGCCAGAGAAAATTTGCGATAGGGCAGCTTTTCCTGTTCCACGTACAGATTAATGAAATGGTTGAGCAATTCCGGTACGTCCTCGCGGTGTTCGCGCAGGGCGGGGATATGCAGCGGTACGACATTGAGCTGGTAGTACAGGTCCTTGCGGAATTTGCCCAGTTCGATGAGTTGTTCCAGATCGTATTGCGTCGCGGCGATCACGCGCACGTACAGGGGAACCACGGTATCGCCGCCGACGCGTTGAAAACTTTTGGCTTCCAGAGCGGAATTGAGTTTGGCCTGGGTTGCCAGGTCCATGTCGCCGACGTCGACCATAAACAGGGTACCGCCGTTGGCCTGTTCCAGCAGGCCGTAATGCACCTTGTCTTCCTGTTCATAACCGAACAACTCCTGCGCGGCATATTTTTCCGTGAGGGAGGCGACGTTGACCTCGATGAAGGGACGATCCTTATGTGGACTGCACGAATGCAGATAATGCGCAATGACGTTGAGCCCGCTGCCGGATTCGCCGCTCATCAGGATCCAGGTGTCGTGTTGCGCCACGCGTTTGACCTGTTCGCGCAGGCGCTGCATGACGGCGCTGCGGCCCACCGGTTCCACCGGCAGGTGTGAGTGACGGCGCAGGCCGGTGTTCTCGCGCTGGAGTTTTTCCGCTTCGAGTGCGTGTTCGATGGTGAGCAGGAGCTTGGCCAGCGACAAGGGCTTTTCGATAAAGTCATAGGCGCCGAGGCGGGTGGCCTCCACCGCGGTTTCCACGGTGCCGTGTCCCGACATCATAATCACCGGCATGGGCAGACCGTGGTTCTCTTCGGCCCATTCCTTGAGCAGCGTAATGCCGTCGACGTCGGGCATCCAGATGTCCAGCAACACCAGGTCGGGCCGGCGGGCGCGATGCGCGCGGCGCGCCGCTTCGCCGTTTTCCGCCACACTGACGTCATAACCTTCGTCTTCCAGGATCTCCTGCAACAGGTTGCGGATATCCGGTTCGTCGTCCACCACCAGTATGTAAGGGTTGGGGCGCGGCCCGCGACTATCCTGGCGTTCGTTTAACGGTAAGATGTTATGCGGCGGCATCGGATTTTCCTGCATCGGGTTTGATTGCAGCCCTGGTGCCAGTGGTGTGCGGCAAGGCATGTTGATCCTGGCGATTGACCGGTAGACGAATCACGACCCGTGCTCCCCCCGTCTCGTTATTCTCGGCCCATATCATACCACCATGTTCCTCGATAATTTTCTTGACGATGGCCAGTCCCAGACCGCTGCCTTTGGGTTTGGTCGTGACGTAAGGTTCAAACAACTGGCCGACGACATCATCCGGTATGCCTGGGCCATTGTCGATAATGCGGATTTCGACGAACTGGCAGGCCTCTTTCTCCATGCATTGGGTGCTGATGCGCAACTCGGCGTTGGGCTGCTCGCCCATGGCCTCCAGCGAGTTCTTGATCAGGTTGTGCAGGAGCTGGCGCAGGCGGCCATCGTCGGCCTCGATGATCGGCATATCCTTGTCGAACTGGACCTCAAAGCGGCAAGGGTAGTTTTCGTGGCGATAGAGATCCAGGACTTCGTTGATGACGCTGTTGAGGTCGGTTGGTTTGAGTTCGAGGTTGGGCATGCGCGCATAATCGGAGAAGGCCTTGACCATTTCCTTGAGGGTTTCCACTTGCTGCACGATGGTGTGCGTGGAGCGATCCAGTAACTCGGCGTCGGCCGGACTCATCTTCCCCAGATACTTGTGACGCAGACGTTCGGCGGAAAGCTGAATCGGCGTTAACGGATTTTTGATCTCGTGCGCGAGGCGGCGCGCCACTTCACCCCAGGCGGCATTGCGCTGCGCCTGCACCAGCGTAGTGATGTCATCAAACAGAATGATGTAACCGCTGGCGGAACCCTTTTCATATTCATTCGCGGGTGTTAACAGACTGCCGCGGCTCAGTAATACCTGGCGGCCGCTGGTATTGAACAAGGTCATCTCCTCGCGCCATTCGGTATCGCGGTTGTCGAGGTGCGAGAAGATCATGTCGATGAACAACAGGGTTTGCGGATGTTCGTGCGTGAGTTTGTCCAGGGAAAATCCTTCGTAGTCTTCGAGATTAACGCCGAGGATATGGCTGGCAGCGGCATTGCTGGTGTGCAGGTGGCGCTCGGTGTCGAGGGTGATCACGCCGGAGGACAAATGCGCCAGTACCACCTCGAGATAGGCGTGTTGTTCCGCCAGCTGGCGCTGGCTGCGCGCCGCTTCGTCGGTCACCATGGCGATCTTTTGGGTCATGGTGTTGAATGACTTCACCAGAAAGCCCAGTTCGTCACGCCCCGGCATGGGTAACTGGGTTTGATAGTTACCCGCCGCAACGGCCTGGGTGCCGACGACGAGATCGCTGATGGGCGCGACCAGGCGTCGCGCAAAAAAGAATGCAGTCCAGATCGCCATTAACAAGGTGAGCAATAACACCAGCGAGAGCGTGAGGATAAACGTGACCTTCAGCGGTTTGCGCAAATAGATCAGTTCGCGGTATTGGGTAAAGGCCTGTTGCACGTTATTGGCGAGGCTGTTGATCCGATCGGACACCGTGAACAGGGCCTGCAGGATGCGTGACTCGCCCATGGGATCGGCGCTGGGGACCGACACCGCCACGCGTATCGACAGGCCGCTGTCGGGCAGGGGGATCAGGCCGAAGTATTCGGAATCCTGGCGCACCCGCGACTGCACGGTTTCGTCCAGGCGCACCGGCACCAGCTTGGTGGATTCCACGCTGTTGGAGGCGATGATGTGACCCGTCTGCGAAAACAGGGTGAGCTCCGTGGCATCAAGGTCTTCGCGCAAGGCGTTCAGGCTCAGGCTGACCAGCTCGTCGGGGGTGCTGCTCAGTTCCGTGGAGACCTGCCGTGTTTGCCGCAGGAGGTCGCGCATGCGTGCGCCAAGCGAGGCCTGGCTCAGTTCAAGCGCATCGTTCAGTGAGTTTTCCACGCGTACGTCAAACCAGCTGTCGATACCGCGTTGCAGAAAGTCGAGCGAGAAGTAATACACCACGCTCACCGGCGTCACCGACAACACTGCAAACAGGATCACCAGTCGCGCCGTGAGCTTGGAGCCCGGGACCTTGCGCCGCACGCCGGTAATCAACAGGTACAGGTTTTTGATGATCAGGCCAACCAGCAGCAGAATGGCGAGGGCATTGATGATCAGCAGGACGGTATACAGACGGCCGAATTGGGTCGAGCTGTGGGTCGCGTCGCTCATCAGCGCCAGCGAGGCGAGCAGCAGCAGGAACAACGCCACGATCGGGCGTAGTCCGGAGAAGAGTTTTTTTATTGCTGTAAAGGCCATTGGTACCAGTTACTTTCCAGTCGCCAGTCTGAGGAAATGTAGGCCAGGGGCCGCATCGGTGCCGGCAGGGATTCCAGATCCAGGCGCGTGCGCAGACGCACCACATAGCGCGAGCCACTCGTCGCCAGGTGCGCATCGAGGATCGGCAGGTCTTTGACCTTGCCCAGGGCGCTCAGTGCGGTGCTCAGCTGTTCGTAATTTTCCTGGGCCCCGCTGTTGAGATTGTTCACGATATATTTTTCCGTCAGCGCGTGATACAGCAACAGATAGCCCTGCTGCAATTCCGCGATGGTTTTATTCAGCCACCAGCTGCGCTCCTGTTCCACCTTGATGTCGAGCAGGATGATCAGCGGCACCCCGTTGCGCAGCGCCTCGAGGGCGCTGTCGGAAAACTGGTAATCGATGTTTGCATCCAGCTGATAGACCTTGTCCTGCAGGTGGGTCGAGACCGAGCGGATGGTGAAGCCGCTGGCATGGGCCGCGGGAGCGAGGCCCAGGCCGATCCAGAGCAGCAGCAACAGACCCCGATTAAGCCTGCTTATATATAAGTGCGTAGAAAAAGCCGTCCATAGCCTGTTCGCCCGGCAGGATCTGGCGGCCGCAGGCCTGGGCATGGCCCCAATCCAGTTCCAGGGGTTGGCAGCGGGCGTCGGCGTGTTGCTGGAGAAAGCGTTGAATTTGCTGATCGTTTTCAATTTTTAGCACCGAACAGGTGGCGTACAACAGCATACCCCCCGTTTTGAGCAAGGGCCAGAGCGCGTCCAGGATTTGTGCCTGGGTTCGCGCCAGCTGGGCGGGGTCGTCAGCGCGGCGCAGGAGTTTGATATCGGGATGGCGGCGAATGACCCCGGTGGCACTGCATGGGGCATCCAGCAAAATGCGGTCGAAGGGTTGGCCGTCCCACCAGCTTGCCGGTGTCTGAGCGTCGCCCTGTTGTAGTTGCGCCGACACCCCGGCCCGTTCCAGGTTTTGCGTCACCCGGCTCAGGCGTTGCGCATCACTGTCCAGGGCAAGCAGGCTCGCCAGCGCCGGCTGCCGTTGCAGCAGGTGCAGGGTCTTCCCGCCGGGGGCGGCGCAGGCATCGAGGACCCGGTCTCCCGCCTGCGGGTCGAGCAGTTGCGCGGCCAGTTGCGCGGCGGCATCCTGCACGGACACCAGCCCCTGCGCAAAGCCCGGCAGGTCCTGCACGTCGAGCGGTTTGTCGAGCATGACCGCGGAGTCAACTAGTGGGTGCGCACTTGCCACGATGCCGGCTTGCGCCAACTGCGCGAGATATTGGTCGCGCTCGATGCGGGTGGTATCCACGCGCAGCAGCATGGGTGGCGGCAGATTGTTTTGCGCGACGATCGACTCCCAGTCCGCGGGCCAGTCCCGCTGCAACAGCTTGAGCAGCCAGCGCGGATGCAGCGTGTGTGCCTGGAGATCTTCCTGGGCGTGTTGCTGGAGTGGTGTCTGCCGACGTTGTGCGTTGCGTAACACGGCATTGACCAGACCCTTGGCCCAGGTCTTGTTCATCTCATTCACGGCATTGACGCTTTCCGACACGACGGCGTGATCCGGCGTGTGCATGTCAAACAGTTCGTACAGACCGCACAGCAACAGACAATGCACATCCTGATCCTTTTTTTTCAGCGGTTTGCTGAGCAGTTGCTGCACGTAATTTTCCAGGCGCCAGTACTGGCGTAGTACGCCGTAACAGGCGGCTTTGATGAATGACGTGGACTCGGAGGGTGGCGGCAGATATTGCGCAAAGGCAGTATCGAGACTGTGTTGCTCCACGATGACGGCCTGCAGGATGCGGGCAGCGCTGACGCGCGGATTGCTCATGCGTCAGTACTGGAAAACTGTTTGCCGACGCTAAACAGGGCGGCATGGCCATTCAGCAGATCGGCCATACGCATGGGTTTACCGCCAG
Organism: Gammaproteobacteria bacterium; assembly: GCA_016125505.1. Lineage (GTDB taxonomy): Bacteria > Pseudomonadota > Gammaproteobacteria > UBA6429 > Thiohalophilaceae > RI-92. The sequence continues at coordinate 911,864 of WGLP01000003.1, forward strand.
GCAACTGGCCGTCGAGCAGACGCAACTGATTCGTACCGCACGCAACATCAACACTGTCGCTATTGACCTGCACAATCGTGCCGGCTGGTTTGTTGCTGCTGGTGTTGAGTGGTTGCGCCTGGCGTATGCGCAGAATCTTGTCGTCGATCTGCGTTTGTGCCACCGGCCAGGGATTGAACGCACGAATCTGGCGATCGATCTGTTGCGCCGGTTGCGACCAGTCGATCCAGGCCTCGTGTTTATCCAGTTTCTTGGCGTACGTTGCCAGTGCGGGATCCTGTGCCTGTGGCTGTAAGTTATGCGCGGCGAGATCGTCCAGCGTTTTAAGTATCGCCTGGCCGCCCGTCGCGGCGAGTTGATCGTGCAGTTCGCCAGCGGTTGTGGTGTCACCGATTGCGACAGGTATCTTTAACAGCATTGCGCCGGTATCGAGTCCTGCATCCATTTGCATGATGGTGATACCGGTCTCTTTATCGCCGGCAAGAATCGCACGCTGGATCGGCGCGGCGCCGCGCCAGCGTGGCAGTAATGAGGCGTGAATATTCAGACAACCGTAAGTGGGAATGTCCAATACGCTTTGTGGTAACAGCAAACCATAGGCCGCGACGATCATGACATCCGGTGCATAGCTTCTGAGGTTCTCGATCGCAGCAGGGTCTTTTTTCAGGGACTCCGGTTGTTCCACCGGAAGCTGATGTTCCAGCGCAAGCTGCTTGACCGGACTGGCGACTAACTTGCGCCCGCGACCCGCTGGCCGATCCGGTTGGGTATACACCGCCACGATTTGATGGCCATGCCCGAGAAGATCGGCCAGCGCAACGGCAGCAAACTCCGGTGTGCCGGCAAAGATAATTTTGAGACGGGGTGCAGTCAAAGTGAAGAAACTAAACCGGAAAAATCACAACGATACTGCTTCGTGTTTTTGCTGTTTGACTAATTTCTTGCGGATGCGCGTCCGTTTCATCTCGGTGAGATAGTCAACGAAGAGTTTGCCTTCGAGATGGTCCATTTCATGTTGAATGCAGACGGCGAGCAGGCCGTCGGCATCCAGTTCGAATTCCTTGCCGTCCTGGTCCAGAGCGCGCACCCGGATCTTGGCGGCACGGTCGACCGGCTCGTAGAAACCCGGTACCGAGAGGCAGCCTTCGTCGTATTGTTGTTCGCCTTCCCGGCTGAGGATTTCCGGGTTGATCAGCGTCAGGGGCTCGGATTTGTCCTCCGAGATGTCGATGACGATGAGGCGCTGATGGAAATCCACCTGGGTGGCGGCGAGACCAATGCCCGGTGCGGCATACATTGTCTCAAACATATCGCGGATCTGCCGACGTATGGCCTCATCAACCTCTTTTACGGGCTGTGCCTTGGTCCGCAGACGGGGGTCGGGATAGTGCAATATATTCAGTAATGCCATAGGATTTGACGCGGTATTTATAGTACAAGTGTAAAAAAAGCTGCTAACATTATGATACTAATAGATATCGCCGTAAAAATCGGCCACTATCTGACATAATATTAACCAATTTGACCTCTTCCGAGGGTGGCTCATGATAACGAATAAGCGCTTGGGATTGCATCTATTGCCATTACTGGCCTTTGCCCTGTTGGGGCTGGGATGTAGTGTTTTCGAGAAATCGCCGCAACCAGAGGCTGAACAACAACCTACCTCACCACCGCCGAAGCAGGAACAGGCCCAACAGCCTGAGGCCCCGGTGGTGTCAGCTGCGGAAACACCGCCACCGATGCCTGCTGCGAGTCCTCTGCGTCCGGGTGTGCCAGAGCGCTATACCGTGAAGAAGGGTGATACCTTATGGGATATCGCCAAGCACTTCCTCAACGATCCCTGGTTATGGCCGGAGATCTGGTATGTCAATCCCGCAATTCGCAATCCCCACCTGATTTATCCGGGCGATGTCATTGCCCTGACCTGGGTGAATGGTAAGCCAGTCCTGACCCTGGAGGGCGCCGAGGCCGCACCACCGCCTCCGTCGGAACCAAGCCTGAAAGTCGAAAAAATGTCTCCCTCGATCCGGGTGGAGAAACTGGGTAAGGCCATTACCACGCTGCCGAAATCCGCTATTGCGCCTTTCCTGTACCGTCCGTTCTTTATTACCGATGACCAGCTGGCGCATGCGCCTTACGTCATTGCCAACTACGGTAACCATGTCATCAGTGGCACCGGCGATCGCATCTACTCCGAAGGTATCGAGACCGCTGCCGCGAACCAATTTAACGTTGTGCGTAAAGGCGCCACCTACCGGGACCCGGACACCGGCGAGATACTCGGGTATGAAGCCATCAATCTGGGTGAGGCCCGGCTGGTCCGTCTTGGGAATCCGCAGACGCTGGATGTGACCAAGGCATATAAAGAGATCCTCGTCGGCGACTATCTCTTGCCGAAGGAAACCGAAGAGATTGAGCTGAACTTTTACCCGCGCGCACCCAAGAAAGATATCGCCGGCCGCATTATTTCCGTGGCTGACGGCGTCGCGAAAATCGGTCAGTACAATGTGATCGTCATTAACAAAGGTGCTGAAGATGGTCTCGAGCCGGGACACGTCCTGGAGATCTATCAGGCGGGTGATACAGTGCGTGCGCCCTATTCACACAAGCGCATCAAACTCCCGGAAGAGCGCGCGGGCATTGCGATGGTTTTCAAAACCTATAAAACCGTAAGCTATGCCCTGGTGATGGAGGCATATAAAGACCTTAAGGTCCTCGATTACGTGTATTCGCCCTAAAATATCTTTGGGCATAATCTGTAACAAACTCCTACCCAAGCCCCGATTGCATTTGCCATCGGGGCTTGTCATTATGAGGGCACAATTTCAGGACGAAGTTGTGACAAAAGGAGACAAGGATGACTCAGACCAATCAGCGCCATTGGCTGGCGCTCAATTTATGTAATCCCGTTCTGGGTGCGCGCCGCGCCCATCAGCTCATCAAACACTTTGGCAGCATCGAGGCTGTCTTTGCGGCGGGTGAATCTGCACTGCAGGCCTTAGGTCTCAGCACCCGGGCAATCGCGGGAATTATCGCGCCGGATTGGGCCGCAGTAGAGGCAGCGCAGGCCTGGGCCGATTCACCCGGCAGACACATCGTGCGCTATGGTGATGGTGATTACCCGCCACTTTTGCTGCAAATTCCCGATCCGCCGCTACTGCTGTATTGCGAGGGCGATCTAGCGCAATTGCAACGGCCCGCCCTGGCGATAGTCGGTAGCCGTGCGCCGACCCCCGTCGGCGTGGAAACTGCGCAGGCATTTGCGGCGCAACTGGCCAGGTTGGGTTTTGTCATCGTGAGCGGGATGGCGCTGGGCATCGATGCGGCGGCGCATCGCGGATGTCTGTCTGTGGGCGGTAATACGATTGCGGTAGTGGGGACGGGACTGGACCGTATCTACCCGGCGCGCCATGCGGCGCTGGCGGAAAAGATCCGCGCGCAGGGTGTATTGATCTCGGAGTTTCCGCTGGGAACGCCGCCACTAGGCAGACACTTCCCCCTGCGAAATCGCATCATTAGTGGATTATCGCGCGGCGTACTGGTCGTGGAGGCGGGTGTGCAGAGTGGCTCGCTGATCACAGCGCATCAGGCCCTGGAGCAAGGACGGGAGGTCTTCGCCATCCCGGGATCGATACACAATCCCAATAGCAAGGGCTGTCACCATTTACTGCGCGAGGGTGCCAAGCTGGTTGATACAGTCAGCAATATCCTCGAGGAATTGGATGGCCAGATAACCTTGTCGGCGGAGATGCTCGACGAGATTGAACCGGATACCCCGTCGTTGCCTGGCAAGGAATTCGAGGAATTGCTCGCCGCGGTCGATACTACGCCTACCAGCGTGGAACATATCGTGGAACGTTGCGGATTGACGCCAGACGCGGTTTGCTCCATGCTCTTGCTATTGGAATTGCAGAATATTGTCCAGATGACGGCCAGTGGGCAGTATTGCAGGACTCTCGGTAGGAGTGGAAATGAAAGAAAACATCCTCGATGTACTGATGTATCTGTTTGAAAACTATATGAATGACGATGTCGAGACGGACAAGGACGAGGAAGCACTGCGCGTCGAGTTGCAACAGGCCGGTTTTCATCAGCGCCAGATCAGCAAGGCCTTTGATTGGCTGGAAGGCCTGACAGAATTGCAGGACAGTACTGATGTCATTCCCGCGACCCGCCCTTCTTCGATTCGGGTGTATACCGACAATGAGCGGGAGAAGCTGAATACCGAGTGCCGCGGATTTCTGCAGTTTCTGGAGAATGTCGGTGTGCTGGATAACGCCACACGTGAGATGGTGATCGATCGGGTCATGGCGCTGGATACCGATGAAGTGGATATGGAGCAGCTGAAGTGGGTCGTGTTGATGGTATTGTTCAATCAGCCGGGTCGTGAAGAGGCCTATGCATGGATGGAAGATTTGGTCTTTGATGAGAATGCGGGTAACCTTCATTAAAATTTTCATGCAATGAATTGCATAATGCCCGCACCCGCGGGCATTTCCGTTTTAAATACTGTGAGATTTTCAGGGACAAAATATGGGTAAAAGTCTGGTCATCGTCGAGTCTCCAGCTAAGGCGAAGACGATCAAAAAATACCTGGGCAAGGATTTCGAAGTCATGGCTTCGTACGGGCACGTGCGTGACTTGTTGCCGAAAGAAGGCGCGGTCGATCCTGCCAACGATTTCGCCATGAAGTATCAGTTGATCGAAAAAAATGAAAAGCATGTCGATGCCATTATCAAGCACCTGAAAAAAGCCGATTCGCTTTTTCTGGCGACTGACCCGGACCGCGAAGGCGAGGCCATCTCCTGGCACTTGTTCGAAATCCTCAAGGAGCGCGGCGTGCTGAAGGACAAGCATGTCGGCCGCGTAACCTTTAACGAAATTACCAAGCGTGCGATTCAAGAGGCCGTGGAGCACCCGCGTGAACTGTCGGTGGATATGATTCATGCGCAACTCGCGAGGCGGGCGCTGGATTACCTGGTGGGATTCAATTTATCGCCGCTGTTATGGAAAAAGATCCGGCGTGGGCTGTCCGCGGGCCGCGTGCAGAGCCCGGCACTGCGCCTGATCGTCGAGCGTGAAATCGAGATCGAAAATTTCAAACCCAAGGAATACTGGACTATCGACGCCGATGTGGAGTCCGATGGCGCCGGATTCATGGGCAAGCTGGTCCAGTACGACGGCAAGAAGCTCAGCCAGTTCACCATTAATACAGAAAAGAAGGCGAGCCAGGCCAAGGCGGCAATCGAAGCGGCGGCCAAAGGCAAACTGCTTATCACTAAGGTCGAGAAGAAGAAGCGCAAGCGGAATCCGGCGGCGCCGTTTACCACCTCGACCATGCAGCAGGAAGCCTCGCGCAAACTGGGTTTCACTGCCAAGAAAACCATGAGCATTGCACAGCAACTGTATGAGGGGATCGACATCGGTGGTGAGACCGTGGGTTTGATCACCTACATGCGTACCGACTCGGTCAACCTGGCGAATGAGGCTATTGAAGAATTGCGCGAGTATATCGCCGAACGTTTTGGCAAGCACAACGTACCGGATGAGCCCCGGGTGTATAAAACCAAATCCAAGAACGCCCAGGAGGCGCATGAGGCAATCCGCCCAACTTCCGTGCGACACGAGCCGGATGCGATCAAATCGCATTTAAGCAAGGATCAATTCCGCCTGTATGATTTGATCTGGAAACGCACCGTGGCCTGCCAGATGATTCACGCGACGCTGGACACGGTCTCAGTGGATCTGACTGCAACCGACAAGCACATGTTTCGCGCCAATGGCTCCACCCTGGTCGACCCCGGTTTCATGGCGGTGTATCAGGAAGGTTCGGACGACAGCAAGGGTGGCGATGACGAAGAGCGCATGTTGCCGCCATTAAACGAGGGTGACGATGTTAGCTTGTTGCAAATCAAATCCGAACAGCATTTTACCGAACCACCGCCGCGTTACTCTGAAGCCTCGTTGGTCAAGGCCCTGGAAGAATTTGGTATCGGTCGGCCGTCGACCTACGCTTCGATCATCTCGACCCTGCAGCAGCGCGAATACGTCGAGATGGACAAGAAGCGGTTTATTCCGACGGATGTCGGACGCATCGTCAACAAGTTCCTGACCGAACACTTCACCAATTACGTCGATTACGATTTCACCGCGCGCATGGAAGACGAGCTGGATGCGATTTCCCGCGGCGAGCAGGACTGGGTGCCGGTGATGAAAAACTTCTGGCATCCCTTCAAGGAACTGGTCGATGACAAGGAGGTGAATGTTGACCGCAAGGATGTCACCCACGAGGCCATCGATGAAAAGTGTCCTGAGTGCGGCGGCCAACTGGCGATTCGCCTCGGCCGGCGTGGGCGTTTCATCGGCTGCAATAATTACCCCGAGTGTAGCTACACGCGTAACGTCAACAGCGAAGAGGAAGACAAACACCAGGAACTGGTAGCCGGGCGCAAGTGTCCGCAGTGCGGTTCCGATTTATTGATTCGCCATGGCAAGTACGGCAAGTTTATCGGTTGCAGTGGTTATCCCGACTGCACCTATATCGAACCGCTGGAAAAACCCGAAGATACGGGGGTACCGTGTCCGTCCTGCAAGCAGGGCACCATGCTCAAGCGCAAATCACGCCGCGGCAAGGTTTTCTACTCGTGCGATCGTTATCCTGACTGCAGCTACGCGGTTTGGAATGAACCGCTGAATGAGGCCTGCCCGCAATGCGGCTGGCCGATGCTGACCCTGAAGATCACCAAGCGCAAGGGTGCGGAAAAAGTCTGCCCACAGCAGGATTGCAATTACAGCGAGGTTATCGAGGATTACGAGCCGGACCAGGCGGCAAATTGAGTCAGGATTGTGATGCTGCCACGCTGAATAATTCCTTCTTTAATCATTTCTATTTCGAGCTGGTGTTTGCTGAGTATGCGTTTATCCGTTTTTGCGCCGGCGACGATGCAGGAGCACACCGGTTGGCATATGCGCGCCATGACCTGCAAACGCAGGCTCACTGAGAGAAAACCATGATCGTGGCGAGTCCGGATGTGCGGCAGGCAGCGCAAGTCATGCGCGATGGGGGCGTGATCGCGTATGCCACGGAAGCTGTGTTTGGCCTGGGTTGTGACCCACAAAATACACGGGCGCTCTCAAAACTACTGCAACTCAAACAGCGCTCACCGCACAAGGGGTTAATCCTGATCGCGGCCAGCGAGCAGCAGCTGTATACCTATCTGGAAATGGCGAAGATCAATGATCTAATGTGGCGGCGCGCCCGCGCAACCTGGCCCGGTCCGGTGACGTGGTTGTTGCCGGTTCCTGTGAGTGTCAGCAGCTTGCTGCGGGGTGAGCATAACACCCTGGCGGTGCGGGTCAGTGCGCATCCGCAGGTGCGCGAATTGTGCGATGCCTTCGGTGGCGCCATTGTTTCGACTAGCGCCAATGTCAGCACACAACCGCCGGCAAAAAATGTGGACGATGTAATGGCGCAGTTTGATGATCAACTGGATTTTATTTTGCTCGGTGAAACATCCGGTGCGACGCGGCCCAGCGAGATTCGTGATGCAATTACGGGCCAGGTCATCCGCGCGGGATAAAAAGGAAATGCAATGAAACAGGTAGATGCCAACGCTGTAAAAATTTATTTGCTTGGATTGCAGGATGCGATCTGTTCAGCACTGGAAGCCGAGGATGGGAGTAATACCTTTCTTGAAGACAGTTGGGAGCGTGCAGCCGGCGGTGGCGGTCGTTCGCGCGTGCTGGAGGACGGTGCGGTATTTGAAAAGGCGGGCATCAATTTTTCTCATGTATATGGTGAGGGCTTGCCGCCATCCGCAACCGCGCATCGGCCCGAACTGGCCGGGCGTTCTTTTCAGGCCATGGGCGTATCCCTGGTCATACATCCGCATAATCCCTACGTCCCGACGTCGCATGCCAATGTGCGTTTTTTCATTGCCGAAAAGCCCGGCGCTGATCCGGTGTGGTGGTTTGGCGGTGGTTTTGATCTGACACCGTATTACGGTTTTGACGAGGACTGCGTGCACTGGCATCGTGTTGCCCGAGATGCCTGCCAACCGTTCGGTGACGGGGTATATCCACGCTTCAAGCAATGGTGTGATGAGTATTTCTTTTTAAAACATCGTAATGAGCCGCGCGGTATCGGTGGCCTGTTTTTTGATGATCTCAATGAGTGGGGCTTTGAACAGTCTTTCGCGTTCATGCGCAGTATCGGCGATCACTACATATCGGCCTACCTGCCGATCGTTGGTAAACGTAAGGATACTGCTTATGGTGAACGCGAACGGGATTTTCAGTTGTATCGGCGTGGGCGTTATGTGGAATTCAATCTGGTTTACGATCGCGGAACGCTGTTTGGTTTGCAAAGCGGCGGTCGCACCGAATCCATTTTGATGTCACTACCGCCGTTGGTGAAGTGGCGTTATGACTGGCAACCGGCGCCAGGGACGCCGGAAGCCAGGTTATACGAACGCTATCTGCGTCATTGCGACTGGCTGGCCTGAGGCAGGGTTTGCGAAGCCGCCGAACAGGTGGCGGAAATCCACTTGCCGGAGACATTGGAATGTAGCTTCATATTTGTCTGCGGCATGCTGATGTCGCTGCTGCCTTGCATGGTGTCGCCGCTGTAAACCACTTTACCCGAGCCATTGCCACCGTTATCACACTGCATCTTCCATGAAACGACGTTGCTGTTAATCTGCCAGTTGATTTTGCATCCGTGTGTTTGTTTCTCACCGGGCACAAGGTGGGCCTTGTCGATACAGACGCGCTGGGTCTGATCTGGCACGGCAACCGGCAGGCCTTCGACGCTGGCTTTAACCTCCCATTCGCCGTACTTGATCGGCGTACTGGCAAACACCACGGAGCTAACCGGGGCCTGCAACAAGCAGGTAACCAGTAATGCGCAAATCCGCTTCCCATTCATACATGGCTTCCTCGCGTTGGTGGTGCGGTTAATTTTGCTGTTCGACGATAGGCTCGATAATGATTTCAACACGGCGATTCATGGCACGGCCTGCGGCAGTGGAATTACTCGCACGCGGCCTTTCCTCGCCCATGCCATACGCGTTGAGACGTTGCGGGATCACCCCCTGATTTTGCAGATAGGCCAGCACACTGGCGGCGCGACGCTCCGATAATTTCTTGTTATACGCGGCGGAGCCGGTGTTGTCGGTATAGCCCACGAGTGTCAGGCTGGTTTTACCGTACTTATTGACGATCTTGGCAATCTTGTCCATGGTGCTATAGAAGCCGGGCTTGATCGTTGAGGAGTTTACATCAAACGAAGTTTGTGCCGTCATGGTTATCATCAGGACATTTTGCGGCAGTTTTTCTACCAGGATGTCACCACTCTGGATTTCACCCTGGAGTTGCTTTTCGAAATCCTTTTTCTGGCTATCCATGTAGTTGCCGACAGCGGCACCAGTGACACCACCCACAATACCGTAGATAACGGCGCGACTTTTATTCTTGGCTCCGAGTCCCGCAAGTACACCGATGCCGGCACCGATCAGGCCGCCTTTTTCCGCATCGGTCAGTTCGCGGCGATTGCCATATTCATCCGTTGCACAAGCGCCAAGGGTGAGTGCCGCAACGAGGAGGAGGGCCAATGGTTTTATGCTTTGCATAAGGTAGAGTCCTTTAAAATTTGGTTGCTAACGCAAGCTATGAATAATGAGTGATAGATGTATCGAATCGTTGAAGCGCTTCACTGTTCAGGAATGCGCATGTTGTTTCGAGCTACGAGATTTGCCGCCACTGTGGCGTCGCCGTTTGCCATCTCGCGGGTGTTTGTGCACCTTTTCCGATTTCTCCCAGACAGGGGGGCTTGGTTCGAGCAGATAATCCGCCGTGACGGACTGCACGGGGAGTTTGTGGCCGATATATTCTTCGATGTCGGGTAGTGAAAACACATATTCCTCGCAGGCAAAACTGATCGCATCGCCTTCGGCGCCGGCACGGGCGGTACGGCCGATCCGGTGCACATAGTCTTCCGCGTCCTGGGGCAAATCAAAATTGATCACGTGACTGACTTCAGGAATGTGTAGACCGCGCGCGGCAACATCTGTTGCGACCATGATATCCACTTCGCCGGAGGTAAATTCATCGAGCAGACGCATGCGTTTTTTCTGCGGAACGTCACCGGACAAGAGGGCGGACTTGTAGCCGTTGCCGGCAAGGTAGGCCACGATCTTCTCCGCGGTGCGCTTGGTATTGGAAAAGATCAGGACCCGATGGGGATCGGTGTGTTTCAGTACGCCCAGCAACAACGGGATCTTTTCTTCCTTGGCGGGATAAAAGACCACTTCCTTGATCTTCTCCGCGGTGATTTTCTCCGGCTCGATGGAGACATGGCGCGGATTGTTCATGTGCTCGTAGGCCAGTTCCTGGACCCGATGCGACAGGGTGGCGGAAAATAACATGCTCAGCCGGTGTTCTGGTTTGGGCATGTGGCGCAACAGATAGCGGATGTCCTTGATAAAGCCGAGGTCGAACATGCGGTCGGCTTCATCCAGCACCATAACCTGCACCGCGCGCAGGTCGAAGATCTTTTGTTTGAAATAATCGATGAGGCGGCCGGGAGTGCCAATCAGGATATCCACGCCCTCTTCCAGTTGTTTGCGTTGCTGTTCATAACCGGCACCGCCATAGACCAGGCCCAGCTTGAACGGCAGCTCCCGATTCAGGGGTTCCGCATCCTTATGGATCTGGATGGCCAGTTCGCGGGTGGGCGCCAGGATGATTGCAAGTGGCTGGGTGGGTTTGCGTTTATCCGCAGGCGGATGATTCAGCAGATGCGCGAAGCAAGCAATCAGAAATGCTGCGGTTTTACCCGTACCGGTCTGGGCCTGCCCGGCGATGTCCTGCCCTGCCAGAGACAGGGGGAGGGTCTCGGCCTGGATCGGCGTACAATTAGAAAACCCTGAAGATTCAATGCCTTGTAACAACTGGGCTGGGAGATTCAGGCTGGCAAATTTGATGTTTGATAAATGATCTTGCTGCATGGCGTACAGCATATCAGAATACCCGATGAAAGATCGAAAGGTGGGGTTGAAATAGCCGGCCAGTTAGGCTCAAATGTCCCACCTGACTTTACTCGCTATCCACATCGAGTCGCCACAGACACATCAAATTCATCTTTAATCTACGATTTACGGGAGAGCAACCTTGAGCGATAAAATCGTTTACGTCACCGATGACAGTTTTGAACAGGAAATCCTTAAGGCGGAGGGACCGGTGCTGGTCGACTATTGGGCTGATTGGTGCGGCCCCTGCAAGATGATTGCTCCCATTCTGGATGAGATCGCCACTGAGTACGATGGCAAACTGAAAGTTGCCAAGCTCAATATTGACGAGAATCCGGTCACGCCGCCCAAGTTTGGTATCCGCGGCATTCCGACCCTGATGATCTTTAAAGGCGGAAACGTCGAAGCCACGAAAGTCGGCGCCGTTTCCAAATCACAGCTGACGGCCTTTATCGACAGTAATCTGTAAATTTGTGTTGCCCGTCCGCAAAAAGCCCCGCAAGCGGGGCTGGACGGAAACGGGGTTTGGTGTTAAGTTTATTTCAACTGGTTTAAGCCATACCGAAATTCCAACAATACGTTTTGAATTTATACCAGTCGTTTTTAGATACCTTCCGGTAGAACCCTAAACCAAAAATTACTGAATTAAATACGCCACGCCCCTGCCGCGTCGCGTTCGACTCGTTTCCCTTTTGTACATTCCAATAACCAACAAATGACATCACAGAAAGACCTATGAACCTCTCAGAGCTGAAACTGACTCCCGTTGCGGAGTTAATCGATATCGCCACCAACATGGGCATCGAGGGCATGTCTCGATCCCGCAAACAAGACATCATCTTTGCCATCCTCAAGGCCCACGCCAAGAGTGGTGAGGACATATATGGTGATGGTGTGCTGGAAATCCTGCAGGACGGTTTTGGCTTTCTGCGTTCAGCCAATGGCTCCTACCTGGCAGGCCCGGACGATATCTATGTCTCGCCCTCGCAGATTCGACGTTTCAATCTGCGTACCGGCGACACCGTTTCCGGCAAGATTCGCCCACCCAAAGACAGTGAGCGTTATTTCGCGTTGCTTAAGGTCGATCAGATTAACTATGAGCCACCGGAAAACGCGAAGAACAAGGTCCTGTTTGAAAACCTGACACCGCTGCATCCGAATGAGCGCCTCAGCCTCGAAATGGGCAATGGCAGCACCGAGGACATGACGGCCCGTGTGATCGACATGGTGGCGCCGATAGGCAAGGGCCAGCGCGGCCTTATTGTGTCACCGCCAAAGGCCGGCAAGACCATGATGTTGCAGAACATCGCCCAGTCCATCGCCAATAAAAACCCCGAGTGTTATTTGATTGTATTGCTCATTGATGAGCGCCCGGAAGAGGTGACGGAAATGGAGCGCTCGGTGCGCGGCGAAGTGGTGTCGTCCACTTTTGATGAACCCGCCAGTCGCCACGTACAGGTTGCGGAGATGGTGATTGAAAAGGCCAAGCGCCTGGTCGAGCACAAAAAGGACGTGGTGATCCTGCTGGATTCCATCACCCGCCTGGCGCGTGCCTACAACACCGTGATCCCATCCTCGGGCAAGGTACTGACCGGTGGTGTGGATGCTAACGCCCTGCATCGGCCGAAGCGTTTCTTCGGCGCCGCGCGCAATATCGAGGAGGGCGGTTCCCTCACGATTCTGGCGACTGCATTGATTGATACCGGTTCACGCATGGATGACGTGATCTACGAAGAATTCAAAGGTACCGGCAACATGGAAATCCACCTGGATCGCCGTATCGCCGAAAAGCGAATCTACCCATCCATCAATATCAACCGTTCCGGTACCCGCCGCGAGGAACTGCTCACGACGCCGGACGAGTTGCAGAAGATGTGGATCATCCGCAAGGTCGTGCACGACATGGATGAGTTGGCCGCCATGGAATTTCTCTCCGACAAGATGCGGGCCTCCAAGACCAACAATGAATTCTTCGATTCGATGAAGCGCTGATCTGCTGATTCAGCAAGCGTTGTTCAGTTATCTACCCGCGCCAGCCGCGGGTAAGACCTGTTATCAATTGCCGGTTGTGTGAACTGGTGCACGCCGCAGTACTCGTCTGCAATTATTACATTTTCTTATATAATTCAATCTATTAGCGCGTAGTATTCAGGTGTTACTATAGAACATAAAAATTGTATGTCCTTTGACAAGCCTGACCAAAACCGCGAAGATTAATTTAAAGGTGTGTGCTGACTATAAACCCCGCCAGAGGGTTCAGCTGTCACGGGTGGCTTTGGACCTGATGCAAAGATGTTCGAAGAGAGGCGTTGTTACCGGCAGGCCAAACGATTCAACATGTTGCAGTAGGGGGTTGAGTGATGAAACAGAACTTACGTGTAAAGCCCATGGATTTTGAGCAGTGGGCAGAGTTGGCCGTGAATGATCCGGCGCAATTTGAAGTCATGCGGCGGGCGGCCATAGATGAGTTTCTCGGGTCGGTGTCTGCCGAGCGCAGGCTCCAGTTGCAGCGCCTGCAATGGCGAGTAGACCGGGTAAGGGAACGTAGCGCAAACCCCATGGCGGCGACTATCGCCATCTCCGAAATGATGTGGGACGCGTTTTATGACCTGCACGATCGCTACCAGGACCTGTTCGGGTCGCAGGCCAGCAAGCGCTACAAGCCACAGACCCCGGTGAAATCCGCGAAAATCCTGCCGTTTGCACAGTCAGCCTCCCCCTGAACCCGGGGCGTGATGGAAGTGCTTGCCGGCCGTCGGCATTTTCCGTAGACTCTGCCGCCTTTATTAAAGGCACCGTGTCGGACATGTGTTCCGGTGGCGGGCCCGGACCAGAGCGAGGTTTTCCATGAAAGCAGAAATCCACCCTAATTACACTGAAGTGTCTGTTACTTGCAGCTGTGGCAACACATTTAAAACCCGTACGACCGCAGGGCACGATCTTGCGATCGAAGTGTGTTCCGCCTGCCATCCGTTTTTCACCGGCAAGCAAAAGATCGTCGATACCGCCGGCCGCGTAGACAAGTTCCGCCAAAAGTACGGCATGAAATAAGCCATGCTGCACGGCAAGTGCAGACTCGGCAAAAAGGCGTCATGGTATGGCGCCTTTTTTGTTTGTGCCTTGCTGTTACATGGGATTGTCCACGCCCGCACAGAGGGGCTCTGTGCGAGTGGTCATATCGACGAGTGGGCTCAGGTCGGTGAAATTATTGATGGGGATACCTTGCGGCTGACGGATAAGCGGAGCATCCGGTTTATCGCCATCAATGCGCCTGAACTTGCCCATGACGGTCAGGCCGCGCAACCACTGGCGCAAGCAGCAACCGAGGCCTTGCGTAGTCTACTCCCGGAGGGCAGTCGAGTGGGTCTGCGTTATGGCCAGGACCGCTATGACCATCACCACCGTGTCCTGGCGCATGTCTTCGATCAGGCAGGACGTAACATCAGTGCGATCCTGCTGCGTCAGGGCTATGCTTTTGCTATTGCGATCCCGCCGAACCTTTGGCAGTCATCTTGTTATTTTCAGGCAGAAAATCAGGCGCGTGCAGACGGACTCGGTGTTTGGTCCTTACGCTATTATCGACCCAAACCGGCACAGCAACTGCGTATCCGCGAGGGCGGGTTTTATCGCGTGACGGGACGGGTCGAGCATATTGGCAACAGCCGCCGCAGTGTCTGGTTGGATATGAGCAAGACCTTCGCGGTACGTATTCCGCGCGCGCAATTGAAAAATTTTTCCACCTTGTCGATTGAAGGCTTACTGAATAAAGAAATTACCGTACGCGGCTGGGCACGCTTCTATAATCATAAATTGAACATGACATTGACGCATCCGGCGATGATAGAGAGCAGGCAATGAATAAACCAGACACAATGAAAATCGATCTCGCAGCTCAACGCAAACAACAGGCCTTGGATTACCACGCCTCACCGTTCCCCGGTAAAACGGGCACCGCGCTGACCAAACCTTGCGAAACCCAGGCCGAGTTGAGCCTTGCCTACACGCCGGGTGTGGCGGCGCCTGTGCGTGAGATTGCGCGGGATGCGGACCTGGCTTATCGCTATACCAATAAAGGCAACCTGGTTGCTGTGATAACGGACGGCACGGCCGTGCTTGGTCTGGGTAATGTGGGGCCGTTAGCAGGCAAACCGGTGATGGAGGGTAAGTGTGTGCTGTTCAAGCGGTTTGCGGGTCTGGATGCAATCGATTTGGAGGTTGCGGCGTCCTCACCAGAGACCTTCGTCGAGACGGTTGTGAGCCTGGCCCCCAGTTTCGGTGGCATCAATCTGGAGGACATTGCAGCGCCGCATTGCTTTTATATCGAGCGCGCCTTGCAGAGTCGTCTGGATATCCCGGTCTTCCACGATGATCAGCACGGTACCTCGATTATCATTGCTGCTGGCTTGTTGAATGCCTTGTCCCTGCAGGGCAAATCACTGGCAGAGGCACGTATTGTCTGTGTTGGTGCCGGCGCGGCGGCCTTGGCTTCCCTGCGCCTGTTGCAGACCATGGGCGCATCCATCGCCAATATCCGTGTGGTGGATCGTAAAGGGGTCTTGCATGAGGCGCGGGAGGATCTGAATGAATTCAAACGTGTGTACGCCGGGCCCTTCAGCGAACGCACTTTAACGGACGCCATGGCCGGCGCCGATGTCATGCTGGGGTTGTCCGGACCGAATCTGGTCAACGAAGACATGATTCGCTCCATGGCCCCCAGGCCCATTGTGTTCGCCTTGTCCAATCCGGACCCTGAGATCAGCCCGGAGCTGGCGAAGTCGGTGCGCGATGATTTGATCATGGCCACCGGTCGTTCGGATTATCCGAATCAGGTGAACAATGTGCTGGGCTTTCCGTTTATTTTCCGTGGTGCCCTGGATGTCAGGGCCAGCAGCATCAATTCTGCCATGATGGTGGCGGCGGCCCAGGCGCTGGCCAGCCTGGCGCATGAGCCGGTACCGTCCAGCGTGCTGAAAGTCTATAACCGTGAAGAGATGACGTTTGGTCCGGAGTACATCATCCCGACGCCGTTTGATCCCCGCTTGAAAGAATACGTATCGAGCGCCGTAGCCAGCGCGGCGGTGGAGTCCGGCGTGGCGCGCGCGCCTTATCCTGCGCACTATCCTCCGATTAAATCAGACTGAGCGACGTCCTCATTGAGCAGCATTTCAACCGACGCAAGGTTGGCGCGCTGCACAGGACGTCCATCCACCGGGCTCAGGGGCGTGGGTACACGCTTACTTACCGGAAAGATGATGACTTCGATGCGGTTTTGCCGCGCCAAAAAACTCACCGTAGGAAATATTTGGTAAGTGTCTTCGCGCAGGCGCAGACGCTTTTCTCCGGTTTCAAATGGGATATGTTGATCCAGGAGCAACAGGCTGATCTCTTCCGGGGTATCAGTGAAGACGTGCAGGCTGATGGTGGTATTGATATCGGCGGTACCGCTCAGCACCGGGCCCACCAGACGAGGATCGAAATCCTGAAAAAACTGCATGGCCTCATAGGCGTCTTCACGCAGTTGTTGCAGATGCTGAGGCTGGCTTTGCGAACGAAACAGGCGTTGGTATTCCGCTACGGCCTGTTCGATCTCGAGGTTGCTCGGCATTTGCCGGGTATCGTGAGCAGACAGGTGTTCGGCTGCCTTGCGTTTGGCCAGGGCAAAGTCGCGGCTGCCCGAATCGAGCAGGATGCGGGCAGCCTCCTGAGCCAGGAGCAGACGCATATGCTGATCTTTTCGCGAAGCCATGATCAGAACAGGTCGCGTGTGATCTCGTTGGGCTGGGATTGGGGCTGGGCATCCGACGGACTGACTTCTGTGGTGGGCACCTGATCCTCCAGGAAATATTCAAACATCGCATCCGGGTCGGTGGCGGTGGTGGGCTTTCCGGTCTTTTCATTGATGCGCACGGAGACTATGCCCGGGGGCTGGACCAGCGGGGTTTCCGGATGGTGCTTGAGGGCGTCGCCCATGAATTCGATCCACATCGGCAGGGCGGCAATGGCACCTGTCTCATGACTACCCAGCGGCCGCGGTGTGTCAAAACCCACCCAGGAAATCGTGACCAGATGGCTGTTGAAACCCGCGAACCAGGCATCACGCTGGTCGTTCGTCGTACCGGTTTTACCCGCCAAATCATTGCGGCCCAGGGTGAGTGCCCGCCGTCCGGTGCCATGGCGGATAACGTCGCGTAGCATGGAGTCCATGATGAAATCCGTCTGCGGCGAGAGGATGCGCGGCGCTGGAATCAGAGGTTGCGGCCCTTCCTGGAACCACACTTCGCGGCGGATACTGTCTTCCAGGGTCTGTTTGCTACCCGCGGGCACCAGAAACGCCTGTAGACTGTCTTGCTCTACCGGTGGCGGAGCAGCCGTCTGGCTGCCTTCTGCGGTATCGTCAGCGGGCGGGGCGGCATCATTATCGTTAGCGTCACCCGCAAGTTTTTCCGCTGCCTGATCCTTGATGCACTCCGGACAAACCCGTTGCGGGTTTTTCAGGTAAATGATGCTGCCGTCAGGGCCCTTGATGTAATTGATAAAGAAAGGCGCGACGCGGTAGCCGCCGTTGGCAAATACCGAGTAACCGGTCGCCAGTTCCAGCGGCGTGAGGGTACCGCTGCCCAAGGCGAGGGACAGGTCACGGGGCAGATGGGCATTTTCCAGGCCGAAGCGCCGTGAATAACGCAGGGCATAACCTATACCGATATCACGCAACAACCGGATGGAGACCAGGTTGCGGGAATGCACCAGCGCCTGCCGCAGGCGGGTTTCACCATACACCTTGCCGCTGTAATTTTCCGGGCGCCAGGTATCTTCCAGACCCGGGGCATCGAAGACGACCGGGGCATCGTTAATGATGCTTGCCGCGGTGAAACCCTTATCAATGGCGGCGGCGTAGATAAATGGTTTGAAGCTGGAGCCCGGTTGGCGTTCGGCCATGGTGACGCGGTTGAATTTACTGTGGTTGTAATCAAAGCCGCCGATCAGGGCATTGATGGCGCCATCATCCGGATTTAAGGAGACAAGTGCACCCGAGACCTCAGGCACCTGCGCAAACCAGGAACAGCCGTCCTTGTCAGGGGCGGTATAGATGACATCACCGACTTTCAGGATATCACTGATCTTTTTCAGCTCTGGCCCGAGGTGGTTGTCGTCCACATAGCGTTGCGCCCAGTTGATGTGATCCCACGGCAAGTACACTACGCGGTTGTCTGTGGTGTAGGCGTATGCGGAGTTGTCGTCGCTGTCGATATCGAAAACGATGGCAGGGGTAAGATTACCCAGCGTGGTCATCTCGCCGAGGCTATCCTCCCACTTGGCGGTGTCCTCAATCTCGACGTCCATGGGCAGGTTCACGTGCTTGATTTCGCCACGAAAGCCGTGGCGGCGATCGTATTCAAGCAGGGCATCGCGTAGGGACTGGTTGGCGTCTTCCTGCAAGGTTTTATCAATAGTGGTGTAGACCTCAAAACCGGCGGTGTAGGCCTCATTACCATAACGCGCGAGCATCTCGGAGCGCACCATCTCGGCAATATAGGGCGCCTCGACCTCGATGGCCTGGGCATGGACCGAGGCATGATCCGACTCATTCATAGCCTGGTCATATTGCGGCTGGGTAATGAAACCCAGCTCCAGCATGCGGTGCAAGACGTAGCCGCGGCGTTCGATGGCGCGTTCTGGATTCACTACGGGATTGAAGCGGGATGGCGCCTTGGGCAGACCCGCCAGAGTGGCCGTTTGGGCCAGGGTCAGTTCACTCAACGGTTTACCATAATAGACTTGCGCAGCGGCACCGAATCCGTATGCGCGATTCCCCAGGAAGATTTTATTCAGATACAAGGCCAGGATGTCTTCCTTGGTTAATTCACGCTCGATCTTCAGGGCCAGGAAGATTTCGTTGAATTTGCGAATAAAGGTCTTTTCCCGGGTCAGGAAAAAGTTACGCGCGACCTGCATGGTGATGGTACTGCCGCCCTGGCGCTTTTCGCCGCCCGTGCGCACCAGCTCGATGGCGGCGCGAACAATTCCTCGAATATCGACGCCGGGGTGCTCAAAAAAGCGGTCATCTTCCGCGGCGAGAACGGCATGGATCAGGGGTTTGGGGAATTCATCATAGGTCAGGGGCTGTCGCCGCATCTCGCCATATTCGGCAATCAGTTCGCCCTTGCGGGTGTAGACCCGAAGGGGGACTTGCAGGCGGACGTCCTTGAGGGCGTCGATATCGGGTAATTTGGGGACGAGATAGAAATATAATCCGACCACGGCCAGGACCCCGAGCAAGCCCATGATTAAAAAGGCGCCGGTTCCGTAAAAAAAGATCTTTTTTATGACAGGTTTCACGGTGTTATCGATTCACTCTATAGCTAAATCCACTTGTGTCCGATAAGACATTGAAGAGCGGGAGTATATCCGCTCGGGCTATGAGAAAACTATCGGAGTATTTGTATTTATTTATTTGTTGACCTATAGTTGACTCATGTACTTAATGTAGTTATACATATAATTGATCTAACCCCTAGGGATATATAAAAAAATCATGGGCCTGGGCGACCTGTTTAAACCCAAAAACCCCCCGGTTTTGGGACTCGATATCTCGTCAACTGCGGTAAAGCTCCTGGAGCTGGGACGTAGCGGCGACCGTTTACGCGTGGAATCCTATGCGGTGGAGCCACTGCCACCCAACTCTGTCATTGAGAAAAACATTTCTGATGTTGAGGCAGTCGGCGAGGCCATCAAACGCGCCGTAAAGCGTTCCGGATCGCGCTCCAAATTCGCTTGCGCCGCCGTCGCGGGTTCCGCAGTGATTACCAAAACGATCTCCATGCCTGCTTCGCTTTCCGCAGATGATATGGAACAACAGATCGAGTTGGAAGCGGATCAATACATTCCTTACCCATTAGAAGAAGTAAATCTCGATTTTGAGGTGCTTGGGCCGACGCCGAACGATCCCGAGCGAGTTGAAGTATTGCTTGCGGCATCACGTAGTGAAAACGTGGAAGTCCGTGTCGCTGCGATCGAGTTGGCCGGGCTGAAGGCGCGTATTGTTGATGTCGAAGCCTACGCTATGGAAAATGCATTTACGCTGTTGGCGCCGCAGTTACCTGATCAAGGTATCGATCAAACGATTGCCGTCGTGGACGTCGGCGCAACCATGACGACGCTCAACGTGCTGCATGATCTCAAAACCATTTATACCCGCGAACAGGTATTCGGTGGTAAGCAGCTGACTGAAGAAATTCAACGCCGGTATGGCCTTTCCTATGAAGAGGCTGGGATGGCCAAGCGTCAGGGGGGGTTGCCGGACAACTACGAGCCGGAAGTGCTGGAACCTTTCAAGGAAGCCATGGCGCAACAGGTCAGCCGTTCGCTGCAATTCTTTTTCTCTTCCAGTCAGTATAACCAGGTGGATCACATCGTACTGGCCGGTGGTAGCGCCATGATTCCCGGCATTGATGAGATGATTGCCGATAAGCTCGGTGTGCATACGTCGATCGCCAATCCCTTTACCAATATGGTGATCGCATCCCGGGTCAAGGCGCAGAGTCTGAGTAATGATGCGCCGGCGCTGATGATCGCTACCGGACTTGCCATGAGGAGTTTCGACTAATGGCAAAAATCAACCTATTACCCTGGCGCCAGGAACAACGCAAGGAACAGCAACGTCAGTTTTTCACCATCATGGGTTTGACGGCGGTGCTGGTTATCGTGGGTATTATTGCTGTCCATTTACAGTATGCCGGTATGATCAGTACCCAGAACTCGCGTAACGAGTATCTGCGCAAACACATCAGGGAAGTCGAAAAACAGATTAAAGAGATTAATGACCTTGCCGCCAAGAAGGAGCGCTTGCTGGCGCGGATGGAGATTATTCAGCAATTGCAGCGTAATCGTCCCGAGATTGTGCGCCTGTTTGATGAGTTGGTACGGGTAATGCCCGATGGTGTGTATCTGACATCGCTCAAGCAACAGGGGACTAATTTACAAATGACCGGGATTGCGCAATCGAATGCACGGGTGTCGGCACTGATGCGTAATATCGACCAATCCGAGTGGCTGACTAAACCGCAACTGGATGTTATTGAGACCGGCAAGAAAGAGGGTGCCAGAAAGTTTTCGCTGCGCGCGCAGCAAAAGTTTAAAACGGAAAAGTCCGGTAAAAATGAGGTCAAGAAGAAGTGAAAGATATCAACCTCAGCGAACTCGACTTCAGTAACCTCGGTAAATGGCCGACAGCGCTTAAGGTCGCCGTCATCATTGTCGTCTGTGTTGCGGTAGGTGTCGCAGGCTTTTTTCTGGACATTAAGGGGCAGATTGAGAAACTGGATCGTGCTTCACGGGAAGAGTTGTCGCTCAAACAGGAGTTTGAAAATAAGCAGGCGAAAGCCGTCAACCTGGATGCCTATAAGCAACAGTTGAAAGACATCGAGGAATCCTTCGGTGCCATGTTACGGCAGCTCCCCAGCAAGACCGAAGTGGAAGGTCTGCTGGTAGATATTTCACAGACCGGCCTGGCCAGTGGCATTGAATTCGAATTGTTTAAACCGGAACCCGAACGCTACATTGATTTCTATGCCGAGCTCCCGATCAAAATGAAGATGACCGGGACTTATCACGAGTTCGGTAATTTTGTCAGCGGCGTCGCCGCCTTGCCGCGGATTGTTACTCTGCACGACATTTCTATTACAAAAGAAGCAAAATCAGATCAGCTGACCATGGAGGTCACGGCGAAGACCTACCGTTACCTGGACGAAGCGGAAATCGCAGCGCATAAAAAACCTAAGGGCAAGAAACGGTAATGATGTACTCCATGTTTATGAGCAGGCAGGAAAAGTGATATGACATATAAGAACGACAAATCTTCCATTTCATCCCTTTATAAGGGGGTGAGTGTATTAGTTGTCGTTTTACTTTTGTCCGCGTGTTCTTCGCAGCACTATGGCGACCTGGACAAATACATAGAAGATGTCAAACACAAGACCAAGGGCCGGATTGAGCCACTGCCGGAAGTGAAAACCTACGAGTCGTATACCTATCAGGCACAGGATCTACGCGATCCATTTACGCCCTTTAGTGAAGCGCCTAGCGAGGAGCTTGCCCAACCAGGCATCACTCCGGATATTCACCGCAAACGTGAGGCATTGGAGGCCTTCCCGCTGGACTCACTGAAATTTGTCGGCACCATTGAGAAGGATGGCTCGACCTGGGGCTTGATATCGGCACCGGATAAGGCGATTTATCGTGTCCAGGTAGGCAATCACATGGGCAAGAATTACGGTGAAATCATGTCACTGAGTGAGTCAACGATTTTACTGAAAGAAATTATTCCTAACGGCTCTGGCGGTTGGGTAGAACGCGAGGCTTCGCTTGCATTAACGGAGTAGATGCCGAGGAGACGATGATGAACATGGGTACGCAAACAATGAAAAAATGTGTCGCAAAAAGCTGGCGATGGTTGGTAATCGGTATGCTTGGGCAGGTGATCTGGATTGGTGTGGCACAGGCGTCTGCCAGTCTGGACGATATTACCTTCACGGCAAAAACCGGTGATGAAGTCGACATTACCTTGCATATGAGCGGTGATGTACCCAAGCCCGGCAGTTTTACGATTGATAACCCTGCTCGTCTGGCCCTGGATCTGCCCGGTACCACGGATAACCTGCGAGTCAAGAATATTAATGTAGGTGTTGGCGTAGCGCGCAATATTTCCGCTGTTGAGGCAGGTGGACGTACCCGGGTCGTGGTCGATCTAACACGTCTTGTTCCGTATAGCACGCGTACCGTGGGTAACAACATTATCGTGACTATTGGTGGGACTGCAGCAACGGCGAGCGCTCCCAGCACGCAGGCTGGTTTTCAGGCTGAGGGCGCAGCGGGAAATACCGTCCAGGACGTCACTTTCCGTCGCGGTGAAAATGGAGAGGGACGTGTAGTTATTACCGTATCCAATCCGAATACTGCTATGGACATGCAACGTCGTGGCGATCAGGTCATCGTCACCTTACAGGATGTCAAACTGCCGGAGAAACTGGAGCGCCGTCTGGATGTAATGGATTTTGGCACCCCGGTGCGCACAGTGGATACGTTTACGCATGGGAATGATGTCCGCGTTGTAATGACTGGCGGTGGTGAGTTCGAACATCTGGGTTACCAGACCGATAATCATATCACCTTAGAGGTCAAGAAATACGTCAAGCCCAAGGAAGAGTTAGCCAAGAAGAAACAGGAATACACCGGTGAGCGGCTATCGCTCAACTTCCAGAACATCGAAGTCAGGGCTGTGTTGCAGCTGATTGCGGATTTTACCGGCATCAACATGGTGACGAGCGATTCAGTAACAGGCAACGTGACACTGCGACTGAAGAATGTCCCTTGGGATCAGGCCTTGGATATCATTTTGAAAACCAAGGGTCTGGATAAGCGCCAAAAAGGCAACGTCATGCTGATTGCGCCTGCTGCTGAACTGGCTGCGCAGGAAAAGCTGGAACTGGAATCCCAAAAACAAGTAACAGAATTGGCGCCAATCACCAGTGAAACCATTCAGGTCAATTATGCTAAGGCAAGCGATATTGCCAAGATTCTCAAGGCCAAGGGTAATTCACTGATCTCCGAACGTGGCAATGTCACTGTAGACGAACGAACCAATAAACTGCTCGTACAGGATACCGCCAAGAATATCGATGCCATTGCTGCCTTGGTCGAGGAACTGGATGTTCCAGTCAAGCAAGTCTTGATCGAGTCACGTGTAGTGTTGGTGACGACCAACTATTCTAGGGAACTGGGCGTGAAGTTTGGTGTATCCAGCCAGGGTAGCTCAGGTAGTACGAGTGTTGGAACCTCAGGCTCTGTATCAGGTGCCGAAGGTGCAATAGATTCAACGGGCTCAACGACTTTGTCAGGCGTGAGCCCACGCTCTCTCAATGTCAGCCTGCCTGCGACTGGCGCCGCAGGCTCGATAGCATTGGCTGTTGCCAAATTGCCGTTTGGCACCATTGTGGACTTGGAACTGTCAGCAGCGGAAGCCGAAGGCCAGACCGAAATTGTATCGAGCCCGAAGGTGATCACCTCGAACCAGCATAAGGCCAAGATCCTGCAGGGCCAGGAAATCCCTTATTTGCAATCTTCTTCCAGTGGCGCAGCGACGATAGCCTTCAAGGAGGCTGTGCTTAAACTCGAAGTGACTCCGCAGATTACGCCGGATGACCGCATTAACCTCGATTTGTTAGTAACAAAGGATTCTCCTGATTATGCCAATGCCATCGTTATCCCCGGTGTTGGTGCCAGTGCCCCGCCTATCAATAAACAGGAAGTTGATACCAATATCCTGGTCGACAATGGCGAGACCATCGTACTCGGTGGTGTATATGAACAAACCAAATCAAACAAGGTAACCCGCGTACCGTTCTTCGGTGATCTCCCGCTGGTGGGCTTCCTGTTCCGTAACACTTCAAAGAGCGATGACAAATCCGAACTGCTGATTTTTGTCACGCCGAAGATCGTTAAACAAGACGTTACACTCTAAATATTCGCCTACCCCTCTCCCCAGGGAGAGGGGCGATGTGAAGGCATCATGAGATGATCATTCCCGTGCCTTTACCCGCTTACCTTATCTGTGTCCGATGAAGGCAGGACAAAGCATATTTTTGGTAGGACCGATGGGCGTGGGTAAAACCACCATTGGCCGTCAGCTGGCGCAATTGCTGGGTTATGAGTTTCTCGATAGCGATCGTGAAATCGAGCAGCGCACCGGTGCCACTATCCCCTGGATTTTCGATATGGAAGGCGAGGAAGGTTTTCGCCGGCGCGAACAGGCGATGATTGACGAGCTTACACTGCGGCCGTCTGTCGTATTGGCTACGGGAGGGGGCGCGGTGATCAAGCCTGAGAATCGTTCTTGCCTGAAGCAGCGCGGCATTGTTGTCTACCTGCAGGCCGACTTGGACGAATTGCTGGCGAGGACGCGCAACGACAAAAACAGGCCGTTATTGCAGACCGAAGACCCTCGCAACCGCCTGCAGGCATTGCTTGAACAGCGTGAGCCGTGGTATCTGGAAGTGGCGGACCTGGTGTTCGATACCCAGCAACAAAATATCAAGAATGCCGCCAAGAATCTCCAGCGGCAATTACAGGCGTTCGAAAAATAAGCGACACCTCCGGCGGGCTTTGCTTATAATAAGCAAACACTTGGCACTATATCACTCACATCCATGCAAACCTTGAACGTAGATCTCGGCGCGCGCAGTTATCCGATTTTCATCGGTAAAGACCTGTTGGGTAGGCCCGAACTCGTGGCGCCGTATGTCAGCGGACATCAGGTGATGCTGGTCAGCAACGAAACCGTGGCCCCACTGTATCTGGAGAAAGTCCGTCGCGCATTTTCCAGGTTTCAATGTGAATCCGTTATCTTGCCTGACGGCGAGGAATACAAAAATCTGGAGACGCTGAATCTGATTTTTGACGCCCTCCTGGAAAAACGCTTTGAGCGCAAATGTACGCTGGTTGCTCTGGGTGGCGGTGTCATCGGAGACATGGTCGGGTTTGCCGCTGCCTGCTACCAGCGCGGTGTGTCCTTTATTCAGATCCCGACGACGTTATTATCACAGGTGGATTCGTCCGTCGGCGGCAAGACCGGCGTGAATCACCCGCTGGGTAAAAACATGATAGGCGCGTTTTACCAGCCGCGTTGCGTCATTGCCGATACCGATAGCCTGAATTCGCTGGATGAGCGCCAGCTCAGCGCCGGACTGGCCGAAGTTATCAAGTATGGATTGATTTGCGACCTGCCGTTTTTTGAGTGGCTGGAGCAAAACATGCTGGCCTTACTCGCACGCGATCCGGCCGCCCTGGCCTATGCCATTGACCGTTCCTGCCAGCTCAAGGCCGCCGTGGTCGCGGCAGACGAGCGCGAGAGCGGTGTGCGTGCCACGTTGAATTTCGGCCATACCTTCGGCCACGCCATCGAGGCTGCCACCGGTTACGGCAAGTGGCTGCACGGGGAGGCGATTGGTACCGGTATGTTGCTTGCTACCGACCTGTCGGCACGGATGGGCATGCTGGCGGCAGCGGATGTACAGCGGATCGAAAATCTCATTGATAGTGCCCAGTTGCCGACGCGGGCGCCTGCAAATATGGATTACGCCACCTTTATGCGTTATATGGCCGTGGACAAAAAGGTCGAGGCGGGCAGCATTCGCTTTGTACTTTTGCAGGCACTGGGCCAAGCCATCATTACCTCGGATTGTGATCCGCAGTTACTGAAAGCCACCATCGAGGCGCATCACGCCATCGTCGAAGCCTGAGTATGAGCGAACTGGCCGTCTACGCAGCAAGGGATGCCACGTCACGCGGTCGACGCTATACCGAACCCGGGCCGAATTATCGCAGTCAGTATCAGCGCGACCGGGATCGCATCGTGCATTCGTCGGCATTCCGCCGCCTCGAGTACAAGACCCAGGTCTTCGTGAACCACGAAGGCGACATGTTCCGTACACGCCTGACCCATTCCATCGAGGTGGCGCAAATCGCGCGTTCCATCGCGCGCATCCTGCATTTAAACGAGGATCTGGCGGAGACGGTGGCCCTGGCCCACGATCTGGGGCACACACCGTTCGGCCATGCCGGCCAGGACGCCCTGAATCACTGCATGAGCGACTACGGTGGCTTCGAGCACAACCTGCAATCCTTGCGGGTAGTGGATGAACTGGAAGAACGCTATGCCGAATTCCCCGGTTTGAATCTGACCTTTGAGTCGCGTGAGGGCATACTCAAGCACTGTTCCTTGCAGAACGCTAAGGCACTGGGCGACGTCGGCGAGCGTTTTATTCACAAACAGCAGCCCGGTCTGGAGGCGCAAGTCGTCAATTTGGCCGACGAAATTGCCTACAACAATCATGATGTGGACGATGGTTTACGCGCCAAACTGATAAGCATCGAGCAATTGTGCGAGGTTGCGCTGTTTAATGACCAGTTTCAGGTGGTGAAGGCCCAGTATCCCAAACTCACCGGCCGGCGTCTGGTGCACGAAACCATCCGCCGCATGATCAACCTGCTGGTCGTGGACCTGATTGAAAACAGCCAGGGAATGCTGACCGCGGCCGCCCCGGAGTCCATCGATGCCGTGCGCGGGTATCACCGGGAACTGATCGGGTTCAGTGAGCACATGCGTCAGCAAAGCCTCGAGCTCAAACGGTTTCTGCGCAATAACCTGTACCGTCACTATCGCGTGCACCGCATGACGGTCAAGGCCGATAAAATCCTGCGCGATCTGTTCAACGGTTTCATGCACAACATCTACTTGCTGCCACCCGAACATCAACACACCGCGCAGCGCTATGCCGAAGCCACCGGCGAGGCGGGTAAGGCGCGCGCAGTCGCCGATTACATCGCCGGTATGACCGATCGTTTCGCCATCATGGAACACAGGCGGATCTTTGATCCGAGCGAACTGACCTGAGTTGCCGCATGGCGCCCAGCGGAATAAAACGGGTTTTTATGCTATTTATTATTAGGTTATGATACGCACAGCCCACAACAGTGAGTTGCCATGCGTGTCTACCTGCAGATGATCGAAGATCCGGACAAGGCGCCGCGCTTTTATCACTTGATGTTGCAGGAAGACCTCATCAACGGCTGGACGCTGGTGCGGGAATGGGGCCAACAGGGCTCGCCCGGACGGGTCAAAAAGGATCACTTTGATTCGCGCGACGCTGCCGAACATGCGCTGCTCAAAGTACGCGATGCACAGGTCAAACGGGGATACCGGGTGGTGTTTATGCATGGTGCTGAGTTGACATGATAGACAAGAGCGCATACGACACCGAACAACTCGATCGCCTCGAGCCCGCCTATCTCGCCAACTACGGTCTTACCGAATCCCCTTTTTCCAATCTGCACGACGATCGTTTCCTCTATCTCGATGCCGAGCGTGCGCAGCGTCTGAACCTGCTGCAGCACATGACCCAGTACAGCAACCTGTTACTGATCGTGCAGGGCGAGCGTGGCGTGGGCAAAACCAGTCTGTTGACGCGTTTTCTCAAGAACAAGGCGGACAACTGGCATATCTGCGACATCACTGCCAATACCATGATGGATGCCGGCCAGTTGTTATTTCAGGCGGCCCAGGGTTTTGGCCTGCAGCAGTTGCCGCAGGACAGCGGTGACCTGCAGGAGAAGTTGTATGCGCGGATTGCGACGTTTCATCACAACGATCAAATTCCGATCCTGGTGATCGATGACGCGCATGAGTTACCGAAAGACGCACTCCTCACCATATTTCATCTCGCCGATGCCCAGGTGGATAGCGCCAACCTGCTGCGCATCATCTTGTTTGCCGAACCCCAGATCGAAAAGATCCTGAATGCGAAGGATATACGGGCCTTGCGTGAACGGATCACGCATACGATGGAGGTGCCGCCGCTGGATGAGGACACCACCGCGGAATACTTGAAACATCGCATGGCCGTGGCGGGATTTAACGGAGGCTCGCCATTCACGCCGAAGATGGTCAAGCGCATCTACAAGGCGTCTGGCGGTAATCCGGCCATGATCAACAAGCTCGCGCATGAAACCCTGGATAAGGGCGATTTCGGACGGGAAGAAGTGGAGACGATCGTCGTCCCCGCGCAACCCAAGCGCCAGTATCAAACCCGTACGAACAACAAGCTGGGCATATACATCGGTGTTGCGGCGGTTGCGGTTGCTTTTGTGTTAGTGTTTCAAAGCCGGATCAACCGTCTGTTCGAAGACAAGCCGCCTGCGACGAAGACAGTGCAGATCCCGCTGGCCTTAAAGGAACCGGAACCGCAGGTGCCAAAACAGGAGCCTGCGCCAACATCCGAACCTGCACCGGCAGCCACGCCTGCTCCCGCAGCACCGTCATCCGCGACAACGGAATCGCCACGGCTGCAGGAAAAGACGTTTCCTTTGTATGGCGCCCCGGAACCTGCACCGCAAACTGCCACACCTGCTGCACAGGCCAAACCACAACAACAAGCCACGCAAACGGTGACACCTGCGCCAGCCGCAACACCAACGGCAGAACCTGCAACACAGCCTGTAGTACCCAAGGCACCAGCGCCAACAGTCTCCGTCGCGTCCGTATCTCCCGATCCGCTGCCACCCAGTAACGACGCACAAACGATCACCGTCAGGGGTGAAGGGTTTACACCGCAAAGCATGGTCTATGTGAGCTGGGCCAATAAGGATCACAAGATTCCATCGGAACGCGTCAAGCAGGTGAATGACAAGGAGTTGCAGGTGACGTTGACCGTAGGCACACGGCACGAGAACTGGCAACTGCGTGTTGCCGATCCGCAAAACGGGAATTCCAATACGCTGGCGTTTAAGGTGGCGACATCATCTTTCCAAAAACATCAACTACAGGATTGGGTGTTGTCACAGGAACCCGGCACTTTCACCTTGCAGCTGTTCGGCAGTCACGAGCAGAAAAATGCCGAGACCTTTATCCGGCAACATCAGCTGGGCAAGCAGGCAAATATCTTTGCCTCCGAGCGCAATGGCAAGGACTGGTTCAGTGTGGCGTATGGCGTGTATCCCGATCAGGCAGTGGCAACGGCGGCGATCAAGCAATTGCCTGCGTCATTGAAAAAGATCAAACCCTGGGTGCGACGCTTCGATGATATTCAGTCCAGCATCAATGCCGCACGCACGGTCACACCGCAGAAACCGGCCAAGCCCGTGGCAAAGCCCGCGCCCGTTATTGCCACCACCGTTCCCAAGCAAGGCGATGTCAAACAGTACGAGTCCTGGATCTGGAGCCAGGACCCGAGCTATTTCACCTTGCAGTTGATGGGCGCCCGCGACAGCGACAGGATCAAGGCTTTCCTGAAACAACATAACAATCTCGATGGCCACGCGATTTATTTTCATACACGCCATGATGGTCGCGACTGGTACGCCCTGGTGTATGGCGTCTATGCCGACAAGCAAAAGGCGCGCGAGGCCATCAAGCGTTTACCCCCGGCGTTGCAAAAGGCCTCACCCTGGATCCGTAGTTTCGCCAGTATTCACGCCGAACTGTCGCGCACCGAATAACGTGACTATCTGCGCCTGATTAAGACGGGCTCGTGCGTCGCCAGAAGTCTTGAGCTGTGTTATTTTTAAGAAAGGCGTCTTGCTCTGTCGGAAAACTGCGCAATAAGATCAAGAGACCCCTGACGGTCCGCAACTTCCTGTTTTTTCACCTACAAAATCAGAGACTTCCATCGATCTCTCTCTGATGGGGTCATTGAAGCCCCTAACCCGGAACTGTATACTGCGAGGCCGTTTTGCCTCAGATTTGGGCGTGTCGGCACACGCTAAGGATGTGATCACCATGACGCATATTACCGAGACACTTCAACAACACGGCCTCTACCGGCCTGAATTCGAACGCGACAACTGCGGGTTCGGTTTGATCGCGCATATGGACGGTAGTCCCAGTCACTGGCTGGTGATGACGGCCATTAATGCGCTGGAGCGCCTGACCCATCGCGGCGCCATCGCCGCTGACGGCAAGACCGGTGACGGTTGCGGCCTGCTGTTGAAAAAACCCGACAGCTTTCTGCGCAAGGTGGCAGAAAAGGCGGGCCTCAAACTGGCCGGGCAATATGCCGTGGGCATGGTGTTTCTGAATTCCGATGCCGCCAGGGCCAAGACCGCGCGCACGACACTGGAAAAGGAACTTGCCGCGGAAGGCCTTGAGGTGCTTGGCTGGCGCGAAGTCCCGACCGATGCGAGCGCCTGTGGCGCCGAGGCCCTGAAGACCCTGCCGCAGATCGAGCAGATCTTTGTCAATGCCCCGGCCACGATGGATGCCACGGCGTTTGAGCGCCACTTATATATAGCGCGCCGCCGCACCGAAAAGCAGATCGAGCCGGCGGACCCCATGTTCTATATCCCGAGTCTGTCCTCGCGGGTGGTGTCCTATAAAGGCTTGGTTATGCCGGCCAATCTGACGGTGTTCTATAAGGACCTGGGCGACCCTGCGATGGAGTCCGCCCTGTGCGTGTTCCACCAGCGCTTCTCCACCAACACCTGGCCGCAGTGGCGCCTGGCACAACCGTTCCGCTATCTGGCGCATAACGGCGAGATCAATACCGTGCAGGGTAACCGCAACTGGTCGGTGGCACGCGGCCACAAGTTCGAAACACCGGCGATCCCCATGGAAGACGTGCGCCCGCTGGTGTCCATGACCGGCTCGGATTCGAATAGCCTGGACAATATGCTGGAGGCCATGCTGGCCGGTGGCATGAACATCTTCCGCGCCATGCGCCTGTTGATCCCGCCTGCCTGGCAGAACGTCAAGACCATGGACCCGGACCTGCGCGCCTTCTATGAATGCAATTCCATGCACATGGAACCCTGGGACGGCCCGGCCGGTATCGTGTTGACCGACGGCCGTTATGCGGCGTGTTCCATGGATCGCAACGGTCTGCGTCCGGCGCGTTGGGTGATTACCAGGGACCGCCATATCACGCTAGCCTCGGAGATTGGCGTGTATGACTACAACTCCGCGGATGTGGTGATGAAGGGCCGGCTCAAGCCCGGTCAGATGATCGCCGCCGATACCGAAACCGGCAAGTTGCTGTTGCCGGAAGATATCGACCACCTGCTCAAGAGTGCGCATCCCTATAAGCAGTGGATGGCAGAACGCGCCCGTCGCCTGGCCTCCAAGCTGGAAGAAGAATGCATCAGCGAGCCGATGACGGCGGACACCATCGACATCTACCAGAAGATGTTCCAGGTCAGTTTCGAAGAGCGCGATCAGGTATTACGCGTGTTGGCGGAAAAGGGTGAAGAGGCCGTCGGTTCCATGGGTGACGACACACCGTTTCCGGCCCTGTCACGCATGGTGCGCTCACCCTTCGATAACTTCCGTCAGCAATTCGCGCAGGTGACGAACCCGCCGATCGATCCCATCCGCGAACAGATCGTGATGTCGCTGGAGACCTGTCTGGGCCGTGAGCGCAATATGTTTATCGAGGCGCCGGAGAATGCCGATCGCCTGCTGGTGAACTCGCCAATCCTGTCCCATGGCAAATTTATGCAGCTGCTGGCCCTGGGCGAGAAAGAGGCCGACTACGCCAACGAAGTGATCTCCCTGAATTATCCGCTGAATGTCGATCTGCAGAGCGCGATTGTCGACATCACCGACAAGGCGGTTGCCGCGGTGAAGAACGGCAAGGTCGTCCTGGTGTTAAGCGATCAGGATATCACCCAGGATACCCGCCCGGTCCATGCCCTGTTCGCCACGGGTGCCGTGCATCACCGGCTGGTGCGCGAAGGTCTGCGCTGCGACTGTAACCTGGTGATCGCCACCGCGGCCGCGCGTGACCCACATCATTTTGCCGTGCTCATCGGTTATGGCGCGACCTGTGTCTACCCGTATCTCGCCTATCAATGCCTGCACGATCTGTTGCGCAGCGGTGAGATCAAGGGCCTGAGCCAGTCCCAGGTGGAGACCAATTACCGTAACGGCATTAATAAAGGTTTGTACAAGATCACCTCCAAGATGGGGATCTCCACCGTCGCCAGTTACCGCGGTGCGCAGTTGTTCGAATCCGTCGGTCTGCACAGCGAAGTCGTCAAGTTGTGCTTTACCGGTACGACCAACCGCGTGCAGGGCATTCGCTTTAGCGACTTCCAGGAAGATCAGGATTGGTTGTGCAAGCAGGCCTGGAATCCGCGCAAGACTATCCAGCAGGGTGGCTTGCTGAAATTCATTCACGGTGGTGAGGACCATGCGTATAACCCGGACGTGGTGCGCACCATGCAGGAGGCCGTCAAGACCGGTGATTATGAAAAATGGAAGGCTTACGCTGAACTGGTCAACCGCCGCCAACCCCTGACCTTGCGCGATCTGTTGAAGCTGCGCGATGACACCGCGTCAATCTCCATCGAGGAGGTTGAACCGTTCGAGCAGATCGTCAAGCGCTTCGATTCCGCCGCGATGTCGCTCGGTGCCCTGTCACCGGAGGCGCATCAAACCCTGGCGACGGCGATGAACCGCCTCGGCGCGCGTTCCAACTCCGGCGAAGGCGGTGAAGATCCGGCACGCTATGGCACCGAACGCCGTTCCAAGATCAAGCAGGTGGCCTCCGGTCGTTTTGGGGTGACGCCGGCCTATCTGCGTTCTGCGGAAGTCATGCAGATCAAGATTGCGCAGGGCGCCAAGCCGGGTGAGGGCGGTCAATTACCGGGACACAAGGTCAACGAGACGATTGCCAGCCTGCGGTATTGCAAGCCGGGCGTGTCCCTGATCTCACCGCCGCCGCATCACGATATTTATTCCATCGAGGACCTGGCGCAGCTGATCTTTGACCTGAAGCAGGTCAATCCAAAAGGTCTGGTCTCCGTCAAGCTGGTGGCCGAGGCGGGCGTGGGCACGATCGCTGCCGGCGTGGCCAAGGCCTATGCCGATCTGATTACCATCTCCGGCTATGACGGCGGTACCGGTGCCTCGCCATTAACCTCCGTGAAATATGCGGGCTCACCGTGGGAGTTGGGTCTGACCGAAACGCATCAGATCCTGCGCGCCAACGATTTGCGCGATAAGGTGCGTCTGCAAACCGACGGTGGTTTGAAAACCGGCCTGGACGTGATCAAGGCCGCCATCCTTGGCGCCGAGAGCTTCGGCTTTGGTACCGGTCCCATGATCGCCATGGGCTGCAAGTATCTGCGCATTTGTCATTTGAACAACTGCGCCACCGGTGTCGCGACGCAGGACAATATCTTGCGCAGCAAGTACTACCTCGGCGAAGTCGACTGGGTCATGAACTACTTCAAGTTCATCGCGCAGGACGTACGTGAGCTGCTGGCCAAGCTCGGCGTGAAGTCGCTGACCGACGTCATTGGCCGCACCGATCTGCTGGAGCGCGTCGAAGGGCACACCAGCAAGCAACAGGCCCTGGATCTGTCCGCTATCGTCTCCGACGGTGGTGTGCCTGCCGACAAGCCACGTTTTTGTCAGCAACCGCATAACGAACCGTTCGATAAGGGCGAGCTGGCGGAACAGATGGTACGCGATACGCTCGACGCCATCGAAAACAAGCGCGGTGGTGACTTCACATACGAGGTACGTAACACGCACCGCTCCATTGGCGCACGCCTCTCCGGCGAGATTGCGGTGCGTCACGGCAATCTCGGCATGGAAGACAAGCCGATTACCCTGCACCTCAAGGGTACGGCAGGTCAGAGCTTCGGCGTGTGGAATGCCGGTGGCCTGAACATGTACCTGGAGGGTGATGCCAACGATTATGTCGGTAAGGGCATGGCCGGTGGCAAGCTGGTGATTCGTCCGCCCAGGGACAGCCAGTTTAAGTCATTTGAGACCACCATTATCGGTAATACCTGTCTGTACGGCGCCACCGGCGGCAAGTTGTTTGCGGCGGGTCTCGCGGGCGAACGCTTCGGCGTGCGCAACTCCGGTTGTCATACCGTGGTGGAAGGCATCGGTGATCACGGTTGCGAATACATGACCGGTGGCATGGTCGCCGTGCTGGGCAAGACCGGCCTTAATTTCGGCGCGGCCATGACCGGCGGTTTTGCCTATGTCTACGATGAAGACAACACCTTCAATGACTGCATCAACAAGGACGTGGATGTGCATCGTGTTGTGCCGGAACAGATGGAGGCGCACCGCACGCATCTGCGCGAGGTGATCGAAGAGTTTGTGAAAGAAACGGGCAGCGAGCGCGGCCAGTACATTCTGGATCACTTCGCCGATTGCATCGGCAAGTTCTGGTTGGTTAAACCCAAGGCGGCTGAGCTGGCATCCCTGCTGGAAGACATGCAGCGTCGCGCGGCCTGATGAGTGATAGAAGAACATGGGTGACACATTTCAGTTTTTAAAAGTCCACCGTCACGACCCGGATAAAAAGTCGGTCGAGGTGCGGATCAAGGAATACCGTGAAATCTACGGCGAATTCGACGCCGCGCGTGCCGCCGAGCAGTCCGATCGTTGTCTGGGTTGCGGCAATCCGTATTGCGAATGGAAGTGCCCGGTACACAACTACATCCCCAACTGGCTCAAGCTCATTAGCGAAGGCAATGTGGCGGAGGCGGCAGAGCTGTCGCATCGCACCAATTCGCTGCCCGAGATCACCGGCCGCGTATGTCCGCAGGATCGTTTGTGCGAAGGTGCCTGTACCTTGAACGAAGGTGGTTTCGGCGCGGTGACCATCGGGAGCGTCGAAAAATACATTTCCGATACCGCCTTTGCCCAGGGCTGGAAGCCGGACATGTCAAAAGTTCAGGCCACGGGCAAAAAGGTCGCGGTGATTGGCGCCGGCCCTGCCGGTTTGTCCTGCGCCGATGTGTTGATACGTAACGGCGTCAGCGTGGTGGTCTATGACAGGCATCCGGAGATCGGCGGCCTGCTGACCTTCGGTATCCCTGAATTCAAACTGGAAAAATCCGTCGTCAAACGCCGCCGGGAAATCTTCGAAGGCATGGGCGTCGAGTTCAAGCTCGGCGTGAATGTCGGCGAGGACATTGGCTTCGATACCCTGGCAAGCGAGTACGATGCCGTGTTCCTCGGCATGGGCACCTACAAGTACATGCAGGCCGGCATTCCGGGCGAAGACCTGCCGGGTGTTTACCCCGCGCTGGATTTTCTGATTTCCAACGTCAACCACTGCCACGGTTACGAAAAGGACGCGAGCGAGTACCTGAATATGCAGGGCAAGCACGTCGTCGTGCTCGGCGGTGGCGATACCGCGATGGACTGCAATCGCACGTCCATTCGTCAACATGCGGCATCGGTGACCTGCGCCTATCGTCGCGATGAGGCCAACATGCCGGGTTCGCGTCGTGAAGTGGCCAATGCCAAGGAAGAGGGCGTACGTTTCCTGTTTAACCGGCAACCGGTGGCTATCGTTGGCAGCGGCCGCGTCGAGGGCGTGAAGGTGGTGACGACGCAGCTGGGCGCGCCGGATGAGCGCGGCCGTCGCCGTCCCGAGGTCGTGGCCGGTTCCGAAGAGATCGTCATGGCCGATGCCGTGATCATTGCCTTTGGTTTTCAACCGAGTCCGCCGGACTGGTTGGGCCAGCACAATATCGAGACTGATGACCGCGGCCGCATCAAGGCGCCGGAACACGGTCAATATAAATTCCAGACCACCAACCCGAAAGTCTTTGCCGGTGGTGACATGGTGCGTGGCTCGGACCTGGTGGTGACGGCGATCTGGGAAGGTCGCGAAGCTGCGGATGGAATTTTGGATTATCTCGACGTTTAAGTCAGTTCTATAGCAAAGCTTCGAAACGGGTCATTCCGGGCAAACACCGGAACGGTGTGCGACCCGGAATCCAGCGACTTATTTAAAGACGCTGGATGCCGGATAATGGCTCCGCCATTTCCGGCATGACGAAAAATAAATGTTCCGCAAGTCACTTTGTGTATTTAGCATTGAGAAGATAATGTCTGAATTAAAAAACGATCGTTTCCTGCGCGCGCTGTTGCGTCAACCCGTGGATGTCACTCCGGTATGGATGATGCGCCAGGCCGGTCGTTATCTGCCTGAGTATCGCGCGACGCGCAAGAAGGCCGGTAGTTTTCTCGACCTGTGCAAGAATCCGGAACTGGCCTGTGAAGTGACCCTGCAGCCGCTGGAGCGTTTCGCGCTGGATGCGGCAATCCTGTTTTCCGACATCCTAACCATTCCCGATGCCATGGGCCTGGGCCTCTACTTTGCGCAGGGCGAAGGCCCGCATTTCAAACACCCGGTGCAAAGCAGGGCGGCCGTCGACAAACTGTTTGTGCCGGACGTGGAAACCGAACTCAGATATGTCATGGATGCCGTGCGCACCATACGCACGGCGCTGGATGGGCGCGTGCCCTTGATTGGATTCTCCGGCAGCCCCTGGACGCTGGCGACCTACATGGTCGAAGGTGGCGGCAGCAAGGATTTCGCCAAGGTGAAAGGCATGCTGTACGACGATCCGGCGAGCATGCATAAACTGCTGGATATTACCGCCAGAACCGTGATCAATTATCTCAATGCCCAAATCGCTGCCGGCGCCCAGGCGGTAATGATCTTCGATACCTGGGGCGGTGCGTTAACCACGCGGGATTACAAAACGTTTTCTCTGAATTACATGCAACAGATCATCGCCGGCCTGACCCGCGAGCACGCGGGGCATAAGGTCCCTGTGATCCTGTTTTCCAAGGGCGGCTGCCAGTGGCTGGAAGATCAGGCCAGCAGCGGTGCCGATGCCCTCGGGCTCGACTGGACTCTGGATATCGGGCTGGCGCGCAAGCGCGTCGGTGACAGGGTGGCCTTGCAGGGGAATATGGATCCCACCGTACTCTACGCCTCGCCGGAACGTATCCGCGAGGAAGTCGCGTTTATTCTGCAAAGCTATGGTCAGGGCAACGGTCATGTCTTCAATCTGGGGCATGGGATTCACCAGCATGTCGATCCGGAACATGCGCGCGCCTTTGTCGACGCCGTGCATGAACTGAGCCGGCCCTATCATCAATAAAAAATACTGCCTGCCCGCAATCGCCAAGATCCGCCTGAAGCTTATGCGGAAGTTGCGGTGTGATAACGCGGCATTTTCCGCTTAATGTTTACGGCATGCCGTCGATATAGAAGCGAGGATTCAGTCTGTATCGTATGAAAACGCGCACCCACCCCATCATCGTTGCCGGTACACTCATGGGTGTTCTGCTCATCCTCATTCTCGCCCTGACCAGTATCAATTATCTGGTGCTGTTACGCGATAAAATCAACAATGTAGATAAACGCGACCTGGCCAAGGTTGTGATCCTGCATAAGATGGGACGTATCGTGCGTGAACGTTCGCTACGCATGTATGCCATGTACGTTTCCGAGGATATCTGGGTTCGTGACGAGGAATACAGGCGCTTCTATGGTCTGGGCCGGGATTTCATCCTGCTGCGCGATGAATTGATGCGCCTGGGTCTTGAGCCGGAGGAAACACAGATCTGGGATAAGGCGGTAGACATTATCCGTAAGACAGAACCTTTACAAAACTCCATTGTGGAGAAGTTATACGATGGCGAAAAGAAAGGGATTGGAGAAAAGATCAGCCTGGAAGACCTGCCGCAGGAAAACCAACTGCTGCAGTATTTTGATCAGCTACTCTACAAGGTGCAGGCGAATACCGGTGCCGCGGTAAAGCAGGCGGAGCATGAATTCATGGACGCCATCAGACTGCTGGCGTTTCTCACGATTGGTGTGATCAGTCTAAGCCTGACGAACATGTTCTTTGTCAGGAAACGTATTCTCACTATCGAAGGTACGTTGCATGACGAAAAGGAACTGGCGCAGCTGACACTGGAAAACATTGTCGACGGTGTGATCAAAACCGATAGGAGCGGCCAGATTATTTCAATGAATCCGGCGGCGGAACATATCAGCGAAAGAGCGGCGCGAGAAGGGCTGGGGCAGACCCTCGGGAAGGTATTGCCACTGCTGGATATCGATACCGGGCAGACCCTCTCGTGGGCGGAGTTCCTCGCGGACCTGTCCGGCACGGTAATGCCGCTCCAGCGCTACTTCGGTTTCAGGCGATCCGGTGGTGAACAATCTCTGCTGGAGATTTCGGTATCACCGATTTTCACCTCCGGGGGCAGCCTGGTGGAATTCGCGATTATCTTTCGCGATGTGACGAGCGAGAAAAAACAGGCGGATGAAGTCAGCTGGCAGGCAACGCATGATCCGCTGACCCGGGTCCTGAACCGGAACGCGATTATAACTGCAATCAAGGAAGCCATAGGCACGGCACGCCAATTCAACGTGCAGCATGCCCTGTTGTATATCGATCTCGACGATTTCAAACACGTCAACGATCGCTATGGCCATCCAGCAGGAGATGAACTGTTGCTGGGGATATGCCGCGTGATGGAGGATTGCGTGCGCAAAGGTGATCGCATTGCGCGCATGGGTGGCGACGAGTTTGCCATCCTGTTGCTCGAATGCGATCTGGCCCATGCCGTTAATATTGCCGAGAAGATACGGCACCATGTCGCACAGTATGGCTTCAGGTTTGATAATGAGCTGATTCGTTGTAGTGGGTTGAGTATCGGGATCTATACGATTAACGCCCGGGACCATGACTGGAAATCCGTCATCGAGAGAGCCGATCAGGCGTGCTACACCGCCAAACGGCAGGGCAAGAATCAGGTCTCCGTAGCCTGACAAAATTAGCTATATGCATGTGAAATGTGTGATTGATATTTCAATCCCGGGGCTTCTATACTGATCCCATCCTGCAATTCGTCGAGGTAAACCCATGCGTTTATTACATACTATGTTGCGAGTCGGCGACCTGGAGCGCTCCATCGGTTTTTATACCGAAATTCTCGGCATGAAACTGCTGCGACAAAAAGAGTATCCCGACGGTAAATTCACGCTGGCATTCATCGGTTACGGTGATGAAGATGACAATACGGTGATTGAGCTGACCTACAACTGGGGCGTCGACAAGTACGATATCGGTTCCGGTTATGGCCACATCGCCATAGAAGTAGACGACGTCTATAAGGCGGCAGGTGATATCCAGCAGCGCGGCGGCAAGATTCTGCGCCCGGCCGGCCCCATGAATGCCGGGACAACCATCATCGCCTTTGTGGAAGATCCGGATGGGTATCCCATCGAGTTAATCGGTAAGAAGCATTAACAGCTTGTTGAAAACTACTGCGCGTGCCACGACGGGGTTGTAACCGGATCTGAACGTGGCAGACGTCACTCAATATAGGTTTTGTGCAGACTCACCGGTTGCCGGCGTTTGCGCAGGCGTAGATTGAGCAGTTCGACCACGACAGAGAAGGCCATGGCAAAATAGATATAGCCCTTGGGAATATGCAGGTCGAGGCCTTCACCGACCAGGGCGACGCCGATGAGCACCAGGAAGCTGAGCGCCAGCATTTTCACGGTCGGATGCGCATCGACAAATTCGCCGATGGCGCGCGCCGCGAACATCATAATGATTACCGAAATGACAATGGCCAATACCATCACCGGCACGTGTTTCGCCATGCCCACGGCGGTGATCACGGAGTCAAGCGAGAACACGATGTCGATGATCGCAATCTGGATGAGAACACTGATCAGGCTGGCGGCAAGCGCCTCCTTGGCCGCGTGTTCCTCTCCCTCCAGGGCATTGTGAATTTCCAGCGTACTCTTCGCGATCAGGAACAGGCCGCCCACGAGCAGGACGATGTCGCGTCCCGAAATCTCCTGTGCCAATACCGTAAACAGCGGCGTGGTCAGCCGCATGATCCAGGCCAGGGATAACAACAGCGCAATGCGCATCAGCATGGCGAGGCCCAGACCGATCATCCGCGCCTTTTGCCGTTGCGCCAAAGGCAAACGCCCCACCAGGATGGAGACAAAGATGATATTATCGATGCCCAGCACAATTTCCAGGGCTGTGAGGGTGGCCAGGGCGATCCAGGCCTCCGGAGA
The DNA here is from genome assembly GCA_016125505.1 of Gammaproteobacteria bacterium. Lineage (GTDB taxonomy): Bacteria > Pseudomonadota > Gammaproteobacteria > UBA6429 > Thiohalophilaceae > RI-92. The sequence continues at coordinate 952,317 of WGLP01000003.1, forward strand.
AAAGATCCAGTCAAACATGAGCTTATCAGCCAATCAAGGAGTGAACGCGCATGATCGTAGAAGGAAACCTGCGTAAACTGCAAGTCACCCTCGCCACGCCGGCGCAGTATGCGCTACCGCTGGGCGCGGAGCAGGTTCCGATGAATGCGCTCATAGGTCAGCGTCTGCATCTGCACTATACCGGTGAGATCCATTGTGTCCATTGCGGACGCAAGACCAGCAAGAGTTTCAACCAGGGTTATTGTTATCCCTGCATGCAGACCCTGGCCGAGTGCGATAGCTGTCTGATCAAACCGGAGCAGTGCCACTATCACCAGGGCACGTGCCGCGAACCGGCCTGGGGTGAGGAACACTGCTTCCAGGATCACTTTGTCTATCTCGCCAATACCTCCGGTCTCAAGGTCGGTATTACGCGCCAGACCAATGTCCCGACGCGCTGGCTGGATCAGGGCGCAACCCAGGCCTTGCCGATCTACAAGGTCAGGGATCGGCTGACCGCCGGCCTGGTGGAGGTCATCCTGAAACAACACGTCGCCGACAAGACTGCCTGGCAGCGTATGCTGAAAGGCATTCCCGAAGATATCGATCTGGCGCACGAGCGTGATCGCCTGCACCAGGAGTGTCAGCAGGAGATCGATGATTTGCTGGCGAATCATGGCGACGATGCCGTGACGTTCCTGGCCAACGACCAAATCATCCCTATCCGGTATCCCGTAACGACTTATCCGGACAAGGTGAAGGCCTTGAACCTGGACAAGACCGCAGAGGTCGACGGTACCTTGCTTGGCATCAAGGGCCAGTACCTCATTCTCGACAGCGGGGTATTGAATATACGCAAGTTCTCGGGGTATAAGATCCGCATGCAAATCGGGGACTGAGTGTGAAGGCACTGCGCCGTTATCAAAATCTGCGTGTTTCGCTGTTGCTGTCAGCCATCCTGCTGGCGGCGCAGACTTTATTGTTCTGGCACACGCATCACGGCCATGTCACCCCGGACGATAGCTGTCAGATCTGCGTCCACGCGCAACACCACACGCCCGCAACGAATTCGATCCAGGCCACGACCTTATCCTTGTTTGTGCCGGTTGCGGTTTCTGAGCCGCAGACCATCGAGACATCCCATTACGTCTATCGCATCTATATCCCTTCCCGCGCACCGCCCGTTCTGCCTCTCGCCTGATTAATCAATAGCGTTTCAATCGCATCGCACCCGCGTGTGCGGTGGTTTATATGTGAGAGGAAAACTTATGCAACTGTTTACAGTGAGCAGGGTAGCCTGTGCAGGCATCCTGTGTGTCACACCCTTGGCGGCGCAGGCGGCGGGTAATGCCGTGTCCAGCGCATTCAATCCGGCAATCAGCGTTATCCTGAGCGGTACCTATGCGCAATTCAGTAACGACCCGGCCAATTACACCATTCCCGGTTTTGCCCTGGGTGACGGAGTCGGTCCGGGTGACCGCGGTTTTGGCCTGGGCGAATCGGAGCTGAGTATCGCGGCCAATATCGATGATCAATTCTACGGCCGCTTTACCACGTCCTTTGATGCCAACAATAACGTCAGCGTGGAAGAGGCGTTTCTCGAGACCGTCGGTCTTGGGCAGGGCATCACGATCAAGGGCGGGCGTTTCCTGTCCGGCATCGGCTATCTCAATAACAAGCACAGTCACACCTGGGATTTCGTCGATCAACCGCTGGTGTACAGGGCGATGCTGGCGGATCAGCTGAAAGACGACGGTGTGCAAGTGCGTTGGCTGGCACCGACGGATATGTATATGGAGTTTGGTGCCGAGGCACTGCGCGGCAAGAACTTTCCCGCCGGTGGCGACGCCAATCAGGGGCGCGGCACCACGACCGTGTTCGTGCATTTCGGTGATGACTTCAATGAGAGTAACAGCTGGAGTGCCGGGCTGTCGTTTGTCGATGCCAAAGCCAATGATCGTATTACCTACCCCGGTGCCGAGACATTTACCGGCAGCAGCAAGCTGGGCATCCTGAGTTTCGTGTGGAAGTGGGCGCCCAACGGCAACATGCTGCAGCACAACTTCACCCTGCAGTCGGAGTATTTCAGGCGTTCGGAAGACGGCACTTATCAGGCCAGTGCCTACGATGCCAATCAGAGCGGCTACTACGTCCAGGGTGTCTATCAATTCATGCAACGCTGGCGTGTGGGCCTTCGCTACGATCATCTGCATGCAGAAGACCCGGGTGCGGCATTCGCCGGTACCGCGCTTGCAACCCAGGGACACGACCCGCATCGCTGGTCCACCATGGTGGATTTCTCGCGCACGGAGTTTTCGCGTCTTCGCGTGCAGTACAACCAGGATGATTCCGGTCCGCAAACGGATCACCAGTGGTATTTCCAGTACATCATGGCGATGGGGGCACACGGCGCCCACGGATATTGAAGACGGTTTCGCCTGAGACGTTTTCAAAACTTAATGACGGAGTACATTTATGAAAAAGTTATTGTTGATGTTAAGTCTGAGCCTGTTCGGCATGGCACAAGCCCACGCCGAGTTACACATCTTTGCCTGCGAACCGGAGTGGGCCTCGCTCACTCAGGAACTGGCAAAGGATAAGGTGGATATCTATACGGCGACCAATGCCTATCAGGACCCGCATCATATCCAGGCGCGGCCCAGTCTGATCTCCAAGATGCGTCGCGCCGATATGCTGGTGTGTACCGGCGCGGAACTGGAGGTCGGTTGGTTGCCGCTGTTATTGCGCCAGTCTGCCAATGACAAATTGCAACCCGGCCAGCCCGGTTATTTCGAGGCGGCGGCGCAGGTCACGCTGCTGGATAAACCGGTGCAGGTGGATCGCAGCATGGGTGACGTGCATCCCGAAGGCAATCCGCACATGCAACTGGACCCGCGCCGCATTGCCAAGGTGGCCGAGAAACTCAGTGAACGTCTCGCTTTGATCGACCCGGCCAACGCCGCGTTTTATCAACAGAACTATCAGGCGTTTGATAAACGCTGGCAGGCCACCATCCAGCATTGGCAGACCGAGGCGGCACCGCTCAAGGGTGTCCCGGTGGCGGTTTACCACGAGGGTTATAACTACCTGTTCGACTGGTTGGGGCTGAAGGAGATCGTCGCGCTTGAACCCAAACCCGGCCTGCCGCCGAGCGCCGGTTACCTGGCCGAGGTGAAAGACAAGATCAGTAAGGAGCCGGTAAAGATGGTGATCTACAGTGCCTATCAGAGTGACCAGGCCGCCAAGTGGCTGGGTGAGCATGCGCACATACCGGTGGTGCAGTTGCCGTTTACCGTCGGTGGGAGTGACAAGGCCAAGGACCTGTTTGGTTTATTCGATGACACGATCAAGCGTTTACTGGCGGGATTGAAATCATGAGCAATGTCGATTGGAGCATTCTGTTGCCGGCCCTGTTAACGGGTTTGCTGGTGTTATTGACGCATGTCCCGCTGGGTCAGCGTGTACTCGAACGCGGCATCATCTTTATCGATCTGGCGGTGGCGCAAATCGCCGGCCTTGGTGTAATCACGGCGCAGATGTTCGAGGTACAGACACACGGCTTTGTGGTGCAGGTCATCGCGACCGGCAGCGCCCTGCTGGGTGCGTTGATCCTGTATTTCATCGAACGCCGCTGGCCCGCCGTGCAGGAAGCTCTGATCGGATTGACCTTTGTGTTGGCCGCCACCGCAGTGATGCTGGTGGTGGCCCACCACCCCCAGGGCGAACACGAGATCAATGAGTTGTTCAACGGCCAGATCCTGTGGGTGAACCTGGCGGACCTGAAACCCGTGGGCATTCTCTATGCGATTGTTGCCCTGTTGTGGTTTCTGCCGCTCTGGCATTCGCAACGCCTGAAGTTTTACGTGTTGTTTGCCCTGGCGGTCACCGCATCGGTGCAGCTGGTGGGTGTGTACCTGGTCTTTGCCAGCCTGATCGTCCCGGCGCTGGCGGTACGCCGGATCAAACGGCATGCGCTATGGCTGGGGTATCTCATCGGTGTGAGCGGGTACCTGTTCGGGCTGCTGGGTTCCTCCATTTTTGATCTGCCCAGTGGACCGCTGATCGTCTGGTGCCTGTTTGTGAGTGCGGTGATTGTCCTACTGCTATGCAAAGGTAAAGGGCTGGCCCCCGCGGACAATTGAGTTTCTGTGGAGACGACACTATATTAAGATTTGTCCCGCGCCTGCGGGACAAATCTTATTTAATCGAGCCCGAGGAGTTCAAGCCATGCCTTCCTATGATTATCGTTGTCCGGCCAACGGGCAGGTCGTCGAAGTCAAACACGCCATGTCCGAGGTCGTAGCGACCTGGGGTGAGTTGTGCGCAAAGACAGGCATGGAACTCAACGGCACCCCTGCCGATGCCCCGGTGGAAAAGCTCATCACCGGCGGCGGCATCCTTAAAAGCAACAGCCTTGGCAGCCAGCCTCCCTGTGCCACCGGACCATGCTGCGGTGGGGGCGGTTGCGGACATAACCATTAATGTATTGTTTCGCTTCCACTGGAGGCGAGATACTTTTAACGTTTGGGGCCACGGGTGACTCCAGCGCGGCGAAGCCGCGGTGAGGTGTCTCAGTGGGCTGACTTGTTGCGGTTTTAGAGCTCATTTAACTCTTCACTTTTATCAAAATGATGAAGCAGCATATAATTATTCCAGCCTTCGCTTCCCTCGCAAGTGATAATTGATGCGCTCGCAAGATTGGGCTTTGTAAGATAAAGACTCTTTATTTTTAACCATAATTCTTTCAAGTTATCCGACTTTAGAATGAAGTTAATATATTGCCCGTTATCATTACATTCACGAACTTCAGTTTTGCATCCGACTCCATTTAAAGCTTGCAATGCTTCTTCCTTGCTCGCTGCTTCATTTAGTTCAGGATGTAACTGTATGCATAAATTTTTCATTATTTAAACGCTAACAGTTGAATTAACCATATTCCCTGTCTCGTTATACATTTTTAGGCAGCATATTAAATTTTATATTTCTCTACTGCTCGACGATTTAAATTATCTGACGCCCATTCAATAGCAGAAATTGCATCACCTAGCTCAGGAGTCGAGATTATAATGTGTTCACCAAGCTTATATGATGTGCCTGGTATTAGCTTCAAAAACTCTTCATTGATAATACCGCTATTATGTTCAATAACATTCCGGATTGCGCTTGCGGTTTGAAGACGTAAGAGCACAGATTGCTGTTCCGAAACCGAAGGCGGTTCAACCATAGGGACTAGTGGAAGCCCAATATTCTCAAAAGTACTTTCAAGTCCACTTAAACCAATACGTGTGAGCTTTGCTTTTCTCCTTTCGAGAACAAACGATTGTAGTGTCTCTGGAGAGTCATGCTTTAATGCATCTTCATGTGTTATTTGATGGTTGGAGAATAGAATGCGTTTATCTCTGCGCGCTATTTCTCCAAATAATTCTACTAGATATGTTTCAAATGAGCGATAAACTTCACGGTATATTAGCCCGAATGCTTGAGCCAAAAAGCCGCCAGGTTCAGAAGATATTAGATCTATTTCATTACCTGTAAGATGCACTGCACATTGTAGAGTATTAGCAGTTACTCTGCCTGCCACTCCAATAGCGAAGCGTCCATCTGGCGAAGATTTTTTAATAGCATCAGTTTGATGCAAGAAAATTAGTAAGAATCCTACAATCACCTTCCGCGAGAACATAGGTCAGTGCTTTTGCATTTGCCAGTGCCACACTGAACATGCGATGCGACAAATTTGCACCGATATATGTAGTCACCATCTCTGGTAATTTATCTGCCATTATTTTATTGCTTAACAGTTGAATTGACGAGATCCCTTGTCTCGTCATACATTTATAGCGAGACCTCGTTGTTTGTCAAATTGAGAACAATAAATCAATAATATAACGATGAATTGTTGCGTTATGCGTCAGGAGTGGATCGAGGAAGGATCTACCCTATGCTATCTCGATGGTGAAGCGATTTATCACCTCTGCAGTCCGGGACAAAATTACAGATGCCTCGTAGATTGGGCTTTGCGTTCGCTCAGCGCCAACCTACGCGGGTCTTGACTGCTGTGTCTTCCTAATTTATGCCTTGGGTATTATCAGGGTCAACACCCCGTCCTTGAACGTTGATGTCATCTCTGATGCATTGACAGGACCCGGCAGGGTGAAGGCCTGCTGAAAGCTGCTGGCGTATTGGTCTTGTTGGGTAAGCTGGCCGTTGTTGGCGGTTTTACGGTTACTGCCTTCTTCCTTCGATGACAGCGTCAGCAAGCGCCCGCTCAGGCGCACGTTGATGTCGCCCTGCTTGGAGCCAGGAATCTTGGCGGTCACCACGTAGTCCTTATCTTTCTCGCTCAGACTGACCTGGGCCGAACCTTGGCCGTCGACAAAGTCCATGCCGCCGGGATTTTGAAACGCTGTGTTGAACATCTTGTCCATCTGCGCCTGCATGCGCGCCATCTGGGCAGTCATCGCGGCAAAGGGATCGTTTGCCGCACTCGGGCTTATCGGCGTTGCAGAGAGTGCGGAGCCTGTTAACGGGCCCGCCGACGTGGTTGCCACATTCCGTGCCGCCACGCGTTCGGCCAGTTCATGTCTGTAGTAGGCATCCGCCGAGACGGATCCAATCAGCAAGACTGCGCCAACGGTGATACCTGTGAGAAGTCGCTTGTTCATGTCTCTACTCCTTATCTGTTGAGGACGTGCGAGACAGGACACAGTTGTATAACGGATCGGGCTCAGCACGTCCGGCCTGAAACTTTTACAACGTTGTGTATTAAGCGTTGTGGACTTTTTGGCAGCAGACAGGCCAGAGAGTTCCGTTGAAAATGGATATTCAAATTATGCAGTCATACGGTCTACGTTGGGCTAACCTGACACTACTGAATGTGTTTGCGAAAAAGATTTTTTGAAAGTAAAGAAACTACTTGGTGACTTTTTTATTCGCGCGTGGATGCGCCATGTCATACACCTTGGCGAGGTGCTGAAAATCCAGATGAGTATAGATCTGGGTGGTGTTGATGTCGCTATGGCCGAGGAGTTCCTGCACCGCGCGCAGGTCGCCGCTGGATTCGAGGATGTGGCTGGCGAAGGAGTGACGCAGCATGTGAGGGTGGACGTGCGAGGCCATGCCCTGGACCTGGGCCCAATGGCGCAGGCGTTGTTGGATGCTGCGCGGTGACAGGCGGGTGCCGCGTTCGCTGAGGAAGACGGCGTCGCTGTCTTCTTTTAGATAGTCACCACGAATCCGCAACCAGTCGCGTAATGCGCTTGCCGCCTTGCTGCCGATGGGGATGGTGCGGGTTTTGTTACCCTTGCCTTTGACGGTCACCAGTGCCTGCGCCAGGTCCAGTTTTGCCATGTCCAGGCTGACCAGTTCTGACAGGCGCAGGCCGCTGGAGTAAAACAGCTCGAGGATGGCCTTGTCGCGGATGGCCAGTGGGGTGTCGGTTTTGATCTCCACCAGTTGCTGCATCTGGTCGACGTCCAGGGTTTTCGGCAAGGCCTTTTTCGCCTTGGGCGCCTGGACGCTTTGCGCGGGGTTGTAGCCCAGCAAGTCTTCACTGATCAGGTAATTAAAGAAGCTGCGCAGGGCGGAGAGTTCGCGCTGGTTGCTGTGGGCGTTGATGCCCTGGCGATGACGTTGCGCGATGAACTGGCGAATGCAGGTCTCATCCACCTTGTCCCAGCTTTCGATCGATAGCGAATCCAGAAATTGCGCGAAGCGTTGCAGGTCGCGTGCGTAGTTGCTGAGGGTATGGCCAGAGAGGTGGCGTTCGTAACGCAGCTTATGCAGAAAATCGTCGACGAGTTTCCGTGCCGTGGTGTGCATCAACTCTGCTCAAGCGCGCGCTTGATGACCCGTGCCAGGATTTTGCCGATCTGCGCCAGAAACAGGGTGCCCATGTCGGCGCGGAAGCGATCGCGATCGTGGCTGCCGATGGCGAGCATGCCGTAACAGGTATTGCTGCGTTCACTCTCCAGTAAAGGAATCAATGCAGCAGAGGCGATCTGGCCGGCCTCATCACTGAACAGCGATTCCAGCTGGCCGTGCTTGAGCTGGCCGCAGACCGGACGGCGTTCGCGAATGATTTTCTCAAAGGCACCCAGCACCGGTTCGCTCCAGTCGATGATGTCCGGGCGTGCGCTCAAGGTCGGGTGGCCGGTGTTGAACAGGCGGATCACCACGGTGTCGGCCTCGAAGTCTTTGCTCAGGCGGGATTGCACGATATCGAGGATATCGTCCAGGCTCTTGGCATCGAGCAGGGCGAGGATCAGCGAATTGATGTGATCGCTCAGGCGTTCGTTGATCTGCGCATTATGGATCAGCGCGTGTAATTTCTTTTTGTGGGAGTCCTTCTGCTCGCGCAGGATCTGCACCTGGCGCTCGATCAGGGAGATAGTACCGTGTTGTTCGTGGGGGAGGGTCATGTCGGCCAGCAGGTCGAGGTGGCGCTCGAAGAAATCCGGGTTGTCCCGCAGGTATTTAACCACCGCCTTTTCGTCGTCTGTGATCGCCGGTTTGCTCGGTTTATGCTGTGTCGTCATAGTTCGATACTGCCCTCGAAAACGAATTCGGCGGGCCCGGTCATCATCACCGGTTGCCCTTCACCTTGCCAACTTATAATAAGTGTACCACCTGTGAGGTGCACGTGAACGGTTTCTTCCAATAAACCCCAATGCCGGCCCACAACCATGGCGGCACAGGCGCCGGAGCCACAGGCCAGGGTTTCGCCGGCGCCGCGTTCGTAGACGCGCACGGCAATTGCCGTCGGTGATTCTATCTGCATAAAACCGGCGTTGACGCGCCGGGGAAATGCCGGATGCCGTTCGATCAGGGGGCCGAGGCTTGTGACCGGTGCGTGTTGAATATCGTCAACCTGGGTAACCGCATGGGGATTGCCCATGGACACGGCACCAATACGGAGCGTCTGATTGTCCACGTCCAGATCGTAATGCGCCGCCCGGGCCGGCACCTCGAACGGAATGTGCGCCGGGATGAAATCGGGGATGCCCATGTTGACGGTGACCTGCTGGTCCGCCTGGATACTGAGGATGAGGATGCCCTTCATGGTCTCGACGGCGATCCGATCCTTGTCGGTAAGACCCTTGGCGCGCACGAAGCGGGCAAAACAGCGGGCACCGTTGCCGCACTGCTCCACTTCGCCGCCATCTGCATTGAAGATGCGATAGCGAAAATCGGCGCCGCTTTGTTGCGCTGTTTCCACCAGCAGCAATTGATCAAAGCCGATGCCGAAGTGGCGATCCGCCAGTTGTCTGATCTGGTCCGCCGTCAGGGCGACGGGTTGAGAAATGGCGTCGATCACAACGAAGTCATTGCCCAGGCCGTGCATTTTGCTGAAGTGCAATGTCATGCCGCCGCCTGCCATTATGCCGGTAAACAGTGTTCGAGGGCGAACAGCGAGGCTATGCTCTCGCGTTCGCGGATCAAATGTACGTCGCTGCCATCCACCATGACCTCCGCCGCGCGCGGGCGCGTATTGTAATTGGAACTCATGCTGAAACCGTAGGCGCCGGCGGAACGGATCGCAAGGAGATCGCCCTCGGCGATTGCCAGCTCCCGTTGTTTGCCCAGGAAGTCACCGGTCTCGCAGACCGGACCGACCACATCATAGCTAAAGCGTTCGCGATCGGTATGTTTAACCACCGGGATGATCTCCTGCCAGGCGTTATACAGGGCGGGGCGCATGAGGTCGTTCATGGCCGCATCGATGATGGCAAAGTGGCGATCGGTATTGTGTTTGAGGTATTCGACCGTGCTGACCAGGATGCCGGCATTGCCGACGATGGCGCGGCCCGGTTCCATCTGGATCTTGTAGGGACGATTACCCAGCACGGCACGCAGGGCCTGCACGTATTCCGCCGGTGCCGGCGGGGTTTCGTCGCGATAGCGAATGCCGAGGCCACCGCCGATGTCCAGGTGTTGAAACTGAATACCGTTACCGGCGAGACGATCGACCAGCGCCAGCACCCGCTTGAGGGCATCCACGAACGGCGTAGTGCTGGTGAGTTGCGAACCGATGTGACAATCGATGCCATGCACGGCGACATGCGGCAATTGCGCCGCCTGCTGGTAAATGCGTTCGGCATCGTCGATGGCGACACCGAACTTGTTTTCCTTCAGGCCGGTGGAAATATAGGGATGGGTCTTCGCATCCACGTCCGGATTGACGCGCAGGGAGATCGGGGCCGTCTTGCCGCGCTGACCGGCCACATCGTTAAGACGATATAACTCGGATTCGGACTCGACATTGAAACAGGCGATACCGAGCTCCAGTGCACGCGCCATTTCATCCGTACGCTTGCCGACGCCGGAGAACACGACCTTTGCCGGATCGCCGCCGGCCGCGAGCACGCGTTCGAGTTCGCCAATGGAAACGATGTCAAAGCCCGAGCCCAGCCGCGCCAGTACATTGAGGATCGCCAGATTGGAGTTGGCCTTGACGGCATAGCAGATCAGATGGTCCGTGCCGGCGAGTGCTGCGTCGAAGGCTTGCCAATGACGTTCCAGGGTGGCGCGGGAATACACATAACACGGTGTACCAAAGCGCGCGGCAATATCCGCGACCGGCACATCCTCGGCGTAGAACACGTTGTTGCGATATGCGAAATGATCCATATGCGATGATTACTGATCTGTGGGTGGTGTTGGCGTCGGTGTTGGTGTCGGCGCGGGCGCTTGTGCCGGTGCAGGCTGCGGTAAATACAACGGACCCTTTTTGCCGCAGCCGGGCAGAACCGCCAATGCAGTCAATAACAGGCAATAGTGCAGTAAACGGCGAGGTGTGAGCATCCAATGGGTCCGGGTCAGGAAACCAAGGTGTATGTTAAGCTAATATTAACGGAGTTGGTATCGCTTGCAGACAGACATGTTCCCGATTTACCTGATCATTGGCATTTTGTTATTGCTCGGTGCGCTGTTGCTGTTCGGCGGCATGCGCCGGCTGTGGCGGCGTGCGCCAATCTCCGGCAGTGTGCAGGGTTTGACCGGCGCCTTGTTGCTCGCGCTGGCGGGTCTGGCCATTGCCATCGCCATGAACCTGTATACCTACCAGATTCTGATTCAGGAACAGCCGGTGGCCACGGTACGCTTCGAGGCCCTGGGTCCGCAGTACTATCGTGTCTATCTACTGCCCGACGCCGGCGACTCCGAGGTCCTGGAATTGCGCGGCGATCAATGGCAGATCGACGCACGGGTGTTGAAGTGGACCGGCGTGGCCAATCTGCTGGGGATGAAGACCGCTTATCGGCTTGAGCGTTTGAGCGGGCGCTATCGCGATATTCAACAGGAACGCAGCGGCGTGCGTACGGTGTATCGTCTGGATAACGACAAGGGGATCGATCTGTGGTCGCTGGTGCAAAAGAGCGAGCGCAAACTGCCCTGGCTGGATGCCGTCTACGGCAGTGCGGCATACATGCCCATGGTGGACAAGGGACAATACCGGGTGACGATCTCCAATAGCGGGCTGGTGGTGCGGGCGGACAACGCCATCGCGCAACAAGCCGTCGATGCATGGCAGTAGGAACCCGGCGGAAAAGTTAAGCGCGTGCGCATCCGAACCCAAATTTTCAGCTGGGTATTTCTGGCGACCATCGTGCCGCTGACGGCGCTGGCCTTATCCGCGACCTATTACATCGAATACGATTACGAGCGCGGCGTGCGCGATGCGGTCGCCACCAGTCTTGAAACCCTCACCGGTGAATTGGAACGGCACCTGCAATCCAACCGCGACCTCGCGATGGGCCTGACGCGTGCGGCGCCGGTTCAGGATTTTCTCCCGGTGATGGCCGAGTTGGAAAAGGGCGATATCGACCCGATGCTGAATGTCGATCGCAGCCGCATTACGCATTACTTCGAAGGTTTCCAGACGATCTTGCCCGGCATGTACATCATGCGTCTGATGGATCGTTATGGAAACAGTTTCATCAAGGTGGATGACAACAAGGTCTCGGCACCGATCTACGAAGGTGTCAACGGCATTATGTATGCCGAGCAGGAAGCGGATGGTCCACGTTTCATGTCACGCCTGAAGAAATTGCCGCGTGGTGAAGTGAGTATGACGGTGCTGGCACAAAACGAACAGCAATCGGATTACATGAGTATCCTGCCGCTGCTGGATTATATCGTGCCGCTGTACGATGGCGATAACCTGGTCGGCGCCCTGAGCCTGACGCTGTTCGGCGAGACCATCGACGGTATCCTCGATAATGCACCGCGACTGTACAAGGGTAAATTGTTCCTGACCGAGAACAATTCGGATAACAAATTGCGCTATGGTTTGTTGCTCTACGACGACCAGCAGGAAATTCGTCTCTCCCAGATTCGCGGCGTGGTGCGCAATTTTCAGGGTGTCTACGGCGAGAAGCTCCTGCTGGCGATTACGGATAATCAGAAGGGCTATTATCCGATGGCGAAGCAGACACTCTATTTCAATGAGTTTTATCCCTATCCCAACAGTCTGACCAGCTGGATCATCGGGCTGCGTATCGACAATGATCAGATTGTCGAACCGTTCCAGCAGATCCGCTGGGTAATCTGGTCGGTGGCGGCCATCGCGCTGATTATCAGTTTATTGCTGGGCAATATCGGCGTGCGCATTATTGCGCGGCCACTGGCGGCGTTGTCGCGCAATCTGTTGTCCTATGCGCGCGGTGAACAGGTGCAGCGGGTGAGCACCGACGCCGCGGTCGACGAGATACGCGACCTGGAGATTGCCTTTAATACCATGGCGGACTCCCTGGACAAGACCAGCGAAGAGCGCGACAGGGCGACGCATATGCTGTTGCAAAGCGCCAAGCTGGCGAGTATTGGCCAGATGGCGGCGGGTATCGGGCATGAGATTAACAATCCGCTGAATAATATCCTGTCCTTTGCCAAGCTGATCGAACGTCAGCTGGGGCCGGATGATGCGCGCAGTCTGCAGGATTTGAAATCCCTCAAGGAAGAGGCCTTGCGCGCCAGCGAGATCATCCGGGGGATTCTGAATTTCGCACGCCAGGTCACGCCGCATTATGTGCCTTTTGCCATTCGGCAATGGCTGCTGGACACCTTTGCGCTGGTGCAACAGAGCGCGAAGAGTAAGGGCGTCACGCTCAGCCATGATTGTCCGGAAGATGTGGTGATCGAGGGTGACCGTGGCCAGTTGCAACAGGCCCTGATCAATCTGTTAATCAACGCGATCCAGGCGAGCGCCAATGGCGACGAAGTGCACGTGATCGTCCAGGTCGACAGCGAAGAGGTCTCGATAAGTGTGATCGATCAAGGTACGGGTATCGCAGCTGATGATCTCGATCTTGTTTACGATCCTTTCTTTACTACCAAGCCGGAGGGCGAGGGCAGCGGCCTGGGATTGTCCATCAGTCTCGGCATTGTCGAACGCCACGGTGGTAAGCTGGTCCTGAGCAATAATCCGGATAGAGGCACGACCGCGACGATGGTGATACCGCGCGTGCCAGAGGAGACGCAGCATGAGTAAGGCGCCTACGATTCTGTTTGTGGATGATGACCCCAAGGCCGGGGAATTGATGCTGCGTTTCAGCGAGGGCGCCGACTATCGGGTGCAGGTGTTTCAGGATTCACAACAGGCACTGGCGTTTTTCAAGGATCAGTCGGCACAGATCATTATCAGTGATTTACGCATGCCCAAACTCAGCGGCATCGATCTGCTGGCGGCAGTACGCGAACTCGATAACACCGTGCCGTTTATCATCATTACCGGCTATGCCGACGTGGAAAGCGCGATCGAGGCCATGCGCCTGGGCGCAAGTGATTTCGTCAAGAAGCCGTTTGATATGGACGAGTTACGCCTGCAGATCGAAAAGACCCTGCAGCATGAAGCCCTCGTGCGCGAGAACACCTTGCTCAGGCGCCAGCTCAGTGAGGAACGCAATCGCTTCGGCATCATCGGGCATGCCAGGGTGCTGCACGATGTCTTTCGGATTATCGAGAAGCTCGCGGACATTCGCTGTAATGTCATCATTGAAGGGGAATCCGGGACCGGCAAGGAACTGGCCGCGCGCGCGATCCACTATCAGGGACAGTATGCCGACAAGCCCTTCGTCGTGATCGATTGCGGCGCCCTGAGCGATACCTTGCTGGAGAGCGAATTGTTCGGGCACGAAAAAGGCGCGTTCACCGGCGCGGTGTCGAGTAAGGCGGGCTTGCTGGAGGCGGCCGCCGGCGGCACGGTGTTCCTGGATGAAATCGGTAACATCTCCGACGCGATGCAGATCAAGTTGCTGCGGGTGGTGCAGGAACAGCAGGTGACTCGCGTGGGCGGTCTCCGGCCTATCGCTATCGATGTGCGTTTTATCGTGGCAACCAATCAGGATCTGGCGGCGCGTGTAGCCCAGGGGAGTTTTCGTCACGACCTCTATCACCGTCTCAACGTGGTGAAGTTCCGGATGCCCGCCCTGAGTGAGCGGCGTGAGGACATCCCCGAGCTGGTGCAGTATTTTATCGAACGCTTCAGCCGGCAGTATCATCGCGAGGTGACAGGTTTCGACGCGCCCTCGATGCAGCAGCTGATGCAATACGACTGGCCGGGTAATGTGCGCGAGCTGCAGAACCTGGTGGAGCGGCACGTGGCCCTCGCCGATCATGCGCTATTGCATCTGGACCAACTGGGCAGTGCCCGGGCGGCGCCAACAACACCGGCAGACCTGGGCAATGACCTGCCTACTCTCGAAGAACTGGAGCGGCGCTACATCCTCAAAGTGCTGGCGCATCATCACCAGAATCGCGAGCAGACCGCGGCGACGCTGGGGATCAACAAATCCACCCTGTGGCGCAAGTTGCAGCAGTACCGTGGCGACGCGGACCCTGGCACTGACGAGGGCGGAAACTAGGGACCGCCGGACCGATTTTGCAATCTCAATCGTGCAATCTGCACGATGGCCGGGTTCGTTAACTCGTTAAGTCTTTGTTTTATATACACAGACACCTTGGTCTGGATTTTGCGATAGTCCAGTCGCAACTTTACCAGGAGGAATACCGAATGAAACGTAGAACCTTTTTACAAGGCAGCCTGGCGGGCAGCGCCGTGGCTGTGGCGGTGGGCGCCGGCTTGCTGAGCCCGCAAACCGTGCTGGCCGCATGGCCCAAGGCGGCGTTCGACGCCAAGAGCGTGCAGGACGCA
>WGLP01000014.1 GCA_016125505.1 Gammaproteobacteria bacterium
GAATCGGGACTTTTGTAATATGTGGAGTACGGATGATGGCCCAGCAGCGTGAGGCCATCATCCGCCCTTTCTACTCCACATAGATTTTCGCGTCCGACATAGTGTTTGCCCCCCAACTACGCCTGTGGAGGGCACCATGAGCATTGATCTACGTCCCAGCACACGCCGGATGGTCAAAGAGTCCCCGGCGGAGAATGAGGCCATCGCTTTCATCGAGTGGCTTCGTACCGAGCGCTACACTGACTACACCATCGACTGCCATATCCGACGGCTGCTGTTCGTTATGCCGCGGCTGTGGTCCGGCTCTTCGCCGCCGATCCTCCGGGAAGCCGATCTCCTGGCCGCCTTTGGCCGCGAGCGCCATCCCCGCACGCGGTTCCACCATTTCGCCGGCACCCGGCGCGTCTACACACGTTATCTGCGCGCGCAGGGACGCCTGGTGCCCGAGCCGGCTTCACCCTCAGAGGTTCTTATTCTTCCGTATGATCAGTATCTTACCGAAGTTCGCGGCCTGTCTGTCTCGACCCGCAGGCACCATAAGAACACGCTGCGTGGGCTGTTGGCACGCTTCCTGAGTCCGCGGGGATCCCTGCGGAAGCTTTCACGCGACGATCTCGAAAGTTTCATCCTCGAGCGCAGCCGGAAGATCTCCCGTCACTCCCTGCAGCACGAGATCGCGCACCTGAGGGCGTTCTTGCGCTATGCGTACGATGTGGGCCTGGTGCACAAGCGCCTCGACGGGCTCGATATGCCGCGCACCTATCGAGACGAGCTGCCGCCGCGCGCGCTGCCCTGGCCGAGCGTGCTGCAGTTGCTGCGCTCGATCGATTGCACCAGCCGCGGCGGCTGGCGCGACCTGTGCGTTCTGCATTTGATCGCCTTCTACGGGCTGCGCCCCAACGAGGTCGTCGCATTGCGCCTTGACTCAATCGACTGGGAGCAGGGGCTCCTCCACGTCTACCAGTCCAAGACGCGCTCGCCGCTGACGCTGCCCCTCGACGCGCGCACGCTGCAGCTGCTGCGTGACTACCTGGACCACGGCCGCGCCGGCGGTGCCAGTACCAGCGCCTCGGCAATGCTCTTCCTGCGGTTGCGCTGCCCCTACATCCCGCTCGAACGCACGGCCGTCGGAGACATTTTCCGCAAGCGCATGCGCGAGGCAGGGTTGCCGGACTGCGCCAAGCATGTATACCGGCTGCGGCATACCTTCGCGATGCGCTTGCTCAGCCGCGGCGTGGGTATGAAGGCGATCGGGGATGTGCTCGGGCATCACAGCTTCTTCGGCACCAGCGCCTACTTGAGACTCGATGTGGCCATGCTGCGTAGTGTCGCTCTCC
Source organism: Gammaproteobacteria bacterium (assembly GCA_016125505.1). GTDB lineage: Bacteria > Pseudomonadota > Gammaproteobacteria > UBA6429 > Thiohalophilaceae > RI-92. Next base: position 1,338 of record WGLP01000014.1, read on the forward strand.
CTGTTCCATCCGTGACGGGAGGGAGCCATGAGTAAGTCCTCTCCGCTGCATCGCTTTGACGCTGCCGTACAGGCGTACATCTCGAGTCGGCGTGCTCTCGGCCGTGCCATCCGGCTCGACGAGTATGTGCTGCATCGCCTGCGGGCCTATCTCGCACGGGCTGGCCATTCCGACCTCGACGCCGAGAGCTTCGAGGGCTGGCGACGCCAGCTCCACCACTGCGCCCACAACACCCAGGTCGATTGGGCGATGATGCTTTATCGATTCTGCCGCTATCGCCGACGTCGCGAGAGCCGGTGTTTTCTGCCTCAGCGCGAGACCCTGGGGCGCCATCGGCCGTATCCGTTACCCACAGCGATTGAGGCTGACCAGGTCCGGCGACTGCTCGATGTCATCGACCGCCGCCCCGCAAGTGCCGGTCGTGACCTGCCATACGCCGTTCACCGTATCGCTATCGTGCTGATGTACACAGCGGGTCTTCGTCGCGGCGAGCTGGCACGACTGCGGTTGGAGGACGCCGACGCCGAAACGGGTGTCCTGCGGATCCAGGGTTCGAAGTTCCACAAGTCCCGGTGGGTGCCGCTCTCCCCGAGCGCCACCCAGGAGCTGCAGAGGTACCTGCGCGTCAGGGCTGCGTTCGTTCCCCGCACCGCGAGCAATGCGATGCTGCTTTGCAGGAGCGCCGAGCGTGGCTATACGGCTGGAGGAATGAGTCAGGCGATACGAGAAGTTATGTGCCGCTCAGGCATTTGGGCGAATGCCCCGCGAATGCCACGTGTACACGATTTTCGCCACGCTTTTGCGGTGGAAGCGCTTCGCCGCTGGTACGAGGAGGGTCGCGACGTACAGGCCGAGCTGCCCAGGCTCTCGATGTACATGGGGCATGTTTCGATCGCTTCGACGACCTATTACCTGCGCTTCATGCCGGCGGTAGTCGCCCTCGCGAGCCAGCGTTTCGCCGGCTCGTGCGCTGATCTGATCGAGGGAGGTGCCTCATGAGTCGCACGACCCCTACGGCCCTGGGCCGCGATCTGGTCACGTTCTTCGAGGATTTTCTCCCCGTCCAGCGGGGCCTGAGCCCCCACACGATCCGCAGCTACCGCGATGCGTTGCTGCTGCTTCTGCGCTTCATGGCGCAGGAACTGCACTGCACGGTGGACCGTCTGGACGTGCCGGACCTCACCGTCGAGCGCATCACACGCTTCCTTGCGGCGCTCGAAGCCGAGCGCCACAACAGCATCGCCACCCGTAATGCGCGGCTCGGGGCGATCCACGTCTTTGCGCGCTACCTCGCCGGACAGTGCCCGGAGCATCTGGGCACCCTTCAGCGGATCATCGCCATGCCGTTCAAGCGAGGGGCAATAGAGGCACCGATCGAATATCTTGATCGTGCCGAGCTCGACGCGCTGCTCAAGAGCATTGATCGTTCAACGGAACTCGGCCGGCGCGACTACGCGCTCTTTGCGTTCCTGTTCAACACCGGCGCCCGAGTCCAGGAAGCCCTCAATGTCCGCGTCGCCGACGTGCGCCTGGAGGCTCCGCCGCAGGTACGGCTGCTCGGGAAGGGACGCAAGGCACGGACCTGCCCGCTGTGGCCGGCCACGGCACGCCTGCTGCGCGATCTGATCTCCGAACGAGGTGGCTTTGTCGACGAATCGGTCTCTCCGCTCGTATTCACGAACGCACGCGGGGCGCCGCTGACGCGCTACGGTGTACGCTACCTGCTGCGCCGATACGTGGACAAGGCGTCACAAATCGCACCCTCTCTCAAGAGCAAGAAGCTTCACCCACACTCGATCCGGCACAGCACGGCGGTGGCACTGCTCAAGTCCGGCGTCGACTTCGCAACCATCAGTCATTGGCTCGGCCACGCAGGCCTGAACACGACCATGCGTTATGCCCGCGCCGATCTCGACCTCAAGCGCCGGGCTCTTGCTCAGGTATTCCCGGACGCCGTGGCGCCACCGCCCGGCGGGCGACTGCTGCTGGACGGCTCAGACCTCGCCGGCTGGCTGCGCAAGCTCTGACAAATGTGGAGGCCTCCCGCGCGAAAACGCGGGAGGCCTGGGCACAATGATGCGCCACTCCACATATTACAAAAGTCCCGATTCAGCGAATGACACGCTTTCACCACCCGACACAACGAAGTGGTCCAGCACACGCACGTCAACCAGTGCGAGTGCCTCTTTCAGCCGGCGGGTGATCATCTCGTCCGCACGACTGGGTTCCGTGACACCCGAAGGGTGATTGTGGAAAAAGACCATGGCGGCTGCATTCGCCTCCAGGGCCTGTTGCACAACGACGCGAGGATGAATCGAGGCACCATCAATGGTGCCCTGAAACAACTCACGCACAGCGATGATTCGATGCCGGTTATCCAGAAACAGACTCCCGAATACCTCATTGCGGTAATCGGCCAGGCGAAGACGCAGAAAATTCCGTGTCTCCTCTGGACTGCTCAAGGCTCTCCCAGCTCGATGCTTAACTGCCAATAACTTCATTGCCAGTATCACCACTGATTGCTTCTCCTCGTCGTTAAGCTCCGACGGCTTTAGACCGGTAAACCGGTCCTCCGTATTCTTCATGACTGATCTCCTCGAATTGACGGGGAGACCAGACCCGCGGGGGAATGATTCCCCGATGGGTTGGAAGGTGGCCGGGTAACATCGTTACCCGGCCGGTTGTGGATCTACGCAGCGGTCTCCTGCTCCGTAACGAACGGCTGGCCATCGACCTTGGCCCACGAAATGCTAAGCAGACGGGCCTTCAGACTGACGCCAGTCTCGCCGACCTTGTCACCGTTCTTGTAGGTAAAGGATTCCGCATACAGATCACTGAGCGTGAATCCAATGAGCACCTTCAACTTGCCCTCCACGGCCGACTTGAGCTGGCGCACAATCTCCTGCGCCTTCTTGCCGGACACGGGACACTCAAAATGCGTGTACTGGACGTTGTCGACACTGCCGCGTAAGGCGGCAATGGTGACACTCAGAAAGGGCGTACCCTCTTCTGGCGTCACCTCACGGACACGGTTGAGATAACCGATGCCGTTGGTGTGAAGATCGAAATACTTGGTACTTTCGTTGTTGGACATAACACTTACTCCTTCAGGTTGGTTTCATCCGGAGCAAGCACATCCCTGACGGGAACGCTTCCCCGGCAGGGTTGGTAAAAAACGGAAACGACGACGTTTCCTTGAAGCTGGACCGGGGCATTCGCCACGGCGCCTGTTGCACGGTCCTAAGGCGCCTTGTTTGTCACTGAGACCGCAGTGACCACGTATAAAACCAATCTCAGGCCGCGTCCGACTCTTCGCAGACGTATTGCAGATACTTCAGCATTCCGCGCGCGTTGGCGAAGGCCGGGTGTTCGGCGATGGCCTGGTTGGGAAACCAATTGGCGATGTGCTCCGCCAGCGCCACGGTGCCACCGCCGACGAACACTATCCGGTCCAGTTCCACTCCCAGCCCGAGTTGACGACGGGTCTCGGCATACAGCCGTTCCACCAACTCCCGCTTTGCGGCGTCCACCAGTTCCGCGACATCGTGATCCTTGCCGTGCAAACGCACGACGCCACATTCAACGGCGGATGACACTAGCTGCTCGCCCACGTTCTCGAGGTCGAAGCGTTCCTGGACTCCGTTGGCCACCTGTTGTTTAACGTCCAACATGCCACCCTGCAGTGAACCCGACGACGCGTGAACGACGCCCTGGTCCTTCACGACCACGTAGTCGGTGGTGCGCCCGCCGATGTCCACGATAGCGATCGGCACCGACAAGCGTGCTTCATCGAGGATGGCTTCGTTGGCTTTGGTAACGATGACATAGTCGTACCACGCGGCCAGCGCCTCCGGGATCACCTCGTGGAACGCGATCGCAGCCGGCAGCCGCTCAGTCTTCGGTTGCACCGCCTGCTTCAGGCTGAGGCGCTTCTTCTCGATGGTGTCGCGACGCTGTTCGCCGTTCTTCTTGTAGAAGGCGCTGACGGGGAGTCCGGAGACCGCATGAATGGAGCGGCCCGCAAGACCTGCTTCCTGCAGGGCATGCTGTACGATGACCCGGTTCAGACCCGAAATGGGATAGCCCTCGAAATGCGTGGGCGCACCGTCGACGGCGCCCACCGCATACACCGCCCCCTCGGTTTCGTACTCGAAGATGCGCTGTCGGCCGTCGTGGATCCAGGTGACGCCGGACTTGCCGACCCTGGCACGAGAGGGAATGGCGATCAGTCTGCCATCCGGCAAAGCCACCTTGGTAAAGGCATAACCGTCATCGAGGCCCACCTGGATGGGCGTCATCGTATTGGAATCCGGCATCATTGCTCCTCCGTTCTTGTCTTGTGTTTTATGCAACCGGCCTCAGCCGATCACCTTTCTCAAGCCGGCGAAGGGCTTACCCTGCGCCGCAGTGTTCGCTTCGACCGCCACCGGTGGCGTCTTGGTTGCGGTGTCCGGTGAAGCCACGGGTTGCGCCAACCAGGCGGCAAACGCGGTTCGCGGTTGCCTCGCTGACACTCCTTGTCCTTGCGGTGTTTTGATCGGCTGTGGATCAATTTCGTCCTGCACCACCCGCAGCGATTGACATTCTTGGCGGAAGCCCTGCACTAGGAGCCCGCGCAACCACTCTTGACGCCGGCCTTCCGGAATTCGATCCATCCGGTTCAGGATCAGGGCCTCGAACGCCACTCGCGGATCGAGCTGCAGGTTGATGCGTTTACCTCCTGCTGACTTAGCCATACGTCTTCGGCCCTACCGGCATTGACCGTGTCGTCGCAGGAGTATGGCGGGCAACGTGTGGCATACCAGAGAAAACTACGTGCTAACCACGTCGCTGTTTACCGCGGCAGTAGCCGCCTTCGGCGCCGAATCGACAGGCTTGAGACGGATGTGCTTGGCCGCCTCTTCGGGGAATCTGATTTTGCGGGGTGCCAGCGGTGCCTGGCGCGCTCCGTTCAACACGTCTTCCGGAACTTCGCCCATGATCTGCCGGGCGCGACTCGCGTTGGCGGTGCCTTGTTGGACTGCAGCGCGATCGACGTTGAGGAAGTGATAGCCTTGCGGCACCGCGAATGCGCCGCGGATCTTGCGCGCACACGCATTGAGTAAACCTTCCATCGCCGCGCCGGTTAGTACTCCCACATGGTGGGCCGTCAACAGCGTGCACACAAACCTGTCGTACTCGGCGATTAGTTGTGCGCCGCGGTAGGCATAGGGGTTGGCGAACTGCAGCGCGATCCGGAACGGCTTCATCGACTCCGCCACAGCCACCTCCAAAGCGGTGAGCTGATCGAGCTGTGCGTCCAATGCGGCCTGCTCGTTCTTGACCAGGTCACGCACCCGTTCCAGTGCCTCGTGCACCTTGACCAACCACCAATCAGCATAGGGATCGTCACTACGTGCCGCCTGCCAGATCACACGCAACCGATCGGCAAATCCCACCAGTCCGATGATCGCCGGTTTGTCGGCGTTGCCGTTGCGCCCGCGGATCAACCGTTGCGCCTGCCGGGTCTGGACCGTCAGCCACGCTTGCCCACGCAGCGCTCCCGGCCCGGCATCGACGTTCGTTTCTTCCGGGCGCAGTTCTGTTTTTTGTTCTGGATCCGATTTACCGAAATTCATGCGCCATATCCTTCATCCTGATTGACTTTGAATGAGTCCCTCATCAATCCATGACCGGCGCCGACAGACAAGGCTTTATTCCTGCACGGTTCGACGTGTTTGAAATCGTGAGATGGAGACCGATGAAGACAAGTGGATGGTGGCTACACTGTGACCACAAGATTCATACAGCCTCCAGCAATCTGGCACGCCATATATTTCCTACGCTCCGTTGGGCCTTGACACGATAGGACACTTGTCCTACTCTAGCCATTATTGTAGGACATGTGTCCTACTCTAACCGCACCAGACCGAAGGAGACTAATATGTCTGCTGATTTGTTCGAGCCATTCCAGTTAGGCGACCTGATACTCGCCAACCGAATGGTGATGGCGCCAATGACACGCAATCGCGCCGATGAAAACGGTATCGTGACCCCAATGATGTGACCTACTACCAACAACGCGCCAGCGCGGGATTGATCGTGACCGAGTCCGCCCCGGTCTCATCGGAAGGCGTGGGTTATCCCTTCACGCCGGGGATTTTCACAGATGCCCAGGCAGCAAGCTGGCAGCCCGTGACAGAAGCGGTGCACTCGGACGGGGGACACATTTTCATTCAGCTACAGCACTGCGGGCGGATTTCTCACCCGAGCATGCTGCCAGACGACGCCGCACCTGTGGGCCCGTCTGCGCTGAGGCCTGAGGGACAAGCCGTCACGTACACCGGTATGCAGGATTTCGTGACGCCGCGCACACTCGAGGCCGACGAAATTCCTAACATCGTGTCACAGTTCCAGCATGGCGCCGAGATGGCCAAGCGCGCAGGCTTCGATGGCGTGGAAGTCCATGGCGCCAACGGCTATCTCATCGACCAGTTTCTGCGAGATGGCAGCAACCACCGCAGTGATGCATATGGTGGTAACGTGCAGAACCGCATGCGTCTGTTGAACGAAATCCTCCATGCGGTCTGCACGGTGTGGCCGGCGCGGCGTGTGGGCGTTCGCCTGAGCCCTGAGAACGGTTTCAATTCGATGTCAGATTCCGACCCGCAAACGCACTTTGGCTATTTCATGGATCAGTTAAGTCCGCGTGGATTAGCGTATATGCACGTGCTCGAAGGCGATATGATGTCGAAGTCCAGCACCTTGGATTACAGTGCCTTGCGCGCCAAGTTTGCAGGCCCCTATATTGCCAACAACGGCTATGACCTGGAACGTGCGCAAACGGCGCTACGTAGCGGCACCGCGGACCTGGTCGCCTTCGGTATTCCATTCCTGGCTAATCCGGATCTGGTGCGTCGCTATCAGGAGCGCTTACCCTTAGCTGACGCCGATCCAAACACCCTCTACGGTGGCGGAGAAGCTGGCTACACCGACTACCCTCTTTATCATGGCGAAGAAACTTATGCGAACTGACCCTTGAGGTACGGTTGGCGGGGGAGGTATTAATCATGAGCGACAAGACCACACGCAATCATATTGTTGAAGCCGCCGATCAGCTCTTCTATCAGCAAGGCTACGAGCACACCTCGTTTGCGAATATTGCCGATGCCGTACAGATCTCGCGAGGAAATTTTTACTATCACTTCAAAACCAAGGATGACATTCTCGATGCCGTGATAGATCAGCGCCTGGCCAATACCAAGAAGATGCTGGAAAGCTGGGAAACAGAAGAGGACAATCCGGCAGATCGGATCAAACGCTATATTCATATCCTGCTTACCAATTGGTCCAAGATCAAGTATTTCGGTTGTCCTGTCGGTACGTTATGCACCGAACTTGCTAAGCTGAATCACACCTCAAAAGACGAGGCGAGCAAAGTCTTCACCCTCTTTCGCACATGGTTACGTCAGCAATTTATCTTGCTCGGTCACAAGAAAGATGCAGATGTACTGGCCATGCACGTTCTTGCCTGGAGCCAAGGTGTCGCCACGCTGGCAAGTACCTTTCATGATGAGCAATTCGTGAGGAAAGAAGTCAAGCAGATTTGCGAGTGGCTGAAATCGACCACACTAACAGAAGAACCACATAAATAGGATCGACAGGAGGAAAGAGGTGTTTATTGTTCTACTTAAATTTTCTGACAACAGAGGCCAGGCTGGTCAATTCATGGTAGGTCACAACGAATGGATCGAACGCGGTTTTGATGAGGGCATTTTTTTGTTGGTTGGCAGTGTTCAGCCCAACGCGGGTGGCGGGATCGTTGCGCATAATACAACATTGGCCGATCTTCAAAGCAGAGTGAATGAGGATCCGTTTGTCGCGGAAGATGTGGTGACCGCGGAAATTCTGGAAATCACGCCAGCAAAAGTTGATGAACGGCTAAAGTTCCTTCTCACGTGAGCAATATTCCTCTTCTGTTTTTTCATGACAAGGACAACGTATGAGTAAGACGATAGAGGGTCCCGACGGCAGGCCACGCTGCCAGTGGTGCAGTGTCGCACCGGAATTTTTTGACTATCACGATACAGAGTGGGGATTTCCGGTCTGCGATGATCATCGCTTGTTTGAGAAATTGTGTCTGGAAGGTTTTCAATCCGGGCTGAGCTGGCGCACCATCCTCGCCAAGCGCGAAAACTTTCGCGTCGCCTTCCATGATTTCGATTTCGACAGGATAGCGCGATTCACAGAGCGCGACGTCAATCGATTGCTCAAGAATGAAGGTATCGTCCGTCATCGCGGCAAGATCGAGGCGGTTATCAATAATGCAAAACGTGCCCAGGAACTCGTCAATACGGAAGGCTCCTTGGCTGCCTATATCTGGCAATACGAACCTGACAAGAAGCCACTAACCAAGCCCCAGACCACTTCGACGTCTCTGGAATCGATTGCCTTGTCGAAGGATTTGAAAAAACGTGGCTGGAAATTTGTCGGACCCACCACAGTGTATGCTTTCATGCAAGCAATGGGGCTAATCAATGATCATGTTGAGGACTGCGTTTTCAGATCCCAAGTTGAGCGCGCACGTAAGCGATTTACGCGACCAGTAAGCTGATATTAGGTGCATTCAGCCGGAACTTGTCCCATTCCCCGGTTATTCTCGGACGAAGAGCATTTCCTGTCCTGCAGGATGCGAGGACATTGGTTTTGATGGCAACCGAAAACGTTCAATTGACCATGGTTACACTGTAACCACCGCATTTCCGTTATCAGTCAGCCTGATTCTTTGTCGCTCTTATGGCGTGCAGGCAGGTTGAGCGACTTTCGTAGCTCTGCGAGCTGTCTTTGACCTGAGGCGCTGGAACTATCGCGACGCTTCGCCTCTTCCAGACTTTGTTCCTGTTGCTTCAGGTACCTCAAGCGCGCCTTCTCCCGCTCGATGCGTTCGTCGTGCACCTTGATGCCGAGATTCGGTACGAACTCGCCCTTGCTTGCGGCGCGACACAGAAAGTGCAGGAAGCGCATTTCGTCATACACCGGCTTCATGCCCTTTTGCTCCGAACGAAACCGGCCTTCCAGTTCATCGAGGATGGACTGGCGTGCAGCGGCGGGCACGGATTTCAAATAGCGATCTGCCAGTTCGCGCTGATTGTCCGAGAGGCGCTTGGGATAGATCAGGGGCGACTCGTTATTCAATGACCCTGAATTTTTTTTCTCGCCAGTAGTTTTTGTAGTAGTAGTTTTATTTATATAACTACTACAACTACTAGACTTTAAATTTTGTGGGCTCAAAATTTGGGACGCTGTTTCATCCGCCTTTGAATTTTGGTCCCGGTGATCCGCACCGTCTTCACTGACCACGTTGCGCAGTTGCGTCATTACCTTTGCGCTGAACGCAAAATAGCGCCGCGCTGAATCCTGCTGAATCACCTCCGCCGCCTGCATGCGACGTTCGAGTGGATGGCCTTGCGCACAAATATCGAGACCTTCCTGAATATCATCGTCGATGGTATCCAGCACCGCCTTGGCGACAAGGCGCACGCGCGCATGATGATGCCCGAGCGACTGCTGCAGGAACTTCATATAGTCCGGGTCCAGATGTAGGGCGTCCGCCAATGGCAGGGGTTCGTCGTGAAGCGCATAGACGTTGCCGCGGAAGCGGCCACTCGCCTCGCGCAGCCGCGCGCACAAGGTCAGCCAACGAGTGGCGCGCAGAATGGCGATAGCTCGGGAGATGGTCGATGTGGAGGAGACGTTGGTCTTCTTGGCGAGATACTCATAACTGGGGAACGCCGTACTACCACCGGTCTCCTGGGCCTGCAGCATGATGACCATCCATGCAAGCTTGTCCACAGGTTCGAGTACAGGGTCTTGCACCACCAGTGTGGGGAACGCCTGATGCCGGTTCCCCATGAACAACATGGTATCGGTGTGCGTGCTACCCGATTCCTGTTGTGCCCGTTCGATGGTTGCCTGTATCAGTGCATCGAGTGCATGGGTCTCGGGTCGGAGTCCGCGAGAACCTTCACCCATCCGAACACGCTCGCTCCGCAGAATCGTGACCGTTTCGTCCTGTCAGATCACCGTATTGATTCCAACGTTGCGTCAAGTTCCATATGGCCCGCATCGAGATGCCGGTTTCACGGTGGATGGCAAGATACTGGTCCGGCTGGAGCGGACCCTCTTCTTCGCGGTCCGCACGCTGGACCCAGACGTTCCAGAGCTTGTGCGTGCTCTCTTCGTCGGGTTCCGCCGGACGGCCGACCGATGGATCGACGGTGAGCATACGGCGCAGTCGCGTGTATTCGCGGGACCCTAAACCGAAGAGTGTTTGCATCATCTCCAACGGTGCGTCGGCGGCGATCAGCACTTGTTGCAGGTCTTCGGATTCGCGCTGCCGGCGCAGGTGGTCGATCATGGGCCAGTACACGTCCCGGTTGAGAACGATATCCAGACAATGGGCCCGCAAGGACTCGACGCGGTAGAGATCGGCCAAGTTCATCTCGCGCAATGCCTCGATTTCGCGCGGACCGAAGTTCATGTTGCGCAGCGCGGCTTGATCGCCTTCCGCCAGGCAGCGGATCGCATACATCAGCACGGCCGTGATCAAATCAGATTCCTTGGTCCCGTCCATCGCGCCTACTCCCAGAGCCTAATTTGCGAGGCCTCCGCTGCACGATATATGCGGCGGTAGGTATCCATCAGGTTGAGCAAGTCCTGCCAGTCCTGCTCGCCAAGTTGGCGCCAAAGCTGGTAGCCGGTATGTCCCGGGTCCAGCGTCCAGACGCTGTTGAAGAGCAGCCCGGCATCCTGATTCTCCAACGCCTGGCGCAGGATCGAGTCGTCGGCCAACGTGACGACGACAGCGTCCAGTGGTGCGACGGTCATCTCAGCACAGGCGGCAAGGTGCCACCACAACATGGAGACCTGGCCGAGCGTGTCGGTGTCCAGCTGATCGGCCAGCGACGAATCCGGTACGTCACGGAGGATGAATCCGAGTCCCTTGCCGGACAGAGGCGCGACCAGGTCGCCGATACCATTGCGTTGCGCGAGACGAGCGGCCAGCGTCCAGGCACGGGCACGCAGCGATTTGAGGTCCGTGGTAACGGGTTGGCTGAGCGTGATCGAACTCTCGCTGGAATCCGCCCTTGCATCGATCGAGTCATCCGGCGGTTCCTCTGACTCTTCCTCCGAAGCATCGGGCACGTTCACATGCGATGATCGTTGCGATGGAAACTCTTCACGCTTCGATGCCGCATCTGAGTTATTACCGCGTGAGTCACCAATATCCTGGTCCTCGGCGACACTTTTCCCTTTCACCAGAGAAACTACTGGAGAAGCGTCTCTTTCCTCTGGTGCATCAGCATCGTGGTCGTTCTCGAGGATGGGAATTTCAATCTCGCGGCCTGAAAGCTGCGCATCCAGTTCAACGCGTATAGCCTGGATACTCACCTCGAGCTCTTCCGCAATCTCGATCTCAATGGCATTGCGTAACAATTCGATATCCCACTCGGGACCGTCGTATCGTTCACATAATGCCGCGAACACTGCACCGAAGGATTCGTCATCACCCAGCTTGCGCTTGTTCCATATACAGCGCGCCGCCCTTTCCAGGGCGCGAATTCGTTCCACCTGCGGTCGGCCGAGACCCGACTTCAGTGCACGAGGAATCACCGGGAGCAAGGTGTGAACCGCGTAGCCCATCTGGGAGATCAGCCCATGACTCAAGCTGTAGCCGCGCTCTCGGAGTATCGTTTCGAGATGGCGCTGCGAAAGACTATCGATGCCCTTCTCCTCTTCCAGCAGTTCCTTTGCATCGAAAACCGCCTGCGCTTTGTCGATGAAACTCAAGCCACCGCGCAGATCGTTTTCTCTTAGATGCGCCAGGAGCACATCCGACTCTTCATGCCATGGTTTGAATAAGCAATCGACCCATTGGAATCGCTCGTCGCCCGTTTCTTGATACAGCGCCTGCAGGATATGCAGTCGCGTGTTGCCGCCGGCGCCAACGACGTAGTCGGTCTCACCGGGTCGGCAGGTGATGACCAAGGGCTGATCCATGCCCTCGGCACGGATCGAGGCCTTGATGCGGTCATATTCCGGATTTTCGCTTCGGCGCGGATTGCGGTCGTAGGCCTTGATGCGCGCGACTTCCAGGCGCATGGGGGTCGGCCCATCCGGCAGTATCCCGATTGCCGGCGGGGGCAAGGACTTCTCCGGGGAGGTCGTCTTGTTGGCGGCACGTTTACTCATGGTGACTCGCCATACTCTGCGTCCGGTTCCTCGCGCACCCCGGCGAAGATCTCAGGGTGCCGGACCAGGCTTTCTCGCGGCACCACCTTGAGCCGACCATCGGATTTCCTGGCCACCCGCCGGGTGATTTGCTCGATCCGGGTCGCCAGCAGGGCGCTGGCATAGCGATGCCCTCCCGCCAGTTGGTAGAGATACGAGACGGAATCGTTGCAAACCCCCGCTATTTCGGCACGTTCCCGCTTGGTTGCCGCCCTTAGAAAATTTTTTAGCTCCATGCGGAGAAACATTAGCATTGAGCTAATTATCGGACAAGAAACGCGTGTTTATCTTAGTGCTAAATTTTTTAGTAAACTGGTGCTATACTATTTCGCATGAAGCGAAAACCCGAACAGGTCAGGCTCCAGAATCTCGAGCTACTGATCGCCGAGGCCGGTTCCGCGGCCAAACTCGCCCGGGTCGCCGGCACCAATAGTTCCTATCTGAGCCAAGTCCGCAATCAAATGCCTACCAAGAAGGGCACGCCCAGGGGAGTGGGTGATGATCTGGCGGAAAAGCTGGAACATGGCATGGGAAAACCGTTAGGCTGGATGGACGAAGCCCACGACGACCCGTCGCAGCAACCGGCTGAGTCCCCAGAACCGAACGCCGATGAAGGGCCCGATATTCGCAGCTTGCGACCGCTGATTTCCTGGGTGCAGGCGGGTGAATGGACGGAAATCTCCGAGGGTTTCGTGCCCCCGTATGGGGTGGAGCTGCTGCCCTGCCCCGTGACGTGCAGCCCGGAATCCTTCGTGTTGCGTGTTCGCGGCTCCAGCATGGAGCCCAAGTTCCACGAGGGTGATCTGATTTTCGTGGACCCCTATGTCGCCGCGGTACACGGCAGATACGTGGTGGTACGGCTCGATGACTCCAATGAGGCCACCTTCAAGCAACTGATCGTCGAGGGGAACCGGCAGTACCTGAAGGCGCTGAACCCGGACTGGCCGAACCGCATCATTGAACTCAATGCAGCCGCGACCATTGTCGGTGTCGTGGTGTTCAAAGGCGAAGTCGTGTGAATGCACTCGCCTACTTAAGTCGTGGATGCAACGTTCACGACATGGCTCACTGAGACAGTCCGGCAATCCTCATCGACTCGGATTTAGCAAAGCGTTTATCGCTTTGCTAAACATTCTCTTTTGTCAAAAAGATTTGCACCATGCTAATGTTTTAGCGCTGCATAACGCTAGGCCGGTATTTACATTTCCGGGACAGAGAGAAAAACGATGGACGATGAACTCCGAACTCTACCGAGGAAGACCCTGATCAATCGAAAGACACTGCTGGCCATGATCCCGCTGTCGGAACGCGCCATCTTCAACATGGAGAAGCGCGGGGACTTTCCATGCCGAATCGTACTCACGAGCCGCAACGTCGCGTGGGACCTGGCCGAAGTGGAGGAATGGATCGAATCGCGAAAGCAATCCGGAGAACAGGCCGACCGCCCCGGCGTTACTGCCGTCGCCCGGTAGTCCACTCGTCGATCATGTCGGCCCAGTCCTGCAACATCGCCACCCGCTGTTCTCGGTACTCCGCCTTGTTATAGACCGCCCTCACCCCTTTCTGCTCGTGAGCAAGGCATTTCTCGATCCAGTCCGTGTTGTAACCGGCCTCATGCAATAGCGTGCTGGCCGTGCGACGAAGATCATGCGGGCCGAATCTGGCGAGCGGCTCGCCTTTCTTCTGGGCAGCCTGGTACGTCAAGGTCATGACTCGATTCAAGGTTGCGGCGCTCATGGGCACATCCGAATCGTATCGTGACGGGAGCACGTATTCAGATCCACCCGCAAAGGTCTTGAGCGCGATGAAGATGTCGAGCGCCTGACGAGACAGGTACACCAGATGCGGGTTCCTTCGTTTCATCCGTTCTTTCGGGATAGTCCAAAGTGCCTCGCTGAAATTAATCTCTGGCCATTTGGCATTGGACAGCTCCGATTTTCGAACCATCGTCAGCAATAGCAACTTGATCGCCGCCCTGTATTGCGGCGAAGTCCCCACTCGTTCCATGTAGCGAAACATCAGACCGATCTCAGACGGTGCCAGCGCGCGATCGCGCGGCTCGAACCGAGCAATGCTTGTCGGGCGCACCATCTCGGCAGGGTTCTCCACCTTCTGCCCGCGTTCGATTGCCCAACGATAGACCTGCAACACCACTTCGCGAGCATGCACCGCCGTGGCTGGCGCGCCTCTTTCGACGATGGCATCGGTCAATGCGCGCAGATCTTCATGCGTGATTTCGGCGAGCTTCTGATTACCAAATTGCTTCTTCAATTCTCGTGTATAAACCGACTTGCGCATGTCGCGCGTCGAGTCAGCCATCTGATAGCCGCGCAGCCACTTCTCGGCCCATGCGCCGAACGTCTCGGCATCCTTCACGCGCGCCTTGTCACGCGCCTTTTCCCTGGCAGGTGATTTCCCGGCCGCCACCATCTTCTTCGCTTCGTTCAGTCGTTCCCGCGCTTCCGAAAGCGTGATGCCACCCGTTCCATACCGGCCTATCGTCAGCGTCTCCTGCCGCCCGTTGACCGAGTAGTTATATCTGAAGGAGATGGCTCCTGCCGGCGTCACCGCCGCGTAAAGCCCATCGCGGTCATTCACCTTGTAGAGCTTGTCTCCAGGCTTCAAGTTACGCAGCTTGGTATCCGTCAGCATGACAGCGTCCTCCCTTGGGTATAAATACCATGATTCGGTATGGCGCGTTTTTCGTCTATAAACACTTGAATATCAATATGATGCCTATTTTCGATACCATGAACTACCAGAAAAACATGGTATGGTATTTTGTCGCGATCATGGTATGGGATATGACGATACCATCAACAATACCATTAAAAAAGGCTGCTTGGGCGTGCTCGTCAGTGCCGGCAAGTGCCAGACAAAAACATAAAAAAGCCCGCAATTACGCGGGCTTAGGTGTGTTTTGTTGCCTTCAGGTGCCAGTGGGTGCTGGACGCAGGATCATTCCCACTCAATGGTGGCGGGCGGTTTGCTGGAAATATCGTAGGCGACACGGGAGATGCCGACAACTTCATTGATAATACGATTGGAGACTCGTTCAAGAAATTCATACGGCAGGTGCGCCCAGCGCGCGGTCATGAAATCGATAGTCTCCACCGCCCGTAGTGAAACCACATAGTCGTAGCGGCGGCCGTCGCCCATGACACCAACGGACTTTACCGGCAAGAACACGGTGAAGGCCTGGCTGACCTTGTCGTACAAATCGGCCTTGCGCAGTTCTTCAATAAAAATGGCATCGGCCTGACGCAAAAGGTCCGCGTAGTGTTTTTTGACTTCGCCGAGGATGCGCACGCCCAGACCCGGCCCGGGGAATGGATGGCGATACACCATGTCGTAGGGCAGACCTAATTCGACGCCCAGCTTTCTGACCTCGTCCTTGAACAACTCACGCAAGGGTTCGCACAACTGGAGTTTCATCTTCTCCGGCAGGCCACCGACATTGTGGTGTGATTTAATCAAGTGCGCCTTGCCGGTCTTGGCACCCGCGGATTCGATCACGTCCGGATAGATCGTCCCCTGCGCGAGCCATTTGGCCTGTTTGAGTTTACTCGCCTCTTCTTCGAAGACTTCGATAAACAGATTGCCGATAATCTTGCGTTTGCGCTCCGGATCATCGACGCCTTTGAGCGCGGTCAGGAAACGATCCTCGGCATCGACGCGAATGACCTTCACGCCCATGTGTTCGGCGAAGGTTGCCATGACTTGATCGCCTTCATGCAGGCGCAACAGACCGTTATCGACAAACACACAGGTGAGTTGATCGGCGATGGCACGATGCAATAAGGCCGCGACGACCGAGGAATCCACGCCACCGGACAACCCCAGGATGACTTCTTGCTTGCCAACCAGCTGGCGGACTTGTTCGATGCTGTCTTCGATAATGTTGCCCGCGGTCCACAGGGCATCGCAGCCGCAAATCTCGCGTACGAAGCGTTGCAGGATACGACCGCCCTGACGGGTGTGCGTCACTTCCGGATGAAACTGCACGCCATAAAAACCACGCGCCTCATCGGCCATGCCTGCCAGCGGCGCATTGTCACTGCTGGCAATCACCATGAAGCCTTTGGGAAGCTTGTTAACGCGATCGCCGTGACTCATCCATACATCCAGCAGGCCAAAACCTTCTTCGGAAGTATGATCTTCGATATCGCGCAACAGCGCGGAGTGCCCGCGCGCGCGCACCTTGGCATAGCCGAATTCACGATGCGTGGAGGTCTCGACTTCACCGCCGAGTTGCGCCGCCATGGTTTGCATGCCATAGCAGATACCGAGGACGGGCACACCGAGATCGAAAACAATTTTGGATGCGCGCGGCGTTTCCGCCATGGTCACCGATTCCGGTCCGCCGGAGAGAATAATGCCCTTGGGTGCGAAATCGCGAATCGCCTGCTCATCCATGTCGTAAGGATAGAGTTCGCAATAAACGCCGATTTCGCGAACACGACGGGCAATGAGCTGGGTGTATTGCGAACCGAAGTCGAGAATCAGAATACGATCGGCATGAATATTGGGGTGCTGTGCAGCGTTCACACTGTTCAATCGACGCGGTAGTTGGGGGCTTCTTTGGTAATGGCGACGTCGTGCACGTGGCTCTCACGCATACCGGCATTGGTCACGCGGACAAACTGCGGGCGGGTCCGCATTTCGTCTATCTCGCGGCAGCCGGTATAGCCCATGCTGGCACGGATACCACCGAGCAATTGATTAATGACCGGTTTCAATGCGCCTTTGAACGGCACGCGGCCCTCGATGCCTTCCGGCACCAGCTTGTCCGGTTCGCTGCCTTCTTGGAAGTAGCGGTCGCTGGACCCCTGCTGTTTGGACATGGCGCCGATGGAACCCATGCCACGGTAGCTTTTATAGGAACGGCCTTGATATAGCTCCACTTCGCCCGGCGATTCCTCGGTACCGGCGAACATGCTGCCAATCATGACGCAGTGCGCGCCCGCGGCCAGGGCCTTGGCAATATCGCCGGAATAGCGAATACCGCCATCGGCAATGGCCGGGATACCCGTGCCTTCGAGGGCACTGACGACATTCGAGATCGCTGAAATCTGGGGCACACCCACGCCGGCGACAATCCGGGTGGTACAAATCGAGCCGGGGCCAATCCCGACCTTCACGGCATCGGCACCGGCATCGGCCAGCGCCTTGGCGGCATCACCCGTGGCGATATTGCCACCAATGACCTGGACGTCGGGGTAGTTCTTCTTGACCCAGGCCACCCGATCCAGCACGCCCTTTGAATGGCCATGGGCGGTATCCACGACAATGACGTCGATACCCGCCTCCACCAGGGCCTCCACCCGCTCATCGGTGCCGGCGCCAACGCCGACTGCCGCGCCGACGCGCAACCTGCCATGACTGTCCTTGCAGGCCAGGGGGTATTCCGTAGCCTTCTGGATATCCTTGACGGTAATCAGGCCGCGAAGCTGGAACTGGTCGTTCACGACCAGGACTTTTTCGATACGGTGCTGATGCAGCAAGGCCTGGATTTCGCTGCGATTTGCCCCTTCCTTGACCACCACCAGCCGGTCTTTGGGGGTCATGATGTTCTTCACCGGGTCATCATGACGCGTCTCAAAACGCAGGTCACGGCTGGTGACGATACCCACCAGGTCCTCGCCTGCGACCACCGGAACGCCGGAGATATTATGGGATCGGGTCAGGGCCAGGACATCCCGAATACTGGTGTCCGGGGCGACCGAGATAGGGTCCTTGATGACGCCGCTTTCGAATTTCTTTACTGCCCGGACCATATGGGCCTGGGCCTTCAAGGTCATGTTCTTGTGGATAATCCCGATGCCGCCTTCCTGGGCAATGGCAATGGCCAGGCGGGTCTCGGTCACGGTGTCCATAGCCGCGGAGACCAGAGGGATATTCAGGGTGATATCGCGGGTGAGTTTGGTCTGGAGACTGACGTCGCGGGGCAAGACCGTCGAGTGGGCAGGGACAAGCAAAACGTCGTCAAAAGTTAATGCTTCCTCGACTATTCGCAGCATGTGGCGAAATCCAGTTCCCGTTAAATAAAGTCGCGGATTATAAAGATTTTCTAATACAGCGACAATGATAAATTTAACCCCGCAGAATGCGAGCCATGCCGTTGCCAAGCCAGGACTGAATCCGCATAATGGCCGCTCGTGTGGGTAAATTTCGTATAAACACTTAATTCGTTACGAAATATGACCGATAATGACATACCCACGTTGATCGTTCGTCATACTTTACGTACCAAGAACTGGAGGAGCACATGAAAAAATTTATTCCTTTTGCTGTTGCAGCGGGTCTAGCACTGGGTGGTTGTGCAAGCAGCGGCGGAATGTCGGGTGAAAGCAGCGCTATGGCGACAGAGGCCCAGGCCACCGCCGCGATTGCCGCAGCACAAAACGAATTAAAAATGGCAACGGCTGCAAACAATGTCTGGCGTGATACCGGCAAAGACCTTGAGAAGGCAGAGAAAGCGGCAAAAGAAGGCAAGTATGATGAAGCCGTTAAACTGGCGAACGCGGCTAAAGACCAGGCTGCACTTGCTGTCCAGCAGGCGGCCGAACAAAAAGACGCTGGCCCGCGTTACTAAGCTATACATTGATCTCCAAATAAAAAGGCCGGTAGTTTTACCGGCCTTTTTATTTTCCGCTCCGAAAAGATGAACTCTAAACGGACTGCCGTTATCATGACACACGATGCAGACACCAAATGAATCCCAACACCTTGCCCCACAGCGCGACGTTTATTCTGTCACTCGCCTGAACCGGGAGGCACGCAGCCTGCTCGAAGGCAGCTTTCCCCTGCTCTGGGTCGAAGGCGAAATTTCCAATTTCTCGCGACCAGGCTCCGGGCACTGGTACTTTACCCTGAAAGACGAGGCGGCCCAGGTACGCTGCGCCATGTTCCGCAATCGCAATATGCTGCTCCGCTTCCAGCCGGAAAATGGCATGCAGGTCCTCCTGCGTGCGCGCATCAGCCTGTACGAAGCGCGCGGCGAATACCAGATCATTGCCGAGCACATGGAAGAAGCAGGTGACGGCGCCCTGCGCCGCGCCTTCGAGATACTCAAACAGCGATTGCAAGCCGAGGGCCTGTTCAATAGCGAACACAAAAAACCCTTACCGCCGTTTCCCGGACAAATCGGCGTCATCACCTCGCCGACCGGTGCAGCCATTCGCGACATCCTCACCACGATGAAACGCCGTTTCCCGGGAACACCGGTCATTGTCTACCCCGTGGCGGTGCAAGGTGCAGGCAGTGCGGAACAAATCGCAAAGATGATCAACATTGCAGGAGAGCGTAATGAATGCGATGTGTTGATCCTCGCACGCGGGGGTGGTTCGCTGGAAGACTTGTGGTCGTTCAACGAAGAGATTGTTGCCCGTGCAATTTATGCCTGTCCTTTGCCCATCGTGACCGGTATCGGACATGAGATCGATTTCACCATTGCCGATTTCGTCGCTGATCAACGCGCACCGACGCCGACTGCGGCAGCTGAACTGATTACACCAAATCAATACGAATTACATAAACGCATCGAGCAGTTGACTGCACGCATGCAACATCTGCTGCAAGTTCAACTACAACGTGCAAGGGAACGCCTGCACTGGTTGAGCCGGCATATCCAGCATCCCGGACGTCGCGTGCAGGACTGGTCGCAGCGCCTGGACGAAACCCAATTACGTCTGAATAATGCCCTCTCACACCAGCTACGGCACAGTCTTTCCAAAGTCACGCATCTACAGACACGACTCCAGGCCCGCAATCCCGCCACACGTTTACTGACTTACCAATCGCAGCTCACCTTTTTGCAACAACGCGGCGCCAGCGCGATTACCCGCTATATGGAACGTAAGTCGCAAACCCTGGTCAATCTCGTACATGCGCTGGATACGATCAGCCCATTGGCAACATTGCAACGCGGCTATGCCATTGTCACGCGCACGGATAATCAACAGATTTTACGCAATGCCGCGCAAGTTGCCCCGGGTGATAAAATTCAGGCCCAACTTGCACAAGGGAAACTACATTGTAAAGTGGAAAGTATAGAGAATGATTCGAACTAGCCTTATTACGCTGGCCTTCTTCGCCTTCCTGGGAAGTGTCCAGGCAATAACACTGCCCGAGAGCGCCCCCGTTCCCGGCGGGGTTGCCGTCATCAAACTCGATGTCGACGAGAAACCGGTTAAGGCCTATTTTGAAAAGCACCGCGTGATGGTGCTGCAACAGGGACAAGACTGGTATGCCATCGTCGGCCTGCCGCTGAGTCTCAAGCCCGGCAAATACACACTGAGTTACACGACAAGGCAACAACAACAGCGTCATGATTTCTCCGTTGTCGACAAGGAATACGCAACCCAGCGTCTTACGCTCAAGAACAAACGCATGGTCAATCCTACGCCCAAGGACCTCGTGCGTATCGGTAAGGAAAGTAAAATTATTCACCGGGCACTTGCCACCTGGCGCGCCACGCCTGATGTGAATCTGAATTTTGAAATGCCGGTGGAAGGGATTATCAGCAGTCCCTACGGCTTGCGCCGTATCTTCAACGGCGAACCGCGTAATCCTCATAGTGGCCTGGATATCGCCGCTGCCGTCGGCACGCCGATTCATGCACCCTCAGGGGGAGTCGTGCTGGCGACGGGCGATTACTTCTTCAATGGCAACACGATCTTGCTGGACCACGGACAGGGACTCGTGACGATGTATTGCCACATGAGCAAGATCGAGGTCAAACCCGGACAACACGTCGCGCAAGGTCAGGTGATCGGCCTGGTCGGCAGAACCGGCCGCGTGACCGGTCCGCACCTGCACTGGGGTGTCAGCCTCAACAACACCATGGTGGAACCGCATCTGTTTTTGCATCAGCCGTAATACTGTCGTCGACAATACCGGAATCGTTTTTAAATCCGGGTGCCTAACCCGAGAAGGCTGCATGTACGTTTAGCCTGAGACACACTCTATTTTGTCTGAATCGATGACGTCCTGCCCCTGCACCCAATTCGAACTACGCCGTGCCCTGCCCCGGGAGACACGCGCGGAGCGGCTTTGCATTATCGAGAAAATCGCGTACGCTTGGCCGGCCATGCATGACGTAATCAGCGACGAAAATCTGATGTTGCAATATCAGGGCGGCGATCCGCGGGCCTTTGAAACGCTATACACGCGCTATCGCCTGCCGCTGTTTCGTTACCTGCAGCACCAATGCGGCAATGCCGCTATCGCCGAAGAGTTATTCCAGGACATCTGGCTGAATCTGGTCCGTACCCGCGAACGCTATCAGGTCAGCGCCAGCTTCAAGACCTTCATATATCACCTCGCGCATAACCGGCTCATCGATCATTATCGCAAGCAGAAACACGGCGTCCCGGCGTCTTACGATGAACACGAGGAATTGCTGAATTTGCCACAAAGCGCTGATCCGGTTTCCGCCGAGCGCAAGGTCCATGGTCAACAACAACTCGCGCGTCTGCTGGACGCCATCGCCGCCTTGCCTGATGCACAAAGAGAGGCCTTTTTATTAAAGGAAAATACCGGTTTGAGCGTGGAACAGATTGCGGAAGTGACTGGCGTTAACGCGGAAACCGCCAAGAGCCGGATTCGTTACGCACTGAATAAACTGCGCACTGCTATCGAGCTGGATGACCATGACTGAGCAAAATGACAAGGACCTGAACGGTAAGTCTTCGCTGTCGGATCTATACCAGCAGCTCACCGCTGACGAACCCGGCAAACAGGTGGATGCGGCGATCCTGCAGGCCGCCCGCCGCGCAGTCCAGCCCGAACCCCGGCGCCGCCATTGGACCTTACCCGCCGCCATCGCGGCGATCCTGATCATTGGCGTCTCACTGATCTGGTGGCAACACGCCAATACACCCATGGTCGTGAATACCACGGACTCGGCTGCACCTGCCGCAGAACCGAATCTGCCGCAGGCAATCGATCGTCGCCTGCACGATAACCCCGCTGCTGATGCATGGTTAACACGTATCCTGGCATTGCATCAGGCAGGCAAGACCGCACAGGCCGCCGCCCAGTTTAAAAAATTCCGTGAGACCTATCCGGTGTATAACCTGGATCAACAACGCTTTGGTGAGTTACAGCAGTACGACAAATAAGTTGCTTCAACTCTTTTTCAAATGCCGCACCATACGTTTGCGTTTGGCCATCTGGCGCGGCGTCAGCTTGTTTTTCTTGCCCTTGAACGGATTTTCACCGGTTTTAAATTCTATACGCAGCGGCGTACCGTGCAACCGCAGATGTTCGCGAAAGGCGTTGATGAGATAGCGTCGATAACTGTCCGGCACTGAGCCGGTCTGATTACCGTGAATAATAATGATCGGTGGATTTTTTCCGCCCTGGTGCGCATAACGCAGCTTGATGCGATGGCCACGCACGAGTGGCGGCGGATTCGCATTGACCAGATCGGTCAACAGCCGTGTCAACTTTGGTGTCGGGATTTCCGTCATGGCCGCGCGGTACGCCTGCTTGATCGATGCAAACAGATCACCGACGCCACTGCCATGCAGGGCGGAGATAAAGTGCAGCCGCGCAAATGCGACAAAGGGCAGTTTGATATCCAGCTCGCGCCGGATCTTGTCTTTCTGATCGATGCTTAAACCATCCCATTTATTGATCGCCAGCACCAGCGCCCGCCCCGTCTCGATAACGAATCCCAGCAGGCTGGCGTCCTGCTCGGTGACACCCTCCTGCCCGTCCACCAGCATGACCACGACATTGGCGTCTTCGATCGCCTGCAGGGATTTAATCACGCTGAATTTTTCAATGGCCTCGTTAATGCGGCCGCGGCGGCGCACGCCGGCGGTATCGATCAAGGTGTAGCGCTGGCCATCACGTTCGAATGGCAGGTAGATGCTGTCGCGGGTCGTACCCGGCATATCATAGGTAATGACGCGCTCCTCGCCGAGGATACGATTGACCAGGGTGGATTTGCCGACATTGGGCCGACCGATGATGGCAACCTTGATCCCACTGTCGGCAACCTCGTCCGCCTGTTCCGCCTCGTCTTGCGTAGCGTATGCGTGCAACAGCTCGTTCATCATGCTGGTGACACCACGACCGTGTTCCGCCGCTACGGCATACACCTGCTCGAATCCAAGCCGGTAAAATTCGCTGAGTGCGGCATCCATATCCATGCCGTCGATTTTGTTCACCACGAGGCTGACTTGTTTGCCTGTCTGTCGCAGCCGCTGGGCAATCTTCTGATCGTCGGGCAACAATCCATCTTTTGCATCGACGAGAAACAGGACTCGATCGGCCTGTTCCACGGCCAGCCAGGACTGTGCCGCCATCAGGCTATCGACACCCTCCTTGTCTTCACTCAAGCCGCCGGTATCGATCACGATATATGCGCAGGGGCCGAGCTTGCCTTCGCCGAATTTGCGATCGCGCGTCAGTCCGGGTTGATCCGCCACCAGAGCCTCGCGCGAACGCGTCAGGCGATTGAATAAGGTGGACTTGCCGACGTTAGGCCGTCCCACCAGCGCCAGTACGGGTTTGAAACCACTCATGCCAGTCAACCTGTCAGTACAATCAAGACCAATGCACGTTATGTGCATCAGGGATAATGGACATCAAACGCTTCGGTATGGCCATAGCGGCCCATGACAATGACGGTCCTGTCATCCACCAATGGCGCGGCGAGAACATTGTTGAGTTTGGGAAATAACAAATCACCTGTCTCGTCCAGATCGGGATTCGTGTAGTCGTAGGTATTCAGGCGTAACCGCGCCACGATCTTTCCGTTGTCACGGCGCAACCAGTGTACGAAACCGTCAAAATCCGCAACGACAACATATTGATCCTGCAAGCGGGGCGTCGTCAAACTGCGCCGTAATAAATCGTCCTGCTTCCAGATGGTCGCACCATTGAAACGGTCCAGTGCCCAGACCCGGCTTTGACTGTCCACCAGGTAAATACGATAGGCATCCACTGCCATGCCACTGTAAGAATCGATGTCACGCGACCACATGATGCGACCGGAACCCAACTGCACGGCGGCAATACGCCCCTGATAACTGACGGTATACACCATGTCATCGACGACAACCGGAGTGGCATCGATATCAACCATGCGCTCAAGGTCGGTTCGCCCGCGCGGTATTGAGATGGCCGTTGTCCAGAGCAGTTTTCCCGATTCCAGATTGATTGCCAGCAAGCGTCCGTTATCGAATCCACTCAGCACAATATCGCCCGCAATGACCGGCGCACTGGTCCCACGCAGGCTCAGGGCCGGTGTGGTTTGCTCCAGTGACCAGACCTGCTTTCCGTCATCACGTTTCAAGGCATACAACATGCCATTGACACAGCGTACGATCACTAAATCCTTGGCGACTTTGGGCGGTGCCAGCACTTCACTGCTGACCTCGGCATGCCACGCGACGCTGCCATCTTTTTCATGCAAGGCGAACACGTCGCCATGGCTGCTGCCCAAAAACAGGAGGTCATCGTTCAGGGTCAATGCTGTTGCCACCGGCACGGATAATTTTACCTGCCAACGAACGCTGCTATCTTTTACATTGTATGCCGTCACCTGGCCTTCATGGTCGGTGACGTACAACACGCCGTTGTCCAGCACGGGTGCCAGTTTAAGATAATTCTCGCCGGCACCTTCACCCAGGTCCGTCTGCCAGAGACGTTTTATATGAAATGCATTTTCAACAGGCGTGAGCGTGACTGGTGGCAGTACCGGCGAAGGCGATGTACTGCAACCGGCAAGGTACAGCGCGACAAGGATCAGGAGTGGTCTCGCGAATTTCATTTTTTATTTTCTTGCAGCGATGGTGTCGCCATGTCATCCAGTTTCATTTCAACAAACTCACGTTCCTTGCCACTGAGGGTGGGGTCCGTCAATGCCAATTGGTATGCCTCGCGTGCCTGCTCCAGCTTACCCTGTTTGCGCAGGATATCCCCGCGCACCAGTGCAAATCTCGGATCGAAGGTCGGGTCTTTTGCCTGATCCAGCACTGCCAGTGCCTCAGTCAACTTATCTTGCGCCAGCAGCACTTCCGCCAAACGCTGCCGTGCAATAAGACCAATGGTTTTGTGACCGGGATTTTCCATGGCCCAACGCACGTGTGTTGCTGCCGCATCGAGTTTATTTGCCTCGACCTCCTGTTTGGCCATCTGTAACGCTGTCAGCGCTGCGTAAGAGGTCCCTTTATAGTCGTCCAACATCCCCTGCGCCAGCTTGTCGGTATCTGCAGTGTCTTTCTTGTTTAACGCCGCAGTAAACTGGTTATACGCATCCGATGCCTTGATTGCGCGTGACTTCTGGTAATTCATCCAGGTATGCACGCCAATAACGGCCGCCAGCCCCACGACAATCCCGATGACGACTGCCGTGCCATTCTCCTTCCACCATTTTTTGATCGCTTCGACCTGTTCTTCTTCCGTCAAATGTTCTGCCATGCCAGTTCCAGCCTGTTCTAGTTAGAATGAATGTATTTGCTCAGCCATTGTGTCAGCTGATCCTGCGCCACGGTTTCCTGATGCTGCTCGGTACGCAGGGGCTTAATCGCCACCGTTTGCGCCTGCAGCTCATCATCACCCAGGATCAACGCCAGTTGCGCGCCGCTGCGGTCTGCCCGCTTGAACTGGCTTTTCAGACTGCCACCACCGGTATGCATTACCAGGCGCAAACCCGGGATATTGTCGCGCAATTCCTCGCTGAGCCGGAAGCCAGTCCGCACTGCCTCCGAACCCACCACGATAAAATAAGCATGCGGCGGTTGTGCAGCCTGTGCGACTCGCGCATCGTCGAGCAAGGCAATGAGACGCTCCAGTCCGAGCGCAAAACCGACCGCAGTGGTCGCGCGTCCACCCAACTGCGCCACCAGTCCATCATAACGCCCACCGGCGCAGACGGTGCCCTGCGCACCCAGTTGATCCGTCGTCCATTCGAAGACGGTGCGATTGTAATAATCCAGTCCCCGCACCAGTCGTGGATTGATCACGTACTCGATCCCCAGATCGTCAAGCATGGTGCACAATCCGGCGAAATGCTCCTGGGAGGATTCATCAAGATGTTCGCTGAGCCTGGGCGCGGCCTCGATCAGGTCCTGCATGTCCGGATTCTTGCTATCAAGGATACGCAGTGGATTGCTATGCAATCGCCGTTGGCTGTCTTCGTCAAGATGTTCACTGTGCTGACCGAAGTATTTCACCAGGATATCACGGTAGGCTGCGCGCGCCTCGTTCGAACCGAGCGAATTCATCTCCAGCTTCACCTTGTGCTCGAGCGCCAGCTCGCGCCAGTAGCGCGCCGTCATGGCAATGATTTCCGCGTCGATATCCGGCCCGTCCAGCCCGAACACCTCCACGCCCAGTTGGTGAAACTGACGGTAACGTCCCTTTTGTGGACGCTCATGGCGAAACATCGGACCGCCGTACCAGAGCTTCTGGATCTGGTTGTGCAGGAGACCGTTCTGAATCGCGGCGCGCACACAACTGGCAGTACCTTCCGGCCGCAGACTCAAACTGTCACCATTGCGATCGACAAAGGTGTACATCTCCTTTTCAACGATATCAGTGACTTCACCAATCGAACGCTTGAACAGATCGGTCATCTCGACCAGCGGCATACGGATTTCATCGTAACCATATGCCCGCATCAGCTGGCGGAAGGCACCTTCGACAATCTGCCAACGCGGAGTTTCCTCCGGCAGGATATCGTTCATGCCACGGATTGCTTGGATGGATTTGGACACGGTAATCGAATACTGGTTATTGAATTATCTTTATTACTGCACACCGATCTTGAAATAGGCGACTTCGTCACGCCGGTACCGCTTGTGATCGAATGGCTTACCATTGTAAAACACCTGGACCGCTTCCGCGTTACCCAGCAGGACTGTAAATGGTGGCACGCCTTCCAGATTAAGGTCGCTGTCTTTTTCCACCAGGCGGTACAACAGACGTTTATTCGTACTATCGGTCACTTCCACCCATGAATCGTTTGTCAGATGCAGTTGGAGTTGCCCGGTTTGTCCGGACGCAGTGCCGGTTTGCATCGCAGCAGGTACCGGCGTGGTCGTTACCGGCGCAGCCTGAGTCGCCGCAGGGGATCCGGTTTGCGCAGGAGGTGTTGTAGCAGTGATTGTTGTTTTTGGCGTGGGTAACTCCTCAATCACCGTTTTACTTTCAGGAACGGGCACAACCGGAGCTGGTTGCTCTCCACCTTTGTCAGCCGCAACCGGCGGCGTCGTGGTTACATCAGCAGCGGGGGCGGCAGTATTATCTTGCGGCGGCGGTGCTGTTGCCTTGGGTGGCACCGGCACCGTCAATTGACTGCGTTTTTGTACAGTGGCCGTGCCACTGAAAAAATCGAACTTGTCGGCGACAAAGTACAAGGCGCCAACGATAAGCACGACAACGATCAAAATGAACACAGCCTTGAGGAGGAAACCATTCCCCGATTTCTTGGGCGTAATACTGACACTGCTGGGAATCAGAACCGAACTGATTTGCTCACCGTGATTGTACGCCTGCACGATCTCATCTTCCGGCAGTTTCAGTAATCGCGCATAAGATCGTAAATAACCGCAAATATACGCCGGCGAAGGCAAGCGTGAATAATCGTCGTTTTCCAGCGCCTTGATCAATTGCACATCCAGCCGCAGATGGTGAGCAACCTCTTCCTGGCTCAAATGACTGCTTTCGCGTTGTTCACGCAAACGGCGTCCCGGCAATTCCACCGACGGTGATACTGCGCTTTCAACTTCAGTCTCGTCCTGCACGACGTCCTGTTGATTTGAATCACTCATGGTTTACAACCGGCCTGATTTTTCGAGTTTGCGTAAACGTTTGGCTTCATCGGAATCGGGGAATTTCCCCTTTAACAAGACCTTGTAACTCGCGACCGTGTCTTTATGTCCAAGGTCATTTTCGAGCAAAATGCCGACCCACAAACTTTCCGGTGTTTGTTGTGCGATAGCGATATACCGCTTGAAATAGTCATACGCGAGGGTACTGTTGCCCTTGTCGTAATTCAATTGCGCGAGCTGGATCAGACTCTTGGGCATCTTCGGGTCAATCTGCAAGGCTGACCTGAAGGATTGCTCCGCCAGTTGTAATTTGCCTTCGCGCAACGCACACAAGCCGACATTTTCGTACGCATTGGCGCGCGCCGGATACAGGGGATTATCGATAATCTTATGAAAATGTTGATAGGCCTTCTCGTACATGCCGCGTTCGCATAAATAGACGCCATAATTATTCTGAATATTCATGTCGTTTGGCGCCAGGGACATGGCCTTTTGATAATTGTCGGCCGCCTTGTCATACTCTTTCAGGCGTCGATAAAGTTCTGCCATGTAGTGATAGGCATGGGCATTATCCGGATCGAATTTGATGGCCTTGTCCAGCTTGTATTTGGCACGTTCGAACTGGCCCTCGTTCATATACCCCAGACCCAGCTCCGCATTCAGTTGCGAAGCACGTTTGGTATCTACCGGACCAAGATATTCCTGACTGGTACAGGCGCCAAGCAGAAGCACGAATGGCACAATGATCCATAACTTTTTCATGATCCAACTCCCGCCTGTTGTTCGCGCCGTAAACTGCGTTTGGTGCGATCCATCACCTGCCCCGCCAACTGACCACATGCCGCCTCGATATCATTACCGCGCGTCTTGCGGGTAATCGTGGTCAAACCGTGCTGGATCAGAATATCGCGGAAGGCATCGATACGCGCCTGAGGTGAACATTTATATGTGGTATTCGGAAACGGATTAAACGGGATCAGATTGACCTTGGACGGTACATCGCGAAGCAGTTTCACCAGCGCACGCGCGTGGGCATCGCTATCATTAATACCATCCAGCATGACGTATTCGAAGGTAATCCGACGCCGTGCGTCATCACCCAGATAACGTTTGCATGCCGCCATTAACTCTGCAATCGGGTATTTACGATTGAGCGGCACCAGCTTGTCACGCAAGGCATCGTCCGTGGCATGCAGCGATACCGCGAGACTGACATCGATGACCTGCTTCAGGCGATCCAGCGCCGGTACCACACCGGAGGTACTCAAGGTCACGCGGCGTTTTGACAGACCGTAGGCGTCGTCATCCAGCATCAGCGACATCGCCTTGACCACATTATCGAAATTCAGCAAGGGCTCGCCCATGCCCATCATGACGACATTGGTGATCTGTCGTTGCTCCCGCGGCAGGCATCCCATGGCCTGATTGGCCACCCATAGCTGGCCAATGATCTCACCCACGCTCAGGTTACGATTGAAACCCTGCTGCGCAGTCGAACAAAAGCTGCAATCGAGTGCGCAACCGACCTGGGAAGAAACACAGAGTGTCCCGCGTTCGGTTTCTGGAATGAAGACAGTTTCAATGCAGTTGAGATTATCGAGCTGTAACACCCACTTGATCGTGCCATCATGCGAACGGTGCTCGCTGACTACCCGGGGCGGGCGAACTTCCGCGACAGACTTCAGTTTTTCCCGCAGACCTTTACCCAGATTGGACATGGCATCGAAATCCGCCACGCCGAATTGATAGATCCATTTCAGGACCTGCGAGGCACGAAAGGCCTTCTCACCCATGTCGGCGAAGAAGGCCTGCAATCCAGGCTTGTCCAAATCCAGCAGATTGACCTTGTCGTGCGTCGTCACACTCTATCCTTGCCGCATACCTTAGCGGGTACGCGGGCAGAGTTCCTCGGGTTTAAAGAAAAACGCGATTTCGTTCTTTGCCGTTTCCAGGGCGTCGGAGCCATGCACGGCGTTTTCGGTAATGTCGTTGGCGAAGTCCGCACGGATGGTCCCGGGGGCGGCATCCTTCGGATTGGTGGCGCCCATGACCTCGCGGTTCTTGGCGACGGCACCCTCACCCTCCAGCACCTGGACCATGATCGGGCCGGATGTCATGTAGTCCACCAGTTCGCCATAGAACGGGCGCGCCTTGTGTACGGCATAAAATTCGCCCGCTTGTTCCCGGGTCAGGTGCATCATTTTTGCTGCCACAACGCGCAAACCGGCTTTTTCGAAGCGGTCGTAGATTTGGCCGATAACATTCTTGGCTACGGCGTCGGGTTTGATGATTGAGATAGTGCGTTCTACCGCCATGATTCACTCCAAAATTTTCAATCTTAACAATAACATAAACCCGCGAGGTCTCGCGGGTTACCATCACAGTTTACTGCCTCAAAATTGCGGGGAATTGTAGCTTTTACAGGCCCTTAGGGGCAATGACCAGACCGGTCTCCGGCGCGCTTATTCGCGCTCCTCAATCCAGGCCATCTGAATGGCCTCGAGGATTTTCTCGCCACAGTGACTCTGGTCATCGTCGAATTCGTCCAGCTCCATGACCCATTGCATCAGGTCGGTAAAGCGAACATAGCGGGGATCGACATCCGGATGCGCTTCATCCAGCTGGATGGCAATTTCCAGGGTATCTGTCCATCTGAGGCCCATGGCCGTTCCTCTCGTGTGTTAGTGGTGTTCGGACACCATATTAATAGTGTATTTCGGGATCTCGATGACCAGGTCTTCATCGCCCACGATGGTCTGACAGGACAGCCGGGAATCCGGCTCCAGCCCCCAGGCCTTATCCAGCATGTCGTCCTCGTCCTCGGTGGCCTCATTCAGTGAGTCCAGGCCCTCGCGCACGTAGATATGGCACGTGGTACAGGCACACGACTTTTCACAGGCGTGCTCAATATCGATCCCATTCTGTAAGGCCGCGTCGCAGATGCTGACCCCGGGTTCGACCTCGAAAACAGCCCCTTCCGGACAATGTTCTTCGTTGGGTAAAAAAATCAATTTCGGCATAGCTTCTCAACTCAATCCTGTAACTTAATTTCGTCAACGCGATGCCCGGTCAGGGCACGCTTGATGGTGCTATCCATGCGACGCGCCGCGAATTCGGTGGTCGCTTCGTTTAAATATTCAATGGCGGACTTGATGGCACGATAGTCATTACCGTCACGCGCTGTACGCAATGCCGCCATGGCGGCATCAACTCGCTCACGTTCTTCCGCTTGCAACAGTGACGCATCCACCGCCAGGGCTGCCTGCAAGGCCTCAATCACGCGATCCGCCTCGACCTGTTGTTCGCGAAGATTACGCGCATCCACATCGTCCTTGGCATAGGCGATGGAGTCGCGCAGCATGGTCTCGATTTCCGAATCCGTCAATCCGTAGGACGGTTTGATTTGAATGCCACTCTCGACGCCGGTCGTCTCTTCGCGCGCGGTAACAGACAACAAACCGTCCGCATCCACCTGGAAGGTCACCCGTATCCGTGCGGCACCCGCCACCATAGGTGGAATACCATGCAGGGCAAAGCGTCCCAATGAACGACAATCTGATACCAGTTCACGCTCGCCTTGCAGCACATGAATACTCATGGCCGTCTGCCCGTCCTTGTAGGTGGTGAAATCCTGCGCCCTTGCCACCGGGATGGTGGTATTGCGCGGAATGATCTTTTCCACCAACCCGCCCATGGTTTCCAGGCCCAGCGACAGCGGTATCACATCAAGCAGTAACATCTCGTCATCGGGTTTATTCCCAACCAGCAGATCCGCCTGAATGGCGGCACCGATAGCCACCACCTTATCCGGATCGATATCGGTCAAGGGTGTCTGTCCGAAAAACTCACCGATCTTTTCGCGCACGCGGGGCACGCGAGTGGAACCACCCACCATGACAATCGCCTGCACTTCTTCGGCACCAACCTGGGCGTCGCGAAGCGCGCGTCGGCAGGTTACGACTGTCTTTTGAATCAAAGGGTCGACCAGCAGATTAAATTGTTCACGGGTAAGCACACCTTGCCAATGCTCGCCATTATCCAGTTCGATATCGAGCGCGGTTTGTTCAGCCTCGGTGAGTGCCTCCTTCGCCTTGCAGCACTCACGCAGCAATCGCCGCAATTGATGATGACTGGCATCATCGCGGATATTTGCCTGCTGCATCACCCATTGCGCAATCGCATGGTCGAAATCATCGCCGCCCAACGCGGTATCACCGCCCGTGGCCATGACTTCGAAGACACCTTTGTGCAAACGCAAAATGGAAATGTCGAAAGTGCCGCCGCCCAGGTCATAAACGGCAATCACCCCTTCCGCACCTTTGTCCAGCCCGTAAGCAACAGCGGCGGCCGTGGGCTCGTTTAACAAACGTAATACATTAAGCCCTGCAAGCTTACCGGCATCCTTGGTTGCCTGACGTTGTGCATCATCAAAATACGCGGGCACCGTAATGACCACACCCTGCAATTCACCACCCAGGGTTTGCATGGCGCGTTCCTTGAGCACGCGCAGGATATCGGCGGAAATTTCAATTGCGCTGAAATCCCCGCCTGCCGTATGAAAGCGCGGTACCGCCGATTCTGTTTGCGCAAACTCATAGGGCAAACGCGTACCCAGGTGTTTGATATCGGACAGACCACGCCCCATGAAACGCTTTACAGAGACAATCGTGTTCAGGGGATCCTGCGCCGACATCGCCTTCGCCTGCTCGCCCACGACCGGCATCTGGCCGGCTTGATAACGCACGACGGACGGTAACAGATGGCGATCTTGTACGTCGGGCAAGGTATCCGCCACACCGCTGCGTACTGAAGCAATCAGTGAATTGGTGGTGCCCAGGTCGATACCGGCAGCAAGGCGACGTTCGTGGGGTTTGGTCGACTGACCGGGTTCGCTGATCTGTAACAAAGCCATAGTTCAGTGGGTTTCCTTAAAGTACATCCGCCAGTTCAGCTTCCAGATTTTCACTTTCAATCCTGAGTTTGTGCAGAAACTGTAACTTATGGACAAGCGTCTTGGCTTGCTCCAGATCATCACTGCTCAATACCTTCGCCACCTCCATCTGCATGGCGGTGATGCGTGCATTAATATCCATCATCAGGGTATTGAGCCTGCCCAGTGCGTTCGGATCATTTTTGACTTCCGCCAGTGCCTCACGTAGCTCGATCTGTTCCATCAAAAACTCGGCATCAAAATTCGTGTCTTTCTGATCGTCAAATTGCACACCCTTGAGCTGAAGAAGATAGCGCGCGCGCTGCAAGGGTGATTTCAGGGTCTGAAAGGCCTCATTGATATCTGCCGCCCGCTGCACCGCCTCGCGGCGCTCACGTTCTGAGGCATTGGCAAAACGATCAGGGTGGACGACGCGCTGCAATTCACGATAGCGCTCCGCCAGGGCGGTCACATCGATCTCGTAAGAGACAGGCAGGTCAAAAACGTCAAAGTGATTTCGGGGACTCGCCGCGGCCATGGTTCAAACCGCGGTTAGACAGTAAAGCTTTCACCGCAGCCGCAGGTAGCTTTCTCATTTGGATTCCTGAACTTGAAGCCCTCGTTCAAACCTTCTTTGGTGAAATCCAGTTCGGTACCGTCCAGATAAACAAGACTCTTCGGATCAACGAAGATCTTCACGCCCTGCGACTCAAAAACCTCATCACCAGAATCTGCTTCATCAGCAAATTCCAGCACGTAGGCCATACCTGAACAGCCCGTGGTTTTTACACCCAGGCGCAGACCAACACCCTTGCCACGATTGGCAAGAAAATCCTTAACCCGGTTAGCAGCAGTTTCTGTCAGTGTGATCATCTTGTCACCTTCCCATCTGACTCAGGCAGTCTTCGCCTTGTCGACTACAGTGTCGTGTTTCTTTTTGTAATCATCAATTGCCGCACGAATCGCATCTTCGGCCAGGACCGAACAGTGCACCTTAACAGGCGGCAGTTCCAGCTCTTCCGCAATTTGCGAATTCTTGATCTGGGAGGCTTCATCCAGCGTTTTGCCCTTCACCCATTCGGTCAACAACGAGCTGGAGGCGATAGCAGAACCACAGCCATAGGTCTTGAACTTGGCGTCTTCGATGACACCCTGCTCATTCACCTTGATCTGCAGACGCATCACGTCACCACATGCAGGCGCACCAACCATGCCAGTCCCCACGTCCAGATCATCCTTGTTCATTGACCCGACGTTGCGCGGATTTTCATAATGGTCGATTACTTTTTCACTGTATGCCATGACGACTCACCTCTTGAGATTCGTTGATTAATTCTCGTTTATGTAGTTAATGCGCAGCCCATTCAATACTGTTGAGATCGATGCCATCTTTATACATCTCCCACAACGGCGACAGCTCGCGCAGTTTCCCGATATTTTTGCCAATCTGGGTAATCGCGTGATCAATTTCTTCCTCGGTCGTAAACCGACCCAGGCTGAACCGGATAGAACTGTGCGCCAGCTCGTCCGAGCGTCCCAGTGCGCGCAGCACATAGGAAGGTTCCAGCGAAGCCGATGTGCACGCGGAACCGGACGATACGGCCAAATCTTTCAACGCCATCATCAGAGATTCACCTTCCACAAAATTGAAACTGATGTTCAAGTTGTGCGGTATGCGTTGTTCCATATCGCCGTTGATATACATCTCTTCGATAGATCCGAGACCTTTGAGCAGTCGATCACGCAGCATGCGAATGCGTTCGTTGTCCGCAGCCATCTCCTCTTTCGCGAGACGGAATGCCTCGCCCATACCGACAATTTGGTGGGTCGGCAAGGTACCGGAGCGAAAACCGCGTTCATGGCCACCGCCATGCATTTGCGGCTCCAGGCGTACGCGCGGTTTACGACAGACATACAGGGCACCGATACCCTTGGGTCCGTAAATTTTGTGCGCGGAGAATGACATTAAATCAACTTTTAAATCTTGCAGATCAATGGGCACTTTACCCGCGCTTTGCGCGGCATCCACGTGAAAGATGATGTTGCGTTCACGGGTGATCTCGCCGATGGTCTTGATATCCTGAATCACGCCGATTTCATTATTGACATGCATGATAGACACCAGAATCGTGTCGTCACGCAAGGCGGCCTTGAATTTTTCAAGGTCGATTAGACCGTTCGGCTCGGGATCCAGATAAGTAACTTCATAACCGTCACGCTCCAGGATCCGGCAAGTGTCCAGCACCGCCTTGTGTTCGGTCTTGCAGGTAATGATGTGCTTGCCTTTCTTCTTATAGAAGTAGGCCGCACCTTTGATGGCCAGGTTGTCCGACTCAGTCGCACCTGACGTAAATACGATTTCTTTCGGATCGGCATTCACCAGGGACGCCACATCGGCACGTGCCTGCTCGACCGCCTTTTCGGCGTTCCAGCCAAAGCTGTGGGACCGTGAGGCAGGATTACCGAAATTGCCATCCAGGGTCAGACAATCGCAAATCTTTTTCGCCACACGCGGATCAACCGGTGTGGTTGCAGAATAATCAAAATAAATCGGTGTTTTCATGAATTATAATCTCTTCACTCGTATGTCGGGCACGTGCATCGCCGCCATCCCGGCGTGCTGATTCAACAATCGAACGACAATCCGATCAGGATACCGCAGCGACTTCGCGCTTAACGCTGTCCAGGCTCACCTTGTTTTGCATGCGTTGCTGGCGTTCGGCAACGTCGCGCACCCCTTGACGTTCCACCAGATTGCCCAGGCTGATGCCACACAGGAACTGGTAAATCTGCTGACTCAATTCCGCCCAGAGTTCATGTGTCAGGCACTGCTCATCGTCCTGACAGTTGGCCAAACCACCACAGCGGGTCGTTTCAACCTTTTCGTCCACTGCCAGGATAACGTCGGCGACCGGGATTTCCATGGGAGAACGGCTTAAACGATAGCCGCCACCGGGACCACGGGTACTTTCAACCAGACCCTGACGGCGTAATTTGGCGAACAATTGTTCCAGATAGGACAGGGAGATACACTGACGCTGCGAGATGTCAGCCAGGGTAATCGGGCCATCTTCGAAGTGGATTGCCAAGTCAAGCATGGCGGTAACGGCATAACGGCCTTTTGTAGTCAGTCTCATTGCGACACCTCACGTAATTTAGTAATCTATGAATTACCAATACTTCGGTGCACATTATACTTACCTGAGCGTTTTAGTCAAGTATTAATTCCCTGTTTTTTCCTCCTGTTTATTCAGCTCCTCCGCCTCCGGCGTCAACGTGTCTTCCGCCAGATGGCCTTGCTGACTCACGATTTCACACGGTCCCAGATCTGGCAATTTGATTGAATCGACCTCCATCCCCAGTGCTTTCAACGACTTGCACATATTTTCCATCTGCTGGTCCATCGCATGGACATGGTCCAGTAAGGCATCGATAGCATTGGCCACGGGATCGGGCATGTCTTTGGTGGTGCCATACGCGTCGAATCCGATTTTTTCGGCAAATGCCGCTCGCCGTGCGTGATGCGGCCCCTGCTCTTCCTTTGCCCGCACCACGCGCCCTGGGACGCCCACTACGGTGGCCCCTGCCGGCACATCCTTTACGACCACGGCATTGGAGCCCACTCGCGCACCTTCGTTTAAGGTAATCGGCCCAAGCACTTTCGCACCGGCACCGATCACGACGTTATTGCCTAGCGTGGGATGACGTTTACCTTTTTCCCAACTGGTACCGCCGAGGGTGACGCCATGGTAGAGGGTGCAATCATCGCCAATCTCCGCCGTCTCGCCGATCACAACCCCCATGCCATGGTCGATGAAAAACCGCTGGCCGATGGTGGCGCCCGGGTGGATCTCGATACCGGTAAACCAACGGGCGATCGCCGAGATCCAACGCGCCAGCCATTTCCAGTTACGACGCCATAATCCATGCGCAAGCCGGTGGAGTATCACAGCGTGAACGCCTGGATAGGTGGTCACGACCTCAAAACGCGAGCGCGCCGCCGGGTCGCGTTCGAAAACACAGTCGATGTCTTGTCTTATTCGCTTGAACATGCTGGCACAATATGAGGGATGCTGCGGGTTTTCAACGCCTTTTTTGTGCCGCCTCGGCGGCGGACAGGATGCCGCGTAGGATATTTAACTCCATACGATCCAATTCCGCGCGATTAAACAGGCGGCGTAAACGCCGCATCAATTGACGCGGATTGTCCGGGTCGTAAAAATCAATCGCCATCAGCGCCTGTTCAAAATGCTGGTACAAGCCTTCGAGTTCCTGTGCATTAATTCGCGGATAATCGTTTTCGATCTTCAGTTTCGCCTTCCCCGCCTGCGCTAAATGCGCGATGTGAACCTCATACGCCAGGACCTGGGCCGCCGCGGCGATGTTCAATGAGCTGTACTCCGCATTTGCCGGGATATGCACGAGATGATGGCATTTTTCCAGTTCTTCATTGGTCAGGCCTGAATTTTCACGGCCCAGCACGATGGCCACGCGATGAGACTCGGATTCAGCGACGGCCTTTACCGCACAATCGCGTGCATCCAGCAAGGGCCAGGGGATCGTGCGTAAACGGGCGCTGGCGCCTACCACCCACTGACAATCGGCAATCGCCTCATCTAGTGTTGCAACCACCCTCGTCTGCTCGAGAATATCGACTGCCCCGGAGGCCCGCGCCGTGGCCTTGCCACTGGGAAACTCGGCGATGGGATCGACCAGCACCAGATCCTGCAGGCACATATTCTTCATGGCGCGCGCGACGCCGCCGATATTGCCGGGGTGAGAGGTATTAACCAGGACTATCCGGATATTTTCGTAAGCCAAAGCAGCTTCCTTTCTTTTCCTTTCATGCTGGCGGACTGTTAGAATACGCGCCGTTTTTTTCGTTCTTTCAAAGTTGGATGGAGTTACCCAGCCATGCACGCCATGCTGAATATTGCTGTTCGCGCCGCGCGTAAGGCCGGCGATATTATCGCCCGCTCTTGCGATCAGGTGGATACCCTGAAGGTGAGACACAAAGCCGAAAATGATTTTGTCAGCGAGGTCGATCAGCGCGCCGAACAGGCCATTATCGAGGTCCTGCTCAAGGCGTATCCGGATCATGCCATTCTAGCTGAGGAAAGCGGAAGCCAGGGCGATAGCGAATATGAATGGCTGATCGATCCGCTGGACGGTACCACCAACTTTCTGCACGGATTTCCTCAATACGCGGTTTCGATTGCCTGTCGGCACAAGAATGTCCTGCAGCACGCCGTCGTCTATGACCCGTTCAAACAAGAGCTCTTTACCGCCAGCCGTGGTGATGGCGCTCAACTCAACGGCAAGCGCATTCGTATCAGTCAGCGCACGAGCATGAGCGGCGCCCTGCTGGGCACGGGCATCCCGTTTAGCGATGTCGAGACCCTGCAGATCCACCTCAATATGATGCGTGACATTATCCCGGGCACGGCCGGTATTCGTCGTGCCGGCTCCGCCGCCCTGGATCTGGCCTATGTGGCCGCCGGGCGTCTGGACGCGTTCTGGGAGTTCAACCTGAAACCCTGGGATATGGCCGCCGGTATCCTCCTCGTGGAAGAAGCCGGTGGACTGGTTGGGGACTTTCATGGCGGATTTGACTATTTTTCGAGCGGGAATATCCTCTGCGCCAATCCCAAGTTGTTCAAACAGATGCTGAAGTTATTGCAGCCACATGTCCCGAAATAATTTGCCTGCCCCCATCAAGTGAGCGCAAATGCGGACGCTAGAGCCTATGAACCCGCAGAACAGCGTACAGGGAAAATGGCGAAAAGTGCGAGAAAAGCTCCGACCAAAGGCGACAAACATCTGGAACTGATCATGCGTGACGTCCTGACGGGTCTCAGTGACAGCGCCTGTTATTTCGCCTACCGCTCGACGCCCGACACCCTGGAGATCCTGTCCATCGAACCTCC
Organism: Gammaproteobacteria bacterium; assembly: GCA_016125505.1. Taxonomy (GTDB): domain Bacteria; phylum Pseudomonadota; class Gammaproteobacteria; order UBA6429; family Thiohalophilaceae; genus RI-92. Next base: position 40,256 of record WGLP01000014.1, read on the forward strand.
CAAAGGCGACCCCTTCCTTACGGAACGGACCAGTGCCACCGTTACCCCGCTGCGGCGGGCACGCAGCAAGGATATCGTTGATTATCTGGTCCGCCGCGAAACCCGCCTGGAGCGTATCGAATCCACTGCCTAAGGTTTGACGACTGCGTTGAAATTGATGTCTAATCCCATAAATACTTACAAGATCACGGTATTTATGAAGGAGTCTTATGCAACGCACGACGCTGTCTATTCTGATTCCCCCCTTGGCCGTATGTCGTTATGGTTGTGCCGGATGTTGTGCCGCGCCGATTGGCGTGTTCTGGCTGGCCGGGATCGTCAGTATCATTTATGGTTACCTCGGTGGACCCGCCGGACTGGAAACGGCTAGCTGGACCACGATAGCGCTAGGGATCGGTCTCTGGTTGATTGCCTCCGTTTGGGCGAGGATGGCCATCCGGGGTGTCAATGACGACGAATGCCAGCGCAAACGCAGCACTGTCTGCCGCATGGTCACACCGCAGGACAAGGATTCCGACCCGTTGGAAGACATTAAAAAATTCAGTAGCCGATAGAGCAGGTTCGCGTTGCTCCCGGCAAACTGATCGACACTGGGGGAAAACAAGATGGGCGAAGTCATTGCATTTCCACGCAAGGTGGATCGGCATGCCTCTGCAGAGAATGCCGCCTTCATTGACGATCCCTATTTCCGGTTTATTCAGAGTGTCTTGCAAACCGCAGATGCCTGCGGTTTTCGGATGCCTTTCACCATCGATTCAGCCGCCAAACTCGTTTATGACAAGACACGTGATACCAGCGAGCTGGCGAAGTTACTGAACGCGAAGCGTTAATTATCCTTCAGGGAATAACTCAGGGATGGCTACCGTCACCCTCGGTCTGCTTGGGTGTCGGCATCAGGTGGCTGCGATCGACCTTCAATGCCAGGACCATCGCGCTGGCGACATAAATCGAGGAATACGTCCCCACGATAATGCCGATGATGAGTGCCAACGAGAAAGGCTGAATCGAGGGTCCGCCGAAGAAGTACATAGCGGATACCACCAGCAGGGTGGTGAATGAGGTCATCACCGTACGCGACAGGGTCTGGTTCATGGCCGCATTGGTAATTTCCAGCGTAGTCCCCTTGCGCATCTTACGGAAGTTTTCTCGAATACGGTCGTACACCACCACGGTATCGTTGAGCGAATAACCAATAATGGCAAGCACTGCTGCAAGTACCGTGAGATCAAATGGCCATTGAAAGACGGAGAAAAAGCCAATCGTAATCAGGACGTCGTGAATCGTGGCAACAATGGCACCGAGTGAGAAACGCCATTCAAACCGGAACATAACGTAGATCATGATGCCGCCCAGTGCGAGCAGCATGGCAATACCGCCTTTATCACGCAATTCCTTACCCACCTTGCTGCCGACAAAATCGCGTCGGCGCACATCGATCTTTTCGTTACCGGCTTTTTGCAGAGTATCAATGACCTTGTTGCTTACTTCGGCTTTGGTCACGGTACCCTTATCTGCGATGCTAATGGTCAGGTCTTTACCGGTTTCACCAATGCTTTGCACCACCACATCATCAAAGCCGGCAGCAGCGAGTTGTTTACGCACGGTCTCTGCGCTGATCTCCTTCGGATAGCCTACTTCGATCTGAATACCGCCTTTGAAATCGAGCCCGAGATTCAGCCCCTGGTAGATCAATGAACCGATAGACGTCGTCACCAGGATAATCGACAAGGCTGCGGCATAACGACCCTTGCTGAAAAAATCAAAATTGGGAACCTGTTTAAATATGCGCATGACAATGTGATCCCATTAAATGGAGACTTTGGTGATACGTCTGCCGCCGACAACAAGATTCACGATGGCGCGTGTCCCCAGGATGGCGGTAAACATGGATGTGGCAATACCAATAGACAGGGTTGTCGCGAACCCCTTGATAGGCCCGGTGCCGAGTATAAACAGCACCATAGCCGCAATCAGGGTAGTGACGTTGGAGTCCAGAATCGTCGCCCACGCCTTCTCGTAACCGGCATGAATACTCGCCTGCGGCGTATTCCCCAGATTCAATTCCTCGCGGATACGTTCATAGATAAGCACGTTCGCATCCACCGCCATACCGACAGTCAACACGATACCGGCGATACCCGGCAAGGTGAGGGTTGCCTGGAACAGGGACAAAACCGCGACAATCAAGACCACGTTGGCCATCAACGCCACGTTGGCCAACAAACCGAAGCCACGGTACCAGAAGATCATAAACACGATGATAAAGAGCATGCCGTAAACTACGGATTTAATCCCCATCTCGATATTTTCCTGACCGAGACTCGGACCTACCGTACGCTCTTCCACGATGTGAATCGGCGCCGCCAGTGCACCGGCACGCAACAACAACGCCAGCTTGGTGGATTCTTCCCGGGTCAGACCGGTAATCTGAAACTGCTTGGAGAACACGCCTTGAATCGTCGCCAGGCTGATGACTTCTTCATGTGGCTTGGACACCGTGACCTTCTTGCCGTCCTGCATGACATCTTCACGAGTGTATTCAATGAATACCACCGCCATGCGCTTGCCGAGATTTTCCTTGGTATTGTCACCCATGATCTTGGCGCCGACGCCATCGAGGGTGACGTTGACCGCGGGCAAACCGTCCTGGGTCGAGGTGGCGGTAGCGTAGGTAATGTTCTTGCCGGTGATGATGATTTTGTTTTTCAGCAATACGGGTTGGCCATTATCGCGCATGGTATAGAGCTTGGAACCCGGGGCCTTGCCCTGCATGGCATCCGTTACGCTGTATTTGTCCTGCTCCATGCGAAATTCCAGACTGGCGGTCGCCGTCAGCACGTCCATCAATTCGTCGCTGTTCTGCACGCCCGGGAATTCGGCCACGATGCGATCATCTCCCTGACGCACGATCACCGGCTCCATCAGGCCCTGGTATTTATCATCGATACGTTTCTTGAGGACGGTAATGATCTGGGAGATCGTATTGGAACGCAGTTCTTCAGTCTTTTTCTTGGTCAGTACGGCATCGAGATAGTACAGCTGACCGCGTTCGACATCGGTAAACTCCATATCCTGAAACGCCCGGCGCAGCGCATCGCGGGCATCGTCGCGGGTCTTCGCATTGTCGTATTTCAACTCGATGGTATCGCCGCGTACGACCATGGAGCGGGCACGGATATCCAGTTTGCGATGGTTTTTGAAGTACTCGAAGATATCGTCGCGGTAATTATCCAGCTGCTGACGCATCGCCGTCTTCATATCGATCTCGATCAAAAAGTGCAGACCGCCGCGCAAATCGAGACCCAGGTACATCGGCTTGGCGCCGAGTGATAACAGCCAGGACGGCGTGGTCGGCGCATAACTGATGGCGACAACATAGTTATTACCCAAGGCAGCGGCGATCAGCTGTTTGGCTTTGGCCTGATCCTGCTCGTCCTTGAAACGCACCTGCATTCCGGTCGGCAGGATGGCCGCACTCTTATAGGCAATGCCCGCATCCTTCAAGGTGTTTTCCACACTCTTGAGCGTATCCTCTGTCACCGCTGCATTGCGGTTTGCGGCGACCTGTACCGAAGGGTCGTCACGGTACAAATTCGGTGCGGCGTATAACACGCCGAACACCATGATGATAACAATGAGGATGTACTTCCAGAGCGGGTAACGGTTCATTTTTTATTCTTTTTCTGCTGCCTTGAGACTGCCTTTGGGTAATACGGTGGCGATGGCCTGACGTTGTATCTTAACCTGAACGCCGTCGGCAATTTCCACGGTCATGTATTGTTCGCTGAGGTCGACGACCTTGCCCAGGATGCCGCCGTTGGTGACAACCTCATCGCCTTTGCCGACAGCCTCGACCATCTTGCGATGTTCCTTGGCGCGTTTTTGTTGGGGGCGAATCAGCAGGAAATAAAAGATCACGATCATGCCGACGAAGAACAGCATGCCGGTAATCGGGTCGCCACCTTGAGCACCGGCAGCCGGTGCATTTGCCGCGTAGGCATTGGAAATAAAGAAACTCATAATGACACCTTGATGGTTAAATTTTGCCCTTTAAATTGGGGCCGTATTATGACATAGCTTCACGACGCTTTTCGCGCTTTTGATAAAAATCCGCGATGAAATCCGCCAGGCGTGACGCCGCAATGGCCTCTCTCAGGCCGCGCATCAGATGCTGATAGTAATGCAGATTGTGGATCGTGTTGAGCCGTGCCCCCAGGATTTCGCCGAGCTTGTCCAGATGACGTAAATAGGCACGGCTGTAGTGACGGCAGGTATAGCAATCGCAATTCGGGTCCAGCGGCCTTGTATCGTCCTGATACTGACTGTTGCGGATACGGACCACGCCTTCGCTGGTAAACAAATGGCCATTGCGCGCATTGCGTGTGGGCAGGACGCAATCGAACATATCGATGCCACGGCGAACCGCCTCCACAATATCTTCCGGGGTGCCCACCCCCATTAAATACCGAGGCTTGTCCTCCGGCATGTGTGGCGTGAGCGTATCCAGTACCGCCAGCATCTCCTCCTTGGGCTCGCCAACCGACAAACCGCCTATGGCATAGCCGTCGAAACCAATCGCTGTCAGCCCAGCGAGTGAAGTACGCCGTAACTCCGGATACATCCCGCCTTGCACAATACCGAACAGCGCCGCGGGATTATCACCGTGCGCCTCCTTGCTACGCGCAGCCCAGCGCAGGGACAACTCCATGGACGCGCGCGCCTGGGCCTCCGTGGCGGGATACGGCGTACATTCGTCAAATATCATGACGATGTCCGAACCCAGCTCACGCTGCACCTGCATGGAGATCTCCGGGGTCAATTCCACCCGAGCACCATCCACAGGCGAGGCGAAGGTGACACCCTGCTCGCTGATCTTGCGCAGGTCGCCCAGGCTCCACACCTGAAAGCCACCGGAGTCGGTCAGGATGGGTCCCGACCAGTGCATGAAGTCGTGCAGATCACCATGCGCGCGCACGATGGCCGTTCCGGGACGCAGCATCAGATGAAATGTGTTGCCGAGAATAATTTGCGCACCGGTGGCGGTCAGTTCTTCCGGTGTCATCGCCTTGACTGTGCCATAGGTACCCACCGGCATGAATGCCGGTGTATCGACGATGCCGCGTTCGAAACTTAACTGGCCGCGGCGCGCCTGCTGATCGGAGTGTTGCAGAACAAATTGCATGAAAGAAGCATCAAGGTGTTATAAACATCGCATCGCCATAACTGAAAAAACGATACTGCATATCCACGGCGTGGCGATACGCATGCATCATCGGCGAATAACCGGCGAAGGCGCATACTAGCATGAGCAGCGTCGACTCCGGCAAATGAAAATTGGTCAACAGCGCGTCCACCACACGGAAACGAAACCCCGGCGTGATGAAGATATCCGTCTCACCCTCGAAGGCACGCAATTCGCCCGACAAGGCCGCCGATTCCAGGCTGCGTACCGTGGTCGTCCCCACCGCGATGACCCGTTTGCCTGCCGCGTGAGTGGCATGCACGGCATCGACCACCGTCTGCGGTACACTCACCCATTCCTTGTGCATCTTATGCTCGTGAATATTGTCGACCCGCACGGGTTGAAACGTTCCCGCGCCCACGTGCAAGGTAAGATAAGCGAGCCCGACACCTTTATCCCGTAATTGCTGTAACAAGGCTTCGGTAAAATGCAGACCCGCCGTCGGTGCAGCCACCGCCCCGGCGTGTCGCGCATACACGGTTTGATAACGTTCGCGATCCGCCTCGGCGTCGGCACGTTCGATATATGGCGGCAAGGGCATTTGGCCTATCGCATCCAGGATGGATAACACCCCCTGCGCTCCCTCGAAACGCAAGCGGTAAAACGGTTCCTGCCGGTCCAGCACGGTGGCGCTGTGATCGTCAGGGAAAAGCAGCGTGCTATCGGGTTTCGGGGATTTACTGGCACGGACTTGCGCCAGTACTTCATGTTCATTCAACACACGCTCGATCAACACTTCCACCTGACCGCCGGTCTCCTTCACGCCATAAAGCCGCGCCGGGATCACGCGCGTGTTGTTCATCACCAGCAGATCACCCGGTTCGATGTAATCGACGATGTCCGTGAAACGCTTATCCGCCAGCTTACCGGTGTGTGCATGCAACACCAGCAGGCGACTATCCGTTCGCTGCGCTGGCGGATGTTGGGCAATTAACTTTTTGGGAAGGTCAAAATAAAAATCGGACAGTTTCATTTAGCCCGTATTCCGCATACCTGCGGCAATCGCATTGATGGTCCGCAACAGCGGGTCGAGCCATTGATGCCGTTCGTCTTCGCTGACATTTTCATTGCGATAACGCCGAATCAGCATCAGCTGGATCTGGTTCAGGGGATCGAGATAGGGATTGCGACGCGTCAGGGACAGGGCCAATGGTGGTGTCTCTGCCAGGAGGTACGGCAATTGCGCCACCGATAACACATAACGTACGGTACGTTCGTGCTCATGACGAATCGCCTGATAAATTTCCTCTGCCTGGATCTTGTTCTGACACAGGCTGATATAGGTATGCGCGATCCGCATATCGGCCTTGAATAAGGACATCTGGGTATTACTCAGCAATGAACGGAAGAATGGCCAGTTTTCATACATTTCCTGCAATTGCTGCGTACGCTCGGGACGATCACTAACCCATTTGCTTAATGCGGTACCAATGCCGTACCACGCGGGCAAGGTATGACGTGATTGCGCCCAGCCGAATACCCAGCCGATCGCGCGTACGGAACCCTTGGAGCGATCGGATTTTTTGCGGTGAGACGGTCGCGAACCAATATTCATCAGGGCGATTTCCGAGACCGGTGTCGCCTCGTAAAAGTAATCGAGAAAACCGGGCGTCCGGTCGGTCAGGTCGCGATAGTACTGTTCACCATTGTCAGCAATCTCTTTCATGATCTGACGATAGCGATCGTTTTCCGGTGCAACGGGCTGTACCAGATTTTGGCTGGCCTTGAGCAGACCGCTCACGCCCATCGTCAATTCATAAACGGCTGTTTCCTGGTTACTGTATTTATACGACAACACCTCACCCTGCTCGGTGAATTTGATCTCGCCATGCACGGTCCCCGCCGGCTGCGCGAGGATAGAATCGTAGGTGGGGCCGCCGCCGCGTCCGATGGTGCCGCCGCGACCATGGAACAGCCGGCACTGGATATTACGCGCACTGGTCAGGCTGGTAATCTTTTGCTGTGCCTGATACAGGCTCCAGGCGGAAGACAGGATCCCGCCGTCCTTGCATGAATCCGAATATCCCAGCATCACTTCCTGCTTATTGCCTGATGCCTTCAGCAGTTCCGCGTAGGTGGCATTGTCCAGCAACTGCGTCATTACCGGTTCGATGTGCGCCAGGTCATTAATCGTTTCGAACAACGGCGAGATCCGGATATGACAAAACCATTCGTCGTTTCGCAAACCGGCCAGTCCCGCCGCCCACGCCAGGAACATGACTTCCATCACGTGACTGGCGGCGTGCGTCATCGAAATCACGTAATTGCCGAATGCATTCGGGCTGACTTCTTCGCGCATATTCGCTATCACCTCGAACAACTCGAGGGTCTCGCGCGACATATCGCTCAACAGGTCCTTGTTAATCGCCGCTTTTGACGCGATGAGGTATTTTGCCAGGACTTCCAGCCGTTCCGCTTCGCTGTGCGCATGATAATCGCTGACGCCCAATTGCCGCAGGATCTCGTGTACGGCGTTGGAATGGATCGTGGATTCCTGACGCAGATCCAGCTGGGTCAGGTAAAAACCAAATGACTCGACCAGGCGGATCATGTCCTTGAGCTCGCCTTCCGCAATATTGCCATCGCCATGACTGATTAAGGAATCGCGGATCTGGTAGAGATCCTGCAACAGCTCCTGCTCGTGACGATAACCGCAGCCTGACTTGGTGGGTTCCAGGCCTTCTATCCGCTGTTCGATCGTCGTCAGCGTGCACAGCAGGCGTTGATGCATGATATAGAGCTTGCGTCGATAGGGTTCGCTTTTAAAGCGATCCGGATTACTGGCAAAGGTCTCCGGGATTTGGCGTTCATCCTCCGCCAGGCTGTGCAGAAATGCCTGACTGGGATGGCACAAACGAATCGAATGCGTCAGCAGGTTGGTTAAATTGACAATGCGTCGTTCGTATTCTGACAAGGCTTCACGCGCTTTCAGCCGCAGGGCCATCACGGTCGTCTGCGGTTTCACAAACGGATTACCGTCACGATCACCGCCAATCCAGGAACCGAAACGGATAAAGCTTGGTATCACCAGCGGCTGGTCTTCCTCGCTCAGCATCGGATAAGCGTTGCGGACAGCCCGTTCCATGCTCCGGTAAACCTTGGGAACCGCGACGAACAAACTCTTCCTGAAATAGTGCACGCCATTTTTAACTTCATCGAGGACCTGGAGCTTGCGTTCACGCACCTCGTTCGTCATGTATAAAATCTTGATATGACGTTTGAGCTGCTCGATGATCTGCTCTCGTTCTGAATGAGTGAGCGGGTCATTGAGTTTCTCGCTGGTCACGAAGATCCGGCGCAGACCTTCCATCACGGTTCGCCGCTTCGACTCGGTTGGATGTGCCGTAATCACCGGGATATACGCTAATCGATCCAGAAGCGTCTGCAGCTGGTCCCGGTTGAGACCCTGTTGTTGCATATCACGCATTGTCGCTTCAAAGGAACCGATCCAGCGTGGGCCGGTCTTATCTTCGTCCTTGCGCCGCTGGATATGGCTGTAGGACTCTTCCGCAATATTGACCAGACTGAAGTAAATGCTGAAGGCGCGGACAACGTGCGTCAGTGTTTCCGCATCGAGAGATTCGATCAAGCGGGAAAGGCGTGCACGTTTGGTGATGTTATCCTGACGGCGCAGGCTGATGTGCCCCTTACGCAGCGCCTCGACCGCGGCGAATACACGCTGGCCGGCATGGTCCCGTAATATTTCACCCAGAATGTTGCCGAACAACTTGACCTGGCGGCGCAACAATTTGTCTTTTACCAGACTTGTCGGTATTTCGGTCTTGGCGGAAGGAAATGTTTTGATCTCGGCTGTCATGGTGTCGTCACGGATGCTGTCAATCGGACCATTATACAACGATCCAACACCTAATTAGCTACTGGCATAAATTGTGAATAAACTTTTAGAAACAACGCTTAGCATGTTAAAATTCCAGCAAGGATAGGTACACATGTCAAAACTGACCACATCGGCAAGCTGGCAGGCGCTGCAGGAACACTTCAAACAGATACACGGCACGCATATGCGCCAACTGTTTGCAGAAGATCCCAAACGGTTCGCGCGCTTTTCCCTGCAGCTTGACGACCTGCTCCTGGACTACTCGAAAAACCGCATTACCCCGACCACGCTGGATCTCCTGCTGCAACTGGCGCACGAATGTGACGTCCCCAAATGGATTGAACGCATGTTCAATGGAGACATCATCAACCACACGGAACACCGTGCCGTATTGCACATCGCCTTGCGCAACCGCGCCAACCGCCCTATCCAGGTGCAGGGACAGGACGTCATGCCCGATGTCAATGCAATGCTCGGCAAGATACGTGGCTTCACGGAACAGGTTCGCAACGGTCACTGGCTTGGCTACAGTCAGCAGCGCATTACGGACGTTGTGAATATCGGTGTCGGTGGTTCCGATCTGGGACCGGTGATGGCGACGGAGGCCCTGCGCCCTTATGCCAGCCGCGACCTCCATGTCCATTTTGTCTCGAACGTGGACGAGAACCACATTACCGATGTATTGGAATCCCTCGATCCGCAGACCACGCTTTTCATTATCGTCTCCAAAACCTTCACCACCCAGGAAACCCTGACCAATGCGGAAACCGCACGGGAATGGTTTCTGGCGCAACATCCGGACACCGCAGCAATTGCAAAACACTTCGTTGCAGTTTCCGACAATGTCAAAGCCGCCAGTGAGTTTGGGATCGATCCGGACAACCTGTTCAAGATGTGGGACTGGGTCGGCGGGCGCTATTCCCTGTGGTCCGCTGTCGGCTTGTCCATCGCCTGCGCCGTCGGCATGGACAACTTCGAACAGCTCTTAGAAGGCGCGCACGACATGGATGAGCATTTTCGCACGGCGCCGCTCGAACAAAACATGCCGGTCATCCTGGGCCTGCTGGGCGTTTGGTACAGTAATTTTTTCAATGCACAGACTTACGCTGTGCTGCCCTACGATCAGCATTTACGTTTTCTGCCGGACTATTTGCGGCAGGCAGACATGGAAAGCAATGGCAAAAGCGTGGATCGCGAGGGTAAGCCGGTGGATTACAGCACGGGCCCGATTGTCTTCGGTTCTGTCGGCATTAGCGGCCAGCATGCCTTTTATCAGCTCATGCATCAGGGCACGCCCCTGATTCCGGCTGACCTGCTCGCCGCCGCCGTTAATCTAAAACCCCTGCGCAAACACCATGAGATCCTCATGGCAAATGTCTTTGCCCAGGCGGAAGCCTTCATGCGCGGCAAAACCGAGAAGGAAGCCCGCGCCGAACTTCAGGCCCAGGGGCTGACGGGCGATGCCCTGGAGAATTTACTGCCGTACAAGGTCTTCGCCGGCAATAAACCGACCAACCTGCTTCTGTTTCACACGCTCAATCCGCGCACGCTCGGCAGACTCGTTGCGCTGTACGAACACAAGATCTTCGTCCAAGGCGTCATCTGGAATATCAACTCTTTTGACCAGTGGGGCGTGGAGCTGGGCAAGCAATTGGCCAAGACCGTGCTTGGCGAATTACAGGGTGACGCTTCGGTAAGTTCACACGACTGCTCTACCAACGGTCTGATTAACTACTACAAGAAACTGCGCAAGGATTAAGTTCGGCAGAGTGCTGCTCTTGCTTTTAGGTGGTAGCCGAGGACGGACTCGACAGTTTTGCCTGGAGCAAAACTGGACAGCCGCAGGCTGCCCGCAGGGCGAGGCACAGGGAAGTGCCGAGTCAACCGTCACGCAAGCGTGACAGCAAAAATCAGAAGTTGTGAAACACTCTTAGAAGATTGCTATAGGGTGGTAGCCGAGGACGGACTCGAACCGTCACGCCCGAAGGCACAGCATTTTGAGTGCTGCGTGTCTACCAATTCCACCACTCGGCCGCAGGGGGCGCATTATAGAGGTATTCCCGCGCGCGAGGGAACCCTCATGGTTCGCTGTCAGGCGACCTGGACCGGGATGGTATTCCGCGTATGCGTAATCCGGTTCTCTGCGTTGACGTAGACGAGGGTGGGCTTGAACGAGGCCAGTTCGCGCTGGTCCAGCTGCACGTAGGTACAGATGATGATGACGTCGCCCGGATTGGCCTTATGGGCGGCAGCCCCGTTCACGGACACAATCCCGGAATGGTCCTCCGCCCGAATGGCATAAGTAGTAAAACGCTCGCCATTGGTGATGTTGTAGATATCGATCTGCTGGTATTCGCGGATGCCGGCGGTGTCGAGCAAATGCCCGTCAATCGCACAGGAACCCTCGTACTCCAACTCGGAATGGGTAACCCGTGCGCGGTGCAATTTGGCTTGTAACATCGTGATTTGCATCGGTTCTCCTGCCTGCATTAAACCCCAGGGATCGTAATCATTTTACCATGCTCGCGTCATGGTACCAATTTAGACCCGTAAATTATCAAGAAGTCGCGTCTTGCCCAAGCGCACCGCTGCTAAAATGACCAGAGGGTCTGTGCGGGATTTGGGCTCCTCCAGTGTGTCGCTCTGGCGAATAGCAACATAATCGGGGACGAAACCCTGTTTTTCCAGACGCATCACGGCGTCCTGTTCCAGATCGGTGAAATCCACACCATTTCGCTGTAAACGGTCGCGTACGTACTGCAGGGTTTCATACAAACCACCGGCCTGCTGTCGTTCCTGCCGGGAAAGATACTGATTACGTGAACTCATTGCCAGGCCATCCGTCTCGCGCACGGTCGGTTCACCAATAATTTCGATGGGCATATCCAGGTCACGCACCATGCGCCGGATGACAAGCAGCTGCTGAAAGTCCTTCTCGCCGAAGACGGCAACATCGGGCTGCACGATATTAAAGAGCTTATTCACTACCGTCGCCACGCCGCGAAAATGTCCGGGTCGTTGCGCCCCTTCCAGGCCGATACTCAGGCCAGGCACATCGACGTACGTCGTCTGCTGGTGCCCATGCGGATACATGCTCTGATCATTCGGCACGAACACAACATCCACATTCAACGGCGCCAGTTTGGCCTGGTCCTCTTCGAGGGTGCGCGGATAGCGAGTAAAATCCTCGCCCGCGCCGAATTGCATGGGATTGACATAAATACTCACCACCACCTTGTCGCAATGCTGCTTTGCCACTTGGACCAAACGCATATGTCCTGCATGCAGGTTTCCCATGGTCGGCACAAAGCCGATGCGATCCGCCTGGCGACGCCAGTCGCGAACTGCCGCATGAACATCCCACTGTGTCGTTAAGACCTGCATGCAAAGGTTCAGGATCGTTTAGTGAAAGCTGTGTTCGTCGTCGGGGAAATGCTGTTGTTTCACAGCATCGACATAGGCGCGAATCGCAGATGAGATACTGATATCACCCGCGGTCAGACCCGCAAGAAAGTCCTTGGCAAAGCGGGGACGATGTCCGAGTGAAATCCCCAGCACATCGTAAAGCACCAGTACCTGACCATCGCAATCGCGGCCGGCACCGATACCTATGGTCGGCACGGTCAGTGCCTCGGTAATCTTTTTGGCCAGGGCATTCGGGACGCATTCCAGCAAGACGATATCCGCACCGGCAGCCTCCATGGCTTTTGCATCGTGCAAAATGGCATCCGCGGTTTTTTGATCCCGGCCTTGTACGCGATAACCGCCGAGTTTGTGCACGGCTTGCGGTTGCAAACCCAGATGCGCGCACACGGGAATACCGTGTTTACTCAGGTTGGCAACCACGTTAATCACATCGCCACCACCCTCGAGTTTGACCATGCGCGCACCGCCTTCCTGCATGAGACGTGCGGCGTTGTCCAGGGCACGGGCCGGATCGGAAAAACTCATGAACGGCATATCTGCGACCACCATGGCGCGTTCACAGGCGCGCGCGACCATCCTGGTGTGATAGATCACATCATCCATGGTCACGGGCACGGTGGTGTCATGTCCCTGGATCACCATGCCTAAGGTATCGCCGATCAGGACGATATCCACACCCGCTTGCTCCAGTACGGCAGCAAAACTCGCGTCATAGGCGGTGAGCATGGCAATCTTTTCGCCGTCCTGTTTCATTTTACGCAGGCGGGTAACGGTGATGGCCTGCTGGGCCGGATTATCTGATGCATAGCTGGACATAGGTTTATATTCCCAACGGGGCCGGATTGAAATAATGGCGGCCGCTGCGTGTTTTGTGTATCTGCTCTAATAATAATTGATAATCGGCCTGATTGTTGACTAAATCGATCTCGGCAGCATTGACGATCAACAGAGGCGATTGTGAATAATTATAAAAAAAACGCGTGTACGATTGCACGATGCGCTCCAGATAAGGGGCATCGAGATAACGTTCGTACTCGCGCCCGCGCTTGCCCACCCGTTTTATCAATACATCCACCGGTGCCTGGAGGTATATCACCAGATCGGGGGTTGGTGCATCAATGGTCACATGCGCGTATACCTGTTGATACAATTTGAATTCTTCTTCATCAAGCGTCAGCTCGGCGAACAGTCTGTCTTTCTCCAGAATAAAATCGGCGACGCGTACCGGACGAAACATATCGGCCTGACGCAAATCCTGAATCTGACGCGCACGCTGGAATAAAAAAAACAATTGTGTCTGTAAGGCCGCACTACGCGGGTCCTGATAAAACCGTTCGAGAAACGGATTTTCTTCCGCACCTTCCAGCAGGACATCCGAACCGAAACTCTCAGCCAGGCGTTTGGCCAGCGTGGTCTTGCCCACACCGATGGGACCTTCGACTACGATGAAATCCAGATTAGTTGTCATATATCGTCAATCGGCTCCAGTCCGCTGGCCGGGCAATTCGCCACCAATGTCGCCAATTCGCCTTGACCTGGAATGACCAACGCGGGGGCAATCTCCTGCAAAGGATACAGGACGAAATTGCGTTCATGTAGTCCCGGATGCGGGATCGTTAATTGCGGAAAGTTGATGCATTCAGCGCCAAACAACAGAATATCCAGATCGAGCGTTCGCGGCCCCCAGCGACTGCCATCGCGCACGCGACCTTGTGTACGTTCAATCACATGCAGCGCATCCAACAATTCGAGCGGTGTCAATGTCGTATCAATTTCAGCAACCGCATTGATGTAATCCGGTTGGTCCTGTGGCCCCATCGGTGCACTGCGGTATAAGCGCGAACAGGAAAGCAGTCGTGTAGAGGGTAGTTGTGACATGGCCGCTATGGCCTGTTGAACCTGCTGGATCGGCTGTTGCAGATTGCTACCGATCCCGATATACGCCCTAGTCATTATGGCGACGAGATTTACGGCGTCGCGGCCGTTGACCATGGCGTTGTGCATGCAAGTCGTCACACATGGTTTTTTGTTCTTCCGAATTGACCGTCTGGAACTGTGTCCACCAGTCGCATAATTCTTTCAGCTGCACCTCGCCCGCCTCACACCGTAACAATAAAAAATCATACATCGCGCGAAAACGCTTGTGTTCCAGCAAGGCAAACGGTCTGCGCCCACGCCGATTGGTGAGGCGCTCCTGGCCGGACCAGATCTCGCGAATAGGCAATCGAAAGCGTTTGGGCAGCGCAATATGTTGAGTTTGTTCGATGAGCACGTCGTGGCCGGCTTCCTGCAGGGCCTGTATGGGTGACATGCCGTTTTGTTGCAATGCTTCAGCGCGTTCCTGCACCGGTCCCCACAGCAGACACGCAAATAAAAACGCCGGCGTAACCGGCTTGTCTTCCTGGATGCGGCTATCGGTATTCGCGCAGGCACGTTGCAACATGGTGTCGAAATGCGGCATACCCTTTTTCAGGCACAGGTCCGTGGCCGCAAATAACAACTCAAAGATGTCATATTGCCGCAACAGCGGTAGTACCTGTGTGGCATAACCGCTCAGAAACAATTTGAGCACTTCATCGTACAAACGCGCGGAGGAGACGGCCAGCAGGCGTTCGCGTTGTTCGGCAACGGCGCTCACCAGTTCCGGTTCCAGGGTAAATTGCAGCTTGGCAGCGAACCGCATTGCACGCAGGATACGTACCGGGTCTTCCTGGCAGCGCACATGGGGATCACCTATCATGCGCAAGCGCCGCTGTTTGAGATCCTCGAGGCCGCCGGTGTAATCCACCACGCTGAAATCGGCAATGTTGTAGTACAAGGCATTGACCGAGAAGTCGCGTCGCCAGGCATCTTCCGCCAGTGTCCCGAAGACGTTGTCACGCACGATCATGCCGTCGCGGGTACTCGCCAGCGCCTCATCTGCCACGTCGGCATGATGACCGCGGAAGGTGGCCACCTCCACGATGTCGCGACCAAAATGGATGTGCGCTAACCGGAACCGCCGTCCGATCAACCGGCAATTGCGGAACAAGTCCTTTAACTGGTCCGGCGTGGCGTCGGTGGCGACATCAAAGTCCTTGGGGTGCAGTCCCAATAACAAATCGCGTACCCCGCCACCCACGAGATACGCGGCAAAACCGGCTTTATGCAAACGGCTGAGCACCTTCAACGCCGAGTCGCTGATGTCCTGGCGGGAGATACAGTGTTCGCTGCGCGGAATGATGCGAGGTAAGGATTCGTCCTGCGGTAGCTGCATGGGCTTTTAATTATCGTTAACCGGCCTTGGCCAAATAAACCGCTAGTATAATGATTTTTCCTCGCCATTCCGATAGTTATCGTACCCGTGGCGCTTTCCTGTACAAAATAAAAGGCCCGTGAACATGTGTTCACGGGCCGATAGTCATACAGAATGCGATTGGCTTAATTGAAGTCCGCGATCAGCGCGGTGCGAATATTCGCTGGTAAGGGACTGAGTTCACGCTGATAAGACGGATGATCGATACCGGCGGCCAGCGCGGCACCACCCTTTGCAGCCGCAATCATCTCCGGCGTGAATTCAAAGCGCAGAAAATGCACCGAAGATGTCTTTTCTTCCGTCTCGCGCTCCAGGTCCTCATCGGCAATGGCAAAGACCTTGTCGAAATCCGCCACTTGTAACCAGACCTTGTCCTCGATCCCGACCATCTTTGCCAGGGCGACCTTACGCTCGTCCACGTCGTCGTATTCAATCATGAACGTGGCCTTCAGATTGCTGCCATCGGGGATCAAGGGATTGTAGGCCTTAATCTCTTCGAGGATACCCTCCTCTTCGAAGATCTTTTCGATGCGCAGCATTTCCTGAATCTGGTATTGCATGGTCAGGCGATCTTCGAAGTACAGGGTGGCGTGTTCGCCCAGATGCACCTGACGATGTTTCTTATGCTCCAATACCTTTGCGCGAAAATCCTTACGTTGCTTGGCGTACTGCTCCAAGCTCATCAGATCGGATTGAGTCAGTTTTTGCATGGCGTTACCTATCATCGTTTATATCCCGTATGCTATGCGTAATAAGGTCATCGGATGCCTGGGCGCATCCGCCCCGTCTTCCAGGCCGTTCTCGATTTGATGCCCGGCCATAATGCAGTCGCTGGTGTAGTAATCCGGCTGAAACTGTTTGACCTTGCTGACGACCGGCCGGCAAATCTTCATTGAAATTTCATGAAATTCCTTTTTGACGGCATAGGTGCCGTCGTGACCGGAACAGCGCTCAATGGTTTCCACCGTCGTATCCGGCACCAGTTGCAGCGTCTCACGGGTTTTCGGCCCGATGTTCTGCACCCGCTGGTGACAGGCGACGTGATAACTCACCTTGCCCAGCGACTTGTTGAAATCCGTTTTCAGCAGCCCTTCCTTATGGCGCAGCATCAGGTATTCAAACGGATCGTAAAATGCGTCCTGCACCTTTTTCACATCCGGATCATCCGGAAACATCAGCGGCAGTTCCTGTTTGAACATCAACGCACATGAAGGAATCGGCGCCACCAGGTCCCAGCCTTCATCCACCAGCTTGGCGAGGCGCGGTATGTTCGCGTCCTTGGCACGCGCAACCGCTTCCAGGTCACCTAACTCCAGCTTGGGCATGCCACAGCACTGTTCCTTCTCGGCGATCGTCACCGGGATGCCGTTGTGTTCGAACACCGCCAGCATGTCATCGTTGATCACCGGTTCGTTGACGTTGCCGTAACAGGTGACATAAATCGCCACCTTACCGGTGGTCGCGCTCCCGGCGGTTGCCGTAAGCGAAGTATTCGGTTTGAAATGTTTGCGGAAGGTGTCACTTTCAAACGGGGGCAATTTCGCGTCGGCATGAATGCCGGCGACGTTTTCCATGAGTTTGCGCATCGGTTTGGCGTTATTCACCGCGTTGATGGTTTGTGCCACCACGGGGATCGAACCTATCTTGCCTACCAGGTCCGTATTGGACAGCAGCTTGTTGCGCAGACTCGCACCTTCCTGTTTGTACTTCACCGCCTTGGCCCGCAACATCAGGTGCGGAAAATCCACGTTCCATTCGTGCGGCGGCACATAAGGACATTTGGTCATGTAACACAGATCACAGAGATAACAGTGATCCACGACCTTCCAGTAATCCTGCTTGGCGACACCATCGACTTCCATGGTCTCGGATTCGTCCACCAGATCGAACAGCGTGGGGAACGAGTTACACAGGCTCACACAACGACGACAACCGTGACAGATGTCGTACACCCGTTCCAGTTCGGCATACAGGGATTCTTCGTTGTAGAAATCCGCGTTCTTCCAATCCAGAGGATGGCGTGTCGGTGCGTCCAGGTTACCTTCTCTCATGCAGATGCCCTTTTGTTTTTCTCATCTAGAGTGACAGCCTGGATCGGAAAACCGACCCAGGCCTGACATCACAGCTTACTTGTCGAGATTGTCCAGCGCCTTCTGGAAACGGTTGGCGTGTGAACGTTCGGCCTTGGCCAGGGTTTCGAACCAGTCCGCGATTTCTTCGAAACCTTCATTCCGCGCGGTTTTGGCCATGCCCGGGTACATATCGGTGTACTCGTGGGTTTCACCGGCGATGGATGCCTTGAGGTTGTCGGAAGTGCCGCCGATGGGCAGACCGGTAGCCGGATCGCCGACTTGCTCCAGGTATTCCAGGTGGCCGTGGGCGTGACCGGTTTCACCTTCGGCGGTGGAACGGAAGACGGCGGCAACGTCATTGTAGCCTTCGACGTCGGCCTTGGATGCGAAATACAGATAGCGGCGATTTGCTTGGGATTCACCGGCAAAGGCGTCTTTCAGACTTTGCTCGGTCTTGCTGCCTTTTAAAGTAGCCATGATTGTTAACCTCCAGGTTTGTTGTCGAAACCGCCGCAATCGGGCGGATTGTCCAAATTTAGACTAATTCTAAATTGTGCAAGAAAGATAGATCAGGCACTCCCTGCTGTCAAGACTTAGTCTAAATCCGGGATTATTGATTTGTATTTGTTATACCACTGGAAAGATTTGACCCTTTTGACATGAATCAGCTAACTTAGCCGGCCTCATTTTATGGACAAAGCTGTAACCAATCGTGGCCGAGAAAAAATCCCCAAAAAAAGCCGATGCCGCCAAGCCCATGAATTTTGAAGCGGCGATCCAGGAGCTGGAAAGCCTGGTCGCGCGCATGGAAAAAGGCGACCGCAGTCTGGAAGACGCACTGAAGGATTTCGAACGCGGCGTCGAACTCACCCGGCTTTGCCAGAGTGCGTTGCGCGACGCCGAACAAAAAGTCCAGAAACTGCTTTCCGAGAACAATCAGGCGGTGCTTGCCCCGTTCGATGATGACGAGTCCGACGCGTGACTCTCGTTGATCACATGAAAATCTGGCAGGCGCATGTCGACACTGCCCTGGATACCTGGTTACCTAAACCGAACATCGAACCCTTTCGCCTGCACGAGGCCATGCGCTATTCGGTTTTCAATGGCGGCAAGCGTTTACGGCCTGTTCTGGTCTATGCCGCCGGGATGGCCATGGAAGTTCCGACTGCCTGGCTACACGCGCCCGCCTGCGCTATCGAGTGCATTCATGCCTACTCCCTGATCCACGACGATTTGCCGGCCATGGATGACGATGATCTGCGCCGTGGCAAACCCACCTGCCACCGCGCCTTCGATGAGGCCACCGCAATCCTGGCCGGCGATGCCCTACAGGCACTGGCCGTGCATATCCTGAGTCACGGCCTGGATCGGCAGATCCCCGCCGAACAGCGCCTGGCGATGATTGATCTCTTGGCCGTGTCTTCCGGTTCGCGTGGCATGGCCGGTGGTCAGGCCCTGGACCTGGGCGCAGTCGGTAAGACCCTCACCGAGGCAGAACTCGAAAACATGCACATCCACAAAACCGGGGCCCTCATTCGCAGCAGCGTACTGTTCGGCGTCTTGTGCAGCAACAACCCGCAGGAATCCGTGAAAAACCAGCTGGATCACTACGCCAAGTGCATCGGCCTGGCCTTTCAAATTCACGATGATGTGCTGGATGAAACCGCAGATACCGCAACACTCGGCAAAACCCAGGGCGCGGATCGGGCCCGTAACAAGCCAACCTATCCCGCCATCATCGGCCTGGATGCCTCTATCAAACTGGCGCAGGAACTGGCCGACGAGGCCATCGACAGCCTCACTGAATTCAACGACAATGCCGCCCCCCTACGTGATCTGGCGCGTTACGTCATTGAACGTAGAAATTAAGGCGCGTCATCCCCAAATACTATATAGTTTGGTTGCGGATTCGCCACCTGCTACGAGCATGAACAGTTAACCCGGTTATTCCTAATGTCCCAGGACCCAACGTATCCTCTACTGAGTTGTATCGATGATCCCACGCAATTGCGCGAGTTATCGCTCGAGCAGCTGGAGCAACTGGCCGCCGAACTGCGTCAGTTCGTGATCCAGAGCGTGAGCGATACCGGCGGACACCTGGCAGCCGGTTTGGGCACCGTCGAATTGACCATCGCACTCCATTACGTCTTCCACACACCCGAGGATCGCCTGGTCTGGGACGTCGGTCACCAGACCTACCCGCACAAAATTCTGACCGGCCGGCGCGAGCGCATGTCCACCATGCGCAAAAAAGACGGACTGGCCGGTTTTCCAAAGCGCGACGAGAGTGAGTACGACACCTTCGGCGTAGGACACTCCAGCACCTCCATTAGCGCAGCACTCGGCATGGCCGTCGCCGCCAAACGCCAACAGGACGAACGCCAGGTGATCGCTGTCATCGGTGATGGCGCCATGACGGCGGGCATGGCCTTCGAGGCCCTGAATCACGCCGGTGACCTGGACGCGAATTTGCTGGTCATCCTGAACGATAACGACATGTCGATCTCACCCAATGTCGGTGCACTCTCCAACCACCTGGCGCGCATCCTGTCCGGTCGTTTTTACAACTCCATGCGCGAAGGCAGCCGCAAGGTCCTGAGCGTCATGCCAAGCATGTGGGAGCTGGCCAAACGTACCGAGGAGCACATGAAAGGGATGTTTGTCCCCGGCACGCTGTTTGAAGAACTCGGGTTTAATTACATCGGCCCGATTGATGGCCACGACATCAATACCCTGATCAAAACCCTGCGCAATCTGCAGAAGCAAAAGGGACCGCGTTTCCTGCATGTGGTGACGCGCAAAGGTAAAGGATTCCAACCGGCGGAAGACAATCCTCTCGCCTATCACGGTGTCGGCAAGTTTCATCCGGAATCCGGCAAACTGGAAAAGAAGGCGCCTACGGGACCGACCTACACCAAGGTCTTCAGTGACTGGCTGGTAGACATGGCACATGCGGAAGAGCGGCTCATCGGGGTCACACCCGCGATGTGCGAAGGTTCCGGCCTGGTGGAATTCGCCAAGGCATTTCCAGATCGTTATTTCGATGTCGGCATCGCCGAACAACACGCGGTGACCTTCGCAGCCGGGCTCGCCTGCGAGCAATTCAAACCGGTGGTCGCCATCTACTCCACCTTTTTACAGCGCGCCTACGACCAACTTATCCATGACGTGGCGTTACAAAATCTCCCGGTCCTGTTTGCTATCGACCGTGCCGGCATTGTCGGCCCCGACGGCCCGACCCACGCCGGTACCTTTGACCTCAGTTACCTGCGTTGCATTCCCAACATGCTGGTCATGGCCCCGGCCGATGAAAATGAATGCCGGCAGATGCTCAGCACCGGTTTTCGTCACGACGGCCCCGCCGCCGTGCGTTATCCCCGCGGACAAGGTCCGGGGGCGGCTATCACGCCCGAATTAATCACTCTCCCCATCGGCAAGGCGGAAGTGCGCCGCCGCGGCGAACACGTTGCCATCCTGGCCTTTGGCTGCATGGTGGCCGAGGCGGAGAAGGCCGCTGATGCCCTCAACGCCACCGTTGTGAACATGCGTTTTGTCAAACCGCTGGATGAAGCCCTGTTGCAGGAGATGGCCCGACATCACGATTTGCTCGTCACGATCGAGGACAACGCCGTCCTGGGCGGCGCCGGCAGCGCCGTCAACGAGTTCCTGGCACAGGCTAATCTTGCCACGCCGGTGATTAACCTGGGTTTACCGGACAGCTTCCTCCCCCATGGCGAACGTGAGGCCATCCTGGCTGACGTGGGCCTGTCCGCAGATGGTATAATTCGTCAGGTGGACGCCTTCATGCAGCACCTCCCGCACACCAAGCATGCCACACACGCGTAAAATCCGAGTATAATAGTAGGAAAATATGTCAGGCCGTTTTAAGATGAAAATCGTGACGGATTTTGCCGCCGCGCATTTGCTCCGGGGTTATCCCGGGCCGTGTAGCCGGCTGCATGGTCACAACTGGAAGATCGAGGTCGAGGTCAGTGCGACTCGCCTGGACGAGATAGGTATGGGTATGGATTTTCGCGATATCAAAACCGCGACCAAGGAAGTGATCGATCAAATGGATCACCGCCATCTGAATGAGTTGCCGCCCTTCGACGAGATCAACCCGACCGCCGAAAACATCGCGGCCCATATTTATCAACAACTGGCCAAAAAAGTGAACGACGATCGTGTCAGTGTTCACACCGTGACCGTCTGGGAAACCGAACGTGCCTGTGTGAGCTACACCGAGGAAAAGTAGTATGAGCAATCATTGTGTAACTGAAGTCATCGAAGACGTCCAGAGTCGTAAGGACACCCGCAATATTCCCATCAACAAGGTGGGCATCAAGGACATCCGCCACCCCGTACGCGTGCGCGATCGCTCCGTGGGTGAACAGCACACCATCGCCACGTTCAACATGTACGTCAACCTGCCGCACAATTTCAAGGGTACGCACATGTCACGTTTCGTGGAGATCCTGCACCAGCATGAGCGCGAGATTTCCGTCAAATCCTTCAAAGAGATGCTGGCGGAAATGACTGAGCGGCTGGAGGCGCAGTCCGGACATATCGAGATGCGCTTCCCCTACTTCGTCTCCAAAAAGGCACCTGTCTCCGGCGTGGAAAGCCTCATGGACTATGAAGTCACCTTCATCGGTGAGATCCACGACGGTCAGCCGCAATTGATGGTGAAGGTGGTCGTCCCGGTGACCAGCCTGTGCCCATGCTCCAAAAAGATCTCCGACTATGGCGCACATAATCAGCGTTCGCATGTCACCGTGACGGCACGCATCGAAGAGTTTGTCTGGATTGAAGAACTCATCGACATCGTCGAGAAAGAGGCCTCGTGCGAACTGTTTGGCCTGTTAAAACGCCCGGACGAGAAATACGTCACCGAACGCGCCTACGATAATCCGAAATTCGTCGAGGACATGGTGCGCGACGTCGCGGCCAGACTCAATAGCGAGGAACGCATCAGTTACTATGTTGTGGAATCGGAAAACTTCGAATCGATTCACAATCACTCCGCCTACGCCCTGATCGAAAAACATAAGTATTAATCGGTAATCAGCTTTCCTCAGTCATCTGGATCACTCCTGAGTGCCGCCATCGGCACATCAGGAGTGATTCTGTCACCCCGCCACACCGCGACAATATGTCGCATTTACGTGCCACAGACTTCGGGCATACTGCTCCGTTTAGCGCTGTGCAGCAGGGTAACGGATACGTGCCTCCATTTTATGCCTTACACAGTCGGGACAACGACTGGGAATGTCTGAATCGCATTCGTGTCGTGCGACACAAGGCCGCGACGTTATCTCTGCCGGATTAACCCCGATGCAATCCCACGTGTGGTTGCTCGCCGCCTCTATTGCCGTCGTCCTGCATGCGGCCGTCTGGTTTGCGTTCGTGCATTCACCCGCAACTGTTACCTCAGAATACATGCAATTCAGTGTCGTGGATGCCCGCATCATGACGGCACCATCCAAGCCTGTCGGGCAAGCTGTCCCACCCAAACGTAAACCCCAGGCGGCACACGTTCCACGCAGGCATTCGCAACGAATTTCGAAACCGCCCGAAATAATAAAGCAAGCCGATTCGACGCCTGTATCGCTACCGACTACCCCCCAAACAACTCGTGTTGAGGCAAATACACCCCCTGAGCCCTATACCGAACCCAAATACGGCGCCGCCTATCTGCATAATCCTCCGCCCGTCTACCCGATAATGGCACGCCGGCTCGGTATCAGCGGCCACGTCCTGGTGCGCGCCGAAGTTACGACCGATGGTCACTGCCGGGACGCGCATATCATCAAAAGCAGCGGGTACAGGATCCTCGATAACACGGCATTGGCCGCCGTGAAGAAATGGCGCTTTATTCCCGCTACCCGCGGTAGCGAACCCGTGACGGCGACCGTCGATATCCCCCTGAATTTCACTTTGCGAGGAGAAAGCTGATGTTTAATGATGCCACGCCCATTGCCGTCACTGCCGTATTGTGGATGCTGCTGTTGTTTTCGGTAATGTCATGGAGTGTGATCCTGGCCAAGGCCTGGCTGCTTTGGCGCACACGGCGCCGTGACCGTGCCTTTGCCAGTGCCTTCTGGCAGGAGCAAGAACTTCATAGCGGGTGCGCGCAGGCGGAGGGTCGAGTGTCACCACTGGCACGTTTATGCAGTGCGGCCGCCAAGACCATGCGTGAATGCGATCAGGGGATTGTCGATCTGCGCCATAGCGGCGATCGTAAAGATCTGCTGGAGCGCACACTACGCCAACAGGTACAGAAGGAACAGATGTCGCAGGAGCGCGGCCTCACCCTGCTCGCCAGTATCGGGTCGATTTCACCCTTCGTGGGTTTGTTCGGTACGGTATGGGGCATCATGCATGCCCTGCAATCCATTGCCGACAGTGGTTCAGCAGGTTTGAATGTGGTGGCCGGTCCTGTGGGTGAAGCCCTCATTGCTACCGCATTGGGGATTGCTACCGCGGTACCGGCGGTACTGGCCTACAACTTCTTTTTACGCCAGGTTCGCGTCGCCGTGGCTGAACTGGAAAATTTCGCCACGGACTTCATGCACCTGTCATTCAGGCTCGACCATGCGGGAGGAGTGTGATGGCCTTTAATTCATCATCCGACCAACAAGCGATGAGCGAAATCAATGTCACGCCCCTGGTCGATGTCATGCTGGTCCTGTTGGTAATCTTTATCGTTACCGCACCATTGTTGATGCAATCGGTCCAGGTCAAGTTGCCCAAAACTGTTGCTGTCACTCCGCTCAAGAAAAATGAACAGATCAAACTGACGATCGATGCCTTCGGAAAATACTACATCGACGAGCAGCCGATACCCGCGGATTCGTTAGCACAGGAACTCGAACGTCGAAAGACGGCAGGTTTGACCAATGTCCAAATCGACGCGGACGAAGCCGTACCCTACGGCCGTGTGGCGCAGGCCCTGGCCGTGATCAATCACACCGGCATTCACCAGTTGGCGTTTGTCACTGTCCTGCCCTGATGTCTAGGGCACACGGATCTCGTAATGTGGCCCCTTGGACTTGCGCATGTCGATGCGCACGCGCTGCTTGCTCCAGCCGTGTTTCTTGTCATGGGCCTCGATGAACAGGATATTCGTACCTTTAGGGATCAGGACATCGGCCAGTGTCCGGGTAAACGGTTGTTCTTCCGGATGCGGATGCCAGAGTTTGCGATCACCTATCACATTCCCTTTTTGATCCACGATGCGCCAGTCATCGGCATAATGATCCCAGCCGGTATCGTCGTGCTTCAAGGTGACGTGGAAGGTCCAGCGATTGGCGCTGGGTTCGATCATTACGTTGACAATTTCCACCTGACCCGCTGCAGCGATTCGCG
Source organism: Gammaproteobacteria bacterium (assembly GCA_016125505.1). Taxonomy (GTDB): domain Bacteria; phylum Pseudomonadota; class Gammaproteobacteria; order UBA6429; family Thiohalophilaceae; genus RI-92. The sequence goes on from WGLP01000014.1 coordinate 65,497, forward strand.
CAAAGACCAGGCTCAGGAATAAAACCAAACCAATGCGTTGATACATACTATTTCCCCTTGGTTTTATGGAAAGACTCTAAGATAGATTTGCAGGATCAGCATGGCATACACGCCTGCGATCACGTCGTCGAGCATAACACCCAGACCGCCGTGCAACCGTGAATCGATCACGGAAATCGGCCAGGGTTTGAGAATATCGAAGACGCGAAACAGGCAGAAGCCCACTATCACCGTCAGCAGGCTGACCGGCGCAAACAACATGGTGATAAAAAAACCCGCGAACTCATCCCAGACGATACCCGCATGATCGTGCACGCCCAGTGCCTTACTGGTCCGCCCGCACAAATACACACCCAGCACAACGCTGAGCAACGTCGCGAGCAAATAGACCAGCGGTGTCAGCTGGCTAAGCAGTAGATAAAACGGAATCGCCGCCAGCGTTCCGGCGGTCCCCGGTGCATAAGGTGAAAGACCACTGCCGAAACCGAAACTGAGCAGGTGTCCCGGATCGCGCAGGAGTCGTTTGGGAATGGGTGCAGTCACGCCCCACCGAAATGATCGTAGCCGCGGATCACCACCGGCGTATGCTGCTCATCATCAACGCAGAACATGCCGGCCTCGCGAATGATTTTACCAACGCGGGTAATCGGGCAATTTTCCCGCAGGCTGATTGCCATGACCTGATCATGCTGACTAGCAGGTGCCGTAAAACACAGCTCATAGTCATCACCGCCGTATAACTGCCAGTCCTGTAGCTGCGCTTCCTCGCATAACAGCGCGTTCAGCGCAGTAGAGCGCGGCAAGGCGGTCAGCAACAGTTCAGCCCCCACACCACTCGCCTCGAGTATGTGTCCAAGGTCAGCCGCCAGGCCATCGGAGACGTCGATGCAGGATGTGGCGATGCCCCGCAGCGCCTGACCGATGCTGATACGCGGCATCGGGTGGTTTAAACGTTGCAGCAAGCGTTCGCTGGTATTGGCATCCGCACTCAATTTGTTCTGGCATAACATCAACGCCGCTGCCGCATCCCCCAGCGTGCCGGTGACATAGATATTGTCTTCCACGCGTGCGCCACGCCGTTTCAGACTCTGGCCGGTAGGTACCGTGCCGGCAATCTGAATCGTAATACTCAAGGGACCGCGCGTGGTGTCGCCGCCAACGAGACTGAGTTGGTATTGCTGAGCCAGAGAAGACAACCCTTCGGTAAACGCCTCCAGCCAGTCATGATTGGCCTCCGGCAGACTCATGGCCAGTGTGAACCATTTGGGCACGCCGCCCATGGCGGCGATGTCGCTCAGGTTCACAGCCAGTGCCTTGTAGCCAATATCGAAGGCGCTGGTTTGTTGCGGGAAGTGAACGCCGATGTTCAGTGTATCGACGGAGATCAGGAGTTGTTCGTCGCTGCGAGTATTGATCACAGCAGCGTCATCACCGATCCCGACTGTGACGAGGTCGGTGTTGATTTGCCGGCTGGCAAAAAATTCTTTAATGATGTCGAACTCGGATAGCGGCATATCAGTCCTTTTGTTTGCCCCGGCTACGCACTTCCGACGCGCGTATGGTGGTTGCGAGTTTATCGAGGATACCGTTGACGAATTTGTGTCCCGCTTCAGCGCCGAACGTCTTTGCGAGTTCGATCGCCTCGTTGATTACCACGCGATAGGGGATATCCAGACGCTGCTGTAATTCATACGCGGCCAGACGCAGAATCGCCAATTCTATCGGATCGATTTCCTTTAGCGGCCGCGACAGATGCGGCGTCAGGGCCTGATCGATCGCCTGGAGATGGCCAGGCACACCCAGCAACAAGAGTTGAAAATATTCCATATCAACGTTGCCCAGATCTGTTCGTTGCTTATAACTGTTGAGAATGTCCATCGGGGCATTCTCCGACATTTGCCATTCATACAATCCCTGCATAGCCAAACGTCGGGCACGAGAACGTGCTTTGCTCATGACCATCTACCTTTTAAAGAACGAAATTGGCGAACGATATCGTTCGCCGAAAATCCAGCCTTACTTGAATTCGCGCAGCAAATTCACCATTTCCAACACCGACAGCGTCGCTTCGACGCCCTTGTTACCGGCCTTGGTGCCGGCACGTTCGATAGCCTGTTCGATGGAATCCACGGTGAGCACACCGAAGGCAACGGGGATCTTGTTTTGCATCATCACTTGCGAAAGGCCCTTCACGCATTCGTTCGCGACATATTCGAAATGCGGCGTCCCGCCACGAATGACGCAACCCAGCGCGATGATCGCATCGTATTTACCGGAGTCCGCCATGGCCTTCACGACCAAGGGCAATTCGAATGCGCCCGGGCATCTGACAATTTCCAGATCCGCATCCGCCGCGCCGTGGCGCCGTAAGGTGTCGACGGCACCATCCAGCAAACGCTCGGTAATAAAATCGTTAAACCGCGCAACCACCAGGCCGAACTTGCTGTTGCGGCAAACCAGATCGCCTTCGTAAGTTTTTGGATGACTCATAATCTGAAACCTTTATTTATTTAAAAATTGCTATTGAACGTATTCCACTACTTCCAGGTCGAAACCGGAAAGCGCGTGCATCCGCTTCGGTGCACTCAGTACCCGCATCTTGCGCACACCCAGATCGGTGAGGATCTGTGCGCCAATGCCAAAGGTACGCAGATCCTGGCCGCGTTCATGACGTGGCAGGTCTTCACCGGCATCTTCCGCGGCATAGTTTTTCAGATGCTGGATAAGCTGCTCACTGTCTTCAGGCAGACGCAAAACCACCACGACACCCTGCCCTTCCTGCTCGATACGACGCATGGCGTCTTCCAGGGGCCAGCCGCAGTCGCCACGTGTACTCCCGAAACTGTCGCACAAACCGTTTTCGACATGCACGCGCACCAGCGCCGGCTCGGTCCGCCGCAGATCACCTTTGACCAACGCGAAATGCACGCGGCCATCGATCACATTGCGGTAGGTATGCAAACGAAAATGGCCGTGGCGGGTCGGCATATCGCACTCGGTAACCCGTTCGATGGATTTTTCGTAATGCATGCGATAGTGAATCAGATCCGCGACCGTGCCAATCTTGATGTTGTGCCTCTGGGCAAACACCTCCAGATCCGGACGCCGCGCCATCGTACCGTCTTCATTCAGGATCTCAACGATCGCGGCCGCCGGTTCATAACCGGCCATGCGTGCCAGGTCACAGCCGGCTTCGGTGTGGCCCGCGCGCGTTAACACACCGCCCGGCTGCGCCATGAGCGGGAAGATATGTCCGGGTTGCACCAGGTCCGACGGCTTCGCGTCTTTCGCCACCGCCTTCTGGATCGTTACCGCACGATCCGCCGCGGAGATACCGGTAGTCACGCCCTCCGCCGCCTCAATGGAAACCGTGAAGTTGGTGCTATGGCGATCGTTGGTGGAACTGACCATCAATGGCAAACGCAGACGCTCACAGCGTTCCTTGACCATGGTCAGGCAGATCAAACCGCGACCGTACATTGCCATGAAGTTCACTGCCGCCGGCGTTACTTTCTCCGCCGCCATGATCAGATCGCCTTCGTTCTCGCGATCTTCGTCATCCATGAGGATCACCATCTTGCCCTGGCGAATATCCTCAATGATCTCTTCCACTGTATTTAGCTGCATTGTCGCGACTGCTCTTTCTTTACGTTGTGTCTCTTGCATAGTGAATATTACTTAATAAAACCGTTCTCCGCGAGGAACTCGACGGAGAGCCCCTGCGCCTTCGGATCCGCTGCCCGCTCGCCAAGGAGAAGACGTTCCAGATAGCGTGCGATCAAATCCACTTCCAGATTGACCTGCCGTCCCGGCTGATATTCATCCATGATCGTCTCCTGCAAGGTATGCGGCACGATGTTCAGCTCAAATACCGCACCGCTGACCGCATTCACCGTCAGGCTAGTGCCATCAACGGTGACCGAACCTTTATGGGCAATATATTTCGCCAGGTCAGCAGGCGCACGGATGGAAAACTGGATGGAACGCGCCGCGGGTTTACGCGCAATCACCTCGCCGATACCGTCCACGTGCCCGCTGACCAGATGGCCACCCAGACGGGTGGTCGGCGTCAGCGCCTTTTCCAGATTCACCCGCTGTTTCACCTGCAGACGGCCCAGCGTGGTTTTATCCAGGGATTCCTGCGACACGTCCGCCCAGAAGCCGTCACCGGGCAATTCGATCGCCGTCAGGCAAACACCATTAACGGCGATACTGTCGCCCAGGGCCACATCCGAGAGGTCCAACTTGCCGGTGGCGATACGCAAACGGGTGTCCCCGCCATGGGGCTCAATGGCGCTGATAGTGCCGATAGCCTCGATAATCCCGGTAAACATGTTCCTAGTCCTTATATATAGGTATGGCGGTAATCCGCAGGTCCCTGCCCACGGCGCGCACGTCACGGATGTCCAGTTCGATACGATCCGCCATGCGCTGCAGATGCGGCAAACGGTACAAACCGCGTGCGCTATCACCCATTAACAACGGCGCCATATAAATCACCATCTCATCGATCAGCTTCGCCTCGAGCATGGCGCCGCTGAGCGTGGCACCGGTTTCCAGCAAGACTTCATTGATCTGGCGCTCGGCCAGCCTCTCCAGGACGACCCGCAAATCCATGGCCTGACCTTCGCTGCCGATTTGTTCGATCTCGGCGCCTGCCGCGCGTAATACTTCGTGGAGATCCGTGTCGCCATTAGCCGTCACGATAATCGTCTGCCCCGGCTCGTGTAACATGCGTGCCGTCGTCGGCGTACTCAAATTCGTGTCGATAATGACACGCACAGGTTGCCGTGTCGTGTCCGGCAGGCGAACCGTCATGGCCGGATCATCCGCCAGCACCGTACCTACCCCGGTCATGATCGCCGAGCTGCGTGCGCGCAGTGCCTGGACATCCTGCCGCGCAGCCTCACCGGTAATCCATTTACTTTCGCCATCCGCCATCGCCGTGCGCCCGTCCAGACTCATGGCCAGCTTATTACGCACATAGGGCCGATGCAGCTGCATGCGCTGAATGAATCCGGGGTTGAGTGCCTTCGCCTGTGCCTCGAGCAGGCCCAGTTCGACCTGAATCCCGGCGTCCTGTAACTGGTGAATCCCGTTGCCGGCAACCCGCGGGTTCGGATCCTGCATCGCCACCACAACGCGCGCTACCTTTGCCGCAATCAGGGCATCGCTACATGGCGGTGTCCTGCCATGATGGCAACACGGTTCCAGGGTGACGTACGCCGTCGCACCTTGTGCGTGTTCAGCGGCCTGACGCAAGGCATGCACCTCTGCATGGGCCTCACCGGCACGTTCGTGCCAGCCTTCGCCGACAATCCGATTTGCCTTCACCAAAACACAACCGACGCGTGGATTCGGATCGGTGGTGTACAAACCTTTCGCAGCGAGCTGTATCGCCTGCGCCATGTATTCATGATCCTGCACAGTAAAACCCATGCCGCTCATGATTTGGTATCGTTCTCGTCATCCGGCAGCAAGGAGTGCTGACGCTTTTTCAATTCAGGTGAAGGCGCGCTCTTGAGCCGCTCGATCTCTTCTTCGAACGCACTCACGTCCTGGAAACTGCGATACACCGAGGCGAATCGCACAAAGGCCACCTGATCCATATCGCGCAACTCATCCATCACCAGATTACCGATATCCTGCGAGGAAAAATCCCGCTCTCCCATGGCGCGCATGCGCTTCATGATACGGTTCACCGCGATATCGATCTGTTCCGTGGCCACCGGACGTTTTTCCAGGGCGCGCACAAAACCGGAACGCAATTTTTCTTCGTTGAAGGGTTCACGCCGGCCATCGGATTTAATCACGCGCGGCATGACCAGTTCGGCGGTTTCAAACGTGGTAAAGCGCTCGTTGCAGCTCAAACACTCACGCCGACGCCGTACCATCGCGCCCTCACCGGCGAGGCGAGAATCAATCACCTTGGTATCGTGGGCACCGCAAAACGGACAATGCATACGCCATTCACTCGACTAACGCCCGCAGAAAATTACTCTGCGTAGACCGGCAGGCGCTTGCAAATTGCCAGCACCTTTTGTTTCACCGCGTCGATCGTCGCCTGATCGTTGATGTTATCCAGCACATCACAGATCCAGTTCGCCAGGTCCCGCGCATCGTTTTCCTGAAAACCGCGGGTCGTGATGGCCGGGGTACCGATACGAATGCCGCTGGTGATAAAAGGCGACTGCGGGTCATTGGGAACCGCATTCTTGTTAACCGTGATATTGGCACTGCCCAGTGCGGCATCCGCCGCTTTACCGGTAATGCCCTTGTCGATCAGATCCACCAGGAACAGATGATTGTCGGTACCGCCGGATACGATCTTGTAACCGCGTTCGATCATGGCATTCGCCATGGCCCGGGCATTCTTGATGACTTGCTGCTGATACGTTTTAAACGAGGGCTCCAAGGCTTCCTTAAAGGCGACGGCCTTGGCGGCAATCACGTGCATCAGGGGGCCACCTTGCGTACCGGGAAAGACCAGCGAATTGAGTTTCTTTTCAATGTCGGGATTGGCCTTCGCCAGGATCACGCCACCGCGCGGCCCGCGCAGGGTTTTGTGTGTCGTGGACGTGGTGACATCGGCAATGTTGACTGGATTGGGATACAACCCCGCGGCAACCAGACCAGCCACATGCGCCATATCAACAAACAAGTATGCGCCCACGCTATCGGCGATATCACGAAAGCGTTGCCAGTCCATCACACGTGAATACGCGGAAAAACCGGCGACGATCATTTTCGGCTTATGTTCTTTGGCGAGCGCCTCCACCTGTGCGTAATCGACCTCGCCCGTCGCCGTGTTCAAACCATATTGAATGGCATTATAGAATTTTCCTGAAAAGTTAACCTTGGCACCGTGCGTCAAATGACCGCCATCAGCCAGGCTCATACCAAGGATAGTGTCGCCCGGATTACAAAGCGCGAAATATACCGCCGCGTTGGCCTGTGAACCGGAATGTGGTTGCACATTGGCATAGGCCGCACCGAACAACTGCTTGAGGCGACTGATGGCCAGGTCTTCGACGACATCCACATATTCGCAGCCACCGTAATAGCGCTTGCCGGGATAGCCTTCGGCATATTTGTTGGTGAGGACCGAACCCTGTGCAGCCAGCACCCGTGGGCTGGCGTAATTTTCAGAGGCAATCAGCTCGATATGTTCCTCCTGGCGAGTACTCTCCTGCTGAATGGCCTGCCAGACCTCGTCGTCAAAACCCGCGATTGTCATCTTTTTACTAAACATGGATGCCTCTGGAAATCATTGTAAATCAAGTAGTTATTGACACAGCTCGGAGCCGCGATACGGCCGGCCAGGAAGCCGCCTAGCTTACCCGATCTGGGTGAAAAATGCATTTTGAAAGAACGACTTAGCAGCCGAACCCCTTGCGCGGCGGGCACGCAGTCAGGACGCAGCGCCGTACCATTTCCAGGCTAAGGCGGCGGCTCATTCAGACTTACAAAGAAATCGATGTGTGTATTACCAACTGCTAATAAACAAGATCACATCATCTCCAAACAATTGGGTATATATGGAAACGTGAATGACGTTGTGTTTCTCCATCCGTGTAAGTTGATTGCTTAATCATACAAACCGCAATCATTTTGTCTTGCGGTCGAGGCACCCCTAAGTGCGTGTCATCAATTCCGGAATTCCCGACTATAAAACTACAATGAGTAATCCTAATTGAGGCGTGCAATACCTGTTGCTCATCGCACATGCATTGCATTGTCAGAATTATGACATCCGACAACTCTCATTATGCCAGTCTATAAACGCATAAAAAAACACACGGCCAGTAACAGCGAAGTTTATTTACCCGTGTGAACATTGCGTATAAGCTGCCGGTGGCCTTTACCAATAACCACACCATAAAGGGGAGCAGTATGAATTGGACACTTTACTTTGCCCTCGGGAGTGCCGTACTTGCACTCATCTATGGGGCAGTCAGCATCAAACAAGTTATGAAGCTGCCACGCGGAAATGACGTCATGCAAAGTATCTCCGACGCCATTCAACAGGGCGCCAGCGCCTATCTACGACGACAGTACACGACTATCGCAATTGTCGGCGTCATTCTCTTGATTGTTATCGCGGTCTTTCTGGATATTTATACTGCCATCGGCTTTTTAATCGGTGCCGTGTTATCCGGTCTGGCGGGTTTCATCGGCATGAATGTCTCTGTCCGCACGAACGCACGCACGGCGGAAGCTGCGCGTAGCGGACTCAACCCCGCGCTGAAAGTCGCCTTCAAGGGCGGCGCCATTACCGGACTGCTGGTCGTCGGCCTGGGTTTGTTAGGTGTGGCGGGTTATTACAAGATTCTGCAAATGCTCCACGTCGCGAATCCCCTGCATGCTCTGGTCGGTCTGGCATTCGGTAGCTCACTGATATCCATTTTTGCCCGTCTTGGCGGTGGCATCTTTACCAAGGGTGCAGACGTCGGTGCTGACATCGTGGGTAAAGTGGAGGCGGGTATCCCGGAAGACGATCCACGCAACCCGGCCGTGATCGCCGATAACGTGGGTGATAATGTCGGCGACTGCGCCGGCATGGCCGCCGACTTGTTTGAAACCTACGCCGTCACGATTGTCGCCACCATGTTCCTTGGTGGCCTCGCGTTGAAACACCTGGGCGATACTGCGGTGTATTATCCTCTGGCCTTGGGTGGCGCTTCGATCATTGCGTCCATCATCGGGACCTTCTTTGTCTCCATCAAGGAAGGCGGCAAGATCATGAATGCACTTTATCGCGCAGCTATTGTCTCTGCTGTCCTCGCTGCCATCGCATTTTATTTCATCACCGACGCAATGATGGGCCATAACGGCACCTATACGACGATGCAATTGTTCGGTTCCGCCCTGGTGGGATTGGTGCTCACGGTGGCCATGGTGGTGATCACCGAGTATTACACTGCAACGGAATACTCGCCAGTGCGTCACATCGCCCAGGCATCCACCACCGGTGACGGCACCAACGTCATCGCCGGACTGGGTATTTCCATGAAGGCGACCGCCTTACCTGTGTTGGCGGTATGTGCCTCCATTGGTATCTCTTATTACCTTGCCGACCTTTACGGTATAGCGATTGCTGCAACTGCCATGCTGTCCATGACAGGCATCATTGTTGCACTGGATGCATACGGTCCAATCACCGACAACGCCGGTGGTATCGCGGAAATGGCAAACTTGCCGGAAGAAGTACGCAACACTACCGATGCGCTGGATGCCGTGGGTAATACCACTAAAGCAGTCACCAAGGGTTATGCCATCGGTTCCGCCGGCCTCGCCACATTGGTGTTATTTGCGGATTACACCAAATCTTTAAGCGAACACACCGGCAATCATGTGTTGCACTTCGATTTATCCAACCACATGATCATCATTGGCCTATTTATTGGCGGTCTGGTCCCCTACCTGTTCGGCGCCTTCGCCATGGAAGCAGTCGGGCGCGCCGCCGGCGGCATCGTGAATGAAGTGCGGAGACAATTCCGTGAAATGCCCGGCATCATGGATCACAGTCAGAAGCCTGACTACTCCAAGGCGGTGGATATGCTGACACGTGCCGCGATCAAGGAAATGATCATTCCATCATTACTGCCTGTTGCCGTTCCCATTCTCGTTGGCTGGTTACTGGGTAAAGAGGCATTGGGCGGTGTGCTCATCGGAACCATCGTCACCGGGCTGTTCGTAGCCATATCCATGACCACCGGCGGCGGGGCCTGGGATAATGCCAAGAAATACATCGAAGATGGTCACCACGGCGGTAAGGGATCCGATGCCCACAAGGCGGCGGTTACGGGTGATACTGTCGGCGATCCCTACAAAGACACGGCCGGTCCGGCGATCAATCCGCTTATCAAGATCATGAACATCGTCGCGTTATTGATCATTCCATTATTGTCACTGACCTGAAACGGTCACAAACAAAAAGGGCCGCGATTGCGGCCCTTTTTTATTTCATAAACTAATCGTTAGAATTTTTTGCTGTAACCCATCTCGAAATAGTTCTGGGTCATTTCGAGTTTCATCGTACCACCACCAAAACCTGCAACGGTTGGTGCAAATGTGCCCGATACGCTGTTGTTAAAGCTGTGGACGAAATCCGCACTCAGTTCGCTATCCTGATCCAGTTTATGCGTGAAGCCCAGGGTCAAATGATCCTGGATCACACCTGGTGCCAGAAAGTTCACGGTAACTTCACTCGATTCAATGGGATTGTCGCCATGGTTCCACCCTGCACGCCAGGTCCAGCTATCACTGCTGGCATATTCGAAACCGAGCTTGAACACATTAATACTCTTCCAACCAAAGCCTGGACCATTGGTGCTGCCGAACAACACGACACCCGGCGAGAATGTATTGGTGGAATTACCAATGGCATGCACCGAACCGTAATCGATATAAAGATAGTCAAAGGCAATCGTTAACCTATCGCTCTGTTTCCACGCCAGCCCCGCAGACCAGGTCGGCGCAATATCCAACTCACCTTGGTCCGCAAACAGTCCTTTATATTTATCAAATTTGGACATGGTGATTTTTGACTGATATGAAGCTCCCAGCGTGACATTGCCACCGACATCGGCCTGGATACCCAGCTTCACACCAAAACCCGTTGACGTATCCGTACCATTGCTGGTGATATAGCCAGGGCTTTCGGTATATGCCGGGAAATCAAACGCCTGAAGACCCGTTGCTTCGAAACGCTGATAGGCATAGATGCCTGTTACACCCAGAGATACATTTGGTGCGACTTTGTAACCGTATGATGCGGTCAAGAACAACTGCTCCAGATTAATACCTGTCCCTTCCGTGGAATTTGGCGGAAAGGTCGGAAATGCATTCTTTGGATAATCCGTATTCATCCCGCCATTGGCGTTAATAATAAATGACCAGGCAGATTTATTATCAATCGGAAAAGTCATTCCAAAAAAAGGAATAACAAAATAATTACTGTCACTTTCTTGATCCGCATTTAAGCCCGCAGCATTACCCGTCAAAGAATAGCTGCGAGGTTTTGGGCTAAATAAACCCACAGCCACATCCATTAGCTTACCAACTTTGGTGACCGCAGCCGGATTATTCGTAACAGACGCAACCTCATTTGCCATCGCAACACCCGCACCACCCATACCTCGATTCTTGACGCCGGTCCCTTCCGGATTCATACCATTCGTGGCATAAGCACTGAAAGGCAGAACACCGAGACCGGCTAAGACAGCAATTCTGATCAATTTGGAATTATTCATGGCAAGACCCCTCTTTACTCGCTGATTTGTTTTGTTATAGCAAACGAATGTGCTACTTACATCCGTGGTGTAAAGCATAATTCATGACAGCAAAAACCTTGTCAAGTAAATCAGACAGCTACATGAAAGAAAGATTACTTAAAGTATCTATATAGCATTTATTCGCGTGAATGTGATCCACTCACATCCATCCTGTGAAAAACAGTTCACAGATAGTTTTCTTGAATCGCAGGCATAAAAAAGGGCCGCATTAGCGGCCCTTTCGCTTGAGGGTCAAACCAAGTTAGAACTTCACACCGTAGCTAGCTTCAATTTCATACTGCTGCATTTTCAAAGTAACGTTTTGGGTTGGGTTCAAAGTATTTGCACCGCTAACGCTATTTTCTAACGCATAGGTAAATGCAAAATTCAATTCACTGGTTGCACTAGTGTTGTGAGTAAATCCGAATGAAACATGATCTTCAATGACTGCAGGAGCCAGGATGTTGAATACAACCTCTGATGTCGGAATAGGTTGATCGCCATGGCTGTATCCGACACGCCAAGTCCAATCCGGGCTGCTTTCCCACTGATAGCCAAGCTTGTAGACAGTCATGTCTTTCCAGCCAAAACCAGCGCCATCGGATCCACCTAAACAACGCGAAGTAGTACCGGTCGCACAACTATTTGAGGTGCCAACAAGATTGGAGATTGGGTTTGCAATTGCTGCCACATCACTGTACATGATTTGCTGTACATCGAAGGTCAATACCTGTTTCGGCTTGAGCTTCCAGGCCAGACCAGCAGTCCAGGTAGCCGGAATATCAAAGTCACCTTGTTCTGCGAATAAGCCCTTGTATTTATCAAACTTGCTCATGTTCATCTTGGACTGATAAGATGCAGCAAGAGTTACGCCGCCACCCACATCACCTTGCACACCCAGTTTGAAACCAAAACCGGTAGAGGTATCAGTACCGTTGTTGCTCAGGTTGGTGCTGTCCGTCGAGTATCCACCAAACATGCTAAGCCCTTTAGCCTCAAAGCGCTGTACTGCACCAATGAGACTTACACCCCAAGATGCCGTTGGATTGATTTTACGCGCATAAGTACCGGCCACGAACAATTGTTCAAGATTTACACCGGCCGTACCACCACCGTAGGTGCCGGGAGTTGTTACCGCAACACCTGCACCATTATTGTGTTGAGCTTGACCACCAGCGTATTCGGTATTCATCCCACCATTGCCATAAACTGTGATACCTGCGGATGAATCCGAATTCAACATCCAGTTATAGGCAAAATGTGGAATTAGGAAATAATCGTTATCACTCTCAATGCTCTGTGCTGTGGCATTACCGCCGAAAGTAAACGGACAGTTAGCGCCACATACTGTACCATCCGTGATGCCTAAAGTGTCTGCGGTTGCGGAATATGAACGTGGTGACGGACTGAAAATGGACGCACCCACATCCATTCGTTCACCAACAAAGACCATGCCTGCAGGGTTTGTTGCAGCAGCCATGGCATCTTGCGGTAACGCAACACCGGCACCGACCATCCCTTTATTTTTGGTGCCATAGCCATCAGCAAAATATCCATTGGTTGCAAAACTAGTGGTAGGTGCAACAAGTGCGGCAAGAACGGCCGCACTCGCCAGACGACGAGTAGTGTTCTTCATGTTCTTTCTCCAGAATATGGTTGGTATTTAAAATTGCACTTAAATTTAGCTATTTTTACAACTGCTGTTGTATATTAACAACATTATTGTTGTGCAATAAGCACTAATTAACACACGACACCTGTTAAAGATCAAGTTTTATTTTGTAAGTGCTTTAATTTTTAATGAAATGACAAAACCTCCCAGTGGGAGGTTTTGACGTTTCGTTTTACTGGTTCAAATTTAGATGAACAGGGTGATATCAGACTCACCGGCAAATTCAAAGAATGTTGCCGCACCACCGTACTCCAGACCGTCAATAAAATCCTTGTGATTGAGGTCGAATAGATCAACCGTCATTTGACAAGCGATCATTTTGACTTCGGCTTCACAGCACAAATCACGCAGATCTTCGATACTGGCCACACCCTTTGCTTTGATTTTATTTTTCATCATCATGGTCATGATGGATTGCATTCCCGGAATGGCCGTACCTAATACCGGGAACCATTTATCCATTCCCATCGGCATCGGCATGCCAGGATTACCCAGTGGACTGACCTGCAAGCTGAGTTTTTTCTTCAACAGTTGCAAACCATAGAAGGTAAAAAATATCTGAACTTGATAACCAAGGGCAGCGGCTGTCGAGGCCAGGATAAACGGTGGATATGCCCAATCTAAACTACCTTTTGTTGCGATAATCGCGAGCTTCTTCTCTGACATAAATACCTCCAGGTCGTATCCACTTCCCTGTGTACTTTTATGAAATAGTGTGGAAACTTAAAAAGGCCTGAAAATCAGGCCTTTTTGATTAAGAATTTGAACTTGCCGCCTTCTTCTTTTGATTCTACCAGGGTGTTCCCCGTTTGCTTGGCGAAAGCTTCAAAATCTTTTACTGAACCCGGGTCGGTTGCAATGATGTGCAACACCTGCCCGCTTGTCATACCACCCAGGGCTTTCTTCGCCCGCAGAATCGGCAGTGGACAGTTCAAACCGGTTGCGTCCAGTTCTTGATCAAAATTGGCCATCTCGATAACTCCTTTGATTGATTTGTAGTTGACAACTATATCTTTCAATTCGTTGCTGATGAAAGTGGCGGTCGCAACTCGACACATCTCTCCAACATTCCCATACACTGTAGTAATGCAGGGGGTGAATCAAATTAATAATCAGATATATTACCATATATTGAAACAATCGCCAGTTTCACTGTCTAATGCCTGTTTATCCGTATCCATAAAAAAATGCTTGTAAATTCAGCAGTATAGGCCAGACCAACAAGATTCAGATGTGGTTCAGAATTCCTGTTTATAATGCGCAAATGACGAAATACAGACTCCCGCTTCTTATCCTTTCACTTTGCTTGATCTGTACCACCAACACTTCCATTGCCAAGGAAGTAGACCTGCCGGATATCGGTGATAGTGGTGCCGCACTCTTGACACCCGCGCAAGAACGGCGTGTGGGTGAAGCCGTCATGCACAACCTCCGCCGCGCCGGTATGATCGTTGACGATCCCATAGCAACGGCCTACTTAAACCAACTGGGCTATCGTCTGCTTGCGCAGCGCGAAAACCCTGACCAGACCAAATTCACATTTTTTCTGGTAAATGACAAAAGCATCAATGCATTCGCCCTGCCCGGCGGTTTTATCGGTATCAACTATGGACTGGTCATGGAAACCGATTCCGAGGACGAACTTGCGGCAGTGCTGGCCCACGAAATTTCTCACGTCACGCAACGGCATTACGCACGTGCCTACGGCGCCTCCAGTTCCTCGGAATTGCCCGTCATTGCCGCCATCATCGCCGCAATCGTACTTGGCGCCCATGGTAATGCCGATATCGGACAGGCGGCTATCGCTACTGCCGCGGGAGCCAGTGCGCAGCACCAGATTACATTCACTCGTCATAATGAAGAAGAGGCAGATCGAATCGGGATTCAATTATTGGCCAAAGCGGGTTTTGATCCGGAAATGATGGCGGAATTTTTCGAAAAATTGGATAAAGAGTCTCGCCTGTATGGCAGCAATATCCCGGCATTTCTGCTCGACCACCCCGTCAATAGTGAACGCATCACCGACGCCCGAAACCGCGCAGATCAATTACCCCGCCCAAAACCTCATGACGAATTGATGTATCTCTTGATGCGCGATCGCATCATTGCGGAAAGTGGCTCAGACAAAGAGGCAACAGTAAAGAAATTCCAGATTAAAATTAATAATACGCAAGGTGAGCAACAAATCGCCGCACGTTACGGATACGTACTAAGCCTGATCAGAGCAGAGAACTATGCTGAAGCACGCAACCAGATTGACATCCTGTTACAACATGATCCACAACGCATCGCCTTCTTGCTTGTAAAGGCTGAAATCGACCTGAGGTCTGGAAAAATACCAACAGCGATCAAAACCTATGAAAAGGCATTGCAGATTTACCCGGCTAATTCTGCGCTAACTTATGATTACGCCAATGCGTTATTGCAGGAGCGTCAATATCAGAAAGCCGAAACTGTACTCAATACTTTCCTCAAAGTACCGACGGATAATCCAAACTTTTATCAATTACTTGCCCGTGCAACCACCAAAACCGGCAAGCCCGCCGATGCGCACGAAGCGCTCGCCGAGTATTATTACCAAATCGGCCAGTTGCATCAGGCTATTGACCAAATCAATCTAGCCCTGAAAACAAAAAATCTGGATTTCTATACAAACGCGCGACTCGAAGCCCAACTCGCACGCATCAAGGAAGAAGTGCCAAAAGAGGGCAAATAATCCTGCACACTTCAAGAACATTAGTAATCGCTAATTTTCTGAGTTTTCATAACCACTTGCGTCAATGATTGATTCATGTATGCTAACGCGACTGCTGTATATTTAAGTGTTATATACTGCGAATAACAACGGAAGCGCTTACAAAATAGTTGTAAGATTTCTTTTTTAAAACCCTTTGACGAGGAGGAGAGAACATGCGGAAACCCGCTAAGTTGATCCTTGCTGCCAGTGCTGTTGCAGTTTTGCTTGGTTCTATGACCATGGCACCTGTTCGCAGTGCACATGCAGAGGATATGGTCGCTCTTGGCAAGAAGATTGCTGAAGACCGCAAAAAAGGTAACTGTTTCACCTGCCATGATTATAAAGGCGCTAATCTGCCTGGCAATATTGGACCACCGCTTGTGGCAATGAAGTCTCGATTCCCAGACAAGCAAAAATTGTACGATCAAATCTACGACGCAACAAAAAATAACCCACACACAATCATGCCACCATTCGGTAAAAACGAAGTCCTGACCAAAAAGGAAGTCGAAGCTGTTACCGACTGGGTATACACCCTTTAATTGTTGAGTTACGGGAGAGAATTATGAAACGTAGAACCTTTTTACAAGGCAGCCTGGCGGGCAGCGCCGTGGCTGTGGCGGTGGGCGCCGGCTTGCTGAGCCCGCAAACCGTGCTGGCCGCATGGCCCAAGGCGGCGTTCGACGCCAAGAGCGTGCAGGACGCA
>WGLP01000015.1 GCA_016125505.1 Gammaproteobacteria bacterium
ACGCCAGAACATCGCTTGCATTGCTGCGGCACGCATAGGCAATGAATACTTCGGGCCTGAAAGCCCAGCTGCGCACACAATGAGGCTTTGGAAAATTGGAGCGGGCGAGGCGAATCGAACGCCCGACCCTAACCTTGGCAATGCTTCGGCGGCTGTTTTACATTTTTTTACCAAGTTTTATCTAGTCGGCAGTCTATTGACTATAAAGGAAATTATAGGACGCCACCATCTCGTCCTGCCCTACTGGCTTTTATCTACCTCCCTTATTATTGCCTTATTAAACTCCCGTCGCCAATTTAATAAGGCTGGGATGAAGGCAAGGGTGTCCGATGGCCGCTACTCCATTCAAATTGACCAATTCGTCGCTGACCAAGCGATGCCTTCCGCCCGCACCAGGAGAAACCGGGGCCGGGGGCAATCCCAAGCGGCAGCGTCTCTATTTCGACAGTGAGGTGAAGGGCTTTGGCGTAGTTGTGACCCGCAACGACCGGCTTGACCGGGATCATACCCGTGCCTTTTTTATCCAACGGGAAGTAAACGGCCAGCCCCGGCGCGTTACCCTTGGCCGCTTCCCCGACTTGAGCGCGGACGAGGCTCGAAAGCGGGCGCAGGAAGTCGTGGCGCAGATGCTTCGGGGCATTGATCCGAACGCCGAAAAACGAAGGCGCCGCTCCCGTGGAATTACGCTTGAGGCAGCCGCAGATGACTACAAAAGTAAGCCCTCCAAACGCGGGCGATCCGAAAAGGCCGACCTGACGCAGCGAAACCACGACTATTTCCTGTCCGTTTTGAACGACTGGAAGCGGCGCCCGTTGGGGGAAATCAAGCGCCAGGACGTGCTGGCACGGCACAAGAGACTGACGGGCGACAAAGGCCCGGTCGCGGCCAATAACGTCCTTCGGTGGTTCCGCGCTGTCTACAACGCCGCCATGATCGTCCACGAAGACTTGCCACCAAACCCGACGGTTGTGCTTGGCGACCGCTGGAACAAAGAAGTCCGCAAACGCTCGCCCGTCACTTGGGACCGACTTGGCGACTGGTCACTCTGGGTGGAAGGCGAACTGAGGCTCCGCAACCCCGTGCGAGCCGACCTTTTCCTTTTCCTCTTGTTCACAGGCTTGCGCTCGACCGATGCCGCGACGGTCCGATGGGACGAAGTAAATTTCAATAAAAGGACCCTGCACCGGCCCTGCCCCAAAGGAGGCGAAGACAAAGCGTTCGACATCCCGTTGTCCGACTTTCACATCGAATTGCTACAGCGAAGGAAGCAGGAAAACCCTATAGCGTATGGGAAAAAGTGTCCTTGGGTTTTTCCCACTTTTGATCGGCACCACCACCTGTCCCACGTTTCCGAATTGAAGGAGGCGGGGCAGCCCAGCCCGCACCGGCTACGCGATACCTTTGCAACTGCCGCCCACGAAGCGGGCGTGATGCTATTCGACATCAAGATTCTGATGAATCACGAGGCATCTGGAAACGATGTCACCGAGGGCTATATGCGCCCGACGATGGAACATCTCGCCAAGCAGCAGGAGAAGATCAGTCGCTTCCTGCTCGAAAAATTGGCCTGATGGCGGAATTAACGCTGTTTCGAATTTTTTCGTGACAGTCGCATAGTGAGCGAGTACGGAACGCATAACGGGCAGAAATGCCCGCAGGACTGTGTGGCATCAGTCCGAAAAGAGGATGCCATAGTCGCGGGCAGCGACTGGAGTGGGTGAGACACCCTGGTAGCTCCACGGTCTTGCATAGCCCAAGTGCTGGACCCCGCCGTGGAGATTGCCGGTAGGTAGGCCGAGCGATGGCCGAGAAAGCGGGGGTTGGACTAAGCGGCACCAGTCCTGAGAAAAAGAGGGCGCCGTGGTCGCGGGCAGCGACGGGGCGGGCTGTGAAGCCTGGGTAGCCTTACGGTCTTGCGTCGGCCCAGACGCGAGCCCCGCCGTAGGGAGTACCATGAGGTAGGCCGAGCGATGGCCGGAAAAGCGGGGACTGTATCAACCATCAACTGGTTGTGTCAGTCCTCGTGCGTCTCAGCGCAATCGAGTTCTGACACGACCGAAAGGTCAGAGTCATGAACCGTACTTACAATCCACAGTTCGAATATCTTACCACCGTTGAAGCCGCTCACTATCTGCGTTGTTCGAGCCAGTTTCTTGAGATTGGCCGTTGCAGGGGATATGGGCCGCCCTTCCACAAGCTCGGTCGCGCTGTACGCTATCGCAAGTCTGCTCTGAACGAGTGGCTGGCGGCACAGGAACATCGCCCGAACAGTACCAACTAATCCCCACCCCACACACCAGCAAGCTCGCCGTTGCGCGACCTTGAATGAGAGGAGTTTGAAATGAGCAAGCATTTTGATTCTAGTGACATCATCACCGACAACTGCACCCTTGTTAGGGGGCCGGACAACAAGTTGCGCCTCCTTCTGCCGGTTACCCCTGAAGTGGTTGCAGGGGTCAACGCATCGAGCCTCCCCGGCCGGCAGACCGAACCTGCCAGCAAGCCCACTGAACAGTCTGTGCCGGCACCCCTGATCGGCGAATCTTCGGCTAACATTTCCGAGGATAGCGTTCGTAAGCTGGTGGAAGGCCGCGAGTGGATCGTGACTAAGAGGTGCATCTCGCACTTTTGCTCCACTTATCGGATTACGCATCGCCTCGACCGTCGCACCTACGTCGAACTCTGGGACCATCACGATGGCCTTGGAACGGTACGGCGTAGCGTGAAGCCTCGGCGTGGTCAGTCGGTGAAGGACCGGCCCATGAGCGATCAGCCTATCGTCGCCTGCCTCGAAAGGGTTCAGGAATGGATCGGCCGGAATCCCCTGACGTGGACGAAGTGCAACGAGCCTGGTTCGGCGAGCGCCAGGGCTCGTCGGCGGAAGCGGATGAAGCTCTTCAACTCACTTTTCCCGGGGAGGTAAACCCATGTGGCGTGGGCGGGGGGGCATCATGTCCTCCGCCCCGTCATATCTTCCGATTTTTTTGGGCTCAGAATTTTTGTTGGATTTTTTTTGACCGTCTCGTTGACGGTCCCCGAACGGGGACCCTGGTGCCTGCCTGTGGCCGCTGGAAGACCTTGGCGACGCGCCTGTGGCTTAACCCCCTATATTTTGAAGTAGTCAAGGTGCCGTGTTTGCGCGTTCGGAACCCGGCTTTGTTGCCGGCGTTCGTCCCAACGCCAAACAACGGACCCGTTACCTTGCCGGGCGATCAAAGCGCCGCGAGGCGAACTCGGGAACAGAAGCAGCCAGCGCGTTCGTCTCGTCCTTGGCGCGTTCGAGGGGCTACACATTTCGCTCCCCCGTTCCTGCGATCACTGCCCACCAAATCGAAGCAATTTCGCAGCCGATAACCTTGCCCGGCGGACCTTGCCCAAGCCTGCCCGGAAAGGGGCAGACCTTGCCCGAACCTTGCCCTAGCTTGCCCGGCTTCCGGCAATGTCATCAGGGAAAACCTAGAAAAACCTTGCCCAGCACCTTGCCCATCAACCTTGCCCGGCAAGGTCGAGCGGACACAGGTAGAAATTGGGCAAGGTTTTTCTAGTAGAATCAAATGCTTAAATACCTTGCCCAGCTTGCCCAACCCCCCTTCTATTCGTTTGGGCAAGGTTCCGTGTTTGTGCGTGGTCTACCCCGCTTGGGTGGCGGGGGTAGACCCAACGCCAAACATCGGAACACATGCCTTGCCGGGCGATCATCACCACCGGGAGAAATCAGAAATGCAAAAACTGGCGACGGGTGGCCAGCCCTTGCTGTCGGCCGCTGGCGACATACCGAACGCAATACCGCGCGCTGCATGGCACCTTGGGCGCCGATGCCAAAGCGCCTGTCGAGGCCACCTGTGATCCCCTCTCACGCATGAACAGCTGCATACCGTACCTTGCCGGCCGTTGAAGTGCCCTGAAGCAAATACAAAACAACAAATGCCCTGGCGGCTTTCTCAACTGGTGACAGGTACACCTCAAAGGAAGCCCCTTCTGGGCCAACTCTAGCAGCGTGGACATAGGGCCTAAGTAAAAACTTCAATCTCCGCAGCGGTGAACCATCCAGTCGCAACAAGGTAATCACGCACCTTGGCAGGATCGGCGCTATAGCAAACTATCGCTAATTCTCGCTCTGCGCGGCTGCAAGTGACATAAAACAACCTTTTCGTTCGGTCGATGCCGGTTTCTTTCCCTTCGGCCTCGTTCTTACGATCAGTGTCAGTTCTCGCTTTAACGCCAAAAAGCTTTTCGTAACTAAAGAGAAACCCCCTCGCCTCATCGTCATCGATGATGACCATGACGCGCGGAAATTCGAGCCCCTTGACACCCTGATGCGTAGCAAACTGCGCCACGTCCTTGATATAGGCATCATAAGCCTCGATTTGGGCAAATGGCGTCTTGAGAAACGCGTCATAAACGCTTTCGTCAGTCTTCGCTTCGTCTCCATCGTCAATAACCCCATTCAGCTTCTCGAAAAGAGCCTTTTCGACCTCCGAGCGATTTGCAATAGGCTTCAACGCGTCAGGAATGTCGAAAAGTCCGCTTACTTTCACGTTGTCCAGCACTTCGCCGAACGTCGGCTGCTTTCCGCCCCTCCAGAGCCCGATCAAATGCAGAATAGCCTCGCTCGTTTGCCTAATGCGCGCCAGCTGATTGTCCCCGAGGCTCCTCAGAGTCTTCTTGTCAATCAACGGCGATTCCGATCGCACAATTGCTGCCGACCGAAATTTGTCACCGCTCTGTTCAGCCCGCACCAATGGCAAAATGACATTTGAGAACCACCGCAGCACTGGAAGCGACCCGTCCACCATGCCTATTCTGAGCCGGTCGGACTTCGAGAGAATTTCAAACATCGGCAGAAAGCCCATTCGGCTGGCCGCCATGTGATGTTCGAGAATAAGGGTCTTAACGTTCCCAGACGCCCACAGCGCATCACCTGTTAGCTCATTCATCCGCTCAACAGCTTTTGCTTCTATTTGCGCCTTTCCAGCTACACCGGACCTAGCAATGAATACACGCACCACCCCTTCAACTGCGTCACTGCGCGGACGCTGTTCCTGACCGTCCACGTCAGCCCTGATTTTATTAATTAGCGACACCACTCTCTTTGGACACCTATGGTTCATCTTCTTAGCTGGCGTGGCCCAGCCATCGGGAATATTTCGGCCAAGGTCCGCAAGCCCATCTGCATAGATGCGCTGCATGGTGTCGCCGAATAGCCCCAACATGAATGTCGCCTGACATGCGGTCTGGACAGCAAAGAAAGCTTCCATAACCAACCTGTTGGTGTCCTGACTTTCATCAATCAGAAGAACAGGGAACCGATTTGTAAGGATGGCTCGCAGGACTGGCTTCGTCGCAAGAAATGATGCGCCAATTTTCAAAACTTCAGCATGGTTCAGAGCATCACGACCGCGATTGTCACCTTCTGGGCTGTAAATGAACTGTCGAATTGTATTGAGGGACTCGCGGCGGCTTCTGAGCGTCTCCAACTTTCTTTCCCGGTCTATAGCGGCCTTCGTACCCGCCCTGCCTTTCTTCTGCGCGGCCTCGGTTTCCGCAATTTCTGTATCTATGTCAGTCCGAAGCCATACCTTTATGTCTTTATTGTACCCTTTGATGAGCGACCAGATGAAGCTGTGGATGGTGGATACCTGCACGAGAGGGTCGAATTCCAAACGCTCCAGAATTTCATCGCGCGCGGCATTCGTGAAGGTGATAACCGCCACGCGCTGGCCCCGGGTTTCGAGATAGCGGCTGGCCGACTGCCTCACATATGCGAGAGCTTTGACTAATGACCGCGTTTTACCCGAGCCCGCACCCGCAAAAAGAAAAAAGCTCTTTGGCGATTTGAGATCAAGGCAGCCAGCGATTTCAACATCGACCCCCTTATCAACGTCATCGTCGGGAAGGGCACCTTCGGCACTCATTGCGCAGCGCCTTTGGCAGCCTTGGTTTGAATGATTGTCTCTAATTGCTTTCGGTCGATTTGCTCCTGAAGCCAGCCTAAGCCTTCCGCAATATAGGCCGGCACAGCAAGCGCGGCTGGGTCTTTAATAAAGAGAAGATCAAGGGCAAATTCGGCCTTGTTGCCGCTTCTCAATGTTTTGTGCATTTCAGCCGCGAGCGCGGATGCCGATGCCGCCGTCTCGATATGTTGCCGGAACTTCGCAATCATGCCTGCGCCCTCCAGAGCGGCGAACAGACCGACATTTTGGAGGACAAGCGCGTCCTCGAACGTGCTTGGCAAAGCTTCCTCAGCGGCCTGCGCTTTCGGCACTTTGGCGCTCACAGGCGTCTGATAGGCAACCCGAACCGCAAAGAAAAGATCGTGCGGGACTTCCTTCTTATCGGCTGCGGCGGCCAATAAGTCATCAATCGCTTCCATCTTCGGCACCCATTGCTTGAGCGTCGTGTTCTTAGATTTCTGCCCTTTACCGCGCTCAACGGGCGCCACCGAGCCGTCCGCATTGGCGGCGTCTAGGTCGGTTACCACTAGGGTGATCAGGCCAAGCTTATCCACCAGTTCCTTGAATCTATGAGCGTAACTCCCACCAATCTCAAGAAGCGTGAGATACGCCTGGTTGAGTTTTTCGTACTTCGACCGAATGAAGTGAGGCACAAGCATACGTTCTGCCGGGCCTTCCACCAGGATTGCGGCATCGGCGAAAAACAGATCACAGTGAGTGGCCTTTAAATATCGAACGACAAAACGCTTGGTTTCGTTATCCGGGCCGAACACCTCAGACAAATTCACGACCGTAGAATATGGAACATCTCCTTTCTCCTTGGCCGGGAGCCGGCGGAAGTATCGCAATGCGGAGAAGTCGCACTCGTGGGCCATGTGACTGGAGTGGGTGCTAATGATTAGTTGCGTCCGCAGCGTTTCGCTGTCTCCAAGATCGGCATGATTCCTCAATATGCGATACGCATGGCGAATGAACACCTGCTGGACTTGCGCATGAAGGTGGGCTTCCGGTTCTTCAATGAGAACGAGATGCAGTGGTGGGAATGGCGTCTCGTCGCTGTCTTCAGCTTCACGACGTTTTGAGGCTTTTCCCACCCTCATCCACCCGTCACGGAAGCCCATGAGACGAAAGACGATAGAGATTAGGTTTTGGTAGCCCAGGCCATTATAATCTTCTGGCAGCCGCAATAGCCCCGCCGCAGCACCCCCGCCTGCTGCCGTGATCTCATACTGAACGGCAGACTCGTGGTCTAAGCTGTCGGCCGGTCGAATTCGTGTTGAAATGATGAGCTTCGGGTCCGTGACACCAGGATAACCAAGGCCCTCAACTTCCTTGAGCGCCGTCGAAAAGCCGACTTGTAGTTTGGCGTCAAATGTAGCCTGCGCAACATCTATAGCCTCAAGGGCTTCAAGGTCAGACGCCTCTGGCATGTCGGATGGATCAATGTGCTTGTTGTAGTATGTGCGAAGTTGATCGGAGAGCCGCCGCTCATCCTTGCTCGCGCCAGTATCGCGCCCGCTGGCATCTGCGAAGCCACGCTGCGCATGTATCTCGTTTATTCTTATTAGGCCCCGAAATGGATCGCCTTCGATGGGTTCGGAATTCTCCGGTAATGGCTGCGGCTGTGCCACACCGCAGTTCGGCAGGGTGCATTTCGTTGGATCAAGAGTATATGCCTTAACCTCAAATAGTGCCCGCGCCCGCTTGTCCAAAAACTCGCGGAACGATTGCGGCCATAGCTTGACCTTATATTCTGGGGCCTTTCCGTCAGGGCCGGGCTGTTGAGCGATTTTTTTGGTTTCTTCTGCGAGCGCGACCGCCTTGACGTACTCACTATACAAGTCGTCGATATTCTTGGGTTCGTATCTAAGCCTGACCCCAAGCCATCCCCCCGCCCAATCCAGTGTCGGCAACAAATGGCTGACGTAGTGTATTTCATTTTCCTTTACGGACAGCCAGACATCCATTGTCGGCATTAGGTCGCCCCACCCTTCAGGCGAAGGAGGCTGCACGTCCTGCTTTCCATAATTTGTGACCCAAGACTCGCCAACTGCGTTGATCTTCGACCAATTCGATAGATGCACGTCGTTTGTTGAGAAGTCACCCTTTGAGACGAGGAAACACCGAAGCGCCACCATCGCAGATGTCTTACCGCTATTGTTTGCACCCACTAGCAGCGTGGTACGGCCGTCGAGATCAACACGGACGGATTTCAGCTTGCGGAAGTTCTGTATCTCGACAAAAGCGATTTGCATGGCACCCCCAATATCGAAAAATAGTCAGCACTGCTATCGCGCTGCTGGCGCCTGTCCGAGAACTTCATATTTCCAGCGCCATGAGCTATATAAGAACTCTCCGCCACCCTTCAGATCGGTCAACTTCGCACGCAATCGAAACTGCGTGCCCAGAGGATAGCGGTTGGTATTGGATAATTCCTTTGAACACTCAACGTGCATGATCGTTGGGAATCCCTGTCCAGCAACAGGCCGGATATGCACCGGCCCATGCAGCCCAGACCGACGATTTGGCAGATAGCTTTCTACTACGACGTACTGGTATGGCTCACTGGGTTTGGCCATCTATTACCTCGCCTCATCAGGCTTTACCGCCTCATCCATTACGGACGTGGTTTCGCCCGGTACGATCAGCATTGGGCAATTAAGACCGACATAATTGGCGTCAGCGGCGTTCAGAAGCTCACCCACACAGACCCGCCTACACTTCATCCGCCGATACCGCCACGGCAAACGGCACTCCAAGCGCCTCAAAATGCCGCTGGCCGCAACGAACCTTGTCGGCCTCGGTCGTGCGAAGCTTCAGGAAGTCTTTGGTGCCCTTGGTCTCCCTGACCAAATACACGGTTTCATCGCCGTGCTTCACGATGGCCCAGTCCGGGTTATAGCCACCCACGGGGGTGTCAACCTTGAACCAATCCGGCAGCTTCACGAACAGCCGAATATCGTCCCGCTGATCGAGCTTCTGGGCAAACTCGCGCTCGACTTCGGAGTCGTACACGACATAATCGTAAACCGACTTTTTGACTTCCAGCGCGGTCAGCGCGTTGATGAGTTCCTCGTTCTTGAACAGAACCATTTCCCATTCGGAGTCCGGGGCGGTCCCACCGATGCGCTCATATTTGATACCGTCCACCAGGAGACGATGCAGTTCGTACTTCAGAATGGACGCAACCTGGTCCATGAACCGCTGCGGGTTGACCAGGAAATCACCAAGCCGGTCGGACTCCTTGAGAACGCGGACCAGAGTCGAGCGAGTCAGTTCGGTCTCATTTTGCAGGTATGTCAGAACATCGGGCATGGCGAGGTGAACGCTCCCGGCCTGTTCCTCTGCCGCGCTTACAGCTTCGGCCGCAACGCCACCCTTACGAACTTCAATCCGGCCGGCCGTCACCCGTATCTTGGGTGCGTCGGTCTTTTCCATCCGCTTGATAGCCGCCACCGCCCGTCCGGCAAGAACATCGGTTTCAAACTCAACTCTATAGGTGGTCTTTGGTTTGATTCGTTCCCATAGCGCCGCGAAGTCAGGGCTGATAGTGACTTCTTTCTTGAGTCGATTGGGCTTCTCGTCTTTGTCCCGGCGGATATGGCGTTCGATTTGATGCGCGGCCAACAAATCCACCACAGACGCTTCCAGATCAGAGAACTCTTGTGGCAGGGTTAGTTTAAAATCCTTTGCGCGCGGATTAAACGCTGTCCCTAGCCGGCCGTCGGCCTCCAACATCTTCTGCGCCACCAGGGCGTCGCGGATAGCTTCGGCTGCCTCCTTACCGATGGGGACTTCCTTGCCCTCTTCTTCGGCGCGAACGATCCGCGCCAGAGCGGTCAATGGCACCTTTCCGAAGGTAACACCGCAATCCTCCTCATACTCGGTCTGCAAGGCACGGGCGAAGTCCTCATAGGATTCGTTCGCCATGACGTAGAGCTTGTTGATGGTCTCGTCGAAAACACGCTTGCCATCCTGGTCCACCGGCAAGCGAAGGCCGCGCCCGATCTCCTGGCGCTTCTTCATCGCGCTCTTGGTTTCGTTGAGGGTGCAAATCTGAAAGACGTTCGGGTTGTCCCAACCCTCGCGCAAGGCGGAGTGGCTAAAGATAAAGCGCAGCGGCTCGTCTATCGAAAGCAACTGCTCTTTGTCTTTCATAATCAGGTTGTAAACGTCATCGTCGGCCTGTGTGTCACCCTTGGTGTCCTTCAGGACGCCTTTCTTGTCCTGAGCGAAATAGCCGTTATGCAGCCGATCAACCGGCAGCTTGAGCCATTCGAGGACTTTGTAGCGCGGGTCTTTGGCGAGTGCGGCCAATTCTTCTTCAAACCATTTGGCGAATTTACCCTTCTCTGGCTTGCCGGCAGCGTCGTAGTCGCGGTAGCTCGCCACGCGGTCAATGAAGAACAAGCTCAACACCTTGATGCCGCGATTATGAAGTTGCAATTCCTTCTCAAGGTGCTTCTTGACTGTATGACGGATTTGCACCCGCCACACATCATCGCGCATCCCCCCAACCTCCTCGCCAATGCGCATAGTCAGTCCGCTGGTAAAGCGGATAAATTCGGAATCCGGTTCGGCGTTGATCTCCGCCACTTCGTAACCCTGGGCATAGGCCGCACGCTCGTTTGAGCGAGCGAACAGGTCATCGCCATCTTTGATAGCTACCGTTTTCTCTTTCGGCCCGTCCGGCATTTGGACATGAAGACGCAGTTTGGCTTTGATCGAGGGCTTGTACGTAATACTTTCAACCCGGATGAAGGGATGATTGGCACCGCCCTCGCCGGCGGCGCTCGCCACCACGATCTGCTTGACCAGCCGCAGTTCAAAGGCCCGCACCGGGTCCAGCCGATACACCAGGTTGTAGGGGTTTTTGTGCGTGGCTGAGTAGCGCAAGGTGCAGAGAGGATTGAGCGCCTTGATCGCTTCCTGTGCTCTATCGGTGCTGTCTACCGACTGCGGCTCGTCAATGATGACGATGGGGCGGGCCGCCTGGACGAATTCAATCGGCTGGCGGCCAGAGAGCTTGTCGCTTTCCTTATAAATGACGTTGCTTTTCTGCTCGTCCTCGGTTCCGGTGAAATTCTTGCGGAAGGCGTCAATGTTGATGATCTGGATTTGCAGCGTATTGCCCACGGCGAACTGGCGCAGACGGTTCACGCGCCGGGCGTCATAAACAAAATGCTCAAACGGCATGTTGTCGTAAAGCGCCTTGAAGTGGTCGGCCGTGATTTCAATGTTTTTGAGGACGCCCTCGCGGATAGCAACGCTCGGCACCACTATGACGAACTTCTTGAATCCATAGCGGCGGGAAAGCTCGAAGACCGTGCGCAGATAGACATAGGTTTTGCCGGTGCCGGTTTCCATCTCCACGGAGAAATGGGGGCAAAACCGGGCCGCGTTAGCTGGTGCATCGAATAGCTCCCAACCTTCCAGGGCAGCGGCAGGGTTGGCTGACTCTATGTCATTACGCTCCTGGATATTCCTTGTGTTGGCGCGCAGCTTCTCGTCATCGAGTAACAGTCGGTTACCGACGCCCAGTTCGGTGCGCTCCTGCCCAGCAAACAATTCGGCCTTCTCGACCGATTTGATGACCGAGAATTCTGGCGCGTCCAAAGGCTGACCATCAAACAGGTCCGCCACCGCCGATATGGCGTCGAGTTGGAATTCCTGGTTGGCATCGAACTGAAGCTTCATGGCTTATATCGTCCGAAAGACGACGCCCTTGTTTTTGAATGTCTGAACGGCGTTGGTCTTAAGCTGGTCGTTGCCGGCGAAGCCTTCATCCAGACACACGACACGTTCCGGCCCCTTCTCTGCCATCGTGCGGATGACATCCAGAGTCAATTCATGCTCAAGGCAAACCAGCATCGCACCATCAGCAACCGCGAATACTTCCTTTCCCGCAAGTTGAAGTTTTTCGACCGGCGCTGTAAGCGGAAACCCGCTTTTCAGCAGGATTTCATAAAGAATATCCGCGCCCGTGCGGCCCTTCTGCACATGCTGAATGTGTAGTGATAGCTGCTCGCCCAAGGCTGCTGCGTCTTTGGGCCCTTCGGCATCCCATGCCTTGAAATTTGAATCGGCAAGAGTGAACGCTCTGAACCCACGATCTTGATCTTTTGCGTGATCCAAATCGAGCTGGTTGTTCCCGGCGTCGCGTAGCCTTGTGGAAGCGCGCCGAACACGCTCCTTTGTTATATCAGAGATTGTCTTGTAGTCATTCCTTCCGGTCGGCTCAGGCAATTGCACAAGTACGAACTTTCGATTTCCGCCGTCTTCCGCATTGGTTTCCAGCACCGCCTGGCCGGTAGTGCCCGAACCCGCGAAGAAATCCAGAATTATACTGTCCTTTTCTGCTCCGAATTGAATGAAGTGCTTAATCAGCTTCACGGGCTTCGGAAATTGGACAACCACCTCATCATCGAATAGCGCACGCAAGTCGGCCGTACCTTGCTGCGTGTATATCCCGTCGATAATCGAAAACGGTTTGGCACCGCGCTTTGTGCCGTCGTCGCGAATAAGGTACTGCTTATATGAAACGCTCCATTCGTCGTTTCTCTTTGTGAAAACGAGACCGTTCTCCGCCCGCACCCTTTCAGTTCTCTCTCTGCTCCACCACCATTGTCTCTTTGGGAAAACTTGCGTGCCATCGGGCGCCGGAATTCCGTAAATAAGATTTTCGCGACGATCCATGCTTTTGGTCGCCTCAAGCGGCTTTAGACGATAGGGGCCTCGCTTTTCAAAATGCTCGTCTTTTCCTTCGTAGTATTTTTCTTCAGCATCCGGGTCTGGTGGAAGCCAAAGTTCGTCCAATAAGTCCAGGTTTTTGGCAAACATCAAGCAATACTCATGCTGCGTCACTGCGAACCGCTCTTTCGCACCTCCTCCGTAACTTTTTTTCCAAATGAAGCTTTCGACGAAATTTTCTTCCCCGAAAAGCTCATCCAAAACCCGCCGCAGAGCTACTTGCTCCTTGTCGTCCACAGATACAAAAAGGACTCCATCATCCTTCAGGAGATTCCGAGCCAAATATAGGCGCGGATACATCATGTTCAGCCATTTGGAATGAAAGCGACCATCGGCTTCCGTGTTCGTGCCAAACTTACGCCCTTCGGCGTCCACCTGCCCGGTATATTGCAGATAGGTTTGCAGGCTTTCGGCGAAGTTGTCGGGGTAGATGAAATCATTGCCCGTATTGTAGGGCGGGTCGATGTAAATCATCTTGATTTTGCCAAGGTACGACTTCTGGAGGAGCTTCAACACTTCCAGATTGTCGCCCTCGACGATGAGGTTTTCGGTCGAATCGAAATTGACGCTCTCCTCTGGTGACGGCCGGAGCGTGGCGAGACTAGGCGCCTGAATCGTCTTGAAGCACTCGGCCTTGCCCGGCCAAATCAAGCCATAACGTTCCTTGCCGGCATCGACCGCCGCGCCCAACGCCCGCTTGAGTTGGTCGAAGTCTATCTTGCCACCTTCGGTCCGAGCCTCCGGGATCAGGCGCAAAAGCTCCGCCCGCTTGTCCGCCGCAATATCCAGAGAAGCCAGGTCCAGCTTTTCCGCCTCGGCCTTTATTTGATCCGCCATTACCGCCCCAAAACTTTTTCCATAATGATTATGTGGATTAGACCACGCCCCAGCGGATGGTGAAAAGGATTTCGTCCTTTATGTGCTGCTCCAACCGCCTGGCGATGTCGTCCAGTAGCGCATCTTTCTGCTTTTCAAGCTCCTGACTGGACTGGTCATAGGCCCGAAACGCCTCGTTGCGCTTCGCCTCCAGCCGCCGGACCTCGCTCTGGCGCTTCACCTTTTCGGGCAGAGAGGGCGCAGTACGAGCAGCCTTGCGCGCGGCCTTGAGCGCATCGTCCACTTCATCAAGATCGGCCTTCAATGCAACCCGCCGGTCCTCGGCCCAATGCTCCAGCTTGTCCATTTCGGCGTCGAACCAGTGACCGTTGCGCACGCTCATTTCTTCTAACGCCGTCTGGCGGATTTCGGCCGCAACTTCGTCAAGCCGGTTGGTAACAGTTTGGTTCGGCGCAGCATCGCCAGCATCGGCCGCCAGCAGGTCAAACAGCCGACGACATTGCACTTCGTCCAGGGGCGTACTGTCATCGGCAAAGCCGGCAAATTGGATATGGTCCTCCGTCTCCAATGCGGTTACGGCCAGGCGCGTGACACGCAACCAGCCCTTCTTGCCGACGACAGAGTTGAGGATCGCAATGTTTTTGCCACTGCCGGTCAGGTCGAACGCCAATTCCCGCGCCGGAGTTTCCGCCGCCTGGGCGCGCGCCAACACGCGCTGCGCCAACGGGTGGCCCGCACGGTAGGTGTTTGCGTCTTCAACATTCTTGCCGATCCGATACGGGCCGGGATGGATCGCCTCACCCGCGAAGGGATTGTCATGCAGCATGAAGCTGTAGTCCGCATCCTGAAAGTGGGCGTGACCGTCCAGCACATGCCGGGTGGTAAGCCATAGCTGGCGGTTGAAGCGGTCGAGAACCGTGTGGCTTTGGACTTTGACCTTCTCCACGACTTCCTGGTCGAAATTGTCGAGCAGCTTTTCGCGGGCATCGCGCTGGCCCTCGGCAATGTCGGTTTCAAGTTCCTTCTGAAGCTGGTCGAACTCGAACTGGATTTGGACCGGCGTGCGACATTTCTGATAAATGGCCGCGATACGTTTTTCAAAATCCACGCCGGATTCCACAGCGCCCAAGACTTCATCGCTGGCGCCAAACACGCCGTTGAACAACTGAAACTTCTGGTCGAGAAGCTGATAGACGCGCTGGTCAGCGGCATTGGTCTTGTTGAGGAAGTTGACGACTACCACGTCGAATTTTTGGCCGTAGCGGTGGCAGCGGCCTATGCGCTGCTCGATACGCTGGGGATTCCACGGCAGGTCATAGTTGACGACCAGATTGCAGAACTGGAGGTTGACGCCCTCGGCCGCCGCCTCGGTGGCAATGAGGATCGCGGCTTCGTCGCGGAAATTCTCTACTAGCGCGGCGCGCATGTCGGCTGAGGGTGAGCCGGTTACACGGTCGGTGCCAGCGTGCTTCGCCAACCACTTTTGATAGATAGCCTTCGATCCGGGGTCATTATTGACCCCGTTGAAAATCATCACCTTCCCCTTAAATTCCGTCTGCTCCAGGATGCGGAACAGATAGTCTTGCGTGCGGCGGGATTCTGTGAAGATCAATGCCTTTTGCTGAAATGCGGCGTTTGCATCCTTTGCCTGGGCCTTCTGTGCCGCGTCAAACCCGCGCCGCAGCGCCGTTAACAGCACCTCACCCTTGGAATTCTTCACGATTGACGCGGCAAGCTCGCGGAATTCACGGAGTTGTTGAAGCTCCGCCTTCAACTCCCCGAGTTGCTCTGGCGTATAGCTCTGGCCGCCGGGGTTCGCAGCCTCGTCCTCGTCTTCTTCCCATTCGTCCGCCAGTTCGTCGAACTGCTCCAGATTGTCGGGAAGCTCGTCCGGGGGAGTGGTCACGGCTTCTGCCGCTGCAGCGGCGCTTTCCAACTTTTGCGCCAGACCTTCCAGCGTGCCGGAAATGGCATAAGTGGAGGATGCGAGCAGCTTGCGCAGGATCAGCGTCATAAGCTGGCGCTGGCTGGCCGGCAGAGCGTAGAGGGTTGGGCTTTGCAGATAGTCGCTGACGAGATCATACAGCCGCTGCTCGTCCGGTGACGGCACGAATTCTTGCACCAGGGCGTGGCGGTTGGTGTAGGGGACGTATTCCAGAACTTGACGACGAAGCGTGCGCTTGCAAACGGGCTTGAGCCGCTCCTTCAACTCGGCAAAATCCGCGTCATTGCCAAGACGCGCGAACCGGGAACGGAAGCTCTTCAAATCTCCAAATGCGTAATCATCAATGATGCTGACCAAGCCGTAGAGTTCCAAGAGCGAATTCTGGAGCGGCGTGGCGGTCAACAGAATCTTTGGGAACGGCGCCACTGCTTGCTTTATAGCGAGCGCGATACGGCTTGAGGTTTTATAGACGTTGCGCAGGCGATGGGCTTCATCAATAACCACCAAATCCCACGGCACTTGCCGCACGTATGGCTCTTTGCTGCGCACGAATTGGTACGAGCATAGGATGATGCCGTCTTGCACGAACGGATTGAGGTTGCCCTTGCGGATCGCTTCATTGAAGCTTTTGTTTTCCAGCACAACGGACGGCAAATGGAACTTGTCTAGCAGTTCCTGATTCCACTGCTTTCGCAGGTTTGCGGGGAGAATGATAAGAAGTTTGCGTTGCCGTTCCGCCCACTTCTGGGAGAGCAACAAGCCAGCTTCAATCGTTTTGCCCAGCCCGACTTCATCGGCAAGAATGGCGCCGCGAGAAAACGGATTGCGGAAGGCGAACAGCGCGGCTTCGACTTGGTGCGGGTTGAGATCAACCTGGGCATCCGCCAGCACGCCGGCCAGCTTTTCAACGCTGTCGGATGCGCTGCGCTTGGTCAGTTCATGGGCGAAGTATTTGGCGTGGTAGTTGGTTAGGTTCATACTGTCTGCCGCCACATTGAGAGCAGGAAGCCCAGCGCCCGCCCAGCGCGTAACCCGTGAGGCGTGGCATAACTTCCGCCTAAGCCCAGTCGCCACCTGTTGGCGCGCGAGCGTTCGAGACGAATTGGAGGGCGGTGGCGCCTAGGTTGGCGTGTAGACCGGCCGAAAGGGTGCGAGGCATAGTACCGGCCAAGAATGCCGCTCGGATGGCAAATAATGGGCGTGTCTTTGAAAGACATTCGACGCACCGCCGGGCTGTGGGACTTCAGGGAACCTGCCGATCACTAACGGAACGGACACAGAGTCCTGCCGTCAAGCAGACTCACCGGCCCCGCAGCCTTATTATAGCCTTATTAAACCCGGTGTCAGGTTTTAATAAGGCTCCGATTTTCAGCTAAGTAATTGAAAAACCTGGAGCGGGCGAGGCGAATCGAACGCCCGACCCTAACCTTGGCAAGGTTATGCTCTACCCCTGAGCTACGCCCGCGCTCCAGTTAAGGGGGAGGGTTATGGCGAACCGGCCCGCGCCGGTCAATAGGGTTGTTTTGCCTTG
>WGLP01000017.1 GCA_016125505.1 Gammaproteobacteria bacterium
ACTGCTGCTGGACGGCTCAGACCTCGCCGGCTGGCTGCGCAAGCTCTGACAAATGTGGAGGCCTCCCGCGCGAAAACGCGGGAGGCCTGGGCACAATGATGCGCCACTCCACATATTACAAAAGTCCCGATTCAGCGAAAAATGGTGAGCTCACCATTTTTCGCTGAAGGAGGGATCGCGTGATTGGCCGTGCTGCGCCTACACCCATCATGCTCCTCCCTTTTTATAGTATTGAGAAGACAGGCAAAGTTTCTTTAATCAGAACTCACTACGCGCGCTGAACTCGACATCTCTTTCACGATCTGAAATAAAAATAGTTTATTCATGGAAATTTACAATGATATAAATCAACCCAAGCGTGTTATGCCGCAAGGCATTGACAAATACGACTTGCCACAGTTAATTTCTTCACTATTAGTATTGTATATTGCTGATGCGTGCGCAGTTTCTTGACATCCCTGCTGTCAATTATTACGCAGCGCTGTGGTGTGTTGCGAAGTTTACGCGTTAGGCTTGGCTTCCCGACTGGCGCTGACGCCGTGGTAACTGATCTTTTGGTATACAGCCCTGGGCGTCATACCGAGTGCATCCGCCACCGCATGGACATCACCGGCGTTGCGGTCGAGACAGTCCTGCAGGATCCGACGTTCAACGTCGTCCGCGGCGGCTCGCTTGAGGGCCCGGAGATCGACGGTTCGCTCGTCGGCGGTCGATACCTGCGGTATCAGATCCAGACTGATGTGACGAATTGTCTGTTCCTCGGCAAATAAAAATGAACGCTCCAGCACGTTCTCCAGCTCGCGGATGTTGCCGGGCCAGTGATATTCCTCCAGCGTACGCATGGCGGCAGGTGTAATTTCAGTCACGGGTTTTTGATAGCGCCTGGCGAAACGCTCCAGCAGCATTTTCACCAGGGGCGCAATATCTTCGACTCGTTCTCGCAGCGGCGGGATATAGAGCGGGACTACGTTAAGACGGAAGAAGAGATCCTTGCGGAATTCGCCCTGCTCGACCAGTTGTGCGAGGTTACGGTTACTGGCGGCGACGACACGGACATCGCAGGTGAGAGATTGATGCCCGCCGACGCGTTCGAAACGGCCTTCCTGCAGTACCCGTAACAGGGACACCTGGGCCTTGGATGACAGGCTGTCCACCTCATCAAGAAACAGGGTGCCGCCATTGGCGGTTTCAAACCGTCCCTGACGTTGATGTTTGGCATCGGTGAAGGCACCTTGTTCGTGCCCAAAGAGTTCGCTTTCCACCAGTTCTGCCGGCAGGCTGCCACAGTTTACGGCGATGAAGGGTTTTTGTAATCGTGATGACATGCCGTGGATAGACTTTGCCAATACCTCTTTGCCGACACCCGTTTCACCTGTCAACAAAACCGTTGCACGCGTATCGGCGATCTTCTCCACTGCACGTAACAAGGATCGCATGGACTCGCTTTCGGCAACCAGGCGCGGACGTTCGGATATCCGGGATAATTCATGACTACCGGCGTCGTTGGTCCATAAGGCATGCAGGCGTTGCTCGATGATCCGCTGCAACTCATTAGGTGCCCTGACCTCGGCAATCACCTGGTGACCGTCACTGAAATATTCATCCCCGAGCGCGGCTTCACCGCTCACCGGATCCAGGTGTATGCAGATGTCGCAACTGTCGCTACCCAATGCGATGCGCTTCCGTAATTCCACTTTGGCATAGCCAAAATTACGCGCGGCCATCCCACCGAAAATACTCGATGTCATGTGACAGAGTCCGGGTGCCGAATGCACCAGGGTTCCGAAAGGACAGCGATTGGCATGTATCATCACTTGCTTATCGCTGCTGGAAACGACGCTAAAATCGCCGCCGATGCTGTTTTTAAGAGAGACAATCAATTCAGCATACTGGGTTGGCGTCAGTGGTCCTGTCAGTCGTTCGACTTCCCGGTACTTGTCTTCCCAGCAGGCGCTGGATTTGAAGACGATTTGCTGAATGAACGACTGCAGGCTGCTGCAACTGGAAAACGGGGCAATGCGGCGCGCCTCATTGATAAAGGTCTGCAGAAATTCTTCGGGTGTGAGGTTGGAAAACGCATTGCGATGGGTTGTTGTCACGATTGTTTCCTCCGGCAGTCTTAAACATAGCAGGTTTGTGAAGATGCGTTTCACTCAAGTGAAGCGCAGCTTCCCAGTTCGCCTGCTTAAGCTCGCTAACCCACTGATTTATTGAATGTTGAGCGCTGGCCTTTTTGTTGCAACAAGAATCGCGCCAGCTCTGTGCAGGCGAATACCAATATAAATAACCACCAGCGATAGATGAGGAAAATCTTATGTCAATAGTAAAAGATGAAGTTTTATCCGCCAATGCGCGCTACGCCAGCGATTTTGGTGATAAAGGAAAGTTGCCGATGCCGCCGGGACGGCGGTTTGCCGTTCTGACCTGCATGGATGCACGCCTGGACCCTGCCAAGTTTGCCGGTTTGGCGGAAGGCGATGCCCACGTGATCCGCAATGCTGGCGGGCGCGCCAGTGATGATGCGATTCGCTCGCTGGTGATCTCGTATAAATTACTCGGGACCAAGGAGTGGTTCATCATCCATCATACGGATTGTGGCATGTTAACCTTTACCAACGAGATTATGACCAATCTGCTGAAGAATAGTCTGGAAACCGCCACTGTGGACAGTAAAGGCTGGCACGATACGGGTAAGGGACCGGGTTCACCGGAAGGTGGTTACATCAACTGGTTAACCATTTCGGATAATGCGCGCAGTGTCGTCGAGGATGTCACCCGGGTGCGCCGTCATCCATTGGTCCCCGCCAATATTCCGATTTACGGATACATCTATGACTGCAAGACGGGCAAATTGATTGAGGTACCGGAGGCGACCGTGGCGGGCGCCGTCTGAATTGCCAAATAGTTAAATCTTAATAGGCCCCTTAGGGGCCTATTAATTTTGCTTGAGTTGCGATGGCAGTTGAAATTCAATCAAGATCAGTAATAGCGGAAATAAATGTATAGAGAGCTTATCACTATACTGAGCAGCATTAACGGAAACGCAACCTTCAGGAAGCGCAAAAAGGTAATGGGATAACCTGAGCGTTCAGCGAACCCGGCAACAACCACGTTTGCGCTGGCACCGATTAACGTGCCATTGCCACCCAGGCATGCACCTAATGATAGAGCCCACCATAAAGGCATTAAAGCTTCCGGCCCGCCCAGGGCTGGCGCCATGGATTTAATCAATGGGATCGTGGTGGCAACGTAAGGGATATTATCCACGAGGGCGGATGTCACCGCGGACCCCCACAATACCGCGGCGGCAGTTACCAGTGAATTGCCGCCGGTCATGTTTAAAATAGAATGCGCAATCAGTTCCAGTAAGCCGGTACGCTCAACGGCATGAACAACAATAAACAGTCCCAGAAAGAAAAACAGTGTCACCCACTCTACTTGTACAAAACTGGCGTGTACCGAATCGCTTTGTTCGTTTGCCTTGCGCGAGAAATTATCCAGCAGTAATAATAAGGCAGCGCCTGTCATGGCAAATGTCGCTGGCAAGAGCCCGAGCGAATGCCCCAATACAAATCCGCCGATAACGAGCACCAGCACCGCAAGACATTTGTACAATAAGCGCCAGTCGGTAATGGCCTCCCACTCATCGTAGTTGAGTACCCTGTTCCTGTCTTCCAGGCTCGCGCGAATCGAACGCCCCCATATAAAATAGATCGCGCTCATGGTTGCGATGAGGATCAGCGCAATCGCCGGCCCAAGGTTGACCAGGAAATCGTTAAACCCCAGTTTGACGGCTGAGCCGATCATGATATTGGGCGGATCGCCAATCAGGGTGGATGTGCCGCCGATATTAGATGCAAAAATTTCAGAAAACAGAAAGGGATAAGGATTTATTTTCAGTTCTTCCGCGATCAACATGGTGACTGGTGCGATAAGCAGGACAGTGGTCACATTATCGAGCAAGGCGGACAAGAATGCGGTGACCAGGGTCAGGACGAGCAGTATCCCCCAAGGATGCGCATTGACGCGTTTGACGGACCAGATAGCAAGAAACTGAAATACGCCGGTTTTACGGGTAATCGCCACGATAACCATCATGCCGGTGAGCAGGCCCAGGGTATTGAAATCCACGCCATGCAAGGCTTCTTCCTGTGTGATTATCCCCGTCAGGATCATGAGGCCTGCCGCCAATAGCGATACGATGGCGCGATTGATGCGTTCGCTCAGGATTACAAGATAGGTCAGCGCAAACAATATTCCTGCAACCCACATCGGGTTCCAGCCGAAGATGACTCCACTACTTAATTGATGTTCCATCAGATGGTTTGCTCAAGAATTTTATGTCCGACATCCCAGTACGAAACCAAGCCCAGGAGGCGTTGGCTCTCGGGATCCACAACCGGGACACTGGCATGCGAGTGATAAAGCGCAAGGAGAGTCTCCACGAGCGGGGTATCCGGACCAACGACAGAGACATCGGTTTGGGCGAGGCAATAGCTTACCGGTTTATTTTCGACGTCTTTTAGCCGCTGACGCAGATCCTTTAATGTATCAGAGACAAAAGGCGCGGTATCCAGGCCGCCTTCCACCAGCACGGCTTTGGGTAAGACCAGGCGAAGCAGGCAATGCATGCTGAAGCTGCCAAGGTACGTGCCATTATCGCTGACTACAGGGATATTGCGGTAACGGAGAGTCATCAGCTTATCGATGCCTGCTGCGATCAGTTCGTCTTTATGCAATACCGCGGGGTGAGGATTCATTACCAGGCTTGCAGTCATGCGCTGATTACTCCTGTTCTGGTTCTGGGATCGCCTGAATTCCGGGTGCGACATGATAGAGAAAATTTCACATTAATGACAACAGGTTCTTGGCGGCGCGGGAATTCCCGCCGATTCAGGGAAGGGATTAAGTCAGCCGGAGGCAAGGTGATGTGCGTGACGGGTTGTCTCAGGCAGCCGGTACTTCGTCGTGCAGTTCATTACCCACTCTTGCGCGCTGTTTATGGAAATACGATGGCCGGGCGATATAAACAGGGGTTTGACATGCGCACGGGTGCGCAGTACGACACCAATCTGTTCGTTGCCGTCAAATAACGCGCTGCTGTCACCTTTCAGATCGCCCGGCTCCCGGTAGGTGCCGAGTAAACGGGATTTGGCGACACCAATACTGGGAATGTCGGTGAGAACACCAAGATGACAGGCAATGCCAAGCCGGCGCGGGTGCGCAATGCCCTGGCCGTCGCAGAGAAACATATCGGGGAGTGTCTTGAGTCGTTCCAGGGCGGCAATCACCGCCGGCAATTCGCGAAACGATAAATATCCTGGCACATAGGGAAAGAAGGTCTTGCTGCGTATGACCGACTTGTCGACCAGTTGCAATTCCGGGTATTTCAGTACGGCGATTGCCGCACGCGTGACTTTGCCTTTGTCCTCGAAGCCGACATCGACACCTGCGACAAATTCGGGAATATCAAAGCTGTCTTCGAGGGATACCTGGCGGGCGAGTTCGACCTGGATGCGTTTTGCTTCTGCAATACTGACGTCCCAGGGGTGACTGATCGCCAGTTTAAACGGCATACAATAGCGTCAGTTCAGCTTGTCTTTATCGTCGTCCGCTGGCGGTAACGGGAATATATCTATCCCTTCGTCGTACAATTCACTGGCTTCATCAAGCGTGGCGGTACCGCGAATATTACGTTCCGGATTTTCACTATAATGAATTTTGCGGGCTTCCTCAGCGAATGCGCTACCGACATCTTCAAAATGCGTACTGATGTATTTATTGATCCGATTGATCAGTTGTTGCGCGTCGCTTTGGATCGACAGGAGATCCAGCGCCTGTTTTTCCATCTTGCCGAAGTTAAGGTGACTTGGACTGAGCAACTTGGTAACGTCTTCGCTGCCGCAGATTGGGCAGGTGAGCAAACCGGAATCTTTCTGGCTTTCGAATTCTTCTGAATTGCGGAACCAGCCTTCAAACTGATGCTGTTCATCGCAGATAAGGTCAAAAACTATCACTGTGAATACCTTGCGAGATTAATTTAAAACTAATGTTGCGTGGCGGCGAAATCCAGAACGTTTCGATTGGAGCTGGACTCGCCGGACGATTGGGGTTTGTTGTTGCGCAGGAAAGTCAGCAGGCAATTGCCGAGTTTGACGACGGTCCCTTCTTCCAGCGCAGCGATATCGACACGTTTGTTGTTGACGTAAGTGCCGTTAGTACTGTTAAGGTCACGCAGGTAGATTGTCCGCCCTTGTTGCAGGATTTGCGCATGTTGCCGGCTAATCAGCGGGTCGTCGATGCGTAAATCATTATCGCGATGACGACCGATATTAATGCGTTTTTTACGAATGAAGTACTCGCCCTGGACCTTGTTGTTAATCCTGATAACGAGCTTATAGGAGTTACGCCGTTCTTCCTTGAAGACATCCGGTGACCTTGCCTGTTCGCCGCCGTACTGTACGCCAAACGGGAGCCATTGCAGATCTTCCACCGCCTTATCAACGGTTCTTGTCGACACCTCTTTCGATTCTTCCATGAAGGCATACGTCAATACGTGATCGGTCAGTACATTAATCAGACGCGGCCGACCGCCGGTGTAGGTTTCAATGACCGGAAAGACTTCCTTATCGAATTTAACCGACTTGTGACTGCCTGCCACGGCAAGCCGATGATAGATGTAGCGGCGGATATCTTTCAGATTCAGCGGCCCCAGATGATATTTGGCATTAATGATGCTGACGGCTTCACTGACTTCAGGCTGCTCCAGTGTCTCGCGGATTTTGTTCTGCCCGACAAGATAGATGGTACAGACGCGTTGGTTGTCCACGCGCACCTGGGATAGCTGAAACAGCAATTTTAAAATTTCCGGCTCCAGGTTCTGCGCTTCATCGATAAAGATGATGGTATGCAGGTTGTCGTGATGCAATTGCTCGAGTTTTGCGATGACGCTGGCGACCAGCTGTTGCTTTTGATCGTCCTGCGTGACCTGCTCGTCCATTTCCAGCAACAGCAACTGCAGGAATTCGAGTTCGGATAATTTGGTTTGATTGATCGAAATGATCTTGTAGCCGGTATCGAGGCGGGACAGAAAATGCTGGACCAGCATGGTCTTGCCGGTACCGACCTCCCCTGTCAACAGCATGATTCCCTGACGTTTGATCAGGGCAAATTCCATCATCGCGTTGGCGTGCGTATGTTCCGGACTTAAATAGAAATACTTGGGCTCACAGGTCAGCCGGAACGGGTGTTCCTTCAGATTGAAAAATTCATAATACACTGCGCATACCTGAGATTAAGTCTGGCGCCAATGATAACGCCGGTTCCTGACAATGGTCACTAACGATTTGATTTGGTTGACTTTCTGAACTCACCCAAAAATTATACAACAAATACAAATTATTAGTATTAACGAATATAACCAATTGTTTTTGTAGGAAATTTCGTGGCATGGGTGGCTGCTCAGAGACAACGGCACTCCTCATGGTAGCGTTGCGGCATATCGAAACATCAAATTTGGCAGTTGATCTTGTGATGTGGGCGACATTGGTGCCCGGGGCCGGAATCGAACCGGCACGGCCGTTTCCAGCCGAGGGATTTTAAGTCCCTTGCGTCTACCAATTTCGCCACCCGGGCCAAGGTTTGCTAGAAAAAAGCGAAGTTTGGAGGCCGGGGCCGGAGTCGAACCGACCTACATGGATTTGCAATCCAGTGCATAACCGCTTTGCTACCCGGCCAGGTAACTTTTTGACCGCTTATTATAAAAAAACCCCGGTCGGAATGACCAACCGAGGTTTCCTGTTCTGGAGCGGGAAAAGGGACTCGAACCCTCGACCCCAACCTTGGCAAGGTTGTGCTCTACCAACTGAGCTATTCCCGCGTGGAAGGCGTATTTTAGTCAGCAATTGAAGAGTGTCAAGCGATTGTCATTGTTCTTTGGATCCACCCCGCCCTGAACGCGTCAAACTTGGCCAAGCCGCGCTCAAATACACAAACATCGACCACAGGGTCAGGATCGCAGCCAGGTACAGGAGGACGTAGCCCACTGCCATCACTTGAAAACTGCCGATATCTTTCTCGTAGAGCAGAAAACCGATGGCCAAGAGCTGGGCAAAGGTTTTGACCTTGCCCATAAAACTGACCTTGACCTTGGTGTTTTCACCCAGGCTGGCCATCCATTCACGCAGCGCTGAAACCGCGATTTCGCGACCGATGATCACCACCGCTGGCAGGGCCATCAGCGCTCTGTGATGCGCCATGACCAGCAGCGCCATGGCGGTGGCCACCATGAGTTTATCGGCGACAGGGTCCAGAAAGGCGCCGAATGCCGACTGCTGCTTTAAACGTCTTGCCAGATAACCGTCAAACCAGTCGCTGATCCCGGCAAGAAAGAACAGCCCGGTGAGCAACAGATGCTTCCAGGAAAATTCAGGCAGAAAAAATGCGACGATAAAAATCGGGATCAGGACGATCCGGAACAGTGTGATGGCATTGGGAATGTTTAGTGGGATTCCAAGCATGGCGTGACCTGACTATTTCTCCATATGAAATGCATCGTAGATCTTTTGTGCCAGCAACTTGCTGATGCCCGGCACGCTCGCGAGATCGTCTACCCCGGCGCGTGCCACTTCCTGTAAACCACCAAACTGGCGCAACAATTGTTGCCTGCGTTTTGGTCCGAGCCCTTCTATATCTTCCAACACCGATCGCGTGCGCGCCTTCCCGCGCCGCTGACGATGACCCGTGATGGCAAAACGATGCGCTTCATCGCGAATTTGTTGTATCAAGTGCAAAGCAGCGGAATCTGCCGGGAGTATAAACTCCTGGTCAATGTCCGACAAGCAAGCCGCCATGATGAGCGTTTCCAGTCCTGCCTTGCGCGTAGGTCCCTTGGCAACACCGATAATCATGACATCCGCAATTTGCAATTCGTCAAACACCTGTTTGGCTTGTGCCACCTGTCCTTTACCGCCATCGATAAACAGAATATCCGGCAAGGTGCCCTCGCCTGCCTGCAGCTTTTGATAACGCCGCATGACCGCTTGCTTCATGGCGGCATAATCATCGCCGCCCGTGATACCTTCAATATTATAGCGGCGATAATCGGATTTTACCGGGCCAGTCTGATCGAACACGACGCATGAGGCAACGGTACGCTCTCCCTGCGTGTGACTGATATCGAAACATTCGAGACGTTGCGGCATTTCATCCAACTGCATGGCTTCTTGCAGTGATTCAAATCGTTGCTGCATGGTGGCGTGCGTCGAGAGTCGAATATTGATCGCATGTCGTGCATTCTGCTGCGCCATTTCGATCCACTTGGCGCGTTCTCCCCGGACATTGTGCAGTAACTGCACGCGCCGCCCGGCCTGTGTACTCAGGACGTCGGCAAGTACGCTGGCATCCGGCAGGTTTGCATTGGTCAGAATATGCTGCGGGATTTCGCGTCCCGAATGTGCGTCACTGCGTAAATAAAATTGTGGAATGAATGCGTCCAGTAATTCGCGTATATCCTGCTCGCCGGTTTGCTTCGGGAAGTAAGCGCGGTTTCCCAGGTTGCGGCCATTGCGGATGGTGAAGACCTGGACACATCCCAGACCGGATTCGATCGCCGCGGCGATAATATCGTAATCGCCGCCCTGACGACTGATGTATTGTTTTTCCTGAACCCGCCGCAGACTGCTGATTTGATCGCGCAATGCCGCAGCCTTTTCATAAGCGAGATCAGCGGCGGCGGCTTCCATTTGTTTTGCCAGTTCATCAACGACCTGATTGCTTTTGCCTTCCAGAAACAGGATGGCGTGGCGCACGTCCCTGGCATAATCTTCCGGCGTGACATAATCGACGCAAGGCGCGGTACAGCGTTTGATCTGGTATTGCAGGCAGGGCCGCGAACGATTACGGAAAAAACTGTCCTTGCACTGCCGTACGGGGAAGAGTTTCTGCAATAGCGCGAGTGTCTCACGCACGGCGCCTGCGCTTGGGTAAGGCCCGAAGTAGCGGCCCTTGCCGTGTTGCGCGCCGCGATGAAATGTCAGGCGCGGAAATATCTGATCCGTGGAGACGTAAATATACGGATAGCTTTTGTCGTCGCGATACAGGATATTGTAGCGCGGCTTAAGACTCTTGATCAGATTGTTTTCGAGCAGCAGCGCTTCGCTCTCGGTATGCGTGATAATGGTCTCGATATTGCGAATGTGCGAGACCAGCGCAACGGTCTTCGGATCGGGATGCGCTTTCTGAAAATAACTGTTGACGCGTTTTTTTAGATTCGCTGCCTTGCCGACATAGATAACGTCACCGTCACTGTCGAGCATTTTGTAAACGCCCGGCTGGTTCGGTAAAGACTTTAAAATATCGTCAACCGGCGTGTTCGGCGCTGTGTCGGACATGACTATTTGTCTAATAGTTTGCGGATGCGACGAAACACGTCATGGAACATGCTATCCGTCAGGCGCCTTGTCTGTGTGTTGTAACGGCTGCAATGATAGGAGGCGAAAAGGTGTTGCGATTGCGCTAACTCAAATTGTGCGCCATGGGAAAACGGATAATCCTTGCGCTTGAGGTCCAAGGCCTTCAAGACCGACTGATGGGCGATATTACCCAGGGCCAGGATACAGCTGCCCGGTTTCAGCAAGGCCAGTTCCCGCGCCAGGAACTGATTGCAGGTATTGATCTCGGCAGTCGTGGGTTTGTTCTCGGGTGGCAGGCATTTCACGGCATTCGTAATGCGGCATTGCTTGAGTTTCAGGCCATCGTCCTGTGCCACCGAGTCAGGCCTGTTGCTGAAACCGAATTTATACAAGGTCTCATATAATAGTATGCCGGCATAGTCGCCAGTGAACGGTCTGCCGGTGGCATTGGCCCCGTGCATGCCCGGGGCCAGACCGACGATCAGCAGTTTGGGATTGTCCACACCAAACGGGGCAACGGGTCTGGCATGATAATCGGGATAATCGCGTTTGACCTGCTTGAGGAACTTGCTCAGACGTGGACATTGCACGCAATCGATATTAAAGGTCGCCTTGTTCATTACAGTACAACCGCCTGCCCGGCTACGCCTGTTCTTTGGTTAGGCCGTGCTTGATCGCAAGGCGCGTCAGTTCCACATCGGTCTGGATGCCCAGCTTGGCGAACAGTCGGTGCCGATAGGTGCTGATGGTTTTTGGGCTTAAACACAGGCTGTCGGATATTTCATTGGTCTTGCGCCCGTCCAGCGTCATCAGCATGACCTGTAATTCGCGCTCGGACAAATCGTGAAAGGGCGATTGCGCCTTGTCCGGTCGTGTGCCGGCCAGGGCAAGCTGGGTCGCAATCTGCGGTGTGATATAACGCCGGTTGGCGATGACTTCCTTGATGGCGTGGACGATTTCGCTGATCAGGCAACCCTTGGTCAGGTAGCCGGCGGCGCCGGCCTTGAGTAAGGTTTGCGCCAGCACTTCATCTTCGTTCATGGTGACAACGATGACCTTGACGGTGTCATCGGTGTGAATGATTTTTTTCGTCGCCTCCAGTCCACCCATGCCAGGC
This sequence comes from Gammaproteobacteria bacterium, assembly GCA_016125505.1. Taxonomy (GTDB): domain Bacteria; phylum Pseudomonadota; class Gammaproteobacteria; order UBA6429; family Thiohalophilaceae; genus RI-92. The sequence continues at coordinate 11,530 of WGLP01000017.1, forward strand.
ATATTGATGTCCATCAGCACGACCTGGGGACGGTGTTCCCGGCTGAGGCTGACCGCCTGTTCGCCGGTAGTCGCCTCCGCGACGACCTCGATCCCGTTGACATCTTCCAGCAATCGCCGCAATCCGGTGCGGACCAAATCGTGGTCATCGGCGAGCATGACTCTGATCATGTCGAAAGTGCCTCTTTATTAGAATAAGTATGACGGGATTTCCTGATATGTCGCCAATTATACGTACCTGCATGAAATTTGGGAGACAAATGTCCTCATCTGCATGATTGTCCGGATTAAGCACTTAGGGCATTTCTTTTTGCAGTGCCTGTAATTTGCGATAGAGCGTCCGTTTGCTCAATCCCAGTTGCTTGGCCAGGGAGTTGCGATCATCCCGATACGTGGCGAGGACGCGTAGCAAATAACGGCGTTCGTTCTCTTCCAGGCTGATGATCTCGTCTCCATGACTGGTTGCGGTGACTGGACCGCCTTTTTGGCAGGCTTTGGGCAGATGTTCCGGCAGGATCATATCGCCGTCTGCCAACAGGATTGCCCGTTCCAGGATATTACGCAACTCACGGATATTGCCGGGAAATGCGTATTGGCGGAGTAACCCCAGGCTTTCCCGGGACAAGTGCAGACTGCGTTGCGGTGCCAGCCGCTGTAACATGGAGTCTATTAATAAGAGCAAATCTTCCCCCCGTTCGCGCAGCGGCGGTAATTCGATGGGAAAGGTATTGATGCGGTAATAGAGATCCTGGCGGAAACTGCCTTCACGCACCATGGCCTGCAGATCACGATGGGTAGCGAGAACCAGGCGGAAATCCGCCTGCAGTGGTTCGACACCACCGACCCGGCGAAATGTGCCGGTTTCCAGCAAGCGTAACAGTTTGACTTGCTGACTTAGTGGAATATCCCCTACCTCATCCAGAAACAAGGTGCCGCCGCGCGCCACTTCGATCAATCCGATTTTGCGTGTGTGCGCACCGGTGAAGGAGCCTTTCTCGTGACCGAACAACTCACTTTCGAACAAGGTCTCGGACAAGCCGGAGCACTCGACAGGGACAAACTGGCCCTGCGCGCGTGCACTGGCAGTGTGGATGGCACGCGCGACCAGTTCTTTACCGGTACCCGATTCGCCGAGGAGCAGCACGGTGGTGTCGTTGGGTGCGACGCGTTGTACCAGTTCCAACATTTCATTGAAGACACGCGAACGGCCGACCAGGCCTTCCGGCGTCGGCCGCGAACTGGCAGTGGTCGTCTCACGCATTTTTTCCAATAGATAGATGATTTCGCCTTCGGCATTGCGGATGGGACTCATGCTTACATCCACGTGTTCTTCACCCTCCGGCAAATGATGCACATGCAGTGCGCGTTGCGGTTGGCCACTCTCCAGACTCTTTTTTAATGGACAGCTTTCCCCGGCTTGATCACATGGCACAGTGCAGTCGTGTGAGACTTCATGGCAGCGGCGATTCAACACGGGTTTGGCACTGCCATACCGATCCTGGTACGCCTGGTTGGCGGCGAGGATGCGGTAATCGCGTGAGAGCAAGACGGCCGGGTCTTCGATGGCATCGAGCAAGGTGGTGAACTCGGCGGACATGGATGTCTGGTCGTGGAGTGGTAAAGACATGACTTCGGCCTGGGATGACAATTCTGGCATTCATTGTAAACATCGTAGCCAATTATGACATCTCAAATTTGACCAAGAGGTTGAGTCGGAGATCGGCAGACTTAAAGTTCTTTATAATTATTAATATATAACTATATGTATTTAAAAATATTATTGCTACGAGAAAATTGTATTAAAGAACTGTGATGGTGTTGGCATAGCGGTTGCTATTCCCTCAATCCACAGGGTGCCATCCCGCACCCCGTTAATGGAATCGTGGCCAGCGTATGCTCTTATACATCAAGAAGGCGTTGAGATTACCGGCAACGGCACGGCCGGAATGTTGTCGCATATCGGGTATTACTTCGCTTCAGTCACGATGGTCAGCCGGTGAGCACGGAGGTTCGTTATGCACAGTGAACCTGTAGATCAGTCGACGGTTTGGTGGAAGCAGCCGTTGGTGCGTGAGATCACCGTGGTGCTGGTCATTAAGTTCGCACTGATCTTTGCATTGTGGTGGGCGTTTTTTGATGTGCCCGATGACGCACGACACATCGACGACAAACAGGTCAGTACTCATCTGGTGGGCACGCTTACGCCTACACTTCACACGTCTAAGGAGACCCCGCAATGATAGATCAGTCGGTCGTTGAACTGTCGCGTCTGCAATTTGCCGTCACGGCGCTGTATCACTTTCTGTTTGTGCCACTCACCCTGGGTCTGTCCTTTATCCTGGTGATCATGGAATCGGTGTATGTGATGACCGGCAAGCAAATCTACAAGGACATGACCCGTTTCTGGGGCAAGTTATTCGGTATCAACTTCGCGTTGGGCGTCACTACCGGGATTACCATGGAGTTCCAGTTCGGGACCAACTGGGCGTATTACTCGCATTACGTCGGTGACGTGTTTGGCGCGCCTCTCGCGATCGAAGGCCTGATGGCCTTCTTCCTCGAATCCACGTTTATCGGTTTGTTCTTCTTCGGCTGGGATCGTTTAACCAAGCGCCAGCACCTGCTGGTGACATTTCTGACCGCACTCGGCTCCAATCTTTCCGCGCTCTGGATCCTGATCGCCAACGGCTGGATGCAGAATCCCGTCGGCGCCGAATTCAATTTTGAAACCATGCGCATGGAAATGACCAACTTCGCGGCACTGCTGTTTAACCCGGTGGCTCAGGTCAAGTTCGTGCACACCGTGGCGGCGGGTTATGTCACGGGTTCCATGTTCGTATTGGGCATCAGTTCGTATTACATCCTCAAAGGACGCGACCTGCCCTTCGCGCGGCGTTCTTTCGCTATCGCCGCCGGTTTCGGGTTGGCGTCCATCCTTTCCGTGATCGTGCTGGGTGACGAGAGCGGCTATGAAATCGGTGACGTCCAAAAGACCAAGCTTGCCGTGATCGAGGCCGAGTGGGATACACAAACACCGCCTGCTGCGTTCACCTTGTTCGGTATGCCAAACGAGAAAACGCAGACCACCGATTACGCCATCAAGATCCCCTACGTGCTGGGATTGATTGCGACACGATCGACCGACCAGAAAATTACCGGCATTAAAGAGCTAAAGGCAGAACACGAGGCGCGCATTCGCAACGGTATGCATGCCTACGCCTTGCTGCAGAAACTGCGCAGCGGGAAATATACCGAAGCGGATACGCAGGCCTTCGATAAGGTCAAGTCGGATCTGGGTTACGGTTTGTTGCTCAAGCGCTATACGCCGAATGTCGTGGATGCGACTGACGCGCAAATCAAACAGGCCACCAACGATACCATCCCCAAGGTGGCGCCGGTGTTCTGGGCCTTCCGTCTCATGGTGGGGGCCGGCTTCCTGATGCTGTTTATCTTTGCCGCGAGTTTTTATTACTGCGCCAAGCGTCAGGCCGGCAAGAAACGCTGGTTACTTAAAATGGCGCTCTACGGCATCCCCCTGCCCTGGATAGCCGCGGAGTTGGGCTGGGTCGTCGCGGAGTACGGTCGCCAGCC
>WGLP01000021.1 GCA_016125505.1 Gammaproteobacteria bacterium
CAGGTTCCGGGTGAACCTGACCAAAGCCGCAGGGCTGTGATGTTCAGGAATCTTGACGCTTTGGTGAAACGGTAAGGTAAAATTCCAGCGCTTCAGTTTCAGCTTACTGCTTCAATTGAAATCAGGAACTAAACGCGACACGGCTAGAGGCGAAGGGCGCGTTCTTCCGCTCGCTCACGGACCCGATCGACACGGCCAGCCCTCAGGGCAAGTTCACCCTGCAGATCCTTGGAGCTGCGGCCGAGTTTGAACGCGCCCTGATCCGCGAACGCACCAAGGCAGGGCTGGCCAGCGCACGCACTAAGGGGCGGGTTGGCGGGAACCCTGGCCTGCGCGCCCGCGATCCGGCGGCACTGCGCAAGGTGCGGCTGGCACGCCAGGACGGCTATATGGAGCGGCTGAATGAGACGGCCCAGGACTGGGTGCCCCATGTCCGCCGACTGCGGCCCGACATGGCGTGGGAAGACGTGCTGCGGATCATCAACGGCCCCCTGCCCCGCCAGCGCCAGTGGACGCAAGGCCGCCTCCTGCGGGCCGTCAACGCCTATGTCCGGGATGGCTTCCTGCCCGCAAACGTTCTTGGCCGCGCCGGCCGCCGCGAGACGGACGACCGGCTGCCCGCCATCGTTGCCGCCATCAAGGGCGCGGATCCCGACATCACCCTTCAGGCGATCTGCACTCGGCTGGAGGCCATGCGCGAGCGCACGCCTCGCGGGCGGACAAGCTGGCAGCCGTCGTCGGCAAAAATGGTTTTAGAGCGGGCTCAGCGACTGGGCTTGCTGACGTCGAAGTCCGTTTAGCGCTTTGTAAACGCATGAGAAAAACTGCTTCTTGCCAACTGGCAACTTACTTCCGCCCTGCGCTTCTGTTTGCAAGATAGGCCTCGAGAGCAGCCCGCAGCGATGCGTCAGAGAGTTTCTCACTGAACTCTAGGAGAACTTTCGACCCACGTTTTCTGAGTGTCACACCGGCGCTGTCGGCGTCACCGCGAAAAACCTGTTCAGGCGGCCGCGCGCGCCTCGGGCCAGACGCCGCGGACCTTAGAGACGAAAGCACCGCGGAAGCTTCGATCGGAGCCCCCTGCCCTTCTCGCGCAGCTGCCTGCTTTTCAGCCAGATCACGGGCAGCCGCCAAAATGCTAGGTGAGGTCTTCGGGTTCGCCAACAGCGGCTTCAAGACCCGCGCGTGAAGTTCCTTGATGTCGCGAATTGATTGGTAGGCGGCGACCACCTGATCGGGCAAACGTGCCAAATTGAGGTAGCGCGATAGCCACCCCTCCGATACTTCAAGTCGCTCAGCCATCGCTTTCTGTCGCCCGCCGTAATACTGGTCGAGCGCCGCCGCGTAGTCCCGAGCCCTCTCAAAGTCCGAGATGTCCTCCCGATCACGGTTCTCGACATCCGCGAGGCGGAAAGCTTCCTCATCCGAAAGATCACGAACTTCGACAAGATACCGGAACTGCGGGTAGTTGTTCGCGCGGAGCCACGTCACGGCAAAGTGGCGTCGTGCACCGCAGATCACTTCATATTCGGCACCACGGCCTTTCCGCAGTTTGCGAACAATGGCCGGGAACTCTTGTTGGCCTTGCGACTTGATAGAGTCGATGAGGTCACGGCAGTTGTCTTCGTTCAACAGCTCGTATGCTCGGTTGTGACGGTCCCACATGACGCACAAGGCGGGGTCCACCCAACGCAGGACTTTTTCCTCACGCTCCCCTGCTTCGGCCAAGGCATTTGACCTGCGGAGAAACCGCGTACCGCCGCGGTCGTCTTCTCCCGGCGCAGATTCGTTGTTTAGACCCTTGAGAACATCCTCGAAGATCGCGTCATGACGCTTGCTCACAGTACTCCCTCCTTGCGAAGCGCACGATGATGACTCGGCCAGGTCTTCCGAGCCAAAGTCTCAATCTCTCGGCCGACCGCATCAAGGTATGCACGGCACCGCTTGTGGGTTTCAGTCCGCGTGCTTGGTCCGGTCAGTTCGTAGACCGTTGAAAGGTTGGCCGTGGCATTGTCGATTTCTGCGCTGTCCTTCAGGACGGACTGAAGCATGTCCTGAGGAAATACCGCGTCCATCATGCGCTTGATAGCTACATGCGCGGACTTTTGATCATTCATCTTGGACGCCAGAATCTTCACGAAGCTGTATGATCGCTCGCCGCCAAACTTCGAAAGTTCAGTCAGCGTCGCCTCCATCATCTTAAGAAAATGTGCGGTCGAAGCGAAATCGATGTTGCTTGGCGGCGCTGGTATCAGAAGTGCGTTGGCCGCCCGAAGAACAGACAGGGAGATCATGCCCAAGGCGGGTGGCGGGTCCAAGAGGACCACATCGAACTGGTCGGATATGCTCGCAATCCCATCGCGTAACCGATCAAGGATGAAAGTCGGCTCTCGTGCCATCCTCGCCGCAAACTCATATTCCGCATCGTAGAGGCCCAAGTTGGCTGGAATCAGGGCGATGCCCGGCCAGTAGGTTGCCCGCAGAGCGTAGTGTAGTGACTTCGGGCCGCCGTGTCGCAGGAAGGGGTAGAGCGTATCTTCCTCCTCATCCACGTCCACGTCAGGGTTCATACCGAAGATCGCCGTCGAAGACGCTTGGCTGTCGCAGTCGATCACGCAAACACGGTAGCCCTTGAGCGCAAAGTACTGCGCCAAGTGGCTGACGATAGTTGACTTGCCGACACCGCCTTTGAAGTTCTGTACCGCAAGGACAAGCGGGGGGTCATCCGCGCCACGGTGCGGCAAAGTGCCGAAGACTTCTCGCATCTTGTTGACTTGTAAGAGTGTGTATCCTGTGCGGCGTCCCGTTTCCGCGTCCTTGTCGGGCTGAGGCAGCCTTCCGTCCGCCTCAGCGTCTCTGATCGCTTTCTCTGTCCGCCCAACCATCTCGGCCGCGGTCCGGACATTGAATCGGATATCAAGGCGCTTCTCAGAATTCGGGGCGAACACACGCTCCCTAAGGCGCTCGATAACAGTCGCTGCTCGGCGTGTCAGGAGCGTAAGCTCGCTCAACGTAACGGGTGGCAGTACGGTATCGTCCATCAACTGCTCTCTTTTGTGGTTATGTTCGAATCATGCGACATCTTCGACGCAGGGTAAAGTTCGGAAATCGCGGCTGGGATGGCTATCCTTCGGAAAACAGCGTTCCCATCATCGACTTCCGCTCTTTCTCTTACTCTGGTCGGAAAGTCGATAGTTTTCCCCTTTGATGATGTCGTCGCATCCCAGAAAGTAAGGCTTCGATAAGTGCTGTCGGAGGCTGCAACCTTCTTCCCAAAAAAATATCCACAAAGAAAACCCCTAAGAGTTCAGATTCTTTCTGGTTCTAAGGTTCCAATGCCGTAAACGTCGGTAAACCATAGAAAATCCTAGCTTAGCCCTACTTCTTGGGTGCCTAGACATACATCCTGGGATCGCAGGGCTTACGAATCGGGCCGTGAAGACTTACGTTTTGCTAGCGTCCGAAGACTTACATTTCGGGTGTCTCCACGCCCTAAAATTAGCGAACGCAGATTTTGCTTTACTTTCAACCACCTGCGAATCGGTTTCGATTCGGCCTTCTGTGTTGAACTTACAAATTGGGTGCCGGCTTGGGCCCGACCAGCGGGATGTTAGCAAAGCCCTTGCTCGCTTACGCACTTCAAACTACAAAAGTAAGACTAAGAATGTATGGGCTCCATGGCTGAGAAACCTTACCGCACCATCGACGCTCGGCCGAGTTCCGACAGTCTGATCAAGCCAGGTGAGCTGGTTGATCTGATAGAAGTCACGCCGCTGAGCCTTAATGACCGCAGGATCTACAACCAGCTTCTCGAGAACGCTTGGGATGCGATCGACAAGCCGGTCAGTCACGTCATCTCAAAGGCGGCGTTGCGAGGCAAGCACAACTCAAACGACCGGGTTGGCGAAAGCTTGGAACGTCTGATGTCGGCAGTCGTGAAAGTTTCGGTGAACTGGGAAGGTGGACCAGCGATCGAGCGCGTTCAACTGCTTGGGGGGAACATCGAGGCGCTGCGATCCGACGGGCTGATCGAGTATGAGATTCCTGCTCGGCTGCGTAAGATCATCGCTAACTCAACTGTCTTTGCTCGTCTTCAGCGCGAAGTGATGTTTGCACTGTCGTCGAAATATTCGTTGACGCTTTACGAGATGGTGCAGAAGCGGGGGAACTTGCGCTGGAGGTCAGCGGAACGCTTCTCGCTTGAAGCACTTCGGGGCATCCTTGGCGTACCGAAGGGCAAGCTGACTTCGTGGTCAAACCTCAAGCTTCGAGCTCTTGATCCAGCTGTTGCGGAGGTGAACGATCTTTCGGATTTCATGGTAGCTTTCGAGCCGCTGAAATCTGGACGAAGCGTCACACACGTGGAGCTCAAATGGTGGCGAAAGGATGAAGAGGCTACTGGCGCAGCAGGGCGTGCTCTCCAGTTCTCCAAGGTGGGACGACGCATAAGAGCTGCCGGTACAGAGGACAAAGTAGTCCCGTCAGCTCCTGTTGAGGCGAGATCCGATCAGCGGTCGAGGGCACCGGAGTTGAAACCGCGACCGGCATGGCTCCAGTCTCGTGGTACTCCGCTGCGGACAGAAACCTACGAGACCGCGCGTCTTCGGCATCCAGGCTACGACATCTATTTCGTGGAAGGTGAGTGGCGCACTTGGGCAGCCGGAAAGCCCCCCGCAGACGATCCGGATAGGGCATTTCTGGCATTTTTCCGAAAGTTCGCGGAAGCCAACCCCATCAGATAGTTGCCAATTGGCAAGGGGCCTTTTTGTGGAGTATTATCATATAGTTAATGGGATTTCTTGCCTTCGTGCCTTATGGGCTCCGGCAGGGTATAGAGTTAGAGTGAGCCTCTTGGCCAGTGACGGGCCAAGGCCGGGAGAGAGGCTTCCGGCGCCCGTCACGGAGAGACTGCCATGAACAACGTGGAAATTCTTGCCCCCGTGCGGCTGGTGAAGTCGGGCGGCTATAAGGTTGATGTGAGCCGGGGGGAGCGGAACGGGCGGGTGTCGTCCGAATGGTTCAACCGGCCTGATGACGAGCGGTATCTCTCGCTCGACGATCTCTGGGCCTCGGTGAAAGGCCGTTCTGAGCGGAGCCGGTCGCGCGTGGTTGAGACGGCCGACATCCGGGTCGAAGCCTCGCGCGACAGCGCCGAGCGGATGCACCTGGTCTTGCCCAAGGCCAAGGAGCCCGTAGCCCCAACGCATTGGGCCTTCGGCCAACTCGCCAGCATCGTCGGCGCTCCGGCCTCCTACCTTCGGCAGTTGCCCGCGCCGCTTGCGGGGATCAACCTGCAATACGGCCTGACCAACCACCGCGCAGAACAGGTGAAAACTTTCGAGACCGAGGATGGCCGCACCGAACTGCGTGCGGTGACCGGCCCTGACTATGGCCGTATCCATGACCACGAGTTGGTCGAGGCTGTTCAGCGCATCGCTGGCAATGGCACGGGCGATACGCGCTGGAAGGTCCCGGGCGTGCTCGACTGGTCGACTGGGGTCTACAACCCCGATGTCGAGATCAGCCGGGACACGACAACGCTCTATGCGTCGGATCGGGATGTTTTCCTGTTCTTGGTCGATGACCACAATCCGATTGAGGCGGGGCGGCTGGCCGATGGGTCGCCGGATCTCTACTTCCGGGGATTTTACTGCTGGAATTCCGAGGTTGGTGCGAAAACCCTTGGAATCGCTAGCTTTTATCTCCGTGCGGTGTGCCAGAACCGCAATCTCTGGGGCGTCGAGGACTTTCAGGAGATCACCATCCGACATTCTAAATATGCCGCGTCGCGCTTTGCACATGAGGCAGCACCAGCGCTGACGCAGTTCGCAAATTCGTCGCCGCAGGGCTTCGTGAACGGCATCAGGGCGGCGCGACAGCAGATCGTGGCGCGTACCGATGAGGATCGGGATGACTTTCTGCGCAAGCGCGGATTCTCGAAGTCGGAATCCGGCAAGATCATCGAGAAAGTGCTGATGGAAGAGGGCCGTCCTCCGGAATCGATTTTTGATTTTGTTCAAGGGATTACGCGGCTGGCCCGCGACAAGACCCAGCAAGATGCGCGCCTCGAGATGGAAGGACGGGCCAAGAAGCTCCTCGACCGCGTCAGCTGAAGTTTACGGCAGGGCAGGGGCCCATTGGTCCTCTGCTCGCATCCGTTTCACCTCCCTTTCCCCATCCCGGCAACCTCTGTCTGGGCAGCGCGCTGCCGGTCGATTGTCGGGTGTTTCAACTCATGAGACCCAGATGTCCCAATTTTCTGAACAAGCCTCTCCCTTTGCCTCCCGGCGCTCGGACCGTGTCGAATTGACCGTGCAGGAGCAGGCCACCATCTTCGCCGCGCGCGAAATCCTGTCCCGCCACATCAACCGCAACCCGGTTCTCACCTCATGGGCTGCAGTGCTGGACTATTGCGCCATCGCGGTGCGCGGCGAAGTCGAGCGGTTTCACGTGCTATACTTGGACCGCAAGAACAGGCTGATCTCTGATGAGCACTTTGGCATCGGCACCGTCGATCACGTCCCGGTCTATCCGCGCGAAGTCGTTCGGCGGGCCTTGGACCTGAATGCCTCAGCGCTGATCCTGGTGCACAACCATCCTTCAGGCGATCCAGAGCCGTCCGAGGCCGACATCGCCATGACGAAGGAGGTGCAGAAGGCCTGCGAGGTGCTTGGTCTTGTACTGCACGACCACATCATCGTCGGCGCGGGCCGAGAAGTCAGCCTGCGCGGTCGGGGGGATATCTGATGTTCAGACATGCCTTCGATCTTGCCTTCGAGTTTTTATCGCAAGAGCACGATGCTGCCGATGTGACCGCCGAAATGTTGCGCGCGGCCCTGATCCGTCGCGCCAGCACCTTATCCGCGGAGGAGCTTCTCGAGGCCTGCGGTCGATTTGATACGGTCGACGTGGTCGATGATTGATCTCGGACCTCCGGTTTACAGCTGCGGGCGGCGGTCCCGCCTCTCGGCGCCGACCAGGTCCGACACGCTGGGAGGATCAGAGGAAGAGAAGGGCAGGGGGTTTCGACGGGTTGGAGACCGAGAGAGAGGCTCTCGGCGCCCGTCGGGAGATCGGTCCGATGACCAGCATGCAGAAAATCACCCTCGCATCTTCGCGGGATATCCCCTTCCACAATCTGGTTCTGAGCCAGTCCAACGTCCGGCGGGTGAAGGCCGGGATCTCGGTCGATGAGTTGGCCGAGTCCATCGCCCGCCGTGGGCTGATCCAGAGCCTGCACGTCCGCCCGGTGATCGGCGAAGATGGGGCCGAGACCGGCAAGTTCGAAGTGCCGGCCGGTGGCCGCCGCTATCGCGCGCTGGAACTCCTGGTGAAACAGAAGCGCCTGGCAAAGTCGGCCCCGGTGCCCTGCATCGTCAGCACGGCCGATGATTCCGTCCTGATCGACGAGGTCTCGCTGGCCGAGAACATCGAACGTGCGCCGCTGCATCCGCTGGACCAGTTCCGCGCCTTCCAGGCCATGCGCGAGAAGGGCATGACCGAGGAAGCCATCGCGGCAGCTTTCTTCGTCGATGCGAAGGTGGTCAAGCAGCGCCTGCGCCTTGTCACCGTCGCGCCTGTGCTGCTGGAGGTCTATGCTGCCGACGAGATGACGCTGGAACAGCTGATGGCCTTCACGGTTTCCAGCGACCATGTGCGGCAGGCGCAGGTCTGGGAAGCCGTCAAGAACTCCTGGTCGAAGGAACCCTACCAGATCCGGCGCATGCTGACGGAAACCGCGGTGCGGGCTTCCGACAAACGCGTCCGCTTCCTCGGGCTTGAGGCTTACGAGACCGCAGGTGGCTACGTCCTGCGTGACCTCTTCCAGCAGGATGACGGGGGCTGGCTGCAAGACCCCGTCCTGCTTGAACGGCTGGTTGGCGAGAAGCTGAAGGCGGAAGCCGACACCATCGCCGCCGGAGGCTGGAAATGGATCGAGGTCGCCGTGGGCTTCCCCTATGGCCACACCATGGGGCTGCGTGAGCTTCTGGGTACGACTATCGATCTGACCGACGACGAGCGGGCCTCGCGAGAAGCGCTGCGCGACGAATACGACCGGCTCGAGGCTGATTATGGGGAAGCTGACGACCTTCCTGAAGAGGTCGATCATCGCCTTGGCGAAATCGAACGCCAGCTCAGCGCCTTCAATAGCCGCCCGATGGCCTTCGATCCCGCTGAGGTCGGCAGGGCAGGGGCCTTCGTCAGCATCGACAGCGATGGCAGCCTGCTGGTTGAACGCGGCTTCGTTCGCCCCGAGGATGAAGATCGGGTGGCACAGGCGGGCGAGGCCTCCGACGATGATGCCGATAGCACTCAGTCCATGGATGCCGATCGCAGCGAAAGCCGTGCTGCGGTGATCAGCATGGGAGGCGAGACCCGTACTCCCGAGGATGACGAGGACGAGGGGGATGCGATCAAGCCATTGCCCGAACGGCTTGTCATCGAACTGACGGCGCATCGCACGCTGGCGCTGCGGGATGCGGTGGCGAACAACCCGCGCATCGCGATGACTGCGCTTCTGCACAAGCTGGTCGTGGATTGCTTCGTCTCCCGCGCCTCTGGTTCCGCGCTCGAAGCCATGGTGCGGGAAATCCACCTGCCGGTGCAGGCTGCCGACCTCGCCGACAGCTATCCGGCGCATAGCATCGACACGCGGCACGCAAGTTGGAAGGCAGACATGCCTCTGGGGCAGGGGGATGATGTCCTCTGGGACTGGCTCCACTCACTGGACGAGGCCAGCCGTCAGGCGCTTCTGGCCCATTGCCTCAGCTTCGGGGTGAACGCCCTCTACGAGCGCCCGAACCCCTACAGCGGCATGGGGATCAGCCAGCACGGCCTTGACCGTCGTTTGCGTGAGGCGGATCGTCTCGCTCGCACGACCCAGCTTGATCTGGTCGAAGCAGGTTGGAAGCCAACGGTCGCCAACTACCTCGGCCGCGTCACCAAGAGCCGCATCCTGGAGGCCGTGCGCGAAGGTGTCGGGGAAAGCGCAGCCCAGCTGATCGACCACCTGAAGAAGGGCGACATGGCGCGCGAGGCCGAACGGCTCCTCGACGGTTCCGGTTGGCTGCCTGAGCCACTGCGCCAAGACGATCTCGACCTTGGCAAGGATGCTGTGGCTGATGATGCCACTGTCGAACTTCCCGTCTTCCTGACCGAAGACGACAAGGTCGCTTCCGACGAGGACGAGGAGCGTCAGCACCTGATCGCTGCTGAGTGACCTGGAACGGGGTGGCTTCGGTCACCCCGTTTTTTCATGCGGAAGATTTAGAGGCGGTGCGTTCAGGCAAGCCGTTCAGAATATCGCTTCTTCACAGCCCGGTTGATGAATTCGTTCAGTCCATCGCCCGCGCGCGCCAGCACGATCATGCGGTCGATATTGGCTTGGCTGGCCGACACTGAGGTGTAGCGATAGATAGCTCCATCCTTGAACGCGACATCCACATGCGTGGAGCCGATTTCATAGGCCCGGATGCCAGAATCTCGGTCCCAATCACGATATGGCGTCATTTGAGTCCTGCCCTACAATATGCTGAGCAAGCATAGTGGTCGTTCGTGTTTCGTTCAAGCGTGGCTGCAATTGCCGCGGCCCCGGGTTTCGGCGGGCTTTTGCCAGACGATCATTGATGCTGCAGGTATCGGGGCGGGGGAGGAGGGCACCGCCCCAGGCCGAATTGTCATCGAGATGAGCTGCTGAACCCGTCGTATCAGCCCGGATCAGCCAGCATCTTGGCCCAGTCGCGCCCCTCGTTCGATGTTCGTCTTTTGCATTGGCATCATGCTGGCCGACCTTAAGCCGGTGGAGTGACGGGAGGCGCGCGGCAGCAGGGCAGGGGGAAGGCGCAAGCTCTGGCCTGGCTAGCCGCCAGAGGTGGTATCATCGCCGGTGGTGCCTGTCCTGTCTCTCCTGACGGGCCTTCAGGGTCGCCTTGATCTCCGTTGTGTATCAGTCCCAGCCCGCGTCCAAACCGCCTCTGGTGATGGGCTGATCTGCCCGAAGGACGTCTTCGCCTCGACCGCTTCGGCGCAACAGCGTCGTTACAACTTTCTTCCCCTGCCGGTGCAGGCACCGTCATTCCTCGCGCGGCAAGAAAGTTCCTCCTGTGCTGTCCAGCCCCCGTGAAGGGGGTGCGCCAGCGGTCGCCTCCGGGCTGTCGATCGCCATCGAGGCCGCAAGGACGCGGGCCCGAAACAGAGAAAACGGAGAAAGAACATGGCGACCATCGGCACCTTCAAGAAGACCGGCAGCGAATACACCGGCGAAATCTTCACCCTCAGCCTGCAGGCCAAGGGTGTGCGCCTCGTCCCCGACCTGCGCGCCTCGGGCGAGAACGCCCCCTCCCACCGGGTCTTGGTTGGCCGCGCCGAGATCGGCGCCGCCTGGACGAAGAAATCGAACGAGGGCCGCGAATACCTGGGCCTGAAGCTGGACGATCCGAGCTTTGCCGCCCCGATCTACGCCAACCTCTTCGATGACGAAGACGGCGAGGGCCACTCG
>WGLP01000023.1 GCA_016125505.1 Gammaproteobacteria bacterium
AATGGCAGGCCCTAGTAGACAAATTGCGAACCGATCCGGCCATGAGAGTATTAATAATTAATTTCCCGAATCGACGCAAGTATTTATAAAATCAGCCACAATGCTTTTTGCGGGACTTGTCATGGTCAAGGATCTGGCGTTTCGTGCCCGGCGTGTCATCGGGGTGCGCGGTTATAACCCGCGTCCATTCACAACCGGCATCAACGATCTGTGGCGTTTCGCATCCAGCCATTGTTAATAAGCTGGCGATCAACATCGGTGTCAGAAAGGCGGCGCGTTTCATCTTCTATTTTCTCCCGGTCTTTGGCGGCTTCGGTCTTGTGTTTTATGGCTGCATGAAGCGATTTTGCTTCACAGGCCGATTTTCCGGCCTCGTAGCCTTTCCAGTATGTCAGGCCATAGCTACCGGCAAAAGCCGTCAGGAGTATGGCGGCAATGGCAATTTTCCAAGGCAGCGTCATTTCAGGCACAGTTCCTTTTCCGCATCCCGGCGCTTGACCAGTCCGGGCAGTTTTTTACCCTTGGCATATACCCAGCGCGGCAGTTCGTTACATGCCCCGGTTACATCACCGGCATTCAGTTTTTTCAGCATGGTCGAGCGCCTGAAACTTCCCTCGCCGACGTTATAGATAAAAGAGGCAAAGGCCACGCGCTGTTCTGTTGTCAGCGGCGTATCGGTGTAGCGATCGAGGATGGCAAAGCCGTCTTCGATTTCCAGCGCCAGCAGCAGGTCACATTCAGCTTTGGTTTTCACCTGGCCGATGACAACCCCGGCTGTGTGGCCGTAACAGATTGTTGGGATGCCGACCGGATCAAGATATGCGGCAGGCCTGAAGCCTTCATGCACGGCGATAAATGGCACGGCAATGGCCATTGCAGCACCAACCCCGGCGCCGATTGCTTTTGTCCTGAAACTCATTGTTTGTCAGCCTTTCCGTCCAGCTTTTCGTCGATCTTGTCCAGCTTGGTCATCACCCTGTCGAATCCGTCCCTGACATCCTGTTTTGTGGCGAAAGTTTCAGCCGCATGCAGCTTGTGATCGGAAAGGCTTTTGACCAATAATTTGTGGTTGTTCTCGACATCTTTGATTGATGAAAAAACCATTTTGAATACCCATCCTGTTAAAGCTGCGCCCAGACTTATTGCCGTCCCGATAGCCCATAAAATCAGATCCTGCATTCAATCATCCTCCGGTGAATAAGACCGACACCCAAAGCGCAGCGCCCAGAAGGGCTTCAAATATCTCCCATCCGTGCCTTTGTTTGCCTATTTTCACAGCAACCCAGCACAGCGGCCCTGCCAGCAGGCCAGCCAGAAGCGGCCAGAACGTCAAAAGCGGAGCGCCGATAAACAGCCCCCATTCACCGCACCTGATCGAAAGCCCCGCAATGCCCCAGAGAACGGGACGATCTTTCAGCGGCTCAATCATGCGATCGATGTAATCCACCTCCTGCAGCGGCTTTTCCGGCGTATCTGTACGCCATCCGCCTGCGGCCCCGATATAATCGCCCCAGCCTGGCGCCGACCCGCGCAGCATCATGGCAAACTGATAGAGAAACAGGGCAAAAGCGCCTGCGGCAAAAACATATACCGGCACGCCGCCAATGATCCCTTTATATTCAGACGCATGCACGATAACGCAGAACAAGCCGAAGGCGGCGGCATTTAACACCTTTCCATCGGTTATTCGATCGATGACTTTTACGGCCTTGCTTCCGACGCCGAAACGATCAGCAGCCCAGAAAAGAAGTTTTGCTTTTAACGGGCCATGCATACCGCCGCGCACGCGGTTGAATATCGCGCCCGTGATAGACGCAACAGCTATTGAGAGCATAATTTTTCCTCCTACTTGTAACGAATGATTTTGTTTCGGATGATCGTCGGCTGGACGTTGTTGTGTGCCGTGCCGCTGCCAGATGTTGATGTGTTAGGTTCGATGCGCGCACCTGACGATCCTTGACCGATCGATGCTCCGGAACCCCTGCTAATAGTCCCGTTGTAATCATGCCAACTCAAATCTTCGTAATTGAACATGATAACAGCGGAACCGTGATAGTGAGGGCCATTTTGCGCGCTGGTCAGGGCGTGCGTTTCGGCGCCGCCGGTTGCACCCAGATTGTCGCCATTAATACCGCCGCTTTGTCCTGTCAGGCGGTTTTTGGAAGATATGCCGCCCATATTATCCTTACCGGCAACGACGCGACCGCAATCATCAGGCAGCTTTACAGTATCGCCGCTTGCGAAATCCTCCGATCCGGTATTGCCGTACACGGCACCTTCGGCAACGATCAAATCGAAAAGGCCTTCCAGATCATCGTCTTCTATGTCCGCCCCTGATGATGATTTTCCAATGGTCTGACCGTTCAGCCAGACTGTGTTTGATGGCTTTGAAGAAAAAAGCCATTCAACAGGAACGTAAAGGGGGAGGTTATATCCGCTGGGATCTGTATCGGCAAAAGATACGCCGCCAGAGCCATCAGCAACAGCCACCTGTCCGCTTGTAGCCGCACCGCTGCTGATCTTCCCAATTCCAATCGACTTGTCGGTTAGCACGGGAGTTCGGGCCGGGCTGAGCATCTGGAACTGGGTTCCATCGTAATAGACTTCGACGGCATCACCGGTCGTGATGTCACCGGCAACAAGCGCAGCGCCGTTTTTCTGTATAGCCTTCGCGTCGATGCTGTTGATATTCAGCGTCACAGCGTCGTCATTTGTATCAGCCGCTATAAACCGGAACGTTTGACCGGCGGCATAAGCTGTCATCGAATATGCTGCCGTAGCGGTAATGGTGTTTGTTCCCGCAACGGATGTCAGATTAAACGGCGCACCGTCCTGAACCTGCCCCATAGCGGCAAACTGGGTGCGCAGCGCCGCATTGGCCACATTGGTGAATTTTTTGGAATTCATGTTCAGGTCAGCAGTCGGTTTGTTTTCTCCGTTCCGCGTCCATGCCGCTTCCAAACCGGCTTTGAAGTTGTCGAATTCGTCATCCATCTTGTCGGCGTCGATAAAATGCTCCGGCGCGCCGGAATCCCGGTCATCGGTAAAGTCTTGATTGCGGGTAAAAGTACCGCTACCATTCCAAGGCATGGCAAAGGCTCCTTATAAATTTGTGTTGCTGAACATAGTCTTGCTGGCAGCGATCATGCCGCCATACGGCCCGTATGTTTTATGGGCCGCCTTCGGTCTTTTCTGTGCCGGCCTCTTTATCGGCCTTGTCTGTCTAGTTCTGTTCCCGCGCCAGGCGCTGGATTTTGCTGCAAATTTGATATGTAGGAATTTATGGCATCCCGCATATCAGGATTCGCATCACCAATGGCAGAAAGACGGCCAATGTGCTGACCCCACGCATTACGACCAGCCGCCTTCGGTGCCTCTGCAAGCCATCGAACAAAGCGCGGGTTCGTCATCAGCTTTGCCGCAAAACGCGGGGCAAGAATAGCGCCAGCCGCAAATTTTGCCGCGCCTTCAGGATCGCCGCTGCTGACATAGCCAAGCGCCGAATATGCCGCAATAGCAGGGGCAAGGTTTTTGGCTGTGTTGGAAAAGTTTCTGCCGCGCATCGCTTCCTTCATGGCCGATGATGATTTCAGAAAATAATCTAACGACCGGCGCAATTCTTTGTATTGCGTACCGCCGAATAACGCCTTTCGGGCTTCAGGCGATAGCTTGTTCCAGTTCGTCATAAAGGTGTCAACAGACCAGTCGCCGGCTTCGTCAAACAACCCTGTTGCGCCCTGCGCTGATGGCCGGGCCCGGCCAAGATTGTCAAACACAGTTCCTGCAACCACATCCCATTCTTCCGGCCTGAAATTTCGTCGCAGGGAATAAAGGCGAGAACCGCCGTCTTTTGCCGACTGCATGGCAAATCTGAAGGCCTTTTCATCCGCACCTTGATCGACCAGCTTTTGCAGAACAGGAATGTTCTGCGTCATGTTGTACCTGGTATATCGATCAGCAACCTTCAGCGCGCGGGCAGCTTCTGGGCTGGTTTCATCGGCAAGCCCGTAAATATCATCGCTCAACGCCTTGTAAACGCGCTTCAGATATTCGTTATCGACGCCAGACGATCCCGCCAACATGGGATCATTTATGTCTTTTCCTATGTTGGATCGAATTTGCCGCACAGCACTGAAGGCTATGCCGCCATCCTTTTCGTCTGTCAGCAGATTATCGATTAAATCAAGCGTCTTCTTTGCTTGCGGCTTCAGCGTTTCAGGCGCTTTTGCCAACTCTTCAATAATCTGCTTTTTCAAGTCCTGAATCGCAGGAACATTCATGCGTGTATCGCTGCCGATCAGGTCATAGGCCTTGTTGTAAAGGTCTTCCTGCCGTGCGGTAAATCGTTCGCTGGCATTCTTGGCGGACTTCGCTGCTTCGCCGCCTGCGCCCTGCATGGTCATTGGTTTTTTACCGCCCGCAAAGTCTTGCGCTATTTTACCAGCCTGACGCGCAAGCTGGCCTTCAGCAGCAGCATACTTTGAAGCCATAACATCAGAAGACCCAGGCAGGTTCATCAGGGCATTTTCCATGATTTCCGTGTTCCGGTTTCCTGTAACGGCTGCCGCCGGAAGATCGACGCCTGATTTCTGTCCAGCCTCGACAATATCTTGCATCTGTGAATTTGGTTTTCCACGAACAGCCCGTCGCAAGCCAAACAGGCCGCGACCGGCATCAACAACCATATCGCCAATTTTTGCCCCGGCAGCGTTGCCGCCGAAAGTCACAGCCATATCGCCAACTTTCTGCCCCTTGCTGCGCGTATCCTCTGTACCAAGAAGGGCCTCTGCCAAAGCGTTATACGTTTCCCGGCCACCGGTAGCACCAGCACCGATCCCAAGATAAGGCATGGCTGGCGCAGCGGGGCCGGTAAACGGCGCCGCTATTGTCCCGCCAACACCGCCCAGCGTGCCACCAATGAATTCAGCTGCTTCAGGCCCGGCGGATACGATGTCGCCAGCCGACGGCACCTTTACACCCAAAACCTTTGAGTTTTCTTCGTTGTAAAGCGTTTGTTGGCCCGTCTTCGGATTGGTATAGACGAAATTGTTCCTGTCATACGGTTCGGCATCGGGATAAAACTTTTTAATAGTCGTAAGCCTGTCCTCTGGCGTTATTGCAGCGCCAACAGCAGCGCGCACACGGATAGGCGCTCCGGTTTTTCTATCAATTTGTTTTTCCGGATCGGCCTTTGGTTTGACCGCATCACGAATGGCCATCAGGCCTTCTGTTGACACATCACCAAGGCGCCCCTGTTTGTATGCCTGAAGGTCTTCGGTTGATACTTGGCTAAGGTCTGCCATTATTGCAACACTCCACGTTTGCGCAATTCTTCCTCAATCGGATCGGTATCATTATTGGTGCCCGGCGGGTTCGTCGGCTTGTATGACGGCCCGGCATCGCGCTGCATAGCCTTGATAGCGATTTCCCTGTTCATGCTCTTTTGCTGAAGAACCTCCGGGCCATCACCTGGCTGCGGGAAATATTGTTTTTCAGCATTTGCGAATTCTTCAGGGTTGATGACGGCACCAGATTCGCGGCGCAACTGGGCATTGATAAAGTCACGTTTTGCCTGGTCAAATCGCTGGTAATCACCGCCAACCATATAGTTACCAAACACGGGAACCTTTGACGCTCCGGCCTTGGCAATGTCTGTGCCCTGCGATTCCAAAGTGCTGAGAACAGAATTTGACGCTGCCATACGATCAGCAAAACCAGCCGCCTTACCCTGTGTGTCATTAAAATTCGGCCTGTCACCTGGCGTATATTGTATTGATGGCCCGGCGGGCGTTTGCTGCTGGCTGTTTTGATATGTCGGCTGGGGCATGGCGGTTGCATCCCCAGGCGGTCTGTAAGCGGACATATCAGGCGTCACGACCGTCATGCCACCTGTTTGCTGGTCAATCGTAACTTTAGGCTGGGCCAGATGTGACCATGCCGCACGATATTCAGGTGTTGCCGGATCGCCACGCAGAAGAATATTCATGGCCTGCGCATCCATCCCAGTACCTTCAAACGGCATTTTGGGCGCGTTTTGCTCGGCCTCGAATTTCTTTCTATCCAGATCAACTTGTTCTCGCTGATAAGGGGTCATCTGGCTATCGATCGCCCATTTTTGCCGTGCCGTTTCGATTTCAATAGGCTGAAGAGCCTTCGTTTTATCAATTTCGTTTTGAAGGTCTTGCTGCCTGTTGAAGTCGTCCATTCGCATCTGCATGGCCTGATCGGCTGTGTCTGAATTGCTGGCCAGAATACTGGCCATGACGTTTTTGGCCTGATCCGGCGTTGCCTTATTCCACGTTATGGTGTCACCATCAGATAGCTTGGTTTCCCCGCCCTGCTGCGACCTGCCATAAGCATCGATCGCAGATGAAAGCGTTTGTTGGCGCGACTTCTGCTTATTTTCTTCAGCATCAAAAGACTTGTTCAGCATATACGCCTTTGATAATTGCTGCGCCATATTTCCAAGCCCTTCAAGGAAGGTTCTAGCTTGTGGCTGCGGCTGGCTCTGAAGCATAGCCGCCAGCGCTTCCATGCGCCTTTTACTGGGGTCTTGCTGGACAATCGCGGGACGGAAATCCATCGTTTATGCCTCCAATTTTGCGTAGTTGACTGCCATGACGCCACCGAGCCGGAATACAGCATCTGGGCGCTTTTTGATAACTTCCTGCGCCATGACGCCGAAATGAACGGCTGGCGACCACAGGTATCGGAAGGCGTACCATTTGAAGCCATTCCACATGCCCAGCGAAACGATGTCGCGCTTTACATCGCGGTCTGACATTATCAGCGCCGATCCCAAAGACCCGGCCAAGCCAAACAGGCCATTCATTCCTGACTGTTGTTGTGCGACCTGGTTGTTATATGAATTCAGGCTGTTGGCGTAGTTCTGATTGATCTGGCCCATGATGTCAGCCGGGGCGACGTTAAGTGTCGGCGTACTCATCGCCTGCAGCGACTGAATCGCTGGCGAACCTTGAATAAAGGCAGAAAGTTCGTTGAACGGCTGTGTCCGCTGCAGCAACGTATCATTAATGCCCTGCTGGTGCGCCTGCGTCTGAAGATTGAACAGCCTGTTCTGCTCATCGCCACCGGCCAGCGCCGCCGACAATGCCAGCTGATTCATGGCTTCATTTTGTGACCTGTCGAGATTGCCATACATGGTTTTTGCCGCTTCACCATTGATCGGCAATCCCCTGTCGGCCACTTGCTGATCCAGAGAACGCCGCTGCTGATCGTATTGCGGCCTCATCAGGTTCATCGCACGGTCGTAAACGTCTTGCGATATTTTGTCCCTGTCGGCACTGAAATCCGTTGATGATGGCGCCGGAGTTATGCCGTCCAGCGTAAACCTGTCAGTCGGAACATAGGATGACAGTGTGTTGGCCTTGTTTGACAGGGCGAGGGCAAGCGCCTGCTGGGCATCAAGTGTTTGCTGGGTTGTTGGATTAAGATTGACGTTTTGTTCATAAAGCGGTACGTCACGCGCGCCCGATCCTGTGCCGACAGTCTGCGAACCTATCTGGTTATAGGTGACCGTTCCATAAGGCGTATTCTGATTGACGCGGCTCATCAGCCCGCTGGCAATCGCTGCATCCATGTTGGCAGCACCCTGTGCGGCGGCCGTTTTTGCCGGATCGGGTTGCGCCGGCGGGGAAGGTGAACTTTTACCCATGTTTTAAGCCCTTTTTTTCGGTTGAAACCATCGGCATTCCTCTTTCAGCATGCCGTATAAAATCGCATCGGAACCGTCAGGAAATCCGCGCCTGATCGTGCCCTCGTGAACAAAGCCCAGATATTCGTCCAGCTTGCGTGCTGCGCCATTATGTTCGGAAACCACTGCTGTAACGCGCTGGCATCCAAGCTGGTTAAACGGATAATCAAAAAACGCCCTGATCCGGCCAGGCAGGCACCATTTTGGATTGGTGGCAGCGATATGCATGCGAACATCGCCTTCAGGTTCCCTATATTCGTTGTAAACCACGCCACAGAACAGGATTCCGTTTTCCTGAACGCCGATAGCGGCACAAGGCCCAAAATCTGGACGATGGCCAATATTATCCTGAACGAATTCCACAATGCGCTTTGTGTCAAAACACCATTCGATCAAATTATGCCGCCCTGTTTCCATGCATATATCGACGACTTCCACGACACGCGGGCATTGCTTTCGGCGACCTTGCACCGAAGTGATGCGCAATATCCGATCCCGCTGACAGATGACCAGTTCTGGGTGACGACATTGCCGCCGGCCCATACGGCCTGATCCCATATCGCTTCATCCCAAACGGCAGCATTGACTTCAGATCCTGATACGATGGACTGCACGCTGGTATTGTCTTTGAAGTCGGTTCCCAGTGACAGAAACGCAGACGGTGTGTTGTCTGCTTCCAGAACCGGGCGCACCATTGTAAAAATCTTGTTATGCGAACGGTCGCCGAAATAGTTCCATGCCTGCTGGCCGATACAGGTTATGGCCGCACCGTCATCTGTCTTTCCCGTATCGGCGCGGTAAACCACACCATCAGGGCCGCCGAAATAGAGATTGTCATTAAACAACGACCAGCAGCGCGCCGGGATGTTGCGGAACCGGCACCATGATCGCGTCCGGGTGTTCATCACATGCTGGTCGTATGCCGTTGTCGTGCGCGGTACGTTGAAAATAAGCATGTTCCCGGCAGGATATAAGATCGGCTCCCAGCCGTCGTTGCTGCCATATGTTTCTATGGCCTGTATGACGGCGCCTGAAATCTTGTCTGACAGTATGGTTCTTTCGGTCTTCAGCGACCGGCCAAACGGTAGAACACTGGTCAGCGGAACATATCCGTCTTTGGTAATCACTACCAGGTCAGAGCCGAATTTTATGGTGCAGCGATAGCCAATCGGTGCGCCGATGGCATAGACGCCGACCAGCGAAAAGTCGCTGCCCGGATCGCTGCCGCTGTAAACGACGACTTCGCCTGACGACATAAAGCAGGCCAGAAGGTCGTCAACGCCGTCGCCGCCATCACGGGATATGACGCCAATGGCGATCAGGTTTCCGCCGAAATTGCCGACATACTTCAGATCGAAGGCGGTCAGCGTTCCGGTAACGGACTGGACGCCGCCATACCAGAATTTCTGGCTATCTTTTTCGACGAAATACAGCCGCGACTTGAAGGCGACGACGTTAATCAGCTTGGCGATGGTCAGCCCGGAACCAGACCACGATGTGCTGCTTAAGCTGCTGCCGTCATAGTCTTGTGGGTCATCGGTTCCGTTTACCAAAAACAAACGGCCACCGAATTGTGTGGTCTGCCATGAATTTTCAGAAAACCCGCTGCCGAGATTTGACGCCGTGCCCGATGATACCTCATCGATCGAGCCGCTACCGCATGCGATAAACTTGCGCGTTTCTCCGGCGTGATATTCGGCCAGCGTTTCGACGGCATTTGCGGTCGCCGACATTTCGCAAAAAGGGGCGTATCCGCGCCGCATGATGACATCGTTCTGGCGGGGGAACCAGTTATCCATCAGAACGGCATCGTGTTCCTTCATCTGGTCAAGCGCATCGCGGGCATTCCATCCGCCTACAGGCGGCGGCACCGATTTAGATTTTGCCTCCTGACTGCGCGAAAGCCTGTCCTGAAGCGGCTGCATCAACATCAGCTTACATCCCATCCGCCATCAGGAACGGCGGGCATGATGTTTTCAGGCCCCGCCGGAACGGACATATCGATAGTGTCCTTGCCACCATCGGTGCCGACAAGGTTGGCCAGGTCAATCTGGTATTCTCTGAAGGCCTCGGCGTAAGAAAACCCCTTGGCGGCCAAAAAGCGCCATTTTGCATCTTTTTTCAGCAGTTCTTCGTCTATCAACGAAACATCGTCGTCCCGCTCAAATTTCGCGCGCGGTGTGTCGCCTGCGGCATTCTCGACCCACTGATTGGAAATGTACTCGAAATAAACATCCAGCCCGGCTGCCGGCGCCGGGTTGAACAATATCTTGCCGCCACGAATGCGGAATACATTGCGGATTGACGAAATCTGCGTGCTTTTGCGCCGCTGCCACTCGGCTGCCGAAACGGGCCCGAAAACGCGCCAGGTGTTCGACCGGTCATACATCGTTCTGCCAATGATGCGGTCGAAATCTGACGCGATGTCGGTTATATCGTCCTGTTCTTCGGTGGCAACGGTTGTAAATGTAGCCTCCTTGGTCAGCGCTTCCAGAACGAAGTTCTTCATGTGCGTCCTGCCTGATGTGTTAATCAGGGCCAGCACCTGTTGAACGGTCGTGTCCGAATTATTGATGACCGATGATGGCACAGAAACGCCCACTTCCCTGCAGACATCCTGTGTGATCGTAAGAAGGCTCATTTACGCGGTTTCCTTATGCTGCTTGCTGACGCTTCAGGTCAGGAAAGGCTTTTTCGACTTCGGCACGGGTGACGCGGCGGCCTGTAAGTTCGGTCAGAACAGTCAGGTCTGGATCGCCGTTTTTGTTCCAGTGCGATTCATCGTCCTGATTGAGAAGCGAAACCGCTGCGGCCAGGTCAGAATTTTCTGTGCCGCCGCCATCAGCTGTCGCGTCGGTGTTTTCTCCGCCTTTTCCTTCAAGCTGTGCCTGAAGGTCAGCAATCGTTTTCTGAAGGTCTTTGATCAGAATGTTCTGGTTTTCGATGGTTTCCTTCAGCGACAGGATTTCTTCGGCAGCCTTGCCGTCAGACGCTTCCAGATAGGCCTTGGCCCGGCTTTGCAGGTCGCGGGCACCGGCACCGATACGCTGCAGGATGGCTTCCGGCGCTTCAGCAAGGTCTTCGACGGTACGGATGCCCTGACGTATCAGGTTTTCCGCCGTCGCGCGCGTTGCCTGCGGCCACTGGCGGATGTCCATACCTTCAAGCGGTATTTCCTTGCCGGCCTTCCAGTGGTCGTACATGGCCTTGTATCGACCTGCCAGATCGGAAGTCATCCGGCCATTAATGACATCGAGTTCGATTTGCTTCAGCCAGTGTTCGACACGTTTCGGGATCTGCGTGTTCTGGTCGATAACCAGCACAACCCAGTCTTCGTCTTTCAGGACTTCGCGCCCGGCTTTTACCGACGCTTCTTCGTCGCGCACGGCGCGATTTTCAAATTGGGGATAGACTGCCATGATTTAGTACCTCCGTTGGAATTGATGAAAAAAGCGGCCCCGGTTAGGGGGCCGCCTTGGGGGTTCGTTAGATCGTTGCGCCGATGGTCGGGAAGACCAGCATGGCCGCAACGGCATCTGCACCGCCACCGCCAACAGCCGTGGTCAGAACGAGGCCGTCCACATATTCGGCGCCGGATGTTCCAGCGTCGTCAAGGTGGCCGTCTGTGGCTGTGGTGTGGATGGGCACATTCGCCGCACAGCTTGTCAGGCCGTTGGCCTCGGTCGGGCCGAAGACCTGCGCAAAGCCATAATCGTTATCGGCAAAATCAACCAGAACGACGCCTGCGCGGTCGCCACGTGCCGAAGCCGAAGTGGTTACGCTGGCGACAACCGCCTGGCCGTCTTCGTCGATGATAACGACATCATTTGCGCCAAGCGCACCGCTGGCCTGAATGGCCACATATGCCTTGCCGCGATCCCATACGACATTGCCCAGCCCGAAAAGCTGATGCGGGTCAGACGAAGTACGGGTTACTTCGATATTTGCACCAATCATAGTTGTTCCTCATAGGTTTGGTGATTGAAGAAAAAAGGCGGCCTGATCTGGCCGCCTTCATAACCGCTTAGTCGAACAGCAGGCCTTGGCGTGCCCGGTTAGAGCAGACCAGGTTGCCTTGGAACAGGATCGGGATGACAACGCCATCCTGATTTGCGGACGACTTTTCATCCGCAACCGTCATAAAGGCATCCTTGTGAACGACCAGCTTCAGATAGTCGGTGTTCAGGAAGTTCATGCGGTTTGCGGAAATGCCCGATTCACTGGTTTCATGAACGACATCGGCGCTCATAAACTTGATGCTGTCAAAGCCGGTATCGGCTTCATCAGCCTGCGTGAAGCGCTGCAGGTCGGTCAGCGAATCCCAGTACAGAGAGAACAAGTCCGTGCTGGAAATAATCAGGTCGGTCTTGTCCGTACCACGGCACGTTGCCAGCCACAGAGCCTTCATCTTGCCCCGGATCGTCGCAGAAGTGGCTGTGTTGCCATCCTGAAACTGGTTCTTCCAGAACGTGAAGTTCCCGGCGTTGATGCCGCCATAGGTTCCTGTGCCGTCACTGGTCAGAAGGGCTTCAAGACCGCCGATCTGCTTGCCGCCATCAGCAGTACCGTCAGAATGAAGGTCTGCGTTGATGTTGTTGGAAAACGTCTGCTTGGCGACTTTCATTTTCGCCTTTGCCAGCTTAATCATGGCGTTCTTGCCGGAATTGTTTCGCAATTCCAGACCGGAAGCCACGATATTGACGACCGACTGTTTCCAGTCGAACTTGGCCGAAGTGATAACATCGGACTGGTTGATGTTCAGCAGTTCAAAACCGCTGTACCGCTGGTACGTGCTGTTTTCAGCGTACATGATCGGTTCAACGATTTCATATCCGCCGTCGATCTTCTCGATAAGTTTCTTCTTATCAAGCCTGTTCCACAGGGCATTGTGCTTCGACACGGAGTCAGCCATTTCCTTGTTGTGCTGACGCAGCGTCGTTGACACCATTTCGGTGAAAGTGCTGCTAGGAGTTGACATTTTACTGTTTCCTTATCTAATGGGGTTGGATTAACCGCCCACAGCTTTGTCGTATGACCTTTCCAGCGTTTCATCGATGGTTTCGCCAGGCTCGATCGAACCCTTTGATGCCGATTTCGATGACGGAACGGTGGCTTTTTTCGCCTTTTTGGCCTTGTCGGCTGCTTCGCGGCTGGCTTTCGCCTTGGCTTCAGCATCGATTTTGGCTTTTGCTTCAGGAACGAGGGTCAGGGCCATCTGATAGGCTTCATCAATCGTTTTGACGACATCCTTTTTGACCAGTTCAGACATCTTGTCACGAACAAGATCAAAATGCGGATGCTTCAGACTGCCGCTTTCGTCCTTGGCTTCAGCGAACGTCTTGACGACGCCGGCCTGTTCCTCCATCAGCTGCCGATGGGCCTGCTGCTGACGGTTCTGGTCACCCTGCCGGATTTCATTCAGCTGGGTGGTCAGGTCTTTTACGGTTTGCTGCAGGGCGGACACTTGGGGATCGACATATTCGTCACCTTCGCCGTCCTGAACGGTTGTGGCTCCGTATGGTATCCCGTAGTCCTTGGCCAGTTTTTGCAGCGCGATCTGCTTTTGCTCCGGTGTCCCGTTGCGAAGCTGGTATTCCGCAGCCGACAAGATGTCTAGCGCCTGTTCGGGCGTGACGCCAAGCTGCTGGTAATACTGGCCCCATTTTTGGGTAACACCGTCAATCGCCTCATAGCGTTTGCGAACTTCGGCCAGTTCCTGAGTCTTTTGCGAATAGTCGGCCTGTGCAGATTTGTGCGCTTCCAGAACAGCTGCTTTCGCATCGTCTGGCAGTGCATCAAACTTGGCCTTCGCTTCAGCAGACCAGTATTCAGGCGCGTCTAGCCCCGCAGGCTCATCGCCTTCCGGGGTGTCGTCGTCTGCGTCATCGTCCGCTGCTTCAGCGTCGTCACCACTAGCCGGTTCATCATCGTCCGGTGTGTCGCCGCTGGGAATTTCGTTATCGGTGCCCGCCGCTTCATCATCTGGCGCGGCATCGTCATCCGTCATTTCATCAAAGACACGACCCATAGTCGCATCCAAATCTTCGCCTTCAGGCACTTCCGTGTCTGTCGTCATGGTTCCACCTCCGTTGGTTGATTAGATGCCGAAGTTTTTACGCTCCGACGGTTCGAGAATCCGGCAGTTGTGTCGCTTCAGATGTTCGCGCATCGCGGCGCGACCCTCCACCATCTGGCCGGTGACAGGGCTTTCAACAGCCCCGTAATCGCTTAAAACAAACCCACTGCTGTTTGCGGAAGACCCCAGATATGCCACCTGGCCGACGGCGTTCCGGCACTTGGGGCAATCCCGCGTTTGCGGGTCATCGTCGTAATCGGCCCTGGCCATGAATTCATGCTCACACACACAGCAGCGATAGAAATGGTCGCAATCAAACATTCTGCGTCCCTGCGTTCATAACGGGTTGCGCCGGCATGGCAGGGGGAGGTAACACCTGACCAGCCGGCGCGCCCGCCGCAGCCGCGTCGCCGGGGACTGGCGCTGGCGGAACCGGCGCAGGCATTGCCGCCTGATCCAGCAGGTTCAGGGCGTCTTCCACCTCCCGGCCCATTTTGAACCTGCGCACGGCGGTCAGCAGAAGCGCTTTTGGCACCTCTACCGGCAGCCCTTGCTGCACCAGCGGAATCCATTGCTGTAAAAAACTGCCTATGGCGGTCAGCAATTCTGTGATGTTTCGCTTATCGGACTCTTCGTCGCTTGCAATCGTGGAATCGGTTTCGACATCGACGCGAATTTTCCTGTTCAGGTCTGATTTAAGCAGTTCCAGCGCCGCCGCTATTTCATCGGCTGTGGAACCGGCTATCAGGCCAAGCGTTGTGGCCGTAAATTTTTCAGCAATGATTTCAGCCTTGATGCGGAAAACATCACGGACAAGGCGCTGGACTTCGTTTTGCCTGTCCTGAAGGCGCATGCTGCCAAACTGGGCCTTGATCGACTGTGCCGTGGCCGTTTCAACAGCCTTGGTCGAGCCCCGCACGATGTCGGAAAGCCCGGTGATTTCAAAAATCGTCTGCTTGATCTGATCGCGGGCCCGGTACAGTTCCAGCAGAACCTTGGCGATGGTTTCAATCGGAAACATCCAGATCGCTTTTTCAAGCCCGCCCATCTGCATGATGGCGGTGATGCCCTCCGACGGTACAAGACCGGCTTCATCGGTCTGCATCAGGTTTTCAAGCTGTTTCAGCGTGCTGTCGTAAATACCACGCGCCCGCAGCGCAGAAACAAGGCGCTTGATGCGTTTGGTCAGGTCATCAAGTTCCTTCGCCTGGTCTTCGTAAATCTTGAATTCAGGAACCGGCACCAGCGAATCCGGGTTGCGGATCGAATATAACGGTCGCGGAACCGGGAAAAATCCTTCCAGATCGTAAGGATCGTCTTTTTCCAGCAGCGGTTCGTCTTTGTACGACGGCGAAATGTAAACAACCCTGCGTTCGGCCTTGTCCCAGATTTCATAGACGACACCGCGCTTCATCGCATCCTTGTGGCCTGATGCGTCGTCGCCATCATCGCCGTCCATACCGGACGGGCACCAGTCCAGCTTTACTTTTTTGCCTTTTTCGCCGAATTCTTCGACAAGTTCCTTGCGGGTGTAGTAATGGATGCGGCCAACCCACGGCACATCAGCCCATTTCTTGGCCCGTCCCATGCGGAAACGATCCCAGCCGACGCACTCGCATGTCGTTTCTTCGTAAACCAGAGAACGAAGCGGCTGGCCGTCATCATCGAGTAACGGCGCACCATCGGCGGCTGTCAGCTGGTCGCCATACATCGGCTTGTACGATACCCAGACCACACCACGGCCTGTCAGAAGGTGATCTTCGACACATGATTTTATTTCATTGTCGAAATCGTACATATCAATCGATGCGGCCAGCCCGCGTTCCAGAATTTCAGATGCCTTTTTCCCTTCCGGGTCAGGATCGCGGAACCGGCGCCGCACATCAGGGCGCGGCGTCTTGCTATACAGCGCGGGCGATAGCGTCTGTGTGTTGGAATACAGGATATTGAACCTTGTCTTTGACGACTGGCCGTTGACGTAAATATCGATGGCTTCCGACGCATCCTTGCGCCAGCCTTTTTCTTCCTTGTCAGCCAGATCCCATTCCAGCAGCCAGCGCTTTACCACGCCGGAAGACCCTTCGCCTGCGTCCTGCGGATTTTCCAGCGATGCCGGTGCTGTTTGTTCAGTCGTCATTTAGCCTCTTTCGCTTTTGCTCCGCCATCAGTTCGTCAAACGTCGGCGGGCGCGTCGATATTGGTTGCTGTGGTGCCGGTTGCGCCGTTACATACGGACGCGACATGCACGCATACCGCCATTCATCGGCGGCGTGGTCTTCCATGTTCGTGCTAAGGTCTTCCGGCCTGTTTTCGTCGTGCTGCAGCACGGGGATGGTGCGGATCGAATCCGTACAGGTCGAAAAGCAGTAAATCATCGCCGGGCCATCGGGGCAGTCATCTGTCTTCATACCCTTCAGCCTGGCGCGCATCTGATCCCATCCGCCCATATGACCTTCAAACGCCACACGGGCATTGTCGGCCTTGCGCCACGGTGTCGCATTCAGTCCGGGCTTGTTCAGCGCCAGATAGTCACGCTCGGCATTGCGCAGGCGCTCCATGATCGACGGGCCGCCATTCTGCGCATACGCCGACGGATCGGCGACGCCGTATGTCGGTATCGGGTCGTCCATCGATCGCCGGGCGATACCGGCACCGACTTCATCAGCGGTCAGCTTCAGCCCGGTGTTGTTGTCGTCCTTCTTGCCGTACCATTCACGGTAACGGACAAGCGCGCCGCGTGGCAGGATCAGGCCGTCAGGATGGCGGTAGTCATCACTGACCACAGCCCACCAGCCAACGCTGAACGGTGCGGCGCTGCCCCAGTCAAGCGACCTGAAGTGCGTCCAGTATGCCGGGATGACAAACGGCCTGATAACATGGCGTTTGCTTTCCCATTCCTCGAAGAATGCGCCTTCGATCACATCCCAGTCGCCGTCTTCCATCGCCCGGACAAGGCTTTCGCTGCCAAGGCCGCGCAAACGGGCGCGATACAGCGGATCATCCTTCGCCATCGACGGGTTGTCGTTCAGCCGCGCCGGAATGTACTGGCGCAACATGCCGCCTTCTTCATCCGGCATCAGCCTGATGTTGTAAGGCTCGACGTTATGGATGAACGCCGCCTTTACCCAAACATGCCCGATGTTGCCGGGGTTCGATCCGCAGATGATGCGCGGAAACCGACCCTGATATTCTGGCGGCAACGGCGGAAGGCCAACGGCACGGACACGACCACGCAGGAAGCGATAGATTTTGTCCGTAAAGTGCGTAAGTTCGTCGATCAGAAGAACATGAATTTCCGCCCCCTGGTATTTGAAGCGGTCTTTTTCGTCCTTACAATGGCACAGATAAATCTTGCTGCCATTCCAGAACCGTATTTCGTCTTCGACGATCTTGACGAAGCCCGATTGCTCCCACGCCGCCAGCAGCGACCGGAAACCCTTCGGGCCTTCCATGTGGTTCTTTATCAGGTCTTCACGTATCCGCCGGAACAGATACACCTGAAGCCCCGGAATCATGGAACACCAGATAATAGCAGCGACGCGCATCAGATGCGATTTGCCGCCGCCTGCCGCACCTCCGTAAAGTATCTCCGTTGCAGGAGAATTAAGCGCTACACCCTGTTTTGGGTGCAGATGCAGGTCGATTTCAGCTTTCGGGGCTGATTGTGACATTCAGGACAGGAACCAGCGGCGCACCGTCTTTTCCTGTGTGTTCGTTCTTATCGACTATCAGGCCATGCAATTTTGCTTTACCCATGCTGGCGCTGACAGCGGCGCTGGACTGTTTCTCGGCCAAAGCCAGAGTGCGCGCTTGTTCGAGTTCTTCGGTCAGGCTGTCCACGGTGACATCATGCCGTTGCCGGTGTTCGGCGCGCAGCACATTCAATCTTGCCGTAATCTTGCCGTTGTCTAAAACTTCTTTGGCTTTGCGGTTTATCGTCGCCGCCTTCATCCGTGAGGCGTCATAAGCCTTCCTGTATGCTTCACTGGCGTTGCCTGTTTCGATGAAAAGCTGGCAAAACTTTTCCTGCTTCTGTGTCAGACCAGCCATTCATCACCAGCCCTTGTTCGCAGCGATAATTGCCAGAACAAAACCGACAAGCGTGAAGCCGCCGATGACATACGCCATCCAGATCCCGGCGGAAACGAATATCCAGACCACAAGCGTTACGATACCGCCCATAATGGCAAATACGCCGAGGATCGCCAGAAACAGCAACGTCATAAACATCATCGATAACCCATCAGCAAGACCATCCATCATTGGGTTCCCTCCGGGGCTTTCGACCAGTTGTCCCAGTCCGAAACATATCCGCTGCGCATAGGTGCCGGCGCGCTGTAATCGGCGACCTTCGACCTGCCGCCACATTCGCTGCATACGTCACGCACTCCGGTGTCGTAGATATACAGCATCGGTTCGGTGCATTCGATGCAATGCGCCGGGCGTGTATTGCAGCCAGCGGTGTGAAAATACAGACCTTCGGTCATTGCTTCTCCGAAATATAAACCGTGCCGCCGGTGCTGACCTGAAGAACGGCCGCATGGGTGACGCCAGGCGGGATGTGGAAATCGTAATAGATACCCTTCGGGAAGAAATGGTTCGATGATGTCGCCTCGACGCCGGAACCGCCGAATTCGATATAAACATCTTCGGTCGCGTAAACGCTGATGATGCGCGTGGCATCGCCAAATGCGGTTCCGTTACGCGCTGTCGTTCCCGAAGACGTTATGCTGTGCGCGCCGCCGCCCTGCTGTAGCGTGACCGCCGGGATGGCGTTTGCGTTTTCATCGATCGGTAAAATCGGTGCTGACATCGGCTGTTCTCCAAAATCTGTTCAGGATGCCGGTACCGCACGAAAGGGGACTATCGTACAGCACCGGCCCTGATGGCGACCCTTCGGTGTGGGGTTCGGGGTAGCGCGTGGTTAAAACTGGTGGCGCCGGGCAGATCAGCTACGGAAACCGCAACTTCCGATTATCGCGTCTTGCGTGCCCGCACCAAAAAAAGCGGCCCGAAGACCGCGTGAAGTTTTGTAAAGCAAGGGGGTTCTCTTCTCCCGAGAAAAAGCCGGGCGCAAAAACCCAGCATGGTTAAAATTATAGGGGGCCGGGGGGTAGGGGGTCAAGGAATTTTTTCCTAATCCCTGGCAAAACCTTTGCCGAAATGAACGGACAAAGCCCGCAGCCCGGTCTGCATCGACCTGACCCGCGCCGGGTTTCCGGCGTAAAGATCAAGGCCGCAGACATCCCAGATCACATCCTGTTCGTCCGATTCCAGTTCGGCAAGCGCCCGTTCCAGCGCTTCCTGCGCCCAGCTTTTGCTGTTCATCCATGCATCGAAATCACCGGCCATGCGGCTGTTCTGGATACGCTCCCGCCACATGACGTTGACGCGCGGCACCTTGCCGGCGCAAAAATGCAGGTATGTAAACTTGCATCCGGCCTGCCACATCGCTTCGGTGATCGTGCCTGCATCCAGATACCAGTCCAGCTTGCAGGTGATCTTGACCCGCGCCCTGACCTGCAAAACCTTGCCGTCGTTATCGACTGACGCCGGCTCGTAGACGACGCCGCCGTGCTGCACCCGTTCATCGGGCCCGAATTCGGACACCATCGGCGTCCTGAATTTTTTGTGCCTCGGTTCCAGACCTGGTATGGCCCGGCAGGTGACCGCCACCGTTTTGGCGCCTCCCTTGCGTTTTGCGATTTTTTTAAATATTTTCTTCATCGGTTCTCCCTGTTCTTCCTGCCCTGTTTTTCAAAACTTCCGGCCCCATCGCCAGATTGCGCCGCGCCTCGGCTACCAGTGCGGAAACGCGCCGGTTTGCTTCCTCCCGTTCTTCCGGCGTCATTTCCGGTTCCGGCTCCGGTTCGACATGCAACGATGCACAGCGTACACGATCACACAGCGCGATCACGGCCCGTGATTTGCTGACCTGCTGTGCGGCCAGGTCGTGTATCTGGCCCGGCACCGGCTTGCGACCGCGCTTGTCACGGATCAGCCATGCCGTGATGGCGTTTTCAATCGCCCATTCGGGGAATTCCTTCAGCACCGATACCCATTGCCGGGCAAGGCCTTCATGGATTTCCGGCGGCAACTCGGCAACGTAATACTGGCGCAGCAGGACGATGACATGCCCCAGAATGGCTTTCGTGTCGGCGGGCTGAAGATGTTTTTCAGTCTTCGTCCTGACGACAAGCGCCGCTTCCTTCAGCTGCGTCGTCACCTTCGGCATCGTCCCAACCCGGTACATCCCCGTTTCCAGATCGTGGTTCAGCGAGTCCAGAAACGGCGCGGCTAAATCCTTCAAGCTGGTTATCGACTGGCCGGTTTGACGCTGGCCTTGCGTGGTCAGTTCTGTGGTTGTCATAGCTACCTTCCATCAGTTTGGTAAAACTCCGGCGTTGCAGTAAAAAATCCAGATCGGCGCGGAAGTCGGTCTTCCGCCCGGCGCAGAAATCACTGGCTTCCAGCTTTTCAAGCGCCGCGCGCCAGCCGTCAATGCCGCCGCTTTCACGCAACCGTGCCGCGATGCCGCGCCTGCGCGTATCGTTCAGCACCTGCGCCACCGGCAGGCCGACGCGCCCGGCAACGGCGTTGTACTGGTCGAATGCTTCGCCAACATCATCAGGCGGATCGGATGATGGGGGATCAGGGGGGACAGAAGATACGTCAGTATCTTCTATATTGGTTATTGGTTTTTGGTTAGCATTGCTTTTGCATTGCTGCGAAGATGCGCTTGCATTATCTGTTCCCCATCTTTTCAATGCGTTAGCTTTTTTTTGGGCGCTGTTCTCCGCTACTTTTCGGAGAACATCAACGACCTTTTTGTGACGCCAAAAGGAGTCGGTGATCTGAAACTTTTCGGCAATCGTGGGCCGAATTCTTTTCCATACCTTCGGACTGACCTTGGCGATTGTCGCCAGTTTTTTGTCATCATCGGGCAGGCCTTCCTTGCCAGCCTGGTAGTGGGCGATTATCAGCATCCAGTAGGCACCGATTTCCGTGGCGTCCATATGCATGGTTCCAGAAAGAAAATCGCCGATATGAAACGGAACTTCGATAACGTGCGTCATGCTTCCAACTCCCTGAACAGCGGGCCGTGATCTGCCTTTTTCTCTTTAACATTGCACTGAACTTCTTTCATGTCGGCCCGCAGACGGTCACGGGCGATCTGGCAATATTCTTCGTTCAGTTCGACAAGAACGGCGTCGCATTCAAGACGGGCTGCCACAAGCCCTGTTGTTCCTGCACCACCGAACGGGTCAAGCACCAGCCCACCTTTCGGGCATCCGGCAACGATACAGCGTCGCACCAGTTCTGGCGGGAACGTAGCAAAGTGGGCGCCTTTGAACGGCTGCGTGGCAATCTCCCAGACCTGAACCGGTGCCGGTTCATAATTCCGCAGGTTGCGGCCATTAACCTGCTGTTCCTCTTTGGTCATCAGATCCCAGCGATCATTGAAACCGGCATGACGGCGCGAATGTCCGCGCTGCTTGTCAGATTTAACACCTTTCTGTCGGCCGTTTTTGTGGAATGAACCATGCGCGCCAGGCCCGGTATCCCATCCGTCTGGCATTTTGTAATTTCCGCGCTGTTTCCTTTTTCCGGGCTTTCCTCCTGTATACGATCCTCCACGGAACCCGTTCGCATCTTCGTCCTGCGTTCTGTTTTGGCGCGCACCTTCTGCGTTCCAGAAATAACGCGGCGATTTCGAGAATAGGAATATTTTTTCATGCGCCGTCGCTGGTCTGTCACGCACGGATTCAGGCATCGGGTTCGGTTTTGCCCAGATGATTTCTGACCTTACCCACCAGCCATTTTCCTGCATGGCGATGGCAAAGCGGTTTGGGATCATGCACAGGTCTTTCGGCTTCAGATAGCCGCCGGCACGAATGCGCCCATTTCCATGGGCATGCTGTTTCCCGCTTAATGTTGAATGGTTGCCTATCCTCTCCTTCGATCTGGGATCGCTCTCGTAAATCGGCCCGACCGTCGAAAACGGCTTGTCGCGGAACGTCCTGTTATCGCCACCGGCAGCCTTCGTATCCGCAGCGCTGCGTCCGTTCGGCGTGGTAGCGTAGCAGTCGCCATAATTGACCCACAGTGTTCCTGTTGGTTTCAAAACGCGGCGAATTTCATCGAAAACATCCATCATTTTTTCAAGATGTTCACCAAGGCTGTGTTCAAGCCCTATCTGACCGTCAACGCCATAATCGCGCAGCCCCCAGTAAGGCGGGCTGGTCACAACGTAATCCACGCTGTCGTTTTCCAGTGTGCGCAGCATTTCAATGCAGTCGCCATGAAGTATTTTTACTGTCATTCCGCAGCCTCCATCATGTGAAACACCGAGGCTGGCACATTGGCGCGGACGATGGCCGCAGCCAGCGGCGGGCAGACCGAATTGCCGCACATCCTGACCTGCGCCGTTTTGTTCAGCGCCGCGCCATCGGCCATGCGATCGATGATGTAGGAATCGGGAAAGCCCTGCGCGCGGTAGAGTTCGCGCGGCGTCAGCATCCGCATACCGATGTCAACGATGGCGTAGTCTTCGCCGTGGATCGTCACCAAGCCGAAACGGTCTTTCGTCGTCACGCTGTGCATCGGCTCGTTCATATCGCTGCCGATATTGGTGCCGTAATATTTCAGCAGGAATGCCCGGACTTCGGCAAAGTGCGTGCCGCTGGCCGATATGGTATGCAACGGTTCCGCTATTGTATGGCCGTGCTTGTCGCGGCTGCTGTGCCCGCGCATTTTCATCACATGGCTGGTGACGATCTGGGTCTGTGTCCCGCGTGTTGTAATCGTCGGCAACGGGGTATCGATTTCAACACCGGTGACGCCGCCAAAATGCTTGGCGAGAAACGCTGTAACCAGTTGCCTGTGATTTTCGGTCGCCACGGTTTCCAGCGGTCTATCAGCAGTAACAGGCTTTCCGGCATATACCGGGCCCCCAGCGCCGACCAAAAAAGCGCTGCACAGGGCAAACTTATTACCTCCTGCTGTGACAGTGCCCAGCGGTTTCTGATGGTCGAGAACGCGCGGAGATTGCCCTTTGCGCTCACCATACCCCATCTGGATCATGGCAGGGACAACGACTGCTTTTTCGCCGCGCCTGGCTGCCGTAATCGTCTTGAACGGTTCGGCCAACGGTTCCAGCCTGCCGCCATGCGTCAGGTTCAGGATGAACGGTTCCTGTGCGTCGATCACGAATTTCTGGATGCCTTTGGCGATCCGCTTCATCGTGTTTTCTGCCAGCGGCCTGTCGCGCTCGAAAATCGACGGGCAGGGAATAGACCAGTCGATACATTCCGCTGCCGTCCGGTACGGCAACAAGCCCTGACCGTGCGTCGGTTCCGGCCACACAATGGGCTGGCCGTCACAGCGGGCGATCAGGAACAGGCGCTTGCGGATCGTCGGCACGCCGTAATCACAGGCGCGCAGTTCTTTCCATTCGACCCGGTATCCATGCCGTTTCAGGGCATTGACGAAAGAATTGAATGTCTGCCCTTTACGTTTCGGGCAGGGCCTGCCTTCATCGGTCAGCGGCCCCCATGTCGTAAATTCTTCGACATTTTCAAGGCAGATGATTTTCGGCTTCTGGCCATCGGGCAGGCTGGCCCAGCGCAGGACGACCCATGCCAGGCCGCGTATCTTCTTTTCGACCGGGCGACCGCCCTTGGCTTTGCTGAAATGCTTGCAGTCAGGCGAAAACCACGCCAGAAGAACGGGCCGCCCCTTAAGGATTTTGCGCGGGTTTATATCCCAGACATCTTCGCAATAATGGGTTGTCAGCGGATGGTTTGCTTCATGCATGCCGACGGCTTCGCGGTCATGATTGATGGCAATATTCACCGGACGATGCAGCGCCATTTCGATGCCGCAGCTGGCGCCGCCGCCACCGGCGAAATTGTCCACGATTAGTTCGTTATCAAGGGTCATCTGGTACATCAGCGCCCCCATCCCTGCGGAACGGCAACGATGCCCTTGCGCTGCAATACGGCTTCCAGCTTTTCCATCGCTTCGTGCCACAGCATGTGCGCCCGCCTTTCCTTGTCCCGGTAGCGGTCTGGGGCCATCAGCTTTCGCCCGTAGTGACGCAACACCAGGGCATGATCCATCATGATTTCTTTGCCGCGATACAGCGCATCAATGGCCTTCAGGATGTCGATAGGCTTACAGGGGCGCAGGATTTTACCGCACCCGCCGATACATCTGGCGCCGTCGTTTTTGGCTGCCTGCGCCGTCATAAACCAGAAAAAGGCTTCTTCGGCATTTTCAAACGGTACGGTTTCCATTATTGACGGCCCCTTTCCTTCAGCACGACGCTGACAACGGTGTTCATTTTTTCCAGAGTTTCCTTGACCTTTTTGGCCTCGGAATAGCTGCCATATGTTTTTGTTTCGACCCGGCCACTGGCATATGTCGTGGTCACGGTTGTCGGTACGCGCTGGGGAAATTTAGGCATTATCGGGCCTCCCTGATTCCATGTTCAAAAAGTATGCGCGCCACCTTGCGCACCGCTTCGGCGGGCGTGGCGGCTTTGACGGTGTAGACATCGAACCCAAGCGCCCGCAACTCGGCATGACGCTTTTTCTGGGCCGCAGATAACGATCCCCGGTCGGTCTTCAGTTCGATGAAAATTGTTTTCCCGCCTTTCAGATAGATGATGCAGTCCGGTTCGCCGGTCTTCATGCCGGCCTTGATCTGCTTCATCCTGTATTGCGGTTTTTGCTTCCCCTCATTTGGGGGATGCGACCAGGCAAGACGTTTCGTGGCGGCGGCCAGACCGTCAAGGTACGTGGCCACCGCGCACTGCAGGCTGAATTCGTCGAATTTAAAGTCACCTGCGGGAAACATCATCAGTTCGATTCCTCATCGTCCCAGATGTCGCTGCGGTCATCGACGATGGAACCGTGTTCGGATTCGTACCCGGATACGCTTTCATCATCCGCATCGTCGTCATCGTCCGGCAGTCCCAGTTCGGGTTTGTCAGGATCGGGGCTGCACGGAGTCCGGTCTTCGTCAAAGGCATCGTCATTGGCGAATGTCAGCGTGACGTAATTGCCCGATGCGCCCAGCAGGGACAGAATGTTCTGTTCCGTTGCCGATGATTTCAGCGTCAGGACGACCTGGCGGCCCTTAACTTTCCATCTGTCGATTTCAGCCTTGGTATGTTCAAAGCCCTGCGTGGCGACAATATCGACGATTTCACGAATCAGGCGTTCGGCGGCGCCGGTGCATCGATCGATACAGTCGCGCTGCTGCGCTTCCGTCATCTGTGGCCACGCCTTGTTTTCCTTTTCGTGCTTGATCGTATCCAGAATGGCGTCGCGCACATCGCCTACCAGCGTTTTGCTGCGCAGGGCAATGGCGTCTTCATTCCTGATAGCGGTCGCCGCAGTATCGTTTGCCGATTCATCGACAACACTTTCCTGAACGTCCTGTTCCGGCTCTTTTTTCTTCGCTTTTGCCATGAAATAACCTCCTATTGTTGGCGTTGAAGAAAAGTCGAGGCGGGCGTGGCTGTGCCGTAGATGTACGGCGGGCTTGCCAGTGGCCTTGCCACCCTTTGATGCCCTCAGTCTGCCGGGCCGCCTCAATCGATCACTTTGCCGGTGTCAGCAAAGCGATCTGTTGAAACGGTCAGGCAGCTTGCTGCTGGCCTTGGTTTTCAGATTCGGAAAGGCCGGAACCAAAAACGCCGGGAAGGTGTATGCCAACTTCGCTGTTAGCGTTTTTCGTGACCGTGACCTGACGCACCTGGTCTGTTGCGCCAACGATAATCACATCACGCACGCGCACCATGTCGTTGGCCTCATTGAAAAAGCCCTCTTTGCCGACATCGGCAATGGACAGGCCATCGGCATTGGCATCGTAATGCCACAGGGTGAAATTGTTGGCGTAAGCCAGAACGCTTAGATTTGATGATTTGAACATGGTTTCCTCTTTCTGTTCAGGTTGATAATTGGCCGTTTCAGGCCGGGTTTATGCGGTACAGGTCGCCGATTTCGGCAAGCCGTTCGGCAACGCTGTGCCGGCATAAAATGATGGTGACGAACCCCAGAACGATGGCGCGGCAGTTACGATTCCTTGCCCGTGAAAACCTGCGCCATCTGTGAAATTCGATCAGGACTGATTTCATGTTCTCCCCCACTGAGAATATTTATTGCTGTTTCGATACGTTGTTTGATGTCTGAACCGGACGGTTCATCTGATACGCGGTTGGCGAGGCGCAAAACCTCGATATAGACCTCATCGAAATCCCGCATAAGTTCGATAAGGGTTGCGGCTGAAGGCGCATTGCTGCCATCCATCAGATTACGGATGGTGCGCGGATTGCGTCCCGTCATACGCGAAACCTGTTTCCCCGGTGCGCGCAGCCCCGATACAGCAGATCGCAAAGCGCTGGATACGCGCTCCGCAACGGCCTGACTGGTAACGGCTGCATACGGCATTTTATTGCCCCTCCCCGTTCGCGGCGGAAAAGTTCGGGCATTTTTGATGTAAGACATTTCCTCTCCTTTTGTCGGATAGTTGATCCGACGAAAGGGGGAGATTTTGAAAACGAACGTGCTGATGTTCCCGAATCGGCATCGCGGGCTGGCAGGCCCCGGTGCCGGAACTGACGAATTGGTGTGGGATTACCTGGCGATGGCAAACTACATCGTCGCCACGGCATCCCTTACCGCCAACCCCGGCTGGTGCTGTTTTCTTGCCGGGCAGCTGCGCAGCGTTGCGATGAAGGCCGCCGAACGTCATGATTCGCCGCCTTCCTGACTTGCCATTTGCGCCAGCTTTTCGTGGGTAATCCCCTTGATGCCGCAACGCTTGGCGCTGGAAATAACGCTATTCCAGAATTTGGAAGGAATGCTGTTGCGACGTTTCCATGCGGCAGCAGTCGGATACGGAACATCAATTTCTTCGGCAAATTTTGCCGTTGTTCCGAAAGATATGATTACATCAGAAAAGCTATTGAACATCCGTCCTTATGCCTTTTGTTACGTTAGCTATTCAAAAACTATGCGAAACGAATAGAAAATGCAACACCTATTGCATAGAGAACTTGTGCATTTTGTCGCGTCATGAAAAAAGAACCACACGACCGCTTACAGGAAGCGAGGAAAAGTGCGGGGTATGACAACCCCACAGATGCCGCCAGAGCCTTTGGATGGACGGTATCGACCTATCTGGCGCATGAAAATGGCAGCCGGGGCATACGTTATGACGTTGCCGAGCGATACGGAAAGGCCTTCAAAGTAAGCGCTGCATGGCTGTTATCAGGAA
This sequence comes from Gammaproteobacteria bacterium, assembly GCA_016125505.1. GTDB lineage: Bacteria > Pseudomonadota > Gammaproteobacteria > UBA6429 > Thiohalophilaceae > RI-92. Next base: position 27,078 of record WGLP01000023.1, read on the forward strand.
ATGAAAAGCTGACCACAGCAGAATTTTTGCAATTCACCGAGCATAAAAATTATGTCGAAATAAAGGAACTGGACGTTACCGCCGGGGCGGGCGGCGGCACACTGGCGGAAAGCGATGGGGAAAATGCTATCGGAACATGGTCTATCCCCGAATCATCGGTACAGGGATATTTGCCGGATGCGCGCGGTGTGCGAATCATTCAGGTTGTCGGCGACTCGATGGTGCCTGAATTTGTGCCGGGGCAACGCATATTCGTCAATGTATCCGACCGCGTTCCGTCGCCGCCAGGCGTCTTTGTCGTCTGGGACGGCTTCGGGCTTGTTATCAAGCGCTGCATGATGATACCGCATTCAGATCCGCCGCGCGTGCGGCTGACTTCGACGAATCAGGAGTACCCGCCTTATGAAGTGACCGTGGAAGAGGCATATATTCAGGGCCGGGTTATTGGTAAACTACAATGGACATAGGAGAAACGATGAAGAAACTTGTATTGATTTCCGCGCTCATAGTGGCTGGATGCGCCAGCCCTGCGCAAATAACCAATGAACAGCTTACCGCCATGACGGATGAACAGCTTTGCAGCACCATCCATAAATATCCGACCGATATGCGATTCGTGCAGTTTATGATGGGTCGTGGCCTGCGCTGTCACCCAGCAATGGAAACGTGCGATGCCGCAGGGATTGATAAGGCTTCGGATGAATATACAAGCTGCATTCAGGCCATGACGGCCCAGATTTTTGATTATGAAGCGGAAAAGAAGGCGAATCAGGCAAGGGCCGCACTGGCAATACAGCAGGGCGTCCAGAACTATCAAAACGCAGTTGCAAACACCCCCCGGCCAGTAACCACGAACTGCAGCGCTTATGGCAGCACGGTTAATTGCACATCATACTAACGGATGGCTTGAAAACGGCAGAAAATAAGCCGTTTCGGTAGCGGCAAAAAATTTTATTCCTTTTCTATGCATTTTGCATTGACACGGTTAATTGCTATGCGTAACGTATAGACACTATACGGATCAACGAGGCAAAACCGATGACGACAACCATTCAAAAAGCACACAAAGAATTAGCAGCCATCGAAATGCAGCTGCGCGATTTCCGCAACAATCATGACCTTTCCGGCGCCGATGCTGCCGGTTCTTATATCGACGACATCATGGCCGACATGGAAGAGGCCGTATCCATATTGGCGGTCGAGGCACAGCGTCAGGATGAGGCAGAAGGCGCGCGCGATCAGGCCGAATATGAACGCCAACACCGTCTGACCGGCCAGCAGCTTGGGGTGATCTGATATGAACATCGTGCCCCTGAACCCTCCCGTAAAACTGACCACTTACAGCGTCCGCGTTGACGGTCACGAACGGGAACGCATCGACCTGCAACCGATGACGCAATGCCAGCGCGATGAAATCCGACGCGAACTGGCAAAGGAATACCAGATACCGACGCATTACATCCGGCTTTGCCCGGTCATGCGCGTGGCGAGGGCCGCCCGATGAACCCGACGCCGCATCACATCGAAGGTTTTTTCCACGGCATGGCGCACGCCCTGAAGGTTTGCGAAGACCACAAGCGGGGCCGCACATCGAAACAGGCCTTCGCCATTCGCCGCGAAATGACAACTCTTTCCCTCATGCACGATTATCCGTGCGCCCTTCCGCCTGGCCAACCCCGGCAGGCAACGGCGCACAAATCAAAACCCACCGCAAAGAAAGGTATCACATGCCCGTTTATTCCATCGATTACTGCAACCCCGATGCGCTTGAAAAGGGCGCCGTTATTCTTGAAGACGATGTTCCGGTTCTGCGCACCATCCATCGTGATGACTGGGAGGCAGGCGACCATGACGGCATGGCCGAACACGCGGCTTCCTGTCTTACCCTTCTCGGCGCGGCGGGACATTCCGAGCCGCAACCGGAATGCATCGTGGAAAAACTTCCGCCGGGCAGCCGTTACGCTGACGGGGCTGGTCGCCGCAAGCGCACTTATGACCTGGCTGACGTTTAGCGCCATCGATCGGCAAGCCGCATGGCAGCAACTGCGCAATTGTAAATACTACGCTGCCGAAATGAATGCTTATGCGCAGCGTCAGGGGGCGCGACCGCCATGCTGACACCCGTTCTTATCTGCTCCGACAGCACGGACATCGTGCAGTGGTTGGTCTGAAACGGCAACACCATGCGGCTGCCTGAAAATGACAATTACTACGAAAAGGATCTGGCCGGTCTGGCCGGATTTAAAACCAACGAAGAAGGGGAATAACCATGCCACGCGATTTGAATATAGGCCTGACTGACGAACAAAAGCAGGCCCGCAGAAACAGTCTTGGCGGATCGGATGCCAACATAATTATGTCCGGTGATGATGAGCGGATTTATAATTTGTGGCTGGAAAAAACCGGCCAGAAAGAATCGGAAGACCTGTCAGGCATCCTGCCGGTCATCATGGGGCAGTTTACAGAGCCGCTGAATATTTTCTGGTATGAAAAGCAAACTGGCCGCGCTGTGACCGACGAACAGCTTCAGGTCAAACATCCGCAATACAGTTTCATGGCCTGCACCCTTGATGGAAAAACCGTTTCATCAGGCGGCAGCCCGGCAATTTTCGAGGCCAAGCATGTTAATGCCTTCAGCAATATTGATGAGGTTGTTCAGCGCTATATGCCGCAGCTTCATCATAACGCCTCTGCCAACGGGCTAAACAGCTTTGTGCTGTCGGTCTTTGTCGGCACCCTGAAATGGGAACTTTACGAAGGCGAGGTTGACGCATGGTATGTCGCCCAGCTTATCGAGGCTGAAGAAAAATTCTGGAATTGTGTTCAGAACAAGACACCGCCAAATGGCTTTGCCGCGATCGAGGCGCCGAAGCCGCCTACGGAATTCCGCGAAATCGACATGACCGGCAACAATATGTGGGCGTCACTGTGCGTCGATTATATCGACAACGAAAAAGCAGCAAAAAAACATGAAAAGGCCAAAAAAGACCTGAAAGCTATGGTTGAAGACGATGTTGGCCTGGCATTCGGTCATGGGCTGCAGATCAAGCGCGGCAAAACGGGTTCACTATCTTTCAGCAAACAGAAATGAGGCAAAACCAATGAATAGCAACACACCAAATGTACCGGCATTAATTCCCGTTCAGGATGTAGCCCGCATGGCCGAGGCCGTGGCAAAATCAGGCCTGTTTGGCATGACGAAGCCGGAACAGGCCATGTCCCTGATGCTTATTGCGCAGGCCGAAGGAACGCATCCGGCCCTTGCCGCGCGCGATTACCACATCATTCAGGGCAAGCCCGCCCTTAAAGCTGACGCCATGCTGGCGCGCTTTCAACAGGCAGGCGGAAAGGTCGAATGGACATGCATGACAGATGACAAGGTGGCTGGAAAATTCAGCCATCCGCAAGGTGGCAGCGTGGAAATCGACTGGGATATGGAGCGCGCCAAGGCGGCTGAACTGGGCGGCAAAGGCATGTGGAAGAAATATCCGCGCCAGATGCTGCGGGCCCGTGTCATCAGCGAAGGAATCCGCACCGTATATCCCGGCGTTGTCATCGGCGTCTATACCCCGGAAGAGGTGCAGGACTTTGATGACAGGCCCGCCCGCAATATGGGCGCGGCCCAGACCGTTGAAGACCAACCCAAAGCAGAAGCAAAAACCGCTGCGCCGCGCCAAACCGGAAATGTCGGCGAAAAAGAACAGCGCCTGCGGGACATGTCGAAAAAAATTCAGGACGACCTGGCGGCGGCCGGAAATCTTGAAACGCTCAACAGTGTGTGGGCCGACTATGCCGACGGCCTTGATGAAATCAAGGAATTCAAAAAAGCGGTTCACGACCATCTGGAAAAACACTATCAGGCCCGCCTTGCGTTTTTCGCGCAGGCCCCTGTTGACGAATCCGCAACAACCGAAGCAGCCAAGGAAGGGGAATAATCATGGCCGGTGTGAATAAAGCCATCATCGTGGGCAATCTGGGTAAAGACCCGGAAGTGCGCACCATGCAATCGGGCGACAAAGTATGCCAGCTGTCCGTTGCAACATCAGAAAGCTGGAAGGACAAACAAACCGGCGAACGCAAGGAAAGAACGGAATGGCACCGCGTTGTCATCTTTAATCAGGGCCTTGTCGGTATCGCCGAACAATACCTGAAAAAAGGCAGCAAGGTCTATCTGGAAGGGCAGCTTGCCACCAGGTCATGGGAACAGGACGGGCAGACGAAATACACGACAGAAATTGTTTTGCGTCCGTTTCGCGGTGAACTGTGCCTGCTGGACAGTCGAGGCAATGGCGGCCCGCCGGCGGCTGAAAGTCAGGAAGATTACGGCTACGCCGCCAACTATCCCAGCGAACAAAGCCAGCAACAATCATCTGCCGATGATGGCTTTGAAGATGAAATTCCGTGGTAAGGAGCAAAACCAATGACAAAGACGATTACAGCCTACAAAGGCTTCGATAAAGACCTGAAATGCCGTGGATTTCAATATGAGATCGGCAAAGAATACCTTCACGATGGCAGTGTCGGGCTATGCAATGGCGGGTTTCACGCCTGCGAAAATCCTTTTGACGTTTTCGATTATTACTCTCCTGAAAATGGCAACCGTTTTGGCGTTGTCGAATTATCCGGGAACGTAGAACGCGGAAGTGACAAAAGCTGCGCCTCGGCAATCCATATCAAAGCCGAACTTTCTTTAGCCAATTTTATCAAATGCGGCGTCGATTTTCTTTTTGCCAAAAACGCTGAAGAGGTCAAAGAGCACGCATCCGATGCCGACGCCCCGGCACCAGCGGCCACGACAGGCGAAGGGGCACCAGCGGCCACGACAGGCAACTGGGCACCAGCGGCCACGACAGGCGAAGGGGCACCAGCGGCCACGACAGGCTACAAGGCACCAGCGGCCACGACAGGCTACTGGGCACCAGCGGCCACGACAGGCTACTGGGCACCAGCGGCCACGACAGGCAACTGGGCACCAGCGGCCACGACAGGCTACAAGGCACCAGCGGCCACGACAGGCGAAGGGGCACCAGCGGCCACGACAGGCTACAAGGCACCAGCGGCCACGACAGGCTACAAGGCACCAGCGGCCACGACAGGCAACTGGGCACCAGCGGCCACGACAGGCTACAAGGCACCAGCGGCCACGACAGGCGAAGGTTCTGTGGCTTGCGCCATTGGCAGGGAATCGCATGTTAAAGCGGCCAAGGGAAGCCCCATGGTTCTTGTCCATTACAACAAAGATGGCAAGCCAATTAAAGCTGTTACAGAAGTTGCCGGAAAAGGCGGTATCAAGCCCGATACATGGTATCGGCTGAACAGTCGCGGCAAATTCACGGAGGTTAAATAATGTCAGATCACGCTGTTATTCAGGGTTCGTTCGCGGAATTCAAAACCGTCAAAACCCGTTCTGTCGCTCAAATCATTATTGAAGTGCCGATAGAAGCCAGCAACCACACGCTGGCCGCTTTGGGCGGTATACCGATGCCAGGCAAAGAACAGCCTGTGGCGGTGGCGCGCATGAATGCTGACAGCGTGAAAAGGGAAAACAAGGAATCCGAACCGCAACCGGCGCAGGGTTTTGCCTCCCAGACGGATTCCGGCCCGGCTGGTCAAAACGATCGGTCGGGCATCCCCTCCCCTCATAAGCCCAAACACGACTGGGACGACCTGGCATATCCGCAACGCGCAGGCATCAGGTGCGGCGCGTCAAAATACCGGATGTTTCTTTTCGCCGAATACCCGGCGGAATCAAAGGACGCGTTCGCTGAAACACAGGATCATGCAGAAGCGGCGGCTATTGTCTTGCGCAAAATCTGCGGTGTTTCTTCGCGTTCCGCGATCAAGGCCGGAACGGAGGCGGCCAAGGCGTTTGACCATATCGAAAGCCAGTACCAGTTATGGCTGAAATTTGAAAACAGGGAAGACGCGGCATGAGGATAGATCAGGAAATAACCGAACGCCATGCGGCCTTTGCCAAATCCGTGCGCCGTCTGCGCAAGGATCGGAAAATGACATTAAAGCAGGTTGCCGAGCAAGCCAGCATTGACCTTTCCGGGCTTCATAAACTTGAGCGCGACAAAGCCGGGAATACGTACATCGGAACGGTCTTCAATCTGTGCCGCGTTTACAACGTCACGCCAAATGAACTGCTGGGCTATGATGACAATGATATGCGGTCGATCTGCGGCGAAGAAATGATTCGTATGAACGCGGAAATTTTGCTGATGAAAAAGCAAATCGACCTCCTGCAAACGGCCTTGGCAAACGCACTGGCCACATCAACAATCAATGGATACCGGGATGTTTCCGACGGCCTTACGGCAGCAATGAAGAAGATTGGTGCTATCAGAAATGGGAGCGCTGCAAAATGAACAGGTTTTCCGTCGGCTTCGTAACCGCTTGTATGATTTGCGTTTTCATGATGATAGCCGCTGCAGCATGGGGCGCTGAAGTCGAAATGCCCATACGGGTAAGCATTATCCAGTGCGGCCCCAAAGAGAACATCGAAGACGCATGCCGCGCCGATGACAGGTGCTGCGTTTTTATCGAGCCGTCCGCCGGCGATGCCGATGATGAAATTCCATCCTACTTCCAGCAGGACACCTTTGATCTGGGCCGGGATACCGGCAGCGCAATTGTGGAGAATGAAATATATGAATGACGATAAAATGATATATGCCGGAATAAATCATGGCGAAAGCCCGTTTTTTCCCAAAAAATTCATGTTCAGACTGAATGTCTGGGGGTTCACCACGCCGGAAGAGGCGGAAGAAGCCCTGTATATGATCGCGCATGGCACAAAACACATTTTCGACTTCGCCGATCCTGCTGACCCACTGGAAGTCAAAAGTCGCACAGAACTGCCGGAAGGCGATGTTTGTATCCATCTTGTGCCGCACAATCCGATCAGCAAGGAAATGTATCCGGGCTTCACAATAATGGCCGACGGGTACGACACGGAAGACGAAGCCACATCGACAAAAGAAAAGTTTATACAGGCCGTCACTGACCTGACGGGCCTTAATTTTCAGCAACCAAACTAGAAAGGAAAATTCATGACTATACGTGTTACATGGCCGAAATCGCAGGATGAACAATTCCGCGCCAGGTATCTTGCTGTCACCGGCGAAATCATACAGGGCGAACCGGCAGAAAACGCAGACGGAACATTTTATTCCGTGGGATCGGCCCGCATCCAGCAGGGGCACATCGACACCCTTTCTGCGGAATTTCCCGATGTCGTATTCGGCGCCGATATGCCTGAATGGTGGGAGCCGAAACAGGAAAATGACGGGCCCGGCGAATGATACAGGAAATTTTTTCAGTAAAGGACGCCCACAGCCTGCGCGGCCTGCCCGGATGGCTTGCCAAACGCACATACAATGCCGTCAGACACGGCATCAAAGACAGCCATGTCGATCACCTGCGCCCAGTTCGGAATAGACGAAATCGACGGTAACGCCTTCACCCGCGTCGCTAACCATAATATTGCGGGGGGGTAACGGCATGGCTGCATTGAACGGAGGAAGAAAATATGACCACTGAATTCAGCTGGGGCGACCGTGTTGAGAAAGTGACCGGCGATTACACCTTTGATGGCGTTGTCATCGCGGCCATGCAGAAGGTCGATGTCGATACGTTGCAGCCCGTGGGCCAGGTGCGCTACGCCGTGCAGAACGCCGCCGGCATGATCCATATTTTTAACGCCAGCCAGTTGAGGGTGAAGGAATGAGCGCCTATTACGACAAGCCTGTAACAAACCTTAAAGCGTGGGTTGTCTTCAGCGGTCAGGCTGACAGGCCGTGGCTTAAACTGCTGCGCCCCGGCTTTCGGCATTGCTTTGTTATTGTAAACGACGGCGCGCACTGGGTTTCATTTGACCCCATGCTTAACCATATCGATCTGCGCGTGCATGACCACGTTCCGGCAGAATTTGATTTGCCGCGATGGTTAGAGCAGCGCGGGCAAATCGTTGTCGAAGCAAAAATAGACCGTTCGCGCAAAAACCCCGCGCCCGTCGCGCTGTTTACCTGCGTGGAAGCCGTCAAGCGTGTCCTCGGCCTGCACCGCTTTTTCATCCTGACACCGTGGCAACTTTACCGCCATTTGCTTAATGCATCAGAACAGAAAGGATTCCGCTATGGGTAGCCTGACATCGCGTCCGAGCATTCCGAAAATTGAACTAAAACCAACCACCGGTAGCACCGAAGTTCCCAAAACGCCATTGGGTGAAAAATGACCCAGCCCGGCCCCGCACAGAACAGCGCGGCTGACGAAACCTATGAAGGGGTCGTGCAGGACATGCGCGATCTTTACGATAACCGCATATCGGATCAGGAAGCCCATGAAGCGGCCCGAAATTTGATCCGGTTCGGAAGATTGGCCCTTGAAATCAAGTCTGCCAGCAGGCAAAATCCGGCCCATGTCAAACATAATTGATATTTCAGACCGCCTTCAGGCGCGGCAGGCCATCATTTTGACCCGCGTGTCGTCAAAGGAACAGGAAGAAGGGTATTCGATCGATGCCCAGCGCCACCGTCTGGAAACCTACTGTAACCGGCGCGGGCTTGATGTAATCCGCATCTTTGAATTGGTCGAATCATCGACATCCGGCGACCGTCGCCAGTTCATGGCCATGATTAAATTCGTAAAATCCCAGAAACAGCCCATCGCCATCGTCGCCGATAAGGTTGACCGGGTACAGCGCAGTTTCAAGGAATACCCGCTTCTGGACGCCCTGATCCAGCAAGGCCGGATCGAACTGCATTTCAATACCGAAAACTACGTCATCCATAAGGATTCGGTCAGTCAGGAACGTCTGATGTGGTCGATGGGTGTCATCATGGCGCAATCCTATATCGATAGCATGCGGGACAATGTAAAGCGGTCATTTGAACAGAAAATCCGTACCGGAGGCTGGATCGCCAAGGCGCCGTTGGGATACCTGAACGCAAAAGACGGACATGGCCGCAGCACCGTCATCGTCGATGACGACCGCGCGCCGCTGGTGCGCAGGCTATTTGAAGAATACGCCACCGGCGCGTTCACGCTTCGGGAAATGGTCATCAAATCAAAGGAATGGGGGCTGAAAAACCAGTTCGGCAATAAAAGCTGGTTGCAGCGTTCGCAGGTTCACAAGATCCTGAACAACCCGTTTTATTACGGCCAGATGCGGATCAAGGATGTCCTGCACGATCACAGTTATACACCACTTATCCACAAGGCCTTGTATGACCAGTGCCAGGCGGTGATGAAGGGCTGGAACAAGAAGCCGTTCCAGTGGGGCGGCAAGGAATTCATCTTTCGCGGCCTGATAACCTGCGCGGCCACCGGAAAGACGGTGACGGCATCGACGCAGAAAAAGCGGTATAAGAACGGCGGAACCGCCGAATGGACGTATCTGCGCTGCTGGAACCCGGAAAACCCGGAAAAGATGATGTGGGTGCGGGAAGACGATGTTCTGCAGCAGGTCGAGGATGTTTTTAAATCCCTGTGCGTGCCACAGGCTACGCTAGAAAAGCTGACCGAGCATCTGCGGCAGACCGACCAGACCGAACGGGCCTTTGTGCGGCGGCAGATGGGTGAACTTCAGCGCGAACAGGCCATGATCCAAGGGCGACTGGATAATCTGATGGATTTGCTGTTGGATGGGATTGTCAGCAAGGAAGACTTTGAAAAGAAGCGGGAACGCCTGCGGGGTCAACAGATCGACATAGAAGGCCGTATGGCGGCCCATCGGGAAAGCGATCACAGTTTTAAGGACGCCTTCCTGTCACTGTTATCGCTGGCGTCAGGGGCGCATGACCTCTACACAGGTTCGACTATCGAGCAAAAACGGGAATTGATGAATGTGATATTTGCGAACCTGACTCTGGATGGCAGAACGCTTTGTTATAGCTTAAGAAAACCGTTCGACCTATTCGCAAAATGCGATGATCCTGAAAAATGGCAGG
>WGLP01000004.1 GCA_016125505.1 Gammaproteobacteria bacterium
GGTGCCGGTAAAATTAAAGGCGCCTTCAGTCACTCCGCCCGACGGATTCGAAATCGTCACTTGCGGCGTGTTGTCAATCGTGATCGATGTGGCTTGGCCAGCGCTAGCGCGGAGATCAGACGCGACTGTTTTAAAGGTATGTACGCCCTGTGAAAGATGACCGGCATCCATCGTCCAGGAACAGTTCGCCGAGCCGTGTCCACTTGCACCACACATATAACTGTTATCAAAGTAACCGGCAACCGAACCTGAATCATATGTGTAACAGTTTTGCCCGTTGGAATCACAAATGGTGTAAGTACTGAAAGTTCCACTGGCGTTGATCGTAATTAGGGGGGTTCCTGAAGCAGAGATGCTCGCACTGGCTGCCCATGCGGAGGCGGAGATTCCCAAAAAAAGTACGATGCCGGTTAACAGGCGTGAAATAATCCGATAGCGCATTGCAAATCCCCCTAACAAAGAACTACGTAAATTGAATAGCTGAACACGCTGGCAGATTAACCAGTTACTTTTGTAGTTACGTTCAGAGTACCCAATGATTTCCCTTTTTCACCAAAGACCTCGAGCTCTGCGTCGGGCACGCGCCATTTCATCTGGCTGGGCTTTCCTTTAACTGAATACGCATGGATTACGCTTTTGGTGGCAAGATCAAATTGGTAAACCTTTCCGCTTGCGGGATCACTGACGAAAGCCTGCTTTGCAGCGGATCTGCACATATCCCCTGCAAAACTCCCAACTTTGATTAATTGCTCGGGCTGTCCCCCTTCGATATTCAGCAGAGCAACTTCCCCGGTGGTTCCGTAGGAAACCAGTATGGCCTGATTGCTGATGGCAATGATGTCACTGGCGGGACGAGCGAGTTTAATGACCCACGGTTTTTTGTCAGTATTAAATGGAGAGACAGTGACCTCCAGTTTGTCAGGTGTCAACGCAGCAAACATGTTTCCGTCAGGTGCCAAATCCGCGAGTGGCGGGTGACAGTTAGGGATCTCGGCAATTGATTCCGATTTCTTGCCCCCTACCCAATAGCCTGTGGCCAATAATGCAACCGCAACTCCGAAAACAAATAATGCTTTGACTGCCACTTTCATGACGCCCTCCCATTTATAGAACAACAATTCATACGTTATTTTTTGAACCCAACCCCAAACAACAGAACAAAATAGATAACATTTGGTAAAAGCGGTATGAGTGCACCGCATACATCTATTTTTAAACGCTTATCAAAATCATGATTTCGGAACTATACATAAAGCGCATGACAATTCCATAGTCCGAGAGAGATTCAAAACATCACGGTTACGTATAATTTTGTTCATGTGTGTTTACTAGTAATATGAGGCGTATAGCAATGAATTCAAATTATTCAATAGCTTGAGGATCTACCTTAACAAAAACTCCATTCGCCCCGGATTAATTTTCCAGCAGGATGACGTTTGTTAATTTTTGTAAATTCAAAATACTAAATGTTCTGATTGGCAAGATGGAAATAAAGAATATCAGTTAAATTGGTATGACAAGAAAATACTAAGCGTCTGCATCCTAATGAATAGCAGGATTTTTATTTTATACTACTGACCCACCAGCTCAGATACTCACTTACTGTTCAACCAGCTTGTAGCCGCTGCCATACACCGTGAGCAAATACCCGGGTTCTGACGGGTCCGGCTCGATTTTTTTGCGCAGACGGACAATAAAATTATCGACGGTGCGCGTTGCTACCTGTGCCTGATGTCCCCAGATTTCGGCCAGCAAGGTATCCCGGCTGATGACCTCGCCCCGTTTTTCCACCAGATAACGCAGTAATTCAAATTCCTTGGCGCTGATTTCCAGGCTCTGGCCGTCTCGCATGAGTTGATGACGTTTCAAATCCAGAGTGGCGACACCCACAGCGATGGCGGCTTCAGTCGGCATATCACCACTGCGACCGCGTCGCAGCTGGGCGCGGACGCGTGCCAGTAATTCCTTGAGTCCGAACGGCTTTACCACATAATCGTCCGCACCCACTTCCAGCCCCAGCACCTTGTCCATCTCTTCGCTGCGTGCCGTCAACATGATGATGGGCCGCGTGTAGCCTTGTGCGCGCAATTGCCTGCACAGGCTGATGCCATCTCCATCCGGCAACATCAGATCCAGCAGCGTCAGATCCGGCGTCTCGCTTGCTACCGTGTCGCGCGCCTCGCGCGCGGTACCGACCGTCAGGACACGATAGCCTTCGAATTCGAGATTGTCTCGAAGTCCGAGGGTGATCGACGCATCGTCATCCACCACGAGTATGGTTGTGGCCTGACTCAAGAATCCTCCCGCTTCACCTTGAACACGACACTGGCCTTCAAGCCTCTGCCGTCAGGGCCGTCATCCAGTATAAACCGCGCGTTGTGCGCCGCCGCGATCTGCTCCACCAGTGCCAGCCCGAGACCCGCGCCAGTGGTTTTCGCTGCAGCGTCCGATCGTTCGAACGCGCGTTTCACCCACTCACGATCAGCTTCTGCAATCCCGGGGCCGTTATCCTGTATCGCAAGTTCTACTTCATCCCCGCTGATGCGATGCAAAGTCACAATAATGATACCGCCACTGGCGGCATACTTGATCGCATTGTCGAACAGGTTGACCACGACTTGAGTAATCCCGCGGCGATCGTGCGCTATCGGCGGTACCGCTTCCATCGCCGTCTCCAGGCGCAGTCCGGCTGCCTTTACCCTTTCACCGTAGGTCTCTGTCACTTGTTTCAAGGTCTCGCGCAGATCAGTATCGTCAAGATGGTAAATCTTGCCGCCCTGATTGATCCTGGAAAAATCCAGTACCGAATCGATCATATAGGAAAGGCGCTCTGCCTCACGCAGGATGGTGCCCAAATACGACTGCCGGCGTTCCGCATCGGATATACGCTGTAAATACAGCGTCTCCGTATACATGCGTATAAGCGTAAGCGGCGTTTTCAGCTCATGGGAAACATTGGCGACAAATCGGTTGCGCAGGTCGGCCAGCTCACGTTCACGACGAATTTCATTCCACAACAAATAGGCACCGACCAACATGACAAGGACAACGGCAGCACCGATGCCCAGCGCCGTCAGCGTGGCGTAATGCATGCCCTTGACGGTTTCGTTTGGATCCGGTTTGAATACCAGCATCCAGCCAGGCAATATGCGCGAAACCGGCCAGTTCACTGCATTGTCATCCCAATCCGCCTGTGGATCATTAAGCGTAATTGTGCCATTTTGCCTCTGGGCGAAATCCGCCAGGATTGGATTGATGCGCCGTTTGATAAGCTCCTGCAAATTAAAGTTGATAAGCAGCCAGCCTGAATCCGGGTCGAATTCGCTGGCGCGCTGCAAGGCAAGCAGCTCAAACTTTCCGTCTATGTATTCAAGAAAGGTGTGCACAGCGAATGTGTTGCGATCAAATTTTTCGAGCGCGGCGCGCTTGGTAAACCAATAATTGAATATCCGTTCACCGGCATCTTTGATGGGGGGGAAGCTGCTAACCACGCGCATATTTTTGTCCAGGAAAAGAACTCGTTTGAATTCCGGAATGGTCTGAATGAACTCCGTTACTTCTTTACTGGCACTCGCATCCAGGCGGGGATTTTTAAAGCCCAGAAACGGCGGTCGCATCGCCCGGTTGAGAGTCAGGTCTATCTGATCGGCCAGCAAGGCGATAGCGTGTGACTGGGCTTCATCCAGAGAATCCTCGTAGGCCCTGCGTTGGGCCTGAACAAGGCTGATGGTATAGGCGGCGATGGCAACGATGCTCACCAATAGAAATGTCACCAGCACCACCGAAAAGCGGGTCCGTTTGCCGAAATAAATGGGCGTTGACATTGAAGCTGGTCACCACGAATGAGGTGCCAGATAGCTTATCACTGTTAGGACCGGGGTATTAGATAAAAAACAATGACAAGAAAGCCCCTGCCGTGGTGGCAGGGGCTCTCCAGGGACCCGATATTACTTGGCCGGAGTGCTGGCAGCAGGTGCAGCCGGCTTTTCTTTCTTCTTCATGTGCTTCTTCTCGTGCTTCTCAACGCAGGTCTTCATGTAGCTTTCCATCTTGTCTGCGGTGACGTGGTGTTTTTTGGCCAGTTTCGTGCAATAGGCCGTTGCCTTATCCATTTTCTCCTTGGCCATAACGGTTCCGGAGGCGGCGGAAAACATCGCGAGTGCAGCGGCAATGATTACTAATTTTTTCATTTCTAACTCCTGAAAATATATTATTGACTTGGACAGTCCTTGCGTTTCTGGGCGTTTAAGCACACAGGCAGGATCCGGCCGCAGCCAGATATGTTCGGTGCGGTCAGATGGAGTATGGGATAAGGATGAAAAAACATGTTCACAGCGCTGTAATCGATTGTAAAAGATTGTCATTTTCAGGCTGAAACTCTAGAGAGAGACACTCAGCCATTCTGCAATAATGTCCGCAAATCGATGATGGCGGCGTTCACCCTGGCGATATAATTCGCCATTGTCAGCGAATAGTTAGCGGTCAAACCAAATCCCTCGCCATTTAACACCATGGGGGAAAAGGTAGGCCGTTGCGCCTCGCGCAGCTCGCTAATAATTTGTTCGACGGAGGGTTTTGCATTCTTCTTCCGCAGGACTGCATCGAAATCGACGTTGACCGCCGATAAAATGTGATAGAGCGCCCAGGTTGAGCCGCGCGCCTCATAGAAATTGTCATCGATTTTCAACCAGGGCGTTTTGACCATGACCGTGCTACCCGTCGCGGTAGACTGTTTGGCGGCACTATCACCGGCCAGATCCGTATTCACTCTTAGCTGACCGACACTGGCTGACAATCGTTGCGACAGACTGCCAAGCCGTTGGCTGACGACGGTAAGGTATTGCGCCAGATTATCCGCTCTCGCGTAAAACTGTGTGTTTGTATCCTGTGTTTTGGCCAGGCCATCCCGGTAGCGGTTCAAGGCCGCAATCGCCTTTCGATATTCGCGCTCGGTAAAAAACCAGGAATTATTGTCGTAATTGAATTTTGGATCGGCTATGGCAAGGTCCGGGTTTTCGATAGATTGAGACTGTGAACGCGAGAAATAATTACGCAACGAAGAAGTGGCGTCGCGCAACATCACCAGCGCACCGAACTCCCAGTTGGGAATATTATCCATCAGAATGCCCGGCGGCGTGATATCGTTGGAGAGGTAGCCACCCCGTTTATACAAAAGGGTGTCGCCGATATGGATCAGGGCGGTGGTATAGGTATACCCAGTGACATCAGACACCGAATCTTTATGTGCATCCTGGGCGGCAACTTGCCGGACATCGAAGATATCAGGCTCCCCACCCCAGTAAAATACCAAAAAGGTGATTACCAGGAGATAGACGCCTATCAAGGTTGACAGGATTCCACCAATAAATCCAAAACGATGTTCAGTAAAATACCGGGCAACTTTATCAAAAAATCGATCAAATTGCATAATAGCCTCTTGTAAGCGGGTAATAGTCAATCGTGTTTGAGCCGGCCTCTGCCATCAGAGAAATTAGCATGCCGGGCCTGAACTAAGTAGTTATTTTTCGTCATACATCAAAATAACTCGCCCATTCCACTGAGAATCCTTTTCGTCACCCGCATTAGAGCATTGTGACGTTGCCCATATCCGGTTGTTCAGATTCAATCTCATTTCTGTTTGCGCCTTGTCGAAGTCGTGACTTAATCTGGCAAAACTAATCAACGGAAGTTGCATAAGATGTTGTGATGCAACAGTGCCGACCCATATAGGCGGACCACCGTGCTCCAGTCTCAGTGCCGTCGGCCAGAGTCGCAGAATCAATTCGCTATCCAGTTTTTTTTGCTGATCACCTTGATAGACAAGCACGAGGGACTCGTTCTGGCCATCGTGTAATTGCGGTAGGACAGGCAGTTGACTCAATGAAGGCTGGGGCAATAGCCAGGATAAAGCTGTGCGCATGGATAAGGTCAGTGGCTTGCGCCACCCGTATGACAAAAGCGTCTGTTGTATGCTGTTCAGCTTGCCAGCCCATTGTATGTTCAATGGTTGCTCTTGCTCGCCGCGCAGATCCACTCGCCATGTCGGCAATTTATCGCAACTATGGGCAAGCCAGTCTGATTCTGAGATAAGCGTGATCGGGTGCCGGATGGAATAACGTTTTAGATCGTTATCAAAGTGCCCGGTGATATGCCAAGCTGCCGCACTGAGAAATACACATACTGTCACGGCGATTAATCCAAAACCAAGTTCGCTATCCGGGTGATGTCGTTCGCGCGCAATGGATATCAGGGAAACGCCTATTGTTCCCAGGGCGACTCCCGCGGTGACGTCGGCCAGCCAGTGCGCCCCCAGATACAGGCGCGAGAAGGCGATCGCGAGAATCAGTAATGCCGCTATCGCATAGACATACCAGCGCCGCTGCGAACGAAGGGATGATGCAATATAGACGGCAAGCAACCCATAGATCACCGTGCTCATGGTGGCATGACCGCTCGGGAAGCTGTAGAGTTCGGAACCGGAATACAGGGAAACAGGCCTGGGGATTTTAAGCACCAGCTTAATGATCGTGACCGAAATCAGTCCGAAACCCAGCGCAAAAAGCCAGTAGAACCCATCACGCCAGGCGCGCCGCCAAAGCAAATAACCGAATACAGCCACGGCCAGCGGTAATGTCACAGACACATCACCGACTTCCGTGATGCCGACCATGATCATATCGCCGATGGGCGTTCGCAGTTGTTGCAAAAAATGATAGATGGCCTGGCCGGCGTAGACCAGGGGATCATGATTCAGCACATCTTCCGCCACCCCGAGAAACAACCACATGGCCGCGACCAGCAATCCCAACCAGATGATGAGGGCGCGCGCCGGTGGTCGTTTCGGATCGTACAGGTCCGCAAACAGCCCTTGTACGCGAGGTGATGCCGCAATCCATTTTGAATTGGCAAGCCTGATAAACCAGTCAATAACATGTGGCTGTATCTGCGTGTAAATAAACCGGACCAGCCAAATAATCAGCCACACGGCAATCAATAAGGTTGCAAGGACAATGGCCAGTCGTGTCGCCACTTGTCCTGCAATGACGAGAGACGCACCAACCACCATCCCGGCAAGGAGATGGGCTGGCGCCCACGCCAGCGCTGACAATATATTGTTTAAATAAAATCGCAATGGCGACATGCCGAGCATGCCCGCTACGACCGGGATCACCGGTCGCACGGGTCCAACGAAGCGTGCTAGCAGGATACTCTTACCACCATGCTGCTGGAAAAATGCCGTTCCCCGCTCCAGCCACTGAGGGTGACGGCGCAGGATTTTGAGGCTCTGCAATCTCTCGCGGTAGTGGTGCCCGATCCAGTAACTAAGACCATCGCCTACAATCGCGCCGCCCACTGCCCAGGCGAAGATACTCCAGAAATCCACCGCACCGGCGCCAATCAATGCACCTGCCGCCAACATCAGTGCGGCACCGGGGACCAACAGACCAATAAACGCCAAGGCTTCACTACAGGCGATGACCCCAACAATCAGTCCGGTGAGGTGCGGATGCGCACTCACCCAGTGTATGAGGCTGGCAATCCAATTTGTCATGGCATTGGTCGTCGTTTATTTTGATTCTTAAAATTACGAATTCTGTTGCGCGGTCGCAATACAGGGTAACCCGAACCCAGCCATAATAGCTCATGAATGAGTTCGGGATATTTTAGCATTTCATCCTTTTATCTGAACATCGATCACTCCGAATCACCAGCAATTGCCGGCGCATCCACCCGACTGATGGTGAGATAGCTCACTAAGGTGAGAATTCCCAACAGAAAAATGGCGCTGGTCGTAACCGTACCCAGACCTTGCCCACCATTGCTGACGGGTTGTGACAGGTAATCCCCAATGGATGCCCCGAACGGACGCGTCAGAATATAGGCCAGCCAAAAACTCAGGATGGCGTTCACTTTATAAAACATGTATGCAATAGTAATCACTGCAATGACAGCACCAAATATGCCTGCAGACAAACCGTAACCCAGTTGTTGCGACTCTGCCATGAGATCACCTACCGCTGTCCCAAGCGCGAAGGTGAATAATATTGCCATCCAATAAAATACTTCCCGTTTGACAGAATCGATGGAGTGTATGGAGAGCGACCCTTCACTTTTATACCATAAAAAGAATGTTACGATTAATGCCAGACTAAAACCGATGGTTGATGCCTCCAGGGACACGCCAAGATTATCCGTCAGATTATCCGTGATGAGGGTGCCGACAATACTGACCATGACGACAGTGGTCCAATAGAGCCATGGCACGTAACGTCTTGTTCGGATTTGAATGAAGAGCAAGGCGCCGAGCAGCAAACCCATTAACACAGAGGTATTACCCAGCCCAAAATGCAAATTAAATATAAGAAAATCCGCACCTGTCTCACCAACAGTTGTCGCGAGGATTTTAATGACCCAGAAATAGAGCGTAATGATCACAGGCACCTTGACCCACGATCCGGCGATGTCTTGATTGATTGGCAGGTTCATATACATTCTCCCGTTAAGATTTAAACGTTTGACCACAGATGGATCGGCTCGCAGCGGCCTGCTGCGACACTTCGCAGAAGGCTATTTTTACGCGTTCTTGAATTAAGGAATCATTAACGGTGGTAGGTCCGACATGAGGGATTTGACGCGAGCTGACAAGATTGCCGGAATTTACTGAAACGTGACCTGTACGAGTGTACCTTTCTCCTCAAGCTGGCCCAGGCGAATTGTTGCATGCGCTTTATCTGCGATGGCCTTCACGATAGCCAGCCCCAGGCCACTGCCCATTTCACCGCTGTCCTCTCGGCGGTAGAACCGGTCAAATACCCGCTCCCGATCTTCTTGCGGAATCCCGGGTCCGTTGTCGCTTACGTTCAGTGTCGTCACGTCATGCACACGCTGTATCGAGACCGCTACGCGTCCGCCATTTGGCGTGTAGCGGATGGCGTTGTCGATGAGATTATCAATCAAAATACGCAGGCTATCCGGTGCTATCCGGACCCGAATTGGCCCCGCTGGACTGTCCAGGCCCAGATCGATCTGCTTGGCCTCCGCCAGGGGCGCGAATTGCGCCACACTCGCTGCGGCAACGGCGGCAACATCGGCTTCTGTTACAGTCGGGGATTGGGTGCCCTGCGGTTCCTGTCGCGCCAGTGTCAGCAACTGCTGTACGACATGCACGGTACGATCCAGGCGTTCCTGCAATTTGTGGTAGGCGATGGCGCGCAGCTCCGGGTCCGTGGTCTTCTCTGCGCGTTGCAATTGCAGCTTAAGTGCGGTCAGTGGCGAGCGTAATTCGTGGGCCGCATCCGCAACAAACGCGCGCTGTGCTGACCAGGCCTTCTCCAGTCGGGTTAATAAATCGTTCAGGGCATCAAGTAAGGGACGAATTTCCGTTGGTGCGTGTCTGACTGCAATGGGTTGCAGGTCATCGGCGGAACGACTCGTTACCGCGTTTGTTACCTGATTTAAGGGTTGCAGTCCACGCCGAATCACAAACCAGATGAGTATCAATAGCGCCGGGATTAATAACAGAAACGGGGCGGTGGCACCCAGGGCCATCTGGCCCGCCAACTCATCCCGTGTCGCGACAGGTTGCGCGGCCTGCACATAATTGCCTTTATGAAATTGAGCATAGACGCGCCAGTGTTGTTCACGGAAGACCATTTCACTAAACCCGACCTTAACTGAACGCGGTAAGACACTCCCCCGCGGGGCGACATACAGTAAGTCCCCTGCCGCATTCCAGACCTGCACCACGATATCGTCTTCCGCCTCGCCATCGGGTACTGTAGGTATCGGGGCAGTAAAGTCATGCGGCACGGTGACGACCAGTTGCCGCAGCTGTCGATCGAAAAGCTCATTCGATTCGTCCCGCATGACGGTGTAGGTCAGGATACCGGTACCCAGTGTGCATAAGGTGACCCCGCCCAACAACCAGAGCTGCAAGGTCCGGCGTATACTGATCCTGTCTGACGATTGTCGCGCTATATTCATTAATGCGGCCAGAAGCTAAACGCGCAGGCGATAATAGTTGCTTTATACATTAGACCTCCTGCAATCTAATATTAATCGTCCCATGCTTGGCAAACAATATCACATGATTGCGTGTTCATTGCGCAGACACTTTTTTGAAACAGCGAGGCAGGCCCGGCCTGCCTCGCGAATTTCCATTGCTTAACGATCAGTCTTCATCCTTGTGCTCAACATCTTTTCCCTGATGTGCGTCTTTCCGATCGTCTGTCTCCGCCACGTTCTCCAACACGGTACCGGTGCTGGCATCGACCCCGACCTCCTGTTCGGTCTTGCCTTGTTTGATGTCGAAGGAGTAACGCAGACCGCTACCGCCCTGCTCCTTCTCCAGTTCCTCGTCCGTGATCTTTCCCGGAAATGCCTTGAGGGCGATTTCGCGCGCCTGCTCGATGCTGATCTTTGCCTCTTTCGCCAGTTGCGCTCGGTCATAGGCATACGCCGAGATAGATGCGGCGACGATGCCAATCACACCGGCAGTCGTGATAATCTTTTTCATAGCTTTCTCCTTAAAATCTAAATACAAAACGGGTGATACCGTCATGGCATTTAGCTTATGGATATGCGCATTAAGCCTGTATTAAGTGATCACCTTGTGCGTGAAATTTATTTTTGCCGCCGTTGCGACAGCTTGAACAACACCGGCATCACCACCAGTACGAGCGGCAGTTGCACGCTGAGGCCGGCAATGATGGCGACTGCCAAGGGTTGTTGCATGGCGGAGCCCTGACCGATCGCAAACGCCAGGGGTAACAGCGTCAGAATGGCGGCGATGGTCGTCATCGCGATGGGGCGCATGCGGTTCCTGCCCGCGGTGATCAACGCCTCGGCAAACGGCATCGTGCCCACCAGGGACTGGAATTCCGAGAAATAGAAGATCGCCACCTCGGTGACGATGCCCACAATCATGGTCATGCCCATCATGGCGGAGATATTCAATTCGATGCCGGTAACGAACAAACCGATAAACACCGCCGACAAGGCCATGACCGGAATGGCCAGCACCACGAGGGCGACGCGGAATTGTTCGTATAAAAACAACAGCAGCAGGAAGACCAGCGCCACGGCGGCGGCAAGCACACCGAGCAGGCCACGAAACGCGATTTGTTGTTGCTTATACAAACCACCCAGTTCGTAGTACACCCCTTTCGGCAACATGCCCGGTTTATCCATTAATTGACGGACATCGTGAACGACTGACCCCATGTCACGCCCGCTGATGCGTCCGGTGACGGCCACCATGCGTTTGAGATTCTCCCGGTTAATCTGCGGCTGACCACTGACGGCGGTGATAGTGGCAACACGCCTGAGGGGAAACAGATGGCCGTCCGGCGCGCGCAGCAATAAATTACCCAGCTTGGTGTCGGTATCGCGCAAGGTCTGCGGCGTCCACACCCGCACACCGATCAGTTTCGGGCCCTGCTGGATCTGGGTCGTGACGTTGCCGGCAATCATGTCATTGAGAATCCGTGTGATGGATTCGGGGTCCATGCCCTCCACGGCGGCCTTCACGCGGTCAACCTTGATGTCGAGCGCATCACCGGCCGGGTTGATACCATCGCGGACATCCACCACCCCGGGTATTTTGCGCACCGCCTCGGCGGTCTTGCTCGCCAGGGACGAGAGCGTCTGTGCATCGTCGGAAAATATCTTGATCTCGATCGGTTGCGGCACCGAAGTGAGGTCACCGATCATGTCCTCCATCAACTGCGCCAGCTCGATATCCAGGCCCGGCACCTGCCGCTCAACCTGCTGGCGAATCGTGTCCATCACGTCTTCGATGGGGGCGCGTGGCAACGGTTTGAGCCGCACGAAAAAATCGCCCTCGTACGCTTCAGTAACGCCGCCACCCAACTGGGCGCCGGTGCGCCGCGAATAGGTCTCGACGTTGGGATTGGCCTTGATGATGGCTTCCACCTGTTGCAGCAGGCGATTGGTCTCGGTCAGCGAGGTACCGGGGTCACTGCGGTAATCCAGGATAAAGCCGCCTTCGTCCATGGCCGGCATAAACCCGGTACCGGTGGCCTTGTATGCGAAGAATCCCGCGACCAACAGCGGCAGGATGCCCGCCAGCAGCCATACCGGCCGCGCCAGGATACGACGCATCAGAATTTCATAGCGCGAGGTAAACCAATGCGCGAGTCTGCCGCCGTGTTGTTCGGCCTCGGCGTCTTTTTGCGAAAGCCAGTGATCCGCCAGGATGGGCACCGCCAGCCAGGTCACCATGTAGGAAATAAACAGTGCCGAGGCCATGGTGAGCGACAACGCCTTGAAGAAGGCGCCGGTGACGCCGCCCAGGAACGCGAGCGGCAGAAAGATTACCAGCGTTGCCGCACTGGACCCGGTTAACGGCCGGAAAAATTCCAGGGCGGCGTGCATGACACGCTTGTGGTGATCCACGCCATTATCCTTGAGGCGCCGCATGATGTGTTCCACCATCACAATCGCATCGTCGATGATCAGACCCACGGCGGCCGCCATGCCGCCCAGTGTCATGATGTTAAAGCTCATGCCCAGCGCGCGTAACAACACGACCGTGGTGGCAAGGACTGCCGGCACCACGAGCAAGGCAATCAAGGTGATCTTGGTGTTGCGCAGGAAGAACCACAGGACCAGTGCCGCCAGGGCAATACCAATCAGAATGGCATCGCGCACACTGGCCGCGGACTCGATGACCAATTGACTTTGATCGTACCAGTTGGCGATTCTGACGCCGTCCGGCAGCTGCGACTGATAAGCAGCGAGTTTAGCTTTGACGTCTTTGGCAATCTGCACGCTGTTGCCATCCGGCTGCTGGTAAATTTGAAACAACACGGCATCGTGTCCGTCAGCATTGACGCGTTGCCACTGCGGTGCCGTCGCCTGCTGCACAACGGCGACATCCTCCAGACGCACGATGGCATTGCCCGACGTATGCAACACTGTTTGCCGGATCTGCTCCAGGTTTTGCAAACGCGTATCGGCGATGACTAAATAGAGCTTATAGTGATCTTCCAGTCGGCCCACCGCCGCGAGGCTGTTTGCCGCGGAGAGTGCCTGTGAGACATCGGTCATTGCGAGACCAAAGGCCTGCAATCGCGCCGGGTCAACGGTAACTTGATATTCCTCCAATTTACCGCCGACCACTTGCACGCGCGCAATGCCATTGATCGAGGACAACAGTGGGCGGATTTGAAAACGCGCCAGGTCACGCAGTTGCGTCAGCGACACCTTGTCCGAGGTCAGGCTGTACGCAAGGATGGGAAACGCCGTCGGGTCCATGCGCCGGGTTTCAAGTCGGGTACCCGCTGGCAATTGCGAAAGTATCTGTGATACCGCCGCATTGACCTGCAAGGTCGCGGTGGCCATATTCGTGCCCCAGTCGAAATTGATCGAGATATCGGCCGTGCCGCGGCTGGTCGTGGAACGGACATTACGCACACCGGGCACACGGCGTATGGCCTCCTCCACTGGCACGGTCACTTCCAGCGTCATTTGTTCGGCAGGCCGGTCGCCGGAATCGAGTGAGACCACCACCCGCGGGAAATCCACATTGGGGAACAGTGACACTGGCAAGACGAAGGAGGCGATCACGCCGCCGAGTGCGAGCAGGGCAATTAAAAACAGAATCGAACGGCGGTGGGCCTGCGCCCATTGACTGAAATTCATGGCACCGACACCCGCACCAAGGCATCATTTTTCAGCTCATAGTTACCTAAGGTCACTACGGGTGCCTCCTGTAGAAACGTCCCTTGTACGACCACCCAACCCCTGTCCTCCAGTCCGGTGGTGACGTTAATGCGATGGGCAACATGATCTAGCACCTGAAAGAGATAGCTGCCTTTTTCGTCGCGCAAAACCGCCTGCCGTGGCACCGCAAATTGGTGTTGGCGGCTTACCACGATATCGCCGCGCACACGCGTGCCGGGGGCAAACCCTTGCGCCTTGATGCGCACGGAGACATCCACCAGCTGGGTCTTCGGATTAATCTGTCCGGCAACCCAGACCACTTCACCGTCCGCCACCTGATTGTCATTGAGCACGGATGACAGATGCACCGTCTGACCTGCCTGCAGCAAATGACTGTCGCTCGGCTCGACACCCAGACGCGCGCGCAAGGTTTCGACACTGGCAATCTGCATCAGGTTCGTGCCAGCGGCAAAACGATCTCCCGGCACCGCCGACACGGACGTGACAATGCCCGTGATTGTCGCCGTCAATTTGTTGAGGACGATCCCCGCCCCCAGGCGCTTCTGGATTGCCATCGCGGCTTCCGCGTCCTTGAGGTTTTTAACGGCATTATCGAGTTGCGAGCGGGTTGTCAGCTGCTGTTGAAATAGTTTTTGCTGGCGGGCCAATTCAGCCCGCGCATAACTCAAGGTATTTTTCGCCTGGTTATAGTTTAGAGATGTCGCAGGATCGGCACTCACCGTTAATAACAGGTCACCCTTGTTGACCAATTGCCCCGGATTGACCAATACCTGATCCACCCGGCCGGCGATGGGAAAATTGAGATTGTGGGTGGCATCGGGTTCCGGGGTAAGGATGCCAAAGCCGGTGATATGACCGGTTAAATCCCGTTGCGCAAGGGGTATCGTCTGGACCAGCACACTGGGACGGTCACTGCCTGCTTCCGCATGAGCTGTGCCTAAGACACAGAGAAAACACCATAGATAGATTAATCGTTTCATTTTACGTTTCCGGAGACATGGGTATGGAAATCGCCACCAACAAAGATCAGCAGGGAGATCTGGTTTTCCAGCAGCGCCTGCTGCAGGTTGGCGGCTTCGATATGTTTGGCAATGCGTACCGACTCGAAAGATACATAGCCGGCCGTGTCGATGGCGCCACTGGCCAGCGCGGTGCGTGCGCGATCCGCCGCCTGGTCGAGCGCCGGCAGGTGTTTATCCAGCGAGTTCAATTGTTCATGAATCAGACGGCGATCAGCCAGTAAACGCAGGACATCCGCGCGTGCCGCATTGAGCCGAATTTCGTATTCATCGTGCAGGCGTTGGCGCGTTGCCTCTTCAATCTTGATATTGCCACGGTTAGCGTTGAACAGCGGTAACGTCAGGGCCAGCGTGAATCCATTCGTGACCAGGCCAGCGGTATCCTGCGCACGAGTGATGCCCAGGTTGAACGCCGGGAACTGGGCCAGGATCGCCTGGCGGTAGCGTGCATCCTGTGCGGCATAACCCGCCTTCAACGCCAGCAGATCGGGACGTCGTTGCGGCAGATCCTGCAACGCCTGCTGCACGGCACTATCAGCCAGGCTGGCTAACTGCGTATTATCGACCAGCTGCAATGTGGCACTGGGTGCCAGTCCCAGCAGTGCATTCAGATCTTGCCGGGTCTGGGCTTGCTGACGTTGCAGGTCATTGAGCTGGCGCTCGGCATCCTGCCAGGCGATCAATGCAGAGTCCGCCGCCTCCGCGGTCAGATTGCCCTGCGCCAGGGCCTGTTTTGATTTTTGATATTGAATCGCGAGCAGGTCACGATTTTGCATCAACCAATGTACCAGCCGTGTTTGGGTGTAGGCCTGTGCGAATAACATGCGTGCCTTCGCGATAACTTGCCATTCCTGCCACAACAGATTCAGATCTGCCTTTTTCACATCGGCGAGTGCGGCATCACTTTGTGCGGCATGCGTGATCAGGGTGTTGATGTCATAGGCGATACCCGCGTTATAGGCATTGGTGATCCCGGGTCCGGATTGCCTGGGGAAATCGCGCGAGAGATTGAACTGCGGATCGGGTAACAAACCCGCGGCAAAGGCCTGCGCATGTGCAATATTCGCATCGGCGCGCGCTAACTTTAATTCCGGGTTGTTTAG
The DNA here is from genome assembly GCA_016125505.1 of Gammaproteobacteria bacterium. Lineage (GTDB taxonomy): Bacteria > Pseudomonadota > Gammaproteobacteria > UBA6429 > Thiohalophilaceae > RI-92. The sequence goes on from WGLP01000004.1 coordinate 15,830, forward strand.
CACGGCAAGGATAGCGACCTCGGTCATGTCCAGACCATCCGCCGCATCTATCTTGTATGTCGCCAGATGCGGAAAGGATAAGTCACGGGGATCAACCCGCAGGTGCGCTACATCCTCCGGCAGGTGCGGCTGATCGTTCAGGGGCAGCGGTTGATAACTGGCACACGCACTCACGAACAAGACGGCCGCTGACAATGGAAAAACTTTTAACATGCGTTGACGCATCTTCAGTTGGGTTCAAACCGGTTACGGTTTGTTGGCGAGCTTGAAACCCACACCACGGACCGTGCGGATAAGATCCGCGTCGAGTTTTTTGCGTAAGTGATGGATAAACACATCGAGCGTATTACTCTCAACCTCTTCACCCCAGCTATATAATTTCTCTTCCAGGCGCTTACGCGGAACAACCTCACCGGGGGGATCCATCAGGGCATGGAGCACGGCGAATTCTCGAGAGGAAAGATTCAGTAACTGGCCGCGGTAATGCACTTCATGGGTGGCAGGATTCAGCACCAGCTCGTGATAACGGATTTCAGGATTGGCACGGCCAACGCGGCGGCGCAATAATGCACGCACGCGCGCGTTCAGTTCCTCGAGATCGAAAGGTTTCACCAGGTAATCGTCGGAACCGGCATCCAGTCCCTTGACCCGGTCATCCACCGCGTCGCGCGCGGTAATAATGACAACAGGCGTTTCTCCGCCACGGCGGCGATAACCGGTCAAGACCTCGAGGCCTTGTTTACGCGGCAAGCCAAGGTCCAGCAAGACCAGGTCGTAGTCATGGGTCTGGAGCGCAAGTTCTGCGGCGGTGCCATCACGCACCCAATCCACGGCATAGCCTTGCTCACGCAGCTCTTCCTCGATGCTTTCACCGATCATGGTGTCATCTTCGACGAGTAATAATCGCATGGCCCAAATTCCAGGTTAGGTGTTGTTGTTGTTGTTGTTTCGAGACGGTTGCAAAAGTAGCACCGGGACAATTAACGAATTATTAAGACAGAATAACGCGAATTTGCACGTCATTTAACAATAACTTACTGTTTTATTTATGTTTCAGTATAGATAAGCGACAGCGGTCTGGCTGCATTGCCCAGTGCTGAAAGGGCCGGACCCTATCGGGATCCAGCGTTGATGCGTTTAAGTACGTTGTATTTTAGTCCGCGGTGGACTTGTTTAGACTGCACGCGCTTAAAACACGTTGTGGGTCTCGACTGTCAGGAACACCGTTTTATTGTCTAGTGAACCATCGTATTCATAGCGCAACGAAACGGCAGCCAGTTTCATGTCCTTTTCGATACCTACCGCCCCCGTAATATAGGTCTGATTGGCGGTATCCGTTGTTGACGCGTATTCTCCCGCCAGACGATATGCCCGTGTGCTATACATACTGCGAATCCGCCGTTGCAACAGCGTGTCATCGTTGGAATAGGAATACTGCATCGACCAAGCACTGGAAGGATGGTATTCGGTACTGAAGTTCGCCCACATGCCGGGACCCATGGCCTTCCACGTCGCGGATACCTTCAGACGGTGCAATCTGGACACAAACTGGTATGCGTTGATGGTATCCAGGGTATCGTATTGCTGGGTCTGGCTGAAGGCCAGATCAAAATGTGCAGCACTGATATTGAACGGAAACCCCAGCGAAGTCACGTGCTCCGAACTTTCCAGGCGATGTTGCAGATGGAGAGTTTTGTATACGACATCCATGGCAACATCTCTATTCTCGTCTTCCCAGGTCGAATAACTGTAGCGATGGATGTTGTATGTCACCTTGGTGCGCGCACCACCGATTCGCTGGGCAAATCCAAATGCCATGTGATCTTCAAACCCGTCATTATCGACTTTGACCTCGCTGCGGGTAATCAGGTTGTCCGCCGCGGAATACCTGAATTGCGCATGGAGCTTGGGCCCCGCCTGTGCATCGCTGGCATCCACCTTGAAATATTTCTGGAGAAATTCCTCGAACGAGTCGCTCTGTGCATACGCGCCGGAGGCCAGGCTCAGGAATAGGACAATGCTGGTTATGCGCGTAAACACTCTCATCAATGAAAATCTGTGCATCCTTGAACCGCCCGCTGCCGAACACCGAATAAAATGTCATCTGCTCAACTAATTAATCGAGCCGGGCGGGGACTTTCTTGAGGTTTACCGACGGGATGAACTGGAAAAACCGTGATCTGGGTCACACCCAGTTCAGGTGCATGAATATAATTGTGAAACAGATCAGATAGTTAATGGGGCGCGCGCGGCTGCCACGGCGATTTTATAATCCCGGCCTATCCATACCCCGTCAGCGGCGCGGCGATAGGTAAACTCGATAGTTTCACCCGCTGTCAGCAGGCGGGTATCCAGCTCCGCAATATGCAGACCGATTCCACTATCCCAGGTCGGGAGATTACGCACCTGCCGCCAGTCATTACTGCCCCAGCGGATGAGTGAGGGCTGATGCAGTCCTATATATAAGTGCATGCCTTCATGGATACGGTTGATGGGTGCCTGTTGTAACCAGAAGGCGGTCTTTGCCTGCGGCCGTTGTCCCTGATAGCGTTGCCATACGGCCTGCGGCCGATCGATAGGCTCTTTCATCAAATAGGCATGGACAAGTTTGACAAACTCCGCGTGCGTCCAGGCCAAGGGCATGGCGGAACCCGAAGGTTTGCCTGGATACAAATGCAAATCCGGGATCGCTGCACTGTCCCACACCTGTTCCGGCAACATGCCGCCCTCACCTGACATTGCCAGCATCGCATTGATAAAGGGCATGGGGTCGCGGCCGGCGAGAAATTCATAATGACCGCGTTCACCCGTCAATAGTGGCCAAAGCCGTCCACGTCCGCTGCCGTCGAACGGCCGCCCATCAGCATGCTCGCCATAACCGTCGCCATTGTAGCGATGCCAACTGGGTCCACTGGGTGTCTCCACTTTTAACAAGGCATCGATCACCTTGATACTGTCAACAATCACGGGATCGTCCGCGCGCCGTAGTCCAAAGCGCACCAGTTGTAAAAAGTCTGTGCCGATCTGTTCACTGGCGGTGAGGCCCGGATCGCTGACGCGATTTTTAATGGGCAATACCTGCTGCAGGACAGTGTCGTCCGCCAGTGACTGAACCGGGGCGACACGCACGTAATAGCGATCGACAGCAAATTGCTGCTGTACCTGCGAGTGACTGACCGCGGTCCAGTCCTCGATGTGTGCATTCCAGTAATCGGCAAGGGCCAGCGCAACATCGCGACTGTCTGCGTCCAGAAATTGCGCCCCACTCACGAGGGCGGCGATACAGACCGCCAGGGTAAAGGTATTCACGCCGCTGTCCTCTTCCCAGCGATCCTGATCCGATGCCGGCCCGTGACAGGCAATAAAACCCAGCGCACGCCGGATCATATCCTGTACCTGCACCCCATCCAGCGCCTGTTGTTGCATCAGGGCAGTCGCGAGCAGGACGGGAAACCCGGCTTCATCCAGCTGGATGCCTTGCCAATACGGTTTGCCGCCCAGCCATTGGTTTTGATACCAGTGTCCATCGGCATGTTGTGTCGCGATCAGATAACGCAGGATATTGCGTGCTTCATAATCCGCACCCAAGGCCGTCAACGCGCCTGCACATTCGACAAGATCGCGCGGCCACACCAGGTGATAACCACCCACATCATCCTTGCTGTTGCCCCAGGGGATACTGAGACTGGCCACCATCGCGCCGGGATAAATCTTGTCCTGATGCACCCGCAGGATCATGGAGGAGATCTGCAATTGTTGACGGACCTGTTCCGGCAGGTCGCCATACTTGGGATCATCCGTTGCACAGTGCGCATGCCAGCCGCGCCAGTCGGATACCTGTTGCTGCCAGGTCAGATCGAAGGGTTGTAACAAGGAGGAAATCGCCAGGGTTGCCGCCGCCTGACGGCTGGTGCCGAAGCCCAGGGCCAGTACCGCGTATTTCGGCAGTTTACCCATCAGGGCGACATTGCCCGGGCCGGCATAATCATACTGCCAGTGCATCGCCTTGTTATGCGCGAAATCCTGCCAGCCATCACTGAATCCGACATAGCCGGCACTGCCACGCCGAAAGGCATCGCGCTGTCTTGCATCGACGGCTGCCAGCGCCAGACCAAACGGTCCTTGTTCCGCCCACAAGACACGGCGTCCACGATACCGGCCCACCATGGCAACATTATCGTGCCCACTGCCACCCAAATGCGGCGCCAGCAAGGCATACACAGCCAGGTCGTCATCGCCCTGTAACTGCACTTCCAGCAGTAACACATCGCGTTCGGGATCGGGGGTAATTCGCAGCAACAGTTCAAAGCGCGTATGCGTGTGGCGAATGATCACAGCGGGTACACCGACATCTTCCGTGCGCAGCGTATGCTGATGCAGACGTTTGACCTCGACCCAGAAACCTTTGTCATCCGCCACGATGAAACCCAGATCGCGGATTTGCGGAATGTCTATGCGGGGGTAATAGACTTCATTAACAATGCCGTGGCCGATGGTGTACCAGATACGCGAATCACCCAACGCGGTACCGACCATTTGTTTCGCGCTGGAGGTCCAGGTGGGCGGTAGACCCGGTGCGCCTGGTGCGTGTGTGTGATCAGATGCTGACATGCAGTCCTAGTTTTCGATGTCCTTCAGTGGCAAGGTTGGTGTCATCCAGCTTTTGCCGTCGGCGGCGATTAATCCTTCCGCGGCTTCAGGCCCCCAGCTACCGGCGAGATAATTCGGAAAATCCGGCGCCGGTGTCCTGTCCCAGGCGTCCAGCACGGGCATCAAAAACCGCCATGCGGCCTCCACTTGATCCGAATGCATAAACAGCGTCGCGTCGCCGAGCATGACATCCAGCAACAGGGTTTCATAGGCATCGGGCAGCGTCGTGTCGAAGGCCTCGGCATAACTGAAACGCATGTCCACCGGGCTCAGGCGCAATTGCGCGCCGGGTTCCTTGGCCATGAATTTGAGTACGATGCCCTGCTCTGGCGAAAGCTGGATCACCAGGCGTGCGGGTGCGGCATTCAGACCGACCGATGCGGGAAAGGCCTGATGCGGGACATCACGAAAACGGATCGATATTTCAGAGACGTTGGCGGCCATGCGCTTGCCGGTGCGCAGGAAAAACGGCACATCCTGCCAACGCCAGTTGTCGATATACAATTTCAGTGCGGCATAGGTTTCGACATTGGATGCCGGCGCCACATCGGGTTCCTTGCGATAGGCGGGCACATGCGCACCATTGAGCCAGCCTTCGGCGTATTGTCCGCGCGCCGCGACCTTGGCGACCTCATCGGCCTGGATCGGGCGCAGCGCGCGCAGTACATCGAGCTTTTTACCGCGAATATCTTCGGCGTCATAGGCCACCGGCGGTTCCATGGCAACCAGACAGACCAGTTGCATTAAATGATTCTGGATCATGTCGCGCAAGGCGCCGGCATGCTCGTAGAACTTGCCGCGCTTTTCCACGCCCAGGGTCTCCGCCACCGTGATTGCCACGTGATCGACATAACGGCGGTTCCAGATGGGTTCGAAGATCGGATTGGCAAAGCGTAAGGCGAGGATATTCTGCACCGTTTCCTTGCCCAGGAAGTGATCGATGCGAAAGATCTGTTCTTCGTGAAAATGGTTGCGAATGGTCTGATTGATATCGCGAAACGAATCCAGGTCGTAACCCAGGGGCTTTTCCACCACGATGCGCGCGCTATCGCGTTTACGCGCCATGCCGGCACTACCGAGACCTTGCGCCACCACGGCAAACAGTGAAGGCGGGATTGCCAGATAAAACAGATGTTCGCTTTTATCGTTCCAGGCCTGTTCCTGCCTTGTCAGTACCGATGCCAGTTCGGTGTAGGTCGCGGATTGTTTCAAGTCTCCGTGAAAGTAATGAATCAGGCGGGCGAACGCCTGCCAGGACGCTTCATCCCGCATGCCTTGCCGGGAAAATTGCGCGACCCCGTCGCGGAACGTTTCCACCAGTGACTCGTCGGTGTAGGCATGATGCCCGACACCGATCAAACGGAAATTTTTCGGTAATTTGCCGTCGAGATAAAGATTGTAGAGCGCGGGGACGATTAGCCGTACCGACAGATCGCCACCGGCACCAAACAGGATCATTTGCACGCTTTCTTTTTGTTTGCCAGTCTGAATCATGCTGAAATGCGCTTGTGATTGTTATGCCTGTTTGAGTAAGCGACTGCTATAAAGTTCCGAACTCGAGAACACCTCCGATTCAGTATGACGCCGCACTATTCAGTGCGGCGGGTGAGGCCTTTTCGACACTCAAGGCCTTCTGTTTCATCAAGTCGAACATGGCGTAGACACCGACATGACGATTCGGTGACAAATGCTCGTCGAGATTCAGGCGTTTGAAGATCTCATCCATGTCGATGGTCTGGATCTCTTTGGCAGTGAGATCGTTGCACAAGTCGATCAGCAGCGCGAGCACACCCTTGATGACACTGGTATCGCAATCGCCGTGATAACGGATGCGTCCGTCATGCACGTAGGCCACAACCCAGACCTTGCTCATGCAGGCCTTGACCCGGTTTTCTTCGGTTTTGAGCTGTTCAGGCATGGCCGGCAGTTGCTCGCCCAGTTCGATCAGATACTGGTAGCGTTGCTCCCAGTCGCCAAGGAATTCGAACGTTTCCGCAATGTGATCGAGTTTCGACATCACGCACTCCGCCTTATAAAATCCCAAGCGTCAACTTGGCTTCGTCTGACAGGCTTTCTGCCGTCCAGGGCGGGTCCCAGGTCAGACGAACGGAGACCTTGCCAATCTCGTCGATGGTCCTGATTGCCGCCTCCACCTGGCCCGGCATGGACTCCGCCACCGGGCAATGGGGTGTCGTCAATGTCATCACGACGTCGACATCGCGGTCCTGAATATCCAGCTTATAGATGAGCCCGAGGTCATAGATATTCACCGGCAGCTCGGGGTCGTAGACACGGCGCAAGGCGGCGATGACCTTGTCCCGCAGTGGCGCATCCGCAGGCAAAGAGGTATCACCCTGTTGCGATTGATCCATAAAATTAACGACCCTGGTTTCCATTACGCGTCACCCTCTTGCGCCAGCCGCATGGCGATCTGGCGGGACAGAAAATTATGTAATCTACTGTCCGTCACCTGGGCCAGTATCTGTTCGGCGAAACCCAGACACAGCATGCGGCGGGCTGCCGCCTCGCTGATGCCGCGTGAACGCAGGTAAAAGATCTGCGCCGGGTCGATTTTGCCGACCGTGGTGCCGTGGCCGCACTTGACGTCATCCGCGTAGATCTCCAGCTGCGGTTTGGTATCGACCTCGGCATCCTCGCTCAACAGGAGGTTTTTGTTACTCAACATGGCGTCGGATTTCTGCGCATCCTTTTCCACCACGATCCTGCCGTCAAACACGGCGCGCCCCTTGCCGTAAACGATGCCGCGAAAATCCTGACGACTACGGCAGGCCGGCTGCGCGTGGTGTATATCCAGATGCACGTCACTGTATTGCTGCGCACCGACCGTATTGATACCGCGCAGTTCGCATTCGGCGTGTGCGCCGTCAAAGTGCACATCAAAATCGCTGCGGCTCCAGGCGCCGCCGGTGGCGATCTGCATGCCGCGATAAGTGCTTGACGCCGCCTGCCGCAAGCCCACCCTGCTCAGATGATACGCCTGCCGGCTTTCGTCCTGCAGGCGATAATGATCGAGGACGGCGTGCCTGCCCAGCTGCAACTGGCTCATGCCATTGAAGAAATAGCTGGAAGCGCCGGTACTGATAAAGTGTTCTACCAGGGTTGCGCGGGCATTCTCTTCCAGGATCACCAGTGCGTACGGTTGCGACAAGGTCTCGCGCTCCACACTGAGATTGAGGTACACCACCTCGATGGGCAGATCGAGTTCCACATTCGCGGGGATGTGAATAAACAAACCGTCATCGAGCAAGGCCCGGTTTAATTCGGTAAAGACATCCGGTTCATGCCCGTGCTGGCGCATCAGTGCGTCGGTCACGAGCTTGCCGTCCGTGGACAAGGCCGCACGTAAGCTGCCTAACTTAAGTTTGTGCGGAATGGACTGGATATTGGACAACGCCGGGACGCACTGGCCATTGGCGAATACCAGGCGATAACTCCCGCCTGCCGGATAGACCCAGTGTTCAATGTCGTCCTCATCCAGTGCCGTCACCGGTGTCGACGGCATGTAAAACATCTGTTCATACAAACCGCTCAGGTCGGTATAGCGCCAGGCCTCCTGTTTGCGCTGAGGGATCGGCAATTGCGGGATTCGCTGGCGCGCCGCCTCGCGTGTCTGGTTCAGCCAGCGCTGCGTACTGTCGACCGGCCGCGAACGGTTTTGCGCGAGCACGTTTTCAAACCATGCCTGATGTGCGGGTTGCGCGTTCATGCCACGGCCTCGCTGCTGATCCAGCCATAACCCTTTTCTTCCAGTTCCAGTGACAGCGACTTGTCGCCGGAGCGGACGATCCGGCCGTCGATCAGGACATGCACGAAATCCGGCTCGATGTAATTGAGCAGGCGTTGGTAGTGGGTGACGACGATCATGGCCCGCTCCGGACCGCGCAGGGCATTTACGCCGTTGGCAACGATGCGCAAGGCATCGATATCCAGCCCGGAATCGGTTTCATCCAGAATCGCGAGGCGCGGTTCCAGCAAGGCCATTTGCAGGATCTCGTTCCGTTTCTTCTCGCCACCGGAGAAACCGCTGTTCACGTCGCGCTTCAATAAGGTATCAGGCAGTTCCACCTGCTTTGCCTTGTCCCGCACCAGACGCATGAAGGCAACGGCATCCAGTTCCGGTTCACCACGGGCACGACGCTGGCTGTTGCAGGCCTCGCGCAAAAACGTCAGGTTGTTCACACCCGGCAGCTCCACCGGATATTGCATTGCCAGAAACACGCCTTGCTGTGCGCGTTCCTCGATAGCGAGGTCCAGCAGATTGCGGCCCTGATATGTCACGCTGCCTTGCGTGACTTCGTAACCGTCGCGCCCGGACAGCACATGGGCGAGTGTGCTTTTACCGGAACCGTTAGGTCCCATGATGGCATGCACTTCACCGGCCTGCACACTCAGGTCCAGCCCCTTCAGGATCGGTTTGTCGTCCACGCTGACATGTAAATCTGAAATCGTAAGCATTTATCTCTCCTCGCTGTACTGTTAGCCCACGGCACCTTCGAGCGTGACATTCAATAATTTCTGTGCCTCCACCGCGAATTCCATGGGCAGCGTTTTGAGGACTTCCTTGCAGAAGCCATTGACGATCATGTTCACCGCCTGTTCCTCATTCAGCCCGCGCTGCCGGCAATAAAACAACTGGTCTTCGCTGATCTTGGACGTGGTCGCCTCGTGCTCCACGTCCGCACTGGGATGGCGCACCTCGATATAGGGAAAGGTATGCGCACCGCATTTGTCGCCAAGTAACAGGGAATCGCATTGGGTATGATTGCGCGCATTCTCGGCGCGCGGACTCATGCGCACGAGACCACGATAGACGTTTTGTCCTTCGCCCGCACTGATGCCCTTGGCAATGATGGTGCTGCGCGTATTGCGGCCAAGATGGATCATCTTGGTCCCGGTATCCGCGCGCTGTTTGCCACGCGTCACGGCAATCGAATAAAACTCGCCGACCGAATCGTTACCGCGCAAAATACAACTCGGATACTTCCAGGTGATCGCCGAGCCGGTCTCCACCTGCGTCCACGAGATATGCGAACGATCGCCGCGACAGTCTCCGCGCTTGGTCACGAAGTTGTAAATCCCGCCGCGGCCCTGGGCGTCGCCCGGATACCAGTTCTGCACGGTGGAATATTTGATACTGGCGTCATCCATGGCGATCAATTCCACCACGGCGGCATGCAACTGGTTTTCGTCGCGCATGGGGGCCGTGCAACCTTCGAGGTAACTGACACTGGCGCCCTTGTCGGCGATGATCAGGGTACGCTCGAACTGCCCGGTCTTGGCGGCATTGATGCGAAAATACGTGGATAACTCCATGGGACAACGTACGCCTTCCGGCACATACACGAAGGTACCATCGGAAAACACCGCGGCATTCAGCGCCGCGAAGTAATTATCGGTGTGGGGTACCACCTTGCCCAGGTATTGTTGCACCAGTTGCGGGTGTTCGCGCACCGCCTCCGAGATGGAACAGAAGATCACACCGGCATCGCGCAGCGTTTGTTTGAATGTCGTCGCGACCGAGACACTGTCGAACACGGCATCCACCGCCACGCCGGCCAACACCTTCTGTTCTTCCAGAGGAATGCCCAGCTTGTTGTAGGTCTCCAGCAATTGCGGGTCGATCTCATCCAGACTCTTGGGGCCGTCGCCGGCCTTCTTCGGCGCGGAATAGTACGAGATGCCCTGGTAATCGACGGGTGGCGTTTTGAAATGCGCCCAGTTGGGCTCGCGCATGGTCTGCCAGTGGCGATAGGCCTGCAGACGCCACGCCAGCATCCACTCCGGTTCCTGCTTCCTGGCCGAGATCTGGCGAATGACATCTTCATTCAGGCCGGGCGGCAAGGTATCGGCGTCGATCTCGGTAACAAAACCGTGCTCATAGCCGGCGTCGATGATGTGCTGGAGTTCCTGTTGGGTGGTACTCATTCGGCCTCCATTTCTTGAGTAATTTACTAGGATATTTATATCACTGAATCCTTTAAATTCAATGACATAATCTGTAGGTGTATTCCTGAGTAATTCACTCAGTTATCAAGGAGTTGGTGAAATTACCCCGAAAAACCATCTCTCCAGCTAAGGAGACTGCTTGCTATGATTAGCCCATGACGACGCTGACACCCAGACTCGATGACGACACTGCCGCATTTATCCAGCAGTTTGTCTCCATCAATGTGGCGACCCGCAACCAGGAAAACCGGCCGGCGATATCCCGCGCCGCCGGTTGCCGCTTCACGGCAGACGGTCATCAGCTCAGTATTTTTCTCACCAGCCTGCACAACCAACACCTGCTTGAGAACATCCATGCCAATCGGATGCTGGCGGTGGTCTTCAGCCGCCCGTCGACACATCAAACGATCCAGCTCAAAGGCAGTGACGCCCGGATACTTGCGGTAAGCGCCGAGGACCGTCCGGCCATCGCTGCCTATCGCCAGTCGTTTATGCAGGAAATCAGCAGGCTGGGCTATCCGCCGGCGTTTTGCGAGGCCGTGATCCCGCCGCTGGATGAACATTACGTGGCAATCCGTTTTACACCCGAGCGCGCCTACTCCCAGACACCGGGACCCAGGGCCGGGCAGAAGATCGCTATATGAATGACGCGCCCAGTCTGAACTCCCTGCGCAGCAGTCTTGAAGGCGTCATCCCGTCCGTCATTGCGACGGTCGCCCAGGATGGCACGCCCAACATCACGCCGGTGTCACAGGTACACTATGTGGATAACCAGCATGTCGCCCTGTCGTTTCAGTTCTTCAACAAGACCCGCGAAAACATCCTGGCCAATCCTTACGCCATGGTGCAGGTGGTCGATCCGGATACCAGCGCTCACTATCGCCTCAACGTAAAGTACTTACGCACGGAAGATAAAGGTCCCCTGTTTGAAAATATGAAGGCCAAACTCGCCGGCATCGCTTCGCATACCGGCATGGCCAAGGTATTTCATCTGTTGGGTGCCGATATCTACGAGGTTCTCTCGATTGAAGGGACTCTTTGCGAACGCCTGCCCTGCACCCTGCCGCAAAGCAGTCGCCTGGCGGCATTGCGCGGCGCCTTGCAACAACTCAATCAATGTCATGATCTCGATGTTCTGTTCGATGCAATAATGTCAGCATTGCAAACACACTTCGATATCCGCCATGCCATGTTGTTGATGTATGACTGCCATGGCGATCGCCTCTATACCGTTGCCAGTTGCGGTTACGACGTTTCAGGAATCGGCGCGGAAATTCCCCTGGGCACCGGCGTTATCGGCGTGGCGGCACAACAACAGACGCCGATTCGGATCATGTACATGACCGGACAATATGCCTATAACCGTGCCGTACGCGACAACCTGATGCAGGACAACCCGGACCTCGAACTGGAGACTGAAATTCCCTTCGCCGGCCTGGCCAATCCGCACAGCCAGCTCGCCGTCCCCATCACGCTGCAAGACAAATTGCTGGGCGTGTTATATGTCGACAGTCCGCACGATCTGCGTTTTACCTATGAAGACGAAGATGCACTGATGTCGCTGGCGGATTACCTGGCGATGCGTTTCAGTCAGTTACAGGACATCAATGAAACACCAGTGGAAACGAATGTAAAACCTATCAAACTGCAGCAGCAATCGCCGGCATGTGTGATTCGTCATTATCCGGCGAATGACAGTCTGTTTATCGACGAGGAATATCTTATCAAGGGTGTCGCCGGCGCCATCTTCTGGAAACTTCTGCGTGATTTTCGCGAACAGGGACGCACCGAATTCAGCAACCGCGAACTGCGTCTGGATCCGACGCTGGGTCTGCCGGAAATCGGTGACAACCTGGAGGCACGCCTGATCCTATTGCAAAAACGCCTGTCGGAGCGTTGCGATTTTCTGCGTCTGGAAAAGACCGGACGCGGTCGCTTTCGCCTGCAAGTCGACCGCGCCATTGCACTGGAACAGAACTGATCAATGGAACGCCAGGACGGCGGTGAAGATAATTAATATCCCTAACGCAGGTCCCAGTAGCGCAATCCTTTTCATAAGCTGTGCTGCCGACATATCACCCTTGACCTGAACGCGACGCACCAGTTGCCGCATGGCAAGCAGAAATACCACCAACAGCGCCACCAGGATCAGCTTGGTCAGGAACATACCGGACCACGCGCTCTTGCCCATGACCACCGTCATGCTGATACCGCTGACAATCAGCACTAACAAACCCAGTTTACCGACACCGGAGATCGTATTCGTCACGCCCGGCATCAGGGTGCGCGCTTCCGCCTGATCCAGATTGCGGGCGGCATGCCGTGACAGCGCCAGCATATAAATGCCCGTGCCGGCACCGATGGAGATCCCGAAAAAGTGCAAAAACAATAACGTGTCAAACATGCTGGCATCCTCGTGTCATAGCGTGTGTTACTGATCGGCCCGTGCCGTTTGCGGCAGGTTCTTGGGCACAAATTCAAAGTACGGTGTCTTCACTGCGATGCCTGGCGGCGCAAACGCCGGTGCCGGTATCCCGGCCGGTCCGAGTTTGCGCACATACGCATAGATCGCACGCAGATCGGTATCACTCATGTCGCGCAGACTGAACCAGGGCATCGGCGGACGCATGGGCTTGCGTGCCGTTTGCAGCCATTGTTGTTCGCTCATCTTGCTCAGCATCAGTCGCAAGTTGGCCGGATAAGTGGTCCCCCAGGGTCCCTGAAAACCCACCGCACTGCCGACCAACCACTTACTCTCGTGCACCTTGCCACCGGCCTCGGGATATCCCGGCGTATGGCAGTCATTACAGCCGCTGGTCGCGAGCAGATAGCGGCCGCGTATCAGCAACTGATAGTCGGATTGCGTATCCGCCTGCACGGGCAGGCAACCGAGCAGACCTGCCAGGACGGCAGCACTGCGAAGCATATTTCTGGATTTCATCGTATTCCCTCCTCTTGGATAATTTGACCAGGGACATGGGGCCATGCCCTGCGTTATGGTCAAATCATAGGGGAACGATGCGTAGGCGTTTCCTAAATAAAAACTATCAGAATCTTAAATTTTTCTTAAAACGCGGTTAACCGGCAAACCCGTCCAGATATTCCCAGCGGCGATAGGCATCGCCAAGTTCCTGTTGAATCGTCTCCAGCCGCGCCAGGGTATCCTTGATAAGAACTTTATCGCCCTGGTAAAAATCGCCCTGGCTCACCAGCAATTCGATCTCGCGTTGCTCTTCTTCCAGGGCCTCGATACGTTCCGGCAGATGCTGCAGTTCACGCTGTTCGTTGAACGAGAGCTTGACCTTCCCTGTTGTCTTAGGTTTGGATGATTTGCTTATTGGATCCGGCGTGGCTTCATCCTTGGGCCTGGCCACAGCAGGCGGCTCGACCGGCTTGCGTTGCCGCAGCCAGTCTTCGTAGCCGCCAACGTAATCGCCGACCTGACCATGCCCTTCGAACACCAGCGTGCTGGTCACGACGTTGTCCAGGAACGTGCGGTCGTGACTGACCAGCAACAAGGTCCCTTCATATTCGTTCAGGAGTTCTTCGAGTAATTCCAGGGTATCCACATCCAGGTCGTTCGTGGGCTCGTCCAGCACCAGCATGTTCGCCGGTTGCGTGAACAATTTTGCCAGCAACAGGCGATTGCGCTCGCCGCCGGAAAGATTTTTTACCGGCTCATCGACACGCTCCGGCGGAAACAAAAAGCTGCGCAGGTAACCGATGACATGGCGGGAGCGTCCCTTGACCGTGATGTAATCGCTGCCTTCCGACAGGTTGTTGCGCACGCTCTTTTCCGGGTCGAGTTGCGAACGGTGTTGATCGAAATAGGCCATATCGAGCTTAGTGCCCAGCACGACCCTGCCCGAACTGGGTTTGATCTCGCCCAGGATCAATTTCAACAGCGTGCTTTTGCCGGAACCGTTCGGCCCGATAATCCCCACGCGATCGCCACGCAAGATGCGCGTCGATAAGTGATCAATCACCGTGTGTTCGCCGTACGCGAAACTGACATCGCGCAGGTCCGCCACCAGCTTCCCGGCAATGTCACCGCTGTCCACTTGCAGCGTCGCCTTGCCCGGTGTCTCCACCCGTTGCCGGCGTTGTTCGCGCAATCTTAACAAGGCGCGTACCCGGCCTTCGTTACGCGTGCGTCTCGCCTTCACGCCCTGGCGAATCCAGGCCTCTTCCTCGCTGAGGCGCTTGTCGAACTTGGCATTGGCACGCGCCTCGGCCTCCAGCATCTCCTCTTTACGCCGCAAATAATTTTCATAGTCGCCGGGAAACGACGTCAGTGTCCCACGATCCAGTTCGATAATGCGCGTGGCCAGATTTTTCAGAAAGGTGCGATCGTGGGTAATGAAGATCAAGGCCCCGGGATAGGACAGCAGATACTCTTCCAGCCAGCCAATGGCGGCGATATCCATGTGGTTGGTCGGTTCGTCCAGCAATAACAAATCCGGCTGACTGATCAGGGACCGCGCCAACAGCACGCGGCGGCGCATGCCACCGGAACAATCGCACAGGCGTTTGTCCGCCTGCAGGTCGAGACGGCTCAAGGTCATCTCCACGCGTTGCTGAATATTCCAGCCGTCGGCGACCTCGATGGCATGCTGCAATTCGGCCAGGCCGGACAGACCATGGGGATCATCATGGTTAATCGCATGCAGGGCATGATGATAACGCGATAACAATTCACCGACTTCACCCAGCCCCGCCGCCACCACGTCGAAGATGGTATCTGCGCTGTCCAGGGGCACATCCTGTTCCAGATAGGAAATGCGCAGGGTATCGGGATACCAGATCTCGCCATCGTCCACCTGGATCTGACCACTGATCACGCGAAACAAGGTGGACTTGCCCGCGCCATTGCGCCCGACCAGACATACCCGTTCGCCGCGTTCGATCTGGAAACTGACATCACGCAACAGGTGTTGATGACCGTAGGCCAGGCCCAGATTTTTGAGAGTTAACAGAATCATGCTATATATAAGTATGTAAAATCCGCCTGAAGCCTAACTCAGGCGCTTACCACACCAGGTTACCGGAAGGCCGCTATGATACCTAATTTGCAGAGATTAAAGTTGGGGATTCTTTTGTGTTTGCTGTTTGCCATGTCCGGCGCATACGCCGCTGCCCCCAAGCCCGGCGATACCGCGCCCGGTTTCAGCCTGAAGACCCTCACGGGTAGCACCGTCAGTCTGGCGCAATTGACGCAACAGGGGCCGGTCATGCTGGTGTTTTACGAAACCCAGTGCGTCTATTGCTTTGCGCATATCGGGGAATTCAATGCCTTGCATGACAAATACCACCGCAAGGGACTTTCGATCGTCGCCATCAATTATACCGGTGAGTACATCACGGATATCAAAGCCTATGCCAGGGACAATGGCCTGAAATACACCGTCATCACCGACAAGCTGCCCAGCATCGATGTCGCCGAGGCCTATCACGTGGTCGGCTCGCCAACCATCGTGGTTGTGGATAGCAATGGCAAGATTGTGTTTTACGGATATACACTCCCGCCGGACATCACTCGATGGTTAAAGTCCTGAGTTAAGGCTTGTCGATCTTCGTGTAAACCGATGCCTTGCCCGTACGGCTGGTGACGATCCTGAGTTGCCTGTTTTGCCGATCGCCATGGAAGGTCATGATGAAGTCTTTTTCCTTCCAGGTAAAAACGGCTTTGACGGTATCGCCATCGATAATATACAGCCCCGGGATTTTGCCATTCGGTCCGATACTCCAGGCATCGCCGTTGGGCAGAAATTCCAGATAGTCCTTTTTACCGCCGTCCGGGTCATAGCTCAGTTCCCATTTACCATAGACCCACGCCTCGTCATCCGAACCCTGCGCAACGGACGCCATGCACAGGGACAACAGGATCAGACTCGTCCGTACCAGTTTATTGGCAAGCATGGCTTCTTCCTCACGTCAGGCTTTCGTAATAGTTGATCATCTTATTGCGCAGCGAGGCGTCCGGCAAGCGGCCACGCAGACTGCCCATATTCTCCCGCATGTGTTCAACGCGTGAGGTTGCCGGTATCGCACAGGTCACCCCAGGGTGGCTGATAATGAATTTCAAAAAGAACTGCGCCCAGTCATGGCAATCGATCTCTCCCGCCCAGGCAGGCAGGGGCTTGCCGGCGACCCGCTGGAAAAGATTGCCACCCTGGAACGGGCGATTGACGATCACCGCCAGTTTGCGTTCCGCCGCCAGTGGCAACAAGCGCTGCTCGACCTCGCGATCCTCAATGTTATAGGTGAACTGGACAAAGTCGATGGCGCTTTCCGTTGCCATGATCTTTTCCAGTTCAGGATGACGACGGCCATGGGACGTGGTGACACCGATGTAGCGGATTCGGCCTTCCTGTTTCCAGCTCTTCAACGTCGCCAGATGCGTCCGCCAGTCCAGCAGGTTATGCACCTGCATCAAATCGAAACGCTTCACACCCCACAGCGCTTGCGAACGCCGCATCTGACGCACGCCTTGCTGCCAGCCTGCGGTCCAGACCTTGGTCGCCGCAAATATCTTTTCTTCGGCATGTAACTGCTTCAGGCAATAGCCGATGACCTCTTCCGAACTGCCGTACATCGGCGATGAATCGATCAGGCGCCCGCCTTCTTTCAAAAAGGCACGTAACACCTCCACGCGGGTTGCCCGCTCTGCGCTGTCGTCGCCAACGGCAAACGTCAGCCAGGTGCCCATCCCGACCGCAGGTATGGATTCGCCCGTCTTTGGTATCGGGCGCAGGTGTATGGGGGTGTCCGCGAAAACATACTTCGAGCCGGGCATGCTTAACAGGCTCAGACCGGCACACTGTTTGAGAAAGCGGCGTCGACTGTTGCGTGATTCAGGCATTGGTCACATCCTCCGCGTGGGCCCTGACATGTTGTGCCAGTTTTGCGATATCAACCGCCTGTTCCGTATCAATAGTAATCGTGTCGGGCAATTCCTCCGCCGCCAGCGGGGTAAACTGTCGCAACTGGTTTTCGAGAATCGCCAGGTCGGCGTCCGAGGCATCGTCCGCACGCTGGCAAATGCGTTGCCGCAGGCATGAGGCACTTGCCACACACTGCAAAATGACAAAGGGCACTTGCAACTGCCGCGCGAGTTCCGCAAACGGTTTGCGCCGCGCCGCCGCAAGGAACGCCGCATCAACGATCACCGGAAACCCGGCGCTCAGCAGCGTTTGTGCCTGTCGCAATAAATGCGCATACGTCCGATCACTCATCTCCGCTGTATAAATCCCGGCGCCGGGAATGGATTTCGCGCGAGTCAGTGCGTCGATGCCGACCAGGCGTTTGCGTTCCACGTCGGAACGCAAGCGCACCGCACCCAGCGCTGCCAGCAGCCCCTCACTGATCGTACTCTTGCCTGAGGCAGACAGGCCCCAGGTGATCATCAGGCTGGGCTTGCGCCGGCGGATAAATGACTGCGCCAAGGCCAGATAACCGGCGAACTCCTGTTCGTCGACTGCCCGCTCCTGTGCACTCAGATCGGATTGGGACAAGCGAATGCAATTCACCTTGGCGCGCACCATCGCCCGGTAGACAAAATAAAACGGCAGCAGCACCAGGCCGGCATAATCACCGGTGTGACTCAGATACCGGTTGAGCATACGGTACGCCAGGGCTGGCTGACGGCGGTCGATGAGATCCATGAACAGAAAGGTGATGTCGCTGATGACATCAATCCAGCGCAGCGCGGGATTGAACTCGATACAGTCAAAAATGACCGGCGCATTTTCGAACCAGGCGATATTGCGCAGGTGCAGGTCGCCGTGACACTCGCGTACAAAGCCGTCGCGTTTGCGCTGACGCATGACCGCCTGCAAGTCCGCAAAATTCCGTCGACTCCAGTCCTGCAAGCTGTCCAGTTGTTCCAGTATGTCGGCGCGGTGTTCGCGTTCGCGGATTTGCGCAAAATTTTCTTCTACCGGTTGCCATACCTGCTCCGGCTCGCCGTATTGCATCGCGGCAGGTGCCTTATCGACCCTGGCGTGAAACCTCGCCACCACATCGGCAATGT
Organism: Gammaproteobacteria bacterium; assembly: GCA_016125505.1. Lineage (GTDB taxonomy): Bacteria > Pseudomonadota > Gammaproteobacteria > UBA6429 > Thiohalophilaceae > RI-92. The sequence goes on from WGLP01000004.1 coordinate 34,479, forward strand.
CGTCCAGATAACCCGCGGGTAAATTGCCGTGCTGGAGCAAACGGTCCAATTGTGCGGACTGCGGAAACTGGCGCATCCTGACGGCGTAATCAATAATGTCGCCATCACCACCGACATGCGGCGCATCGGATGTGCCGCGGATGGGGATCACATCGAGGTAGATCGCGGGGGCCAGCCGTCGATTCAGGCGTAATTCTTCCTCGCAATAGAAACGACGCTGGGTCAGGCTGGAAAAATCCAGAAACCCCAGGTTGACGGGTTTCTTGATCTTATAGACATAGTCACCGGTAAGAATGACCCAGGAGATATGGGTTTCCAGTAATTCTATCCCGCTGACCGGGTGGTCAAAATTTTCCGGGGTCAGGAGTGCGGCGATGTTCAGCATGACGCATCAGCCTGCAAGCGCGTACCTGTCAGTACGCCAGCCCATCGGGATCAGCCGAGTTCCGCCAGGCGTTTTTCGACCAGGTCGAGTTCATCCGCTGTCGCCTTGGCGATCCCGGCCAGGACTTCGGCATTCTCCAGTTGAATCGCCTGCTCCTCGAAATCCGCCGGCAACCCCGCACGATAATCCTTTTCGATGGAGGCGAGCCGTTCGCGCAATTCATCGCGCCGTTTGCGCAATTCGGCGATTTCCTGTTCGATATCCTGCGTCACGATTCACCTCCCATAACCTGCTTCATTGAGTGCCGACTTATGCCTGGTTCAGCATTTGGAACAACTGATCCTTCAACTGCAGGCGTTGCTTTTTGAGGTTCTCGGTATATTCATCGGACGGTGTCTCGATTTGTTCCTCAATGCGGTAGATCTCGTTATCGATGGCATTGTATTTATCGAATAACTCGGCAAAGGCCGGGTTATGTGTCTTCAATTCATGGATTTTGTCTTTCAATTCCGGAAATTCTTGCGTCAAATGATGATGTTCACCAAACATGCAGGCCTCCAACCCATACTCATCTTTAACTAGTGTAGCGAGATTCGAGCGGAGTGGCTTGATCTGGAACAATATCGAGACAGGTTTTTGCGGCTCAGCGGTCCCGGCCGTACAGGACCCGCAATTCCTGTTTGGCCTGTTCGAGGATCCGGCGTTGCCGGCGGTCCAGCTTGCGGCCCGCGCGGTTTATATAAAATACCAGCATCGACATGGCGGAGCGGAAGGGGTCAGCCTTGCGCCGTTTGCTTTCCTCTGCCGAACGCGCCAGTGACAGCGCAATACGCTTTGGATCATCCCAGGTGAAAACGCCCTGCTCCAGGTCCAGGGCATTGCTGGTCTGCGTCACCCGCTGGGACCACTTACGGCCGGGTTTTCCCGTCATCGTGAAGATTCCTCATCGGCCCGGACTCGAAGCAGCCGACCACGTCATCCAGGCGACCCGCATCCACCATCGCCAAGAAAGGGCTGGCGGCCAACTGCGCCTGTTCCGTGCGCAGCCAGTGATAGATCGCCACGCCGTCGCCGGCAAAATGCCGATAGAGCCGCTCGTACAAAACGACAAATTGCCTGGCCCGCCGCCATGCCGGCGAATCCGGTGACAAGACCTGTCGCGCCGAGGCCATCTCGCCGATATCGTTGCACTGCAAGCCCAAAATGCGCGCCAGTTCGGCCTGATACATCCCCAGCATTTGCGTGATCTGCAGCACCGCCTGGGTCAGCAGCCTGGCGTCTTTCAGATCGTCGAGTTTAATCTCATGCATTGTTTTTCCGCGCAGTCGTTAAAGACAGGTGGCTATCTGTCGCGCTCCTGTTTCTGCACCTTGGTCACGATATCGTATAACAAACCGGAAAAGGCATTAAACCGCGTAAACCGGAACACCAGTTGGTACGGCGAGATCTTGCGGCGCGGCTTACGCAATTCCTGTACACGCGGCAAAAATACAATCGCCACCAGCACCCGACAGGCACTCGATAATAACAGTGCCCACAGCAAGCTGGCGGCCAGCTGGATATGCACGCCGGCAATGGTCAATTGCGCCGGCAGCCACGTGGTCACTGCCACACCCAGCATTGAACCGCAGAAGACCCCGAGGGTCATCGCCACGCTCTGTAAAGCCTGGTAGGTCGCACGTTTCTCGCGCGGGATGAGTTCGTAAAGAATATTGCCGGCGCTCAGGCTGAAACCCGCCCAGCAAAAACCGCTTACAACCTGGATCAACATCAAGTACCAGAAATTTCCCGTCCACACCCACATCGCCGGCAGAAACGGAATGATCGAACCCGTCGTCAGCAACACCAGACGATTCCCCATGACATCGCCGATACGGCCCCAGTAGCTCAGGGTAAGAAACTGCACCAGCACCGCCGTGCCGATGTTGGCCATATACTCCAGGTAACTGAACTGCAAGGTCTTCAGCATGTATACCGAGAAAAACGGTGCCGAGATACCGACCGCTGACTGCATCAGTACGAAGAACAGGCTAAAACGCAGTGCAGGACGAAACTGCTCGCCCTTAAGCCAGCGCAGGTTGTGCACCGGTTCGAGACTCGCGGCATGCGCGTGTGGCTCATGCATTTTTGCCAGATGATAGGCGGAGGTCAGTCTGGCAACAAAGGCGATGCCGAACAACAAGACAAACCCGGCCGCCGTGATCGCAAGCAAATTAAATACGTGCAGAATCACCCCGGCGATGCACAGGGCGGAAAATGACGCGATGGTTGCCAGTGCCGTACGCCGTGCAAAGAAACGACCGCGTCGGCGTTCCGATACCAGTTCGCCCATGAGACTCATCCACTGGGGTGCGATGAAGTGCGAGGCCGCGTAATACAGGGTCAAGCACACCACCAGGATGGCAATAGCATAGTCGGGGAAAAACCACGGCAACAGGATCATCAAGGGCAGGATCGCCGCCTGGCTATACGCGCCGATCACGATCAACGGTTTACGCCGATTCAGGCGATGGCCCAGAAAGGCCGAGAGCAGTTGTGCCAGAGATCCGAGCAGGTTCGGGAAGGTGGCCAGAAACGCAACCTGGGAGGCGCTGGCCTTGAGGAACAATGCGAAGGCGGAGAAATAGGTTTCGAGTCCTCCGCTCATGACCGAAAACGCCACCGCATCCTTGAGCGAGTGCCGCAAACTCGTGTCGACTTGCGGGTCCTTGGAATATTTCACCGCGTTCATGAAAATAGTTTTCGTGCCCTAGAGGGTTCGCTGATCCGCCGCCAGTTGCCGACGCCGCTGCGCGCGCAGGTCCTTGATCTTCATCACCAGGATCGAGGCCGACAGACTCAGGGTAATGCCATTGGCAACGATGATCGGCATGGCCTGCAATAACACGCCATAGATTAACCATAGCAAAACCCCGCTGCTGAACAACAGAAACATCAGCAGGGAAATATCGCCGGCGGATCGGGTCTTCCAGGTCTTGGCCACCTGCGGGATAAACGCAATGGTAGTGAATACCCCGGCGAGGGTACCGATCCAGTTGATGATATCCATGTCGCGCCTCCCTGTTGTTATTCCGGGACCAGCCAGTCGACCCGGACCTGCACATCATTGGCTTGCCGCAAGGGGACCTGCAACCATTGCAGACAAATCTCGAGAGTGGTATCGATCTGCCAGGGCGGATTGACAATGAGCATGCCGCAGCCGACAAAACGTTTGTCCGACGAAAACGGCGCAATCAAAAATTCACAGTGCAGGATCTTGCGAATACCCGTCGCGACGCACGCCTCCAGAAAACGTGTTTGCAAACCACGCGACATGATGGGGTACCAGATGGCATAAATCCCGTGGCTCCAGCGACTGTATCCCGTCTGCAAGCCGGCGACCACGCGGTCGTATTCATCCTTGCGTTCGAAAGGCGGATCGATCAGTACCAAGCCACGCTTTTCCGGGGGCGGCAGAAAGGCCTTTAAGCCCTGGTAGGCATCCTGTTTGTGAATACGGATGCGTTTATCGTCCTGAAACTGATTGACCAGCGCGTCATGATCCTGCGGATGCAGTTCGGTCAGGACTAACCTGTCACTCTTGCGCAAGAGCGACTGCGCAATGGCCGGCGAACCGGGATAGTAACGCGGCTCCGGCAGGCCCGCATTCCATTCGCGTACGATTTCCAGATACCGATGGATGACCTGGGGCGCTTCTTGAATTTGCCAGATGCGGCCGATGCCGTCCTGATGTTCTTTGCCCTGTTGCGCCTCGTGACTATCGAGTGCATAGGCACCGCAACCGGCGTGCGTGTCCTGGACATAACAGGGTGTCGGTTTGCGCGTAATGGCCTCGAGCAAGGCGACCAGCACGACGTGTTTGACCACATCGGCAAAATTGCCGGCATGATACAGGTGGCGATAACTCAACATGGATGGCGATCGACAGGTCGGTGGGTAATTCAGCCGGGTAAGGCGCTTTTAGGATGGAGACTAGTGTAATCGTTAGGTCGAGATTCTGCCAATGCATGCTCTCCCTGACCATGCCGTGACATAAGTAAAATCTAATGGCTTGTGCCAGCAAACCCTGGCAAAGACGTTACCTTCGCGGGAGCGAATCCAGTCCGCGCCTGGCTTAACTCACTTTGTTCTGACGCGGTGCCCACAGCGATTTGCCGTTGCGGCCATTGCGGGCGTTAAGATCATTCGCCAGACTCCTGGCGTGTTCGGTCACCTGCTTCAGGGTACCTCGGCGGTTGCCGACCATGGTGGAAGTGCCGCGGCCAATGACGTAACGGTACCAGTTTGAACCTTCCATTCCGTCCGGGGTTTCAATCTTCTCGACACTGACAACACTGTATTCGACTTCATTCCACATTGCGTTATCACTCCTCGCCATCTTCGCCTCCTCTTACCGCTCGCTCTGATTACCGATTTATTATTGCTTTGTGGTTTTAGGTCTGAGCTTGAATAAAAACAAAAAACCCCGCACCGATTGACGGTGCGGGGTCTTTTTTAATTAGCCCTGCACACTGACTTGCGCAGCTTGTGGTCCTTTGGGGCCTTTCTCGATCTGGAAGCTGACTTTTTGACCTTCGGCCAGCGTCTTGAAACCATCACCTACGATGGCAGAGAAATGTACGAAAACGTCGGCGCCACCTTCAGCAGGTGTAATAAAACCGAAGCCCTTGGATTCATTGAACCACTTAACAGTACCTGTAGACATGTATGTATTACCTTTTAAAAAAATAAAGAGTTAACCTGATTAATTACGCGTGGTGTTTACCAGAAGAAAACCTGATTGGAGACTACTGAAAAATACCCGGAGATAACTAACCACGATCAGTATACCGGGACGCTGGCGAAAATACGACTAAATCTTTAGCAGACGGCCTGACTCAACTACCCTGGCGACGGGGATGGGGGTTTAAGCCATTGAATTTCAAACGGTTAAACAGTGGGGACAACGGGCGTGCTTATCTCCGGATGCTTCGCTGTTTATCGCGTTGTTTATCGCAATAAAAAAACCGCCAGGGAAAACTCGCCTGGCGGTTTTTACTCGGTTCCGCAACGACGTTACGGACGGACGTAGGAATAACCTTTTTCTTCCAGCTCGACAATGCGCGCCACACCGGAAGGAACAATTTTCACGCCGTCAATCAACACCGGCATCTTCCCGGTTTTCTTTTCCATGGCATGCATGGTGTTGGAACAGGCGTCAAAGGTGATGCCGTCCTGTGCCAGACTCTTCACACGTTCCGCCTGCTTGCTGGCCTTGGTGAGCAAGGTCAGGCCGGGGCCATAGGCAACGACGATGATGTCGGAATTATCCGGGCCAAGTTCCTTACGCAGATTGACAGCATTATTCAGGACCAGATTCTGGGTAACCGGGTCACTGCTGCTGATCTGGAACACCACTTTATGTTCCGCCATGGAATGATCATCTGCGGAGAAGGCAGGTTGTGCCGCTACCATTGCCAGACCAAATGCGATGGCGGTACCGGCTTTCAGCATTTTCGATTTCATCTTTTTGTCTCCTTACATTAATTTAGCCAACCACACTTAGTAATTATGTGGATATTTGCGGGTATCCTTCCCCCTTGGCATACCGGCGCGCAACGATACATGTTCGGGATCAATCCTGGCAACTATCCCGATCCTGAACCTTGGATTTTATTTGTCGCTGTTCGTTCCGCCAGCGATACAGCCAGTACGCAGCCGCCAGCAAGATGATGCTTACCAAAATTGTCAGTTCGTATTTTTTGACATGCGCCAGAAACAGCTCGACAGTCTGTCCCAATACATAGCCCAGTACACCAATGGCGATGGCCCAGATAATCGCACCCAGGCCATTGAGGATGAGATAACGTAGTGGTTTCACCCCGCTCATGCCGATGAGGAATGGCGTCACGGTACGCAGGCCGTAGAGAAACCGGAAACCGAGGATCACCAGGGTCTGGTGCCGATGCAGTAATTCGAAGACCCGTTTCGAACGTAACTGCCAGTGCGGACGCTTGGCCAGGATGCGGGTGCCGCGCCACTTGCCAATATAAAAAAACAGCTGGTCACCGACATAGGTGCCGATAAAGGCACAGGCGATGATCCATTCCAGTTCCAGGTAGCCGCGATTGGCAAGAAAGCCGGCAATGACAACAATGGTCTCCCCTTCCAGAAACGTCCCGATCAGGATCGCAAGGTAACCATAATGCTCAACTATTGATTCAAGTGACATAAATGTTTAATACGCAGAACCGGCCATTAATCGGTGTGCATTATAGCCACTTCCGCTTGCGGAAATAGATCAAAAGAATGGCCGGGATGCTGATGAAAACCAGCCACAATATCGGGTAGGACCAGGGCCATTTCAACTCCGGCATATCCTGGAAATTCATGCCGTAGATGCCGGTGATAAAGGTCAAGGGAATGAAAATGGTGGAAAACACGGTCAGGACCTTCATGATCTCGTTCAGGCGGTTGCTGACGCTGGAGAGATAGATCTCGAGCATGCCGGTAATCAGGTCACGATAGGAATCGACCGATTCGATAACGCGTATCGCATGATCGTAGACATCGCGCAGATAGATATGCGTTTTCTCGCTCAACAGGGTTGAATCACTGCGTTCGAGCGCCGCGAGCATTTCACGCAAGGGTGACAGCGACTTGCGCACGAAGATCAATTCGCGTTTGGCCTGTTGTATCCGGTTAAGCAGTTCCGGACCCGGCCGTTCAAACAGGTTTTCCTCGATATCATCGGTGAACGCATCCAGGGAATCCTGTAATGCAAAATACCCGTCGACAATGGTATCGAGCACGACGTAGGCAAGGTAATCGGTGCTTTGTGTGCGTAACCGCCCTTTTTCCGCCCGCAGTCGCGTCATCACTGTCACGAACAGATCGTCGCGCTTTTCCTTGAACGTAAACAGCATGTTATCGAACAGCAACAGGCTGAGCTGTTCGTACTCCACAGCGAATTCGGTATCGCTGACCTCGAGTCGTTTCAGCACCATGTACAGGTAATCTTCATATTCGTCCATCTTCGGTCGCTGGTGAGTATTGACGATATCTTCCAGCACCAGCGGATGGATATCAAACACCTCACCCAATTCCCTGAACAAGGCCATGTCGGCAAGGCCTTCGATAATGACCCAGGACACCGTATTACTCGACTTATATGGCAACAGATCGCGGACGGAGCTGATATGGTGAACATGCAAATCGTCCTTGTCGTAATCCAGCAGGGTGATGCTGGATTCTGCATGGTGCACCTCACCCACATGTACGAGTTCACCGGCGGGTAGGCCCGCTTTTTCAGAGGCACTGCTTCTGGTCTCCGGCATTTCCTGTCCCCTTTTTCAATTGTTAGCGAGTGAAAGTAAAATAACAGAATTCGCTACGGCAGAAATCAGATTTCAATACTGCTACCATAGCCAGACCCTCTACTTGCGGCCGCATTCCTGTGACTAGACCTGGCATGTTTTGTAACCTCTTCTGATAACGGCGGAATCATGTTTGAAGTCATTTTGCAAATGACCGGTCTGCTCGCCTGCGGTGTGATCTGGCGCGTGCTCAAACCGGGCGGTCTGGATTACCAACAGACACGCAGCGTGCTGACCTCGCTGGTCTACTATGTCATGTTACCGGCCCTGGTCCTGTCCGTATTGTGGGAGGCGCAACTCGGACAAAATACGCTGCTGATCGCACTGTCCGCCGCCGCCGGCGTTATCGCGGGCCTGTTATTGAGTTTTCTCACCTGCCGGGCATGTAAAAGTTCAAGTGCGCAAACCGGCGCCATCATCCTGGCCGTGGCATTTCCCAATGTGACCTACATGGGCCTGCCGGTCATGGAAACCACTTTCGGTAGCTGGGCCCGTGGCGTCGCGATCCAGTACGACCTGTTTGCCTGCACTCCGCTGCTGTTCACGCTGGGGATTTTGATCGCCAGCCGTCTGGGCAGTGGTGAACGCCAGCGATCCCCCTTCGCGGAACTGCTGCGCATCCCGGCACTCTGGGCCGCCATCCTTGCCGTGCTGTTGAATCTGACGGCGGTACCCATGCCGTCCCTGATCAAAGGCTGGTTACAACTGCTGGAACGCGGCGTGGTGCCATTAATGCTGTTCTCCATCGGTCTCAGCCTGGATTGGCAACAAACCCGTTTGCGCGAGTTACCCCGCCTGTTGCCGATCCTCAGTTTGCGCCTGTTTGTTGTCCCGTTGATCGTGCTGGGCGTCACCACGCTGCTAGGTTTTACCGGCGAATGGCGTGCCGCCATCGTGATGGAGGCGGCCATGCCCAGCATGGTGCTGGGTATTGTCATCAGCGATCGCTTCAAGCTGGACGTCAGTCTCTACGCCTCCGCGGTGACCGTGACCACCCTGGCGAGCCTGTTCACCCTGCCGCTTTGGTATCGCTGGCTGATGAGCCTGCACGGTTAAGGCATCAGTGTTTGGATTAACAAATCCGCGGTAGCGGATCGTCTTCCAGTTCCTCCAGCATACGTTCGCCGCCGAGTTCGGTTTCCAGCACTACGTGCCTGTCGCGTGCATTTACGCTTCCGATGATCGCCGCCTGCCGACCTTGAGTTTGTGCCTGTAATGCGGCAAGCGCCGCCTGCGCCTGTTCGGCAGCGACAATCGCCACCACACGCCCTTCGCACGCCAGATACAGAGGGTCGTAACCCAGCATCTCGCACACGGAGATCACCGGGTCGCGAATCGGGATCGAGGGACCGTGCACGCGCACACCCAGGCCGGTTGCCTGTTGCACTTCGCATAAAATGCCAGCCAGACCGCCGCGGGTCGGGTCACGCATGAACCGCAGGCCCGGTATCGTCACCAGGGCCTGCGTCAGGGCGATCACGTTGGCACTGTCCGACTGCAATTCGCCATGCAGACCGAATTGTTCGCGCGCCAGCATCACCGCGATGCCGTGATCACCCACCGGTCCGCTCACCAGAATGACATCGCCGTCCTGAATCTGATCCAGCCCCAGGTATAAATTGTTTGGCTTAAGACCCACACCGGTCGTGGCCAGATACACACCGCTGCCCTCACCACGCGGCACCACCTTGGTATCACCGGCGGCCACAACAACACCGGCATCTCTGGCGGCCTGCGCCAGACTGCGCACGATGCGATCGAGTACCTCGAACGACAGGCCTTCTTCGAGGATGGCATTCAGACTCAGATATTTTGGCATGGCACCCGACACCGCCAGATCGTTCACCGTGCCATGCACGGCCAGTGACCCGATATCGCCACCGGGAAATTCCAGTGGCTTGACCGTAAAGCTGTCGGTGGTGAACATAATTTCCTGATCGCTGGACGCCAGCGGCAAGGACACGGCATCGGCCTGCACATTCAACACCGGATTATGCAGATGTTTTGCAAACACCTCAGTGATCAACTCGCGCATGAAGCGCCCGCCGTTGCCGTGCGCCAGGGTAATGTATTTCATATTGACTGCGTTTCTTTCGCGTCACGATACGCTTGCTCGATGATCTGGCCAAAACACAGGCCGCCATCATTACAGGGAACTGTCCCCGGCAAATATACCCGAAAGCCGGCGTGGGATAATACGTCGAGGGTCATTTCCGCCAGCAAGCGGTTTTGAAACACCCCACCGCCCAGGCCGACGGCAAACTCAGCATAGTGTTGCCGGAAATGTTCGCATTGGCGCAGGATGTGTTTTGCCAGACTCGCATGGAACATCGCCGCGCGCTGCTCACGGCTGCGTCGCGGGTCCAGCAACATCGGCAACAGTGCTGCCCAGTCACTGCGCCACACGCCTTGTTGATCGACCGTCATGGGTAACTCGATACCCTCCGCATCAGAATAGCGCGAGGCCATTGCCTCCAGTGCCATCGGCGCCTGACCTTCAAAGCTCGCCTGCGTGCATACATCAATGAGTGCCGCGGCGGCATCGAACAGCCGGCCCATGGAAGTCGATTGCGGACTGTTGAGTTTTTGTTGCCAGGCTTTGTACAAGATTTCACTGTCGGCGAGCGGTGACTGCCAGCGTTGCCCCGTCTCCCAGCATAATGCCAGCGCGGCACGCCAGGGTTCACGACCTGCCTTATCGCCGCCGGGCAGATTGAACGGCCGCAGACTCGCGACGCGCTGCCAATCGGCGGCCACGCCATAAAATGTCTCGCCACCCCAGATCGTGCCATCCGCACCGTAACCGGTGCCGTCCCAGGTAAAGACTAACCAACGAGGCTCGTGTGAATATTCTCCCGCGATGGCGCTGGCATGGGCATGATGATGAAACACCTCGCACACCTCACGCCCGTCCTGAGATGCCCAGCGCGTACTCGCATACGCCGGATGCGCATCGCAAATCAGACGTTGCGCCTTCACGCGATACAGGGTTTGCAGATCCGCAATGACCTGTTCGAACACCTCCAGGCTGCGCGGTGCATCGAGGTCACCAATATGCGGTGACACCACGATGCGATCATCCCAGGCCAGGGCAATCGTATTCTTCATGTGCCCGCCGACAGCCAGGGTTGGCTTCGCAATGGCGACAGGCAAGCTTAACTCTAAAGGCGCCACCCCTCGACCCAGCCGCAGCGGGCGCGCTGCATTGGCAATCACGCGATAGACACTGTCATCCGCGGGCCGCTCGATAGGGCGGTTGTGATGCAGAAAGGCATCGGCCACATGGGCAAGGCGGCGTTCGACATCCTGATTGTTCGTCAACACCGGTTCACCACTGATGTTGGCGGACGTCGCCACCAGCGGCCCCTGGAAATCGTGCAGCAGTAACGCATGCAAAGGGCTGTACGGCAGGAAGACACCGATCTCGTTTAAATCAGGTGCAAGCTGTGGCGATAACACATCGCCGGCACCTTTGCGCACTAACACAATGGGGCGCAAGGGATCGCGAAGTTGCGCGGCGCTGACCGGATCGAGGTCCGTCATGGCACGGATTGCATCCAGTTCATCATCACCCTTTACGGGAAACATCACCGCCAGGGGTTTGTGCGGTCGCGGCTTGCGTTGCCGCAGCGTCTGAACGGCTGTGTCATTTCGCGCATCGCACAGCAGGTGATAACCGCCAATCCCTTTGACCGCCACGATCTTCCCGGCGCGCAAGGCATCGCTGCAGGACGCCAGTGCTGCGGAAGTTTCCGCGACCAAGCCAACGTCCGCTGCATAATACTGTAACTGCGGTCCGCACGCGGGACAGGCAATGGGTTCGGCATGAAAACGGCGATCGGCCGGGTTGTCGTATTCCGCGCGGCACGCCGGACACAAGGTGAACTCGGCCATGCCGGTATTGGCGCGATCATATGGCAGCCGCGTGATCAAGGTGTAACGCGGCCCGCAGTGGGTGCAGTTGATAAACGGATAACGGTAGCGCCGGTTAGCCGGATCAAACAGTTCACGGCGGCAGTCGTGACACAGATAATAATCCGCCGGCACATGAATGGTTGCCGGTGACTGCGTTCCGCTGGGTTTGATCGCGAAATGATCCAGCGCCAAGGCCTCGGCGGGTAGACATGATTGTATGACCGGTCTGGCCAGGGGTGGCGCCTGTGTCAGCAAGTCAGTCTTAAAGTCTGTAATATTGTCCGCTTGTCCTTGGATATGCAGCGTGACCTGGCCCAGTTCATTGCGAACCCAGCCGACAATGCCATGTGCTTGCGCCAGGCGATAGACGAAGGGACGAAAGCCGACCCCCTGCACGACACCCGTCAACACTAAACGCATGGCAACATGATCGTTACCAGGATTTCGTGACTTTGGAACTGAACTAGTTATCGTGTCCAATTGCACATCCCTACCTGCGGTATGTTCAGCCGTTGCGGGACCGTATGCCGCAGGGAAGCGGCATACGAGCGTACAGGGACGTATTTACCGCGTGTCCCGTAACGGCTGAACATACCGCAACATTTCACATTCAGATTTTTTTCGGTTTAGACCCGCGTTGCCGGCGACTTCGCATGCACAGACTCGCGCACACCGCCACTCCACCAGATTCTACACGCCCCTTCATCAGAGACCATGCACGGCCCTATCGGTGAACGCGGTGTGCATGCCGCGCCGTACAGACGACATTCGTTCGGATAAATCTTGCCGAGCACCACACTGGCGCAGTCACAACCAGGCGGCATTTCGCCGGCGCGTTTGCGCGCCACCTCGTTATACGCGGGATAGCGACGGCGGGCATCGTGTGCGGCATACGCCTCATGCAGGACAAAGCCGGAACCCGGGATCATGCCGATGCCGCGCCAGTTGGCGTCCGCTACCTGCATCACCTGCGCAAGCTGGTGTCTGGCGGCTGTATTGCCGCCGGGCTTCACCACCTCGGGATAACAATTGTCGAGAAAACGTTGCCCGTCGTGTAACTGGCGCAGGGTTGAATACATCGCCGCCAGCAGACTCACCGGTGTGAAGCCGGCAATGGCGGCGGGCAGCTTGTGTTGCTCCACCACAAATTGCCATTCTTCCGGCCCCATCACGGTGGCGACATGGCCCGGCGCGATCAGGGCATCGAAGTTGGCCTGGCCGCTCTCAAGCAACATCGCCACCGCCGGCCAGGTCAGTCGGCCGGATAACAATATATATAAGTTAGACGGCACGCCCTGGGCCAGTAATGCCGCCACCGGGGCGGTGGTGGTTTCAAAGCCGGCCGCGAAAAACACCACATCACGCTCCGGGTGTTGTTGCGCGATATGCAATGCATCCAGCGGCGAGGCAATCGGCCGGATATCGGCGCCCTGCGCCTTGGCCTGCTCCAGTGAACGGGCCTCGCTCCTGGGCACATTCACCGGCACCCGCAGCATGTCACCGAAGGCCACCAGGATCACGCCTTCCTGCAAGGCCAGCTGGATCGCGTGATAGATATCCTCTTCCGGACAAATACAGACCGGGCAACCGGGACCGGGGATCAATTCGACATTCGCAGGCAGGGTGCCGCGCAAGCCGGCCATGGTAATGGCGCGTTCGTGGCCGCCGCATACGTTCATGATCTTGATACGCCGATCAAACTTCAGCGCGTGAATGTGTTGCAGCCATTGTTGCGCGGACAGCGGCATCGTGACACTCAGGGATGGGAATGGGTATGCGTGTGTTGATGCAGGCGCACACCTTCCGGCTGGATCGCCGGGCGCAGGCTTTCACCACGCGCCAGGCGTTCGCGATGCGCCGTGACTTCTGTATCTAACCATTCCAGCCACGGTGCCAATTGTGCCGGCTGGCGCGTGTTGACGCGCAGTACCGGCGCGTCACTGGCCAGGTGGCGGACGGCCTGTGTCGCCTTGTCCGGATCGAAATCATCCAGTACCGCCAACAGATCGGTCTTGGTCAACAGGACCAGATCCGCGGCACGGAACATCACCGGATACTTGGCGGGTTTGTCATCGCCTTCCGTTACCGATAACAGGGTAAGGTTACGATGCTGACCGAGATCGAAACTGGCCGGGCACACGAGGTTGCCGACATTCTCGATAAACAGAATGTCGATCTCGCGCAGGTCCAGTTGATGCAGGGCATCGTGCACCATGTGCGCGTCGAGGTGACAGGCATTGCCGGTGGTGATCTGAAACGCCGGTACGCCTTTAGCGCGAATGCGCTGTGCGTCGTTCTCGGTTTCCAGATCGCCTTCGATCACGGCAATGCGGTAACGATCTTTAATGGCATCGATGGTGTGCTCGAGCAAGCTGGTCTTGCCGGCACCGGGCGAAGACATCAGATTAAGCGCCAGCACACCCTGTTGATCGAAGTGCGCGCGATTGTGCGCTGCCTGGTGATCGTTTTCGCTTAACAGGTTCTGCAACACATCCACCGCGGTCTTGCCCTTGTCCATGCGCGAAAACTTTCCACCCGGCGCCACCAGGTGACGATTACCGGGCGTGATGTTGCAACCGCAGGTATCACACATAATTGCCTCCCGAGCTAACGGCCTGTTGCGGTGAAGAGGATTGCGCGGACGCTTCGTCCACATCCAGTTCGACGCTGGCCAGCAGCATTTCGTCGCCACTCACCAGTTGCGTATGGTAATCACCGCAATGCTTGCACAACAAACGATTGGGGGTCACTTCGCTCTCCTGCCCGCACTGCCGGCATAACACCCTAACCGGCAGCGATTCGATCACCAGCGTCGCCTGTTCCGCGATGCTGCCTGCTCGCGCCAGGGTAAATGCCTGTTGCAATAGCGCAGGTTCAATCCCGGATAGGGGCCCGATCTGCAGAATGATGGCAGCAACCCGTTTGGCCTGGTGCTGCAGAGCAATCGCCTCGACCTGACTGAGCATCCCCTGGCAGACGGATAATTCGTGCATTACTGGCTCCCTTCCAGCGCCAGCATCTCATCGTAGATCTCCCAGGCCGAGCGTGCCTCTTCCACGGTCATTTTCTGGATGGCGTAACCGACATGCACCATCACAAAGTCACCGGCGCGCAAGCTGTCATCCTGCATCATGAATAAATTGACTTCACGCTCGATGCCCTTGGCCTCGCATACCGCCAGGTAACCATTGATGGATTTGATTTGCATGGGAATGCCAAGACACATTGACAACCGCCCGTTTCGTTCCGGAAATAATGAATGTAAGCATAGTACAGTCTCTAGCGTGACAATACTGACACAAATCATATCCCCCGGACCATTTTACGCATTTGGTCGTGTCGCCGGGATCGCTGCTCACGGGCAAATCCGCAGCAGGTGCCGCATAACAGACTAAGACATTGTTTTCTAATCGGATTAACGCTCAGGGCAGCAGGCCGCCCGTCGCCTGCAAGGGTGCCGGATTACCCGGTGCGCTCACCCAGGCCACGAGCGCCCTGCGCGTTGGCCTGATGTCGGTAACGTTGGGTAAGCTGGTTTGCCAGTGCGCGTTTTCACTATTAATTTGCGCGTGTGCGAGTACGACAAACTCATGCTCGCTATGACGACCGGCGTTTTCACCGGCACGGATTTCGCTGGTGAGTCCCATACCAAGGAGGGCAACATGGAGTTGCAAGGGCCCTGGATTACCCTGTGCTGAGACAAAGCTGGCGCTCAGTTGCGTGTGCTGCAGGCTCAGCTTGAGCACACCCGTTTCGTCAGCCGGTATTGCGGGCATGCCCGCGAACAGACTCCGCCGCCACTCCTTGCCGTTGACAAAAAACTCCGGGGTATACACCGTGCGCGCACGTAAGACCCGGGCATAATCCCGCTGGCGCTGACTGTACGCCGGCCTGGCGAACCGATCGCGCCAACCCAGGTAATCCCAGTAATCCACGTGAAAGGCCAGGGGAATATAGGTCTGCCATAAGCGCGGATTATCCGCCAGGCTGTTGAGAAAACGCTCCGCCGGTGGGCAGCTATTGCAACCCTCGGAGGTATACAGTTCGATCATCACAGTCCGTTGCGGTCCGCTTTGCACATGCCAGTCGGCGGCGAATGCCGTCACACTGCCGCCGTACAAGATTATAAATAATAAACTGCGCCACCCATGCATGGTCCGGGTCTCCCATCTCAGAAGGGTCAGTACCCGGACGATAACGCATGTGTGTGCAGGAAGTTATAACAAAAACGTCACGAATGTGTTGCTCAACCAAAATGGCAGACGTAGTCGAGCGTCTCCTGTGTCTCGATATCGAAACTGCTGTTACCGGGGACCTTGAAGGATTCGCCGCCCTGGTAATCCGTCCAGTTATTGTCGCCCTGTAAACGCACGCGGCACTTGCCGGCATTGAGTTCCATGATCTCGGGGGCGCCGGTGTTGAATGTCAGCGTACCGGGAAAGATGACGCCGACGCTTTTGCGGGTGCCGTCGGGAAACACCACCGTGTGTGATACACACTTGCCGTCGAAAAAGACATTGGCCTTTTTGATTACACTGACATTATCGAACTGCGACATTGAAATTCTCCGTTAATTTGTATCATTGTCTTTTTGAATATATTCCTGCACCAACACCCACGGTGCCACCACCACCGCCCAGAACACACTCTCCTGCGCATGCCAGTAGCTGGCATCGTCGTCACTGGCCCGTTGCAATTGACCCGCCCTGCTCCAGGTCTCGATCTCGTCGGCGCGATCCTGGGCGATGGCGACGGCCACGGCCACCAGGTCCATCCCCGGCGCCACTTTCACCACCACGCCACGGGCAAAATGCCGGCTCAGTTCCGGCCAGGTCAGTTTTGCCGTCTGGGCGTTGAATTCAGCGAGTAATTCTTCGTGCGTGGCAGGATGATGTTCTGGCATGGTTATCGTGATTTAATAAGCAAACGCGGTAGCGCTAGCCGCGCATTTTATAATATTTGCTCCTGACTCGCCCGGCCAAGATGAAAAAAACTCTGGATATCACCTGCCCTTGCGGTTCCGGTCTGACCTATGACCGCTGTTGTGGTCCCTGCCTGGATAACCGCGCCGCGCCAAACACCGCGGAAGCACTGATGCGTTCACGCTATACCGCCTATACGCATCAGGACGCGGCCTACCTGCTGCGAAGCTGGCATGCCTCCACCCGTCCCGCCGAACTGACGTTTGCACAAGAGCCGCCTGTCACATGGCTGGGACTCAAGGTCCTTCGAACCGAGGCCGGCGGCATTAACGATGACAATGGTCTGGTGGAATTTGTCGCGCGGTATAAGGTGAATGGCAAGGCGCAGCGTCTGCATGAGACCAGCCGCTTCGTCAAAGAAGACGGTCGCTGGTATTACGTGGACGGCGAGGTGGACGCATAAGCAGGCATCGCTTGCGTCGATCCGTATATCCGGATGGTCAGCTCCTGCGCTAGCTGCCGCGCGACGGATTCCATCACCATGTACACGGTCTGCGTCATGGAATCCCGCGCAAACGCAATGATGCCAGGCAGACGGACACTCTGGCTTAACTCCTTCGTCTCCAGACTATAGAGGTGCAAAACATCGAACATGAGTTTGGCGAACTGTGGTGCCGTATAAACTGCGGCAAACGTCCGGCGCAAACCGTGATGTAAGCGCCAGTCACGCAAGAGCTGGTGGCTTTCATTCAGGATTATCTGCATGCGTTGCTGGCGGATCGGCTCGATATCCTGATACGGGATCGCGATATCGACAGGCAAATGCGATGTCTGTTCGAGAAAGCCCCGGTCGATATCGCGCGCAAGTTTCAGCAAGTACTGCACATCCTGACCTGTCGGGAATCTGTCCGCCTGGACCAGGCTGGCAGCCCGCAGGATGACCTGACGATCTTTTTCGATTTCCTTCTGGACATTGCTTTCGAGAAAGCGCCGCAGGGGCCCCAACATCAACCTGAACAACTTGCGCTGATTGAGACTCTGCGCGCTACGCTGACAGAACTCCGATAACATGTAACGATCCAGCGCGCAAAGCAAACTCACCCTGTTCATGGCGATACCAGCCTCCCTCGTCCATCGAGTTTTTCATCCATGCAGGCACCCAGCAAAGCCATGTGAACTTTGCCTCGCACCTGTTCTCAATACAGCAAATTTACCAGATACAGACTTAGCCAGGGGATGTAGGTGATCAGTAACAAGGCGGCGATCAACACAAACATCCAGGGTATGGCCGCGCGTGTCACCTGTCCCAGACTCATGCCAGTCAGGCCCGCGGCAACGTAGAGATTCAGGCCGACCGGTGGGGTAATCATGCCCACTTCCATATTGGTGGTCATGACCACGCCCAGGTGGATCGGGTCGATGCCCAGGTGCACGGCAATGGGATGAAACAGGGGAGCCATGATCAGCAAAATTGAAGACGGTTCCATGAAATCCCCGGCGAACCAGAGGATCACGTTCACCAGCAACAAAAAGACATGTGCGCCCGGTTCGTGCGCCAGCACCGCCTTGGCCAGGTTCTGCGGCACCTGCTCTTCCGTCAACACGTGCGCGAAGATCATTGCACAGGCAATGATGAACATGATCACCGCCGTCATCTTGGAGGCATCCAGCATCACCTTGGGCACGTCCTTGAAACCCATGTCCTTGTGTACGAACAGGGCGATCACGGCCGAATACACCGCCGCCACGGCAGCCGCCTCGGTCGGTGTGAACACACCACCGTAAATGCCGCCGACCACGATCACGATCAGGAGCAGGCCCCAAAATGCACGCACAAAAGATTTGAACAGATGGCCAACTCCCTGCCAGGGTTCGTGCGGCATCTTGCGCCTGCGCGCAACGATCCAGGTCACGGTCAATAACATCACCCCCATCAGGATGCCGGGCAGGATGCCGGCAATAAACATCTTGCCGACGGACTCCTCGACGGCATCGGCATACACAATCATGGGGATGGAGGGCGGGATCAGGATCCCCATGCTGCCGGAAGTCGCAATGACACCGACAGTAAACTCCTTGCTGTAGCCCGCCTTGATCATGCCCGGGATGAGGATGGAACCGATGGCCACGACGGTGGCCGGTGACGAACCGGAAATGGCGGCGAACAGCATGCACGACACAACACCCGCCATCGCCAGACCGCCGTGCGTCCAGCCGACCAGGGCCTTGGCAAAATCGATCAGGCGTTCGGACACGCCGCCGGTAGTGAGAAAGTGCGAGGAGAGAATAAAAAACGGAATCGCCAGCAAGGTCGTGTGTTCCATCGTGCTGAACAGCTTCTGCGCCACGACCACGGGCGACATGTCGGCAGTCAGGAAGACATAGATCAGCGAGGTCAGGCCCAGGCTGATGGAGATGGGCACGCCGATCAGCAGCAGAATCAAGAGCCCGACGAATAACAGCGTGACCGTCACTTTTCGAGCTCCTCTATCTCTTTCGGCATCTGACTGCTGTGGATCAGTTCACGCTGATCCGTCAGGATCTGCCAGGCGATAAACAGGAAGTGATACAGCATCAGGCTCATGCCGACGGGGATCGCCAGATACGGGATCCATTGCGGGATTTGCAAATCCTGGGTGCGGTCGCCCCAGTCATAGATCTTGATAATATAAATCAGCGACTCGTAGTCCACGATCGCGACAAAGCCGATGCAGCACAACACGGCGACGACAGTAGTGGCCTTGCGCATGCCCGGTTTTAACTTTACCACCAGGACATCGATACCGAGATGGATACCCGCCTTCACCCCGTGCGCCGCACCGACGAGCACCACCCAGGCAAACAGATACTGCACCGTCTCCAGGGCCCAGGTCAGACCGCTGTCAAAAATATACCGTAGCACCACGTTGGCAAACAGCAGCAACGTGGCGACGGCAAAAGCGATCGTGATGGTATATTTCTCAAATAAATCGATATAGCGATTCAGTGACTGCAACATCTGAACCCCACTACATTCTGGTTATTCGATTTATTTTTTCAGCAGGCCGGTGATCTCATCCAGCAACTCGCCACCGATCTCACCACGGAATTGCGTCCATACCGGCTGGCATGCCTGCTTCCAGGCAGCGCGTTCCTGCGGCGTCAACTCCACGACCTTGGCGTAATGGTCTTCCTCGATCTTCTTGCGATCCTCTTTATCGGCCTCCGCGGCGTACTGACGATTGGCGGTCGTGGCTTCCTTGAGGATCTCGGTCAGTTGGGCGCGGATATCCTTGGGCAGATGCTGCCAGAAATCCTGGCTCACCACCACGAGATACCCCAGGTAGGAATGATTGGAGACCGAGATATAGGACTGCACTTCATAAAATTTCTTGGAGTAGATGTTCGACCAGGCATTCTCCTGACCATCCACCACACCTTGCGCGAGGGCGGTATAGACCTCCTTGAAAGGCAGTTTCTGCGGTGTACCGCCCAGGGCCTTGATCATCGCCTCAGCCACATTGGAAGACTGGATGCGGAATTTCTTGCCGGTAAAATCATCCGGCACCTTACGCAGCGGGTGATCGCCCTTGATGGAAAACACCTTCATGCCGTTATCCCACACGGTGAGCGCCCGCAATCCCTTCTTGCCCAGCCCGTCGGTCATCTTGTCCATCAGCGGTGAATCCACCAGCTTGTGCACATCATTCATGTCATCAAACAGGTAGGGCAAATCGAAGGCCTGCAGGGTATCCGAGAATTTGACGAACTTGGACAGGCTGGGCGCGGCCATGATACCGGTGGTGCGGCTGGTATTCAGGCGCATGGCCTCCAGTACCTTGTCGTCGTTATAGAGTTGTGAATTGGGGAAGACCTCGACCTTGACCTTGCCTTTCATGCGTTCATTCACCAGCTTGGCGAACAGATCCGCTGCCTTGCCTTTCGGGGTTCCCGGTGCCACCACATGGGAAAACTTGATCAGGTATTCCGCCTGTGCTGCGGTGAACGGCATACCCAGTGTCGCGATAAAGACGACAAGCAATAGACGTTTCATGGCTGACTCCTCTTCTTATGGTGTGAATATTTTTATTTTGTATGATGCGGTTTTACCGTTGTACGCACGGTCAACGCTAACTTAAGCTTAACACCGTCCCGGACAAACGCCAGTTCAGCACCGGCCGAAATTCCCATGGCGGCATGAAATGAGTACGCCAGTACCGCCCGTGTTCAGGATATACTTATCAAGATGAAACCACGCTTCACCGAAACCAGCATCCCGATCCCCAGTCAGCTCTTCCGGGGCAAGAAACGTCTGCGCATCGCCCTCGTTGGCCTGCCCAACAGCGGCAAAAGTACCCTGTTTACCGCGGTTTCCGCCACTTCGGTCCAGACCGGCGAGCTGACCGGCACCCACCGTGCCTATGGCGAGTGCCGGGTCCAGATCGGGCTGGACGAAGCGGACCTTATCGATTTGCCCAGCATCCATAGCCTGCACCATCCCAAGCACGGTGACCGCGTCACCTTGCAGTATCTGCTCTGGGGCGATCAGCGGCCGGTGGTCTCCGCCCACGACAGCGACGCGCCACCCGCACCGTTTTCACGGCCGGACCTGATCATCCAGGTGATGGACGCCACCGCCCTGGATCGCCATCTGGAATTGACCATGGAATTATCGATGCTGGGTTTGCCCGTCGTCATCGCCCTCAACATGATCGATCAGGCGCGCCACAAGGGCATGCACATCAATACCCGCCGTTTGAGTAAATCGTTGGGCATGCCGGTTGTCCCGACCAATGCCCGGATGGGCGAAGGCATCGCGGAGCTGTTCAAAACCGCTGTCGCCGCCATGCGCAACGATGTTTGCCCGCTGCCACAACCGGCGAGTCCGCATATCTGCGAAGTACTCAAACCGCTTGGCACCGCACTCAACCGTCCGGAGATCCTGGACGCATTCCATGCGCCGCATCCACTGCTGGTCATGCAGATCGCTGCCAACGACAGCTATTTCTTCGATGAGCTTCAGCAACACTTTCCCACCCTGTTGCCGGAAGTGACGCAATTGCGCGAACAGGCGGAACAACGTTTGCCACGCCCCCTGGCCGAAGAGATCCATGCCGACCGCCTGCACCGCGCTGCCACCTTGTTCGAACGGGTGACGCGTATCGGCGAACCCTTCAGCGGGCGTGGCTGGCGCTACTGGCTGGATGAACTGTTCCTGCATCCGCATTGGGGACTGCTCGGCAGCCTCTCCGTATTCGCCGCCGTCCTGTTCGTGGTGTTTGAAGTCAGTACCTGGATCGATTCCCTGACCTCCGCCCGTCTGGTGGAATGGATCTCGGTCTGGCAACCGACGACGACGCTGGGCGTGATCGGTCGCGCCATCGCCGATGGCCTGATCGGCCTCATCGGCATTGTCGTACCTTATATGATCCCGCTGGTGATGTTACTGGTCGCGCTGGAAGAGAGCGGCATCATGCAACGCATCGCCTTTGTGGTGGATCGCTGGTTTCACCATCTGGGTCTGCATGGCGGCGTGGCCGTGCCCTTCCTGCTCGGTCTGGGTTGTAACGTCCCGGCCCTGTCCGCGGCGGCAACGACGACCCGCGGCCGCGAACGCCTGATTGCCTCCCTGCTCATCACCTTTGTGCCGTGTTCTGCACGCTCTGCCGTGATCCTTGCCCTGGCCGGCAAATATCTCGGCGGCCTGGGGATCTTCGCCATCTTCATGTTGACCATGATCGTAATCGCCCTGCTTGGCCAGATCTTTCGCCGTCGCTATCGTGCAGACACGGGACCAGGTCAGGTGCAGGAGATCCCGCCCTATGCCATGCCGCAGTGGGGTTCGATGTTGCGTACTACCTGGGAACGCACCAGTGACATCCTGACCATCGTGACACCCCTGCTGGTCGGCGGCAGCATCGTGCTGGCCTTGTTAGGTCATTTCGGTGCCGATGCCGTGATCAACACCGCCCTCACGCCGATCACGCACTGGTGGCTGGGACTGCCGGTGGTGCTTGGGGTGCCGATCCTGTTCGGTATTCTGCGCAAGGAGCTGTCACTGCTCATGGTGTATCAGGCCCTCGGCGGGTTTGACGTCGGGCATTACATGAACTGGGTGCAGATCATGACATTCCTGATCTTCCTCACGTTTTATTTTCCCTGTATCTCGACCTTTGCCGTCATGCTGCGAACCTTGGGCAGGCGCCAGGCCTTGTTCTCGGTTGGCCTGTCCGTCGGCGTGGCCTTACTGGTCAGCGGGGCGATTCGATTCATTCTGGAAATTACGCATCACTTTCTCGCCTGATTGACACGTCAGGCCGTTCTATTCCTTAGGGCTTGTGTCAGATCAAAATACGCGCTTTTGCAATCGCTATACTTGGCGAGACTGTTGCGAAGGAGAATCACCATGGCCGATATCCGGGATCCCGCACTCGCCGAGCAAGGTGAAGCACGCATTGCCTGGGCACTCAAAGAGATGCCTGTGCTCCGACTGCTTCAGCAACGCCTCGCCGACGAGCGGCCTTTGCAGGGCGTGCGCATCAGTGCCTGCCTGCACATCACTACCGAGACCGCCAACCTCGCGCGGACATTACAGATTGCCGGCGCAGACCTGGTCTTGTGCGCCAGCAATCCCCTGAGCACGCAGGATGACGTGGCCGCTGCGCTGGTTTCCAATTCCGCGATTCCCGTGTTTGCCATTCGCGGCGAATCCACCGAGGTATATTACCAGCACATTCGCGCCGCGCTGGCGCATCAGCCGCAGCTGACCATGGATGATGGCGCCGACCTGGTGAGCGAGTTACACAAGACGCGTACCGATTTACTTGCCGGCATGATTGGCGGCACGGAGGAGACGACGACCGGCGTGATTCGGCTGCGTGCGATGGCCAGGGCGGGTGCCTTGCAGTATCCGATCGTTGCCGTGAACGACGCCATGACCAAACACCTCTTTGATAACCGCTATGGCACCGGTCAAAGCGCGCTTGATGGAATCATTCGCGCCACGAATATCTTGCTGGCAGGCAAGACCTTCACCGTGGTGGGTTATGGCTGGTGCGGACGTGGACTGGCTCTGCGCGCGCGCGGACATGGTGCCCATGTCATCGTCTGCGAAGTCGATCCGCTGCGCGCGCTGGAAGCCAGCATGGATGGCTATCGTGTCATGCCCCTGCAGGACGCCGCGCGTGAATCGGATTTCATGGTCACGGTGACCGGCGACAAACACGCAATCGATGCCGAACATCTGCAGGTCATGAAGGACGGTTGCGTACTGGCGAACGCGGGACACTTCAACGTTGAGATCAATATCCCCGCGCTCGCCGCCATGAGCACCGGTAAAACGCGGCCGCGCACAGCGGTGGAAGAATTCACTTTAAAAGACGGACGCATTCTGCGGCTGTTGGCGGAAGGCCGCCTGGTAAATCTTGCAGCGGCGGAAGGCCATCCCTCCGCCGTCATGGACATGAGTTTCGCCAATCAGGTGCTGTGCGCAATCCATTTGTTTCAACACCACGGCCAATTGGCGCGCAGCGTACATGGCGTCCCGGCTGAAATCGATCAGGAGATCGCCCGGCTCAAACTGGCGGCCATGGATATTCACATCGATCAACTGACCGACGCACAGGAACGCTATCTGAATTCGTGGCAGGAAGGCACCTGAGGTACACGCCATGTGGAACACCAGTGCGGACGAGATGATTGAAACGATTCGCAGTGAGGCGAAATACACCGCGTCTTACACCGGCCGCGACAAGTTCAGCGACCGTGTCATGCAGGCCATGCGCGATGTCGATCGCAAGGCCTTCGTACCGGAAGCGTATCAGCACATGGCCTATGATAATGGGCCTTTATCTATCGGCCATGGCCAAACCATTTCGCAACCGTATATTGTTGCGCTGATGACGGACATGCTTAATCTCACGCCGCAAAGCCGGGTCCTGGAGATCGGCACCGGCTCAGGCTATCAGGCGGCGATCCTCTCGCGTGTCGCCAAATACGTCTACACTATCGAGCGCGTGCCGGCGCTGGCACAGGCTGCGACAAAACGACTGGCGCAACTGGGTTATCACAACATCGAAGTGCGTTGCGACGATGGTTACTACGGTTGGCAGGACAAGGCCCCGTTCGATGCCATCATTGTGACCGCCGCCGCCAGCCATATCCCACAGAGCCTGACCGATCAATTACAGACCGGTGGCCGGATGATCATCCCGGTTGGATTGCAGTATCTGCCGCAACAATTGTTATTGGTCAGCAAAGATGAAACGGGAAATACCCGGACGGAATTTATACTGGATGTGGCGTTCGTCCCTTTAGTCACTGAAGCCGACAATCTTGTCCCGCCGGACCATGAACCCGGGACATAACCGGCAGACAGTCCGCCTTACCACCGGCATACATCGTCAATCTGGCGCTTGCACACCTGTCGTCGCGGGATACGCTCAATACTTGCGCTGATTCAGACAGCAATCTATATATAAGTATGATTTCAAGTAATCTCTGGACTGCGCAGCGGCGCGGCAGGCGTCTGGCGGCCGTACTGCTCCTGGTATTTGCACTACCCCTGTTCGCGACACTCGCATTGTTATCCACGACTGTCCACGCGGATGACGACACATCCCGAATTTATCATTTAGGGATTTTTCCCTATATGGCGCCGCGCCAGATTATCAAGTACTACGGCCCGATAGCCGCCGACATGGAGATGGCGCTACATCGAAAAGTAAAGTTGGAGAGTCAACGCAGCTTTAGCGCATTCAGTCAGGCCCTCAGTCAACATACCTACGATATCGCCCTGATCCAGCCTTTTGATTACCCCCGGGCGGTCGACAAAGACGGCTATATCCCGCTGGCGCGTCTGTCCGCACCACTGGTGACACAGTTTTACGTACGCAGCGACAGTCCGTATCACACCCTCAACGATTTGCGCGGGACCACCCTCGCCATGCCACCCGCCAAGGCCGCGAATTCACGCATGGCACTGCGCGCACTCTATGACAACCAACTGATCCCGGGACGCGACATCGAGATTCGTTATTTCAATTCACATGACTCATGTCTGCAGCAGGTATGGGTGGGTAACGCCAGCGCCTGCACGACAGCCGCACCCCCGGTCAAGGTTTTCGAAAATCGCATGCAGGCAAGTTTACGTCCTATCTATGCTACGCCTCCGATTCCGCATGTGCTGTTCGTCGCCGAGCCGCGCGTTCCCCTCGATGATCGCACCCGGCTGCAACAACTCATTATCGGCTGGGACAAAAGCGAACATGGCCGCACCATCCTCAGCCAACTTGGCTTCCCCGCTTTTGTGCCCGTCAAGGCGGATGACTACAGCATCATGCATCATTACGAACCCGCGAATGTCATTACCTCCGCCAGTGCGGGTGATGCCCGTGATTTCGTGCTTGGTATCTTTCCTTACCTGTCGACGCGGCAACTGGTGAAAAACTTTGCGCCGTTGCTACCCGCGTTTACACGCGCGGTGGAAATGCCGGTGCATCTACGCACTGCCACGAGCTTCGGCAGTTTTTCCGATAATCTGGCGGCCGGTATGTACGATATCGTGCTGGTTCAGCCCTTTGAATTCGAAAGGGCCGTAAGTCTTGGCTATATGCCCCTGGCCGGGATGAAAGAGCCGGCCTATGCCAGTTTCTACGTACGCAAGGATTCGCCTTACCACGACATCCTCGACTTCAAGGGCAAAATCATCGCGATGTCGCCGCGAGAGTCCGCCACGTCACGACTGGGGCTGCATGCATTAAGGAAGGCAGGTATCGATCCAAGGCATGATGTCGTCATCAAATACGTCAGTACGCATGATGCCTGCCTGCGACAAGTACAGCGGAAAACCGCCGCCACATGCATCACCTCCCCGATTGTCCTGAAAATGCTACCCGGGGATTTTGCGGACGGTTTGCGTAAAGTCGGTGAAACGGAGAAAATGCCAGGCGTGGTATTCCTCGCCCACAAGCGCGTGCCGGCAAACCTGCGCCAAAAATTAAAACAGGAGATCTTGTCCTGGTCACAGACAAAAGAAGGGGAAAAGATTCTTGCATCCATGCAGTTTGGCAGTTTCGTGCCCGTGAATCCGTCGGTATACGAAAATCTCTCTGAGACAGGACAGTAATCGCATGTTCAGCCGTCTTTCATTGCGTTACCGGATTGCACTTGTGATCTTTTTGCTGGAGGCATGCATGCTCGGCGCCGTCCTCGCTGTGTCCCTGCAGCAATCACATCGAATCGCGGCCGACTTCAATGCCGACAGCCAGAAAGCCAGCCTGGACCTCTTATCCAATCTGAGTGTGACTGCCCTGCTGACCAGCGAATACACCGACTACCAGCTCTATATCGACGACGTCAAAAAACAACCGTCGATCGAACGCATCGTGCTGGTTGATTCGGATCAGCGCGTCGTCGCCAGTACCCATGTCATCGACGTCGGCCACAAAATGAGCGACGTCATACAGGCCTCGCACCCGGGCTGGCAGGTCTCGACGGTCAATACGGCAGCCGGTCCACTGGGGACGCTCGCGGTGCAGTTTTCCGACGCGGCCCTGTCGAAATCCTACAAGCACACGCGCAACCTGGCCATCGGCATCGCGATTTCCGGCATGACGATCATCGCGCTGGTTGGCCTGGCAACCGGGTTTGCCCTGACCCGTCGCCTCGGTCGTGTTACGGATGCCGCCCGTCTGCTGGCCGCCGGTAATATCAAGGCACGCAGTAATGTCAGCGGTTCGGACGAAGTGGCACTACTGTCGCGCAGCGTCGACAGCATGGCGGAAGCCGTGGCATTGCAACAGCACAAGCTGCAGGAGCAGCGCGAATACATTGAATTGCTGCTCAACTCCACCGCCGAGGCAATCTACGGCGTGGACACTAACGGTATTTGTACCTTCGTCAATCCCACGTGCCTGCACATGCTCGGATACCAACACGAATCGGACCTTGTCGGCAAGCCTATACACGAACTGATCCATCATACTTACCCCGACGGCACCCCCTATCCAAAAGAAAAATGCGCGGTTCGTCTTTCCGTCCTGCAGGGACAAACCTGCCATAACGATGTCGAAGTGCATTGGCGCGCCGACGGCAGCAGCTTCCCGGTAGAGTACTGGTCACACCCCATGTACAAGGACGGTAACCTGATCGGCGCGGTCGTCACCTTTGTCGACATCAGTGAACGCAAACAAAGCGAACTCGAACTGCTGCGGTTCCGCGCTGCGCTCGACAGTTCTGTCGATGCCATTTATTTGATCGATGTCCAGAAAATGAAATTCGTGGATGCCAATCGCGCCGGTTGGGAATCGGTGGGTTACACCCGCGCAGAATTACTGCAACTCGGGCCACTGGACCTGGCTGCAGACTATACACGCATGGCCATGACCCATGAAATCGAAACACTACTGAAAACACCGGCGGACAGCGCCGTAATTGAAACCGTTCATCACCGCAAGGACGGCAGCAATTTCCCGGTGGAAATCTCCTTACAATCTCTTTCGACACACTCCGGTTCACATGACAGTGCGCAACTGCTGGTTGCCCTGGCGCGCGACATTACCGAACACAAGCAAAACGAGGAGGAACTCAATCGGCTCGCGTATTACGACATGCTGACCGGACTTCCAAATCGTTTATTGTTCAATGATCGCCTGCACCGCGCCGCCCTTGATGCAAAACGGCGCGGTCACTATGTCGCCCTGTTGTTGCTCGATATCGATCGCTTCAAGGTCGTCAACGATACGATGGGCCATGTCGCCGGGGATCAACTATTACGGGAAATGGCATCACGCCTGAAATCGAGCGTGCGCGAAGGAGACACGATTTCACGCCTGGGCGGTGACGAGTTTGCGCTGGTCTTTGCCGATATCAATGAGGTGCGTGACGTAGCACAACTGGCGCAAAACATATTGACGCGACTGAGCATACCGATGGAAATCGATGGACGTGAAGTCTTTTCCTCTGCCAGCATCGGGATTACGCTTTATCCATCTGACACCGAAGAGGTGGATACCATGGTCAAATTTGCCGATTCCGCCATGTATTACGCCAAGGAACAGGGCCGGAATAACTACCAGTTTTATTCACAGGAAATGACCACCACTGCGCAGGAACGTCTGCGCGTGGAATCCAATTTGCGGCGGGCACTCGAACGCGAAGAGCTGTTCCTGCATTATCAACCGCAGGTCGAAATTGCGAGCGGGCGGATCCGCGGCGTCGAGGCGCTGTTGCGCTGGCATGACAGCCATGGCCGACACATTCTACCGGGACAATTTATTCCGCTGGCGGAAGAAACCGGCCTCATCGTACCGATTGGCGAGTGGGTGCTGCACCAGGCCTGCCAGCAGCTCAAACGGTGGCACAATGCCGGCTATTCAGATATGACCATGTCGGTCAACGTCGCCTCCCGCCAGTTCAAGGACCCGCGTTTTGCGCAGCTGGTCCTGCGTTCGCTTGAATCACTCAATATCCCCGCAAACTGCCTGGAACTCGAAATTACCGAAAGCGTCCTGATGGAAAACAGTGAGTTGATCCTGCGTATACTGAATGAACTGAAGCATGCAGGCGTTAATCTGGCAATCGATGATTTCGGTACCGGCTACTCGTCGCTCAGTTATCTCAAACGTTTCCCCATCGATCGCGTCAAGATTGATCGCTCATTCATACGCGATCTCAGCTCTGATTCAGACGATGTCGCCATCGTGAAGGCGATTATCGCCATGTCCAAGACATTGCGCCTGCGTGTCGTTGCGGAAGGGGTGGAAACGGAAGAGCAGCTTGCGCTACTGCGCGGTGAGGGGTGTCATGGATTTCAGGGATTCCTGTTTGCCACTCCCATGCCGGAAAACGAATTGAGTGACCTGCTGCACAGGCATGCGCCCGCCATCAAAAAATCGATATAACAACGTTTACTTAATCACGTTCGACACGATAGCTGACCCAGAGCAAATGTTCCTCTCCCGGTGCAATCGTGACCGTATTCTCGGCCGCATTCCCGCTTTCGACACAGACCATGCGCCGAAAACCCGCTTCCCCGAGATCGCCCATCTTGTCCGCCTTTGCCTGCCAGGGGTTCCATACTACGGTGGAGTCGCTGCCGCGTTTGCTGATATGGATTTTACGCTGTAGCTCGAGGTCTTCGATAAAAACCTCGGCACGTGTATCAAGAT
Source organism: Gammaproteobacteria bacterium (assembly GCA_016125505.1). GTDB lineage: Bacteria > Pseudomonadota > Gammaproteobacteria > UBA6429 > Thiohalophilaceae > RI-92. The sequence continues at coordinate 64,204 of WGLP01000004.1, forward strand.
AGACACGGTCGACTTCACCTGCGATCGTCACCGGACCGTGTTGCAGCTTGCGCTGACCGCCATCGACCTTGTCCAGGTATTCGGTATCTTCAAGACCGGCAATACTCACCTTGCCGATATCTCCAATCTCGAAATAGGTATGCAGGGCTTCGGTAATGGTGACTGTCGAATCCGTATTGTTTTTTGTCGATAACTCAATCTCGAGTGTGTCGCCTACGGTAATGCGACATTCGAGCGGCGTGTCATGCGGCCATTGTTCCCGGGTTGGGGCACTCTCTCGCAGACGAAACACGAGCAGCGTACGCCCGTCGGCCAGGGCGGCTGTTTCAATAACATCCCATTCCACCGTACGCGCATAACCATGCGCAGGAAAACGGGTGTCGCTCGCATGTGGACCAAACCACGGCCAACACACAGGGACACCGCCGCGAACGGATTTGCCGGGCATAAACTTCGCGGCCTTGGATAACCAGATGACAGGGTGTTCGTTTAGTGGCGCCCATTGAATTACCTGTGCGCCTTGCAAACAGATTTGCGCACTGGCGTGCGGATTACGTACCTTTGCCAGAACCAAACCATTGGGTTCTGCTTCAAAGGTGACTTGTCCAGCGATGGCGTAACGATCGTTCAGTGCTGACAAAGTTGTCATGGCTTACAGTTCCGATTCTTATAATGTGTGGGGTTTATAAAAACCGTGGCAAAGAGTAATGGATTGAATGTGTTGCGTAAATATTTTTTTCATAAAAATGACGCTGTGAGGGAAATATTACTTCTGCATTACAACATATGGTGAATACACCGCCAACATATACGCAGAAGCAAGACCGCGCATGGTGATTTAATAGCCGCCACGACCACGCATGACGATGCCGGTTTGATTTACTACATCAGCTTACTCAACTATCCGTTTCAAGCCCTCGATTTCGGTTACTTATATTGGTAATGCGGGAACGCGCAAGGTGCTTATCCTGGCGGACTGCCCGGCATGGCATTCATCGGGAGCACCCCGCCGGGAAATTAAAAGCGACCAATGCCTTTCATGGAACGATCGTGTATTGCGATAACTCCAGTAACAGATCGCCCTGCGCCTACCGACAGATTCGGTCATGCGCACGTGTACAGTTAATCAAACCAACACGCCCGTATTGCACCGCAATATGACATCCGTTTCCGGCTTGCCCTGAACACGTGCAAACTAAAAGACCGCTTATGCTGAAGGTCATTGAAGATTTATCGTTAGGACAAGGAGTTAGCCTCTACGTCAACTTGTCATCAAACTGGCATGGGAATTGTTTAAATTTGCGCATGACTTGCAACCCGGCATTCAGCGAGAGTAACGATGGTGCAATCTAGCGTGCCGCGACGTCCGGTTGTGTTGATTATTCTGGATGGCTTCGGAGTCAATCCGGCCAAGGAAAATAACGCGGTTTACCTCGCCAACACCCCGCGTTTCGATCAGTATTTTTCCCATTATTCGCACACCACGTTACAGGCCTCCGGACACGCGGTCGGCGTGCCTGATGGACAGATGGGAAATTCTGAAATCGGCCACATGACCCTGGGTAGCGGCAATATCATCAAACAGGACATCATGCGTATCGACGCCGCGATTGCCAGCGGTGAATTTTTTGAAAACCCGGCGTTTATCGACAGTCTGCTCAAGGCCAAGCTGACCGGTCGCCCGTTACATCTGCTCGGCCTGGTTTCCGACGGCGGCGTTCACAGCGCACTCAACCACCTGCAGGCACTGATCAAACTCTGCAAGCTTTATGCGGTAAAACCCCTGCTGCACATGATCACCGATGGTCGCGACACTGCCCCCAAGTCCGCGCTGACCTTTCTGCATCAGGTTGAACCTGTGCTGCATGAGAGTGGTGGCGCCATTGCCACGGTCATGGGCCGCTACTATGCCATGGATCGTGACAACCGCTGGGATCGTATCGAACTTGCCTGGCGTGCCATCGTCCATGGCAAGGGGCAACACATGTATTCCGCCGAGACCGCCCTGCGCAGTGCCTACGCCGCCGGCGATACCGATGAATTTATCCGGCCGGTAATTCTACCCACGTGGCAGCCACCGCAATCCGGCGATCCCTTGATCAGTTTCAATTTCCGCAAGGATCGGCCGCGTCAGATCGTCAAGGCCCTGGGCAGCCAGGAGTTCGCCAGCTTCGATCGCGGCGAGACCCCGGTGTTCAAGATCACCACCATGATGCCGTATGACAATTCCACGGAGATGCCGTCCGCTTATCAATCTGAACAACCGCCGATTACGCTGGGCGCCATACTCAGCGATCTCGGCCTGCGCCAGTTTCATTGCGCGGAAACCGAAAAGTATCCGCATGTCACCTACTTTTTCAACGGCGGGCGTTTTGATCCCTACCTTGGCGAAACACAAAAGCTGATCCCGTCGCCGAAGGTCGCCACTTACGATCAAAAACCCTCCATGAGTGCCGACAAGGTTGCTGACGCGGTCATTCACGCCATCGCAGAGAATGTTTACGGTTTTATCCTGGTGAATTTCGCCAATGGCGACATGGTCGGGCACACCGCCAAACCCGATGCCGTGATCGAAGCCGTCGAAACCCTCGACCGCGAGGCTGGCCGGGTTCTGGATGCCGCGGTGGCGCATGATTACTCGGTCATCCTCACGGCCGATCACGGTAATTGTGAAGAACTTATCGACCCGGTAACCGGCGCACCCCATACCCAGCACACACTCTATCCCGTGCCGTGTCTGATCGTGGACGAAGATGCCTGGCAATTGTCCTGCAGCGGTGGTCTTGCGAATGTGGCGCCGACGGTATTGCAGTTGATGGGGATTGAACAACCGGAAACGATGGCGGCCGGCTCCCTCCTGCTAAAACCCCTGGACAGGCCTGCGCTGCCGACGAAACTGCGCGGCGCGGCCTAAAGCAATATTTCAGAAACGACAGTGGGTGTCGCCGCTGCGCTCGATCCAGCCGTGGATCATCTTTTTCGTGGTAAATCCGCTGGCGCAGTTGCCATGACTATCGATAACGATCACGCCACCGCGTCCGTTCACCTTTTTCACCAGATACTCCATGCCGTAGGCCACGGCCTTGTCGGCGTCCTCATGGGTGAATTCAATATAATCCGCAATGGTCTTGGCCAACACCGTACGCATGAAATCTTCGCCATAGCCCGTGGAAGACACCGCGCAACTGACATCATCGGCAAACACACCGGCGCCGATAATGGGTGAATCGCCTACCCGTCCGACATGCTTGTTAACGATCCCGCCGGTCGAGGTCGCCGCGGCGAGGTGGCCTGCCTTGTCACGCGCCACCGCCCCCACGGTTCCGTATTTTTGTTCATCCGGCGAATCGTGATCGAGGGCGAGCTGTTGCCCCTTGCGCGCGCGCTGGAACTGTTCGATGCGTTCGGGGACATGGAAATATTTGTCTACCGCATACGGCATCCCGTGCTGGCGGGCAAACTCCATGGCGCCCTGTCCGATCAGCATGACATGCTCACTCTCCGCCATAATCAGGCGTGCCAGGTGGACTGGATTGGTGATATTGCTGACGGCTGCCACGGCACCGGCGCGCAGGTCCGCGCCATTCATAATGGCGGCATCCATCTCCACCCTGCCGTGCTCGTTGAGCACCGAACCGCACCCGGCATTAAAGACGGGATCGTCTTCCAGCAGGCCAACGCTGACTTCCACCGCTTCCAGTGCACTGCCACCCGCGGAGAGAATCGTGCGACCGTGTTCCAGTACGGTGCGAATGCCTTCGAGGTATCGCACGGCAACTTTCGCATCCTTGATATTGTCCAGACTGCCTGCGCCGCCGTGGATCATTAATGAATAATCATTCATCGTCCCTTACCTCGCTCGCTGTCAGGCGTTGCCATACTGCACATCTGCATAGTGACCAATTATAGACGTCGTTCAAGTTCTTCACGCAATGCCTGTTGCTGTACCGGTGTACCGGCGATGAGTAACATCAGTTGCCCCGCCAGGATCGTACCCCAATTGACCATAACAATCCCGCGTTGATCTGCGGGGTTATATTCCAGGTCCTGCAAAGGCAAATCCGCGATGTGACGAAACTGCGTGGAGAAGTTGCGCGCCTGCCAGCGCTGAATCGCCAGTTTTTTGGCAATCAAGGTCGGATACGAGGCGCCATTGAAACGGGGATTGCATTCGATAGGCAGGTAGTCGGTGCCACAGCAATCCTTCACCACTGCCACATCAAAGGCAAAGATACCGCGCATACCGTGACTGAACAGCCACTTTGCCATGGGTTCAACGCTATACCAGGCATTATGCGGCGTCGGATAGCGATTTCCCTGATGCGTAAAACCGTCCAGGATCTGTTCGGTTGCCGCCAGGCGTTCCAGGTGTGAACCCGTCACCTGGTACTGCAGATTCAGGAAGGTTGATGCCTTCACCTCCTGCTGGATCTGCAGCGGGGTTGTCTTGCCGAAATACGCCAGGTATTGCCATAAGTCCTGTTCGTTTTCACAGCGATAGATACCGACACCGGCAACCGAGACCGCCGCCTTGAGATAACACGGATAGCTAATCTGTGCCAGCACCTGGGCATCGATCTCCGTCGCCTTGTTAAAGCAAAGCGTCTCCGGCACGCGCATCTCGAGCTGCCGTGCCAGCGACATAAAGTGATTTTTCGAGTTGATGTAATCCACCACCCGATACCAGTTTTCGTTACGCACCGCCGCATGCTGCGCCAGCCCGAAATAAAAATACGAGGCATCATAATGTGCATAGTGTTCAAATTCCGCGACGTCCAGATTCCAGATAATCTGATCGGAATAGCTCAGTCCAATACGATCGTAATGCGCGCAGATCGCGGGAAATTCATCGATCAGGTCGGCATGGATCTGAATGACGTCATACGGTGTGGTAATGCCCAGGGCGCGGCCCGAATACAGATAGCTGCCGGTGACACCGTCCGTGGTGCAGTGCATGATGTCGTGGTTCACGAATTGCGGGTGAACCGGGTAAAAATCCTCGATGGGCTGTGTTACCGCCATTCTGCTTCTCCATACATAGCCATACTGGTCTGTGCTAAGGCAAATACAGTGCCAAACTAACTGTTTGATCTCCTTGAATGGGAACCCGGTAAATGCCCATAAAAGGCGAGCCGCCGATAATTAAGGGAACAACTCAGTGCATTCCAGCAATCGGATAGTGGCTTTCACCAGAACGGTGCACGTTACGTTTTCATTCACCACCTTGGCGCACACCCTGTATCGACGCTTTGGCTTGCCCGTCGACAAGTGCCTGAAATATGGCAAATCCCCGTCTGGCACACTTTCTGCTCTGTTATAGATGGCCGCAGGTGCAGTTTGGCGTAGGAAAATCCTGTGTACATGCTCCCCAAACCCTGTGAGGTGTTACATGATTAGCTACATAGTAAGGATGATTGACGAGTTCAAACGCGAACACGGTTATCCGCCCAATCTGCTTTATCTGAACGAATTCCACCTCAACCACCTGAAGTCTGCCCTGTCCGACGAGCTCAGCCTGCCGCAGATGTGTGAATTGTTTCAGCTGGAGCTGATTGTCGATCGGGAAGTGATGCACCCGCATGTCGCCTGGACACACTCAGCCGACAAACTCGCAATCTGACCAGGAAACGTGGGTAATTTTTCACGCGTAAAGATTTTTAGGCATTGGAGGTTTTAAGCAGTCGTACCATGATGCAATCGCTGAATTTCGCCCGTTACGGCGACAAGGAAAACAGCCCCTTCTTCGAGGAATATCTGGTGCGCCTGCTGGAAGAACGGGATCGCGTCGGCCTCTCCGACATGATTTACCAGATCGACGCCATTATGCTGACCGTCGATCCGGGACACTCCATCTCCTACATCGCCGAACTGTGTCTGATGACACCGTATCATTACCTGGTTACCCTCGAGAGCGAGTCGCACTGGACCCATATCCTGCGCATCACGCTGGATCACCCCGACCTGATCGTGCGCGAAGTCAAGGACCCGAGGATCCAGGGTATCTTTCGCAGCCTCAACGAGGTCTACCCCATCGGCTCACGTAAACCCAACAGCCGCTACATGGGGGAGATACTGCGCGTAAGCGATTTGCACAGCGTGGTGGAACTGCAGAAGGAACGCGAGTTTCGCTTTTTCACCCAGGATCAAATCCGCAAACTGGAACTACCGGGCAACGTTGCGATCAGCAAGCCTTCACCCTATACGCACAACATCGTAGGCTACATGGAACGGCCGCCGGAACAATTGCGTGTGTACGCCCTGGGACTCAGCAATATCCGCAGCGATGTCCAGGACGTCTATCTTGCCGCGAAAGAGCTGCAGAAGAAGCGCGAAATAGATGATCTGCTGTTACCCATCGACCATCTTGCCACCCGTATCTACAGCCAGAACCGGGAAGTCGCGATTCTCGAATGGCTGTCGCTTTCCAGTTATTACTATTGGGGCTCATACGATATCAAGAACCAGAACTCGTCCACCAATGTGACCAAGAGTACACACTTCAGCGACGAGATCCGCAGCCCGGCCAAGGTCTTCACGGCCAATAACACGCCGTATTTCGTCAATCACCTGGAAAAGCTGCCGTCACCGACCGAGACCTTTGTGCGTAATTACGGTCCCCGCCTGCATCACGTGGCACTGGCGGTGGCCGACGGCGAACGTCATGGGATAGAGAATATCGAATACGTGGTGGAACAGATTAAACAGGAAGGTCAGGACTTTCTGCTGGATGTCATCGGCTCCAAGGCGGAGGGTTTGAAGCAGATCTTTTCCAATGCCTCCGAGCATTCTTCACTGATTATCGAATACGTCCAGCGCTTTGGTGAATTCAAGGGATTTTTCACCAAACAAAACGTCGCGGAGTTGACCCACGCCGCCGGCGTCGCGGACGAACTGCTGGAATTACAAGCCGAGTCCGGCGGCAGTTAGCGGATTTCTCAGGACCACGCTCAAAATGTCGCGGGGCAGTAATTTTGAGAGAGGGTTCTATTTAAACCAGGAATCGATATCGCTGTCATCCAGGTCCGCAATCTCCGACTCGCTCAGACTGATCTCGCCGATATTCTCTTCCACGGCCGCGGCATGCGCACCTGAAGCTGTGGGTTGGGTGGCTCCCTCGTGTTCGTGAAAAGCCGCGCTAAACGCCTGGAATTGATCCGGTAGCAGGTACACCCTTACCTGCTCCACCGCACACTCCTGGCGCGCATCCCAGAACCGGGTGATCGCACGATAAAAGGCCTGCGCACACAAGGCGAGCGGCAAACCCCCAGCTTCAGTGCCAATCAGCGGAAAACCAACGGAGCGCCACTCGTTCATATCGCAAAGTTGCAGACTGCGCGAGACGGCCTGTTCGAGCTTGCGCTGTTCTTCCCTGTCACCCGGCGGGGGCGGCACGGCATGGATAATGGCCTTGTACGGCAGCTCCCCGGCGGAGGTATATACCGCCATTCCGGGATCGATGACACCGTATTCGCGGATCAGCTGGTCACTGTCCTCCTGCAGACGCGAACCGGCACGTTGCCGAATCGTTTGCGCCATACCCTGCACATGTTGCAAGGTCGGCTCCGCCGAATTGACGATGACCTCAACCGGCGCCGAAAGCAGGTCCGCCACCGTCAGCAACAACTCACGATCGCCGAACAAGAAACGTTTTTCCGATATTTCCATAGTGCATCCGTTTGAAAGATTCCCTGGCTATCGACCACACTGTGCCGCCGGTTTAGAATGCAAGGCGACTTCCCGACCGTATCACCATGTTAAGCCAGTTTTCCACCGAGCAAATCATCATCATAGGACTCCTTTTCGTTTGGGCGGGTTTCGTCCGCTCCGGCCTCGGTTTCGGCGGGGCCGCCCTGGGCCTGCCCCTGCTCCTGTTCCTGGACAACCGCCCCATCTACTGGCTGCCAATCATCGGTACCCACCTGCTGTTTTTCTCCGGGCTGACACTCCGCACCCGTCTGCACGATGTCGACTGGCGCTATTTACGCAAATCCGGCGCGCTGATCGTGCCCGCCGCCGTCGTCGGCGTGTTCGGACTGGTCAGCCTGCCTAACGATTGGCTGTTGATTTTTATCTATGGTATCGCGCTGTTTTACGCCTTCATCTGGGTCATGAACCTGGCCATCCACAGTCACCATAACTGGGTCGACAATCTGCTGCTGATCTTCGGCGGCTACGTCGCCGGGACATCACTGACCGGCGCCCCCCTGATGGTCGCGGTCTACATGCGCAATGTCAGTCGACGCCAGTTACGCAATACCCTGTTCGTGCTCTGGTTCATCCTGGTCTCCATCAAGATGGCGACATTTACCCTGCTCGGGGTGCAGCTGAATCTGCTCACGGCACTGGTGCTGTTACCCGTTGCCGCCATTGGCCACGTCCTGGGGCTGAAGGCACACGACAAAATCATGGAAAACGATCAGCAATTCAAGCGTGTGGTCGGCGGCGTGCTGATGCTGATCAGCGTACTGGGTCTGGCCAAGGTCTTCCTCAGCGGGCATTGACGGCCATGCGAAAAACGCAGCCGGCTGCCGGTTGTGAATTTTTGTGGCAATGAGAATTTTTGCCTGCCGCATGCCCGTCACCTGTGCAGAGGCCGGTGAGAAATCGTCAAATGCCTCGTGGCAGTGCGAATTTGTCAGATATGAAACACTGGTGTCATCTTGCAGTCTCGCCTCAGTGCAATATTCCGGATTCTGCACGAATTTATGGCATTATTTTTGCCATTCCCGTTACAAAATTTTATGCAGGATATTGAAAGCGCTAGTATCTTTTTTTTTTATTTCAGTTAAACTTTCAGCGTTGCTTGTGAAAAGGTTTATATAGACGCACTACCCATTCAGTTCACGCCTGTGTTTACCCACGATGTACAGCAATCCATGTTTTGATTAATTTGATACAAGAGGTCTTTTCTCCATGAGTACTGGTACTGTTAAATGGTTCAATGAATCCAAGGGTTTTGGTTTTATTACTCCTTCCGACGGCAGCAAGGACGTGTTCGTACACTTCTCTGCCATCCAGGCCGACGGCTTCCGCACACTGCAGGAAGGCCAGAAAGTCGAATTCGAAACCGAGAACGGCCCCAAGGGTCCACAGGCAGCAAAAGTCAAACTCGTTTAATTTAAACGAAATCCGATACAACCATACCCCGCTGCTCCGGCAGCGGGGTGTCTTTCGTTTACCCGCCTCAATGGTGATCGATACAGTGTTCCAGTTCTACCTGGACCGTTGAATGCTGAATATTGAAACGCTTCACCAGCACCTGTTTTATCTGCTGCAAGGCCTGGACATAATCCGCCCCCTCCTCCAGATTCACGTGCAGCGTTAGCAGGGGGAAGGTCGGTGTCAGCGACCAGATATGAATATGATGCACGTCCCTGACCGCAGCAACGTCCTGCATCAGTGTCTCCCGGATAAGCACGGCATCGAGGTCCTCCGGCGTCCCTTCCAGCAGGATATGCCCCGACTGCCTCACTACCTGCCAGGCGCTGCGCAGAATCAATAATGCCACCAGGATGGAGAGCAAGGGGTCGATCGGCATCCAGCCGGTAGCGATAATAATGCCGGCTGCCAGAATCGCCGCGACCGAGCCGAGCAGATCCCCAAGCACGTGCAAAAGCGCAGCCCGCATATTGAGGTTGTGGTGATCGCCGCCATGCAATAAACGAAACGCGAGCAGGTTCACCAGCAGGCCCATGATGGCGACGATGATCATCATCTTGCCGTGCACCTGGACCGGGGACATAAAGCGATTTACCGCTTCCACCACGATCCACAGCACGATAGCGATGAAGGCGATACCGTTGATGAATGCCGCCAGGATCTGCATCCGGTGATAACCGTAAGAACGCAGGGTATCGGCGGGGCGCAGCGCCTGCCGCGCCGCAAACCAGGCAATAAACAACGAGGCGGTGTCCGTCAACATGTGCCCGGCGTCCGCCAGCAAGGCCAGGGAACCGGAGAGAATGCCACCGAAGACCTCGACCACCATAAATCCCAGGGTCAATAACATGGCCCACAACAGGCGCTGCATATCGTGGTGGGCGTGAGAGTGTGAGTGCGAGTGCGGGGTCTGTGTTGTCATGCTGCCAGTATATCGAAAAAACCGATGCCTTAACTATGTATCCGTACCCGCCTCGGTTAACTCACAATACGGTAGCATGGTGTATACGTCTTGCCCGGCAGTTTCATGCGTTGTTGCTCGACAAATGACGTCAACAGGGAATCCATCGGTTGCATAATTCTGGCGTCGCCATGAATTTCAAAATGACCATGCTTCTCGATGGCGCGAATGCCTTCATCCTTGACGTTACCCGCCACCACCCCGGAGAACACCCGTCGCATATTCGCCGCGAGCTGATGCCGATCCAGATCCGGATGCAGCGCCAGATTGCGCATGTTCTCGTGATTGGGCACGAATGGCCGTTGAAACTCCTCGTCGATCTTTAGCAACCAGTTGAAATACACGGCGTCACTGCTGTCCCTGCGAAAGGCGTGAACCAGTTGCATCCCCTCCGCCATCTCCTGGGCCACCCGCTGTGGGTCGTTGATAATGATGCGATAACGCTGACGTACCTCGTCACCCAGCGTGATCGTCAGAAAGCGATCGATCTCATTGAAATAGGCCTCGGCACTCGCGGGGCCGCTGAAGATCAGTGGAAACGGGATATCCGCATTATCCGGATGCAACAGGATACCCAGTACGTACAGAATTTCCTCCGCGGTACCGACGCCCCCCGGAAACACCACGATGCCGTGACCGGTGCGCACAAATGCCTCCAGTCGTTTCTCGATATCCGGCATGATCACCAGTTCGTTCACGATAGGATTAGGCGACTCGGCGGCAATAATGCCCGGCTCGGTAATCCCCAGATAGCGGCCGCCACGAATACGCTGTTTGGCATGGCCGATCGTCGCGCCCTTCATCGGGCCTTTCATGGCGCCGGGGCCACAACCCGTGCAGATATCCAGGCCGCGCAAGCCCATCTGATAACCGACCACCTTGGAATAATCGTATTCCTCGCGCGAGATGGAATGACCACCCCAGCAGACGATCAGCTTCGGCAGGGTTTCCGGCCGCAGGATGTCGGCATTGCGCAGGATATGGAACACGGCATTGGTGATCCCTTCGGAGCGGTCCAGGTCGAAATTCGCATTATGTTGTATTTCGTCATTGACGTAGATGACATCGCGCAATACCGAAAACAGGTGTTCGCTGATACCGCGAATGATCCTGTCATCGACGAAGGCATTGGCAGGGGCGTGCCGCAGGGCAAGCTTGATACCGCGTTCTTCCTGGATCACGCGAATGGCGAATGACTGGTAGCGCTCGAGCAGTTCCTTGCCATCGTCGAGATAATTACCGCTATTCAGTACCGCCAGGGAACAGTTCCGGAACAGGTTATACAAGCCACCCTGACTGGTATCCAGCAGCTTGCTGACTTCTGCCTGTGACAACACGTCGAGACGTCCCTCCGGCGTGATCACGGCATCCTTGATAGTTTGACTCATGACTTACACTCTATTTTTAACATGACCAGGCATATATGCAGTGCATAATAAACGGTGAATAGTAACTGATTGGGAAAACGTCCTGGTCGGCTGTGACTTGCGCTGCCGTCATGGCGAGGTCATCTTTGCCAGATAGAGTCAGGATTTGCAGGGAAAGCTGTGAACCGTACTCTTGACCTGTATCGCAGCGACTCCTTTTTGTATGCGCTTGATGATCGCCGCTAACGCACCAATCAGCTCACCGACAGTATCCATATTTCTGGCAACGATTTCGAACTCAATACGCTTGGTAATATCGAACAGTTCGGTATAACCGAAATTTCCGCCGGTGCCTTTCAGGGTATGCACCTCGTGGCGCAACGCATCGATATTGTTTTCCTCATAGCGCTTCTCAATGTTCTGAAGCATGACAGGCAGCCTGTCAACAAATTCACGAATCAGGTCTACCAGTTCCGGCTCTTCCGCCAACAGACTGGAAACAATCGGCGGTCCCTCTGCGCTATCCGGCGTCTGCGCCCTGTCCAGGTAGCGCGACAGCACCATACCGAATGAATCGTGATCGATGGGTTTTGTACACACATCGTCACACCCGGCTTCGATGCACTCCCGCTTTTCCTGTTGCATCGCATTCGCCGTCAGCGCAATCACGGGACCGACATAGCCCTGTTGCCGCAACAGGCGGGTCGCGGTCAAGCCATCCATCACCGGCATTTGCACATCCATCAACACGGCATCAAAATCCTGACGGCACGCCACGGCAATCGCCTCTTCGCCATTATTCGCGACCTGAAACTCAAGCCCCATGCGTTTCAATAAGATCGAAACCAGACGTTGATTATCCTTGTTGTCTTCAACCAGTAATACCCGCCCCCGGAGGCGCACCTGCCGGGTTCGGGTAGCGGAACTCATTTCCAGATGCTCAAAATCCGGACTGCCGGTCAGGACGTTTATCCCCGATAAACTGCCCGTACCGATGGTCAGTGTGAAACAACTGCCCACTTCGGGGGTACTGTCTACGCTCAGTGAGCCACCGAGCTTCTCTGCAAGTTGTTTGGATAAGTGCAGGCCAAGGCCGGTGCCACCATAACGCCGGGTGGTTGAGGCATCGGCCTGAGAAAAAGGCTGAAACAACTTGCTCATTTGTTCCTGAGTCAATCCAATCCCGCTGTCTATCACCTTGACGGTGAGCTGTTCTGCCGAGAAATCACAGGAGACCTTAACAAGGACATTGCCTTCGTTGGTGAATTTGATGGCGTTATTACATAGATTCAGCAGGATTTTTTTCAGCCGCACGGGGTCGGACTGGATCTCCTGCGGCACCGTGTTTTCGAACATAATCTTGAACGACAGGCCCTTTTCCGAAGACTGCAGCTTGATCAGCGAATAAAGATCTCGACACACATCCACCAGGGAAAACGAAATACACTCGATATCCAGCCGGTTGGCTTCGATCTTGGACAGATCCAGTATTTCATTTATGATTCTTAACAGATGGTTTCCGGCCTGTATGATCCGGTGAATTGAATCGATCCGTTCTTCCATACTATGACTGCTATCAAGCAGGGATTCGGCAAATCCAATCACGGCGGTAAGCGGGGTACGAATCTCATGACTCATGTTCGCCAGAAATTCGCTTTTACTGCGATTGGCATTGATTGCCTCGTCACGCGCCACCGAGAGCTCGGCCGTGCGCTCCAGCACTCGCAGTTCCAGTTCGTCCGTCAGGTCCTGCTGTTCCTTGATTTTCTGATTCAGTGCATCGTTCTTGGCTGCCAGATTCTGCGACGTCCGGTTCAGTGCACAGGTCAAGCGGTTCAGTTCATCATAGTTCTGGTTTACCGGAATCTGCTGGCCAAAATTGACATCCAGCTCGTCGGCGAATTTCGTGCTCTGCTCAATCACTCGAAATGGTTTACGCAAATAGAACGAATACAACAGGATCGCGACCAGCGCGACGATAGTTCCCACCAGCAGGTTATAGTGCCAGATCTGTGTCTTTATCACGGCGATTCTGTTCAAGGTGTAACGTATCCGGAACCACCCCACCAAATCGCCCAACACGACCGGCTGCCAGACTGTCATTGCGCCGTCCTCAATCATGATCTCCCGTGACATGGTGCGCGGCGGTGTCGCAGCCTTCCTGTCGTATCTTACAGTCGCCTCACCTGAATCCGTACGTGTCACATCCGCCAGCAACTGGCCTTTATCGTTGCTTACCTGAATATCCGAGATACTGGGAAATCGCGCCGCCCTGAGCAAGATACTTTCCAGCGACGTATAATCCTTGACGATAATATACGACGCGGTACTCGCCGCCAGATTGTCCGCCAGTGCCACCGCCTGTTTCTGTAATTCAGAGGATAGCGTCGTGGATTCCTTTTCCACCACCAGGTAGGTGAAGGTAATTATCGCCAGCATAATCAGCAACGCCGACATCAATGACAGACGGCTGCTAAGACGGCGGTACCAATTACGTATGGGTTTCACTGGGGGTCAGGGGAATTATTGTGAAAGGGAGCAATCAGTTGACGTACGATGTCGTATTCCTGGTCCGAGGTGGCGGCAAATCCGTCGTAGTTCTTGTCCAGCGTTTTGATGATGCGCATGTGTTCCGGATTCTTCGGATCGAGTTTCAGGAAGGCGGCTTTTAGTTTCTTCAACATGGCTGCGCTGACATGCCTGCTGGCAGTGATATTGTAAGGTGGCAACGCCTCCGAGGCGTACAAGATGCGAATGCCTTTACCCCGCCACTTGTATGCCATCGTGTCCTTAACGATCCCGGCGTCGTATTCACCTCGCATCACGGCACGCACGATATTGTCGTAGTGGCCCAGAAAATCGTAAGTCCCCAGGGAGGACAAGCTAACGCCGGCGCCGACAACCACGGCACGCTGCAGCAGTGCTGCGCGATCCCCGAAGGCGAAGCTCTTGCCGCGCAAATCCGCAATGCTGTGAATCGGGCTGTCGGCACGAACCACAATCATCAGCTTGAACGAGCCCTGACCTTCAGTCACGGTCTTGGCAACCAGCTGGGTCTGCCCCAGCTGATGGGATTCGAGATAGGCCACCGGTGTCAGGTAGGCCACGTCAACCCTGCCCAGGGCAACATCCCTGATTGCGCCACGCATGTCCTTGGCCAGTTTCAGCGACACTGGCTGGCCCAGTTCCTGGCTCAGATACTGCGTTAACGGGGTCAGGCGTTTGTGCATGACCGCCGGAATATCCATGGCAACCGAACCGAAACGGATAGCAGTCTGCTGGGCAACCGCGACCGGTATCATCTGGCCCATCAGGCAGACCAGGGCCAAAACCCGCATCGGTGCACGAAAACGCATTAATATTGATGCCTTAGTTATTACTCACTTTCAGGGTTATCGGTTTTGAGCCTCACCTGCTTTAAGCCGGGCACACCGTGCGCGCCCTGCTTTTACAATTTCAGTAGGTCTGGCTACGATTAAAATGACATGTGCCACCGAAATGTCTCGAACTAAGAGGATCCCATGCCGAGTTTTGGAACCGATCGTGAAATTGTGCAGACTGCGTTGGACTGGTTGCAGCAAGGCCACCGCCTGGCGCTGGTCACGGTGGCCAGGACCTGGGGGTCTTCACCCCGTCCTGCCGGGTCGTTGATGTTAATGCGCGAGGACGGTATCCATACCGGTTCCGTTTCCGGCGGCTGCGTCGAAGAGGATCTGGTGGCGCGTTACACTCGCCGCGAATTGGCGGCAACCTTTCCCACCGTGGTCGATTATGGCGTCGATCGGCAACAGGCGGCCCGCTTTGGTCTCCCCTGTGGTGGCCGCCTCGAGCTTGTGCTTGAACAACTCGACAATCCCGCGCAACTGCGACTGCTCCTCGACAAGATAAACAAACAGGAACTGGTCGCAAGACGGGTCTGCCTGACAACCGGGGAGATCAGCCTGCATTCGGCGAACGCGGCCGAGGACTTCAGTTACGAGCCGGGCGCGCTCAGCAAGGTCTTCGGTCCGCGCTGGCAAATGCTGTTGATCGGTGCCGGACATCTCTCGCAATACCTTGCCCAAATGGCCTTGCTGCTGGACTACCAGATCATCGTCTGCGACCCCCGCATCGAATACCGCGCTGCCTGGCTGGGGAGTGAAATCGGTAAGGCGACGCAATTTGTCAGCGACATGCCTGACGATGCGGTACGTGCTTACGCCTGTCACCCCCGCAGTGTGGTCATCGCCCTCACCCACGACCCCAAGCTCGACGATCTGGCCCTGCTCGATGCGCTCAGCGCCAACACCTTTTACGTCGGGGCCATCGGCTCCCAGCAAAACAACCGGCTGCGCCGGGAACGACTGGCGCAGCTTGGGCTCACGCCGGCGGAATTGGCGCGCCTGCACGCCCCGGTGGGCTTGCCTATCGGCAGCCACACACCACCGGAGATTGCGGTCTCGATCCTGGCGGAGATCACGGCCCTGCGTAACCCGCAGCCACAGACCCAGCCGCGCGTAGCGGACACCCAGCCATCCCAGCTGGCATGAGGCTGACATCGCTCACATCGACTCAGCGCGCAGGGGTAGGTGAGCACTCGCCCAAATCTTGCCGCTTGACTTGACCGTTCGGTCAACTATACTTCCGTCATGACTCCACAAGCCGATACCTATGACCGAATCCTCCAGGCCGCCCGGGATCTGATCTACGCCCGCAGCTATGCGGACGTGGGTGTCGCGGCCATTTGCGAACACGCCCGGGTCAAGAAAGGCAGCTTTTATCATTTCTTTCCCAGCAAACAGGAATTAACACTGGCCGTGCTCGACACCTTCTTCGTCGACATGAAAGCAGGCCTCCTGGATCAGGCCTTCCGCCCTGAGCTGCCACCGCTGGAACGCCTGCAGCAGTTGGGCGAACTCACCTATGAATTCCAGGCGCGCATGAAAGACATGACCGGCCATGTCCTCGGCTGTCCCTTTGGCAATCTCGCCTCGGAACTGGCCACCCAGGACGAGGCCATCCGGCATAAGGTCTCCGCCATCTTCGAGAAATTTCAAAGCGCCATCGAACTTACCCTGCAACAGGCCAGGGACGCGGGCGACTTGCCTGCGACGGACGTCGCCGCCACCGCACAGGCCATGCTCGCCTATTTCGAAGGCGCCGTGTTATTGGCCAAGACCCGCAACGAACCCGAACTGCTGCGTCAGCTCCTGCCCGCCATGACGCAGATCCGTATTCCCGCTCAACATTGAGGAGACACTGATGATGTACGCACCGACGTAATTTGCCCTGATTATTGACCGACCGGTCTACTACTTTCTGCTAGTTAAGAAACAACAACAATCGGAGAACACACATGCAAACACAAGCCTACGCAAACACTGACGCACCCCTGCTCTTTCCCGCCGTACCCAAGGAAGACGAGCAACGGGTGTCCGCCATCTTCCATGCCATCGAGCAACGTCTCGGCTTTATCCCCGATGCCCTGCGCCTCTATAGCATCAGCCCGGCCTTGCTGGAAAACTTTGTCGCCAACATAAGCTACTTCAATGGGGGTGGCAGTAATCTACCGGGCGAACTCACCGCCATGATCCGCTACCTCGTCTCCTGGCAGGCCGGTTGCCGTTTCTGCGTGGACATGAACGAAAGTTTCCTGCTCAGCTTCGGCAAGGACCTCGACAGCATTCGCGCCGCGCGCAACAACCCCGCGGCTGCCCCGCTCTCCGACAAGAACAAGGTCCTGCTAAAACTGGCGCTCAAGTCCGTCAACAGTCCGGAGTTTGTCAGCGAGCAGGATCTCGACGAGGCAAAGGCGCAAGGCTGGCAGGAACGCGATCTGTTTGACGCCGTGGTACAGGCCGCCAACAATCGTGCCCTGAACACGATCCTGCGTACCTTCAAGGTGGATCATCAGGGGTCGTTCGTCTAAACCGATAACGACATGTGAGACCGGTGGCTTGTGGGGTTGTCACAAGCCACCGGTCCTGCATCCATCAGGTCAGACCGGGGAACAGACCTTTCAAGCCGTTGGCAATGAACTCCACGGCAATCGCGGCGAGGATCAGGCCCATGATCCGGGTGAAGATATTGACACCCGTGGCGCTGATATGTCGCGAGATGATCGGTGACAGGCGCAGCACCAGCCACAGGATGAAACTCAGGATCCCGATCTCGAGCGCGACAATCGCATAATGCGCAACCCCCGTGCCGCGGTGCGCATCGATGATGACCGTACTGATCGCGCCGGGTCCGGCCAGCAAGGGGATCGACAGGGGCACAATGGCGACCGATTCCTTGTCGCGCGATTCATCCGCCTCTTCCTTGGTTTGCGAAATGGGACTGATCTTGGCGTGCATCATGGAGATTGCCATCAGCATGATCAAAATACCGCTGCCGACCCGGAACGAATGTACCGAGATGCCGAAAAACTCCAGGATGAACTCGCCGAAGAACAACGATACCAACAGGATAAATCCCACCGTCACCGCCACAACGTTGATAATGCGATAACGCATGGCATCCTGCATGCCCGTAATCAGGTCGATAAAGATCGGCATCGCACCGATGGGATTCACGATGGCGATCAACGAGACGAAGATCTTGATGTAATCCGGGAGTTGTAGCATAGCTTCCCCTTGTTAATTCATGCGATGACGGAACAGCCAGCTGGCGAAACTCAGGGTCACAACCGCAATGATCGCCATGGGCCAGTAATAGGGTTGCAGCACGGCGTAGGAATCGCCTTCCAGAAACGTGCCACGCAATATCACCAGAAAATAACGCAATGGATCGACATAGGTAATCAACTGCACCACGTACGGCATATTGGCTATGGGTGTGGCGAAGCCCGACAGGATCACCGCGGGGACCATAAATAAAAAGGCGCCGAGCAATCCCTGCTGCTGGGTCACGGCCAGTGACGAGATCATCAGGCCTATCCCGACCGCCGACAGAATAAATAAGAACAGACCGAGATACAGCGCGCCGTAACTGCCGCGAAACGGCACATCAAACCAGTTGATCGCCATGAACAGGATAAACGAACCTTCGAAGGTCCCGATCAACATGCCCGGCAAGGATTTCCCGATCAGCAATTCCAGAGGCCGTAACGGCGTCACCAGCAATTGATCGAAGGTACCGGCCTCGCGTTCGCGCGACACGGACATCGCCGTGACGATCATCGTGATCAACAGGGTCAGCATCCCCACGATGCCCGGCACGATAAACCAGCGCGATTCGCGGTTGCTGTTGAACCAGGAGGTCACCTTGACCGTGGCCGGTGGCGCCGCCTGGCCATGCCGCGCCGCCCAGTCGAGATTGAAGTCGGTGACAATATCGCGCATATAGCCTTGTACCAGCAACGCGGTGTTGGAATTGCGTCCGTCGATAATCAGTTCCGCCTGCCCGGAACGCCCCTGTGCCAGATCCGCACTGAACCGCGGCGAGATGTGCAACACGATCAGCACATCCTGATCATCGATCAATGGTGCGATCTCCCTGTCGCTGCTGATATTGCCGTACAGATGGAAATGCGGTGAACCCAGCACACGGGATACCAGGTCACGCGATGCCGTGCTCTTGTCCTCATTGTACACCGCCACCGGAATATCATTGAGATCGAAACTCGCGGCGTAACCGAAGACAAACAATTGCAGTATCGGCGGCACAACCAACAGGATGCGGCTGCGCTTGTCCTTGAGAATCGCCAGCAGTTCCTTGATGGTAAGCGCGACGATACGTTGCAATGAGGCATACATGGCTTCAATCCAAACGCTTGCGGGTTTTGCGCCGCGCCATACCCAGGAAAAAGATCGTCATCAGCAACAGGGCGGCGCTGTTAGTGAGGATCACCGGCCAGATATCGCCCGCCATGAAGACCGTTTGTAATATCGAAACAAAATAGCGCGCCGGGACAATGTGCGTAATCACCTGGATGACATCCGGCATGGAGCTGATTTGAAACAGGAACCCGGAGAGGATAAACGCCGGCAGAAACGTGGCCACCAGCGCCACCTGTCCGGCGACATATTGGCTGCGTGCCACCGTGGAGATCAATAAACCCATGCCCAGCGCCACCAGCATGTATAAGGCCGAGGCAACGATCAGTGTCAAAAACGAACCGCGCAAGGGTACATGAAACAACCACAGCGCGGTGATCACCGTTAACAACATCCCGCCCATGCCGAGCAGGAAGTACGGTAGCAGCTTGCCAACGGTCAGCTCCCAGATCCGGATCGGCGTGACCATCAAGGCCTCCATGGTGCCGCGTTCCCATTCGCGTGCTACCACCATCGAGGTCAGCAATGCGCCGGTAAGTGTCATGATGATGGCAATCAAACCGGGCACCAGAAAGTCGCGGCTGCGTACCGCCGGGTTAAACCAGATCCGCGGTGTCAGGCTGACCGGTGTCACCAGGTCGTGGCCACGGTCGCGCGCATAGCTTGCCAGCCAGACCTGCCAGACACCTTGTATATATCCTTCCGTGATACGCGCCTGGTTGGCATCGACACCATTGACGAAGACTCCAATCGGCGCGTCGCCGCTGCCCAGCAGGCGCGAGGTAAAATCATTGCGCAACCAGACAATGCCATCCACCTGATGGTGGACCAGGGCCTGCTCCGCCGTTTGGATCTCGTGATAGCCTACCGGCACAAAATAATCGGATTGCGCGAAGGCACCGGTCAGGCTCGCGGTATTGGCATCCGGTTGTTCCACCACCAGCGCCAGCCGAATGTGTTTGGCATCGAGCGACACGCCAAAACCGAACAGCAGCAATAACAACACCGGCATCACAAAGGCGATGGCAATGCTCGAGGGATCGCGCAGGATCTGCAGGCTCTCCTTGCGAATCATGGCACGCACGCGCATACGCATGGCGGCACGTGGCTTCATGCCGCCGCCTCCTTGTGTTTTTGCTGGGCCTCGATCAAACCGATGAAGGCGTCTTCCATGGTCGGCCTGGGCAAGGCTGCGCTGCGAAAGCGTTCTTTCATCTGTGCCGGTGTCCCTTCCGCCAGGACATCGCCCTCCGCCATGATCACCAGGCGATCGCAATAGTTGGCCTCATCCATGAAGTGAGTCGTCACCAGCACCGTGACGCCACTCTCCGCCAGGGCATTGATGCGATCCCAGAATTCGCGTCGCGCCAGCGGGTCCACCCCCGAGGTTGGCTCATCCAGAAACAGGATATCCGGTTCGTGTAACAAGGCCGCCGCCATGGCCAGACGTTGTTTGTAACCCAGAGGTAAATCGCCGCTGTTGCTGTTTGTATACGACGACAGTTCAAACGTCTGCAGCGCCCACTCGATGCGTTGCCGCCGCCGTGCGCGCGGCAGACCATAGGCGCGCGCAAAGAAGGTCAGGTTCTCCATGACCGAGAGATCGACATAGAGGGAAAACCGCTGCGCCATATAGCCCAGGCGGCTGCGCGCATCGGCGGTCGCGCGCCGCAGATCACGCCCGGCCACCGCCAACTCACCGGCAGTTGCGGGTAACAAACCGCACAGCATGCGAAAGGTCGTGGACTTGCCGGCGCCATTGGCGCCCAGCAGGCCGAAGACCTCGCCGCGTTGCACCTCAAAGCTGATATTTTTTACCGCATAGAAATCGCCAAAACGTTTTTGCAGACCGTGCACACGGATCACGGTATCGTGTTGCTGCGCGGACTTGTGCGGCTGTACCACGAAGTTGCCGGTTTGCGCATGTTCGCCCTTAAGGGTGGCAACAAAGGCGTCTTCGAAACTCGGTGGAACCGCATCCACCTGCAGGTCCGGGATCTCATCGCACAGGCGTTCGATTGCCGACGCCCCCGTCGTCTGTGTCACCACCCGGACCTGTTCGTCTTCGATCACCGCATCGACAACGCCGTCAACCTTGCTTAGACGATGTTGCAGACTGCGCTTGGCCAGGGATGTCGCGCTGACCCGAAAACTGCGGCCGCGCAAGGGTTCACTAAATTCCCGCGGCGGTTTTTGTCCCATCACCTGCCCGGCATGAATCATAATGACTTCATCGCAGCGTTCCGCTTCATTCAGATACGCGGTGCTCAACAAGACGCCCAGGCCTTCGCGTTTGACCAGGCGATCAATGATCTCCCACAATTCACGCCGCGATACCGGATCGACGCCCACGGTCGGTTCATCCAGGATTAACAGCCGCGGTGTACGTACCAGCGTACACGCCAGTCCGAGCTTTTGCTTCATGCCCCCGGACAGCCGTCCGGCGAGGCGTTTGCGAAACGGCGCCAATGCGGTCATGCGCATTAGCTCGGCATAGCGTTCGGGACGTTGCGCCGGATCGACACCCTGCAGGTCGGCATAGAGATCAAGATTTTCCTGCACACTGAGATCTTCATACAGACCGAAGCGCTGGGGCATATAGCCCACAGCAGATTGCGCCTCCAGCGGGGATTTGACGACATCGATGTCCAACGCATGAATACTGCCGCTGTCCGGCAATAACAGCCCGGCGGCGAGACGCATCAGGGTGGTCTTGCCGGCACCATCGGGGCCGATGAGGCCGGTGATCCTGGCTGCCTGCACGCGAATACTGATCTTGTCGAGCGCCGTCACGCGCTTGCCACCGGCGGCAAAGGTCTTGCTCACCGCATTGAAGCCCAGGATCGGAGACGAGGCGTTTGTCATTTCGTTGCAGATGAATGGCAACGCGTCTCCGCCGACACAGCGGCCGCCGTGTCTGTCAACGCGATGCTGACCGTCGCCGGCATGCCGAGGCGCAATTCATCCTGTGGATTGCAGGCGAACACGCGTACCTGATACACCAGACGCGTACGCAGGTCAGGCGTCTCGACACTCTTCGGCGTGAATTCCGCCGTCGGCGAGATCGCACCCACCCAACCTTCATAGACCTTGCCGGGATAACTGTCGGTGGTGATCTGCGCCGGCGCACCCGGCCTGACCTTGCCGAGATAACTCTCGGGTAAATACGTGCGTACCCACACCGGGTCGGTCATCGCCAGGGTATACACGGGAGCCTGCGGCGTCACGAAATCGCCCGGTTGCACCAGGCGTTCGCGAATCACGCCATCGACCGGCGCATACAGGTTGGCATCCTTCAGCGCCTGATCCGCCTGCGTCAACACGGCCTCGGCCGCGGCGACCCGCGCCGTGGCGGCGCTGCTATTGGCCTCGGCGACATCGGCATCGGACTTGGATGCCAGCTTGCGTTTCGACAGCGAATGGATGCGTTGATAATTGAGTGTCGCTGCGTGCGCCTCCGCCCTGGCGGCGGCAACATCGGCACGCGCCTTGTTCACGGCGGCCTCTAAGCGATCGGTTTGTAATCTCGCCAGTAACTGCCCGGCTTTGACGGGCGCACCCTCGTCCACCAGCATCTCGCTGACGTGTTCGCTGCCATTAAAGGCCACGCGCACTTCTCGAATATCGACATTGCCGTACAACACCAGCTCCGTGCCGTTACTCGCTTCCGTTGCATGCCGGTGACGCCAGAAATATATACCCGCGGCCAGGGCAATGATCAAAACGACGATCACGATCGGTAATTTTTTCTTCAATTGTTATTCCCTCTCGACTCAGTGGTATGCATGCATCATCGCATGCCGGTCATTGTCCCCATTTCCAGTCGCGGATTTCCGGCATGTCCTCGCCGTGCCGGGCGATATACTGTTTATGTGTCGCCAGTTTATCGCGCATGTGTTGTTTGAGATAGGCGGCACGATACCCCAGCTTCGGCACCCGGTCGATGACATCCATGACCAGGTGGAAGCGATCCAGGTCGTTCAGGACCGTCATGTCGAACGGCGTGGTCGTCGTGCCCTCTTCCTTGTAACCGCGCACGTGCAGGTTCTTGTGATTTGTCCGCCGGTAGACCAGCCGGTGGATCAACCAGGGATAACCATGAAAGGCAAAGATGATCGGCTTGTCCGTGGTAAACAGGGCATCAAAATCCTTGTCGGGCAGGCCGTCCGGGTGTTCCTCCCGCGGCTGCAGCGTCATCAGGTCCACGATGTTGATCACGCGGACCCGCAACTCCGGCGCGAAATTCCGCAACAACTCCACCGCCGCCAGGGTTTCGATGGTCGGTACATCGCCGGCGCAGGCCATGACCACGTCCGGCTCGCTGTCGCGATCATTACTCGCCCATTCCCAGATCCCGATCCCGCTGCTGCAATGCCGGATGGCGGCATCCATGTCCAGCCATTGCGGGTTGGGTTGCTTGCCGGCCACAATGACATTGACGCGATCCCGGCTGCGCAAACACTTGTCCGCCACGTGTAACAGCGTGTTGGCATCGGGCGGCAGATAGACCCGCACGATATCCGCCTTCTTGTTGACCACGTGATCGATAAACCCCGGGTCCTGATGGGAAAAGCCGTTGTGATCCTGGCGCCACACGTGCGAGGTCAGCAGAATATTCAACGACGCGATGGGACGCCGCCAGGGGATCTGCTTGCACACCTTCAACCACTTGGCATGCTGGTTGAACATGGAGTCCACGATATGGATAAACGCCTCGTAACAGGAGAAAAAGCCGTGGCGTCCGCTCAGCACGTATCCCTCCAGCCAACCCTGGCAGGTATGCTCCGACAAAATTTCCATGACACGCCCGTCCGGCGCCAGATGATCATCGCTATCGTAAGTCTCCGCCACCCAGCAGCGATCGGTGACCTCTAGGAGCGCGCCCAGCCGGTTGGAGACGGTTTCGTCCGGCCCCATCACGCGAAAATTGCGTTTCGACAGATTACGCTGCATCACCTCGCGCAGATACTCGCCCAGGCGCCGCGTCGCTTCGCCCATTACCTCGCCGGGATGCGCCACCGGGACGGCAAAGTCGCGATAGTCCGGTAACTTCAGATCGTGCAACAGGCCGCCGCCGTTGGCGTGCGGGTTCGACCCCATGCGGCGTTCTCCCTGCGGTGCCAGTGCGGCCAGCTCGGGCTTGAGACTGCCGTTATCATCGAACAGTTGTTCAGGCTGGTAGCTGCGCATCCAGTTTTCCAGTGCCTGCAAATGTTGCGGTTTGCTCGCCAGCTCGGCAAAGGGCACCTGATGCGCGCGCCAGGTGCCTTCCAGTTTGACGCCATCGATTTCCTTGGGACAGGTCCAGCCCTTCGGCGTACGCAAGATGATCATCGGCCAACGCGGACGCACCACATGGCCGCCACTGCGCGCGTGCGATTGAATATTCCGGATCTCATCCATGACCTTGTCCAGGGTCGCCGCCATGATCTGATGCACCGCCTTTGGATCGGCGCCTTCGACAAAATACGGCTGGTAGCCATAACCGATAAACAGATCGCGCAGTTCATCTTCGCTGATACGCGCCAGCACTGTCGGGTTGGCAATCTTGTAGCCGTTCAGATGCAGGATGGGTAACACCGCGCCATCGCTCACCGGATCCAGAAACTTGTTGGAATGCCAGGCGGTGGCCATCGGCCCGGTCTCGGCCTCACCGTCGCCGACGACACAGGCGACGATCAGATCCGGATTATCAAATGCCGCGCCGTAGGCGTGACTCAGGGAATAGCCGAGCTCGCCCCCTTCATGGATCGATCCCGGTGTCTCCGGGCTGGTATGGCTGGGGATCCCGCCCGGAAAGGAAAACTGGCGAAACAGTTTTTTCATGCCGTCGCGATCGAGGGTCACGTTGGGGTAGAACTCGGAGTAGCTCCCTTCCAGATAGGTATTCGCGACAATCCCCGGGGCACCGTGACCGGGACCGGTGATAAACAGGATATTGAGATCACGCGCCTTGATCACGCGGTTGAGATGGACATAGATCAGGTTGAGGCCCGGGGCCGTGCCCCAGTGGCCAAGCAGGCGCGGCTTGACGTGTTCCAGCCGCAGCGGTTCCTGCAACAATGGATTGTCGAGCAAGTAGATCTGACCGACAGCCAGATAGTTCGCGGCACACCAATAAGCGTGAATGCTCTCCAGCTCTGCCTTGGATAATGGTGTCCCTTCAATTGTCGCCGCCAGTGTAATCTCGTCCATACTTCACCTCGCGATTAAAGTTAAGGTCTGTTCCGCTATGACGTGTTCTTCATCCGTAGGAATGACCAGCACCGGCAGCTTGCTGCTGCCGGCACTGATCTTCAGTGCATTTTCCTTGTTGGCGTTATCATCAATGACAATCCCGAGCCAGGCGGCCGCAGCACCGATCTGTTTACGCACAACGCCGGCGTGCTCGCCGATACCGCCGGTAAACACCAGTGCGTCAAGCCCGCCCAGTGCCGCCGCCAGGGATCCAAGTTCGCGGTTGATGCGATAACAAAAATAGGCAACCGCCTCCCGCGCCGCCTGACGATCGCTGGACAACAGCGTGTGCATGTCACTACTGACACCGGAGATACCCAGCAGGCCGGAGCGTTGATGCAATAACTCGGAGACCTCATCGGCGTGCATGCCACGCGCCAGCAGATACAACACCACCGCCGGATCGATGGCGCCACTGCGTTTGCCCATGGGTAGGCCATCCAGCGGCGTAAAACTCATGGTCGTGGCAATGCTGCGCCGCGCCTGCACGGCGCACATACTGACGCCGTGCCCCAGATGCGCGATCACCACCTTGCCGTTTGCGCTAGCACCAAGATGCTTTGGCAACACGCTCACAATGTATTCATAGGACAGACCGTGAAAGCCGTAGCGCCGGATACCCATCGCCTCGCATTCCTGCGGCAACGCAAACCGTCGTTCATGCTCCGGCATCCCGGCATGGAATGCCGTATCAAAACAGGCTACCTGTGGCAGCTGCGGATATTCCCGCATCAGGACCTCGATTGCGTGCAGGGCATGCGGTTGGTGCAAAGGCGCCAACGGAATCAGGGCCTGAAGTTCGCTGAAGACAGCCGCATCCATTTTCACCGCGCGCACATATTTCGTACCGCCGTGCACTACCCGATGCCCGATAGCGATCAGTTTCAGATCGGTCTGCCGTGAATCGAGCCAGGACAGGAGATATTGCAGTGCATGCGCATGATCGCCTGCATCAATATCGTGTTCCGTCTGAGTCCGACCCGTTTCGTCTGTGTACGCCGAGAATACGGTCTGTGCACCGATATTACTGACCAGGCCACGCATGCATTGTTTCAGGGCATTGGTTGCAGGCTGATACAGGGCGAACTTGATGCTGGAAGAGCCGCTGTTTATGACCAGGATAGCTTCGCGCATACAAGCAGTACCCGCTGTTGGTATGACCTTGACCGAGTGCTGACGGAGAAGACACTCGTGTTGATCGACATACCTGTATTAGAGCGCGACGTGTCGCGTATTGCAAACGATTGCAGTGGTCTAGACCGCGTTTCCGCATGACGGTTCCCGCCCGCCAGGCGTTAAACGATTTGTAACAATAGAAGATGCCGGGGCAAGGCCCGCATCGTGTTCAGGATTTGTCCGGGGTTGGTATCTCCGTCGGCATCGGCGCCCAGTGCGATTCCAGTGCGGGCAAGGCCTTACGATGCGCAATGATCACCACTTCATCACCTTTTTGCAGGGCTGTATTGGTCTCCGGCAACATGAACTTTTCATTACGATAGAAAAAGATCACCCTGCTGTTTTCAGGTAGTTTGAGTTCGCTCAGCAACCCCTCATCCTGCTCGCGGGCAACAAACGAAAAGATACGTGCGTCCGCCTTGATCAGGGCGGACAGCTCGAGTGGATTCTGCCCGGCGCACATGTCGGCGAGATATCGCGCAATCGTGTAGTTTGGCACAATGACATCGGTCAGACCGAGTTCGATACAGATATGCTCGTAGGACGGATCCTGAATCCGGGTGACAACGCGCGGATATCCCAGCGAGCGCCCTACCAGGCTGGCGAGGATGTTGTTCTGGTCATTATCGGTCAGACAGAATAAGAAATCGGTCGCCGCGGGATCCGCCTCGCGCAGTATTGCCGGCTTGCTGCCGTCGCCATGAATAAAGCCCGACCCGATCTCCGTGCTGAGTTCCTCGATACGCGCCTTGTCGCGTTCGATAATCACCACCTCGTGGCCGCTCTTGAGCAATTGCTGCGCCGTCGACAGGGTCAGATCACTTGCGCCGATAAATACCGATCTCATTACACCACCTCTCTGCGGCCGAACCAGTTACGCGGATACAGTACTACCAACAGGGCAACGATTTCCACACGCCCCGCCAGCATGTCGAAACACAACACCAGCTTGAGAAAATCCGACAGCTCCGGGCGCGTAATGCCCGTGCTCAGCCCTACCGTGCCACAGGCGGAGATCACTTCGAACAGGCTGTCGAGCGGGTCATAACCGGCGAAGATAAACGGCAGCCAGGAAACGGCGACGACAATAATGTATAACAGAATCAGCAACAGCACACGGCTGACATCATCCGCAGCCAGCTTTTGTTCGCCAAGCCGGAAATCGACTACCGCATGTGCCGGTGTTGCCGCGCGGCGTAATACCAATTGAATGGCGCGCAACATGACGAGCAGGCGCAGGATTTTAAAACCACCGGCGGATGATCCAACGCTGCCGCCAATCAGCATGGCAAACATCATAACCAGTTTGGATGCCGCATCCATCGTCGCGATCGACTGGGTGGCAAACCCTGTCGTGGTCTGTGCGGAAAAACCCAGCATCATGCCTTGATACCACGGCGCCGGATTACCGTGCCACCATGCCAGCACGCTCAACGCCGTACCGATCAGCAGACAGGCCAGGATCAGCGCCCGCCATTCCACATCGCGCACCAGTGTACGCAGGCCTTCATACCAGCCGGCATGGAATGCCTTCCAGTACAGTGGCAGAGATACGGCGCTGAGGAACGAGATCGCCATGACCGCCATCGCCCCGAGATGGGATGGCATGCCCGCCAGGCTGTTATCAAACATGGAAAACCCGCCGGTCGACACGGCGGAGAACACATGCAACATCGCGGCAAAGCCGTCACGACTCAGGGGCCAGATCAGGATGAACCCGAACAGTGTCAGGCACACATACACAATCAAGGTCTGGCGTGCAAAGGTTCGAGCGGTTGCGATGAGAGACTCGCCCGTGTCGACCGGGTTCATCAATCGCCGCGCCGTTGTCGTATGTCCCAGCAGCAAGGCAACCGACAACACGATAAACCCCAGACCGCCGTACCACTGCATCCATGCGCGCAGGAATAAAAAACTGGCAGGCCGATCGGCAACGTGGTCCAGTGCGGATAAACCCGTGGTGGTAATCCCCGACACCGCTTCGAAAACGGCATCGCCCCAGGAGATATTTGCCGCCGTCATGGGCCAGGCCATCAGCACGGACGGGATCAAAAACGCCAGCACCGTGATCGTCAGGGCTTCATTCGTCCGGATCACATCCGGCGCCGGCAGCCTTGCGAACAAACCGCCCGCCAACACCAAGCCGAAACACAGGATCAGATAGCGTGTGACCAGAACCCAGTTCGTTTCGACCAGGGCTACCACCAAGGGCGCCAGCGTCAACACGGCCAGTACCAGCGCCAATTGTCCGCAGTACTTTAATACCACGCGGCCGCGCACGGCATATATCAATACACTGAGACCGGCTTCGCTCATCGGCAGCAGTAAATGTCTATTCGTCTGGTGAAGTTATCCTGGAGACACGCCCGGTATAGAGTGTCAGCGTGCATAGGTCGCCATCAATTCCGCCTCAGCCAGCCCATGGTCTTGCATATGTTGCAGTAATTTTGCTTTGCCTGGCTTGTGCAGATCCGGCAAGAGAGTATCCAGCGCATACAACCGAAAATAATACCGATGGCGACCGATGGGCGGACAGGGCCCACCGTATCCGGTGCGCTTCCAGTCATTGACCCCTTCGTGCGTGCCGCCCGGCAAGGCCGCCGCTGCGATGGCCTCGGGCAAGCCTGTGCACGTTACCGGCAGGTTGTACAAAACCCAATGCACCCAGATCATGCGCGGCGCTTCGGGATCCGGCGCATCCGGGTCGTCGACAATCAGGGCCAGGCTTTTTGCCTGTGCCGGCACACCTGTCCAGTGCAAGGGCGGCGAGACATCCTTGCCGTCACAGGTATACTGCCGCGGCACGGCATCCTTGTGCTTGAACGCTGAAGAGAATATCTGCATGCCGAACCTCCTTGTCTAGTCACACAGTCGATTTGAGTTTGCACGCCGCCAGGCTGTCGCGCCAATTGTCCAGCAACACAGCGTGTGCAACCGCATCGTCGCGACCATGCAGGAGATAATCGGTAGCCGCCGTGAGTTGAAAACGGCTCCAGCCGTCAACGGTCGCGCACTCCACGTTTATCTCCCACAGCCCCGGTTTGGGTTCGATCTCAAACAGATAGGCATCGAGGTGTAATTCATCCAGCAGCGCAGTCACTGTCGTGCGCATCTGGGCAAGTTCTTCGACGGAGAAGTCCATCGCACGCCCCTTTTAATTGCTTTGACGACTTCCCTGCTAAGTATAACAAGCACATTTTGCGCGACGACATCAAAAGACCCGGAGATGCTGACCCCGGTCATAAAAACCCGACTTTGCCTGGATTGCCGCAGGAAGGCAGCGCTATCCGCGCTACAGCACACATGCACCACGCTAAATCCCTCCGCCGCGGAGGCGGTTTATACTATATATATACTTCGCAGCCCGCGCGGTCGCCCTGCTCCCCGGGATTTTGAGTATACTAGGCGCCGCATTTAACCACCCCGGGATCGACATGTCACACGCTGAAGCCGCCCAATCCACCACGGTACGCCTGACCGAATACAGCCACGGTTCCGGCTGCGGTTGCAAGATTTCGCCGGCCTTGCTGGATAACATTCTCAAATCCGCGATACCGGCGGTGCCGTATCCGCAATTGCTGGTGGGCAACGAATCCAGGGACGACGCCGCGGTTTATGATCTTGGCAACGGTACCTCGGTGATCAGCACCACTGATTTCTTCATGCCCATCGTCGATGATCCGTTTGAGTTCGGCCAGATTGCCGCGACCAATGCCATCAGTGACGTTTATGCGATGGGCGGTGCGCCGCTGATGGCGATTGCAATTTTCGGCTGGCCCATCGACAAACTCGGTCCGGACGTCGCGCAGCAGGTGATCGAAGGCGGACGTTATGCCTGCCAGCACGCCGGCATCCCGCTGGCGGGTGGTCACTCCATTGATGCACCGGAACCGATCTTTGGTCTCGCCGTTACCGGCCTGGTCGATAACGCGAATATCAAACGCAACAACCACGCGCGTGCCGGCAGCAAACTCTATCTGACCAAACCGCTGGGGATCGGCATCCTGACCACCGCACAAAAGAAAAAACTCCTGCGCCCGGAACATCAGCGGCTGGCGCCGGATACCATGTGTCAACTCAATCGCGCCGGCGCCGATTTCGGCAGGCTTGCGTCGGTCACGGCCATGACCGATGTCACCGGCTTTGGTTTGATGGGGCATCTCGCGGAGATCTGCGAAGGCAGCGGCGTCCACGCCGTGATCGATTATCACGCGGTCCCCAAACTGGCCCAGGTCGAAACTTATCTGGAACTGGGCTGCTCGCCCGGCGGCGCGCAACGCAACTTCGACAGCTACGGCCACAAGCTGGCGCCCATGCCGGAAACGCAACGCAAGATTCTGTGTGACCCGCAAACGTCCGGCGGCCTGCTGGTGGCGGTATTGCCTGACGGTGAAGCGGAGTTTCTGCGCACTGCAGCCGGACACGGTTTTCAACTCAAGGTTATCGGTGAACTCAGGGACACCCGGACCACGGATAAATTCCTGATAGACGTTATCTAGGCAGCGTGCATGCAATTACCTGTCATCGACGATTACCGGCAATTATTCCTGCAAGACACACCACTCATGGACGTGCGTGCGCCCATCGAATTCGCCCAGGGCGCGTTTCCCCACTCCGATAACCTGCCCCTGATCAATGATGCCGAACGTCACGCCATCGGCATACGCTATGCGGAAGACGGCCAGGACAATGCCATCGCCCTCGGCCATGAACTGGTCAAAGGCGAACTGCGCGAACAACGCATCCAGGACTGGATCGAATTCATGCGGCAACACCCGCAAGGCGCCCTGTATTGTTTTCGCGGCGGTATGCGCTCGAAGATCTCCCAGCAATGGATCTATGAAACGACAGGCATCGCCTACCCGCGCGTGGCCGGTGGCTACAAGGCCTTGCGACGGTTTCTCATCAATGAACTGGAGACAAGCGCGACGACACTGGACGCGGTGGTCATCGGCGGCCGCACGGGTGTCGGCAAAACGCTCCTCTTGCAACAGATCGAACACCGCATTGACCTGGAAGGGATCTATCATCATCGCGGCTCGAGCTTTGGCTATCGCGCCACTCCGCAACCTAGTCAGATCGACATCGAAAATGCGCTGGCGATCGCCTTGCTCAAACACCGCAGCAATAACGTGAATAAACTGGTATGGGAAGACGAGGCGCCGAACATCGGATCACGCAGCATCCCCGCCAGCGTCACGCAGCTTATGCGTAGCGCACCGCTGGTCCTGATCGAGGCCGGGATCGAGGAACGTGTCGCTGCGGTATTCGATGAATACATCGATACGGCGCTGGCAGAATTTCAGCGTGTTCATGGTGACGCACTCGGATTTGCCACCTGGGCGCAACAATTACGCGGTGCACTGGATCGCATCCAGCGCCGCCTCGGTGATCAGCGCTATCACGTGCTCAGGGACGTCATGGACGACGCGATTCAACAACACCAGTTGCATAATTTTCGCGAACGGCATAAGGACTGGATCCGGACTTTGCTGCTGGAATACTACGATCCCATGTACGATTATCAGCTGGAGAAAAAAACCGAGCGTATTGCGTTTCAGGGTGAGCGTGATGCCGTCCTGCAGTATCTGCGGCAGCAACATGCAATACGTTAAACAGCGAGAACAAGCCGGTCTATAGCTGCTGTTCCCCCAACGCGGACTTTCGTTTATTTTCCACGACCAGCTCTTCCGCGGTCCGGAAACTATCCGCGGGCCGTGCCAGGTAATAGCCCTGTCCCATGTCCACACCCAGCTTGATCAGGACCGCAATGACTTCCTCGTTTTCGATGAATTCCGCCGTGGAGGTAATACCCAGGCCGCGCGCCATGTCACTCATGGATTTGATAAAGACCTGATCGAACTTGTCTCGCTCCAGTTGGCGGACGAAACTGCCGTCCAGTTTAATCATGTCCACCGGCAGGTGTTTCAGATAATGAAACGAGGAAAAACCGATGCCGAAATCATCCAGCGCAATGCGGCAACCGAGATTATGCAGCGCATCGGTGAAGCGCAAGGCCTGGTTGATATTCTCGACAGCGGCGGTCTCGGTAATTTCAAAAATCAGCCGGGTCGGGTCGGCGGCACTTTGTTGTACGAATTCACGAATCCAGTCCAGCACCTGCGGGTCGCCGAAATGCCGGCCGGACAGGTTGATCGCCAGGGTCACCGGATGTCCAAGCCGGCACGTCTCGCCCTGTACCTGGATTGCCTTGCTTAACACCCAGCGATCGATTTCCCGAATCAGGCCAAAGCGCTCGGCGATGTCGAGGAATGCGCCGGGCGGCACCAGCCCGCCGTCGCCATCCTGCATCCGCAGCAAGACTTCGTAATGGGTGATCGCGCGATCCTTGAGTCTGTACACGGGCTGATAGTGCAGAACAAAACGATCTTCATTCAGGGCATGACGAATCCGCTGTTCCCACTGCAGCTTGGCATGCATGGACACCAGCTGTTTGTCGGCATCGTTGTAGACATGGTAGGTGTTGCGGCCTTTGTCCTTGGCGCTGTACATCGCCGCATCCGCCTTGGCCAGCAATTCGCCCGGGGTCTTGCCATGTTTCGGAAACAGCACGACACCGATGCTCGCGGTGATTGCAGTATTCTCCGCCTCGTACAGTTCGACATCGCTCACCAGACGTTGCAGCACCTGCCGGGTAACATGCTCAACCTCTTCATAGCTGGTATTGGGCAGGATGATCCCGAATTCATCGCCACCCAGGCGCCCGAGAATATCCACCTTGCGCAGACTGCCGGCCAGCCGGCGAGCCACCGTACACAGGACTTCGTCGCCCGCCTGGTGACCCAGGGTATCGTTGATATACTTGAACTGATCCAGGTCGATGAACATCAGCGCGATTTCCTGATCGAAGCGCTCGCTGTAGAGCAGTGTGCGTTCCAGTTCCTCCTGGAACCGGCGACGATTGAACAGCCCCGTCAGGGCATCGTGCTCCGCAAGATAGGCGATACGCTTTTCGTTCTGTTTCTGCTCGGTAACATCCAGTATCAGGCCGCGACAAACGGGCCTGCCGTCCTCATTGAAAGACATGATATCGATACTGCGAATATCCAGGACTTTCCCGTTACGATGAAACATGCGGTAATCGAAGATCACTGTACCCGGACCCTGGGTATGCATCTGCACCTGCTGCACGAAATAGTCCAGGTCGTCCGGATGGATATGCGATTTCATGAAATTCGGTTCATACCATTCCTCTACCGGGTATCCCAGCAGATTCTCGGCATCGCGGCTGACATACCGATACTGGCATGCCATCGGGTCGCCTTCGATAATGACGGCGTTAACGCTGTCCATCAGCGTCTGCAACTGTTCGCTTTTCTCCTCCAGCGCCTTATGCTCATTACGCAGGTCCGCGCGGGTCTGCGCCAGGTGGGCTGCAAGTTCATTGAACGAATGCGCGAGATCACCCATTTCGTCATTCGACGCCAGTTCGATACGGTGATCCAGTTCATCGCGCAGCAGGGCGCGGGCACCACCC
This sequence comes from Gammaproteobacteria bacterium, assembly GCA_016125505.1. Taxonomy (GTDB): domain Bacteria; phylum Pseudomonadota; class Gammaproteobacteria; order UBA6429; family Thiohalophilaceae; genus RI-92. The sequence goes on from WGLP01000004.1 coordinate 98,359, forward strand.
TCCAGTCTGCGCAGACTGCGCGTCAGAAAATAACCGACGCCGAACGTGACCAGAATGCTCAGTATCAGTTCGATCAGGGCGATGGCGGTGTTTTGATTGCGTGTCTTGCTGGTGATCGCATCGACATACGCCGTGGAGTAACCAATCCGGAGTTCGCCGAGTTTCTGATTTGTCAGCGTGATAGGCGTTGTCAGATCGAGTACCTTGCGCTGACGGTCCTGCTGCGGGCTTGCGGGTGCCGGGATATTGCCAAGCGATGCCATGGGTTTGCCCTCGGCATCGACGACGTCGATATACACGATATTCCCGTCTTTCTGTGCCAGGGTGAGCGCATCCATCACAATGGCACGGTCATTAACGGCGAGGCCAGGCGCCAGCAGATTTGCCAGCAGATTCACCTCTTCGCGCAGGTGGTGCTGAAGCACATCGGCGTGACTGGAACTGATCAGACGCACACTGTTCCACACCAGGGTGGTCAGCATGACGGCCTCGATCAGAACCACACTCAATATCAGGCGTGTCGACAAACGGATTCGCATAAATTCAGTGATTACTCTGGATGCTTACACTCACGCTACCTATCTGCCCAACGAAGCCTGCGAAAGCGGGTTCGCCAGCGCCTTCACGGCCTGCTCCATATATGGACGCATTGATTCATATTCGGCAACACTCTTGACCACACGGTAACCTTTAAAGCGGGTATGTCGACAGACCTCCCCGCCCCGCACCGTCTTGTTTATGTCCACCAGGGCCTGCACCACGCGGTCGCCGAGTACCGGGTCAAGGTCGCTGGCCACCAGCACCGCGATGTTAGGCAATTGCGGACTGCGGCTGAGGATACGGTATGTCGATTCCGTGCCTTGCATCTGCTTGATGACATTGGTGGATGCGATGGCGGCATCGACCTCATCCGCCAGCAAGGCCGCAGTCGCGGCATTGTGGCTGATGAATGCGCGATACTGCGGCGCCTGATCGCCGACCAGCCCTGCCTTGGCCAGCGCATGCACGCCGACCATGGTCATCAGTGCATTGGGCGGCGGCGTGGCAATGCGTTTCCCGGCCAATTGCCGGATCTCGGTGATGGGGCTGTCGCTGCGCACGATCAGTAATTGTTGTAACACGCCGTCCAGGGCAAGCCGGATCCGATACTTCCCGCTGTCCGCCGCGAGCAGGGCGAAATGCGGGGCGGTCACCACGATATCGTATTGGCGTGCCGCGGTCCGTTGTATGAAGGTAGGAAAATCCTTGGCCGTTTCCAGTCTGACCGGGCGTTGCAGGACATCCGTAAGATAATCGCGCAATGGCGCAAAACGCTTGTATAGCGCCACCGTACTCATCTGGGGGAAGAAGCCCAGGCTCAACGGGGCCACGCCGGCTGGTGATGCCTGATCTGCCCGGGCGTGCGTGCCCGTGGCACCCCCCAAACAGATACACAATGCCAGCAAAACCGTCCGCCCCTGCATCCGGACGTGTCTACTCATCGTTGCCTCTAAACTCAACGCAATTTGCCGTCAAATGTATATCGGTCTTTATTTGTCCAAACATAATAGGATTTCCGCCGAATCGGGTCTCCGGGCGACGAGCGGTCGCCCAAAACCGCCTCAATGAGCCCAGATGGCGATCCCCGTTGCGCAGAGCGCCAGGGCGACGGCGGCCACGGCGACAATGCGATTGTTCCTGACCGCGAGCACCAGATTGCGGTTATTCAGGGCCAGTTCTTCCAGTACCTTCGCCTGTTGTTCCAGCAAGGCGGCCAACTCGTCCAGTTTCGCGGTATCCGCCTGTGGCACCGCCTGTTTGTTCTTCCGGATCATACCGATGATATCCGCCGCCGCCGAGATTAAACCCGGTGCGGCATTCAGTACCGTCGCCAGAGGAAACGCCATATGCCCTCCTGAGGGATGTCGCTGTCGTCAAACCAAAGCATAGTTTACAGGTCCGCGCGCTCGCCGGTCTGCAATCGCCAGAGCGCCGCATAAATTCCATCGTGATGCAGCAGTTGCGCGTGCGTACCGGATTCGACGATGCGGCCTTTATCGAGTACGTGGATGGTATGCGCATGCCTGACCGTGGACAGGCGGTGGGCGATGATCAGACTGGTACGCCCCACCACCAGCCGCTCCAGGGATCGCTGAATCGCCGCCTCGGTTTCGTTGTCGACGGCGGAGGTGGCTTCGTCCAGGATCAAGATCGGCGGGTTCTTCAAGATCGCGCGCGCCAGGGCCAGACGCTGGCGCTGTCCCCCCGATAACTTCATGCCGCGCTCGCCAACCTGCGTGTCGTAGCCCTGCGGCAGTTGCGTGATAAATTCGTGCGCCTCCGCCGCCTGCGCCGCCGCTATGATCCTCTCGCGTGATACCGTGTCCATGCCGTAGGCAATGTTCTGCGCCACCGTGGCGTCGGCCAAAAACGTATCCTGCGCCACGTAGCCAATGGCGCGGCGCAGGTCCTGTAATGCGATCCCGTTAATCGGTTCACCGTCGAGACGTATCTGGCCTTCCTGCGGTTCGTGGAAGCGCAATAACAATTTGATCAGGGTGCTTTTACCACCGCCGGTGCTGCCGACAAAGGCCACCGTGTCACCCGCCGGGATCGTCAGATCAATATCGTCGATGGCGTAGGTATTGCCCTCGTCGTAACGAAAGCGCACGTGATCGAAAACCAGTTCACCGCGCACCTGTGCCACCGGCAACGATTTGCCTTCGTAACTGATGACCATCGGTGTCTGCAACAAATCCATGACCCGCTGAATCGACGCCATCGAACGCTGATAGAGATCGGTCATCTCCGCCAGGCGCGTCATCGGCCACAGCAGGCGTTGCGTCAAGTACACCAGTACCGAGTAACTGCCAACGCCGATCTCACCGTTGAGTGCTAGAAAGCCACCATATAAAAGCGTCACCGTGAATCCCGCCAGGATGGCCATGCGAATCACCGGCGTGATGGCCGCGGACCAGCGAATCGCCTCGCTGTTGCGTGCGCGATAGGCGTCGGAACCGGCGCTGATATGCGCAGCTTCGTATTCCTCCGCGGTATAGGCCTTGACCGTCGCGATCCCGGTCAGGTTGTTATTGAGCCGGGTCGCGAGGGCGCCGGCGGCCTCGCGCATGGCGGCATAACGTGGCGCCAGCCGGTTCTGAAACCAGAATGCCCCGTACAGAATAAACGGCACGGGCACCAGTGCCAGGAAGGCCAGTTTGCTCGTCAGCATGAAGAACACCGCGCCGACCATCATCGAGCCGAAAAACACCTGGATCAGATCGTTGGCGCCGCCATTGAGAAAGCGCTCCATCTGGTTGATGTCTTCATTGAGGATCGCCAGGAGATTGCCGGTGCGATTGCGTTCGAAATAACTCATTTCGAGTTTTTGCACATGACGATACGCCTCCATGCGCATATCGTGCTGGAGGTTCTGCGCCAGATTGCGCCATTTCAGGCTGTACAGGTATTCAAAGGCGGATTCGCCAACCCAGATGACAACGGTCAGGATCGCCAGCAGAATCAACTGCTGTTTGGGATCCACTATGCCAACGTGTGCGAGAAAGGAACCCTTCCGGTTCACCACAACATCCACCGCGACACCGATCAGGACTTCCGGCAGGACATCGAACAACTTGTTGAGCACCGAATAGAACGACGCAATCAGCACCTGGGTGCGATACTGGCCGGCATACTGAAATAAACGACGCAGGGGATGCATATACTTGGTGGCATACGATTGAACACAAACGCGACCACTATACACGATGCCCTGGGGCGGTGCAGGTTCCGTCCTGATGGCCTCGCTATTTTTTTGTGGCCAGGACGCCGTCACCCTGCCGTTGCGCCTGAAACCCCGCCCGCTGCAGCCGCTTCATGACTTCCCCCGGCACATCCCGGCCACTGGTGAGCTTGTTCGGCGTGCCGGTATAGTGAAACAGCCTGCCCTTGCGCCGAAGCACGCGGGCAAGCTGCGCGTAAAAAGTCTGTGCATATAACTCGCCGGCGATACCAAAACGCGGCGGGTCATGCAGAATCGCATCGACACTTGCGCTGGGAAGGGCCGCTATTTGCGTCAGGACATCTGCATGCGTCAGGGATAACACACCGTCTTCCTGCGGCGACCACGGATTGAGTTGCCGCAACCAGATCACATCCGGATTTTTTTCAAAGGACAGGATGCGTCTGGCCTGACCGCGTACACACCATGCCGCGAAATATCCCAGGCCGCCACAGGTATCCAGGATTATCTTGTCACGCGGCTGAATCAACTCCACCTTGCGGCGGGCATCTTCATACGGTGAGAGCTGCGACGTCGGCAGCATCTTGATCCCATCGATCTCAAAGGTCGGCGCGCCCCAGGCGCTGGGCACCAGCTTGATCAGCGACGTATCGTAACGCGCGACCACAGCGAATTGGCCGCCGTCCCAGTAATAAATGCTGCGGTCCTTGGCATTCTGCAGATAGGGAAACGCCTGTTCCTGGTACACCCAGGCGTTTTCCGTCAACGTGACGGTCGTCGTGGACAGCTCCAGGTCGAGCGAGCACACGATGCGGGACTCACCGGACCGCCGGGCGGCATCCAGTCTTGTCGCGACTTCCAAGGTTAACAAAGGTCCCATGGACGCGATTGTAATGACAAACAATAAAGAAATGCCAGGAACGCCTGACAATGCCGGCGCGTGCGCGAAAATCCAGTGTAAATAGCCCGGCGGGAATTTATCAGCTAGTAATGCCACTGATAGCGGGCGTGGACTTCATTTCCTTTGTCGTTGAATACTAGCGTCTCGCAAATATTCTTTATCAGCAACAAACCCCTGCCATGGTATCCCGAGGTTTGCGCATCGGTTTTATCCAGAATCGCCTTGGTATCAAATCCCTCGCCGGTGTCATACACATAGACATCCAGGACGCCGCCCTCCGGATGCGCCGAATGCACGAGTTCGATACTGATAATGCCTTCGCTCAGTTCCTTAAGCCGTTTCTCCCGCTCCTGCATATAACTGGAAAAGCCGTTCATGCCGGTCTTGATGCTGGAATCCAGTTTCAACAAGCCATGGTCCAGCGAATTGATAAAGAGCTCTTTTAATATGACAAAAATATCCTGTTTGTATTTATGCAGCTTCTGGAACTCCATTAAAGATTGCACCAGGATTGGCAGCGGGTCGACCTGGCGCAGCATGTCAGGACCGAAACAATAACTCACCTTCCATTCCGCATTGAACGTCGGCGTCGGATATTCCTTGTGCTTCTTTGCCGCAATTGGCTGGGATGTGGCGTCGAGATCGATCTCGATGACGGTGACATCGTCCTGGTTATTCGTACCGCCGACAAACCGCAGCAGATCGTCATGAATACGATCCGACTTCCAGCCAGGAGGATTTGACCGGATGATACCGAGCACACGATCGGTACCGTATTGCTGCTGCTGCGGATTCTTGGCCTCGACCAGACCGTCAGTAAACATCAACAACCTGTCGCCTTCTTCCAATTGCAGGACTTCCATGCTTTGCAGCAGAGACAGATTGCTTTTGATCCCCAGGGGAAAATGTTTCGAAGCGATCCGCACACGAATATCACCGTCATTACCAAAGACAATAATATCCGGCAGGCCCGCATTCCAGACGGTCATTTTTCTCGTCTCATGCGAAAACTCCACCAGACAGGCCGCCAGGAACAGGCCACGCGGCAGGGTCAACAGTAACTTGGCGTTAATCTCCTCGATAATCTCACTGATTGAAAATCCCTTCTCGGTCATCCCGTAAAAGATATCTGAAACCGGGATGGCGCCAATCGCCGCCGACAGACCATGCCCGGTAAAATCACCCAGCATGACGTGCAGCTCGCCGGTGGGACGGTAGGCGGCAAACAGAATATCACCATTGAAGATCGAGGACGGCGACAGGTAATACTTGATGGCATCCGATTTCAGGACCTCACTCTGCATTACCTTGTTAAAAACCTTTTCCGCTATGGCATAGCTTGCTTCCAGGTAGCTGGTATGCGCCGCCAGTTTGTCGCGCTGGTCCTTGATGGTTTTATGCAGTTTAGCGATCTGCTTGAAGGTCTGTATCTTCAGGTTCAGAACTGCCGGATTATACGGCTTGATCAGGCAATCGACGCCGCCGCTTTCCAGGCAGGAGACGACGGAATCCGATGAGTTGTGCGAACTGATAAAGATAATGGGGACGAAAATCTCAGGATTGATGCCTTGTATCTCGCGCGCCACCTGAAAACCGCTTAGCCCGCGCATCACGGTATCCATCAGGATTACATCGGGCCAGAACGTTTTGTAGACTTCGATAGCCCGTTCGCCGCTATCGACTTGTGTTGTGATAAATCCCTGTACCTTGAGTATTCCAGCCAGCAGGTCGGCCTGCGCGATCTCGTCGGCAACGATCATGACGCGAGTCTCGTCTCTCGCGTCCAGCGTTTTATTCATCTCTTCATAGTTAACAGCCATCAACTCACATCAAACATGCGGTCGAACTGCAACATGGAAAACGATTTCCTCAGGTCATCACTGGTATTGACAATCGAAATCTCCGCCTTATCGCCACCCACATAATCTTTAAATACCAGCAGCATGCCGAACGCCGAGCTGTCCATGTATTCGGTTCCCCGCAAATCGATAACGTAACGCTTGCCTTTGCCGCTCTCCTCGTAGGCCTTGCGAAAATCCCCCTGCAGGGAAAGATCGAACATGCCGTCAATCGAAATGGTAACGGTTTTGTTATCGCCTGAAGTATGTTTTCTTAGACTCATATGTGCCTCAATCTATCGCTAGAAAAATTCAACATCATTACCGAGCATCGAATCCTGCCTGACGGGTTTGTGCTTCGCATCCGACATTCTCTTCGAGAGTTTTTCCAGTTCATGCAGCATATCCGGTTGCCCATCCTGAGCGACCGCATCCGCATTCGACGTCAATGCCGACATCGACCTGTAGCCATCCACCAGTTTGTCCATGGAGTGCTGCATGTGCTCTATCAATTGCCGGGAGATATCCTCGAATTGCAATGACGTAATTGCAACGCCCACGTTATCCTTGATCTCATCCGTGATATCCCTGAGTGCCAGCAGATTTTCATCCGCCTTGCGGTCCAGGGTGGACAATTTCTCCAGCATCGCATCGGCCCTGCTCTTCGCGGACAGATGCACATTCATGTCTTTCGCCGCCATGTCATAGATGATCTTGCGGGCGGCGGTGATCGTTTCCTTGGTGGAATTCACCTGTTGCCGGATATTTTCGTTCATATCACGCGAGCGCGTGGAAAGATTTCTGACCTCGTCGGCAACCACGGAAAAACCGCGCCCGGCTTCGCCTGCCCTGGCGGCTTCGATGGCGGCGTTCAGCGCCAGCAGGTTGGTCTGATCGGAAATACTCTTGATGTCTTCCAGCAGGGCAAAGATGCCATCCATCTTCTCGACCATGTCATCCATCTTGTGCACAATCAGAATGCTCTGCTTGCTCACATCGATAATGATGCCGATGAAAAATTCCAGCGTCTCGGAGATAGTGGAATAGAATTCGCGAATATTGATGCCGTCGGCTGCGTGTTCCGATGCGGACTCATAGTCACTGTCGATGACGGACAAGACGATGTGCTTCTGGGTCTGCCCCAGCTCATTGAGTTTGACAAAGCTTTGATTGAGCTTGCCGATGGCATCCTGCAAGACCCCTTTGAGCTGGCCCAGGTCGCTGGCGTTGTCATTGATTTTTTGCGTGAACTGCTGATTAAGTTCGTGCAGGGCGGTTGTCATCTGCGCCGGCAGGACATGGCTCCGGGTGGCATCGTCGATATCGCTATCGGCCTCACGTCGAGTGCGACGATACAGCTGATGGTAACTGACATGCCAGACAACGGCGGACAGTAACAGCAGACCCGCCATTGCATACTCGGCCCACAGCAATGCCGCCAGCATCGCATTGCCAATACTCGCGATAAGCGCAAACCAGTAATAAGGGGAAAAAAAGCGCATGGCGTTCCCTGTCGATTCACTCATTCGTTGCAACAACTATCCAACACTTATGTTTTGGTATCGGCTTGCGGGACTTATGCTTTAATGCGGCGGCTGGGCGCGACAAAATACCCATGTGATCAACGCGTCTATATTTTACGCGACAATCAACGAGTTATTGATTGCATCGCGGCTGCAGGGTGAGCCTGGGTGGAGGTGGGTCAGTGTTATCCTGCGCAGAATTGATGCAGGTCAATTGCGCTTAATCCATCAGCAATTCGATCTCGCCGCTGACGGTGACGGTGACTTGCTGTTTGCCGGGTTCCAGGCTGGGCGCGCTGCTCGCCTCCGCCATTACCCGATAGCGTGGGGTGGGTGGCTGTTGCAAATTGCCGCCGGTATCCACCCGCAGGTTGACCAGACGATAACGCTTTCTGCCCAGGTGATGCGTAATCTCCTGCGCCCGCCGGGAAAATGAGGCTATCGCCTGCCCGATGAGCGACGCCTGCGCCTGTTCCAGGCGTTTTGCTGAAACCTCATATTGCATTGACTGTAACATCAGGTTCGCCTGGAGTTCGCCGAGCAGGTGACTGAGCACGTCGCTGTCACCGCTCCTTAATTCGAGGGACTGAGTCACGGACCAGCCCGTGCGATGCTGCTTTTCGTACACCGGATTGGTCTGGTAATCCAGGGTCTGCACCGAAACCGCCGTGACCTGCTTGCAGCGTTTTATCGCCCCGGCCATGACCTGATTGACTTCCGTCGCCAGCCTGGCGACATCGGTCCCCTGGCGTTGTACCGACAGAACCGCTACCAGCGTATCGTTTTCGACATCGGCAACCGCCTGTGCAGACAGCTGAACGCGATCATAGCTTGGCGTCTCAGCGGCCGTAGACAGACTGACCGACACCAGCATCAGCAAGGACAGCGCTAACCGGATTCGCCACCGGCAGCGATTCATACCGCACCGCCCACTGCCGAGGGGCAGGCCCAGGGTTGCGGCTCGCCGATATGATTACCCTGGGCATAGTCCACGCCTATCTCGCGCAGTTTCGGCATGATGGCCGGACTTTCGACAAACTCGGCAATCGTTTTCAGTCCCATCACATGCCCGATGTTGTTGATCGCGGACACCATCGAATAATTAATCCGATCCTTGTGGATGTCGCGCACGAAACTGCCGTCGATCTTCAGATACTGCACCGGCAGGTTTTTGAGATAAGAGAACGAACTCAGACCGCAGCCAAAATCGTCCAGTGCAAACTGGCAGCCGTAGTCGCGCACGCTGCCGATGAGCCGGATGGCATTGGTCAGGTTGGAAATGGCGGCGGTTTCAGTGATTTCGAAACACAGGTTTTGACTGGGCACCCCGTATTCCCCGAGTGCGGACAAAAGAAAATTGCAGAATCCGGCATCGGCAATGGTCGAACCGGACAGGTTGATGGAATAAATCCGATCGAGCGGTTGCATCGCCTGCATCTGCGCGAGCTGCAGCAGGGTCTTCTGGATCACCCAACGGTCGATCTTCTGCATCAGACTGTAACGCTCGGCGGCGGGAATAAAGGCCATCGGCGGTACCAGCTCCTCGCCACTGTTAATTCGCAACAGGATTTCACAGTGCCGTTCGCTGGCACCGTTGAGCGGGACGATATCCTGGGCATACAGGCAAAAGTAATTCTCCTGGAACGCGCGCTGTATCTCATGGGCCCAGTGCATCTCGCGATGCTGGGGTGACAGGCCCTTGCCCTCGTCCTGATAGATATAAACGCAATTGCGACCCTTGTCCTTGGCGATGAAGCACGCCGAATCCGCCTTGCTCAGGACATCGGTCACGTCGCCCGACGACTGTTCCAGGACGACCATGCCGATACTGATGCCGATTTCAAACATCTTTTCCTGCCAGACGAAACGGAAACTGGCGATGGACTCCCGGATCTCCTCGGCGATCTCCAGACCGCGTTCCAGGGGGCAGTTTTCCAGCAACAGGCCGAACTCGTCGCCGCCCAGCCGGGCGATCGTATCGCCGTCGCGCACAAAGGATTGCATGGTATGCGCCAGTTGCACCAGCATGGTGTCACCGGCAATGTGGCCGCAGGTATCGTTGATGATCTTGAACTGATCGAGATCCATATAACACAACACGTGCTGGATACCTTGCGTATGACTCGCCTCCAGCGCCTGCAATACATGTTGCTCGAATGCACGCCGGTTTAACAGGCCGGTATGCGCATCATGACTGGCCTGGAACGCCAGTTGCTGGGACATGTCGCGAATATGCGTCACGTCGTGGATGATCAACACCACGCCGATGATTGCACCTTCACGATTGCGGATGGGCGAAGCGCTGTCGCGTATCGCAAACTCCCTGCCATCCTGGCGCGTCAACAGGCGGATGTTGGTGAACATCACACTGTTGCCGGTACGCAGACATTCCGTGACCGGATTGGAGACCTGCAATAACTCGGAATCCGAGATGGGGTGATATACCGTCTCGATATGCATGCCCTTGGCGGCGGCAAGCTGCCAGCCGGTGATCGTGGTCGCGGTGGGATTGAGATACTCGATATGGCCGTGAACATCCGTCGTGATCACGCCATCGGCAATCGATTTGAGCGTCACTTCCGCCTTCTCGCGCTCGTAATCCAGTGCCTGCTCGGTCAATTTACGACTGGTAATGTCCCGGATGATGCCTTCGATACCGGCGAGCTTGCCGTGGTTATCGTGAAAATAACGTACATTAATCAGCACCCAGACGCCGTGGCCCTTCTTGTGGCGCAGTTCGACTTCGTAATTATCGAGGATGCCGTTGCCGGTTTTCAGCCGTTCCAGGAATTCCTCGCGTTTTTCCGGGTACATGTAGATATCGGTGACGACCATGCCGATGAGTTCGCGCCTGGAATAGCCTGTCAACTCTTCGGCGGACGGACTGACGTAGACCAGGCGTCCCGTTTCATCGACGCGATATAAGGTATCGCGCATGTTCTGGATGATCAGCTCCGCATCCTGCGCTGTGAGCTGATACAGACTGAGTAGGTTGGCAACCGGTAAGTCCTGACTATTCATAATTCTGTCTACAGGGACCCATTCGACACATGCGTGTGTTCAATTTCTGAACCATTATATAGGAATATGGCCAAAATACTCCCCCACATCCCGCCACTATTTGTTAATGATTTTTTCCCGGCAGCCTTCCCGTCCAGCCGCTTACGGTGATACACATTGTAAATCGTCCGCGAACAGCACGGGGCCACGGTAGTGTGCCTTGATGAAATCAAGCGATTCCCCCTCATGCCCCAGGGTCCGCCGCATACGGTGGGACAACAACAACTTTTTTACTGCTGCCTTAGCGGCGATATCGCCAATCACGGATGGCGGCATATGCAGGTTGCGGGCAACACGATCCGCGTGTTCGGGAATGGCGTGATGCGCAACCAGCAGATCCGCGCCGGCGGCGAGACCGGCCAGGGTATGGTAATCATTGTTCATATCGCCACTGAAGACAATCACATACTCGCCTATTTCTACGCGATAGGCCAGGGCCGGAACCGGGCCGTGATGAACGGGGACCGCGCTGATTCGATACTCCTTTGACACCAGGATGGATGCTTGTTCCTTGCCATCGGCAACGACGTCGTGCGCCTCCAGGCGATAGGATTCACTGCCGTCAAGATAACCCGACAGGTAGCGATACGCCCCCTCTGGTCCGAACAGATCACGCACGAACTCCACCGTTGCGGGCATCAGCCGATTACCGGTCGGACCGAAGACCGGCAACGCCCGCTCCCGCGCGGTGAAAAACGAGGCCTTGATAAAAGACGGCAAGTCCGCCGTATGATCGACATGCAAATGCGTCAGCAGAATCGCATCGAGATCGCTGAAGTTGGCGCCACTTTGTTCAAACCTCAGCATACTGCCGCTGCCAGCATCCACCAGGATGCGCGCCTTGCCATCGCGCCAGATCAGATACGCACTCGACGCACGACCGTTATTGACCTCCGGCCCACCGGAACCCAATACCTGCAGCCAGACACCGTGCGCGTCACAGCGTGTCATCGCAGACAGCGGACTCGCATAGACCACTAGCAGCAACAGCAAGCTTCTGAACATTTCCCCTTTGCTCCCGCCCCGCAACCCCGCATGTGCCTATCGACCGTATGCGCCGAATCGATATGACATCGAGAAAGTTTAATTGTAATCGTTCACACCAGTATCTCACACAACATTGTCCTGGTTACGACAAAAGTGCGTTCAGACACCGTGGCAGTCGCAGCTAACAAACTGTTTCTCAAGCGATTCAGGCGAGGTGGATGGCGGTACCACGGACTATCACCTTACTATTATCCTGTTAAAATTTTCCTGTCACGCAAGGCACGGTTCCCCAGCAGAACCGGCAGTCAGCGTGCATCGCAATATCGAGATAACCGTATCCCGGAACATTACCATGCCAAACTCAGTAGAATGCGCAATAATCAAACATCGTCTGCATTTGCAGTCTTTTCCGGTAATAGACCGCTGCAGCCTATTCCACGATTTAGACTGCAGCGGTCTGAGTAACTGTTAGGGCTCTACAGATGACACCGAAAGGAATCATGCGAGAGAAATACCAGGACTACTTGGTGCCGGGAAAGAAGTATCGTGTAGTTAAGCCATTCCTAGACGCCACAAAGTCAGTCCATCCCGCCGGTGAGACATGGACATTCCTTGGGTACTTACCCAATGGTTTTGGTGAGGCTACATATATTTCTATAGCCAAGGAAGATAAAACGGAAAGTGGCTTCGGGATAGACTGGAATTACGGTGAAAATAATCTTGGCCTCGAAAATATTAAAAACTTCATTCAAGAGATTTCATAAGTGTCTTGCCAGAAAAGACAGCAAGCCCTAACAACCGGCTCGTGCGGACGCCGGGGTCAGCACGCCATGTTTCCTGAAATAGTAGTGGCTGGCGCCGCACAGCCGGAACGTTAGCGGTATAAAAACATGCCATCTGCAACATTTTATATAAAAAACATACGGCGCAGCTTAACTTCAGTTGTTTCAAAACTTCCATTTTCAAAAATAGAAGGTGAAGCAATACTTCTGCGCTCTCAGCTAAATCCTGAAAATTCATTAAATGAACATCTTGTCTGGCTATGGAGCATGCTGAATATTGAGCGCAAGTTATTAAAAACTCTGAAACAAGAAGGTGCTCTATTAGAATGCAGATGCGAAGCAAAAAAAGATGAAATTATTATTAAGTCAAATGCTGCAGAAATGTTGCATTTGTTGGAGGCGGATTTATATGTTGAAGTTAACCGCTAAAAATGTATATCGAGACAGGGGGTCTCTATAATTCAACTGTTAGGCCAGGATAATAAATGACTGAACGTATATACACATATTCACAGCTTTCATCAAAGACAGTGGGTCACATGGTTATGTCTCAATATGGATTCAATGAGAATTTAACTTGCAGGTATTATGTCCGAGGGATGCATGATAACTATCTCATCGAAAGTGATGGTCAAAAATATATTTTAAGGATATACAGGAACAATTGTCGAACTGAAGAGGAGATACTGTTTGAGCTTGAATGGCTAGGATTCCTGAAAAATAAAACAGATCTTGTTGCCGAGATAATAGAAACAAAAGATGGAAATTTAGCATTTCAATTCGATAGTCCGGAGGGTATTAGATTTGCATCAATATTTCGATATGCATCCGGGAGTCCACCAGGAAATACAATAAATGTAAATGGTTCAGAGTTGCTCGGCGAGGCTGCGGCATATATACATAATTTTTCAGATACATTCCTACCACAACGTACTCGCCAGGCTCTAGATATTCACTATCTGCTAGATGATTCAATACGTGCTATAGAACCATTCCTTGATAAAGAGGGTTATGCTTATCTTCGTGACGTTCATGAACAACTATATAATTCGATGCCAATACTCAAAAAGCAACCCGGTATATATGGCTTATGTATTGGCGACGTAAATCCTTCAAACTTCCATATCAATAAGAACAATGAAATTACAATATTTGACTTTGATCAGTGTGGTTATGGATATCGAGCATTTGAAATTGGAAAATTTTTCTCATCTGTTCGTAACCACAATGATAAACAGGTAATTACAGACTCATTTCTAAAGGGTTACCAGTCTATTCGCCCGTTGAGTCAACCAGAACACGATTCAATACCATATTTTGAAATTATTTCTGTAATTTGGGTAATGGCCATTCAAGTCGCAAATTCTGATCTTATCGGATATAAATATTTGGAAAAGCCAGCCTGGGATATGCGATTAAGTAGCTTAAAAAAGTTAGTTTCAGCTTGGCCAAGCAAATCGCTCCAATCGACACCAAAAAGCGGTGCGGCGGAGCTTTAACGCTAGGGGTTCATAAATGAATACATTACGTTCTTTTATATTGCTACTGGGAATTAGCGTAATGTCATTCACACCTGCATATTCTGGCGCTGAGTCAGCAACAGAGCATGCCGTCATAGTGCATTTCAATTATGGCTCCAAAGATCTAAAAAGCCTGTTCGCGCTCGAAGATAAACTAGAGGCGGCAATATCAAAGTCGGGGGCTGGCGAATATGATGGTAATGAAATAGCAGTAGATGGAAGTCATGGCAGCCTGTATATGTACGGCCCAAGTGCAGACAAGCTTTTTGAGGTAGTAAAGCCCATTCTCGAAGCAACACCTTTTATGAAGGGTGCAAAGGTAAAACTGCGCTACGGCCCACCAAAAGATGGTGTGAAGGAAAAACATTATGTCATTAATCCCTGACAGGCGGGTCAAAGTCGCTTCCTTCGGTCGCAAGGACGCGCAAAAAGCGTACGCCCTTTACCCTTGTCGTTGGACATACTAAGGATCTTGCGAAAGAACGGAAGGCCCTGATTAGTTCTCAATAGGAGTCGACAATTCATGACACCTGTTCAATTAAAATTTGCACGTTTCAAATCAGGCCCGCTTGGCCGGACCATAGACACAATCCTCGGGCTGGCGCTCATCTGGTGGGGAAGCAGTCTCTCTTCTCTGTTCAAGGATCTCGCGCTCGTCATCGGTATATTCGCGCTGCTTGCCGGTGTACTGAACGTCTGCTGGGTGGCACCTATTATTGGCATCCCGTTTCGGGGTAAAGACATACCCAAAGAAGACTAGGTATTGTGTCCCGCTTCATCGCGCTGGCTGTTGGACAGCCCATCAACTTCGATGTTGGGGAGAGTTCCTACGGTTTGGTTCACTCCCTGATTCAGCCACCGGTCAAATGCCATCTGCCTGTCGGGATTATACCCGTCTGACGGCGAGGCAAGCTTGTACGGATAGTTATTATTGCGGCAGCCAGGACTGTTTGAGGTCTTCGAGTTTTTGTTTGGCCTCTGTCACGCGCGCCTGGGTATCCCGTACCTTGTCATACAGATCAAAGCTGAAGAATACATACGTATCGTCCACATCCTGGCGGCGAACCACACCCAGGGCATAATTGTTGTAACGAATCAGACCGCCCAGACCGGCGCCGTTGTTATCCGTGCCCAACGTGACGAGTGTCGATACACCCCACCAGTGCTTGTAACTCGTATCGGTGTACCGGACAAAACCAATCGGCTCGACGCCCACCGACGCCTCCAGCTTGGCCTGTTTCCGATTGGGCCAGTTCAGTTCGAGACCGACGCTGGGACGCACCACCACCCACTGCCAACGCGGCGCTGCTGCGAACAGATCCTGGTAGTCCTGCCCCCAGCCGTTAATCGCCAGTTCCCATGGCCACATGGGCAAACCGTCGGTCATATAGTGCATATACTCTTCGGCCCGTGTACGGACTTGCGCGCTGTAATATTTGTCGAATGACTGTAACTGCTCACTCAATACGGTAAACACCACGCTCGCGGCATAAGCGATATTCGCCTTCTGCGGATTGGATACGATCAATTTGCCCGGCGTCTCGCTGGCACAATTAAACACGACCTGCCTGCTCTCTTTGGGCCAGATCAACCTGGCGTTGCCGCTGACCGGGTCAGTGGAAAATTGAAAATAGTTTTTGAGATTTTCTCCGCCAATCTGCGCCTGCAGCACCTTGCGAAAGGCCTGCACGTCCGGGTCGTTTGCCGCCGCCTTGCCGCTGACAACCAGGGTGTTTTCCTCGCGCTCGAAGACATTGCTGATGGCCTGCACGGCCTTGACCGGGTCGCGCCGGACATCCGGCGCCAATAAGGCACCGCGCGCCATGGCCTCGAACGAGAGCGGATAATTCGGGTCGCCCGCTTCGTCGCACCAGGGCGAGACGGCGGCAGCTGCCGAGGCGATACCGAAAACAAAGACAATGACGGAGAATACTATCTGGCGGGTTCCGGATTTATTGTGCATACACGTCGCCATCCTAGAGCAATTGTTTGAGTTGTTTGAGGATTTCCTGGAGTTTCTCGGCCTTGTCGCTTCCCAGGGCGTCCTGCACCTTCGCCTCCAGCTTGTCCTGCAGTGCCTGTTTGACGGCAGCCGGTTCAAATCCCGGTCCCCAGCGCTTGAAGTCGCCGTTATCGACACGCTGTTGCGCCTGCTGCAAATGCTGCAATTTAAACGCCGGCGCCATCTGGAAAAAGATGGCGGCATGCACCTTGGGGTTCAGCAGGTAGTGATCCAGGGCGTGCACATTGGCCTGATACACATGATCGACATCGACCTGGGCCGCGCCGTCTGTATTACCACTCCAGGCATCCGCGAGGCGAAACTGTTTCACCTTACTCACCGGATCCCACTGGTGTTCGATATTGTAAAAACTGCGGCACACCGCCTGGGCGTTTTGCAGATTGAATGGCCGTACCCGGGACTCGTACGGGCCCAACTCGGTGGTATGCAGCAGGCGGCTCGTATTCGAGACCATATACACGGCGTCGAATTGAAAGTTCGCATCGCTGAACGGATTATTCCCGAAGTTTTGCACGTAGGCATCCGCCAGCTCGGGGATCGACTGGCGCAACTCCGCCAATATGGCATCCGTCGTCAGCATGGGCTGGGTAGCCAGCAACTGCAGGGCATCGTGCACCACCGTCGTCCCCATGGAATGTCCGAGGATACCGTACTTAACGACTTGCCCATCGTGGACTCGTCCGATGCGGGAAACGGTATCGGTGATGGTTTGCATCACGCGCAACAACACGGTGGTGGAAACCAGTTTGAACTGGTACAGCAGGACATCACCGGCATAGCGCGCCGCTACGCTATCCGGCTTACTCAGAATGTCGTTGACCTTGCTTAACAGGTTCGGCACCAGCCCCGGGTCGAGCCGCTTGAACTGTTCGGTCAGGCCCTGAAAGCGGCTCAGGATGAGATCGAAGATGTCGTCGTAGCGAATTTCGACAAACTGGATCTGGTGTTCGAGGGGGTCGGGGCTAGCGTCAAAGCAGTCATACTGGCTGGCGGCGTCACGCAGGCAGGTCTTCGGTAGCTGGCTCCAGCCGCCCCGATGTTCGCCGATTCCATGGACCAAAAACAGTACGTTCGGGGCGACCATGTCTTATCTCCTTTTCAACACGGTTTATTGTTCTGGCTTTATTATTTACCACTGCTACTGCTCGCAAACTAGCGAAAAATTGAAGACAGGATACTGATCCCGATCAGCTAAGCCCTTTGCAAAACTACACTGATATTGTTGAATTCCTGCTGCCATGTAATCTCGTGGCTCAACTGCCGCAGCAACACCGCTGTCCGGACAGGGACTCTTCAGGCAGTGGCAGGTTAACGCATGATCACACGCCATTAAGCGGACGGCTGCAGTAAGGCTGCCATGACCCTTTCCGCAGACTCTAACGCCCCCTCCAGATAACCACCATAGTCCGATGCGGTTTCAGTCCCGGAAAAATACAGTTTATCCGTCCAGTGATCCAGCTTGATCCAGGGATGGCCATAGTGTGGATGGCCCGCCGGCGGGACTGCATCCTCTGCCGTTGCCGTCAGCGGTTCCTCACACCAGTCGTGGATCCGGATCGAGTCGGGCCTGGCCGCCTCTTTGCCAAACAGGCGCACCAGTTGTTCCAGAATCAGCGCGTCCAGATCGGCATGGTGTTGACGCCGTAATGTTGCCGGCAAGGCAAGGAACCCGGACAAGGCAGCGTGTGTGCCATCCTTAGCCGTTGCATCGTAGATCTCCGCCATGGCCGCGCCCGGATAAGCCGACAGTGCACTGCCGGATAGACCTGCCTCCCGCCAGAACGGTTTTGCATAACGTATCAAGGCCTTGGCATGTCCCGCCATCCAGGTCGGCGTTGCCAACATCACATCCTGCAGGCGCGCATCCAGTGCCGGTTTAAATGTGACGCTCTTCGCCAGCAGGCGCGGCGGGATGGTGATCACGACCTGGCTTGCCTTGACACTGAGTTTTTCGCCGCGCCATTCAAATATCAACTCGATATGATTGCCTTGATCAATAACCTCGCGTAAACAATGTTCCGCTTTCAGGATGGCGTGCGGCAACGTCTGCAACAACACCTCGACCAGACGAAAGACACCGCCTTCGATCCGGCACGCCCCTGCGTAGGTGCCTTCATCGCGATATGCCTGTGGCGCTTGCAAGCGGTCGCGTTGATAAAATGAAATGCCTTCACACCACTGCGGATAGACATCAAGCGCGTAGCGGGTAATGAATTCCGCAAGACGTGGTTGCAGTTCCGGCCAAATCCAGCTGGGGCCCAGGTCATAGCGGAAACCCGGACCCTCAGGCACACTGAGGATGCGCCCACCAAATCGCTCGCGTGCTTCAAATACAGCAATGCTGCGCTGCGTATCCCATAGACCTTGCGCCAGGGATAGCCCCGCCAGGCCTCCACCAATGATGGCTATGTCCAGCATCATGTCCTCGTCGACTCGTCACTTGCAAATATAAATCGTCCCAACACAAAAGCTCATGTAGACAAGCATATATATAAGTAGTTTCCTTTAGCGTTGGCTTAAACCGCGTGTTTTTCTGTTTTAACCTGACGTCATAATAAGTTCATTTTTGTTAAACAGAAAAGTCATAAAGCATGATTACCGTCGGGCTTCCCAATAACCTCTTTTGGAGAGAAGCCATCATGTTTAAAAAATCCCTTATCGCCGGAAGTATCGCGCTGGGTATTGCCGGCATGTGCGGCGCTGTCTTCGCACCTGCGGCAGTCGCTGGCACATCAACGCATACCAAAACGCCAATCAAACACGTTGTTGTGATCTTTCAGGAGAACGTGTCCTTCGATCATTATTTCGGTACTTACCCGACTGCTATGAATCCTGCCGATGAACCGCACTTTGTTGCACGCCAGGATACACCGCAGGTCAATGGTCTTAACGATGCCGCGTTGAACCACAACACAAACAGCGCCAATCCTTTCCGTCTTAGCAGGAATGAGTCACTGACCTGCGACGAAGACCACAACTACACGCACGAACAACTCGCATACAACGGCGGCCTGGTCGACAAGTTTGTCGAACATACGACTCGCGATACCTGTTCCGCCCCGAATGTCAGCAAAGACAATCTCGTCATGGGTTACTACGACGGCAATACGGTGACTGCGTTGTGGAACTACGCACAGAACTTCGCCATGAGCGACAACTCATACGACACGACCTTTGGCCCATCCACACCGGGCGCACTGAACCTGGTCTCCGGTCAGACCTGGGGTGCGATCTCAACCGACCCGGCAACGGATACCTATGGCGCAGTCGGCACCGACGCCAATGGTGTTGGCACGGTCATCAACGATCCGGATCCGACCTACGATGATTGCTCCACGAGCAAATACCCGACCGTGTCCATGATCGACAGCAACAAAAACGTCGGCGACCTGCTCAATGCGAAAGGCATTACCTGGGGCTTCTTCGAAGGCGGTTTTCGTCCGACCAGTTGGGACGCCAATGGCAAGGCAACCTGCGGTGCCAAGAGCGCCAACATCGGTGGCGTCATGGTGAGCGATTACATCCCGCACCACCAGCCGTTCCAGTACTACAAGTCCACCTCGAATCCGCACCACTTGCCGCCTTCGTCAGTGCGCATGATCGGCAAAACCGATCAGGCCAATCACCAGTATGACCTGAGCGACTTCTGGGCTGCGGTTGATGCCGGCAACATGCCTGCCGTGAGCTATCTGAAGGCCGCTGCCTATCAGGATGGCCACGCCGGCTATTCCGATCCGCTGGACGAACAGACCTTCATCGTGAGCACGATCAATCGTCTGGAAAAATCCCGTGACTGGGACAGCACTGCAGTGATCATCGCCTATGACGATTCCGATGGCTGGTACGACCATGTGATGCCACCGATCGTGAAGCAATCCAGCGATGCCTCACACGACGGTCTGGCCAATGGCAGCTGTGGCACGGTAGCCGACGGTGAACATCAGGATCGTTGCGGTTATGGTCCGCGTCTGCCGCTGCTGGTGATCTCACCGTGGGCGAAGGAGAACTATGTCGACCACAGCGTGACCGATCAGTCTTCCATTCTGCGTTTTGTAGAAGACAACTGGAACCTGGGCCGCATCGGCGACACATCCTTCGATCAGCTTGCGGGATCACTGGAAGGCATGTTTGACTTCAGCCGCCATCACCATGACCACGATCGTCGTCTGTTCCTGGATCCGACGACCGGCCAGGTGCGTTTCCACCACGGCTAATCAGCAATTCATCTTGCTGTAAACGAGGAGCCCCGCATCATGCGGGGCTCTTTTTTTATTTGCGTGTCCATTGCCCGGAGGGCAGGCGTATATACTGACCGGCCGGTGTACGTTCGATGGCCTTTTTACCCGCCAGCGTCTCCACCACATTCAACTGGGTATTGTTGCGCCGCGCGATGGACTGATATTCCTGTTTGCGCCTGGCGTTGATATCGGACATCAGTGCCTTTACATCCGCGGATGCGTCGGCCTTGACCAGGCCAAGATAACCGTCAGGTTGTTCGCCCAATAAACCCTGTTCCTTGGCATCCTGCAGGCTCATGGCCCAGGTAGCGGAAGACCAGCCGAGACCACCCAGCATGGCGATCATGACGGGCAGAATAAATAAACGTAACGTTAAGCGTCTTGTCATCATGGTGATTCCTCTTTGACTAAAACAGTCCCTTGTCTTCACTGAATACCTTATCGAGGTCCTTGTCTACCTTGACCCGGATCTCGTGTTCGATTTTGACATTAAGATTGATCGTAATTGGTTTATCAGGTGCGACCACTTCCACCTTCGGTGTACACGCACTCGCCAGTATGGCAAAGCCCCATACCAGACCTAGATTGTTTAAGGTGATTCGCTTCATGGATATCCCTCGTAATATTTTATGAAAACCAGCATAGCACCATTCATCTTAGGCAGCCACTTACTACCTTCATCTGCTCATGCACAGTCAGGGTGACTTTTGATAATGCTTGCGCACTTTTTCCGTGATATCACTGCTCAATTGCAGGCTCCGCAACAACGTCGGAATATTCTCCTGCAGGTTCAGATTCAAATGCACCGGTTTACCTGCCTGCCAGTCCGGGTTCTTGCCTTCCAGGTGGACCTGTAACTTGAGGTCACCCTTGGTGTGATAGTCACTGCGCACCTCCATGAGGTGATACTGAAAGTTACTCAGCGCATCCACGGCCACCTTTACGCCGGTATTCGATTGTGCCAGTGCCGCCACTTTGTCCGTCGGCGTATAGCGGATGACGCCGCCGGGGGCCTGCGCGTTCAATTTGCCATCCGTCACGGCAACGCCTTCATGCGTGAGCGTGATCGGGATCTGCCCGTCCAGTCTGCCACTGCCCTCCAGTCCTTCCTGATGTTCCAGTCGCATAATTTCATTCAGATCGAGTTGCTCAAACCGCACCAAAAAGGTATTACGCTTGCGGCTGAAATCGAGTACAAACGGTCCACTGTGTACCTTGCCACCCAGCAGGTCAGCCGTCACGGTTTGGACGTTCACCACCGGTGGACTTGCCGCGGATTTCAATGAAATCCCGAATTGTGCCGCGATGTTCTGCACGGGAAAACCGACATCCACATTATCGACATGAAGCTTGACCGGCTGGCTGGTCGCAATCGCTTTGTCCATTGCCGCGGTAACATCTCCCTTTAGTCCTTTGAAGGTAATCTTGTTGTAGCGACCGCCCAACTGGTCCAGCGTCAGTCCCAGTTTTGCTGTCAGCACCTTATCCCAGGCCAGCTGAACGCCAGCTGAAACACGACCGGCATTGACGTCGAAGGGATAAGGCCAGTCGGGTAACAATTGACTCAGGATAAAACCGCTTTCGCTGAAACTCACCGGCGTCAATTTCAGATCGGCACGCGCCGTGTTTTTATCAAAATCATACGTGCCTTCACCCTGAACCGTGACGGCCTGTGCGGCGGCAGCCAAGGTCATGCGTAGCAATGCCTTTGATGGTTCAGCCCGGTATGTGGCATTGAACTGGGTAGCCGGCAATTCCCGGGATGTCCAGCGCCCGCGCAGATCATTGATTGCCGCATTGCCGTCGATTGCCCACTCCGTACCCTGCAATTGTGCATGCCATTGCGATGTCAGTTCGCCATGGGTAATGGCAAGCGCCTGCAGCGGCGCAAACCACGGCAGCAGAAATGTTGTGAGCGGCGACAGCTGTGCCTGCAACTCGCCATTGATCTGCAGCGGTTCACCCGGCTGCACCGAGGTCACTGCCACGTTCACTAACGGTGTCGTTGTGTTGTTACTCGCGCGCGATATATGCAGCTGCGTTTCACCGCTTTGTTTTGCCTGTAGTTGAAACGCAATCGATGCCGGCGGTGATGACAGATGGATATCGCCCTGAACATCCAGTTGCCCATCCAGCAAATGCAGATGCGATTGCAAGGTATAGATCGTGTCTTTTGCCGGCTGCCAGCGAGCGTTTATCTCGTCCACGTTAAGCTCGTGTATGGGCAGTTGTGTCAACCATTGCCCCGTGAACAGCGCCGCCGGCGGCGCACTCGCCGCTGCCCGCTCCACAAATGGTGCCGGGGATGTCGGCATTGCCTGAACTTCGGCAAGAGGCACATGCACGCGCTCGACTCGACCAGTGATCAGATCTGTAAGGCCATAACGAATATCGACATCCGGGATTTTTACACTGAGGTGATTACCACCGGCTGCCGTGGTGAAGGCAATGGCATGCAGTTGAAGGCCGTGCCAGTTCGGATAATCGAGACGCAGCGCAATATCGCGCAGGCCCTGCGCCGCCAAGTGTTGTCGAATCACCGTGGTCAACAGCCAGGGCGAAACGGCATACGCGAGACCCAGCACGATCAGGATCACCGACAGCACTACGAGTAGTCGATTACGTCGTGACAAACCTGCTTCCTCTGCAATTTATATCGTGTACTGCACCTAATAGCTATCCCTGTGGATCTTAGATGCGGGGTATCCTGTCATTCCGAGACTCGCGGTAAATACATCCCTGTACGCTCATATGCCGCATCCCTGCGGCATATGGTCCCGTAACGACAGGATACCTTGCCAGAAGCAATGTATGTTTAAGAACGCTTTCTTATTTTTCGCTTCCAGTCTTGGCCAGATGTTCCAACAGACGATCCAGAAATGCCGCCTGGCCTTCATAGATTTTCTGGCGCGCCATCGCCAGGGAAAACCACGCGCCCCTGTCCACCTCCGGATACTCGCGCAGCTTACCCGAACCGCGTGGCCATTCCAGTGTAAACGTATTGCTGTGCAGATCCACCGGATCCAGATCCATTGGCAGCGCCCAGGCATGCACAATTTTTCCGGAACGCTGCTTGAGCTGTCCCAGTTCGACACACTCACCGTTGGCGACAAACCCCGTTTCTTCATTGAACTCGCGGCGCGCGGCGGCCAGCGGGTCTTCCCCGGTTTCGATCAAGCCCTTCGGTATCGACCAGGCGCCGTCATCACGCTTCGCCCAGAACGGCCCGCCCGGATGCACCAGAAACACCTCGAGTCCCTGTTCCCGATCGCGGTAACACAATATGCCGGCGCTATGTACATTCATGCGATGATTCTGATTCAGCAAAAAATTTATTTGCTATGCCTTTGTAACAGGCTGCGCTCCTTATTCACGATGTCCTGGAGTTGCTGTCGTTGCCGTACTGGCACGCGCGTCAGCGCCATCACCTGCTCCGCATAGGTCGTGGTTGCGTGCAAGGACTCGTCAATACAGTGTTGCGTCTGCTTTGGCGATAGACCAAAGCGTTTACCCAAGACAACGAAATAATCACCGTGATCCTGGTAGCCGCTGGGATCAAATGGAATCGCACTGACCAGATTGTGCCGCGGCCAGGCCCGCATGGGTGACGGGTCGTATACCGGCGCCAGACGGCAATCCTGGATCCCGCCCAGCAGCGCCAAGTTATCCAGATGCAGGTCGCCATTGCCGGTGAGCAGCGCCATCAGGATACGGCGATAGACCTGTTCGCCGGTATCGGCGGGCAAGGTCACGACCTCGGCCAAACGTCCAAGGACATCACCCAGCTCTTCCAGCAAAATATCGCCGGTCTCGCGAAAGTGATGATCGCCGGTGGCGATCACCGAGAACAGCGACTCCATCGGCAGCGGTCTCCCGTCGACACGATCAAAGCGTTCCACCGCCAGAAAGTGTAATTCATCATCATCGAAACGATGATACGCAGGCACAGTAAAACCCGCCGCACGATGCACATCCAGACACAGGGCCTCCAGATCGAGCAGACCGTGGTATTCGGGCGGCTCCACTTTTAATACCACGTCGCGTTTACCCTGGGTGCCCGGCGGATAAAACCCGGTGGCAGGCTGTGCCGAATCGATGGCGACCAACAGCTTCGGGATCATCCCCCCCACCGAGGGTGTGGGCCCCAGTGTCTGTTCCACCAGTTGCGGATCGAAATCGACGTTTTCGTCCAGCACGTTGTGCTTGAGCATGCGCCACAATTCGGAACGGTCGGTGTGGGTTACCGCGACATGTTCTCCGTTGCCGTGCATGGCATGGCGATACCAGGCCTCCGCGGCGAGGTCGCCTTCGAAGACATCGATATGACCGATGCCGCCGTGTCCGCCCATCAACAACAGCAGCCACTCGGTGTCGATGCCCGGCGGCGGTTCCTTGCCCAGGCGGGCGCGCAGCAGGTCCAGGTAATGCCGGCGCTGCAGGTTACGCGGATTATTGCCGGGGATCAGCGCCAACAAGCGGGGGAATACCGGGATGCGCTCGCTGATGGGATACGTCACGCTATCGCCGCCCCAGATTGCGCCATCCCCCAACAGGCAGAAACCGGGCTGGCCCGAAGCCAGATAGTCCTGGGTGTAGGTGAAGCTGGCGCGGTCGTCGGTCAGGACCAGATCGCCCATTTTCTGGGGCAGCCCCGTCAGCCGGGTCCAGATCACCGCATGCTGGTGGCGCGCCATTTACTTGTCCTTCGCCCCGGCTGTCCTCCGGGTACCGAAAAAGGTGCCGGTCTTGATTGCCTCGGCCGCGCGCTGCGGTGCGGACCGGGGCACCAGGGTCAGTTCCAGATTTAGTTGGGCAGCTAACTCAGCCAGGGTGGAGGCACGCATGTCGCCGCGGGTCTTGGCCTTACTCAGGCCCACGGCACTTAAACCCACCTGCTCCGCCAGTTGCGCCTGGGACAGGCCCTGCGCCTTGGCAGTGTCGATGAGCTGCTGAATGAGCTGTTGGATTTGCTTAGACATTAAACTCTAGTTTAATTTAAGGCCGTTTACAGGCCTTAAGTATAGCAGAATTAAACTAAAGTTTAAGTTTGCGCGGGGTTATTCCTGAATTTCGGCGTTGTGGTAGACGTCCTGCACGTCATCACAATCGTTCAACATCCCCAGGAATTTCTCGAATTGCTCGGCATCCTCGCCACTGATCGGACAGGTGCTTTGCGGGATGAAGGTGATCTCATCCACCTCGAACTCGATCTCACCCAGGAGTTCGGTCAGGGCAGTCTTAGCCTTGTTGTATTCCGTGGGTGGCACCAGCACCGTGATCATGCCGTCCTCGGATTCGACGTCGCTGACATCCACGTCCGCCTCGAGTAGGGCCTCCAGGATCTTGTCCTCGTCCTCGCCCTTGAACACAAACACCGCACGGTGATCAAACATGTGGGCGACTGCTCCGGGGGCCCCGATCTTGGCCTTCACCTTGGTGAAACACAGGCGGACATCGTTGAAGGTACGGGTGTTGTTGTCGGTGAGGCAATCCACGATCACATTGCAACCGCCGGGGCCAAACCCTTCGTAGCGTGCCGGCACAAAGTCCTCGCCACCTGCCCCCTTGGCCTTGTCCAGGGCCTTGTCGATCACGTGGCCCGGGACCTGTTCCTTTTTCGCATTATCGATCAACCGGCGCAGGGCCAGGTTGCCGTTCGGGTCAACCCCGCCATTTTTGGCGCTGACATAAATTTCACGGCCGTACTTGGAGTAGACCTTGGTCTTGGCGGCCGCTGTTTTGGCCATGGAGACTTTGCGATTTTGATAGGCGCGACCCATAAGATGTTCTCTCGCTCAGTGATACGGATAACCGGCGAGGATTTTACTAAAGCCATCCCGGTGCCGTCCAAGCAATCTTTAACAATCGAGCGCTGAATATTTATTGTTTCGCGCGTTCGTACTGTACCGGCCAGGGCACATCCGTGTGCAGGGCGCGGGCGGCATGCAAGGGCCAGTAAGGATCGCGTAACAATTCACGCGCAAGAAATACCGCATCCGCCTGACCCGTGCGCAGGATATGCTCGGCCTGTTGCGGCGAGGTAATCAGGCCTACCGCACCCGTCGCAATACCGACCTCGCGACGAATACGCTCGGCAAAGGGCGTTTGAAAACCCGGTCCGGCGGGAATCACGGCATTCGGTACCACGCCGCCAGTGGAGCAATCGATCAGGTCCATGCCGATGTCCTTCAGGTGACGGCTCAATTCCACGGATTGCTCCAGATCCCAGCCACCCTCCACCCAATCGGTGGCGGAGATGCGTACCAGCAGGGGCAGGTTTGCCGGCCACTCCTGCCGCACCGCCGTGGCCACGCGTAACGGTAAACGCATGCGGTTCTCCAGACTACCGCCGTAATCGTCTTCGCGCTGATTGGCCAGCGGTGACAGGAATTCATGCAGGAGATAACCATGGGCCATATGGATCTCGATACATTCAAACCCGGCGGCGCGTGCCCGCTGCGCCGCCGCGACAAAGGCGGCAATGACATCGTCCAGTTCCGAGAGTGACAATTCGCTCGGCGGTGGAAAATTCCCGGCAAAGGGGATTGCACTGGGTGCCAGCGTCACCCAGCCGCCGGCGTCAAGTCCGACCGGACCGCCGCCGCGCCAGGGCACATCCGTGCTGGCCTTGCGCCCGGCATGCGCGAGTTGCATGGCGGGCACCGCGCCGTGTTCGCGAATAAACCGGGTAATGCGCACAAACGCCTCGGCGTGCGCATCTGACCAGATGCCGGAATCGGCAGAAGAGATCCGCCCTTCCGGTGTCACCGCCGTCGCCTCCACCATCACCATCCCAGCACCGCCCACCGCGCGGCTACCCAGGTGTACCAGATGCCAGTCGGTTGGCATGCCATTGAGACTGGAGTACTGACACATGGGTGACACAAAGACGCGATTGCGAAAAGTGATATCGCCGATGCTTAACGGGGTAAAAAGCTGGCTCATGGTGGTAGCTCCATTGACGGAAATGTTTCTTCAGACAATGAAGATACTAAAGCATTCCATCGGAATGCTGGTGACAATAATTCATCCATTGTTGCCGGATGCGCTGTTCCAGGATGCAGCCCACCGAAAACTGTATGTAATTAATTCGTGCCGCTTGTGCTGCCACTCGTCAAGCCAGGATTGCAATTGCAACAACGGCATCGGCGGTGCAATAAAATAACCCTGTACGTTAAAGCAACCCACCTCACGCAAAGCCTGGATCTGCGCATGACTCTCCACGCCTTCGGCAACGCAATCCAGCTCAAATATATTCGCCAGGCCAATGACGGACTGCACCAGCGCCAGGTCCTCCTTCACAGTCAGCATGGCGTCGACAAAACTGCGATCGATTTTCAGCACCGTCACGGAGAGCTTGCGTAAATAGGCAATGGAGGCGTAGCCGGTGCCAAAGTCGTCCAGCGCGCAACCCACGCCCAGCTTTCGGCATTCATCGATAATCCCCGCCGCATGATCGAGATCGCTGACGGCCAGGGATTCGACAATCTCCAGGCGCAGGCGTGTGGGATCCACTTCCGGATATCTTGCCAGCAGCATACGCAGTTGTTCGGTAAAACCGGGCAGTTCGAAGCGGCGTGCACTGATATTGATGCTCAGGGTCCAGCACTTACCCTGCGCCTGCCATTGCGCCAGTTGCAGAATTGCCGCTTCCAGTACCCAGGCATCGATCTCGGTGATCAGGTTAGTCTGCTCGGCAACCGCAATAAAGGCTGCCGGCGCCAATAATCCCTGAGCCGGATGTTGCCAGCGGATCAGGGCCTCGAATGCCAGCACCTCGCCATTACGGCTATCCACGATGGGCTGGAAAAACAAACGGAACTCATTGGCCTCCAGACCGCGCTGGATATCCTGCTCGGCGGCCTCCAGCTCGTGCTGTTTCTGTTCGAGCATTCTGTCGAAATAACAATACTGGTTGCCACCGCGACGCTTGGCGATATACATCGCGCTGTCGGCATGTGCGATCAGGATGTCGGATGACGATTCATCCAGTGGATAGACCGTCGCGCCGAGACTGGTAGAGACATGTTCGGTACGGCCGTTGATGGTGACCCTGATTTTCAGCGCCGTGATAATCCGCAGAATGACGCGATTAATCTCCGACAGGTTACGGGCGCACGGCAATACCACCACAAACTCGTCTCCCCCCAGGCGAACGATGGTGTCGCTGCGGCGAACCACATCGCGCAAACGATTGGCCACTTCCTGTAACAGGCGATCACCCGCGGCGTGTCCCATGCGATCGTTGATGCGTTTGAAACCATCGATATCCATCACCAACACCGCCACCAATCTTTCCTGACGCTGTGCGGATACCACCGCATGGGACAGACATTCCGCCAGCATGGCGCGATTACCCAAGCCGGTGAGTTCATCGTGTTGCGCCTGGCGCAGCAATTCATTGGCAAGCTGCTGGCGGTGAAACGCAGCGCCGATCATATTCGCCAGCAACTGGGCCAGTTGCATTTTGTCGTCGTCGATAACCGCCGGCCCCGGCGTAAAAAACCAGGAGATTGCCAGCACGCCGATGGCATGCTCTCCCGACAGCACGGGGATGATCATATTAGAGCGCAAACCGGCTTCGACATAACCGGCCATGGCATGCGGACTCGCGGAATAGTCAGCGTTGTACATACTGCGGCGCTGACGCATGGCGGCACCCGCCGTACCTTCGGAGATATCAAACCGGATATGCGTGAGTCTCGATTGCATTTGTGCCGGCACGCCAAGAAAGAAGCGATAACACAGGGTATTATCATCTTCCAGCATGATCAGCGCCGCGCCGTCGGCGCCGATCAATTTCGCGGCAGCGCCGGCGGCACGTTCGAAGAACCGGGAAAAATCATGTTCGAGGACGATATCCGTCAGCATCTCGATGAATTCCGGAAAAGGGGCTCTTCCGAAGCCGGGTACGGACGTCATAGGGTTTCCTGAATTTCTTTAATTGGCATGTACACGGGAACATCAGTTCATCATTACGCATGCAAGCCATATACCAGTGATTTGCAAATATTTACATTGCATGATGGCCCTTGCGCATCAGGGGCTTATTTGGCCGCGGTCATGTGTCGTCAAAGTCGTGACGCTATGCTGCAAGACTATTTTTGTGCAAACGTGATCATTTTGGGGCGCACAGAGTGGAAATGAAAATTTGCCGGGGTCGGCAGACTGCCGAGGGTTTTAACGGATCGCCAGGGCGCGGCGCTTGGAACGATACAAATCCGAATCGGCCTGCGCCAACAGTGTAAATGGCGATTCGATACCGGCATGATACGTTGCCATGCCGATGGAGATACCCACGGTGACACTTTCGCCGTTGCTGAGTGTTATCGGTGTAGTCATCACTCCGCTTATCCGTTCCGCGAGCAAAGGTGTGGAAAGTTTTGAGCTTTCACGAATCACCACACCGAATTCATCGCCACCCAGACGCGACACCGTATCTTCAGTTCGTATTTGCTGTTGCAGGCGATACGCCACTTCACATAACACTTCATCACCGGAAGGATGACCGAAATGATCGTTGATATCCTTGAAGCCATCCAGATCCATGCACAGCACACTGAACGGTTCACCGGTACGTTTTGCGTGCGCCATTTCCGCCTCCAGCGCACGATCGAATTGCGCACGATTGGCGGCGCCGGTAAGGTGATCAGTCAGGGCCATCTTGGTCAGGACCTGGGAGCGACGGCGATTTTCCAGTGCGGTCATAACCATGTTCGCCAGGTCCCGCAACACTTCCTGCTCGTTCTCATCCAGTTCACGTGGCTGTGTATCCACAACGGTAATTGTTCCCAGCGCACAACCGTTCCGATCGACGATCGGCGCACCGGCACAAAAGCGTAAATAAGGCGGCTCCACCACCAGCGGTTTGTGCCTTAAATGCGGATCTTTTTGCAGGTCGTTTACCATCAGCAACTCACCGGGACGCATCATGGCGTATGCGCAATCCGCGATCAGGCGGCCTAATTGCGGGGAATCGTGGTTTTTCAGATAGGATTTGAACCAGACGCGATCAGAATCCATCAGTGCAACAATCGCGGCCGCGGTACTGAAATATTGTGCAGTCACACGTGCCAGGGCATCGAAATCGAATTCGGGCGCACTATCCAATATCTCATAGGAACGCAGCGCTCGCAGCCGTTCCGAGTCATTTTCCGGATACTTTTGGTCGTCAGCCACAACCCTGGTCCTTTGTATACAAGGGGGCTTATACAGCGTACATATAAGAAATCCACCTTGCTAAATCGAATTTATAATATCCAGCTTAATAAAAACATATTAGATAGTATTTGAGAAAATTCACTGTCAGGGAGAAACAACTATCCCGACGCTACCCGGATTTCCCGATCCGGTTGCAAAACACAACCTTTCTGCATTATTTATTTTGATAACGCCTGACGCAGGCACGCCAAACTGACCCGCTTCTCGCAACAATCAAACACATTCGTTAGGGATATACGACGAGGATTACGCTAAATAGCGTACGACACCCTGCCCCGCCGCATGACCGCTGGCGAAACACGCCGTCAACAAATACCCGCCCGTGGGGGCATCCCAATCAAGCATCTCACCCGCACAAAATACACCTGGGATGCCTTGCAACATGAGTTGCTCATTCAGCGCCTCGAACGGCACGCCACCCGCTGTACTGATGGCTTCATCGATGGGCCGCGCGCGTTCGCATATCACAGGCAATGCCTTGATGAACGTTGCCAGTTGCAAAGAATCGTCGAACAGGTGTTTGTCCGCGCATTCATACAGCATCGCCACTTTCACGCCAGTCAGGCTCAATTGTTTGCGCAAATGTTCGGTCAGCGAACGTTTGCGCCGCGGCTGCGCAAGTCGTGCTGTGATGTGTTCAACACTCAGCGCGGGTAATAAATCGAGATACACCGTTACATTACCATCACGTGCAATCCGCTCACGTATACAGGAAGAAAAGGCATAGACCAGTCCGCCTTCGATGCCGTAATCCGTGATGACAAGCTCACCCGGTTTGCGCCAGACAACGTTGTCCTTGTCTGTCACGCTCAGGCAAACGGACTTTACCGGTGTACCCGCAAAACGTTCGCGCAGATAGGCACTCCAACTGACGTCAAAGCCGCAATTGGAGGCTTGCAACGGGGCAATATCAATACCGGCACGCTGCAATATTTCCACCCAGGCGCCGTTTGATCCAAGCCGCGACCAACTCCCGCCCCCCAAGGCCAGGACCGTGGCATCGGATTGCACCAGGATTTCTCCATCGGGTGTCTGCATGCGAAGCCGACCGTCGTCGGCAAACCCAATCCAGCGGTGACGCATATGAAAACGCACCCCCGCTCCCCGCAACCGATGCAACCAGGCACGTAACAGTGGCGCCGCTTTCATTTCATTTGGGAATACGCGTTGCGAACTGCCGACAAAGGTGGTGATACCCAGACCTGCTGCCCATTCGCGAAGCGCCTGTGGACCAAACTCACGTATAAGAGGTTCGAGTTCGCCGCGGCGCGCACCATAGCGCGATAAGAACGCTGCGACAGGTTCCGCGTGCGTGAGATTCAGGCCGCTCTTGCCCGCCATGAGAAACTTGCGGCCCACCGACGGCATCGCGTCATAGAGATCGACACAAAGGCCATGGTCGCTAATCACTTCCGCCGCCATCAGACCCGCCGGTCCGCCACCGACGATCGCAACGCGCAAACGCTTATTCACAAGCAAGACATATAAATAAGTAGGCCATGTGTCCGAGAAATCCCGTCCTGTAACAGGTCATGTTGACAACTGACCCTGGGTCAACTAGCTTTATCTAACTGACTCAGGGTCATTTATGGCAAAGAAAATTCAAAAACCCCCACAAAACCGCGCCATCAGTGCCGCGGCCAAGTTCGAACGGCGTAACCAGATTTTGCAGGCCGCCAATGAACTGGTAAAGCGCCATGGCCTGATGACGATCTCTGTCGCCGACGTGGCACGCCAGGCAGGTGTTGCCAAAGGCACGGTGTATCTTTATTTCAAGACCAAGGAAGAGATTTACCTGGGCCTGCATCAACTCTGGCTCGACCGCAAGTTCGATGCGTTCCACGCCATGATACAAGATCCCCAGCCGATCGATGGCAGTAATATCGGTGCAACCATGGCGAAGGCCATGCTCGCGGAATCGCACGGCCTCGTGATTGCCTCCACCTGCCACAGCCTGATGGAATCCCATATCGATCTGGAAACTGCTCTCGACTTCAAACTTAAACTGGCACAACGGCTCGGCACACTCGGCACGCTTCTGGAGAAACGCTTCGGACATCTCATACCGGGTTCAGGTGCACGTTTACTGGTACGCGCCTATGCCATGACCCTGGGCCTGTGGCAATTGATGGACACCACCTCCCGTTACCACCAGCACGAAACGCTGAAGGGCGTGGAAGTCTTCAATACGGATTTTGCGACGGAACTGCACGCCGCGCTCGCGGCCTTCTGGCATGGCGCGCTGGACGATCTACCGAAAAGGAAATCAACATGAGATCACTCATCTGCATAGTCTGCCTCACGCTTGTCGTCAGCGCATGTAACCGGGTCGAACCCAAACTCCAGGATATCCCGGCCGTGAAAACCGCCAAGGTCGTCTCGGCGGATGAAGGCATGGCGCTGGTCTTTGCCTCGGAGATTCAACCGCGCTATCAGAGCGATATGGCCTTTCGCGTCGGCGGAAAATTATTATCACGCGAGGTGAATCTCGGCAGCCGGGTGAAACAGGGTGACATCCTCGCACACCTGGATCCGGTGGACCTGAATCTGTCGGCGAAAGCGTCACAGGCGGAAGTCGCATCGCTGGAGGCCGATTACGTTTATGCCAAGGCGGAACTGGAACGCTTTAAACAATTGCTGGATCGAAAATACGTCAGCGCCGCCGCGTATGAGATAAAAAAGAATGCCTATGCTGCAGCGCTTGCGAAACTCAAGGCCGCAAAGGCGCAGGCAGCGGTCAGTCTGAACCAGGCGAACTACACCAATCTGATCGCTGACTTCGATGGCGTCATCACCGCCGTGAATGTAGACCCGGGCCAGATTGTCTCGGCCGGTCAGCCCATCATGAAACTGGCGCGTACCGATGCACTGGATGCCGTCGTCAACGTTGCTGAGAGCCAGATCGAGGATGTACGCAACACCAAATATATCGATATCAGTTTGTGGGCCCAACCTGACAAGGTCTACCGGGGACACATCCGCGAGATCGCGGGCGCCGCGGATATCGCCTCGCGTACCTATGAAGTCAAAATCCAGATCGACAACCCCGATAACGAACTCAAACTCGGCATGACCGCGAGTGTCGCCATGCATGGCCGCAATGAGCTCGAAAACAGCGCCACCCTGATCCCGCTCACTGCCCTGCTGGAATCCGGACAACATGCGGCGGTCTACATCATCGGCGCGGACAATCACCTGAGCTTACGCGACGTGACGGTGGCGCAGTACCGCGAGCACGATGCCATCATCAGTGCCGGCCTGAAACCCGGTGAGCGTCTGGTGGCGCTTGGCGTACACAAGCTGCGCGCCGGTGAACAGGTTAACCCCATCCCCGATGGCAGTCTCTTTGCCAGCGACGCTGAACCTACGCCTGACGACAAACAATAAATATGTCTTCTTCACGCTTCAATCTCTCGGAGTGGGCGCTGCGCAATCGCGGCATCGTTCTGTACTTCATGATCACAATCCTGGTGCTCGGTGCATTCGCCTACACGCACCTGGGCCAGTCGGAAGACCCGCCGTTTACGTTCAAGGTGATGGTCGTGCATACCGAGTGGCCGGGTGCGACGGCGCGGGACGTGGAACAGAAAGTGACGGAAAAGATCGAACGCAAGCTACAGGAACTCGAAGGCCTGGAAACCGTACGCAGTTTTTCCCGTCCGGGAGAGTCAACCGTGTTCGTCATCATCGACGGTGCGGTACCGGCGGAGCGCGTACCGGAACTGTTCTATCAGGTACGAAAAAAAGTCGGAGATATTCACAACCAACTCCCTGCGGGAGTACGCGGCCCCAATTTTAACGACGAATTCGGCGATACCTTTGGCAATATCTTTGCCCTGTACGGTAATGACTTCACGCCGGCGCAACTGAAGGATTATGCGGACGAAATCCGTCGCCGCCTGCTGCGGATACCGGACGTGGGGAAGGTCGATCTGTTCGGGACCCAGGATGAAAAGATCTGGATCGAGGCCTCCACCATCAAATTTGCCAAAATCGGTATCGACCTGCCAACGCTCATCAACGCCATCCGCAGTCAGAACGCCATTGCCGCCGCCGGTTATTTCGAAACCGACAGTGATCGCATTTATTTACGCGTCGATGGCGGCTTTAAATCGGTGGACGATATCCGCAACCTGAACATACGCATCAACGGCCGGATCCTGCGCATCGGCGATATCGCCAGAGTACGCCGCGGCTACGCCGAGCCGCCCGAACCGAAAATGCGCTTCATGGGACACGACGCCATCGGCCTCGGGGTTTCGATGCGCAGCGGCGGCGACATCGTGGCGCTGGGCAGACACCTGGACAAGGAGATCGAAGAGATCCAGAAGACCCTGCCCGCGGGACTGGAACTGGTGCACGTCAACGATCAGCCGCGCGCCGTGCGTGCATCGGTTTCAGAATTCACCGCCTCCGTGGCGGAAGCCGTGATCATCGTGCTGGCGGTGAGTTTTTTCAGCCTGGGTCTGCGCTCCGGGCTGGTGGTGGCGATTTCCATTCCGCTGGTGCTGGCCGCAACCTTTGCCCTGATGTATGAGTTTGGTGTGGGCCTGCACAAGATCTCTCTCGGCTCCCTGATCCTGGCACTGGGCCTGCTCGTGGACGACGCCATCATTGCGGTGGAAATGATGATGGTGAAGATGGAACAGGGTATGGAACGCTTCAAGGCGGCCAGTTTCGCCTATGTCAGTACCGCCTTCCCCATGCTAAGCGGCACGCTGGTGACTGCGGCAGGCTTTCTGCCGATCGCGACCGCCCATTCCACCACCGGCGAATACACGCGTTCGATCTTTCAGGTCGTTACCATTGCGTTGCTCATCTCGTGGGTCGCGGCGGTGATCGTGATTCCGTACCTGGGTTACAAGATCCTGCCGGACCACAAACCCGCCAAGGCTGACACACCGCGACACTGCGGAAGATGGCGCAAACTGCTTGGCCTGCAAACCCGGTTGCACGCCCATACCCAATCGTTTTACGTCCGTTTCCGCGCGCTCGTGGAATGGTGCGTGTTACACCGGCGTATTGTGCTGTTGGCCACACTGCTGATCTTCATCACGGCGATGTTCGGCTTCCGCTTCGTGCAACAGCAATTTTTCCCCGACTCCACCCGGGTGGAACTGCTGGTGGATTTGAAACTGCCGGAAGGGGCTTCGCTCAAGGCCACCGAAGTACAGGTGCACCGCATGGAAAAACTGCTCGACCAGCATCGCGGCGATATCGAGAATTACGTGAGTTATGTCGGCAGTGGCAGCCCGCGTTTCTACCTGCCGCTGGATCAGCAGATGCCGAGCCCCTCTTTCGCGCAGTTCGTGATCACGACGAAGGGTATTCACCAGCGCGAACACCTGCGTGGCGCCTTGATCGCTGCCTTTGCCGAAGGACAATTCCCGTCCTTGCGCGGACGCGTGTTACGTCTGGAAAACGGTCCCCCAGTTGGTTTCCCGGTGCAGTTTCGCGTCTCCGGGGAAAATCTGCAGACCCTGCGCAAGATCGCCAATGAAGTCGCGACCGTCATGCGCGCCAACCCGCATACCAGCAACGTGCAGCTGGACTGGAACGAACGCTCCAAGGTAATTCGACTGGAGATCGATCAGGCGAAGGCCCGCGTCCTCGGCGTTTCCTCGGAAGCGCTCTCTGATTTCCTGAACACCGCACTCAACGGACAAGGCATCACCTACTACCGCGAAAAGGACAAGCTGATCGAAGTCATGCTGCACGGCGCCCCGGAAGAAAGCCGCCATATGTCGCTGCTGCAAAACCTGACGCTTGCCACGGCCTCCGGCAAGCGCGTGCCCCTGGCCCAGATCGTCAAATTCCATTACGAATTCGAAGAAGGCATCATCTGGCGCCGCGATCGCCTGCCCACGATCACCGTCCGTTCCGATATTTACGGTAACGTGCAGGCACCGGACGTCAGCGCCGAGATCGAAAAGAAACTCACGAAGATAAAGGCCAATCTGCCCAGTGGCTACCTGCTGGAAACCGGCGGTGCAGTGGAAGAAAGCGCAAAAGGCTCCAAGTCCATCGAGGCCGGGATGCCGCTGTTTATCATCACGGTACTGACGGTATTGATGTTCCAGTTGCGCAGTTTTCAGCGCGTGCTGCTGGTGGTGTTGACCGCACCACTGGGGATGATCGGCGTGACGATCTTCCTGCTCCTGTTCAACAAGCCCTTCGGTTTTGTCGCCATGCTGGGTACGATTGCCCTGCTCGGCATGATCATGCGCAACTCCGTCATCCTGATCGATCAGATCGAACAGGATATCCGCCACGGTGAGACCCGCTGGAATGCCATCGTCGGCGCCACGGTCCGCCGTTTCCGTCCCATCACGCTCACCGCCCTGGCCGCCATCCTGGCCATGATCCCGTTAACGCGCAGCGCCTTCTTCGGTCCCATGGCCGTCGCCATCATGGGCGGTTTGTTTATCGCCACCGTGCTGACACTGTTATTTTTACCCGCGCTCTATGCGGCGTGGTTCCGGGTGCGCAAGGACGAGGCGCCGCACACACCCGCGCAGGATAGCGGTCAGTAATCCAGGTCTTGCTTGTTAAATTGTACGGCCGGCTTTTTGCCGAGAATGCGCCGCAGGATATCGTTCATCGTATCCGGGTCGTTATCAAAGCCACCGTGGGATGTACTCCTGGTCACGGCCTTCCTGTCGTCGACATTGCCCTTGCTGTAAACAAATTCGATAGGAAGCGCGCCAATATCGATTTCCCTGCTGAAAACCTCCATGCCCAATAAAGGGACCTTTTCAACATCATCTTCACGCTCTTCGAAGGCACGCGACACCAGCCACAACAGCGACTTGCGATAGATCTGGATCACGTTGTCATCTTCTTCCAGCTTCTCGTTCAGGTTATACACGCGCATATTGCTGATGAAACCGTTTTTCAGCAGCGGCGCATAATGACTCTGGTACAAGGCCACTGTAGCCGCGGGTGCCAGCAGGCTGCAGGACTGGACTTTAACCTTTTTGATATCCTGTTCCTGAAACCAGCGGTCGAGCAGATAGGCCATGAGGATGCCGCCCGTGGAATGACCCGCAACGTGTATCTTCACGCTGTTTTTATTTGCCTTGACGGCATTGATCATTTTTTTAATGGCATCACTGCCGTCCGTATTGGATTTTCCAAACGGGTTGCGGGCACCGCGCTTCATTTCATTCCATAACGCCCGTCCGGACCGCCGCGTCAGATTTTCCACACTGCGATCCCACCAGTCGGAGAATCCGCCCATGCGCGCGGTCAAATCCGTTTTCTTGCCGAACAAGACATCCTTGATCTCTTCCATGACACCGGTGTCATACATGAAGTGATAAGGATAAATGCGATTGGCGAGAAACACCTTTTTCATCGCCGCGATCCGGTTGGCCGAGGCATCCGGGCTGTTCAGGCCACCGTGGGCATAGAACAACACATGATCGTATTTGTCGCTGGCCTGCAGCAGCTCCGCGGTCTCGGCCACATCGTTGCCGTTGCTCCAGTACGGCCCGCTATCGTGGTAATAACCATCATCCAGATGCACGAAATGACCGCAGATGTCCGAGCGGGAAACCTTTCTGAACGCAAGCCCCTTCTTCTTGCTTTCAGCCCCGGTCTGGCCACTATTACCTGACACGGTGAAATCGAAGATCTGCGGCGTGGGTAAGGCGAGCTGGACCACCCAGGCGTCGGTGATGTTCTGTGCCCAGTCTTCATACGTCCATAACGCAAGACCGTTGTTGCCCCAGTCCTTGCCCCAGCTGTTCTGCACCCAGAAACCCTCATCGTTATAACCGACCAGGGCGAAGGCGTGGCCACCGTCGGTGGTCTTGCGATAGGCGATCTTGCCAGCTTTCGGGTTATCCCATCCGGCATGCACGGACGCCGAAACATAGATCACGTGTGATTCATTGAGTGCACTGTGAAAATCGACGACGTTGGGGCGCAGACGATAATAGGCGCCGATGGTGTAATTACGCGCCTCTTTTGCCCGCTCAACCGTGACGTAGGCCTTTCTGGATTTCGTGGTGGAGGGCCAACTGGTTTCGGTGCACACCCCCATGTTGTACCAGCCTTTAATGGCGCCACGACAACTGGAACCCTCATAGTCATGGCCTTCCCATTCATCGTAACGCTTGGCCATTTCATACAACATGCGTGCACTCACGCGCGTCGGCTCGCCACGCAACTGATATAAATGGTTAATCACCGCGGCCAGGCCAAATCCGGTACAAGCCCCTTCCTGGCCCTGGTCGAGGATCTCAAGCCCCTCCGGTGGAACCAACGGGCGTGACATGGGTGACAAACGCGGTTCGTACATGCGGTCGCGCAAATCCGGTGCATCGGGTCGGGCATCTTTTACATACGAAGAATATTTGCTGGCCATATCGCCTCCTTGGATGATTAAGCATTCCTATCAGCAACCCGCCACACACTGGGCGGCCTGATCAAATTCCATGGTATGTCCACTCAACGGTACATGAACCGGTACGTGCGTCGCCTTGATAAAGATATCCGTGCGCGTACCGGCGATAACCTTGCCGTGTTGCGTCGCGGCTTCATTGGCATGCGATGCAATCACCGCGTTAGGTTTAATGAGTTCATTGACCACGTAAGCCGCTTCCTTCGGGCCGGTGGTGTAGGTGTCACCGATGTTCATCACCGCCAGCTTCGCGCCGTAGTACTGACGCACCACGGTTTTCTGTTCGGCAGTCACCCCGGTATCGCCGGAGAGATACACCACGAGGCCGTTGGAAAATGTCAGGACATAGCCGGTGGGCGGACCGGCATACGCCGTGAGTCCGGCGGCATCCAGCAGCTTACCCAGTTCACCGCCGATCATGTCGCCGGCGATGCCGTTGGAATGTACCGCCGGTACGGTGGTAATGATCACGCCGTTGACTTTCACCGAGGCGCCAAAGCGTACGATCTCCGAGTCTTTGGGATTGCCACCCAGGGCCTTTAACTTGCCGGCGAAAAACTTCGGCATCTCGCTACCGGTAATGATCTTTGCATGCCTGGCCAGCGCAATATTCACCACATTGGTGTTCGGCAAATCATTGACCGAGGTATCCGGTTTGGCGCAGGTACCGGCATTCACGTGCTTGATATGCTGATTACCTACATGATCCCCGTGCATGTGGCTGACCAGTATGATATCGATTTTGCCAAGGCGCTTGTCACTGGCCCCTGCCACGGTCTGGCCGGCATCGTACAGCAGGCGGGTGCCATTGGGGTCTTCCAGAATCAGGGCGCGGTCCCGGCTGCAAAATTCACCGGTATGACTGCCAAGCGGTGTGATTTTGACATTATCGGCGATGGCAGATGAAGCAAACACGGAACACAGCAGGACAAATGCAACACGAGGCCAACATGACATAGGCTTAATCCCCATACCCTTATCGTAGTGTGAATGGTATTTATTGTATTGCAAGTATAGTCAGCGCAGCGGGAACTGTAGCGCACCCGGCCCCGGTATTTATTGGCATGCACTTGATCCGGATTAAGGTAAGACGGCGCTATCACCGCCTATACTTTGGTCAGCTTATCACCATAGCGCGAGGAGGAATGTGACATGCAGCAATCGCGATGGCTCTGGCTGTGCTACCTGTGCGCCGCCATCCTGCCCTTTTCCAGCGTACATGCCGCCGAGCCGTCAACACCGCCCTCAAACTACGTAAAGTGGACAGTCAAAGACTTTGCGATCGATGAACCCCTCGGCGGTCTCAAGGGTGACCCCAGGCGCGGCCGCGCCATCGCCGGCGATCAGCATCGGGGCAACTGTCTGGCCTGTCATCTCCTGCCTATCCCCGAAGAAGAGTTCTTCGGCAATCTCGGCCCGCCATTGATTGGCATCGCCTCGCGTCAGTCCGTTGGCATGATTCGCCTGCACGTCGTGGATCAGTCTCGCTTCAATCCGGAAACCGTCATGCCCGGCTACTACCGGCCGCCACAACAACTGCACCGCGTTGCCAGAAACCTGCGGGGACGCACCTGGCTGACGGCCCAGGAGATCGAAGACGTCGTCGCCTATCTGACCACATTGAAATAACCCGGGGTGCCGTTGCCATGAACTTACTTCTCACTTCTTCTGCGCTGGTTATCCTGCTTGCAGCTCTTGCAACACCCACGGTCGCCGAGCAGGCGATCTCCGGCTACGATTTTCTGACGCCGGAAATGCAGGCCATGCAGGATGACGATTTCGCCAACCCCGGCATGACGGCGGTAGAGAACGGCAAAACCCTGTTTGCCACGCCAGGTAAAAACGGTAAATCCTGTGCCGCCTGTCACGGTGATGACGGCAGCAAACTTAACGTCAAACACATCGCGGCGTATCCCGTTTACAGCGCACAGCTGAAAGGGCCGCTCACCCTGCGCAAACAGATCCTGAGGTGCCGCAACCAACGCATGGGCGGTCCGCCACTCAGGTATGGAGATAAACAGGCGATCCAACTGGAGGCGTTCGTTCGCCGGCTGGCCGTAGGCCAGCCGGTTGCGGTGGATGTCTCCGGCCCGATGGCGCCGTACTATGCAACAGGCAAGAAACTGTTTCATACGCGCTGGGGACAAGTGGACATTGCCTGTCATCAATGCCACGACTATCACGCCGGGCAAACCTTTCGCGGCCAGAAACTCACGCAGGGACAAAGCAACGGATTTCCCGTGTATCGCTTCACCACGGGCCAGGTCGTAGGCGTGCAGGAGCGTATCAGCGAATGCCTCACCAACCTGCGTGCGGAACCTTACCCACTCGGTTCAGCGGAATATGATGCGCTCGAAGTCTATATGAACGCGCGCGGGAACGGCCTGAAGATCGAAACGCCCGGCATCCGCTATTAACCAGTAAAAGTGATCCAACCGATGTTACTCACCCTTGCGTTTGGCGCGCGCGGTGGCCTGGGCCTCTAACGGATTATCCGGCCAGTGGTGTTTGGGATACCGACCTTTCAGATCCTTTTTAACCTCGTGATACGAACCCTGCCAGAAGCCGGCGAGGTCCTGCGTGATCTGCACCGGACGTTGTGCCGGCGATAACAGGTGCAGCAACACGGCGATCCTGCCTTCCGCGATGCGCGGCGTATCCGCCAGGCCGAACATCTCCTGCAGACGCACCGCCAGCACCGGTGGGAAGACACTGTAGTCCACGCGAATGCGCGAGCCGCTGGGGACGGTGATGTGCGTCGGCACCAGTTGCTCGAGACGGCGCTGCTGCTCATAGGAGAGCTGCGCCAGCAACATGCCGTGCAGGTCCAGACGTTCCAGATGCGACAGGCGGGACATGTTGCTGATATAAGGCTGCAACCAGGCTTCCAGACTGGCCAGCAGACTATCGTCGCTCACGTCCGGCCAGGTGTTATCGATATGTTCGTGCACGAACTGCATGCGCGCCTGCAATTCGCGTGCACTATCGCGCCAGGGCAAACAGGCAAGACCGTGTACCCGGATGCCCTGCAACAAGGCGCAGGTGATCGTCTCCGCGTCGACATCGGTCAGCGCTGTTTCGTCGATCGCGACCTCACCGATACGCTGTTGCGCCCGCAGCTGCACACAGGCGTTACGTTCATCCCACTGCACATCGGCATGCGTCCGCAGGATGTCACTGTGATATTTCAGGATGTCTTCACGGTGGATCCCCGCCGCCAGATAAATCCGCGCCTCGCGCGCACCATCCAGATTCGCGGCGACGATAAACTCCTGCGTACACAAGGGGTCGCCTTCGTTCAAGGCGGCGCCGCGGCCGTTACTCAACAGATAGCGTGTCGAGTTTTCCCGGCGACGGCCGATGCGATCCGGATAGGCATAGGCCAATACCACGCCCAACAGCGGCAGGTCTTCCGCAGCGTTATCAGGCTGCACTTGTAATTGACGTTGCCATTGTGCGGCGGCCTCCCGCGCCTGGCGCAGCGCGCCCTGATCGATGTCGTGACCTTTGGCCTTGTCGCGCAGCGCCTCGATACGCAGTTGCAGGTCGCTTT
Organism: Gammaproteobacteria bacterium; assembly: GCA_016125505.1. Taxonomy (GTDB): domain Bacteria; phylum Pseudomonadota; class Gammaproteobacteria; order UBA6429; family Thiohalophilaceae; genus RI-92. The sequence continues at coordinate 141,133 of WGLP01000004.1, forward strand.
CCCGCGCCGCGCCGCCGCGCAGGATATCGCGATCGCCCAGGATCGCCGCCACTTCACAGGCCAATGCACCGGCACCAATGGTTTTGGCACGCAACAGCATATGGGCCAGGCGCGGATGCGTGCCCCACTGCGCCATGGCCTTACCATGCGCGGTAATCCGGCCTTCCGCATCGATAGCGCCAAGTTTACACAGCAGGTCTTTGGCCTGGGCCACGTGCGGCGCAGGCGGCGGATCGATCCAGCGCAGGCTATTCACATCGCTCACGCCCCACTGCGCCAGTTCCAATAACAGCGGTGCAAGATCCGCATCGAGTATCTCCGCGGCGGTCTGCGCCAACAGATGCGTACCCGCTGACCACAGGCGATAGCACACACCCGCCTGCAAACGGCCGGCACGACCGCAACGTTGATCGGCGCTGGCCTGGGAGACCGGCAGGGTGACGAGTTGCGTCAGACCGGTATTGGGATCAAAGCGCGGGATACGCATCAGGCCGCTGTCGATGACGATGCGAATGCCTTCGATGGTCAGGCTCGTCTCGGCAATCGCACTGGCCAGCACGATCTTGCGCCTGCCCGCCGGGGCCGGTTGAATGGCGGCATCCTGTTCCGCCGGCGTAAGCTGACCAAACAGCGGTGCCAGCAAAATATCGTCGCCCAGTTTTGCGTCCACTAAGGCGGTATGCACTTGACGAATCTCGCCGGCCCCGGGCAGGAAGACCAGCACGCTGCCCTGCTCCGTCTTGATGGCCTGGACGATCTGTTGCGCCACTTCCGTGAGAAAGCCGCGCCGCTCGCGTGCGAAACCGTGTTTGAGTGGCTGATGCTGAATCGCGACGGGATAACTGCGGCCCTCGCTGGTCAGGATCGGCGCCTGGTCCAGTAAGGCCGAGACCGCCGCGCCATCGAGCGTGGCCGACATCACGATGATTTTCAGATCCTCGCGCAGGCCCTGTTGTGCATCGAGACACAGTGCCAGCCCCAGATCGGAATTCAGATTGCGTTCGTGAAACTCGTCGAAGATCACCACGCCATAGGCATCCAGCGCCGGGTCGTCCTGCAGCATGCGCGTCAGGATGCCTTCGGTCACCACCTCGATGCGGGTTCTGGGGCCAATCTTGTTATCAAGCCGTACCCGATAGCCCACGGTCTCGCCCACACGCTCGCTCAGGGAATGCGCCATGAAACGCGCGGCGGCGCGGGCGGCAATGCGCCGCGGTTCGAGCATGATGATCTTTTTATTGCCCAGCCAGGAGGCGTCGAGCAAGGCCAAGGGTACGCGCGTGGTCTTGCCGGCACCGGGCGGCGCCTGCACGACCACACCGGGGTGAGTTGTCAGGGTGGAGACCAGCCGCGGCAGGAGTTCATCAATGGGGAAGGACATGGCGGTGTATGGTACCGCAAAGCAACCCGCCCTACCTTACCTCATCGGCAGCATACTTATATATAAGTACAGGGCACAATCGACTGGCGATTGTGCCCTGCTGTTTACGACAGGTTCGAAGCCGGTGATTACGGCAGGCTGACCTGTTTGAAGTCGAACACGTTTTCAGAGCTCGGGTCGACGGTCATTTCCACCCAGCTGTTGTCGGCGGAACCGAAGACTTCCACGCGGGTGAAGTTCGGGCGGGTACGGCCATCGGCGTCAACCATCGGCTTGTCGATGCGGAAATAGTGCGAATCACCGTGGACCAGCAGGACCTTGCCGTCGAATGACTGAGTCTCGTCAATCAGGGTATGGAAGAAATCGCTGTAACCGTTATTGGCGTCCAGGGTCGGCAGGAAATTATCCGCATAACCGCCATCGCTCAGTTCGATCGGGGCATACACATCCGCCTGGATCGCGATCAGGATACCGGCATAATGATGCGCCTTGGCCTTGGCGAAGGAATCTTTCAACCAGGCAATATTCATGGCATTACGCGCCTGGTATTCGGCCGTGGCAGCGGCACAATCCGCGGCGGTGCGATTGGATTTGTTGTAGCACTGCTTATCGGTGGCCACCAGGTTGTTGTTACTGCCGATAACATTCAACGCCACAAACTCCACGTTGTTTTTCACAAAGCGGCTGTTTTCGCTGTAGGCCTGACCCAGCTCACCCTGACGCTGCACGCGGATAGGGTCCAGACCCTGGGTGGTGTTCTTGCTGAAAAATACCGTACGCAAAAAGGCCAGACGCTCCAGCGGATCATAGCTGCCGTTGTTGGTGCGATGGCAGTCGGTCCACTCGTTGTCACCCAGGCTGTACATGGTCGGGGCATCAATGCTGTTGAAGATATTGATCACGTCCTGACCGATGGCCTGGTCGGTACATTCGCTGCTGCCGTTCTTGGTATCACCGACAAAGATGGTGAAATCCAGATCGTGGGCATTCATGGAGCTGATGGTCTGTTCGATGTCCTTGGCTTTTTCCGCCGGGTCGCTCGAATAGAACTCGTCGCCCCACAGCGCAACCTTGAGACGGTAGTGATGGTCGCCACGATCATCATGGTGAGAATAACCACGATCCCATTTTGCGGATGATGAGACATCATTGCCGGCCTGTGCGGTCACGGGCAAGGCAAGCGCCGCCAGAGCGGCAAATACCAGAGGTTTGGATAGCGTCAACATGAGTCTGATTCCTTATTTAGGTGAACATTCTTATTTTTAAGAAAGCCCAGACTCTAGCCGGGTAAAATGACGTGACTATGACATTTTGATGAACGACTGCAGGCAACGCATCACCGCGTTATGCGTTAATTAAATTCACGCGAAGAGTTAGAAGATATCCGCGCCAGCATGCTTTGCGCGACATCGCAACTGACTGACAACAACGAATGAAGTATTGCATTTTTGTGACATTAAACGTTAGTCACAAATTCCGTTTTGCGAAAGTAATTCGTCATCATCTATGTTACAGTGAAGGCGAATAAGATTTTTGTCATGCTTCAGTCACGGCATCGCAGCAATGACAGTGAAATCGTTTCCCGGCCAACAACCGCACAAATGAAGGTATCCCGTGAAGGCATCTTTGATTGAGTTAACCTATCGCCGTTTCGCACCGATTTACGACACCATCTTTGGTGCTGTCCTGCAACCCGGCCGCAAGCGCGGCGTCCAAATCCTGCACTGCCAGATGAATCAGCAGGTGCTGGAAGTGGGTGTTGGCACCGGTCTATCGTTAGACCTTTATCCGGACAGCGTTAAGATCGTCGGCATCGACATCTGCCCCGATATGCTGAAACGAGCGCAGGCGCGTGTGGAGGCCCGGCAGTTGCAGAATGTCCAGGCGCTTGTGCAAATGGATGGCCGCAAGATGTCTTTTCCCGACAACAGCTTCGACAAAGTCATCGCCATGTATGTCATTCCCGCGCTGGACGACCCCCGGCCACTGGTGGCCGAGATGCGGCGTGTCTGCAAGCCCGATGGCGAGCTGATATTTATCAATCATTTCCAGTCCAGGCGCGCCGTGGTGGGGACGATTGAGCGATTGCTCTCGCCCCTCTGGCGCTGGTTGAATTACCGCAGCGACCTGAAGCTGGAGGATTTCGTGCGCGACGCCAAACTGGATGTCATCGAAACACAAGATACCAATATATTAGGTTACGCCACCCTCGTCCGCTGCCGGAACCACGACGGCCAACCGTTAGTGCCTCATGAGTCACGTGAGTTTATCGGGGACCTGCTAACGGAAGAATCCTGATTCGGACCTTGCTAGTCGTTGTTTTTATCCAGTAGCGACTTCAGGTCGGCAAACGGATTATGCGTCGCGGCTGAGCGTTGCTCGCCGCCCGCCTTGATCTGCTGGATCTCCAGCTGGCGCTGGTGTTCGTTGTCGTGGCAGTACAGACACAACAACTCCCAGTTGCTGCCATCGGGGGGATTATTATCGTGGTTGTGATCGCGGTGATGCACCGTCAGTTCACTGAGGTTCTTGCCCTTAAACTCGCGCCCGCAACGCCCGCAGATATGCGGATACATCTTCAGCGCCTGCTCGCGATAGGTCTGCTCGCGCTGTTCGCTGGCCCGGCGCGCCTCGAGCACGGCCTTACTCAGTTTGTCATCACCGGCATTTGCCATAGCCCTGTACTCCCGTGGATAACCCGCAATAGCCAATTATAGCTGAGTGAAATCCATCGCCGCGCCCGTGTCTAGCCATCCCGTGATAGTACATTAGCGTTTATCAGGGCTTACACGGACAGGTCAACACCTTGAACCGGTGTGGCACTGGCAGGTTAATTAAATTGTCATAAAGCCCCACTACGCTTCGGGTATGCATGCGGAAAAACAACCAACGTCCGAGACTCGCCCCCTGCAGTCCATTTTCAGGGCACATATCGACAACTCCGTGGCCTGCAGCCATGTACTCAAGGACTTGTTCGCGAATGTTACTGAACCCTACCCGCACATCACCAGGATAAAACAGTTGGAAGAGGCCGGGGATGCACTCACCGCCGAGGCCTACTACGTGCTGGAGTCCCACGAATATTCGAGTCTCACCCATATCATCGAGGACCTGATAAAGTTCCTCGATGACATCGTCGATGGATTCAACAAGACCGCCAGGCTCATCGATATCTTTCGCACAAGCCGTATCGAAGCGGCGGCTTTTGAAATTTTATCCAGGCAACAGGCCATGCTGGAAAGGCTTGCGCAGGAGATCAAGCTCTATCCGGACAATGACCCCGGTGCCCTGGGTGCCTGCCGCGGCACCCTGAAGGAAGAAGAGGAAAACGTGGATCTGATCTATCACGAATGGCGCAAGAAAGAACGCCGCGTGCATGAGCTGTCACTCATCGATGAATACAACTGGACCGAGATCTTCGATGTCCTGGAACAGACCACCGACGACATCTACCATACCGCGATCATCCTGGAAAAAATCGTCCGGCACCGGCTCAAGAGTGCCGTGCCTGCCAGCGCGCAATAAATTCCCGTCGACAAGCTGCGTCGCTAAACATTAGTCTAGCGACATCCATCGCACAGGAAACCTGAATATGGTATCGACCGGCACCCGCTGGCGGCAGCTCTATCGTCAATTGGATGAACCCGCGTCCTGGACGCATCGCAACGCCCTGATGGCGATAGTCCTGCTGGGCTTTCTGTTACGCGGGTATTTACTCGCTGCGGGCCATGCCTTCAATGTCGACACCATCCGTGACGAAGTCAATGCCCTCCATTACGCCCTGTCCTTGTTGGCCGGTGAACCCAACGCCTGGTATCTCGCGCAACCTGCGCTGCATGATGGCCACATCCCCGGGCCCTTGTGGACCCTGCTGGTCGCCGCGTTTTACAAACTTGGCGGCAATACCGCCGACGGCGCCCTGTTCTGGATGATGCTCCTCAACAGCGTGGTGATCTATCCATTTTATTTGTTCGCCTCGCGCCTGCTGCCGGCGCGGGCGGCCTTATTCACTACCTTGTTTTTTGCCATCGCGCCGTGGCCGATTTATTACGCCGCCGGTTTGTACAACCCCCTGGCCCTGCCTTTGTTGAGCGTGCTGTTGTTCTGGGCGCTGTGGCAAACGCTCAATCGCGATCAGTCACGGGCGATTTTCTGGGTGCTGCTGTTCAGCGCCATGATCTTGCAGTTTCACATGGTCGCGATCTTTTACTACCCGGCCATCCTGTTATTGCTGTGGCTCGCACCGACGCGACTCAATCTGCGCTGGCTGGGCGCGGGCCTGATCGCCGGCACCTGCATTTACCTGCCCTACTTGTTCGGTGAGATCACGCATCACTGGGCCAATACGCGTGCCGTGCTCAGCGGCAGTGAGAAATTTAACTGGGGCGTCCTCAAATTCCTGACGATCCTCCCGGAAATGCTCAGCAACCATCCGGGCGGCTGGCCGGGTGACACCACGGCGGAACTCAAGGACTTTGGCAATCGCTACTTCGGTGCGTATGGACTGTTGTTAGGGATCAATCTGATCTCGTTCGGCTTCGCCCTGGTGTTCGTGTATGGTTTTCTCCGCAGGTTTTACCGCGTGCTGCGCCAGGCGCGCTTTAATCTCAAAACCACGCTGCGGGATCATCGCCTGACGGTCTTTCTCGGGGTGCTGCTGGTCCTGCCGCTGCTATTGTATTTCCTGCTCGGCAAAGACTACGCCTCGCGCTACAGCATCATTATCTTCCCATTGTTATTTCTGCTACCGGCATTGTCCCTGCAACGGATGCAAGGCGCAGGTATTAAGCGTTATATAGCGTATGGCCTGGCCGTGATGTTCGTCTGCAATATCTATGTGGTGTGGGCCTTCGCGCTTGACCAACAGCGTGAACTCACCAGCGAGCCACAATACCTGCCGGCGTTTTATAAACTGGAGAAGTTATACAAGGCGCTGCGCCACGATGCCGGACCCGACCGGACCATCGCAGTGGATCTGACGCACTATCCCACTGCCGGCAATCACTACAGCGAGGTCGCGAGCGAGGCCATCCCTAATTACATCGCAGCCTACGAGGCACAACTGCCGCCACGGACCACTCCGCGTCCGCCGAAACACTACCTGCTGACGGATGCGTTGGCGCAGGTCCCGGCCGGCGCAAAAATTGTCTTTCAGGATAATGGGCTGGTCATCTATACGCCGCCGTTGCCGTAGCGTATTTTGATCCTTACTGCTTGACCGACACCACCAGGTCGACGCGGCGATTGGTGGCGCGGCCATCCGCGGTTTGATTGGAGGCGATGGGCACGGTGTCGCCGTAACCCGCATACATGAGTTTATAGTTACCGCCGAGGGTGTAGAGATAATCGGCCACCGCCGAGGCGCGCTCGGTGGACAATTTTTTATTGATGTCTTCCGAGCCGACGGAGTCGGTGTGGCCCTGCACCACGACATTATCGACATTCAGTTTGCGAATGATGGCGTCGACCTTCGCAAGCAAGGGCTTGGACGTCTCCGGAATGATCGCCGTGCCGGACTGGAAATTCACCCGCTTCAGACGAAACACCAGGGTATTGCCCTGTTGATACACCAGCGCATCATCCGCCGGTAGCGTTCTGCGCGCCTCGTCCATGGCCTGCTGAAACTTGACCTGGGTGGCGGCCATCGCCAGTTGCTGTTCCTGGGTCTTGAGCGCGCCCTGCGTGCGCTTGAGTGCGCCCTCTTTTTCCTGCAGTGACTGCTGGGTGGTTTGCAGATTTTCTTTCAGCTTGCCGACGTTGCTCGACAACTCACCCAGCGCCCGTTTTTGTTGCACGATCTGGATGGCAATGTGTTCCGGTGTCCCCGGCGCGCCCTTGATCACATTCATTACATCATTGAGTTGTGTCGCACTGGTGAGTGCCTCGTGGACACTCTGACTATACAGGCTGGGGTCGCGCGGGCTTTGCGCGATCATGTTCATGCCGGTTTCGTAATCGAGTTCCGCCGTGCGCAGGGTCTTCGGTGCCCGTTTATTCGCATTATCGTCCTTGGCCTGGGCGATGACTTTCCTGGCCTGACCCAGGGTACGATTTTGCACGCCCTGCACTTCCAGGGCGAGGTAACGCTTCTGCAGTTCGGAGAAATCATCCGGTGACAGCGCGCGGCTGAATTGTTTCGTCTCGCTCTTCAGGTCGTCATCGATATCCGCCAGGGTCGCGACCAGGGCATCACTGGTCCTGACGTCAGCGGCAAGCGCGGAGGCACGCGCCTCCAGGATGCGCGTGGCATTGGCCTGCCTGGGCATCCCGATCCTGTTCGCATCCTGAAAATAGGCCTTGGCAATCGCCGCGTCTTTCAACACCGCCTCTTTCGCCTCGCCGGCCTTGAGTGCGCGCCGCGCCGCTTCCAGATAGGCATGGCCCTGGGCAAATTCTTTAGCCGCCAGCACGTCGAGCTGATCATGCTGCGCCCCAATCTCGATGTTTGTCACTTCGTCGATGGCTTTTGCCGGGTCATTGCCCGCGTCGAGTTTGGCTTGTCTGAGATCCGCGCACCCGGCCAACAAGGCTGCCGCCAGGATGCACCAAAGAAGGGAAAGGGGGGTCTTTGTCACGCTGCTCTCCTATCTCAAGGAATCATTCCTTTATATAAGGTGCCAGCAGTTTAACATATCGCGCGGACAACACCCGGGCGAGATGGCGGAAAGTTTCCCGAGTTTCAGCCTGTCTTCACCAACACGTACGCGGCATTACCCCAGCCCGCGGCTAGGGCATGATAGCTGTCGGTGCTGGCGTATAGAAACCACGAGACCGTGCGCAAGGCAGTGAGATGTTTTCGTAACAGACTGTCGCGCTGCGTCGCAAAGCGGGAACCGTTGAGCAGTTTCGCCCCGCCCACGCGAAATACCGGAAAACTTCGGCAGACCGGGCAGCGCTGGTTATCGGTCTCCGCCATGATGCCCGTCCAGGTGCAGGCCCGGTTCGAACAGCGCACCGGCGTCACGTTAAATTTATACGGGGCAAACCCCGGCTGATCGGCCTCGGTGATGGTCGTCTGCACCGGCAATGCATACGCAGACACCGCGCTTTCCCGCTCGCGTTGTTGCTGTTGAATACGCCGATAGGCGTGACGCAGCGACGGCCACACGACATCGAAGCTATGTTTGAGGGCGTCGGCGTCTTCCGCATACAAGCTCGTGAGTTGCATCGGCGCCAGCGGGAAGCGCGTGTGGAGTTGCGCCATAAACGCCTCGGGCTGATGCAGCGCGTCAAACCACGCAACCTCCAGCGAGTCTGTCTCCTGCGCCTGCAAGTGGTGCACACCTTCGAGGACGGCGGTCAGGCGCCGGGCATGCTCCGCCATGCTGTCGGATTGCGAGGCCAGTCCGCGCAGGAATTGGGAAAGCCACTTAGGTGCGTAGTCGAGGGCAGGTGTACCTGCCATACCCGGTGCCGATCCCCGCGGCTCCTCGTCCGACTCCGCCTGCATCCCGTGCTGGTGCAGGTAGTCGTACACCCGTTGTTTATCCTCCGCACTGTAATCGGCAAAGATACGTTCAATGACATGCGGGTAATAGACATCCAGATCCGCCAGGTCAAAGGGGAAGTCCTGTTCGTCCAGCACGAACTCGATGAAGGTATCCTTGTCCAGCGTCTGGCGGGCGGTGCAGATGTGCGTGATGGCGGCAATCGGATCCGGCGTTACACCCTGGCCTTTGGCCAGCATGATCCCCAGTTGGACATGGGCCTCGGCATTGTCTTGCGCGGCAGCGCGTTCGAACCACAGCAAGGCCTGTGCCTGATCGCCACTGGCGAGGGACTGGCCGGCAAGCGCCAGCATCGAAATCACATCGCCATCTTCGGCGGCCTGCGCACGAAAGGCCTCGCGCTCCTGCGCCTGTTCCGCAATCATCGCCAGGAACGCCTTCGAGGTGATATCCCCGAGCGCCGCACGTTCGCGGGCGATGGCGACGACCTGATCCTGGGGTAAGGTATCCGCCAACGACCAGAGATCGTTTTGCTCGATCGGTTCTAGATGACGGGGGATGTCGCCCATATCGTCTTGTGGTGACGCTCCTGAGACAAACGGCTTATATAAGGAATAGTATACGACCTATATCGGCGCCGTATAGATCGAGCTTAAAAACCATAAAGAATAGTTCTCTATAATCATGCCATGACGATCCTATCTGCACGCAGCCGTTACATCCTTGATCATCCCTGGCGCTTTGCGGGACAGGTGGTATCCGGGTTCCGTGCCAATCAGGGATTGCTATTGGCCGGGGCCGTCGCCTATTACACCCTGTTGTCCATCGTGCCGATGTTCGCCCTCATCCTGGTCGCACTCTCACAAATCACGGATACCTCGGCACTGCTCACCGCCCTGCGGGAATACCTGGTATTCCTGGCCCCGGGTCAGGCCGCCGCCCTCACCGCCCAGATTGGTGTGTTCCTGCAAAACTGGAAGGTTGTCGGCATCACGGGGCTGTTATTGCTGCTGTTTTTCAGCGCCATGGCGTTTACCGTGTTGGAGAATGCCATGTCGGTGATCTTTTTCCATCGCATTGCGGTCAAACGACGACATTTTCTGGTCTCGGCCATCATCCCCTATGCCTACATCCTGTTACTGGCCGTGGGGATGTTGGTGGTCAATGCCGTGAGCAGCAGCATGGCCTCGCTCGCAACGCAGCATGTCAGCCTGCTCGGCCACGTGTGGTCACTGGATGGCGCCGGCGCCGTGTTGCTCTATTTATTTGGTATCGTCGGTGAGATCCTGCTCCTCACCTCACTCTACCTGGTCATGCCCGTCGGGCGGCTGGCACTGAGTCACGCCTTGATTGGCGGTATTACCGCGGCGCTGTTGTGGGAGATCACGCGGCATATCCTGGTCTGGTACTTTGCAACCCTGTCGCTGATCAATGTCATCTATGGTTCTTTTGCCACCACCATCGTCATTCTTCTCAGCGTGGAGGCCGCGGCGATTATTGTATTGTTCGGTGCCCAGGTGATCGCGGAATACGAACGCATCGGGACTTCCGCCACATCAGTACATGGCTTGCAAACCTAGGCGACACAAACAAGGATATGTGTTGTCATGATGATGTCTTTAACAGTTCCTTGAGTTCGGCGAGTTCCGCTTCCAGCCGGCTGACCCGCGCTTCCAGATCGGACACACCGCCCTTTGCCGGCGCCTCACTGGGTACACTCTCTGCAGCCTGGGCGGCGTAGCTGTCGATATCAATGGGGCCGCAAAACAGGTGCATGTACTCCGAGTCCTTGCGCCCGGCGGTACGCGGCAGTTTCACCACCAGCGCGGGGCCTTCGCGTTCCATCAGTCCGTCAAGCGCTGCCACCACGGCCTCGTTATCGGCGAAGGTATGCAAACGCCCGCTGTGCGCGCGCAGTTCGCCCGGGGTCTGCGGCCCGCGCAGTAACAGCAGGCAGACGATGGCAAACTGCGCCGAATCAAACTGAAATTCATCCAGGCGGCCATTGCAGAAACGCTGCGTGTATTTCTCCACCCCGCTCTTGAAGTTTTCCTCGATGCGCACAAGCTTTCGGGCCTGCAGGTCACGCACCGCGTGTTGCACTTCCCCCTGGGTCAAGGACATCACGGGCTCGCGACTGGACTTCTGATTACAGGCATTGGTCAGGGCGTTCAAGGTCAACGGATACGCATCCGGCGTGATCACGGACTTCTCCATCAGACAACCGATGATACGCGCCTCGGTGGCGGTGAACTGGGGTAGCACGTTGGGGACCTCAATAGCGGGATGATATGTTTCCGATGACGGACAATCATAATCTCGCCAGAGAGGAATGTCATTAGCGGCAGCGTGCGCCGCCGCCGTGACGATAGTTATAGCGTCTTCTGCAATACCGCCGACATCAGACCCTGCGTCCCGTTGGAATCCACGGCGCGGATGACAAAATAATAGGTGCCAGCGGGCAACGTGACGGTATATTGCGTGGCGCTGCCATCGTTAATCGTGATGGTGTTGCTGCTGGTGGTCGTGGGCGACGTCCCGTAAGACAGGATATAACTACCGATATCACTCAGACTGATGGCACTACCGTCCTCGCGGGTCGTCGGGGCCGTCCAGCTGAGCGTCACCGTCTTAGTTGTGGTGGTACTGCAGGTGACGACCACGTTAGTGATGTTGAGCGAGCCGACGGTACCCGAAGCATTGGCAATGGTGCATTGTTGTGCCGGGCTGCTGGGTTGCGTGCCAATCGTAAAGGCATACGCACTCCCGCTGCTCAGGGACACCGAGAAGGCATTGTTGCTGATCGTCACCGGCGCGCCATTATTCCGGATGACCAAACCCGTCCCGCTAAGCCCACTGATCGTACCGCTGACGGTGTACATCGTGGTGCTGCACGAGACGGCCACGTTGCTGATGTTCGCAGAGCCTACCGTACCCGAGCCATTGCTGATGGTGCATTGTTGTGCCGGGCTGCTGGGTTGAGTCCCAATCGTGAAGGCATAGATGCTGCCACTGGCCAGCGACACCGAGAAGGCATTGTTGCTGATCGTCACCGCGGTCCCATTATTCCGGATGACCAGGCCAGTCCCACTAAGACCACTGATCGTGCCGCTGACGGTGTACATCGTGGTGCTGCAAGAGACAGCGACGTTGCTGATGTTGGACGAACCGACGGTGCCCGAGGCATTGGCGATGGTGCATTGTTGTGCCGGGTTGCTGGGTTGAGTGCCGACGGTAAAGGCGTAAGCACTGCCACTGGCCAGCGACACGGAGAAGGCATTGTTGCTGATCGTCACCGGCGTCCCGTTATTCCGGATGACCAGGCCACTGCCGGAAAGACCACTGATCGTACCGCTGACGGTGTAACTCCTGGTGCTGCAGGAGACGGCCACGTTACTGATGTTCACCGTCCCCACGGTACCCGCGCCATTGGTCACTGTGCATTGTTGTGACGGGTTACTCGGCTGAGTACCAATAGTGAAGGCATAGGCGCTGCCACTTGCCAGCGACACGGAGAAGGCATTGTTGCTGATCGGCACCGCGGTGCCGTTGTTCATGATCATCAGGCCACCGCCAACCAGACCAGTGATCGTACCGCTGACGGTATAACTGGGCGTGGTACTCGCCGCGCAAGACACCGCGACGTTGCTGATGTTGGAGGAGCCCACGGTGCCCGAGCCATTGGCGATGGTGCACAACTGCGTGGGGTTGCTGGGCTGGGTGCCAATCGTAAAGGCATAAGTGCTGCCACTGGCCATCGATACAGAAAAGGCATTGTTGCTGACCGTCACCGGCGTGCCATTATTCCGGATGACCAGGCCACTGCCCGTCAGACCACTGATCGTACCGCTGACGGTGTAACGATTGGTGCTGCAGGAGACAGCTACATTGGTGATGTTCGTAGAACCTACAGTGCCAGATGCATTAGAGATGGTGCATTGTTGGGTCGGGTTGCTGGGCTGTGTGCCAACGGTGAAGGCATAAGCACTGCCGCCAGCCAGGGACACAGAGAAGGTATTGTTGCTGACGGTTACCGGTGTACCATTATTCCGGATGACCAGGCCGCTGCCGGAGAGACCGCCGATCGTGCCGCTGACGGTGTACATCGCAGGAGGGTTCGACCCGCCCGTATTACCACCGGTAGTGCCACCGGTTGTTGAAGTTTGATCCGTTGCTGAGAGCTGATCGGCACCGCCTCCACATGCGGCGATGACTGCACTGAACAACATAACAACGAATACACTACGGATAGATCTCATGTTTCCCACCTCGGACAACTCCCTAACTACTGGTTTGTAATGTAGCCGCTGCGGTAATTTAAGTATGCGAGTTGAGTCACATGCGATTTTTGGGTTGTCGTATTTGTGATCTTTTTTACATTCTCAGAGTGTCCTTATTTCCGTGCAGACGCGATCGCAGCTATCGATCACAACTGACTTCGAAGATCAATTTCTTCAGACGATGGCGTTTGAATTTCAGTGGAATGGATTATTGAATTGCGTGTTTATAAATGTGATACGCATCAATCTTTATAAAGAACTACTCGACAGTTTTACCCGGCGTTCGTTTTTATCCATGCGGATGAGGTTATTCAGGTGTGGCAGGGATTTATTTTTCCTGCCAGGCCTGAACAAAACGATCGAAGATCGCCGGCACGCTCTCCACCGCGTGGATACCGGCCACGCTCTTGCCGGCCTGCCAGTATTCCTTTTCCCCCGTTGCGTCGAGGGAGGCGTGTTTGAGCTGGTACAGGGACTTGAGCGCATAGATCATGCGCATGAGGTGTTTGCCGCGGCGTGAATGTAACAACCACCTGGCCAGCGGACCGGCATGCAGGCCAGTGCGCGTAATATACGGCGTGTTGATAATAGCAACCGGCACGCCGGTGATGCGCTCGCTGTGCACGATGTCCTGTGCCTGGGCTGCAATGATCGCCGCCTTGTACGCCGCGCTGGCCGTGCACTCGCGAGTGGCGATGAAGCGTGTGCCCATTTGCACACCGGCGTAACCCAGTCGCAAGGCCTGCACAAAACCGTCGGCATCGCCGATACCGCCGGCGCAGATCAGCGGCACATTCAACACCGCCAGTTCGTCATGGAGGGCCCGGGCACTGCGCGTGCCGGCGTGACCACCGGCGCGGTCGTTCACCGCGATCAACCCGTCCACGCCCTCCTCCAAACCTTTCTTCGCCCACTTGCTCTCGGTGGCATCGTGATACACCAAACCACCCACCGCATGCACCCGCCGCACCACCCATCCGGGTTTGCCCAGCGACGTGACAAAAAAGCGCACCCCCTCCTCCAGTGCAATATCGATCCAGCGCGCCATCTTGTCGCGATAGCGACGCGAGGACTGTTCGATCAGGGCGTTCATACCAATGGGTTGTGCAGTCAGCGTTTTGATATATCGCAGCCCCTCACGAAAGTCATAACCGTGGACGTAGGTCAGTGAGATGGGTTGCACGATACCGATCCCGCCGGCGGCAGAGGCGGCGGCGATCAGTTCCGGGTTGCTGCAGGGATACATGGCCCCGGCAATGATCGGCACCTGGATACCGAGCGCACGCGTGAACGGGGTGTCAATGAGCGGTTGGGGCACTGTGTTTTTCCCGCTTTGCTTCAGGCCCGGGTATCCAGTTGCCAACGGATCACGGTGCAAGCCACGACATCGCCGGCTGCATCGCGGATCGTCGTCGTCACTTCATGCGTTTGCTCGGCGGTGATCGGCGGGATCGCACAGGTACACTCCGCCAGCAAGATACCGCGGGCCTTTTTGAAATAATCGACGGCCAGGTGCACCACGATGCCACGTACATTGCCCGGCAGGCCCGTGAGCATGGCCAGGCCGCTGGTCATTTCCCCCAGGTTCGCGAGCGCCACGGCATGAATGGAGTTGAGGTGATTACGCACGCGGCGCCGATCCGCCAGGCGCACCTGACAATAACCGGGGCGCAAGACCTGCACCTGTGCACCAATAGACGCGGTGTACGGAACTTTCCACGCGAGGAAACGGTTAAACAGCCAGCGCCCGCCGGGCCACGACTGCAGGCCATTCCAGCGCTGAAGCAGCAACGTACCGGGCGCGGCAAGGGAGGTACTCATAGACACACTCCTATTTATATTACAACACTGCCCAGGCCACATAGACCATGAGGACCGCGCCCATCGTCGCGACGGTGCCGCCCAGCGCAAGATTGATCCAGGTTCCCTGATAAATCAGGTGATCGGCGCCGTCGATCAGACGACGATTGCGCAAAAACCCCCACGTCGCCAACGCCACCAACACCAGCCCGGCGGCGATCAACATAAGGCCGGCGCCTTTCGCATGCTGACCCGAAATATGAATATGCACATTGGTCGCCGTCGTTAAATAGCGCAGGAACAGATCGAATTTCTCAATCACGAAACCAAATGCCATGAGCGCAATCGCAGTACGTATCCACGCAAGGTAAGTCCGCTCATTGGCGGCGTGATCGCGGAAGTTATCGATCATCAGTCACCCTTATCCGCCTGTTTACCGGGGACTACCAACAGCGGCACACTCAATCCATGCAGCAGGGTTTCGGTGGTGCTGCCAGCCAACCAGAGTGAAAAACCCTGACGACCGTGCGTACCAATCACGATCAAATCAGCCTGCCAGTCCACGGCCGCCTGGACAATGTGCCGCCCGACATGACCATCCTGTGCAACAATCAATTCACGTTCCGGGGTTAAACCGGCGTCCGCCGCCTGTTGCTCAGCCTTGTCCAGCGACGCTTCAGAATCCGTCTTGATGAGCTCGCCCAGCCCCTGGGGCTCGATCCAGCCAAGCTCACCGCCGGCGTAGTTTTTGATGGCCTCGTTGGCCACGGCGACCAACTTGAGCGTGGCCTGCTGGTCCTGCGCAAGGGCTATCGCAGCGCTGAGGCCGGCCTGTGCTGCCGAACTGTTATCGACAGGTACCAGAATTCGACGATAAAGGCTCATGAATTGTTACTCCCGTTTCTACTTAAAACTTAGAGACTGTCAGGCAAGTTTAGTTGTTCTCTTGGTAGAGGTTTTCTTCGCCGTTTTCTTGCTGGCAGCCTTTTTGGTAACGGATTTCTTTTTAGCCGGCTTCTTCTTTGAAACCTTTTTCCGGGCAGTCGTTTTCTTTTTCGGTGTTGTGGGTGTTTTCAGACTTTCGATGGCATTGGCAACCCGCTGACCGAGGTCCGCCATGCTTTCATTGAAGCGCTGGCGTGCCGTTTTACCTGATTCTTCGACCTGTTGAATCAGATTCCTGAGCTGCTCCCTGGTTTCATCACCTGCGACTTTCTCCTTGAGATCATTTGTTGTTTTCACCGCTTTTCCGGAAACCGTTTCGGCCATCTCGCCAACCTTATGCTTTACCTTGGAATACTGCTCGGTAAGCTCGGCCAGAATCGTTTCACTGGTCTTTTCCAGGTCGCGTAACACCTGGGCCGCTTTTTCTTTGACTGATTTCTCGCTTGCCATAAAAGTCTCCCCTGTTAGATGAATATGCCTGGATTGCGGTTACTTCTATATAAATAGCATAGACAATAGCAGTTTCGATAAAAAAACAGACAATTTTCGTCGCGATGGGTGATCGGCTCCTGCCCTACAGTCGCCCGCAGGCGGGTGGCAAGCTGTATCCATTGCGGTGAAAGAATGAAACTGTGTTCAGAAATGCAGCTCCACGTTTCTTAACTGGCTGCGCCGGGTCGGCAGGTATCATCGCCGTCTTCCATGAAATCTTGATTAAAAAAACTCGAGGCTCGTCACAAGCCTCGAGTACAAAGGGGGCGGCAATCATCATGCTTCGCCCTGGGGAGGTGGATAACGACTCCGCGACAATCTAACCGGTATTAGTCCTCGCTGTTCATGAAACCTAACAGGTGCAATAGACTGGTAAACAAATTAAATATCGCGACGTACAGGGTCACCGTGGCCATAATGTAATTGGTCTCACCACCGCGAATAATATTGCTGGTTTCGTACAGGATCAGCCCGGCCATCAGCAAGACGAACATAGCGGACACGGCCAGCGACAGACCCGGCATCTCGAAGAACAATGCCCCTAATCCGGCAAGAAAGCCCACAATAATACCCACGGTCAAAAACGCACCCAGGAAACTGAAATCTTTCTTACTGGTCAGCGCATAGCCCGAAAGCCCCAGGAACAACACACCGGTTGCCGTAAACGCCGTCATGACAACCTGGCCGCCGTTGGGCAAACTCAGGTAACTGTTCAGGATGGGGCCAAGGGTGTAGCCCATGAAGCCGGTGAGCGCAAAGACAAACGCCAGGCCCAGACCGCTATTGCGAAACTTTGCGGTCGCAAACAACAGTCCAAAGTAACCCACCAGCGTGATCACCACACCTGGGTGTGGCAGATTAAGCGCCATGCTGACACCCGCGGTCAGTGCACTGAACAGCAAGGTCATGGCCAACAGGGCATACGTATTGCGTAACACCTTGTTGGTTTCCAGCACTCGCGCTGGCGCGGTCGCTGCCTGTGCCATTGGATTGATATTCATCATCGTTTCTCCTGTGTGAAAATTCAGCCTGGGCTTAGTGACTGCCCAGCAAGACGAGCGGTCTGCCTTTATGCGGGACAAACAGTTTGCGCTTATTGAAGAACTGCCGTTTCAGGCGACGATTGACCGTACGCCCGGCGCGATGTGTGGCGCGCTCGACCGCGACATATAAATCCCTGTCGCTCTCCTCGATCACAACATCCTGTAAACGTGGCAGGCTAATCTGAATCCGGCAGCGCTTATCCACGCGCCCGCGCGAACCTTTTACCGCGGACAAGCGCACGGCAATGCGGCGGATTTGTTCGTAGCGGCTGCTTAACACGAAATTGATCGTATGCTCGACATAGTCGACCAGGGCCTCTGTCAGCGGAAAATCCTGTGCCTGTATTTGTATCTGCATGGTTACACTCCTGATACGTTTCCGAAGCTGCTGGTCATTACCATAGGGGCGTTCTACTCTTAATTAAATTCGAATATAATTGATACACACTTCGAATTTATCGAATAATTGAGCGGCCATGATCAACTACAAACATTTGCACTATTTCTGGATAGTGGCGAAAGCCGGCGGGATTATGCGCGCCAGCGAACGCCTGCACCTGACCCCGCAGACCATCAGCGGCCAGCTCAGCATGCTGGAGGATCAGCTCGGCGAACCGCTGTTTCAAAAGGTCGGCCGTCAGTTGGAGTTAACGGATACCGGGCGGCTGGTGCTCAGCTACGCGGAAGATATCTTTGCCCTGGGCGGTGAGCTCGAAGCGGTATTGCGCAACCTGCCCCCCGAGCGGCCCATGGTATTCCGGGTGGGCATCGCGGACGTCGTCCCCAAAACGATCACCGCACGCTTGCTGGCGCCGGCGCTGGCATTGAATGCCCAGGTGAGGATGATCTGTAAGGAAAATGATCTCGACAGCCTGCTCGGTGAACTGGCCTTGCATCGCCTGGATCTGGTGATCGCGGATGCGCCCATCCCGGCCCGGCTTAACGTGACCGGCTATAACCATAACCTGGGTAATTCGGGCATCAGCTTTCTGGCCACGCACGCCTTGGCCAAGCCTTTGCGCAAAAATTTTCCCCACAGCCTGGAGGGCGCGCCCCTGTTGATCCCGAGCGATATCAACCAGCTGCATTCGGCGCTGTTGACATGGCTGGATGAGCAACACATCCATCCGCGCATCGTGGGCGAATTCGATGACAGCGCCCTGATGCGAGCCTTCGGCCAGGCCGGGATGGGGGTCTTCATTGCGCCAACGGTCATCGCCAAAGAAATCACCAAGCAGATTGGCGGCACGATGACGATTGTTGGCAGCACGGAGGCCGTACGCGAAACCTATTATGCGATTTCCACCGAACGGCGTATTTCCCATCCGGCGGTCGCCGCCATTACGCAGACCGCACGTGACTGGCTTGTCTGAGAGGGACTCTGCGCCCCTGCAGAAACTGAATACCACGATGGGCGATCGGCTCCTGCCCTACAGCCGCCCGCAGGCCGGTGGGAAGTTGTATCCATTGCGGTGAGAGAATGAAAACGGAAGTAATTGTGTTCTTTGGGGTCTGGCGGAAATCGTGCGCTGACCCTATTTTTTCACGCATGAATTCATAAGATGAGTTTATTGCTCCATTGGTTTTACGCTTAGGCGACCAAAGACAGCCGCGAGATATCTCATGCTTATATGTTTGATTCTGATTTACCCATCAATATCACATTGTCTTATGTAATTAGTGACGGCTCACCGAACGCTTGAACAAATGCATTTTCGTATTTCTGATACTTTGGCCGTGGAGTTACTAAATTCTTACTCTTAGAATAATTCGTCAGTATGACTCGATATTTCCCCTCCGATGGCCCACTTTTGAGAACGTTACCAAAGCCAGGTTCGACGATTTTAGTGGATGGTATTACCCAATAAGTATTTATTGCTTCACTATAAAATATAAAAATGTAATTTTTCTTTGGGCTAGAGATTGTAAGCTGAGGAAAATGGCCAGCATTTTTTGGATTACAATTTTTTGACCTGGCTTTAATTTGCACATCGAAATATTTGTTTGGTCCTTGTCTGACTACACAATCAATGCCTTGATCATCAACAAGTGTCATATATACATCGTAGCCGCGCCTTAAGAGCTCAGCTACAGCAACATATTCTTGTCGCTTCCCAAACGAGGCGGAATGTCTATATCCAAGTTCTCTCATGCTGGCCAATAGATCTTCTTAAGTGGAATATATTGCCGCGTTTCTGGATCTAGTTGTTCGTAATACTCAATTATTGCACGTACTAAATCATCCAGATCCATTAAAGTTAGGGGGATGCTTGCCCTTTCTGCCTCGTAATGTGCATCTTTACTAAATCCTCCTGTACTGACATATAGACCCTTATCATCCCTATGCCTACCGCCAAGAAAACTTCGAATTTCGTTAGATCCCATCGCACTATTTCGATGTTTCACTTCAACAACAATCCTTGGGGATTCGAACCCAAATCCATCTGGAGAAGCAATAATATCCTTACCCCTATCAGGACCAGCTTGTGATACACGCGTTTTATACCCCATTGCACGCAGCAATCCGGCAACAAGTTCCTGCATTTCGTCCCAATCGAGTTTGTTTATTTGGTCTTTGACAAACTCTAAGGCACGGCTTTGGATATCTTCAAATAAGAATTCTTCATCTTCACGTGTATTTTCTATTTGTACGGTTTCGCTTTGTGCAGGTACCACTGACAACAGGGACAACACCTCATTGCCAATATCGTCAGGCAATTTAAACAGAGAAGAAATTGCGCCCAAACTATTCCGCGCTCGTGCTGACAATGCATCGCGTTGAACTTCACCAATCCAGTTCACTTTACGTCGGTGGCAGAATCCATCATCTTCGCCTGTAAATTCATAGCCACCAATTACATTGCCCATTAAATATTTTCTTTGGCCGGGATCATATGTCAGCACATAGTCATCTATTTCAATTTCATTGGCAAAACGGTAGATTTGCCCAGCTGTTATAGAGACTTTTCTGGCTTTCCAATCTGGATAGACATTTAGAAGCTCTCGGTAATACTCCCCCTGATCACTCCACTTTGATGCATCACCTGCCTTAATCCAGCCCAGGCCTACCATATTTCCATCACGAAATTGGTCTATTAAGTATGCACCCTCACCTGCTCTTACTACCCAAACTGATTTCATAGCAAACTCTGACTGTTTCTTAGTTTACACATTGTCAATATGATATCTCGGTATATGTACTGTTTTTCCTCAGCTATACTCACTCATGTTGATTTATATATTATTTCTCAATTTGCAATGTAAATGACTCTCGCTGACGCTGAACACTTTATCCCGACAAACCGCCCACCATAGCTACAATCATTCCTAAAATTACTTGTGCTTGCTTTCGGCTATATCCGTCTCCAGGATTATGGTGATGAGCCAGGTGAGTTGTGTGAGCTAATATTTCTCTCAACACCATAAATCGCTCATTAATTGTCATTGACTGTCTATTTTCTGAGTCGCCCTTATATTTATTTCTAGCTTCTTTCAATATAGTCTTATCAATATCATTTAGGTCATTAGCTTCTAACAGTTTACGACATTCAGCTACACACTCATCATAATAACCATTCAACATATGCTGCTGAGCTTTTCTCACAATATCTTTAACAAGAGATGGATTATCAATAGGTAATTTCATTTCATATAACATAGTTTCTCGATATTCCATTCGAAATAATGCTTCAACCCATTGTTGCTGAGGAATAGTAAAATCTGAAGTTTGTTGTAAATGCGAGCTTTTATCACCCTGAATAACTTCGCCAGTCATCCAAATTTTTAATTTTAAATCACCACCATTACGATATGATTCAATCGCCTCCATTTGCGATGGCATTATTGGCATGCGAAAAGATAGGTGTAGTCTGTTAATACCTGATGCGATCTTTATTTTCTGACCTGTTTCTGGTAAAGAGATACCAATCATACGCTGATGGTTGTCACCACCATCTAATCTGATTGTCAGATCTTGTATATAAATATCGCTTTTTGGTGGATGTATAGAAAAGTCGAGATTTAAACATAATGTATAACTACCCATACCGGGCAAACCGCTAACAGAAATATTACTAACTTCTGCTAAATGATAACCATTAGAATCTGAAATACTAAAACTCATGCCGTTACCCATGACTCTGATAATACTTCCGCCTGCTTCAATACCAAATCTACTGCCTCATCCGCTTTATCTGGGGGGTATTTATACCGGCGTAATAAAATTCTAACCATATTCCGGAGCTTAGCCCTAATGCTTTCCCGCACCTGCCAATCGACGGGAGTGCTGCCGCGTAGCTTTTCAACAAGTTCGTGGGCGATCTTTTTGAGTATCTCATCGCCCAGTTCGCGCACCGCACTTTCGTTATTGGCCAAGGCATCATAAAAGGCGAGTTCGTCTTCGTTGAGGCCCAAGTCTTCGTGTCGTTTCATGGCGTCCTGGAAATCCTTGGCCATCTCTATTAATTCTTCGATAACCTGAGCAGTCTCGATGGCGCGATTGCGGTACTTGGTCAGCGTCGCCAGGAGCCGGTCACTGTATTTCATTTCCTGAACGACATTGGTCCGGCAGCGGGTGCGGATTTCATCGCGCAGGAGTTTTTCCAACAATTCAACGGCAAAGTTGCGATCTTTCATGTGGCGCAGGTCGGCGAGGAAGGTCTCATCGAGCAGGCCAATATTTGGCTTGTCCAGTCCGGCCAATTTGAAGATGTCTTCCACCCCTTCGGAAATCACCGCATTGTCGAGGATTTGCTTCAGAATCGAGTTTTTCTCTTCCTCGGTGCGTTTCTTGTCGACGGTTGTCGCCTTGCTGATGACGGCCTTCACCGCAGAGAAGAAGGCAATCTCTTTCGCATACGGTTTTACCTCATCCAGGGTCCCGCAGAGGGCATAGGCTTTCGTCATCGCCAGCACGGTATCCATGAAGCGTTTCTTGCCGTCTTCAAGACCCAGGATGTGGTTGGCGGTCGGAATGAGTAATTGGGTGGCTTTGGTTTCAAAAGCACTGTAGTTGAAGCCATCCAGCATGCCATGGATGATGTCGAGTTTCTCCAACAGGATGGCAAAAGCATCCTGGGCCATATTGGCGGGACGGCCTTTGCCCTTGGAGTCAGTATAGATCTTCAGTGCATGTTTTAATTCATTAGCGATGCCGATGTAATCGACCACCAACCCACCAGGCTTGTCCTTGAACACACGGTTCACGCGGGCGATGGCCTGCATGAGGTTGTGTCCCTTCATGGGCTTGTCGACATACATGGTATGGACACAAGGCGCATCAAAACCGGTGAGCCACATGTCCCGGACAATGACCAGCTTTAAGGGGTCTTTGGGATCTTTAAACCGTTTTTCCAGGCGTTTTTTCTGTTGCTTGTTGTAGTTGTGGGGTTGCAATAAGGGTTTGTCCGCGGCGGAAGCAGTCATGATCACCTTGATGGCGCCTTTTTCGATATCTGGGTCATGCCACTGTGGGCGTAGTTCAATGATCGCATTGTAGAGATGGGCACAGATCTCGCGACTCATGGCGACGACCATGGCCTTGCCATCTATGACAGCATTGCGTGCTTCGAAGTGTTGGACCAAATCTGCGGCGATTTCCTTGATACGGGGTTCTGATCCCACCAGCTTTTCCAGTGCGGCCCACTTGCTCTTGGTCTTCTCACGGGTGGATACATCTTCCTCGTCCTCAATGACTTCTTCCACATCCTCATTGAGCTTTTCAATCTCCGCCTGATTGATATCGAGTTTGGCGAGGCGGCTTTCGTAATAGATAGGCACGGTGGCGCCATCATCGACCGCGTCCTGAATGTCGTAAATGCTGACATAGTCACCAAAGACAGCGCGGGTGTCCTTGTCTTCGGATTCGATCGGGGTGCCGGTAAAGCCGATAAAGGTGGCATTGGGTAAGGCACTGCGCAGGTGTTTGGCGTAGCCGAATTTGTAGACGTATTCCTCTTCACCAGTCTCTTTGTTCTTCACCTTGGTGAGCTTGGCCTTGTCACCGTATTGGCTGCGGTGGGCCTCATCGGAGATGATGACGATATTGCTGCGGTCATTGAGGATGGGGTGCGTCGTTTCACCTGGCAGCAAGGTGAATTTCTGAATGGTGGTAAAGATAATGCCGCCCGACTGGTTTCTCGAGTTCGCATCACGTAGCCGTTCCCGCTCCGGTATGTTCTTGGGATAACCATCATTGTCATCGCCGATACGTATCGGGGTTTGCTTTAACAGCATCTTGGCCGCGATGAAATTCTCAAAGAGCTGGTTGTCGAGGTCGTTGCGATCCGTGACCACAACAATGGTCGGGTTTCGCATCTCCGGTTGCTGTAGTAACTTACCGGCATAACACACCATGGAGATGCTCTTGCCGGAACCCTGGGTATGCCAAACCACACCCGCTTTGCGACAGCCGGGCACGACTTCCTTACCATAGGTAGCGCGTTCTTCGGCCTGGGTGTCTTTGTCGGGCTGTCTTGAGGCAATCACGGTCACGCGTACCGCCTCACGCACCGCATGGAACTGGTGATAGCCGGCAATCTTTTTGATCAGTTTGTCATCATCTTGTTCGAAAAGAACAAAATTACGGATGTAGTCCAGCAGTAATTCCTTGTCGAAAAAACCCTTAACCACCTTTTCAAGTTCATACTCCAGCAAGGGCTTGTCATTTTCATTCTTAAGTGTCCGCCAGGGTAGAAAGCGTTCCTCATTTGCGGTGAGCGAACCAACACGAGCATTGACACCGTCAGAAATAATCAAAGCCTCGTTAAAGAGGAAGAGATCACTGATCTCGTCTTTGTAGGTCTGGAGCTGGTTATAGGCATTCCAGACATCGGCATTTTCATCAGCAGGGTTCTTCAGCTCGATTACCGAAATTGGCAACCCATTAATGAACACCACAATATCTGGGCGACGGTTCATTTTAGTGCCTTGCACTGTGAACTGATTCACTACCAGAAACTGGTTATTATCCGGATTATGGAAATCAATTAGCTGGACATGGTCGGTTTGTTTTTCACCTGCTGAATCGGTGTAATCAACTTTAACACCCGCTAGAAGATATTCCTGGAACCTGCGGTTATTCTGGATGAGGACGGGGTGTTCGGGTTTAGTGAGGATATGGACGACCTGGTCTTCTAATGTGGTGCTGGGGATGTGGGGATTGATTTGCTGTAGTGCTGATAGAAGTCGTTTGGACAAAATTATTTGTTTGTAGTCTTCCCGCTCCGGCGCTTCCCCATCATGTGCTATCTCTGGTCCATAGGCGTATTCATAACTTCCTTCACGGAACCAGTCAAGGCAGACTTGTTCGAGCTGATCTTCAGTGATCATTCAATTAAACTCGTGCACGAGCCCTTATCCTTGCCTGGAGTTTTGCTCGAATCTGTGTATACAATCTTGCTTCTTCATTCTCTCTATCTCGAAAACACACAACCAAAGAATAAGGCTCTTCAGCTAAACTTATGTTCGCACCCCAAGGATAGTCATTACGCGTTATTACAACAAATAACCTTTCATTTCTAAGTTTTGAATTAGCGTTAATCTGTCTGAATCTCCATGTTGCTGATTGGACAGTCCCTTTATTTCGTTTACTAGAACCGATGGATGCACCTGCTAATTCAGGTATATTTTCATAATCTTCTTTCTTTGTGGCACGATGAAACATCTGAGACACTTGCTGTAAATTAGGTCCAGTGACAAGTTTAAAGTCTATCCTACTCGCTTTATATGAAATGCGAGTTGAACGTACTACTGGTGAATATGCAAGAGTTACATTAATTTCTCGCATCCTTCGACCTGAAGTTAAAAAATCATCGGGGATTGGTATTTCAAAAAAATGATGTCGTTTATCAGGAATATTTTCTTCAGCTAGAAGCGTTACTTCATTTTCAATCGAGCGCAATAGAGAGAAATCCTCTACTTTGCCATATCCACAAACTTTCAGTAGAAATTCTGAGTCAGTGATTAAAGTGTTACAAGCTTCTGGAACTACAGCATTTGCGACAAGTAAGGAACGTAATGTGTTAGAGTTAACTTCAGGGTGTTCAGTCAATATTCTACCTGCCAAATGAGATATGTGCGGTGCAGAAAAGCTTGTACCTGAGTCTTCTCCGAAAATGTAACCATTAGCAAAATTTGAATTTGTTGACAATTCACCAAGGCCGCTAGTGACAATATAATTTGCTCCACCGCGAGTATTTATCGCCCAATTACCGCCGTAAGCAACAAGTTCCGGCTTAATTGCGCTATTTACTGTTGGTCCATGGCGAGTAAATGGTGAAGGTTGATCTCTTCGTGCAATTGGTTGCTCCGCAGGATCGCCAGAATATCGTTGGCTTGCGAATGTCTGATCATATCTAGCAAGACTTCCTACAGTTAGTACGTTTAGAGCCGTAGCAGGATCAAGCAAAGTCCACTCATCTTTATCTATATAATCTGGATAATTGTTTCGCCAATCAAGGGGATCTAGTTTTGATGCTGGAACGTTACCAGCAGATACTACAAAGAGAACACCATATTCACGCGATAACTGATCTAATGTAAATGCCAAACCACGAAGATGCTGCCCCGTATATGGCTTGTTTCGATCCCCAACTGATAGATTGAATACTTTACATCCATACTCACCATTAAAATATTTAACAGCTTCTCTTACCTGCTTTTCTATAAGCCCTGTATTGTTTTCATTGTTGTCATCAAGTATACGTCCACTAAACAGCCTTAACTCAGGGACAAAACTTCCTGATTCAATTGCATCTTCTACATCACCATATAATGCTAATCCTGCAATATGTGTCCCATGACCATTACCATCAGCACTATCCAAACCATCGAGGAAAGATTGCGCATCACCAACTGCTCTTCTTAACAGTGGATGGCCAGCAGTAATCCCACTGTCTAGCACCACAACTCCGGGAGCAGTATCTGGTGGTGGTTCTGGCTCATTCAAATCCTGTGCATCAGTAACTATAAGCCCTATATCCATTCCAAATTTTGGGGGCAGATCTACAGTACGAACATCTCGGTTTCTTAACAACAATTCTGCTTGGTCTGTATTACATCGTACTCGGTAAATTGTAAGGCCAGGCTGCTTCACGCTATCCAAGCTCACAATGCCTTGCTCCTTCAACCACTCATCAAATACCTTGCATAGTGTCAAATTCTCTTCTTGATTGTCTTCAATAGGCCAAAGCTCTACGTCCAACAAAAAATCCTGCGATTCTGGAAGTCCATATTCTTTCAGTGCCCAGCCAGCACGATCTTCCCTAGTCCAACTATCAAATCCCTTCAATGCATAGAGAACATACTTATATTTAACGTCCTCACCTTTAGAAATAGAGGCTAGACGTGCTTCGAAAGAAGCAAGAGCTGCATCACTAACAAACGCAACAAATATTTCATCCCCTTCCTGACTTACAAATTCAATATCTGCAGAAATGGTTTTTAGTGCATCTGGATCAAATCCTTTTTGCACGGAAAATCGAAATAGTTTTCTATCGTCAAACCCACCTACATCATTGCTTACATTTTCTGCCTCTTTTGAAATCCGAGTGGGTAGCCCTATAGTGGCAGCGTCTCAGTCATAACGGACCGGACCCTGATGAACGAGAAGCTTTTCGAGGCCGCCTTGGGCATTTCCGAGCCATGGCATGTGGTCGCTGTTGACCTGGAC
>WGLP01000022.1 GCA_016125505.1 Gammaproteobacteria bacterium
CTCATGGTGCCCTCCACAGGCGTAGTTGGGGGGCAAACACTATGTCGGACGCGAAAATCTATGTGGAGTAGAAAGGGCGGATGATGGCCTCACGCTGCTGGGCCATCATCCGTACTCCACATATTACAAAAGTCCCGATTCAGCGAAAAATGGTGAGCTCACCATTTTTCGCCGAACGTGGATTGCTCTGACATCCATTACTTTTTACAAACCTTGCCGGGAAAGCAACCTCTTTCCCGGCAGGGAAGGAGGTGCGACCCGGTGTTAATTTCACAAAGGAGAAACACTATGTCCAGCTCTTCAAATGAACAAACAGCCGAATCATTTTTCGGTAACGTTATATCCACGTACACCCGTGCCCAGGCCATCGAGGATGGAGTACTGATCGACGCGGGTGCCATGGCACAGGAAGCCGGTTTCAAATGGCCGGTAGCACTGACGTCCGCTGTCTGGGCCGATTGTGTGGCCTGGTCGGTGCATGACAGTGAAAAGCAGGCCTATCAGGATGAGTCCGGTCGGTTATGGGACGTACTATTCATGGCGTCCCATGCTATCCGACAGTGCTCAGGTTCAGGCGACCGGTTGCTGTTCAAGCTCTACCGGGTGCGTCGCGACGGGTATTCGAAGGAGGCAATACTAGCGACGCTGAAACTGATCGTCGGCCCGGGTGATCATGGTGAACCCGTGATCACCATCCTGTTACCCGACGAGGATTGAATGCGCCGGAATCTACCGGCACCTTGCCCCTGGCCACTTGGGTTAAAGTGGCATTCCATCACTCTCCCAGAGTCGTTTGCACGTGGTTTGCTCGGTAGTTCAAGGTCAGGATTCAGAGCGAATTCATAACGAAGGTTGACAAGGAATTCTGAAAGGCCTAAATTAGGGCTATCTAATAGACGGACTGGTCGGTTTACGTAATGAAGCAGTTATCTCCAAAGGCTCAAGCGACGCGCGAGAAGATTCTTAAGGCAGCCAATGATCTTTTTTACCTCGGTGGTTATAACGCGACGGGGCTGGATCGGATCATTGCGGAAGCCGGCGTGGCCAAGGGTAATTTCTACCACCATTTCAAGAACAAGGAGGAACTGGCGACGGCCGTGCTCGACTGGCACCGGGATCTTGCGTTCAAGGAAATCGAGCTGGATCACATTCTTGCCGAGCCGTCGCCCCTCAAGGCCTTGCTGGAACTGGTCACACGCATGACCAGCAGAATGATGTGCGATTCCTCGGAGATGTGCCGGGTCCGGGGGTGTTTCTTTGGTAATTTCGCCTTGGAGCTCTCCACCGGGAGCGAGGCGGTTCGACTGAGGGTGAAGACGGTATTCGACGGGGTGCGTGAGCTGATCAGGGATTTCGTGCGCAAGGGCCAGGCGGCGGGAGAAATCCGCCCAGAGTTGGATCCGGCAAGCACCGCCGGGACGATACTCAGCCTGATGGAAGGCGCTGTGTTACTGGATAAGACCAGCCAGACCCGGCACGAAACCGGCAACGCAATCAGGTTTATCCGCGAGTATCTGCAGCGGAAGGCCTCATAGGATGCAGAAAGTGAGCATGACAAATAGGCTGTATATACCGTTCGGCTTGGCTGTAACCTGGTTATTGCTGATTGGCTTGTTCATTTTGCAGCTGTGGACTGAACTGCCCAAAACCAGTCCTGAATGGTTATTCCTCGTTGTTGCTGGGCCTCTAGCTTATCTGGCTGGTGAGAGTTTCTTTGCTTGGTTGTTCTCAGACACACGCGGTAAGGCAATTTCAACCAAACCGTTTTCATGGCTACGGGTGGCTGTGATGCTGGCCTTCGTGACAGGGTTTATCGGTCTCAGTGCTCTTGTCACGACGCTGCTAACAAATTGAATATGCTTGAACAGAATAACATCAGAGTATTATTGAAGGTATCGAAGTGCGATTACGGCAGGAGAATACATGCTCGCAATCAGAATCAAAGTGAATGATAAATATCATGTCACCGCTGGCCAGAACGATTGGGCAATGATCTCGATGCATGTCACTGCGAGCAGGGATAAAGGCGGTGTTGATGACTATGTCCGGTTGTCGACGGGAGGAATATCCAAAGCGACCCGGCAGGGCTATTGCGAACATTTTCGGTGGCCGGCGGCAAACCTTGCACCTGGCGATAAAGTCGAACTGGAGATCGTCGATGTCGAACAGATCGATGCGCCACTCAAGCGATACCGTTCCGACAACGACGTCCAGGAAAGTCCTTATTCGGAAGAGGAATGGAAGGAATTACGGTACAAGGACTATCTTCTGTTGAAAGAAGAATTTGAAGGTGACGCTAGTGCATAAGCCTGGTTTTGCGCCCATAGAAACCGTGGCCCTACAAGTAGTTGGTGAGAGATAACTGAGATAATTTTTTAGTCAAAAATAAACAGACCAGTCCGTTTATATGCTGTAGGAGGCATAACCATGAACCACAACTTAGATGTGAAAACTGACAACAAATCGGCTGCGCCGTTGAATACACACGCCCTTATCCAGATGGAGTTAGAGAAATTCCGACAAGAGCAGGAAGAGCGATTCAATGCTATTGAGACGCGCCTACCACAGGACAAGGTCTCTCTCGTCGTTTTTTCCGACGATATGGATAAAGTGTTGGCTGGTTTTGTCATCGCCAATGGCGCTCTCGCTATGGGCATGGAAGTCTCCATGTACTTTACCTTCTGGGGACTTACCGCGATCAAGAAAACAACCAATCTCAAGGGTAAAGCGCTCAAACAACGCATGTTGGCGCTCATGACGCCGGGAAAGAGTGATGAGATGGGCACTTCCAAACTCAATATGCTGGGCATGGGACCACGCATGATGCGCTCGATCATGAAAGAAAAAAATGTCGCCTCCCTGGAGGAGTTGCGCGATATCGCACAGGAAATGGGTACACGCATGATTGGCTGCTCCATGGCGATGGATGTCATGGGCGTCGAGGCCTCGGAGTTCATCGACGGGATCGAGCTGGGTGGGGTGGCCACCTTCATGGAAGAGGCACTCAAGTCACGCATGACCATCTTCCTGTAAAAGGAGCGCCACTATGACAAAGACAGTACTTGTCTCCGGCGCGACCGGTTTCGTCGGAAGTCACACCCTCAAAGCGCTGCAGGCTATGAATGATGTGAAGGTCATCGCTTTGGCCCGCGACCCGAAGAGGCTTCCTTCTGATTTTGAGGGTGAAGTGCGCCGGGGTGACATTCGTGACAAGGCCTTTGTGGAGAGAGCGCTGGAAGGCGTGGACGCCATTTGTGCCGCCGCTGCCTGGACCTCCGCATGGGGGCACACGGAACAGTCGCGCAAGTACCTTCTCGATCCTACGCTTGCTTTCCTGGATGCAGCGGTCAAGAAAGGGATCAAACGTGTGGTCTACCCGAGCAGTGTTACAGCCGGCGTACTCCGCATCCTGCCACCAAGTACATTACGCGGCATACCCGATAGCACATGGCCACACATGGCCAATGTGAACCGCATCGAGGATCACATGCGCAAATTGGGTGCGCATAACACTTCCATGGTGGTTCTGCGACTCGGCCATTTCATCGGCGAACATTATGGTTTGGGCATGTTGCCGCTATTGTTGCCTCGTCTGCGCACTCACCTTGTACCTTGGGTCGGCAAGGGCAGAACGACCATGCCGCTAATTGCCGGCCAGGATGTCGGTCGTGCCATGGCGCTTGCCGCCATCAGCGAGCACATTGATGGTTTCACTACGATTGATGTTGTCGGCAAAGAGCTGCCGACCGGGCGCGAGGTGTTTCGTTTCCTGAAGGAGGCCTATGGTTTTCCTCTACCACACTTCGGGGTGTCCTTCCCCATGGCCTATGCCTTCGCACGACTCATGGAAACGGTCTCGAAACTGACGCCCTGGGATCCCTTCATCACACGCAGCATCGTTCTGCTGCTGGAAGAGACTGCGCCCAGCAACGACAGGGCAAAGCATCTGCTGGAATATGAACCTCAGGTGCATTGGAAAGATGCCATCCGCTCCCAGCTTGCCGAGATGCAGCGGGATAGTGTCAAGGGATTGCGTATGGCGCGAGCGATTCCTGCGCCACTTGGCAAGGCATCGGTATGACGCAACTTAAGTGTGGCAGTAAGGCACCAAACTGGTCGAGCGTCGATGTGTTCGGCCGACCAGTGCAGCTTGACGACTATCGAGGTCAATCATTGTTGTTCTCGTTTTATCGCTATGCCTCATGCCCGCTATGTAATCTTCGGGTGCATGAATTACTTCGGCATTACACCAAATGGAAAGCATCGGGACTAGAAATGGTGGCGGTGTTTGAGTCACCTGCCGAACATATTCAGCGATACCTGGATAGACATGATGTTCCATTTCCAATCATCCCTGATCCGCAACGGCAGCTGTACCGGGCGTATGGAGTAGAGCCGTCGTGGGGTGCCTTTTTCCGTGCCTGGACGCGCCATCTACCCATGGTATTTGAAGCCGTGGTACGCAAACGATATTTCCCCGGACGTATGGATGGTGATTGGGCCATGGTGCCCGCCGACTTTTTGATCGGCCCCGACCTGCGTGTTGTCGATGCCTTCTACGGCAACCATATTGGCGACCACATGCCTATGGATCGGATTGCGCATTTCTTGAGAGAAGGTAACAGTAATACTGCTGCCTCCAACAAACTCGACATAACATTCCACAAGGAGAACTGAATGAGCACACCGAACCAGACATCCGTCCGTATAGACATCTCACCACCTTCAGAAGAAGTAGCCAAGGTCGAAGCCATCATGGCACCTTACAAGGAGATGCTCGGGCGGGCACCCGGGGGACTGCAGTTGCTAGGAGTCAGTCCACCTGTATTGGAACATTACGCAGGCACCATCGGCTATTACATGGCGCATCCGAGCCTTGGTCAGGCATTGCTCACCTTTATTCGTTATCTGGTCTCCTGGCGGGGCGACTGCGCCTATTGCGTCGATCTCAATGAGGCATTTCTGATCAATGCGGGATTGGATTTGGATGCCATTCGTGCCACCCGTGAAAATCCAGAACTAGCGCCTCTGGAGGAGCGTGACAAGGTCTTGTTGCTGCTCGCCGTGGAAGCCGTGGATCGACCTGAATCCGTTTCGCCGGGCAAACTGGACAAGTTACGCGACCTGGGTTGGAGCGACCGCGACATCCTCGACGCCGTCTGGCACGCCACGCTGAATCGTGCCTTCGGCCGCACGGCTGAGGCCTTCGGACTGCCTCCGGATGGCTACGTTTCATAAACAATCCTTTTGATACGAATTTTCAAAAATTGGAGAACACCCCCATGAATATTGATAAAGAATTGGACGCCCGCGGACTGAACTGTCCGTTACCTATATTGCGTACCAAAAAGACAATGGCCGGATTGGCGCCCGGTGAGGTATTGAAAGTCATCGCCACGGATCCGGGTTCAGTGAAAGACATGGAAGCATTCTGCCGGCAAACCAGTGCCCAATTGCTGCAGAGCAGTCAGGATGGAGAGTCTTTTCTCTTCTTCCTTAAAAAAGGTGTGAATGCGTGATGGGTAAGGTAGTGCGTTTTGAAAGTTTGGGTGGGCCGGAAGTACTGCAAATTCGAGACGAGCCGGATGCCGAGCCTGGTGAAGACGAGGTGCGGATCCAGGTGGACACTATTGGTTTGAACCGGGCGGAGGTAATGTTTCGTTCCGGACCGTACTTGTACGAGCCACAGTTCCCGTCACGAATCGGTTATGAGGCGGTGGGTGTTGTCGATGCCATCGGTCCAGGGGTGGAAGGGATTGCAGTAGGAGATCGGGTCTCCACCATACCATTGTTTGATCTGGGAAGGTATGGGGTGTACGGCGAGACCGCTGTGGTACCTGCCGCTATGGTAACTAACTACCCGGAGTCATTAACTCCGGTGCAGGCGGCCGCACTTTGGATGGCGTATATCACCGCCTATGGCGCGCTTGTCGATATAGGCCGCGTTGGTCCAAATACAACGGTATTGATCACCGCGGCCAGCAGCAGCGTTGGGCTTGCCGCGATACAAATCGCGAAAGCTGAAGGTGCGCAGGTTATAGCTACCACGCGCACCTCGGCCAAGCGAGACATCTTGATTAAGGCGGGAGCCGATGCGGTTATCGCTTCCAAGGAAGAGCCACTTTCCGAAAGGGTGATGGCCATAACCAATGGTATCGGCGTTAATTTCTTCTTCGATGCTGTGGGCGGTAGTCTCATTGAAGAGTTGGCGGAAGCGGCGGCGCCTGGCGCGCAGATTTTGGAATATGGTTTTCTCTCTGGCGAGCCGGCACCATTTCCCGCTTTCACCGCAGTGGTGAAAAATCTCTGTGTACGCGGATACACTTATTTCGCTATTGCCGGTGACCCCGACAAGCTAGCGCGCTGTCGCGAGTACATCTTTAAAGGCGTTGAAACTGAAATGCTCAGACCAGTCGTAGACCGGGTCTTTTCCCTTGATGAGATTGTTGAGGCACATCGCTACCTGGAGGAAGGGGGACAAAGCGGTAAGGTGGTGGTACAGGTATGAGTACTCCGAACCTTCTTTCCCCTCTGAAGCTTGGTGATCAGATGCCACCCACTCCCGATTCGGTTGAGCGGCTACGCTTTGCTGCACCGCACAACATACTGGACCAGGCGACCTTTTACGGGGTCGATACCGAGATCATATCGAATGTCAACAATTGCAGCGCATTGTAAAAGGAGTCTAGCTATGACCCAGAAATTCACAGATCCCCAAGAACAGCAGTTTTCTGACATCGAGTTTTTGCCTGGGAGTAGTTGGGCAGCACTTGCCGAACCGGTACCTGGGGGATCGATTCATCGTCTGAGAATGAAGGCGGGATCTGTAATTCCACCTCATACACATCCCGCTGACGAATACGTCGTTCTTGTATCGGGTGATCTTGTGACAGGTGGGCGTCGTTGTGCCGCAGGTACATTTTGGTTCACGCCTGCCAATACGCGCCAAGGACCACATGAGGCGATCACTGATGTTGAGATCATCACGGTACGTCTCGGATCAATGGGCGAGTTTGAATAAGTTGACCAATATTTCTTAGGAGAGAGTAATTATATGAATCACGTTGCATATTTATTTCGTTGCTTAGGTGCGCTTTGTATTGCGATAGCTACATCCATGGCATCCGCAGAAGAGTCTTCAACGCTCTATACCTATCGTACGCTATCCGTCGATCTGGCATCCAAGGCGGCGTGGGGGGCGGTAAACGATTGTAGAAAAAAAGGGTATTCAGTTGCCGTTGCGGTTGTTGATCGTGGCGGAAATATCCAGGCATTGCTCCGGGATCGCTTCGCCGGTCCCCACACACCGGAGACAGCGATCCGCAAGGCATGGACGGCTAACAGTTTCCGTCAATCAACGTCGGAGCTCGCTGGCTTACTGGAGGAAAAACGGATACCTAGTCAGGTTTCGCACAACCCCGGTGCCCTGCTGGTAGGGGGTGGGCTGACGATCGAAGCAGGCGGTGAGATCGTCGGTGGTATTGGCGTTTCAGGCGCACCGCCGGGCAGGTCAGAGCGGGATAGTATCGACGGTGCGTGTGCCAAGGCCGGTATCGAGTCCATTCGTGAAGCCATGGAGTTCGCCGAATGAAGATTGAATTCGACCAATTGAAAAGTGTTGTGCAGACAATATGTGTTCTGTCGATGGTTGCGGGTTCCTCAGGCATCCATGCGGCTCCTTCGTCTGATGAAGCAATTTTCGATCCGATATTGGAAGTCGACCTGCGCCATGACGGGCAACGGGCGTCACGAGAGCACAAACATCTCATGATCATGTTTGTCAAGGATGGGTGCTCGCCTTGTCTGCAAATGAAACGCGATGTATTGCCCGATCCAGATATTCAGGCGTTCTTTCGACAGAGATTCATCGCTTACAACATCAATATATTTGGCGATCTGCCTATTGTTGACGGCGACGGAGCCGAGTTCACGGAAAAGCGTTATGCCAAGCGGGAGAACATCTGGGGGACGCCGACATTCTACTTCTATGGAAAGAATGGGCAGGTTGTATTCAAACATACGGGCGCCTTATCCAAAGAGAAGTTCCTGGCGCTGGGAGAGTTCGTCGCATCAAAAGAATATCTTCGTCAGAGGCGCTTTAAGGCACCAGGAACAACCAAGAAAACATCGATTATTGAATAAAGAGGATCTGTTATGAAAATGAAGTCAGCACATATCACCGGGTTTGGCGGACCTGAAGTTTTCCAAGTAGGGGAATTGGAGGTACCTGAGCTCGTGCCCGGCCAGGTGCGGGTACGCATCGAGGCAGCGGGAACCAATTACTACGACAAACTGATCAGGATCGGTGCGGTGTCACAGGATATCCCGTTACCCCATATACCGGGCTCAGATATCGTGGGCACCGTTGACGCCATTGGAGAGAATGTTTCGACAGTTGCGATAGGTGATCGGGTGATCGTCGCGCCGGGCTTTCCGGTCAACCCGGATGAGTGGGACACGGGGCCGGA
This sequence comes from Gammaproteobacteria bacterium, assembly GCA_016125505.1. GTDB lineage: Bacteria > Pseudomonadota > Gammaproteobacteria > UBA6429 > Thiohalophilaceae > RI-92. Next base: position 8,469 of record WGLP01000022.1, read on the forward strand.
CAACTATCTGCCCAGTTACTACCCAGGCGGCACCTTTAACCACGGAGGGTATGCCCAGTACATGGTGATTCATGAGCGCTGGTTGCTGAAAAACGACCTTGACCTCGAGCCGGCTGAGGTGGCCTGCCTGCCGCTGGTACTGGTGACCGCCATCCATGCGGTAAAAAAGCAGGGCGAGGTCGGCAAAGGGAAACACGTTCTCGTCCATGCTGGTGCCTCCGGTAGCGGCAGTATGGCAATTCAGGTCGCCAAAGCATTGGGTGCATCTGTGATGACCACAGTCAGCACACCGGAGAAGGCGGATCTGGCGCGCCGCCTGGGTGCTGATGAAGTGGTTTTCTATAATCGAGTCAACTTCGTCGATGCGGCGCGTGAATGGACCGGTGGCCGCGGCGTCGATACCGTGATCGATCCGGTGGGTGGCGATACCTTGTCGAAAAGCCTCGATGCGCTCAAATGGGGCGGTATCCTGGTGAACTTCGGTCTGGTTGCCGGGCTCGAGACGCGTATTCCGAACCTGTATTTCTTCTTTCGCAGCCAGTGCCAGATCCGCGGCTGCTTCATGGGCACACTTGATGAACTCAAAGAGGGGTTACAGTTGGTCAAGGCAGGGAAGATTCGGCCAGTGCTTGACGAGGCAGTCCCGTTAGACAAAGTAAGAGAGTTGCATCAACGCATCGATAATCATCAGGTAAGCGGAAAGCTGGTTCTTCTGCCATGGGAGTAAGTGGAAAGATACATCCGATAGATACAAGGCTGGAGGAATTAGGATTGGTGTTGCCTGAACCGCCAAAGCCGGCGGGAAAGTACCGAGGCTCGATCCGCGGCGATAGATTGTTGTTTATCTCCGGGCAATTTCCCAGTTCTAATGGCCGCTTAGTTTACCAAGGCCGGGTAGGAGATGAGCTCTCAGCTGAGGATGGTCGAGATGCGGCGCGATTGGCGGCACTTAATGTGTTGGCGCATATCCGTGCCGCAACGAGTGAATGGAATGAGTTTGGATATCTGGTTCGATTGGAAGGCTATGTGAGCTCGGCAAAGGGGTGGCATCAACAACCCGAGGTGCTTGATGGTGCATCTGAACTCTTTGCGGAGGTGCTCGGCGAACAGGCTGGACATACACGAACGGCGTTTTCTGTTACCCAACTTCCATTGAATGCGGCAGTGGAACTAGTTGTAATAGCCAGTCTGCTGATAATTTAAAAAGCACCACGGGGTATCTGATACTCGATATGGTTAAGTGAGTGCCGAGTATTGAGGCATTCGTAAATAGAGAAAAATTAGATGTTAACTGTAACGAAAGATCCATCTCATTATGAACATCCTGGCTTTCGACGGATGTTTCAGCAAGGCGCATTGACACTGGGTGTATTCTTTCCTATCGAGTCATTCGAACATGATAAACCAACAATGCTTCGCCAAAGAGAGCTGGCGCAGCTTGCGGAGGAATCCGGTTTTGCTGCGTTGTGGTTTCGTGATGTTCCACTCCGCGATCCAACATTCGGAGATATAGGGCAGGTGTTTGACCCTTGGGTCTACCTCGGATATATGACTGCGCTCACAAGGAATATTGCACTGGCAACCGGTTCAATCATCTTGCCACTTAGGCATCCTGTTCATACTGCCAAGGCCGCTGCCTCTGTTGATCAACTATCGAAGGGACGATTCATTTTTGGGATTGCGTCAGGCGATCGGCCGGTGGAGTTCCCGGCTTTTGGATGTGATCATGAACGCCGCGGTGAGGAATTTCGAGAACATATTCGTTATTTCGATGCCTTGCTGGAAGAGGAATTCCCGCATATATCCACCAAGTACGGTGGTCTTGTGGGTGATGCGGATCTTGTGCCAAAGCCATGGGGAAGAAGAATTCCCAGGTTGGTGACTGCAAGCAGCAGGCAGGATATGAGGTGGATTGTTGAAAACAGTGATGGCTGGATCACTTACCCGCGGACTCTCACACGTCAACGTGAAGTGGCGGCAGAATGGCGCCGCCTTGTGTCTTCAATAACGCCAAATGAATTCAAGCCGTTTGCACAGTCGCTCTACATCGATCTTGATGCACAACCGGACGCGCCTGCTATTCCCATTCATTTGGGATATCGTTTGGGCAGAAACGCGTTGATAGAACTACTTGATGAACTCAAAACGGCAGGGGTGAGTCACGTGGCATTCAATCTCAAATACGGAAGGCGTTCGGCCAGAGTTGTGCTGGAGGAAATAGCCAAATACGTAGTTCCTCGGTTTCCGGCAAACAAAGCAAAGGTATAACGTGGATATATTCTATTGAAAGGTGCAGGTATGGTCAAAATAAGTATTTTGTATCCAAATAAGAAGGATGGTCGGTTTGATATGGACTATTACCTGAATGTTCATATGCCAATGTCCATTGAACGACTTGGCGCCGCGACTGGATTCGTCGGTGTCACTGTCGAGGAAGGTATGAGTGGCGCTGAGCCTGGGTCAGAACCAGAATATATCGCGATGTGTGACTACACGTTCGAATCGCTTGATGCATTCATGGCGGCGTTTATGCCGCATGCGGATTTACTGCAAGGCGATATCGTCAATTACACCGATACAAGTCCAGTCATACAGGTGAATTTAGTGAAAATTATAAAGTAAGGCTAGATCCCAGCATGAAACACGCAATAATGGAGCCGACAATATCACCTCGACTGGCGTCTCAAATATTGTGGGCCACGTTTGTGGGCGTCATGCTGGTATTAGCAAATATTAATCGAGAGTTCCCAGGTAATCACTGGTACATTACTGCCGCTTTTCTCATGCTCCGTGTGTTGATCGGAGTTTGGGTGTTCGTCGATGCCAATGAACATAAATTCAGTATCCAGTCTAGAAGCAATTATGGATTACTCTCTATTTTCTTGGGCGAGATCGTGCTGCCCATCTATCTTGTCAAATCGCGCGGCTGGATGGGCGCTTGGAAGACGGTAGTGCAGATGCTAGGGTTTCTAGTAATTGCCCTATTATCTTCTGTTCTGATCCAAGCCATTATCCTGTTCGTGAGGAAGAATATTGTTGTCTAATATTTCACTCGAGGCGGTATTGGATGCTACATACGACGTTGATGCGACGCTCTCATTGGCGTCGGACGGATCCTGTTGCTGAATAATTATGGCTCTTTTGAATTCCGAGTGGGTTAATGTGCCACATGCGGGTTGAGTTTCGAGAAGTCGAGTTTGCCGGCGAGCAGGAAGATCACGGTGCGGATCGTGGCGAAGCGGACGTAGCCGCGTGCTCTGCGCTTGGCGGA
>WGLP01000013.1 GCA_016125505.1 Gammaproteobacteria bacterium
GTTCGGGGTTTGTGTTGTCTCCGCGGGGGGGGGTGGGGGGGGGGGGGGGGGGGGGGGGGGGGGGGGGGGAGTAGCGGCCAGACAAACGCCGACCCGACGGGGTATTACACCAATACGGGAACGATTCCGGATTTAAGCGTCAGCGATTTACAGGCCATGATTTACAAGAATCGCATCATCATGCTGAGCAAAAGCCAGGGTCTGTATTACGATGGCATGATTGCTGTGAGCGGGAACACCATTACCAATAGCGGCGATATCATTCAGTATCAACCGCCTGGTGCTGGAGCATATAACGTAACACTGAGCGCCACCTTCAACCCTGCTGATCATTCAATCACTGGCACGCTCAATCATTTCGGTGGTATGCAGAATGTGGCGTTTAGCCTGGTATACGCGAGCGGTCGGGCGGCATCTAAAGTATCGGATATCGTGAATGATACTAACCATCCCGCTTGGACAGCTCCGGTTTTCAATGCCACTACAGACCCACTCTCGATCAGTCTGTCGGACAATACTGCGGGCGCGGCGGCGATTACAACGGTGTCAATGATGACGTCGAATATTGTTTTCGGTAATTCTAATTTTACCGGTACCTTGACGCCGGTGGCCGGTAGTTTATATGAAGTGAGTATGCCGGAAACAGGATCTCCATACGGTGATGTTACTTTAACCGGGTTGGCGGCGTTACGAGGTAATACGCTGGTCCTCGCGGCCAGTGAACCAATCACAACTATTGCTATGTTTGCAGAATTCCAGTAACGAGAGTTCTATGAAGTTAAATAGACCATTATTTGTTTTATTTTGCAGGCGAGCGTAATTTATGCGGGGTTCGGGGACATTCATAAAACGGCCCATCAGTGCGGCCATACAAGCTGCTATCTATTCGATGATTCTGACGACCTCGGCGCAAGCCGCCCCGACTGGCGGCCAGGTCGCCGGCGGCGCTGGCACGATCAATCAATCCGGCGTGAACACCACCATCAACCAGGCCAGCCAGAACATGGCGATCAATTGGCAGAGCTATGACGTCAATGCCAATGAACGTGTGCAGTATATCCAGCCCAATGCCTCTTCGATCTCCCTGAATCGGATTCTCAGTAACAACGGCTCCACCATCGCCGGGCGCATCGATGCCAATGGTCAGGTGATCCTGGTCAATCCCAACGGGATTTTCTTTACCCCCACGTCGGTGATCAATGTCGGCGGCATTATCGCCTCCGGGTTGGATATCTCGCCCGCGGATTTCATGAACGGCAATTACATGTTGAATGAAGTCGTGGGGACAGATGGGACGGTGATCAATACCGGCACCATCAATGCGTCGCTGGGCGGGAATGTCGCCCTGATCGGACGGCAGGTGGAAAACGATGGGCTGATTGCGGCATAAAACTGGCGCCGTAATGGCTATAATGTATAACAAAATTGTTCTGGTTGGCTTGCTATCAGTGCTCATGATAGGAGTAAATGAAATGGCTTTTGGTGATGTTGGGAAGGTGTGCTTATTTTCAGAGATATCCGGTGTGATTACGCTGGATGGGAAACCGGTGGCGCATGCCAAGCTGGTGCGAACTGTTAAAAAGGAAAAGGCCGTCACGGACGAAACGACGACAGATGCGCATGGCTATTTTAAAATGCCGGCAATTTACGACAGAACAATAACCAAATATCTTCCGATGGAGTTTGTGGTTAAACAAGACATTACGCTTTATTACAATAATAAGGAATATAAATTATGGGATGGGGTGAAAAGAACGGAAGAAGAGAATGCGGAGTCGCGCGGGAAACCTCTGATTGTTAAGTGTGAGCTGAATTCAGAGGTGAACCATATCAGCGTAAATGGATCTGTCTTTTTCAATTTGTGTACGTGGGATGTTGTGCCCGATCAGAAACGTGAGTACAAAACGTATTTTGACCAAGAGACGGATTAATAATTTCAATACAAAGGCAAAGGACTAGATATGCCCGCATTGCCACCTAAAATCACTGTTGATCTGGCCAAGGATGTGTATGTCCTTTCAACACTAAGCACGAGCCAGCAGGCGTTAGCAGAAGTCAAGCGACTGTATGGTGATCTCTTTGCTGTCAATGAGCAGAACCTTCTTAAGGCAAAGACAGGTGGTCCTGGAATATTAAAATGCCAGACTGCATTCGGCCTGGTATTGTCCGGGAATGGGGTATTTAAGGGACATTATTTTCTGGTTTTCAGAGGCACGGCCTACCTTGCGGATATGTTGACAGATCTCAATGCGACTGTCACGCGTGCGTCGTGCGGCGAATTGGTCCACGATGGCTTTAACAAAACATTCAACAGCCTAAAACCCCAAGTTCTTTCATTTATCAATTCCATTCCAAAGCAAAATATCAAAAGCATCCATTGTATTGGCCATAGCCTCGGCGGGGCGGTTGCCACCCTCTGCGCGCAATGGCTTGCGCAGGCCTTTGGCCATACTAGCTATTTATATACCTATGGTTGCCCACGAGTCGGTCTGCACGGTTTTTCGCGGAAATGCACTAGCAGCCTCAAACCCGAAAAGATATTCCGCGTGTACCACAGGACAGACCCGATCCCCGCCGTACCGACATGGCCGTATTATCATACGCCACTTTCAGGTGTCGATTATTATTTGTCATCGCCTGGTCTGTTTTTCAATCCGCAATTTCATCGGATTAGTCACTATGTTGACTCCCTCCAGGAAATCGGTGATTCCTGGAAATTATTGCAGGCCCACAAAAAGGAAGTCCGCTCTGAGGCGAGTATTGTTAAGTGGCTGGAAGGGGAATCCATCATCTCGCTGTCGCTAAAAACCCTGGAACTGCTGGCGGATGCGCTGTCATTTGTTTTACGCAAAAGTCTGATCGGGTTTTGTCAGGTCGCCGATGGAGTGTTCACGAATCATTCCACACTGGCGGACAAGATCGCGTATATCCTGACGAAGTCAATTGAGATAGGTGCTCATGTGTCAAACTGGGTGCTGTGCCTGATTCAAAAGATGGTATACCTCTTGGGCCACCCCCAAAAAATCGACAAAACGATGTTAACCCGAGACTACATTCGCAATGTATTCATGAGGCTGCAACAACGCCTGAACGCCTATGCGAGAGAGGCGTTGAGCCAGGCATTGGTGCAAGGACGGGCAATCTGATTTACCGGTAAATTACGGACACGCCATTGGCAGCATCACTCGCTGATATACCTACCGCGCGAGATGTCGTGAGCTTGCTCGACTGTTCGATTTGCAAAAACCGCCCATTGTCAACCTCGTCACACAGTTTCAGCAAATTTAACAATCTGTCACCAATCCGCTCAACAAAAAAGGGGAATTGATCGGTAAAATTATCGCCACGCTCCGAAAAGGCACACCGGGACGCAGCGGGTGATACTTATATAGATAAGGCACACTCTGCCCGGCACGCAAAGCCACGGGCCCTTCCATCTGGCCGCCGGGCTCCCGAAGAGCAACGCGTTTCGTCACCACCCAATAAGCAAGAACGCGACGAGACGGGAATATACGTTTAACGGGGGGCCGCATGGCATCACATCTCAGTCCTGAGAGTTGGTCTGCTGACATGGCGAATTCGCTATTTGCCGAACAATCTCCCTCCTCGATTTCTAGCAAGGCGCACGCCTTGGTCACGGTGTTCACTCAAAAGGAAATGTTGTCATGAAGCGGATGTTTTCTCCCTCCTGGTTACGTGTAATCGGCCTGTGTTTCTTACCCCTGGCAATGCTGTTGTCGGGTTGTGGGGGTGGCAGTAGTAGCTCACCACCACCCGCCGATCCGACGGGGTATTACGGTGTAAGCGGATTCGCGACCGTTAAGCAAAGCGACAATATTACCGATCTGAGCATCTCTTCAGGCCTGGAAGCAATGGTGTACAACAATCGCATATTGATGCTCAGTTCAGCAGATAAATTGTTATATGACATTACGATTACCAATATCAGCGGTGACAGTTTTACCGGGACGGCTGTCATTTACACGGACAATCAGAATCCGATGAATGCGACAGTAAGCGGTACGATAACGAGTGGGTCATCTATCACCGGTACGTTGACAGGCACGGGTGCCGGAAATGGGACGTTCAAGCTTGTTTATGAAAGCAAGGGTATTGCGCCGATTATGACTACCGGCTGGGGTGTGAAGATTGGTGGAAGTAGTCAATATTTTAATATCCAAATTGATGCATCAAGAAACTTAACTACTCAGAATGGTGTAAATACAGGATATTTTTCAGGCTGTACAATCAGCGGAAATCTTGTTTCGATAGGGGGAACGCAACTATACAGTGTTAAATCTACTATCTCTGGTTGTACAACTGACGCGAGTTTTAATGGGACCTACAACGGGATGGCAACATCACAAGATGCAGCTAGCATCATCTTGGTATTTGCAGTAATGAAGGCAGATGCTAGTCATAGTCTGAGCGCGGATTTCTCACAATGAGCGTTTTGACGGTATACATAACATCCAGTGCGAATATCAAATAGGCCTTCAAGAAATAGTCATGTTCAGTTGGGGTGGCAATATGTTTGTCTCGGATAGATTCAAGAGGCGTCCAATCTGCGCTGCGGTCAACGCCGCGATGTATTCTATGCTACTGGCCTCCTCGGTACACGCCGCTCCCACCGGTGGCCAGGTCGTCGGTGGTGCCGGCTCGATCAATCAATCCGGCGTGAACACCACCATCAACCAGGCCAGCCAGAACATGGCGATCAACTGGCAGAGCTATAATGTCAATACCAATGAACGTGTGCAGTATATCCAGCCCAATGCCTCATCTATCTCCCTGAATCGGATTCTCAGTAACAACGGCTCCACCATCGCCGGGCGCATCGATGCCAATGGTCAGGTGATCCTGGTCAACCCCAACGGGATCTTCTTTACCCCCACGTCGGTGATCAATGTTGGCGGCATTATCGCCTCCGGGTTGGATATCTCGCCCTCTGATTTCATGAACGGCAATTACATGTTTAATGAAGTCGTGGGGACAGATGGAGCCGTGGTCAATACCGGCACCATCAATGCGTCGCTGGGCGGGAATGTCGCCCTGATCGGCCGTCAGGTGGAAAACGACGGACTCATAGCCGCCAATCTGGGCTCAGTGACCCTGGCCGCCGGTAAACAGGCCGTGCTCACCTTTGACAACGGTGGTGTGCTGGGCGTGCGGGTAAGCAAGGCGATCCTGCAGGATGAACTGGGTGTTGACCCGGCCGTGATCAATAAAGGCGATATCCAGGCCGCGGGCGGACGCGTGTTACTCACCGCCAGCACCAGCCAGGATGTGTTTTCCCAGGCGGTCAATACCAACGGCATCCAACAGGCGACCAGTGTGGTGGTGAATACGGATGGCACGTTTACCTTGGGTACCGGTGCGGATACGGTGAATACCGGCAGCATTGACACCTCAACCAGCGGCTCCAATCAAAACGCGGGCCGCGTCGTGATGCTGGGCAACAACGTCACCAGCAGTGGCGCCATCAAATCGGATGCGGCGAGTGGTAATGGCGGCGAGATTGAGTTGCACTCGACCGATACCACCTTGCTGACACAAGACAGTATGACGTCGGCGCGTTCGGACACGAGCGGCAAAGGGGGCATCGTCAAAGTCTTGGGCAATAAAGTTGGATTATTTGACCAATCGACTGTGGATGTTTCCGGTGCCACAGGCGGAGGGCAGGCGCTGATCGGTGGCGACGAGCAAGGCAATAACTCGTTCATTTCCAATTCAAGCTTTCTTTATACTTCTGATCAAAGTCAAATTCATGCCGATGGGATAGATCGTGGTAATGGCGGGAAAATTATCACCTTTGCGACAAACACGGCGAATATTTTAGGCGGCTTGTTCGCGCGAGGTGGCGACAGTGGAGGGGATGGCGGATTTATCGAGACATCCGGTTTGCGCGGTTTTCAGATCCTTAAAGTGCCTGATGTATCTTCGCAAACTGGGGCTGGAGGATTATGGTTAATTGATCCTTACAGTATCACTATCTCTAACACTAATAACAATGTGACCACGGTGACTCCATTCGAACCTACAGGAGCGAATGCATCTTTGGATGTTGCAAGCATACAAAACGCTCTCCGAAATGGAGACGTTAAGATAACTACTGTTGGAGTGGGTGGTACCGGCAATGGTGACATCACATTTGATGCTAATGGTCAACTTAGCTTTAGTCGAGGTGATGGACATACATTAACATTTGATGCTGCGGGTAATATAGAATTACAAACAGGCAGTAAAATTTATGATGGTGCTTTAGCGTCGATTGATAGTGTAAATGTCATTTTCCTTGCTAACGGAAGCGTAACCGTGGATGCGGGAGCTTCCATCATAACAGAAGGTGGCAATTTTTACGTTGGTTATGACGGCACGACTATCAAGCCGGTTGGAAGCTTTATCAATAATGGTTTAGTTGATACTTCGGGGGCTTCAACGCGCGCAGGGGGTAATATACAAATCTACACCAGTGGCGATCTCACTTCAGCAGGATTTACGACAACAGGTGGCGTAGCTACTAATAGCGCAGGCTTGAAGGCAGGTAATATTACTCTTTCTTCAGGTGGAAATATCGATATCAGCGCTGCCATTATAGCGAATGGCAGTGATGGTGAAAGGAATGGCAGTGTAAGCGAAAACGGCGGTATTGGCGGTGTAGTTTCTATCACTGCCACTGGTGGTTCTGTATCTGTGCTATCGATCAATACGAGTGGCGGTAAATCAAATGGAGGAGGTGCTGCTAACGGAGGGAAGGGAGGCAATATAAGTCTATCTGGCGGTTCGATTACTCTCAATAACAGTATAGACGCCTCTGGTGGTATATCAGTGGGCACAGGAATTGATGGCAATGGCGGTGGGATTACATTCACCGGTCCCATAACACTAACAGGACCGATTGCCGTTGATTCGACCGGGACAACGGCGGGTAATATTATATTTAATAATACTTTAGACGGAGCCAGCGATCTGACGCTCGCTGGAGGTGATATAACCTTTGGCAATACTATCGGCTCAACGCAAGCCTTAGGAGTACTTACTATTAATTCTGTCGGCAATATCAACGCTAACAGCAATGCGATTAAAGTCAGTGAACTACAGGTAAACTCGGGCGCCTTATCATTTCAATCTGGAGACATTGACACATCTTCTACGACCACAAACGGCGGTGCCGTTACCATCAATGCCAGGGATATCCAGGTTGGTGGAATAAATACTTCCACAACTGCTGGTGCTTCGACTGGTGGGGCGGTGGCGCTTAATGCGATAGATGATACTACCAACGGCACACCGACGATTACGCTCAATGGCGATATCAATGCGACGGGTGCGACAAATGGTGCCGTGCAACTGGTTCTCAGCGGAGCAGTTAACCCCCAGGGAACTGTAACGTTAAATTATTCCGGTGATTTTACTTCTCCTGCAACTATCGCTGGCAGCACCGGGACGGATACGTTGAATGCGGCCAACCGTGCTAATAGCTGGGTGATGTCAAACACATCTGGTACGTTAAATTCGAATCTCACTTTTAGCAATGTCGAAACCCTGGTGGGGAATGCCGGCATTGACACCTTCGTATTGCCAAATACCGGGAATTTTTCCGGTTCGGTGAACGGTAATGGCGGCAGTAATGATGAGGTCCGCGGTGGTAATCAAACCAATATATGGTCACTAACTGGTGCATCCACAGGGACTGTGACCGGGCTGAGTAATGGCTTTTCTAATATACAGATCCTGACAGGCGGTACCGTACAGGACTCTTTTAACCTGAGCGGCACATCAACCTTTTCGGGTTCCATTGATGGCGGTGGAAGTAGCGCAGGTGCAGATGGAATACATGCAGGTAACAGGACCAATACCTGGGCGATCACTGGCGCCAATGCCGGGACAGTCACCGGTCTCTCCGGATCGTTCAGTAATATTACACACCTCACCGGCAATGCCGGTCAGGACAATTTCATTCTCAGCGATACGCTGGACTTTGCGGGCAGTATCGATGGTGGCGGTGGCACTTCAAACACCTTGACGGGAGGTAATCGGGCCAATAACTGGACGATTACGGGTCAGAATAGCGGGACTGTGACGGGCCTTTCAGCTGGAAATACTTTTGCGAATATCCAGAATCTGAATGGCAACAGTGCTGACGATACCTTTGTGTTTTCCGGCAGTGGTGCCGTCGATGGCACGGTCAATGGCGGGTCGCAAGTCGTGCAGGATACAGCGGATTATTCTTCGGCAACGCATAATGTGAGCATTCAGATTGGCCAGAGTGTAGTCGGCATTGAACGTTTTATCGGGAATAACGACGGTGTTACAACTACCTACACTAGCGAACTCATTGGTTCGAATGTAAGCAATACCTGGAATGTCACGGGGATCAATAGCGGAGACGTGAACGGCATAAGCTTTGTCAATTTTAACCACTTAACCGGTAATACGGGTGCAGATCAATTCATCATGGGTAGCGCAGGCGCCATCGATGTCATTGATGGCGTTGGTACAAGCGGTAATACCCTCGTTGCGCGTTCCGGCGTGACGAATTCGTGGCACTTTACCGATTTGACTTCCGGTTCATTAGAGCAGACAAATCCTGCGGCGGGTATCTATGTTAACTCGTTTACAAATATACAGAGCTTTGTCGGCGGGGGCGGCGGTAACGAGTGGGCCGATTTCTCCACGGACCCAAATGCAACGGTCGCCATTAATGTAAACAGTTATATCGGGTTTACCGGTGTTATAGGGAATGGTGCAAATAGTACATTAACCGGTATTAATAATCAGACAAACACGTGGGAAATATCTTCGCTGTCGGATCTTCCAGCCGCAGCGTCACATCCCTCTGGCACACTGGATGGTATAAATGATGGTGTGGTCAACCGAGGCCAGACAGGACAGCTTATCTTCGTCGATTTTTCCAATCTCACCGGCGGCGGTCAGAATGATACGTTTACCATCCAGCCTACCGGTAATGTGACCGGATTAATAAATGGTGCAGGCGGGACCAACACAATTACCGTCTTGAATCCATCCATAGGGATCGTGGAAGTCGGGTCAGTGGGTTCACCTGCAAACTTGAACGTCACTGGTTTCAATACGATCATCGGTAACGGGACCACGGCGTTGATGAGCGATAGCTCGGTTGCGAATAACACCTGGACTGTCATGGGCGCAAACAGCGGCACATTGAACGGGACTACTTTCGATAATTTCAATTCCTTACTCGGTGGAACGAGTAACGATATCTTTATTCTCAGCAATACAGTCGATTTTACCGGGTCTATCGACGGTGGTACCGGTACAGGCACGGATGAGCTTCGCGGCGGTAACCGCATTTCCAACTGGGAAATTACGAATATTAATAACACCGGTACCGTGACCGGCCTCGGCGGCAACTTCAGCAATATCGAGACGCTGACCGGCAACGCACAGCAGGATATTTTCACCTTGAATGCGTCGGTGGATTTTGCCGGGTCGATCAACGGCGGTGGCGGAACCTCAGACCAATTGCGAGGCGGTGATCGTGCCAACACCTGGACAATTACCGGCGCGAATACAGGTACCGTCACCGGCCTGACCGGTACCTTTGCCAATATCGATGCGCTCACCGGTGGGAGTCAACAGGATAACTTTGTCCTCAACGACATGGTGATTTTTGCCGGCACGATCGATGGTGGCGCGGGTATCGATGAGTTGCGCGGTGGTAATCGCGCCACTAGCTGGACGATATCTGGGACGAATAGCGGGACAGTCTCCGGCCTGAGCGGCGGTTTCGCCAATATTGAGCAGCTTACCGGCAACGCTAATCAGGATATTTTCATCCTGAACGATACGATTGCCTTTAATGGTTCGCTTGACGGGGGCGGTGGCACGAACGACGAATTGCGCGGTGGCAACCAGACAAATACATGGACGATCACGGGTGCAAGTGCCGGTACCGTGACCGGTCTCAGCGGGGCATTCAGTAATATTGAATTACTGACAGGCAATGCCGGTCAGGATAATTTTGTCCTGAATGCTACGGCAGTCTTCGCCGGCAATATTAATGGCGGGGGTGGTACGACAAATACCTTAACCGGGGGCAATCGTGCCAATACCTGGACCATTACCAGTCAGAACGGCGGCACAGTGACCGGCCTGGCGAGTGGGAATACGTTCGCGAATATCCAGAATCTTACTGGTAACGCCAATGTCGATACATTCAATGTCAGTGGTTCTGGTACGATTGACGGTTTAATTGATGGGGCAGGTTCGACTCAGGATACCGTTGACTATTCCGCGGTGCAGCATGATCTTGCTATTCAGCTGGGCACAAATATTGCCGGAATCGAGCGGGTTGTCGGCAATAACAATGGTACCACGCGTACGACCTATAACAGTGAGCTTATTGGACCGAATCGCAACAACACCTGGACTGTCTCCGGCCAGAATTCAGGCGATGTTAATGGCATAGCCTTCCAGAACTTTAATAATCTGACGGGTAACGTGCTGAGCGATTCGTTTGTATTCGGCGCGGCAGGAAACATCTCAGGCATCATCGACGGCGGTGATCCGGTTAAAACGGCGTGGATTCCGGGCCAGACATGGACACCATGGACAGCCGGTACAGCGGCGGATGTTGTCGATATGAGTGCACTCAACAATGTGGATGTCACAATTGGGCAGGATATTACAAATATCGAGTTGGTTATCGGCAGTAACACGAACAACGGGACCTTGCGCATCGGGTCTGGCGCGAACAACTGGGACATCACCGGCACCAATACCGGCATCGTCAATAGTACCGAGTTTCGCCAGTTTAATGCGTTGTATGGTGGTATCGACAGCGATCGGTTTTATGTGGAAGCGGCGGGTGTGCTCGGCACGATTCATGGCGGCACCGGAAATGATTATTTCACTGTCAACAGCGGTGCCAGCGTCGGTAGTATTTATGGTGACGCCGGTGATGATACCTTCGATATCCAAGGCACGGTAGGGAACACAGATGGTGGTGCCGGTACCGATTACATCGTGTATCACGACCCGAATATCAACATCACGGTTGGCCAGAACTCATCTGGCTTTGAAGGTGTCACCGCCGTCAATGGTGGTACCATCAATGCGCGGGACAATACGACAAGCACATGGAATATTACAGGTATTGGTGCAGGTAATGTATCGGATACCGGTATCCCTGCACAAAGCTTGGGACCGGAAAATCTTGCCTTTAGTGGTTTTACGGCTATCAATGGAGGTAATGGAACAGATATTTTCAACGTTTCAGCCAATGGTGCCATTACCGGGTTGATAAGTGGCCGTGGCGGTGCAGATCGACTCAATCTGGACTTGACGGGACGTACGCTTGCCAGCAGTCAACTGAATTACGACGGTGGCGGCGATATTGGCGATACCATCTTAATTACTGGGCCTGCAAATACCTACGCAGAAACCTATGCGACCCGACAATCGGTTACCGGCTTGTCAGGTGTATTTGATCAACTGGGATTTTCTGTTCCAACTAGCAGCAATCTGGCGATGAACTACCGCAATGTAAGTGGTGTGACCGACAATCTCGTTGTAGATACATTAACGGTAAACAGTGCAGATGCGGCCAATGTGGTCGAATTAGGACCGAATACGCTAAGTGCATCAAATCATGTCAGTGTGCCAGTCGACTATTTGTCCGGGAGTAAACACAATATTACAGTTGCTGCGCTCAATGGAGGTGATGTCTCCGTTACAGGCAATATGAACATCCCGGGTATGCTAACTCTGACTGCAGATGCCGTAACGAACATGGCCGGCGCATCGATAACGGCAGATAGCCTGTTTCTGCAGAATACCAATACGGTTGGTGGTCCCGGAAATCCACTCGCAACGAATATTTCACATCTTCAAGTGGAGAATGCCGGGCCAGTATATATCCAGCAACAAGGAAATCTTGACCTGGCTGGATTAAACACCGCGGCCTTGGTGAACGTGAACGTATCTGGCAACGCTACCAGCAATACTGTCCTGGTATCCAGTGGTGAGCTCGTTATCACAGCGACAGGCGATGTGGGTCTGACCGGCGCCAATCAGTTAACCGGTCCCATATCTCTATCTGAAGGGAATACGAATGCAGCCTTAAATAATAATACCTTTACCCTAAATAATACCGTCACCACCACCTTGGGTGATATCTCAGTCATGAACCTGACTGTTATGTCTGGCAGCAACATTGTAGGCGCGACTAATAGTGCTGTTCTTGTGACTGGACAGACCTCGCTGGCAGCGAATGGTGATATTGCCCTAGGTGGTCAGAACAACGACTTCAATACCATTAGCGTTACCCAGGCTAATAATGTCTTACTGGCTGACGTAAATGATGTTGGTCTTGTGTCGCTGGCAAACGCTAATTCCCTGCCGTCCATTACCAGTGTTTCTATAACATCTGGCGGAAAAATCAGTGACGCCAATAATGGCGGTATGAACATTGTTGCAGATAGCGTCAGCCTGAATGCAGCAGACGGCATCGGTAATGGATCCGTAGATTACGACAGTAATACACATGCAATTCCATTCAATGATGTGGGTGCAATTCATACTCAAACCGGCGTACTCAGTGCAATCAACCTTAATCCGAGTGCCAGTGTGGGTGCCGGTACTGTTAATATCAACAATAACGCCCCTGTTATTGTCAATGACCTGCGGAATAACGGCGATATTATTCTTAACAATAACAGTTACAACGTGACTTTGGCGGTTACGTCAACGACAAATCAAAGCGGACAGATAGTCAGTCAGGGTGCTATTGACGCGAATTATCATGGAAATGTTGGTGATCCAGTTTATGCAGGGAGCGTTGCTCTACTTGGAAGCGGCACGGAATCGATATATACCCTGGGTAGAGGGACAACGGAGGCGGATATTACGGCGCAGGATTTGCTTGTATACACTGCCTATCAGTTCGGTGACAAATATATCCCGCAGCCGATCAGATTACGTATCAATCGGCAATTTTCACTCTATTCAACTGAGGGTGCGGTAGCCTACACGAACGGGCTTCCATCAAACCCAGTTTCGACAACTGCTGATCTCGTGACGATCGAAGGTGTGACCGGCCTGTCAGGACAACAAATGATTGATATCGAATCACTTGGTGATGTCGACCCGGCGATTTTCACCGAGGTCAGAAACTATAACCATGAAGACGTGGCGATCCTGTTGCCTGAGGACCAAAGATTGTCGGATGAGAATGATGAGGAATGTCGCGATAATAACAAGAAGTGTAAGCGGCAACACGGTGTGAATTGATATTGGGGGAACTGCTGTTACTAGTGTTTATATTGCGGTATGAAAAATAAGAAGAATCTAAAAACATTGATTTATCGGGTAGGGCAATGCGGGCAAAACTTCACAAGGCGAAATCAGGCTGTATTGGCTGCAGTTACGCTGTTTATCGTAGGGGCGGCGCACGCTGATTTTTTGCAAATGCCGGATATTACACAGACACGCGAAATTCAGAATAAATCATTGATACGCGATGTTGATATACCGGCCGTTCGTGATCGTGACCCGGACCCTAATGCTGGACCACGCATTGCGGTGAAAGAATTCAAAATTCAGGGGCTGGTTGAGTATCCAAAACTGGGTATAACCCGAGAGGCCCTGAACGAGCTCGCTGAAAAAATCCGCTTTAAGTTGATGGATGAGGGCACATTATTACAATCGGGCTATACGATTAAGGAGTTGGGCGAGTTATCAGACCTGCTGGTCAAGATCGACGAGGAAACGGAAGACCGGCATGTCACGCCCATGGATGTCCAGCGTCTCGTCTGGCTGGTCCGGGATCAACGAGGCAAGCGCGGTATTACAATCGGGCAGATTGAGTCTGTCGCCAACACGATTACCCGTTTTTATCGTGAACGTGGCTTTGTGCTCGCGAAGGCCTATATACCAAAACAACACGTACGCGATGGCATTGTCAACCTGACCGTCCTTCTTGGAATGTTGGGTGACGTGAAAGTGCAAGGTAATAAGATATATAGCACTGACGATTTGAAGGATGTCTTCAGCGATATGGTGGCGAAGCCGGTGACAAATGCGGCCGTTGAAGAAGATCTTTTCTTGATTAACAGTTTTCCCGGTATTGTAGTGGATGGTTATTTCGAGCCGGGTTATCAGGTAGGAGATACGCGGCTAAACATCAATGTCAAAAATGAATCCCGCTACAATGCGGATATTCGTGTTGATAACCATGGCACGCCGGAGTCAGGCCTGTACCGAATTTATGTGGATGGGCAGGTTAATAATGCCCTGGGCATGGCGGATATGCTCCAGGCCAGTTATTTGAAGGCGCTGCACCCGGATAATACGGATTATTACAAGCTAAGTTACGAATTAAACCTTTTCAGCCCGCGTACCCGCTTTGGCGTGGAAACGTCAAAAAACCAGTTTGTTGTTGACCAATCGTCTGCGCAGGCGAATCTGGATCTGCATGGCAGTGTATTCGTCGATGCGGTAACGGCAAAGTACATTCAGAAGCGAAGTCGCCTTGAAAACAAGAGTTATGAGCTGCGTTACGAGAAAGTAAAGTCCGATCTTCAAATTGGTAATATCCCTGATATCAATAACGCGCTGGACGAGAAGCTGTCAAATACATCACTTGCCTATAATTTTGACTTTCTTCAGGAGGAAAAACGCCGTCTTCACCAGGGTAAGGTCAAAATTACTTTTGGTAGCTTCGATTTTGGGGTGAAGCCAAATCAGGACGCCAGTTACAAATTTCTCAATGGTGATTATTCCTTGCTGACCTTCTGGAAGGTTCCGTGGGTCGATGCTAACACGCGTGTGATTTATCGCGCCGGTATGCAATATTCTGGAATTAATCTATCGCC
The DNA here is from genome assembly GCA_016125505.1 of Gammaproteobacteria bacterium. Taxonomy (GTDB): domain Bacteria; phylum Pseudomonadota; class Gammaproteobacteria; order UBA6429; family Thiohalophilaceae; genus RI-92. Next base: position 14,856 of record WGLP01000013.1, read on the forward strand.
TATTGTGCGCTACTCCCTTGCCGGGCCGACACGGGCAAGAGGATTCAGTCCAAGCATATTCACCGCTGATGATGCGGTTTATCTCGGTATTGACTGGTTGTTTAATAGTCCGGGTTGGTTTGACTTTAATATTACGAAATCAATAAATTTTAAACAGATCACAAAACCGTTTTTATTCGCTGACTATGCTTACGGAATACAGCATACCCTCACGGGTGGCGAAGGAGATGCAAAAGCAACACTCTCAGATGCGGGTTTCGGCTTACAGTTTTCATATAGCAATAACTTTAGCGGCAACCTGATGGTGGCATTTCCAATTACACGGAATATCACGGGTACCACCGTTACGCCGGAAAAAGATAATTATCGAGTTGTGTTTGACTTTCAATACAGTTTCTAAGGTTTTGCCGGTGTGTGATTTAGACGTGACTGATATTGCTGGGAGAGCAATACATCATAATCATTAAGGTTTAAGTGTTAAAAATGACAACGAAAATTGTAATCTTTGTTAACAAATCGGGGCTATGCTTCGTTAAAGCGAATGAAATAGTATTACCTAGCAATACCTCATTTAATCTGGGCTAACAAGAAGGAAACAACTATGGCAATTTATCTCAAATTGGGTAACGTAAAGGGCAACGTCACTGCTTCAGGCTACGAAGGACAAATTGCAGTGTTATCTGCGCATTTCGGTGTAGCTCGCGCGGTCAGCATGGAGCCAGGTAATGTTTCTAATCGTGAATCTTCCAAACCTTCACTGTCAGAAATTACCATCACCAAATTGGCGGATAACTCTGTTGCGGCCTTGTTCAAGGAAGCATTGACCGGTTCCAAAGGGGAAGAAGCACTGTTAACGTTTGTTCGTACCGGTAGCGATAAAGTGCAGGAATTCATGACCTACAAACTGAGTGACTGCATCATCAGTAGCTACAGCATTTCTGCGCAAGGCGACGAGGAGCCGGTTGAAAACATTTCCTTGAGCTACTCTGCAATCGAAGTCAGCTATAAGGATCATGACGCCTCTAATAAGACTGGTAATCCGCAGCGCGCTGCGTACAACCTGGTTACAACTAAAGCGGCGTAATTTATTTTCAGCATCCCATGCCGTACCCCGCCCCCGGGTCGGCATGTGTGCTGAGCTTCCGAACATATTCGGCTTGCCGGGTATGTTATGTTTCTATCTGGGGTGAAAAATTAAGAATATGGACCAGTTTACTCAGGATAAGCGTTCAATCTCGCTGGAGACCGTGCTGGGCAAAGATGAACTACTTCTTACCGAGTTCGAGGGGACTGACCATATCTCAAATCTTTTCGAATATCATCTCACCGCGTTATCCACAAATCACGACATTAAGCCAGAAGATTTGATCGGTGAAGAAGTCACCATCAATATCAATACCAAACACAAGGCCGTCTTCCACGGGATTGTCAATACGTTTGAGTATGGTGATATTCGCGGTCATAACATGCGTGAGTATCGGTTTACCATTGTCCCCTGGTTATGGTTCCTGGGTAAAACGGAAAACAGGCGGATATTCCAGAATAAAAACACCAAAGAGATTGTTTCGGATGTTTTTAATGATCTCGGCTTTAAGGATTTTGAGTTTAAGGCCCAGGGTGGCAAGGTCCGTGAATATTGTGTGCAATATGGCGAGAGCGATTTGCATTTCGTATCGCGCCTGCTGGAAGAAGATGGAATTGCCTACTATTTCAAGCATGACACAAAAAAACATACCCTGGTGATTGTCGATCAGAAAAATGCATACGATATTTGTCCTGACACGAATTTAACATTTTCATTGGGCTCCACATCCGAAAACGAAGTGACCGGTTGGCGGCACAACTATGAGTTTCGCGAGGGCGTGTGGACGTTGAATGATTATAATTTCAAGGAGCCTGCCAAAAGTCAGTTGGCCGAAGCCAAGACTGTCAGCAAGTTCAAGAATAACACCAGGTTTCAGCATTACGATTATCCTGGCGTCTATGATTATCCATCGAATCGTGACCTTGCGAATATGCGGATGGATGCGGAAGAGGTTCCGATGAACACCGTGTATGGGTCCAGTACCTGCAGCACATTTTATGCGGGCGGGCAATTTAAACTGGAGAAGCACACGAACAAACAAGAGCAGGGAATGTACCTGCTGACTTCGGTTACCCATTCGGCGCAGGACAGTTCCTATTTCACGGGTGACGGCGGTAGTTCGCACTATGCCAACAGTTTTACCTGTATACCGGCGGACGTGCATTTTCGCCCGAGGCTGATGCATCAACGACCCGTCATGAAAGGCCCGCAGTCTGCCGTGGTTACCGGTCCGGCAGGAGAAGAGATTTACATTGATGACTTCGGGCGAATAAAAGTCCAGTTTATCTGGGACAGGCAGGGTAAGAAAAATGAAAACAGTTCCTGCTTTCTGCGTGTGATGCAATCATGGGCCGGCAATCAATGGGGGGCGTCTTTTATTCCGCGTATTGGTCACGAGGTGATCGTTTCTTTTCTGGATGGCGATCCGGACAGGCCCATAGTGACAGGGACGGTCTATAACGGTGTCAATAAGCCTGTCTACAGTTCCAAGACACAGAGCGGTATCAAAACGCGTTCTACTAAAAGTGGCAGCGCTGAAAATTACAATGAATTGCGGTTTGAAGATCAGAAAGGGTCGGAGCAGATCTATATCCACGCAGAAAAGAATCTCGATACCATGGTCGAGAATGACGAGACACTCACCATCGATCATGACCGTACCAAAACCATTAAACATGACGAAAATTCAACAATAGACAACGATCGGAACAAGACTGTCAAAAATAATCAAACCGAGACAATCGGTAAAAACAAGACTATCGATGTGGGTGAAGACCACAATGAATCCGTTCACCAGAATATGACCATCAGGGTCGATAAGGATCTGACGGAATCGGTTGGTGGTCAGTATATGGAAACTGTGAAGGACGATTATGGATTGCGTGCAAAGACGATTACGATGCAGGCGAATGACAAAATCGTGCTTCAGACGGGTTCGGCAAAGATCGTTATGTCGAACAGTGGGGAGATCACAATCAGCGGCAGCACAATCAATATCAAGGGCTCCGGCAATGTTGTGATTAAAGGCAGTAAAGTCATCACTAACTGATTGCGAATATCGCTGTGAATCATAAAGAATCGAACACAGTAGAAACCCTTTACTCAGAGCCATCATCCTTAATAAAGATAGCGCCTGGCGAAGTGATTATCGGTACGATATCCGCGCTGGACGATGCCGGATGTCCCTTGGTGGATTATCACGGCAATCCGGCGGGTGCGCCATTGAAGGCGGTTTCTACGCTTGGGATCACGCAAAAGCATATCGCCAGGCACGTGGCCTTGCTCTTCGCTAATGGTGACCTGACGGCGCCGGTGATCGTCGGTGTAATTCATAGCCCTTTGCAGGAACTGCTCGATAATTATGAACTCACGCCCGCACAGGATAAGCCGGAGAAACCGGAAAATGAATCCATCACGCGTATAGATGATGTCCTGGTTGATGGTAAACGTGTCGTCCTGGAGGGCAAGGATGAGATTGTTTTACAGTGTGGAGAAGCCAGTATTACTCTCACTAAGGCTGGCAAGATCCTGATCCGTGGCAAATACCTGCTGAACCGGGCAACAGGTGTTAACAGGATTCTGGGCGGATCAGTACAGGTCAATTAACGTCTTGTTATGTTGCAACTGCACAACAGTACCCCGTTTGCCGCCAGCATGGCGCTTTTCCCTAATGAAGATGCTGTAGATACCCTCTATATCATTGTTAAAGCGACCTTCAATATTAATAATCAATTAACACTGGCAGATGAGCAAACTCCACCGGTCGCCGCCGACGTTTACTGGGCGGAGCCGGGTAAGTCCAGTATCAAGTATGTTTCCGACTTGCATACTGGCAAGCCGGCGACCGATATCATTATGCTGGGCCATGCCTGTGCGCCGGATAAACAGGAAGTAAGTCAGCTCGACGTCAAACTCTCGGTAGGGGATATCAGTAAAACCGTTCGTGTCTTTGGGGATCGACAGTGGAAGAATGGGCGAATAACCTCTCCATTGCCTTTTACGTCGATGGCAATGGTCTACGAAAAGGCATACGGCGGTGTTCGCGTTCAGAATGAGCGGGTTATCGAAGCGGATCTCAGAAATCCGATGGGGCGTGGTTTCGCAGGATCGCGCCACGCTGAGGATATGAATGGCGTTCCCCTGCCTAATCTTGAGGATCCAGGGCATTTGATTCAGGATATTTCTGACGTTCCGCTACCAGCCTGTTTCGCAGCTTGTGCGCCCAACTGGCAGCCGAGAGTGGATTATGCCGGCACCTATGATGAACAATGGCAAACGACACGCGCGCCTTATTTACCTCAGGATTTCGATAAGCGTTTTTTGAATGCCGCCCATCCGGACTTGGTTTATCCAGGCTTTCTGCAGGGCGGGGAGCGTGTCGAAATAACACATATGCATCCTTCAGGCAGGCTGGCATTTACTGTTCCCAAGGTGAATATGATGACACGTGTGCTGATTGCGGATGAAGAAATTACACCGGGTTTTGAGCTGGAAACCCTTTTGCTGGAACCCAACCGCTTGCTCATGAGCCTGGTGTGGCGTGCGGCAGTAACCTGTGACAAAAAGGCCCTGAAAATCAGTGAGGTCAGGATTGCCTTGTCCAGATAGATGGTTGTCGTGAACGCGTATGCAAATTTAATTTTGAGGTAAATCCATGGGGCAAAATACTTTCTCTAATGGCCGGGGGATCGCGCACAAAGGTAGTGGTGGAACCAGTACAGTGTTCCCCGACGTTTGCAAAACACCGGTTGGAAATGCCGTCGTGCCAATACCTTATGCGAATTTAGGCAAGGCATCTGATACGGTCAAAGGGCCGAAATCCGTGACGACCGACGGCAAGATGCCGATGGTCAAAGGTGCTCAATACAGTACCAGCACCGGTGATGAAGCGGGAACGGCGAAGGGTGTGGCAAGCGGTACAACCAAAGGCGTCTGCGAATTTATGATGTATTCCTTCGATGTTAAATTTGAGGGCAAGAATGTCTGTCGCCTTGGCGACCCGCTATTTCACAATAAGAAAAACATCATGGGATAACCGCCTTGTCCTTGATCATGGATATCACCGTACGCAAGCCCGATCCACGTGCTGCGGCTTACCGAGAGATATACGAGCGTTATGCCGACGACGCGTCTTTTCTCTGGATACTACGTTCAATTGCTGTAAATCAACCGCATTATTTTCCTGAGGATCTGGCTGCGCTGGAACAGCGTATCCAGGCACAACTCGATGGCTTGATGACGTCTCTGGATATGGGGTGGGAGACGTGTGAAGCCTTGTTGAGCCTGGAGGAACCAGGCGAGACGTTTACGGCAATGGTGACGGCAATACGCAGTCATGACATGGGCAAGATCCAGAAAGCCGTGGAAACCGGGTTGGCGAATCAACAGGCTACCCCGGGATTGATTTCCGCCCTGGGATGGCTGCCCGCGGAATTAGCTGGCCCCTGGCTGGAAAGATTCCTGACGGGTAAAGATATGCGGCATAAGTATCTTGGCATCACGGGATGCAGTGTTCGGCGAGAGGACCCGGCAGAGTCATTAAGCTATATATTAGAGCGAGAGGATTGCCGGCAATTCAGCCCCCTGTACGCACGCGCCATACGTCTCGTTGGGGAGCTGCGCCGGCAGGACCTGATGCCAGCCGTCCAGATAGCAATGGATTCTGAGGACGGGGCTGTGCGGTTCTGGGCGCATTGGTCAGCTATCCTGCTGGGGGAGCGCGCATGCGTGGATGGCTTACAACCCTTTGTTTTTAAAGATAATATCCACCATAAAGATGCGGTAAATATGGCCTTCAGGGCACTCTCCGTCGAGCAAGGCCGGGAATGGGTGTCCGGCCTGGCCAAAGACCCGGCGCAGATTCGCACCGTTGTTCAGGCGACAGGCACATTGGGTGACCCCCACGCCGTCAACTGGCTAATCGGCAAGATGGCGGAACCGGATTTGGCACGTCTGGCTGGCGAGGCATTTACCAATATCACCGGCATTGACCTGGAGCGCCATCAGCTCATGCGTGAGATGCCGACAGGAGCGCAATCCTTTCCCAACAATGACCCGGCTGATGCCAATGTTGGTTTGGACCCGGATGAAAACCTGCCCTGGCCGGATGTCGAGAAAGTGGCGGGCCTATGGCGTCGCCACGGTCAGCATTTCCTGGTGGGACGGCGCTATTTCCTCGGCCGGCCACTGACCCCGGAATGGTTACAGGACAAGTTAACGCATGGCAGTCAACGCCAGCGGCATGCCGCGGCGATGGAGCTGGCCCTGCTTGGCGACAGGCCATTACCAAACACGCGGGCGAGGATCGGACAATGAGCGATCAGCCAAAGCTTTATATCGCCGGTATCGGGATGATCACGCCGGTGGGGTTTGATACTGCATCGACAGCCGCGGCGGTGAAAGCGGGGGTGAGTGCATATCATGCTTCCAGTTTTTTTACTCGCAATACCAGACAGCCAATTACTATGGCTCAAGTTCCTACTGAGATATTTACTGAACTGGAATTTGAAATTGATGAAGGAAGTCATTACGGAAGACAGTCGGACAGAATTATCAAGATGGCCATTCTCGCTATACGAGAGGCAGTCTCTAATGTCAGATTCACCGGACCGGTACCACTAATACTTGCACTACCTGAGGAATTGCCGGATACGACTTATATTGATACAAACTTATTCATAACGAATTTGTTAAATCAAAAAGAATTGCCGCTAAAAAGTGGCCAAATACATCTCTTAAAGAATGGTCGCGCTGCAGGGCTACAGGGGATTGATCAGGCAAGACAATATTTATTTGAACACGATGCTGAATTTGTGTTGTTGGGTGGAAGTGACAGTTATGCTGTCAATCCCCGTGTCGGTGCATTGGACAGAGCTGGACGTGTTCTGGCACCTGAGATATTCGATGGCTTTGCACCAGGAGAAGGTGCAGGTTTCTTACTGTTAACGCGCCATAGTGAATATGCTATGAATAAAAATGGGTGGTCCGTAATTGTTGGTACACCTGGACTGAGCCAGGAAATAGGACACTTGTTTAGTGATAAACCATATACAGGTGATGGTCTGGATCGTGCACTCAAAATTAGCCTTGAAGCTCTATCTGGAGAAAAGATTAGAGCTGTTTATTCCAGTTTGAATGGTGAGCATTTTTGGGCCAAAGAATATGGTGTAGCGTATTTGCGGAATAAACAATATTTTCATGAAGAGGTTAAGTTGGAACATCCTATGGATTGTTTTGGCGATCTTGGATCTGCGACCGGGCCTGTGTTGCTGGGTTTGGCAGCAGAGGATTTGTTGTCGAGAATGAGCCTGGGTACAAATTTGGTCTATAGCTCATCGGATGGTCCATGGCGAGCAGCGGTTACGTTGTCGAATAATAGAATCTCTTGAATGTTGAGGGGTGAATGGTATGGAAATTGGAGAAGGTCAAGCTGTAGTAGTCGAAAAAAAAGAAGAAAACAAAAAAGAAAAAACGACGAAAATACGTTTAAGTCTGTTTTTCGATGGAACATTGAATAATCGGACTAATATCAATATTCGTCTCGTCTCTGCTGCAAATGGATCCTTGACTGATGAAGAGCGCGCGATGGTAAAAGAGCTAAAAGGAGAAATGTTAGCGGATAAATTGCAGAAAGCACAAACGCTTTACAAAAAATATGATAATGAAGACAGCTTTTTAAACGGATATACGAATATAGCAAAGTTGGAGAAATATATAGATTCCAATGCGTCATCGCCATATGATTTTATGTTGAGTTCGTACGTTGAAGGCGCGGGAACACGCGATGAAAAGGGCGATAGAGCATTAGGATATGGTTTAGGCGTGGGCGCAACTGGCGTAAGGGTGAAGGTAAATAAAGGTTTAATAGATGCTATTAACAAAATTTGTAAGAAAGTGACAAGAAAAGATACAGTGATAGAGCTTCTTACGCTGGATGTATTCGGTTTTAGTCGGGGTGCGGCCACTGCAAGAAGCTTTATTTATAGCGCATTGTTGGAAGAGCAATCAATTAAGGTAAGATTGGAAAATAGAAATTACAAAGTAGATAATGTGGAGGTAAAATTTGCCGGCTTATATGACACAGTTTCATCTCATGGCCTTTCCTTTTCTGATGACACGCAAGAATTGCATCTGGATGCGGTTTCGCATGTGCATGATGTGGTGCATCTGGCAGCAGCAGATGAGCACAGGGAAAATTTCTCTTTAACGACAATAAAAAGTGCAAATGGTACCGGGAGGGAAATCTTTCTTCCAGGTGTGCATTCTGATGTCGGGGGCAGTTATCGTGATGGTGTTGGTGAAGATGAAGATATATTCTGGACAATGAGCGCAGACGGCATGCGATTGGCAGAAGAGCAGGTGGCAGAATTAATAAATGCAGGTTGGTATAACAAGGATGAGCTGAAAATTAAACAGAATAATCAATTGCGCAATAAACATACAGTCAATGAAGTTAATGTGCATGCATCACGCAAAAAAATTAGCAATATGTATAGTCGAATCCCTCTGCATGTTATGCTGAATTTTGCCAAGGACTCAAAACTAAAATTTACGTCAAAAATAGATCGTGATCAGACCGTTCCAAGTGTACTTGGGAATGTGAAATCTGAAATAATAAATTATGTTAATCAGCATAAGGCGCAAGGCAGTTATTCATCAAAACCTCAAGACTGGCATGACAATAATAGACAATGGTTATGTGACCTGCGGCATGATTATTTTCATTTTTCAGCCAGAATCGAAATAGGCAACGGTCCCAGATTTGTAAACGGAAGACGCCAACGGATGTATTATGACGGTTAAATACATTCTGCTTACGACTTCGCTTATAACTATTTTTTTATTAAATTCTCTTTTAGGAGAATGTTCAACTATGGCGAAATACGAATTGCAGGCAACTGAGAGCGCCCCTAAAGGCTATCCTATGCAAATAATATCGGGGGATCTTTCGTACCATGATGGTAGTGGCTCATTGTATGTCCCCGAGGGAGTTTTATTATATAACGGATGGGGAGATGGCCGATCTTCGCATGTAGTGGGTGACGACAAGAAGCCATTACCGGACAGGCTTCATATCGTATTTTTTTCATATAGCGAAAACCAGTTTTATGAAGGTGATTTTCAACTTCCTTATGAAAAGATCGCTTCATTGTTTGCAGAAGGTCACTATAGCCCCAATGCGGAGAAAAAGATTACATATGATAGCTTTGTTGTAGGGGTCGCACCTGGTGGGGTAGTCACAGTTTGGCTATGGGCGATTGAAAAGCGAACTGAAGTATTTTTCGGTAAAGCCAAAAAGATCGAAGGCAACTGGAAATGGATAAACGATAACCCGGATTATACTAGGGAAGAATACGTGCGTCTGGGTATCAAGGACGCCTTGAAAACCAAGGAGGCGATTGCTGCATATGAGAAAAACGGTGTCCCATTGGGTCTTTGGGAGAAATATCATAAGGCACGTTATCATTGGGTGCCTGTTTTTACCAATATGCCATTGTACGACGAACGTATTGCGCTTATAGACTATTTTAATGGTGAGCGGGATTATCTTGATTATCCCATGAAAAAAGCAATTTCAGAACAAACACGTGCTGTACCTGAAATGATTAATTTCGTTTGGAAGCAACCTTACGGTAAACCACTTGATATAGAGATATTTTTTGACAAAAAATCTATTTTTAAATTATTTGAGAAGATGTATAAGCCAGGGGTGACGCTAAAATTCGAATTTCGTGTTGTAGAAACCAATGGGAAAAATGATTTTACCATGTGGTTACATAATGGAACGGGTTCTGTCGAGATCAAGGACTTCCGACTGGAGACATACGGTATCCCGGATCGAGCTCCCCAACCACATGAATGATTTGATTATATACAAAGATGGAGATAGGCTATTTTCGCTTATCTTTATATTCTCTTAAGTTTTAAAAAGTATTTAGTGAGACACGTTAATTAAAATTACCACTTACATAATTTTATTTCAGCTTGTCTGAATTAGCGCTTACGGGATCATAAAGATCACCAAACAGGCTATGTAACACGAGGGTTTGATCCTGGCTTTTCTTTTCTTTCATCTCTTTCCAGGGAACGATATAGACTATTTGAGGCATTTCCTTGTTCCCCTTGATGATGGTGGTGTCCAGCTTCAATTTATCTTTTGCACACACAGGCGCTGATAAAATACCTGCAAAAGCAATAACGCATATAAATAAAGGCTTCATAGTGTCCCTCTTTTCAATAACTCCTTGAGGTCGTTGACGACGCTCTCGGTCTCTTTATCTTCATGGGTATTTAAATCCAGATATTTTGAATAATATTTGAGTGCATTCGGTATGTCCTGTAAATAAACATCGTAAATCAGAGCGAGATTGTAGTAGGCATTGGTATAGTTATTGTCGGCACTTATTGCCTGTTGATAGTATCCGACAGCCTTATTGAAATCGCCCTTTTCTTTCGCGATATAGCCAAGCAGGCTGTACGCCTGTGACATATTGGAATCCAGAGAAACTGCCTTTTTTGCGTTCGCCTCAGCGCTATCATATTTTTGGCTTTTGATATCGATGAGTGCCAGGTTTGCCCATGGGCCAGCCAGTTCCGGGTGTTTGGTCGACATGGCGTTTAGTATGTCGCGAGCTTGCGCAGTCTGGTTGTCGTTTAACAGGGTAATGGCGCGGCGATACTCAGCAATTTCAGTTGCGGCTATAGATTCAGTGGTTTTCCCGGGATCGGCGGTGGATTCAGGTTTCGTGGCCGTGTGTGGTGTTGATGCGCATCCGCCCAGCAACAAGGTAATTAAAATAAGAGCATTAATGTAATACATTGATATACGATTCCAGTTTGACATCTCGGTTGTAGCGGGCAGGATACAGTTCTTTCAGGCGTGCATAGCTTTGCTGCATCCATGTGTTGAAGATATTCTCTTTCGTATGTGCCAGATTGATTGAGTAAAACTCGATCGCCTTATCTTCAAATGGGTACGACTGATCTTCAAGCAAGATATTGTATTGTTCCAGTTCGTTTTTGCTGAGGTTTCTCGGACGTTCTGAATTTAATAATGCCTGACTGAATTGGCGATAGATTTCTGCAATCGCATATGTGGATTCTGTTGTGATGTCCTGAATGCCGTAGCTTGACGCACGGCCATAGAGATTAACAGCGCGCTGCATATAGTATTTCTTGTCACTCAAACTGCGTTTTAATGGTATAACCAGCCTGATCTTGCCGAAATTGGCATCTTCCACCTTGGCGAGCTGCAATGTGGCATAGGCAGCGAGCTGGTTTGTCCTGTCGGTTTTCAGGGAGTCGGAGGCCTTTTTGTCTGTATCTACAATCTTGCGCAGCCAATCTCTTGAGTTTCGGGTGTCATCAAGCGACGCATAAAGATTAGCGATTTTATTCATGGCTTCCAGATATTGCGGATATGGCCGGTTTGTATGTTTTACGTACTCCCGGTACGATGAAATGGCGGATTTATAATCACGCTTGGACTCAAAGAGTTCGCCGGATTTCCAGAAAGCGGCTGTTCTGTAGGACATATCCGAATCCGCGTTGGCAATTTTTACCAGCTCTTTTGCCGCGGCAATATCCTGATGCGATTTCAGGTACGCAACACTTAGCTTCTTCGAGACATCGTTGTTATGTTTGCTGGCGGGGTAGAGCGCTTGAAATTTTTTAATCTTGGCTATGGCGTCATCCCACAAGTTGTTCTGCATACATAATGCAATACCGTCATACATACCGGTTTCGGCGATGGGGGTTCCAGGCGTAATATCAGATATTCTGTCGTACTCCCGCATTGCATCGTTAATTCTGCCAGCAGACTCTGCAGACCTGGCCTGGTTGTAAATAGACAAGGCGAGATTATTGCTTATCTCTTGCTTGCTGATTTCGCTCAATTTATAGTTATGCAGAAGGGAAATATAGGCGCTTTCCGCGTCCTGAAACTGCTTTAGTTTGAAATACGAATTAGCCTTTATAGTCTCGACGGTGTAAGTGGTTGTATCGTATTTATCGCCTGTCTGCAGTTCAGTCAGGTTGACGGCCTGTTCGAAGGCGTTGGATTTGTATGCGGCTTGTGATGCCTGGGCAAGTAATTTCGGAGTGTTTTTATCGCCTGGGTACAATTCTGCGTACTGTCGGGTGTAACGAGCAAGCTTGTCGAGGTAGAGCGTGCTTTCTGATTCGTTTTTGGCCGATGAATAGAGCTGATATGAAACGATTATGGAAGAATAGGCCGCATCCTTGTCCAGAATAATGCCGGAATCATACGCCGCTGTTTCATATTGATGAAGCGAATTTTCAAGGTCGTGGTGGGCCAGCAATAATTCTGCGTATAAATAATGAATATGATCCTTTCGGGAGTATTCGTTATAGTACTTCAAATATCTTTCGTACCAATTTTTTGCGTTCTCGAAACTGGCTTCCTGATGCCTGCTTTGGAAGTCTTTGTGGTAATACGCGGCCGCCAGGATGACGTATTTCTTAATGGATGATGTGACATTGTCGTATGTCGCTTTATTTAAGCTGCGATAATTTTCCCAATGATGACTATTCGGGTGGTATTTCGCATAGGTTGTGTCGAGGGCGGGCAGTAGTTTGTTTGTAAATCCACCCTGACGCCAGACGTCGAGTATTCCGATGCTGGCGACTGGCGCATATGAAGATTCAGGAAACAACTTTATATAACTTTCCAGGGTATCGGCTGCATCAGAATAACGTTGGTCTTCTATATATAGTTGGCTGACTTCCTGATAAGTTTGGTATATGAATTTGAAACGCTTGTGTTGGCCGAAATATGTATTGAGTTGTTTTTCTCCGCCAAGGTATATAAATGATAAGCCAAAACCCCTGAAATATTCCTCGAACTGGCTTTTTTGCGAAGAGTCTAATCGATCGTAATCCGAGAACTTGTGTAAATTAATGACATCGTGAAAGTCGTCGATAGCGTCCTGATAGTACTCCTGTTTGAAACGCGCCCATCCGCGCTTATATAATGCATTTTCAAGATATTCGCTATTTTTCTTCGCGACAATGACGTCTGTGTATAAGTCTTCCGCCTTGCTGTAATCTTTATTTGTGAAAGCATATTCCGCAAGCCGGAAAACAGACTCGACATAGTATTGCGATCTGGGATATTTTTCCGTCATCGTCTCAAGGGTCAGGATCGGCTGTTCAATATCTCCCTTCTGGTCATATGCCTTCGCAAGTTGATATAAGGTTTTGTCGGCACCTTTCGCGTTAGGATAATCGCGCAGAGATAATTTTAATAATTGGATACTGCTGTCGAGGCCTCTAATATAATCGCTATTGGCATCCGGATTATTCGTATCACTGGCCTTGCTGTCTAGCTTGGAGGTTAGTTCAAATTCCAATTGCGCAAGCCGCTGTAACGCCTGATTACGGGAGATATCGTTTTTGGACGCATGTTCAAGATAATGTGTATATGCGTCGCGTATCTCTGCCTGATTCTTGGACGGCTTTGTATTGGCGAAGTTTGAATGTTCTTTGTTACCAGGAACGTCAATATCCCGTAGCGTATGAGTGCTCACACGATGCGCACAGGATGTGATCAATAGACACGCTGACAAGAGGATAAGCTTATTCATTTTGTTATATCTGTATTAGCCCGGCTATTGTCATACAGGCGTGCGATACCATAACGAGCCTGGTTCATGTAATCGGTTATATACTGAACACGCTCTGCCAGAATTGCATCTGTCTCTGATTTCATCAATTCCGCATACTCAGCTGTAAGTTGCCTCAGTCGTGTTGTCAGCGCGTCAGATTGCATGGGAGGAACCTTCGCTCGATACTGGTTTATCAGGTGTAGTTGACCGAAATACGAACGCGGCAAACGGTCTTCCAGATCGATACCTTCGTCATGAATGGTGAAACGATCAGGCTGTTTGCTGTCCAGTATTTTTATATAAAAGTCAATATCTTGCCGATTATAAGTGCTGAGCGAATGGAGTCGGGCTTCGTAATAGACAATTGCCTGGTTATAGCCCGCCGTCGCCACGCTGTACTGCCCGGCCTTTTCATGGAAATAGGGTAATAGTAAATAGGCTTCATCTTTTTCCAGTGAATTCCGGCCGCTGTTTTTTAACATTTCAGCGGCATTGATCGCGCCCGTGTAATCAGCTTGATAAGCGGCGTCGAGTGCAATGCCCAATAAGGCCTTGTTTGTATATTGACTGTTTAGAGAGACATTGCGGAACGCATCGCGGGAGTTGCGATAATATTCAAGCTGTAAAAAAGAATAACCGAGCATCGTGTTTAGGCGGTCCTTAAAATCGGTATTCTCACTGACAGTCGGTGTCTTTAATAAATTCAGGATTATCGCGTGCGCATCCGTCCACCAGCCCTGGCGAAAATCGGAGACTGCCATGTTTATTCTGGTAACCGGATAATATTCGGAGGACTCGGTAACTTTCTGGTAGATGCTTAGCGCTTCTCGATGATGTAGCAGTTTCTGATACGACATGCCTTCCATAAAGAGCGCATGCTGATACTCTTTCTCAGGCAAATCATTAGCGATTTTTCCAATAATATTGATTGTTTCTTGCCATTCGTTTTTCGAAAAGTGGTATTTGGCAAACTCGAATTGAGTATTCGACACCAGCGACGGATCGCTTTCCTGTCTTGCTTTCTTAAAAATATTATCCGCCACCCGTTTTTCGTAAGCATCCAGAAGAAATCCGGTAATCCTGATTATAGCTTTGGAGTTAATATTTCCGGCTATTAATTTTTTGTTTCGCATTATGCTGCTAATCGCAGTAATCTCATCTCCGGAATTTATGTTGGCTTCCGCATATTGCGCAAGCTGCTGAATATTGCTGAACGTAGCGTGGTCATCATCTGGCGTGAATTTTGAATAAAATGCCTCTGTGAACTGTGTGAAATGGTTGTTTAGTCGTTCGAGAGTGCTTTCCATGCCTACAGATTTTGCGTTTACGCAATCAGAGATTGCAGGCAGGCAAAGTCCGGATAACATGACGATAGTGAACGTTATCTTACGCATTTGAACAGTATTAATTCAGCTCGATGTCGAATATTCTATGATTGGAATCCACGCGGTTTCATGGTCATGAGACCGCATATGTGAAACTGCCCTCGTTAGTCACACCAATGTGTATGGCGTGTATATCATCGCCATCAGTCATTTTAGATAAACATTCGCTGGCGAGGTCGGGCAGGAGGGTCCTGGACAGAATATTCTCGATATTTCTGGCGCCGGTATCGACTTCCTGGCATCTCGCTACGATATGCAACAACACATCATCATCATAGGTAAATGTCGCATGATAGTTTTCGTGAACGCGTTTTTTAATCCGGTTCATGCTTAGCTCGCTGATTTTCATCAGGTCATCATCGTTTAACGGATAGTAGGGGATGATAGTGCTGCGGCCTAAAAAGGCCGGTTTGAAATAGTTCAGTAATTGCGGCCTGAAATTGTCAAGCAAGACCTCCGGGGTGGGTGTCTCTTCAGCGGCGTTACACATGGCGCGAATGTGCTCTTCGCCGGCATTGGACGTCATGATGATGACCGTATTGCGAAAATCGATATCTCTGCCTTCGCCGTCCTTGATGGTCCCTTTGTCAAACAGGTTATAAAATACATCCTGGACACCGGGATGCGCCTTTTCCATCTCATCCAGTAGTAACACGCTATAGGGCTTGCGACGTACAGCCTCTGTGAGCACGCCACCCTCACCGTATCCGACATAACCTGGTGGTGAACCCAGCAGCATGGATACCTTGTGTTCTTCTTTGAACTCAGACATGTTGATAGTAGTGACATTTTGCTCACCACCATAAAGTACGTCGGCGAGAGCCAGGGCCGTTTCTGTCTTTCCAACACCACTGGGACCAACCATAAAAAATACGCCAATGGGCTTTCGGGGATCGGTGAGCCCGGCGCGTGAAGTGCGAATATTTTCAGCAATAGCGTGCAGGGCATGCGTTTGGCCAATGACGCGCTTTTGCAGTGACTCGTGCAAATTCAGGATAGACTGGATTTCATCGGCGACCATTTTTCCGACGGGTATGCCTGTCCAGTTGGCGACGACCTCTGCTATAGCCTGGCCGGTAACGTTTACCTGTATCATGGGTGAATCGCCCTGAATATGCTCCAGTTCGTCCATGAGGATTTTTAAACCGGCTTTTATGGATTCGATCTCATCAGGCGTCAGGACAGGTGATGCTTTTCGCAGTTTGCGCTCTTCGTCCGATAAAACGCGGTTTCTGAAATCTTCATCAATCTTTTGCTGGAGTGCGTGAATACTGGCAACTTTCTCTTTCTCTTGTTCCCATTGCGCGGTTTGGGTTGCAAGTTGTGCCTCAAGGGAGGTTTTGAGCTGTTGTAGCTCTTTTATCCGGTCCGCCTTATTGCCCAGTGCGGCATGTTCGCGCTCGAGCAGCGCAATGGTGGTCTCGGCTTGTGTGATATTACGCCGTGTGTCTTCGATGACTGCCGGTGTGGCGCTTTGACTGAGGGAGACTCGCGCGCACGCGGTATCCAGCAGGCTGACGGATTTGTCCGGTAATTGACGAGAGGTGATATAACGGCTGGATAATTTGACGGAGTCAATGATGGCCTCATCCAGTATGCGTACCCCATGATGGTTCTGTAACATCCCGGAGATGGCGCGCATCATATTAATGGCTTTTTCTTCATCAGGCTCTTCGATTTTGACGACCTGGAAGCGGCGGGTTAGCGCGGGGTCACGCTCGAAGTATTTTTTATATTCAGCCCAGGTGGTGGCGGCGATGGTGCGTAATTCGCCGCGCGCTAAAGCAGGCTTGAGCAGATTGGCGGCATCTCCCTGGCCTTCCTTTCCGCCTGCACCAATCAGTGTGTGCGCTTCATCAATAAAGAGAATAATGGGTTGGCTGGATGCCTTGACTTCGTTAATAACGGATTTGAGCCGATTTTCGAATTCGCCTTTTACACTCGCGCCAGCTTGCAAGAGGCCGAGGTCAAGGACGCGTACGCAGACATCCTTCAGCTGGTCCGGTACATCACCCGATGCCACCCGAAGCGCAAATCCTTCGACGACGGCGGTCTTGCCGACACCGGCCTCGCCGGTCAGGATAGGATTATTTTGACGGCGACGAATCAGGATGTCGATAATCTGACGTATTTCCTCATCGCGGCCGAGAATGGGATCGATCTTTCCTCTCCTGGCATCGTCAGTCAGATTGATTGTATATTTATCAAGGGCTGGGGTGCTGGATGGAGACGCTGTTGTATCAGTTTCGGTTTTTCCTGTTTGAACGGTTTGTGCAGATTCGGACGTGGTGCCAACGATCGCGCGAGTCACTTCGCGCAGGGATTCCGGCGAGATTTTTCCGAATTCATCAGAAGTTGCCTCAATGGAATGGCGCAGGCCGTCGTCAAGCATGATGGCGGTCAGGACATGCGCAGATGTGGCTATGGGGTGGTTATACTCGACTGAGGCGAGCATCCATGCATTCTTGGCAACGTCGATAATATTGGGAGACAATGCGGGTGCACGCGTGTTTCCGGATTTTATTCTATCCAGTTCCTTATTGAGGTCGCGGGTAAGTCTTCCTGTATCGACGGAGAATTTCTCAAGCACGCGGGCAAGATCGTTGTCAGGGTCCTCGAGTAATTTCACTAACCAGTGCTCGATTTCAACATTATAATGCGTGCGCGCGAGGCACAATCCAGCCGCACCTTCGAGGGCATTCCTTGTGGTTTCGTTCAGTTTCCCCACCAGAGACTTTAAATTTATTGCAATCATATCTTCCTCGTCTAGTCTTGCATTTTTGCTTGTATATCTGCTTACTGGCACACGTCCGGCATTTTCTGGCAACAATCCTTGCCGCAAACTTTCAAAAAGCGTTTGGAATCAGAGGTGAACTCTCCTATACCGCCGGCATAAATTTTCCACTTATATCGACTGTCGTTAATGACGGCGGATCCTGCGGCATAGCAAGGTAAAATGTTATGTTTGAGATAGGCTGTTTTGTCGTCTACTAAAGTAGAATGAGCGTAATACTCGATGATCTGCGACCTGGACAAAATGAAACCTTTGCATACTTCCACCATATCCGGTCTTGATTCTATTGCGGCGCCATTTAGGTTTATCGCGATATCACTTAGTCGGGTATTGTCCTTCAATTTAACAACAGCATCCGATGAGCAGGCGGAGAGTAAGACCAGAAAAACACCTGCACACAGAGTGGCGCTGAACAGGGTTAATGGCCTGGGTTTTCGGACTGGCAATACGCTATTCATGATTTCTATTACTTGGCTAGTGCACGTGTGGCGCCGTCATCTAAGTCGCGCAGCGGACACGGGAATGTCGACTGTTGCATCGTTATTTGGTGAGTGGCCTTTCTCATTAGCAAGCCAGGTGTTCCAGCCGATGATTGGTGCGGCATCCTTTTTAAGTTTTGTCCTGTCCGGTAAATCCTCGCGTCGGATGCGCATGACGTAATCATAATCGTGTTCGAAATTGAGATAGAGTTTCACAATTTCGTCCAATGCCTTGAGTGCCGTTGTCCCCGGTGAGAAAGCGTGGAGCTGCTTACGGTTCAGCGGCCCAAGGATGATGCGTATTTTTCCTTGAGAAAACCAGCCCTTACGTCCCAGCATGACGGATTTCCCAAGCTGATTATTCTGGCCTCTGGGAATTTCCATGCCGGGGAGGCGGGTGCGGACGTCGTCGATCAGCGCCTGCCATTGGCCAATGAATTCCTGAATTTCCACCGGAATGGAGAAGTGCTGGTAAATGATTTGCTTAAGACCCGCGCTTGTCCGTAGTTTTTTGCTAAACAGGCCGGCGTAATAGACCAAAGATTCATCGCGGGTATAGAGACGCTTTTGTAAACCGGGCATTCCCAGCCCGATAAGCGATAATAATATCTGGGTGTGGCGATCGATCTCCGTATTATTGGCGTTGTGGGTCTTGGTCCGTTCATGTTCGATTGGCAGCGAATATTTTACGGATGCCTGGTAGAAAAGCGATACGGTCCGGTGATTGAAAATATCAAAAAAGTCTCGAGTCGTATTATCTTTCTGTTTGGCTCGCGACAGTACGAACTCGGTGTAATGATAGGGGAGTACGGCGCCGCTCCCGGTGAGACCCATGAAATTGACATTGACGGTCCATTGTCCTGGCGTGTTGTGTGTGTTATGCGAGACTCTAGAAATTTCTGACGCCGGGAAAGCAAGCGATTGAGTGGTTTTGAAACGGATCAGTTCTGAGCCCGGCGGTGCAAATCGCGCAACGGGTTTACTCGCAGCTTCTTTGTTGTCCATGCTGGTATAAGCGGCAGAACGTTCCAGCAGACGCACAGCCTGCTGGAATGAAAACCTGTATGGAGATTCGGAGAGAATCCTCGTTACAGAAAGATCTTTTCGCCGGCTCGTGGTGGGCATTTCTTTAAGTAGCCTTCTTTGGTTTTTGTTTTGAACAGAATCCGCGTGAAACTGTTAATAGAACAGTACAGGGCAAAAAAATGCTCCAGTACTGTGGCGAACAGGTAGGTACTGCTGCCTGCCAGCCGTTGGTCATCGATTTCGATTTCTATTTCCATGCCACGGCACATGGTCGTATGGCCATCAATATTCAAGGGCGCGCTAATGGGGTGTGCCTTGACCTGCAATATAGAGTCCACCAGCGCTCGCGAAACAGAGGATTCTTTGAAGTCATAGAGACGGAGGATTTCCTTAAGTGCGGTCGTTGCATCGTCACGTCCGGTAAGCGACAGGAAATTCAGATTAAGATGCGATATGAGTCGCCAGCGTGACTGATTGCGTAACGGCGGCCTCACGACGGACGTTGGTTTGATAAGGAAGCGTATTTTCGAACAGGGCGGCGCGCCGTTGATGCACTGCAACTTCGGTTGGTCAGTCGTAAATGGTAGTTTTGCAGGCTGGTCGCGATTGCTGCAAACAGTATCGATATTGAGTGTGCGTTCGTCCGGTACGTTCGGGTTGAAATCCAGGTCTACAAGATTCAGATAGACGTCTGTCCCTTCATCGCGCTCGTAGATACCAAGTTTTGCCGTGCGACGCGAGGCGTACCAGAAGGTATTCGTTACGGTATTTTGATTGTCATGATTCAGACCGTACATCGGATAATATTCTTCAATACCCCCTGATGATGTCGACGCGCTGACCTGCTCGACCGAATAAATTTCATAGCCAGTCGGACGCCTGACTTCAGGAATAATCTGGTACTCATGGTGCGTGTGATCGAGCCTGACGGGGTCGGCTCTGTGCGGGAATAAATTTACGGCCGGCGTACAACCGGAAACAAACGTCTCTTTCGTGATGTTATGTTCGAGCTCGACATCGGCGGATTTGAGATAAATATAGATATCCAGTCGTTCGTTCACATCCTCTGGAATGAATTTATCCAGGTCCACAATATCAATGAACATGAATTTCTCAGGGAAAATAAAAAATTCTGTCAACAGGCGGTACCCCGTGAAGGATGCCGCGGGATAAGGTAACAGGCCGTCCTGCTCGCCGAAGCCAACGGGGCGTATTACATCATTCCCCATGTATACAGGCGAAAGGTCAGATTCCGAGCGTGCCAGGACAACATTCAGACAGTCGTTCAACAACATCTGGTATAGCGGGTTGATATGCTGCGACTGGCCTTTGAGATAAAAACGCAACTTTGCAGGCGTTTGCTGCCCAAGTTTGATTTGTTCGTTGAATGCGGTAAAGGAAAGCTTTAAGACGCTGCCGGCGCCACGAATCCTGGCAGAGCCAGGTGTCGAGAAGGGCAGGCCATGGAGGCCGGCGGAACTGACTTCTACTGGCTGCAATACTGTGGGGTAAACCGTCGAAAATACGCAACTTTCTCCCTGGAATTGCTCCGTCTGCAGCATGGTGTTTTTCGGGATCTCATACGCAGAATCGAGCTGTTCCCTGTCTGGCGTAAACTGCACAATCGAAAGCGAGGGGATAGGCCGGAGATAATGGGGAAACAGGACATTCAGTAGCGCATCACTCAGCTCGGGAAAATCGTCATCCAGCTTATGCTGAATGCGTGCATTCATATACGCGAAACTCTCTATGAGCCTCGAGACATGCGGGTCTTCCACGATATCATCGTTAATGCCGAGGCGGCCTGCAATTTTGGGATGCTCTTTGGCGAATTCCGCCCCCATCTGGCGAATAAAGGCCAGCTCTTTTTCGTAATAGCTTAATAATTCATCCGCCATGAGAGATTTCCTTGATGGTGACGTTTCTCGTTACGGATTCGAGGACGGAATCAAACACCACCACTTCAGGCAGCGGCTCGGCAAAGATTTCAGCGTCAATACGGAAATGCAATGTCCTGTCCAGTTTGTCATTGTTATCGAGATAGCTGACCTTGACTGTTTTAAAGCGAGGTTCAAAATCCATGAGTGTTTTTTGCAGGGTGCGAGTGAATTCGTCCCGTCTCCGTGAATCCAGGATATTGACCGTTGCGAGATCAGGTAATCCATAATTCAGTAATGATCTGTCCAATTCGGTGTGTTCCTCGCTTGGACTGATAATGGAATATCGCGTATTTAACAGGCTTTCCAGGTCGCGGCGGACACTTTCTCGCAACTGTCTGAGTAATTGATGCTGACCAGGGTCGTTTTCGGATTGGTTGTGCGGTTCATCGTCGATCAACCTGTCCAGGATGGACGGCCTCAGCTTTTTCTTTTTATCAATGCGCGCCATGGCGTTACCCTATCGGTGCCAATTCAGTCACCATTTCCAGCTCGGAAACCATATGATCGAGCTGATAATGGGGCTTTAAACGAATGACGCAGGCGAAATAACCGGGACGCATGGGATGTTCCTTTACCTGAACTTCAGCCGCGCGAAGCGGGTATCTGGCCTGATCCTCCCAGTCATAGTCTTCACGGCCGGTTGTGTAGCTATAGAGCCAGTTACGAAGATAATCTTCGCATTCCGCGGCACCGAGAAATGAGCCGATTTTGTCGCGGACGATAATTTTTATGTAATGTGCGATCCTCGACCCGCAAAAAACATGCTGCAGCATGGCGGACAGGCGTGCGTTGATGCGCGCATCATTCGAGCCGGAGTTCTGGGCCTGCTGAATGGACTGATTATTATAAAAGGCGGCAAAGGGTGTGCTATAGCACTGGCATAGCGGAATGAAGCCCAGTTCACTAAGTTCCTTTTCTTTGCTGTCGGTGATGATGACTTCGGTCACTGGCTTGAAGGCAATGCCAGGCGCATCCGTCTCAAAATCATCTATCGGCAGACTGGTAACCAGTCCACCTGACTGGTAATTTCTCGGCACGCCTCGTATATGACCGAACCATCCCACATTGGCAAATTCACGAAGCAGAATGCCGGCGAAGGCATAACAGGCATTGCCCCACAGATAGTGGTTATGGTGCCGGGCTGCACAGTTTTCTTCAAAGTGTATACCTTTAAAGCCGGTCGCCTGTTTCACATAAGGACGACGCATGAGTATGCGAGGTAGTGTTATGCCTACAAAGCGCGAGTCCGGTTTTTCCCGCAATGCCCGCCAGCGAATATATTCAGCCTGCTTGAAAACCGTATCCAGGTTTATAGGCAGGCCAAGCTCCTCAAAGTCATCCAGACCGAAAAATTCGCTGGATGCCGACGTGATGAACGGTGCAAACGACGCAGCAGCGATTTGCGCCATGCCATCGAGTGTCGCGATGTCGTCGTGAGGATGATCCAGAGAAACTTTATGACTAACCGCATAATCGCCGATGATCACGCCATAAGGATCACCGCCGGGTGTGCCATATTCTTCAGTATAGATCTTGTGGAACAGGAGGCTCTGATCGAATTCCAGTGCGCGTCCGATATCCTTGGAGACCTCGCCCCAACTGATATCGAGCATTTTTATTTTAATATTTTGTGACCCTTCTGCCTCGTCGACAAGATACAAAAGTCCACGCCAGGAGGCTTCCAGCTTTTGAAAAGCGCAGTGATGAAGGATTTCATTTATCTGGTTATTGATAAGCTCATCAAGGTCTGCGATTGACCGCGTTATGGCGTGCTGAATACCGTCAGGTGTTCTGTCTATATGATTGGGAATATAGTTCTCTATCCAGAACCGCAGGGCCTTTTCTGTATCCTGTTCGGCAATAAATTCACGTAGATTTGTGATGTAAGAGGGCTGGACAAGCAAATCCAGAAGGGTTGTGGGTGGCGTTGGCGTACCAAGCCGGTGTGGAAGTGATTGAGCGGATAAAGTCGACACAAAATTCAATCTGGTTTACTTCGCGAGAGAAACCCGTCACGCAATTGCGTGACGGATGTAACCCTTATCAATGCTTAACCACCGGCTTTGGGAATATTGGCGACAAGCCGGAGCGACGCGGTTAACTCTTCCATTTGCAGCCAGGGCCGTAACCAGGCAATGGCGCTATAGACGCCAGGCTGGCCAGGGACTTCCTTCACTTCGATATTGGCTTCGGCAAGCGGATAGCGTGCCTTCATATCGGCACTGGCCCCGGGACTGCCGTTGACATAGTTGGAAATCCAGCGATTCAGCCATTCTTCCGCATCGGAGACCTCCATGAAGGAACCCACCTTATCGCGCGCCATTACCTTCAGGAAATGGGCGATGCGCGAGGTTGCCATGATGTAGGGCAGTCGGGCCGAGATCTCGGCGTTCGCACTCGCGTCCGGATCATCGAAATGCTTGGGTTTTTGCGTGGTCTGTGCGCCAAAGAACACGGCATAGTCGGTGTTCTTGTAATGGCAGAGGGGCAGAAATCCGAGCTTGCTCAATTCCGCTTCGCGACGGTCGGTGATGCCGATTTCCGTCGGACATTTCTGGTCCATATCGCCGTCATCGCTCATGAAGACATGACTCGGCAATCCTTCTACCTTGCCGCCACCTTCGGCACCACGGATGCTGGTGCACCAGCCGTATTCGGCATAGGCGCTGGTGAGTACCGCGCCCATGGCGTAGGCAGCATTCATCCAGCAATAGTCATCATGGTTAGGCTTGAGCTGGCGACCATTGCTGTCGATATTGCCTTCTTCGAAATTGAATTCTTCGATAGGCTTGGTTTCTTGTCCGTAGGGCAGGCGCGCCAATACCCGCGGCATGGTCAGGACGACGAAGCGTGCATCTTCGCTGTCACGGAAGCTGCGCCATTTGATGTATTCCGCGGACTCAAAAATTTTCTCCAGATCACGCGGCTTGGAGAGTTCGGTGAAGGATTCGAAACCGAACATATTTGGCGCGGCGGCGGAAATAAACGGGCAGAAGCCGGCTGCCGCAATATTCGACATATTCGAGAGCAGATTGACGTCGTCCGAGCTTGAACTGAACTCGTAGTCGCCGATGATCGCGCTATACGGTTCACCGCCGGCGGTCCCGAATTCATTTTCGTAGATCTTTTTGAAAATCTGGCTTTGATCAAACTCGACAGCCTTTTCCAGATCGCGCGAAAGTTCTTTCTTGCTGATATTCAGCATGCGGATTTTCAGCTGTGACCCGGTTTCGGTATTGGATACCAGATGTTGCAGACCACGCCATGAACCTTCCAGTTGCTGGAATTTCTCGTTCTTCATGATGGCGGAGAGTTGTGCGCTCAGCGCCCGGTCGATAGCTGCGATGGCGGAGTTGATCGTCACCGTCAGGTTTTTATCCCAGGTTACCGTACCTTTGAGCGCCTCCTGGGTCAGGGTTTTCAGTAGGGTTTCGGTTTCATCACGCGGGGTCTGCTTTGTCGCGCTGATGGCCTGCTCTAGGAAATTAAGTTCCTCGACCTTTTCTTCGACCGCTTGGGCTTGTTGTTTATCGTTCATTATTTGTCACCTTTTCCGTTACCGCCGGCGTTGTCGACACCCAGTTCCTTCGACAAGGCAGACATGGCTTCGCTGTCGCTCAGGATTTTTTCCAGGACTGATTCAAGTACATCAGAACGGTCAGCCTTGCTCAGGAGATCCCGGAGCTTGTTCCGTGTTTCCATGAGGTTTTTTAAAGGTTCAACCTTTTCAACGATACGCTGGGGTTCAAAATCTTCCATGGATTTGAAATCCAGCGACACTGACATTTGGGTACCATCACTACTGAGAGTGTTGTCTACCTTCATGTCTAATTTTGGTGAGACATTGTTCATTACTTCATTGAAGTTATCTCTGTCGATGAGGGAAAATTTACGGTCCTTGAGCGGCTTTTTGGTGTCAGCATTGTCGCCGGAGTAGTCGCCCATCACGCCCATGACGAAGGGGATTTCCTTTTTATCCAACGCACCGTTGGTTTCGACGTCATAAGTAATATGCACTCTGGGTTTCCGTACCCGCTTCAGTTTGTCATGAATGCTCTCTGCCATAAATTTCTCCTGATTGTTGCCTAACGATTATTCTTGGCCTTGTATTTTGTTGGCGTTAAGAATACCTGTGTCGTATATCGATGCTATCTATTCTTAGTCATCACTCGTTTTTACACCCGTTAATGAACTGTACGTGTCACGAGAGTTTGAATCCGGGATCAGTTCCTGAATCAGTTCACCTAGCGGCATATTCCCCCACTTGACGGCCTTTTCCAGTACGTAGGAAATAGGGGAGTGGGGTTCGGTCTGGCGGAAAAATTGCGAGATGATTGTCAGTTGTCTGAACGCCTCGTCACGCGATTTTACCGCTGCTGGTTTGACTGCGGATGACGTGGTTGAGGTGACCGTATGATCCTCGGAATCTTCTTCTGTTTCGATATCCTGTGGCAGTTTATGCTGGGCGATATGAGAAATCGCACCCTGTATTTCGATCAGGGTATTGGTGATGTTGCTGGTGGGGGGAGAGTCATGTATCCCACAGTGTTCGTCCAGCAGGGTACTGATATTTTTATATTCATTCAGCGCGCCCTGCAAATCTTGCCGCAGATTGACGAAAAATTCCTGGCTGGAATATTCAACCGCACGCTGAATATCATCCAGGCTAAAACCATTCTTTGCGATAGCATCGGCACGCGCGTCTTCGTCTGTTATGCGCTGTGCGTCGAGAGCCTGTTTGTATTGCCAGTAACTGAACGCACCTTGATCGGCATTTTCCGTAATGGGCACGCTACGCATGGGCGCAATCAAGACACCTTCAGCACCCTCGCCATTGAGACCTGTCAGAGCAGCAACCCGCGTGGAAATTCCGTCTTCGTCGGGAAGAGGGTAAATATCATCCCAGTAGTGTTCTATTAGCTCTCGAATCAAGGTAAAGCCATCGTGCAGACCGCGGAATCCGTGTTTGCGTAACAGGGCCTCCGTATACCAGCAGGCCATTTCCAGGTCTTTGCTTTCGCTTTTTAGTAGCTTTGGCGCAAGTTCGAGAACGGTTCGCCAATGTTCGTCGGCTTCGCTTGAATTGCCATCAAAGAGGGAGTTGCGTTCAGCAATACGTGCCGCTTTACGCGCATCACGCAGTTTTGAATAATCTGAGGCAGGTGAGACGTCATGTCTTAGATCAACGCCAACAGCAATATCGCCGGTCAGTGGTTCGACCAGACTATTGATGTCAATGTGTTGTAATGACGCCATTTCACCCTCTCCCGCGTAATCACGAAGCAAACGTAACTTTAGAGACTTGCACTAAACGATTTGGTGCGAAAAAAAATCGCTCGGGATGCTCATTTTTATACGAAGCTATTTATGGCTCTTTTGAATTCCGAGTGGGTTAATGTGCCACATGCGGGTTGAGTTTCGAGAAGTCGAGTTTGCCGGCGAGCAGGAAGATCACGGTGCGGATCGTGGCGAAGCGGACGTAGCCGCGTGCTCTGCGCTTGGCGGA
>WGLP01000006.1 GCA_016125505.1 Gammaproteobacteria bacterium
GCACAACGGGGCCACGGTCGTGACCGCCCAATGGGGCGCGGCCGTGTCCAAGAACCCGTACGTGGCCTTTGACCTCAAGGGCGGCAAACCGGGTGACACCATTGAGATGAGCTGGGTCGATAACCTCGGTGAGAAAGACTCAACCACCGTCAAGGTGAGCTAATAACCGAACCGATCTTCAGAATGAATGATAGGAGTTAAACAATGAAGAAGCTTGTGATTACAGCCGCAGTTGCCCTGATGGGGTTAGCGCCTGCGTTGTCTTCTGCAACGCCGCAGCAAGACTTGAAAGAGTTCCGGGAATATTATTTAAAACGTTTCCCGGGTGTAAAACTGCAGGAATTCGCTGATGGTATTTACGGCATCGACAAAGGGCGCCGTGAAGAATTCGAAGCCATGATGGAATTCCCGCCGTACGAACCGGGTCTGGACTTGGGCAAACAGTTGTTTGCCAAGTACAACGTGGGCAAGTGCTTCAAGAACGGCGGCATCGGCATTCGTCAAAACTATCCCTGGTTTGATGCCAAAAGCGGCACCGTGCATACGCTGGAAGGCGACATCATGGCCTGTCTCAAAAAGAACGGCGTTGACCTGAATGCCGAGAAAATCAAATTCGGCGCAGGCGGCAAACTGGCAGTATTGTCTGCCTACATGGGGTATACCTCCCGTGGCAAGAAATTGAACGTGGTCATCCCGAATGATCCGCGTGCACTGGCCATCTATAACCGCGGTAAGCATCATTTCTACGCCAAGCGCGGCCAATTGAACATGGCCTGTGCAGATTGCCACATGTACCACTCCGGTCAAATGGCCCGCGCCAACCTGATAAGCCCGGCACTGGGCCACCCGACTCACTTCCCGGCATATCGCAAGAATAACGAGCTTACAGGCGATCCGGTCATGGGTGGTTTCGTCACACTTGAGGCTCGCTATGCCAGTTGTAACAAACAGGTGCGCGCCAAGCCATTCAAACCGCAAAGCGATGAATATATCGCGCTGGAGTACTTCGAGACCTATATGAGCAATGGCATCAAGGTCAATGCTCCAGGTGTACGCGAATAATTCCATAATCGTCAAACTTGAAGCCCGGGTCTCCCGGGCTTTTTTTTGCCTGTCACAAAGACTCAACCAACGCTTGGTATAGTGCACAGATATCCGGGGTAATCGTCCCGCAAGAACGTTTTATGCTTTGGAAACAGAATAAAAGCTAACTATACAATCCCCAAGCGTGCACAGAGTGACTCATCCCTCCAGCTGTCTTGCGCGTTTGTTTAAATGCTCCGACATAACAATTTTCTTCTCGGAAACAAACGCCTCATGATTCCGTTCGACATCGCTCATGTTGTATAAATAATTGACCATGACCCCGAAAGAACTGGTTAATCCGTGTTCAGACGTATCAGCATAAGTATTGATACGCTCAAGCCTTGCACCATTCGACAAATGAAAAATTGCAACGGGATCAGGCAGCTTGTTGTTGTCACCGATTGTCGTTAGATGAGCAAGCGCCAGATCACTTAATAATACATGCAGGGTTTTGTCATCCGCCGATAGATTATTTTCGAGTATGGTGTTTAGTATGCCTTTTATCGGCAATGAAGTATCCAGTTGATTATTTTCTGCAACCTGTAGGATAGAATCGTTATTTTGCAGAATTACATTTTCAAATAGTTTATCAACCGGCTGACGAGCCTCCCCACTTAGCCATCTTTTCAAATTACCGGCAAAGGACGGAATTGGCGAAAGTGTGGACGATGTTTTTATCCAGGGGAGTTCGTAGCTCAGCTCGACGAGAACCTGCTTTATCAGGAAATTACCGAACGATATTCCGCGAAGTCCTGTCTGGGTATTATTGATGGAATAAAATATAGCTGTATCGGCCTGTCTTGGCTCTAACATTGGAGCCGTTGGATTAATCAGGTCCGAAATATTGTCGGTCAGACCGTTCACAAGGGCGATTTCAATGAATATCAGCGGTTCATCAGGCATTGCCGGATGGAAAAAGGCAAAGCATCGCCTGTCCTGCATCAGCCGTCTTCTCAGGTCGTCCCATCCCCGTATCTCATGCACTGATTCATAATTTATCAGTTTCTCGAGAACGAATGCCGGACTGGTCCAGTCGATATTACGCAGCTGTAAAAAACCCCGGTTAAACCATGAAGACAAGATGTGTTTCAGATCGGCATCGACACAAATCAGCTCCTGATGCCTTTTCAGCAGCTTGAGCAGGTCCGCCCTCAGACTGACAAGATGTGCCGTGCCGCTGGGAGCCAGGTTGAGACGCCGAAAAAGCTCCTGCCGCGGCGCCTCAAGCACGTTATTAAGCGTGATCAGGTCCTGCGGATTACCAGACTCAAAGTAGCGCTGTGCGGCACGCTTAAGTTCCAAAATGTCCGGATTAAACTCATCCGCCAATAATTTGAAAAAATCCAATCTCTTCTCGGAATCGAGCCCGTGGTACAAATGTATAATCTGCTGTGACAGCGCTACATTCGACGCCTCACCGTGACTGGCAAGCAAACGCTTACACATCGAGGACAAATCAGCATTCGCACCATTCGTCTGCTCAAGGCCGAGCAATTCACGGCCTTTTTCAGCGATTGACTGGATTACACTTTGGAACCAGTTTGATTTCACTCGCGTAATGTCCTTCTACCCGTATAAGATTTTCACACTCAGGATCAATAAAAATAATCCAAAAAACAACTTGAGGCGCTCTGGCGAAATTCTGTGAGTAATCTTCGCGCCGAACGGGGCAAATATCGTACTTGCGACAACAATACTGAAAAATGCCGGTATATTGACATAGCCGAGACTCCATACCGGTCGATGCTCTACACCCAGACCAGTAATTATGTAGCCGGTAACACCCGCTACAGATATCGGTAATCCAATAGCGGCAGATGTCGCAACCGCATTGCGAATATTCATATTGCACCATGTCAGAAACGGCACGCTCATTGATCCACCACCCACTCCCATTAATGATGACATCGTACCAATGACAGTGCCTGCAGCCCACATCCCTGCCGTCTCTGGCAAATGCCGATGCGGTTTTGCGGCATTGCCCAAGATCATTTGCGCCGCAACAAATAACATGAAAACTCCAAACAGGATGCGCAGATGTTCACCCGCGATCAATTTCGCCAGACCCGCGCCGATCAGACCGCCAATAATTATCCCAGGGGTAATTGTCCTGAATACACTCCAGTTTATTGCTTCATGTTTCTGATGGGCACGGATGGATGACAACGAGGTAATCACAATCGTCGCGAGAGAAGTACCAATCGCAACATGCATCAATACATCCATATCCATGTTCTGCGCCGAAAAAACCAGCGCGAGTACAGGAACGATAATTATGCCGCCACCAATACCTAACAGTCCGGCAAGTGTCCCGGCAATGGCTCCCATGCCTAATAATACGAGTATCTGCAAAATATCGTTCCTGAATTGGCTCTAGTAGTGAGCCTGCCCCATTAATACATCCGGCAACCATGTTGCAATACCCGGGAAGATTACCAGCAGGATAATGCCCAGCAGCATGCACAACATAAATGGCAACGAGCCCCATAATATCGTGCTCAACCTGACGTCAGGCGCAATCCCGTTAATCACATACAGATTCAGACCGACCGGTGGCGTAATCAAACCGATTTCCATATTCAGTGTAAACATGACACCAAACCAGATAGGATCGAAGCCGATTGCCTGTACAATGGGTGTCAGTGTGGGCGCAGTCATTAAAATGACTGCAACGGGCGGTAAAAACAATCCGGCGATAATGAGGAATATGTTAACGCTGAGTAATAACACCCAGGGGTTAACTTCCAGCCCCGCAATCCATTGCGCCAATGACTGGGTAATATACAAATCCGACATCATGTAACTGAATAATGCAGCTGTCCCGATAATCAGCATAATCATGACGGATTCACGCATCGCGCTCCTGAGTATTTCCCAATGCGCACGCAAATCCCACATCTTGTAGATGAACGTGACCAGTATGATACAGACAAACGCACCTACCCCCGCCGCCTCCGATGGTGTCGCCACCCCGCCGTAAAGGGCATAAAGAATCAATATAATGATGCTCAAAAAGGGCAATATCTTTGGAAGGATGGAAAATTTCTCTTTCCAGGAATAACTCTTGTCACCGGCCTTAAAGTGAAATCCACAACGCTTTGCGTAAAATAATGACCAGATCATAAACAGCGTCGTCAACATCAGTCCGGGAATAATGCCGGCGATAAACAGGCGTCCGATCGAGGTCTGGGTAGAAATCCCATAAACGATCATGGTGATGCTGGGCGGGATCAGAATACCCAGGGTACCGCCGGCGGCAATCGCACCGGTAGCCAGACTGCTCGGATAACCGCGCCTTTTCATTTCCGGTATCCCCATCTTGCCGATGGCTGCACAGGTAGCCGGAGATGAGCCGCTGAGCGCGGCAAACAACGCACAGGCCCCAAGGTTGGAAATAATCAGGCCACCTGGCACTTTGTACAACCAGCGCTCCAGTGCCTCATATAAATCACTTCCTGCCTTCGATGAAGATACGGCGGCACCCATCAATATAAACATCGGAATCGACAACAGGGTAAATTCATTCAGTCCACCGAAAAACGTATCAGCAATGATCGTAAGACTGCCCGGACCATCTACAGCAACCAGAAATACGACCGACACGATCCCAAGCGCAAAAGCGACTGGCATACCAGACAACAATATGACAATCAGCGTCACGGCAATCGTTATGCCCATGAATAATGGACTCATAGCTTAGTCTCCACCCGCGAGATCCTGCTGAATACCGAAAGGCATCTCCCTGCCCAGCAACAAATTGATAATATCCGCCAGATATTGTAACGAGAGCACACAGAATCCGAATGGCATCGAAAAATAGGGTATCCAAAGTCGCACACCCCAGATCGAATCGGAATGCCAGTTCTTCTCCCAGGCTTCCAGCCAGAACTTGTAACCATACCAGGTGATAAGCAGACAGAAAGCCAGCGCAAGGCACGATGAAAACAGCGCCAGATATAAACGTTTCCGGTGCGACAGAAAAATCGGGATCAGATCCACATTAACATGGCCCCGCGTCAGCAACACATACGGACTACCAATAAAAGTTGCGGCAATCAGAAGATAGGTAACAAACTCCGTTTGCCAGTAGGATGACTCGACCAATACGTATCGCACCCAAATCATCTGCATCACCACGAGTACAGACAAAAATATCATCAGGGCAGATGCAATACCGCACAACTTTGAGAGCACAGTGATAAATCGAATAAAATAATTCATAGATCAAAAGTCTGAAAATAAAAAGACGGCCGCTGCACAATGACAACGGCCGTCTTCCAAAGATAGGCAACTACCGGTTAACAACTTCTTGCCTGTTTTTACTTAACAGACAGCGCCATATCCAGTAATTCACGTCCACCCTTGACGTCTTTGGCAAAACTCTCATACGAAGTCTTGTCAGCGATAGCCCGCCAGGCAGCTGCTTGCTCGGCATTCATATAGACAACTTTGACACCGGCCTTTTTGAAGGTGTTGACGAGCGTCTCGTCAGCCTTTTTTGCGCCTTCATAGGCAAACTGCTCCGCCTTCTTGCCTGATGCCAGAATCAGGTCCTGTTGCTCTTTTGTCAGGCTGTCGAATGTTTTCTTCGACATCAGGATAGGTTCGTACATCACCCAAAGCGCATGCTCGCCGGGTGCAGTAAGGCATTTGACCTGTTCATAGATGCGATAAGATACCAGGCTCGCGGAACTTGTATTGGCGCCGTCGAGCACACCCGTCTGTAGAGCGGAATAGATTTCAGAGCTCGGCATCTTGGCAATTGAGGCACCTGCGCCGGCAAGCATCTCATTAAAGGCCTTGCCGGCAGCGCGGAAAGTCTGACCCTTGACATCATCCGGGTTCAGCACACAGTTTTTCTTGGAAACGAATCCGCCAGCAAGCCAGGTATCGGCCAGCACGATAACACCGGCATCATTGATAATCTTCCTGATGCGCTGCATGAACGGAGACTTGTCGAGGCGCTGGGCATGCTCGTGATTTTTGACCAGTCCGGGCATCAGTGTCAGGTTGAATTCGGGATGACGACCGGCTGCATAAGCCAAAGGGAAAGCAGTCATGTCCAGTTTGCCTTTGACTATTGCGCCCCACTGTTCCTTTGGTTTGTACAGAGATTTACCCGGATAAACCTGGATCTTCAGACCGATATGCGCATTGTTGACGTCTCGTGCAATCATTTGCACCATTTCGTCACGGATATCACCCTTTCCACCGGGCCATTGATGTGATGCCTTAAGCACACGATCTGCAGCAAAAGCCAGTCCGGATGTGCTTACGCATACTGCAGCAAGTAATGCAAATACTCCTCGCGATACGATGGTTTTCATAATTATATTCCTCTTATAGGTGGTGTATTTTTGTATGACTATTGGATCTGCCTGATATTATTTTTCCTCTCTCAGTGACTTCCATTGCTTCAGTAAATGAGACTTCATGCTCTTTTCCGCCATATCCGGATCGTGGGCATGAAGTGCTCGCATTATTTCCCGATGCTCATCGATTGATGCTTCAAGTCGCCCGGGAATGGTAAGTTGATAGTGCCTTGCCAGGCGCAGGACTTTCCGGAGATCACCGATAATGCGCTGGAGTGTGCGATTTCCGGAGAGATCCTGGATTGCCTGGTGAAAAGCAAAATTCTTTTCGTAGTATTCGTCGATGTCACCGTTCTCGGCATGGACTTCGAGTGTCGCGTGCATTTCATCGAGTCGGGCAAGGTCTGCCTCGGTGCAATTTTCCACTGCCTCACGCGCGCACAAGCCCTCAAGCACCGCCATGACCGGAAACAGTTCATCCAGCTCCGCCAGGTCCATGTTGCGAACATAGCTTCCCTTGCGCGGAATTAACTGGATGAGTCCTTCACTACTCAAGACCTTGAGCGCCTCCCGTAATGGCGTACGGCTGATGCCGTAGCGCTTGCACAGGGCCATCTCATCAATGGGATCACCGGGCTTGAGTTCGTTCTGATATATCTGGGCTTTCAGCCGCTCAGCAACCTGAATATAGAGTGCTTCACTTTTGATCTGCTCTGGCACCGTCATCCTCAGTTACCTGATTAGAAAATATTAGATTTTTAACAACTTATAATTCATAATTATTAATTATCATTTTAGTCTACTGCCATTACCTGCGACGTGTCAAAGGCCTCAGTAGCCATGAACAAGAATATTTATACCGTTTTTGAGCAGCATTTCCCCAGTTCCAGCGATTCAGTCTTCATTGAAACTGTATCCGGTGAGTCCTACACCTATGCCGTCCTGCAACAACACGTTGCCCGCATAGCAAATCTCCTGTTAGCGCACGGATTAACCAAGGGTGATCGGGTTGCGGTCCAGGTGGAAAAATCACCGCAGGTGCTGTTCCTGTATCTCGCCTGCCTCAGGGCCGGATTGATATATCTGCCTCTGAATACGGCCTATACGGAGAGCGAGCTGGCTTATTTCCTGGAAAATGCCAGGCCGGCAACCGTCGTCTGCGATCCATGCAGTGAAGAAATGTTTGCCCGCCTCGGTGAGGCACACGGCCTGCGTAATATTTTCTGCCTGGATGCACAGGGCGCGGGTACGCTGATGAGCCTGGCCGCGCGGCAATCTGACATGTTTACCACTGTCGAATGTGGTAAGGATGATGTCGCCGTCATCTTGTACACATCCGGCACCACGGGTCGTCCTAAGGGGGCGATGATCACGCACGGCAATCTGGCGGCAAACGGTATGGCCTTGCAGAAGACCTGGCACTGGCGGCAGGATGATATCCTGTTACACGCGCTGCCTATCTTTCATATACACGGCCTGTTTGTCGCCTGCCACAATGTTTTGCTGGGTGGCAGCAAGATGCTGTTTGTACCCAAATTTGACGCCAAACGCATTATTGAGTTGTTGCCCAAGGCAACCGTGTTGATGGGCGTACCCACCTTCTATACCCGCTTGCTGGACAGTCCGGATTTTAATCGTGATGTCTGCCGGAACATTCGTTTATTCATTTCGGGTTCTGCACCACTACTCGAACAGACATTTATTGAGTTTCAGGAACGCACAGGTCATACCATTCTGGAGCGATACGGTATGACTGAAACCGGCATGAACACCTCCAATCCGGTTGATGGTGCAAGGGTTGCCGGGACGGTTGGCCTGCCATTACCGGGTGTGGAAGTGAGGATCGTCGATGATTCAGGTCAGACCGTTCAGGCGGATACCGTCGGCCTGTTACAGGTCAGGGGTGAAAATGTCTTTAAGGGTTACTGGCAAATGCCGGAAAAAACCGCTGAGGATTTCACCCAGGACGGGTTCTTCATAACGGGTGACCTGGCGAAGTTTGATAATTCAGGTTATATCGCCATCGTCGGCCGTAACAAGGATATGGTCATCACCGGCGGTTATAACGTTTATCCCAAGGAGATCGAATTGCTGCTTGATGAAATTGAAGGTATCCGGGAATCGGCCATTATCGGGTTACCTCATAAGGATTTCGGTGAGGCGGTGACCGCCGTGATCATCCCTGATGACATTGAACATGTGCCGGATGAAAAAACTATCATAAGCCAGCTGAAAGCAAAGCTGGCAAATTACAAAGTACCGAAGAAAATTATCGTCCTGGAGCAATTGCCACGCAATACGATGGGCAAGGTACAAAAAAACGTGCTGCGTGAGAAATATGCCGATTTATGGCGATAATGAAGCAATCGAAAATGGTGGGTCGTGAAGGATTCGAACCTTCGACCAATTGGTTAAAAGCCAACTGCTCTACCGACTGAGCTAACGACCCATTAGAAACGCAGAATAAGACGGCATTGGTTACGGCCTGCCGCGAAAGCGCGCATTTTACCGGACTCACCGGGATTGGCAACCCCGGCGAGTCCTTTTCACATCAAATGGCTTCCAGTTGACGCATGCCGCCCGGCAACAATTTCATATCGACCAGAGCGGTCGTAAAGGCCTTAAAGAACGTTGCCTCGGATTCGTACACCATCTTGTAGTACTGGATCTTCATGGTCAGTGCACTGCCAAAGACGATGCTGATAAAGACGAGGAAGGAACCTAAGGCCAGAGTAGAAATACCAGTGATACCCTGCCCGATAGTACAACCGAGCCCCAGAACGCCGCCAAAGCCCATCAGAACGCCGCCGATCATGTGCGTGATGAAGTCCTTGAACGAGGCAAACCATTCGATGCGGAAACGCCGGGTAATCAATGACCAGATTAACGAACCTACGATGACCCCAATAACTGACATCACACCGAAGGTCAGGAAGGTCTTGGCAAAGCCGGAGCCAGCATATCCAAACGCCTGACCGATAGGACTAATGAACGTAAAGGACTGTGGCAACAGATTGGTCGAACCATTCTTCGGTTTGCCCACGCTGCTATCCATGGCGAAGTCCCAGTTATTGTAAAACTGGGTCAGGGTTTGCTTGCCGTCGGCCCCGTTAACCATGACATGGGACGTGATGTACCATGCGGCAATGACCGCCAGACCGATGACAATGCCGGCAAACACATTATCGAAGCTCTTACGAAAATCGGCGGAGCGGAACAGAATCACAAGCGCAACAATGCCGATGACGGCACCGAGGATCATGCGCATGGTCATAGGGTCAACACCAACCGCACCGCCCACGACACTGCCCAGATCCTGGCTACCGGAGAGCGTAATCGATGCCTTGCCTAACCAGGGCGCAAACAGGGTCTGGTACCAGGTGCTCGTAAGTTGCTTGTACGGGTCGACCATGAAATAGGCGATCACGGCAATCGTCACAAACACAAAAATCGACTTGATGTTGCCACCGCCGATGCGGATGAGTGTCTTATTGCCACACCCACTGCCCAGGGTCATACCGATGCCGAACAGAAAACCACCCAGCAGGTATCGCCCCCACTGAAATTCGCCACCGCGATACGGCGGCAATGTTGTGGCGCTAAGATTCACGAGCCCCATCGACTCAAGAATGACCACGCCAATCATGGCAACGGTACCGGCAAGGATCCAGGCCCGGAAACGTCCGGAATCACCCATGTTCACCAGGTCAGACACCGCACCCATGGTGCAAAAGTTGGTCTTGTTCGCGACCATGCCAAGAATCACGGAAATCACGAAGGTCGACCACAGGAACATTGACTGAGCGTCAAAAAAATTATCATAAGTCATCCGACTCACCCCTCAACTTACTGATTATTAATGTGTTTTTGCCAATCTGGTTAATAAATAGCGGCGCATTATAGCCTGATCCAGGTGTGGCTGTCAGTGCTCACTTTGGGAGAGAACTGGCCTGATAAATCGTCGGGTCGGGGATCCCGGCGGCAAGAAAACCTTCGCGACGCAATCGACACGCATCGCATTCGCCGCAGGCGGCGCCAGACGCATCCGGGTCATAGCAGGAAATGGTCAGACCGTAATCCACGCCCAGATCGATACCACGCTGGATAATCTGGGCCTTGGTCAGATGGATCAACGGGGCATGAACGGCGAAATGCTGACCTTCTACCCCGGCGCGTGTTGCCAGATTGGCAAGCCGCTCAAAGGCCCGAATGAATTCGGGTCGACAATCAGGGTAGCCGGAATAGTCCACCGCGTTGACACCGATAAAGATGTCATACGCCCCGAGGACTTCGGCCCAGCCCAGCGCCAGGGCCAGGAACACGGTGTTCCGTGCCGGCACATAGGTAATGGGAATACCAGCCGATCCGTGTTTGGGCACGTCTATGCTCTCATCCGTCAGCGCCGAGCCACCAATCTCATTCAAATTGAGCACGACACGTTTGTGTATGTTAACGCGGGCACGCCGCACCACGTGTTGTGCTGCCTCCAGTTCACAGCGATGACGCTGTCCATAGTCAAAACTGATGGCATGACAGTGGTATCCCGCTTGTTGGGCAATCGCCAGTGTCGTTGCGGAATCAAGCCCGCCCGACACCAGGACAACCGCTTTTTTTTCTTGCGACATCGTGTTCCTTGCTAATGACCGGGGGCGTCACCCCAGATCAATTTGTGCAGCTGCATCTGAACGCGTACCGGCAACCGGTCTGCAAGCACCCATTCCGCCAGGTCACGCAATGCGAGCTGACCATAACTCGGTGAAAACAGCACTTCACAACGTTCAGTCAAATGAAATTCAGCAAGTTTGGACACCGCCCATTCATAGTCATGGCGGTTACACAGCACAAACTTGATCTGATCACTCGCTGTCAGCCAGTCGATATTGGCATACCGATTCTTATCGACCTCGCCTGATCCCGGGGTTTTCAAATCCATGACTTTCACCACCCGCGGATCGACCTCGGCGATATCCATGGCGCCACTGGTTTCCAGCGATACCTCATAGCCATTGTCGCACAACACTTTCAACAGCGCATGACAGGCCTTCTGTGCCAGAGGCTCGCCACCGGTAACGGTGACATAGTGAGTCCCGTATTTTGCCACTTCATTCAGGATGTCGGGTATCGTCCACCAGCTTCCACCGGTAAATGCATAGCTGGTATCGCAGTATTCACAGCGTAAGGGACACCCCGTGAGACGAATAAACACCGTGGGAATACCGGTGGTACGCGTCTCGCCCTGCAAGGAATGGAAAATTTCCGTCAGACGCAGTTTCAGTCCGGTTTCCTGGGTGACTATCGAATCCGACATGCGCCTGTGTGTACTGAAATGAAACAGTTCCGATCGACTAACGGTTGAGTCGAATCTTTTGCAGGAGGTTTTGCGCCTGCCCCGCCTCGGTCGTTCCCGGATAGGATTTTATCAATTGATTAAGAATGGTTTCCGCAGCCTTGTTGTTTTTGAGCTCATACTGGCTGTAGCCGATTTTCAGCATGGCCTCAGCGACCTTCGGGCTGGTCGGATAATTGTCTATGAGTTTCTGATAATCGTTGATCGCCTGTTTGAATTTGCGTTGCGCATAATCCGCCTCACCAATCCAGTATTGGGCAATGTGCGCATAACGACCCTTTGGATACTTGGCAAGAAAACCATTGAAGGCGGTGACGGCCTGGTCATATTTCAAATCGCGCAGTGTATCGAATGCCTTCTGATAGGCTTGTTGCTCGCCAGCATCATCCACCGGTGCAGCAGTATCGCTGGCGCCGGCCGCCGGAACGGGTTGCACTGTTTGCGTTGCCGCAGCATTGCCCGTCGGGATCGGCGTGGCCGGTTGCGGAGTGACGCCAGTCGTGCCGGAATTACCCGGCTCATTACGTTCCAGCCGCAGCAAACGCCGATCGATATCCACATACAGATCACGCTGACGTTGCTTGATCTCGTCCAGCTGGTGGGACTGCAATTCCAGATCACCACGCAGTTTCTGGATTTCGCTTTGCAGGGTATCCATCCGCATCAGCATATCGCCCAAGCCCTGACTATTCAGGATGCGTTCCAGGCGATCGAGACGTTCTTCTGTCGTCAGTTTGCGTGTATTCATCTCAGGCGCGGTATTCGGTGCGCTGACACTGGACGCATCATCACTGCCGGAGCGCAATTGAATGTCCCTGGCCTGTACCGGCTGTACCGCCGATAAGGCCCCACACACCAAACTGACGATCAGAAGACTGGATCTCATCTTACATTCCCGGATAGGTGATTTCGACGCGGCGATTCAGACGCCAGGCGGATTCGTCATGACCAAGCGCGACAGGGCGCTCCTCACCAAAACTGACGACATCGATCTGGGACTTTGCGACACCCTGCAACTGCATAAGCTGGCTGACGGCCTTGGCCCGGCGCTCGCCCAGGGCAATATTGTACTCGCGGGTACCACGCTCGTCAGTATGACCTTCGAGGACAACCTTGATATTCGGGTGCTCAACCAGGTATTTGGCGTGCGCGATAATAACATCGCGATCTTCCGGGTGAATATCCGACTTGTCATAATCGAAGTAGATCGTGTGTTTCGACAAGGGATTGTTCGGGTCTTCGAACGGACTGCCGGTAAATCCGCCCTGCGCCTGTGCGGCACCGCGTTGCTCCTGACCTGTTGCCGCCTGCCCCTGTTCAGTCTCGCCCTTCTTGCTTGTAGAGGCACAGGCATTTAACAGTAGTGCAAACACACCAATTAATAAAATTTTTGTTCCATGACGCATAAAGTTATCTCCTGACAGAGTGAATTTATTGATCGGATTTATAAGGTGACCACGCTGGTTCACGTACCTCACCCTGTAAAAAACGTAATTTCTGGCTAGCCCGGCCGTCCGAGGAAACCACGGCCAGCACGCCCTTACCGCCCAGTTGCGACGCGTAAATGATCATGTTGCCATTGGGTGAAAAACTGGGGGACTCATCCAGGTTCCCATCTGACAAGATCGACAACTGATTTGTCGTCAGATCCAATACGGCGATTCGATAGCGCCCCCCCGTATTGTTTACCATGGCGACCAGCTTGCCATTTGGCGAGACATCCGGGCGCATATTCTCAATGCCATCATAGGTCAGACGTGCAGGATTACCCAGGCGCCCCGTCTCCCCGACCGCGACCTTGTACAATTGGGCATTTCCGCCGCGGTCCGACATGAAAATCAGGCTTCGACCATCGGGTGACCAGGTCGGCTCGACATCGATGGCATAATTGTTGGTTATTCGGTAAAGACTGCGCGTGAGCAAGTCCATAATATAAATTTCAGCATTACCATCCTTGGAGAGCGACATCGCCATGCGCCGACCATCGGGTGACCAGGCTGGCGACAGACTCGAACCGGAAAAATTGGTGAGTTGTGTCGTCTGTTTGGTATAGATGTTCTGTACGTAAATCTGCGGATGGCCTGAGGCATACGACACATACGCCAACTGCTTGCAATCCGGCGACCAGGCAGGACGCAGGATTGGCGAACTCGATTTCAGCAGAATTTGCTCGTTGTAGCCGTCCGAATCGGAAATCGCCAGTTGATAAGAGGACTTCCCGTTCTTGCCATGCAGCACCGTAATGTAGGCAAGATAGGTATCGAAGGCACCGCGCTCACCGGTAATTGCCTGATAGATCAAATCACTAATGTGATGGGAAAGCCGGCGTAAGGCCGTTGCCGTGACCTGGAAACTTTGCCCGATCATCTGCTTACCCTGGTCCACGTCCATCAGCTGGAACTGGACCTGGAAACTGCCATTCCCCAGTGCCTGTACTTTACCGACTACCAGATACTTCATTTTTGAATTTCGCCAGGTGGCAAAATTCACTTCGCGGCCATCGTGCGGGCGCTCAATCATGTCTTTCTCCGCCATCGGCGCAAAGCGACCGCTGCGCTGCAGATCGCCGGAGATGACATCCGTCATATGCAAGGGCTCGATACCCGCCCCCTGCCACTGAAACGGCACCACGCTAATCGGCGTGGCATTGTCCAGCCAGAGAGTTACGTCAATGGTCAGTGCGGCCCGGCTTGGCGTGACACACGCCAGGTTTAACACCACGATCACAAATCCAATTTTGAGTTTTTTCCACATAATTTACATTTTCTTGTCTGCGCGTACAGGTAACGTCAGGGTACGAAATTCGTCGAACAGCCCGCTTTCCGCCGATGGGACAGGTAAAGGCGATGCCGCTTTCACCGCTGCAATGACAGACTGATCATACACAGGATCGCCACTGCTTTTCGATAATTCGATGTTAATCACCTCGCCACCGGGAATCAATTGCACCTGGAGTTCGCATACCAGGCCCGAATTCGTGGATGGCGGCATAATCCAGTTCTGGTAGATCCTGTTTTCGATCGCATTCATGTACTTATCGATCTCGGTCTGCCTTGCCTGCAGCGCGGCACGCCGTTGTGCGGCGGCGGCCTGCTCCGCCTTCATGCGCTGCGCCTCCGCGGCCAACTGCTGTTTCAGGGCCTGCTCATTCTTGGCCTGCTCCCGGCGTTGTTCCTCTTCCTGACGCTTGCGTTCCTGTTCTTTCTTGCGCTGCTCTTCCGCCTGTTTTTGCTTGCGTATCTTTTCCTGCTCTTTTTCCAGGGCAATGCGTTCCTGCTGTTTTTTCTGTTCAGCCTGTCTTTGCGCGCGCAGATCGGCCAGACGTTTTTCCTCGGACTTACGCTGGCGAATCAACTCCTCCTTTTCACGCCGTGCGCGCTCATCCTGAGCCTTCATTGACTGGAGTTCTTTCTCAACCTGCTTTTCGTCAACCGTAGTGACCTGCACGGTTGGCGGTTGCGTCGACGCCGCACGCTGGTCCGATTTGAAATGGAAGCTGACACCGAACAGGATCAGGAAAAATACATGCACCAGGATCGCGCCAATCGCATAACGCGGGTGCTTTTTAATCATCTCCAGCATCAATTGCTCCGCGTTGGTTTGGTCACCAGGCTGAAGTTATCGACGCCGGCTTCATTCAGGATGGACATGGCATTGATTACCTTGCCATAGTCTGCCTGCACATCGCCCTGAATCAGGATTGGCAGATCCGGATATTGCTTGCGACGCGCGACAACCCGTGTCACCAGCACATCCGCAGTCACGGCCTTCTTCGGCGAATCACCCAGATTGACATACAGGCGGCCATTGGCATCCACCGATACCACAATGGGCGGCTGTTTGCTCTGAGGCATGGCCTTGGCACGAGCCTCCGGCAGCTTTACCCGGTAACCCTCCGTCAACAACGGTGCCGTAATCATAAAGATGGTAAGCAAAACCAGCATGACATCAATGTAAGGCACCACATTGATCTCGGACATTCGTTTCTTCTGGTAGCGTTTGGCCGGTTGCGCCATAAGTCACTCGTTACCGTTATCAGGCCTTGGCCTGGCGTTGTAAAACCGTGGAAAACTCCTCGACGAAGTTGTCATAACGTCCCATGACGCGTTCGAGATCGTTGGCGAAACGGTTGTAGGCGATCACCGCGGGAATCGCGGCAAACAAACCGAAGGCTGTGGCTACCAGGGCTTCCGCAATGCCCGGTGCGACATCGCCAATGGATGCCGTGGATGAAGTACCCAGGTGCTGAAAGGAATTCATGATCCCCCAGACGGTACCGAACAGGCCGACATAGGGACTGGTTGAACCCACGGTGGCAAGGAATGAAAGATGGCTTTCGAGATT
Source organism: Gammaproteobacteria bacterium (assembly GCA_016125505.1). Taxonomy (GTDB): domain Bacteria; phylum Pseudomonadota; class Gammaproteobacteria; order UBA6429; family Thiohalophilaceae; genus RI-92. Next base: position 16,090 of record WGLP01000006.1, read on the forward strand.
TTCATATTCCCGGTTCAGGGCAACACGCATGGCACGCTGCGCACCCTCCACGATAGACATGGCATCCAGGCCTGTCTGCTTGCGCAAATGAATGAATTCCCGGAAGCCGGCCTCGAAAATGGCTTCCATGCCTGTAAGCCTGTCGCGTTGTGTCGAAATCTTTTTATACAGCTCCCCCAGATCCGCGCCTGACCAAAAACGCTTTTCGAAAGCCAGGAGGTCCTTGCGTGCGCGTTTGAGCACGGAGCGTTTATACAGAATTACGGTCCAGGAATACATGGATGCCAGTACTAACAGGCCCATGACGACTTTGACGATCAAACTGGCCTTCAACACCAGTTCGATAATGGATAAATCCGTTGCCACCTTTACTCCTTATCCCGCCACAATCGACGGATTGCGGGTGGCAAGGCAACAGGCCTGAAGGTACTTGCCTTCAGACAGACAATCTTTACCGTTCCTTTGCACAACACACCCGATTCGCTTTGTTTTGTAATTTGTTGAGCCAGCGTCATGGTCGCTGCGCTGGCGTCTACCAATTGCACATCGATGATTAACGCATCATTCAGACGGGCGGGTTGTAAATAGTCGACCTCAATATGCCGCACGGCGAATAAGACATCTTCCCTGGCAATGAGTTCATCCTGCTCAAATCCTAAATCGCGCAGCCATTCCGTTCGCGCCCGTTCCATGAATTTTAAATAATTTGCATAGTAAACAACACCACCTGCGTCGGTATCTTCGTAATATACCCGCAGTGGCCATGAGAACCCGTTCACGAATCGATTATCCATCTCCAGGGAATCGGCGCTTAGCGCCGTCCGGACTCAATTATCACCGAACAGATCCAATGCCGTTGGTGACTTTGTTGTTGCGCCGGATGTCGCCAGGCCGAAATGACGGTAAGCGTTGGCGGTCGCCACCCTGCCGCGTGGCGTGCGCATGATAAAACCCTGCTGGATCAAAAACGGCTCCAGTACGTCTTCAATGGTATCGCGTTCTTCACCGATGGCCGCGGCCAGGCTGTCCAGGCCCACCGGCCCCCCCTCGAATTTCTCGATAATGGTCAACAGTAATTTTCTGTCCATCATATCAAAACCGCTGGCATCCACATCCAGCAAGTCCAAGGCCTGTTGTGCCACCGCGGCGGTGATCTCACCATCGGCCTTCACCTGGGCAAAATCGCGCACCCGTCGCAACAGGCGATTGGTAATCCGCGGTGTCCCGCGGGAGCGTGCGGCAATCTCGCGGGCACCGGCATCGTCGATCTTTACTCCAAGGATACCCGCCGAACGCGTCACGATCTTAATCAGATCGTCCGTCGTGTAAAACTCCAGGCGTTGCACAATACCAAAGCGGTCGCGCAAGGGTGAGGTGAGCAATCCGGCGCGGGTAGTCGCGCCTACCAGGGTAAACGGCGGCAGATCCAGTTTGATCGAACGCGCCGCCGGGCCTTCACCAATCATGATGTCGATTTGGTAATCTTCCATGGTCGGATACAGGATCTCTTCCACCACCGGGCTCAGGCGATGGATCTCATCCACGAACAAGACGTCGCGCGGTTCGAGATTTGTCAGGATGGCAGCCAGGTCGCCCGGCCGTTCCAGCACCGGGCCGGACGTGTGCTTGAGATTGACGCCCAGTTCGTTGGCAATGATATGCGACAGTGTGGTTTTGCCCAGTCCCGGCGGTCCGAAGATCAGGACATGGTCCAGTGCCTCATGGCGAGAGCGCGCCGCCTCGATAAAGATAGTCATTTGTTCGCAAACGGCGGGTTGGCCCACGTAGTCGGCCAGTTTGAGCGGGCGCATGGCCCGGTCGAAGGTATCGTCACCGCGAAGACTGCTGCCCGAGATCAAACGGGATTCATCATGCATATAAATAAGTATCCATTAGCTGGCCGCCGCCTTGAGCGCCAGGCGGATAATTGCCTCGCTCTCCAGACCCTGGGTATCCACGTGTTGCAACAGGCGCGAGGCCTCCTGCGGTTTATAGCCCAGGGCCACCAACGCGCTCAGCGCATCCCGCTCCGCGGTATTCGACGGCGCGTTGCCGGCCGCCGCCTCTGCCGTTTGCGGCAACAATTCCACCGGCATATCGTCCAGGCGATCGCGCATCTCGATAATCAGGCGCTCTGCGGTTTTTTTACCGACCCCGGGCAGGCGGGTCAAGCTGGCCGCATCTTTCTGCTGCACGCAACGCGCAAATTCGCTGGCGCTGATCCCGGACAGGATCGTCAACGCCAGTTTGGCGCCGACACTGTTGACCTTGATGAGATGCCGGAATAACTGACGTTCCAGCGGTGTCGCGAATCCGCACAAGAGCTGCGCGTCCTCGCGCACAATCAGGTGGGTATGCAGGGTAACGCGTTCGCCGACTGCCGGTAATTGATAAAACGTGGACATCGGCGCTTCCACTTCGTAACCGACACCATTGACATCCACCAGCAGGTGCGGCGGTTGTTTTTCCAGAAGAATCCCGGTTAAACGCCCAATCATAATTTGCTTATCTCCAGCGTGTATGCCGACGTCGGGTCATGGCAATCTGCACCGGGGCATTTCTGGCATGGCCATGGCACAGGGCAACCGCCAGCGCATCAGCGGCATCGCTTTGCAGCGTACTCTGCACCCCCAGGATGGCACGCACCATATGCTGTACCTGCGGTTTACTGGCATTGCCGCGGCCCACCACGGATTTTTTGATGACCGCCGGCGCATATTCAAATACCGGGACATCGTTAAGCGCGATTGCGGTAATTGCCGTCCCCCGTGCCTGCCCCAGCTTGAGCGCCGAATCCACATTACGCTGAACAAATACACTCTCGATGGCGGCCTCCTGAGGCTGAAATTCTTCAATGAGCTGCACCAGTCCAAGGTGAATTTGTTTGAGCCTCTCCGCCACTTCCCCTTCACCGACCCGCAAACAACCGTTTGTCACGCAGACCGCACGATTACCGTGTAATTCCACTACACCGTAACCCGTGAGGCGCGAGCCGGGGTCAATGCCAAGAATACGTATCATGTGCCTATCATCATAACATCAGGACAGCTTTGCCAGAACGTCATCGGAAAAATCGGCGTTGGTATACACATTCTGGACATCATCCAGATCTTCAAGCATATCCACCAAGCGCACCACCTTTTCCGCATCTTCCAGCGCGAGTTGCACTTCTGTGGCAGCCTGCAGGGTGATTTCCGCCGCGGTGGGTTCAAAACCCGCCTGTCTCATCGCCGCATTGACCTGGTTGAATTCTTCGGGTGTCGTCCAGACCTCGAGACTGCCGTCTTCCTGGCTGGCCACGTCTTCTGCGCCCGCGTCCAGTGCAGCTTCCATGATGGCGTCCTCGTCACTGCCCGGTGCGAAACTGATAATACCGCGTTTATTGAAGAGATAGGCGACCGATCCGTCCGTCCCCAGATTGCCGCCGGTTTTACTGAAGGCGTGTCGAACATCGGACACGGTGCGGTTACGATTATCGGTCAGGCATTCCACCATCACCGCCACGCCGCCAACGCCGTAGCCTTCATAACGCACTTCTTCGAAATTTTCCGTGTCACCGGCACCGGCGCCGCGTTTGATGGCGCGCTCGATGGTATCCCGGGTCATGTTGGCGGTAAGCGCCTTGTCGACGGCGGTACGCAGTCGGGGATTACTATCGAGATCCGCGCCCCCTACCCGCGCGGAGACGGTAATTTCACGAATGAGTTTGGTAAAGAGTTTGCCGCGTTTGGCATCCTGGGCGGCTTTGCGGTGCTTGATATTAGCCCATTTACTGTGACCCGCCATGGCATCCTCTGGCCGTTGAAACTCAGCAGATTCTACCATTCCCCGCGCGCGGGCAGAAACGGGGGATACGAACAGCCAGTTATCAGGTATCCGGCAGGTAAATGGCGGTTTCTTCGTGGCTGCCCTGGCCGCTATCGAAAATAAACGTGTGCTTGCCCACCTGGATCTTGTCGCCGTGTTTGAGCAGTTGCTTGTCGAAACCCACGCCGTTGACCAGCGTCCCGTTAGTGCTGTGCAGGTCTTCGATAAAATAGTCGAAATGCCCATCCAGATAGGCGCTTTTCTCACGAAGGAATTGCGCGTGGCGGGAGCTGACCGCGGCGTCATCCAGCTGAATATCGTTACCGGCTTTGCGCCCCAGCGTAACCACCGGCTTGTTCAGCGGATAGTCGCGAAGATTCACGCCTTCGTGTACCAGAATCAGTTTAGCCATGGTCCTTCAATCAATTACTTTCGTTAAACTGCAACTTGGTGCCTGCCACTTCGATTACATCGCCACTCTTCAATGGCAGACTTTGCGCACCGATAGGCTGATTGTTCAGCCGCGGCGGATTATTCTTTTCGCCGACGCCGCTCATTGGCATGAGGAAAAAATTACTCCCGCGTTTGGCGATCACTGCCACTTGTATCCCCGGCGAACCCAGAGTCGTGTAAGGTTTGTTCAGGGCAATCTGCTCCCCGGTTTTCGGGCCATTGAGTACTTTAACCACACCGGCCTTCGGCGTGGCGGGGGCTTCCTCCGGTTTGGCGGCGGAAGGCGTGGTCGAGATCATCACCGTCTTGTCAAACTGTTGCGCCGCGTCATCGACGAATTTGAATTCATGGCGGCCGATACGCACGATATCACCATGATTGAGCTGTCGCTTGGTGATACGTTTGCCATTGAGGATCACTCCGTTGGTGCTGCCGAGATCTTCAACGTAGATATGCTGCAGCTTCAGGAAGACAGCATGATCACCACTCACCGTGGGATCCTCCAGATGAATATCGTTGTGCGGTTTGCGTCCGACAGCCGTGCGTTCTTTTTCAAGTTTGTATTCGCGGATGACTGCACCGTCGTGCATCAATATCAAGCGTGCCATAATCTGCAACTCCCTTTATGCGTTACTCACCGCTGCCATCGGTTTCGACTTCCTGGCTTTCTGTCGGGGAGAGGCCATGTTCATCGGAAAAGGCTTCATGCATGGCAACCAATATCACAGAAATGTTATCGGTGCCACCCCGCTCATTCGCCAGGTCTACCAATTGTTGAGCAGCAGTTCCCAGGCTATCCCGCTGCGTGTTGATAATGCGTACCATGTCGTTTCCATTGATTAAATCGCTCAAACCGTCCGAACAGAGCAAATACACATCATCGTTATCGATTGTTTCGGTGCGGACATCGACCTCCACGTCCGGTGCGATACCAAGCGCCCGCGTAATCAGGTTGCGACTGGAAGACAGCATTGCCTCCTCCTGACTCAGGTACCCGTTATCGATCATTTCCTGAACCAGCGAATGGTCCTGGGTCAGCTGTTTGATTTCGCCATGGCGCACGCGATAGATCCGCGAATCCCCGACATGTGCGTAGGTGACCTTGTCTTCGTGAAACAGGGTTATCACCACGGTCGTCCCCATGCCTGCGCATTCGGTGCGGCGATTCGCCTGTTCATGAATTTCTTCATTGGCATAAATCACGGCTTCGCGCAGCGCTTCATCGCACTTAATCAGCTTGGTATCCAACATATCCGGGGTCAGCACGTCGAGCAACGCATCCCGAATGGCCGTCACCGCCAGTTCACTGGCAACTTCACCGGCGTTGTGTCCGCCCATGCCATCGGCGAGCATGATCAGGCCCAGGTCGATATCCCAGCTGATGCTGTCTTCATTATGTTCACGGCTTAGGCCCACGTCGGACAGACCATACACCGCCAGTTTCATGCCATTCGCTAACACATAAACCCCTTACTGCAAACGTTCCAGACAACGTTCCAACGCATTGGAAAACCGCTCGCCACTTTGAAAGCGATTTTCCGCCTCTTTTGCCAACGCCTTGTTGATGATCCGGCTGACACAGGATGGCAGGTCAGGCCGGAACAAACGCACGTCCGGGTGCTTTTCATTGGCAATCTTGTACATCAGGCTCGCCAGGGATTCACCGATAAAGGGCAATTCCCCCGTGAGCATCTGATAAATCGTCACCCCCAATGAAAACAGATCAGAGCGACCGTCCACTTTCATACCCGCCAGTTGCTCGGGCGACATATATGACGGACTGCCCAGAATGGTACCTGTTTTGGTCTTGCTTGAATCCGTGAGGAATGCCACACCAAAGTCGGTCACTTTCATCACGCCAGTCTCTCTATCATAGATGATATTGGCGGGCTTCACGTCACGGTGCACGACGCCATGACGATGGGCATAATCCAACGCATCCGCCACTTTGGCAAGCACTTGTAGCACCTCGTCGGCGGGCAATAACGTATCCGGCTTGCAATAGCTCAGCAGATTCTGGCCCTTGAGGTAGTCCATGGCGATATAGGACAGGTCCTCGTCTTCGCCTACGTCGTAGATCGTCACGATATTGGGGTGGTTCAACCGGCCGGCGGTTTCCGCTTCACGGAAGAAACGTTCCTTCACCTCGTCCAGTTTTTCCCCTTCGAATTCCTGCGAGAGCACCATCGTTTTGATGGCAACGGTACGTCCGATCTTCGGGTCCCGCCCCAGGTAGACCATGCCCATCGCACCCCGCCCTAATTCGCGTTCGATGGTATAGCGCCCGAGCGTGGGTTTCTGGACACCGGAGTTTTCCAGGATCAAGGTGGAACTCAGATTCGCGGCGGTATTGGGCGTCATGGCAAAGGCGTGTGAAGCCTGCTTGGTGCGCTTGATGCGATCGCCGATGTCGCGAAAATCCGGATCGAGTGATTCGATATATTCAAACACCGCCACACCCTTGTTGTACTGGCGTTTGCGTTCGTAATCCAGACCCAGGTTGTACATGTACTCCAACACCGTCTCCGAGGTCGCGCATTTACGATAACGTTCGAATGCCTGGTCCAGTTGACCCTGGGTATGAAAGGATTGGCCCAGCAACAAATTGGCGTTGGACAATTCTGTCTGGATGCGGCCAACACTGCCGGACAGGATATGTTTGAAACTCAACAGCAAGTGACCGACCACCAGTGCCAGCAAAGGCACCATCAGCGGTATCCAGGTGGACTGGCCAATCATCAAAATAAAGTGTGCATTCAGGATACCCAGCACCAACACAATACTGAAGGCCAGTCCGGTGCTGAAACGCAGGCGCGGCAGCACGAACATCAGATAGATACCGACGAACAACAAGACCGCCGTTTGCACCCACACGCCCCACGCGGGCACATGATACAAGTCACTGTTCAGCATACTGGACACGACGTGCGCGGTGAAAATCGCCGGCGGCATGTCCACGCCGATAGGCGACGCTAACTGCGCAGTTTGTTGACGCGCGGTGAAGCCAATAATGACGGCTTTTTCATTGAAGGCCTTGGCTGGGACTTTATTGTTGAGCACATCGAGGATGGAATAGACCTTGAAGGCAGGCTGACCGCCCTTGCCACGGTAAAAATACGGATACACCCGGAATTTCTTGTCAGTGTCGATCGCCGTATTGGCAATCGTAATGGCGTCTCCCAGCCTGGCCTTGATGTTTTCCGCGGTCAGACGTAGATAGCGCGCGACGATCATCAGGGAGAACGAGGGAATGAAATCTTTACCATACTGGATCAACAGCGGTTCACGCCTCGCCTGCTCCTGACGGTTCAGTCCGGTATTGAGCAGACCGATAGCGGTGACGTAACGCGACAACTCCTGTATGGGCGGATAGATGCTATCAGCAATCGGAACCGGGTTAGACAGGAAGATGTTGGTAAACCAGTTGCGTTTCTTTGGCAGGTTATCGACGCTCACCGTGAAGCGCGCAAGATGATCGGCAATCTGCATATCTCTCGGGAAATCGGTCATTGCCAGATCGTAAGGCACGGCAAGTACCACCGGCCCGGCGCGTTGCAAACTATTGGCAAAAATGCGATCGGTATCCAGACTGTCTTCAGCCTGGCGAATCATGCGCAGCCATTGCCGGTTAGGGCTTTTGCTCTGCTCGATGGCATCTTTTAACTGCTCGATCTGATGCAGCCCGTATGTGCTTTGGCGGGTATCAAATGGCACGGCATAGCCTATTACCGCGGGCGACGCGGACGAGATGGTATCCGTCACCTTTGCCAGCATATCCCGTGGCCAGGGCCAGCTGCCTAACTCCTGGATCGCCGCATCGTCGATCGCTACAACCACGACATTAGGATTTGCAGGACGCGACGACGTGAAGCGCACGCCCATGTCGTACGCCTGCCAATCGAAAACACGTAATTCGTTACCGACGACACCCAGCAGCAAAAATATCAGGGTGACAGCAAGCCCGATAAACCAATCCGATTTCCAATAGCTTGGTATCTTTAACAAGCGTTACCCTTTTTCTCAGATGCACAGTAGTCTGCAGACACCGCATTTAGAATGAGAATGGCTGACAACATCCGAAGTTAATCCACTGATAAATATAGTTTTTCTATTTAACAAACACAACGCAAACCGTATCCAGGATTATATCGGCAGTGCGTGGCGCGGCATAAGTCGGCCGCGTGACAGCACGTGGAGCGGTCAGGATTCAGCCACTTTGGGTGGATTCCGCAGTTTGATATGCAGTTCCCGCAGTTGACGTTCTGACACCGGCGACGGGGCCTGGGTCAGCAGACAGGCAGCCGTCTGGGTCTTGGGGAACGCCATGACATCACGGATGGTATGCGCGCCGGCCATGAGCATGACCAGTCGATCCAGGCCGAAGGCGATACCACCGTGCGGCGGGCAACCGTAGCTAAGCGCATCGAGCAGGAAGCCGAATTTCTCCCGGGCCTCCTCGTCGCTGATGCCCAGCAGGGAGAAGACCTTTTCCTGTACCTCGGTCCGGTAAATACGCATGGAGCCACCACCCACTTCGGTACCATTCAGGACCATGTCATAGGCGCGGGACTGGCAGTTACCCGGGTCAGAGGCCAGGCGCTCCAGATCACTCTCTTTGGGCGAGGTGAAGGGATGATGCAGGGATACCCAGCGTTTCTCGCCTTCGTCCCATTCGAACATGGGAAAATCCACGACCCAGAGCGGGGCCCAGGTCTGGTTCAGCAGGCCGCGATCGTGGCCGAGCTTCACCCGCAGGGCGCCGAGGGCTTCATTGACGATCTTGGCCTTGTCGGCGCCGAAGAAGATCAAATCCCCGGTCTGGGCGCCGGTGCGTTCGAGAATGGCAGCGATCGCCTCGTCGGTAAGGAATTTGAGGATGGGCGACTGTAAACCTTCCTTGCCCTTCGCCAAGTCATTGACCTTGATGTAGGCCAGACCCTTGGCGCCATAGATGCCGACAAAGGCCGTGTATTCATCGATTTCCTTGCGGGTCAACTCGCTTCCCTGCGGCAGGCACAGGGCTGCCACACGCCCCTGAGGGTCCTTGGCCGGGCCGCTGAAGACCTTGAACTCGACCCCGGCCAGCACGTCCGCGATATCCACCAGTTCCAGGGGGATACGCAGGTCAGGCTTGTCCGAGGCATAGCGGCGCATGGCTTCGGCATAGGTCATCTGCGGGAACGGATTGGGCAGGCTGATGCCCAGGGTCTTCTGGAATACCAGGCGGATCATGTCTTCCATCAGTGACATGATCTGGGCTTCGCTCAAAAACGAGGTCTCGATATCCAGCTGGGTGAATTCCGGCTGCCGATCGGCGCGCAGGTCCTCGTCGCGGAAACAACGCACAATCTGGTAATACCGGTCGATGCCAGCCACCATGAGTAACTGCTTGAAAATCTGGGGCGACTGCGGCAAGGCGAAAAAGGAACCGTCGTGGGTCCGGCTGGGGACCAGATAATCGCGCGCCCCTTCCGGTGTGGCCTTGGTGAGCATCGGTGTCTCGACGTCCATGAAACCGTTGGCATCCAGATACTGACGCAACACGCGTGCGACTTCGGAACGCAGTTTAAGCCGGGCCAGCATCTCGGGCCGACGCAGATCGAAATAGCGGAATTTCAGGCGATTTTCTTCCGAAACCGTGTCATCGTCGAGCATGAATGGGGGCGTCTGCGAGCGGTTCAAAATCGCCAGGCCCGTCCCGAGGATTTCGATCTCGCCCGTGGTCAGATTGGGGTTAATGGTGCCTTCGGGGCGACGCCGCACCCGGCCCGTCACCTGTAATACGAACTCATTCCGAACCCGTTCCGCGACGGCAAAGATATCCGGCTGGTCCGGATCATAGACGACCTGCACCATACCTTCGCGATCGCGCAGGTCGACAAAAATGACGCCACCATGGTCGCGGCGGCGATGGACCCAGCCACAAACCGTGACAGTCTGGTCGATATGTTCGGCGGTTACCTCGCCGCAATAATGGGTACGCATGAATCTGACTTGGGCTTGTTGATGACAAAGCGGGGCATGTTAAGGCCTGCTCTGTCGTCACGCAAGCACTTAACGGGCTGTGTCACTAAACAAGGCGATGCCTAGTCGGACGAGGATTTCTTGTCGCTGGCGGCCGGCTTTTTCTCGTCTTTGCCCGTCGAGGACGAGCCTGTCCCGCCACTCCCGGTCACATTCTTTTTATTACCGGTTTTGAAATCCGTCTCGTACCAGCCACCGCCCTTGAGGCGAAAACCGGCCGCGGAGACCAGTTTCTGCAAGGCCATCTCGTTGCAATGCGGGCACTCGACCAGAGGTGGATCTGACACCTTTTGCAGCTTTTCCAGGGTATGCCCACAGGCGGAACACACATATTCGTAAATCGGCATAACAACCTCAAACAGTCTCAGGCAAAATCGAACCGACAATGTGGCCACGCCACCATAATTTCAACCCAGGCCCAAGTCATTGGATGCCTGATGGGATGTCCGCTCCTCCGCCCTGCGCACCCTTTCCAGCAGTTTGAGCAGACGCTGGTGTTCGTCATCTGCCTGGCCACTGTGCAGGAAGCGCTCAACGGCATGCAGCACCTCTTCGAGATAGGTAAGGCGGTAATCGTGACTCAGTAAACTCTTGGCGATGAATTGCGGGTCCTTGCCCGTTTCGCGCATGCGTTTCGCCAGCGCGAGGGCTGACTGCAGTTCTTCCGGGGTGGGTTTTGACATCCGTCCTCGCCTGAGTGTTATTGCCGGGGAGTGATCGATACAATGAATATTAGAGTCATCACCAATCTGAATGCAATGCGTATTCCACCTTCGCCGATCCAGATCGTCCTGTTTGTCTTTGTACTGATTCTGCTATTCACCCTGGTGCAGATCGGTCTGCTGCATATCGCGGCGGAGAAGTTGGGGATCCATTTCGGCACGGCGCTGTTTGCCCTGTTCGTGTGTCTCCTGGGCAGTGTGATCAATCTGCCCCTGTTCACCCTGCCACTCCCACCGGACAGCACACCGCCGCCCTACACCGGCTGGTTGTTAGGATCGACACAACCACGTCCCGATCGTGTCATCGTTGCCGTGAACCTGGGCGGTGCGATCATGCCAATCCTGTTCTCCGTGTATTTGATGACGCGCATCGAACTGGGACCCTTACCCGTGTTGCTGGCAACGGCCATGGTGAGCGCGATCAGTTATCTACTTAGCCGACCGATCCCCGGGCTCGGTATCGCCATGCCTGTCTTCATTCCTCCCATGGCGGCAGCCATATGCGCCTTTATTTTTGCACCTGCGCATAGCGCGGCCCTGGCCTATATCAGCGGAACCTTCGGCGTCATCATCGGCGCCGACCTCCTGCGTTTGAAAGAAGCGCAGCGTCTAGGCGCACGGGTGGTTTCCATTGGCGGTGCCGGTACCTTTGATGGTATTTTTCTGACCGGTATCGTTGCCGTATTGCTTGCATAGCTTCCTGCGATTTATCAATGACCAAAAACAAAAGTATTCTTATTACCGGTTGCTCCAGCGGTATCGGACTGTGTGTCGCGCAAGGCCTGCACGCGCGCGGATATCAGGTATTCGCCACGGCACGCAAACGTGATGACGTGCAAAATCTCAAGGACATGGGCCTGACCAGTTTTCATCTGGATCTGGACGATTCCAGTACCATCAAGAATGCCGTCAAGGCCGTGCTACAGGAAACCGGCGGCACCCTTTATGCGTTATTCAACAACGGTGCCTATGGCCAGGCCGGTGCCGTGGAAGATCTGCGGCGCGAGGTTATGCGGGACCAGTTTGAAACCAACTTTTTTGGTTGGCTGGAATTGACCAATGCCGTCATCCCGGTCATGCGTCGGCAGGGTTACGGTCGCATCATTCAAAACAGCTCCGTGCTCGGCCTGGTCGGCATGCCTTACCGTGGCGCCTATATCGCCAGTAAATTCGCACTGGAAGGCCTGACCGACACCTTACGGCTGGAATTGAAAATGACCAGTAAGGACATTTATGTCAGCCTGATCGAACCCGGACCGATCCTGAGCCGGTTCCGCCACAATTCCTGGATGGCGCTGGAACAGAACATCGATATTGAGCAGAGCATCCATCGCGAACTTTATGTGCGCACCATCGATCGGTTAAGCAAGGAAGGGCCTGCCGTGCCGTTCACCCTCCCACCCGAAGCGGTACTGTCCCGGGTGATCAAAATCCTGGAGTCACCCAGGCCAAAACCCCGCTATTACGTCACAGTACCGACGTACCTGTTCGGTTATCTTCGTCGGTTCCTGCCGCAACGAGTACTGGATAATATTCTCAAACGCTACTGAAAATTGGTGTGATTGGGAAAATGCGCTATGCTATGGGCACAATTAGAACGGGCTAGACTGTGAACATACTCGAAGAGTACAAGAAAAAGGCGGCCAAGCTCCGCCAGGACATGGAACAAAGCAATACCCAGGGCAACGAGCTGCATCAGATCCGCAACATGCAGGTGGTTACGGCCTTGCAGCAAATTCATGCCTATCTGCATGACCTCATCGAGCAACTGAATTTTGTCGATCCGGATATCCGTTGTAACTTTTCTCTGGGTCCCTTCGGCGAACTGACCAACCTGCGTCAGGGCGACTACAAATTGCTGTACGAAAGCAGCTATAACAAGGAAACGGTCAACCTTTCCTTTGCACTGAATAACGAGGAACAAATCGACCTCGAAATTGAAGAAAACGAAAACACCAAGCAGCAACTGGACAAGCTCAAGAACCAGGGCCTGCTGGCCAATTTCGTCGCCCGTCAACCGCCGAAGATCAATATCCAGGGTTATGTCCCGGTGCGACTGGAGTTCAGCTCCGATTTCGACGACACCAGCATCCTGGTTGCCCTGCATAACTACAGTCAGTTTGAAGACGCCAATTACAAGGTATACGTAAATGACGTCAACGAACAGGTCCTGAATGACCTTGGCGCCTTCATCCTGCGCCAGGAAAACCGGTTCATGGAGATCCTCAGCGAGGACAGCCAGGCCATCAGTATCATGAAGAGCATGCGTTTGGGTACGTCCAGTGACGGGCCTGAAACCGAAGAGATGGACGCCTCGCGTCTACGCTCGCTGTTCAATCGCGAGCACCGCCTCTTCCTGACTTATCACAATGTCATCAAGGACGTGGGCACACGCACGCAGGGTTTTATCCTGGGCCGTGCCAAGGACTGCGACCTCGCGGTGAATACCGAACTTGCCTCCCGTCACCATGCCCAGCTGGTCTTTCGCAAGGGTAAATTCGTGCTGATCGATCAGAGCACCAACGGGACTTTCGTAAAAACCCAGGGTGGCAAGGAAGTCTACGTGCAATCCGAAGCCTTGCCGCTCTCCGGCTCCGGCTTTATCAGCCTGGGCAAGGCCGTCAGCGTGGACAACGAACACCTGATTTATTATTCCTGCCAGTAGTTAGCGGGCTGTTAATGTCTGATTCCCACGCCCTTACGCAATAAATACAACGCAAACAGATACAGGCCCACCACAAAGCCGATCACAATCAAGAACGCCAGGCGTACATCGATATCGCTGACGCCGAGCATGCCGTAACGCATCAAGTTGATCATGTAGAGGATCGGGTTGACCAGCGAAACGTGCTGCCAGAAACTCGGCAGCATATCCACGGAATAAAAAATGCCGCCCAGATAGGTCAGCGGTGTTAATACGAAGGTCGGGATGATCGAAATGTCATCGAAGGTCTTGGCATAGGCGGCGTTGATCAGGCCGCCGAGAGAGAACAACGCCGAGGTCAGCATGACCACAATCAGGATCACCAGCAGGTTATGCACGTGCAGATGCGCAAAGATCGCCGCCACGACCGTCACCGCGACGCCCACGACCAGGCCGCGCATCAAGCCCCCGCCGACGAAACCCAGCAGGATCAAATAATTCGGCATGGGTGAAATCAACAGTTCCTCGATGTGCCGCTGAAACTTCGAACTGAAAAACGACGACACGACGTTGGCGTAGGAATTATTGATGATGGCCATCAAAATGATGCCAGGCACGATGTAATCGATATAGTTGTAGCCCTGGATCGGCGCCAGCTGCGATCCGATCAGGTGACCGAAGATCACAAAATACAGGCCCATGGTGATCATCGCCGGCAACACCGTCTGTACCCAGATACGCACGAAACGCATCACTTCCTTCGTGACAATCGTGCTGAACGCCACCCATTGCTGCTGGAGTGTCATATCGCCCCCTGCTCCACCATGCGCACGAACATTTCTTCCAGGCGATTGGTCTTGTTACGCATGCTCAGGACATCGATGCCCTCATCGGATAACAGACGAAACAGGGCATTGAGACTTTGATCCTTACTGATGCTGACTTCCAGCGTTGTCTCGTCGACCAGACTCAGTTGATAGCCCGGTGTCGATGGCAGCGAAGACAGCGGTTGTTTCAGGTTCAAGACAAAGGTCTCGACGTTGAGTCGCATCAACAGGGCTTTCATATCGGTGCTTTCGATGGTCACTCCGTCATTGATGATGGCGATATGCCGGCACAGGTTCTCCGCCTCTTCCAGATAGTGCGTGGTCAGAATGATCGTGGTCCCCGCCCTGTTCACCTCGCGCAGGAAGGTCCACATGGATCGGCGAATTTCGATATCCACGCCGGCGGTGGGCTCGTCCAGAATCAACATGCGCGGTTCGTGCACCAGCGCCCGCGCGATCATCAGGCGGCGTTTCATGCCGCCGGAGAGTTCGCGCGCCATGTCAGCGCGTTTTTCCCACAGGCCGAGTTGCTTGAGATATTTTTCCGTGCGTTGAAAAGCGGTTTTTCGTGCGATGCCGTAATAACCTGCCTGGTTGGCGACGATCTCGATGACCGGTTCGAACTGGTTGAAATTGAATTCCTGTGGCACCAGGCCAATACAACTCTTGGCGGCCTCCAGATCGGTATCGATGTCGTAATCGAAGACGCTGACCTTGCCGGCACTCTTGCGAACCAGGGATGCGATGATGCCAATGGTGGTGGATTTACCTGCGCCGTTGGGACCCAGCAGCGCGAAAAAATCTCCTTCGCGGACGTGCAGGTCCACGCCCTTGAGCGCCTGCACGCCATTGGCATACGTCTTGGTCAATCCGGTAATGGATAAGGCATTGGTCATAACGCCGCACAAACTATACCAGCTGCCGATGCGGCGCAAGTCGCGCCCTGTTGCAAACGACTCGGCTTAGCCGACCCAGGCACGCGCGTTACGGAATAAACGCATCCAGGCGCCGTCTTCACCCCATTCTTCCGGGTGCCAGCTGTTGGTAACCGTTCTAAACACCCGTTCCGGGTGCGGCATCATGATGGTGAAGCGACCGTCCGTTGTGGTTAATCCCGTAATGCCATCGGGTGAACCATTGGGATTGAAGGGATAGGTTTGCGCCGTCTTGCCGTAGTGATCGACATAACGCAATGAAACCAGGTTTGACTGCAAGACAGCGTGCTGCGTTTGCGGATCCGTGAATTGCGCGCGCCCTTCACCGTGCGCGACCACAATCGGCATGCGTGAACCCTGCATGCCCGCCAGCAAGATCGATGGCGAATCCATCACCTGCACCAGCGACAACCGCGCCTCGAATTGTTCGGACAGATTACGCTCGAACCGCGGCCAGTGCTGTGCGCCGGGGATCAAATCGCGCAACTGCGACATCATCTGGCAGCCGTTGCACACGCCCAGCCCGAAAGTATCCTCGCGCGCGAAGAACGCGGCAAAGGCATCACTGGCCTGCGGGCTGAACAGGATCGAATTGGCCCAGCCACCGCCGGCGCCGAGCACGTCACCATAGGAAAATCCGCCGCAGGCGACCAGGCCCTTGAACGTCGCAAGCTCGACATGGTTATTCAGGATGTCGCTCATGTGCACATCCATGCATTCGAAGCCGGCGCGATCGAACGCCGCCGCCATTTCGACGTGGCCATTCACGCCCTGCTCGCGCAAAATTGCCAGGCGCGGACGAACGCCGGTATTGATATACGGTTTGGCGTTGTCGGTATGCACGTCGAAGCTCAGGGAGGCGTGTAGCCCGGGGTCACGTGCATCCTGAAGTGCATCGTATTCCTGTTGCGCGCAATCGGCGTTGTCACGCAGCGCCTGGATCCGGTAACTCGTCTCCCACCACCAGCGCTGTAATGTTACGCGGGTATTTTCGTAGACGACCTGTTTGTTGTGATAGCAACGTATCGCATCGTCTTCATTCAAGGTCCCGATAACGTGCGAGCAATGTCCGAGGCCGGCATCGTGCAGATAGGCCAGCACATCATCGGTATCCGCGTGACGCACCTGGATTACCGCGCCTAACTCTTCGCTGAATAAGGCCGCGATGTGATCGTCATTGAGATCGTCCAGATGCAGGTCAACGCCGCAATGAGCGGCAAACGCCATTTCGCACACGGTCACCAGCAGGCCGCCGTCGGAACGATCGTGATACGCCAATAACAACTGTTGTTTGTTGAGTAACTGGATGGTATCGAAAAACGCCTTAAGCAGGTTCGGGGCATCCAGGTCGGCCGGGTGATGTCCGATCTGTTTGTACACCTGCGCCAGGCAGGAACCGCCCAGACGATCCTGGCCTTTGCCGAGATCGATCAGGATCAGATCCGTGTCGCCCTTGTTGGTTCTGAGCTGCGGCGTCAGTGTCTGGCGCACGTCCTGCACCCGCGCGAAGGCCGAGATGATCAGTGACAGCGGCGCCGTCACGGCATGGTTGCGGGCATTCTCCTGCCACACCGTCTTCATCGACATCGAGTCCTTGCCCACCGGGATCGCAATGCCCAGGGCCGGACACAACTCCATGCCGACGGCTTTCACCGCATCGTACAGGCCCGCGTCTTCACCGGGATGCCCGGCCGGCGCCATCCAGTTGGCGGACAGCACGATATCGGACAAGGCGTCGATGCGCGCCGCCGCAAGATTGGTGATCGCCTCCGCCACGGCCATGCGCGCCGAGGCCGCATGGTGCAACAAGGCGATCGGCGTGCGTTCGCCCATGGCCATGGCCTCGCCGGTATAGCCGTGATAACCCGTCGTCGTCACCGCGACGTCGGCAACCGGGACCTGCCAGGGACCCACCAACTGATCGCGCGCGACCATGCCGGTCACGCTGCGATCGCCGATGGTGATCAGAAATTGTTTGGCCGCGACCGTCGGTAACTGCAACAGGCGCTGCAAGGCCTCGTCGATGCGAATCGCCTTGCTGTTGAATTGGTTTTTTTGAAACGGCTGATGTTTGACGTCGCGCAGCATCTTCGGCGGCTTGCCCAGCAACACATCCAGCGGCATATCGATGGGCGTGTTATCGAAATAGCCGTCACCCACGACCAGTTGCTTTTCCTCCGTCGCTTCGCCCAGCACGGCGAACGGACAACGCTCGCGTTCGCATAATTCGATAAAGCGCGGCAAGTCATCGGCCTTTACGGCGAGCACATAGCGTTCCTGCGATTCGTTACACCAGATCTCCATGGGCGACATGCCCGGCTCGTCATTGGGTACGGCGCGCAACTCGATGCGGCCACCACGATCGCTGTCGTTGACCAGTTCCGGCATGGCATTGGATAGGCCGCCGGCGCCGACGTCGTGGATACTGATGATCGGATTGTGTTCGCCCAACTGCCAGCATTGATCGATCACTTCCTGCGCGCGCCGCTGCATTTCCGCATTGCCGCGTTGCACCGAGGCAAAATCGAGTTCGGCATGACTGGCACCGGTCGCCATGGACGACGCCGCGCCACCACCCAAGCCGATCAACATGGCGGGACCACCCAGCACAATCAATTGCGCGCCGTCGGTGATCGTGCCCTTGGCGATATGATCGGCACGGATGTTACCGACACCGCCGGCCAGCATGATCGGTTTGTGATAGCCGCGGACTTCGTCACCCTCAGGTCCGGGCACCTTCTCTTCGAAGGTACGGAAATAACCGCAGATGTTGGGACGCCCGAATTCGTTATTAAACGCCGCCGCGCCGATGGGACCGTCGATCATGATGTCCAGCGCGGAGACGATGCGCCCCGGCCGGCCGTGATCGGTCTCCCAGGGTTGCGCGAACTCCGGCAATTGCAGATTAGAGACCGAAAAACCGCTCAGACCCGCTTTAGGTTTGGAACCACGCCCGGTCGCGCCTTCGTCGCGGATTTCACCCCCGGCACCGGTGGCGGCGCCAGGAAACGGTGCAATCGCCGTCGGATGATTGTGCGTCTCCACCTTCATCAGGATATGCACCGGCTCTTCGCAATAATGATATTTGCGCGTATCGCCATCGGGGACAAAACGCGCGGCCGTGAAGCCTTCCATGACGGCGGCATTGTCACGATATGCCGACAGTATGCCCTGCGGATTCTGGTCATACGTATTGCGAATCATGCTGAACAGCGAACGCTCCTGCGTCTGGCCGTCGATGATCCAGTCGGCATTGAAAATCTTGTGCCGGCAGTGTTCGGAATTGGCCTGCGCGAACATCATCAATTCGATGTCGTTGGGATTGCGTCCCAACGCGGTAAAGTTTTCCACCAGATAATCGATCTCGTCCGGCGCCAGCGCCAGGCCCCACTCGCGGTTGGCCACTTCCAGCGCCACCTTGCCGCCCTGCAGGATATCCACGGTCTTGAGCGGCGCCGGTTCGGCATGCGAAAACAGGGCATGGGCCTCGTTGACATCACGCATGACCACTTCGGTCATACGATCGTGCAGCACGGGCAACAGGGATTGTAACTGCGCCTCGCTCAATGCCGGTTCGCTGTCAATGTAATAGGCGATCCCGCGTTCGATGCGCTCGATGACGGCCAGCCCGCAATTATGGGCAATATCGGTCGCCTTGCTGGACCAGGGTGAAATCGTGCCGGGGCGCGGTGTGACCAGACACAAGGCACCGCGGGGCTGCTCGACGCCGTCATGGGCGTATTGCAATAATGTCCGTAAGCGCGTGCTGTCCTCTGCGCTCAACGCACAGTCACAACTCACAAAATGGAGATATTCGGCATACAGTCCGCGGACGGATGGCTGGATTTGCGTCAATCGTTGCAGGAGTTTGCTTTGCCGGAACGGCGATAAGGCGCTGCCACCACGGATTTGCAACATGAGAGATCACGTCCTGACGCAATGAAATGGAAACGTGAATGATACTGGATAGTGGTGGGAGCGACCAGCCGCTTGGTAAAAAGCGGCCGGGGTATTACTGACTGGCGGCGTCTTTCAGCGCCGCCATGATGGTATTGAGGTCGGTTTCCCGTAAATCGATGACGCAGGCGAGATTGGCAACGCTGCAAACGCTCAATTGCTGACCACGGACGATCCAGCCACCCGGTGGGGTCCAGCCGCGCACCTGTGTGAACATGGCCAGCTGATCCGCGTTGCCCTGGATCATGCGTTTGTAATCCAGGGCAAACTTGGCCAGGCGCGTGAGCATCTCGTCGCCACCCATGCCGTAGCCCTGCACCAGTTGACCATCGTCCCGAAACTGGCAAACCGCCATCACGCCATCGAGGGTGAGTAAACGTTTGAGCATGGTTATGCCCCTAAGGCTGCGTAGGCTTTGTCGAAATCCGCCTTGCTGTTGGGCAGGATCACGCCCTGGTTGCCGTGCATCACGACGGTCCAGTCGAAACCAATCAGCGACAGGCCCTGCACCGGATAAAACCCCTTCATTCCGGTGACCTTTTCCCAGCCGCGCGCCTGCATGGCGGCAATCGCCTCATTGGCGACGCAGACGTGCGCGACAAGATCGATCACGTCGGCGGTGATGGCATTGTTATCGGCGACTTGCGATTTGAGTAATTCGCCACGGTCATTGAATTCGAATGCCGCCAGTGCGCCATCCAGTTTCATCAAGCTATCGAGATCTGCCATATTCCCAACCTTTCTCAAATAAGTTCGCCGGTTTGGTTGCTGACGTTCTGCAACATAAACTTCATCACCTGGTTCAGCGATGCCGCGTTATTGTCCAGGAAACAAAATATGTTCCCGATAACACAGACACTGAATTGTGCGCCCTTGACCACCCAACCACGCGCAGGCGCGCAACCGCAATCCTTACCCAGGGATTTCATCATATCGACCTGCATGTGGGTGGCCATCGTCGTGGCACGGCACATGATCGAGGCCATGCGTGCATGTTCCTCGTTTAAATGGCCTTCATAACTGAATCGATCCCCGCGGTAGGTATATTCGCCGGCGGCGATAACGCCGGTCTGACTTGCCAATTCCTGTATTAGATTCATATGCTGCTTGTCTAGTTATAATGAATTATTGTTAGTATATACGTAGAATTGTTTTTATAAGTTCAGCAAATCCTGACGCTAATATCAACTCTTGACATGTCCGAATCAATGTACCTTCCTGCCAATTTTTGGCGACGCATGGCCGCCATGGTATATGACAGCTTGCTTATATTCGCCGTCCTGATCGTTGTCGGTGCAACAATGCTGCCGTTTACCAACGGGCTCGGCATGCATCGCGACAATATTATTTTCAAAATATACGTCTTTGCCGCCATCTATTTTTTCCTGGGCTGGTTCTGGACACACGGTGGCCAGACACTTGGCATGCGCGCCTGGAAAATAAAACTATTGCAACGCGACGGCAGCCCCGTCACCTGGCAACGCGCACTCTTTTATTACCTGATCAGCCTGCCGATGTGGGGCTTCATGATCTTCACCGTCGCCGTCAACAGCAACATGATCCCGACACCCGCCACCCTCGCGCAGATACCGCACTGGGTGCTCTACACAATCCTGCTGGTCTGGTTTGTGATCGATCATTTACCCGATAACTGGCGGGAGAAAGTATCGGGCGTGAGAATGATACAGGTCTCGTAGTTTTTTATTTGCTGCTAACGTCATTCCGGGCGAACGTAGTGAGACCCGGAAGTCGACCAGAACCCGGAGGGTTCAGGAAGTACTTAATGAATCTCGAAGAGATTCTAAGTGCAGTGTCTTATTGTTACAAAACCAGTTTCGCCCGGCGCTTTGCGCCTTTGGCGACCTACTTTCTTGTATCGACAAGAAAGTAGGCAAAGAAGCTCCCCCCGCGATTGCCAATCGTTCGTGATTTATTGGCTGTACTCAGTGACACTGTGACATTCAGCATCCCTGCTTCATGTCACAGGCTCGCCATCCCTGGCTCGCCCTTTTAGGTGTCACTTGCGTTCAGCCAAAAATCCCTCACAGCAATCGCATGGGGATTCTCCACTGAGCAATAGCAGCGCAACAAATCTCATTCGGCTCTCTCACTCTGCTCAGTGAGCAAACCCCATACTGTCGCAACAGACGCGCGATGAAACAGCGCAGGTTGCGACTGCGGGGCAGTTTCACTGCTCTCGGCCATCCATGGCCTCCGCAGTATTCGTGCATCCTGCACATCATCTTTGGGTACTTTCTTTGTTCGCACAAAGAAAGTGGGTCGCCAAAGGCGCGAAGCGCCGGGTGAAACTGGTTTTGTAACAAAATAAGACACTGGATGCCGGGTCGCCAAAATACGGCGCCCGGAATGACAAAAAGAAACAACCTTATCGCGTTCGATATAACAAAAACACCGCTACCACCATCACACTCAAGGTCGGCAAGGTGGCGGCAAGAAACGCGGGCAGACGATAGACCAGCCCAATCTGTCCGCTGAGGGTATTAAATAAGTAGAAGCCCAGGCCGAGCATAAATCCGATCACGATGCGTTTGCCCATACCCGCATCACGCAGTGAGCCGAAGACAAACGGCACGGCGAGCAGGATCATGACCGCGATGGTGAGCGGCGATGCCACCTTGGTCCAGAACGTCAGTTTATAGCGGCTGGCATCGAGCTGGTTTTCCTTCAGGTAGTCGATATAGCCGTGCAGCTTCCAGGCCGACAGGTTTTCCGGTGTCACCGAGACCACGTTCACCACTTCCGGGTTCAGCAGGCTTTGCCATTGCATGGTTTCACTGTAGGTATTTTTCAGGCCATCAGGCGAGATCGTTTGCACGTTGACACGTTGCAGTTCCCAGTGGTCGTCCTTGTATTGCGCACCGGCCGCGGAGACGGTTTGTTGCAGGTGTTGATTGTCGTCGAAGATATACAGATTGACACCCACCAGATGTCCGTCGCTTTCGACCCGGCGCACATGAATATAGGTCCCGCCGTCGCGCGCCCATAATCCGTAATCGGTATTCAGACTGATCTTTTCGTTCATGGCGCTGACGCGTTTGAGCTTGGCGTACTGGATTGCCGGTGGTGCGATCACTTCCCCGATAAAGATCACGAAGGCCGCGAGGATCAGGCCGGTCTTGAGCACGGCATAACTGATGCGCGCCACGGAGAGGCCGGCGGCACGCATGGCGATCAACTCACTGTGGCTGGCCAGCATACCGAGACCGAACATGGTGCCGAGCAAGGCGATCATGGGAAAATATTGATACAGCTCCTGCGGCATGCTGAGCAGCACATAGCCGATGGCGTACCAGATAGTGTATTTCGCATGTCCTATGGCGCCGGTTTCACCGGCAAAGGTGATCAGGGTATCCAGCGTCATCATGACCATCGTCGCGCCCAATACGCCATTGAGCACCGCACGACCGATATAGCGATCCAGGAGATCCATTCAATCAGCGCCCATGCCAGAACCGATGTAACAGCGGCTTCCAGTTGATCAGCATCGCCAGTGCCAGCAGCACGCCCAGCAGATGCACCCACCACATGCCGACCCAGATACTGATCGTCTCCCGATTCAGCCAGGCACGCGACACGTTTAGTAAATTGGTATAGATGATATAAATCAGCAGGGCCAATGCCAGTTTGGAATAACGCCCCTGGCGCGGCGAGCTTCGGCTTAATGGAATGCCCAGCATGGCCAGTACGATCATCAACAAGGCTGTGGAAATACGCCATTGCAACTCGGCGTGATCCGGTCCGGTCCCGCGTGCGAGCAATTCCATTGTCGGCATGGCGTGTTGCTGTAATTCCACTTTGGGCTTATTGATGTCTTCGTCCACGCGCACACCGTGTTTTTCGAATTGCACAATCGCGGTTTGCTTGGTCTTGCCCAGGGCCTCGTAACGAAACCCGTTTTCCAGCACCAGAAACTGATCGCCGGTCTGCTTGTCGAAAGTGCGGTAGCCGGTGGCCGCGGTAATGATGGAATCGTCGATGGAATCGTTATGGCGTACCCGGTGCTGCATAAAGATCTTTTTCATGCGCAGATCATTTGGATTATATTCCTGCACATACACCACGCCCTCACCCTTGGTCAGTTCCTTGAAGCGGCCGGCGCTCAGGCTTTCCAGCGTACTGCGCTGCTTGGCCTGCTTGTAGATGATCTCCGTCTTCGATTCCGACCACGGCACCAGGTACAGCGACAGGAAGGCCATGATTAACGCGAACGCAATGGCCATGCCCATCACCGCACGCAACACCTGCCACTGGCTGACACCGCAGGCCGACAACACCACCATTTCGTTATCGCGGTAGAGCCGGCTGAAGGCCAGCAGAATCGCTATATAAAAGGAGAGCGGCAGCACGAATGGCAGGTTGGCGATGCTCTGCAGGCCCAGCGTGGTCAGGATGTCCTTGACCTCCAGGTTGCCGCTGGCCGCCATGCTGTACAAGGTGACCAGTTGCCCGCTCAGGAAGATCATGAACAGCACCATCGCCACTCCCAGGAGTGTGATGAGGACCTCTTTAATTAGATAGCGGCTGATAATCGAGCGATAAATCATGACTCACCTGGCTATTTAAACCAGCGCGTGGTTTGTAATACCATAACTTGCGCAGTGTGCCAGTTTGGCATCCGTTTGTGAATTCATATCCACATGTCACCCGATTGGGAAATCATCATGCAGATCAATGTAAAAACCATCAATCCCGCCGCGGATAAATCCGATTGCTATCTCGTCGCTGTACAGGAAGGCGGCAAACTCTCGCCGGCCGCCAGCCAAATCGACAGCCTGAGTGACGGTCAACTCACACGCATCCTCAAGCGTGGTGATATCAAGGGCAAACTCAATCAAAGCCTGCTGCTGCACGATATCGCCGGCATTGGCAGTACCCGCGTGCTGCTGCTGGGCACCGGCAAGGAGGCCATGTCCGACAGCCAGTTCCGCGGACTCATCCGCACCGCCGTACAGAAATTACTGGATGCCAATATCAAAAACGTGATTAGCGCCCTCGCCGAGGTGGAGGTCAAGGATCGCGATGCCACGGCGATCATTCAACTGGGCAGCGAAACCGTTACCCACGCCCTCTACCGCTACTCCCAGACCAAATCCGAGAAGACACCGACGCCCAGTCTGCATCACTGGACCTGGCAACTCGATGACAAAAAACTCCACAAACAGGCACAAACCGCCGCCAAGACCGGTCAGGCCATTGCCACTGGGATGGCGCTGACGCGCGAACTGGGTAATCTGCCCGGCAATATCTGCACGCCGACGTACCTGGCCAATGAAGCCAAGAAACTGGGGAAAAGCCACAGCCTCAAGGTGACCGTCCTCGATCAAAAGCAGCTCGAACAACTCAAAATGGGGTCGTTCCTGTCCGTCGCCAAAGGCAGCCGCCAGCCGCCCAAGTTGATCGTCATGGAATACCACGGCGGCAAAAAACCGGGGAATCCGGTCGTGCTGGTGGGCAAAGGCATCACCTTCGACTCCGGCGGCATCTCCATCAAACCGGGTGCGGCCATGGACGAAATGAAATTCGACATGTGTGGTGCCGCCACCGTGTTTGGCACCTTGCACGCCATCGCCGAGCTCAAGTTACCGATTAATGTGGTGGGCGTGGTCCCCACCTGTGAAAACCTGCCCGACGGCAATGCCAGCAAGCCCGGCGACATCGTCACCAGTATGTCCGGCCAGACCATCGAGGTCCTCAACACCGATGCCGAAGGCCGACTCATTCTGTGCGATGCCCTGACCTACAGCGAGAAATTCAAACCCAAGGCGGTGATCGACATTGCCACCTTGACCGGCGCCTGCGTGATCGCCCTCGGCAAACAGGCCAGCGGCCTGCTCGGCAACGATCAGGCACTGGTGGATAAACTGCTGAGCGCCGGCAACAAGAGTGACGACCGCGCCTGGCAACTGCCCTTGTGGGAGGAATACCAGGATCAGCTCAAGAGTAATTTCGCCGACATGGCCAATATCGGCGGACGTGAAGCCGGTACTATCACCGCGGCCTGTTTCCTGTCACGCTTTACCAAGAAATTCAAATGGGCGCACCTGGATATCGCCGGCACGGCCTGGGACAGCGGCAACAATAAAGGCGCCACCGGACGCCCGGTACCCTTGCTGGTGAACTATCTGATTGGCGAGGCAGGCAAAGGCTGAAGACATGACCCGGGTCGATTTTTACGTTTCCCCCAATAATGCCCAGGATGCGGATCTGCAACTGGTCTGCCGCATTGTGGACAAGGCGTGGCAACAGCAAAACCAGGTCTATGTGCATGCCGCCAGCGCGGAACAGGCAAAACGACTCGATGATCTGTTATGGCTATTTCGCGACGGCGCCTTTATTCCCCATTGCCAGGCCACGGATCCTGTCAGCGCCGAGACACCCATCGTGATCGGCGTTGATGCGCCACCCGAGATGAAACCCGAGGTCCTGATCAATCTCGGCCAGGAGGTGCCGGGATTTTTCAGCCGCTTCGAACGTGTCGTCGAGATCGTGGCCGGCGATGAAAACCACCGCGCCCAGGCGCGGCAGCGCTTCCGGTTTTATCGCGAACGGGGTTATCCGCTCGAAACTCACGAGTTAAACAGCTAATCTTACCTAGCCATGGCCGATAAAACCGAATCCAACGACCTGCTCGACGCACTGGAGTCGATCAAGGGACTGCTCGAAAAGAGCGAGGTCAAGCTCAATGCCGCCAAAAAAAGCATTGCCCAGGCGGCGCCCGCGAGTATGCCACCACTGCCCGAGGTCGAGGAGATCTTCGACGACGAGGAAAAGTTTGATTTCCCGGTCCTCAACGAAATCGTGATCCCGGCGGCGGACGAAGGCGGCAAGGCCACCGTCGACATCGAAGTGCTCAAGGCCTTTCTCGACGAGATGCAAAAGAGCGTCGAAAAAAATATGCGCGATACGATCATGAAGGCGGTCGTGCAGGCCGAGAGCGACATCAAAAAACAGTTACGCGCGTATTTGAATCAGTTGCGCAAGATGCTGAATGAGGCCGATTGATTTCCGCCGTTTCCTCGCGCTGAACCACATAATACTTTATAGTGTCTTTATCTGATAAAGTTTCGTCATGCCGGAAAACGCACTTTCTGAAGCGAAGCGTTTATCCGGCATCCAGCGTCTTGCACTGAAAGCCACTGGATTCCGGGTCGCGTTTCACTTCGCCCGGAATGACCGTGAAATCAAACTGAAAGGTCTGGTGGTTTTCTGATGTCCGAACCAACAAACCAGAATCCGGAATGGGTGCGCCGCGAAAGTGAAACCTCGCTACGGCGATTGCTGCCGCGGCTGGAGGCGCGCTTCCAGGGAAAAACCGATCCCGCCGAGTGGGAAGGTTATATCGATCGGCTTCGCCGCCACTTCCCGCGCCTGTTCGAACGCCTGCACGCCTTGTATGGCGGTCATTACGATTTCTTTTATCACCTGGAAAACATGCTGTGCTCCGCCACGGAGATGTGGCTGGCGCGGCCGCCGGAATTAAAAGCCCTCGATGCCATGCGCGAAATGGATCGCGACTGGTACCTGTCCAACCGCATGGTCGGCGCCATGTGCTACGTGGATCTGTTTGCCGACAATCTGAAAACGCTGCGCGAGAAGATCAATTACCTGACCGAACTGGGCATCACCTATTTGCACCTGATGCCGCTGTTCAAGGTACCGGAGGGCGACAATGACGGCGGTTATGCCCTCAGCAGTTATCGCGAAGTGAATCCGTCCCTGGGCAGCATGCAGGAACTGAGCGAACTCGCATCGGAACTGCGCAACCACGGCATTTCGCTGGTGATCGATTTCGTGTTCAACCATACCTCCGACGAACACGACTAGGCCAAGGAGGCGATGAAAGGCGATCCGGAGTATCAGGGATACTATTATATGTTTCCCGATCGCACCTTGCCGGACCAATACGAAGCCAGCATGGGCGAGATCTTTCCCCAGGACCATCCGGGCGCATTCACCTACCGCACGCGCATTCGCAAATGGGTCTGGACCACGTTTAATAATTATCAGTGGGATCTGAATTACACCAACCCGGCGTTGTTC
Organism: Gammaproteobacteria bacterium; assembly: GCA_016125505.1. Lineage (GTDB taxonomy): Bacteria > Pseudomonadota > Gammaproteobacteria > UBA6429 > Thiohalophilaceae > RI-92. Next base: position 43,520 of record WGLP01000006.1, read on the forward strand.
AACCGCATGGTCGAGGAAATGCTGTTTCTCGCCAACCAGGGGGTGGAGATCCTGCGTCTGGATGCGGTGGCCTTTTTGTGGAAGGAGATGGGCACCAATTGCCAGAACCTGCCGCAGGCGCACTGGGTGATCCAGGCCTTCAACGCCTTTGCCAGTATCGCCGCGCCGGCCATGGTCTTGAAATCCGAGGCCATCGTGCATCCCAACGAAGTGCGCAAATACATCAGCCGTGAAGAATGTCCGCTCTCGTATAATCCGCAACTGATGGCCTTGCTGTGGGAAACCCTGGCGACACACGATGTACGCATCCTGCAACACGCCATGAAGAGTCGTTTCGATCTGCCGGACGGCTGCGCGTGGGTAAACTACATTCGCAGTCACGATGACATCGGCTGGGCCTTCTCCGACGAAGACATCGCCTCCACCGAATTCACGCCAAACGAACACCGCCACTTTCTTACGGATTTTTATACCGGCCGCTACGACGGCACCTTCGCCCGCGGCGCACCCTTCGCGGAAAATCCGCAAACCGGCGATGCCCGCGTCTCCGGGACCTGCGCCTCCCTGTGCGGCCTGGAAAAGGCCGTCGAAGAAGACAATGAAGTGGCCATCGATCTCGCGATCCGCCGCATTCTGTTGATGCATGGTGTCTCGATCACCATCGGCGGCGTCCCCCTGATCTACATCGGTGACGAGATCGGCATGCTCAACGATTACAGTTACGACCAGGACCCGGCCAAGGCCGGTGACTCGCGCTGGCTGCACCGCGGACACTTCGACTGGGAGCGCGCGGAACAACGGCGGGTGCCCAACAGCATTATCAACCGGATCTTCCAGGGCATCCTGCGCCTGATCCAGTTGCGTCACCAGAATCCCGCCTTCAATCAGGCCAGCACCGAGATCGCCGACACCGGGAATATTCACGTCTTCGGTTTCTTTTCCAATCACGATCAGTACAGTGTGTTTGTGCTGGCGAACTTCAGCGAGCAGGAACAGGTCCTGGAGGCACGCCGCCTGCGTCTGCTCGGCCTGCGCAAGACCATGGTCGACCTTTATGCCGGGCGCACCATCACCGCCACGCAGGAATTGAAAATGGAACCGTATCAGTTGCTGGTGTTATCGCGCAGCGTGTAAGTACCGCGATGGAACCAAGCCAAGGACACCGCATCTAAGCAAAATGATGAGGTGTGCGCCCTGCTACAGGTTCCTGATTTTCAGCATCATGGGCGCCGGGCTGGGCGGGTGCGCCACCGCATCGGACGCGCAGTTGATGCATTCGCATCTGCATACGCCGATAAAAGTATTGGTGATGCAATCCCCGATGAAGATCGCCCCCGCAAGATTGCAACAGGTCTTCGCGCCGGAATCCAAACAGGCATTAACCCTGACCACGCCTGTCATCGCACACGGGATAACCCAGGCTGAAGCATACGCGTTGACGGCGATGAATTCGGCACTCGCCGGACACACGCACGTCATTGTCGAGACCGCACCCTCAGCCAACGGACCGCTGATCGATAACTCCCCGGGGCCGGATTTCGCCAAGCCACTCTCGCCGGACGCGGCCAGGCGGATTCGAAGCGCCACCGATGCCGACGCCATCCTGCGATTTGGCATTACCGATTATGGTCTGACTCCGAAATCCTGGCGCTCGAGTTATATCACCTTCGAAGTCGTGTCCACCCTGGCGATTACCGCGTTGATTGCCTCCGCCGGGACCTCGCTCGCGAAAGGCGCCGCCGGTGCCTACCTGACACAGGAGGCGGTGGAAGAGACGGCGGAGAGTTATGCCGGCTTCTGGGCCCTCGATGTCGTCGGTCGTCCCGTGCGTATTCAAGCAGAATTAATCGGGTTGAATCCGCCCGGCGTGTTATGGCGTTACGATGACACCGGGTTTTCCGATATCAAACTCGCCCGGCTGTACCGGAAAGTGGACACAACCGAGCGTGACCAGCAACTGGCGCAGGCAACCGACTCGGCAGTGAACGATGTCGTGACTGACCTGGCCAGTGCCCTGGATCATCTCAACCATCCGGTACGCCACATCACGCCGCTGGTCCGGGTGTTTCGCTGATGCCCGCGGCGACACTGCGAACCTGAAATGAACCTGAATTTAGTCCCCCAGCCTTTACCCGGTTAAGCGCGAAAAATTCCGTGCAGGCCTTGCTAATTGTGATCATGAACCCATATAAGAAATCGTTGTCGTAGGCGACGTTGCCGTTTGCTTGAATCGTCACAATAGCTAATTTAAAATTTGCCCATGAAATCACTGTCGCACAATACCTTTTTGCAATACGCCCTGGTGGCGTGTCTGGGTATTGCCTTGACTGTGGGTCAGACCTTCAGGCTGCACATGCACGTCCTGCCGGAAAACGGCCACCCGGGTTACAGCATGGCCGAGCACCTCGGCAAAATTCACATCGCTTCTCTCCTGCACGACAGCCTCGCCAACGACGCTGACGGGCAAGCGAAAGACCATTCGCATCACAATCACCCGGGCGAAGTCGAGATCGGTTCCGACAGCATCATCAAGAAGACGGAAGTCCTCGTGCTTGCCGCGCTCATTTTCCTGATCACTGCTCTCCTGCTGTTTGGGCTGCATGTCAGCCGTATTGTCAAACGCGCGCCCGAACCGAACAAACTCAACACCTCTCTCCTTTATTTAATCAATCCGCCACTGCGCGCCCCGCCGGTTCGTCTTTCCATCTAAACCACCCGCTGTCCTGACAGCACCCGTTGCCGCGATCTTTCGCCGCAATGCGTCCGCAGGGTCAGCCTGATTTAGCGTCAATGGCCTGTGCCATTGCTCAATACGGAAAGACGATTATGTACAAACAAGTAATACCGCTCCTTCTCGGTGCAGGACTGTCCGTCACCACAACGGCCTGGTCGCAAACCGCGCCGGACTGGACCCTGAATGCCAGTGTGCAACGCGCCGTGGAAGTCGCGCCGGAGATCAAAACCGCGGATGCCGAGATCGGTATCCAGCAAGGCAAGCAACAGGAAGCCGATGCCTGGCCGAATCCCACTGTGTCGATGCAGGTGGATGACAAGCTCGGTATCGACGACGGCCGCGGCGGCTATGACGTCACCGAGCTTGCGATCTCGCAGCCGTTGCCGTTTGGCCGGCTGGGCAACCAACGCAAGCAGGCACAGGCCGCCCTGGCCAGCGCCACATCGATGCGCAGCCAGCAGCAATTGTTGCTCGAATATCAGGTCGCGCACCGCTTTCACATGCTGCAACTGGCGCAGGCCAAACTCGACCTCGCCAAACAGCGTTTGCAGGAGGCCGAGCGCTATCAACGCAGCCATCGCAAGCAGGCCAACGGCGATCAATTAGTACGTTATCTGACACCGTTGGAAAGCATGCGCATGGATATCGTGCTGCAAACCGCCAAACAGTCGATGGATATGGCGGAAGGTGAATTCACCGAGGCCGCTGCCTCGTTCAAGTCGCTGTTGAACCTGCCGTTCGAGAGCACGGTTCAAGTGCCCGCGCTCTCGACGGTCATGGCGCCGCACGACTTCGCCTTGCTGGAAAAGGCCCTGGGCAATCACCCGCTGCTGACCGCTGACAAGCAAAGCGTCGCCGCGGCGGATGCCGGCATTGCCGTTGCCAAATCGAAGCGCTTCAACGACCCGACGCTGACCCTGTTCCGCCAGAAAGATTATCTGGCGAACCGGCGCGATGACGTCACCGGCGTCATGCTGAGCGTGCAGATCCCCCTGTGGAACAACAACAAGGGCCAGGTCACCCAGGCGCGCTACATGCTGCAACAGGCGCAGGCCGAGCTCGAACTCAAACAACGTCAGTTGTCGATCAACCTGCACAAAAACTATTTGCACCTGGGGCACCTGATCGAACAGGCCGAGCATTACCGCACCAAGCTGCTGCAACCGGCCAGTAACGTCCTGAAACTGACGCGGCGCGGATTCGAAAGCGGTTCGCTGAACATCCTCAACCTGATCGACGCCAACAACACCTACTTCGACACGCAACTGCGTTATTACGAATTGCTGGAGGAAAGCTGGCTGGAACTGGCGGAACTGCGTAAATCCGCCGGTCTCTCCCTGCAGAACACCCAATCCGTATTGCAATCAGGCGAGGTGAAATAATCATGTTAGCTGCATTAATCCGATTCTCCCTGATCCAGCGTCTGATGATGCTGTTGTTTATGGTGGCGCTGGTTGCCGCCGGTAGCTGGGCGTTCAAGACCCTGCCCATCGACGCCTTTCCCGATATTTCCGCGCCGCAGGTGCAGATCATCGTCAAGGCCCCCGGCCTGTCGCCGAATGAAGTGGAAAACCGCATTACGTTTCCGTTGGAAATGGAGATGCAGGGTCTGCCGCGCCAAACCGTACTGCGCTCGGTCACCAAGTACGCCCTGAGTGTGATCAAGATCGACTTTGAAGACGGCACCGATATCTATTGGGCACGTAATCAGGTGAGCGAGCGACTCAACCAGGTCTGGAGCAGTCTGCCGAAAGGCATCGACGGTGGCCTTGCCCCCATCACGACCCCGCTGGGTGAACTGTACATGTATCGCATCAAGGGCGAGGGTTACAGCAACCGCGAACTGCGCGCCATACAGGACTGGGAAATTCGCCCGCGCCTGCGCACCGTTGACGGCGTTGCCGACGTGAACTCCCTGGGTGGCGAGGTGCGTGCGTTTGAAGTCACTCCGGATCCGCAGGCGTTGACGCGCTACGGCCTCAGTCTCGACGACCTGCAAATGGCGCTCGAGAATAACAATCGCAACGCCGGCGGCGATCGCATCGAACGCGGCGACAAGATGCTGCTGGTGCGCACCGTCGGTCTGTTGCGCAACGAAGACGATATTCGCAATGTCACCGTCACCGCGCGCAATGGTGTGCCGATCCACGTCAGCCAACTCGCCACCGTCAAGATCGGTTCGCTGATCCGCTACGGCGCCGTGACCGCCAACGGTGACGGCGAAGTGGTGACCGGTCTGGTCCTGTTGCGCAAAGGCGCCAACAGCCGCACCACGGTGGATGGCGTGAAACGCGAACTGGAGGCGCTCAAACCCACCTTGCCCAAGGGCATCGAGATCATCCCCTTCTATGATCGCAGCACGCTGGTGAAATCCGCCGTGTGGACGGTGGAAAAGGCGCTGTCCGAGGCCGTGATCCTGGTGCTCGTCGTCCTGATCGTCATGCTGGGCAACCTGCGTGCCGCGCTGACCGTGGCCTTGATCTTGCCGCTGTCGGTGTTGTTCACCTTCATCCTGATGCGCCTGACCGGGATTAGCGCCAACCTGATGTCCCTGGGGGGGCTGTCCATCGCCATTGGTATCCTGGTGGATGCGGCCGTCGTGGTCGTGGAAAACATTCACACCCAACTGAGTCACGCCAAGTCCGGGCTCAATCGCCTGCACCTGATCTATCGCGCCGTGCTGGAAGTGGCGGCACCGGTGATCAGCGGCATCCTGATCATCATCATGGTGTTCCTGCCGCTGTTCAGTCTCACCGGTCTGGAAGGCAAGATGTTCAAGCCGCTGGCGATCACCATCGCCTACGCGCTGGTCAGCTCCCTGATCCTGTCCCTGACGATCATCCCGGTGCTGTCGAGCTTTCTCATGCGCGGCGGTCATGAAGAAGACGGCTGGTTGTTGCGCGGCTTAAAGAAGTCCTACCGTCCCGTGGTGAACTGGGCCTTACGCTTTCGCATCATTGCCGTCGCTATTGCCATCGCGGCCCTGGTCGGCGCCGGCCTGTTGTATCCGAAGATCGGCAAGGAGTTCATGCCGATCATGGACGAAGGTTCCACGGTGATCATGATCGAGAAGGGGTCGGATGTTTCCCTGCCCCACTCGCTCGCCCTGGACGGCCCGATCCAGAAGGCCTTCATGGAAATCCCGGAAGTGACCGGCGTGGTCTCGCGCACCGGTGCCGACGAACTGCGCATGGATCCCATGGGTCTGTATCAGACCGATAACTTCATTCTCACCAAGCCGCGTGAAGAATGGACCATCGACCTGCCGACCTTCCAGGAAAAATTGCGCGAGAAACTCAAACGCTTCGAGGGGATCGATTTTGCCTTCACCCAGCCCATCGACATGCGTGTGTCGGAGATGCTCACCGGCGTACGTGCCGCCATGGCGATCAAACTCTACGGTGACGATCTCCCCACGCTGGAAGAACTGTCGAAGCAAATCGAAAAAGTCGTGGCGGATACCAAGGGCTCGGTGGATGTCTTCCGCGGCCGCCTGTCGGGCCAGAAGTATTTGCAGATCGATATCCAGCAGGCTGCCATTGCCCGTTACAACATCAACGTCGAGGACATCAACCGGCTGATCGAAACGGCGGTGGGCGGCAAGGTGGTCACCGATATCCTCGAAGGCAACCGGCCGACGGGTGTGTTGTTGCGTTACCCCCCGGCGGCACGCACCTCCGTCGAGGACATCAGCCGCCTGTTAGTGGCCACGCCGGGTGGCGCCAAGGTCCCCTTGAAGTTGCTGGCCAACATCAGCGAGGTCGACGGCCCGGTGGAGATCGCGCGTGAGTCCGCCAAACGCCAGGTCGTGGTCCAGGCGGATGTGGAAGGCCGCGACATGGTGGGCTTCGTGGATGAAATCCGCCGCGCCGTGGAGGCGAAGGTGAAACTGCCGGCGGGTTATTACGTCACCTATGGCGGTCAATTCGAAAACCAGCAACGTGCCGCGAACCGCCTGGCCCTGGTGGTGCCCATCGCCATCGTGCTGATCTTCCTGATGCTGTTCGCCACCTTCCGCTCGGTGCAACAGGCCAGCCTGATCATCCTGAACATTCCGTTCGCGATGATCGGTGGTGTGGTGAGCCTGTACCTGTCCGGCCTGTACCTGTCGGTGCCCGCCTCCGTCGGCTTCATCACGCTGTTCGGCGTGGCGGTGCTCAACGGTGTGGTGATGGTGAGTTACTTCAACCAGCTGCGCGAGGCCGGACGCAGCGTCGAACAGGCCGTGCGTGAAGGCGCCGAACGGCGTCTGCGTCCCGTGTTGATGACTGCGCTGATCGCGAGCCTCGGTCTCGTGCCCCTGCTCGCCGCGAGCGGACCGGGTTCCGAGTTGCAGCGCCCGTTGGCGGTCGTCGTCATCGGCGGCCTGTTCACGTCCACGCTGTTGACCCTGATCCTCGTACCCACTTTGTACGCCTGGCTCGAAGGACGGCAGGCGCGTAAACCACAACCTGATGTGGAGAAACTTTCATGAAAATATTAACGGTTATTAGCCACGCGAGTGCGCAACAGGACCTGTCCGATCACCTGCGGAGTTTGCCGCAGGTGACCGGCTTCACCTTCACCATTGTCGAAGGTCATGGTGTCCAGTCCGAAAAGGATCCCTTTCTCTCGGCGCGCGACAAGGTCGTGGGCTTCATGCCGCGGGTACGGGTCGACATCCTGCTGGAAGACACGGACGTGGACACCGTGATCGATACGCTGCGTAAGCTGGACAACAGCGCTATCTCGCATTCCGTTTACTGGGTTGCAGCGATAGATCGAGGCGGCCATCTGTAACCCACAGCAGGCAGGCATAGGAGTTGTTATGAAGTTCTTATCTAAACTGCTTTACCCGTTCGCCGGTCTCATGGGTGTCCTGCTGCTGGCGGGCTGCAGTGCGTATGCAAACAACGCACAGGTGGTGGATATCCCCGTCAAACGCGTGCACTCACGCATCGCCACGATCGACTATGCGCGCGTGCAACGGGAAACGACAGGCCTGGTCCTGCGCGGGGAAATCCAGAGTCGCTCTCCCACGCGCCTGCCCCTGCCGGGTTATATGCAGGTCGAATTGCTCACGGCGGAGGGCAAGGTCTTCAAACAGACCCGCATCGGCTACCACAAGCTCGGGATCAAATCGAATCGCGCCAGCTTCGCGCTGGCCATCCCCTTCAAGCAGTCGCAGTTTGCGCAGGTGCGGGTCACGCATGTCGAGCTGCGTGTCTACCCAAGCAAGGAAATGACAGCTCCGTGGTCGGATGCCGGTCCGCAATAGTAGTTAGTTAGCCGCGCTTAACGGGCCGCTTCAGGCCCGTTTTTTTTCCAGCCAATAAACGACGGCGGCGAACAGGAAGTACGATACCAGCGCCATGACGGCAACGGCATTCGCTGAAGGTGGCGGCGGACTGAATAACGCAGTGGATTGCACGCCGAGCATCACCAGCCCGAAGACGATCATGGCGTAACGGCCGCGCCCACCCACCGGTTGCGTGGCCCTGTAATAGAAAAACATGCCGCCGAACAGGCACAAGGCCTCCAGCGCAAACGACAGTACGGGATAATTCCACAGGCCCAGGCCGACCTTCATGTGATTATCGTAGAGCGGCAGGTCCGGACGATGCACCAGCAGATCCAGCAACCAGTGCGACAACACGGTAACTGCAATCACGCCGGCAACCAACCAGGTGCTGCGCTTCACGGCGAAGCGATAGATCACCATCGCCGCCAGGCTCCAGATCACCACGGCAAGCAGACTGTGCGTGTACGGGATGTAATAGAGATCCAGCGGACTCGCGGCGGTAATCCCCGGCACGATGCGAAACTTTTCCACGCCGAACAGGACCAGCGTCGCCCAGGCAATGTCGACGAGTTGCACGGCGATAAACAACTGCCATAATGGAATCGTCTTTTTGACGGCCTTGGCCGCGAAGCCCACGCCGTAGTGTCCGACAAACATCAAGCCCCCTTATTTACTTAACGCGCATCCATATAACACTCGCCCCGCGGCAGCCACGCCGGGATCTTGTAATACTTCTGCTTGATCGGGTCGATGACCTCTTTCTTATATAAGGCGTAATTGAAATCGATCCCCACGCCCAGATGGAACTGCGTGCCCTTGAACGGGATGATGATGTGGCTGAAGGCCTTGAAGTACCTGGCGTACTGATCGACATTCTTCTTGTAGGACAGGATCGCAATCGCCTTGTGATTATAATCGGCGTAGTCGGTCAGCATGTCGTCCTGGCGCGCGTGATACGAGCCCGGCCCGAACACCAGCACGTGTTTGCCGCTGTGATAATCCAGGATCGCGGACTGGGCATAACTCGGGGTCGCCAGCGGGAAATCATAAATATACGGCTGCACATCCTTGACCAGTTCCTTGGCATACATGCCGAACACCAGTTCCTGATAAATCTTATGCTGGTGTTTGAAAATCCCCGGCGCCAAAAACAGGATGATGCCCAGCACCAGCAGGTGCAACACACTAAAGCCCCACATGAAATAAAAACTCACGCGCAGTTGTCCGTAGTGCAGCAACAGGGCCACGGCGATAAACAGGAAGGGATAGAAACTCAACAGCCAGTGCAGGCCGATATCCTTGCCGAAGGACAGCGGCACGAACAAGGCCAGCGGGATCAGGAACAGCGCCAGGAACATGCCCAGGCCGCCGTCGCGCATCACCGTCCACATCTCGCCGGGACGGCGGAACAGATAAAACAGGATGGGCGGCGTGATCAGGTACAGCAGCATCAGGGCATAGGTCAGCGGCTTGAGCGGCGTCACCGAAAAGTCCGAGGTGCGGTTTTCCAGGTTGAACAGGTAATTGTCCCAGCAGTGGTAATAATTCCAGGCCAGGTTGGCGGCGATCCACGGCGCCACCCCCACCAGCAACACCACGATGCCAAGATACGGGCGGATGCCGCGGCGCACGAACAGGATCAGATACAACAGATAGGCAATGCCCAACAAGCCGGCGAAGAACTTGGAAAAGAACGCCGCCCCCAACAGAATGCCGGACAGCAGATACCAGCCCAGGTGGTCGTGGCGCTGCGCCTTGTAAAAACACACGGCGGAGAAAAACGACAGGATGATCAGCGGCGTGTCCGTGGTGATCCACGGCGCGATCAGGTTCACCGGCGCCAGCCAGTACAGGCCGCCGGCGATCAGCGCATTGGTCTGCCCGCGCGGCAACACCAGCTTATAGATCACCCAGCCGATCAGCGTGGTGCCCACGATGGTCGGCATGCGCAACCACACCGGCGCCTCGCTCACCTTCATCAGGGCGGTCAGCCACCAGCCCACCATGGGCGGGTGATCGTAAAAGCCGTAATCCGGATGCTTGCCCCACAGGATGAAATAGGCCTCGTCGCCGGTGATGGGCGTCACATGCGCCATGATCAACTTGATGACCAGGCTGGTACCGATCAGCAGAATCAGGGACTGGTTGGTGCTCAGTCGGTTAAAAAACACGCGAGGCTCCTTGAATAATATTTTGGGTACTTTTCTTCGTCATTCCGGGTAACCTGGAATTCGACCTCTTGTCATTCCGGAAAACGCGGAGCGTTTATCCGGAATCCAGCGTCATACATAAAAGTCTCTGGATTCCCGCGTTCGCGGGAATGACGCCTGTTTCATCGGCGTACCCACTCTCACGAAAGCGCCAATCCTACCAAACCCGCCCCGCGTTCGCCTGTTTATCTGGAATCCGGTTATACTACCCACTCTTAATAAGCTAACCGAGTCCGAGCCGTTAATCCGTGGATAAGACCTATAACCCGCACAACATCGAACAACGCTGGTACGACACCTGGGAAAAACACAATTACTTCGCCCCGAGCGGTGAAGGCCAGCCGTATTGCATCATGATCCCGCCGCCCAACGTGACGGGTTCACTGCACATGGGTCACGCCTTTCAGGACACCATCATGGACGCGCTCACCCGCTACCACCGCATGCAGGGCGACAACACCCTGTGGCAGGCGGGCACCGACCACGCCGGCATCGCCACGCAAATGGTAGTCGAACGCCAACTCAATGCCCAAGGCAAGACCCGCCACGACCTCGGCCGCGACGACTTCATAAAAAAGGTCTGGGAGTGGAAGGCGGAATCCGGCGGCACCATCACCCGCCAGTTGCGGCGCATGGGCGCCTCCCTCGACTGGTCGCGCGAACGCTTCACCATGGACGACGGCCTGTCCGAGGCGGTGAAGGAAGTCTTTGTCCGCCTCTACGACGAAGGCCTGATCTACCGCGGCAAACGCCTGGTCAACTGGGACCCGGTGTTGCACACCGCCGTCTCCGATCTCGAAGTCATCAGCGAAGAAGAAAAAGGCCACCTCTGGCATTTGCGCTATCCGCTGTCCGACGGTTCCGGTCACCTCGTGGTCGCCACCACCCGTCCCGAGACCATGCTTGGTGATGCCGCCGTCGCTGTCCACCCGGAAGACGAGCGTTATAAACACTGGATCGGCAAGACCATCACCCTGCCCCTGGTCGGGCGCGAGATCCCGATCATCGCCGACGATTACGTCGACCCGGCGTTTGGCTCCGGTTGCGTGAAGATCACACCGGCCCACGACTTTAACGACTACGCCATGGGTCAGCGTCACAACCTGCCCATGATCAACATCTTCACCGTCGATGCCAGCATCAACGACAACGCCCCCGCGGATTACCGCGGGCTGGATCGTTACGCCGCACGCAAGAAGGTGCTGGCGGATCTGGAAACCCTGAACCTGCTGGACAAGATCGACGACCACAAACTCATGGTGCCACGCGGCGATCGCAGCGGCCAGGTCATCGAGCCCTACCTTACCGATCAGTGGTTCGTGAAGATCGAACCGCTGGCCAAGCCCGCCATCGAGGCGGTGGAGACCGGCCGCATTCGTTTCATCCCGGACAACTGGAAGAACACCTATTACGACTGGATGCGCAACATCCAGGACTGGTGCATCAGCCGGCAGATCTGGTGGGGCCATCGCATCCCGGCGTGGTACGACGCAGACGGTAATATCTATGTCGCGCGCAGCGAAGACGAGGCGCGCAGCAAATACAAACTCGCCGCCGGCGTGCAGCTCACGCAGGACAACGACGTCCTCGACACCTGGTTCTCCTCCGGCCTGTGGCCCTTCTCCACCCTCGGCTGGCCGGAACAGACCGACGCGCTGAAAACCTTTTATCCGACCTCGGTGCTGGTCACCGGTTTCGACATCATCTTCTTCTGGGTCGCGCGCATGATCATGATGGGCCTGAAGTTCACCGGCGAGGTGCCCTTCCGTGAAGTCTACATTCACGGCCTGGTACGCGACGCCCACGGCCAGAAGATGTCGAAGTCCAAGGGCAACGTGCTCGACCCCATCGATCTCATCGACGGCATCGAACTGGAAACCCTCGTCAACAAACGCACCAGCGGCATGATGCAACCGCAACTGGCGGAGAAGATCGCCAAGCAGACCCGCAAGGATTTTCCCGACGGCATCTCCGCCTTCGGTACCGATGCCTTACGCTTTACCTTCGCGGCGCTGGCCTCCACCGGCCGCGACATCAACTTCGATCTCAACCGCATCGAAGGCTACCGCAACTTCTGCAACAAACTGTGGAACGCGACGCGCTACGTGATGATGAATATGGAAAACATCGATGCCGCTGACCTCACCAGCAAGGACATCGAACTGAGCGTCGCCGATCGCTGGATCCGCGCGCGCCTGCAACAAACCATCAGCAGCATCGACAACGCCGTCACCAACTATCGCCTCGACCACATGGCCAATGCGATCTACGACTTCGTCTGGCACGACTACTGCGACTGGTACCTGGAATTATCCAAGCCGGTGTTGATGAGCGAACACAGCTCCGATGCCGCCAAGCGCGGCACGCGCCAGACCTTGATCAACGTACTCGAACAACTCCTGCGTCTCGCGCATCCGATCATGCCCTACATCACCGAAGAGATCTGGCAACGGGTCGCGCCGCTGTGCGGCATCTACGCACCGACCATCATGCGCGAGGCCTATCCCAAGGCCGACGACAGCCTGATCGACAAGGATGTGATGGACGACATGCAATGGATCCAGGCCGTCATTCTCGGTGTGCGCCAGATCCGCAGCGGCATGGACATCAAACCGGGCAAGGCCCTGCCGGTGTTGATCCAGAACGGATCGGCACAGGACCAGCAACGCCTCGACGCCAACCAACACTATATAATGAGTCTCGCCAAGCTCGAGACCATCACCTGGCTCGACGCCAAGGACGAAGCCCCCGAATCCGCCACCGCCCTGGTCGGCGAAATGAAACTGCTCATCCCCATGGCCGGCCTCATCGACAAAGAAGCCGAACAGACCCGCCTCAGCAAAGAGATCGACAAGAAACAACAGGAATATCAACGCACCGAGGCCAAACTCAGCAACAGCAACTTCGTCGACAAGGCCCCGCCCGATGTGGTCGAGAAAGAACGCAGCAAACTCTCCGAGATCAAGATCGCTATCGAAAAACTGCAGGAGCAGTTGGAGAAGATAAGTAAGCTCTGAAATAGCCGGGTTCCCGGCTACTCAATTTCCTTCCGTTACAGTCTGATTACAGCATCAGGTGCCATGCCCGATATTTGATAAATGGGCGTAGTCGTAATATTCTGTGGTTATTGAAATAGACTGCTGGTGCTTATATCTGGATTTAGATTGCAGCAGTCTAACTAACTGTTATCAGTTATTAAATATGGAGTATTGAAAAATGGGGTTGCCAACAAGCTACACACAAGCTTTCGGTTCTCTTGAAGAGTTCTTTTCAAGAATTAGAGATGCTCAAGCACCCGAAAAATTCACTCAGCAGATCCTAAAGGACTGGGGATATAAATCTAATAACCATAGACCATTTATTCCATTACTGAAGTCGCTAGGATTTCTTTCATCAGATGGTACGCCTACACAGAGATATCATGAGTATAGGAATCATGCAAAATCAAAAGAAGTGATGGGTGAGGCTTTGAAGGAGGCTTATAGCGATATTTTCTTAATTAAAGCTCACCCAACGACTAAAGATAAAGATTTAGTTCAAGGTAAATTTAAGAGTTATCATAACGCAAGTGATAATGTAGCAAAACTACATACCAACACCTTCTATGCTTTATTGAATTTAGCTGACTTAAGCATTGAGACTAAGAAGGCTACCCCAACCGAAGACAATCAAATTAAAAACCAAGAGCCACCTTCCGTTAATGCTAAAGAAGGTATTACTAGCGAACTTCAAGTAAGTAAAATAGGCTTACATTACAATATTCAAATTCATCTTCCAGCTACTAAAGATGTTGAAGTTTACAATGCAATTTTTAAATCACTAAAAGAGCACTTAATTGACTAATAAAAAAGACATACGCGATTTCTTTTTTCGAGGACTAATGTTTGAATCTGAAGCGTCCGCGTTTCAAAGTGCGGGTATTCAAATTGGCGCAGATTCCCAACACGCGGAGAAAGAGTTACTTGAAGAGGCATTATCACCTTTTGGTGTATCTAGAAGAAATAACGCATTAGAAATGGCAAGGCTATATGCCGTTATTAACTGTTTTGAAAACGAAATTAGAGATTTTATTCGAGAGACTCTTGAAGAACACATAGGCTTAGATTGGTGGGATAAACTGCCTCAAAAAATAAAAACACATGCGGAAGGCAGGCAAGAAACCGCATTAAAAGACTCATGGCTAGAGGGTGAGAAAAGCGACCTTCTTGGTTTTATTGACTTTGGTATGCTGGCTTCAATAATGATTGAAAAATGGGAGAATTTTAGCAATCTAATACCATCCCAACACTGGCTAAAACAAAGAATGGATGAATTAGAAAAAGCTAGAAATTTTATTGCTCATAACAGGATGCTATTACCATCTGAATTTCAAAGAATTTACATGTACATCTCGGACTGGAACAGAGTAATTGGTTTATAAAATGCGCTCGCGTGGGATGCGCGCCACGCTGCGTGCCCCACAGCTTTAACTTTAGGTAGTTAAATTAACGTGGACACTCAAAAAGCAAGAGTGCTTATGCAGAAGTACGCTAGTGCACTGGCGTATATCGATGTGGAAACACAGGATGGAATAAGGTGCATCGGTAGTTGTTTTCATGCAGGAGAAGGTGTCTTCGTAACTGCTAGACATGTCATTGAGGGAGCCTCAATTGTTGAAATTAAATTAACTGAACCAGTTGCAGTTACAACAGAAGAGTTCTTTAGTGGCCTTAATGAAGAAGCAGTACAGAATTACGATAACCATATGAGTGAAGTGCTTGGAGAAGTTCCAAGATTCAAAAAATTTCAGTCATCTCTCACTATTGAATGCGGACCATATTTTCATCCTGACCCTCGTGTAGATGTAGCCGTTTTTAAGGTTTCTTCCGTGCATAGAGAAACCAGCGTTGTACGACTCGGTTCTCATCTTGATGACTGGATTGCACGTTTCGACTGGCAACTTTCAGAAGGGATCGTGCTCGGATATCCCCCTATACCCCTTACTAGCGAGCCCCATTTGGTCGCTGTCAGAGCTGAAGTGAACGCGGTGATTAATCTGTACTCAAGCCGACACGTACACTTTATTCTATCTGCCATACCTCGTGGTGGGTTTAGTGGTGGTTTAGCATTATCAGAATATGATTTTGCTTTAGGCTTGATTGCTCAGTCATTGTTAAAAGATTATCGTAGCGAAGAAACAGGATTTTTTGCGGTTTTATCTGTTGAGCCGATTTATGAGTGTTTAAGTCATCACAAATTACTCCCGGCAATTCAAAAGGAAGGTTGGGATGATTTTTGGAATACTTCCAGGTCTGAGTATGTATACAAAGAAAATAGAGAATCAATTGGTAAGCAGCTCATTGTCTCTCTTATTTATATTGATGATGGCGGTAAAGTTGGAATTGGAGTGTGTTCTTATAACGAATCTATTTTTAATGAATTGATTCCCCTGATTAAAAGCAACTTACCTGATGGTTTTAATGAGATTATAGTTCACAAAACATTTAACAAGTACACATATGCTTTCACGAGTGATGATTTAATTTAAAAGTTACGTTCCATAGTCGATATACTCAAAGATAAGTGCGAGAAGAGTAATTTGGTTGCCATTAGAGATGAAATAGTTTTTTGATGTGTTAGTGATCAACGTAGTACCTAACAATCAAATAAAGCCAAAACAAAAAACAGTACGGCTTATTAAAATCTTTAAAGATATAGGAAGCCTATGTTAAAGATCCTTAGAAAATATGAAGCCTTAATAGCACACCTGTTTACCATTACAGGTCTGGTCTTTGTGTGGCTGCAATTACATCAGAGCAATGAACACAAAAAGTGGGAAAATTACAATGCCATGAATCTACGGTACTACGAATGGTATGCAAATATGCCTGATAAAATGGATGTGGATACATGTGTTCCTTTTAGCAAACAGCCGCAAGAAGTAAAAAGATGGGCGCGAACATATTTTAATTTGTACTCTGAAGAGTATTGGTTATACCAGGAAGATTTAATCCCCAAGGAGATGTGGACAAAACGAATAGATAACGGAGTGAATGTTAATCTTGAAACTTATCCTTTATTGGTTCGAGGATATGCCTACTGGAAATCAAAAAATGCATTTGTTCATCCCGATGGATTCCGGTCTCATATTGCACGCAAACTTGAAATGCTTAAGGGCGAATTAAAGCTAAAAAAATGTGAGATTAAGTCTGTCACCACTTCTACAAAAAGAAAATCTAACAAAAAAACGGAGTCAGAACAGAAGTAATTAGGGGTCAGAACACAGTATTTGCTAATATTAAAGGCACGTGTAATTTGACCCAATATATATCCTATGAGTTTCGCAACTGACCCTCAGAAATCTGATATGAGAGAAGGCGTAAGCCTTCGAGGCAAGGTGAACATGTTGGCGGACAAGGATGTCGATCAAGCCTACAAGATAGCTAAATCTGGCCAATGGGGTCAGACTCCAACGATTTTATAAGCTTCATAGTTTCTATTTTTCTAATCTGTACTAACCTAGGCATTTAGTCATGTTGAAAATACTTAACGTTATATTTTCCATAATTGCATTTTTATTTCTGGTAGGGGGAAGCTTCTACTTTGGATACGAAGGAAAAACTATTGAAATGGGGCTTGCAATTGTTGCTGGTGCATTGGGGATCGCATTATCTAATATTGACAAGTTTGAAAGCATAAAAGGAGCAGGATTTGAAGCAAAAATGAGGAAAGCAATTGAAGAAGCGTATGCAACCACTGAGAGTTTAAAGAAAATAGCAACAGTACTTGGTCGAACAATATCTGACGTTCTTGCTGTTGAGGACCGGTATGCCGGAATCGGGCAATTGGGTAAATTTGATTCAAAAAAGCAAATTGACGAAATTCTATTAGAACTAGGAGTCAATCAAACTGAGTTATCTAGAATCGGAACAGTATTTGATGCATATATCCGATATGATCATGTTGAAAGAGTAATAGAGTTGATTTCAAAAGATCCGAATATCGATGATTCTGTGAAGATTAAAGTATCAAGTCTTGCTCGTTTCAGTAAGCATCCTTATGCTGAACTACCATACGCTGCGGATCTGCAAGAAATACAGTTGTTCATTAAAGAACATGGAATTACGTCAAATGAGGTATTAGATGCAATAAAAGACTACGAATACTTTATGACGAACTATAAACTCAGGCGCCCTAAAATATGGAGTTAAAGAAAAATTGGGGTCAGAACACTCCAGAATCCCTTCGGGATACATCGAGTACTTCCTGAATCCTTCGGCTCCTGGTCGCGCAGTTTTCTCTGATATATAAAATAATTGGTATCTGACCCCGATTACTTCGCTCTATCGAGGATGAGATTGTCAGCATAGTGTTAGTGACAGCTATAGGTGAAATATGGCTTTGAATGACTTACAAGAAGTGATTTTTGCGATACAGGGACTGTCAGCCAACGAATATTTTCCGATTCTCTGGCAACATTTGCAGCGATTTGGATTTCGGTTTGGCGAAGATAATTTAGTCTGCGATCTAACGAAGGCCGGATACGCAACATGCCACTCGGTTGATACGGTTTCGCTAGAGGATGCCGATATTTGGTTTGAGTTACAGGAAAATCAACTCATCGACTTCTGGTATCAACGCCGCAAAACGATGGATGTTAAAGTGATCACCACCAACCCGCCACGTGTGCCGTTGAATCTGCAATTGTTGGCATTACGGTTTTTTCAACAAAGTTTTGACAAGAAATACCCCTTGTCTGACCGTGAAGAACTGATTTATCGCGCGTTGTTCGCCTTCAAGGATCCTGAGGTACTCTGGGTATCCAACGAGGGAGTAAAGGCGTTGAGGTACCCAGAGGCGTTAAAAGGTTATGATGTGTACGTATCCTCCGGATTCAGTAACCCTTCTATGAAGCCAGCGGCATTACAGTCTGAACAGTACAAAATCATGGGGTATGGCTACGAGCTGATGCTATTTGCAGAGCCATCCGCGCATTTTCTACGCGATATTTTCAAACACAACGTACAGTATATCTGCGAAACCAAAAAACATATCATGCGCGATCATTGGGTCCGATTTGACAAGACATTTCCGTATCATACACAAGATTTGGCAGGTCTTGTCACAGTGACACCAACCTGGATCCCCCAATATTTTCCATTGCAAACAGGTGTGGTCTACTGGAATTTATTGGTCGGCGTAAACGAAACGGAATTGGGAATTGCCGAAAAATGCGGCGTCGAAGCAGGTTTATTAGATATCTGGGACAAGCAACAACGGGGTGACGAAACCAAAGTGTAATGTTCCCCCTGCACAAAAACTGGGGTGAAAACCGGGGTCAGAACCTGAGGTATCCCCACAAAATCGCGATCAAAAACAACGAGTTAATGCTAAAACGAATGCAGGTAGACATGCACAGTGATTTGTGATCTTTTAAAGGTGTCGAAGCTTAAAAAGGATCATCACCATGCATGCTACCCAGCTACTTCATAACTATTTACGAAAAAGGTGTCAAGCGATTCATACAACTCGTCTACAGGCGATGATGATCGGCGTGCGTGCGCTGATGCATGGCAAGATCTTATCTGTCACTGGCATCGGTCGTGCGATCCAAGGCACCGCGTTTACTAAGCACGCCATCAAACGTGCTGATCGTTTGATCGGTAATCCTGCCTTACATCAGGATCGCATGTATATTTATCGCGCCCTAATCCAGTGGTTGCTTGGCCGTGTACATCGTCCGGTGATCTTGGTCGACTGGTCGGAATTAACCGATGACCGCCAATTCCATATTTTGCGCGCTTCCACGCCAGTGGGTGGCCGTGCCCTGACACTGTATGAAGAGGTCCATCCTGGTAAGAAACTGAATACCACTCCAGTACAAACACGATTCTTGCAGTCGTTAAATGCGCTTTTACCCGCAAGTTGTCAGCCGATCATCGTCACGGATGCCGGGTTTCACACGCCCTGGTTCAATGCGGTGATGCAATTGGGGTGGCACTTTGTGGGACGCGTCGGTGGACAGACGATGATCCGGCCTGCCGGTACCGATGACTGGTATCGTGTTGAGCGAGTATTTGATACCGCCACAGCAAAGGTGTGTTGTTTGGGTCGTGTCGACCTTGTACGGCGTGACCCTCTGCGTTGCAGTGCCTATATACTGAAACGCATACCCAAAGGCCGGGTCAAGAAAACACACTTTGGTGTAAAGTGCCAGGCGAAACACAGTCTCAAAAATGCGAACCGGGAACGCACCCCGTGGCTGATTGTGACCTCCTTGCCGGGCGGTGAGCGGATTAACCAACAGGTTATCCAGCTTTATCGTTCGCGTATGCAAATCGAAGAAGCCTTTCGGGATACCAAGAATCATCGCTGGGGCTATGCGCTCGATAATAGCCGGACGACCATGGCCTATCGGTTTGAAAACCTGTTACTGATTGGCATGTTGGCGACCTGGGCCACGTGGCTGATAGGTAAGATCACTCAAAGCAAACAATGGCACTGGCGGTATCAAGCCAATACAGTGAAAACTCGCAACGTCTTATCTCTGTTCTTCCTGGGCGGCGAGATCATAAAACATGTGAATACCCGATTTACGCGGCATGAGTATTTGCATGCACTCAAGTCAGTAAGAAATGACTTACGGGAGACAGCGTGTTTTGGGTGAATTCGTGGGGATCCCTCAGGGTCAGAACACAGTATTTGCTAATGTTAAAGGCACGTGTAATTTGACCCAATGTATATCCTATGAGTTTCGCAAATGATCCTCAGAAATCCCATATGCGAGAAGGTGTAAGCCTTCGAGGCAAGGTGGATATATTGGCAGACAAGGATGTTGATCAAGCCTACGCGATAGCTAAATCTATTAAACATCCCTGGTATCGCTGTCAAGCTTTAGCCAAAGTCGCCGAATATTCAAGCGATACATTTTCAAAAAATATCCTGCAAGAGTCGTTTGACTCCGCCATGATGTGTCACGATGAAAATCGAAGGGTATCGGTTGCATGTTGGCCGCTCGGTGTCTCGCTAAGACTAGGGAAACGCGATTTAACACAGAGATTTCTCGATGAGTGTATGCGTCAGCTAAATATGGATAACGACCCAATTAGCCGATGGTGTGCCACACAAGTTTTATATGCCATAAAGACAGATACCGCGTTTCTTATGCATTTCTTCCATACCTTTCAAAAAGCCACTTCACAAGGACATGGATGGCGAGTAGAAAAGAGCATAAAATATTTACTCAATGACAGCGATATTGATAAAGATCAAAGATATATAGATTATCTTCATCAACGTCAGGCTGGTATCGAAAAGTGGAAAACCGCACACAAAGCAAAAAATTAGTTGGCACTGAACATCTACAAAAACCGAGGCCAGTACACTCGATGAATCACGAAGGGATTCTGGAGTGTTCTGACCCCTATTTCCTATTTTGTCATGTTAGGTAATTTTCATAGCAGACAGATTGCCCGCATTCAAGATTCAAATAGATGACAAAAAAGCATCATACCAGCACGACACACCATCTCGCACTCCGTGTTTGCGAAATCGGACAGTTGTTCAACTCGATGGACCCCACCCCCTTTATCAACAAGGATCTGGACCGTGATGCGGAGGATTACATCGAATCGTGGGCTGCCGGCTATTCGTCGGATAGCCGCTTCCAAATCACGATACACCTGGAAGTGTGGCCTGAAGGCCAAGACCCATCGATTACACTCAGCGAGGCGATTCATAACCATTTCGCATACAAGGGCGAGCGGACGAAACACATCCTGCGACAGTTGCTCCGGCAAGGGCGCACCAGCCTGCTCATTGGTATCGTGTTCCTGTCTTTATGCCTGCTGGGTGCGAATGCGCTTGCAAGTCTGGGCAACCACCCGGGCTACACCATCGCCGAGCAGAGTCTGACAATTGTCGGCTGGGTGGCAATGTGGCGGCCGATGCAGATTTTTCTGTATGAATGGTGGCCGCTACTGGTACGGGTGCGCTTGTATAAGCGCCTGAGTCAGGCGCACATTCATACGACCCACGGCAAATAGACCGAGCGTTAATAACGGGATCAGAGCACAATTGTTTCTAATATTAGAGAATATTCCTCTCTGACCCTAGTTTATTTTTTGCCAAAATAATTCCTAATGATAGATTTACACAGTACAGGCATTCTCCTCTCAGCAGTCGCTGTGTTTATATTTACGCTGATATTCAAAATGATGTTCTCTGATTTACTATGTAAACCTAACCCTCCTCCCTTCAGTAAGTCTGCCATCTTTTCCCTAAATGTGACCGGCCTGTATTTTGTGCTTTGTCTTCTGATTCAGTTTGGCTGGTGGTGGTACATTAGTTCATTATTCATAGGATATGTCGCGTTTCTTTTTATCTACAAATTTGTAAACTTTCAAATATCACAGGTCGCACTGGCGGGCATAATATTGGCCATAAGCTGGAGTACGATGTATGCAGTGTATGTATTCATTGCCGAATTACTAAAATAATCCAGCCGACAGTCTGATTTAACAGCTATTAACAAAATTTCTCCCACATGCAGTTACCTCATAACTGTTTCAGGCTATGCAGTCTGTGTCATAATTTCTGCCATGCCAACAATCTTACAAACATGTCAGCGGCTTTTACCTTACTTTTATTCTGCTCTAATATTTTTATCAACTGAGGCACATTCTATGAATCCTTTAAGTCATCCACCTGAAGAAGTCGTGTTAGCTTCTGAGATGGAAGGACACATAACTTTACAAAACAGACCTGCAGCCGGCGCCAAAGTTGTCAGGAAATTATCGTGGAATGAAGGAGAAAAGAAGATTGACTCTACCTCCGTGGATTCGGAAGGGAAATTTTTACTTCCCGCCAAAAAGGATGTCGTCGAAATAGGCAAATTTACCCAATTTGTCGTCTCCCAGGAAATCAGTGTTGTTTATGATGGTAAGGAGACTGACATTTGGATAATGGGGAAACGAAGCAAAACTGCCTATGGTGAACTTGATGGCAGACCAGAAAATTTTCGCTGTGAATTATCTGATCCGGATAAACCGATGAGACTGGATAGTGGTTTACTGCTAACCAAATGCAAGTGGGATGCTATAACAAAAATGCAAGGAGACTAGACATGTCAGAACTTTCACCAAAATTAGCTGCAGAACTCGCCCTCGATATTTATTCTATTCAAAACGAGAAATTGGTGGATGTGTTACTTGCACGACAAGAATTCACCGGGAATGGTAAACAAAAATCCACATTGTTAGCAAAGACCGGAGGACGGACACGTTGGCTACATCGAACAACAGATGCTTTTGGCATTTGCGCTCTTGGCGGTCCCGGAACGATATACGCCAAAGACATGTTTTTGATTTTCAGGGGGACAAACAAAGATAAAACAGCTGACCTTATTACCGATGGTCGTATTGGGCTACAACCGTCTGTTACAGGCGTACCGGTTCATATCGGCTTTAATGAAGTATTTAAAAGCATGCGCTCCAAAATACGTGACATAATTAAGGAATGCAAAGGTGACATCGAAACTTTCCACTGTATTGGGCATAGCTTGGGTGGTGCAGTGGCAACACTAGCGGCTGATTGGCTAAAATCTGAAACAGGCAAAAATGTGAAGGCTTATACATTTGGTTGCCCTAAAGTTGGATTGTGGTTGTTTGCTGCCAACTTCACGCGAAAACTGAAAAAAGAAAATATCTATAGAGTATTTCATGCCACCGATCCTGTGCCGATGATACCGATGTTTCCTTACATACATCCTCCTACATTCGGCTACGGTCATTATATTTTCTCAAGCGAAAGTATCCTCTCGGTTTCAGCACATGATATGGACAAGTACCATACCTCTGTAAAGAACCTGGAATGGTCCGCACTCGAGAAGAGACGACCACCTTATGGAAGTGATGCCGCTATTGAAGAATGGCTAAAATCCAAACTGCCAGTCAGCGCTGGCACGCCTGCTGTATATGAGTGGTTAAATGCCTCATTGATATTTGTCTTAAAAAAGGTGCTTGGTGTAGCGTTGCTTGGTCTGCAAACTACAATAATAAGCCTTCATTCTTTGCTCGATCGGATTGCCTATATACTTTACAAAGGTATTGAACTCGCTGACGCGGTAGGTAGTTGGATATTCTGGCTTATGCAAAAGATCATGCAAGTACTCGGAAGAAATGTGCCTGGCAAAAAAGAGGAGCTTACGAGAACTGTAATGCGTGAAACCCTTACCTTGCTCGCAGAACAAACGAAAAATGAAGCACGCAGTGCAATAACACGACAATAAGCCAGCGTTCAGACATAGTTATTTCTCATAGTACTGTCATCAGCCGACCACTGCGTATTAAGATAAAGCGCCTCGACCTGTTGCCGTGCCCACGGTGTCCTGCGCAGGAACTTGAGGCTTGAGTTGATACTGGGATCGTTGGTGAAACATTTGATCTTGATCTGTCGCCCCAACTCTTCCCAGCCATATTTTTCCACCAACCGCGTCACCACCATTTGCAACGTGATGCCGTGCAGCGGGTCTTGCTTACGGGAATTAGTCATCGACATCGGCAGGCGGCGCCTGGCGCGCACCCGGTTTCGACTCGGCGTATTTCACGCGGATCTTGCTACCGCCGATTTCGATGGCATTCAAGTGCTTCATCGCCGCCTTGGCCTCGCCCACCTTGGGCATATCGACAAAACCAAAGCCTTTGGAGACGCCGGTGACCTTGTCGATGACCAGGTTGCAGGACTGCACATTACCATAGGGCTCGAACAATGCCCGCAGCTGTGCCTCGGTGGTGGTGCGGGCGAGATTGCGTATCAGAAGTTTCATGGGGTCACCGTGCGGAATAACGTCACGCAAGTATACGTGAAAACGGCAACCCTCACTTCAATTTGGCAAACGCCGCCGCCATTGCGGTATTTGCCGGTGCCGGTGACGACTTCTTGTCTTGCTTCTTGTGTTTGCCGGTCGGTTTGGCTTGAGCGGCCTTGGTTTGTTCCGGCGCATCGTTCAGGCGCATGCTCAGCCCGATGCGTTTACGCGGGATGTCCACTTCCATCACCTTGACCCTGACCACGGCGCCGGCCTTCACCACTTCACGCGGGTCCTTGACGAATTTGTCCGCCAGGGCGGAGATATGGACCAGGCCATCCTGGTGCACGCCGATATCGACGAAGGCGCCGAAGTTGGTGACGTTGGTGATCACCCCTTCCAGCAACATGCCGGGCTTGAGGTCCTTGATCTCCTCCACGCCCTCCTTGAAGCTGGCGGTCTTGAATTCCGGGCGCGGGTCGCGGCCGGGCTTTTCCAGTTCCTTGAGGATATCGCGCACCGTCGGCTCACCGAAGTGCTCGTCGATGTAGTCATTGGCAGCGAGCGACTTGAGGAAGCGGCTGTCACCGATGACCTCGCTGATCGTCTTGTGGTTCTGTTGCAGGATGCGCTCGACCACCGGGTAGGCCTCGGGGTGCACGGCCGAGGCATCGAGCGGGTTGTCGCTGTTGCGCACGCGCAGGAAACCGGCCGCCTGTTCGTAGGCCTTCGGCCCGAGGCGCGGCACCTCCAGTAATTGTTGCCGGTTGCGGAAGGCGCCGTGTTGTTCGCGGTAACTGACGATATTGCCGGCCAGGGACTCCGACAGTCCGGCGACTTTTGCCAACAGCGGCACGGAGGCGGTATTGATCTCGACCCCGACCGCATTCACGCAATCCTCCAGGATCGCATCGAGCTTGCGCGCGAGGTGATACTGATTGACGTCGTGCTGGTACTGGCCGACGCCGATGGCCTTGGGTTCGATCTTCACCAGTTCCGCCAACGGGTCCTGCAGGCGGCGGGCAATGGACACCGCGCCGCGCAGGGACACATCCAGTTCGGGAAACTCACGCGCCGCCAGTTCCGAGGCGGAATACACCGAGGCCCCGGCCTCGCTGACGACGATGCTGTGCAGACGCAGCTCGGGGTGTTGCTTGATCAACTCCTTGGCGAGTTTGTCGGTCTCGCGCGAGGCGGTGCCGTTGCCGATGCTGATGAGTTCGACCTGGTGTTTGGCGGCGAGCTTGGCCAGGATGGCGAGGGACGCATCCCACTGGTGCTTGGGGGCATGCGGATAGATCGTGGCGTGTTCCAATAACTTGCCGGTGTGATCGAGCACGACGACTTTCACCCCGGTGCGCAGGCCGGGGTCGAGGCCCATGGTGGCGCGGGTGCCGGCGGGGGCCGCGAGCAGCAGGTCGCGCAGGTTCTCGCCGAAGACGCGGATCGCCTCTTCCTCGGCGCGTTCGCGGATGCGCAAGAACAACTCGGTCTCCATCTGCAGGGCCAGTTTGACCCGCCAGCCCCAGCGCGCGCCTTCCATCAGCCAGTTGTCGGCGGCACGGCCCTGCTGCGTCAGATTGAAATGCTGCGCGACCATGGCATCACAGACGCCGAGGTCAGAGTTGTTCGCGAGGTCGTCCTGTTGCGGCACAAACAATTTCACCCGCAACACGTTTTCATTGCGGCCGCGGAACAACGCGAGGGCGCGATGTGACGGGATATCCTTGAGGGCCTCGCTGAAGTCAAAGTAGTCCTTGAACTTGGCGCCCGCCTCTTCCTGGCCCTCGATCAGCGTGGACTTCAATTGCGCGTGGTCCCAGACATAGTCACGCACGCGCCCCACCAGGTCGGCCTCGTCACCGACTCGTTCCAGAAAGATATTGCGCGCGCCTTTCAACACCGACTCGGCATCCGCAAAACCGGCCTCACTGTTGAGATACGCCTGCGCCGCCTGCTCCGGGGTGAGCGTGGGGTCGTCGAGGATAGCATCCAGCAAGGGTTCGATACCGGCCTCGCGCGCGATCTGGGCCAGGGTCCGGCGCTTGGGTTTGTAGGGTGCGTACAGGTCTTCGAGACGGGTCTTGGTATCCGCCTCAAGGATGGACGTTTTTAATTCAGCGCTGAGTTTGCCCTGCTCGTCGATGGACTTGAGGATCGCCTCACGCCGCTGTTCCATCTCGCGTAGGTACAGCAGGCGCTCTTCCAGAAACCGCAACTGCGTGTCATCGAGGCCGGAGGTGGCCTCCTTGCGATAGCGCGCGATAAACGGCACCGTCGCGCCGCCATCCAGCAATTCCACAGCGGCATTGACCATCTGTGGCTTGACGCTCAGTTCTTCGGCAATCTTCTCGATGATATTCATACAGCGGTCTCACATCCCTTACAAACAACGAGGACGGATTCTAACAAATCCCGATCCCGAGTCCAGTTTCAACTTGCACCCGGGTAAAAATAAAAAAGCCTGCATCAGCAGGCTTTTTTAATACTTCGTTTATTTTTAACCTGGCGGGTTCTTGCAGTAGTAATAATAGATATCTGCATAACTGTTATTCTTATCTACCCCGCCATCGCTATCGCCACTGGGGACAACGATGTATATGTAGTTTGCTTTTAGTCCAGCCGCCTTTTCAACTGCCGTCATGGCAATTTCTTCGAATCTTTTATCAGGGTCCATACGGCCTTCAAACCCCCAGCTCGATGCCATCTTTCTGCGCAGTTGGCATTGATTATCGGCTTCCGGTTTATACCGGCCCGCTGTCACTTTCTGACCGGATGAATTTGTATATTCTTTTACGGTCAGTTTGCTGATTGTCGAACAACCTGACATCACACCCATTACAAGCAAGAGACTTAGGACCTTGTTCATAGCTACCCCTTTTTTACAATTCTGCCTCGTTATTTTATGATGTATTTTTTCAGGAACTTCAAACTACGTCTCTTTTTTGAATAGAAAACCGGGGCCGGAACACTTAGAACCCTTCAGGTTCACCTCGGAATAGAAACGAGGGTCAGAATGATGCGTGTCAAGGGAAAAATCACAAACTGGAACGACGATAAAGGCTTTGGCTTTATCTCCCCGAGTACAGGTGGTAAACAGGTCTTCGTCCATATCACGGCCTTTGGCAATCGAAACCGCCGCCCGGCGATTAATCAGGTGGTGACTTATTCAGTATCTTCTGCGGTATTTTTGTTTGGCTCTTCACGCCACGCGGGAACAATTTCCTGAGAGCGATAATTTCTGATATTTTAAGTTAGCTTTAACGTCCTATGTCTTTATAAAACCCCTGCAGGGATAGAAGTAGAATTTTGACTATTCATACTATATTCTAACCACAGTGGCTTAAGTATATTTAATCAATATGGAATCAAACAATTCTACTGACCACGAACCCGGGCATGATCTCCATCTGGAACATGAAGATGCAACAGTCCGGTTCTTGCACCGGATAATCAGGCTTGCCGTTAAGCTCCTCGCTATCCTTATGGTCTTCGTCATTGTCTGGGGCATTGGCGATGTGATTTACGTGTTGTATCAGCGTCTGACGGAACCACCGTATCTGCTCTTGAAGATAAATGACATCCTTGCAACCTTCGGCGCCTTCCTGGCCGTACTGATCGCCATTGAAATCTTTATCAATATCCGTATGTACCTCAGTACCAACATCATCCCGGTACGTCTGGTCATTGCGACCGCGCTTATGGCCATCGCCCGGAAGGTCATTATTCTGGATTTTGATGTTATCTCTCCCCCGTATTTATATGGTATGGCAGGTATCGTCATTTCCCTGGGCATCACCTATTGGCTGATCACCAAACGGACCTGATGTCGGTCGTCGAAAAAAGAATTGGTACCTGCCTGATTTATTCAGAATTGTGAACCCAAAAACAGTTTTGTTTAGTTTGCGTTAAGGATTCTTTGTTAAATTACGCCAAAAATAACGACTCGCCTTCCTTCTACGCAAAAGGAGAAATCCAGTGAAACGCATCTTACTTGCAGCACTCCTCACCTCCACCGCCGTGGCGGCGAATGCCGCTGATGTCGGGGTCTCGATCAGCGTCGGGCAACCGGGCTTTTATGGCCAGCTCGATATCGGTAATTATCCCCGACCGGTGGTGGTGAATCCGCAACCGGTGATCATCCAGCGCGGCGCGATGGAGGCCCAGCCAATCTACCTGCGCGTGCCTCCCGGCCATATCAAGCATTGGAGCAAGAATTGCCATAAATACAACGCCTGCAACAGACGCGTCTACTTCGTGCAGGAAAATTGGTACGAACATGAATATGTCCCGCGTTATCAGGCGGAACACCGTCGCCATGAGAAATACAACAAGCACCGCAAAGACCACAGGGACCGCGGCAACCAGCGTCATGAATATCGCGACCACGATCGTGGCCGTGATGATTAGCTGTTCGAAGGAATAAATGCAGTGACGGTAAAGGGTCGGAGTGATTTTGATTAATTCACTCCACGCCCTTTAACAAATACTCATTTGCTGATTCTGCGTCTGATCCAGATCTCTCTTGTGCTCTGCCCCGGCCTTTTTATTAAAAATCACGGCGCGGCTGCCGCCTTTTTCCTTGGCGCGATACATGGCGCTATCCGCCTCTAGAATGACCGTGTCAGTATTGATCGGTTCGAATCCCAGCAAGCGGATGCCGATACTCGCACTCACGTGCACAGCCTTTGATTTTACCGCGATAGGCATATTAATCATTGCGATCAGCTTGTTGGCGATCTGTTGAACCCTGTCGCCTGTTATTCCCACATCCGTTTCCAGACGCTCCAGCAGCACGATAAATTCATCGCCATCCATGCGGCCGACAATGTCGTTGGCGCGAATAGTCGCGTGCAAACGTCGCGCAACCTCAACGAGGACAGCATCACCCGCGTCATACCCGTAGTCTTCATTTATCTTTTTAAAGTCATCAAGATTGATCAGCAGTACCGCGCAGTACTCATGATGCCGGGTACAACCCGCAACCACCCTATCGAGGTGTTCCACGACAAGGCGTCGATTTGCAAGTTGCGTCAGCGGATCCGTTGTCGCGACATTGCGTATTTTGGCGAGGGTCCTGGCGTTGGCCTCGAGAAAAGGTTTAATGACAAAAATACTGATCAGCGGGGTGGAGGCCAGCACCAGCGTAACGGTATTGAGTATCGCCAGTTCGTTGGTGCTCAGGTCGTTTGGGATAGTCTGGAATAAAAACAGTAACAGAATCTCGATCGTGATCAGAATGATGGCAATCCGGTATGCAACAAATAATAGCGTTTGTATCTTCATGCTGATTTCCCCCCAGGTTCAAATGTATGCTGTTTTTTTTGCTATCCGAAATACAGCATAGCCGCAAATCACCCGCTGTAAAACCGAGCAAGGGAGTCAGAAATACCCCCCATTGGGGCCGCACCCCCGCGGGTTTATTAAGCCTGCCCTGGACCCGCCGTGCCGAGTCGAGCCGCACAGTTTCCTCTACTATATAGAAAGTATTCCTTTTTGACCCGGTTTGGCGGTTTTGGACCCGGTTTTGCCGCCCGCAGGCAGTGAGGCAAGTATGGATTTTCAGGCGTTAAGTTTGTCAGCCAATATCGTGATCTTCATTATCGCGGCGGTGATTATTGGTGTCTTCGGGGTATTGATGACCCATGTTGCGCGTTTGCTGGCGGCACAGACCGGCATGGGTGAGGCGCTCATGGGGGCCGTGTTTATCGGCGCATCAACATCGCTCTCCGGAATTACCGCCTCGATGACTGCCGCCGCCGCCGGTCATGCCCAACTGGCGGTCAGCAATGCGCTTGGCGGTATCGCGGCACAGACCGTGTTTCTGGCCATCGCGGATTTTTTTTATCGTAAGGCCAATCTTGAACACGCCGCCGCCTCAGCGGAAAACCTGATGATGTCCGCATTTCTGCTGACATTGCTGGCAATTCTGTTGTTATCGTTTACGGTCCCGACGTACAGCATCGCAGCGATTCATCCCGGCTCGGTACTGCTGATTCTAGGTTACCTGTTCGGTGTACGCATATTGGCTAAGACACACAAAATGCCAATGTGGATCCCGGTGATGACAAGGGATACGCGCCAGGAGAAAGACACAGCGGGCGCGCGGCGGCGGATACAACTGACGAGTCCGCACTGGCTGACGTTTTTGATCTATTCGGCGATCGTCGGGGTCGCCGGCTGGGTATTATCGAAAACAGGTATTGCGATTGCGGCCGCCACAAACACCTCCGAAGGACTGGTGGGTGGTGTGTTCACCGCGGTGTCTACCTCGTTGCCGGAACTGGTCATCGCCGTCACCGCGGTACGCCTGAAGTCACTGACCCTGGCAGTGGGGGACATCATCGGCGGTAATGCATTCGATACCTTATTTATCGCGATGTCAGACGTGTTCTATCGCAAGGGCCCAATCTACGCCGATGTCTCCATCAATGAAAAGTTCTGGCTGGCCATCACGATCCTGATGTCCGGGATTCTGTTGATGGGCCTGTTACACCGGGAACGGCACGGCATTGCCAACATCGGCTGGGAAAGTTTCCTGGTATTGATGCTATATATAATAAGTCTTGTCTACATTACCTGATTTAGGTCCGCCTATGTTTCGAATCCGCCAGGTCCCGGATGACAGCTCTCCCCACAATCGCCATGCAATCGAACAGGTGCTGGAGATCTTGCGGGTACAATTCCCGGGCGCACGTCCTGTCGAGTTTGAAAAACTGCCCAGACAGTTAATCGATCCGCTCAAATACAAATATCGCTCTGTGCTGCTGGTGGCAGAGGATGCCATGGCCAATGTGAAAGGCTTTGCCATGTTTCTGCATCTGCCGGACATCGAGATTGTCTATCTCGAGCTGGTCTCGGCGGCACCGGGGGGCACCGGCGGCGGGGTTGGCAGCGCCTTGTATGAAAGAGTGCGTGACGAGGCGCTGGCGCTGAACGTTTACGGGGTTTTCTTTGAATGCAGTGTCGATGACGCTGACGTTATCAAAGACCCGGCACTGTTAAAACAGAACCGCGCCCGCCTCAAGTTTTACGAGCGTTATGGCGCGCGCCCCAT
Source organism: Gammaproteobacteria bacterium (assembly GCA_016125505.1). Taxonomy (GTDB): domain Bacteria; phylum Pseudomonadota; class Gammaproteobacteria; order UBA6429; family Thiohalophilaceae; genus RI-92. The sequence continues at coordinate 74,588 of WGLP01000006.1, forward strand.
CATCAATAATGTCTACGCCATGCCGGTAAAACCCGGCGATGCGGATCTGTATTACCTCATGTTCGACGACCTCGGCCAGGGCGTCGAGTTAGGCCGCAAGGTGGCGCGCAAAGTGGTGCACGCCATTCTCGAGCGCAAGTACGGCGACGTTATCAGCAAGCAACAAATCAACGAGGTGGTGGAATCATTCCGGGACAATCCCGTCGTCCTGCGTGAACCGCGCTACTTGAAAAAGAAATCCCTGCCTTCAGCCGTGCCCCACGCGCGCGGCATTGCCCTGATCGTGAACGAAGGTCACGATATCCATCATGTCAAGGATCGCGGCTATGTCGAGGCGCCGGTGCGGCTCTCGGTGATCCTGCACCACCTGAACAAGACCCATTTGTTCGAGCGTATCGCCCCGAAACGTGCCGCGGAGAAACATATCATGGCGGTCCACGATGCCAATTACGTCCACTATCTGCATCGTGCCTGCGCCCAGTTACCGCTGCGCAAATCCATTTATCCGATTATCTTCCCGATACGCAACCTGTCCCGCCCGCCCAAGGATATCGAATTGCAGGTGGGTTATTACTGTATGGATACCTTCACGCCCCTGAATCACAATGCCTATCTTGCCGCGCGCGGCGCCGTGGATTGCGCGATGACCGGCGCCGACACGGTCCTGCAGGGTTATCCGATTGCCTATGCGCTGGTGCGACCGCCCGGGCATCATGCGGAACGGCGTGCCTTTGGCGGGTTTTGCTATTTCAATTCCGCCGCGGTGGCGGCCAATTACTTAAGCCGCTACGGGCGCGTGGCGATACTGGATGTGGACTTTCATCATGGCAACGGCACGCAGGACATCTTTTATCAGCGCAGCGATGTGTTGACGGTCTCGATTCATGGCGACCCGCACTTTGCCTATCCGCATTTTGCCGGTTTTACTGACGAAACCGGCGAGGGTGACGGCAAGGGATTCAATATCAATTATCCCTTACCAGAGGATACCAGCGTCGAACGTTATCAACGTACCCTGCAAAAGGCGCTGATCAAAATTCGCCAATTCGCACCTGCCTATCTAGTGCTGTGTCTCGGACTCGACACTGCCAAGGGTGATCCCACCGGGACGTGGAAACTGGCGGCACATGATTTTTTTAAAAATGGCGCCATGATTGGAAAATTACGCCTGCCTACCCTCGTGGTGCAGGAAGGCGGTTACCGCACGCGCACCCTCGGCAGTAATGCCCAGCATTTCTTTGAAGGCCTCTGGTCCACGCATCACAAGCTCATGCGGAAGTAAATAGTTATAAAGCCGGTCAAAAACCCCGGGGTAGAACGCAATGATTTTCCCTCCACTTGGCCGCATGTTCAGTTTGGCGTTTTCACCCCCCAAGATTGTCAGAATCGACATCTTTGCCTGCCGCGGTTTACCCGACATACTGCGTACGCCTAATCAACTACAGAGGAGTACGGCCATGAAACGTTACTTGATCGAGCGGCAGATTTCCGGCGTCGGCAACTTGAATGCACAGCAGCTCAAAGAGGCAGCGGCGACATCGAACGCGGCGCTCGCCAAACTGGACGGTCGCGCCCAATGGGTGGAGTCTTATGTCGTCAACGACAAGACATATTGCATCTACCTGGCGGACAACGAGGAAGCGGTGCAGGAACACGCCCGGCTATCGGGCTTTCCAGCCAATAAAGTTACCGAGGTACGCAGTATCATCAGTCCGATGACCGCATCGGCATAAGCTGTGGACTCGGAGTTATCCAAACCGGATATCCTTCCGCCTGGAAGGTTTATCTGGCACGATCTGGCCGCAGCCGATATGGCTGCGGCCATCGATTTTTATCACGCGGTATTTGGCTGGACCGCGGTAATCGAATCCGCCAACGGCGGACAGTTTGTTCGTTTACAGGCTGACGGGAATGACGTGGGTTCGATGTATACTTTGAGCCAGCGGGAACGCCAGCATGGCGTACCGTCACACTGGACGCCGTATGTCTGCGTCGATAACATCGACGCTGCCGCGACGAGAGTCCGTGAATCCGGCGGCAGGATCCTGGTGCAGCCATTCGAGGTGGAAGGTGTCGCACGCATTGCGCTGGCTGTGGATACACTGGGTGCCATAATCGGTCTCTGGGAATCGCTTCCTCATGAATAAACTACTCGACGTCACCATTGTCATCCTCGATAACGGTTTCACCTCGACAGCAATCGGCCCCATGGAGGTATTCTACTCTGCCGGCCGCCTGAAGCAGCTCCTGCTCGGGGAGCCGGAACAGCCGCAATTCAATGTGCGCATCGCCTCGATTGACGGCAAGCCGGTCACCAGTGTCTATGGCATCTCTCTCATACCGCACTGCGGGATTGAAGATGTAACACAGTCCGACCTGGTACTGATTACGGCATCGCATTCCTGCCTGCTGGAGCAGATCCCGCGCAAGACATCGATCGTGCCATGGCTACGCGCCGCGCATGAACGCGGCAGCTATCTGGCCGGCGTTTGCAGTGGCGTTGCACTCGTCGCGGAAACCGGGCTGTTCTGTAGTGGCGGTGTGTATGCATCGATCGATCTCAGCCTGTACCTGGTCGAGAAGTTTTGTGGGCACGAAATTGCCCTTGAGTGTGCGAAGTCACTCATGGTGACACCGCCGCGCAACCTGCAGTCCGGCTATGCCATTGCGCCACTGTCCCGCCCGCATGATGATGAAAGGATCAAACAAATTGAGCAGCAACTCCAGAACCAGTTTGACAAGGATATTGTGCTCGAAGCTGTAGCCGCCGAACATGCAATGAGCCCGCGTAACCTGCTCCGGCGATTCAAGGCAGCAACGGGCCATCTCCCCGGCGAGTATTTGCAACTGCTGCGCATCAGCGCTGCCCGGCAATTGCTTGAACGTGGCAGAGCGCCAGTGCAGAAAGTTGCCGCAACCGTGGGTTACGAGGATAGCGCCTACTTTCGTGGCATCTTCAAGCGCCATACGGGTATGACCCCCACCGAATACCGCAATCGCTTCGGCCCGCTTTTCGTAAACAGCAGCGAACTGCGTGATTGAGCGACCGTAATAACAATCGACTCTGGCGTTTTATGTGCGTGTGGGCTTTTCCATTCCGGCCGCGAACCCGGGAATACGGTTTGCAAAAATGGCATGACCGCAATCATCGTTGCCGCAGGCAAAGGCAATAATGAAAACATACAGGACTTTCTTGCCGCCGTGGCAAAACCGAATGTGCAGGCGAAGAATGACGATACCGCTCTGCTCGAAGCGACAGTGCACGGATACCCCAATACTGCCATCATGTTGTTGCGGGCGGGCGCCTCGCCACTTATCATCGCCGTGCGTCACGGCAAAACAGCCTTGGAATATGCCAGGCAATTACAATTTAACGAAATCACCGCCTTACTCACGCAGGCTGGTGAACGGCAATAATACGATCGGAAACTCTTTTCTTACATCGTTAATGCAAACAGGGAGTGGCGTCATGGAAATGATGCGAAATGCCAAATGGCGAAAGATTTTTTTCGGGTTTTCTTCTCAGCAACGCCGGAAGAACAAGCCCAACCCGCCTTCGGGCGGGTTGGGCTGAGGTGTTGTGACCTGTGGAAGCATCCGCTTGTTTGAAACCATCAGGTCAATACAAAATTAACCAAATAATCCATGCTTTTCCCCATACTGTCGGGCCTGACGCCTAACTCCTCGACCGGGGCATCCAGCCGATTAATCCACACCGTAGGATAGCCAAACCATTTGGCCCCTGTCGCATCCCATCCCGCGAAGGCCGTAAAGGCAATCTCCTCTTTGGGAAGCGCAAACGCCTTAATCGCCATCTGGTATGCCAGTGGACTCGGTTTGTAGGCCTGAACCTTGTCGGTGCTAAGATAAAACTCAAACGCTTCCTCAATGCCTGAATTTTTTGCGTTGGTTCGCAACATTTCTTCAGACAGATTGGAGAGGAAACCAAGCCGTATATTGTTTTTCTTAAATAACGCCAGGGCCGGTTTCACGTCCGGCCATACTTTCAAATTCAGCCAGATATCCATTAATTGCTTTTGCTTATGTGGCGGCAGGTCTAGCTTTAAATTTCCCGCCGAAAATATCAGCGCCTCCTGAATCACCGCATAAAAGCCTTTATAATGCGCTCCGATCGTGCGTAGCCAGGTATAACCGAATATTTTCGCAAACCAGAGTTTCGCGAGCGCGGCGCCCTGCTCCGGATATAATGTTTTTGCCAATCCAAAAATCGGTCTTGGATCGAATATGGGGAAGCCATCAAATGCAATGGCCTTGATGTTATGTTTGGTTACAGCCTGAGCTCGTGCAAAAGTTGTGAGCATGCTGGCAGCTGCACTTCCGGCCATAAGTTGGATAAATTGCCGACGGTCAAGAGGCATAATTCGTTTTCTCCACAATATTGAATACAGCGTTAATAAATCAGGTGGGTGCACCCTTACAAATAAACGCAGCATTCAAAATTTTATTCCATATTATTGAAGATTTTGAGAAACACATGCATTGGTTAACATCAGTCGGGGGTGTTGTTGCCGTACCGACCACCCTGTTGAAGGACACAATAACGGTAAGTGCTGATGGGACATTAAAAGAAAATAGCAGTAGCGCCATGTCCGGGTTCTCGATTATCAAGGCTGACTCGATTCAGGCGGCGCTATCGATTGAACAGGCATGCCCTTTTCTTGAAATCGGCGGTCCACTTGAGGTCTCTGAACTAATCGAGATGCCGGTCCAGCAACGACAGAAGGGGTCGGTGACAATACTCAATTATTTTTTACTATCACCAACCCCTTCTCGACTTCCCGCTATATCGATTCTATTCCGTGATTAGGCTGACCAGTCGGCGCACCAAAGGCGCAACGACAGCCACTGTCGGAAAGGCCACCGGCCAGGTAGTGATGCAGCTCTTTACCCATTGCGAAAAAAATCCAGTGTGAAGACCTTGCGAAATCGTGAGAACGAAGGCAGACACAATACCGACCATAATAATCGAGAGCAGTGCGCTGAAAAGGATTGGTGAAAAACGAACTGGAATACGCATTTAATTCTCCTCGTGTAGTTTACCTGGTTAGAAAATCACTGTAGTTAGTACTGCATGCACATCAATTTATATTTAAAAAGAGATGTGTCACCCATCCTGTTGCATAGAGGCCGACGCCGAACACCGCGTGTGTTATGACGCTCTGCAGGCGGGCCGCACCAGGGTTCGGTGTGCGGGCGGCAGCAATACCGGCACCCATTCCCGGTTGCATTACTAAGAATGGTGCGGCCACAGTGCCAATACCCACCGCGATGGCAAGACCGATCGTGGGATGGCGGATCCATTCGAGTCCACCAATGCTGATTAGCAAGGCGGCAAAAGCAATGCCGATCAGGTAGTGCGCCGTCCACCCGATCACACGTTCGCCGCGTATCGGCGCAGACGCTGAGATGGATTCATGGCGAAAGCGGCCATGACTCATATGAGCGATCCAGCGGCCCACCAACGCATAGTTAGGGGGAGCAACGCCGAGCAATGGTTTACGCGCGATTCCCCACAAGTCCATGACTGCGGTCGCACCAGTCCCGACGATCAGGGCGAAAAACATTTGGTTCATGATTCTCTCCAGTGTTGAATTGGTAGGTTTGTAATGCTAGCGTACTACTTAAAGTCGACTTGAGGTCAAGGGCGAGATGATAGATATTACAGAAGTGGCCAAACGGTCTGGTCTATCCGCCTCGACACTGCGTTTCTATGAAGAAAAAGGTTTGATCACGTCGGTTGGCCGACAAGGACTCCGCCGACTCTTCGAGCCCAACGTACTTGAGCGGCTGGCATTGATCGCACTCGGTCGTACGGCGGGTTTTTCGCTGGATGAAATCAGTCGCATGCTGGGAAGTCATGTACACCCCCAGATAGATCGGCAATTACTGGTAGACAAGGCGGAAGAGCTGGATCGATCCATTCGCAAGTTGATTTCGATGCGCGATGGCCTTCGCCATGCGGCCGTCTGCTCTGCACCAAGCCACTTGGAATGCCCAAAGTTTCGCCGACTTATGGGCTTGGCCGTGTCCGGGGCGTTTGATGGAGATCAAAAGAAAAATTCGAAATTGAAAAAAAGTCCTAAAAAAGTATTACGTAAGGGAAGCTAATTTAAACGGTAGAATGAAAGTGATTCTGTGTCTGTGCCATCCCTGCAAAATTACGATCATCTTCAATGATTTAGTGACGAAGATATTGTTCTGAATCACCGTTTCTCCGGCGGTGTTGACTTGAGTCCAGTGGCAAACCGGGCATGCGCTTCTTTGTTTACCGGTCTGTGTTTGACTTGGGTGCTTGCCGGATCGTGGCCAAGATAGTTGTCTCCTTTCCAGTTTTTCACCGGCCGGATGGGTCTGGGAACAAAACCGCCGCCGCAGTTGGGGCAGACATTTTCCAGGACGGACTCGACGCAATTGACGCAGAACGTACACTCATAACTGCAGATGCGTGCCTCAAGTGAATCGGGCGGCAGTGACTTGTTGCAATGTTCACAGGTGGGCCGAAGTTCAAGCATGACGTCTCCTTGCTGTATGGGTAAAACGGAAAGCCCGGCCGCTGGCGGCCGGGCCGCGGTTCGCGCGATCAGCGCTTGGGCCTTATCCTCGCGGTATAGGACTGGGCAACGATCTTGCCGTCCTGCACGACAAACGTATCCGTCGCCATTTCATAAACATTATCGGCAGTTTCGGCGTTCCACAAGATATAGCCGTGCTCGCCCTGGACAAAGTATCGCTCCATGGTGAAGCTTGCGCCCGGTTTCCTGAATTCCGCAATCAGTGTCTCAAACATCGACCTGACGGCCTCCACGCCCTTGAGCGGACCATTCGCCGTGAAAAAGACGATATCCTTGCCATAATCGGATAGTACGCCCTTGATATCGCATTCACCAAATGCTTTTAAGTGGCGATCCAGTATGTCTCTTGTTGATGTCATGTTCGATCTCCTGTGTGGGTTACGGTTTTTTCGTTTCGATGCCGGTCAGACGGCTCGGTGAATTCCATACCGGCACAAACCGCCCGGTGGCTTGGCTGTATCGACGGTATTTGTCGCCGAATTCCCTGATCAAATCTTTCTCCTCGTGATAGACACCGATCAGGATGTAAATCGACATTCCCAGCGCGAAGAGCAGGTGGCCAACCGTCATCGATGGAGTAACCCAGATGCCGACGAACACGCCGGTCATGATCGGATGACGCACGTACCGGTACAACGCAACGGTCTTGAACGGCAATGGGGTATATTCCCGTTTGACGAATTGCAGCCATACCTGACGCAGGCCAAACAAATCGAAATGATTGATCAGGAACGTCGACACCAGCACGAGCCCCCAACCTGCCAGACCGATACCAAGCAAGACCTGGCTGACGAGTGGGTTTGCGACCTGCCAGATGCGCGCTGGCAACGGTTGCCAGAACAGACAGAGACTGAATGTCGCCAGCGCCGTCACCAACATATAAGTACTGCGTTCCGCCGCAGCAGGCACAATACGCAGAAGTCGTGACTTAAAACCGCGCCGGGGCATGATGCTATGTTGCAGACCGAACAGCGCAATCAGGCCCACGTCGGCAAGTGCCGCCAGCCCACCGTTTACGGACATGCCGGAATCGATGGTTTTGGGCACGTACAGGTTGAACAGGAAGGCGATCAGATATACCAGCGCAGCCACTCCCAACAGGTAATTGGCCGTGCCATAAAACAGTATGGCAGTTCGTTTCATACTCTCACTCCTTTGCATGGTTAGTTGCGAATCAGGTAACCCGTAAGGCTTACCTGCTGGAGCAAGTCTAAATAGCGTAGCCACCGGCAAATAGTGCGTACTGTGTAGTAACCAACTACACTTTGCGTAGTAAACTATCCGTCTGTTTTTCACGGCTGGGCTGTACGCCCTGGAGGTTAACGTTTGGAATACGGCCAGTTTTGTCCGATCGCCAAGGCGACAGAAATCCTCGGCGAGAAATGGACCATCCTGATTATCCGTGAGTTACTCATGGGCGGATCGCGTTTCAATGAACTGCAACACGGTCTCTCTCTTATATCACCCACCATACTGTCTCGCCGCCTCGATACACTGGTCGAGTATGGTCTGATTGTAAAAAAGAAGATTCCCGGCCAGCGCGGCTTCGAATATATCCCAACCGAATCCTGCCGCGACCTGCTGCCGGTCATTCGCGCCCTGGCGGACTGGGGCATGTGCTGGGCGCGCTCGAACCTGAACGAAAAAGATTACGACGTCGAATTGCTGATGCTTTACCTCAAGCGCAGCATTGTTACGACAAAACTCATCGGCAACGAAACCGTGATTCATTTCCACTTTACCGACATCAAACGTTATCCGCTCTGGTGGATAGTGGTTCAGGGCGATGAGATGGATTTATGCGTCAATGATCCGGGCAAGCATGTCGACGTCTGGTTTACGACCAGTGTGAAAACGATGGTTGATATCTGGATGGGCGACACCACGTACCGGCAGGCGATCCGAAATGGCTTACTCAAACTGGTCGGTAATCCGGCGCTGGTACACAATGTCACCGACTGGATGCGGAACAGCGAGTATGCCGATTTGCCGGCCGCGACCAGGATTTGAAAACGCAACTCTTTCAAATCACCAAGCCGTCAGGGGACAATGTTGTAAGTAAGCGTAATAGTGCCATCGTATGCCATCAGCTGGTTACGAAGACCGGGTAAATGCCCGTCGATGTATATTTTTTTTATTTCCGGGAGTACGGTAATTCATCGGTGGGGCTGAGGCTTGTGCTCATTTTCCTCTAAAATTTGGAGGAATTTTGACCGATAAATAATAGAAGGCCAAAGTCTCAATCACAGTCCACCGCATAGAGTGCAAGAATCCATTTCATGAGTGACGCGAGGGAAAACAGCAAGACAGGTAAACCCGGCGACGCAGCCGTTGGCTTGAACTCCTGGAAAGTCGAGACCCCGCATGCCGAGCGAGTCAAGCTGCTCTATTCCCACTTGCCAGTGTCCCTCACCATCAGTGTCATGGTTGCCTTGATTCTCGTGCTTGTCCAGGCGAGGGTGATCGCACTCGGTATCCTGATCGGCTGGTTCGCCATACTGGTCACAGCGCTAGTGGGACGGGCTGCCCTGTATGTCGTCTGGCGGCGACATGCCCTGGCGCCCAGCCAGAGCGAAACATGTCGCTGGCTGCACTGGTTTCGTGTCGGCGTTATTGCCACCGGTATTGTCTGGGGCGTCGGCGGCGTACTGATGTTACTGCCCAGTGATCCCAGCCATAAGATATATGTCACGTTCGTGTTGGGCGGCTTGAGCGCAGGGGCTGCCACCACGATGGGCGTCGATCGTATCTCAGTTAACGCCTTTATGTTGTCGGTCCTGCTGCCGCAAGTCATTTTACTCGCCATCGATGGTGATGCGATCTCCCTCGGCATGAGTGCAATGGTTTTTTTATTTCTGCTATTTCTGTTGGCCACGGCGCGACAGTCCGGCCGCCGGCTTGAAGAGAATTTCCGCTTTCGCCACGAGGCGGCTGAAAATGAATCGCGCTTGCGCCAGATGCTGGAAAGCAGTCCCATCGCGACGCGCATTACGGACGCAGCCAGTAACCGGGTGGTATTCGCCAACAGCAGCTATATCACACTGATCGACTCCACACCCAGACAGGTCATGAGTATCGACCCCAGCCGTTATTATGCGGATCCCAATGTGTATGCGGACATGATGGCAAGGCTCAGCAAAGGCGAACACGTGACGAATCAACTGATCGAGCTTCATTTCCCCGGTGAGCAGACGCGGACAAAATGGGCGCTGGCCTCCTATTTTCCGGTGGAATACCAGAATAAGCCGGCGATCCTGGGCTGGTTTTACGATATTACCGACCGCAAACTCATGGCTGATCAGGTTGAACACATGGCCTACCATGATACCCTCACCGGATTGCCGAACCGTTCGCTGTTTGACGATCATCTGAAACAGGCCATCGCCACTGCCGAGCGCCAGTCGAGCAAGCTGGCGCTGCTGTTTCTCGACCTGGACAAATTCAAGTACGTCAATGATCATCACGGCCACCATATCGGCGACCTGCTGTTGCACGCCGTCGCGGAACGCATCTCCGCCTGCCTGCGCAAGTCCGACTCCGTCGCCCGGATCGGCGGCGACGAATTCGTTATCCTGTTGCTTTCGGTGAAGACGGAAGAAAATGTCCTCGAGGTCGCGGAAAAAATCAGGCTCGCCTTGAATCAGCCGTTCGAGATCGAAGGTCTGAACCTCCACATCTCTTCAAGCATAGGAGTTGCCATCTACCCGGACCATGCCAACGAGCAACAACAATTGATCAAACGGGCGGATATCGCGATGTATTATGCGAAGGCCGAGGGGCGAAACTGTGTCAAGGTCTATCAGCCGGAGATGCAGGAGCTAAACTAAGAGCAAACCTGAACGCGAACTGCGATTCAGGACATTGTTTCTTTCAATCTATGCACCCTACAGGTTATTGAACAGATCGCTGACCACACCTTCAGCGACACCCATACCGGCGCCCAGGCCGAGTCCGCTGACCAGATTGCCCATGAAGCCACCCCCGCCAAAACCGCTGCTCCAGCCCTGGGGCTGGATCGTCGGGGCCGGATGAGTTTGCAGTTGTTGTTCAAGTGTCTGAATGTATTGCGCCATTTGCTGTACGAGCATGGCGACCGACTGATTGTAACCTTGCAGGGATAAACCTATCTCGCGCAGGTCCATCGTCAGTTCACGACCGGTGGCTTCATCCTTGGCATCGCTTTGCAGGCGTTGCGCAAAGTTCTGGAGTTGCTGTATGACCGTCTGCGATTGTTGCTGCATTTGGTTGGCTTGTTGTTCGGCAATCTGATAGTTCATGATCCGTCTCCATATCCAGACAATTCGAGATATGGGTATGACCCGGTCATGCCGATTATGTTCCCGGGTTGTCACACATACATTCATTGCACGTTCAGAATCGGAGGCCTAATCTTGCGCTCGCCGGTCTCAAGCAGGCTGGCAAATCGTTTATAAAAACAATCTGAACGGAGTGATTATATGAACACCTTGAAAATGACAGCGTTGTTATCCGCAGTGTTGTTTACCGGTAGTGTCTACGCAGGTGCCCGTGGTATTACCCACCCTAACCTGCGTGCGGCTTACCAGGATTGTAATCAGGCGATGCGTCACATCGACAGGGCCTATGCACACAATGCCAATCACGGCGCCTTCGGTGGCCATGCCGCCAGGGCAAAACAACTGCTGGCGGAAGCCAGGCACGAGCTCGAAGCGGCCGATGCCTTCCGCAATATGCACATGCCTCGATAATATTGTTCTGCATGAAGGGCCGGAGTGATATATTGAGCATCACTTCGGCCTTTTGTATTTATGAAAAAAAGCGAATCACAGACAACCCCCTCCCCCTCGCAACTGATCGACGCGAGGATCAAGGAACTGGGCGACTGGCGCGGCCAGATGCTGAGTCAGATACGTGCCTTAATCCAAGACGCGGATCCCGATGTCGTCGAGGAGTGGAAATGGCGCGGTGTCCCGGTGTGGTCACACAACGGCATTATCTGCACCGGAGAGACATACAAAAGCGCCGTGAAGATGACCTTCGCCAAGGGGGCGGCACTGAAGGACCCTTCGGGTCTGTTCAACGCCAGTCTGGAAGGCAACACGCGGCGGGCCATTGATTTCCATGAAGGCGACAAGATCAATGAGAAGGCGCTGAAGACACTCATTCGCGCCGCGGTAAGCCTCAATACCTCCAGAACCAAACGTTAAGGTAATACCGCATAAGGTATCATTCGCCTGCCGGTTCGGTGGCAGATGCTCCTGCCAGCATGTGGGTTTTTATCATCCAGCGATCCATCAACTTGGCCGCAACCAGATCGCCACAAACATTTACCGCGGTGCGGCTCATATCCAGCACGCGATCGACGCCCATGATCAGCACGATCCCGGCCGTGGGAATGCCGGCAGTCTCAAGCACCATTGCCAGAATAACAATGCCCACGCCCGGCGTACCGGGCGAACCAATCGAGGCGCCCACCGCCGTAACAACAACCAGCAATAACACACTCATGCCCAGGTCCACCCCAAAGACCTGCGCCAGAAAGATGGTCGCGACGCCCTGATACAAGGCCGTCCCGTTCATATTAATGGTGGCGCCGAGCGGAATAACGAACTGCGATACCGAAGGATGGACCTTGAGTTTTTCTTCCACCGTTTTAATCGACAGCGGCATCACGGCGGCGGAGCTCGAGGTTGAAAACGCCAGGAGCATGACGTCACGGATCGAGCGCAAAAACTTGAAGGGCGATTCGCGGGTGGATACAAAAATAATGAGAAGATAAATCAGCAACAGGAGCAACAAGCCGAGGAGAACGGTTCCGACATACACACCCATACCGATCAGGGCATTAAGACCGATTTTCGTTGTGAGTTGCGCCATCAGGCCAAAAACCGCGAACGGCGCCAGGCGCATGGCCCACCCCACCACGGTCATGCAGACCTCCTGCAGAGACGCCATCAAATCCAGCAACGGTTTCGACTGCGCCCGGCTCATCATGACCAGGGCAACGCCTATCACGATCGCAAACAGCACTACCTGTAACATCTGGCCTTCGACCATGGATGTCAGAGGGTTGCTTGGCAGGAGTGTGATGAGTTTCTCCGGTAAATCGGCCAGCCTGGGTGCAACAGCTGCCTGCACCGAATTGGCGGCGGGTAACGACGCTTTTAAACTGTCCGCCTGGACAAAACTGCCCGGATTGATGAGCTGGGCCACGCCGATGCCAATGATGATCGCGATCGTCGTGGTGACGACAAAATACAGTACGACGCCCAGGCCCATTTTCCGCAATTGTTCAAAGCTTTCACTGGCAGTGAGACCGCGGACAACCGAGGCAAAGATGAGCGGCATGACGATCATCTGGATCAGGGTGAGAAAAAGCTGCCCGGGTAATGCCAGCCAGTTACCTATCGCTGTGGCGGCACCCGGGTGCACCCAGCCGGTCGTCGGCCCAATCAGCATACCGACGGCAATACCCAAAATCATGCCGATCAGGACTTTCAACCAGAGGCGGCCCTTGACCAGCCTGGTGAGGTATTGATTGAGATAGTTAAAGGGATTATTGCCTGGCCAGTATTTTAGCGCCATGTGTTTACCCTGCTGATTAACCACTTCGCACCCACCTTAACAAAGACCAAAACGGAGGATCCAGCATTTATTGGCGCCCGGACTGGCGCCGGCGGTTACGGTCAAAACGAGGGAAACAGGCTAAACGCCGTTTTCGGCGAAAAAAAGGAGAATACTCTACGCTGAACCAGGTCGCAGCGGTAGCTGCCGCCCGGACCGCAGACTAAAAAAATATTCCGCTCAAACCGCGGTTTCCCCGATTGTGTTTCCAAAAATACCGGGCTTATAATCCGCGCCCATTGCCGGTCCAGATTATAACTCTACGGCAGAAACCCTGAGCTTAACTCCTGAAGGATATAATTATTATGAAGAAGATCATTTCCCTTGCCACCGCTTTGATGTTTGCTTTTGCAGTTGGCTCAGCCTTCGCTGCTGACGGTGCGGCTGCCGATGCCCCCGCTACCGCCCCGGTCCAAAAGATGGAAAAAAAGACCCATAAGAAAACCACCAAGCATAAAGTGAAAAAGACCGCCAAGAAGAAGGTCATGAAGGAAGAGAAAAAAGAAGAAATGAAAGGTCAGGACACGAAGTAATTCTGTCTTCACCCTGCTATAAAAAATGCCCCGCAAGGGGCATTTTTTTTGAGTCCAGGCACTATAGTTAAAAATAATCCACGGGAGCAAACGAATGCATCACTGGGTCTATCTTGCCATTGCTATTGTCCTGGATGTGGCGGCAACCATCTCCATGAAACTCTCCGAGGGTTTTACCAGGCTGGTTCCCTCGATCCTGCTCTTTGTATTGTATGCCGGGACATTTGCAGCGCTGACCCTCGCGCTGAAAAAGATCGAAGTCAGTGTGGCGTATGCCGTATGGTCCGGTCTCGGCACCGCGATTATCGCGGCAATCGGTATCCTGTATTTTCATGAAACAGCCACCGTGATCAAACTGGTCAGTCTCATGCTAATTATTATTGGTGTCATTGGCCTGAATCTGAGCGGCGTTAAACATTGATCAGCGTGAGCGCTCTTACCTGCCATTAATGGCGTCAAACCATCAGTTTGGCATTCGTTATCAATCCAGCACTCAGGCTGCACATTCCTTAAACAATAGTGGTCAGCGATTTACTCCGCTTTTATACTTAACATAAATCAATGTTGGTTGGCCTCAATGCGCATATTCTTCACCAGACAGCGGGAGCATCATTATGAATAAAGTCTATCTGGGCATCATCGCCATTCTGGTCATCATCATTGTTGCTGGTGTCTATAAATTCATGATCGCCGGCAGCGGGCTCAAGAGTACGGATGGCCGTGTGACCCTGCAACTGGAACCGGGCGAGCGGGATCTGGTGTTGACGGAGATGCGCGGATTTTTGCTCAGCGTTCAGCAGATCGTCAAAGGCGCATCGGAAAACGATATGAAACTGGTTGCCGAATACGCCAGGAAGGCGGGTCGTGCCGCCCAGGCGGATGTCCCGCCTTCACTGATGGGCAAGCTGCCGATAGAATTCAAACAGCTTGGCTTTGATACTCACAGCAAATTCGATCAACTGGCCATGGATGCCTCCGAGCTTGGCGACGCCAATCATGTCCTGACAGAGTTAACCACCCTCATGAATAACTGCGTCGCCTGCCATGCCAGCTATCGTATCGATCCCGTGCCCCAGCCCGGTAAATAACTTATATTGCATAATGAGCAAGGTATGCGCCCTCTGCGGCTCCGGCAAGTTTATTACCTTTCACCATCTCATCCCGAGATCCTGTCACAGCAACAAGTGGTTCAGGAAGCATTTTGACAAATCAGACATGAAGGAGCGCGGCATCGATATCTGCCGACGATGCCACTCTTTTATCCACAAAAAGTTTTCCGAGAAAGTGCTGGCGCGTGAGCTCAATACCCTGGAAAAACTGAGAGACAACGAGACGATTCATGCCTATATTAAGTGGGCAAGCAAACACCATTAGATTGGCACCATAATAAAAAGGAGATTGCCCCATGAATCTGGCTCCCTGGGCGCCTCGCGTCCTGTCCGTCCTGCGCGTTGTCAGCGCTTATCTGTTTCTGCTGCATGGCAGCGCCAAGCTTTTACATATCCCGCACATCGCCCACTTCGATGGGGTACGCCTGCTCTCCCTGACGGGTGTGGCCGGGATCCTGGAACTGGTGGGCGGCGCCTTGTTGTTGCTCGGTGTATTGACCCGGCCGGTGGCCTTCATCCTGTCGGGCGAAATGGCGTTCGCCTACTTCATGGCCCATGCCTCCAAGGGTAACGCATTACTGCCGCTGACCAATGGCGGTGACGCCGCTGTGCTGTACTGTTTCATTTTCCTGTATATCGCCGTGGCTGGCGGTGGCAGCTGGGGCCTCGACCGACTGTACGGACGCAGATAAGTCATGAAGCTGAACAGCGACATGACGATCAATAACAAGGTCTACCCGAAAGGGTCAGAACTGCCCTGGTATTCCGTTTATCCCTTCTTCCTCGTGCACATGCTCATGTTCGGCGGGTCCGGTTTTTTCATGGCCTATGCGAGCAAGGGGCCACCGATTGGTTTTCTCTACGCCCACGGTGGTTTTGCCATCTTCGTGTATACGATATTTTATCTGGCGATGTTCGGGCGCGACGAAGTTAAATGGATGTTTATCAATGCCGCACTCGGCATCTTCGGCATCTACACCCAGATCAGCTGGATCCTCGCGCTCTTTGGGAAGAATATCGACGACTATCCCTTCTACGTCCATGTCGTTCCGTTTTTGTATTTTATCCTGTACACGTTTTTACTGCGGCATGCCTTTCTGGACATTCTCGGCGCGAGAGATGACGACAATAAGCGCAAGAAAGTGGAATTTGCCTATGTCGTCATCTCTATCGTCATCTATGGCGGGACGTATTTACTGGAAAGATCCGGCGCGTCTATTGTTTGAACAGCCGCGCAGTTAGTTACACAAGTGTTATAAATCCGACATCCTGGCTTCATACACGCCGCTTACCCTAACGCGGCATTCAGCCTTCCCGAATGCATCCAATTCCTTTCCTAACCTATTTTGGGAGTGTATTCATTATGGAACTAAAAAAAATACTGGCGACGTTTGCCGTGAGTGCCGCCATGATCGGCAGCGTACACGCGCATGACTTCAAGGGTGACCACGGCTGGCACGGCAAGCACGAGAAGTACACCATCGCCCTGTTTGGCGATATGCCGTACGGCGCACTGGGCAAGGCGCAATATCCCAACCTCATTGCCGATGTCAACGCGGCCCATGTTGCGTTTTCGGTATTCGATGGCGACCTGAAATCCGGCGGTGACGGTGCGTGTACCGATGAGAACCTGTACTTCCCGGCACAGGAAAACTTCGGCAAGTTCGAACAGCCGCTGGTCTTCCTGGTCGGCGACAATGACTGGACCGATTGCTGGGGACGTTACGGGCCGACCACGACCGCACCGGGCGCCGACGATCCGATCGAGCGTCTGCAACACGAACGCGATCTGTTCTTCAGTACACCGTACAGCCTTGGCCAGCGCAAGATGCGCCTGACCCGCCAGTCCGACATGGGCGGTGAGTATTCACTGTATTCCGAAAACGTGCGCTGGAAATACGGCCCGGTCGTCTACATCGGTCTGAACATGCAGGGCTCCAATGACAACTATCCTTACTACGGTGTCGATGGCGAAACTCGTTCAGCGGATGAGATCGAACGTCAGCGTGCCGAGGAAGTGGCACGCAAGGCAGCCAACCTCGCCTGGCTCAAGGATGGTTTCGACTATGCCAAGCAAGTCGGCGCGCTGGGTGTCATGGTCATTGCGCAGGTGGACCTGAACTTTAACAATGAGTACAAGCTGGCCGACAGCCGTTCCTGGGATGCCTTCCCGGATTACATCAATGCCCTGCGTGATGCCGCCCTCGCCTTCCCCGGTCAGGTCGCTTACGTACACGGTGATGCCCACTACTTCAAGATGGACAAGCCGTTGTCCGGTCCGCAAGGTGGCGTTGTCGCCAACTTCACCCGCGTGGAAACCTTCGGTGCGCGCAATACGCACTGGGTCAGCGCGACCATCGACACCAAAAATCCGAATCTGTTTATCTTCGAACCGCGTATCGTGCCGGCCAATGTGGATAAAACGGTAAATTAAGCTTAATCAACATGCAATGTGGCGGCGTTCCGTGCAACACGGAACGCCGTTTTTATTTACGCGTCATCGCAATGTCATCGCCGTTTCATCTTGCTCTGACAATCTTTCACAAAACCTAGCTAAGGAGTTATTACATGAAAACCCTGACCATGATTACCGCATTGAGTCTGGCGGCATGCAGCACCGTCGCCCTGGCTCACGATCGTTACGACCATTTTGATCACTATGACCGTCACGATTTTGATTTCGGACAATTCCGCGACGCGGCATTGCTGAATCAGTCCCGTCAACTGTTCGGTGTGATCAGTCCGCTGACCAGCGCCTCCACCAACAGCGTGGATGCCGCGACTGCCGAAGCCAATCCCCTGTCCATGCTGAACACGGCCCGTGGCCTGCGCGCCCGCGTCGTTTCCGCCGAAGCCAACCTCGGCGCCAACATCGACATGATGGCCCTGTGGCCAAACGCCAAGAACCCGAGCTACCTGATCGCCTGTAACGAACAAGGCTCCGACAAGCCGGGTGTGCAACGCATCAACATCAAGACCGGCGCCGTCGAAACCATCCTCACCGGCACCACCTCCTGCGACCCGGCACACGTTACGCCCTGGGGTACCGTCCTCATCGCAGAAGAAGCTGGCAGCAAGGGCCGCGTGTTCGAGATCCTGGATCCGCTGCACACCACCGGCGTCACCATCAACAACGCTGACAACACCACGTCTGATCCTGAACACGTCATCTATCGTTCAGCCATGGGTAACCTGTCATTTGAAGGCGTCGCCATTTATCCGAACGGCGTGATCTACTATGGTGATGAAAACCGTCCGAGCAAAGGCACCGGCGGCGGCGCATACTTCAAGTTCATCCCGAGCAAGTTGTGGGAAGGCGGCGCGGCCATCACCAGTCTGGCGGACTCCCCACTGGCGGAAGGCCAGGTCTATGGCCTGCGCCTGGGTAAACGCAGTGGCAACACCGACTACGGTCAGGGCACCAACACCGGTCTGGGCACCTGGGTCATGGTCCCGAATTCCGATGGCGCCAACCTGCGCGCTGTGGCGGCTGACCTGAGCCTCACCGGCTACTATCGTCCGGAAGACGCCGACATCGATGGCAAGTCACTGGCCAAGGGTCTGGTCCGTTTCTGCGCCAACAACACCGGCAACGAAGAAAACGACAAGAGCTGGGGCGAAACCATCTGCGTGACCGACGGTAGCCTGACGGATGCCGCTGCCAACCTGGCGACACCGGAAGTGCAATACTTCGTGATCGGCAACAAGGACATCTCCATGATGGACAACATTGCCTATCAACCGGGCCGCGGTAACTGGATGATTCATGAAGACCGCGATGCCGTGGGCATGACCGGCGACGGTTATCCGTTCAATGACAGCATCTGGCTGTGCCTGGAAGACGGCGGCGATATCGATACCCTGTCAGACGGTTGCGTCCGCGTCATGAGCCTGAACGACCTAAACGCGGAATCCACCGGTGGTCTGTTCGACGCCTATGGCAAGCGTTACTTCTTCAGCATTCAACACAACATCACCGGCCACGGCGTTATCGTGGAAGTCACCGGCTGGCGCTAAGTTCTCACGAACCTGTGCCTGAAACGCGTGCCGAAGCAATTCGGCACGCGTTTTTTATTTAGAGCAGGCTGTGCGTAACCGAGGCGACGGTCTCCGCGCGCAACTTCGCGCCGTTAAACAGGCCTTCGAACATCGCAATCTCCGGATGCTGATTGTCGCGGAACAGGTCCTTCATGAATCCATAGGCCAGTGCCTGGTATTTCAGCTCCGCGGTAAAGCTGACCCCATCGTCCGAGTCCAACGGGATGCGGTAGGTGATGAGGTCGCTGCCTGAATTGAAATTGGTATCGATCATGGCGCCGCCGATGACCTTGATGTCATCGACCACGCTGTTTTTGTCGAAGCCCGGTGGAGGGATCCGATTGTCCTTGATAAACGAGGCCGCGCGCAGCAAGGTATAGGTCACGTTGTGATCCGTATCCTGCATGATCGCCTCGTAGATCTGGACCTGCTCGGGCCGGGTGATTTCATCGTAGTGCGGTTCGTAACGCGTCAGGTCGCTATCCGCATCGGCGCTGACGATGCTGCCGTCCGGATTGGTCTTGCCGGACTCAAACACGATCTTGCCATTCTCGTCGCGCACGACAAAATGGATGTAGGCGCGCCGCGAGGGAAAACTGGTGGGGAACTTGTGACCGGAGCGGTTATTGATCCGCAGCTGGACGATCAATTCGTGATCCGCATGCTCCTCACTCACCACGTCGATATCGGCGGCGGTTGTCAGCATGTCACGCGCACGTATGATCGCCGTATCAAAGCCGGTAGTTGTGATACCCAGGGTGGCCTTGTTTTGCGCCAGGATATCGAGCATGGTGGTGTTGGCGCCCACCAGGGTGTGCCGCGCGAATTTGTCCCGCGCCGTCAGGTTCATGGGCCGCGTGGAGATCACCACGCCATCGGTTTTCGGCATGTGGCAATCCTGGCAACTGCGGACAGCCGCACCCGCGGCAAAGCTGCTGTTTTCCCACTCGGTGTAGACCATCTGTTCCGGAAATTCGCTTGCGATGGTTGTACTCACGACAGCACCCGCGCTATCGACAAAGGGTGTCTTGAGATTGTGGCAGGTGGCACACATCGCGGAATCCGTCATATGCGACGCGTATGTTGGCAGAAAGCCGGTAGTGGTCAGCATGGGGTTGAGTGCCGGGTCCGCGTATTGACCAAATGCCGTGCGTTCCGAGGCACTCAGGTCCACCAGACTGAACTTCCCGGAGAATCCTTCGAGGGTCCCCAGCTTGCCGTCATCCTCGATCTGATGACACGCGGTACAACTGACGCCATCCATCGTGTGGTTGTAATAGGCATTTTGCGGATTCAGAAAACCCGTCCCGAATAATTCCACCGGTGCGCCATCATAGGCGGCCTCCACATTCGCCATCGGTGCATGACAACGCGAGCATTTCTCGTCGAGTGCCGGTTTCAATGCGGGATTGCGCCGGATTTCACTGGCCACCTTGGCGCGCCAGAACGGATCGCGCGTGGCATTGGCCATCATCGAGGTTGACCAGTCGGCCTCAATCGATACATCGCTGCCGGCTGCATCGGTCAGGGTATTGTGGCAGGAGGCGCAATTGCCTGAACCGGAGAAGTGGGTGGATTTAAAGTTTGCATCGCTCGCCACGATGGGCAATATGCTGGTCTCGTCCGCGACAGTGACCTCCGCCGCGCTGCTACTCGACTCAGTCCCGCCACCGCCGCATGCCGCCAACAACAAGAATGAGAAAAACAGGGAAGCCGTCCTCGCTCTGCTGGCGAGTTGATTTGATAATGTGTCCATAATGATTTCCTGCCACTGTGCGCTAACCATCGAAGCTAAAATGTATTAGCTTTTTCTTATATGCATTTCGGCGCCGGTTTTAAAGCATGAACGCACAGGTCTTGTTCATATTTGCGAAGGCATTCACATTCGGCAGTAACTTGTTAGCGCATTCACCAGGAATGATTTTCATTTCTGCGACAAGCTATTTTCCAAGAAAAATACTCTGATATCGCCGCTGGCAACGGACAAACCACTGAATACCTGAGCTGTCTTGTGTGATAATACCCGCCAGCATGAGCGACATGGCATGGTCGGCGGTGGCATCTTCGCCTGCCATCATCGGCCATCCGCAAATAATCGCAAGGAGACACCATGCCAAGCGTACTCATTGAAGTTCGACGCAAATACAACGCCGCCCAGGAAGTGGCGATTATGGAAGCCGTGCATGCCGCCTTGCGTGATGCGTTCAAGATCATGTCAAACGATAAAAATGTGCGGCTCATCGCCCATGAGCCGCATCGCTTCATGTGTCCACCGGATCGCGAAAAGCCCGATCGTTACACCCACATCAGCATTGATGCCTTTGCCGGGCGTTCGCTCGACGCGAAACGCAATCTGTACCGGACTATTGTCAACAACCTGGAACCGCTGGGCATTCCGAAAGACCATGTCAAAATCCTGCTGCGCGAAATCCCGAAAGAAGACTGGGGTATCCGGGGTGGTCAGGCCGCTTGTGACGTGGATTTAGGCTACAAGATCGACGTGTAATTCGTATAGCACGTTGCCGTTTCGTGCTGACGTCAACAGGCTCTGGTCGAAAAGCTATCGGACATTTAGATAGATATGGCGAAATATTTGCGCTTATTCATCAAATATCTTCAAGTTAAGCTTGTCACATTCCTACACTTCACCATCAAGGAGCATAAAAATGAATAATGTTGTGAATCTTGTCGGCCGGATCCTGTTGGCACAAATCTTTATCATCGCCGGCGTCGGTAAAATCTTCGGCTACGCCGGTACCGCGGCCTATATGGCGGCCATGGGTGTGCCCGGCGCACTGCTACCCCTGGTTATTGCGCTGGAAATCGGTGGCGGCCTGTTACTGATCATCGGCTGGAAAACCAAATGGGTGGCATTCGCCCTGGCCGCATTCTGTATCGTGGCCGGCCTGATCTTTCACCACAACTTCGCCGATATGACGCAACGGATCATGTTCATGAAGAACCTTGCCATCGCCGGCGGCTTTTTAATCCTGGCCATGAGCGGCCCCGGCGCGCTGAGCGTCGACAAGAAATAAAACTGTCACGCACACTGGATGGCAGCCACTGCCATCCAGTGCCTTCCCCGGTTAACGAGGTAATCTGATGAGCTTGATGCAAAATGGAAAACTGCTGGACGACTGGCTGACATCCGAGACCGAAAACGGCGAGTTCGTCCGCAAGGATTCCCAGTTTCGCCACTGGGTGACGGTGGATGGCAGCGCCGGCCCCAGCGGTAACGCGGGTTTCAAGGCCGAACCCGGGCGTTACCATTTATATGTGTCGTACGCCTGTCCCTGGGCTCATCGCACCCTGATCTTTCGCAAACTCAAGCAGCTCGACGATGTGATTTCGGTATCGGTCGTGCATCCACACATGGACGCCAAGGGCTGGGACTTTCACGATTATCCCGGTGCCACCGGCGATAGCCTGTACGGCGCCGAGTATATGCATGAACTCTACAGTCGTGCCGACCCTGACTACTCCGGCATCGTGACCGTCCCCGTGCTCTGGGACAAGCACCAACACACCATCGTCAATAATGAGTCCTCGGAAATCATTCGCATGTTGAACAGCGCGTTTGACGCCTGGGGCGATACCAGCGTGGACCTGTATCCGCAAACATTACGTGGCGCGATAGACACCATCAATCAACAGGTCTACGACGGCGTGAACAACCGGGTGTACCAGGTCGGCTTTGCACAGACACAGTCCGCGTACGAACACAACGTCGACAGCCTGTTCGCCACCCTGGATGATCTGGACAACCGGCTGTCGCGACAGCGCTATTTGACCGGTGAACGCATCACCGAAGCGGATTGGCGTCTGTTTCCGACCTTGATCCGGTTCGATGCCGTCTACGTCGGTCACTTCAAGTGCAACCTGCGACGCATTGCGGATTACCCGAATTTGTTTAATTATCTGCTGGAGTTATACCAGTGGCCCGGCATCGCCGAGACCGTGAACTTCGATCATATCAAGCAGCATTATTATTACAGCCACCCGGAAATCAACCCGACCCGCATCGTGCCGAAAGGTCCGCTCCAGGATTTAGGACAGGCGCACAACCGAAATAATCTTAAAAGATAAGCCGGGCCGGAATTGAGATCTATACTTAGACTAAAGCGGTATATGACCAATTCAACCACTGAATATAGGAAATTACCATGTTACTCAAAGAACGCAGCAATGGGCATATGGTGGAGATCCTGGACCTGTTGGATCTGATGAATCTGAACCGTGGCGATGTCCTCGGGTGTTATCAGGAAGGTGAAGAGCAACAGGACCCGGAAGTTTTCAGGAAATCGGACCTGGTCTTTTTATCCGGCGAGGCGCTGCCGCGTTGCTGGACGGATCCCCATTACCGTGATGCCGAATTGACCCACTGACAGGAAGACTGACTTACACACCGGCCAGCTTCAATACCAGCATTACGACGCCGATGATGGCGCCGATAAAGATCGCAGTAGCAATCAAACCAATGATGATGTACTGCGAGGCCTTGCCGTGCTGAAAGTCGCGCTCATAGTTTTTGCTGCTCTGCACGCCAAACAGGGCTGCCTGTACGCTCTTGGTCACATCCCACAGGCTGGGCTCTTTCTTTTTAGTTTCGTCGTTCATGGAATTCTGGTGACATTCACAGTGTATTTACTGTCCGAGAATTTTACTCGCTTGGTCGAGCCTGGTCCATCTGTTTATAAAGTCGCATTGCCATGTATGACAACGACGCCACCCCAGCGAGCAGCACCAGCCATAACACGATCTGTTTCCAGTCGGTCGGCGGATGCGCGGGTTTGAGCTTGTCCTTGTTGCCCAGTTCGATCCGCGAACCGAGTTGCGCAGCCTTGATCAATTGCTGCTGATGCTGAATCTTGTCCAGGGTAAGTAACTGCGCCAACGATGTATCCATTGGTCCTACCCGCGCACTGCCATAGGCCAGCGTGAATGGCGCTTCGCCTTGGGCGATAAAATACAAGGTCTCCGGCACCCAGCCCAGGCGCAATTGCGGTTTACCCTCCAGCTGCCCTTCCTTGCTCAGGATCTGGAGGCGCCAATAGCGATGCGTCGTCGTACTCATGACCTGATCTGGCGTCTTGAGTTCGTTACCTTCGAATTGCAGGTTGTAGAGCAATCCGTAATAGCGGGTATACCAGGGCCCCTTCTCGGTCGGTGCCGAGGCCAGGTTAACCTGGATCAGCGTGTTTGGCTGAGGCAGGACAATATTAACCCGGTCCGCCGGCAGCACACTGCGGGTATCGAAATAGTAATACTGATTTTCGGAATCCGTATCGGTCACCGGAAAATCCGACCACTGGCGGTCCTGTTCCTGCAGGAAGGCGGGGAATCGCGCGCCAACACCCGATAAGGTGATATTACGGTTATTATTCCAGGTCAGGCGCAGGTATTTTTGTTTGCGCAGCGGCAGATCGATGCGGTGCTGAACCAGCGTATGTTCGCCATAATGCAGATTACTCAAGGTAGTACGCGCGACCAATGTCTGCCAGTGCGTCAGGTCGTCACTGCCTTCGACCTTGACGCTCATGACAAAATCGCTCATGTCGTCCTGCCAATTAACCATCAAGGCATTCGGCACCTGCGTCAGCTGGCTACTGTCGATCAGATAACCCTTGATCACGCGCGCACCATTAGTCTCTGGCTTGCCATAATTGATATCGATAATGGCGCCCTTGTCATTGGTGACAATGTGCACCTGATGGCCATTGGGAGTCGATGCCAGGGTATCATCGTTATATAAAGGAAACAGTGGCAGCGCGGTATCGGCGATGGCCACTTCGGTACGTTGTTCAGGACGTTTGATGTGGTGCGGCACGGCCACACCACGACTGTTGAAGATGCGCAGGTCACCGCGATCGGCACGTGTCAGTCCACGATACACCTCTTCCGGCAACGGCAGGGAATAAATTGCACCGTCGCCATCCACTTCCAGCGTGTAACCATAGGCAAAGTCGGATTCACTGGCTGCATGACTCAGCGGCGACAGCAACGACAATAGTGCAACCAGAATAAACTTTCTCATGACGACTTCTCCTCGCGCCGCGGTGGCAGCGGTGACAAATAGTAGCCGAAGACGATGGCCACGAC
Organism: Gammaproteobacteria bacterium; assembly: GCA_016125505.1. Lineage (GTDB taxonomy): Bacteria > Pseudomonadota > Gammaproteobacteria > UBA6429 > Thiohalophilaceae > RI-92. The sequence continues at coordinate 99,563 of WGLP01000006.1, forward strand.
CGCAACCACGATCAGTGAAATGATCATGGTGAGTTCATTTTTATCGGCGATATCCACCAGGAACAGCTTGGCAACGGTGACCAGAAACAGCCCAAGCCCGGCAAACCAGGTCTGACGATGGCCCCGGCGGCTGGCCAGGAACATCACCAGCATGGCGGTGAGTGTCCACGTGACCGAGAGGCTGGCCTGAAAAATAGCTGAATCGCTTAGCGCATGAAGATTATGTGGCACACCAAACCAGTGGTGCACACTGCGCGCGATGATCCCGTTCAGCCAGAGGAAAGCGCCGGCCGCCAGCGCCAGACCAAACGGCCTGGGCTTGATGTATTTGCGCAGGGTCGGCGCGTGTGCGGCAAGTTGCTGTCGCCACAGGATCAGAAGGTACAGAATGAACCCGACGACCAGGTCCACCGGATTAACGATGGGCACATATGTAATCGGCCAGGGATTGCCCTCGTGAAGCAGGCCCATGAACAAGGCCACCACACCCAGTCCCAACATGATGGGCATCCCGGCATAACCAACATACCATTCGTAATGAGCATCGACAGGCCAGCGCAGGCGGCGTCCTTTCGTCATTAACAGCAGCATGATCAGCGCAGGAACCAACTCATACATAATATCGCGCCAGGTATGACCGACTATCCACTCCTTGTTCAGCCAGGCACCTTCCCAGGTTAACACCAGCACCAGCAGCCAGAATCCGATAATGTGCTGCCAACGCAGAACCTTGTCGCCGGTGCTTTCGCGATGCCGATACAGGAAATAATACAGCGCAGCGAAGGCAAACGGCCATGCCAGCCAGCCGTACCACGCCAGTGGATGACGCACCTGATAACCGAACAGTACCCAGAAGACGATCAACATGGCATACAACTGACCCAGCAGCAGGTAGCGCAACATCGACCACTTCAATTTACCGTGCAGGAAATGGGCAAGACACAGGCTGGCTGTTGCAAAGGTCAGGATCACGTTGACCCGGATTTGCCGCGGATGGATAAATTCACGGATCTCATGCACGCCGGCACCGAACCACCAGCAGGCGCCCCAGACCAGCAACGGGAAGTGCAGGCCGCGCTCCCAGTCACGCAAGCGTTCGTGATATTTATATAAATAGTAACTGGAGAACAGGCCGGCCAGGCTGATGATCATTGCACCGACAAACACGCCATTGATGATCGGGAGTGAATGGACCGGCTGTTGCAAGGCCGACAGAAAGAAGAAACCGGAACCTGCCTGCAGCAATAGGCCAAAAGCGCGCGCCAGGGTCCGTTGCTGCCGCACACCGACCCACACAATGGCCGCGCCTTCCAGGGCCCAGGCCGCCGAAGTCCAGCGGCCATCCAGTGCCAGCGGAATGGCCAGGGAACCAAACACCACGCCCATGGCGAGAAAGGCCTCCGTCAACAGACGCATGCCCTGCGGACCGCGCGACCACAAGGTGGAGGCCAATACGATATAGAACGCACTCATCGCCAATGCGCTGAACGCAAGACCATAATGCATGTCTTTGGCCAGGGCGGCTTGCAAGGCAAAGACAATGATCGGCACGCCGAATACCAGCGTGCTATCGACATAACCTTTCAGTTGCGGCGGCTGACGGAAGGCAAACAAGATCGCGATCACCACGAAGAAGATGAAGAACAGAATCAAAAAGGGTTCGACACTGGGAAAGAATGCAGGCTGATAGTAGCGCGCACCCCACATGCTGCCGATGACAAAGGTAAAGACAAAGCCCAGCAGGTTGAGCTCGCGCCAGCTGCGGTACCAGGCGATACCGACAATGCCCAGGTTCAACAAGGCATAGTAGCTGAACAACATGACATGACTACCGCTGCCCGTAGACGCCAGGATGGGCGCGAGAAAACCGCCGGCGGCACCATAGAAGGCAAGATACTTCGCGTTTTGCAGAACGGCGAGAATGCCGGACAGTACCACCAGTGCCACCATAACGACGAAGGCAAGGCCCACCGGCAGCAAATGGTACAGTTTCGCCGCACCAAACACAGTGAGGTACATGACGCCAACACCGCCACCTTGCAGTAACAGGGCATAGATGCGCTTACGTTCGCGCAGGCGCCAGCCTACGATCAGGAGTGCAATACCACCCAGGCCGATGCCGGCGATGCGTAGTGGTACCGGCAACATCGAATGCGCGGCCGCGTATTTCAGTAAAAATCCCACGCCAACGAACAACACCAGTACACCGACCTTGACCACCACGTTGCCATCGGTGAAAAAGGATTTGATACGGGTGAAAAGCGAATCGAAGAAGGTATCCTGTCGGTGCCAGGGGTCGTCCTGGGCAGTGACTGGCGTTGTTGTTTCCGGCGTTTGAGTCTCCGCGACCGGTTGGTACATCGTGCGGTCCACCACCGGTGCCGGCGGTGCTGCGGTAATCGTTTCCGCTTGGGGAGTTTCCGGTTCAACCGGCTGCGGCCTCGGCGCGGCGGTTTCGCGCGTGTGCACGCGTTCTTCCGCCACCGGTGCTGCAGGCAACGCCGAGAGCCGGCGTTCCAGTGCCTTCACCTTCCCGGTCAGTTGGATCACGGCGCCCAGGCTGTAACCTGCGATCAGGCCGAACACGAATCCCGCTTCGTGCCAGAATGAGCCGCCGAAGAACCCTCCGACCAGCGCAAAAATAATTCCCATGAGTGACATATCTCCCCCTTTGTCAATTCAAGCTGGCGTGCCTGTTATTCCAGTTCCCTGACCATGCGATGGCCTTCTTCTTCATTAACGAACAGCAACAATACGCCACCGATAACAAACAGGATAATTACCGACAGGATCGATAAACGCGCACTGCCCGTCATATGACTGACGATAGCCATCAACAGTGGCCCGAGCACCGCCGCCAGCTTACCCAACATGTTGTAGAAGCCGAAAAACTCCGCGGATTTGTTCTTGGGTATAATGCGCGCGTACATGGAGCGGCTCAGGGATTGAATACCACCCTGCACCAGACCGACGGTGATGGCCAGAATATAGAAGTCGCGCACCTCATCCATGGCATAACCATAGACGGTGACGCCAATATATACCGCCACCGCCACCAATAACGCCGGTTTGGTCCCGAATTTCTCGCCTAATTTGCCGTAGATAATGGCAGCCGGAAATCCGACAAATTGCGTAATCAGCAGCGCCATGATCAGGTCATTATCATCGAAGCCCAGGCGCTTGCCGTAATCGGCGGCCATCCGCATGATGGTGTCAACACCATCGATATATAACCAATAAGCGGCAAGAAACAGAAACACAACCTTAAGATTGCGGATCTCGCGAAATGTCTGCTTGATTTGCATGAAGCCGTGGCTGATAGCCTTCGCAATCGGTTCCTTGTGCCGGGTACGCGTCTCCTTGACTGCAAACAACAACGGCAGGGAAAACAACGCCCACCAGATGCCCGTCAGGATAAACGAGGCCAGTTGCGCCTGCTCACCGCTGGTAAATCCGAACCACTCTTTCTTGGCATAAAACAGGATGCTGAATACCAGGGCAAGACCACCCCCCAGATAGCCCAGGCCGTAACCCGCCGACGAAACAATATCGAATTTGTCCTCGGTCGTGACATCCACCAGCATCGCATCGTAAAACACATTGGCCCCGGAAAAACCAATACCGCCCAGGACAAAGATCGTCAGCGCCAGCATCCATTCGCCGGCATGGACAAAATACAGTGCGCAGGTAAATAGCACGCCGACGATAGTGAAGAAAAACAAAAAGTGCTTTTTCAAACCACCACGGTCCGCGATTGCGCCAAGAATCGGCGCCAGAATCACCACCACCAGGCTGCCGACGGCATTGGCGATTCCTAAGGGTGTCGTGCTGTTACCGCCGGGTTCGTGAAACCAATAGTCGCTGAACAATAACTGGAAGAACACCGCCATCACGATCGTGGCATAGGCGGAATTGGCCCAATCGTACATGGCCCAGGACAAGGTACGCTTGTTAAACAAATGTTTCATGGTGGGTTTCCCGAATTAGTCTTGATAATAGTCTTTAATCAGTTGATGAACAGCGGGGTAATCGGTTTTACCCGAGCCCAGCAGAGGTAACGTTTTTACACACAGGATCTTTTTCGGAATCATCAATTCCGCGATACCTTCCCCTCTTGCATAATCCAGAAGTTCGCCACGGTGTGCATCGGGTTGTGCGGTCACGAGCACCAGCTGTTCGCCCTTGACCGTATCCGGGATGGTCACGACCGCATGATCCTGATTCGGCCATACCTGCGCGACCATCTCCTCCACCGCCGACAAAGACACCATCTCACCGCCAATCTTGGCAAAGCGTTTCGCGCGGCCTGCGATCGTGAGATAGCCCTCGTCGTCGAAGCTGACGATATCACCGGTGTCATACCATCCTGAATCTACCGGTCGAATCACTCCGGGTTGATCGTGCAGAAGATACCCCAGCATGATGTTAGGTCCTTTCACCAACAGCCTGCCACCGCTTGCCACGCCTGCGATCGGCTCACGCCTGATTTGCATGCCGGGTAACAGGCGTCCGACGGTCCCGGCCTTGTGTTCCATCGGCGTATTGGCTGCCAGCACCGGACTCGTCTCCGTTGCGCCATAGCCTTCGAAGATGCGAATACCAAAACGTTCGTTCCACACGCGGCGGGTATCTTCCTGGAGTTTTTCCGCACCGGCGAATACATAGCGTACACTGTAAAAGTCATAAGGATGGGCGAAACGCGCATATCCTTTCAGAAATGTGTTCGTGCCAAACAAGACTGTCGCATTTACCTCGTACACCATTTCCGGCACGATGCGATAATGCAGGGGTGATGGATAGAAAAACGCGCGCATGCCGGACAACAGGGGCAACAAGGTGCCTGCTGTCAGGCCGAATGAATGAAACATCGGCAAGGCACTGAAGATGATATCCTGCGCGGAAAAATCAATGCGGATTGAAAGTTGGATACCGTTCGCCAGAATATTTGCATGGGATAATACCACGCCCTTGGGTACGCCTTCCGAACCAGAGGTAAACAACACCACCGCGGGATCATCCGGCCCGGCATTTCCGGATTTTTTGCGGTATGCCGCCCTGGCGAAGCGCGCATTTATCGCGCCGCGCAGTTTATCAAACAGGGTCACCTGGGGAATCAAATCTTCCAGATAGACAATCCTCACCTGCTCACCCAACGCCGCAACCGCCTGCTCGAGGCGCCCCATGCTGACAAACCGACGCGATGTGTACACCGTCTTGATCTTCGCCACGGCACAGGCATTCAGCATACCCTTGGCACCGCTGGAGAAATTCAACATTGCCGGTACCCTGCCGTGTATCTGCAGTCCGAGAAACACCAGCACGGTACCGATGGCGTTCGGTAACAATACCCCGACATATTCGCCACGTTCAGTCTGCGATTTGATCTTATTGCCGACGATAAATGCGCGCGTTAATACTTGCCGATAACTCAGTGGGCGACGTTCAATATCTTCAACGACGAGGTGATTGTACCCATGAATCCGTTGGGCATCGATGACACCATCCATGATCGTACGCCGATAATTGCTGGTGGCAAACATCATATCCGTCATGATATGGGTCAGGGCCTGACCGGCATATTTGCGGCGGGCACGCCCGCGGATATTTTCAGGCGCACGGATCTTCTGCGCGGGCAGGATAGTCAGGGTGATTTTGGGAAACCAGCGCAGACGCACTCGCCCGCGCAACCGTGAAAATGGTGTGTATTGCGCGCCATCGATACGCACCGGCAACACCGTAGCTTCGGATCGGTCCGCCACCAGGCCCGGGCCGTTATAGATCTTCATCAACGCACCGGTCACCGTGATGCGACCTTCCGGAAAGATCACAACCTTGCAGTCCTGCTGCATGTACCGGATCAATGACTTCAATGACAACGGATTCGTCGGGTCCATCACAAACAGATTGACGAACGGTTTAATCAGCCGGGAAAACCACAGCCTGGAAATTTGCGTATTGATGGCAAAACTGATGCGGTCCGGTAAAAAAGAACCTAACAAAAGCCCATCCAGGAACGAGGTGTGGTTGGCAACGATCAAGACACGTTTTCCTGCCGCCCGATAATGTTCGAGACCTTTTACCTCGACACGATAAAAAAGCGAGAGGATGCTGCGTACAAGAAGCTTGAACATAATTATTCCCAGCCCTGTGAAAAGCCATTCAAGAAATTTTTAACCATGGCATCGATCAACTCTTCTGCCTGGATTTCACCACCCAGTGCCAACTTGTCGTTCAAACCCAACTCACAGACACCATGTACCGAACTCCACAAGACGTGAGTGGCTTGTCGGTATTGTTCCAGTGTCAGTGACGCATTGATCTGTTGCAGGGGTTTAACAACCAATGCAAACAGGGTTCTCACCTTGTCATGGAACCAGTCCGGCAAGTGCATCTCCACCGGCATTTGATGAGTGAACATCAGGGACCAGCGGGCAAAATTCTCGCGGGCAAAACTCAGATAGGCATGCGCAAGCCCGAGTAATTGTGCCTGCGGGGCCTTGTTCTTGGCCAAGGCATCCTGCATCCACACATGCAATTCATCCAGACTCGCCGCGTTCACCTGCAGGATTAATTCATCAAGATTCTTGAAAACCAGATACAGCGTGCCCGCCGTATAGCCAATGGCACTCGCGACCTTGCGCGTGGAGAGCCCCTGTAAACCCTGTTCGGACAGGATTGTAATGGCGGCCTGAATGGCCATGGCCTGAATCTCGTCCCGACTGTGTTCGCTGCGTCTCGCCATAATTCTGAACAGTGTTAAATTAAAACAAAGAATAATGAACAGTGTTCAGATTAGCAAGGTAATGACGTGTAGGAATTTCCTGATTTTGATTAGGCTTTAAAAATGAATAGCTTGTAATGAACAAACAGCTTGTTGAAAACGTGACGAACGCCGCCATGGCGAACGCAGTCGTTTTCCCAAGCTGGTTTAGTGCTCACGGGTGGCATGGAACTGGATATCCGGCCAGCGCTCGATTGTGAGGTCCAGATTGACCCGGGTCGGCGCCAGGTAGGTCAGGCTGTTACCCGCGTCCAGCGCCAGGTTTTCGCTCGCCTTCTTTTTGAATTCGGCCAGTTTCTTCTCGTCGTCGCAATCGACCCAGCGCGCGGAATTGACGTTGACTGCCTCAAAACCGGCCTCGACGCCGTATTCGGATTTCAGACGGAATGCCACCACATCGAACTGCAGGACACCCACGGCACCGACGATGATGTCGTTACTGTTGAGCGGACGAAATACCTGGGAGGCACCCTCTTCACTCAACTGGTCCAGACCTTTTTGTAGCGCCTTCATGCGCAACGGATCCTTCAGGCGCACGCGACGGAATAATTCCGGGGCAAAGTTGGGAATGCCGGTGAATTTGAATGTTTCACCTTCGCTGAAGGTGTCGCCGATCTGGATTGTGCCATGGTTATGCAGGCCGATAATGTCACCCGGATAGGCCTCTTCGATCTGTTCGCGCTCGCTCGCCATGAAGGTGATGGCATTGGCGATTTTCACGTCCTTGCCCAGCCGGACCTGGTGCATCTTCATGCCCTTGTCATAACGCCCGGAACACACACGCAGGAAGGCAATACGGTCACGATGCTGTGGATCCATGTTGGCCTGGATCTTGAAGACGAAACCGGAGAATTTTTCCTCGCGGGGTTCGACCACGCGCACATCAGTCAAACGCGGCTGTGGGCCCGGCGCAATATCGACAAAGTAATCGAGTAATTCCTGCACGCCGAAATTGTTAATTGCCGAACCGAAGAATACCGGGGTCAGTTCCCCGTTAAGAAACGCCTGCTGCTCGAACTCATGACTGGCGCCTTTGACCAGTTCGATTTCATCACGCAATTCGCTGGCGGCATCGCCAAGCAGATCGTCCAGACGCGGATTATCCAGGCCGTCGATGGTTTCACCGGTCTGAATCTTGCCGCCATGGGTCGCACTGAATAAATGAATCCGGTTGTTATAGATATGGAATACGCCTTTGAAGCGCTTGCCCATGCCAATCGGCCAGGTAATCGGCGCGCATTTAATCTTCAGGATACGTTCGACCTCGTCCAGCAACTCGGTGGGGTCACGGCCTTCGCGATCGAGTTTATTAATAAAGGTCAGGATCGGCGTATCGCGCAGACGGCAGACGTCCATCAACTTGATGGTACGATCCTCCACGCCCTTGGCGCTGTCGATCACCATCAGGGCCGAGTCCACAGCCGTCAGGGTGCGATAGGTATCCTCCGAGAAGTCCTCGTGTCCCGGGGTATCCAGCAAATTCACAATGCGGTTCTTGTAGGGAAACTGCATTACGGCAGACGTGACCGAAATTCCGCGCTGTTTTTCCAGCTCCATCCAGTCAGATGTGGCATGACGCGCCGCCTTGCGGCCCTTGACCGTCCCGGCGAGCTGGATCGCACCACCAAACAACAGGAGTTTTTCGGTAAGGGTGGTTTTCCCCGCGTCGGGGTGAGAAATGATCGCAAACGTGCGCCGCCGCGCCATTTCATCCAGAAAGGCTGCCATGAATTAACTCGCTAAAATCTCAGTAAATTTTCAGGGACACCAGGTCATACCATAATAAAAATGAGGCGGTAGTGGTGTGCTAAGTGCTTCAAAATTCAACGTATTTGCATTGCCAAGTCACAATTTTACCAGTAGGCTGGTCTTTTTCATAACTATTTGATTTGTTCCAGCTTACCTACTTACTCAAAAAGGGGAAAATCTATGTACTCACTCGCCAACGAGCCGCAAGGGATCGGCCGTATTCTGGATGCAGGATTTCGTTTATTCAAAAGTGGCCTGAAAGGCGCCCTGGGTATCATGCTGATCATGATTGGCAGCGGACTCGTCCTCGGTATCGTCATGTCCCTGATGATGGGTGGGATTGCTGCCATGGTCATGGGCGGTGGCGGCGCCCCGGGACAGATGCCGCAGTTCGGGCCGGGTTCATTCATCATGCTTATTCTTTTCGCCATTGCGGGTGCGCTGTTTTTCACCTATTTCAGCAATGCACTCATCTTGAATTATGCAAATATTGCCTACCAACGGACGACCGGCATCGGTAATGCCTTGTCAGGGGCATTCTCTCGCCTGCTGCCGGCCTTTGGCGCTGTAGTCCTGTTAGCCATTTTCCTGATCATCCTGATCGTCCCGTCCACAGCCTATGAATTTATGAAGATGCGGGAGGTGGTGAGTGGTGAAACCAGCATGGTCACTGTCCAGCTGGTCAGCCTCCTGTTAAAGCTCCCGTATTATTTCTTTGCGGTAACCTTGGCATTTACAATCTATCGCGCCGTCATCGATAACTACGGTGCATTCTCTTCGGTCATAGGCAGCCATAAACTTGTCTGGGGTAAATTCTGGCGCACGACGCTCTGGCTGCTGATTGTGTATGTCATCGTTCTTGTTCTCTTCCTCGTGGTATTCATTCCCACCTTTGGCTCGGCATTTATGTTTGGCCATGGCGGCAATACCAACGCGTCGGCCTCAGCCATCATCTTCGGCGTGTTGGCAATGATCGTATTGATGATGTTCAGCCTGCCGTTTGTCGTTGCCATGACGATTCCCTACTACCATGACCTGAAACTGCGCAAAGAAGGTGGCGATCTCTCTAGCAGGATCACCGCTGCCTGATACAACGAATGCAGTTGAAGGCTTCTGCAATTTTCATGGCCTGCCTGCTCTTTACAGGAGCGGGCAGCGCCATGGCCTCCAACGATACAGCCACCCTCAAACTGATCGATGCCTGCCTGGAACACATCAGGCAACAACCGAATGCGACAGACGATGAAGTGACGCTGAGTGAATCCTGCCCGGAGCTATCGATCTCGCTCAACGATCCTGGCTTGGCGCAACTGGACCCGATTGTCGAGGATGATACATCGCTGGCGCAGCTGGAAGACGCCCGCCAGAGCCTGCGCAGCCGCCACCCCACGGCGATGGCAACTCACACCCTGAACACACAAGAGGTCGCGAGCGCACTCAAACAGGTGTACCAACCCCCAAAAGAAATCAAACCATCGCAAAGCCTCCTCAGCAAGGCCCTCGACTGGATTGGCGAGAAACTCCGTAATTTTTTCCAACGCGATAACTGGCTGACGCGCAACCTGGATGCAGAAAACAAACTGGGAAAGGATGTGATGGCCAGTGCGCTGAATGTCATCGTCGTGATCCTGGTTGTGTTGGTATTGTTCATTGTCGTGAACGAATTTCGTGCCGCGCGTATCCATAAACTGTTCCGCAGACGCCGTTACCGTCGCTCGCATCCGGATGAACATGACCTTTCACTACAAGATGCGCTACCGCACGGACTCAAGGGCATCAGCACGCTTCCGCGGAATCGCCAGGTCCCGGCCCTGTTGCACTATTCCCTCCAGATTTTGATGGATAAGCAGATACTGCCGCGTCGCGAAAATCTGACGTATCGGGAATTTCTCGCGATGCTAAAGGAAAGATTGCCGGAATCCACTCGCGATTTCGAACAACTCGTCAATTCAGGCGAACGCGTGTTGTATGGCAAGCAATCTTTGCAGGCCGGAGATACTGAGCAGCTTTACGCGCGCGTCAAAAATATCGAACAGCTCTCGCCCAGGGTCAAGGCATGAAGGATCGTTTGATTACCCTGCTCGGTGCCGTGATTGCCTTTTATATTCTGTTGCGATTGCTGTTTCCGCAGATCAATTTTGCACAAAAAGATATTTCATATCCGACCAGCGAGGATCGCGGCAAGTTCGGACTGGCCGGCTCAGCACACTGGCTGTCCTCCCAGCATGTCCCAATCTACTCCCTGCGCCAGCGTTATGACACACTGGCCAAAACCCCGGAATTATCCCCACGCGGGAATCTACTGATCATCTCGCTGCCCCTGCGCCTCGATGCGCAACACAAGGAACTCCAGCAGCTACAGCAATGGATACGTCAGGGCAACAGTGCACTCCTGCTGATCGCCATGAGTGACTGGCCGCCGTGGGCGGATCGCATGATGAGCGACAGCGTGACGCGGGTCCTGAATAATTTCGACCTGGACATGACACTCGCGGCAGAACCCGACAGCGAGACAAAAGACAAGTCTGACAAACATAATCCTGGCGTTACCACCGCAAAGCAACTGGATAAATTAACCCAGCAAAAGTCCGTGGCCCGAATTCTGATTCCGGCGGATGCGCATCCGCTTACCGCCGGCGTACATAAGATCGAGACGACCTGGCTCGACAGTGAAGGACTCCGGTGGCACCTTGAAGGCAACGAGCAACTCCGCAGCAGTCTGGTCCTGTTGCGTGACCAGGCCGATAAAAACCCCGCCTTGTGGCTGAATTTCTATGGCCACGGCAGGCTCCTGATCTCCAGACACAGTGACATGTTCGGCAATGTCAGCCTGGCGCTGGCCGATAATGCCGTATTGTTTGCCGATATGGTGCAGCAACTGCTTGGAAAAAATGGCAAGGTAATTTTCGATGACATGCATCAGGGTTTAAGCGCGATCTATGACCCCGATGCGTTTTTCCACGATCCGCGCCTGCATCACACGCTTCTGTTCCTGTTGGCCCTCTGGATCGTTTATGTCATGGGCTACACCAACCGTTTCGGTCAGGTGCGACAGCGCAAACCGGTGCTGCAACTGCGTCAACATGTTCAGGCCGTTGGCAACCTGTTCGCACGACGGTTGCATCCGAGTGCCGTGGCCTTACGCCATGCCCATCACTTTTTCAACGAAGTACGTTCCTGCTACGGACTCCCCCAGAACGGGCAACCGGTCTGGGAACAGCTACAACGCAACGCTGCCATCGCGCCATCCTTGCTGCAGCAGGCACAATCGCTCTATCAACGCGCGCAACAACAACAACGCATTAATCTCATTACATTCGTCAACACTCTCAAAACCATGCGAAGGGAATTACAATGAGCACTGCTGCACAATCGCTTCATCAACATATTCGCCAGGAACTGGGCCAGGTGGTCTTCGGTATGGACAATGCCATCGAACAACTGGTGATCGCCCTGATCGCTGGTGGACATGTCCTGGTCCAGGGCGTACCCGGCCTGGGCAAGACCCTGTTGGCAAAATCCTTTGCCCAGCTCACCCTGGGTAAATTCAAACGCATCCAGTGCACGGCGGACCTGATGCCCTCGGACATTACCGGCATACACATTTATCGCAGCGATACTCAGGCGTTTGAACTGATTCCCGGCCCCGTCTTCGCCGATGTACTGTTAGTGGATGAAATCAATCGCGCCGGCCCCAAGACCCAATCCGCCCTGTTGCAGGCAATGGAAGAAGGCAAGGTTACTATCGACCGCACGACATATAGTCTCCCGAACAACTTCATGGTGATTGCCTCACAGAATCCGATCGACTTTGAAGGAACGTACCCCCTGCCGGAGTCACAGCTCGATCGTTTTTTGATGCGTATCGATCTTGACTACATCGATGCCGCAATTGAAAAGCGCATTCTGATGGCCTATGACAAACCTGGCGCGGCACATAACGAAGAAATCGCAAAACAGCTGCGCGCGGTAGAGGCCGATGTATTGACCGAGGCCAGGTTACAGGCAGCGAATATCACCGTCGCCGACCCGGTCTATGACTATGCGGTCAATATCGGTCGTGCGTCCCGTGTTCATCCCAATGTACAACTGGGCATATCCAATCGCGGCAGTCTGAGCCTGATGCGTTGCGCCCGCGCCAGGGCCGCCATCGCAGGCAAGGACTATGTGACGCCGGATGATATAAAACACCTGTGTGAGAGTGTCATGGCGCATCGCCTGATTCTCACACCGGACGCCTCGCTGGAAGGCATCGAGGCTAAATCCGTGATTGATTCCATCCTCGGTCAGGTGGAAGTCCCGCGCGAATGAACCTCACGCGGCTGAGTTATGTCATCGCCGTGCTCATCGCGGCACTGGGCATTATCGGCGAGTGGCAGCCCAATGCAATCTCCGCGCTGTGGCGCCTGCTTGCGGCCACCTGGGTCGTGCTGTTACTGCTCGAATGGTATCTTGCGCGCCGCACGCGCCTTTCCGTAGCGCGGGCCATCAAACCCGGCATCCATCTCGGCCGGCCGGGCGACCTGAACTATACGATACGTAATGCTTCGCCACGCCGCCTGCGTATGCGCAGCATGGATCAGTATCCTATGTCAGTTCATGAATCGCCCCCCATCCTTGAGTGGTCCATCGCGGCAAACGACAGCCAGCGCAGGCAGGAAAGAATAACGCCGACGCAACTGGGCCCGCTTGCCTGGGATGTAATGCAATTGCGCATACTGGGTTTTTTCGGTCTGGCCTGGTGGTCACGACAACAACAGGTCCAAACCACAACCGAGGTCATCCCGGACCGGTTATACAGCCACGAACAGGTGCAATCCGCCACCGCGCATCAGGGAGATATCACCCGCCGTGTGCACGGCATCGGCACGGAACTGATTGCACTGCGCGAGTATCAACCCGGCGATCCCCTGCACTTTATCGACTGGAAGGCCAGCGCCCGCAGCCAACGCACCATGGTCAGATTATTCAGTGACGAACAGCACCTGGAACTGATGATTGTCATCGACGCCGGCCGCACCAGCAGTATGCAGGCAGGCAGTCTCACCCGCCTGGGTCATTACATCAATGTGGCTTCACGCCTGGCACAAAAGGCGCTATTGAATGGCGATCAGATCGGGATCGTGATCTTTGCCGATACTGTCCTTGCCAGTATGCACCGTTTGAAAGGACATCATGGTCTGCAACGCCTGCGCACTATCCTCGCACAGGTCACGTCTGTCGCACGCGAATCCAACCCGTTACCCGCCATCCTGCGCGTTCGTCAATTAGCCTCGCTACGCTCATTGGTTGTGATGCTGACGGATCTGGATGACGGCGATGCCGCGGCGCAACTGGTCAAGGCCATGGGCATCCTGCAACCGAAACATCAGCCGCTACTCGCGGCTATCAGTGATAGCGATGTACGTAAGTTAGGTGAGGCTGAGGCCAGTGCCTGGCTGGATCCGTATCACGGCCTTGCCGCCAGTGAAATGCTCCAGAACTGGCGTCACACCCGTGTTCGCCTGGAACGCATGGGCATCCCGGTAGTGCTCAGTGATATCCGCTACTTGGACAAACAGGTCCTGGATAGTTACGACCATCTGAAACAGCGATACCGCATCTGAGTGCGGGTGTGACGTCGTTTTAGTCTGCCTGATGTGTGCTGGAGGCAAGCTCATTCAGCATCTTCTGCATCCGTGTCTGTATTTCACGCAGCAATTCCTGCCATTCCTGTTTGTACCTGGCAGCGTCGTCTGTATTGACGGTATCCAGTTGTTGCTGGGTCTCGCCGATATTCCTGGCGCTTCTGGTTAGGGCATCCGCACTGGGGTCTTGCAGGCGCTCGCTATCCTGTTCGAGGTTCCGCGACGCAACCTGCAAGACATGCCTGTCTTTATCGGATAGTTTGTCATTTTCCAGTGCGCGGTTGATGGAGTCTTTCAGCTCGTCGATTTTTTTACGAATCTCTCCGGCGTATTTGTCGATACTTTGCATCGCGTCCTTATTGAACGAGTCCGCCATGGCGTCGAGTTTTTTACTCAACCGGTCCATTTCCTGTTTGAACTTATCGGCGGAGGAATCCATTTGCCTGCCGATTTCATTCCCGAGCTGGTTTAACTTGCCAAACAACTCGCCAATAGCACCGCCTTGCACAGCGGTTTTCGTATGGTCGTAATCAACTTTCCAGGTATCGTTTTGTTTGACCAGATAGGTCATAAATTTTCTGTCGGTCTGGCCTGAATTTGGCGGGCTGGTAAACAGGGTTTCAATACTGGCTTCATTATCGTCGATAACGATCCTGCCCCAGGTCACATGATATCCGGTCCAGTCTTTGGAAAACCCGTCATAGTATTTCGCCCCGGTCAGTGTCGAATTAGCTACCGCATCCCGGGTATCGTTATGGATTACCGCATCCCAGAATGTCTGTGCGACCTCCTGTGGCGTCTTGGGGCCGAAACAGGCGCTTAGCACCGACAACAATCCTACAAGAATGAAGAGTCGAACGAAAAATACGCGCATGACGAAATCTCTAGTGGATAAAAAAAGACACTTGCGGACAGATAATACCGGATGACCTCAGGTATTGCAGGCACCACTTAACACTGTAAATAACTCAACCATTTGTCAAACAGGGCCTGATTGATTGCCAACACCGCCGAACGTGGTGTCAATGACCCGTTATATACAGCCTCACCCTCCAGGGTTGCGGCAACACCACCGGCCTCACTCAGAATCACATGCCCTGCGGCATAGTCCCACAGCTTTTGCTTACCGTGGACATAAACATCGCCACGCCCCGCTGCGATCCAGCACCAATCCAGCGCGACTGAGCCAAAACTCCGTTGGGATTTATACGGTGGTTTGATGGCAAGCCTGCCCGCAAGTTCCGGTGACAAACGCTTGAAATCGACAAGCCCGATAGTCATTTTGTCAACAGCATGCAGTGCGGCAAGTGTTAACTCTGCTGCATTGAGTTTTGCGCCGCAACCACGCTGCGCGGTAAAACACTCGTCGCGTACAGGATCGTAAACCAGGCCTAATTCGATCCGGCCATTCAGAATCAAGGCAATCGACACCGCAAAACATGGAATGCCGACGCTGAAGTTACTGGTGCCATCCAGTGGGTCGACAATCCAGACACCGTGTTGCGATATTTCCAGAATATGCTCTTGTTCGGCCTGAGTCATTTCCTCGCCAAGAAAGGCAATCTCCGGCCAATGCGATTGCAATGCTGTTTGCAGGGCCTGTTGCATGGCGTGATCCGCCTCGGTGATGATACTGCCGTCGGCCTTGAACTCCTGATGGATACGGGCGAACCGGGTCATCAACTCCCGCATGGCGGCAGTTTTGACAATGTCCGGTAAAAAATCGAGATAAGCCGGTTCCGCCTGACTCATGAGGAACCGCTGTCGGAGCTTGATTTCTGCCGCGGCCATAACCGACCGCTGAGCAGCAGGAGCATAAAGATGCCATAGCCTATACCGATCGCCATGCGGGTGCTCAGGCTATATGAAGGATTGGGTGAGATATTCCCTTCGATAGTGCCGGCACCGATCAACAATAATGTCCCCACGGCGATCACTTTACCGGCGTTACTCGCCGCCATGTTAAAGGCATCCCGGCGAGTCATCTGGCCTGGCCGCACCAGGGCTTCACCAATCTTCATTCCCGCCGCACCGGCCAGGATGATAACGCTCAATTCAACCACGCCGTGCGCAATGATAAACTCAAACAATCGGCCAGCCAGATGATAGCGCGCGGTAAAGGCAAACACGCCGCCGAGCATGGCACCATTGAGGCTCATCATATACAAGGTCCCGAGGCCGTAGAGCGTCCCCAGGACAAACGCGGTCATGGTCACGACGATATTGTTCGTCATGATGCCAAGGGACAGCATCGACGAAGGCACGACATTGAGTAGATCGTCGGTCCACAATCCCCCCTTCTGTACCGTCTCGATCATTTTGGGTGAGGCGAAGAGAGCCGCCAGTTCCGGATAGGTATATACCAGCCACCAGCCGATAAAGGCCGATAGCAAAAAGATGCTCACGCTGATCGTGATAGCGCCACGCAACTCCTGCATGACCTGGGGCAATTCAAACCGCAGCATGTTAATAAATTGCCGGAACAGACTGTAAGGCTTGCGATGTACCAGATCGAAACTGCGCAACAACAGCGATTCCAGGTAGAGGGTGATCTGACTGTTCGGCAAGGCATTGCGCGCCAGCGACACATCGCGGGACAGGCCACGATACCCCTTCACAAATTCCAGAGTCTCGCTGCTATCCGGATCCTTGCGGCCACGCTGCATCTGCAGCAGGGATTCGTGACGCCGCCAGACGTTGACGCGTCCCTGCAACCAGTGTGCGACGGCGCTGTCGGATTTTTTCAGAGTGGGACTTTTCATTTCAGCAGCTGTTGCAGACTGTTACGCAGCGCGTGGTCCAGGCTATGCCCATTGCCGGCTGGCAAGGCTTGCGCAAATTTTTGCAGCAGGTCCTGGGCCATCTTTCTGCGCGTTGCCGGCTCCAGTTCAC
This sequence comes from Gammaproteobacteria bacterium, assembly GCA_016125505.1. Taxonomy (GTDB): domain Bacteria; phylum Pseudomonadota; class Gammaproteobacteria; order UBA6429; family Thiohalophilaceae; genus RI-92. The sequence continues at coordinate 116,612 of WGLP01000006.1, forward strand.
TCCAGCGTTCCAATACCTCGGCAACCAATTCACGCTGCTGCGTGGAAAGTGTATGTGAACCGGTGGTATTCATAATCATATCGAGGCGCTTCTTGCTCGCCTGCTCTTCATAGATCAGGACGGTCCCGGCCGCCATGTCACCGATACGCAAGTGCTGCTTGTTAAAGAGTACGACAATGATCCCCAACACGTACATCGTCGGCAGTGAATCGATCAAACGAAAAATATTACGTAACAGGATCGCGCCACTGGACGCACTGCTACCGTCCTTGGCCACAACACGGACCCCTGCCATGCGTTTGCCCGGCGTCCGTCCATGCATCGCGATTTCCAGCACGGGATGATACAAAAAGTAGATCGCCAGCGCCGGCAACAGGACAAGATAAAACAGGCTCGTTCCAGAACTGAAGGCCTTGCTGTCCTGCACGGTGAAACTGCCGGTCAGCGCCAGCATCCCGAAGAGAAACCAGGCCAGCGCCGCCAGTATCCGGATGTGCCAGTCCATCACGAAGGCATAACTGCGGCCACCCAGGCCGACAAGATCAAGTTTGACCTCCACACCGCCGGCCGAGGTCACCGTGATTTGATCGTTCATGTGTTTCCTGTGCTATGAAGTTCGTTTGCGTGTCATGAAATCTTCGAATGTCAGTGCCATGATAAGTGCGTCTTCACGGCCCTGCTCGGCAGGATAATAGTTCGGCCGGATCCCCACTTCATTAAACCCCAAATCGTGATAAAGCCTGATGGCGATTTTATTTGAAGGACGCACTTCCAGTAAGACGGTATGTGCTTTATGCGATTTGGCCAGTTGCAGCAAGTGCTCCATCATCATCTTCCCCAGTCCCTTGCCGCGGCTGAACGAATACACCACGATGGTCAGGATATGCGCTTCGCCTGCCCCCATGGACATGACGCCATAGGCCTCAATCCCAGCATCGCTCTCGTAGACCCAGCAACTGTATCCCACGTGCAGACAATCGCGGAAAATACCGCGCGTCCAGGGAAAACGATACGTATCCTGCTCGATACTGATAATCGTGTCGAGATCGTCCTCGCGCATGGGACGCAAGCCTGTATGGGGTTTTAAGATCGCACTCATACTCTTGCCTGTGTTACCTGAATGCGCACGATACACAAAATAACGAATTGAAACCGTGCAACTTTCCTGTTGGCTTAATCTGATTTTATTGTCTTTCGCAAAAACAGCAAATCTTCCCACGCCTTTCGTTTATCCGCGGGTGTCCGTAACAGATAAGCGGGGTGATATGTCACGATAAGCGGTACCCCCGTTTCCGGGTGTTGATGGACCTTGCCGCGCATGCGGCCGAGTGCCGTATCGGTTTTGAGCAGACGTTGCGCGGCAATCCGGCCAACGGCCAGGATCAGCCTGGGCTTAACCAGGGCGATTTGCTGGAACAGGTAGGCACTGCACTGTGCCGCCTCTTCCGGTTTGGGGTCGCGGTTATTCGGGGGCCGGCATTTCAGGATGTTGGCGATATAGACCTGTTGTCGTTGCAGACCAATCGCCTTGAGCATTTCATTGAGCAGTTGGCCGGCCCGGCCAACGAAGGGTTCACCCTGGCGATCTTCGTCCGCGCCCGGGGCCTCACCGATGACCATCAATTCCGCCTGGCGGTTGCCAACCCCGAACACTGTCTGGGTTCGGGTCTTGTGCAAGTCACAGCGCTGGCACTGTTTGACTGCCTGCTCCAAGACTGTCCAATCTTCCAGCACCGGCACCGATGCAGTCTGTGCCGCCACCACGATTGGCGATTCCGGTATTGGCTGAGTGACGGACAATTCCGGGCTGGATTGGGATACCCATACGGTGACACCCATGGCGTCCAGATAGGCCTGCTGCTGGGGATTTAGCCTCGCCATCCCCGCTCAAACGTCCCCGGTCTGAGGGTTGGCCCGCAGCCCAGCGCTGCCGGTGATCTTGTTAAGGGCGTTGATATAGGCCTTGGCGGAGGCAATCACGATATCCGTGTCCGCACCCTGGCCGTTGACGATGCGGCCACCCTTTTCGACCCGTACGGTCACTTCCCCTTGCGCATCAGTGCCGCTGGTGATGTTGTTGACCGAGTACAGCAGCAGTTCACTCCCGCTCTTCACCACCGACTCTATGGCCTTGAACGCCGCATCGACCGGACCGCCCCCTTCTGCATTGGCGGTTTTTTCTTCACCCTCGATGTCGATGGTGATATCGGCAGAAGGCTTCTCGCCGGTTTCCGAACACACGCGCAACGCCACGAGTCGGATTCGCTCATGCTCGGTCGCCATACTGTCCGTCACCAGTGCCTGGAGGTCATCGTCATAGATCTCATGCTTGCGGTCCGCCAGCTCCTTGAAACGACCGAAGGCGTCATTCAGCTCGGCCTCGGAGGCAAATTCCACACCCAGTTCGCTCAGGCGGGTGCGAAAGGCATTGCGGCCCGAGTGCTTGCCCAAAACCATACGATTGGTCGTCCAGCCCACGTCCTCCGCCCGCATGATTTCGTAGGTCTCCCGGCTCTTGAGCACCCCGTCCTGGTGAATCCCGGATTCGTGGGCGAAGGCATTGGCACCGACAATGGCCTTGTTGGGTTGCACGGCAAAGCCCGTGATGCCGGACACCAGGCGTGAGGTGCTGACGATCTGGGTCGTGTCCAGGTGATCCACGTTGCAGGGGAAGATATCGCGGCGGGTCTTCACCGCCATCACAATCTCTTCCAGCGCGGCGTTGCCGGCACGTTCACCCAGGCCATTAATGGTACATTCCACCTGGCGGGCCCCGTTCATTACGGCCGACAGGGAATTGGCCACGGCCAGCCCCAGGTCGTTATGGCAGTGTACGGAGAAAACGGCCTTGTCCGCATTGGGAATGCGCTCCCGTAACTTGCCGATCAGGCTGCCAAAGTGGTCCGGGATGTTGTAGCCCACGGTGTCCGGGATATTCAGTGTGCGTGCGCCGGCATCGATGACCGCCTCCAGGATCCGGCACAAAAAATCCAGTTCGGAGCGACCGGCATCTTCCGGCGAAAATTCGACGTTGTCCGTGAATTGACGGGCGCGTTTCACTGCCTTCACCGCCTGCTCAACCACCTGATCCGGTTCCATCCGCAGTTTCATTTTCATGTGGATCGGCGACGTCGCAATGAAGGTGTGGATGCGACCGGAATTGGCCTCTTTGATGGCCTCCCCGGCGCGGTCGATGTCCTTGTCCAGGGCACGGGCCAGGCCGCAGACGGTACTGTCCTTGATGGCCCTCGCAACCGCCTGGACGGCGTCAAAATCGCCGGGGCTGGCAATGGGAAATCCGGCCTCAATTACGTCGACCCGCATCCGTTCCAGGGCCTTGGCGATCCGCACCTTTTCGTCCTTGGTCATGGAGGCGCCGGGACTCTGTTCCCCGTCGCGCAAGGTCGTATCGAAAATGATTAATTTATCGCTCATGGTAAAATACTCCTGCAAGGCCAGCACATCTTACTTGAAATTCGGCGTGGGAATAAATGTACAAACGCGCCTGGGGATTCGCCTGCGGAATTTATCTTGCCAAATTCAGAATTCATTCAGCCACACCTGTCTAAGCTTGACCAGTCTGCTTCTTTCTATCGCTACAGGAGAACACTCATATGTTTAACAAAAAGTCTCTCGCCCCTGCCGTGTTGCTGGCCGGTACCCTGGCGACGCCACTCGTTGCGCAGGCCGCGCAACCCGGATTCTATCTTGGTTTCGGACTGGGGCAAGGCAACGATGTTGTCCTCGACCAGACCTCGGCCGCCGGCAAGTTTTTCGGTGGTTTTAATGTGAATCGTTTTCTCGGTCTGGAACTCGCTTACGTGAACCTGGGAAGTAACTATTGCTGCGATACGTTCGGCAGTTCGTTCACCCAGGACGGGGTCTCATATGAAATCGTCGGCTATCTGCCGGTCAGTCCGTACATCGATCTGTTCGGCAAGGTCGGTATCTACAACTGGACCGTCAGCAGTAACTATTACTACGCCTCTGATTCAGGTTCCAACAACGATTACGGCTTCGGCGTCAATGCGCGTGTCAGCCGCAATGTGTGGCTGCGCGGTGAATACCAGAAATTCCAGGATGTCGCAGGCGGTGACGTGAATATGGCGTCCGTCGGTTTCACTTATCACTTCTTTTGAGCATCATCCGCTGCTTGCGGATGATCATCAGTATTCGCCTGTGGTGACTTTGTATGCTGGCGGCGCTCTTCGCGCCGCCGGCGTAATTCAAACAAGGTGAAGACCGGGCCGGAAGCTGCATACACGATAAAAATCGTAAACAGCACAATGGGTGGGTCCGAGAACACCACGGCAATAATCAGCACGATACCCACCATCGTGACAAACGGCACCTTGGAACGGAAATCGAATCCCTTAAAACTGAAATACCGGATATTGCTGACCATCAACACCCCGGCGGCGATGGTAATAAAGGCACCGATGATATTGACCAGGGGATGCGTGGGCAGATAGAGGTCGCTCATCCAGACATAGGACGTGACAATCGCCGCCGCCGATGGACTGGCCAGGCCCTGGAAAAAACGTTTATCCGCGACGCCGATTTGCGTATTGAACCGCGCCAGACGCAGGGCCGCAGCCGCGGTATAGATGAAGGCGGCTACCCAGCCGACCTTGCCCATCTGGTCCAGCGCAAACTCAAACATGATCAAGGCAGGCGCAATACCGAACGACACCATATCCGCGAGACTGTCATACTGGGCGCCGAAATCACTTTGGGTATTGGTCCAGCGCGCGACCCGTCCATCCAGCCCATCCATCAGCATGGAGAAGAAGATGGCGTAGGCCGCCCAGTCAAACCAGCCCTGATTGGCGGAGACAATGGCAAAAAAACCGGAACACAAGGCGCCTGTCGTCAGGGCATTGGGGAGAAAATAAATACCGCCGCGGCGGGGTTTCTTGGCAGGTTCGTCCATGGGCAAAGTGTAGGGTCTAAATGTGTCAGGCTCAATATCGTAATAAATTCAATGTATCAGTTCACCGATGAGGTCGCTACCGGCCAGCACGCGATCCCCAATCTTGCGGTCCGTGCGTGAACGTTTGGGTAGATACACATCAATCCGCGTGCCCAGCGGGATAAACCCGCAACGCTTCCCCTGGCCGATACGTTCACCGGAGGCGATGTAACAATGCATCCGGCTGAACCACATTCCGGCGTGCAGCGTCACCACCACATCGTCTTTCTCGTCGGTCTGAATCCAGATGACATGCTGAATCCGTCCCGGTTGTGTATGTTGCGAACGATGCAACCAGTGCTGCATGACCCTTCCTTCCACCACACCGCGCAGGGTGAAGGCACCGTACCAGTTCATGCGCAGACTGATGCAGAGCGCCTCACGCTTGAGAAACTTGTCATCGATATTGGCGATATCAACAATCGTGCCGTCGGCCGGCGCAATAATACCCAGTGGTGCGGACGGCGTGGTACGCTGGGGGTCACGATACAACCAGATAAGTAGGCCCACCACCAGCCATAAGGGCCATACCACCAGGCCATAAATCAGATGCAGGATGATCACTGCTAGGGTTAGCAGATAGACGATCAGTCTGCCTTCGGGCGCGAGCATTTCGGTATTCCAAAAGGTTAAGGCCGGAATGAATCCGGCCTTTGTATGACAATTTAATTTTTGCTTTTATCCACCAGTTTGTTAGCCGCGATCCAGGGCATCATGGAACGCAGCTTCTCCCCCACCTGCTCGATCTGATGTGCGGCATTGAGACGGCGCATGGCAGTCATCTCGGGGTAGTTGCTGCGGCCTTCCAGGATAAACTTCTTGGCATATTCGCCGGTCTGGATGTTGTGCAGCGCCGCCTTCATCGCCTTGCGGCTTTCGTCGTTGATCACCTTGGGGCCGGTAACATACTCGCCGTATTCGGCGTTATTGGAAATGGAGTAATTCATGTTGGCGATGCCGCCTTCGTACATCAGGTCGACGATCAGCTTGAGTTCGTGCAGACATTCGAAGTATGCCATCTCCGGTGCATAACCGGCATCAACCAGGGTTTCAAAACCGGCTTTTACCAGCTCGACGCAACCGCCACACAATACCGCCTGTTCACCGAACAGGTCGGTCTCGGTTTCATCCTTGAAGGTGGTCTCGATAATCCCGGTACGACCGCCGCCGATCGCTGAAGCGTAGGACAGTGCAATATCCTTGGCCTTGCCGGAGGCGTTCTGGAACACGGCAATCAAATCCGGGATACCGCCACCCTTGGTGAATTCATTACGCACGGTATGGCCCGGCGCTTTCGGCGCGATCATGATCACGTCCAGGTCACTGCGCGGAACGATTTGATTATAGTGAATGGCAAAACCATGAGCGAAGGCCAGCACGCCGCCTTTCTTGATATTCGGTTCGATGTTGCCTTTATATAACTGTGACTGGAACTCGTCCGGGGTCAACACCATCACCAGGTCCGCACCTTTCACGGCTTCGTCCACATCCTTCACCTTGATCCCGGCTTTTTCCGCCTTGGCAGCGGATGCCGAACCAGCACGCAGGCCGACGGTTACATCAACGCCGCTGTCCTTGAGGTTGTTGGCGTGTGCGTGGCCTTGTGAACCATAACCGAGGATGGTGACTTTCATGCCCTTGATCAGGGACAGATCGCAATCTTTGTCATAATAGATTTTCATACGATTGATCCTTCGCTATAACGTTAGAAATTATTTTTCAGGTAGGTAATGACAGGCTGCGCGTACCACGCGCGATACCGGTGACACCGGAACGTACCGTCTCCACGATGCTGGATGCATCGATGGCCTCGATGAAGGCATCCAGTTTATTGCTATCGCCGGTGAGTTCGACGATGTAAGTGGCATCACTGACATCGATAATACGGCCGCGAAAGATATCGGTCAGCCGTTTCATCTCGGAACGTTGCAGATCATCCGTGGCTTTCACCTTGATCAGCATCAGCTCGCGTTCGATATGGCGACCTTCGGTAATATCCGCCAGTTTGACCACGTCGATCAGTTTGTTCAGTTGCTTGGTGATTTGCTCAACAATCTCGTTTGAACCCCGGGTCACGATAGTCATGCGCGACATCGACGGATCTTCCGTCGGTGCCACCGTCAACGATTCGATGTTATAACCGCGCGCCGAAAACAGGCCGGCAACACGTGACAAGGCACCGGATTCGTTTTCCATCAATAACGAAATAATGTGTCTCATCAGGCCAGCTCTCTTTCCGGCGACAGGTGCATTTCATTATGCGCCTTACCCGCTGCGATCATGGGATAAACGTTTTCGGTTTGATCGGTAATGAAATCCAGGAAGACCAGGCGATCCTTCATGGCAAATGCCTCACGCAATGCAGCTTCCACATCCGCCGGTTTTTCGATACGCATACCGATGTGGCCATAGCTCTCCGCCAGCTTGACGAAATCAGGCAAGGCCTCCAGATAGGAATGCGAATAGCGGCTTTGATAAAAGAATTCCTGCCACTGACGCACCATGCCCATATAGCGATTATTCAGGTTGACGATCTTGATCGGCAGGCTGTACTGCATGGCCGTCGACAATTCCTGGATGCACATCTGAATACTGGCCTCACCGGTCACGCAGGCAACGGTAGCGTCGGGATGCGCCAGCTTGGCGCCGAGTGCGGCCGGCATGCCAAAGCCCATGGTGCCGAGACCACCAGAGTTGATCCAGTGATAGGGGCTCTTGAACTTGTAAAACTGCGCCGCCCACATCTGGTGCTGGCCCACATCCGAGGTGATATAGGCATCGCCATTCGTAATCTCGTAGAGTTTTTCGATCACGAACTGCGGCTTGATCAAGGCACTGTTGCGATCGTAGCGCAGGCAATCCTTCGCGCGCCATTCATCGATCTGCGCCCACCATGCCTTGAGGGCGTTCTCGTCGAGTTTTTTCTTGCGCTGTTTGAGTTCGTCCAGCATGTCCGGCAGGACCTGTTTGATGTCGCCGACAATGGGGATATCCACGCGCACGGTTTTCGAAATCGACGCCGGATCGATATCTAGGTGAATAATCTTGGCCTGCGGGCAAAACTGTTTCACGTCACCGGTAACACGGTCATCGAAACGCGCACCAATGGCAATCAGGACGTCACAGTCGTGCATGCCCATATTGGCTTCGTAGGTGCCGTGCATGCCGAGCATGCCGACAAACTGTTTATCGTCACCCGGATAACCGCCCAGGCCCATCAGGGTATTGGTGATGGGCGCACCCAGGTAACGGGTGAATTCGGTCAGTTCGGCGTGGGCACCGCTTAAAATAACACCACCGCCGGAATAGATCATGGGCCGCTTGGCCGTCAGGATCGTGTCCACCGCACGCTTGATCTGGCCCGGATGCCCCTTCAAGGTCGGGTTGTAGGAGCGCATCGAGACATCCTTGGGATAGTGGTACGGGATCTTGATATTCGGATCCGTCGTGTTCTTGGGGATGTCGACGACCACGGGACCGGGACGGCCGGTGGTGGCGATGTAAAAGGCCTTTTTCATGGTTTCCGCCAGATCGCGAACGTCCTTGACCAGGAAATTGTGTTTCACGCAGGGACGGGTGATACCTACGGCGTCGACCTCCTGGAAGGCATCGGAACCGATATAGGCAGTCGCGACCTGGCCGGTGAGTACCACCATGGGAATGGAATCCATATAGGCCGTGGCAATGCCGGTCACGGCATTGGTTGCCCCGGGGCCGGAGGTAACGAGCACCACCCCTGGCTTGCCGGTGGAGCGGGCATACCCGTCAGCGGCATGGGTCGCCCCCTGCTCGTGGCGGACCAGGATGTGGCGCACATCGTCCTGCTGGAATAAAGCATCATATATATGGAGTACCGCCCCACCGGGGTACCCAAACACGTATTCGACGCCCTCGTCCTTCAAAAACTGGACGACGATCTCAGCACCACTTAATTCCACGAAATTTCTCCCAGAAATAAAAAAACGCCCTGATTTGGGCGGGATGACCACACAAATGCGGAAAACAGAAGAAAGTACTTTTTTTCGCGAAGGAGGTCAAGAAAACTGATGGTAAAGCGCGATAACTAACCCAAATGAGATAGTCAGAAAGGTACCGGAACCGTCAGGAAATCGGGGACCTGCCGGTGAACTTGTGAAATACACTTGTTACGCCATACTTGAGTTACGCTAGACTTCTACGACAATAACCTGGAGATATGATGGATCGGTTTATGAAGAAATTGCAGCAAATTTGCTTAGGTACTGTTCTCACCCTGGCGCTCGCCGGCCTGACCCAGGCCGCCTCCATGTACAAATGGGTGGATAAGGACGGCCATGTCCATTATTCACAACAGCCACCGGCGGATTCCAACTACGAAAAGCTCAATGTCAAAACACGCTCTCCCGACAGCTCCGGGACCTCGTCCGGGCCAACCTATACCACGCCCGATAGCAGCAGCGGCAACAACGCGGCCTCGGATGTAATTAAACAGGAAGTGGCCAAGGGTGAAGAGACGCGCAAGAAAAATTGCGAAATCGCCAAAAAGAGTCTCGAACAGTACACGGCATTCCGGCGGATGCGCGACAAGGACGGCAACGTCGTATATCTTGACGACAACGAGCGGCAAAAACGCATCGACGACGCCAAGGCGGCCATCAAGGAATTTTGCGAGTAATGCCCTATTTAAAGATCCAGACCAATCAGGCCGTCGCTGCCGAACAGGCGGCACAGTTCATCAAATCCGCCTCCCAACTGGTAGCTGAAGATCTGGGGAAACCGGAGCGCTACGTCATGGTGGCACTCGAACCACCGGTGCCCATGGTCTTTGCCGGCAGTGATGCGCCCACTGTGTTCATGGAACTCAAGAGTATCGGCCTGCCTGAAGCCAAGACGCCCAAACTCTCCGAAAGCCTGTGCAAGCTGGTTAACGCGCAATTGGGCATACCCGCAGATCGTGTGTACATCGAATTCCAGGATGCGCCGCGCAAGATGTGGGGCTGGGACGGCGGCACGTTTTAGTTCAACCCGCGACATATGAAAAAATTTCTTGCTGTCGGGCTTGGGATTCTTATCGCTGCGGGCATCGTGGTATACCAGAATCCGCAGATGCGTGCCTGGTTCGAGCGTAAAACCGATCAGGTCCTGCCGGCCTCCGCTACCGAACAAACCCTCTATCGCTGGCGCGACGCACACGGCGAATGGCACGTCAGTGACACGCCGCCGCAAGGCATTAAATACGAAACTGTCCGCGTGCCAACCAATGCCAATGTCATCCCCGCGGAACAACTCACTGGCAAAAAATCTAACTGACCCTGTACTCATTCCGCCCGCACACTTAAAATGCGGCAAACAACAGCAACAAAGTCTGGATTACATGCGAACCTCTCAATTATTGATCGCCACCGTCAAAGAAACCCCGGCAGATGCGGAAGTCATCAGCCACAAACTGATGCTACGCGCGGGCTTGATCCGCAAACTTGCCACCGGCCTGTACACCTGGCTACCCATGGGCCTGCGCACCTTGCGCAAGGTCGAGGCCATCGTCCGCGAAGAGATGAATCGTGCCGGTGCGCAGGAAGTGCTGATGCCGGCAGTCCAACCGGCGGAACTGTGGCAGGAATCCGGACGCTGGGATAAATACGGTCCCGAGCTGCTGCGTTTTCACGACCGCCACCAGCGTGAATTCTGTTTTGGACCCACGCACGAAGAAGTCATTACCGACCTCATCCGTAATGAGTTGCGCAGTTATAAACAACTGCCGAGCAACTTTTACCAGATCCAGACCAAGTTCCGTGACGAGATCCGCCCACGTTTCGGCATCATGCGCGCGCGCGAATTTCTGATGAAGGACGCCTATTCCTTCCACCTCGACGAGGACTCCCTGCAACAAACCTATAAAACCATGCACGAGGCCTATTGCCGGATCTTTGATCGCATCGGTCTCGAATACCGGCCGGTGCAGGCGGATACCGGTTCCATTGGAGGTCACCAGTCCCATGAATTCCATGTCCTTGCCGCATCCGGCGAGGATGCCATCGCCTTCAGCACCGAAAGCAGTTACGCCGCCAACGTGGAACTGGCCCAGGCTATACCGCCAACCGCACCGCGTCCGGCCTCGGCGCAGGAACAGCAGACAGTGGACACCCCGGGACAACACAGTATCGATGAGGTCAGCGCATTCCTGAAAATCCCGCCGCAACAGTGTGTGAAGACTCTGCTGGTCAACGGCGACGACGGCAAGGTGGTGGCGCTAGTCCTGCGCGGCGATCACGAACTCAACGTCATCAAGGCGGAAAAACTCGCGGGGGTCAGCGCACCGCTCACCTTCGCCAGCGAAACCGCCGTGCGTGAAGTCGCGGGTTGTGCACCGGGATCCCTGGGACCGGTTGGATTGTCCATCACGACCTATGTCGACCACAGCGCCGCCGCCCTCGCAGATTTTGTCTGTGGCGCCAATCAGGATGGCAAGCATCTCACCGGCGTTAACTGGGGCCGTGATTGTCCTGAACCCAAGAGCGTCGATATTCGCAATGTGGTGGAAGGTGACCCGAGCCCGGATGGTAAAGGTGCCTTGCAGATTAAACGCGGTATCGAAGTCGGCCACATCTTCCAACTGGGTAAAAAATACAGTGAGGCCATGAATGCCACGGTCCTGGATGCCCAGGGCAAGGCTATAACGATGACGATGGGTTGTTACGGCATTGGCGTATCGCGCGTCGTTGCCTCGGCCATCGAACAGAATCACGACGACAAGGGTATTATCTGGCCGGATGCCATCGCGCCCTTCCAGATTGTGATCCTGCCCATGAATATGCAGCGCTCACAGGCGGTACGCGATGCCGCGGAAGTACTCTACAAGGAATTAACCGATTTGGGTTTCGATGTCCTGCTGGATGACCGCAACGAGCGTGCCGGCGTGATGTTCGCCGATATGGAATTGATCGGGATCCCGCACCGCATCGTCATTGGAGATCGGGGCCTGGAGCACGGCATGGTCGAATACAAAGGCCGGCGGGATGCGGATTCGCGGGAGATACCGCGCCCGGAGTTACTTGCCTTTTTAAAAACCACGGTCAACACTAAATAGACGTGCCCCTACAAGATCGCCTGTCATGACGCGTCACTGGCCAATCTATCTGCTTGCCCTGCTGGTTTCGCTGCCGGTTCACGCAGATGAACCGCCACAGGCCCCCGACGAGAATCTGCGCTTACTCCTGCAACAGGCGATAGCCGACAATGACAGCTTTAAAGACAAGTTCGATGCCGAGGTCTGGTTGGTGGACATGTCGCAGCGACTCGCGCCCCTCGTCCCCGAACCGGAAAAGCGCGTTAAGTTACTCAAACAGGTTCACTATGAAGCCACGCGGGCGCATCTTCGCCCCGAACTAGTACTCGCCGTGATCGAAGTGGAAAGTCGCTTCGATCGCTTTGCCATCTCCAGCGCCGGCGCCCTGGGGTTGATGCAGGTCATGCCGTTCTGGCTGAAGGAGATCGGCCGACCCAAGGATAACCTCTTTGATATCCACACCAATCTGCGCATGGGCTGTACCATTTTGCGCTATTACATGGACAAGGAGAAAAACGACCTGACCGCCGCGCTAGCCCGCTACAACGGCAGCCTGTACAGCTACAAATATACGAATCGGATTTTTCGGGTGTTGGACAAACGCTGGCGCTGTATCGATTGTTAATACGTGCACAAATTCATTTCGTAACAAAACCGGTGGGGGCTTCATCATCACACAAATGACAGACCACTTCGCTCACGTGTGCCGACGGTGGCCCCTGCCATAACCAGGCCTTCATGTGGCCGACGGCATCGGGGTCACCACACAACAGCACCTCGACGCTGCCATCCGCCAGGTTCCTTGCATAACCATTTACCCCATGCCTTTGCGCTTCCTGCTGGGTTGAGGCGCGGTAAAACACACCCTGCACACGGCCATGCACGATGCATTTTTCGCAGAGGCTCACGGTAAATCGACCTTCACATGTTGGCCGGCACGCAACATACGATCGCCCCTGCCGAATTCCACATCCACGGGATAGCTTCCTGCCTCCTTGCCGCCGCCAACAGGCTCGAATCCAATCGCCTTGATCACAGCGTTCAGTGAATTGCCATCGATAAGTACCTTCGCTGACTGCCCCAGTTTGAACCGCGATAACTGCGCTTCGGTCACGAAGATGCGCGCGAGCATCTGATCGGCATCCGCGACAATAAACAGGGTTTCCGGCTTCAACTCGGCCGCAAGGACCTTACCCACCTGCACATGCCGCTCCAGTACCAGCGCATTGAAGGGTGCACGCAGGGTACTGTACCTGAGGTTCTGTTGCGCCTTGACCAGCACCGCCCTGGCATGATCACGTTCGGCGGCCGCCTTGACTTCGTTATTCTTGGCAACCTGCAATTCGTGATCGGATAAGACTGTGCGATCATAGAGGTTCTGCGCTCGCTCTTTTTCGCGTTCTGCTTCTTTATATTGTTCTTCCTGGCTTTTTAAATTGGAGGCTGCCTGTTTCACGGCGGCTTTTAATACCGTGTCGTCCAACTGAAGCAACTTGTCGCCCTTTGCCACTTTTTGCCCGACATCAGCATAGACTGCATGCACGACTCCACTCACCGGGACACCCAGTTCCGCACGCTTTGCCCATTGCAGCGTTGCCTCGAATTCCGCGGCCTGTATTTGCGCCGACAGAGAAAGCAACAGTGTTGCGACAACGATAATGGTCAATCTTGAAATTTGCACGCGCATGACCTCGCCTTTTTCGAATTCAGGGTTTTACAGTGGTTTGTGTCAGTTTCAACTGGCCTGTCAGAATATCCAGCCGCGTCCAGGCTTCCGCCATCTTGTAGTCGGCCTGAGTCGACAGGTATTCCGCCTCGGTAATTTGCACCATGGCATCGCCCAGGTCAGCAGTCACTTCCATTTCATATAAAGCACGACTGCGATCCAGATTCAGTTCACGATAATCACGCAGGGTCTTCATTTCCTGCCGACGCGCCTGCAAAGACTGCAACTCCAGCCAGGTATCCAGTAAATGCTGACGGACGCTATTTTGCGTATCCGCCAATTGCGCCTGAATACTGTATAAACTCGCTTGCGCCTTGGCTGTCTGTGCGTCGACCCGACTCCCCGCAAACAGCGGGATCTTAACGGAAATACCTGCACGGTATTTATCGTAACCACCCAGATCCCTGGCGTAATCATAGGCCCCGAGCTCGCCTACAAGCGTGGGATTCTCGCTGGCGCGCGCGGCTGCAACTTGTTGCTGCGCTGCTTGTAGTTTTTCCTGCATAGCCTTGAGTTCGTAATTGTGTTCAATCGCCAGATTAAGCATGTCATCGTAATCCGGAATTTGACGCTTTAGTATCGACAGGTCGGGTTTGGCCAATTCAGTAGGTAACTCTCCCGGATGATTCAATGCTTCGGCGAGCAAGGCACGGGTCCTGCGTTGTTCATTTTCCGCCGCGACACGCAGATATCTGACTTGTTGATAGCGGGCCTCTTGTTTCTTCACCTGATAATCGGAGACCTCACCTGTCTCCTTGCGTTTCTGCATACGGTCGAAACTGACATATTCGACCGCCATTTCTTCGTTATAGCGATTAAACTGCAGGTCAGCCAGTATCACATCAAAAAACCGCTGCATGATTTCCAGGCGACGCTGCGATCTGGCATCGAGAAATGCGTATTCACTGGCGGATACCGCGGCCTGCGCGGCCTTTTGCCTCGCTTCCAGACTGCCGAAATCGTAGAGATCCTTGGTGATAACCAGGGCGATATTGCTATCGTTGTGTGAGAGATAAGAATATGTGTCCGGTGGCTCCACGTACCGCAGTCTGCCCTCGAGGCTAATCTGGGTATCGTTGCTGGAGTCCACTATTTCCTGATTCGCCTGGGCCTGACGCACCTCCGCTTCGCGTTGCTGCAGTCGCGGATGGGGCTCATCTGCGAGGCTCAATGCATACTCCAGTGTCAGAGTATCCGGTAGCTTGTCTTTGTCTTCCTGAGCCGCGAATACTGCATGTGTCGCACAAATGCCGAGAACGATATAGCCGACCCTGAAAATTATTTTCATCATCACGCGCCCGCTGGACAGTACTAAAACTGCCCGCGACAATATTGTTAATTAGTTTTTCTGACGTTGCGCCTGTTTATAGCGAATAAAGGGCATTTTTTTATACGAACCATCCGCAATGTAGTGGCCCAGCCACATAAACTCCTCAACCCCATTCGTCTTACCGATATAGCGGTGAATTCGATTGCCTTCCAGGTCAAAGAAGGCGATCACAGGTGTTGCGCGCACACGCTGTTCCTTAAAGGCAAAATCCTTCTGCTTCATGGTTTTGCCCTTTAAATCGGTGATGTCCACATCCCCTTCAATGTCTACGGTAAACAGCAAGAAATGCTTGCGATAATACTCCTGCACCTCAGGTTGATTAAGAACGTTAGTCTTCATGTAATGACAAAAGGGGCACTCCGCCTGCTCGAAAAACAGCATGATGCCGTCCTTGCCTTCCGCCTTGGCTTTCTTTACTTCCTCATGGAAGTCACCCCAGGTTTCATTAAAAAAATACTTTGCCGGATCGCGCGGCGCATCATTGGCATGTGCAAGCCCGGCGACAACAAACATCCAGCTGCTCAATACAATCAGCAAGTATCTTTTCATCATTTCTTCACCATTTCGTTCTTTTTATACTGATTAATGATCTGTTCCAGGAATGCCTGACTTACTGTCCCGGTCTTGGTTTCTACCAGCTTCCCATCAGGGGATACGATGAAACTGGTGGGCAAACCAAACAAACGTCCGAATACCGGCTGCCGCGACAGGTCGGCCTGTAAAATAGGATAGGTCATCATATAGTCGGCGACAAAGGATTTGAGCTCAGCCGGATCGCTGTCCTCATAGTTGACGCCAATGACGACGGCATCGCGCGCATGGTGTGCGGTATGGAAGGCCTCCAGTTCGGGTATTTCTTCCAGGCAAGGCGGACACCAGGTCGCCCAGTAATTCACAACAACCCATTTACCCCGGTAATCGCTCAGGTGATGGAGCTTCCCGTTGAGATCCGGCAAAGCGAAATCCGGCGTCTCGGCGAATACCGGTGATGCAAAAAACAAAAGCAAGATAATCAAGAAGTTAGTTTTCATCAAGGCAGTCTACTTTTCCACGAGATAATAGCTATGACCTTAATTTTATACCCGAATTCCCTGGTCATGACGATAAGAATTCGCGGGAAAAAAAAGGGCCCCTTTCGGGGCCCTCTCTTAACACTATTGTGAGTGTTTGATTACTTCGCCAGATATGCCTTATCTGATTCCTCTACCTTGCCGAGTGACCAGGCGCCGCGGGTCTTGGCATGATGCACAGCCGCATCAACTTCCGCTGCGGTCGGGTTGGTATTGATATCAAATACCTGGCCGGGGTAGATCAGGTCAGCATCTTTGATCTTGCCGCTGTTAGCTTTATAGATCAGCGGCCATTGATACGGGTTGTTATAAATACTCGGCTTAGCGGAGATATTCCACAGATTGTCACCCTTTACGACAGAGTATTGACCCTCACTGCTGGCCGGAGCGGTCTCTGCCATGGGTACCTTTTGGCTCTGTGCTTGGGCAAGTGCATTTTCTGCCTGGTCTTTAGCCTGGTTCGCCAGTTTCATTGCTTCATCGCAATTGCCATCTGCCAGCGCTTTTTCCGCCTTGGCAATAATGTCCGCAGTATCACGCCATTCATTGTTCGCAGCCTTGGCTTTTGCTTCCGCAGCCTTGGCTGCAGCAATCGCAGCATTTGCACCCTCGGTGGTACAACCGGACTGCTCGCTCGTGCTGCTACAACCAATCGCAACACTCAGCACAAGAGCCATCATGCCGCCTATCTTCATTGTCTTCATTATTTTCATTTGTAATGCTCCGAATGCTTGTTTGTCTGGCCAGAAGTTTAAAATCTTGTTTGGAAATAACTATAAGTTATAAATAATATCAAACTAACAATCGCTCATGTGACTGTCAAGGGATTCCCTAGCAAACTGGGCATCCGCCACAGTTGGCTATTAATTCAGCACTTCCTAATATAGCCGGGCTCATTCTGCCGGCTTATTCCGACTTATTGTTTGCGAGCGCCTGCTGCCTTGCTTTTATTGCCTGCTGCTGGGCAGCGATCGCGTATTCACGCGCCCCCAGATAGTTGCCGGCATCCAAGGCCTCGGTTGCCTGGAGTAACAGACGTTCAGCCTCTTTCAGAGGAATTGGCGCAAAACGTTGCGCCTTGACGTCATAGGCAGATTGAATTGTCTGCCGGGCATTGCTCATTTCCTGTACAGGAGGATTAATAGAGCACGCGGCCAAGGTAAACAACAGCAAAAGACCTGGAAATAAAGATCGAATCATCTGTAACACTGGAGGGGACATTTGGACAGACGCTTAATCTATCTGGCTACAAAGCTAAGGCACGCTAACACTGCGGTCATACGCTGTCAAGATAAGCGACCCGGCACGCGAAAACAAGGTAAAATCGCATTTTCATTAACGTATTCAGCTCGCCAGATGGGAGTCGCATGTCAGTCATTATCTACCATAATCCCCGTTGCTCGAAATCCCGCAAGGCACTTGAACTCCTGGAACAACACCAACAGCAGCCCCAGGTCATCGAATATTTGAAAACACCGCCCGATGCACAAACACTCAAAGCTATACTGGCGAAGCTGGGTATCACCGCGCGCGAACTCCTGCGCAGCAAGGAAGATGAATATCAGCTTGCCGGTCTGGACGATCTCACCTTGAGCGAAGAAGACATCATTGAGGCAATGATCAAATATCCCAAACTGATTGAACGACCCATCGTCATCATTGACGGGAAGGCCGCCATCGGTCGCCCGCCGGAAAATGTCCTGAGTCTGCTTGAGAAATAAAATGCCTGACATTCTTATCCTCTATTACAGTCGGCATGGCGCGACGGCGCAAATGGCGCGACAGATTGCCCGTGGCGTCGAACAAGTTAACGGAATGACAGCACGCCTGCGTACCGTCCCGGCGGTATCGACCGAATGCGAAGCGGTTGCACCTGCCGTTCCCGAGACAGGCGCACCCTATGTCACTCATGATGATCTGCAGGAGTGTATTGGTTTGGCACTGGGCAGCCCGACGCGTTTTGGCAATATGGCGGCGCCGCTAAAATATTTCATCGATTCAACAAGCGCGTTATGGGTATCCGGTGAATTGGTTAACAAACCCGCGTGCGTGTTTACTTCCACATCCACATTGCATGGCGGACAGGAAAGCACATGCCTGTCCATGATGTTGCCGTTATTACATCACGGCATGATTCTGCTTGGGATTCCATACACCCAGATCGAATTATCGGAGACCACGACAGGCGGCACACCTTATGGCAGCAGCCATTTCGCGGGGAGCGATAGCGATCGCGAACTTTCCAGCGAAGAGATCAAACTCTGTCAGTCGCAAGGCAAACGCCTGGCACAAACGGCAATGGCGATGTGGTCGCAGGGTTTGCTCAAATCATGAAGCCGCATCTTGCACGCAATCTGACCCTGCTCAGTCATGCCGGTCTCGTCATCACCGTCGTGCTCTGGTATTTCGTCTTTGATCCGCCGCGGTTTGTCTTTTCGACCGTATTGTCCCTGATGTATTTGGCTATCCTGCTGCTGCCGGCTTACGGCCTCATCAAAAGAAAGCGCCGCATATACATGTGGAGCAGTTATTTAATTTTGCTTGTTTTCATGCACGCGATTGTTGAGACATATGCGAACCAGACGCATCGTGGCTTTGCCGTTACTGAACTGCTATTGAGTCTCGTCTTCTTCATCAGCTCTACCCTGTGCATGCGCTACGAACGCCAGGGTCTGCTCTAGCTCACAATAGCTCTTTTACAAAAGGGATGGTCAATCGCCGTTGTGCCTGCAGCGAGGCGGTATCCAGTTTATCAAGCAACGCAAACAGGTGATGCATGTCGCGGGAAAAACGATTCAGCAGATAATTAGCGACATCGTCTGGAAGCTGGAACCCGCGCTGGCGCGCGCGACCTTGCATGGCCTTGACCTTATCCTCATCGGTCAACGTCTGTAATTGAAACACCGGCCCCCATTTAAGCCGGGAAGCAAGATCCGGTAATTGTACAGATAACTGTTCCGGTGAGACCGTGGCAGTAATCCACAAGTGCCCGCCCTGCTCGCGCAAGCGATTGTACAAATTGAACAGGCCCAGTTCCCATTCGGCCTTACCAACGACTGCCTGCACATCATCGAGACACACCAGACTGAATTGCTCGAGCCCATCCAGCATCTCGGCCGGATGCGATGCCAGTTCTAGCAGTGGCAAATAGATCGCTTGCCCCCGTGGCTGCGCGTGACAACATGCCTGCAAGAGATGTGTTTTACCCGTTGCGCTAGCGGACCATAAATAGACGTAAGGCTCGGACTGTGCCTGCAGGATCCGGACGATATCGCGATTGGCACCGGCGAAATAATTGTCGAATGTAGCTGCGTCATTGAGTCTGATCTGCAGCGGGATTTGATAGCCCGTCATGCCACAATCAACCCGAATACAACTCGCTGTTTTTATAGCGTTCGTGCATGTAGCGCAAGATCACGGCAATGACCGCGGCAGCAGGCAAGGCCAGCAACACCCCCAGGAAACCGAATAGCTGGCCACCGGCGAGCACGGCGAACATTACCGCGACCGGATGCAGACCGATACGATCACCGACGAGCATGGGCGTGAGCAACATACCTTCCATGGCCTGCCCAATACCAAAGACAATCGCGACATAGACCAGATGCATCACATCATGAAATTGCAGTAAGGCGGCAATGCCCGCCACCACAATCCCCACGATGAATCCAAGATAGGGGACAAAGCTCACCAGCCCGGCCAGCATGCCGATCAATAATGCCAGGTCGAGCCCTGCGATCCACAGTCCCAGCGAGTAAATGACTGCCAGAGCAAGCATCACCAGCAGTTGGCCACGCAGAAATGCCCCAAGCACTTCGTCTGAAGATTGCGCAAGACGCACAATGACGGGTTCGCTCTTGCGCGGCAACATTGCATGAATGCGCGCCACCAGATGATCCCAGTCACGCAGGAGATAGAATGTCACTACAGGCACCAGAACAAGGTTTGCCAGCCACCCGACCACGATGACACCGGATTGCGTGAGATACCCCATTATCGTCTTGGCAAGGCCACCGGCTTCCTTCCAATGCGCCTGCAGGGAAGATTTGATCGTCGCAATATCCAGCTGCAGGCCGAGATCGAAGTGGGAATTCAGCCAGGGCAGGAAACGTGTTTGAATGACGTCAACGTAGCCGGGGATCTTGTCGCCGAGCGTCAGGAACTGATGTTCCAGTAAAGGTACGAGCACAAGCAAGGCTATGACCGCAATGAGGGTCAGCGCGATGAAGACCACCGTCACCGCCAGCGTACGCGGTAATTTATAGGTTTCCAGCCGATCAACCAGTGGGTCACCGATATACGCCAGGATCGCGGCGACCATGAACGGTGTCAGTACCGGTGACAACAGATACAGCAGGACGCCAACGACGATGGCCAACAGCAACCAGAACCAGCGGTTGCTGAGCATCATTGCGTTTTGACCTTCAGCAGATGGCGCGCACGCAGCGACCAGATGACAACGTATGCAAGCCCGCTGGCGATCGTCGTGAACGTGACCAGGTAAATCAGGAAGGTGATTAATTGCACGGGGATGTGTGCCGCCAGCGGTAAACTGGATAAATGATAGATCAGCAATAACACCAGCAGGATCTGCGCACCTGTATTGAGCTTGCTGACCAGCAAATGCTGCATCCTGATTTCCTTGATCAGCAAACGATACGCGAGCGCACCCAGGACGATCACAAGATCGCGGCCAATCACCAGTCCCACCAGCCAGACCGGTAAATGCTCCATCAAGCCCAGCGTTAAATAAATTGCCGTCATCAATAACTTGTCGGCAGCGGGATCGAGAAAACTCCCCAGGCGAGAGAACCAGCCGAATCGTCTGGCGAGAAATCCATCCAGACCATCCGAAACACCGGCAATGAAGAACATCAGCAGCGCCTTGGCAAACTCGTTATGCCAGAGATAATGTACTGTTGGTATCACCAACAGGATTCGTAATGCACTTATTATATTGGGCAGGTGCTTCACGGAACCAACCGGTAAATCAGATCCGGCACGAGTCGCCCTGGTGTTGGCGCAGCAGCAGGCGGTTGTGTTGTCCCTGCCGATGTCGGCGCCGCAGTGAGTGGCGCTGTTGTCTCTGCGGGCAATGAAGCAACCGGTACGCTTTCCACCGGTTCCGCTGCCAATACATGGCGCAGTGATACCGCCCTCGCCACGGCCAGACGCCCGCCGGGGATCGTGACCTGGAATATCGCGCTGTCTGCCGCCAATTCGACCGGTTGTACCGCGGTGACATGCGAAATGGATTGCAGGTATTTGACAACGCGATTAAACGATGCCAGACCCTTGATGTCCTTCACCTCCACCAGCACTTTCCCCGTGTCTACCTGATAGACCTGGGCATAACGCATCGCCAGCAATTCCGCCGTCTTATCGATGCCGGGATTCAGCACATCGGCAAGCGACTTGCCGGTCACTGTCCAGTCATCACGCCCACTTTCGACATACAGGGACCAACGTCCCGTCCAGGTCCCGCCATAACTCTGAAACACCCGACCGACCAGTACCGCCTCGGTCTGATAACGTTGTGACGCCTGCAGGATAGTACTTTCAAAATTACCCCAAACGTCGCTGACGTTCAGGCTGGTACGATCGGTGAGGTCCAGCAAGGGCAGGCGCAAAGGGACGCCACGCAACCTGGCGCGCTCCTGCAAAATCGAATTCGCCTCGTCATGTGAATCCGCGGCAAGTAATTCACGCTGTCCCCGGTTATCCACGGCCAGCCACAGCAAGGTCGATGGCCGTGTCGAGCCCCATACCGGCAAATGACTCGCGCGCAGCACCTGGCCCAGGGCTGTTTCATCAAAACGCACCCAGAGCGCCAAACCGGGCGGCTGGCCGTCCGCCGCCGGTGTCGTGACATAGCGGTATTGTTGCGCAAACCGGGTGGCGCCCTGCACGGCAGACGCTATCGCGGGGAATTGTTGCGCATCAGTGATGTCACTACGGCCTGAGACGCGACTCAACACCTGTAAGAACGCGGTACGAATCGCATCCGCACGATTATCCTTGTCCTGATCCGTTACCGGCACGGTGGCCTCGTATAAATTGGTAACTTCATCGGCGACAGCGGTGCCCGCCAGCAAAATCAAGATACAGAATGCGAGGAGGACGCCCAGATAGCTCGTCCGTTCACGGTTTAAATGGTATTGGGTAACTGGAAAATGCATCAGCCGATTCCCTGCCTGTCTACGAATTGTTAAACTAGCCTATTATTACCCACTGTCTGCGCACGTAAAAGGTGCGTTTTAAAGGAGTTTTGAGTGGCGCAGCAAATTTCTGACCCGAAATCCACCGAAGCCAAACAAACCGGTTTGAGTTATCGCGATGCCGGTGTTGACATTGATGCCGGTGGCGAGCTGGTTGAACGTATCAAACCCTATGCCAAACAAACATTGCGACCGGGTGTGTTGGGTGGCCTGGGCGGGTTTGGCGCCCTGTTCGAACTCGACCTGAACAAATATCGTCAGCCCCTGCTTGTCGCAGGTACCGACGGTGTCGGCACAAAACTGAAACTGGCCTTGCAACTTCAGAAACACGATACCATTGGCATCGATCTGGTCGCCATGTGCGTCAACGATCTTATCGTCCAGGGTGCCGAACCCTTGTTCTTCCTGGATTACTACGCCACCGGCGCCTTGAGCGTGGATGTTGCCAGTGAAGTCATCAAAGGGATCGCCGATGGTTGCCTGCAAAGTGGCGCCGCACTCATTGGCGGTGAGACCGCGGAAATGCCCGGTATGTACCATGCCAACGATTACGATCTGGCCGGTTTCTGCGTCGGTGTCGTCGATAAGGATAAACTCATTGATGGCAGTCAGGTCCAGGCAGGTGACGTCATGCTGGGCCTGGCCTCCAGTGGTCCGCACTCCAACGGCTATTCCCTGATCCGTAAGATCATCGAACACAGCAAGGCCGATCTCGCCGCGGACTTTCACGGCAAAACGCTGGGTGAAGTCCTGCTCGAACCGACGCGCATTTATGTCAAACCCCTGCTCTCGTTATTTGCGCAAGCCAATGTAAAAGCACTGGCCCACATTACCGGCGGCGGTCTGCTGGAGAATATCCCGCGCGTCATGCCAGAAAATACTGTTGCTATGATCGACGCCAGCAGCTGGACGCGTCCGCCGGTGTTTGACTGGTTGCAATCCGCGGGCAATGTCGCCGACATGGAAATGTATCGCACGTTCAACTGCGGTATCGGCATGGTACTGATGGTCAGCGAACAGGAAGTCACGACGGCAGTCGATTTTCTGAATACACAAGGCATCGACACACGTGTTATTGGGAAAATAACCAAAGGCCAGGGCGAACCCCATGTCGTCATCGAGAACGGCTGATGCAGCATGCTGAGTTTAATCTCGTTGTCCTGATCTCGGGCAACGGCAGCAACCTGCAAGCCATTATCGACGCCATCCAAGCACAAACCCTCCCCGTCTCGCTGCGCGCCGTCATCAGCGATCGGCCCGGCGCTTTCGGGCTGGCCCGCGCGGCCGAAGCGAGAATCCCCGCGCATGTTGTTGATTACAGGCAATTCCCGCAACGTGAAGACTTTGATAAGGCACTGATGCAACAAATCGACGCCTATAGCCCGGACCTGGTGGTACTCGCCGGTTTCATGCGGATTCTCACGACCGATTTCGTTGAGCATTACCTGGGCAAGATGATCAATGTCCATCCGTCGTTGCTGCCCAAATACCAGGGCCTGAACACACATCAGCGGGTGCTGGATGCCGGCGAGCAAATTCACGGCGCAAGCGTGCACTATGTTACCCCCGAACTGGACAGCGGACCGCTCATCCTCCAGGGCGAAGTGCCCGTTTTTCCAGACGAGAGCGCGAAGTCTCTGCAACAACGCGTTCACGCGATTGAACACAAAATTCTGCCAGCCGCCATCCGCCTTATTGCCACCGGTCAGGTCACGTTCAGGAAGCACCGGGTTTACTATGGGGACAAACCCATGGAAAAATTTCAACTCGACGCACTGGCCAAACAACTGTGACAATACCTAATATGCATCCCGTCCTGAGACAATTCGCCATTCTCCTCGGTCTGAGCCTGAGCTTATTCCCGCCTGTGACTCGCGCTGATCTACTGATGCATGGTTTTACCGTCACCTACGAGGTCAATCGTAACGGCATCTACCTGGGCGATACGGTACGTACCTTCAAGCAACTACCGGACAACAACTGGCAGTACACCTCCACGACCAAGGCCAAAGGCCTGGCCAGCCTGTTTTTCAGTGACACCGTGCGCGAAACCAGCACGCTGAGACAGGAAGGCAATCGCATCATTCCCCTGACCTATGTCTACGATCAAAGCGGCGGCAAGGATGTGGAACACTACGAGATTGATTTTCTCTGGGACCAGCACAAGATTTATAACAGCCGGGAGAAAAAAGAATACAAGATCGAAGGCAATGCGCAGGACGTGCAGACGTTTTTGATCCAGATCATGCGTGACCTGCAGAACCGCCAGAATACCATGACCTACTTTATCGCCAGCCGCAGCAATACTTCCTCTTACGTACTGACACAAAATGGCAGTAAAAAGATCGACACCCCTTACAAAACGCTGGAGACCATCGAACTCGCCAGCAATAAACTCAATGACAACGACCAATATCGTATCTGGTGCGCGGTCTCACTCGAATTCATGCCAGTGCGCGTCCTCAAGATCGACAGCGATAACAACAAAATCGAATTTGTGATCAGGGAACTTAAGACGCAATAGCTTTTCAACAAGCTGTCAGGTCTTGGGCAGGGTCACACCCTTCTGTCCCTGATACTTCCCGCCGCGATCCTTATACGAGGTCTCACATACCTCGTCCGACTCAAAGAACAGCATCTGCGCCACACCTTCATTCGCATAAATCTTGGCGGGCAGTGGCGTGGTATTGGAAAACTCCAGGGTCACATGACCTTCCCACTCCGGTTCCAGCGGCGTGACGTTCACGATGATGCCGCAACGGGCATACGTCGATTTACCCAGACACACGGTCAGCACGCTGCGCGGAATCCGGAAATACTCCACAGTGCGCGCCAGGGCAAAGGAGTTGGGCGGGATGATGCAGATGTCACCCTTGAAATCGACAAAGCTGTGTGCGGAAAAATCCTTGGGGTCGACGATGGCGGAGTTGATGTTGGTGAAGATCTTGAATTCATCGGCGCAGCGTACATCGTAGCCGTAGCTGGATGTCCCGTAGGACACGATCTTGCCGCTGCCATTTTGCCGGACCTGTCCCGGTTCAAATGGCTCAATCATGCCGTGCTGCTCAGCCATGCGGCGGATCCATTTATCGGCCTTAATGCTCATACGCCCTCCCCGTTAACGTGGCCGGCATTATAAACGAAAAAGGCGCTGCCGATGGCAGCGCCTTTTCTGCGTCCTAACAAGCGACGCGCTTAGTTGTTCTGGATAACGATCTTCGGAAACGCCGCGGAGTAGTTCTTGGCCCTCTGCGACAGTTTGGCTGCCACCCGGCGGGCGATATCGCGATAGATCTCGGCGATACGACCTTCCGGCTCAGCCACCACGGACGGTTTACCGCCATCGGTGGATTCACGAATGGAGATATCCAGCGGCAGCGCGCCCAGCATATCGACATCGTATTGCTCGGCCATGCGCTGACCACCGCCGGCACCGAAGATGTGCTCTTCGTGACCGCACTTGGAACAGATGTGGATACTCATATTCTCGATGATACCCAGGACCGGCACTTCCACCTTCTGGAACATCTTCAGACCCTTGCGTGCGTCCAGCAGGGCGATGTCCTGCGGCGTGGTGACGATCACGGCGCCGGTGACCGGCACCTTCTGCGCCAGGGTCAGCTGGGTGTCACCGGTACCCGGCGGCAGGTCGACGATGAGGTAGTCCACGTCTTTCCACTGGGTATCGTTGAGCAATTGTTCCAGGGCCTGGGTCACCATGGGACCACGCCAGATCATCGGGGTCTCTTCATCGATGAGGAAACCGATGGACATGGCCTGCAGGTGATAGCTGGTCAGCGGCTCCAGGGTCTTGCCGTCGGTGGATTCCGGTTGCTGGTGCACGCCCAGCATGCGCGGCTGGCTCGGACCGTAAATATCGGCGTCCAGAATACCCACGGTGGCGCCTTCAGCGGAGAGGGCCAGGGCCAGGTTGACGGCGGTAGTGGACTTGCCGACGCCGCCCTTACCGGAGGCCACGGCAATAATGTTCTTCACGCCCTTGATGGCATTCACGCCCTTCTGCACGGCATGGGCATCGATCTTGTGCGAAATATTGCACTCGACGTCGGTCACGCCGGCGATGCCGGAAACAAGTTCCTTGAGCTTGGCGGCCAGGGTTGCCTTGTAGCCGTCTGCCGGGAAACCGAGGACGATGGTAATCGTGACTTTGCCGCCATCGATCTTGATGTCCTTGATCGCCTTGCTGGAGACGAGGTCTTTTTCGAGGTAAGGGTCGATATACGTTTTGATTTTGTCTTCGACTGCTTGTTGAGTGACATCTGCCATGTCATTCTCCTGTGATAACTGTGGTTAAATAACCTAGTAAAATGTTAAGGTTCGTGATTCTACACAAATTTTTCAGAGTTTCCTAATATACCTGGAAAGCTTCTGGAAATCAGTTGTTTGCTGGCCTCAACGGGCCAAAACTGCTAGGGTATGCGCGCTTTTTCCAACGACAAACGACTCATCCATGGCCACTTCGCAACGTCATATCCTGGTCACCAGTGCCCTGCCTTACGCTAATGGCTCCATCCATTTGGGCCACCTGGTGGAATACATTCAGACCGATATATGGGTCCGCTTCCAGCGAATGCAAGGCCATCACTGCACCTATGTCTGTGCCGACGATGCCCATGGCACCCCGATCATGCTCAATGCCGACAAACTGGGCATTACCCCGGAAGAGCTAATCGCGCGGACCGACAAGGAACACCGGGCGGATTTTGCCGACTTTGCCATCGGCTTCGACAATTTCCATTCGACCCACTCGCCGGAAAACCGTGAGTTGGCCGAGCTGATCTATACCCGCCTGCGCGACGGCGGCTATATCCATACGAAGACGATCGAGCAGTTTTATGACCCCGAGAAACAGATGTTTCTGCCGGACCGTTTCATCAAGGGTGAATGCCCCAATTGTGGTGCCGCCGATCAGTACGGCGATAACTGCGAGGTGTGCAGCGCCACGTATAGCCCTGTCGATTTGAAGAACCCGTACTCGACGGTCTCCGGCGCCACCCCGGTGATGAAAGAGACCGAACACTACTTCTTCGACCTCAAGGCCTTCGAGGGCATGCTGCGCGACTGGACCCGCAGCGGCCGTCTGCAAAGCGGCATCGTCAACAAGCTCGGCGAATGGTTCGAGGCCGGCCTGCAGGCCTGGGACATCTCGCGCGATGCGCCCTACTTCGGCTTCGAGATCCCGGATGCACCGGGTAAGTATTTCTATGTGTGGCTGGATGCGCCTATCGGTTACATGGCCAGCTTCAAGAACCTGTGTGCCTGGCGTCCGGATCTGAACTTCGATGATTACTGGCGCGCGGACAGCGAGTACGAGGTCTACCATTTCATCGGCAAGGACATCGCCTATTTCCATACCCTGTTCTGGCCGGCCATGCTGCACGGGGCCGGCTTCCGCACCCCGAGTGCGGTGTTCTGCCACGGCTTCCTGACCGTCAATGGCCACAAGATGTCGAAATCGCGCGGCACCTTCATCAAGGCCCGCACTTATCTCGATCATCTGGACCCGCAATATCTGCGTTATTACTTCGCGGCCAAGCTCGGCAACGGCATCGACGATCTGGATTTGAACCTGGATGATTTCCTGCAACGGGTCAACGCGGACCTGGTGGGCAAGGTCGTGAACATCGCCAGCCGCTGCGCCGGCTTCATCAACAAAAGATTCGATAATAAATTGTCAGCGCAGTGTGCAGAAACGGCGCTGTATCAACAGTTTGTCGACGCGGGTACCGGCATCGCGCTCGCCTTCGAGCAGCGGGAATACTCCCAGGCCTTGCGCCAGATCATGGCATTGGCGGATCAAGCCAATCAATATATCGATGCCCAGAAGCCCTGGGTATTGGCGAAGGATGCGGACAAGGCGCAGCAGGTACAGGACGTATGCAGTGTCGGACTGAACCTGTACCGCGTGCTGGTGTGTTACCTCAAGCCGGTGTTGCCGAAACTGGCCCAGGAGTCCGAACTGTTTTTGAATATCGAACCAATGAATTGGGATGCGGTCCAGCAGCCCATGCTGGATCACTACATCAATACCTTCAGTCCGTTATTAACCCGAGTCGAACAGGAGAAAGTCAACGCCATGGTCGAAGCCTCCAGAGACAGTCTCGCCGAAACCACGCGCCATAAGGGTCAGCCGCCCAAGTCGGAAATGGCCGAGCCCATCGCGGCTGAGATTGAATACGAGGACTTTGCCAAGGTGGATCTGCGTATCGCGCGGATCGTCAAGGCAGCGCACGTGGAAGGCGCCGATAAGTTGCTGCAACTCACGCTGGACCTCGGCGGTGAAACCCGCAATGTCTTTGCCGGGATCAAATCCGCATACCAGCCGGAGCAACTGGAGGGTAAACTGACCGTGATGGTCGCCAATCTCAAACCACGCAAGATGCGCTTCGGCATGTCCGAAGGCATGGTGCTGGCGGCCGGCCCCGGTGGCAAGGACTTGTGGATCCTGTCCCCGGACAGCGGCGCGCAACCCGGCATGCGAGTCAAGTAAACGAGGACGTCAGCATGAAAGAATACGCATTGATTCTGGTCAGCACGATCCTGGTCAATAACTTCGTGCTGGTGAAATTTCTCGGCCTGTGTCCCTTCATGGGGGTCTCACGCAAACTGGAAACGGCCATGGGCATGGCCCTGGCGACGACGTTCGTGCTCACCCTCTCCGCCGTGTTCAGTTATCTGATCGAGACCTATCTGCTGGCGCCTTTCGGTCTGAGTTATCTGCGCATCATCGCCTTCATTGTCACCATCGCCGCGGTGGTCCAGCTCACCGAGATGATCGTGCACAAGACCAGTCCCCTGTTGTACCAGGTGCTCGGGATCTTCCTGCCGCTGATTACCACAAACTGCGCCGTGCTCGGCGTCGCCCTCCTGAACGTGCAGCAGGCACATAATTTCGTGCAATCTTTCCTCTATGGCTTCGGTGCCTCCATCGGCTTTTCACTGGTGCTGGTCTTGTTTGCCGCCATGCGCGAACGCATCAACGTCGCTGATGTGCCGATGCCATTCAAGGGCGCTTCCGTTGGACTCATCACCGCCGGCCTGATGTCTATCGCCTTCATGGGTTTTGCCGGTCTGGTCAAGGTGTAAGGTGCTCGTCCCGATTCTCATCCTCGCGGGTTTGGCGATCGTCTTTGGGCTATTGCTCGGCTTCAGCGCTGTGCGCTTCAAGGTCGAAGGCGATCCGGTGGTCGATAAGATTGATGCGATCCTGCCGCAGACGCAGTGTGGTCAGTGCGGTTATGCAGGCTGTCGCCCTTATGCGGAGGCCATCGCCAGCGGTGAGGCCGACATCAACCAGTGCGCCCCCGGTGGCGAAGCCGGCATTCAGGCCCTGGCCGATCTGCTCGACCGCGACCCCAAACCCCTGAGCTCAGAACACGGCACGGTGAAAACCGTCAAAACCGTGGTCGAGATCGACGAGCAGGTCTGCATCGGTTGCACCCTCTGCATTCAGGCCTGCCCGGTGGACGCGATCCTGGGCGCCGCCAAACACATGCATACCGTGTTGCAAGACGAGTGCACTGGTTGCGATCTGTGTATCCCGGTCTGCCCGGTAGATTGTATCCATGTCAAACCGGTCAACCCGACCCTGAAGACCTGGACCTGGCCTTATCCTGAAGAAGCAGAGGCAACGCGTGCGTAAATTGTCGCAGTTTCACGGCGGTCTGAAACTGGATGGGCACAAGGCCATGTCCATGCGCGAGCCTATCCGGCAGGCGCCGATCCCGCGCCTCCTGACCATTCCCTTGCAGCAGCATATCGGTGAGCCTGCACAACCTGTCGTGAAGGTCGGCGATCGCGTCCTGACCGGTCAGGTGATTGCCCACGCTGAAGGCTATGTCAGCGCCCCGGTGCATGCGAGCAGTTCCGGCACGGTGGTGGCGATCGAGAAACGCGCGATCGCACATCCGTCCAATATTCATGATGACTGCATCGTGATCGAAACCGATGGCAAGGATGAACGCATCACGCGCGAGTGTCTGAAGAACGAATACGAGCAGCAGGACCCCTCACATCTGCGTAATTGCGTACGCGATGCCGGTATCGTCGGTCTTGGCGGTGCCGGCTTTCCTTCCTTCATCAAACTGAATCCGGGCAAGCAACAGGTTGATACGCTGATACTCAACGGCGCCGAATGTGAACCGTACATCACCTGCGACGCCATGCTCATGCAGGAGCGACCGCGCGAGATCATCGAGGGTCTGTTGATCATGCGCCATGCCCTGCGCGCCAAACAATGTTTGATTGGGATCGAGGACAATAAGCCCGGCGCGATTCGCGCCATGAACGATGCCCTGTCCGAGCAGGAAAAGTCCTTTATCGAGGTTGTAACCGTACCGACCCGCTATCCGGCCGGTGGCGAGAAACAATTGATCAAAACCCTGACGGGGATCGAAGTGCCCTCCAATGGTCTGCCGATCCATGTCGGCATCGTCTGCCACAACGTGGGCACCGCCGTTGCGATCGCACGCGCGATTCATCACGGCGAGCCGCTCATCTCGCGCATTGTGACGGTGACCGGCAGTGCCATGAAAAATCCGTGTAATGTCGAGGCACGCATCGGCACCTCCATGCAGGATTTGCTTGATATTGCCGGCCTCGATCACGACAGACTGGACCGCCTGCTCATGGGCGGACCGATGATGGGATTCATCGTGGAAGACACCAATGTGCCCATCATCAAAACCACGAACTGTCTGCTTGCCATGGCGCCACAGGACATTGCGCAGAGCGTGCATGCCATGCCGTGCATTCGCTGTGGAGAATGCACCAAGGTCTGTCCGGCCAATCTGCTGCCGCAGCAACTTTACTGGTATGCGCGTTCGAAGGAACTGGACAAGATTCAGGATTATCATCTGTTTGATTGCATCGAATGCGGCTGCTGCAATCTCGTCTGTCCGAGCCACATCCCGCTGGTGCAGTACTACCGTTTCGCCAAGACCGAGATCTGGGCCAAGGATCGCGAAAAACACAAGGCGGACCACGCACGCGAGCGGCATGAATACCACCTGTTGCGTATGGAGCGCAAAAAACAGGAGGAAGAAGAACGCCGGCGCAAGAAAAAAGAAATGCTGGAAAAGACCACAAAACAGGACGACGACAAGCAGGCCGCTATCCGTGCCGCCATGGAACGCGTCACCGCCAAGAAAGCCGCACAACAAGACGCGGCGGAAAATCAAAAGGACGAAACCGCGTGAACACCGTCATCAGCTCGCCGCATAGCCTGTTCAGCAACAGTGTCACCCGTATGATGCTGTTGGTCGTCGCCGGCCTGATACCGGGCTACATCGCCTATGTGTATTTCTTTGGCTGGGGTGTGATCATCAACAGCGCGTTGTGCGTGCTCACGGCGTTTCTTTGCGAGGCCGGCGTCCTGCGTCTGCGCCAACGTCCGCTCTGGCCCTACCTCACCGACGGCAGCGCGCTGGTCACGGCGTTACTGCTGGCACTGGCCCTGCCGCCGATCCTGCCGTGGTGGCTGGCGGTCCTGGCCACGATGTTTGCCATGTTGCTGGCGAAACACCTGTATGGCGGCCTCGGTTATAACCCGTTCAATCCCGCCATGGTCGGTTATGCGATATTGCTCATCGCGTTTCCCAAATACATGACCGCATGGCTGCCGGCACGCGGCGAACATCTCAGCCTGAGTCTGCTCGACAACCTGCGCTATAACCTGTTCGGCACGCTGCCACTGGATATGCATTTCGATGCACTCACCCAGGCCACACCACTGGACAAACTGCATATCCAGTTGAGCCTGGGTAAAACCGTCGGTGAAACCGTCGCGGACTTTCACCAGTTCAGCGGCCTGTATGGCGTCGGCTGGGATTGGGTGAGTATTGCGTTTCTGGTCGGCGGTCTCTTCCTTATATATAAACGTGTCATCAGCTGGCAGATCCCGGTCGCCATGCTGGGCAGCCTGGCCATCATCGCCACTATCGCCTGGCTGGTGGATGCCAACACCTACCCCAATCCCCTGTTTCACATCTTCGGTGGTGCCAGCATGCTGGGCGCCTTTTTCATCGCGACGGATCCTGTCTCCGCCAGCACCACGCCGCGCGGCCGCCTGATCTATGGTGCCGGTGTCGGCATCATTACCTATGTGATTCGTGCCTGGGGTGGTTATCCCGACGGCGTTGCCTTTGGTGTGCTCCTGATGAACCTGGCGGCACCGACGATCGATCAATATACCCAGCCACGGGTATTTGGCCATGATCAGGCGAAGCGACCATGACGATTGCGAAGAACATGCTGATCAGCGCCGGCATCCTCGGCATCTTTGCGGTGATTGGCACAGCCATGGTCGCCTATACCAATGACACCACGTATGCGCGAGTGGAAGCCAACAAACGCGATTTCACCCTGAAGAAATTGCACGAGATCATTTCACCCAAGGCGCACGACAACGATCTGGAAAGTGACACCATCCAGGTGACGGACCCGTTGCTCGGCAGCAAAACCCCCATGCTCGTCTATCGCGCGCGCAAGGATGGCAAGCCGATTGCCGCCATCATCCAGACCATTGCGCCGGAGGGTTATAGCGGAAACATCTATATGCTCGTGGGTATTCGCGTCGACGGTACCTTGTTGGGTGTACGCGTGACGGATCATCAGGAGACGCCGGGGCTGGGCGACAATATCGATACCAGCAAGTCCAACTGGATCCTGCAATTCGACAACCGCTCCCTGGAAAATCCAAGCCCGGCAGACTGGAAGGTCAAACGCGATAACGGCGCCTTCGATCAAATCACCAGCGCCACCATCAGTTCGCGTGCCGTGACCAAGGCGGTCTATAATACTCTGGAGTACTTCAAGCAACATCATCAGGAATTATTCAAATGAGTCAGTACGGCGAAATCATTCAAAACGGTTTGTGGAAAAACAACCCTGCGATGGTGCAAGTACTTGGTCTGTGCCCGCTGCTTGCGGTCACCAGCACG
This sequence comes from Gammaproteobacteria bacterium, assembly GCA_016125505.1. Lineage (GTDB taxonomy): Bacteria > Pseudomonadota > Gammaproteobacteria > UBA6429 > Thiohalophilaceae > RI-92. Next base: position 149,934 of record WGLP01000006.1, read on the forward strand.
GTGGTCAATTCCCTGGGGCTGGGCGTGGCCACGACCCTGGTCCTGATTATCACCAATGTCACCATTTCGCTGATCCGGAATTTTGTCCGCCCCGAGATCCGGATGCCTGTGTTTGTCATGGTCATCGCGGTGGCGGTGACGATTGCCCAGCTGATTATCGAGGCCTATTTTTACGAACTCTATCTCATCATCGGTCTGTTCATCGCGCTCATCACCACCAACTGCGTGATCATGGCGCGCGCCGAGGCCTTCGCCTCCAAGAACAACGTCGGCAAGGCATTTCTGGACGGACTCTTCATGGGCCTGGGTTCAACCCTGGTGCTGGTAACACTCGGCGCCATGCGCGAGCTCATTGGTTACGGCACACTGTTCCGTCAGTTCAATCTGTTGTTTGGCGATGCGGCTGCCTCCATGAAGATCATCGTGTTTCATGACTACCCCGGTTTTCTCCTCGCCATCCTGCCACCCGGTGCCTTCATCGGTCTCGGCCTGCTGATCGCCGTGAAGAATATCATCGACGCCAGGCGTGCGGCGGCACAAACGCTGGTCGCGCCACAAACGGCAAGTTAAGCTGTTTGTTGCCTGTAGCGTTGATCAAGTCACGACAAGCTCGTAACGACACTGACAAGAACTCGAACAATAAAACCATATCATGACCCCAAAGCAACGCCATGAGCTGTTCGTTCGGCTCAAGCAACATAACCCCAGCCCAACGACCGAACTCAAATACCGCACACCGTTTCAACTATTAATCGCCGTCATTTTGTCCGCACAGGCGACTGACAAGAGCGTTAATCTCGCCACACGTGAATTATTCAAGGTCGCCGGTACGCCGCAGAAAATGCTGGCATTGAAGGAAACCGGGTTGAAGCATTACATCAAGACCATCGGCCTGTTCAACACCAAGGCCAGAAACATCATCCAGACCTGTCGCATCCTGCTGGAACAGCACAAAGGGCGTGTACCGCGTGAGCGTGAGGCACTCGAGGCCTTACCCGGTGTCGGACGTAAAACCGCAAATGTGATTCTGAACACGGCCTTTGGCGAACCCACCATCGCCGTCGATACACACATCTTCCGGGTCAGCAACCGCACCGGGCTCGCACCCGGAAAGAATGTGCTGGAGGTGGAGCTCGCATTATTGAGCGTGGTTCCCGCGGATTTCAAACAGGATGCCCATCATTGGCTGATCCTGCACGGCCGTTATACCTGCCTCGCCCGTAAACCGCGTTGCGGTGCCTGTGTCATCGAAGACCTGTGCGAATACCCCGAAAAGCAATTCGAATAAACCAAGATCGAATTTCAAGCGGTAAATTATCACTTTTCTATCACATTTATCTCGCACTGAGGTTGCGGCAGATTGTCGCAGTTTAAAATTCGCAAACTGTTTCAGAATTGTTTGCCGTCGCACGCAGTTTATGTTGAACTCTGTCCTCAACGGATATTCAAATATACCGTCATTGGAACGCCGCGCTGTATTCCGGTGGTTTCAGTTAAACCCTGATACGTAGCAACAGCCACCCTGATACGTGTGGGGAAAAAACTCTGGGGTGGTATTTTGGATAAATGGAGAGAATGATCATGGCACAAGATAAGAAAATTCTGAAACCTCTGTCACTGGCTATCGGCGCCACGTTCGTTGCCAGTATGGCTGCCAGCAGCTTTGCCACAGCGGCACAGACCAATGGCAATCCGTTCGCGATGAACGACCTGCACAGCGGCTATACCCAGCTCGCGGAAATGCCCAAAGACGGCAAGTGCGGTGAAGGTAAATGCAGCTCTGACAAGGCCAAGCCGAAAACCAAAGAAGGCAAATGTGGTGAAGGCAAGGCAATGCCTAAAGAAGGCAAGTGTGGCGACAAAGAGCCTAAAGCCAAAGAAGGCAAATGCGGTAATACCAAATAAACCGTTATCTAACGCAACATGAATACATCCACTTATTCCGTTCATGGTGCCGGACTGGGTCTGCGGCGGAGCATTATGGCTCCGCTCGCAGAACAGCCGCCGACACAAGTGGACTTCATGGAAGTCGCCCCCGAAAACTGGATCGGCATGGGCGGCAGTTACGGCAAACAGTTTCGTGCCTTTACCGAGCGCTATCCGTTTGTGTGTCATGGTCTTTCGTTATCCATCGGTTCACCTGCTCCTCTGGACGAAGCCTTTCTGCATAAACTTAAACGCTTTCTCAAAGAGCATCAGATCCGCTGCTACAGCGAACACCTGAGTTATTGCAGCGACGATGGCCATCTCTACGACCTGATGCCGATACCGTTTACGGAAGAAGCCGTGCGCTACGTCGTGCAGCGGATCAAGCGGGTCCAGGATATCCTGGAGCAACCCATCGCACTGGAAAACATTTCCTACTATGCCGCACCGGGACAGGAAATGTCCGAGATCGATTTTATCAACGCTGTCCTGAGCGAAGCCGACTGCCAGCTCCTGCTCGATGTGAATAACATTTACGTCAACAGCGTCAATCACCGGTATGATGCTGAGACCTTTCTTAAGGCCTTACCTGCGGATCGGATTGCCTATCTGCATATCGCCGGCCATTACAACGAAGCGGATGACCTCATCGTCGATACGCATGGCGCCGACGTCATCGACCCGGTCTGGCAACTGCTGGAAACGACCTATGCCCGCTTCGGCGTCGTTCCAACCTTGCTGGAACGCGATTTCAATATCCCGCCGCTGCCTGAATTGCTGGGTGAAGTCGATACGATCGCCACCTATCAGAAAAAATGGGCTGCCACGAGTAAGCATCATGCACGGCAAGGCTGAACGACCGCAGTTTCAGCAGCTGCAATACGCGTTCACCGCGCATATCCGCGACCCGGAAGCAAACCCGCGTCCCGCGGATATCGAAGCGCGGCGCATGAAGATCTACAACGAGCTGACCTACAATAACGTCGAAGATTTCATGGCATCGACCTATCCGGTCCTGCGCGAGATTTGCGGCGATGAAAAATGGCATCGCCTGATGCGCGACTATTTCGCCAATCACTACGCCGGCACGCCGTTCTTCCACGAAATGCCCCGCGAGTTTCTCAAATATCTGGAACAGGAACATGACCCGGCGGAAGACGATTTCCCGTTCATGCTCGAACTTGCGCATTACGAGTGGGTGGAGCTGGCCTTAAGCGTCTCCGACCAGCAAACCGATCACAACGCAATCGATCCTGATGGCGACTTGCTGGATGGTGTTCCGGTCCTGTCTCCATTGGCCTGGCCCTTGAACTATCAGTTCCCGGTGCACAAACTCTCTTCCGAATACATGCCGGTAACGGCGCCCGCGCAGCCTACCTATCTCGTCGTGTATCGTGACGTGCAGGATGCTGTACGCTTTCTCGAAATGAATCCTGTCACCGCGCACCTGGTACAACTCATCGCGGAAGGTGCACAGCGCACCGGACGCGAATTATTGACCCAGATTGCCGAACAGCTGCAGCATGCCGATCCGGCACTGGTGATTCAAAGCGGCCAGCAAATCCTTCATGACCTGCGCGAACGCGGGATACTCTTGGGCGTGATTCGTGCTTGATGGGCACAGGATTTTGACAAAGATAAAAAAACCGGCTCTACGCCGGTTTTTTTATGAATGACCGAATACAAACACGCGTTGCGCGTTTTGTTTACTTATGCCGACGCATCGCCGCGATACGCATACGCAAGGCATTCAGCTTGATAAACCCTTCCGCGTCTTTTTGATTGTAGGCACCGGCATCGTCTTCAAAGGTGGCGATGTTGGCATCGAACAGGCTGTCCGTCTCCGATTTGCGACCGACCACACTGACGCCACCCTTGTACAGTTTCAGGCGCACCACGCCGTTCACGGTTTCCTGCGAGGCATCGATCATCTCCTGCAACATCCTGCGCTCCGGCGACCACCAGTAGCCGTTGTAAATCAGGCTGGCGTACCGCGGCATGAGATCGTCCTTCAGATGCGCCACTTCCCGATCCAGGGTGATGGATTCGATCGCGCGATGCGCCTTGATCATGATCGTGCCGGCCGGCGTTTCATACGCACCGCGCGACTTCATTCCCACGTAACGATTCTCGACGATATCGGCGCGGCCTATGCCGTTTTGACCGCCCAGCGTATTGAGCTTGGCCATCACTTGCGCCGGCGTCATTGACTTGCCGTCAATGGCAGTGATATCGCCGCGAGCAAATGCGAGCTCGATATACGTCGGCTTGTCCGGCGCCTTTTCCGGTGACACCGACCAGCGCCACATATCCTCTTCCGGTTCGGCCCAGGGGTCTTCCAGTACGCCGCCTTCATAAGAGATGTGCAACAGGTTCGCATCCATGGAATACGGCGACTTCTTGCCCTGCTTTTTGAAATCCACCGGGATGTTGTGTTGCTCGGCATACTGCATGAGTTTTTCACGGGAGTTCAAATCCCATTCCCGCCACGGCGCAATCACCTTGATATTCGGATTCAGGGCATAGGCGCCCAACTCGAAGCGCACCTGGTCATTGCCCTTGCCGGTAGCGCCGTGAGCAACTGCATCGGCGCCCGTCTTCTTGGCGATTTCCACCAGGCGCTTGGCGATCAGTGGCCGCGCGATAGAGGTGCCCAGAAGATATTCGCCTTCGTAGATGGTGTTGGCGCGAAACATGGGATAGACGTAGTCACGCGCAAAGTCTTCACGCAGGTCCTCGATGAAGATCTCCTTGACGCCCATGGCCTGTGCCTTGGCGCGCGCCGGTTCGACTTCCTCGCCCTGCCCGATGTCGGCGGTAAAGGTGACGACCTCGCAGCCGTACATGTCCTGCAGCCACTTGAGAATAATGGAGGTGTCAAGACCGCCGGAATAAGCCAGAACAACCTTCTTGATTGCAGACATCGGATTCTCCTGAATGATAAACGCAAGGTCGGGCCCACACAGGCCCCTCATACAAGCCGCGCATTATACAGGAAGGTGATGCCAGAAGAATGCCTTGGCCGGCCGGCTATCCATGCAGCCTATTTTGGTTTATGCCGCTGCAGCGCGACATAGACGTCGGCGTCGCTATAGCCCAGCTTGCGCATCTCCGCTTTGTTCTTGGTGTAGATCTTGATGAAGATCTTTTCTTCCGCGATGCCGTGCTTGAGCAGATAATCACGGACGCCCTGCGCCCGCCGGGTCGCCAGACGGTAATTGTAGCGCTCCAGGCCGTCGCGGTAGGTATAGATCTTTAACTCTATGTCACCAATGCTTTTATCGGTTTTGGCGATACCGATAAGCTCGTCCAACTGTTGATAGGATTCCCGGCGCAGCTTGGAGCTATCGGGATTGAAATGCACCACGCTGTCCTTGACCTCGTTGAAATCATACTTCAAGAGCTGGCCCAGGCATTGATGAAACAGTGTCAGGCTATCCTGAAATGCGATGGCGGACAGAAAAATCTCCATATCCTCACTGGCATCCGCCGCATCCCAGAATCGCAGCACAGGCTGCATACCCTCACTGAGCTCCAGCAACAGACGCCGCGACCAGTCCGTGGACGCGGTGACCGCCCGATCGCTGTCATCCAGCGTCAACTTGCCCAGCTCTTTGGTCTTCACATAGTGCCGCCATATCGGTGGCTCCGAACTGACTTCGACCAGGCCGTTGCCGGCGGGAGGATGATCCACGAACAGGGCAAACTCCAGCGGCTGGGATACGCCCTGGCGAAACTCGACGTAGCCATAGCCAGGCAGTTTTTGCTTCATCCGGCACATCACCTTTGACGCCTGGACATGCCAGCGGCCGTCGTATCCCGGTTCGATCTGGTGGACATCCGCCGTCTTGAGCAGATCATAAACCTCCTCCCGGCGGGTATCGGTATTCACCAGGGCATCGGTGGGTTTGTGGGTGACGACCTTTTCCGGTTTTTTCTTGATCCCGAACAGACGCGCAAACCAGCTTTCGGATTTTTTGGCGGGCTTGGTAGGCTCAGCGGATACCGTGGTTGGTGGTGCAGGAGCTTTCTCTTCCGGGGGGGCCTTAGTGTCCTTCGCATCAACAACCCCGGCAGGAACCTCCGGCGCCGCCGCTGTTGCCGCCGCTGTTGCCGCCTGCGGGGTCGCATCGGCGGGCGCAGCGACCTTCTCCGGAGTGGTCACCGAACCCACATTACTGTCCATGGCATCGCCAATGGCATTGAAGCGCGGCGGCGCGGCCGACACAAACGCGGCATGCACGCATAGCAGACACCCGGCAAAAAACTGGATTCGCAATCTCATGCCAGGTAAAAAGCAGGAATTGTGCCAGTGCCCCTGTGGGGAGAAATAACGCGGAAAAACACGACCCCGGCATGAAAACGCCGGGGGTATTGTCTATTTTTTGGCGCGACGCTCGCTACGACGCAAACGGGATGCCAGCCGGCGCGCCAGCTCACCGAACAACTCGGTCTGGGTTGGATGGGGATGAATCGCGCCACCCACCTGTTCCAGGGTCATGTTGCCGGACACCATCATGACCGCCTCGCCAATGAGGGTGTCGGCATGGTCGGCCAGGAAATGCACGCCCACGACCCGGTGACTGGCCTTGTCCGCCACGAGCTTGATGAGGCCGTGTTGTTCGTTATTAATCATGGCCTTAGCGTCGATATTCATCGGCACCTTGACCTCCACCGCATCGATACCCTTGGCCTTGGCCTGGTCCACGGACAGGCCGACAAAGGCTGCCTCCGGGCGGGTAAAGATCACGCCGCAGTCCTTGTCCTGATCATAAGTCAGGGCCTCACCGGCGATATTATGCGCCGCGACCCGGCCCTGCTGACCGGCGGTATGCGCCAGCATGTAGCCGCCGATGACATCGCCGACGGCAAAGATATGCGGCAAGTTCGTGCGGCAACGATTGTCCGCCTTGATGACACCGTTTTCCGTCTGGATGCCGGCCTTGTCCAGGCCCAGGCCATCCAGCACCGGTCGTTTGCCGGTGGCCATGATGACGTAGTCACAGCTGTAGGTCTTCTGTTTGCCCTCGGTGTCTTCATAGACCAGTTTCATTTCGCCGGGCTTGCCCTTGATCGACTTGATTTTGACGCCGGTGATGATGCTGAGATTCTTGTCGTCGTTGAGCACGCTGGTGAGCTGCTGGGCGACCTCTTTTTCCACTTCGGCGAGGATGCGTTCGCGGCCTTCCACCAGCAGGACCTTGCTGCCGAAGTCCTGGAAGATCTGCGCCATTTCGCAACCAATAGCGCCACCACCGATGACTCCCAGGCGTTTGGGCGCGTCGGTCAGCCCCCATACGGTGTCCGAGGTCAGGACGCCGCCTGATTCAAGCCCCTCACGGGCGCCTTCGATAGGCGGCACGAACGGCGGTGCCCCGGTGGCAATCACCGCCGCGCCGAAGCTGATCTTTTTGCCTTTCTTGCCATTGCCCGGGGTTGCGCGGGTATGCGGGTCCTTACTGTTACCACCGGTATCGACGAAGACATGGTGATCATCTTCAAAACGCGCAAAGCCCTGAATGACGTCGATCTTGACGCCCTTGTCGGTCTTAAGCGCCATGTCACCGCGGGTCTCCAACACGTGACGACGGGTCTGTTCCAGCTTCTTCCAGTTGAGCTTGGTCTTGGTAGTACCTTCGATGCCCAGATGACTGTCCTCCTCGCGGTCACGGATACGGTCTGCCGCTGCACGCCAGGCCTTGGAAGGAATACAGCCGCGCCACAGGCACTCGCCGCCGGGAAACGGGGCATCGTTGATCATGGCGACCTTAAAACCGTGTTCCATCAAATCCCTTGCGCAGTCCTCACCACCCGGACCGCCGCCGATCACAACCACATCGTAATCCCATTCGCCCTTGGGCAATTCAAATCCGGAAGCCGCCGGCGCACTGGCCACGGAAACGGAAGCAGCCGCTGCATCCAGCCAGGTCGGTGACTCCACCCGCTGTTTAAACGTATTCAGGAACTTGGCGGCATCGGCACCGTTGACGATACGGTGATCGGCGGTGATGGTGACCGGCATGCCCTGCGGACCGAGTGTGGATATCGCAAAAATCGCGGAGGTACCCGGTGACGGAATGGCATCAAACTGGCTGACCCCCAGCATCCCCATGTTGGAAATGGTAAAGGTGGGGTTGGAATATTCTTCGGGTTTCAAACGCCGGGCGCGCGCACGATCCACCAGATCGGTCCAGTTCGCGGCCAGCTCGGCCAGGCTGCGATTGGCGGCATCGCGCAGGACCGGCACCACCAGCCCCATGCCTTCGGTCTCCACCGCCAGGCCGATATCGATCTGCTCGCGCTCGACAATGCGATCTTCGTGTTGATAGACCGAATTGATCACGGGATGTTCTTGTATTGCCAGTGCCGCGGCCTTGGCCAAGGTCACCGTGAGGGAGAAGCCCTTGGCCTTGGATGCCGTCTTCAACGCGCTCGGGTCGATATTCACCGTCACCCGGAACAGCGGCATGGACAAGGAATATTCCATGTTGTGCGCCACGGCCTTTTCCATCGCCGTCATCGGACGGCCCTGACCAGGCACCTGGTAGATGCGCTGAGTCGATGCCTTCTGCACATTGCTGTTCAACACGTCGGCAGCAACGATAGTACCCTTGGGGCCGGTGCCCGGGACACTGTTCAAATCGATACCATGCGCCCCCGCCAGCTGGCGGGCATAGGGCGTCGCCTTGACATAGCGTGGGCGTGGCGCCGGCGTGGCACCGTGCGGCTGGGCCGGGATTTTGGTCTTCGGCTGGGCCGTACCGGCGGGCAGTTGCTTGGGTTTCGCTGCCTGCGCCGGCTTGGGTGCGGAGCTGGTTGTTTTCTTACTGTCCACAACACCACTGGCTTCCGCGACCAGATAGGCCATGGGTTCGCCCACCAGGATGACGCTATCGACGTCCGCCATGGGACCAGACAGATAACCTTCGCGGAAGACTTCCACGTCCATGATGGCCTTGTCGGTTTCCACCGTCGCCACCACGTCGCCGCGTTCGACCTTGTCGCCGATCTGTTTTTCCCAACTGACCACGACGCCTTCGGTCATCGTGTCGGAGAGTTGCGGCATCTTGATCGCATGCGCATCTGCCGGAGCCGCTTCTGCGGGTTCACTCGCGGGCGCCGCTTCCGCTGCTGCAGGTTGTTTCTCTGTAGCAACCGGCGCCGCGCCTTCTGTCATCACTTCTTCCGGACTCGCCACCAGATAGGCAATGGCATGGCCGACCGGCACCGTCGCATCCACGGCAACCATGGGACCGGACAGATAACCCTCGCGGAAGACTTCCACGTCCATGATGGCCTTGTCGGTTTCCACCGTCGCCACGATATCACCACGCTCGACCTTGTCGCCGATCTGCTTTTCCCAGCTGACCAGCACACCTTCGGTCATGGTGTCCGACAACTGCGGCATCTTGATTACATAGGGTTCAGCCATGCACAACCTTCCTAAAAATTTTTCCGCCCGATCTTGTATTGAGACCGGGACGGCAGCGTCTGCATTTGGTGATCACACCCGCGGGCATGTCCGCAGACTGCTGCATCATGTGTCCGTTTATATTTTGCCTAAGACCTTCAATGCACCGTGGTAGACGTCATCCGCATTGGGGATGGCCGCCTTTTCCAACTTGTGGTTGTAAGGCACCGGCACGTCCGCTGCGTGGATGCGCACCGGTTGGGAATCCAGCGTGAAGAAGCAGTCTTCGATGATGCCGGTGATGATTTCCGAGCCGACACCCACCGCCGCCTCGTCTTCTTCGGCAATCAGGGCATTGTGGGTCTTTTCCACTGACTTGCGGATGGTTTCGCGGTCGATTGGTTTGAGTGCGCGCAAATCGATGACTTCGGCGTTGATGCCGTCAGCTTCCAGACGACGCGCCGCCTCCAGACACAAATGCACGCTGTAGTTGTAACCGATCAGGGTGATGTCCGTACCTTCGCGCACGATCTCCGCACCCTCCAGCGGACGGAAGAATTCCTCGTCGGGGATCTCTTCCTTGAGGTTATACATTTGTTCGTGTTCGATAATGATCACCGGGTCATTGCTGCGCACCGCGGATTTCAACATGCCATAGGCATCCAGCGGACCACGCGGGGTCACGACGCGCAGACCGGAGGTCGACATAAACATCCGTGCCAGACGCGCCGAGTGTTGTGCGGCCAGCTGGTGTGCGGTACCGCCCGGGGTGCGTAACACAATCGGGCATGCGATCTGGCCACCGGACATGTAACGAATCTTGGCCGCGGCGTTCACGATGGTGTCCAGCGCGAGCAGCGCAAAGTTGATGGACATGATTTCGATGATCGGACGCATACCGGCCATGGAGGCGCCGATGCCGATACCGGTATAGGAGTTTTCGGAAATCGGGGTATCGATGATCCGTTCCGGGCCGTATTTGTCATACAGGCCGGATGTGGCTTTATAGGTACCCCCGGCCACACCGATGTCTTCACCCATGGCGATAACCATTTTGTCTCTCGCCATTTCTTCGTCATGGGCGCGACGAATCGCTTCCCAATAAGCTGTTTCTGCCATGTTTGTCGCTTCCTCGGAAAATTAATGATGCAGGGGCCCAATCCAGCGCGGATCCGGATCGTCATCCAGCACATACTTGTTCAAATCCGACACTTTGGGCTCTGGGCTCTCTTCGGCAAACTTGATGATGTCGTGTTCGATCTCGTGATCGATTTCTTTTTCCATCGCCTTGATATCGTCCGCCGTAATGACCTTGGCGTCGATCAGACGATTGCTGTAAATCCGGATGGGATCGCGCTTTTCCCATTCCTGTTCTTCTTCACGGGTACGATAACCCTTGGCGTCGGACATGGAGTGACCGCGAAAACGATAGGTCATGAACTCGATGAAATACGGCTTGGATTCTTTACGTACGTAATCGATGGCGTCTTTGGCCGCCGCCATGACGATTTCGATATCCATGCCATCATGCTGGCTGGATTTGATGCGATAGGCTTCCGCACGCTTGTACTGATTGGGTTCGGCGGTTGAACGATCGATATGCGTACCGATAGCGTAACCATTGTTTTCGCACACGAACAACACCGGCAGATTCCAGATGGATGCCATGTTCAATGTTTCGTGAAACGTCCCCTGGTTGTTGGCGCCATCCCCTAAAAAGCAAATGGCAATCTGTTTGGTACCTTTGTGTTTGCATGCCATGGCCAGTCCGGCGGCCAGCGGGAACGGCTGCCCTACCAGGGCATAACCACCCATGAAATTCTGGCTGGCATCAAAAATGTGCATGGAGCCGCCGCGTCCTCTGGATGAACCGGTTTCCTTGCCATACAACTCGGCCATCACCTTGCGCGGTTCCGCACCCGTTTTGATCGCATGGATATGATCTCGATAACCGGTAATGACATAGTCATTTTTTTCACCCTGATGGGTCACCGCCATCTCCAGGACACCGGTCGCTACCGCTTCCTGGCCGGAGTACAAATGGAGAAATCCGCCAATCTTGCGTTCCATGTAAGCCTCGAAAGAACGGTCTTCAAAACGGCGATAGAAAATCATCTCGCGCAGCAGGCGCTTTTTATCAGCGTCAGTCATGCAAATTCCTTGTTTGGTTTTAAGATGCGGGGGTCCATGTGGCTATTTCATCACCAAATCACAGACGCCAAAGGCGCGTATGATCGGCTTTTTCATAGGGAAAATCAACAAATCCCCTTTAATTACGCAGGTCTATAGGGAAAAATGCGTATGCCCTCGCGAGATTGTGCATACCGCGGTCGACAAACTTAAGCCGGAGACCCGTTTGGACGATGCAGTAGATCGTCAAGACAAGGCAGGCATTTTTGCGCATTCGCCGAGTCCGGATCCACAACGACCTGAGAAACGAAAAAGATGAGCGCAGCCAGTGAGCATGTGATTGCCGAACACACTATAACGGCCTGGTGTCTGAGCATGGCGGACTCCATCAGACAAGCCAATCTGGATGCACACATGGATCGTGTATCGCGCCGCGTCAGAGTCTACGGCGTGCCCAGCAAGGAAGTGATCGATTATCGTGACTGGAAGTCACGCCGCCAGTACGAATTCACCCATGGCGAGATACTGGCTGTGAATTACCTGAACACGCGTCTGGTCAGCAGTACCCAAAAGCGAATTCGTTTTGTCACGACCGAGACGACCGTCGGAAAAAATGGCAAAATCCTCGTGTTGAACAAAAACATTATCCTCGAACGCGAAGACGACGATGTCTGGCGCGTTGTGGAGGAAAATGTCACCGACTGGCAAATCAGGAACATCGACCTCAGTAAATTTTAAATCATGGCAGATACCAAGTTCAGGACCGAACGCGACAGCATGGGTGAGTTACAGGTACCGGCAGATGCGCTCTACGGTGCACAGACCCAGCGCGCCGTGGACAACTTTCCCGTAAGCAATTTACGCATGCCGCGCGCCTTCATTCGCGCCCTCGGTCTGATCAAGTCCGCCTGCGCCACGGCGAATCAGGAATTGCAATTACTCGACGGCAAGATTGCCGCCGCCATTGTGCAGAGCGCGGAGGCCGTCGCCGCAGGCAATTACGACGCGCATTTCCCCATCGATGTCTTTCAGACCGGTTCGGGTACCAGTACCAACATGAACGCCAACGAGGTGATCGCCCGACTCGCGTCTGACGCCCTCGGTGAACCAGTGCATCCCAACGACCACGTCAACATGAGTCAAAGCTCGAACGATGTGATCCCCACCGCCATCCACGTCAGCGCCAGCCTGGAGATCGATGAGCGGCTGTTGCCGGCACTGGCGCATCTCACCTCAACCATCGAAGTACGCGCACAGGAACTGGCGAACGTCACCAAGACCGGGCGTACTCACTTGATGGACGCCATGCCGGTGACGCTGGGACAGGAATTAACTGCCTGGGCCGCACAGATCAAACAAGGCATGTATCGCATCCAGGCCTCGTTAACGCGCATGCGCGCACTAGCGCAAGGCGGTACGGCCGTCGGTACCGGCGTCAACGCACACAAGGATTTCGGCGCCCATGTTGCCAAGGCCTTGAAACAACGCACGGGCTTCGCTTTCACGCCGATGGACAATGTATTTGCCGGTCTGGCCAGCCAGGATGCCGCGGTGGAAATGAGCGGCCAACTCAAAACCATGGCGGTGTCCTTAACCAAGATCGCCAACGACCTGCGCTGGATGAATTCCGGACCGCTTGCCGGTCTCGGTGAAATCGCGCTGCCGGCACTGCAGCCGGGCAGTTCGATTATGCCGGGCAAAGTGAATCCGGTGATTCCGGAAGCGGTCGCCATGGTCTGCGCCCAGGTCATCGGGAATGACGTCACCATCACCATTGGCGGTCAGTCCGGTAATTTTCAGCTGAATGTGATGTTGCCGGTCATTGCCTATAACCTGCTACAGAGTATTGACATCCTCAGCAATGCGGCACGCCTGCTGGCGGACAAGGCCATCGCCGGCTTCACCATCAATGAAAACAATATCAAGGCCGCGCTGGATAAAAACCCGATCCTGGTGACCGCATTGAACCGCGTCATCGGTTATGAAAAAGGCGCTGCCATCGCCAAGCAGGCCTATGCCGAAGGCCGGCCAATCCTCGACGTCGCCAAAGAGAATACCGATCTAAGCGAAGACGAACTCAAACAACTTCTCGATCCGGCAAAACTCACCCGGGGTGGCATCGAGTAATTCCCGTCCGGCTCAGCTAAACTAGCGTTCAGGTTTGGAAATTGACCATGAACATGAGCGCCGGATTCAAAGATCACTTCTCCACACAGTCGACACAATATCAGCGCTATCGCCCGCGCTATCCGTCAGCGCTGTTCACATGGCTGGCAGAGCAGACACCGGCGCACGAACTGGCCTGGGATTGCGCCACTGGCAACGGCCAGGCCGCACAGGCCTTGTCGACACATTTTTCCCGTGTTATTGCCACCGATGCCAGTGAAAACCAGATCGCGCAGTGTCCCCCACAACCGCATATCGAGTACCAGGTTGCCAATGCCGAGCATGCGCCACTGCACGATAACAGTGTGGATTTAATCACCGTTGCCCAGGCCTTGCATTGGTTCGATCACACGGCGTTCTTCAATGAAGCCTGGCGTGTACTCAAACCCGACGGGGTACTCGCTGTGTGGAGCTACAATCTCCTGTCCATCAACCCCGAGATCAATGCCATCGTGAATCATTATTATCATGACATCGTCGGACCTTACTGGCCGCAGGAGCGCCGGCTGGTCGAACAGGGTTATGCGCCTTTACCGGCACCCTTTCGTGAAATTGCCGTGCCCGTATTCGCGATGCACGCCCAATGGCAGCGGGATGAGTTACTGGGTTATCTCGGCACCTGGTCTGCCAGCGTGTATTATGCAAAGACAATACAACGCGACCCGCTGTCGCTCATTGAGGAGGCCATCGCCGAGGCCTGGCCGGATCCCGATCAAACACTCGCGGTACACTGGCCCCTGCACATCCGCGCAGGCATTAAAGGTTAGACCCATGATGGTTTTGAAATTTGTGCACGTCAGCTGCGCCGCGCTGTCCATCACGGGTTTTCTCGCACGCAGTACCCTGAAATTTTTTCGCCCACACCTATTGCAACGCCGCTGGCTAAAGATATCGCCACACGTTATCGATACCATTCTGCTTGCATCCGCTATTGGCCTGGTGATCCAGATCCGCCAGTATCCATTTGTCGCTGACTGGGTCACGGCAAAAGTGATCGCATTATTGTTTTATATCGGCTTCGGGATGTGGGCGTTGCGCTTCTCGAAGAATCGTGCACAGCTGACTATCGGTTTCGTTGGCGCCTGTCTGACCTTTTCCTATATCATTGCCGTTGCAATTACACGCCAAGCCTGGCCTTTTACCTGAACCGCTATTACCCGCATGGATACCTTAACGATTCTCAGACCCGACGACTGGCATCTGCATGTGCGCGACGGTGACGCGCTGTACAGCGTCGTACCGGATAGCGCACGGGTCTTCGCCCGCGCCATCATCATGCCGAATCTCAAACCACCGGTCACCACAACCGAACGGGCTTTGGCGTATCGGCAGCGTGTCCTCGCCGCGGTACCCGCCGGCATGTCATTCGAACCGCTGATGACTTTGTATCTCACGGATAACACGGCACCTGAGGAAATTGTCAAGGCGAAAGCCAGTGGGATGGTACACGCGGTGAAATATTATCCCGCGGGCGCCACCACCAATTCCGATGATGGTGTCACCGATATTGCGCGCACCTATGCCGTCATGGAACAACTCGCCGAGACCGGCATGCCTTTGCTGGTGCACGGCGAGGTGACAGACGCCAGCATCGATATCTTCGATCGTGAAAAGGTATTTATCGATCGCGTGCTGTCGCCCTTGCTCGCACGTTATCCAAAACTGCGGGTCGTATTCGAACATGTCACCACGAAAGATGCCGTGGAATTTGTGGAGCAGGGCCCGGCAAATATTGCCGCCACGATCACACCGCATCACCTGTTATACAACCGCAATGCCATGTTCAAGGGCGGCATTCGGCCGCATTACTATTGCCTGCCGGTGCTCAAACGCGAGCATCATCGTGAGGCGTTATTGCGTGTCGCCACCGGCGGCCATCCGAAATTTTTTCTCGGCACCGACAGCGCGCCACATGCCATTGGCAAAAAAGAAACCGCTTGTGGCTGTGCCGGCATTTACAACGCACACGCCGCCCTCGAGTTATACGCCGAGGTCTTCGAACAGGCGAACGCACTGGACAAACTGGAGGCCTTTGCCAGCCGCAATGGCCCGGCATTCTACCGGCTACCGTGTAATACGCAGACGGTTACCTTGCGCAAACAGGACTGGGTAGTTGCAGAAAATCAGTCCTTGGGAAAAGAGAAGCTGGTGCCCCTGCGGGCGGGGGAAGACATTCACTGGCAGGTCACGAATTGATGCGTGTTCAATACACGTATTTCACCTGATACCCCTGTTGTTCGAGCAGATTGAGAATCCCCTCCTTGCCAGGCAGATGCAAGGCACCCACCGCAATGAAGGCGTCGCCCTCGATCAGACGCGCCTGCATACGAGCCACCATACGATGATTGCGCTGAACGATCAGACGCTGTTCTACCTCAGCGGCAAGACTGAGATCCCCTTTTTGCATTTGATCGTCGTTGACCGCCTGCAAGCCAGCCAGATCACGCGCCAGATAGAGATCGATCAAGGTATCAATCAATGCCGGCGTACTTTCATAATTGGCTATCGCCTCATCCAGCAGGATGATTTGTTGATCCACGGGGAGCCTGTCAAAGACGGCGATTTGTTCCGGGATCGTTTCCAGCGCGTGCACCGGCATAGCACGCGCGACGGCCTGCTGATACAGAACGAGATCAAGAAAACGATCGCTCACCGGTTTGGGCATATTCAATTGAACGGCAATGGCCCAGGGTTTCATCTTGTTCACAACCGTGTCCGGCACACCGTAATCGGCCATCAATTTGACACATTTATTAAAACGCGCCTGGCCCAGTATATTTTTCAGCCGGGAACCCTCGGGCAGGAGCATCGCCTGCTGCGTCTGTTCGAGCGAATCCACACTCATGTCCAGTTCGCCGGTGAAACTGCGTGAATTGGCAAAGGCCTGCGCAACCGCTGCGGGGATCTGCGTCACCCTCGGATCATCGGAATGGATGGTGCCCAGGATGTAGCTGGCGTGGAGGCCTGGTTTGCTCACTGCCCACAACACACCGCGCGCGAATTCGCTCGCGCGGACCGGCGATATCACTAGCGCGACAACGACACCGATGAGCAGCGCGTAATAACGCAATTTTTGTCGATGGCTGAATGACATCTGTTAGGCGATACCTTTTCTGTGACGACAGGTGGTATGAATTTTACAGGTGATTCGCTATGCTGTGCGACTATGCAGCAGCACTCTCAATCCACCTCCGCGCCCATGCTCGCACACCGGTTCCGCGGATTCTTGCCGGTCATCGTGGATGTGGAGACCGCCGGTTTCGACCCCATCAAACATGCCTTGCTGGAAATTGCCGCGGTACCCATCCTGATGGATGAGGAAGGCTTCTTCCGCCCGGGCGCGACGATTGCCTGTCATGTCGCCCCGTTCAGCGGCGCCCAATTCGATCCCAAGGCCCTGGAATTCACCGGCATCGATCCGCACCACCCCTTTCGTTTCGCCAAGCCGGAACTCGAGGCGCTTGAGCACATATTCAAACCCATCCGCCTGCTAATCAAGGCGCAACAGTGCAGCCGGGCCATCCTGGTGGGTCACAATCCGTTTTTCGATCTGAGTTTTCTCAAGGCGGCTATCGATCGCTGCAATATCAAAAGGCATCCCTTCCATGCCTTCAGCACCTTCGACACCGCCACCTTGGCCGGACTCGCCTATGGTCAGACCGTCCTGGCGCGCGCTGCGATCGCCGCCGGCATCGAATGGAACGCGGCCGAGGCACACTCGGCAATCTATGATGCGGAGAAGACGGCGCAGCTATTTTGCAAAATCGTCAATCAATGGGATAAGGCCATCGGCATTCCCGCCCGCGATGACGACGAATAAAAAAGCCCGCATCAGCGGGCTTTTTTATTTGAGTCTTGGGCGAGAGATACGAATCAGGCAGCGGCCTCGCTCACCATTTTCTGCAAGTCGCCCTTCTGATAGAGCTCCAGCGTAATATCGCAACCGCCAATCAATTCACCATTGATATAGATTTGGGGGAAGGTTGGCCAGTTCTGGTACCGCGGCAGATTCTCGAAGATTTCCGGATCCATCAGCACGTTCACGTGCGCGAATTCCTTTCCGCATGCCTGCAGGGCCTGCGCAGCGCGCATGGAAAAACCGCATTGCGGCATCTGTGGCGTACCCTTCATAAAGATGACTACTGGATTATCTTTGACAATTTTGTCGATTCGTTGCAAAACGTCCATCGCGATTCCTCTTCATTCTCAAGTCTGCAACCCGGAATGGGCGCATGAAATATCAGGCAATTCTAATATACTTTCCGCCGAGATGGAATATCCCAGCTATACACTCAGTTATTAGGCCAGCGTTAATGATTTTCAAGCCAGGGCAGCCCCGGCGCTGGCTAGTTTCACTCAAGCTGGCCCCAACCGCCACCGCCGGCAGTTTCCACCCGCAGGACATCGCCCGTCCCCACCTCGCAACTGATTTTACCGGGTAAGGGCTGACCATTGAGCCAGTTGGCGCCGGGCTTCGCTGCGCCACCCTCACGCATCCCCCAGGGCGGCAGGCTGCGGCGTTCCGTCAGCAGGGTCATGGTCGCCGGGGCGAGGAACTCAACCTCCCGGATCAGACCTTCACCGCCCCGATGCAGCCCCGAACCCGCGGAACCCTCACGCAGGCCATATTCGCGAACCCGCAGCGGATAATTCATCTCCAGAACTTCGATTGGCGTATTGCGGGTATTGGTCATGTGCACCTGGACAGCCGCTAATCCCGGATAGCGCGGGCCTGCGCCCATGCCGCCCCCCATGGTTTCGTAGTAATCCCAGAACTGGTCCAGATACCGGCCCCCCATCGCCAGATTGTTCATGCTGCCGTGGCTGGCTGCCGGCATCTTATCAGGCAGCGCCTTTCCCAGTGCCCCCATGACCACGTCGACGATGCGCATGCTGGTCTCGACATTGCCCGCCGCCACCGCCGCCGGTCGTTGCGCATTCAGCAGGCAACCGCTGGGGGCCTGCAGGGTAATGAGTCGAAAAGTACCGGCACACGCGGGGGTCTGCGCCGGCATCAGACACCGAAAGACATAGTAAACCGCCGCGGCGGCCACCGATAAGGGACAATTGATATTGCCTTCGGTTTGCGCGGCGGTACCGGCAAAATCGGCGATGATTTTATCGCGCCGGATAGTGAGACAGAGACGAATCGGCAGCCGCGTGTGCCCCAAACCATCGTCATCCATATAGTCTTCGAAACAATATTCGCCCGGCGGAATCTCGCTCAGCATCGTCCGCGCGAGGCGTTCGCCATAATCATTCAGCTCCACTAGTGCCTGTTGATAGGTATTGAGGCCCAAACGCGAGATCAGCGCCTCCAGGCGGCGAACCCCCGTCTTATTCGCGCTGATTTGCGCGGCAAAATCACCCTGGCCAATCCGTTGATTACGCGTTGCCTTGAGGATGTCCTGCATCAGCGCGGAATTGTGCTGACCCTGGCGGATTAAAAATTGCGGCGGGATCACAATACCCTCTTCCGCGAGCGTGCGCGAAATCGGCATGGAGCCCGGCGTATGCGCACCGATATCCGCGTGGTGCGCACGATTCACCACATAACCGGCAAGCCGGTCGTTAACAAACACCGGGGCAATGAGTGTCACGTCAGGAAGATGGGTCCCGCCAAGAAACGGATCGTTCACCACAACCATATCGCCGGCGTGCCATTCGATTTGCGTGACGATGTCGCGCATGGCGTAGGCCATGCTGCCAAGATGGACAGGGATATGCGCGGCCTGTGCGCATAATTCGCCCTGCGCATCGAACACCGCACAGGAAAAATCCAGGCGATCCCGAATATTCGGGGAAAAGGCCGCACGCTGCAGGACGGCACCCATTTCCTCGCACACCGCGTTCATGCGGTTTGTGAATATACTCAGTTCAACCGGATTCATCGTGCATTACTCACGTTCGCAATGTGGGAATCGTACTACGTGTCTGCGTGACAGCATCAGAGGGGTGCACGCAGAAACAGTACTATAGTAAACTGCTCAAAAATTTTTTACCTGACCACTAACCATATAAGGGAGCTTCTTCCATGAATCCATTAAAAAGTATTCCGGGTACCATTATCTCCGGATTCGTTCTGGCGATTGTCTTGATATTCGTAATCGGCCGTTATGGTCATATTAATCCTTGGGAATTCTGGGTATGGATTCACGTTCTGGTCGGCATCACCTGGATCGGTCTGCTCTACTACTTCAACTTCGTCCAGACCCCGGCGATGGCTAAGGCCAAGGCTGACGGCACTGCCGCTGGTATCAGCAAACACGTCGCACCACGCGCGCTGCTGTGGTTCCGCTGGGCCGCGCTGGCAACCTGGATTTCCGGTGTCCTCATCATTGAAGCCATGAAGCATCAAACCGGTTTTGGTGTGTTGGACGTCTTCATGTTCAAGGCCGTGGGCAATTCGCACATCATCGGCATGGGCGCCTGGTTGGGCACCATCATGTTGTTCAATGTCTGGGTCCTGATCTGGCCAAATCAGAAGAAGATCCTGGGTATCGTACAGGCGAGCGATGAGGAAAAGGCCAAGGCGGGTGTCATTGCCTTGATGGCTTCGCGTACCAACACGCTGTTATCTATCCCCATGATCCTGGGCATGACCGCCTTTAATCACAACTTCCCGTTCTAACGCGTCATCGCACCGTCATAATGCAAAAACCCGGCCCTCGTGGCCGGGTTTTTTGTTTTGGTGATTTGCCCTCGCCGAAGCTTATGTCTAGAATTGTCCCTTTCGGGGCGGCCTTGATCAGGCTGCTTTTTGTTTTTTGGTAACGAATAAATGTTATGAATCACTTAATGAACAACTACAATCGCATCCCGGTCAGTTTCAGCCACGGCGAAGGTGCCGTCCTGTGGGACACGGATGGCAAGCAGTATCTCGACGCCCTGGGCGGAATTGCCGTGTGTGCGCTGGGTCACGCCCATCCCGCCGTCACCGCCGCGGTGTGCGATCAGGCCGGGAAGCTGGTGCATACATCCAATATCTATGAAATTGCGGTGCAGCGGGAACTGGCTGACAAACTCTGTGGCCTGTCGGCGATGGACAATGCCTTCTTCTGCAACAGCGGGGCTGAGGCCAATGAAGCCGCCATCAAGATGGCACGCCTGTACGGTCACCAGAAAGGCATCGAGATTCCTAATATCATCGTGATGGAAGGCAGTTTCCATGGCCGTACCCTCGCGACACTGACCGCCACCGGTAATCGTAAAATCCAGGCCGGCTTTGAACCCCTGGTAAAGGGCTTTGTCCGCGCGCCTTATAACGACACCGATGCCGTAGCGACAATTGCCAAGAACAACAAGGATGTGGTCGCCGTGATGGTCGAACCGATTACCGGCGAAGGCGGTATTCGTATTCCTGCGCCGGATTATCTAAACAAGCTGCGTGCGATTTGCGATCAACACGGCTGGTTGTTAATTCTTGATGAAATCCAGTCTGGCATGGGACGTACCGGCAAGTGGTTTGCCCACCAGCATAACGGCATTCAAGCGGACATCATGACCCTGGCCAAGGCCCTGGGTAACGGCGTACCTATCGGCGCCTGTCTGGCGCGGGGTCCGGCCGCTACACTGTTCAAACCGGGAAATCACGGTACCACCTTTGGCGGCAATCCCCTCGCCTCTCGCGCCGCGCTGGCAGTTATTGAAAGCATCGAAAAGGATCAACTCCTGCAAAAGGCCGATACACTAGGCAAGCATTTTCTCGATGGCTTTGGTACAGCGCTATCCGGAGTCAAAGGCATCAATAGCATTCGTGGTAAGGGACTTATGCTGGCCGTGGAACTTGACCGGCCTTGCGGTGACCTGGTCAAGCGTTGCCTGGCCCAGGGCGTACTCATCAATGTCACCGCCGACAGTGTCATTCGCCTGTTACCGCCTTATGTTATGACTACCGAACAGGCGGATACCGTGATCAGTGTTGTGTCAGATCAGATTCGTCAGTTCCTGGCGGCCTAGATTAAGGATGCTCTCGTCATGCTTCAGCACTTTCTGACCCTGCTTGATCTGGATAAGGCACAACTGCAGCAATTGCTGCAACGTGCCGTGGAATTGAAGGCGATGCGTGCCGCCGGTGAAGATCACCCGTATTTCAAAAGTCGCACCATGGGCATGATCTTCGACAAGTCCTCGACCCGGACCCGTGTCTCTTTCGAAGCCGCCATGGCGCAATTCGGCGGTCATGCGATCTTCCTGTCGCCACGCGACACCCAGTTGGGTCGCGGCGAACCCATCGAAGATACCGCGCGCGTGTTATCACGCATGGTCGATATCATCATGATTCGTACCTACGCCCACAGTACGCTGGAATCATTTGCCGCGAATTCAAAGGTCCCGGTGATCAACGCGCTGACCGATCTGTATCACCCCTGCCAGCTACTCGCCGACATGCAGACTTTTATCGAGCATCGGGGACCGATTAAGGGCCGTACCATTGCCTGGATTGGTGATGGCAATAATATGTGCCATTCCTATATCAATGCCGCACGTCAATTCGATTTTCAGTTGCGTATCGCCACACCGAAAGGCTACGAACCGGATGCAGAGATCATGCAGGCCGCGGGTGACCTTGTTTCACTCTGTCATGATCCTAAAGCGGCTGTCGAAGGCGCTGCTATGGTCAGTACCGATGTCTGGGCCAGCATGGGCCAGGAAGAGGAACAAACCAAGCGTCGCCAGGCCTTTGCTGATTTTCAGGTCACCCAGGATCTGATGCGCCTGGCGGACAAAGAGGCATTGTTCATGCACTGCCTGCCCGCGCACCGCGGCGAAGAAGTGGCAGCCGAGATCATCGACGGACCGCAGAGCGTCGTCTGGGATCAGGCAGAAAATCGTCTGCACAGTCAAAAGGCGCTCATTGAGTTGTTGCTCAAGCAAAAGTCCGCCTGATTGCCTCGCCGTTCACCGGAACGGATGCTATATCTATAACAACATGAATCACGTTCTGCTTAAATCCCTCCTGATCGCCGCCTGCCTGAGTCTGGCAAATGGCAGTCACGCCGGTGCCCTGGAAGAGGGTCACGCCGCCTTCGATGCCAAACACTACCAACAGGCCTACACGCTCTGGAAGCCACTGGCAGAACAGGGCAATGCGGATGCGCAATACAACCTCGGTCTGCTGTACATGAACGGACATGGTGTAAAAAAAGATGATCGCATGGCGCTGATGTGGTTTACGCGTGCCGGTCAGCAAGGCCTGGCGGACGCGCAATATAATGCCGGTGTCATGTTTTATCTCGGCAAAGGCGTCTATCCCAGTTACATCACGGCGGTGAAATGGTGGCGACTGGCAGCGGAAAAAGACCACGCGAATGCGGAGAACAATCTGGCCGTCATGTATGCCTACGGCTACGGCGTGGAGAAGAATCCCGACAAGGCTATCGAACTCTGGACCGCCGCCGCCGAACAGGGCCATCCCGATGCCATTAACGCATTGATTGAGGTCTATTCCGGCAAGATGGTCGGTTTTAAGGCCGACCCCGCCAAGGCGGATTTCTGGAAGCAGAAAAAAATGGCCCGGTAAACATACCGGGCCATCAATCTACTCTGTAGTGACAGACAGAGGGAATGAAATATCTAATTCTTACCCTTGCTCTGTTCACGCACTTCTTTCTCAACCTGCTCCAGGCTGATATGGCGCACATCCTTGCCACGCACCAGATAGATGACGTACTCGCAGATGTTGCGCGCACGATCCCCGATACGTTCAAGTGAACGTGCCGCCCACATGACGTTCACCACCCGCGGGATCGAACGCGGGTCTTCCATCATATAAGTCATTAACTGGCGCAGAATATTCTCGTATTCCTGATCGACCTTGAGGTCTTCTTTCGCAATCGTCGTGGCCGCCTGGACATCCATACGCGCCAGGGCATCCAGCGCCTCATGCAGCATGTGCCGCACGTGTTCGCCCAGGTGACCGATACCGACAAGCGCCTTGGTGTCCTTGGTCTCGGCGTCGGCAAAGTGCAAGGCCATCCGGCCAACCCGTTCCGCCTCGTCGCCGATGCGCTCAAGGTCGGTAATGGTCTTTACAATTGCCATCAGGAGTCGCAGATCGCTCGCCGCCGGTTGACGACGGGCCAGAATATGTGTGCATTCTTCGTCAATACTGACTTCCAGTTTATTAATCTTGTAGTCATTGGTGACGACGACCTCCGCCAGGGCCGTGTCCATGGTCGTCAGCGCCAGCACGGCATCCGCCAGTTGCTGCTCAACGAGACCGCCCATTTGCAAGACGCGGTTGCGCACATCTTCCAGTTCCTGGTTGTACTGCTGAGAGATGTGGTGACCAAGATCGGCTTTATCCATTGCAATGTCCTCTGCGTCGCTTGAATGCTTTAGTTACTATTTCACTGACGATATTTCGGTTACTAGTTCTATCCGGGACGGACGGCATGGCATTCTTGATCATACCGACTACCAATGACGTCAGATTCTAACCGGGAATGACTGCTAAGTGTATGGCAAATCCATGTCGCTTGTCTGAAATTTCACATACAAGCATATTGTGCGCTATCCCACATGCCTGACACGCCATTTTGTGTCATCTATATGACAACCCGCTTCAGATCGCTTCACGCGCCTCGGATTTGTTTACCATGGCTTCCGGTGGAAAATCACAGATGAAGGTGCTGCCGCGCCCAACCTCGCTGTCTATACGCAAGTGTGCGGCGTGCCTGCCCAAGGCGTGTTTCACAATCGCCAGGCCGAGGCCGGACCCCCCTGTCTCACGCGAACGCGCAACGTCGACCCGATAAAAGCGTTCGGTGATGCGTGACAGGTGATGCGGCGGTATCCCGATGCCAGTATCGCTTACCGACAGGTGCGCACCCGTGTCGTCCTGGTACCAGCGAATATTGATCGCGCCGCCCGTCGGCGTGTAATTCACGGCATTAATCACCAGGTTGCTAAAGGCACTGTCCAGTTCCTTACTATCACCGTACAGATACAGGTCGAGGTCAACATCGAGGGTAATCTGGTGATTCCGATCGCCGCTGATGATCATCGCCTCTTCCCTCAGCGTCGTGAGCAATTGCGGGACAGCCACCACTTCGTGTTTGACCGGCCGCTGTTCATTCTCCAGTTTGGACAACAGCATCAGATCCTCGACCAGACGATACATACGTTTGGATTGCTGTTTCATTAGTTCCAGGGAACGTCTCAGATTCTTGTCCGTGATCGTATCGTCGCCGGTCAAGGTTTCGAGAAACCCGCTCATGACGGTAAGCGGGGTGCGCAATTCATGGGAAATATTGGCAACGAAGTCGCGACGGATCTGTTCCACACGCTGCAGGATGGTGACATCGCGTACGATCAAGAGTGATTGATCCATACCGTAAGGCGTAAGCTGCACGGCAATAATTTTGTTCTTGTCGGCCGGCGCCGCAAAATTCAGGACTTCGTGTCTGTTGTTGTTCTCGATGAAACTCAGAAACTCGGGATTTCGAATCAGGTTAGTCAGGCGCTGTCCGACATCCTGCGGGTACTTGAGATCGAGTAAACGGCCACCGGCCTCGTTCCACCATTCGATAACGCCGCTGGCCTGCATCACCACCACACCGTCGGGCATGGCTTCAGTGGTTTCGCGAAAGCGGCCGAGGAGTTTGACAAGACGTTTCTGGCGTTTCTTGTTACGGCGCTGTAACCGAAAAATCTCGGTGAAGATATCTCCCCAGATCCCGAACGAATCCGGTGGATGATACTTTCGCCCAATCGCCAGCCAGCGCCGCAAATGATACAGGTTATAGAAAGTCCAACCGAGGTAACCCAGTGTGGCAACAAGCATAAACAGGCTGACGTGGCCAAACACCAGGCCAAGAATAAACGCGACCAACAGAAGGCCTGCCAGGCTCCAGATTTCGGCGATCCAGCTGTTATTCAAGGTCGATCACACCTGTTCTGAAAAACGGTACCCCGCACCACGTACGGTCTGAATATATTTATCACAATTATAGGCTTCAAGGGCACGGCGCAAGCGACGGATATGCACGTCGACAGTACGTTCCTCGATATACACATTATTGCCCCAGACCTGATCCAGTAACTGGCTGCGGCTGAATACCCGCTCGGCATGGGACATGAAAAAATGCAGCAGACGGAATTCGGTCGGCCCCAGTTCCACCGGCGTCTCGTTCACTATGACACGATGACTGACCGTATCCAGCGACAGGTCGCCCACTTTGATGATCTCTTCACTGCCAGGACTCACGGTACGACGCAGTACGGCCCGGATCCGCGCGATCAATTCCTGGGTCGAAAACGGTTTGGTCACGTAATCATCGGCGCCGGCCTCAAGGCCCTTAATCTTGTTTTCCTCTTCACCGCGTGCGGTGAGCAATATGATGGGAAGTTCACGGGTACGGGTGTTATGCCGAATCTTTTGTGCCAGATCGACGCCACTGGTCCCGGGCAGCATCCAGTCGAGCAGGACCAGGTCGGGTACCTGCTGGTTAATCATGTCCTGGGCCTGACGGGCATCGGCAGCTTCGTGAACGTCGAATCCCGCCCTTCCCAGAGAAAAATTGAGCATCTCCCGGATGGCAGCTTCGTCTTCAACAACTAATATGGTTGGGTTATCCTTGGCCATTGGATTTAGCATCATGAAACTCGCTCTCTGTTGTGACGAGCGGATTACAACGAATCAATGTTACAGGGTGATGACAGCCCTGCCTACTGGCAAGGCAGACTGTGACGACTTTTCACAGAAGCGTCATAATCGGTCACACCTATTTATATGTGACTTGGTCAGCAACCCCTACCCACGGTGGGTTGATAACATACATAACATTCGGCTAGATGAGAGAATCAGAATGAAATTGCGATTTTGGCTAGTTTTAACCCTTTTTCTTCCGGCGACCGTGATGGCCGCCACCAAGTACGTGAGTGATGAACTGGTGATTACCCTGCGCACCGGCCAGGGCAACCAGTACCAGATCATCAAAACCCTGACCAGCGGCACGCTGCTGACCGTGTTAGAAGAAACCCAGACCGGCTACACCCGGGTACGTACACCCAACGGCACCGAAGGCTGGGTCCGCACCCAATACCTGAGTGACAAGCCCCCGGCCGCTGAAGAACTGGCCAAGACCCAGGAGAAGCTGGCGAAGCTGCAGGACAAGCTCAGCCAGACGCAGCAGGAACTCAGTGAGGTACGCAAGCAGAAAACGCAACTGGAAGGCGAGCACGACAAACTGCAAAGCGAAAACAAAAGCACCAGTGACGAGCTGGCCAAGCTGAGCCAAATCGCGGCACATCCCAAACAGCTGGAAAGCGAAAACACCGATCTTCGCGAAAAATTCGCCAAGATGAGCGATGAATTCAACCTGATCAAACAGGAAAACCAGGTCCTCAAGGATCGGTCCAAGCGCAACTGGTTCCTGGCCGGTGCCCTGGTCGTCATTATCGGCATCGTCATTGGCCTGATCATTCCCAAGCTGCGTTTTCGCCGTAAAGACAGTTGGGACTTCTAGCCATAAAAATTGTCTCAAGAGTGTCTTTACGCAAAGGCATCGAAACAATATGAGCACATCTTTCCCCTCGGTGATGGAACGCCTGCGCGCCCTGATCGGTACACCGTCGGTCAGTAGCGTCAGTCCGGAATTCGATCAGAGTAACCGGGCCGTCATTGATCTGCTCGCCGGCTGGCTGGCCGATCTCGGTTACGCCATCGAGATCATGCCCCTGCCCCAGCAGCCACAGAAAGCCAATCTGATTGCCACCCTGGGCAAGGGGCCGGGCGGCCTGGTCTTGTCCGGTCATACCGATACCGTGCCATACGATGACAGTGGCTGGCATTCTGATCCCTTCCGGCTTACCGAGCGCGACAACCGACTGTTCGGCCTGGGCAGCGCCGACATGAAAAGTTTTTTTGCCCTCGCCATCGAGGCCGCACGCCAGTTCGATGCCAACCAGCTCAGTGCGCCTTTGATTCTGCTGGCGACGGCGGATGAAGAGAGTTCCATGGAAGGTGCGCTGTCGCTGGTTGCCGCCGATAAACCCAAGGCCAAATATGCCATCGTCGGCGAACCGACCGGACTCAAACCCATACGTGCGCACAAGGGCATCATCATGGAATCGATCCACGTCACGGGGCATTCGGGCCACTCCAGCGATCCGCGCCTGGGTAATAGTGCGCTCGAAGGCATGCACAAGGTCATCGCCGAAATCCTGCGCTGGCGCGAGGAGTTGCAACAGCGTTATCGCGATCCCCACTTTGCCGTACCTTTCCCGACACTGAATCTCGGACACATTCATGGCGGTGACAATCCCAACCGGATCTGTGGTGACTGCGAATTGCATTTTGATTTGCGTTCCTTACCCGGCATGTCCCAGGACGATCTACGCCATGAACTCGACGAACGTCTCGCGGCATGTTTTGCCGATACCGGGTTGCAGGTCAAACGCACGCCCCTGATCACCGGTACCGAGGCCATGCACACGGATGCGCAATCGGATATTGTGAAACAGGCGGAACAACTCACTGGTTACCAGGCCGAAGCTGTCGCTTACTGCACGGAAGGGCCCTACTTGAATCAACTCGGCATGCAGACCATTATTATGGGACCCGGCCATATCGATCAGGCGCATCAACCCGACGAGTTCCTGCCGATGGAACAACTCCAGCCGACGATCGATCTCATTAGCCAGATGATTCAACGGTACTGCCAGGATGGACACTAGGATATTTCGCGTAATCGGTCTGAGCACGGCTCTGCTGTTTCTGGCCGCCTGCAGCAGCGTGCCGCCGATCCCGATACCGGCAGACAATCCGCCTCTTCCTGTTGTGCGCGAGAATATCCCCGCGCATCAAGATCAGGCCGTGGTCTGGGGCGGGCAGATCCTCGCGGTTGCGGTGAAGCAATCCAACACGGAGGTCACGGTGCTCGGCAAGCCCCTGGACAGCTACAGCGAACCCGTTACGACAGACCAGAGTGAAGGACGCTTTCTTGCCCACTTCAGTGGCTTCCGCGATCCCGCCGTGTTTGCCGTCGGTCGCAACCTGACCATTGCAGGCACGATTGCAGGCAGTGACACCCGCAAGATAGGCGACTATGCATACGTCTATCCCGTCGTTAACGTCTCCCAGTACCACTTGTGGCCAGTCACCACAACGCGCACGTATGATACGCGGGACTACTGGTGGTACGATCCCTGGTATCCGTGGTACCCAGGGTATTATCCGTATTACTATCCGCCACCCCAGAAACTGCCGTCACCGAAAAAATGATGCGACAATTATTCCTGCCATTCCTGTTATTGATGCTTAGCGCCTGCGCCGGTTCACCGCTGAAATTGGAAGGCGTCAATCGTGCCGTCACGCCTGCCATGGCGACCGGCGATAAAACCTACGGCAACCTGCGCGTGGTCTGGGGCGGCATGATCGTCAGAACCACGCCGCAGAAAGAACATACGCAGATCGAAGTCCTCGCCTACCCTGTGGACAGCTATGGCGAACCGGATCGGCAAGCCGCCAGCCAGGGTCGCTTCTTGATCGAACGCCAGGGTTATCTCGAACCCGCCGACTTCGCAGCGGGGCGCTGGATCTCCGCCGTGGGCACCATCGGACAACCGCAGATAGGCAAGGTCGGCGAAGCAAGCTATCGCTTCCCGGTGCTCGTGCCCGAACAACTCTATCTCTGGCCGCAAAGCTCCTCCTCCAAGACCCAGACCTATTTCCACTTCGGCATCGGTATTCGCCTCTGAGGGAATTTTTTCACGCAAACCGTTTGCAGGGATCCGCACATAGGTTATGCTTGTAAAACAAGCAGATACGCCGGATTTCTGAAGCGAATGCGAGAAAAACAACAACAGCTGGCCTTTGTCGATTGGTTTCGCCAATCCTCACCCTACATTCGTGCGTTTCGCGGACGCACGTTCGTGATTACGTTCGGTGGCGAAATGCTGGCGGATGCCCAATTTCCCAGCCTGGTCCACGACCTTGCCTTGCTGAATAATCTCGGTATTCGTCTGGTGCTCGTGCACGGCGCCCGTCCGCAAATCGACAAACAACTCAAACAGCTGGGCGCCGAGATCACCATCATGAACGGCTTGCGGGTCACCGATATCGCCGCACTGGAATGCGTCAAACAGGCCGCCGGTGCCGTGCGTGTCGAGATCGAAGCGCAACTGAGCATGGGCCTGAGCGCCACGCCGCTGGCCAAGTGCCCAATCAAGGTCGTCTCCGGCAATTTCGTGACCGCCATGCCACTGGGCATACGCGATGGCGTCGATTACCTGCACACGGGAGAAATTCGCAAGATCGACACCGATGCCATACGTGGCCATTTGCAGCAGGAGAACATCGTACTGCTGTCGCCCATGGGCTATTCACCGACCGGCGAAGTCTTCAATCTCACGGCGGAGGCCGTGGCCACTGAAGCGGCGAAGCAGCTCAAGGCTGACAAATTGATCATGCTCACCGATATGGACGGTATTCCCGGCAGCAATCGCAATATCATCCGTGAACTCACCCAACGCGAGGCGCAATCGATTCTGGAAGGTAAGCGTAAGCTCAAGGACCCCATACGCCAGACCCTGGCCCATGCCGTCAGTGCCTGCCTGGGTGGTGTCAGCCGGGTACACCTGATCAACCGCCATACCGATGGCGGGCTGTTGCTGGAATTGTTTACCCGCGACGGCATTGGCAGCCTGATCAGCAGCGCCTCCTTCGAAGATGTCCGGCGTGCGACCATTGATGACGTCGGGGGTATTCTCGATCTGATCTCTCCGCTGGAACAGGAAGGTATCCTTGTCCGCCGCTCGCGCGAATTACTCGAAATCGAAATCGATTACTTCAGCGTCATCGAACGCGATGGCCTGATCGTCGCCTGTGCCGCCCTGTATCCCTACCCCGACGATGCCGTCGGCGAACTCGCCTGCCTGGCAGTTCACACCGAATATCGCAATGAAGGTCGTGGCGATGAATTGTTTCAGTTCATCATCAAGCAGGCGCGCGCCATGGGCGTAATGAAATTATTCGTGCTGACCACGCGGACCGCACACTGGTTTCGCGAGCGGGGATTCAAGCCGGCCAACATCGATGCCCTGCCGGTCAAGAAACGCCAGCTTTATAACTATCAACGTAATTCCAAAGTCTTTATCAAGGACCTGAGCAGCTGATGACAAAGAAGGTGCGCATGATACGGCCGTTTCTGAAATGGGCTGGCAGCAAGTACCGGGTGCTTGAACACATCCATGAAATGCTGCCGGCAGGCGAGCGCCTGATCGAGCCGTTCGCCGGTTCCGGCGCGGTCTTCATGAATACGGAATTCGATCGCTACCTGCTCGCCGATACCAATGCCGATCTGATCAACGTCTATCAAACCGTGCAGGCGCACGGCGAAAGCTTTATTGCTGAATGTACACGCCTGTTTCAGTCACGCACCAATCAGGAGGCCTATTACTACCGCCGGCGCGATGAATTTAACCGTTGCCGCGACCCGCAACGCAAGGCCGCCCTGTTTATCTATCTCAACCGTCACGGCTACAACGGCCTGTGCCGCTATAATGCCGCAGGCATATTCAACGTTCCGTTCGGCCGTTACAAGCAACCCTACTTTCCGGCCCAGGAACTCCAGGCATTTCACGAAAAGGCCAAACAGGCGGAATTTGTCCATCTGGATTTCGATGCCGTCATGCAGTCCGCGCAACTCGGCGACGTCGTGTATTGCGATCCGCCCTATGTGCCGTTGTCCCGCTCGGCCAATTTCACCTGCTATAGCGCCGGCGGTTTCGATATGCCGCAACAACAACGCCTGGCGGATCTGGCTGAACAGACCCGGCAACGCGGTATCCCGGTACTGATCTCCAACCACAATACCCGTTTCACCCGCAACGCCTATCGCGCCGCCAATAACATCAAACGCTTCAGTGTGCGCCGCTTCATCAGTTGTAACGGAGAAAAGCGCCAGAACGCCGGGGAGCTGCTCGCGCTGTTCTCCTGAGTCGGGCTCAGTCCAGCGGCACCGGTTTGCCGTCGGCAAACCGCATGATTGTGATCTTCTTGCCATCCGTGCCTGCACAACCGCCATATATGAAGGGCGCGCGAATACCGCGCAGGACAAACCGCTGATCGGAAAACCAGACGCAATTCTGCCCCGGCGGGTTCTGCACATTTTGTACGGCCGGCAAGAGCATAAAACGCCGAATATCCGCCATTGCCGGCGCCTGCCAGACCCGATAGGCAAAGGGCCTGACGATGCCGCCACCGTAACGCGGGATCACCTCCCAACGCTTATCGTTTACAGGCAAATACAGGGCATCAGCGTGTGTAAAAATATTATCGGTCTGCCGGCTCGTCTTTTCCGTGTGACGAAACAGATTTATATACTTCACCAGATAACGATCCGGCAAAGCCACGACCGCCTTCCAGTTAAACGGCGACAGGGGTTGTGCAAGGACATATACCTTTGCCTGCCGCAAAATCTGCTCAGGAATGGACGCATACACCGATTCCCTTGCCATGCGCAGCCACCAACCCTGCGCCAGCACATAACACAGCAGCACACCGAAACCTGCCTGCGCAATCGCGCGTTTATGCCGCTTGCTGAAGAAACCCATCAGCAAGGCCAGCACGATGATGCCGGTAAAATACGGGTCGATAATAAAGGTCGTGGATAGCGCCAGTTTATAATCACTGAATGGCGCAAAAATCATGGTGCCGTAGTTTGTGATCACATCACCAAAGATATGCACCAATATGGCCAACAGGGAAACTTCGTAAAAGGCCCGCCAGGAATATCGGCGACGAAACAGCAGACTGAAAATCCCGGCCAGCAACACAGCCCATAAAGGCGCCATAACCAACGAATGGGTTATGCCACGATGATGGTTAAGATAGGCGGTATGCCCGAACAACAACATAATAATATCGCTATCGGGAAATGCGCCGGCCAGAAACCCAGCCCAGGCATGCGCCGTCGGGGAAGGCTGACCCGGTTTCGTGGTAGAGGCCTGGGTTGCCCTGGCGGCGAGCGCGGCGCTCAATGCATGCGTCAGCGTATCCATTTGCGATGCAATTCGTTACTTCTTATATCTGGTAGGATTTCGAATTTATAAAGACGGAGACCAAATCGGTATCGAGCTTCCCGGCTTTTGCCTCCTGTGTCAACATGTCCAGCGCGATTTCGGGGACGACACTGCTCTTGTACGGACGGTCACTTGCCGTGAGGGCATCGTAGATATCCGCTATCGTCATGATCCGTGACTGTACGGGGATCTCCTCCGCCTTGAGTTGATTGGGGTAACCACTGCCATCCAGCTTTTCGTGATGGGCGTAGGCTATTTTCGGAATATCGCGCAGGTCCTCTGTCCAGGGGATTAAATTGAGAAAGTTGTAGGTGTGTGTCACGTGCATTTCCACTTCACGTCTTTCCTTCGGCGTCAGGCTTCCCTTGGGGATTTGCAGGGCGGAGAATTCAAAGTCGGTAAGCAAGGGCCGATCTGCATTATAGAGGTCGGCGAAATTCTCCTCATAGATATCACTCAGCATTTCCGACATGTCGGCATGCGTCAGGTTCGGCTTGTTTTGGCGCATGATCTTCTCGAGGTGGGCATCGAGCCTCGCATGTTTTTTCTGCATTTGATCATGCAACTGCGCCAGGCGCTCTTCGAGCTGGTGCTTGGTCAGGTATTTCGTGTCATGATTTTTCAGCGCATTGTAATAAAAATGGCGCTCCATGCAGGCCTTGGCGTACTCGAAACGTAACTGAATATTGCCAATCTGATGCTTGAACAGCTTTTTCTCCTTGGTCAGGATCTCTTCCTGGATACCGACCTTGCCAAAATCATGCAACAGCGAGGCATAGCGCAATTCACGCAATTGTTTATCGCTGAATCGAATATCCCGCAACACCCCACTATCGTGCCTGTTCACCGCCGCCGCCAGCGATTCTGTATAGTGCGCCACCCGGAATGAATGACCTGCCGTGACCGGGTCACGCGCTTCGATCACCTGCACCGATGCGGAGACAAACCCTTCCAGCAGGTTTTCGATGTCGCGGAAGAGCTCGGTGTTTTTCAAGGCGATGGCAATCTGCGCCGAGATACCCGTGAGAATTTCCAGGTCCTCCTCGGAAAAACGGTTGGCATCGCTGCGCGAATCGATCTGCACCAGGCCCAGGATCTGTTTCTTGAATAACAAGGGTGCGCAGATCACGCTGCGCAACTGCAGGGCATGCACGGATTCATTGTTCTGATAATGCTTGTCGCCAACGGCATCAAATATGAGGATCGCGTTACGATCATTGATGACCTGATTGATGATCGTTCTCGATACCCGTCGGCTCAAACCGCTATCGTCGCTGGAACTGCCCAGCGGCGCCAGGTTCCCGGTCTTGGCGTCATAGGAGAACAAAAACACATTTTCCGCATTCTCAAACACATCGAACAGACTGCGGATGATTTGCTCGGATAACTCGCTAATTTCCGTCGTCCCTCCCAGCGCCAGGCTGACCTGGGTAATCGCCTTGAGCTGACGGGATAGATTTTGGGCCTCCGCATTGGAACCTGCCGCCTGTAACTGATCCAGCCACTCCTCGGCATTGATGACCATACTGGGGCTGTAATTTCCACTGGTAACCGAAACCAGGGACGGAGATGCGTGATTCGTGGCGATGGCGGCACTGGAATTGGTATGGAACTGGATAACCGTGGTACCCAGCGTCACCTGTGACTGATCGCGTAGCGGACTCGGTTGGTTCGGCGACAACCGCTTACCGTCCACATAGCTGCCATTGGAGGAATATTTGTCTAGTGCAAAATATTTATCGCCATCGCGGACGACAACAAGATGTTCCCGACTGATTTGAAGGTCCGATAGGGTGGCGAAATCGGTATCGTCCTCGCGGTTTCGCTTACCGCGACCGAAGGTAAGCCGATCGCTGATGTGAAATTCCTGCCCGGCGTCGGGACCCTCAATGATGCGAAAAACAGCCATCTCGCTCCTGTCAATTTTTCCGCGGGCTGTACATGCTGACTATAGCCGCACCTCCACCATCACAGCCGGTTGTCCATATAGTCACCACTGTTAGAGAACTATAGCGGCGCGATGGACGAATTCTTGATACTGGTCGCGATCCGATAAGCGGTGTACCCGCTGGACTGGCTTCGAACAAGGGGATGAAAGATCCCCAGGGAACTCAGCAGCTTAGAGAAGAGTGCGCCTCCGATCACAGCTTTCTCCCGATGTTGGAAAAAGCTTTAAAGCCACCCCACCTACGGCCGAAATACACAACAATAAAATCGACAATGAGGTTATTGATGATGCATGTTCACGATGTCCGGACATGCATGGATGCCACGAACGCACAGGATTCCCGGCGTAAGATCCTGATACTGGAACAGGACGAATATCTCGCCAGCTTGATGCACTTACTGCTTTATCGAGAAGGCTTCGCCATCACCGCGATTTCCGAGGTCGAAAAGATGCAGCCGCTAATGCTGTCTGCCTATGCACCCATGATGCTGTTTGTGAGTCACCACTGGCTGCGCGATGAACTGCCCGATGTGCTCACACTGATACGGGGAAACCCGCTGTGGCAGCGTGTACCGCTGATCATGCTGATGAATTATTACGATCTGGATTTGCTTGAACGGGTGACCGAAATGGGGGTGACGGATCATTTGCTGCAGCCATTTGAACCGTCGACGCTGCTCGGGATGGTGCGCAAATACGCCAATGGCATGAATCTGAACTAATCCAGCAACTCCTCATCCACGGGCACCACTTTCAATACCTCGTCGATGGTGGTCCAGCCCATGGCGACCTTGCGCGCACCTGAGATGCGCATCTTGGTCATCCCCAGTTTGACCGCTTCATTGCGGATGGCATTGGCGTCGCTCTCGGGGGTGATCCGTTGCCGCAGTTGTTGATCCAGGATCATCATTTCATAGATCCCGACCCGGCCCACAAAGCCGGTCTGGCGGCATTCATCGCAACCCACCGGCTTGTAAAACTTGCCCTTGCCACTGAGCTTCCACGGATGAGTCAAGGTACGCCACATATCTTCGTCGATGTCGGTCGGCTGTTTGCAGTGCGGACACAAGGTACGCACCAGACGCTGCGCCATGATCCCCGCCACAGTGGCATTAATCAGGTAGGCGGGGATACCAATCTCGCGCAGGCGCGGGATCGCCGCCGGGGCATCATTGGTATGCAGTGTCGACAGCACAAGATGCCCGGTAAGCGCGGCCTGAATCGCCATTTCCGCGGTTTCCCTGTCGCGAATCTCACCGACCATGATGATGTCCGGATCCTGGCGCAGCAAAGTGCGAATACCGCGGGCGAAGGTCACATCGATATTCGCCTGCACCTGCATTTGATTAAACTCCGGCATCACCATTTCGATGGGGTCTTCCACGGTGCACACATTCACTTCCGACGTCGCCAGCAGGCGCAAGGTGGAATACAGCGTGGTGGTCTTTCCCGACCCTGTCGGGCCAGTCACCAGCACGATACCGTGCGGCCGGTTGATCATTTTATTCCAGTCCGCAATATCCTTCTCACTGAAACCCAGTCCGGTAAAGTCCTTCACCAGCACTTCCGGGGTAAAGATCCGCATCACCATCTTTTCGCCAAAGGCGGTCGGCATGCAGGACAGGCGCAATTCGATCTCGTCCCCATCCGGCGTCTTGCTCTTGATCCGACCATCCTGCGGCCGGCGCTTCTCGACCACGTCCATGCGACCCAGGACCTTGATGCGCGCGATCACGACGTTCATGACCGGCGTTGGCATGTCGTAGACATTGTGCATCACGCCATCGATCCGGAAGCGGATATGGCCGTTCTCTCGACGCGGTTCCAGGTGGATATCACTGGCGCGCTGTTCAAACGCGTATTGCAACAACCAATCGACGATATGCACCACCGATTGATCATTGGTATCAAGGCGGCCGGTCTTGCCTAATTCGATCAACTGTTCGAAATTAGTGACCCCCGGGATATCCTTTTCATTCTCCGTGGTCGCGCGCCGGATGGAATGACTGACGCTATAGAATTCGTTGAGGTAACGGGAGATATCCACCGGGTTGGCAATGACACGTTCGACCTGCAGGCCGCTGACGTGTACCACTTCGCTTTCCCAGCTGCGCAGGTAGGGTTCCGCGGTCGCAATGGTGACGGTCTTTTCCGTCACGGCAATCGGCAGGATCTTGTGGCGATTGGCATAGGCGGAAGAGATCACGGCGGTCACCGCGGTGACGTCCACCTTGAGCGGGTCGATACGGAAATAAGGCAGGTCCACCTTTTCCGCCAGCCACTGCACCAGCACCTCCAGGCTGAGTTTCTTTCCCGGGTGCCTGAGGTCGGCCCATTCCTGTTGCGAGATAATGACTAAAGGATGAATCTCGAGACGGCTGTTGCGCACCGGGACCAGAAAATCATCGGCAATGCGCTTTTCGACGCGTCCGTCCGCCAGCAGATTCTCGATCAACTCACGCATGCTGAGCTTGTGATCGATGGTGTCGAACATGACCGGATGTGTCGCCATAAGACTATCGCCCCGCCCTGACCAGACCGCCGAGCCCGGATTGTTCCAATATATTATTCAAGTAATTACGGATGCTCACAGCATCATCCATCTTCTGGACCTCGTCAAGGCAGCCCTTGGCAGTCTCCGTCGTAATACTGCGAATGACCCATTTAATCCGGTTCAAACTCGACGCGCTCATACTCAGACTATCGATATCCATTCCAATTAATAATAAGGCTGCGGCGGGGTCTCCCGCCATTTCGCCGCACACACTCACCGGCTTACCCACGCTATGTGCATCAATGATGGTTTTATACACGGCATCGATGACGGCCGGATGCAGGGCGTCGTATAAGGCCGCAACGCGGGAGTTATTACGATCCACCGCCAACAAGTACTGCGTCAGGTCGTTGGTACCGATAGAAAGGAAATCGGCGCGCGTGGCCAAACGTTTAGCCAGATAGACGGCAGAAGGCACTTCGATCATCACCCCCACCCTGGGTTTTGTGACCTGGTACTTCTCTTCCAGCAATTCCTGATACGCGCGATTAATCAGGTTATTCGCCTCGTCCAGCTCCGCCAGGTGGCTGATCATCGGCAACAGGATATTGAGGTTATCCAGCCCGCAGGCGGCACGCATCATGGCCCTCACCTGCACCAGGAAAAATTCCGGGTGGTCCAGGGTGATCCGGATACCCCGCCAGCCCAGAAAAGGATTGTCTTCCTGAATCGGGAAATACGGTAAGGCCTTGTCACCGCCCACATCCAGTGTACGCAGGGTCACCGGTCGCGGCGCAAACGCCTTGAGGACTTGCTGATAGACACGTAACTGTTCTTCCTCGCCGGGAAAACGCTGGCGCACCATAAACGGAAATTCCGTGCGATACAGACCGATGCCATCGGCGCCGCTGTTCAGTGACGGTGTAATGTCGGACAACAATCCGGTATTCGCATACAAGGGAATCGATTTACCATCGGGTGTCACCGAAGGCTGGTTGTGCAGGTTAACCAGTTCGGCGGAGAGCGCGGCCTCATCCCGCGCCAGACGCTCAAACTCCGCACGCACCTGTTTGGGGGGATTGATATAAACGTTACCGCTGTAACCATCGGCAATGATGGTCTGGCCGTCGATGCGACCTACGGGTAACTCGGTCACGCCCATCACCGCCGGCAGACCCAAGGCGCGCGCCAGAATCGCAACGTGTGAGGTACGCGAACCGCGCGCGCTGACCACGCCGATCAGTCGCTCACGCGGTACCTCGGCCAATTGCGCGGCGGTGATCTCGTCACCAACCAGGATCGTCTTCTCCGGATAATCCACGTCGCGGCGTGCGTCCTTGAGGAGATGATGGACAATGCGGCGCGCCAGTTCGCGCAGGTCTTCCGCACGCTCGCGCATGTACGGATCATCCATTTCAGCAAAGGCCTGTATCTGTTCTTCTATCGTGCGCCGAACCGCACCTGGTGCCCAATTACCATCCATGATGCGCACCGCCGTCGCGCCACGCAGGGAATGACTATCCAGCATCAGCAAATAGGCATCGAACAAGGCGCGCTCTTCGCGCGGCAATACCTCCTGCAGACGTTTCGACAAGGTGCAGATATCATTCTTGACGGCCTCCAGCGCCTGATTGAACGCCTTGACCTCCTCATCCATGTCTTCCACCGGACGGTCCGGGATCTTGTCGAGATCCGCCGTCGGATAGATCGCGATGGCGGTACCAATGGCCACGCCCGGCGCACCGGGCAAACCGTGAATCGGCCGCGCGCTGCGCGTCTCGTGCTGATTCAACAGTTTTTCCATTTCACCACTGGTTTCCGCATGCGCCATGGCACCCGCCAACTGCGCGGCAATGGTGATAAGAAAATTTTCCTGTTCTTCATCGAAGCGTTGCGGCTTGACCTGTTGCACGATCAGGACACCCAGGACCTTGCGATGATGAATGATGGGCACACCGAGAAAGCCGTAGTACTGCTCTTCGGATGTACCGGGGAAGAAGTGATAACGTGGATGTTGCGGTGCGTTATCGATATTGATGGGTTCGGCGCGACTGGCGACCAGACTGACGATACCCTGGTCGAAACCCAGGCGTACACGGCCGACCGACGACGGGTCCAGACCGCGGGTCGCCATCAACACGTGTTGATGCAATACTTCATCGGTGAGGTAAACCGAGCAGACATCGGCATGCATGGCCTCGCGCACCTGCTCGACGATAATGTTCAACGCCTGATCGAGATTGCGAGCGGCGTTCACCTCCTGGATGATACGGCGTAAGGTAGTTAGCATGAAACGGATCGGTTAATTAGTTATATGTATGTATAGTCACTCAACGCGACGAATGTAGTTCAGTCAGTTTTAGCGGTGTGAGCGGATTGATGAGTGGAATCAATTGTTCCAGCGCCTTGCGATAAACGATGCGTTTAAATGGAATCACCAGATCGACCGTTTCCCAGTAGTTAATCCAACGCCAGGAATCAAATTCAGGATTCTCCGTACTGTCGAGACAGACCGCCCGTTCGTGTCCGACCAGTTTCAACAAATACCACAGCTGTTTCTGACCGATGCAGCGACGGCCATTCCGCCCCGAATGCCGCAGATAACGATGTGGAATCCGGTAGCGTAACCAACTCTGGGTGCGTCCGAGCACCTCCACATCGCCCGGTCCCAGGCCAACCTCTTCCGCCAACTCACGGTACAGGGCCTGTTCCGGGGTCTCGTTTTGACGGATACCGCCTTGGGGGAACTGCCAGGAATCCTCGCCGGTACGGCGCGCCCAGAATACCTCGCCGGCGTCATTGCAGAGAATGATGCCGACATTGGGCCGATATCCTTGACGATCAATCACTTATCTAAGGCTCTTTATAGTCCATGTGAACAACATTGTTTCACAGGCGCGATCAGCTCGTAAACTCTTCTTAAATTAAGCAGCAAATCCCATAAATATCAATGGCTTGGCGACAAATTCCTGCAAACGGCCACTCCCCCGTGGCTTTTGGGGTAAGATGCGCCACTTTCGTCACACGCAGGAAGGATTTGACGACGTGAGCCTCGCGATTTTCGATCTGGACAACACGCTGCTCGCCGGGGACAGCGACTACCTTTGGGGCCAGTATCTGGTGCAAGAGGGCATCGTTGACGGCAAGGAGTACGAAGCCAAAAACCAGCGGTTTTACGACGAGTACAAGGCCGGGCGCCTGGATATCTATGAATTTCTGGCCTTCAGCCTGCATCCCTTGACCTTGTTCAGCCCGTCGATGTTGAAGGACATGCATGCCCAGTACATGCACCAGATGATCGACAAGCTGATCACCCCGCAGGCCCTCGCCCTGGTCGATAAACACCGTCAACAAGGTGATACCTTAATGATCATCACGGCGACCAACAGCTTTATCACCCGCCCCATCGCCAGCGCTTTCGGTATTCCCAACCTGCTGGCAACGGAACCGGAGATGATCGACGGCCGCTACACCGGCAAGGTCAGTGGCATTCCCTGTTTTCAGGACGGCAAGGTAAAAAATCTTCACGCCTGGCTTCAGGCGCATGAGACAAACCTGCAGGACAGCTGGTTCTATTCCGATTCGCACAACGATCTGCCCTTGCTGAACGAAGTCACCCATCCGGTTGCCGTCGATCCGGATCCGCAACTGCGTGAGGTTGCCGAACAACGACAATGGCCTGTATTACAGCTACACCATGGCGAGCACACCTGAGCACACCGGCGTGCACGCATCTAGGCGTCGACCCGCGCTGTTACTCCTGGGTTTGTTTTTCTTTGCAGTGCTGGCATTCGTATTTGCACTGACCCAAGGCAGTATGCACTTCAGCCTGGCTGACTATATTGCCGTCCTGCATGGACAGCCCACCGAATTCACATCGCAGGTGATTCATCAATTACGCCTGCCACGCGCGCAACAGGCATTCATCACCGGGGCCTTGCTGGCCAGTGCCGGCGCCTTGCTGCAAGTATTGTTGCGTAATCCGCTGGCAGAACCCTATGTCCTCGGCATCTCCGGCGGCGCCTCGGTCTTTGCCCTGCTGGCAATGCTGGCCGGGTTGGCCGGACTTGCCGTATCCGGCGCCGCCTTTGCCGGTGCCCTGCTCGCCATGTTACTAGTGTTTGGCCTGGCACGCGGCGAACACAGCTGGTCACCGACACGACTCTTGCTTACCGGGGTGGTGCTGGCTACCGGCTGGGGTGCCATCGTCAGTTTTCTGCTGAGCATTGCGCCGCAGGCGCAATTGCATAGCCTGTTGTTCTGGCTCATGGGTGATCTGAGTTTTGCGCAACAACGCTGGCCCGGTTTGCTGACACTACTCATCGCGTTGGTGTTGATGCTGTACAAGGCGCGCAGTCTCAATGTGCTGGCCTTCGGCGGTAAACAGGCACAGGCCCTGGGCGTGGAAGTCACGCGCCTGTCCTGGCAGATCTATGTGCTGGCCTCGCTGATGACGGCAGTGGCCGTGGTGGAGGCCGGCAGTATCGGCTTTGTCGGTTTGATCGTCCCGCATGTTCTGCGCCTGTTAGGTTTACATGATCACCGTTTTCTTATCCCCGGCTGCATGCTGGCCGGCGGCGGTTTATTGCTGGTTGCCGATACCCTCGCGCGCAGTTTATTCACGGACATTGTTTTGCCGGTGGGTGTCTTGACCGCAGCCCTGGGCGTGCCGGTGTTTATTGTGCTGCTCTATCGTGGAACGCGATCGCTATGAGCGAATCGAGCTGGTTAAGCACCCACGGATTACGGCTAACCGCCGGTGAGCGCACACTCTGCCGCGATCTCAACTGGCGTTTACAATCCGGCGAGTGTTGGGCCATTCTCGGACTCAACGGCGCCGGCAAGACGACGTTGCTGCATACCCTCGCCGGCATTCATCATCCGGATCAGGGTGAAGTCCGTCTCCTGGACCAGGCGATGCAAACCTATTCGCGCCGGCAGGTTGCGCAACAGCTCGGTCTGTTATTACAGGAAAGCGACATGGTGTTTCCGGGCAGTGTGCTCGAACACGTACTGATCGGACGCCATCCGCATCTGGATCACTGGCAATGGGAACGCGAGGACGACTACCGCATTGCCCAGCATGCCCTGGCCAGTGTCGGTCTCAGTGACTTCGCCAAACGCGATATTCACACCTTGTCCGGCGGTGAACGCCAGCGCATGGCCATCGCCACCGTGCTCGCGCAGCAACCGCGGATTTTTTTACTGGATGAACCGGTGAATCATCTGGACTGGCATCATCAACATCAGTTACTCGCGATCCTGACCGGCCTGTCGCACAGTGGCACTTGCGCACTGGTGATGGCCTTGCACGACGTCAATCTCGCCGCGCGCTATTGCGATCATGTCCTGATGATGTTTGCCAACGGCGAGGTGAAGATGGGCAGTTGCGAAACGCTGTTGCGCGCCGACACCTTGTCGACGCTGTATGGATATGACATCGAGCAGATTAACGCAGACGGCAGGACAGTGTTCATTCCCGCCTGATCACCGGCTATTGCGAAGAGTGTGTGGAGACTGCGGTGCGCGTACGCGGTTCGAGTTGTTCCAGCCAGTCGATCAAGGGCTGCCATTGATTCTTGTCTTCCTGTACCCGCTGGTCCCACATTTCGTAAATACCGACGCCGCGGGAGGATGCGCGCACATAGGTTTGTGTATCGCGCAGGCTGGCGATAAACGGCAACTTCAAGGTGGTAAGAAAGCGTTCGAGGGACTGATACACCAGCGTGTTCTTTTTCACGCGATTCGCAATCACCGCCACGTTGACGCCGAAACTGCGGATCTTGCCGACCAGTAATAATTCCTCGATGAAACGGGTGGCGGCATGAATATCGATGGGGCTGGGTAATACCGGCACCAGCACCGTATCCACGCTGCGGATAAACTCCTGCAACTGCTGGCCCATGATACCGGCCGGGGCATCCATCACGACCCGGTCAGTACCCGGCAACACCCGGCGATGCCAGGACAGGGTGACTCCGGAACGCGGACGCTCGTACGCCGAAACGCCATAGATCTCGGTCTTTTCCTTCGGGCGCAGGCTCAGCCAACGCATGCTCGAGGCCTGGGGGTCATGATCCACCAGCGCCGTCACGTAACCCGCGCTCGCATAAAAGCTGGCGAGATTCGTCGCAATGGTGGTCTTACCACAACCGCCTTTGGAGTTGAGTACGAGAATGCGTTGTTGCATGGAGTTATTACCGCTTCAGTTTAGTGACGGATTATACAAAATACCCTGCTCCGTACAGCCTCCGTCCCCGTGGAATATATCACTTATTCATTGTAAGGCTAAACGCGCCAGAGTCTCAACTTATATTATAGACATCGGATCCTTTTCCTAGATTTTTCATCCGGAAATTGTGTCCCTGTTCATGCTCGGCCTCGCCTTGACTTTGCCGGCGCTGCGCAGCATCATCCTCGCGCTTATCTTTAACTTCAGGTGCCTGACGGATATTCGTCCAACAGGTGAAACGGGAAGCCGGTGCGTCATGTTTTTTGACTATTCCGGCGCTGCCCCCGCAACGGTAAGCAAGCTCAGGTTCATTCACTAGGCCACTGCCAATCTGGTGGGAAGGCGAATGAACCGGATGTCATGGACATCGGCTTGCAAGCCCGGAGACCGGCCTGAGGGAGATCAGGGTGTGTCGCGGAGG
The DNA here is from genome assembly GCA_016125505.1 of Gammaproteobacteria bacterium. Classification (GTDB taxonomy): domain Bacteria; phylum Pseudomonadota; class Gammaproteobacteria; order UBA6429; family Thiohalophilaceae; genus RI-92. The sequence goes on from WGLP01000006.1 coordinate 193,691, forward strand.
GCGAAGCACGCGGATAGTGTCATCAAATCCGTTTTTTCCTCCCGGCACGATTTACCCGCACGCGGGTGTGCGTCCATTGAGGAAAAAACTATGAAAACTAAAATTCATGCCGGTACCGTCCTGGCGATATCTGTTGTTACCGCTTCCCACGCCGCCCACGCGGCGGAACAAACCGAGCCGGTGATCGTCACCGCGACACGCACGGCGCAGATCGCCGATCAATCCGTGGCACCGGTGATCGTGATCGACCGACAGGCCCTGGAACGAAATCCCGGTGCTGACCTTACCGATCTCCTGCGCATGTACACCGGGATCGAGATCGGCCGTTACGGCGGGCCGGGCCAGACCGCCTCCATCTTCCTGCGCGGCACCAATAGCACGCAGACCCTGGTGATGATCGACGGGGTCAAACTGAATTCTGGCACCGCCGGTGTTGCGGCCATTCAGAACATCGATCCCAGCGTGGTCGATCACATCGAGGTGGTCATGGGCCCACGCTCGACCCTGTATGGCTCGGAGGCCATCGGCGGCGTGATTAACATCATCACCAAACGCCAAACCGTGGACGGTAGCCAGTACAGTGCGGCCGCAGGTGGCGGTAGTTATGGCACGCGGGATATCAAGCTTGCCGCGCATAACCATCAGGGTGACAGCGGCGCCGGTATCGAGGCCGGCTATACCAAAAGCAACGGCTTCCCGACCCGGGCCGATTCAAACATCGATCGCGGTTACGATAATCTCAATGTGCATGTCTACGGCAGCAAACGCATCGGCGACACCCGTTATGACGTCAGTCACTGGCAAACCAGCGGCAACACCGAATACCTGACGTCCGCGACCAATGCGCAGGACCAGGATTTTCTCAGCACCGCCACCATGATTACCGCGAAGACACCGATGTCTGCGACCTGGCTCAGCACGCTCAAACTCAGCCATGTCAGCGACAAACTCGATCAGAATCAATACGATGTGGTGGTCACCACGCAAAAAGACTTTGCGCATACCTCGCGCTACAGTCTCGACTGGCAAAACGATCTTCAGTGGAATCCACAGAATCTGCTGACCGCCGGGCTGTATCGTGCACAGGAAGATACCACGGCCTTCAGTTTCGGCAGCGGGTACGACACCAATAATTACACCAATGCAGTATTCGCGCAAAACGTGCGTACGACCACACAAACGACGTTGATCACCGGTCTGCGTTATACGAACAATCAAATCTACGGTGACTACACAACCTGGAACCTGGAGTATGGACTCAACCTGACCCAGGCCTTGCGCATGACCCTCGCCAGCAACAGCGGTTTTCGCGCACCGGACAGCAATGACCTGTACGGTTCCGGCGGCAATCCGGATCTGAAGCCGGAAACCTCGCAGAACAGCGAGCTGGGATTACGTTACCAGATCACACCGGCACAACGCGTGAGCCTGAATGTCTTTCGCAACAAGATCACCAACCTGATCATCTGGAATAACGTCACCAGCATGGTGGACAACATCGGACAGGTCACCATTACCGGCAGCGAACTGGCCTATCAGGTCAGCAGTGACCACTGGGCGGCCAGATTACGTGCCAGCGTACAGAATCCTCACGATGACATTACCAACAGTCAACTGGTGCGGCGCGCACAACACGCCTACGGCCTGATGCTGCAATACCACGGCAACAAGTACGATGTGAGTCTGGATACGATCTACAGCGGTGAACGCCCGGACTTCAACATCAATACCTACGTCGCGGAGACATTGCCGTCTTACACACTGGTGAATCTGTCCGGCGCCTATCGCGTTAGCGAAGCCTTGCGTCTCAGCCTGCGCATCGAAAACCTGACCGATGCCGACTATCAGGTCGTCGACGGGTATAATACGGCGGGACGCAGTGCCTACGCCGAGCTGCGTTACACCCTGTAGCTGGAACCACTATGCGATTGAGCGTCCAACATTTTGTCCTCCTCTCGGTACTCGCACATGCCGCGGTATTGTTTGCGTGGACGCAGACATCATCGCAAACAATCCTGATCGCACAATCGACCTCCAGCGCACCGCGTCTGGAGGTCGCCTTGCGTGATACACAAAAACCTGATGCTATGGTGGTACATAAAACAACGACAGCACATCAGCACACTGCGGCTGCCGCCGTGCACCGTCACGCCTTGCCTGCACCTGCTACAACACCCGCATCGACAGTCGCGGAAACACCTCCAGCACCCGTCACACATTCTGAACCCGTGGCATATCAGGCGGAGTTCCGGCGTAACGAGGTCCGCAACCGGGTATTGAGTAGATTGCGCACGGACCTGCACCAGTATTTTGTGTATCCCATGCTGGCACAGCGCCAGGGCTGGCAGGGTCGGGTACTGCTGGGGTTTTCCGTGGAAGCCAATGGCGCGATTCGCAATATTCACGTGGCCGCCGGTTCCGGTTATCCGATTCTGGACACCTCCGCCATGAACGCACTGGCACGCGTGCGGCATTTATATGAAGCCAGCGAGTGGCTGCAAGGTAATCGGCTGGAAATGCAGATGCCGGTTGAATTCCGACTGCAAGGAGGATAAACATGGGTAACAGGCTCTCGAAGATCTACACGCGCACCGGCGACGATGGCACGACCGGGCTGGGTGACGGCGTGCGTGTCGATAAGGACGATCCGCGGATCGAGGCCTTCGGTACTGTCGACGAGCTCAACAGCCTGATCGGTGTCATCCTCGCGCACAATCTGCCCGCCGCGATTGCACGTTGCCTGCAGGATGTGCAACACGATTTATTCGACCTCGGCGGTGAATTGAGCCTGCCCGACTATGTCAGCGTCAGTGAGCACTACGTGCAACGGCTCGAACAGCAACTGGATCACTTCAATGCCACCTTGCCGCCCCTCAAGGAATTCATCCTGCCCGCCGGCGGCCTGGCAACATCGCACACCCACGTCGCGCGCACGGTATGCCGCCGCGCGGAACGCCGCGTCTTTAGCCTGCACAAGCAGACACCGGTGAACATCCATATCCTGCACTATCTCAACCGCCTCTCCGATCTGCTGTTTGTGATCGCGCGGGTCTGTGCCCGCCATGAAAACGGGCAGGAAGTTTATTGGCAGCCACGAAAGAATAAATAACGTAAACTAGACAGTTTGTTGCCTATACCTGAGAAGGTATAACAACGTACGAGATGCCCTGTTGTTTCGGGACACGCGGTAAATACGTCCCTGTACGCTCATATGCCGCTTCCCTGCGGCATATGGTCCCGAAACAACAGCGCGTCTCGTATCGCACATTTTTCAAATTTCGGAGTACGGTATGAAAAATCCTGTTGTGTTGGTTGGCGTTGGTGAAATGGGCGGCGTGTTCGCACGCGGTATCCTGCGAGTGGGGCATCCCGTCATCCCCGTTACCCGCGGCAGCAACCTGCCCGAGATCGTCGCGGCCTATCCAACACCACAACTGGTCCTGGTCAGCGTGGCGGAAAACGATCTGCATACCACCCTCGCCCAGCTCCCCGCGCCCTGGCGCGATCGCGTCGGTTTGCTGCAAAACGAATTATTGCCGCGCGACTGGGAGCAACATCAATTGCCGCAACCAACGGTAATCTCCGTCTGGTTCGAAAAGAAGAAAGGTCAGGACGCCAAGGTGCTGATCCCGTCGCCGGTGTTTGGTCCGCAGGCCGGCCTGCTCGTCGCCGCCCTGGCGGCGCTGGATATCCCCGCCGTCACCCTGAATACAGCAGATGACTTGTGTTACGAGCTGGTACGCAAGAATGTCTATATCCTGACGACCAATATCAGCGGCCTGGTCACCGGCGGCAACGTCAGTGAATTATGGCAACAGCATCAGGAACTGGCACGCCAGGTAGCTAATGAGGTCATCGATATCCAGGAGTGGTTGACCAACCGCACATTCGATCGCGAGCGATTGATCGCCGGCATGGTCGAAGGCATGGAAGGCGATCCGGCACACATGTGCATGGGGCGCTCGGCACCCGGACGTCTGCAACGCGCCTTGCGCTATGCCGATGAAGCGAAATTGCCGGTACCGGCGTTACGCGATATCTACACGCGGCAGGTCAAGACACAAAGCCGCGCACCGTGCCAATAGGCAACAGCGCGAACAGTATTTATTCCGGCTCACTGTCGAGAATCATTCCGACGAAGGTACTGGGGTCGAGGACGACACTTCCCGCCCCCACGCTGCCGCCGATGGCAATCCCGAAGAACTCGAAAGTCCTGACACCGTTTACTGAATAGGCGATCGCATCACCTGATTGCGGCGCTGTGAGGCTGACGACATTGGATGAATCGACAACAATGGCTTCGCGCCGGTGTTCCCGTACCCTGACCGCGACTTCCACCACGGCACCGTACTGCGTGCCATTGGATGTCCGCCCGAACAGGACACTGCGATCCAAATCGTAATTCATATCGCCTGGCCCGACACTGGTCCAATCGATCTCATTCAATAAGCGCACAATGGTACTCGTCGGCGTGGACGCGAGTCGACTGGTGCGCGTTCCTTCACGAGCAGCGGTGCCTCGTGCGCCGCCTGTTTTCTTCTTACTTTTTTTCTTGGCCTTCTTCTTACCGCCTGCCGATCCGGCAGCGACGTCCGGCGATGACGTGGTGGTTGTCGACGATGTTGATGGTGCTGCATCGGACGTCGATGTAGACGTTGTTGTCGAAGTAGATGTTGAAGTCGATGTCGTTGTGGTCGGCGGCGGTGTTGTCGTCGTCGACGGCGGTCGATGTTGTTCAATCGCGCGCAGGATCGCCTGCCGCAGTTCTTCCTGCGTCACGTGCGCCGGTTCCCAATTCAGACTCATCAGGTATTCAAGATCCGCTTCGGATATCCCGGCGGTTGCAGTGAGCAACATCGCTACCCAGTCTGCGGATGGCACCCGGTACTCACCGTCCGGATGTGACCTCGCCAAAGTCTGCAAGAGAATACGTTGCGTGGGTGTCGCCTGTTGCACGAGCTGATCGAGTCGCGCCGCTTCCACCACGGCGCGTTGTAAGGCCGCGGGGTCCTGCGGTGTGGGTGCCGCCAGATTCAGGCGCGCCACGATCTCGGCGAGTCGCTGACTTTCCGCGGCGCTGTCACTACCCGTGCCTGTGATTCCGGTATCACTATGCCCTGTCCCGGTTCCAGTGCCTGTGTCTGTTGTCCCGCTACCGGTTCCTGTGCCAGTACCAGTATCACGTCCGGTGCCTGTTCCGGCACCAGTACCTCCTGCACCTGTCGTACCATCTGCTCGAGTACCGCCGGTGCCACTCGTACCACCTGCCGTACCGGGAACAGTACCACCGGTACCACTACCACCCTCACCCGGTGTGGTCGACGTGCCACCGGGATCACCTTCGCCGGCGTGCTCACCACTGCCACCGGCAACGGCACCCGTGGCACCTTCAACCTCGCCACTACCGGAACGACCCGCGGCGGCGCCGACAGTATCCCGCACCGTACCGCTACCGGCCACGCCTGCGCCGGCGACCACATTGCCGCTGCCTTCGCCAGCACCCGCAGCACCGGCCGCCGCACTGATGGAATCCTCCGTGACGCCAGCGCCGGCAACACCGGCACCGGCACTCATGTTTCCTGAAGAAGCACCTGCACCCACCGCACCCACCGCCGCGCCTTCGGAGTTATACACGATACCGGCACTGACAGTTCCGATACTCGCGCTGCTCGAATTGATCGAGACCCCGACGCCGACATTGCCCGCCCCTATGGACGAACCGCCAATAGAAATCCCCAGGCCGAAGTTCCAGGCTGACGCACTGCCACCGCGCCGGCTGGTCTTTTTCTTGGACGACTTTTTCTTTGAAGACTTTTTCTTCGTCGATTTTTTCTTGGTCGACTTCTTCTTGGTTTTTTTCTTGGTCGATTTCTTTTTCGTCGACTTCTTCTTGGTCTTCTTCTTCGTCGATTTCTTTTTGGTTTTCTTCTTTTTCTTCTTCTTTTTTTTCTTTTTCTTCTTTTTCTTTTTGCCGTACAGAATGACACCCGGACCACACCACATCACGTTATAAATCTGACCCAGGGCAACGACCGTCCGCGGCACACGATAACGGCGCGTGCCCAGCATGGGCGAGATCACCCTGACACCCAGGCGCCGGCGCAACGGCGCATTCTCATCGGAGTTGCCCTTGTCGATGTAATTGGCAACCTGGGTTTCGCCCAGCAGGAAGCCGCCAACATTTGCCGGTTTGATCTCGGCCACCAGCATGGCCAGACCGCCGCGGCTGCGATAGGCCAGGTCCGGCACGCCCACGCCGGAACGCGCACTGGGACCTCCAAAGATCTGTGGATCAATCACGGAACCGCCGTAGTCGCGGAACGGCGCCGACGCCCCGGATTCCACGTCGAACACCGCACGCGGACCCAGACGGCGTTCGAAATCCGCCTGGATCTGCGCCTCCACGGCATTACCGATCGCAAAACTGCTGGCGAAATCCGTATCGAAAATATTGCGGCACGCTAATGGTATGCGCTGTATCAGCGGCTGCGGCATGCGCGAGATTCGTGGCTGCGTGCCTGCAACGGTGCTGATGGTCTGTCTTGCACGACTTATCGTAGCGGCACCACGCTGCTGCACCACATGGGTCAGTTCATGCGCCATGAGATGCCGGCCGCTGCTGGACGCCATCGACAACTCGCCGCGATTGAAGACGATGTGATGACCAAACGTGAATGCACGCGCATGTACCGCATCGGCTACGGAGGCCGCTTGCGCACCCTCGTGCACGCGCACATGACTGAAATCGCGACCAAAGCGTGGTTCATAATAGCCGCGTTCCGCACGATTCAGGCTTCGACCACGACCATTGAGCGTATTTAAAGAAGCGGAAACAGTATCGCTACTGCTACCGCGTGTTGCCCCCGGCGCCGACTTAGTCTGGATAAGCAGATCTTCCTGCATATCCTGTGATTGCTGGCAGGCAGCGCACATGCGCTGTACCGATTGATTGCTGAGCGAGGAGATACCCTGGTTGTGACCCTGCGCATATGGCTCCGCCATGTTCAGGACACGGCTGGCGACGCGATCGGCTTCCTGTTCGTAATAATCCCCCGCGCTACTGATTTTCAGTTTCGCCTGTATCCAGGGCGAGGTCGTTGCCACGACGGCATTGGGCTGCTGTGGCGTGACCGGTTGCTTAGCTGCGGATTTCGTAACCGGGGTCTTGCTTGCGGCGGATTTGGGGTGGGAGATCGACAAGCACGTTTTTCCTTATCGACTCAACGCTGCGATAATTCTCGCCCAAAACAAAATGCACAATAATCGTACCCGAGTGCGATGGCCTGCGCCGGCGAATCGAAATAGTAACGCCGGTCCGGCCGGATCTCGGCGAGCTGGCAGGCCCCGGTCGCCTGTTGTACGTCGTGCAATTCTTCCGTAAGTGCATTTCCCAGATAGCGGGTTTCATGTCCGTGCACACGATAGGGTTCGGGCAAGAGATTCAGGATGATGCGACGATGCAACTGCGTATCGACTGCCTTATCGATGCGCGGATGCACAAAATACGAGACCAACAAGCCGCTACCCGGCTGTTCGCTGGCGCCCAATGCAAACAGGCCGCATTCGCGTACCGTGCCCACCCCTTCGCCGGGCGCAAAGGTGACATTCACCGCGATGCGCGGGGTAATCAGGTCAGTAGGCTGGCTGAATTCGTCCACATAGGTGATATCCTCCGGCAATACCTGCTTGCGTGCGATCTCATGCTGATAGGACAAGCTATCCCGGCTTAGGATCGGTGGTGCGGTATCCCAGCCTGCGAGTCCATTGCCAATGGCAAAATACAGTGGATCCCCGGCCGGGGATCCACTGCACAGCAACTCTGCCATATAGGTATAGAAGTGCTGACTCAACATATTATTGCACTACTTCCTGCGCAGGATGCACAACAACAGCAGTAGTAATACCAGCGCAATCAGGATAAGCAACAGCCACCATATCCAGCCCGGTATATGACACGGTGTCACGGTCACCACGGGCGTGCCCTGTACTACCGGCGTCACGGAAGGCGTGCCCTTGCTCTTGTCATACTTGACGGCAATGGCATAGATGCCGTTGTTGTAATCAATAACGGATGATTGCGCCAGGGCACCGTTTACCGAGAACTTGACCTGGTCGATATGGCCAGGCCCCAGATACCCCAGGTGGATATCGCGCGGCGTGACATAGTAGAGTGCCGTCACGATATTACCCGCGGTGCTCAGGATCTGATTACCGGAGGTGGTGGTTGACGGATCCACGTCCAGGCGCACGTACTCGCCGAACTTTTCCGTCCGCTTGAATACCTGGCCATTCGGCGACGTGCCGGTAGCGCGGAAATTGAAGATATAACTGCCTTCGATCGTGGTGTTCTCGTACACGAGGGTATATACACCATCGTTAGCCGTGATATCACCATGCGTGCCGTCGTCGTATAAGGTCAGGCCGTTATCCGCACCCTGCGTCAACGCGGATTTATGACAGGCATCCAGGATCGATTGCATCAATGCGAAGGCCGGTGGTTTGACATCCGCCGCGCCGGGATTACTTGTACTACTGCCCGCGCCGGTAGTCGCATTGCCTGCCGCGACAGGTGCCGTTGGCATCGTCATTGCGCGCATGCTCGTGCCGGTCGGGTACATGCCGGGCGGATCGATACGCACCGGCAATTGCGGTGTGATCTTTTTGCACGACTGGGGGTCCGTGGTCGAGGCAACTGTCCCGAAACCCTCTGTGGGTTTGACGATATCCACCTTCACCGTAGCCCCCGTCACCGGCACACCGTCTTCACGCAGACGCGCACGCAGGGTAATCGTGCTGCTGGTCCCGTGAGGTTGATTGTCCATAGCAAATTCCGCGCCCAGGCGCAGGTCCACCAGGGCGAAGACATTCGCCGCGCCGCTGGCATTATAACTATAGGTACCACTGCTGGTGACTTTCGCCACCTTGGCGTAGCAATAACCCAGGGCGTCTTCGCAGTGCACCGTCACCGGATTGCTGGCGGGATCGGTGACCGTCATGGCCTCCGTGCCCGAGGCATCGGCCCAACTGGCGAAGATGATCAGATTGCTGTCCCCCGCCTGCACCGTCACCGAATCGTTGGTATGCGTGGTATCCAGGTTCAACTGATTGAGACGGAAATAGGGAAACACACTCTCCAGGTAGTTCCGGGTCAACTCACCGGTGAGGGTGGCGCTATTCTCCACCAGATTGTAGATATTCGATGCCTTGCGTCCGCCAAAACAGGTTTTGATCTGGCTCAGCTTTGATTCGTCCACGGTGCCGGGTTCGCCGATGGCCACGGTGTTAACCCGCACAAGGCTGTCGCTCCCGCCAGTCGACAGGCAATTATTCGGCAGGTAGACAAAATCCACGTGCGGGTTATCGAAATCCAGCGTTGAACGGGGATAGTTATGCATGCCATCGCTCAACATCATCACTACCTTCTGGCGAACGATATGCAATGCGGGGCCGGACTTGGTGGGATCGTCGGCGCTGAGATTGGGCGATGACGCCAGGGTCAGGGCCGGATTGTTCACGAACTTGGCGATGGTCTTGTTGACACCCTCGGCCATGGGCGTGGAACCACCGGGATTCGCCGGTAACGCATTCGTATAATTCACCGCCGCGGTCGTGATCGAACTCAGGCCCGGATAGGGATCCACGCCTAAAGGTTTACTGGTGGTAAAGGAACTCAAACCGATGCGGTCGCCGCCGGCCGTGAGGATGTCGTTAAACTTGGTATTAAGATCGCTATCCTGCAATAGTTTAAGAATCGCGACAAAATAATTGCCGGCATCCTTCACGGACTTCCATTTGTCGCCGTACATGCTGCCGGACTCGTCGGCCAGCAACATAAAATCGATCGGCGCGCGGGTGATCAGCGAATTCCAGGTCGCGGGGTCCGATGCCGATACCGTGCCCGGCCAGGTTGCCGAGCTGCCGAAGCCGTCCACATCCACGGTGCGCACGATGGCGCGCATCAACGAATTGAAATGGGTCAGACCGATATCGCTGGCGTGGATCGCCGCCTCGATGACCCACTGCGTCCCGGAACTCTGGGTAATGCAGTAGCGGCTGGCACTGACACCGCTATTCAGGTTGTCGCCGGTATTGACGATGACGGGACTGACCGGATCCGTTGTCACGTAATGCACTTCACCGCTGCGTTCGAACCGCAGACCTTTTTTAAAGCTGCCGTCGTTCTGGGTATCAAACATCAGCACAACGTTGTCGGGATTGGTGCCGGCCGAGGTCGTATTGTCCGTGACCTTCAGATAAAAATAGAGCTCATCGTCACCGCTGAGTGTGGGGTCGTCACCGGCGCCTTCAAAACTGAAAGCGGCATGGTGAATGACAATACCACCTTCACCGCGCGGTGCGGTGCTGGCACCGGTATCGATCGCGACATAGTAACCATCCGTCGGTGCGCCCGGCCAGGCGCCCGGTGCACCCTCGGTACAACTGCCATCCGCGTCGATAGTTATCCCGCCACTCGACTCAGGCAGGATCAGGGTCGATGCCGCATACAGGGGCGCACTGCAGAACATCCCGGCCAGAATGATCCAGCCTGCCAGAAGACGCTCCCTGACTGCCGTGCTCAAATGTTTATTGCACATAATGCCTCCGTGTTAATTTATATTTTGTATCTTTATGCGTTTGTAATAATAAAGTTCAGGTCATACGTTGCGGTGTCACTCGTGGTGACACCGGTGGCGGTAATGTGGATTGTGCCGACGGCACCCGCAGCGGAACTCCCGGTCTTGCGGATAACGATACCGACACCGAAGGAACTCCCCGCGCCCAGACTGCCCAGCGTCGTCGTGCTGGGTGTCGTGTCAGTTGGTACCCAGCCGGTGATGCTGCCGGTACTCAACTCGACCAGCCATGCGATGTTGAAATCCTGCGTGGTGCCCGTGAGATTGCGGAACACAAAATTCAGGTTCACACCCTCCGGCCGTGTGACCAGGGTATTGGGGATCTCGACCTGGCCGGAACTGTTAAGCGGCGGGCCGTTATACAGGAAGGCATCGCCGATGGTCGGCATGACACCGATGGTTAAGGCTAAAGGCGGCTGCGTGCTGGTGATCCCCGAGTTGCGCCGCGGCGTCGCAATCACGCTCAGGTTCGCGCTGGCGTCGCTGGCATTTGGCGTTACCTGAAACGCGATGATGTTGCTATTGCCGGGCTGCCCGACATTGTTCAGGGTCAGGGATTGCGTTGCCGGTGTCACCGTCCAGAAGCTGGAATCCAGCGAGGCATTCACGTCGATCAATTCATGCCCCTGGGCCGAAGTCAATTCATTGCGTATTTCGATTGATATCGTGTAGACGTGACCGGCCACCAGATTTTCCAGGGGACTGATGTCCTGGAAATCGACCAGGACATCGCCCTCGGGCAAGGCGTCGACATCCGCGGCCAGCCACTGGTTGATCGATAGCTGCTGTTCGTAGGCATCGATAAGGTCCTGTGCACTCAGCGCTGTCTCCAGCACATTCAGGCGCGCGGTGTAGTCACTGTTGAATGCGCCAAAGGTCGGCGGCGAGTCGTTATGTGCGCTGAGCGTCGTCAGCACTTCCCGCTGCGCCGCCAGCAAGGTCGTGAAGACCTGGCCGACATCGCCGAGATTCAGGTTATTGGTCCTGGCCTGTAACGCGGCGGTGGTGCACACCTGCACCAGATTGTTGATGGCGAAGAGGACCATGGTGCGCGCCACGTTGTCGGTTAAATCGAAAAATAATTGATCGTTCTCGACACGCAACAGATAAATGCTGCGCAGGGCGTCGAGCAGGTCCACCAGCAGTTGATTGGAAAAGGTATGAATTCCGCGCACGATGCTGAAGGGCCGCTTGAGGTATTGCGCGACATTGATGTTGCGCGTGCGCAAGTCGTAAATCCATTCCGGCGCGATCGCCGGACTGTTTGTGCTGCGCACAATCAGGGCCAGCGGCATATAGACATGCCCGGCTTGCGTGGCAATCGTCGCAAGGTCACTGGCGTCTTGCGCGACGCGCACCAGCCAGCGCCGTTCCAGGCGGCGCGCGGTCTCCAGCCCGACGGAGACGTCGACCAGGCGGTCGTCGTGGCGGTCCGAGGTCACCGGACCGATCTCCTGTTCCCACACATCCAGGTAGACCAGGTCGGTCCGCGGCACGTCCGCCGGATTCGGCGGGGTAATCGCATCGATGCTCAGGCCGAACAGCGTTGCCTGATCGGTGTATGACAGGCCACTGTTCTCGTTGATCACCAGCATGCCGTCCACCATGGCACGGCCGGTACTGATACTGAAATTGTTATTGCTGGTGGCCGCGCCGATGCGAAAGCCGTCCGCGTCATCGGGGACACAGTTACCCAGATAGTGTCGCAGGTAAAGCCGCGCCTCCTGGCGGCGGATATCGTCCATGTCGTTCCAGTCGGCATCCAGCAAGGGCACGCCCTGCTGCATCTTCACCGCAACGTAATGCCGCGGGTCCGTCACCGTGCTGCCACTGAGGATCTGATGCACGATGTTGGTCAACTGGTATGTGTTGCGTGAGTAATCACCCATAACCTGATCCTTGTCTTATCCCTAAAACGTAAGCCTGACTTTGCGCACCAGGACATCGCCGGTGCTGATGTTGATAACCGGATGGCGCACGTAATCGATCATGTAATCCGTGGTACCGCGGCGCCCGATGAGCGCAAATTCCCGCAAGGGAAAGACTTCGCCTGCACCCAGCGGGAAACTGCTGCTGTTGATATTCACCGTGATCTCAAGACGATTGGTCGGCGAGCTTGTCACGGCGCCGACGGAATCGATGAAATCGATCTGCATGTCCGCATCGGCCGTCGAGATCGAGCGAAAGGTGGTGTCCACCAGACTGGCCGTTGTCTCCGACGGCGGCGTATACATACTGCTATCCCACAGGCTGTCGCCCCGCCCCAGGTCGATGCGCTGAATACCCAGCGCGGTATCGCCTTTCATAAAGGCGGCGAGCAAGACGCGGCAATCATTCACCACCACGTTGGAGCGCCAGCCGAAATCGATACCGGCGGCACCGGCCCTAGTCAGTACGTCGTGATAAATGCCCTGCGGCAACTGGATTTGCATCAGCCTGTCCCTCCGCTCAACTCATCGCTGAAGTCTTCACCGCTGGCCAGTGCCTGGGCGGTCAACACGCCGGACACATCGTCGGCCCACTGCTCCACGATATAGTGCGCACCCGCACCGGCCGGCAGGTCGTAACTGTAGACCGCCTCCGCATGCACGTCCGTCACCGGGATAAATACCGCGCGATCGGTGATGGGCATAAACTCCTGCACCACCGGCCGCAAGCGTTGAATGCCGTTCTCGAGTACATTGACATCGTAGGTGCCGGCATCGAGAAAGACGCCCAGGGTATCGCGGGCAATGCGATTGCTGTCGTCGCGCACGCCCTGCTGGCCGGTGTCATAGGTGTAACACACGGTGTCTTCAAAGGACTGTATGCGGTTGATGTGCTCGCGGTTGCGGACGTTGAGCAGGACCGCGCCGCTATAGCGAAAATCATTGAACGCGGTCTTGCGATACACACGGCTGTCGTATTGCCTGTGTTGATTGGCGCGAAACAGCACGTGCGTCAGCGTGCCGGTCATTATCACGTTGGGTGCGCTTTGCGAATACGGCGAAGAGCTTAATGCCGCCATGCCGGTCCAGGTGTTGCTGCCAACATTCGTCAGGATCCCATGCCAGATCGACCAGCCCGCACTGCCCCGCTCCGAACTCCAGAAGAGTTCCACCTGTCCGCCATGCACAATGGCAAAGGGGTCCTTGTCGCCGTGATTGTCGTTGACTGAATCTTTCGGCACGGCTCTGATCGTTGACCAGCCGGTGGCGTTGAGCACGATATTGTTCTTCACCCGGTAGACCAGGTGTTTGCGGATCAGCGCCGGGTCCGAGGTCGGGTCCTCGCGGCTCCAGAAGACGATCACGCGATCGTTCGGCGGTCCGGGCACAAACAACACCTGATAATCGTTGCCGACACGCGCATCCTGCGTACTGATCAGGGGAAAGGTTTGCGGCGTGCCCCAGTTCGTGCCGTCGTGACGGTTATAACGTAATTGCCAGGTTGCACCTGACTTTTCCAACCAGAACAACCAGAGGCGGCCGTCGGGTGCGAGCTGACAATACGGTGAACGCCGTTGCAGCGTGTCGTCATACACGCCTGCCTCGGCAAAGGGATTATCGGCAATATCCACGCTGGGGTCATCCAGGTGAGGTCCGCGTAAGGACCAGCGCGCATCCTGGCGTTGCCGGTAAAAGATACGCCAGTGCGCCTGCGCCTCGGCATAGGCCGACCAGAACAGATGCAAGCTGCCGTTATACGTCACCGCCGCCGGTTCCTGACTGAGATTGTCTTGATCGCTGATCAGGACATCACTCGGACCGAGGTTCAACACATCGGCATTGACTGCATAGACACGGATGACCCTGGGCAAGACTTCCAGCAGATACTGGCGGCTTGCGTCCGCCAGGGACCATACATTCGGTGAAACGGCGGTGAGGGTTGCGACTTGATCGATGACCACCCCTCTGTCGCGCAAGGCGGCGTATAAGCTCGCGGAAATCGAACCGGCGGTGATCTCCGCCAACAACAGCGACGAGGTGAGATCGTGATACGCGGTATGCTTGTACCACAACTCCCAACGCCCGTTGCGCCGGGTATGATAAAACAGCCAGTGCAGGCCATTTTGATCCGTGGCATAGCCGTTGCGGCCGGCATAATTAAAATCGAGCGAAAGACATTCCGGCGCGGTTGACCAGGTCCCGCTGCCGTCGCGTTGTATGCGCCACAGATTAAGCCGCTCCGGCCGGTTACTCGCATAGACATTGTTGACGTATTCCTTGCTGCGGCAGTCCCACTTGCTGATGCGCTGGATCGTGGCCTCGATGGTCGGCTGCAATTCGACGGCCTTATATATATAAGGAGCGCTTGCGATCTCGCGGCGTTGCTGAAACACCTCCAGCGTGTGGTCCGTGCGCCAGCCGATCCAGTCCGCCAGCAGCGGCAACAGCTCGCCATTGATCCGGTCCAGGCTGGTGGTGGACTGCATCGCCTCGGCAATACTGTGGAGCTGATCCAGTTGCCCGCCCGTCACCTGCAGGAAACGTTTCAGGAATCCGGACTCGTCATAACGCTGATAAATCTTGGGCAAGGTATCGTATAGATAACCGGCATAGCCGTTCGGCGCCGTGGTATAGCGTGCGATCCGCATTTTGTCGTCGAGGTCGAAGACCGGCGTTGTCCCCGTAAACGGAAACAGGCTGTAATAGTAGACACGATTTTCGAACAGGCCGTGATCGTGATACTGGTTGTCATCGCTGACATCGGCGACCACGCCATCGTCCGGGTGCAAGGGATAGGTATCGTCGCGCCGGGTGATACGCACGCCGGTGATCCCGGCGGCAGGGTCCGCTACCCAGGCCAGGTCGATGCGATTGCCGGCCGGGTGTGCTTCCGCGTTGAGAGACAGTAAGCCCACCTCAATAACCTCCCACCAGCCTGGTGATATTCAGGCCTGCCACGTAAGGCTGGTCGGATGCGGGGTCGTTGATGTCGATACCCGGCAGCCGCGGGATCTCGCTGTCGCGCAATTTGATCTTGCCCGGGGCATCGTAGGCCGACGGCACACCGTCGCGCCGCGGGTCGGCGATGATCACATACGTCACGCCGTCGAGTTTCTCGATGGCCTCGTAAAACTTGCTGACGTAAATGATCTCGCCGAAGTCGACATTATTGAAATCCAGCAGGTCGGCGACCGCCGCCTGGATCTTTTCCGTCATCTGCAGGCGCGAGTAATAACTCTCGATACCGATCTCCGCATCGATATAGATTTTCACGTACTCGACATCGTCCACTTCGATGTTGGTCGAAATGGGCCGCTTGTCGAAAAAGTATTTGATCAGGTTTTCGCGCAGGACATCGCTGACCCGCCCGCCGCCCGGCGGTGCGACATACAAGGTCACTTCATTCCAGTGGGTCGCGACCGCGCGCACCTTGCCCTCGCCGATGTATTTGAGCGCGAGCACCCGATAATCCTCCGCGGTCACCGCACGGTTTTGGGAGCGGAATACCTTGGGCGCGTTTGCCACTGCATGCTCGATGGTCTCCCGATCCGAACCGCCGGTGGCCGCATCGGGATTTGTTACCGTCGCACCGATGGTATTCAATGCCGGCGCGTCCGCCAGTGTCGTGATCGTCCCGGCGGAGACATTGCCGCTGGCGCCGCCACCGGTACGATAACTCGCCTTCACCACCGCACCGCTGGGAATGGCCGCCCCGGTATCGCCACCACCGAAACGGAGCGTGGCGCGATCGTTCTCGTCGATCTCCAGCGTAAAATCCTTTGCGCCGGGCAGACTGAAGGCCAGCGATTCCTGCAGGCGCCAGTCCGCGTCGATCACGCCGCCCAGATCCATCCAGACCTGAATGTCCCGGTTGATGGCCTCGTTGCGATCCGCGGTGCTGTCCGTCGGGCGCAGGATCAGGGGTGAAAAATTCAGGGCGAAGGTCTGGTCCGCCGAGCCGTCGGAGGTGCCGAGCACGTCTTCACGAATGTATTTGCCCTGCTCGATATCGATCTCGTACAACTTGTTGCCGCTGGCACTGTCGATGGCCAGGGTGGAACAATCCAGGTCGAAGCTTTCACCGGTGTATTCATAGCGGATGCTGCTGCTGTCGCGGGTGCTGGGCGTGGCGAAGGCATCACCCTTGCGGATGCGCACGACACCGTTGTAGGTTGCCGCAATGGTGATCTGCAGGCGGGCCGCCGCCGGGGTTGCGGTCGCCAGGCGATAACTGATCAGTTTCAAGTGCTGGATGACACTGCGCCGCTCTTTCGCCGTCGTCAAAAAGGCCTCGTTGGCAATGCGATCCTGGTAATAACTCAGCACGTCGCCGGCATGGGCAAACAATTGCAGCAGCACATGACCGAAGTCCGTCTGCTTGTCGTAATCCTTCCATTCCGGTATCAACTGCGGAATGACCTTTTTCATGGACGCGAGCAGACTGTCGTAGTCCTTCGCCATGTAATCGATGATGCGCGCGCTGCTGTCCTGTTTTGTGTCCATCGCTGTCCCTGTCACTTGAACTGAATGATCATCGCCTGCTGTTGCAGGTCCTGGATTTTGGTATAGGCAAGCTCGATCACGATGTAGCCGTCCTGCTGGATGGAAGGGTCGATCCTGACCAGGTCGATCTTGATTTCATCGCCCAACCAGCGACTCAGCGCCTGCCCCACCGTGAACTGGGTTGCCGCCAGCAGGATGCTGCCGTTCGGTTCGAACATCAGGTTGAGCAGGCCGCAACCGAATTCCGGCTGATGCACCCGTTCGCCCGGAGTCGTGAACAACACCTGTAACACCTTGCCGCGTAATACCTCGTCGCCGCCGTAAACGCGCACCGCCCCGGCGTCGTCGGCGACCATGGGAAATCCTGCGGCGTTTTGCAGTTTCATATTCGTCTCATTCGATCCGGCTGTTCACTGCGCTGGGGGCGCTGGCCGGTGGATTGCCCGGGTCGGTGATCCCCAGTACCGCGTTGCGAAAGTTCTGTTCCGCCGCCGTGGTCGGACTCCAGTGATTGAATTGCGTGATCAGGCTCTGCTGCCAGTGACGCAGATTGTTCAGCCAGGTATTCACCTGGTTGAGCCAGTTAAAAAAGTCCGCGTCCTGCGCCGCATCGGCGACCACCTCGGCATGCACGGTGTTGATGCGGTATACCGCCGTACCCAGCGCACCCAGGTTAGCGCTCACATCGGGCTTATCCACATTGGCGCCCGACCCGGCCTGCTTGGCCTCGAGCACGGCGCGCATGGCCTCGATAAATTCGGTTTTGCTGACGGTGTTATTGCTGCCAAGACTCATGCCGCACTCCTTTATATAAGTACCTTGGTATTGGAGACGACGGTAATCGGCACCGGCGCCCCCATATTGCCGACGCCGGAGTCGCCCATCCTCACCGCCGGCATGGCGCCGTCACCGATTTTGATCAGGGTCCCGGTCAGGGTCAGAATGCCGCTGCCGGCATCCACGGTGATGCCCGTGGCATTGAACTCGATCTTCGCGCCGGCCTGGGTCTCCAGTTTCATCCCGTTACTGTCCAGGGTGATCGTGTTTTTGTTGGTGCCGTCGGTGACGGTGATGCCGGACGAACTCATCTCGATATCGTGTTTGTGCGCGCTGTCGGTGATCTTGATCCCGTCCGCGTTGAATTTCAGCGTGTGCTTGTTGGTGGCCTCATACAGCAGCACCAGTTCCTCATTGTCCTTGTCCTCGAATTGCAGCGTGTGTCCCTTCTTGGTCTTGATGATCTTGCGGGTCGGTGGCGATTGCACCGAACCGTCTTCCTTGCCATCGGCCCCATTGGTCTTGGGCAATTCGGTATTCCCGGACGGGCTGCTCCAGAAGGTGCCGACCCAGATGGGAAATTCCAGGTCGCCCTCTTCGAATTCCACCCACACACCGGCATTCTGCTCCGGAATAAACAAGGCACCGTGGTTGGCATCGCCACCGTAAGGGGCGCATGGCAGCGCCCAACCGGTGACGACATCGTTACCCAGCACGCTCGGCACCTTCAGTTTTAAACGCCCAAGATGAGAGGGGTCGTCGTTATCCACCACAAAGCCGCGGTACTTGCCGAAGTAATGCCGTTCCATGCGCAGCATGATATTGGCCAGAGTCTTTTCCACGTTCATCGCCTTAGCCCACCCCTAATAATCCGCCTGCTTGCGCAAACTGTTCATTGCCCAACAGACCCAGTGCGTTGCGTTTCACCTGGATCTGCTGGGTATAGCCATGCGGCGTGAAGATGTGTTTGACGTGATTGAGGTAATACACACCGCTGTGGGTTTCACCCACACCGCGTATCGTCACCGGCTTGCGCGGCATCAAAACATGTCCATAGGCGAATGCCTCGACATCCCCGCTGCCGAATACAAACCACTCGTTACGGTCATACAATCCCTGGCACAACCGCGTCATCTCTTCCACGCCGGTCGCACTGTTCTTGCCGACGAAGACCTTGCGCTGGCGCTGGTTTGACGTGAGAAAACTGGGAATATCCTCGCTCCCGTACAGGGTGTGCGAACTGCTCTGGATCGTCACGGCATGAACCTCCTTGCTCTGCCGGTCCACCTGCAGCATGGCGATATTGGACGGCGCCACCGAATCCACATTGAGCCGGAAATTATTCAGGGTCGTTTCATTACCGTAATGCACCGACAGCACCGGTTGCGGTTCATCGTCCACCATCGGCAGGCCGAAGTAACCGGTATCGCCCTGGACGTAACACTCGTAGCCGTTGCGCAGGGCCAACCGTTTGAGAAACTGCATGTCGGTCTCGCGCTGCAGGATCGTCGAGACCGTCTCCTCGTGCACCACCGCGGTGTCGGTCACCTGCGGGGTTAACTGGTAATTGCTGAAGATCTCCGTGGCGATGTCGCTGTCCTTGCGTTTTGGCCAGTCCTTCAAAATTTCCTCGCGATCCAGCAGCACACTCTTGTCGACGCCGTAGATTTCCAGATAGGCCTCGCGCGGGCTCTGACCGAAATGCGGCACGATGCGGGTGATAAAGCCCTTGAAGATCTCCGTTGTGTCGTCCTGAAACCCGGCGGTAATGGTAATTGGCTTCCAGGGTTTCAGATTGTCGCTGTCGAGATTGGTCCACTCATCGCCGTACTGGATCATGCACAGCTGGAGCTTGAAACGTGAGGCAAGGTCGTCGTCGATCTCCACTTCTAGACGCATCAGATCCGTGTAGACGTTTTCCGCCTCGCTGTTATCGATCTCAATCTGGAAAAAGTCGTTTGGCATCGCGTTAACCGATATATTTGTTCGGGATCAAAATCTTCTTGCCGACCTTGCTCAGGCGCTGACTGCTGCTGATGTCAAAGCCGCTGTGCGCCTCGATAAACTGATCGATGACCTCCGGCGTGATGAGATCGCCGTTGTAACGCACCCACAGAGTCCAGGCATGGGTAACGGCGCAGAGGAAGACATTAATAATGTCCGGACCCGGCGGATTTTCGGTCTGGCGTAACCAGGTGATGCCCTGATTGGCGTAGTCCTCGATCTGCCACAGCCCCGAGCCGGGCCTGTCGATCTTGAGATTGCCGCTGATCGCCAGGGCATGGCCGGTGTATTGCGCCTGCACCGCCGGCGACAATTGCTGGGTTTGCGTCATGCCATCCAGCTCCGCCGCCATCGAAATTGGCGCCGCGAATTGCAGTGCGCCCTGTTCAACGCTGCGCAGCGGTTCCGTCACCTCGTTGTAACCGAAGCGAACCGCCACGATACCGGGATGAAAATCGGCGAGCGCGGCAATCTCGTGCCAGGGTGGCTGATAGCCGGTGTATGTCATGTCTATCACGTACTCGGCCTGATTGGACTTGCCCAGCATGTCCAACGGCGACGTCGCACCGGTATTGGCGTCACAGATACGCCACCACTGTTTCGACTGTTTGTAATATTTGTATGCCAGATGGTCCAGACGGTCCTGGGCATCGATGGTGTGCTCCACCCGCGCATCCAGCGCATCGATGAAACGCAACTGCTTGCTGGCATATTTCACGCCGCTGCGGTCCGGTGTCACCACATCCGCCAGTTTGTAATAGCGTGAGATCTTCGTGAACATATGCGTTTACCCCGGCACCACGACCTTCGCCAGGTCGGTGATGTTTGCCAGATTGAGTACCGACATGACTTCTTTCAGGGCCTTGGAATAGGTATAGGGAATGTTCTTGCCCTCGATGACCGTCAGCTCGACACTGATGGTGGCGCGGGTCGGACTCAGGATGGTGTTGAACTCCGACTCGGTAATGCGCATGCTGTTGATGTTCACTGGCAACACGCGGGAATAGCCCCAGATGAACAGGACCATGGGCGGCTTGTCCACGTCGGTAAAACTGAAACCGGTCTTGGAGATCAGCGAACTGACCAATTGCCCCAACAGGCTGTCACCCTTGGAATACATCATCAGCTCCAGCGTGGACAACTGCGGCAGGATCCCCACCTCGCCCACCAGGGCATTGCCGTCATCCAGGTCATCGCCGGCATCGAGGCGAATATCGAAACTGATCTGTTCATCCTGGAATTCCACCTGCTGGGCATCGCGAATGGCGAGCAGTTGATCGCTATCGGGATAATCCCGCTCATGCAGGGAACGCAGGCTGCACGTGCGCGAGGAGTTTTGCCGAATCGTCAGGGGCGAACCGTCCTGCGTCTGCGACTGGGTATCGACACTGGTTTCGCTGCTGACGCCCTGAAAGCTGATGCTCTTGGTGCGCGAGAGTTGTTCCGGGTTGAACTGGAACACCACGAACAGGGGCGGCAGGCTGATCCCGTATTCGACGAAGGCGCCTTTGAGAATTTTCGGTTTGTTGCTGTAGCCGTCCATGCCTATACCCGTGTATTTTCCAGAATGTGGTCGTTCCAGCTTTTGCCGATCTTCTGATATTCGAGCCGGGCGGACTCCGCGATGTTGCTCAGGGTGATCTCGCCGCCCTCACTCGCGGCGGAATACGCCGCGTTCAATAAAATGTTCTTGATATTCGCGCCGGAGACCTTCAGCTGCTGCGCCAGATAGTCATAGTCCACGGAGGCATGCACCGGCGCCGCCGGCGGGCGCAGCTTGCTCCAGATCTGTTTGCGGGAGGCCGCATCCGGGAACGGAAAGTCAACAATGAAGCGGATGCGGCGCAGGAAGGCATCGTCCATATTGGAACGCAGATTGGTCGCCAGGATCGCGATGCCGTTGTACTCTTCCATCTTTTGCAGCAGATAACTGGTCTCGATATTGGCGTAGCGGTCATGCGCATCGCTGATGTCGGTGCGTTTACCGAACAGGGCGTCGGCCTCATCGAAAAACAGGACGGCGTTACAGCTTTTCGCCTCGTTGAAGATCTTTTCCAGGTTCTTTTCCGTTTCGCCGATGTACTTGCTCACTACACCGGATAAATCGATCTTGTAGCACGGCAGACCCAGGCTGTTGGCCATGACATGGGCCGCCATGGTCTTGCCGGTGCCGGGCGGCCCCGAAAACAACACACTCAGACCATGACCGTAGTGGATCTTGTCTTCAAAGCCCCACTCCTGCATGACCCGGTTGCGGTTGCTGGATTGCGCGCAGATGGCGCGCAGCAAGGTCAGCGTGTCATCGGGCAGGACGATGTCGTCCCAGGTGTACTTCGGTTTGATGATGGTCACCAGGTCGTCCTTGATCTGTTTGGACGTGTCATTACACACGCGCGTCAGCAGGGCTTCGTCAAACGTGCGGCCAACCTGCATGGCGTACAAACCGGCGGCATGCCGGATCTGCGCCGGTGAAAAACTGTAGCGCCCACTCAGACTGGTCAGGGCCGCGCTATTTCTATCAACCCCCGGTGTGTGTTTCAGGTAATGCCGCCATAACACACCCTGCTCAGCATCGCCGGGGGCGTCCACCTCCATCTGGAACAGAAACCCCTGGTCCGGGATCGCATCGCCGAGGATGCGTTGTTCACCGGCACTGAACACCACCAAAGAATGTATCGCCAGCAGCGCGAACAGGCTGGCAATCTGTTGCGGCTGCGTATGCTCGACCTGACCGACTCGGTCCAGATCCACGATGAGAATCGGCAACTGATGCAAAACGGCACGGCCAATCACGCTATGCAATTGTTGCGGGTAATCTTCCGCGGCAAACAGCACCTTCGCCTCGATGCGGACATACATCTGCGTAGTTCCTTGCAGGAGCATCTGCACCAGTGTCTGCTTGCCGCTGCCTGCTGCGCCATACAGATGAATCACGCCGCCCATCGTGGCCCGGCTCATGACCGCGGCGAGCCTGTCGCGGTATTGTTGCTGGCTGGCGATATCCGCAAGCGCATGCTGCGGCAGCGACACGAGGGTCGCCGCCGCTACCGGCAAGCGATCCGGCGCACAGCCGTACAGAATGAACAGCAGCAGGTCTTTGTCGAGACGGTAAAAGTGTGAGCGCAACACGCCGGTGCAGGATTGTTCATCAATGTTGACATGCAACAGGCGATACTTGAGCAAACTGGAGGTGTGATTGATCAGGCCCTGGAGGATATTCTGGTCGATATCGCGAAAGCTGTTGGCGCTGACCAGCAACGAAAGTGATGGCCGTTTCAGGGTGATATTGTCCTGCAGGTAGCCGTAGACCTTTTCGTACTTTTGATCGATCTCGATGGCGAGGCACAGTAACAACAACTGGTATTCCAGCCAGTGTAACTGAAACAGGCCGGCGACATACAGCAGCGGCAAAAACACGGTTTGCGTATCGGTGTTGTCGATCTTGCGCGCGATCGCCTTGTCCAGGTCTGCGAGTCTTTGCAGGTGGTCGGCAATGTCGGTTTGTTCGGCATCCAGCCGCGGATTGCTCAGCAGGTAATCCAGTTCCTCATCGGAGATGTATTTGTGTCCCGCAAACGCCTGTTCCGCTGCACGGGCGTTGGCCGTGACCGTACATTTTTCCAGGTGCAACAGGATATCGAGCCGTTTCAACTCATCCATGATGTGCTCGAAACCGTCCTGATAGGCCAGGGCCGGTGCTGCCACTTCTGTCTCCACCGTTGCCATGCGTTCAGGTCACCTCGAAATAATACGTGCGCCGATAGAGCTTCGAGACATCGACGCGGAGCTGATGGAATCCCGCCTGCAAACCGGCCGGTACTGCCATGCTGAAGCTGTTGCCGCTGATCACCACGCCGTTCATTACCTGACGCCCGCTCATGGTGACGTAGGCAAACCGGCCGTCGAGATAGTCGCCGCTGAACTGCACGACGGTCCCGACGGGTCCACTCAAAGGCTGCACTTCCGTGATAACGGGTAAGGACATATGCGCCAGCACGTCCGGCTTGCCGATGCTGGTGACGCGGGTCGGCAGGTCGCGTGCCGTATCCGCGGATTGGTCGATCTGCACAACCGAGATCTCATAGGCCACCGACAGGCGGAACGGTTCATTGAAGGTGCTCCAGATCTTGCTTAGCTCCTCAAAGTCGATGGAGATATGGGTAATCTTGATCTGCTCGCGGGCATCGGCCAGTCCCGTGGCAAGGTAGGTGGACGGGACGACCGGAAATTGATTGAGCACACGCATGGCCTCGCCCATCACCTCATGGGCCGTGGTATTGCCTGTCTCCTGATCATTCTGCGCATACGCCGTCATCAGGTAATGCAGGTTCAGGCTCAGTGGCGGTGGTGTGATCTGTCCGGCATTCGTACGCGACACTTCCCACTCCTTGTTGCGAAAAAACACGTTTTCCTGAATCTTGTACAGGAACAGATTGACTCGCCTTGTTGCGCCATGCTCATCCGGCGCCAGCAAGGTGACATCCGCGCTGGGCGTGATGTCCATTTCGTCCAGCAGCAGGGTCCTCAAGGACTCGCCCACCATCGCGATTGCCGTTGAATCACTCATTCAGCCTACTTGTAAAAGATCAGGTCTGAGTGGCCGAGATGACTGCGGGTAAAAAAATCCCCATCGTCGCCACCGGCGGTCACCGGTGGCGAACGTGTTTCCAGGACCTTGATGCGCGGCGCCTTGTGCTCGACCTTATCGCGTGCCTGTTTAACCACCCTGCCCCGATCTGCCTCCCTGATAGCGCCGGACTCACCTGCCGCTTTCTCCGGTGACCGCGGTTTCACATAAGGCAACGATTGTGGCGATGACGGCGCTATCGCGCCTGCCTGTGACGTGCGCTTGAGTTCATTGCTGAGCGCAGTCAGCGTAGCGGATTGTTCAGGTACGGGTGCGGCCTGTGTCTGTTGCGGTCGAATCGCCATGTTGGTTGCACGTGCGTCTTCTGGTATATCTCGCTGGCCGGTTGGCGTTTTCTGTGTCAGCCCCGGTAGCACATGGTTCGTCGCCGTGATGATCGGTTTTGCCGGTGCGGACACACCAGGCTGCTTGACCGCAGATGGTGCCAAATCGTTTTGTGTTGACGATGGCGATGCCTCCCTTGATTCTTTGACCGGGGGTTTATCGCGCTGAAAATTCTGCCGCTCCAGCTGCTGCGCCAGGCCCTGGATCACGTTTGGTTTCTCGCCCTTGGTGTGTTGAAAACGTGCCTGGTAGTCCAGGATCAGTTTACGCACGTCCAGGCCGGCGAGCTTTTGGCGTATGGTCTCTTCCACATCGTCCACCTGCGGCAGTGACACCTCCTTGTGCAAATGCGTCAACGGTGCCTTGTTTTCATGGGTGTGGGGGGTAGTTGTTTGCTGCGATGGCACCGGCGCATCTCGGTTTGAAAGCGGAGTCTTTCGATCCGCATATGAATCTGTAAAATTACTGGCAGCGAAAGCCCTGCCTTCAGGCATGACTAAGTTCGGCGTGAAGCCGTGCGCGCTATCGATCAGGTAATGGAAGCGGAACGGTAAATGCCGCAGGCTGGTTCTGAAGCGCGCCGGGGTGACACTCAGGCCCAATAATCTCGCGGAGGTATCCCGCGCCTGAAACGGCGTCACAGACGCCTTCAGGATCGACTTGAAATAACCCGCACCGGGTCGATAGGCTTTAATGGGCTTTATCATTGATCTTCTCAATCTCCGAGGACAGGATATCGATATAACGTTGCCGCCTGGTTCTGGGCATATTCATCAATTCCGCCTCGCTCCAGTGATAATGAAACGCCAGATAGTGAATTTCCCGGTAGAGCAATTCGATATTGGTTTTGACCTCGCCGAAAAAGAAATCCTGTAATTCGAACGGCGCCACGAAACTGCGCGAACACTCCGGGCAGGTCAGTTCCATGGTCAGGTCGATACTCGGGCAGCGTGCCTCGATTTCAATTTCCAGGTTGGCGCGGATGGCCGCACTGAGGTCACGCACCTTGTGCGCATCGATCTGCGTATCCCGTTCGATCCGCAATAGGCAATGACTCAGCAGTTGTGTCAGCAGCGAGGACTCGTCCTCATCGAGGTGGTGACTGATGTGCTCCTGATCCCGCCCTTTCGGCAGTCGAAACACAAACTCGCGGGAGGCGCCCAGGCGCTCGTCATATAACATGCAGGCGTAATCCGGCTGGATATCCTCAAGCGCGGAGACCGGCACGTCATCGATCTTGAAATCGATATCGATGGGTTTGAGACAGTCCGGCCAGGGACAGGCCAGCTTGGCGACGACGACATTGCCGAAGGTGATCTTGCGCAGCATCAGCAGGATAAATTCGCGATCCACCACCAGCAGATCCCGCGCGATCTCTTCGGTGATCGTGGTGATGTCGCCGATACGCTGGATACAACGTTGCAGCAACCGGGTGATCTGGCGCGGCGGCGTTTGCAGACCGGAGGTGATCAGTTCTTCTTCGTATCCCCCCAATGCGCGCAGCGCCACTTCCCTGTGTAATTTACCCTCGGGGTCAAAATAGCCGCCCGGCAATGTGCAGACATATTCGTGCATAACACATCCTGTGTTTATCAGGTTTCAGTCGGCTCGGTGATCGATTCGTCGCGTTCCCATCCCTCGTTTTGCAGAATGATGCTGGAGATCATCACGCTATTGCCCGCGGCGTCCAGATCCGGCAACGCGGTGTATTCGGAGACCCAGCAACGGTAAACCAGGTACGACAGCACGACATTGCCCTGCAGGTTACAGACATCGATGACGATGTCCTTCCTGAAATTCTTCAGGGACATGGCGGCGTCACCGCTGTAGTTGTGGACCAGCTTGGCCCAGCCCTCGAAGGTGGTGTCGTGCGTGACACCCTGCTCCAAGGTGATGGGCTCGAAGCTTGCCTTCCCCACCAGCTTGCGTGAATGCGTGGGGTCGCCGCCTTCGCGCCAGTCGACGACCTCGATGGTCCGTTTCAAGGCACTGCATTTATGCAGACCCGCCACGTACTCGTTATCGATTTTGACTTTGAATTTGAAATTCCGATACGGGTCTTCCCGGTATGAATTGACGACAAACTTGGCCATTGCTGTTCCTCCCTGTGCAACCGGTTATGATGGTTGGCCTGCCTTTT
This sequence comes from Gammaproteobacteria bacterium, assembly GCA_016125505.1. Lineage (GTDB taxonomy): Bacteria > Pseudomonadota > Gammaproteobacteria > UBA6429 > Thiohalophilaceae > RI-92. The sequence goes on from WGLP01000006.1 coordinate 220,649, forward strand.
GGCTGATCCTGACGACCACGAATTCCGCTGGCTTCAACGGCGCAAATCCGATTTCGATATTGACGATGCCTGAATCGATATCCGCCTGCGTGGTCGTTTCACTATCGACCTTGACGTAGAAGGCATCCGAGGCCTTCGCCCCCTGAAATGCACCGCGACGAAACAGGGTCATCATGAAACTGTTGAGGTTAAACCGCAGTTGCGCCCAGAGCCTTTCGTCGTTGGGTTCGAACACGGCCCACTGAATCCCGTTGTAGATACTCACGCGCAGGAAGATCGCCATCCGCCGTACCGGCACGTAATTCCATTCGGCATCACTGGTAATCGTCCGTGCGCCCCAGATCACCCTGCCCGAGGCCGCAAACTCGCGGATGATATTGACATGGTACGGCGTGGGATTTAACAGGCCCTGCTCCACATCCGTGTAACGTACGGTCACGCCGCTCGCCCCGGCCACGGCGACTGCTGTCCCTGCCGGTGCCTTCCAGACACCGCGGCGTGCATCCGTCTTGGCATATAAACCTGCGACAAACCCCGAGGGGGGTACGGCAATCGGTTCGGCGCTGGCGCCGGTGGGATCGTTGATCAACAACCACGGTGCATACACTGCTGCATAGGAATCCTTGGGAGAAATGCCGGCGACAAAACCCTGTACCTCGGTCACGGTCTTCACATCCTGGGGGAGATCCGCAATAAAGAAACAATCGCTCAGGGAGCGTACCGTGCTGCAATAGTTCATGGCGTATCCGATCAAGGACGGCGACGACACGCCGGGGATGCATAACAGACTCACGTCATCGATGTTATCCAGACGGCTCAAGGCATCTTCATACGGGGTATCCGAATCCACCGGGTCGCCATCGAGTCCGCCAACGATGGAACGCACGGGCCCGGTCGCCCCCGTGACCGGCGAGTGATCGCCAATCAGATAACGCGGGACACTCACGGTGTTGTTCTGAGGGCGTGTCTGCGCCGCACCCACGGATTCACGCCCACCCTCCAGCGCGCCGATGTTCAATAGACCGGTCGCATCGTTTGCCAGTGTGGATGCCCGCGCCACGTTGACCGAAGACGCCGCGCCTGCCGTGCCGGAGGTCAGTACCAGGACATTACCGGTGCCGGTAGCCGCGGTGAATTGGGCAAAGGCATTGGGGTCGGTGCTGCTGCGCATCGGTGTCAATGTCCGCACCACGAATTGAATCGCGGTGGCGATATTCGCCGGTGTGGTCAGATCCGCTGCCTGTCCCGCGCCACCGCCAACGCCATTATTGATGTTGATCTCCTGATAACCGTCGCCGTCGATATTGATGCGCATGTTCAGGTTGGGCGCAGTCAACGCGGCAGGCGCCGTGGCGCCGATGCTGGTACCGTGGGCGGCTGCACTGGTTAGGGTTGGATTGGCCGTATTGACGCTCACGCGAATATAGGCGGAATTACTCGTGATCTTTTCGATGTAATTCGAGGCCGTACTCACCATGCTCAGGTTTTCGAATTTTTCCAGCGGCGTCGTACCGCCATTGCGATAGACATAGAGATTGATTTCGTTACTGGGGCTGACCGTGCCGTCGGTAATCACGACCTCCATCTCATTGCCCCAGACACCGGGGCTGCTGGCGGAAATGGTCAGTGTTTCATTCGTTGCCGCTGAACGATCGTTCAGCGCGATAGCGGCGGTTGCGGTGTTCTCGCCCACCACGCGCACGATGTAGCACATCGTACCGCCATTGTTGAAAAACTGAAAAACGGCATGCGCGAGAAACGATGTCGATAGATAGCCACCGTATTTGGTTTGGAATTCGGTAAAGCTGAAAATACGTTCCGCACCGGTAATCGGCCCTTTCTCCGCGACGCCAACGAATGCGGCGGTAGAGGTACTGGCAAACGTGATAGGACGATTACCGCTAGAAACTTCTTCTACATAAACACCAGGATAGGTTGGCGTGACCATGAGATATCTCCATAGGTTTTAAATTTGCGAGCTGCAATTTAGTGTTTTTTGGCTGTCTTCCCGGCGGACCTGCCGGTGGTGTGCGACTCAGATTTTTGTTCTTCGTCACTCGCCTTTTTGCCTGTACCTTCGACCGTAACCCGCTTGATCAACTTTTCCCTGATCAATTTGGTCACCATGGCGTTGTGTTCGACTTCCTGCGAAGTCAGTTCGGAGACACAACCTGGATTAAGGTGTAACGCCTGACCTGTATCCCGGATCAGCGTTATTGGTCGTTTGGAGATATTTTGAATTTTCCATGTCGTCTGCATAAAAATCCCTCTTTTAAACAAATGACGAGTAGTAATTGTGATTGTTTATATCCTTGCTTGTTACACTTTAACAAATCCCATATTCCGTGCAACGCTACAAATACTAATCTCATAATCCATAAAAGAAAATATGCGAACATGAAAATTTTTGTAAAACATGAATTACATTTGTCATCGTGAAGTTGATTACTCAGATAACGATTCATTTTTGATAATGATTTTTTATCATGCTTCTATAACTCATACTTATTTATCTCAAGCCAAAGCAACCGCAGCAGCAAGACCTGGTTTTACACTTGCGTGTTGATTGCTTTCGTTTTGTTATTTTTTCAAGCAAGCATGGTCAAAGCTGGTGCAGATCGACATAGCGATCTATAAAACCGGGGTATCGAATCCAGAGTTTCGGGGGGAACTACATAATTAACTGTGCAAAATTCGCGCTTTAATCACAAACAGCAATATTTGACCGTTCGGTCTTGTTCATTATGTATGACTCTTATTTATTTCTTGCCAGAGATGATTCAGGTTGTCTGTGACTCTATAACTATATATAAGTATATCGTCACTAGCCTAGGCATCCGGTTTATCAGGGCTGGTTAATAAATCTTGCAGTGGTATCAGGGTGGCGTCGCCCGGGCGCTGGAGCCGAAGACGTATGGATGAATCGACGGGGGTAGGCCCAAACCCCGGCGAGACGGAATTAAACCAGAGTCTCACTCTATACACACCCGGGACCAGATCAATCGACGCCGACCACGTACGCCATTTGGAAGTGGAATTGATATCGAATAATTTTCGATCGTTCAACCATAGCTTGACCGTTTCCGTCGTTGTCACTGCCGAGCCGCCTTCTCTTGCAGGTTGGGTAACAATCGCAAATCGATGCTCACCCGGCTGTGTGATCGTCAGTTGCGCCTGCAGCCAAAGCCCGGCGGCACGATACCGTGACGGGTCACGGTAAGCCGAAAACATGCCACCTGAATCTGCACGATAAGATTTTGCTTGCAGGTCGATTTGCTCGCCAAGCGCGATACGACCGCTTGCAAGCGGTGAGACATCCGGTGGCGTAGCATCCAGCGCGGATTCACTAATATAGTAGCGTATGTCGGCATACCCGCCGTGCTGGACTGTTGCGGGAGGTGGTGGCTTCACTGCTGGCTGCGAGGATACGCCAGGCTCGAGCAAGCCATGGGATTTTAGCGTCTCGGTAAGTTGCTGGACTTGTTGCTCCAGGCGATCGAGGCGCTTTTCAATATCTGATTGCGCGCAGGCAAAAGGCGAAACGAGAAACACCGCAAGCAGACAAGCTGCAGCGCGTGCCACACTGCGTACGGGCATAGGCATGTCAGGCGGGTACGGATTCGTCCGTCTCTTCCAGGTTATAGCGCTTTATCTTTCTCCACAGCGTGCTTTTATCGATACCGAGAATCTGCGCACAAAGAGCCCGATCGCTGCCGGTGTCGGCGAGCGTTTTCTTGATGAAATAAATTTCGATTTCCTCGAGCGTCTGCGGCTCCATATAATCGATAGCGCGGTTCATCATTTGCTGGTTCTGAACAAGTTCGGCAGGCAGCACGTCAATATCCAGCTGCTCCGTTCGCGTGAGGATCATCATGCGCTGAATCACGTTTTCCAGTTCACGCACATTACCCGGCCAACTGTACTGCATGAGCGCACTCAACACCTCGGTGGATACCGATTTCACGACTTTACCAAAGCCTTTCGAATATTTATCGAGGAAATGATAAGTCAATAACGGGATGTCCTCACGGCGTTCGCGCAATGACGGTACCCGTATCTCCATGACTGTCAACCGATAGTACAGGTCTTCACGCAGTTCGCCATTCTCGATAAGCTCGGCCGCGTTCCGATTGGTCGCCGCCAGCACCCGCACATCAACAGCGCACGGCTTGATATCCCCTACCGGGTAAAACGAACCGTCCTGCAGTACACGCATCAGTTTGGCCTGCAGGGATAGCGAGGCATTATTGATCTCATCCAGGAATATGGTCCCGCCGTTGGCGACCTCGAATAAACCGGGTTTGGCCTTTTCGGCCCCGGTAAAGGCACCTTTACGATAGCCGAACAGTTCGCTTTCGATCAGGTTTTCCTGAATTGCCGCACAGTTCAGCGCAACGAACGGACCCTCCCTGCGCTTGCTTTGCATATGGATCTGCCTGGCAACCAGCTCCTTCCCCGAACCGCTTTTACCCGAAATGAACACACTACAGTCATACGCCGCGGCCGAGCCAATCAGGCGCTGGACCTGCTGCATCGAATCGGATTGCCCGATCAGATCCATCCCTTCGGATAATGCCTGATTCTGCTCACGCAAGCTTCGGTTATCCCGGCTCAGAACATAATGTTGAACTGCGTGTTCGACGGTGCTGCATAACTCGACATTGTCAAACGGCTTTCGTATATAGTCAAAGGCGCCTTTTTTGAGCGCGGCAACCGCGGTCTCCACGGTGCCATATCCTGTGAATAAAACAACCTGCGTGAGTTCATTACAGCCCTTGGCGAACTCCAGGACCTGTAATCCATCCACGGCGGGCATTCGCAGGTCAGTCAACACCACACCGACTTCATGATTCTCCAGAAAGTGCAATGCATGTTGCGGGCTATCCATGGGGATGAGCTTCATGTCCACACTGGATTTCTGCAGCACATTGACCACAAGCTCGCGCATATTCAAATCGTCTTCCACGATCAGGACGACAGGCGCACCTTGAGCGACCGGCGTAATATCATCCTCAAGTAATTTAGCCACTGACTGCATAGGACACATCCTCCACACTAACAGCTTGTAATTTGACGATAAACCTCGCTCCACTGGTGTAGTCGGAGTCGTATTTTATCGTCCCGCCATATTTTGAGACCATGGCTTGACTTATAGACAGACCTAACCCTGTTCCCTCGCCCACGCCCTTGGTTGTGAAGAATGGATCAAAGATCCTTCCTCGTATCTCCTGAGGCACTCCATGACCATTATCCGTGACCGTAAGATAGACATAATCGTGCTCACCGGACGCGGCAACTTCAATCCGGGGCTGCTCGACATCTCTCAGCGCATACATCGAATTCAGTATGAGGTTGGTCAGTACGATATCCAGTTGTCCGCACGCGCCCTCTACGGCAAGTTTTTGCGGGGGCAGGATCATGCGCATATCGATGCCGAACCGTTTGGCGCGGCAACTGACAAATGCATCAAAGACGTCGCGCACCAGTGTGGCTACATCACAGACATGACCGGCGCATTTTTCTTCATGGGCGTAATTCAGCAAATCATGGACGATGCGGGAGCAGCGCTTCGTCTCATCCATGATAATTTTCGAGAAATGGGTCGCCTTGTCATCGTTCCGGATATTCTCGTTAAGCAGTTGCGAATAGCCAAGTATGTTGCCCAGCGGGGTATTGAGTTCATGGGCCACCCCGGCGGCAAGCTGGCCCATCGCCACGAGTTTCTCCCGGTAGGCGACGCTCTCCTGTAATTGTTTGTATTCAGTCATATCCTGCAGCGTCACAACAACCGCCAGATCATTTCCCTGGTCATTGAGAAAGGAAATATTCAAAGATAACCAGCGAATTACCGCGCCCATGCGAATCTTGAATTCCTGATTCCTGATCGGTTGTTTGTAATGCAATGCGTCGCGGATGATTTCCTGATCGGATAAATCAAGTTTCAAGACTTCAAAAAATGATTGGCCTTGCAGGTCTTCCTGTGTGTGTGAAAACAGTTCCTCGGTTTGCCGGTTAAAGGAGACAATACGCAGATTCTCATCCAGGCTCATGACAGCGCCGGGCAGGCTCTGCAACATGGAATTTATCTTGTTACGTTCGTTAAGCACCCTGCGCTGACATTCCTCGACGGTTGAGAAGAGCGCGCGCAAAGACGTCACCATGGAATTGAATTCACTGACAAAACTGGACAAAAAAGTGCCGCGCGTGGTGCCGAGCTGCAGCGGCTCAAGCCTGCCGTCCTGGACCTCCAGGATTTTGGTTTTAAGCCGGCCTAAAACCAGGCGGTAATGTATGTGCAAATACAATAAACCCGCCGTCACCAGTACGAGAAGTATTGCAGTTGCCAACAGCCATGGTGGTATGTCGAGCAGCTTATTCATAATTCATATTTAATAAATTACTGAACTACTCATTATTAATTATACTTTCGTACATTATAGCCATATTTAGTTTGTTGGATAGTGCGATCTGCTACTCCGCTCAGCCTGCATCAGAATTATAAACTGCGCTTATAACTTGCATTTGCATGTATTTTTTACAAAACGCAAAACCCGGATTCCAGGTCATGACGAATGACTGTCGCTGCCGGTACTGAGCCCAATACACTTTATTCGGATTTATCTCCCGAACCACCCGCCACACTGTTCAATAGTGCTGGCGGGTGGTGTTTCGTACCGCGGTTTTGCTAGAAGATCAGCTGGAATCCGAGGGTCGCCTGATTGTAATCCTGCAACGCCGGATTGATCGGGTCCTGTTTGTCGAACCGGATTTGGTCATACTCGAAGCTGACTTTGAGTTGCTGACCGTTGATATAGTAATTGAAACCTGCGCCATTCCAGGTCTGGTCATAGAGACCGCTAGTCAGGTTATAGTCGGAGTTCTCGTGCCGCAAAAACAACTGCAGACGTCCAAGGCCGATCTTGTCCGGAAACAAATATCCCGCCTTGACATAACTTGCCTGCAATTGCGTGGTGATCGGCAAGGACGGGTCCGGGCTCTGGTTGATGGCATTACCCGTGTCATAGTCGAAATACGCACCGCTTAAGGTATAGGTGCCGCTCTTGGTCGGGGTTTCCCAAAAGACATCGACCGTGGAGGCCTTGTAATTTTTCATGTCCTGGCGCAGACCATAATCCGCATACGCCACATCCGCCTGATAATCATAAGCCGCACCCAGGGTGAACACCTTGCGCGTGCCAAGATAGGTGCCACGGTAGCCGTAGTCATATTCCGGCTCGAGCGGGCTCCAATGCACGCGCAGCGTCATGCGCGGATTATGCTTGGGGACATCGTCGCCTTCTCTACCATTGGCGATCATGAACCGGTATTGAAATTTCGCGTCGTCGAGATTTCCCCAGACGGCATAACCGGTATCGCGCGTACCGCCGAACGGCGTATAGGAAATCACCTCGGCGCGATCGATTGTCAGCGGCTCCAGACATGCCTCCAGATTCTCGCGCGAGAATGTATTTTTAAACCGCCCGGCAATAAAGCGTACTGCATCGGAATAATCCAGGGTCAGATAGGCATCGCGATAATAGATACTGCGATCCGTATTGCCGCGCTTGCCGTCGTTACCGGCCTCGATTTGCGCATAGAATCCGACGTAATCATTGTACTGGCCGCTGAATGTGATGCGATTGCGCCGCAGGAAGGTATCCGTAATAGACCCGGAATCATTTGCCGACGTAAATCCCTGGTACTGGGTCCAGATCTGTACGCCATAGGTCAGGGTCAAGAACCCCTGGTCACCAAAATTGATGGTCGGGCCGGCCCAGGCTGCGGCGGGTGCACCCAACACCGCTGCGCCGAACAGGACTGCGGCGGTGTTGCGCATGATCGCTTGTTTCGGCATTTTCGAATTTTCTTGATGGAGATGCATATCAATTCCCCCCTTTTGCGATTGCTTGATAGGTCTTGAGGAGATCTTCCTTGTTCGATCCTTCGTGACAGGTGAAACATGTCTGTGCTGGCTGCGTACGCGGATCGGCGATCAGTCGGGTATGTGCAAGTTCCTTTTTCATCAGCCTTGGGTTGCCGGCGTGGCAGCCCGCGCAGGAATAATTGACCTTCTCGTGTTGCACATGCCACGGTGCTGTCTTGGGATCACTTGCGGGTGTCTTGGCACGGCTGCCGTTGTGACACTTGAAACAACTCGATGCGCCAAGGCCGCAGGCATTCGCCAGTCGAATGGGAGAATAAGGCGCAACATTGGCGTGAATGGCCTCTAATGCCTCGCTGCCCCAGCCACCATGAGGTGTGTTCGCGGCAAGCCTGGCCTGGGTATCGTTGTGGCCCGGCACAGACACGACATCCCACATCAGGGTGATACCGGTCAGCAACAACATGGCCAGGAGCCCCCGGCCGATCAGTTTCCTAAAACGAGCAATATAGCGTTTAGACATATTATCTCCCTCCTGCCTTTTGTAGGTCGTTCTCTTCTCGATTTGGTTGGCTGGGTGCTATCGATGGCAAGCTCGCGCCTTTACCTGCTTGTCTCGCCTTGTTAGCCGCTCGAATCTGGGATTCACTCAGGCCGTTGACGCACATGCATACCGGGCCGTCTTTGAAACGCAGGCGCGTCGATTTTTTGGGAGACACGGATTCTGCCGCCCACGACGACATGGCGAACATCATCGCTGCCACGATCATGACCACTCTGCATCCACCCAGACTCATGAACCCTCCTCCACACCTTTGCAAAGATACCCAGTGCATATCTCATACCACTGTGGCATGTACCGTGTATTCAATGAGTTACGACATGAGACGAGACAACCGGCGGTTGCAGAAATCGATGTGTCCCAGACTGAATTCAATTTGCAATACGCGCGGGGCAAGGCCGCGCCAACTCCAACGCCACAAATCGCGCAGCACGCACCTGTGCCAGCGCCGCGCTCAGGGTTTGCAATGTCGCCGCGCTCAATTGCTGTTTGTGATTCAACATGGAGGTGAAGGTGCGTTCATAATGTTCGCCCGGCGCGACCGAAATACGCAGGAGCAATCGCCAACCGGGCTCATTCGGCAATTCGAACGTGTCAGCAAGATCCAGTCTGCCACCCGGCGGCAGCCGCGTATCGGATATTTCATGCGTGAGATCGCTGTCCACGTCCCAACCGATCGTACGTCTGGCCAGGGACCGGCTTTGCTTTCCATCCGGACTGACGAGGTCCAGCTCGACATAGACCTTGGCCACCATGTACGTGGGAAAGTCATGGCCGGCACCGACATTGCTAATCACCGCATGGTAGCGGCCATCGCGTCCGGATGAGGTGCTAACATCCAGCTTGACATCGATCGCCTGCCGCACCATTTCCGGTGAATGAATGCCGCGCCATAAGTGGCGTCGCGCAGGCATATGACACCCCTGACAAGACACGCCCTCCCGGGCAAAGCGACTGTTGCGCCATTGTTCGTAGGTATCTTCATGCAACTTGCCATTGATGCGCGGACCGTCCGCGGGAAACTGGTGACAGGCAGCGCAGAAGCGACTGTCTTCAAAGGCCTTGCTGGCCGTGAAGCCACCATGCGGGGTTTGTGCCGGGATGGGCTTACCGGGCAAAGGCGGTGGCCCGAAGCGTCGATGCTCACGGACATGGCAGGCTGCGCACACCAGACCCTGGTGCGCCAGATCCGTGGGAACATAGTCCGGCGGTTTCGTGGACGGTGCAGCAGCCCAGTGCCGCGCCTGCGCCAGCAAGGCCTTTTGTTCGGCCAGGGGCGCATGACAGCGCAGGCATTTATTGGCTTCGGCCTGATTCATCAAATCGAACTGCCACAGGAGCCCGGGGCCGATCGTGTGACTGTGTAAACTGGTTTGCCAGTCGCGGTATTGCTGTGCATGGCAGGTGCCGCAGGATTTCGGATCCAGTGACGCCTCCAACGCCGAGAATTGCGCAGGGGGGGCGCCCTGTGGTGGCAGAGGGTTCTGCCAATGCTGTTCCAGAAACCGTGCAACCTGTCTGTCAGGTCCGACGGAATCCATATAGTGCCATACCGCCCATGCGCCAGACATAACGACCACGGCAACAACCACGATGAATAAACGGAACGTATTAGTTTTTGCCATGCGGACTCGCAAGCTGGTCTAACTGAAAGCGTTTACGCATCTTACTCCAGGCGCCGAAGCCGATGCTAATGCAACGGCTTCGGTTAAGCGGCATGACGCTTAAAAAAAAAAAACGGGGTCCGCTGGCGCGGACCCCAAACTTGACACCTTCTCGAAGTATCAACCTCCACACGGGTTAGGTGGAAGCGGTAAACTGCTGCCTGATCCGCTGCTACTGCTGCCGGCGCCGCGCTTGTATTCCTTATCGGCAACAATAATGGCATTCGCTGACGTGGCATACGCATTCACAATCGTGCGTGTGGCGATGTGGGTCGCGCTATCGGCATAGACGAAATAGGATTTGCTGGTCACATCCGTACGCCAGGGCGAATCCGCCGGCAATATCGGCAGGCCATTGACCGCCGTCGCGTTGGACAAAGAGTGCCACTCGACCATCGCGCCATCGTAAAACCGCGTGGGCTTGCCGAGGATCACACCGGCGACCACGCCGGTAATCATGGCGCGGAATGTCGTTTCGCAATAGGTGTATACCGTATCGCCGGGTTGATACGCCATGCCGTGACCGACGAGCGAGAAGGTTCCATCTCTGAAACCGTAGCCACTGCCATCCACATCGCCATCCAGGTATGCCTGCAACTGACTCTTGGGCTTGTAACTGTAACCCGTGGTCGAGTCCAGCATATTGCTGAAATTCAGCTCGAGCGCACCGTTGGGGTGACCTTGTTGCGAACCGCTGTTCTGAAAGGTGTTCATGTAGTTGGCGGATTGCAGCACGTTAAGGTCGTTCACGTCCATCGCGCTGTATTGATTCAGGCCGCGCGCATCCCACAGGAACACGCCGTCGGTGAGGTCATTCACATCCGAAGGCTTGACGATATTCATCATGTCCTGAACCGTGGCCTGCAAGGCGGTATTGTCCTGCGCCAGGTTACGCACCGAGAAGGTCCCGCCGCCCGGCAGACAGCTCGTCGAGCCTCCGCTCTCATCGCAGCTGGCCGTACTGCTGAGATAGGAGCCCGTCATCACCACCGAGGCGCCGCCGTTCAGCAAGGCAAGATGTTCTTTGGGCACGCCCCAGTAGCGCAGCATATACCAGCAACGCCCCATGGACATGTTCGCACCTGTGCTGCCGGTACCCATGGCGCACACCAGCATGTCCTTGCTGGGGTCGAGTGCGAAGTCCTTGAAGAGCTGGTCCATTTGCGCGCCCTCGGGCACCATGCTTTGCGTCTGAATCACCCCATTGGAACGTGTCTCGATCAGACGACTGCTCGCCAGACTGTAGGTCAGTACACCAGCGGCCGGATTGGGTGTGATGTACTCTTGCGTGGCGGGTCCGTTATTGATTTGCAAAATCACCAGGCGGCCGGTAATCCCCGCGGGACGGTTCGCTGTCCAGTTGTCGATCCAGGTTTGTAATGTCGTCGCGGTGATCAAACCATTTACGTTATTGTTGTAATCAGCATCCGATTCCTGCGCGATGGACGCAGGCGTATTCACCACGATGGACGTCGCCGTACCCGAAGAATCGACCACCGTGTTGTAGGTAGTGTCCTCGCCACCGCCGCAGGCAGCGAGCAACAGCGTGGTTGCGGCCAGTGTGGAGACTAGCAGTCCGCGCCCCCGTAACAGAATGAGCCATTTCGCCGTAAATTTATTTCTAGTCAATTTCATGTTTTGTCCTCCTCCGCCTGACAGTCGACGCCTCACCTGTCCCGATTCCTGTCGCAGCTCAGTCACTGCATTCGCAGGATCGTGACTCACACATCGCGCCCCTCAAATCTGTACAGCAATTGCAATGCCAACGTCCGAGAATAAGCAGATAAGCGTTATATTCCCGCAAGTTGCATCACCCGCCCTCATACGTACTGCACTCTTCCGCCCTTGCATTTTGTCGCCCGTCACGCTCTGCATTCACTTTGCAATCCGCAGCGACACGGGAAAACAACACCACTCAGCACGGCTTTAACACAATGGGCAAGGAATTCTTCTCCAGCCGATCGAGCAGCTCGCCTGCCTTGCCGGCCAAACCGATCTCTTCGACGATCACGCCCGCGCGCTGCAAGGCGGCCACAAGCGCCTGCCGAAAACCGTCATCGTCTGACTGTAAATCAGCGCCCAGTATCATCACGTGCAGCATGTCACTCATACGATGTAAACCACCTGTGAACCTGCGATCGTACTCGCCAGGGCGTCCATCGAATCCCTGTCATCCACGGCAACGCTCACAATCGGCACTTCAGCAAACTCCAGCGCCTCAAGTTGTTCCGCCGTTTCCGCATCGTCGTTCAACTCCCCGACCACGAACACGCGCACGACATCATCGAGCAGCGTCAGTCCACCGGCCATGCGCAGGGCCTCGGCCTTTTTTACCCGCGCGATCACCACGATATTTTTCGGAACGCTCACTCAAACCCTCTCACAGGACGATAACCTGATCGCTATTTCGCACCAGCTCCGCATCCTGGTACTGGCCGCCAATAAGCACCCCGTCACCGACCCGCCGTAACACCTCACCGGCCTGCGGATAGCGTTCCACACTCAGCTCGCACAGTGACATCATCACCTTGCTATCCTCCAGATAGCGGGACACACGCGAGTCACCCAGCACCAGCACGCCGCGGTCGGAAAAGAAACAACGTACGCTCCAGCCTCTGGCAAGCGCCGCGTCCAGTAAATCAAACGCATATTGCCCACAGCGTTCATCCGTCACCACGAGACCCAGCCGCATACGCTCAGCCCTTGCGTATCTTCCAGGAGAATGTCCCGCCATCCTCGTCGCGTTCGAACAGCTCATCACCTGTGGTTTCGCACATGGAGACAATCGATTCGCCCGAGGATGGATTATCAAAACGCACCGTGAGCACATCTCCGCTATTCAATTTTTGCAATGCCTTTTTGGTGTACATCTGCGGATGCGGACAAACATAGGTCGTGACATCCAGCATGTATTCACCGTCCGAGGTCTTTTCAAACTTCACCGCCATACAGTCTTTCCTCCCCTATTCCGTGCCAATACCATGTGCAAACCGAATTACAGTGCAAATTCATCCTGTCGCGAGGCACGCCAATCGATCCACCAGTTAATCAGTTTCACACCACCGAAGGCGCCAAGCAGCATGCCGGCGAGAAATATCCAGCCACTGACATCGCCATTGGTGACGGGCGCGAAAAATGCGCCGATGTTGCAACCCAGACCGACGCGCGCGCCCAGGCCCATAAAAATCCCGCCCACGACGGCCATGATGGCGGTCTCCAGATTGGGAATTTTCCATTTAAATTCGCCGCGCAGATTGGCGAGTACGGCGGCGCCAAGAATGATGCCAATGGACATGTAGCCCGGCGCATTGATCAGGGGATTGGGCAGGCCGTTCTCCACGCCAAAGAAGATATTCCCCATCATGTTGATGCCCAGCTTCTCCATCAACCAGCCGCCCCACTGCGCCTCCTGCGTCGTGATATACCAGTAACCCGGATCGAACACCGTATCCTGAATGGACAGACCGTGGGTGTAACCCATGGCGCGCAGCAGTTCGCCAAAGTTGAAGATGTTGTAGTGTTCGCGCAGTTCGCCAATCACCCACATGTGCATGCCCGCGAAAATGCCCAGCGCCAGTCCGGCCAGGGCGGTATTCCTGGAACTGGTGATCATCGACCACATGCCGCGTACATGATCGCCAAAGCGCGGTGCGGTGATCTTGGCGCGACGCAGATAACCCTTGCGGTAGACACGCATGTATAACAGGACGAGGATGGCCAGCGTGGGCAGGATGGCGCAGAGCAAGGCGTTACCCAGAAAGGCGCCGGCAACCGGGCTTTTGATACCGAGACTGCCCGCCACGGTCTGCGCGTGCATGTCCCAGACATGCCCGGCCATGAACTGATCGAACCAGCCGTTGGTCACCGAAATTTCTGCGGGCATGTCTTTCGCTGCCGCAGACGCGGTCCACGCCTCGGGCACCATGTGATTGAAGATCCCGCCGACGTCGACGAAATAGGCCTGCGCAAAGGAGATGGTCACCACCACCAGCATGGAGCCCATGTTGCCTTCGCCGCTTTTATAGAGTGAGCCCGAGGCGCAGCCCCCGGTGAACACAATGCCGAAACCGAAGAGTGCCCCGCCAATCACCACATGCCAGCCCAGCGGATGCGGATGATAGGTCGTCAGGCCACCCGCGGTGACTGCCGCCGCCGTCAGTGAATAGAGCGCCACTGCAATCATGACTCCCACCGCCATGCGCGGGACGCCGACGGCAAACAAATCGCGCACCGCCGATGCCATGCAGAAACGGCCGTACTGCAGCAGCAGGCCATAGATGGTGCCAAACCACAGATAAACCAGCAGATACACAAATCGCGTATCCAGCATCAGGGCGAATATCGACCCCAGCGTAATCACCGCGAGGATCGACATGGCATACATCCTGCCTTTTTTATCCGGCTGCGAGACGGCATTAAGTGTTTTGATTTGTAGCGTATCGACCTGCTTTGTCATAACCTCTGCACCTTGTTTGCGAAACCGTTAAAACATTCTTGACTGCACTGGCTGGCTCTGGCTCAATCCGCATTGCGGATATACACGCTCCAGTAGCCGTCGTTCTTGACGGTGCCCAGATGCGAAACCTCCAGCACGGTAATGAGGGCGTGGATCCCCTCGACGGAGCCCGGGTTATCGAATTTCAACTCCAGCACATCGCCCTCCTGCAACAGGCCCAATGCCTTAATCGTCAATAGTTGTGGCCGCAGGCAGGACTCGCCGATGCAATCGATGGTTTTCGCCACCCACACCTGTCCCACCCCGGGGATCTCTACCAGACGCGGCCGTGGCACATCGCGTTTCGCATGGCTGCGCTGGAACAGCCCAAACCACTTACCATTCATTTCGCGCCCCTTTATGGTTTGTATCTTTAATAGTTGCCGTACACCCAATGCAGAAATCACGCCAAGGCGAAATTATTCGTTTATTCAGTGAGTTAGTATGAATGACACCTGCCGCGGCGAGGCGTACTTTGCAAACACGGGCGTTATGAGGGGATAACTATTGAAATGTGCAATTCGTCGGTGAACCGCGACTTGCGCAACGTGACGCCCGGCAGGACTCGCGATTTAAATCAGTTTGCGGCCCATGACGAACTGGCGATGGTGCCGCGGTTATCGCTTTTCTTTTCGATGGTAAAGACGCCGCCGGAGAGGATTGTGCGTTTGCGCATGTTGTAAAGCGGAATGCTGGCGAGCATGGTGTTATTCGAATACGCCTCGAAGTCATCGGGCAGCATGCTGTCGTCTTCTATGATCAGCTTGATCAATTCATCCTGCTTGCCCAGGGTGACGCTGATCTGTTTTACACTCCTGCTCCGCAGCAGGCTGTCCAGGGTATCTTCCGCCACCCGGTAGATGATCGACTTGTGCTCGTCGGACAAGGCGGATTCATCGAGCGCCAACGACGCCACAATCGTGACCTCGGGATACAGGATCTGATACTGCCGGCACAACCACTCCAGGGTTTTGACGAGCCCGAAATCATCCAGGGAAGGCGGCCGGATCTGCATCGCCAGATTGCGGATTTCGCCGATGGAATCCTGCAACAGCCGGATCGAATTCTTCAGCTCGGGACTGCCGGATTTTTTTTGCGCCGCCTGCTTGGTGAGGGCGGCTTCGATGACATTTTTTATCCCGGCCAGGGTTTGTGCAATATTTTCATGCAGGTCGCGGGCTATCGCCTTTTTTTCGTACTCCTGCGAATTCAGCAACTGGGACGACAACAGCTCCAGCGTATGCGTACGCTCCTGAATAACCGACTGCTGATGCTCGAGCGTATTCGATACCCGCCGGACAATCGCCAGCAACAGGCCATACAGCAGCAGCAGGATCACGATAACGCCCAGCATGATCATGATTTCCGTATGCTCGATCTCTTTTACAATGGCACTGACATCCGTGTAGATCTCGAAGACCCCGAGGATCGGCAGATCCTCGCGTTCACGCACCGGCAGGTAACTCTCGACAAGGTTGTCGATCTCGCTGTCACGATTAAACAGACTGAAGATATCCCGGTACTTGAGCTTGCTCTCGATCTTTCCCGCCATCGCGGAGGTGAAACCGGGATTATCGTCATCGTGCACCATGTCCTTGCCGTTCGTGGAATAGACAATCGTGCCGTTCTTGTTGTAGATCTTGATGCGCGCCACATAAATATTGGACAGCGTGTTCTCGATGACTTTTTCCAGTCTGTCCGGAATCACGTGTTTTTCGGGACTGGTCGTGCTGACGTCGTTTACTTTGTGCAAATAACTGATTAATTCCGCCCGGACGGAATTCAGTGCGGTCTGGGCCAGCAACTGGTTCTGGCGTTCGCCCTGGAACACGAGGTCGCTGATGACCAGGTCACGGTAAAAAATCGTGAGCGCGATGATGGCGAGCGTAGTGCTGATGAAACCCGCGACAGCGAACAGATGTTTTAACTGGAAAGAGCCAATATCTTTATGAAAAAACATTCGACACGCTACTCGCTTTACCGGGCAAAGGAAGGCCGCCGCTTAATATACTATTTATATTAGCCCACTTGCGCAGTAAAGACATTATTTCAGGGGTTTTTGCCGGATTTACGGTAGTGGCTAGTCCCGCCAGCCCGTGCCGGCGGTTCCAGCCAAGGGTTATCACAGTGTTCTTAGTCCGGTTTTCAGGCTATAGTCGACGCTATGAGTTTTTTCACCCAGTCCGTCTCAATCCCCATCTGGTTCCTGATCATGATGAACGTCATCGTGGTCGCCCTGCTGGTGAAATTATTCCTGCTGGTCAACCGCTACAACCGCGGCGAAATCACCAAGGAAGAACACAGCGACATGGTGGTGTGGACGATAAGAACCAAAGACAGCGCCAAACCCAAAACCACGCCCGTCATACCGGACGAAGAAAAAAAACGTGAAAAGAAAGAAGACCTGGTACAGGTCCTCAAGGTCCTGATCAAGGAAGGCGAGCGCGGCGTCCTCAAGCAGACCATCACCGACCGCATGGGCAGCAACCGCGCAAACACACAACGCGCCCTGGAAGTCCTGGTTGAGAAAAAACTGGTCGAAGAAGTCAACGGCATGAGCGGCACGAAATACTATCTGACCCAGGCCGGACGCGATTATTGCAAGAGCAAGGCGAAGGCCTGAATGGGGTCAGACTCGATTGAAAGTATCACACATCGATAAATTCCGCACTTCGCCGGTCGCCGCCACGCGGTGCTGGCCGGGCACGACGGTCTAATAGCTTCTCCATCTCAGCGACGAAATGCTCGCTGCCCAAGGCCCAGGCCTTGTTGGTAGCTTCGCGGATCTCCTCCAGTATGGCTTCATCCAGATGCACACGAAATAAATCGCGGTAAGCTGCTTGCCGTGCTAGGTCTTCCGTCCCCAGGCGCGTGTAAAGCGAATGAGGGGTAATAAGTGCATCGGGCAGTCCATGGGCATGGCAGCGATAACTCGACCAGCGGTAATCTACCGGTTGCGTTACCATATTGGCACGTACCGGGTTAAGCTCAATATACCGGTAACAGGTCAACAGATAACGCTCGGTTTCTATCAAGGTTGCCTTGTAACGGCCCTCCCACAACGTACCGGTACGACGATAGGTATAGTTGAAATACTGAACATAACGCCGCCCGACCGATTGCATGACCTTGCCAATTCCGTTCTCGGTCTGCGGCGTCATCAGCAAATGCACATGATTCGTCATAAAAACATAGGCATGAAGCGAAACGGCGTATTCCAGACAGGCCTTGCTCAGGCAGTCGCGAAAGAAAGCATAATCCTGATCGGCCGCAAAAATGATCGAACGATTATTACCACGTTGAATAACATGTTGTGGCTGTCCAGGCAGGACATACCGAGGCAATCGCGCCATCTCACACCTCCTTGTGTTCGTTGCGCTTAGACGTGCTTATGTAAATGAACTATATCGTGCGATAGTTATCAGTTCAATCGAGTCTGACCCCTGTGACCTGTGACCCCTTTGACCTGGCAGTTTTATAGACAAAATAGAAGCATTCAGACTAAATCACTTTCTTATAATAGTTCCTATTTTGTGAATAACAGTTAGTATTAAATACGCTATGAATAAATTGGTAATTATATAAAACAATAAATAAAAGGGAATACTACTAATACTTAAATGATTTAAGATTATCTTGTCCAGCTTGATGATGGGTATTATTAAAAGCATCATTGCTGATCCAAGCATTACCCATCCGACACCTAAAGATCTGTTGTGAAAAATAACAGCCAAGACCAATCCCGGCAAAGCTGATGCACTTATAAATACAAATGAGATAGTAGCTTCTCCTCCCCACATTGGGGAGAAGTAGAAGCCGGCCATTACTTGCAAGAAATAAGTAACAAAATACCCAACAATAAATAAAATTACAGAATAAATTCTGTTCATTGGCCATTTATTGGCAGCACGTTGTTATATCCAGGTGCTTGCCATCCATCATTCGTGGGAAGAGCTGGCGGAATTCCTCCTGCCGACACAATCACTCCTGATACAAATGAATTACTGTTGTATGTTCCTGGCGGCATTGTGCCATTAGTATCGATAGGAATCCCAAACGTTTAAACGATCCCTCAGGGTCAGAACACAGATTTCGCTAATATTCTAGAAGACATAATAAATTGCTGACAAGTCTTCAACCCTTGGCCGTCCAGGCAGGCCAGGACGCACCTGGCGTTTTAGCATGACTTCGATTTTGTCCTTAAAATCCTCTCGTCCCAGCACGAGCTCCTGATTGAGTGCAGAGCGAATGGCATGAACTTCCGTCTTATCCAGATGTTGATTAAATAGCTCACGATAGGCATACAGACGTTGCTCCTGGTCTGTGCCTAGTTGCAAATACAGAGGATGCGGTGAAATCAATTTATCGGATTGGCCTTGTGCGTTCGCTGCATAGCTGGACCAACCATATTCCGACGGGTGGCATACCATATTAGCCCGGACCGGATTCATTTCGATATAGCGCATGCAGGTCAATAAATACGCCTCGCTATCCACCAGGCTTGCCTTGAAACGACCCTCCCACAAACTGCCGCTTCGCCTGTAGGTGTGATTGATATAACGCACATACTTTCGTCCCAGGTCTTGCATCATGTGGGTAATGCTATATTCCTGAGCTGGCGTTGCCAATAGATGCACGTGATTGGTCATAAGCACATAGGCATGAATCGCAACCTGGTTTGCGTTGGCTGCTTCATGCAGATCACTTCGATAACGCCAGTAATCATCGAGCGCATAAAAGCAAGGCTCACGATTATGCCCTCGCTGAATAATATGCTGAGGAACACCCGGTAAGGTAAAACGGGGTTTACGTGCCATCAGCCACCTCCTTGTGTTGATGTCGTATTGAGAGAATTCGACTTACTTTAACATTCCAAACCGTATATTAGCAAAATCTGTGTTCTGAAACCGGGGTCAGAGGCAATCGCGCCATCTCACACCTCCTTGTGTTCGTTGCGCTTAGACGTACTTATGTAAATGAACTATATCGTGCGATAGTTATCAATTCAATCGAGTCTGACCCCTTTGATCCACTGACCCCAAATATCCGACCTTTCTAGAGGTTCTAAGTGTTCTGATCCCAGTTTTCGTCATTTTACTTTGATTTTCTACTTTTTACTAAATGAATCTCCTCTTTACCAAGCGAATCACGAAATCTCATAAACTCTATTTTATTTATCTTAATATCAGGCTTCCCCGTTCTCGAAACCACACCATTTGAATCAATAAAATAATTACCTTTATCTGAAACCACTAATACCCTTATATGATGGTTATCAATATTTTCACTATTTCCACTATCAATAATCTTGAGCAATTTAGATGATTTCGACTCTGAATCAATTTCCCATTTTTCCCAGGCAAAAGATTTTATATTTTCTCTTGTAATCGATACATATGATTCAATTTCGAAAGGGATAAAATAAACTGTTAATTCATCCTTGCTATATGCAAGTGGCATAAACAAGGCAAATGAAAATATAAAAAGTGCAGCTCTTATCTTCATACATAATCTCACTTTAAGTTAATTAGTGATTATCCATCCGAGGAGGCAGTCCCAATCCTGCTCGTATCGGATTTTCGTTCTCAATTATATTTTCCATTTCAATTTCGTCTGTATCAGGGCCATTATACCCTGATACAGCATGACCAATTTCATGCCCTAAAATAGCATTAGTTGGTGCTGGTTGAAGGGCGCATTCATTTCCTGTATCAACCAACGCATCCGGATGAAAATTAGGATCAACAGTAATTATATTGTGATTTGGATCAAATCCTGCGAAATCATCTCGCACGTTTGTAATCATATAAACCTGATCTGAAGCTTCTAAATGTCTTTCTAGCTCCCTTCCTCTCCTGGTTCTACCAACATCTCTATACGCGGATTGAAGAGCTGCTCTTGTTACTGGATCTCGGGTCCATGCTACTCTTAAACCATAGGGATCGGTCCAATAGAGAGGATTCCCACCAACATACCCATACGTATTCAATCCGCCTGCTAACCCAATCGGATCACTGGTGATGTATCAAACCCCCGACATGCATCCTGTCACCACATCGTAATTTTCCCTACTGCATTCCACCACTTAACGACGATATTTCCTGGTGCACTTGTACGCCGATGACGTTTTTCCCTAGAGACAAGTTTCGGCTTAATAACGTGTATTTGCAAGCAGGGATTGGGGGATAAGAGCGCGAGAGAAGGGGGTATTTCTTTTAGCTGCGGCTTTTGATTTTTTCGGGCCGCGGTAGCGGCCCACAGGGTGGTAGGTGGGCGGCTAAAGGGCGATGCGCAGGCCGCGCACTTTGCGGCCGCAGCCGCCCGACGCCGACCACCTGGGGTGGGAATAGATTTTAAATGCAGGTGCGCAGCACACCTTCACAGCCGTGGAGCGTTCTTTGCGGAATGGCTGGCGGCCATTTACACATAATGCAAATTATGCGACGTGGCGGCCCCACGCCGCACACCCGCGACTAAAAAATAAAATGGATGGTGTGTGAGTGTGGGGCCGCCATGGCGCATAATTCCCAGCATTATGTTACTTGGCCGCTCAAAGCCCCCGTGAGGGGGATGGGGGGTGATCCAAATACAAATGCAGTCCGGCGGGGTGTGCCGGTCTGCCGCCGGATGTCTCTCGATAAAGTTATGTCACGCGCGATAGCGTGTGACACACAGACACTTTGCTCTATGCTGAAAAAAGTTATCGCGTTTGATGTACGCACGGCACAGCCCGGCGCGGCGCTTGCTGACGGAGGGCCGCCGTGAATACCCGAAGGCATTGCAAGCGCCGTGACGGGCGGTCGCTCCTGGACATCCCTGTCCTCGCGACATTAGTACATCCATGCACGTCATCAAGTGACGTCACTGTGTCCGATCGCCTCGGCGTTGATCGTCGCTGGATGGGTCGCGGCATGCACTTCCTGCAATTTGCGGATCGACACGTGCGTATATATCTGGGTCGCGTTTAGGTTGCTATGGCCCAGCATCGCCTGGATATATCGCAGGTCCGCCCCGTTCTCCAGCATGTGTGTCGCCATCGCATGGCGCAGTAAATGGCAGCTCCCCGGTGCCTCGATGCCGGCATTCTTCATAAAGCGTTTCACCTTGTCACCGAGCTTGGTATCGCGGAAGGCGTCACCGTAGTCGTTTATAAATAAGGTTGGGTTGTCGATGTCCAGCAGTAATTGCGGTCGTACGTCATTGAGGTAACGTGTCAGCCAATGTAATGCCCGATCACCGATCGGGATTAATCTGTCCTTCTTGCCCTTGCCCTCGCGCACATACAGGGTCTTGCGCGTTAAGGAGATGTCTTGCAATTTGAGATGGCACAGTTCAGAGCGCCGGATGCCGGTACTGTATAACAGTTCCAGGATGGCACGGTCGCGGATGCCACCGGGTGTGTGGGTCGGCGGTTGATGCATCAGGCGCTCGACTTCCTCGATACTCAGCACCACCGGCAGGCTGACGTGTTGTTTCATGATCACCAGTTCGCTGGCCGGGTTATACAGCAGATAGTTTTGCTGGGTCAGCCATTTAAAAAACTGTTTCACACTGGTGAGGTAATGGTTCTGGCTGGTCGGGCTTAAAGGTTGATCGTTGCGTTCCTGGCGGTAGTAAAACAGGTAACGCTGATAGCGTTCCAGGATCGGTTTGGTCACCTGGTTGGGATGCGCCAGGCTGCGTTCGTCACACCAGCCGATAAAACGGCGGATATCACTCTCACGTCGATGAAGCGTACTCTTGCTGTACCCGCGCAGCAGCATGGCTTCATTGTATTTCAGTAGGTAGGGATAAAAGTCGGTGTGTTCAATGGGCACGGCGGCCCGTTGATACTTCATGGTGCGTTTGCGTTTCACCGCCATGATTAACGCTCGGCCTTGGCAGCCAATGGTGCGACTAAGGAGAGATTGTCAGTATGATGCGACGTACTGTTATTTTTGCTGAGTACTGCATTCACACCCTTTAATTCACTTATCAAGCTGGAGGCCGTGTTGTTATTGCGCTTCTGCGTTGTTTCGCACCCCTGACCTGCCCCTGACTTGATACTAACTTGGCCCTGACTTGGGCCTGTCTTTTGCCCGTTTCCCCCTGACGTTTGATCATCGTACGACTGCATGGATGCAGGAGGTAGAGCAACGCCAGGAGCAGTTGCCGACAGATGTTTCGTATCGATGAGTCCCATCAGGCATTTGTCTTCATTAAGGGGATCACCGTCATACAGCAGCTCGTACACCAGGCTTTGCCCACGGCCACCGCGATGCACCAGCAGGTATTCGAGATCAGTCAAACGGCCACAGTGGATCTTCAGTTGCCCATCACTCCAGCCGGTCGCCTCGCGGATGTGTTTGCGGCTAAAGCGGTAATCCTGTTGCGCGATGCCTTGGCGTTGGCATTCCCGTTTGACCATCTGCTGGATCAGGGTCAGCAGCTTGCGCGTTTGTGGTGGCAGCTCATCCAAAGTTTTGCCTAACACGTCATGGGCCAGACGGTTAGCGATCGCGATGTCACTGAGTTGTACCTCGATGTAATCAATCATCTTGCCGTCGTGCTGGATCGTTTTAATGGGCCGTTGATACTGGTGCAGTAAGGCAATGCTGTCGATCAGGGTGAGATACTTTTCATGATCGCGGCGGGTGCGGGTCTTGTCATCGAGAAAGGTCAAGCGGTTGGCAAACGGGTTAATCACCTGCAGGGGTTTTAAGAGACGTTGCGCATCGCGGTGCAGTTGGATGCGTTGTTGTTTGTGCAGTTTGGTTTGCAGACCGGCCAGGGTCCGGCTTTGCCGTTGCATCGCATGGATCGCTTTGGTTTGTTCGCGTGATTCATTCACGGATAACACTAAACAGCGGTTTAAGAGTTCCTCGTCGATGTCGATGGCGGTGGTGGTCATAAACAGCATCACCGGGCCTTCGACGCGATATTCCTTGGTGACCAGGTCGCCACTGGTCTCATCCTTGCCGGTGGAGGCAATGGTCACTTCGCCTTCGCTTTGCAACAGCTTCAAGGCATAGCTGGCATTGTGCGCGCCTTCTTCTTCACTGATGGCGAGGATCTTGTGTTTGAGATTGGTCTCGCCCATGTAAAACAAAGACTGGCCGGTCATGGCACTGTATTGCACACGTTCGTCGAGCGGCATTAAATTTAAAATCGCGTCCATCAAACTGCTCTTGCCGGCCGCACTGCTGCTCTGCACCATCACCGCCAGTGGCTTATCCAGTTTTCGACTGACACAGGCGAGATAGCCGACGAGTTTATTGGTTTCTTCGCCGACC
This sequence comes from Gammaproteobacteria bacterium, assembly GCA_016125505.1. Taxonomy (GTDB): domain Bacteria; phylum Pseudomonadota; class Gammaproteobacteria; order UBA6429; family Thiohalophilaceae; genus RI-92. The sequence continues at coordinate 244,524 of WGLP01000006.1, forward strand.
ACACCGGCGGCGGTAAAATCATCCAGGATGCGGGACAATAAATCGGGATCGGTGAGTAAGGCCAGCGCGGCATCACGTTCGGAGGATGTGAGCGATTTTTTCGGGCTCGGTTTTTCGTCTTGCGCCTGGGATTGTTGCAGGGCTTCGAGTTGTAACAGCACTTTGCCTAGATCGGTTTTGATCACCTCCGGTTCCACGGCGCATTCGACACTGGCCTGATTGATAAACACCTGGCGGTGTTTGCTGCTGTACAAGTCCAGCTTGTCCATGTGGAAGGCCTCCGCGCGTTTCACCATGAGGTTGATCTTTAACTCACTGGGGTGTGCCTTCGGGTCAAAACCCCTCACACGATACTGCCGATCCGCCAGCGTGATGTGCACGTCGGTGTTGTTGACTTCGGTGGGGATAACGGGTTGGTTATCACGCGGCACCGGCGAGGCCTGCGTGTCGAGGTCGGCCGCGGCAATGTCAGCGGCTAAGGGTTGGGTCGGTGACTGGCAGATCGTGCCGATGGGTTCGGCTTTGCGGATCACGAGACTCAAACTCTTTTGCGCCGGGGTCACCTGCAAGGCGTAAGCATTGGCGTCCATGTTTTTCGGAAACAGGATGCGGTAGGCATCGATATGATTTTTATTCAGTTGCGTTGCGAGTTTGTCAGCCGCCGTGTTACCGGCTTCATCCCGGTCATACGCGATTAAGACACGTTTGATTTTTTTCTCGATCAGGCATTGCAGGAGTGCATCGGTAAAACCCTGCGTGCCGTAACTGCATGTTACTTGCGTAAAGCCGTGCCGCCAAAACGTTAAGGCATCGATCAGACTCTCGCACAAAATGATTTCCTCACCGAGCAGTCCATCCCGGTTAAACACGCCCACATGCGGACCGGGTAAATACAAATGCAAGGGTGTGCCTTTGCGCAAACGGTGGCCCAGGATCTTGCGGCCATAGACGTCGGTGATGGTGTGATCGTTGATGACCGGGATCACCAGCGAGCCGTTGAAGTGCTCGTGGCCGCTGTCGCGGTAGATGCCGATGTCCTGTAACAGACCGCGCAGCTTGGCTCCGGCCACCCGGTTTTTTTCCGGCAGGTGCAGGCCCAGGGTGCGATTGCTAAAGCCCAGCTTGAAGTGATCAATCAGGTGCGCATCATCCAGGCCCCGTTGTTTCAGGTAGTCCTGCGCCTCCGGGGATTGCTTCAAGGTATCGTGATAAAAGGCAATGACCTGATGCAAAGCCGTTTGCCGGTCGGCATCCACACTCAAGGGCGAGGCCAGTTTGCGCACCGTGCCCTGCTTCACGACCGATGAAGATTCAGCGGCTAAGTCCGTATCCTTGCGCAGCAGTTCCACCGCATGGCGGAAGCTCACACCCTGGGTCTTCATCACCCAGTCGATCACACTGCCGCCGGTGCCACAGCCAAAGCAGTGAAACAGGTTTTTGTCGGGGGTGATTTTCAGCGAGGCGGTTTTCTCTTCGTGGAAGGGGCACGGCATCACGTAGTCCTTGCCCTCTTTCTTGAGCGTATAGCCCTGTCGCTCGATCAGACGCAGCAAGGAGACGGCCTGTTTCAAGCGATCCAGTTCGGTATCCGGTATACGACCCATTTCTGTGTCCTCCAAAACCCTGTCAAGACCATTATTGTGTGCTATTCTAGACCTCTTTAATATACCTTTGTCAACCACTAAAAGGGACCTGGGGGTACAGTATGGCGGTCATTCACTTTTGGCGGATTATCGCGATGAGCTTTTCGAAACGATTGGTTATCACCCGCAAGGCCCAGGGCTTTACCCAGCAGTCCCTGGCCGAGGCCGTGGGGATGCACGTGAATCAGATTAAGAAGTACGAGGCCGGGACCGCCCAGCCGACCCTCAGCGCACTCATCAAACTGGCGCAGACCTTTCATATCAGTTTGGACGAGTTAGTATTCGAGGAAGGCGAGCGCGGCCCGGATGACGATCTGCGGCTTCAGTTCGAGGCCATCACCCGCATGTCACCGGAGGAGAAAAAGATCATCAAGGCCCTGCTCGAAGGCATGATTATCAAACATCAAACCAAACAGATGGTCAGTAATTTAAGCGGCTAAAGGAGAAATCTATGGCAAAGAGTTCCGATCACCTGCGTACCTTGCTGGACAAGCTCGGCCAGTTACCGCCGCCGCAATTGGCGGAAGTGGAAGACTTTGTGGACTTCCTGCGCTACAAAGACCAGGACCGTCCACTCACCCAGGCGGCGATGCGCACGGCGCAATCCAGCTTCAACCGCGTGTGGGACAATCCGGACGATGCCGTCTATGACACGCTGTGAATTCGGCGATGTCGTGTTGGTGCCGTTCCCATTTACGGATCAGTCGACCAGTAAGAAACGCCCCGCCGTCGTGATCAGTTCGTCCGCGTATAATGCGCAACGGCCGGATCTGATCATCATGGCCATCACCAGTGTGTTGCCGTCCACGCCCCACGTGGGCGAGGTGCTGGTCAGCCAGTGGCAGGCGGCTGGCTTGCTTAAACCCTCTGCGATCAAACCTGTCATCACTACCATCGAAAAAAAGCTCGTGATCAAAGTGATGGGCACGCTCAATAACGTTGATCAACAATCCCTGCGCCAGACTCTGAAGATCATTCTGGGCTGATGCGCACGACCACGCGCACATCGTGGATCGATATTAGCAATATCTGTGTCTTGACCTCGGTTTCATTGTGAGTTTTTACTACGACCCCAAATATCCCTGCCAAATATCCCTGTGGCTGACATCGAGCATATTCCGCCGATGCCGGCGCGTTTGGAAAAGTGGCGAGATTATCGCGGTGAATGAGTTTTTACTACGACCCCAAATATCAAGGTGCCGGGCTCTGAGTTGGCTTGAGTTATTTTACTGACCCCAAATATCCAGATTACTGACTAAAGTTGTACTCATCTTTCGAGCATATGATTTGAACCAAACTATTTCTGCTATCCAAATATTGATGAGCAGGCTCTTCAGACTCAACCAACCCTTGAAGGAGTCCTGAAATCCTCATCTTTCCGGACTCGGTAATTCTCCAGATACAAGTATCTTTTATATTTTCCACATAACTATCAGTACCAGATAGGGAACTCTCTACCTCAAGTTTTCGTATGCCAGATAAATCGACCTCTGTGTACTGATTGATGTATTCAACCAAGTCAACACGCTTACCATTCCACGTATTGAAAAAACGTGCTACCTGCTCTACATCTGACAACGAGCCCGAAATTAGGAGTGTTGGAGCTCCCTTCATTTCGTCGAAGTATTTGATAACCAGCATTGTCTTACCTATGGTTTAATTGGTGGCTTGTTACCGATCGGAACATTCTTCCAAGGTGAGTTCCATGAATCCCATGGATTATAATCCCAATGGGGGTTATGCCATGGATCTTCTGGTTTATATCTCCACTCACCGCCATCTTCGTCCCAGATACTTTTTCCATTGCCGCGAGTTGATGGTCCAACCTCGCATTCCCCTGGATTTTTAACCGGGGGATCTACACCCTCTGGAGGCAGTCCTGGACTTAGATCTGGAGTTTGGGGCTCTGGCGGTCTAGTCCAATCATATGTTTTCCACGCAACCCGCATCGCTGGAATTGCATAGCACTCCGGACACAGTTGCACAAGTCCAGGTTCAGGAAGTGGATCATTAGTTACAAAAGGATCATGATACAAGCCTAGTGGATCGACATAACTAACCGGATTCCCAGCCACATACCCAAACGTGTTTAGTCCACCCCATAACCCAATCGGATCACTGGTGATATACCGCCCCGTACTCGGGTCGTAATACCGGAAGTAATTATAGTAAAGCCCGGTCTCGGCATCGTAATACTGGCCGGGGAAGCGCAGGTTCAGAGTGAAGTGCACCCCATCGCCATCGGGGTCGTCGTTGGCGGCAGTGCTGCCGAAGGGATCGCTATTCCAGGTCCATACGACTTTCTGGGTGGCGTCACTGACGGCACGGGGTGTACCGAGTTGGTCGGTGTGGATGTAGTACACATTCCCCTGTTTGATCACCGCTATCGGCGTGCCGCGCAGATAGACGTATTCCACGCTCAGGTTGCCGTTGTCATATTCCGCCAGCAGTTGGCCGCCGGTGTTATATATATAAGTGGTGAGGTTGCCGCCCTGCTCTTTGGCCGTACGTTGACCCAGGGCATTATAGGTATAGGTGATCGTGCCATCGACACCAGTCAGTTGGTTATGGGCATTGTAGCTGTAACTATGCCGAGCATCGCTCGTGGTATTGCCATTAGCATCGAGTACGACTGTGGTGGCGTCGACACTATTGAGGCGATTGCTATTGGCGGTGTAGGCATAATTTGTTGGAGTCGCATTGTCGAGCAGGCTGAGCCGGTTGCCGTTTTTGTCGTAGCCCAGGCTTTGCGTGCCAAACCCGCCGCCTGCACTGGTCAGTCGGTTGAGGGCATCGTAGCCGTAGCTGGCGGGTTGATTTGCGATCCCATCGATGAGCTGGGTGAGATTGCCATTAGGATCATATTGCGGGTAATCGCGTTGATATATCCCGGGCACGCTTTGTGACGTAAGGCGATAGGCGCTGTCCACGGTCTGCGACAGCACTGCACCATTGCCATAGGTCAGCGCAGTCATCGGCCCAAAGGGTGCGTAGGTAATATTGCTGGCCAGTGTTGTCGGCGTGCCGTTGATCGTGCCATCGAGCCGAATTACCTGGCCACTGGCGTCATAGTGATAGGTCACACTGTCGCCGGAGGGATACGTCACGGTCTGAATGCGACCCACGGCATCGTAGCTGTAACTGACATTTTGATGTACGGAGACATCGCCGAAGGCATCGTAGCTGTAATAAGTGACTTCGCTGCCCTGGGTCACGCTGCACAGACGCCCCACGCCGTTAGTACAGTTGTCATAGCTATAGCTGATGTCATCCAGCGGATACGGGGCATTGATCAAGGTCAGCCGGTTCAGGGCATCGTAGGTGTAAGTGAAGCTCTGGCCCTTGGCGTCGGTACGGGTGACCATGTTACCCGCCGCATCGTAGGCCATGGTCGTGGTGCCGGTATCCGGGCTGGTTTGCGACAGGAGTTCTCCTAGATCATCGTAAGTATATGTGGTGTGACCGTTATTAGGATCGGTAACCGAAGTGAGATTGTCATGACTGTTATAGGCATACGTTGTGAGCGCATTGGCCGTGCTGGTGTCACTACCACCGACATCCTGTGTTGAGGTCAACAGGCGTTTGAGGGCATCGTAACTGTAATCCGCGTTGGTCAGATTGCCGTCGGTGTCATGCGACAAGGTCCCGTCCGGTGCGAAGGTATAGTCGTGGATCTCATTGGCCTGTGAGGTCGTGGCGAGACGGTTGTACGCATCGAAGGTCTGGCTGAGGGTACGTTTCAACACGCCGTTACTGTCATAGATATTTTCCGCGGTCTTGTTGCCTTCGGTATCCAGGGTGTACTCGATGTAATTACCCAGGCCATCGGTGATACGTGTCAGGCGTCGGGCATCGTCATAGCCGAAGGTGACTGTCGTCGCATCGGACGTACCATCTCCCAGAGTGATCGTCTGCACCTCCCCTGTCGGCAGATAGGTCCAGCGAGTAGTGTGCGTCGTACTTCCGTCAGAAATGCTGGCAGTTTGTAGGCGGTCATTGCCGGGGTAATAGGTGTAGGTTAGCGTCAAACCATTCGGGCGAGACTCGCTGAGGATTTTGCCAGTAATAGAATACTGGATGTTATCGCGTGCGACGGTGCCGTTGGCGAGAGTGATGCGTTTCAGCCGGGCACGATTATATCCTTCGCTGGGGTCATCCAGATAATATTCGAGCGTTGTGATGTCGCTGATATCGGTGCGAGGCCCGTCAATTTGGGAGAGCTGGTGATATGGCCCGTTATATTGCAGCGTTGTTGCACGAATGATGGTCGTGCAATCCGGTTTGAAGCCATTGACCGTAACGGAGGTAAGATTGGCGAAATCGTCATATCCGTAGGTAGTTACCTTGTTGCCTGTGGCGCAGACGGAAGATTCGGTTTTGGTGGCAACCTTCGAAATAAAGCGCGGGTCGTAAGTATAGTCCGTTTGCCGCTGCTGCGGCGTACCAGCAGCTTCGATACTGTAGCCGGTGTTGCCATTGGCATCATAGTTTCCATATTCGGTACGCAGACCGTGAATGGTCTTAGCAGAAATTAAATCTGTCCCGATATCATATTCGAAACTGGAATCACCCAGGCCACAACTAGTACAACCAGGGCCAGTTATAGCACTGATTTCCTTGCCGATAATTGTATCGGCAAAGGTGTAGGTTGTAACGTTATTACGACTGTCAGTGACTGTTGTGGTGCTATCGCTATTGAACGCAAGATCGACCCGCCCAACATTCGTCGCATGATAGGAAGTAATCGCCCGCCCCTGTGAGTCATAGCCAAAGGTGGCAAAGCGTTTGTTGCGTTCGTCTTCTATGCCCGTCAAGGCATGCACATAACTCGGGTTTTCATAGAGATATTGGCGCGTAGAGCCGTCAGGGTTATCGACGTACTGCAGATTGCCGTTGGTATCATAGCGATACCCCCATTGTTGCACGCCGTTGTAGGTAACCGTAGCAAGAGTATTATCCGGATTATAGGTAAAACTGAGAACATTACCGACATTGTCAGTGACGCTATCCAGCTGATTATTGACGTAGTTCAAGGTTTCCAATACACCATTTGGATGTTTGATGCTCTGTAATTGGCCTCCAATATAGGTCTCAATGGTGTTGTCCTGGAGAGTGATCTCGAAACCATCAGTCGTTTTTGTTAGTTGCATGCCATGGACGCCATCGGCAAGAAAGATATTTCCACCTGCTGATTTGAAGAGAATCACACTGCCATCGGGCCGAGTTACCTCATACCCGGCAATTTGAGCAATTCCACTATTGACTGTCGAATAAACGGGGATACTGCCGATAAATTTACCGTTATTGTATAAATGACACGCGTTATTCTCATATACAGCGACAGCGTTTTTGTACAATGGACTTGTGTATTGGTCCTTTATTTGCGCCCAGCCAGATGTACAGGCATCAGCTTCCGTCGAATATTCTGAAGATTGATTGCTGCCACTGGAAAATACTGGCATAGGGAAATTGTATGCGGTCAGACCGGCCATGTAAGTATCTCGCCAGTTACTTCCCAGGCTGGTTACTTTAGAATCTTTGCTGTTGTAGTAGCGCTGAAAACTCAGGCCACTAATCGCCGAACTGCGCAGATCCGTTTCTGTCTGGAATTTATTTCCAGTAACGATCTGAATCGGATTCCCAGTCATCTTACTCGGGCTGCCTACGGTCTTGCACTGCGGACCAGCGCCTAACGCAAACTGATTTTGTGTCTGAACAAGAAAGTCATTATCGGATTGAACAAAATAGTATGGAGTTACACACGAACCGTCTGGTTTTACTATTTGTGTACCAGTACAAGTTACTTTAGATACAGTACCTGCCCACGAATTAGGATATGTAGTTGTTCGCCCCAGATAATCCATATAAGAAATATATTGATAGAAATCATTACCAACCATTCCAACGTAATAACAATCTGTAACAGTCCCTCCATAAGTTTTTTCTATATAGCCAGGCCAATATTGTGTACACATAGTATCTGACCCAGCTTGTGCCACGTTATCTGCTGATGGAAAAATATATTGGCCATTTGCTGTTCCAGTTAAATACCTCCATGCCCATACGCTAAACGCATACTTAGTATCATCCGCATTAGCGGGAGTGAAATGCAGAAGCGCAATAACGCAAAATAAACTTGCAATGATATTCTTAAAGTAAGAATGATTTTCCGAGCATACTTTTTGTTTTTTATTTTCGGTGCGCACTGCTTCCCCCTTTTATCTCAATAACACATACAGATGAAAACGCGTATTGAATATGAAATTAAAAATTCTATACGGCACAGAAGCACAGAATAACCTCACCATAACAAACTACGAAATCGGTAAAAATTAAAGTTAACAATCTTTAACAAAAGTTACATTATCAAGAAAACTATACAATCAAATAATTATCACACACCTTCCGACAACACCCACTTATCCAAAAACAAATTACGTTGCATTGTCGTGGGATCGTTGCATTTCACCTGCTGACATTCTTGCGTATTTTCACTGTCACTGGTCGTAAACAACTCCACGGCATCGACGTCGGCGATGTTGCCCTGGATGGTTTCCAGGGTCACCATGAGGTTGTCCAGTAATTCCTTGCTGTCGGATTTGATGTTGATCGAGAGTGTGTAGCGGGACATGTTGCGCTCCTTTTATATAGGTAAGGTACGGTCGTTGTGGTTCGGGACGGCTTCGGCGCTCACCACATAACGCAGGTTGCCGCCGGTGTGTATCGTGTCGAAGGGATAGCAGGTCACCAGGATCAGCCAGTTGCCTGTCGGCGGCACAGTGATATCGCCACTGCTCGTATCGATGACCTGCGATCCCGTTACGCGGTAATGAAAGATCATGCCATTACTGCGTTGCAGTTCCACAAGCTCGCCAGGCCGTGTGTATTTGAGAAAATGAAAATGGGTATCGCGGTGGCCGCTGATCATGATCGCACCGTGATCCTTCCCCATATATGACTGAGTAGACTCGCCTGGCGCGAACGCCAGGCTATTGCCCATATCCCCTTGCAACACGATTTGATCGACGTCTTGTCCCGGTACGATCAAACGTGCGACCGGCCAGGTGTCCGCCCACGGCCAGGGTTTATTGATGTGGCCGCGGCTGGCAACAGTCTCCGCCCAGGATTGACGTAACAGCTCCTGTGCGAGCATGGCCTTGGCCGGGATATAAAACGCGCTGCCGAGGAAGAACAAGGCCAGTGCCAATAACAACCACAGCAGGCGGCGCATGGTCTTATCGCTCAAGCGGCCCATGACTGACCTCCTTTGCGTGCATACCACTTCAGACCCAGCGCCATGCTCAACAGGAGGATGCCCAGCAACCAGAACAGATTTTGCGCCGTGCCGGTTTGCGCCTGCATGCCAAAGATCTTCGCGGCATCCTGTCCTTGCGGCAGGTTTACCGGTACCGCAAGTGAATTCAACCCGGAAGTTTGCGGACGCACGGGTGTGACATCCACCGCCACCAGGCTGGTGTACTTGCTGACCATGTGATGGTGTAACGCAAGCTCAATCACCTGCTTGCGCACCTGCGCGGCATCGGCGCCGTCGGCCGCGCTGTCCATCAGGCTGTCGATGCGTTGCCTTGCCCACAATTGCGCAATACCACGCCCGGGCTTGGCCTGTTGCAGGAACATACTCGCGGACCAGTCCTTGCCCTGACGCAGCCCCTTGAGTACCAGCTCACCGCTGTCCGCGTCACTGCGCGCGGTAAACATCAAGGGCTCGCCCAGGTAAAGATCCGGCAGATGCGCCGGCGACATCTCGAATTGATTGAAACTGTGTTCTACGGCGAGGTCGCGCATGACCGGGCTATCGAGTTTGGCAAACAGTGCCTGCATCTTGTCGGCGACTTCGTTGACGCGACTGATATAGGTAAACGTGCCGCGGCCGAACTGCGCGGCCTTGGTCATGAAGTGACTGTTGGGGGCGGAACCGATCCCCACAGTGAACAAGCGACTGTTGCCCAGGTGGTGACGGATATATTCGAACAAGGCATCTTCGTTGCCGACGGCGCCATCTGTTAAAAAGATTACCTGACGCAGACGCTGTGTCTCATCGTCGTTGTTGGCCAGCGCCTTTTGCATGGCGCCCATCATTTCGGTGCCGCCACCGGCCTGCAGATTTTCCACATACCGCAGCGCCTGGGTTTTGTTGTTCAGACTGGCGGGCACGGGATGATCGAACAGGGTATCCGTGACCGAGTTGAATTGAATGACGTTGAAGTAATCGTCGCCGCGCAGGCGTTTCAAGGCCAGCATCAGCGCGTCGCGTGCCTGCCGGATCGAGACGCCGCCCATGGAGCCGGAGGTATCGATCACGTAGATCACTTCACGCGCCAGGGTCTGAGTCTGTTGTTCCGCCTGTGGCGGTAACAACATCCCCAGGTAAAACATTTCATTGCCGATACGTTCACTGAACAGTGCGGCTTGCGGGGCCTGGCCGGCCACCGGTGTCCACACCAGTTCGAAATCGTGATCGCTGGGGACCTGACCGTCGGCGAGATTGATGGTGTAACGGCCTTCGCCGTGGTTACTGATCGTGATCGGATGATACGAGCTCTTGAGATCACTCACATCAAACCCCGCGTCCAGTTCGATATGGATCGTCACCGGATTGATCTTTTGGCCCAGGGCCACGGGCGGTGTGATGCGGTTGGCATCGGGGACTTGCGTCGTCGGTTGGGCGAAGCCGGTACCATCGACTAGGGCCTGCTCATCCGGCGCACCGCCGGGAATATAACGCGGCGTGATCGCCAGCGGCATGCGCAAACGAAACTGTCCCTGGTCGTAGGCCAGGGTTTGCTGGTATTCGATCTCGACCACGATGCTCTCGTGCGGCCCGATGTTGGCGACCGAGGTCGTAAACATGTTCGGCCGTTCCTGTTCGAGCAGGGAGGCGCGTTTGCCTGCGCGCTTGGCTTGCTCATAAATCTGCTTGGCCTCGGCCTTCTCCTTAATCTGGCCCTCGATGATGCGCTCGCCGACGCGAATCCGCATGTGATCCACCGCGGCATTTTCCGGCAGCGGGAAGACATAAATGCCTTCCATCCATTCGTCACTGCCATTGGTGAAGGTCTGCGTCAGGCGCGCGCGGTTGATATAACCGGTGACGCGCATGTCCACGTCGGTGTCGAGCAAGGGTGCCGCGCGATACTGACCGTCGTGCGCGGCGCGATAAAACAGGGTGCCCTGCTTGGCGCTGGCATAGTCCGGCTCGGCGGCCGTGGCCGTCTGCACGAACGACAGGAACAGCACCAGGGCCGTCAGCACGATAATGTGTTCCACCACGTAAATGACGCGGTCCGCCAGGCGCGGTTTGCGCGTCACCCCCCATAACCGTAGCTCTTGCTTTTCCAACTTATTGTGTTGCATGGTTTTGCCTCCGTTGACCCAGCGTGCCGTCCGTGGCTTTAGGGCTGTCCCTAAACGCGCCGGAATTATTGAAATCGTTGGAGGAAAGTATTGCCGCCGGACATGGCGGCAAGCGGGATGGATCGGGGCGGGTCCGGGGCAAATTCTGATGAATTCTGACAATCAGCGCCCAGGCTGCATACGCGGTGATGCGGCTATGCTATATAAGTGTTCCTAACGTGAAGCACTATTGGCGATGCGTCGCAGACTATCAACTGTATCTGGTCCAGAAACAGCGTTTGAGTAAATAGTCAGTCATACACAGGAGAGAGGAATGAGCAGGACCATTGCGATTGTCGAGGACGAACCGGCGATTCGCCAGAACTATGCCGAGGCCCTGACCCGCCAGGGCTATGCGGTGGATCAGTACGCGGATCGTCAATCCGCCCTCAGCGCCTTCGGCAAGCGTCTGCCGGACCTCGCCCTGCTGGACATTGGTCTGAAAAACGATGTGGACGGCGGGTTTGAGTTATGCCGTAACCTGCGCGCGTTGTCACCCAACCTGCCGATCATTTTCCTCACCGCACGCGACAGCGATCTCGATACGATCTCCGGTTTGCGGCTGGGCGCCGATGACTACCTGACCAAGGACATCAGCATCCCGAATCTATGCGCACGCATCAGTGCCTTCTTCCGCCGCCTGGATCTGAGCAAGCAACCGCAACAGGCCGAAGAATTGATTCAACGCGGGCCGCTCACCCTGGACATGAACCGCTTCGCGGTCCGCTGGCACGACCAGTTGCTGGAACTGACGCTCACGGAATTCTGGATCGTGCATACCCTGTCCCTGCATCCGGGTCATGTGAAAAACCGCGACCAGCTCATGAAGGACGCACGCATCGTGGTGGACGATGCCACCATCACCTCGCACATCAAACGCATCCGCAACAAGTTCCTCAAGCTTGACCCGGGCTTCGATCACATCGACACGGTGTACGGCATGGGTTACCGCTGGGTGGAAAAGAATAACTAAGCGTATGCCGACGTTCGCCCCGCCGCGCCTGCGCTTCAGTATCCGCTTCAAGCTGCTGCTGGTCGCCTCCACCCTGCTGATCATCCCCATCATCGGCACCAAGTACATTCGCGAAATGGAGGACTACCTGCGCCAGCAACAACAGGAGGCCTTGTTGAGCCGCGCGCAAATGGTGGCGGCGGTCTTTCAGGGCAGGCCGGACCTGTTCAAGACCCAGAACAGCGACGCCTTCCCCACGCGCGGCGTGCAGCATATCTTGATTCGTCCGCTGCATTCGCCCATCGTGCTCGACGGTTATCTCGATGACTGGGCGCCCTATCGCGACCGCATGCAATTGTATTCGCTGGATCACGCCGTCAAGGGGTCGGAACCCGGCTCGCTGAGTTTTTATCACCAGCTCGGCAGTTACCAGAACTACGTGTACGCGGTGTTCCAGGTCAATGACGATCACATCGTGTATCGCGCACCGAACAGCCTGCGCATCGATCAGGCGGATCATTTATTGATCGTGATGGAAGACAAGCTGGGCAAGGTGCATCGTTACATCGTGTCCACGCTGGCGCCCGGCTGGGTGAATGCCTACGTGGTCAGCGACGACCCGGACAACCCGATCCCGCTGGCGCCGGAGGTGCGCATCAAGGGCGAGTGGCAGGAGACCGCGCAGGGTTACAACATCGAGCTGCGCATCCCGATTAACATGCTGGGTAACCGCCTGTCCTTTGCCATCGCCGATGTCGATGACCCAGTGAGCCGGCAGGTGGACACCCTCATCAGCACCGCCGGGATTGACAGCCCCGACACTCTGGGCACGATCATGTTTCCCTCGCAGGAGGCGGAAGGTCTACTCGAACGGCTCAAGCATCCCCTGATGCGCACCTGGGTGATCGACAAACAAAACCGGGTGATCGCGCGCATCGGTTCGCTGACACCGGACCCGGACGAACAGGCCGATGACGATCTCACCCCGCCCACCAAGGAACCGTCGATCTTGTCGGGGCTGATGACGCTGTTCTACAAATGGGTCCTGAAACAACCCGCCAATGAATTTCAGGACGTCTTGCTCAATGCCTCGCGCCTGGACAGCATCGAATTCCGCGAGGCCATGGCCGGCACGCCCGCCACGCGCTGGCGGCAGACACCGGACAAACAGGCGACCATCCTGACTGCCGCCTATCCGGTATATAAGGACAAACAGGTGATCGGTGCCGTCGCTATCGAACAGACCAGTAATGCGATCCTGCTGGCACAAAACCAGGCCATGGAAATTTTATTCAATTTAAGCGCCCTGGCATTTCTGATCGCCTGTGGTGTGTTGCTGTTGTTTGCCAGCCGCCTCTCGCACCGGGTCCGGCGCCTGCGCGACAGCGCGGAGTCGGCCATCACGCCCGATGGCCGGGTCGTCGGTGATATCGTGGCAACCCGCGACAGCGACGAGATCGGTGACCTCTCGCGCAGCGTCACCAGCATGTTGGATCGCCTGGCGCAGTACAATCGCTACCTCGAATCCATGGCCAGTAAACTCTCCCATGAATTGCGTACACCGATTACCGTCGTGCGCTCCTCGCTGGATAACCTCAGTCCGGAAAGCCCGCCGCAGGAGATCGAGACCTACACCCAACGCGCGCGTGACGGGATCGATCGCCTGAATAATTTATTGACCCGCATGAGCGAGGCCACGCGCCTGGAACAAACCCTGCAAAGCGAACAACTCAATCGCTTTGATTTATACCAGGTAGTACACGGCTGCGTGGAAGGCTATCGCCTCGCGCACCCGGACATCCGTTTTGAATTCACAGGCAACGCGGGCGTGATCGTGCATGGCGTGGCGGAACTGCTGGCGCAATTACTGGATAAGCTCGTCAGCAACGCCGTGGATTTTCATACACCACAGACGCCAATCCAGATCGCGTTAAGCACGGACGGCAGACAGGTCAAACTCATGGTCAGCAATAGCGGCCCCGCCCTGCCCGATGAGATGGCAGGCAACCTGTTCGAGTCCATGGTCTCCATCCGTCAACACAAGGGCGATCAGGCTCACCTCGGGCTCGGCCTGTACATCGTTCGCCTCATCGTGGAATTCCATCGCGGCAAGGTCCAGGCGCGAAATCGGGATGATAATAGCGGCGTGGAGTTTATGGTGAGCTTACCTGCTGTTTAAGATGAGATTCTCAATTCGGCAAATAGCAGACCTTCAGAGGAGTGCAGGAAGTATAATCGCCCGCTTTCCTAAAGTGTGTTTATCTTAAATGATTCCGTTAAATTTTTTGTCAAATATGAAATTGTGAATTTAATTTATAACTTGTTAGTAGCATGACTACCTGCAAACGGATTTATTTGATAATTTTTTATGAATTATAGCTATCGTCTAATATTGATATATTTTTCTAAAGATTCGCTTAATTAGATTTAATGTCTTGATAATTATTAAATAGGGTAGCTTTCCAAATAGATAACTCTGAAAAAGTTCATATTCAATCCTATCAACCATTTCCATTCTAGATATTTCTGCACCTGAACCCTTTTTACCAAGCGTAATATAAAACTCACAACCAACAGTTGATGAAAAACTAACCTCTTTTAACGAAATTAGCCCAAGGGAATTTAAATCATGGATTATCAACCTAAATGAATGGGGAACAAAACACCATGCATGTACATCATGATACTTTCCATCAGCAGTAACTAATTCCAGTCGTTGTTTAGCCTCATCCACCGAATGAGTAAACTTCATTTTTTTTGCAGCGGAGTTGCTCCATGCACCTATTCCTGAGTTTGTAACTGCATTCAAATAAAACTCGACCATAGATCCTGGGCTATGTATAGATAATTTTTGATAATAACTGTCAATTATTCTTGAAATTCCAGTTATCGGGCGATAATAATCAAAGCAAAAACGCTTATCGGGCACAGCTAGAGACAGCACCCCATCGTCATTTAGTATATCTTCACATTCCTTTAAGAATCGAATTAGATCAGGAACATGCTCTATCACATGAGAGGCAATTATCCAGTCATAGTAATTATTTTTTCCCGTTAACTCCGAATAACTTTCTCCTTTCCAAATGAAGTCAACATCCTCGATTTTCTTAGTATCCATATTATGGGCTGCAAATGTTTTAATAAGTTTGTCACGGCCCATATGATCTATAACTTGCACCTTATAACCTTCTCGTTTTGGCGCAATAGGATTAGGGCCTGGGCCAATTTCGATGCCACGACCATTCTTATCCACATGTAATAATATTTTCTCTTCTCGCGTCATAACTATTCCTAAACGTAAGCTTAACTATAACAAGGAAAAAATTTCATAAAAAAGTCTAAAAAATTATATTAAGTACCTATATCACTCAAATATTCAATCGTATGTACCGAGTTAAACCAGGTGATATCTGTGTAATCTACGCGCATTAAGCCCTGAATCGCTATCAATTTCCACCTAATTCTGGCACCTCCCATTCCTGCTGCGATATATAAGATGAATACAATCCTAACAAAGCTTATGACAATGTCCGTATACTTAAAATATACCTGCATCTTTTAAAGATGTTTAATAATTTAGTCTTGTTCTATTTTCACTATACGTCAATGAGATTTGGGTCAGTTTCAGCCATTCCACTTGCAATGCCTCTGAACTTTCACCCGCCATATTTCGTCATTTTTCATCGCCACCTCTTCTGATTTGCTCCCGCGTTTCGCCAGCTTGCTTGTGTTTAATACTCATCAGGTTAACACGACGCGGGCACTGTGCCCGCACAACGAAGAGGAAAGTATTATGCACGCTCACACATTCAATCTGAAATCCATACGTACCCTGGGCATCATCCTGACCTGCGGTGCCCTGGCCGCCGGTTGCGCTCATAACGGCGCAAAGACCATGTCACAGGAAACCTCACCCATCGCCAGCTCCACGGAAACCACGGCGCCGGTTGCCAGTAATGAGACCATGCCGGTGGAACAAAACGCCGTTGAAAATACCACGCCCGTGGCGAACGAGCCTGTCAGCCAACCGGCGGAAACCGCACCGGTCGTTGCCGATAATTCAGCAAACAGTACAGCTACCCCGGCAATTCAACAACCGGGACAGATGACCTTTTATTTCGGGTTTAACAAAACCAGCCTGGATGATCAGGACAAAACGGTCCTCAAGGAACACGCCGAGTTTCTCAAGGCGAATCCGAGCCTGGTGCTGGAGATCAACGGGCATACCGATCACACCGGTCCGCACGACTATAACGAATATCTGAGTAAGGAACGCGCCGAGGCCGTGGCAAAGATCCTGATTGCCGAGGGTGTTACCCGCTCGCAATTGGTGATCAAGGCCCTGGCGGACGACAAGCCGCTGGCGGATGCCGCGCAACCGGGCAAGAACCGCCGGGTGGAACTGCAGTACGACGAAATGAACATGGTAAGCAGCAAGTAAGCCGGTTTGGGGCCAGACATTCCTCCACTGAGATCACTCCTCCCTCCTGTTCTCTCCCTCAGTGTGTCTGGCCCTTTTTTTCTCCAGAATATTTTGCTGACACAATCTGTGGTTACCCTTTCCAGGACACGCGGTAAATACATCCCTGTACGCTCGACAGCAGCATCCCTGCTGCTGACGGTCCTGGAAAGGGTAACCACAGATTGTTATATGCCGTGAAATAGAAATCTGAAATAACCACCTAGCCACGCATACTCAAGGCACGATCCACACGGGCTGCGCGCGACCGGAGAGGTCGATCAGGTAACCGCCGCGCGAGAGGACACGTTGCCAGGGCGTGATCCCGCCGCGGGTATACAAAGGTATATAGGCGTTCAACTTCGACGAGTGATTCAGCAGGTCCAGGACATACTCGCGGGAAAGATACAGCCCTGTGTGTTTGACGCCTTCGGCAAAGGCCATGCAGGCAAAGTAAGTCAGCGCCTGATGTGGTACATCCTGAAGCTTGACCTTCTGCACGCGCGCCCAGGCCAGAAAACGCCGCAACGCCGGATCAGGATCACTCGGCAGTGCAGTAAGCTGTACCCGCCACCCCCTCGAACGCACGCTGTCTGATAAGGTGTTCTGATGTTTACCAAGCAAGCTCGCTGACATAAATACCGGCGGCCCTTTGCCTTGCAAGTCCTTTGTCAGACCTTGTATGTCAGCCGCATTCAGCCATAACACAATGGCACTGGCGTTCTCTGAAAGGCGCGCCAGAGACACACTCGGATCGCGATGCAGATCCAAGGTCTGCACATGTCCGCCTTGCTGCTGGACGATCTTTTCCAGCTCGCCGGATGCGGCGACGGAGCGGGCATCGCCGCCATCGACAATGGCTATCACCTTAGCGTCCAGCTGCCTCGACTTGAGCGCAGAGGCGACGATATCCGCTTCGAGTCTCATGCCGCGCGAATAATAAAACGAATAGAAGCCACTGACATCGGCCGGCGGCAGATCGGTGTCGGGCAGCATGCACGGCATTTCCTGCGCCTCACAGAAGTCGTGCACCGGCTGCCATGTGCCGGCAGCCAGGCCACCGATAAGCGCAAACACCGGACGCTTGCGATAGTATGCCTCGATCTGCGCACGCCAGGTCGCGGGCGCGCCGCTGACGCGCCAGACATCGAGTGACCACTCGCGGTAGGTCTCCTTGATATCGTGGGGAAAATGCCCGCCGCGCAGGCGCTGCGGTCCGCTGCGGTTGCGGGCGGCGATAAACGTCTCGATCACATCCAGTTCCGCGCGCGCCAACGCCGGGTCCACGTCACCGGCAATCAAGGTTGCTAACCGCAAGGTGGTTTCCGTTGAACCGGGCGAGAGTGCGCTGCCAAGCTGACGCAAATACGCGGTCAGTGCCGCGAGATCGCGCTCATTCAATTGAAAGTGCGGCATCAAGGGGTCAAGCGGATGACCGGCGGCATCGATACCGCCGAGTATGGCCCGTGCGAGGGTCTTGTCGGTGTAGGCAGGACGCTGACGCTGGGTACGTGTGCGGATATCCGGAGAAAACAGCAACGGGCCCGCAATGGCCGGTGGGATCTTGCCACTCTCGATCGTGCCCATGCCGCTGCGCCCGTGACAGCTCTGGCAGGTCAGCTGCGTGCCGGAGACGGGCACATCGCCCTGCACCATCGCCTTGACAGGTTCGCCGGAGACGCCACGGCCTTCGAGATAAAGCCGCTTGCCCGCGGCGACCAGCGCGTCCTGACCGGTTCCCGCAGCCGCGCTGTTGGCAAGGATCAGCGCCATCACCCATGTGAATACGCGCTTCCTCAGGAATGGATCAATCAACATCTATATATTTTAGATCTTTAGTGTAATACCAGTCTTGCCTGCTTCGCTAAAGCTGTCCCACTGGCCAGTCCCTCCACTCGCACCCACTGACTCTCACCCTTGCCATGCATGAGCGTAATCGGCCGGTGATTCGTCTTCGTGCCGGTCCAGGCATCGAAGGTACGCAACACGTGTTCGATGTCCTTGGGCTTGCCGGTGAGGAAACGCCACTGCGATGTGGCATTGAAACGCCGGGCATACGCGGACAACACTGCCGGCGTGTCGTGTTCGGGGTCGATAGTGATCGACACCAGCTGGATACGATCCGCTTCCGCGCCCAGGGCCTTGCGCATCTGCGCGAAGGTGGCGGTCATGATCGGGCAGATCGTGGTGCAGGTCGTGAAGATAAAATTCACCGCGACGGGGCGATCGCCATCGAGCAGTTCCTGCAGCGCCACGTGGTTACCGGCGCTGTCAAAGAGCTTGACGTCGGGCACGGTATAACTCTGCCTGCTCGACGTGTAATCGGGTCTTTTCATCATGTCGCGATGGGCCGCGCCGCACTTCATCCCGCCGGACATATGGTCGTTAGACTGCGCCCACGCCGGCGCTGCCATTCCCGCGCAGACGAGCGCAGGCACAAGGAACCAGTGGCGGAGTTTATTCATGTTCATACGGCGTCTTTCTTATGGCGACTGGCCGGATATTGGCGCCGGCCGGCATCTCGAAACGCGCATCGGCGATATACGGATTCACGCTGACCGTCTCCACGGTCAGAAAATGCGCCGCCGGATCCCCTTCGGTCGTGGTTTCCTGACGATGCGCGATCAAGAGTCCGTCCGTCTGCTTCCAGTCGGAATACACGGTCTCGACCCGGTGCTGGCGCCCGGCGATGGTACGCATCGCCTCCAGCTTGAGTTCCAGCGCGGTTTCCGCATCAAGATAGATCCAGCGCACCGCGCCCTTATCCATGGTCAATTTGAGTTTGATGGCATCCCGCTCCCCCACCTTCACATGGCCCAGCAGTTCAATGTCGATGTCGCGTTTGGCATAGTTGTACAACAGACCATAGGGATCGGACGAGTCCGCGATCTCGCGCAGTTCCCCTTCGGTCATGGCCTCGGGCGTGCTGCGCCCGCGAAACGGCGCAATCTTCCAGCCGTGTTTGCCGTCAGCGCACTGCAAGGCAGTCTGATCGTTGAACACAAATCCGAAACACATCTTGCCGGGCCGCTTCTGCTCGAGTACGTAAGGCACGGACAGACCCTGGCCCAGGTCCATCAGTCCGGTGAGCTTCAGCGAGTCCACTTTTTGCCAGGCCGCGGCGCCCCCGCGCGCCTCGATATTGCGCGCAACCCACGACTTGACCAGGCGTGACTGTTTCATCGCATCCGAGTTGTAGACAAACACTGCACCGGCCACCGCCACCACAAGGACGAGCGCAATGCTGATAATTTTTTTCGACATGGTAATTCTCCTGCTTGCCTTTACTGTACGACGAGTTCGTCGGCATGAAATGCGCCGATATCAATATTCACATGGTCACCCGGCTTCACCAGCTTGCCGGGATTGGCGAAGAACATCCAATACGTCTTCCCGGCATGCGGCGGATTGGAATTACGCAGGGCGCCGGTCTTGGCCGGGGTCGGGACAATGAGTCTGGCGCCGGTTTTGACATGCGTCAGCAGCGGCTTGGTCTGCCGCTCGAATAAGGGCCTGGCCTTCTCGGCATCCAGCACCTTGTAGCGAAACTCCAGCATGTAACCCGCCGAGGTCTGGCGCACAAACAAGACCTCGACACCCCACTGCCGTTTCATCAAGGTCTTCTCGCGCGGATGGTGAAGATGCGTTTTATCGGGGGTTGCCGCCGTCACTGCTGTCATCGGCAGCCATGCGAACAGCATCCCGAGAACACAGGCAAGCACGCCGCCGACGTGACGTTTATCTTTAAAGCTATCCTGTCCGGATTTGCACCCGGACAGGATGAAGCATGACAACATAGACAACCTCAACCACCCATCACTACAGACGCTCATCGGCACCACGGTCTACCCCGCTACCCTGCGGGCGCGTATTACCGTCGATGTCATGGTCCGGCACATTCCCGTTGGTGCTGTTCGCGTTGTTCAGGCCATCCGAGTTCGCCCCGATGTGGTAATTCCACGGAGTACTCGCCGCCGGCCATGCCGGCGTCAGCGGACCATAGCGTACGTCAACAAAGTTGCCGCCTTCACCGACACCCAGAATGGCCAGGATCGGACCCGGTGCACTCAGGGTACGGGCGCCGTTGCAGTACGCGGCCAGGAAGTCCGGATCACCCTGCCGGTTGCCGAAACCGGGATACTCCGTGGTGGAGCTCAGGATCGACTGACGTGGATCGAGTTTCAGCGTCGCACCGGCCTGCGGTTGACCCAGCACACCGAGATCCCAGTAGTTCGCACCCCCTGCACAGCCGCCAACACTTGCCGGTGCCAGTTCAGGCAGCAGGCCGACGGTGTTATTGGCCAGCGGACCCAGGTGGAAGGCCCGGTTATGCCAGATGATGTTGTTGAGCAACAGCCGCGGATCGGAGAACGTTGCGTTGAAGGCCGCGTTACCCAATGTAATCACCGCATTCTGCAAGGCAATGCTATTGGTCTCGGCTACCATGCCCGCCGGCTGTGGCGCAGACGAGTTATTGTTGATCACCAGCGAGCCCTCGGTGGCCGTCGTGTCGTTGTTCGCAATCGTATTGTTGACGATCACGGCATTGACGGTGTCCTGCAGCGAGATACCACCACCGGACCAGGCGGCTACGTTATTGACGATCATATTGTTCGTCATCAGTATCCGCCACGGGTTGTGCAGTGCGAGTTCCGGACCGTTGACCAACTGGGTCCGGATACCGCCACCACTGCCGCTGCCCGCGTTGTTGCCCTGGATCAGGTTGCTGTCGATGGTGACATTACCGGAACCCAGATTCACCGCCGAGTTACCGGAGATGAAGATGCCGCCGCCGTGGGTAGTGAAGCCAACGTTGTAGGCCTGGTTGTACAGGATCCGGTTGGACACGATACTGCCGCCCTGGCTGATACCCGTGTGCCCGATACCCGCACCGTCGCCCGCGGTGTAATTGCCGCAGATGAAGTTCCTCGCCACGGTGTAGTTACGTGAACCCGAACTGATGGATATACCCGAGCCGGCGCTTTCATTGAACAGCGCGCCGTTCAAGGTGATCGCATTGTTATGGATATTGACGTTGTCGTTCAACACGACCACACCGTTGCCGTTCGGTGTCAACCCCTGCAGGAACGGCTGACCGATGCGAATACCGCCGTGCAACTGTCCGGAGTTACCGGTGATGTCGTTATTGGCGATCTCCAGATTGTTCGCATAACCGTTAACAAGGATCGCGCCACCGCCGGAGGCATTGGTGATGGTAAAGCCATCGATACGCGACGGCGACAACTGGAAGCGGCTCGGACCGGTACTCTTCGCGAGGACCGTGATACCTGCGCCCTCTTCGGAGATCGTCGTCGTTCCCGGTAACAGGTCGACGTCCGGCAGGTGCGCCGCCAGCTTGTCGCGCCAGATTTGCAGATCGGCAGCGCCGGTCATGATGGCGTCGATCACGGTGGTACTACCGGTTCCCTGCAGACGCACGGGTTTCCACATGATCACCTGCTCGTGATAGGTGCCGGGCGCGACCAGGATCAGGGCGCCCGGATTGGCGGCATCGATCGCGGCCTGAATCGTCGCGTAGTTGCCGGGCACACGAATGGGTGTTTCAACCTGGGCACCGTTGCTACGCGTGATCGTTACCGTCACCGCATGGGACGTACTGTTGCCGCCTCGATTGGTTACCACCAGTTGCGCCTCGCCATACGGCGTGTTGCCAGGAATTTCGGCGCGGATCGTGTTGGCTGACCATTGATCGATGCTGAGTTGCCTTTGCGTGCCGTTCGGATAGACCAGGGTGACCGTACCGTCTTCCGTACCGAAACCGAAGTTACGCGTAATGGTCGGTACATTATGCGGCGCCGCCGCCAACGGACCTTCGTAGTCCGGATTGGGCACCGTCACGGCTGTGCCCAGCGACTTGATCTCCAGCATGCCGTCGCGGCTCACCAGCGGACCGAAACCGACCGCGGTACCTGCCACGGAGTTCACTTCCGCAATCACCGGTGTGCCGTTGGCGGCGGCACAGTCTGGCGGGTTGTAACCACCGGCGAACGCAGCGGAAGGCAGGATCGGTGTATCGAGGTAGGTGTTGGTCCCCGGCATGAACTGTCCGGTGTAGCAGGCCGCCAGGTAGCGATAGTTCTTCGTTGCACCTGACTCGTTCAGGCAGGCCTGCATCATCGACGGTGAATAGCCACTGGGGATCGGCACGTTCGCCGTGAAGGTGGACGGGATCATGCCGTTGTAACGACCGAATGCATCACCGAGACCGCTATACACGACAGTGCCGTTGAAGTCCCGAATCGTAAACGGCATGTAGGCCGGCGACCACTTCTCGCCGTACGACGGTGAGGTCAGATTGGTTTCCAATGAAAGGTCGTCCGTCACCAGGCCGGTAAACTGTGCTGCCACCGGTGTGGAGGTGAACAAGTGGAAGTCCGCGGCGGCCTGACCCTGATCCGACAGGATCACTTCCTTACGGTCGCACAGCGGACGCCATGCCCCGGCGAACGGCGCCGCTTCACCCGGGAACAGACTGAGTTCATCGGGCACCTGATGATATTTACCGACACAGGGTGGCTGGGCCAGTCCCGGTTCCGGTCCCTTCGCTGCCTGGACCATTGCCTGGTCCGGCACCACCAGGACCAGCGATCCGTTAGGCAAGGTGACACTGACAGGCGCCGGCCCCAGATTACTGCCGAAAGCGTCGCCGAAGCCAACGTTCATGTCCTGCTCTTTATATTGCTCGTAACCCGGCGGCAGGATGGCTTCCACAACATACTTGCCCGGCGGAATGTCGTTAAAGGCGTATCCACCGTCGAACACACCCGGACGCACCTGGTTCCAGTTACGGAAACCGTCGTAGCAGCGACCGAGGTTCTCCGGTTGCGTACCGTTCGCGGTGAGCGTTTTGTTATAGAATTCCGCTGCCAGCGCATCGTCAGCCGGATTGTCGCGTTTTTCACCCTGGCAACCCGTCGGGATGGCGTCATCCCAACTGTCGGTTTGAACTTCTTTCACCAGGGTGAGCACTTCCGGACCGTCATACTGACCGTTACCGTTCACATCGATATCGCCCGGCCCCGGAAAATCATCCAGCGGTTCCACGTTGGTGTCCACCTGCGCGGGGTCGCGACTGATCACGCGATACAAGCGCATCTTGACCTTGGCGATACCCGGCTCCCAGGGATCGCCGACCGTCAGACGCGGATCGCCTTCGCCACGGGTTGAACTGTAGAACACGATACCGGAGATACCGCCGTTCTCACCGGGTTTGTACGGGACCTTGCCCCAGTCAAACTTGAGCGTCTGACCGGGCAAACCCTGAAACGCCTCCAGCAGTACACCGGAACCGGTTTCCGTCCGTGACTGACAACTTGCATCGGTACAGGCTTCGTTGTCCGCGGTAAACAAGGCGGGATCCTGTATCTGCGGTTTCAGGATAAACGGATCCTGCAACGGACCACCACCGGCATCGACCGTGACGGTGACGCCCGTCGGCTTGAAGCGCGTGTAATCGACTTCAAGTATCTGCCAGGAGAAGAACGGGAACGTCTGATCGAATGGCACGTAGCCTTCTGTGTCTGTCGGGAACGACTGGTTGACGGTGCCATCACGCCAGCGCAGGTTGATCGCCTGATCCGGCAGACCGGCTTCGCAGGGCTGACGAATACCGTCACCCGCTATGCCTGCACCTGTCGTCTCGGCACAACCATCGTCGAGGAAGACATTATGTTCGGAGCGTGTAAACCAGGCCGGCACACCGACATTCCCCAGCGCCACATTGCCATCCGCTACGTTTGCCGTCTGGTAGCTGATGATCTGATCGAGGTAGGTATCCCAGATCACCACCTGATAGGTTCCGTTGGGCACATTCGGAATCGTGAAGTGACCGTCGGGATCGGCTTGCAAGGTTGCAATACTCGGCCCGATACCGGCATCGCTGTTCAGACCGATCCAGGCACGGGTATACGCCAGGCCATTGTAGGATCCGCTGTCTACCGACAAGGGTGCCAACGGCGGACGCGGGTCATGCAACAGCGTGACATTACCACTGATGCTATACAGCGGCGTGCCATCAACAGGTGCGGGTACCTGGCAAGGTGCCGCACCCATACAGGATGTCTCCGGACGTGCGAAACCGATAAACGCATGCGGTCCGGCTAAACCGAATTCCACAAAATACGCGGGCTCGTTCGCCTTGACCCAGGCATCGATCACCTTGGTGCCTTCAATAGTAGAAGTTTGCGTCCAGGTTTTTTGCGAGGCCGGTGGTACGGCAATCACACCGTACTTACCCGGCGGCAGATCCTTGATGAGCACTTCGCCCACCAGACCGGCGGCCTGGTTTGCCGGCGTATCCGGACAGCTCTCGATCACACCCCGCGGTGGTTCGACACCGCCGAAGCAATCCAGTGAATTCTTCAACGGATTGCCGAAGGCATCCTGCAGCATGGTGCCGCCGGAGATGCCGTAACGACCGCCCGCATCTTCCAGGGTGATCGTGAAGCCGCCAAGACCATGTTCGTTACCGTCGATGGCGCCATTGGTCGGCCAGGAGTCCTCAAACACGGAGACGCTGATCTGTGCCGTCGGGATCTCCTGCTTGTTGACGATGACCGTCACGCTGGTCTGTCCCGGCAGGATCTGCGCCCCACCGATGCTATGTCCCTGACCGGTGCCGGCATCGTTCGGCAGCACCGACACGTAATAATACTTGCTCGGATCCAGTGCCACCTGATTAAACGGTGTGGAGCTCGGATTACAATCGGTACAACCCTGCGCGATCACCGGCATCGAACTCTTGTGGAAATTCAGGGCCTGCTGATCCAGTACGGCGGTGTTCTGCGGATTGTTTGGATCCAGATGGTAAGTCCGGTCTTCCTGCACGATCCAGCGATAGGACGTCACGGCCAGGTTCGTGCCGAACTCCTGCACGCTCAGATTCACATTGGCAGGTTGCGTGATGCTGAGGGTGACCGTTACCGGATCACTCGTCGTCGCGCCATCCGATGCACGGTAAGAGAAGGTCGTTGCGGTTCCACCGCTGTATGCAAAAGAGCCGTCGGGATTCAGCGTCAGCCCGGCGGGGGCGGCGCCTTCGATCACCGCAGTCAAGGTGTCACCATCGACGTCGGTGTCATTACCGAGTACCCCGTGCGCCGCATCCACCGTGATCGCCGTGCCGACGGAATTGCTGTAGGCATCGGCCGCGGCCACCGGCGCATCATTCACAAACGAGACATTCAACGTGACCAGTGCAGGATAGCTTTCGCCATTCAGTGTGGCGTTATAGGTAAAGCTGTCGGTACCGGAAAAATTCGCATTGGGTGTATATGTAAACGTTCCGTCGGGATTCATCCCGAGGGTACCGTTCACTGTTTGCTTGGCGACGGTAACCGTTGCGCCCGCGAGGTTGACGTCGTTGGCCAGCACGCTCACCGCCGCCGTCACCGATGTATCCTCCGTCACGGCATAGGCGTCATTCACAGCGTAGGTGGTGGCCGGTGGTGCCGGTGGCGTACCGGTACCGACCAGCAAGTTGGCCAGCGCACCGCCGTTGGGCGCGGCTTCGTTGTTGAACGACGGCATGTGATCGAACAGGGACCAGGTGACATTGGTATCCGCCGGTGTGACGACCACTGCATCGAGTGTCTTGCCCGCGGTCAGCAAGGCCGTGGCCTGTTTTCTCGACAGACCCGGATAGGGATGACCGTCTTCAGCGACGAGGTTGAGTTCAACACCAATGAACGCCGGGGTATGCGTGCGCAGGCCGGCGTTGAGAAAACGCAGCAGGACATTTTGCGCGGCGGCGCCGGTCCCCGTACCCGGCAATGAATTCGATGCGGAGGTTTGCCCGTTCACCATGAAGTAGATCGGGTTGTAATCGATGGTACACGGATAACCGACGGTGCCGCTCTTGCGATAGTCGGCCAGCTTGACGCACGCCTCGGTCGGTGTCGTCACGCCGGAATCCACCACGCGCTGATTTTGCAGCGGATCGATCTCGGAGAAGAGTAATACCGCATCCTGATCGTAGCTCACGCCCGGATAGGCCTGCGTACCATTGACGACCACGAGTGCGCCGTACAGACCCATGGCCACCTGGATCGAGGGACGCGTACCGCTGTGATACAGGTACGTACCCGGTTGCAGGGCATTCCAGGTATACGTGCCGATTGCACCGGCCGCTGTCTCATGCGTCATGGATTGCATGCGCATTCTGCCCTTCGCGTCCGCCACCTTGACAGGATCGCCGCCACCCGCCTGGCCCGGGATCACAATGGAGACCGGCACGGACAGCGCGTTATTGAGATAAATCGTCAACGCGGTGTCGCTGGCCAGATCCACGTTTATCTGCGGTCCCGACAGGTTCGCGTCGAGCGTACAGCTGGCAAAGGTATTATCCGTACAGGAGGCAAACCCCCACATCGGCACGTTGACCGTGGATGCATCCGGCAGGGTAATCGTCTTGGTGTAACTCTGCGCCTTTAGATAAACATCCGCGGCGCTTGCGACACCGGCAAACCCGAAGCCCAGCGCGAGCGCGCCCAGTACCGACGTTAACCAGCGAGCGGCCGGCTTGGGTGTGGATTGGATCAGAACTTGTTTATACATGATACGTTCCTCTGACTGGAGACTCGTACTGGCGCCGCCATCACTGCAAAATGCCTTGAATAAAAACGATCGCATGACTCAGTCTCCTCTTATTCTTGTATGACGACATACGGGGCTTCGACGATCAGCATCGTCATCATCCCGCCCGGGAACACATCGTTGTTCACCAACTCGCGTTCCGTATGTGAGTGCCACATGAAGGCGAAACCGGCGTTCGGATTCAGTCCGCCCTCCCCCGGAGGCAGACTGCCCAGATAACCCAGGAACGGGCTGCCGCTATAGAAACCACCGAACGCAAGATTCGTCAGATCAGGTAGAGTGACCGGGATCGGCTGATTGTGATCCGCGCACCACTCCATGTAATTCGCTGCGTTGGGGTCACTGGTGTAATAACCATTGCTATCCGGAATACAGACACTGCCGTCGCCCGCCGCATGCCCATACATGTCCCAACCCAGATCCTTGCCGGTCCACTCGAAGATCGCGTCAGCGGTCTGGCCGGGTATGGAAGGAATCGTAAACAGCAGTGGTCCCGCCAGCTTGCCATTGCTGTTCAGCAACATTCGGCCATCCACCGCAAGCAGGCGCGCGTGGTTGCCATGATGATGGAACGGATGCATCTCGCGCCCGGCACCGACCACACGCATCAACAGGCGTTCGCCAGGATGCATACGTGTGAGCGAACCGTAGGGTTGGGTCGGTAATACCCCCTGCCCCGGCACTGACGAGGCCGCCATGGTATCGGGGCCGACACGCCCGTTCATGAGCCAGTATTCGGAAGCGAAGGTGCCCGCAGGCAACCGGATCGGACCTGTGCCCCCAATCTGCGCCTCCGCCGCGCGGTGTACGTCGATATCTATTTCACTTAACAGGTACAGGTACTCGCGGTCATAACATGTCGCCGCATGCACGTAGGCAGGTGTGCCGCGCACGCAACTGACACCGGCACCGGAGAGTGCCGCCGCGGATGGTCTGACGATAAGCGCACCGTACAGTCCCATTTCCACCTGCAGATCGGTTTGGGTGCCGCTGTGGTATTGATAGGTGCCCGGCTCGCCGGCAACGAAGGTGTAAGTCACCGTGCCGCCCGGTAACGCTTCCTGCGTCAACAAGCCCGGCGCACCGCCACTCGTTGCGGTAACCTGATGCCCCGGGAACACGATCGAGACATTACCCGCCGCGGCAGGCAGCGCATTTTTCAGGGTAACGGTGATCGTGTCGCCCTGATTCACGATCAGTGTCGGCCCCGGTAATTGCATGGTACTGCCCGTGCTGTAACCCCAGGCGTAAATCGAACCGCCGTCAGCGACGGAGACATACCCCTCGCTCGCTGTCAGGCTGAATGCCGTGCCCGTTTCCCCAATGATGCCGGCGCGCACGCTCACTGAAAACAACAGCAGTGTCATCAGCACCGCCATCGTCGCTAACCGGTCAATCGCGGCACAGCCTGTTTTTGATATTGATCTCTTCATTGCCGGTCTCCTAGTTGATCTGGATCTCGGTCATCATGCCGCCGAAGTTCTCGGCGTCATTGGCCAGCAGATCGAGGTTCTTGGTGTAAAGGAAATACGTCGTCGCGCCAGGCGTCGCGGTGGTCGGGATAGTAACGATGACATCTGCAGACTGGCCACCGCCGAGGGTGACCGAGTTGGTCAGGTAGTACATGTTGTTGCCGTCGTCGTCGCGCAACAGCCGTGCGTCGAGACCGACCACTTCCATCGTCAGACCGCTGGTGCCGACGGTGTAAAAGGCGGTCACGCTCAGATTGGAAAGACGCAGCAGGATCCGCTGCCCCGGCGCTGCCGTGATCAGGCTGCTCAACGGTTGCGATACCTGCGTTCTGCCGAGGGGATCCAGCGTACTCAGTGCGGCAGTATTCGTCGTATCCGGATAACCGCGACCATTCAACAGGAAGTAGCGATCGCGCATGGCGGCGAATGGCAGCGGCTGGACACCGAAGCTTGCATCGTGGAAATCCGGATCGAAGGAACCGAATTGAATAGCAATGTCCTTGTCGTAGCGTGTGGATCCGTCACCGTCGTCGAACGCATATTTATCGCCGGGGGTGTGACCGGGGGGACACGTACTGCCGGGTAAGCCGAAGCCCGGGTCAGCCGCCGTAATGGTATCGCAGCGATTTTGCCGCGGGCGTACGAACAAACTGCCGAGCATCCCCATCTGCATATGCTCGGTGGCCTCGACGTGGCAGTGGTACATGTATGTGCCCGCGTCCTTGGCATTGTAGTAGTACGTCAGGGTTGCACCGCCGGCGATGGCAATACCGGAATCCGGCAGGCCGTCAAAGACCGCGGATGCATTCGGGAATCCGTGCCAGTGGATCGTATGCGGGTCGAACAGATCGGGCCGCATCGCCATGCCGACGTTGGTCAGCGAGAGAAAGAGTTCATCGTCCTCGTCCACGCTGATCGTCGGTGCCGGCGCGTTCGCCGCGAGCATGCCCTGATCCATGATATAGCCCGGGTATTGTCCGCTCTCCTGGGTCGGCGCACCATTGACGCCGGGCAGTGTTAATCTGGAGAAGCCAAACACGTATTGCTGTTTGGCACCGTCGTTGGCCATGGTGACTATGCCGTCGCCGGCTGAAATATGATCGCACTTGATCCCGTTTTCACGCGTATCAGGATTAGCGTCTGTGTCCGGGTGCAGACGTGTTTGCGTCGGGCACTGAACATAGATGCTGCTGTCCTGGGCATTTGCACCGAACGGTACGAAAAGAAGAGAGAACGCAGCAGCAGCGAATCCTCGGGTTATGATTTTCATCGAAATTCCCCTCGACGTTGATTAACTCGGAAAGCGGTAGAGACATACGACGTGCGGCAAAACGTCGCAGTCTTTTAGTAGGAAAATTAATTCATAACCCGGGAAAAACGTGTGGGGTGAAGACTGTAGATCAGTGGTAGGAAACTCCTACACTTGCAGGAGGTGTCGCTTTTTCTTGCTGTTTTCCTGCAATTTTCGGCCAATTCTCGGATGATTTATCAGGTTATTATGCCGGAAAGCGTTTCGGAGGATATTTACTCGGCAGCGCGATTGTAATAATTTGTCACTATATAATTATTAATATATAAATCGTAAGGGGGCGGCCATGCAGACATCGCATGGAATCATGATCATCGATGATCATGCCATGTTCCGAGCCGGGATACGGGCCCTGCTCGAAACGCAGGACAATCTTGAAATCATCGCGGAGGCCTCCGACGGCCTCGATGGCCTGCATCAGGCTACCAGGCTGAACCCCCAACTCATTATCACCGACCTTTCCATGCCGAATCTGAATGGCACCGAGGCGATTGCCGCCATCAAGCGGCGTATTCCTGAGGCCAAAATCCTGGTGTTGACCGTACACAAGGTCGAAGAATACATCCATGCCGCGCTTCGCGCCGGTGCCGACGGCTACATTCTGAAAGACGATTCGCAGGACGACCTGATCACCGCCATCCAGCAGGTACTGGCCGGTAAAACCTATCTGAGCCCGAGTATTTGCAAAAACGTGGTGCACGGTTACCTCAACCCGGCGAGCAGTTCACAGTCGGACCTCAAACCCTGCCGCGAAATGCTGACCATGCGCGAGATGCAGGTGCTGAAGCTTATCGCCGAAGGCAATCGCAACAAACAGATCGCGGCGCTGTTATCGATCAGCACCAAGACCGTGGAAAAACACCGTTCCAATCTGATGAAAAAGCTGGACCTGCACGACATCAGCAGTATTACCACCTACGCCATAAAGAACGGTATCGTTCTAACAGCCTGACACCAGTACGCTCGGCCAGCGGATACTGATGATAGTCCCTCGCGGGACATTGTCGACGATACGAAAACTGCCGCCGCTCAATTCCACCCGCTCCTGCATGCTGTTGATACCCATGCCGCGCGAACCCAGACTATCCTGGCTTTTGCGAAAGCCAATGCCGTTGTCGGTAATGCTGAGACCGATAAATTCGTCGATCTTTTGCAGGACGATGCTGACCGTATCGGCCTGGGCGTGTTTGGCAACGTTGTTCAACGCCTCCTGTAAAATCCGGTAGATCACGATCTTGCGATTGTCGGAAATATCATTTTCTTCCAGATAGATGGCCTTTTCGATCCTGATTTCCTTGTACGTCTCCTCGAACTCGCGACAGAACCAGTTGATGGTCGAAATGATTCCGAGGTCGTCCAGGATCGAAGGCCGCAGATCCATGGCCATCCGCCGGGCGTCATCCACCGTCTGACGGATCTGCGTGATCGATTTAGTGAGGACCTCACTGATCTTGTCATCGAGATTGCAATTCTTGTCGCGGATCAAATCTTCCATGGAATACTTGATCGCGCTGAGCGACTGTCCCAGCCCGTCGTGCAGCTCCATGGCCAGCCGTTTACGTTCGTTTTCCTGTGTATTCAATAACTGACTGGACAGTTTCTGCAATCGCTCTTCAGAACGGCGCAACGATAGCTCAATATTTTTCTGCGGGGTCACGTCGAAAATGTTCACGATGATCGTGTTATCCGAGACGGCATTCAGATATTCCATCTTCAACTCCAGCCAGAGTTGATTCTGCAGGCCATCCTTGCCCTTGAGAATGACTATGTCGGTGGATTTCCCGTCCAGGGCCTCAAGATCGGCAAACAGGGATAACAGCTTGCCCCGGTCTTCGGGATTAAACAGGGTTACGAATACGGCGTTACACAAGTCGGCGTTACGATATTTGAAGAGCTGGCAAAACCGATCATTACAAAACTGAATACGCCCGCCGTTCAGCAGACAGACCGCGGCAAGCGTGTTGTTAAAAAGCTGGATATACTTCGCCTCGGATTTGAGCAGCGCGATTTTATTTTTTTTCTGTTCCTCCAGCTGGCATGTGAGTTGGCGATTCAGTTCCTCCAGCTGGATGTTTCGCTGTTTGAGGGTATCCTCCAGTTCCGTATTGTACTTTTTAAGTTTTTCCTCTGCGTGCTTGCTCAGGGTGATATCCTCGACCACCAGCACAGCAAACCCTTTATGCACCTTGACGTTCGGAACCTTGTTGCTGATGGTGCGCAGGGAAAAACGAAACATCTTGCCAGTCTCAACATTCGACGCCTCCCAGGCGATATGGCCAAACTGGGGCAGGTTGGCCCAGATCTCCTGCCAACCGAACAGCGTCTCCGGGATACCGGCGGGGGTGATTTTATTTATCAGGTTCTCTGCTGTTTCATGAATATTGGAACCAATCGTGCCAAGTTCCCAGTGCTGGATGGCCTTGTTAACCCGCATGATCTTGCCATCTTCGCCGAGCACGACCACCAGTTGGTTCAGGCTGTCGACCGTCCCTTCCAGGATCTGTTTTGCCTCGATGACCAGCCGCGCATTCTTCAGGTCAAAGTTGGGCAATAACTCCTGCGATTGCAGAAACAGCGAGATCACACTGGCCATGGACTTCACAAACAGGATCTTGGCCGCGCTCAATTCCTTGACGTCAGTGGAATACACCGCGAGCACGCCACGCGGCCCGCCTTCGCATTCTATGGGGACACTGATCCCGGACATCGCGACATAACCATTCAGCAAAATGTTCGCGATTTCCCGATCGCCATCGTCATCGGCACCGAAGACATTGCTCTCCTCACACAGTGAGGACAAGGCCTCCATGCGCAAACCCGTCACTTCCTCATTGAACAAACGGTCCTCGACCATGCCCCTGATCTTACCGGTCTGCCCCCGCGCAAGCAGCTCGCCAAGAAACGCGCAATCCATCCGCAGGACCTCGCGCATAAACTGGAACGTCTGATTCAGAATGAGATCCGAGTTGAGTGTGAGGGCGCTAAAGGTGTCCTCGGAAAACTCTTTGATTTTATTGAGGTAGATCGTGGCCGACAGCTGATCGCTGGAAACGGTATCGCGCCCTGTATCGATGGTCTTGGACAATGGCGGCCCCCATTGGCAGATTCTTGTTTTTGTTTTGCTGAACGAGCACTCTAGCGCTTTGTCTCCAATATAACCAATCAAATCCGAGATAAAAGGTAGGTAAAGCCTGTATCCTTCGGCCTATACTTATTATATATGGAATACCGCTGTCAGCGCGCCTGCAGATTTAGCCGCGCCTGCTGGGCCTGCCGGCACAGGATATTCGCACCCTCCAGAATTCTGGGTGTCGTCCGTTGCATCAGATCCGCATCGATATAAAACAGATTGCCTGCACGCACGGCGGTCAATTGCGGCCAGGCTCGCCACATCGAGAGATTTTGCGCCCGGATCTTTGCCGAGCCCCCGCTGATGATCATTTGCGGATTGCGTGCAAGCACGGCCTCCAGGGTCACGACCGGCGCCAGGATCGGGGCATCGGCAAAGACATTGCGCACGCCGCAAAGATCCATGACGTCACTGATGATGTGCTGGCCGTTGACGGTATAAATCGGTTCATCCCAGATCTGGTAAAAACCGGTGATCGGTTTGCGCTGCGCGTACTCATGGCGTAACTGCGCAATCCGTGCATCCATGCCATGCGCCAGTGTCTCGGCCCGCTTTTCCACACCAAACATCTGACCCAGTTTGATTAACGTACTAGAGATATCCTGCAGGCGATGCGGTTGATTGCGATAGACCGGGATGCCGAGCCTCTCGATCGCATGCAGTTGTTGCGGATTATTGCCGCTCTCCCAGGCCAGTACCAGGTCCGGGTGATGGGCGAGCAGCGCTTCGAGGTTCAGGCTGCTACTGCTGCCGATGCGCGGTATTTGTTTCGCGGCGACGGGATAATCACTGAACTGCACAGTCGCGACAATACGATCGGCAACGCCCAGGTCAAACATGAGTTCGGTGAGATTGGGTGCAAGCGTAATAACACGCGTTGCCGGTTTGACAAGGTGGAGCGTCTTGCCGCTGTCATCCACCACCTCGATGGCATGAACATGGCTGACGCAGATTGATAATAAAAGGAGTACGCCAAGATGCCGCATGGCGGATCGCATTTACAACTGACCACCGTGAAATAACAAACGCGGAAACCACCGGGCCTGCGCCTGTTCCACTTCAAAGCGGGTAATACTGGCATTACCGACCTGAATGCGAAAGGCATGTTGCAGCGGAATGCCCAGCAGATGCAACAGGGACATGCGAATCACGCCGGCATGACAGACGATCAGGATATGCTGATCCGTGTGCTGCGTCAGTAAGTCCTGCAAGGCCGCGCTGACACGATCGTAAAAATCCTGCAAGGGTTCCGCCCCGGCGGGACGATTGCCGATAGGGTCCTGCCAGAAACGGGATAACTTGTCAGGGTCTTCGGCCTTGATCTCGGCCGAGGTCTTGCCTTCCCAGGAACCAAAACCGATCTCCTGCAGACGCGCATCGGTGTGCAAGGGTAATTGATGACGCCGCGATAACTCCGTGGCGAATTCGCTGCAACGCGATAAAGGTGACGTCACGATCGCCTGCCAGGGACGATGATCGCCCACCGCATCGCGCATTTGCTGCCAGCCTTTCTCGCTGAGCGGGTCATCGATTTGGCCGCGGTATTTACGCCCGCCGACGGGTTCGCCGTGGCGAATGAGATCAATAATAGTCGTCATGATAATTTAGTCGGTTCGTTGTCATGCCGGAAATGGCAGAGCCATTATCCGGCATCCAGAGCGACCAGAACCAGCACAGCAGGTTCAGGAAGTACTCGATGAAGCACCGAAGGTGATTCTGGAGTGTCTTTGCAGAAAAGTCGCTGGATTCCGGGTCTTCGCTATGCTTCGCCCGGAATGACAGATATTGATAGCATCGGTTACTTAGCGCCATCGTGAATTGGCATTCGAAACAGTTATTCAGATAAGCCAGCCCGCAATCACCATCAAGGCCAACACCGTCAACCACGCCACGACGGCGCGCTTGGTCAGCGCGAGTACTTCCTGCACGCTTGCCAGGTCAGGCTGATTATCTTCGGTGGTAGAACTGGGAATGGCGCCCAGCCCGGCTTCGATCAACAGACTTTCGCTGTCGCGTTTCCACAAATCACTGAAGTGTTGCAGCGATTGCAAGGTCTCGACAAAACCACCGACCACGGCAAAGGCGATGACGCTCAGGCGCGCGGGGATCCACATCAGAATCCGGTACAGGTCAGTCACAGAATCCGCCAGCCCACCCTGCACCCCGTCATAGCGCAGGCGCAATAAACAGGTGGCGCGAAACAGAACGGCACCAACCGGCCCGAGCACGAGAAACCAGAAAAAGATACCCAGGATGTTTTCGCACAGGCGGATCAACAGGGCCTGTTTCACCTGCTCCGCGGTGACCACCGGATCGTCGCCTGCCGGCTGCGCGCATAAGGCTTCGGCATGTAAATTGGCTTCGGCGGTATCGCCGACATGCATGGCCTGCAGGTAGTCGTGGGCCTGACGCATGGGGTCCACCGGTCCCAGGGACATCAGCAGGACAAAGACGCTGAAGATAAAACCCAACACTATCCAGGCATGGCCCAGCAGGGCGGCGACCAGCCAGACGCCGAGCAATACCGGTGCGAGAATGGCGAGGACCGCAACCGGGCCATCGCGCAGACTGGATTTCTGCATTTGCAACAGGATCCAGTCCGTCAGCGTCGAGAACCAGCCGAACTGCCGCCAGCTCTCCAGCGACTTGATGCTCAACTCGAATACGATGCTTAGCAATATCGCGATGAAACTCATGATTTATTTTTCTCCACCCCTGCGCATTGGCGCTGCCTGATTCTAACCCAAACGGCTAGCCAGTTCATGGTGCAATTTTGCCCACTCGAACGCCGGGCCGGGGTCAGTCTTGCGCTGGGGTGCAATATCGCTGTGGCCGGTGATACGTTCCGGGGTAACGCCGGGATAGTTACGCATGAGACATTCGAGGAGATCCGCCAGCTGCTGGTACTGCGCCTCGGTGTACGGATCGGTATCCGTGCCTTCGAGCTCGATGCCGATGGAGAAATCATTACAACGCTTGCGCTCCTGGAAACAGGAGTCACCGGCATGCCAGGCACGACGATGAAACGGGACAAACTGGATAACCTCGCCGTCGCGGCGAACCAGCACATGCGCCGACACCTGCAGGCCCTCGATGCTGGCAAAAAATGGATGCTCGGCGGGATCGAGTCGATTGGTAAACAACTGTTCGATATACGGGCCGCCAAATTCTCCCGGCGGCATACTGATACCGTGCACCACGATCAGATTGATCTCGGTACCCTCGGGTCGTTCGTCAAAATTCGGGGACGGCACATAGAGCACGTCCATAAGCAACCCGGTGGCCTGGTCGATGGCAAAACTCATGGCGCATCCTGTGCCGGCGCAGCGAGGATCGTAGCGAGCGTTTGCTCGATGACATCGAGTTTTGCCTCGCATTGCAGCGGTGCGTGGTATTGGCCGTTCACAAACACAAACAGGGCCGGTAAATGAAATACCTCGTATTCCTGGACCAGACCCATGCTTTGCTGCGCATCGATTTCAAATACCTGTAACGCGGGCCGCTTCGCGCGCAATTGATCCAGCAAGGTCTTCCAGTAGCGGCAACTGCTACAACCTTCGCCACTGAAGAAGACGATGCTCACACCGGTGCTGGCGTGCATGGCGCCGTAGAAATCCGCATCATTGAGCGTTGCTAGTGTGGAGTTAGTCATCGCTGTCGGTCACCATGCCATGCAACACCATGTCAGTAAAACTGACGATACCGATCACCTTGCCCTGCTCGATCACCGGCGCCCGCGACAAACCGAATTTATCGAACAGGCGCGCGCAATAACGAATATCCATTTGCGGATCCACGGCGATCACCGGCTTGGACATCACCTCGTAGACGTTCACCCGCTCCGGCGCACGATCCATGGCCAGAACGTATTTGGCGATGTCCGAGATCAGGACGATGCCGTATTCGTCATCGGGATGGCGTTTATCCACGATCAAGCACTTGGTATCGACGTGGCTCATCTTGGACAAGGCATCCTTGACCGTCGTCATGCCGTCCACCATGTCGAACTGAGTCTTCATGACATCGCGTACGCGAACGACTTTTCGCTCGTTCATATCTGGTCCTCCACCGCTTCGGTCAGGTTTCGAATCTGCTGGCGTACCCCGACAGCATCTTCCACATCGATCTGGAAGGCAATACCCGTCCCCGGCTTTTCATCGAACTCGCCAACCGTGGCAATCGTT
This sequence comes from Gammaproteobacteria bacterium, assembly GCA_016125505.1. Classification (GTDB taxonomy): domain Bacteria; phylum Pseudomonadota; class Gammaproteobacteria; order UBA6429; family Thiohalophilaceae; genus RI-92. Next base: position 281,701 of record WGLP01000006.1, read on the forward strand.
TCCAGGATACTGCGGGACATGTGTTCTTCCACCAGAAACAATAGCATGTCGCGTTGGGTTTCCAGGGTCAAACCAAAAAAAGTCTTGCTGCGCTTGAGCCCCTCGCCGCGGGCGTGATTGATCACCGTGGCACCGGTCGCCCCTGCCGAGCGCGCGGCGTCCATCACGGCATCGGTTTTGGTGTCTTCCACCAGGGCAATGATGAGTTTGAAGTGCATGGTTAACCTCCTGTCTCAGGATTGATATTACGCGTTTGCGCACGCTGTGCACGCCAACGCGCAAGCTGGGCATAACCCATGACCGTCATCATGGGAAACAAACTGGCAAATGCGATTAAGCCGAAACCATCGATTAAGGCGCTGCGGCCGGGGATGGTCGTCGCCAGGCCAATCCCCAGGGCCGTCACCAGGGGAACCGTCACCGTAGAGGTGGTCACACCACCGGAGTCATAGGCCAGCGCGATGATGGAACGGGGTGCGTAGTACGTCTGGATCATCACGAAGATATAGCCGGTAATGATGTAATACTGTAGCGGTGTCCCGGTCACGATCCGGAAGGCACCCAGGGCGATGCCAATCGCCACCCCAATGGCCACGGCGATACGCAGGCCCCAGACACTGATGGCGCCACCGGAGACATCGCTGGCCTTGATGGCCACGGCAATCAGGGCCGGTTCCGCCACGGTAGTGGCAAACCCGATCGCCGCGGCAAACAGATACACCCAATAGTAGTCCTGCCAGTGAATGGCATGTTTGAGGCTGGCAACACTGCCATAAATAAAATTCGGATCGGTCAATTGCTTGGCCATCACGTCACCCAGCGGAAACAGGGCCTTGTCCAGACCCACCAAAAAACAGGCGAGGCCGATGACGACGTAGACCAGCCCCAACAGGACCTTTCTGAAATTGTGTATGCGCTGACGCAAAATAAAATACTGAAAGCCGAAGATCACCAGAACGATGGGCAGCACATCGCGCAGCGTCTCCAGCAGGGTAAAGAAAAACGTCATGTGTGTGCTGGCGGCGTCAGTCATTACACGATCATCCCGTAAGCCATGACAAAGATCATCGGTGTTAACGAGGCAAAGGCGATCAAACCAAAACCATCGACCATGGGATTGCGGCCCTTGATACTCGAGGCCAGGCCGACACCCAACGCCGTCACCAGCGGCACCGTAATCGTTGACGTGGTGACGCCGCCCGAATCGTAGGCGATGCCGATGATCGTCTCCGGCGCAAACGCCGTCATGATCACCACACCAAGGTAACCGCCGATAATCAAATAGTGGATCGGCCAGCCACGCAGGATGCGTAACACGCCGATTACGATGGCAATGCCGACGGAGATCGCTACTGTAATCCGCAGGCCGTGAGCATAACTGTTGCGGCCGGCATCCGTGTTGGCAATCTCGCCGGCCTTCGCTGCCAGTGCCGCCGCCTTGTCCGCCACCGAGATCAAGGCGGGTTCGGCAATCGTGGTACCGAAGCCCAGGAAGAAGGCAAAGGTGAGCAACCACAACAGACTGCCGCGGCGCGCAAAGGCATGCGCCATGTCTTCACCGATGGGGAACAACGCGACTTCCAGGCCTTTGACAAACAGCGATAAGCCGATAATGACCAGCACCAGGCCTTCGATAATCTGGCCGAAGTGCGGAATGGGTTGACGCAGAATAACCAACTGGAAAAAGGCAATCACCACGATGATCGGCAACAGGTCCCGGAAACTGGCGGTCAGCGTTTTAATAATTGTGAGTAACTGCGCCTTCATCTCGTCGGATTCTGAAAAAGCAGATTGGCCTGTATATTATCTGATACTATCGGCTGGCAGACTGTATTCCTAATATATAACAAGGGAGTCGGCAATGGACCTCTATACCCAAATATTAAATGAACTGAGTGGTTTTATCTGGGGGCCGGTAACCCTGGTCCTGCTGGTTGGCACCGGCATCTACCTGACGGTGGGACTGCGTTTTTTATCCATCCGCAAACTGGGCTACGGCTTCAAACTACTGTGGCAAGGCCGCAAACCAACCGGCGAAGAAGGCGACATCAGTCCGTTCAACGCGCTGATGACCGCACTGTCCGCGACCGTCGGTACCGGTAATATCGTGGGCGTCGCCGGCGCCATTGCAATTGGCGGTCCCGGCGCCGTGTTCTGGATGTGGATGACCGCCCTCGTCGGCATGGCCACCAAGTATTCCGAGGCCGTCCTGGCCGTGAAATACCGTGAAGTGGATGAGCGTGGCCGCCATCAGGGCGGACCGATGTACTACATCAAAAACGGCTTGGGCAATAACTGGAAATGGCTGGCCTTTTTGTTTGCCCTGTTCGGCACGCTTGCCGCCTTCGGTATCGGTAACTCGGTCCAATCCAATGCCGTGGCCAAGGCGCTGTCTGCGCAATTTGACTGGTCACCGCAATCGCACTGGTACATCGGCGCGGTATTGGCCATTCTGACCGCCGCCGTCGTCATCGGTGGTGTCAAGAGTATCGGCGCCTTCGCCGGCAAGATCGTCCCGTTCATGGCGATTGCCTACGTCACCGGTGCCCTGGTGATCCTGGTTTCACACCTCGATCAAATTCCGGCTGCGTTGTGGACCATCGCACACGACGCCTTCAACGGGACCGCCGCAGCCGGCGGCTTCGCCGGTTCGGCCTTCATGCTGGCGGTACAAAAAGGCGTGGCGCGCGGCGTCTTCTCCAACGAGGCCGGCCTCGGCAGCGCACCCATGGCGCATGCCGCCGCGCGCACCAACGACCCGGTACGGCAGGGCATGATCGGCATGCTCGGCACCTTTATCGACACTATCGTGATCTGTAGTATGACCGCGCTGGTGATCGTCATCAGTCAACAGTGGCTGCAGATCGATCCGCAAACCGGTAAACAGATTTCCAGTGCGGCGCTGACATCTACAGCATTCGAGAAATTCCTGCCGGGTGTCGGACAGTATGTCGTCACCTTCGGTATGGCGCTTTTCGCTTATACCACGATCATCGGCTGGAGTTTTTACGGGGAACGCTGCGCCGAGTATTTATTTGGCGTGAAGGTAATCCCGTTCTATCGCATTATCTGGGTGATCGTGGTCTTCGTCGGCGCTACCGCAGAACTGCGACCGATCTGGTTATTGGCCGATGTCCTTAACGGCATGATGGCGATCCCGAACCTGATTGCCCTGTTGCTACTCAGCCCGGTTGTATTCAGATACACGCAGGCATACTTCAAGGATTCGCCGAAGTAACTACCATGCCGCAGGTACCCCAACAACTCGTTCAGCAACAGGCACAACTGGCGCTGCAGGAAGATATCGGTAACGGCGACGTCACTGCGCGATTACTGGATCAGCACCAACTCGCCGATGCGCGAGTCATCAGCCGCGAACAAGGCGTTATCTGCGGTACGGCCTGGTTCGACGAGGTGTTTCGGCAACTGGATCCGGGTATCCGTATCGACTGGTCAGTGCAAGACAGTGATACCGTCGATGCCAATCAACTGCTTTGCCGTCTGCACGGTCCCACCCACGCCCTGCTCACCGGCGAGCGCGCGGCACTGAATTTCTTACAGACCTTGTCCGGCACAGCGACGGTGACTCAGCGTTATGTGCAGGCCATGGGCTCATCCAGGACGCGCTTGCTCGACACGCGCAAAACGATCCCCGGTTTACGCCTCGCGCAGAAATACGCCGTGACCTGTGGCGGTGGACACAATCATCGCAGCGGTCTGTATGACATGGTGCTGATCAAGGAGAATCACGTTACCAGTTGTGGTTCCATCACGGCTGCCGTACATGCCGCCATGCAGCAGTTTCCGGATCTGCCCATCGAGGTGGAAGTGGAATCGCTGGAGGAATTACACCAGGCTATCGATGCCGGCGCACATCGTATTCTGTTGGATAATTTCGCTGTCGCCGATCTGCATCAGGCCGTTGTCTTGACTGCGGGACGCGCCGAACTGGAAATCTCCGGTAACGTCACCCTGGACAATATTGCCGAACTGGCCGCGATCGGTGTGGATTATATTTCTACCGGCGCCATCACCAAACACGTCACGGCATTGGATTTATCCATGCGCGTGACGGCGATTGAGAACGAACCAGCGTAATTACAGTCCGGGCGAACTCAGCTCGAACACGATGAAATCCTGTTTGGTCAACAGGACATTGCCCAGGCGGGCGGGATAACGTTTGTAATCTTCACGGATCAGACGCAACGGTAAACCGTTGACGAAATCATAATTGTGCCGTGCTACCAGGCACCACTTGTTGTCCAGGGTCTTAAAGATGATCACGCCCTTGCCTTGCGAACCTTTTTCCTCTTCATCGCTCTGGACGATAGCGTCTTCTGCATGACTGGAGAGGCGCACAATGGCGACTTCCACCTGCTGGTCGCTGGGCCGGTTAATCCGGGAGACATAACCGAGCATGGGTCGTTTGACCTCCTGATTAGGCACAAAGGCGACCAGGGAACCGATTTGAATCGGAACGGTAAAGGATGACTCGCGAGTCACTACCAGCAAACCGCCCGTGCTGAAATTGGCGATTTCCCAACGGGTTTGCCGCGCCACGGATTTTTCTTCCAAGACCCCGGATGAATAACCCGCAAGCATGTCCATAAAGGCGCGTGTCTCGGCAATGCGGCGCACGTCTTTGGAGGCGAGGTCCATCAGCAAACGATAGACATCCTTAAAACCAAAATACATACGGAGGTGTTCGTGCCCGAAGGCGGCATGGCGTTTTTGTTTGCGTTCACGCGGACGCAAACCAAACAGCATGGCTTCCAGAAACGGGAAACGTTCGATCGGTTCCAGTTCCAGTAACGGGCGGGTGAGTTTGGTCGCATCGAAACGGCCAATGAATTTCATCTTGGCCAGTTCTTCGTAATCGCTGACCATACGATTGTACAGTGTGGTATAGGAAATACAGATACGCGGCTCCGGCATGTGTGCCTCGCGCTGGAACAAGGGCGGCCCCTTGTTTTCGATATGGGTGACGAGACACCCCGCGCTCATGTTGTCACCCTTTTCGGACGAGATCGTCATGGCGTTATCGATGCTATCCAGATAGGCGTCCGGCGCATGGAACAGGCGCGTTGACCAGCTTGGTGCGTCAACCAGACCGAAGAGTTGAATCGAGAGATACAATCTGCTGGGCGTGCTCTCATGCAACGGTTTACCCGGCCGGCCTTGCCGGGTTGAAAAGCCGATGGTGCCTATCAATACGATCGGTGCATCGATGTCACCATGCACCAGCAAAGAGAAAAACGTCCGGTTCACATCCAGCCACGCGGTGGGCGACAATTTTTGATGGCGCAAACCCCGAAAACGTTGTTCGAGTCGAGACAGTTCCAGGATCCGTCCGCCCGTCTCGATGACTTCCTCGCGGACGCGACGATACCCCGTTGTTTTGGATGTATAGAGTTCCTGGAACAGGTCTTTATAGGCGTTTGCGGCCTGGGCGCAGATTTCAATACAGGCCAGGATCGCTTCCCGGCGTTCACTGCTTTCAGGCAGGCTGATGACTTTGTCCTGGTATTGTTGATAGTGACGCGACATCACCGGATAGACGACACCCACGATCAGTTTGACGAGTTCTGCCCGCTTATCGGGTTTCATACTGAAGCGATTTAATTGGCCCAGGATGTTTGCCGCTTCCTGCAACTGACGAATACCAAAACGCTTAAGGTCTTCGAGTTTGGCGGTAATGGCCTGCTTGTTGGTCAATTCTCGCGGCGCCGATTTAAACGCCGATGGCAAGCCCGCAAATACCCCAACCTGCGAGCCACGGAGTTTGGCCCTAACGGCTTTGGCTGTTGTGTTCTGATCCGTCATGTCTTTTTGGCTGCCATCAATGACATTACTCAATATACCAGAATACTTTATCTCACAATTGCCCTTTTGGAAGAAGTCTTATGTCACAGAACGGTCAATAATGTGGGCCGCATGTAACATTCAGACACATCCAATGAAACTATAGACGTAGAATTAAAAAGGAGAAGAAAAAAGTGGTGCCGGAAAGAGGATTCGAACCTCCGACCCACGCATTACGAATGCGTTGCTCTACCAGCTGAGCTATTCCGGCTCGGGGAATTTAGGGCTGCAAAGTATACTGAAATTAGGCTGGAAAAAGCCAAGAAATTTAGCTGCTTGTATCAGTCCACGTCACGGATACGGATAATCACATCCACCCCTTCCGCGATCGTCCCTTCCGGCAGGCTTGGTAATGCCTGGATCTGGATGGCAGCGGGGTCGATATCGGTCAGATGCCCGGTATCTGCATGATAAAAATGGTGATGATTTGACGTGTTGGAGTCGTAAAACACCTTGGCCGGGTCCACAATCACCTCCCGCACCAGGCCCTTTTCGGCAAACAGGCCCAGGGTGTTGTACACAGTCGCCTTGGATACCCGGGGACTGGCGGTATTGACCACTGCCAGCACCTGGTCCGCAGACATGTGCTGGTCGCGGGCAAACAGGATAGCGGCAATCTCGACCCGTTGCTGGGTTGGCGTTACCCCCGCGGCTTTCAGGCGTTCGACAATTTGCTCTCGATACTGCTGGTTTTCTGGTCTCATGGCCAAAGTATAGCTAACAACTTTAGACAAAGTCTAGAAATACACGAGAGGGAGACTCGGGTTAACTGGCCAGGCGATAGGGTGCCGGTTCAAGGATCGGTTGACGTTCCAGGATCAAATCCACCAGCAACCGCGCCGAGGCATACCCCAGTACGACGCCATTCCGATAATGGCCCGTATTCAGATAGAGGCCACCAATATCCGGTACTGCACATATATAAGGTATACCGTCAGGACTGCCTGGCCGCAGACCCGCCCAATGATGCTCAATGGGCATATCCCGGAAAACCGGGAAAAGGGCATGGGCAAACCCGGCCAAGATCTCCCTGGCATCCGCCGTGGTGGATTTATCAAACTCCACCTCCTCGAGAGTACTGCCCACCAATACCCTACCGTCCTGCCGGGGAATCACATAATGGCCTTCATAGAGATTGATGTGACGTATCTGTCCCGGTGCCGCGTGATACATGATCATTTGCCCACGTACCGGTCTGACCGGGACTTGCATCCCCAAACCGGAGAGTAATCTGGCACTCCACGCCCCACTCGCGACGACAATCGTATCTGCCGCAACACTTCCCCGCGAAGTCTCCACGGCGGTAGCCCGCTGACCGCGCAGGGTAATCCCGGTCACCTGCGTCTGTGGCCGTAATTGCACACCATGTTTTTCACAGGACTCCACCATGCTTTTCACCAAGCGAGGATTGCGCACCTGGGCGAGCGTCGGAAACCACAGTGCAGATTTATCCGGAATAGCCAATTCGGGTTCGAGCTCGGCGAGCCGTTGCACATCGACCAGTTCGCACGGGAGGCCATAACTTTGCGCCCACTGTCTGGCTTCAGACTGTTCATTCCGGTCCAGCACTAACAGACCACTTTGTGTCCACTGGGGATCTGTCCCGCCTTCCTGGATTAATTGCGCTGCCAGTGCCGCAAAATGCTGCTGACTCCATTTGGCAAGCTGATTGACCGGCTCAGAATATCGCCAGGGGTACAATGGTGACAAAATACCACCGCCCGCCCAGGACGCCTCCGCACCAATTTGGCCCTGATCCAGCACGGTCACGTTGTGACCAGCCATCACCAATTCACGTGCCGTCAACAAGCCGATGATGCCACCGCCAATGATTACTGTTTGCATTACTTCCCTATCCCGATTGGAGCTTGCCGGCAATTATCCTACGGATGTGAACAAAATCACACACCCATAAAATCAGGCAGTTAGACTGATGCGCGCTAGACCATTTGTCCATTCAAAACAACGCTTCATCGCAAGATCCGTGATCATGCTCATTAACTTCACTATAAGAACATCTATGAACAAGCGACTTGGATTTACATTGATTGAATTGCTCATCACCATTGCCGTGATTGCTGTGGTGATTGCACTCGGAATTCCCGGTTTAAACCAGTACGCTGAACGCAACCGTTCTGCATCACAAACCAACCTCATCGTCGGGACAATCGCTAACGCACGTGCTGAAGCAATCAAGCGCGGCATCGATGTGACAATATGTGCAAGCTCGACACCGACTGCAGCAACACCGAGTTGTGATACTGCACAGTGGGAACTTGGCTGGATTGTCTTTGCGGATAAAGACCAGAACGGTAATTACGATACAGGCGCAAATAAAGACGTATTGTTGGGTGTAAGCGATAAGCTGGGCAGCGGCCTGACCCTGCGTTCAGTCGGTTTTACAGATCTAACCAAGATTCGCGTCCAATCCAATGGTGCGATTCGCGGCACTGCTGGTACTTTCAAAATTTGCACCCAAGACGCCGATGCCAAGAAAGCAAAAGGTATTAACGTCTCGACCCTCGGACTTACCAGCACTGCACAGGATACGGATAGCAACAATATCGTCAACGACATCAACGGTAACGATGTGACCTGCCCATGAAAACACAACTCGAGTCTCCCCAATCCCAATACGCACGTCCTTGTAAGGGCTTTACATTACTGGAAGTTATGGTGGCTTTACTGATTTTCTCAATCGGACTGCTAGGTTTAGCCGGATTACAGGCAAGTGGTCTTCAAAATAATAAAACCGCGGATTTGCGCAGCATCGCAATAATAGATGCGCACGATATGGCAGAGCGAATTCGCGCAAACGACCGGGGAAGATCCGGTGATTATGATGCAATTACCCCCGGCGTACCCACACCCGGTACGGATTGCATTAATACAACCTCATGTACAAGTACCTCGCTAATTGCCGCTTGGGATAATTACCAATGGCAATCTGATTTAAACGCATCGCTGCCTTCCGGGCAAGGCAGCGTCACCCGCAATGCCTCAGGAACGATGACCGTGACTGTAATGTGGGATGAAGCACGTACTGGTGCGACAGGAACGAGCTGCGGAAATAATCCCAACGTTGATCTAAAGTGTTACAAAATGGATTTTCTGCCATGAGAAACATGCAAAAAGTGACAAACAACCCTCAGATTCAACAAGGTGTCACTTTGGTTGAGCTCATGGTTGCAATGGCGATCAGTCTTATTGTGTTACTTGCTGTCGGTACCGTTTACACAACGACTAAGCGGACATATTCAGTGCAGGATGATTTTAGCCGAATGCAGGAAAATGCTTTATTCGCATTTCAGACAATGACCCAGGATATCAGCACGGCAGGCTTTGCTGGTTGTAGCCCCCAGATTAATAATTTACTGAATACGACAGCAGCGAATAGCGGTCTATTTAACTATGTCGATGGTGTATACGGCTGGGACTATAAAAATACTGATCCTGGAGACACCTATACAATCAATAGTCTTGCTACCACTGTCACCGCATCAAACTGGAGCGACAATTCTGGTTTGGGCTTGCATACCAGTCTCAGTCAGAAAGTCGTTCCAGGCACGGATGTGTTAGTGATGAAATCAGGACGAGAACTTACTACTCTTGTGCCTACCGCTGACATCAAACCTGCTGATATCAAAGTTCAATTTGCGGGTCCAACACTTATGCCACAGGGTGCAGTGATACTGCTTTCAGACTGCAATAAAGCCGACCTGTTTATGAATAGTGATGCTATCGGCGATTCCACGCTCGCCCGTGATACAACGTGCGGAAGCGCAAAACCTTGCAATAGCGGTGCTCCGTGGAGTCATGTATATAAATCAGCAGAAGTTCGTGTGCTGGCATCAACCAGCCGCGCTTATTACATTGGCATTGGAACGAATGGAGAACCCTCTTTGTTCCGCTACAACTACGATCAGGGAGATACAGGTGCCAGCCCTGAAGAACTGGTAACCGGCGTTGAAAACATGCAGATCCTGTATGGCGAAAGTCTGAATGGAGAGCCCTTCAAACCTACCCGTTATATCCCCTTTAACAGTGTCACCAATCCTGCCAACATCGTTTCTGTTCGCATAAGTCTATTGATGCGTTCTTCAGGGGAGGCAAACCGACCTTCCGTGGCATCGCCCACCTTTTTGGTTGGCGGAACGACCGCAGCTACTGCAGTGAGTGTAAATAACTCAGTACCAGATCGACGCATGCGTAAAGTTTTCACTACGACAATCGCGTTACGCAATATGGCCGTAACAGGCCGCTAAACAGAGGTTATTTTATGACAAGTAAGAATTTGACAAGCCGCCTGCACCGGGCCCAGTCAGGAGCTGCGCTGGTTACCTCCCTTGTAATTTTGCTTGTCCTGACAGTGTTAGGTATCAGCGCCATGAAATCGTCAAATTTGCAGGAAAACATCGTTGGCAACCTTCGCGACCATGATCTTGCAATCCAGGCAGCCGATTCCGCACTTACTGACGCAGAAAATCAATTAAGCGCCGCTACCGGCGCTCTCCCAATGCCTAATAGTACGGGTACCTATGGCGTAATTCTCCCTCGCGGGCAATTCCCAAATATTGCAAATAGTGCTTATGACACATCAGGCACCTGGGATGGCGCGAATAATCACACTTCGAGCACTTCATTACAGGGGCTGAGTTCCAATCCAAGCTATATCATCGAGTTCGAGCAGTCGGTTATCGACAATCTTGACCCGGAATCCAAAGCCAAGGGTAAAGGGCGCTTCTACTACCGTATAACGGCACGTGGGCTTGGAACTTCCAATAACTCTGCCGTCCTGCTACAGGAAGTCTACGGCATACGTCATTATTAATACTGCGAAATATTTGATTATGAAAAATCACTTGAGCACAAAAACCGGAGATTTACTTATGCGCAGGCCAACACTATTTCCGACATTTGCAAGTGCAGTTTTACGCTTAGGTTACACAACATTCCTCGCGTGCATCCTTACTGTATCCGGTCTTGCGCATTCAGCAGCACTAGATTTGTCCGACCTCCCCATGGACGCTCAGCAAGGCGTGTCTCCGAACATCCTATTAACTCTCGACACATCCGGTTCCATGGCTCTATTTTATCTGCCAGACAGTAATGATGTAGACAATGGTTCCCGAGCAAGAGATGCCAATAGTGATTTTAATAAAATGTATTACAATCCAAACGTGGTTTACGCGCAGGGTGTTGATGCCAATGGCACCCCCCTGGCCAATCCACCCACGTTTAATAAGGCGTGGCCAAACGGTTACGACCATAATGCCTGCGGCACTAATACAACTGTCGATCTCAATACGCAGTTTGCTGTGGCATGGAATGGTGGCGATACATGTGTAACGGGCGCATCATCTGCTTTTTATTACAAAAAAAATAATAACACTGGCTGCACTTATCCTACGACGGATGACACCTGTTACGATAAAGTCACCATAAATAATAGTTCTAGTGCTACCGAGCAACAGAATTTCGCTAATTGGTATTCCTTCTATCGCTCTCGGATTCTAATGGCCAAAACCACGGCAAGCATTGCGTTTTCTAAGCTTAGTAATAACGTCAGGGTGACCCAGCAATCCTTGCAAAGTGCATCAATACCAGCCGTGAAGGTTTTTAGCGGAACCGATCGCAGTAATTTCTTCAGCTGGTTGCAAAATCGGGGAGCAAGCGGTTCCACACCAATGCGTGCTGCATTCAGTCGTGCTGGCGAATTTTTCAGCCAGGGAAATCCAACAACCAATTCAGATGATCCCTATCTAACAACACCTGGAGTAACCCAGACTGAACCAGAATATACCTGCCGCCAGAACTTTAATATCGCCATTACCGATGGCCAATGGAATTCTACCGGACCCAGCCCGGATCCAGGCGATGCCGATAGCACATCGATCACGCTGCCTGAAGTGTCAACAGGTGTAACAACATTAGGGATGAGTTCTTCATATACGCCTGCTTTCCCATATGCAGATGGATATAGCCACGGGACTTACCCAACTACACTTGCCGATATTACCTTCGAGTATTGGGCAAAAGATCTTCGTACTGACCTTGATAACAATGTGCCAACTTATATCCAGGACAGCACAACGGATTACAATGGTGATGGTACCTTGAACAACACAGATCTTTTCCTGAATCCGCTAAATGACCCTGCCAATTGGCAACACATGGTTAACTTTACAATCCCAATCGGTCTGACTGGTGATTTCAACTATGATTCCGCGTATTACAATGCCCCACTCAAGGACCCGGCTAATAGTAGCTACACCCATTGGCCTGAGGTTACAAGTACGAATGGATCGGAAAATTCAAAAGTTGATGACCTCTGGCATGCTGCAATCAACAGTCGTGGCGGTTTTTACCCGGCAAGCGACCCGAGTACGTTAACTACGTCTCTGACAAATGTTCTTAACTCCATTTCTTCTCGCAGTGGCTCTTCCAGTGCAGTGGCGACTACGGCATCGAGTTATCAAGCCGGAACGTCTCTCTTTCAAGCAATTTACGATACATCTGACTGGCATGGCGATCTAGTGGCATACGATGTCACAAATACGACTGCACCACTCTGGAATGCCAAAGATAGAATGAAGGCTAACAATGCAAATGGTTCTGGACGAAAAATTATTTCTTATAATCCAGTTGCCAGCAAGGGCATACCTTTCACCTGGGGAGCAATAAATGCATCTCAAAAGGCATTGCTAAGCAACAATAGCGATATACTTGATTATATTCGTGGCGATCAAACCAAGAAGCAAAGCAACGGCGGTTCTTTCCGCAATCGGAATTACATTCTTGGCGACATAGTCAATTCATCGCCGATTTATGTAGGCCCACCTAATCGTTTCTTCCCAGACTCATTGGAATCTGTTCCTTATTCTTCCTTCATCAGTTCATACAAATCACGCGAAGCAATCGTATGGGTAGGCGCAAACGATGGCATGTTGCACGGATTTGATGCCGGCACCGGGGATGAAGTCCTTGCATACGTTCCATCCGGTGTTTATTCCAACCTCGCCAGCCTGAGTTCATCTACTTATAAACACAAATTCTTTGTCGATGGATCTCCAACGGAACGAGATACCTTTTTCGGTTCCGCCTGGCATACGGTTCTGGTAGGCGGTTTAAATAAGGGTGGCCAGGGTATTTATGCCTTGGATATTACTGACCCTACCAGCTTTGATGAAACCAATGCATCTAACCTTGCCCTATGGGAGTTTAATGACTCAAACGACTCTGATATGGGTTACTCCTATGGTTCACCTCAAGTTGCCAAGATGAACAATGGTCAATGGATGGCGATCTTTGGAAATGGGTATAACAATACTGAAGCGGATGGACACGTCAGTTCCACTGGAGATGCCGTCTTGTTTATCTTAAATATGCAAAACGGCAATGTGGTGCATAAGTTTGATACAGGCGTTGGTATGGCACAGGACCCAACTAGCGCTGGTCGGCCTAATGGTCTTTCGCCAGTAGCTGTGGTTGACATTGATGGTAACTACACAGTTGATTATATATATGCTGGAGATCTATTTGGTAATTTGTGGAAATTCGATGTTACTGATAGCAACCCAAACAAATGGACCATTACGCAATCTGCCGGCGTAAACGTTCCCTTATTCATTGCTACAGACGCTAGCGGGAATCGGCAACCTATAACTACTGCTCCCGTTGTGGGTATACATCCAACGCAACCTGGAGTCATAATTAATTTCGGCACAGGTAAATATATCGAATACTCAGACAGTACAGATACCAGTGTGCAAACTTTCTATGGCGTATGGGATCGCAATGAACCAAGCACGAGCATTACCACCATCAATCGTGCTTCACTCTTTGCTCAAAGCATACTAGCCACCAACACTACAGATTTTGCCAGTAATAATGCAGGAATCACCAGCGACACTACCTTTAACTGGTATATAGGCACTGGATTACCAAGCAGTGGAACTGAATTTCTGGGTTGGCGCATGGACCTTGTTGATGCAAGTGGTACGCAACAGGGTGAGCGCGTAATCTATAACCCTCAACTGATTAGTGGTCGCATTATATTCCTCTCCAATATTCCTTCAGTTGACCCTTGCCTGGGTGCTGGTGTCTCTTGGATCACGGAATTGAATGCTGCATATGGTATGCGATCAAAATCTCCGGTTTTTGATTATAACAACGATGGTGTCATTGATTCTAATGACATGGTGCAATACAACAGCAATATGGTTATAGGCAGTCGGATACAGATCAAAAATGGTGGGAAACTCAGCGGTCTTACCATTATTGCAGATCTCAAAACCGGGCATGAAGTAAAACTATCCAGCGCGAGTAATGCAACTGTGACAAAGGTAGTGGAAGCAGGCGATACTCAGTTCACAGGACGTCGCTCCTGGATTCAATTACTTCCTAACTAACGGGATAATTCATATGTCATTAAAAAGATGGACTACTTCTAGCGCGATTATTTCTCTGTGCTTAAGTATGCTGAGTGGCCTTTGCAACGCTGCCCAGCCCACCACTCCTCTTGCCCCGCTGCAAAGTAGGCAGGGAGTAATTGATCTTATTGATGGAAATATTATTTTGGTAAATGATAGAGGTTATTATCTTGCTAATAATGTTGTCGTAAAAACCTCTAGTGGAAAAATTGGCAGGCTTGGGCAATTATTTCGCGGAAGAAGTATAAAGATGGATGTTGAATATCCTGAGAGTAACGGAAACCATCCAATAGTACATACTATTTACATATTGAGATAATTGTGTATCTAAAAAGAGCATTACGTTTTCCGATTAATATCAGCGCATGTGGATTCACGTTGATCGAAGTAATCATCGTCGTTGCAATAATTGCAATCTTGGCAGGTATATCCTGGCCATTATTTGAACGGCAAAGCAGAAGCGCACACCATCAAGATGCAGTAAATCTTTTGATGACTGCAGGACATGAGATGGAGCAATGCAAAACTGACAATGGTAGTTATATAAAAACAGATGGAAGCGATTGTGCACCCACGACTGTTAACTCACCTCAGAATTACTACTCACTAACAAATGCAGCTGTCTTAAATGGTGGAGATAGTTATACCCTGACTGTTACCAGAAATCCTCCAGGCGACACTGAATGTTCGACCCTGACACTGGATAATTTGGGTAGAAAAAGTTATACGGGAACCGCACCAGACGCTCACCGCTGCTGGGGTGAATGAATAAGCTAGCTAGCCCTGCAAGGCCTTCGGCAACGAGAATACCACGTGTTCCTCGCGAGTGATGGATTCCTTCCCAAGCTGAATTCCCCATTGATTAAGTTGCTGCACGACCCGATTCACCAGGACCTCAGGCGCTGACGCACCGGCAGTCAGGCCGACTTTCTGTTTACCCTCGAACCATTCACGGCGTAATTCCTGCTCATTATCGATGAGATAAGCCGGTGTTCCGAGACGTTCCGCGACTTCCTTGAGCCGGTTGGAGTTGGAACTGTTGGGTGATCCCACCACCAATACAACGTCGCACTGCTGGGCAATCTGTTTGACTGCATCCTGACGATTCTGGGTTGCATAACAGATATCGTCTTTTTTTGGCCCCTGAATATTTGGAAAACGTTTGCGCAGGGCGTCAATGATGGCAGCGGTATCATCCATTGAAAGAGTCGTCTGGGTTACGTAACTCAGGGCATCCGGGTTGGCGACCTGTAAATTCGCCACGTCATCCAGGTCCTCGATGAGATACATTTTACCGCCATAACTGGTATCGAACTGTCCCATGGTACCCTCGACCTCCGGATGGCCATGATGACCGATCAATATGCATTCGCGTCCATCCTGCGAATAGCGGGAGACTTCGAGGTGAACCTTGGTTACCAATGGGCAGGTCGCATCGAATACCTTGAGCTGACGACGGGCCGCTTCCTGCTGTACCGCCTTGGACACACCGTGGGCGCTGAAGATCACCGTTGCGCCATCCGGCACCTGTTCCAGTTCATCAACAAAAACAGCGCCCTTGCCGCGCAAGCCATCGACCACAAACTTGTTGTGGACGACTTCATGCCGCACGTAAATCGGCGCGCCAAAAATCTCCAGGGCGCGCTCCACAATATCGATAGCACGATCGACGCCGGCACAGAATCCGCGTGGGCTGGCAAGTATTACTTCCATCAGGTGTCACCTTTGATCTGTGATGCCGGCGGCTTGATATCGAGAATCTCGACTTCGAAAATCACATTATGCCCGGCCAGCAGGTGGTTAAAATCGACAATGACTTCGTCGCCTTTTACTTCCTTGATCATCCCGTCAATCTCTTCACCCGACGGCGTGCTGAAGGTAATGACTGTACCGATATCCAGTGGCATGTCTGCGGCAAAGTCACTGCGTGGCAGACCATGCACGTTCTCGGGATCGGGATAACCAAAGGCATGTAAAGGATCGAGTTCGACGCTCTGGGTATCACCCGCCTTGAGTCCGTACAGAGCAAATTCCAGTCCCTGCACCAGACTGCCGTCACCCATAATAAAGGTCAGCGGCTGCTCCGGTTCACTGGCATCCGCGACAAAGCCGTCGGGTAAACTCAGGCTATAGTGCATGGTGACTTCACAACCCGGACCGATGGTCATTTGCTCGACCTCAGCCATGGCCGGCCTCTTGCTTCGATGCAGCCTGTTGATGTTTGCCTCGGCTCCCGGTGATAGCATCAATAATCAGAATCGCAGCACCAACGGTGATTGCCGAGTCGGCAATATTAAACGACGGCCAGATACACTGAGGCCCTTTTGCGGATTGCAACAAGGTAAATCCGGGCAGGCATGAATCCGCATGGTAGTAAAACTGAATGAAATCGATAACGTGGCCAAACACGATACGGTCGATAACGTTGCCCAGCGCACCACCCAGAATACAGGCGAGGCCGACCGCGACCCACCGTTCGTGTTGTTGCAGCTTGCGTATCCATAAAACCAGCACGGTACTAACAACCAGTGCAATCAAAGTAAACAACCAGCGCTGCCAGCCACCCGCATCGCTCAGGAAATTGAATGCGGCACCCAGATTGTGCGCCAGAAACAGATTTAACATGGGTATGATCTTGACGGGATGATACATCTGGAGCGTGTGACTCGCCCATTGCTTGGTGATCTGATCCAGCGCCACCACCAGCACGGCGATCCATAACCATTTCAACATCGACTCGGTTTTAAAAAATCCCATCATGCAAAATCCCGTGGTTCACCGTCACCGAACACATTCTCGACACAACGGCCGCACAATTCCGGATGCTCCGCATTGCTGCCCACATCCTCCCGGTAATGCCAGCAACGTGCACATTTTGGATATGTCGAAGCAGACACCGATACCCAGATTTCATCATTGGTGGAGAGCGTATAGTGTTGCGCCTCCTTCGGTGGCTCACCCGCCTGATAGATGCGCGCGGCGGAGGTAATCAATACGAAGCGCAACTCGTCACCGAGGCATTGCAACAAGTCATGAATCTCGCGGCCACAGTAGAGCCCGACCTCCGCCTCCAGATTGGCACCGATCTCGCCGGCGGCACGCAGGCGTTCCAGTTCCTTGTTGACGCAGTTGCGCACTTCCATCACCTTCGCCCAGTAACCGAGATCCATACCATAAGGATCCCGGCTGATATCCGGGAAGACATAATACTCGGTAAACAATACCGAGGGACTGCGTTTACCCGGCAGATATCGCCAGATCTCTTCGGCAGTAAAACTCAGGATCGGCACCAACCAGCGCACCATGGCCTCCAGGATATGATAGACCGCGGTTTGCGCCGAGCGCCGTGCCACGCTGTCAGTTTTCGTCGTGTACTGGCGATCCTTGATGACGTCCAGATAAAACGCACCCATGTCCACGGCACAGAAGTTGTGTACCTTCTGGTAGATCGTATGAAATTCATATTTATCGTAGGCAGTCTTCAATTCACCCTGCAATTGCTGCGCACGCGCCACCGCCCAGCGATCCAGACTCACCAGCTTATCCATCGGTAACTGGTGTTTTGCCGGGTCGAAGTCATACAGGTTGGCCAGCAGATAACGCGAGGTATTGCGAATCCGGCGATAGGCATCGGCAATGCGCTTGAGGATCTCATCGGAGAAGGTCATCTCGCCACGGTAATCGGTAGCCGCTACCCATAAACGCAAGATGTCGGCACCCAGGCTGTTGGCGATCTTCTGCGGTTCAACACCGTTACCGCTGGACTTGGACATCTTGTAGCCCTTCTCGTCCACGGTGAAACCATGGGTCAGCGCACTCTTGTACGCACACACCCCCGTCATCGCCACGGAGGTCAACAGTGATGACTGGAACCAGCCGCGGTGTTGATCTGAACCTTCCAGATATAAATCGGCAGCCGGATAGGTATCGTAACCCTCCCGCTGATTCAACACGGCAAAATGCGTCACACCGGAATCGAACCAGACGTCGAGAATATCCGTGACCTTGTGATAACTGTCGGCATCATCGCCGAGCAATTCCTTCGCCTCCAGCGCATACCAGGCATCGACACCATGCTGTTCGATCCGCTTCGCGACTTCCTCCATCAGCGAGATGCTATCCGGATGCGGTTCCTGGGTCTTGTTATGCACGAACAGGGCGATCGGCACACCCCAGGTACGCTGGCGCGAGATACACCAGTCCGGACGTGTCGTGATCATCCCCTGGATACGCGCCTGGCCCCACTCCGGCAACCATTTCGTCCTGGCAATTTCCCGCAGTGCCGCCTGGCGCAGACCCTGTTGTTCCATGCTGATAAACCATTGTGGCGTGGCGCGGAAAATGATCGGGCTCTTGTGCCGCCAGCAATGCGGATAGCTGTGCTTCAGCTTGGCTACAGCGACTAGCGTGCCCTTGGCTTTAAGCACCTCGATGACATCATCGTTCGCCTTGAACACGTGCTTACCGGCAAACAAGGGGGTATCCGCTAAAAATACCCCGTCGGGTCCGACGGGATTGTCGACTTTCAGGTGATATTGCAAACCGGCAATGTAGTCTTCCTGACCATGGCCTGGTGCGGTATGCACGCAACCGGTACCGGCGTCCAGCGTCACGTGTTCGCCAAGGATGATTGGCACCTCCCGTTCATAAAACGGATGATGCAATTTCAAATGCTCCAGCGCCTCACCAAGACAGGTACCCACCACACGATAATTATCGACGCTATAGCGTTGCATGCAGGACTGCACCAGCTCACTGGCGAGCAGCAGATATTCTGTACCATGGCCGGCGATACCCTCGCATTGCACCATGCTGTATTCCAGCTTGGGATTCACGGCAACCGCCTGGTTAGCCGGCAAGGTCCACGGCGTGGTGGTCCAGATCACCACAGAAACCTTTTTACCAAAGTGTTTGTGATCAACATGGGTGCAACGCGCCTTGAGGGCTTCCACATCCATCACTTCGAAGCGTACATCGATCGCCGGTGAGATCTTGTCCTCGTACTCCACTTCCGCTTCAGCGAGGGCCGAACCGCAATCGGCACACCAGTGCACGGGTTTGGAACCCTTGTGCAAATGGCCGTTGCCAACGATACGCGCAAGTGCACGCACGATGTCTGCCTCGAATTTGAAATCCATGGTGAGATAAGGTTTGTCCCATTCACCGAGCACACCCAGACGCTGGAAATCCCTGCGCTGGCCATCGACCTGCTTCGTCGCATAGGTGCGGCAGGCCTTACGAAATTCCTCCGCACTGACTTTCACGCCCGCCTTGCCGATTTTCTTTTCCACCTGTAACTCGATCGGCAGGCCGTGACAGTCCCAGCCCGGGATATACGGCGCATCATAACCATCCAGCGTACGTGACTTGACAATGATGTCCTTGAGGATCTTGTTGACTGCATGACCTAGATGAATATCGCCGTTGGCGTACGGCGGACCGTCGTGCAGAACAAATAATGGCTTGCCCTTGTTCGCCTCGCGGAGTTTTTGATAGAGCGCCATCGTTTCCCACTGTTTCAATTGCTCCGGTTCACGGTTGGCGAGATTACCGCGCATGGGGAAATCAGTCTTCGGCAGATTGAGTGTATCTTTGTAGTCAGCCACGATGTCATCGATCCTTATCTATTTTGAATTGATATTCAGGGATTGCCTGATTGTTGTTGCCTGGCCGGGGAATACCCCTGCCGCTGTTGAAAATACGCCTGTGCGTTCTCCACATCCCTGGCGATTTGCACCTTCAATGCCTCCAGCGTGGTGTAACGCACTTCATCACGCAACTTGTGCAGAAAACTTACCTGCAGGTACTCGCCGTAAATGTCGCGATTGAAATCGAACAGATACACTTCCAGGATCGTTGTCTTGCCATCCACCGTCGGTCGTGTCCCCAGACTGGCCACACCCGGCAGCGGTTCACCCTCTATACCGAAGACCTCGACCACGAAGATACCCTGCAAGGGCGTCGCCTTGCGATGCACGTGAATATTCGCGGTTGGAAACCCGAGTTCGCGTCCCAGCTTTTTGCCATGAGCAACGCGCCCGCTCATGCGGTAACTGCGACCCAGCAACTTTTCCGCCTCCGCCAGGCCACCCTGGTTGAGTGCAGCGCGCACGCGGGTACTGCTGACCCGTTCGCCATCGATCAAAAACGTGTGCATGTTGACCACGGCAAAGCCGTGCTCACGGCCTGCCGCCTGTAACATGGCGAAATCACCCGCGCGATCCTTGCCGAAACGAAAATCATCGCCCACCACCAGGTACTTCACACCCAGCCCGTCCACCAGTACGCGCTGAATAAACTCTTCGGCTGGCATCTGCGCCAGTTTGCGATTGAACGACAATAACAACAGGCGATCGATGTGAAAGCGGCGCAATGCCTCCAGCTTCTCGCGCATGCGCGTCAGTCGAGCCGGCGCCTGCTGCGGGCGAAAATACTCCATCGGCTGCGGCTCGAAGCTGATCAGTACCGACGGCAAGTGCAGACGACCGGCCTCCTCGCCCAGCTGGCCGATGACCGCCTGATGGCCCAAATGCACGCCATCGAAATTCCCGATCGTTGCCACGCAGCCACGATGCTCAGGACGTAAATTATGGACTCCACGAATCAATTGCATTTCATAACCCTGGCCGGGCGGCTCCACCGTCCGGCATTTGTCTTGGTTCAGACACCTTATTATAAGGAAGACACAAAAAAATGCTCCCTCCCATCAAGCAGCTTGCTGATATTTCGCAGATGTGAGTTCGCGCTATGCAGCTTTGTTGGATAACCTCACGAGCGCAGCCAGGGCAAGGCGTAAAAGGACGAAAAACCGGAGTTGACACGGGAGTCAATGAGGATTTTGAGTCCTTTTTACAACGCGGTCATGGCAAGCGCAGTAGTTAGCCAACAAGCTGTCTAGGAGTGTTGGGCGCGAAAGGCGCCTAGTCTGAATCCAAACAAATACAGGCCGGCGAAATAGGTCGCCGCGCACACGCCGACCCAGACCAGCAGCATCAGCGCCCGGTGACCGGCCGACCAGGCCAGCCAGTGCGATAGCCCGGGGACCGCGAATATCAGCACCGCCAGCATCATGGCCAGGGCACCGGCCAGCTGGCGCAGGAAACAGCCCCAGCCCGGCATGCTGTGATAAACGCCCTGGCGGCGTAACGTCAGGAACAGCATGATGGCATTGCCGTAGGCCGACAGGGACGTCGCCATGGCCAGTCCTGCGTGCGGTGCCGGGAGTTCCAGCTGCACCCAGGGGATCACCAAGACCAGGATTAAAACAATATTGCTCAGCATTGCCACCACGGCAATTCGCACCGGCGTCCGGGTGTCCTGGCGGGAATAGAAGGCCGGTGCCAGAACCTTAATCATGATAAAGGCCAGCAGGCCGCTGGCATACGCCAACAGGCTCATCTGTGACATCAACACATCATGCGCCTTGAAGGCGCCATAGTTGAACAGGGTCGTCATCAGCGGCCCGGCCAGCATGACCAGTCCGGCCGTTGCAGGCAGAGCAATCAACAGGGCCCAACGGATACCCCAATCCAGGGTCTTGGCAAATTCGTGGCCATCGGTCTGGACGTGGTGCTGGGACAGGCTGGGCAGGATGACAGTGGAAATGGCGATCCCGAACACGCCCAGGGGAAACTCCACCAGGCGGTCGGAGTACGTCAGCCAGGACACCGAGCCGTCCGGCAAGACCACATAGGCCACCAGCAAATCCACCATCAGGTTGATCTGGACCACCATCGAGCCCAGGATGGCCGGCCCCATCAGGCGCATGATGCGTTGCACGCCGGGGTCATTGAAGCCCCAGCGCGGCCAGATCAGCAGGCCCATCCTGGCCAGGAAGGGCAACTGGAACCCGAGTTGCACGATACCTGCCGCCAGCACGCCCCAGGCCAGGGCCTTGACCTGATTGCCGGGCGGCATCAGGGGGGCCAGCCAGATGGCCGCGGCAATCATGCAAAGATTGAGAAACACCGGGGTAAAAGCCGGTATGGCGAAACGTTTGTAGGTATTGAGCACCCCGCCCGCCAGCGACGTCAGCGAGATAAACAGGATATAGGGCAGGGTCAGCACCAGCATCCCGGCCGTCAGCACGAGCTTATGTTGGTTAGTGATTACTCTGGGCCCAAAGTGCAGGATCAGCCAGGGTAATACCACGATGCTGACCAGGGTGATCAACAGCACCACCAGCGCCAGGCTCCCGGCCACCTTGCCGATGAGGTCCCGCACCGCGGCATCGCCCTGCCGCACCTTGTACTCGCCCAGCACGGGGACAAAGCCCTGGGAAAAGGCCCCCTCGGCAAACAGTCTGCGCATGAAATTGGGGATTTTGAAGGCCACCCAGAAGGCATCCAGGCCGGCACCGGCACCGAAGATAATGGCAATAATCTGGTCCCGAATCAGTCCAAAGACCCGTGACACCAGGGTCAGCGCGCTGAACACGCTGGCCGAACGCAATAGCCCCATTAGCTGTCGGCCCGGCCGTTTCTGGCCCTAACCCTCTGATTTGTCTGTAATTCCATGGGCGCGTATTATGCCTGCGATGAGACCAGAAATACATTGCCCGCACCGGTGAAAAACACTGCCGATTTCCCACAAGTCGTTGCTATTGCAGGGCAAAACGTCCATAATACGCCGCTTTCGTAAAACCCGTGCCAGCAGGAGAATTACCTTGGCGAATACAGCACAATCCAAGAAGCGCGCCCGTCAGGCGATTAAGCGCAACGAACACAACGTCCCACTGCGTTCCCGTTTTCGCAGCGCGGTGAAGAAGGTCCTGACCGCCATTGCCAGCGGCGACAAAACCGCAGCGCAGTCAGCATACAAAGACGCCGTCTCTCTGATCGACAAGACCGAAAGCAAAGGTCTTATCCACAAGAATAAGGCATCGCGTCACAAGTCACGTCTGAACGCCCGCGTTCGCGCGATGTAAGCGAATCGATCATTCCGCTTCAAATAAAAAACCGGCCTTCTGGCCGGTTTTTTATTTTGCTCGTGCACGTTACGCGATCTAATAGCTCATTGTCTTATACGTCACTCGCGCCATTTCCAACAGACGCTGACGATCTTGTTCGCCTACCAGGGCAAATCCCAGATCCTCATCGACCCAGTACATGACCTGCTGCCCATCCTGTTCCTCAATGCGGAATGCGGTTTGCGCTGTGCCCTTGTCTTTGACGGAAACATACAGGGTCAGGCGGGAACCGCTCTTCATTTGGTACATGAACTGGGCCGCAGCCCCCTGGTTACTCCCCGGTAACAAACGCCCACCCACCAGTTGATATCCGAACGGACCGAGGTCCGGCACACGCAGCGTGTGGCCGAGGCGCTTGGATAACCACTGCACAAGGTGTTTTTCCTGATCGGCGCCGACCTCCACCGGATGCAATAACTCCGCGCTATAGACGACATGGGCAATCGCCGCGCGTTCGGTAAATGGCTCGGCCACAACGACCTTGTGAAGCATCTCGCCGCGAAATAAAAATCCGCTCACCCCGCCGAGCATTACCCAGGCAAGTGCAGCCGCAATCCGCGGCAACTTACGGCGCGTCTTGCCTGCGGTGACAGCCGTGAGTCTTTCCGGTACCGGTTCATCCAGCACGCGATCGAACAGGCCGTGCAGCATTTGATTCTGCTCCTGATAAGCACGAACTTGTGCTGCAAGATCAGGGTGTTCGGCCAAATAAATCTCGACCTCCGCATGCCGTGCAGAATCGAGACGGCCATCGACATAGGCCTGGATATCGGCTTCGGTGGGTACAGGAATCCGGGTCATTTTACCCTCCTCAATTGCGGACCGGCTTCGCCGTTGATCAACTGGCGCAGGCGTTCACGCGCACGCGCCAGGCGGGACATGATGGTCCCCACGGGCAAATCCAGCACCTGGGCAGCCTGTTCATAGGACAGTTGTTCCAGTCCGATCAACAGGATGATCGCGCGTTGTTCCGCACTTAACATCTGCACGGCCTGCATAAAATCACGCGCCGTCACCATCTCTTCCGCCAGCTCTTCACCGCTATGGATATCTTCCGGCGGCGCGTTCTGCAACCAGTGCTGCGTACGCGGAATTTGATTAATAAAGAGATTGTGCATGATCGTAAACAACCAAGCACGCAAATCGCTGCCTGCGCGAAACAGGGAAAACTTTTTCAGCCCGCGTTCCAGTGTGTCCTGCACCAGATCGTCCGCCAGGGAGCGATCACGCAATAAGGCAATCGCGTATCGCCGCAGACTCGGGATGTGTTCATTAAAAGGATGCTGCGCCATCGTCGCGCTCCAGGCCAACGTATTTCATTCTAAATCACCTGCCGCTCACCGGGAACGGCAGGTTGACTGTCAAACTGACGCTTCTTAGTAGCTGCTACCCAGCTTCGGGTCGATTTGCCAGACTTCGTTGACGAGCTTACCCTCGCGGTACACCAGTACATAGCGCACCTTGATGGTGTTCTTGCCGCTGAAAATCACATTGGCCGAGACCGTCGAGCCTTTGGGATTGCTGCTTTCCGCGACATTGTCGATTTTAGCGGTCAAGGGCGCATTGCCCTTGGCAAATTTGCTCCAGACACCCTGAATCGACTCACGGCCGCTGTACACGCCGTCCAGCGGACCGCCCACCCATTGAAACACCGCCTGATCGCCGTAATTCGCCATGATCTTGCTGACATCGCCGGCCGCGACAGCATTAATATGGTTGGTAGCCTCATCGCTGGGCCCGGCCATCACGGTGGCACAGGCGGTGGTCATCATGGCGGTTGCCAATATCATCGTACGTAACTGCATAGGATTCTCCGTTTGGTTTGCATCCCCCAATTGGACGCGTGGGAGATGAACAGGCCAGCGGAGGATTTATTCCATACGCACTGAAAACAAATTCAAAAGAACAACGATGAAAAATATCCGGGAAGGAGAGATATTGCGATGTAATGCACGAGTGCAGTGGTGCCGCGCCCGTCCCTGGGCACATAACCTGTCCTGATCAGAATTCCCCGCTGCTTGCCCGCTGCATGATGGTTTCGATAACCTTCTTGACATGGATGGCCTCTTCCTTGAGATCGTGCGGTAGCGGTTTGCCACCGTGGATCATCATGTCCATGTTCAGGGAGTAAATCCACAGCCTGCCCTGCTTGTCCTGCACCAGCGATACCCGGCACGGCAGATACGCTGAATAGGCATCGCTGTAGTCCACCATCTTGGCGGCGGTAAGCGGATTACAATACATATAGATCTTTAAGAAACGCTGTTTCTGACCGGTCATGGCCTCGACCTGTTGTGACAGCGGTAACTCGCCAACACTCTTGATGTTCAATTCGTTTGAGACGGATTTCATGACGTCTTCCACATCAGAAACCGTCAGTCCTTCCTTGACCTCCTGCTTCCAGATCGTGGCATCCACGGCACTGCCCGTCTTCATGAGCTTGGTAAGCATGTCCTCATAGGTCGCCGCCGCCTGCGGATCGAATGATTGAAAGGCACTGTAATATGGCAGAATTTTTACACCCGCCCAGATCAAACCGACGATCGCAAGCACGCCGATCAGCGCAAGAATATTCCGTATTGCCTTCATAATACTCTCCTGTTTACATCCGCGGAGAGTATAACAGTGGAGCCGGATAACACACCACGGTCAATTATCGGATGGCGTACGTGGTGGCGGTACATTGGGATACCAACCGTAAGGATAAGCATAGGGCGGTGGCGGCGCATAATACGGGCCATACGCATAATACGCCGGTGGTGGTGCGGGATAATAACCATAAGGTGCATAATGCATCGGCGAGCCCCATCCCGGTGGTGGACCATATGCACCACGATCACGCAGCATATGGCGTTCGCGCTGCGCCGCTATCCACGCCTCTCGCGCATTTTGTGCAGTTCGAACATCCTGCCCTGATTTTTCGGCAGATGATTGTGTCGCCTGATCCTGCATTGCCGGCGGTAACCGTTGTGTCATGGATGACGGTGGCGGCGATGGATAGCCATAGGGTGATGGCCAATTGTCCGCCGTTGTTGGTTGCGAGGTTTGCCGACTGGCTTGTTGATCATGCGCGGGTTTCTGCGTCCACCACACCAGTGCCCATAAACCCAGCGCCAATACGATCACCACCATGAGCTTGCTGCGCCAGAACGGGATGGTCTTATCGACAGGCGCGGCACTGTCATCACGCATCACCCCCATGTCCTTGAGTTTATCCTTGATGTGGGCCTGTGCCTCGGTTTCATGTTCTTTATCGTCTTGTTTGCTCATCATCTATCTCCTTATGCAGATATGCACCTTGTTCGATTGTGGAAGCGGATGAAAATGGATCAGCTCGTCGTCGCATCGCCGGAGGGGCGTGTGTATTTATCGTTAAGACGCTGCATGGCCTCATCCGCTTCTTCGAGTATTTGCCTCAGGCGGTTACGACTGCTGCGCCGCCAGCCCACCACCTCCGGCCGAAAAATACTGTGAATAAACCGGGTGTTTTTGATCAAGGCACGCCGGATGCCTTCCCGATCGACCGACTCGTCATCCTCTGCCAGTCGACGCAAGGCGGCCCGTAAGGAGAGTCGGCGCATCCAGTGATGCACTACGAACAGGATCAGAAAGATAATGGCGACAGCACCGATCTGGTGCCAGATGCCGTGATTGACAAAATTCCACAGCGTTTGCACCCAGCCCTCGGGCTGGAGAGTATTGACGGAATTGCCGGTAGCGACAGCGGTACCCGCGAAGATCGCCAGCAAGACGATAAAGGCAAAGGCATCACGCCAGACGACGCCACGCCCCCAGGCACGGACCCGCTGTTGTAATTCGGGGACCGTACGCTGTTCGATCTCGCGCACCTTTTTCTCGAGATTGCCCAGGATGCGATAGACCCGTTCGACGTGCACTTCCGTGATGCGATCGCCGATGGCCTGCATGTCCTCACGGCATTTGGCGGCAAAGCGCTCACGCACGCTGGCATTTTCGATGGGGACCGCCGCCTCGGCATTATATATAGTATAAAAGCGCCCCGCGGTAAGCCCGTTCTGGGACAGGGCCTTGTGCCAGGAGGAGACCACCTCCTCCGGATTGTCCTCCCGCGCCGTGGTATCGATCTGGTTCAGGACAAAGATGAACTTGTTGGCATCCTTGCGTTGAATGGTGGATGCAACGAGATGCTCGAGGGTATCGCGCATGGTCCCCGCCTCCGGGTGGCGTGCATCGAAAAACACCAGTACCAGATCCGACAGGTCGATAATGTAATCGGTGATCCGGAGCGTTGCCGTGCGCTGGGCATCCGCATCGAATCCCGGCGAGTCGATAAAGATATAGCCGCGCAATTTTTCACTGGGACAGGTCTTCAACTGCAGATAGGCATTCACCCTGGCGCCATCACCGGGTTCCACGTGCTCCAGTTCGTCGGCAATCTGATAAAAAGGAAAACGCGGATCGGCATCCAGTGCCACGCCGGGCAGGCTGCGCGACTCCTGGCCGCTGGCATAACAAATCACGGTGAACTTGTCGTCCACCGCCTGATTGCCGGTTTCCTGCAGCGGGTAATTGATATATGAATTGATAAACGTGGACTTGCCCGCCGAGTAAGTGCCGAGCACCGAGATCAACGGCCACCACGGAATTTGTGTCGCGTAGGATTGATCCCGGCCCAGCAAGCCCAGACGGTAACCGATGCGGTCCAGCTCCCTGAAGCCTTTCACCGCATCCACCAGGAGCGGGCTCTCGTTGACCAGATGCGTCTCGAGTTTGTGCAGACGGTGTTTGATTTCCTTGCTGCTTCCCATCATGTCGATCACCTGTGTTGTCGTCATTGGGTGGTTGTTAACGTTACTTGCTTACCACGGCATAAAGGTATTCATGAACTGCATGGGCCGTGACACGCTGTTATTCATTACCGACAGGTCATAGCGCATCTGCCCCATGGAAATATTCATGTAATGCATGTTGACGGCCATCTCCTTCATCGACACCGCCTGTGCATCCGCTGTCTGCGTCATCAGCACCATGTTTTTCGCCACGGTGTTCATGCCGTTGGTAATGTCCTGCATGTTTTTTGTAATCAACTCGATATTTTCGGCGGCACGATGCACATCCTTTGTCAGGTGATAAATCAAATAGAAACCGTAAACCGCCAGCAGGATAAAGGCGAACAGGGATGGATAGACAATCGTCTCCCACCGTCTCGCGCTGGCGGAAAAGGCCGTGGCCAATTCGTTGAGGCTGCGCCCCATCGTATTATTCGCTGCATCGCCCGCAGCGGGGTCTGCATGCTTGTCATTAGTGGTGTTTTGCATTTCTTCTAAAATCCTTGCTTCAGTAGTTATGGATTGCCGCCGTTATCGAGCTGCTGCCTGAGTTTGTCCGCGCTGTCCTGATCCAGCCCCTGGATCACACGGTACAAATACTGCACCTGCGCAATATCACCCAGCTTCAACAAACGCGTGGCGGCCTCGTAATACGCCATCCCCGCTTCCTGCCACTTGCCTTGCGCATAATAGATATTGCCCAACTCACCGAAGACATTCGGGTTTGCTTCATCGGGTTGCGTCAGTTGCTGATAACGTTCAATCGCACCCTCGATATCGCCCTGACTATAGTGCTCGCGGGCCTGATCGAGCGCAGACACGGATGGTGCCTCCATTTGCGCATTACCCTCTGGTGCTGGACCCTGGTCCGTAACAGGTGACGCCTCCTCCTGAGTTGGCGTTGGTTCCGGTGCTGGCGCCTGCGCCTGTTCCGCTGGCATGCCCGGTACCGGTTCCTGCATCGGCGGCGGGGTTGGTGGCGTTTGGTCCATCGACTCTGGCACCGCGACGGGCTGTTGTGGTGCCGCGGCAAGCGGCGGTGGTGTTTGCTGTTCAACAGGCGACGTGGGCACGGCCGTGGTTTCTGTTTGCATCGGCTCAACCCGTGCGGGCTTGCGCCAGAACATCACTCGTTGCGTGACGTGATCGATCCTGCTGACGACCTCCGCCGGGAACAGCTGGCTGCGATAGTAATACGCCAGCACCAACAGGAACAGAAATGCGATCAGGAGCAAATGACTCAGGATATATCGGATCAGTTTCATAACAGCTTCCTCAATGCATATTTAATTTTGTGCCACCCGTTTGCGGAAACAATGCCTTTGCCAGGGCATCGAACTCTGCCACCGCCTTGCTGCGACGCGACAATTCGTGGATCGCCAGACCTTCGCTCAGGGAACGGCGATAGATAGTGCGTTGATACAGGCGATGCGGGATCAGACTGATCCCTTCCAGTTGCCCCAGCACCGCCTCGGTTTCATCCGACTCGCGCACGGCGCAATGCGTATCCGCGCGATTCACAAACACCAGTAACTCCGGTTTATGACTGCCGGCGGTCGCCTCTTCCACGATATGTAAAAAGCGCTGGGTCGCCCAGACGTCCGGCTGACTGGGCGGAACCGGCACCACAACGCGATCGGCCACGGCAATCGCATCCTTCATTGCCGCCATATTGGCGGCGCCTACATCCACCAGCACCTGGCCAGGATGGATCTGCAACTGTTCCCTGAGGTTGTCACGTTGTTGATACACCACCAAGGGCGGTGCATAACCTTCCTCCCGCCGCACCTCCGCCACATCGGTCAGGGTGCACTGCGGATCGAGATCGTAGGCCACCACGGGCTGGCCTTTTTTCTGTAGCCATAACCCTAAATTAAAGGCAACCGTGCTTTTGCCGGAACCTCCCTTGAGATTCGCAATGACGGTGATTAATCCTTTTTTGTTGTTGGTGTTCTTCATTGTCTTATGACGACTATCGATAGTCCTGATACCACAACCAAGCGTTGTATAGATCGTTGATATTGATATTGCGCATGCGCAGCACGAAATAATAATCGCCGTACTGGTTCATGCGTCCCCGGAAATACCACCGCGGTTCGGCGTAACCATAAGGCGTATAGCCATAAGCATACGGCGCGTATCCCGGCCAGCCGCCATAGTTCGGCGGATACGGATATTGCCAGCCCGGATACGGTCCGCCATACCAGGCCACGGCATTGGCGGGGAGTATGCCGATGCACAAGGTCATGAACAGCGAATACCGGCATATCCGGCGCAACCTCGCTGCGGGCATCACGCCGCGTTCGCCTGCTGTGCACGACGTTTCCCGTTTCACCGTGGCGTTCCCTCGGGCATGACGGGTGGCCGCAGCTTCGCGGGCAGCTGTTCCACTTTGTGAAAATCCTTCGGGATTTCAAACAGGCTCTTTTTCTGATCGCCGGTCTTGATATCGCGTAACTCACGCAGATACCCCCCCGGCATGTCCTCGCGTATCGCCATCTGTAACTCCGGGTCGTACCACTGTGTCGAGGTGACGGATTGACCGTCGGCACGCGTGATCTGAAACAACCATTTTTCCGTGTCACGACCATCCATCTTATCCCTGCCCACGATCTTCAATTCCGTCACGGTGCCGTCCGGCAGGAATTCGCGAATCGGCATATGCCGCTGGACATCGATCCAGTGCAGACTGCGAAATGTCCGCCCGTTGCGTTTTGTCAGAAACTCCCACTTTTCGGTCTCACGATTGTTAATCGTCTCCTTGCCGAGCGATTTGCATTCGGTATCCGGTCTGCCGGCGCATGGATTCTTATCACTGGTATTCTTCTCCGCCGCAGTTACCGATGTCTTGTTTTCACTTTCCAGATAGATCTTCTCGCCTGGCACCAGCAACACCTGTAAATGCCTTTGTGGAAATACAATCTCAATGACATTGGTGTCATTTATTTTGTAATCGGTACGCACCGCATTCTTGCTCACATACATCTTTGCCTGAAATGCAGGTTTTCCCGGCGCTTGTTGTACCGCCATCGCCGAGAACTCCTTGACGACGTCGATAGCATAAACCGCGGTCGTAAAGCCCAGACCGATAAGTAACATCAGTGCATTGCGTAGCCGCCCCATACGCTTCATCCTCGATATGTCATATTGCAGTTAAAACTGCGCAGGCACCGCACGTCCCTGTGCCAGTGCCTGTGACAGCTCGTTACTTCTTGCCTCCATCAGCCGGAGGTGCCGGTGGCTGGCCATAGCCGTAACCGGGATAACCACCCCAGCCCGGACCACCGTATGCCGGGGCATAACCACCCCAACCCGGACCACCGTAGCCATAGCCAGGACCATAGCCGCCGTAACCAGGGTAACCACCCCAACCCGGACCATAGCCGCCGTAACCAGGGTAACCACCGTAGTAACCGGGATAGCCATAGCCGTTGTAGTAGTTGTTGCCACGACCCCAGCCGGAACCGGAGCCGCGCATGCTGAAGTCCATATCACCCCAGCCACTACCGTCACCCCAGCCGTTGCCATTATTACCCCAACCCGGACCACTCCAGGGCCCCCACCATGCATTGGCGGAAGACATGGGCAACATGGCCGAACCGGCTAATGCTGCAACAGCAAAGAACTTCGTCAGTCTTCTCATTTCTCTCTCCTTGCCTAAGCGTTTTAGTGATCAGCACGGATTGTCCATGCTGCCCTTTCACTCTTTTGGATTGAAACGACAGCAAACAAAGAGTGAACAATTCACTGTCGTCGGTTAAACAGGCTAGTGACGAATCACAACCTGTTTTGTTATGTCCGCCATGACAGCCAGCATCGCGAACAGAACCCATTACATCCTCTCACGCCGTGTTCACCAAAGGGGCGGCGCACCTAACAAACCAAATCCCGGCCCCCCCGGATACGGATAGCCCAGGGACGGTCCAAGTAATGACGGATAACCCCAACCCATTCCGGGATAGGTCAACAAGGGATCGACGCCGTACAGGCCATAGCCTGAGTAAGGCAGACCATAGGCCGGATAACTCATGTACCCGGGTGAACCGTAGGCATAGGGATAAGCTGGATACGGCGACTGCCGCGCAGGGTATCCGCGCACATCGTCCGCATAACGCCGCTCGCGATAACGCGACTGGAAACCTGCATCGCGTGATCGACGATTCCAGGCACGATGACGTTTACGCCGCGGTTCATAGCGCCGGTCTTCCGGGGAATTCAGAAACAAGTCCTCGTCGGAAAATGTTTCTCCCTCGTTATCGTTCAGCATTTGTTCTTCATTCCGCTCGGGATAACGGCCGCTTTGTTGCTGGCGTATGGCTGAAGACCAGCGCTTCGGCCATTGCTCCGGCGAATACGTCACAGTGTGTTGTGCGAGCACGGGCGTACACAGACACGCATTCAGTATCAAACCGCCACCAATGCCACTGATGAATCTCTGCTTGCTGTTCATGACATGACTCGCTCTTATGCCCGATTCAACATCCCGTTCTTTAGCGCCAATACGGCGGATAAGGTGCGGCCGGTCCACCCCATGGCTGCGGGTAGTAACCCGGTGCCGGACGGTAATAATTCGGCATCGGTGGATACGCCGGGCGCGTTGCCTCGGCGCCAGACATTGCCTGTTGATCCTCAGTCCCGGCTGCGGCATCACCTGATGGCGGCGCAGCCCAGCCCGGTTGCGACCAGCCACGTGTCATCCCATAGCCCTGGGGTCCCCATTGCTGCGGCGGATAGTTTGGATATCTGTCCTGCGCATACGGCGGAACTTGCTGGTGATGTTGTTCGCTGCGTTGCTGCTGACGCTCCTGCATCTCCTTGCGACGTTGTTCCAGCGTCTGTTGTGCATTTTGTTGCGCCTGTTCAAAGGCCTTGCGCCGCGCCTCCCATTCTTCCTGACGCCACTGTGGTCCTTGTTGATATTGCGGTGGTCCCCACTGTGCCGGTGGATAATTACGTGGCACCGGATTCTGGCGTTCATTCATCGCCTTACGCTGTTCCGCCATCGCTTGTTGCATCTGTTGTTGCTGTTCTGCATACGCCTTGCGTTGCGCTTCCCATTGTTCCTGCGCCCAGGCGGGTGCTTGCCCATAAGCTGGCGGTCCCCACTGCGCCGGCGGATAATTCGGGTTGCCCTGGGGTTGCACCTCCTGCATTTCCTTACGCTGTTGTTCCATGAATTGTTGACGTTGCTTCAGCATGGCCTGTTGCCGCTGGCGCTGCTCGTCTTCGAAGGTTTTGCGCCGTGCCTCCCACTCTTCCCTGGTCCAGCGTGACGTCGCTTGCGGTGATGGCGCATTTTTCACAGGCGGCACCTGCGATTTATGTGCACCGGTAGTTGCCGGCGTATTTGTCGTTGCCTGACTTGCCCCCGTTGCGGACTGGTACGGCACCGAGCGATAAGGCCCCGTCGGTGGAGCAGTATCACCATTGAATGCCCGTGCCTGTATGTACCCGCCGGTCCAGGCAATGATCATCCAGGTGAGTGTTATCACACCTCTCGGCAACTGTTTTGTCTTCTCCATCATATGCACCTCTCGCTGTGTCGGTTCGTCTGATTGCCGTTGCGCTAGATCTTCTTCAACCGGATACCACGGCGTTTCTTTGCGCCGGGTGTTGTTGTGGTTGATGACGCGGACACCGCGGATGCTTGATGCGCATCCGCTTGTGCCGGCGTTTCACTCTCGCCCCCGTCTGTTACTGTCTCGCGACTGGATTTCTGGCCTGTCTTTTTTCGCACGCGTTTTTTCTTCCCGCCTGTTGCCGTGCGTGTGCGCTTTGTTGCAGGCGTGGCCGCAGTCTCGTCCGCCTGTGTCGTTGTGGTTTGGGTAACGGATGTTGCTGTCTCCGTGGTGTTGCCACCGGAGGGTGATGCAGGTGGTGTCCCGCCGGGTCCGCTACCGCCAGGTCCTTCATCCGGACCGCGGCGGAAACGCTTCAGCAGATTTTGGATGGCCATCGTCAGCATGATGTAAATGGCGCGCAGGATATAGAACAGCCAGATGATGCCGTTGACGAGCTTGCTCCAGAGCATCAACCAGAACGGCGTACCCGCATCCGCCGGGCAGCTGGGCGCTGCTTCTTCCTGCGGCGCATCGATACCGGCAAGCTGATAGAACTGTTTACGCGCACTGATACATCCCAGCGGGATCACGACCAGAGTAAGAATGGTGGCAACGAAGACGCCAAAGAACAGGCTGACCGCCATGCCCTGGAAGATCGGATCGGAGAACAGCATGAAGGCACCCGCCATCAGGGCGCCGGCCGTAATCAGGATCGGGCGCATGCGAATCTGCCCGGCCATGATGACGGCATCGACGATGTCGCGACCCTGGCTGACCTCGTGTTTGACAAATTCCACGAGCAGGATCGAGTTACGCACGATGATACCGGCCAGTGCGATGAAGCCAATCATGGAGGTCGCCGTGAATTCCGAGCCGGTAAATAAATGACCGGGAATGATGCCGATCAAGGTCAACGGAATCGGCGCCATGATCAAACCGGCCAGGGTGAAATTTTTGAATTCCCAAACGATCAGACCGTAGATCAATACCAGGGCCGCCATAAACGCCGCGCCCATGTCACGGAAGGTTTCGTAGGTCACTGTCCACTCCCCGGTCCATTCAAAACCGGAGTGTCCGTCATCCGGCGGCGCGCCATAGCGACCGATAGTGCCGCCCAGTGTCAAACCCGACATGTGGACACCGTCGGGGGTAAGGTAATGCTTGAGTTCGCCCTCGATGGCATTAATGCCGTACAGCGGCGCACCGAGTTTGCCTTCCATTTCGGCGGTCACGTATTCCATGGGCCGCAGATCCTTGTGATAGATCACCGGGTCTTCGTCAGCCAGGACAAAGTGTCCCAGTTCGCCCAGCGGAATGTTCACGCCGTTGGCTGCCATGATCGGCATGGAATACAGACTATTCACCTGCGAACGCACACCCAGCGGGACCTGAATCACGATGTAGGTGGGTTCACGCACGCCTTCGCGTTTCACATCTCCCAGTTTGTAACCGCCCATGGCCATGGCGAGATTCTGGTTGATGCTGTCGACGGAGATGCCGTAGCGCACGGCCTTGTCGGTATCGATCTCGAAGCGCCAGTATTTATGCGGTGCCTGCATGTAGTTATCGACATCCACCACATCGTTGGCCTTTTCAAACATCTGGGTCATGTCCTGCGCCACCTGGCGGCGTGTCGCCGCATCCGGCCCGTAGATCTCCGCGACCAGTGTCTGCAATACCGGCGGGCCGGGCGGCATTTCGACAACCTGCACTTTTACCCCGCTTTGTTCGAGATAAGCGTTTTCGTTGATGTATTTATCCAGCAGGTGGCGTGCATCCACGGCGATGGCATGGCTGCCGCGCTTGCGCTTGTACTTGTTCAGCAGGATCACCTGGATGTCCGCCTCCCAGGCGCGCTGGCGCAAATAGTAGTGACGCACCATGCCGTTAAAATTAAACGGCGATGCGGTGCCGCTGTAACTCTGCAGGGATGTCACTTCGGGGATGTTGCGCAGGACAGTGGCCAGTTCGTGCGTCACATTCGCCGTCACCGGCAAGGCCGTGCCCGCGGGCATATTGATCACCACGTCAAAGTCCGGCTTGTTGTCGAACGGCAGCAATTTCACCGTCACCCACTTGAAATAGAACATGCTGCAGGCAAACAGGGTCAGCACCACCAGGCCGATCAGGAACAGCCAGCCCCAGAAGCGATTGGTGCACAGGGGCATCATGCAGGGCCGATAAAAACGCCCGACCCAGTCGCGAAAACGCTGTTCGCGCTTTTCCGCCTTTTCCAGTGCTTTCAGGCGCGGACGCACCCGCATGGCAAGCCAGGGTGCAAACACGAAGGCGGCAATCAGGGAAAAGAACATCGAGGAGGAACCCAGTACCGGTATCGGCCGCATATAGGGGCCCATCAGGCCGCTGACGAAACCCATGGGTAACAGTGCCGCGATAATGGTGAATGTCGCCAGGATGGTCGGGTTACCGACTTCGCGCACGGCATCGATGGCCGTCGACAAGCGCGTTTCACCTTCACTCAGCCAGCGCCGGAATATATTTTCCACCACCACCGTCGCATCATCGACCAGGATACCGATGGAAAACACGAGCGCGAACAGACTGACCCGGTCGATGGTGTAGTTCAACACTAGCGCGGACCAGATGGTGATCAGGATCACGATCGGGATGATCACAATCACCACGGACGCGGCCCGCAAGCCCATGGCCACCAGGCAAAGCACACTGACCGCGACCGCCGCTTCAAACAAGGCTCTTAACAGTTCATTGATCTTGTGGTTCGCGGTTTCACCATAATTGCGCGTGATCTTCACGTGAACGTTGTCGGGAATGATCCTTCCCTTCAGGCTCTCCAGTTTCCTGATGACATCCTCGGACACGGTAACGCCGTTGGTATCGATCTTCTTGGCAATGGCGATGGTTACCGCGGCTTCGCCATCCGCCTCATGCATGCCGCCGGGATTCGCAACCCCCGTGTAGTAACTCACGAGTTGCTTGGTCTCTTCCGGGTAATGAAACACCTGCGCCACATCGCGCAGATACACCGGGGCGCCATCGTAAACGCCGATGACCAGCCGCGATACTTCATCGGCCGTACGCAGGAATGCGCCGCTGTACACGGAAAACGCCGTGTTCGAGCCTTCAACATAGCCGGCCTTCTGTTCGGCATTCGCGGTGCGAATGGTTTGCGCGACCTGCGCGAGACTGATGCCAAAACCGCTGAGTTTCTCCGGCTGCACTTCCACCCGGATCTGTTCCGCACGCCCACCCACAACGAAGACGTTCCCGGTATTTGGCACCTCTTTCAGGCGTTGCAGGACATCGACCGCCAGGGTGCGCAGGGTCCCGTCATCCACCCCGCCCTGATCGGCCTTCGACCACAGGGTCACGGTGACGATGGGCACATCGTCGATCCCCACGGGTTTCACCAAAGGCAACGACACGCCCGGCGGGATCTTGTCGAGATTGGATTGCAGTTTGTCGTGCACCTTTACGATGGACGCACCGATGCTCTCGCCAACCTTGAAACGGACCGTAACCACACTGGTCCCGCGTTCGGTCGCCGAATAGACGTGACGTACACCGGGTATCTCGCTCATCAATCGCTCCAGTGGTTCAGTCACCAGACTCGCCACCTGCTCCGCCGAGGCACCGGGATAGCTCACAAAGATGTCTACCATCGGCACCGATATCTTGGGGTCCTCCTGACGCGGCGTGAACATCAGGCCAAGCAACCCGAGCGCAAGGAAGGCAAACATCAGCAAGGGTGTTACCGGCGAATTGATAAACTGCCGCGCCGTCCTGCCTGCAATCCCCAGATGACGCTCATCCAGGCCATTGCTCTCCTGCTTGTGTTCGGATGACTCACTCATGTGCGAAGACTCATCTGCCTGAACAGCATGACCTGCATGATGATGTCCTTATTCATTCATACCCTGCGGCGTTTTATTCCAGTCGGAAGTATTGCCGGCCGGCGGCCGCGCCAGGATTCGATCACCGGCCTTCAATCCGGCCAGTACCGTCACCCGCCCTTCCGCATAACTCGCACCCAGCCTGACCAGGTGCAATTGCGGCCGGTTGTCTTTAATCACATAGACCTCAGGCAGGCTGCCGTGCCTGACGACGGCGGATTTCGGGATTTCAATCAGGGTCTCCGTCGGCGAATCGATCTCCGGCACCATCACCTCGGCGTAAGTCCCCGGCCAGGCATTGGTGCCGAGCGGCAGATCAAATTTCACGGTGATGGTGTGCCGGCTGGAATTACTCATGGGATAAATGCGTGATATGCGCGCATCGACATACTGATTGTTGTAATCCAGTATTGCCGGCACGATCATGCCTTCCTGCAATCCGTCCACCAGTCGCGAGGGGACTTCTACCGACAATTGCAAATCGGCGAGGTCTGCATACTTCAACAGGGGTTGGCCGGGTTGCACGGTATCGCCGGGCTCAACCATCTTTTTCACGATGACGCCGTCAAAGGGCGCGATGGTGACACTGTCACGCAACCGCGCATCGACTTCGCGGATTTGCGACATGGCGGCAACCTGGTTTCCTTGTGCCTGCGCAACATGAATCCCGGAGGAATACAAATCCGTGTAACGCTCCAGAAACGGATTACCATAGCCCAGACCGCTGCCGACATTGCGGGTAAAAAACTGATCGAATAATGAGGGCAGGCCCATGCCCGGCATACGATTGATATCGCGCGACTGCGGCGCCCACCACTCGCGGCCGTATTGCATTTGCGAATTGCGCAGGGCGTAGAGTGAATTGTTGTAATTCGCGAGGGCCTGTTCCCGTTTGGCAAGCAGCGCATCATCACTGAGCGCCAGCAACATCTCGCGGCCCTGAAAGCGATCACCTTCGCGCCCGGCAATAAACTGAACACGACCGGGAAGCTGTGCCGTCAGCGTAACTTCACGATAGGGAACAACCGTCCCGCCGAGAATGGTTGAGGCGCCCGCGTTCCGCTGACCGACAGTAATAATTTCCGGCTGTGCATCCAGGGAAGACATTGAAAGTTGATTCGTGGTCGGTGGCGCGACCTTGATCAACTGACCGTGCTCGTTCAGCCGGTAATAACCTTCGGAAAGGTTTTGTTCAGCATACACCGGCCGCCAGAGTAAAAGGCAGCAAACGATAACTAACAGCAATGAAGGATTCATAGCTCAGACCATGGGTAAACAGCTTGTGGTACAAGTCGTCGCGACGGAAAAGCCTGCGTCGTGACGTGTCGGCGCCAAGACCGCTCAATCGGCGTTACTTGACCTTCCCCATGGCCGCAAAGCTTTTGATAAACGGCCCCGCCATGCGCGGATCCTTTATCATTGCGGAATAATCGCCCTTATTGAACTTGAGCTTACGCGATGTGTACGCCATACCCAGGCCCATCATGCCCGGCGGCTTCTGCATCCATTTTTTCCAG
Organism: Gammaproteobacteria bacterium; assembly: GCA_016125505.1. GTDB lineage: Bacteria > Pseudomonadota > Gammaproteobacteria > UBA6429 > Thiohalophilaceae > RI-92. The sequence continues at coordinate 320,721 of WGLP01000006.1, forward strand.
TTATCCGCACTGGCGCGCAAATCCCAGTTCAACGCCTCGCCGTTATACGCTCCACTATCGACGGCGTGGCCGTTTTCCACTTTCAGAACTCCCTTGGGTTGCTCGTCTCCGTCAAAGCCATAGCCGATGGTTGAATTGAACCCTATCTTCGCCAATTCGCCTGCCAGTTCAGGATCTCCATTCCAGGCGTCTTTGAACTTGACCATCCATTCGTTTGAGAATATTTCCGTCATAGCACACCCCTCTTGGCTTGTTGGTTTGTAATATTTTTTTGTTTCAACTTCTATTCAGAGCAATGTTTATACCAACCAAGTAAGTGTTTGATTTCCCGAGATTTGAATAAATCGCCTGTTGCAGGGATTTTGGATAACGATTGAACCGAATTGTTTTAGGTCATTGATCTACTGAGAAAAAAGTGCTATATAAAATATGCAACACGTTGTGCAACGAAACACGAACTGCAACACATAATAATTCCTACTACCAAGGTGTGTTAATGGCCACGACATTAACGACGACTACCACCAAACTCATTCCGATGCTGGAAGCGGTTGTGACTTACATCGATGAGGGTGTCATCATTGCTGACCAGCGTGGTGAGGTCATATACCAGAATCCGGCGGCGGATGAATTTCTCGGCTTCAATCACGCCCCTATCGAACACCTCAATGACATCAGCGATTTCAGTTTTAAACGCTCCATCGTGCGTGCAGCCATTGTCGCGGGTGAAGTGGACGCTGCAGGCAAACCTAGCGGCAGCTTTGTCAGTTTCGAGGAACGGGTGACTGATAAACACGGTGAGCGATTCCTGCAATTTCATACCGGCCTGGTTGACTGTGTCGATCATGAAGAAAAGATGCGTCTGGTGTTGATTCGAGACATTACCCAGGAACGTCGTCTGGCCGCCGTGTACGAGCAACGCAGCGCGGAATTTCGCAGCAACGATCCAGGCATGCTGGATACCCTCGAGCGTATCCGCCAGGTCGCGCCGAGTAATGCCTTCGTTATCCTGCAGGGAGAATCCGGTACCGGCAAGACGCTGCTGGCGCGGATGATTCACCGGTTGAGTCAACGCAGGAATTATCCCTTTGTCGAGGTCAATTGTGCGGCGATCCCGGAAACCCTGATTGAATCTGAATTGTTCGGACACAAGAAAGGGGCATTCACCGGTGCCACCTCGGATCGCGCTGGCCGTTTCCAGGCCGCCGATAAGGGAACACTGTTTCTGGACGAGATCAGTGAGATTCCCCTGCACCTGCAGGCGAAACTGCTGCGCGCCATTCAGGATCAGGAATTCGAAATGGTGGGTTCCGACAAATCGGTGAAGGTCGATGTGCGCATTATCGCGGCGTCCAACCGCAACCTGCGCGACATGGTGGACAGCGGCGAGTTTCGCGCCGATCTTTTTTATCGCCTGGCGGTAATACCGTTGACGGTCCCCCCCTTGCGCGAGCGGCCTGGCGATATTCCCTTACTCATGAATTATTTCTGCAGCCGTCAGGTCAGTCGCGGCTACCCGGCCGACGTAAAATTCAGTCCGGAAGCCATGCAGTTGATGATGAGCTATCCCTGGCCCGGAAATGTCCGTGAGCTGGAAAATGCGGTGGAATACGGGACGATTTGTGCTTATGAAAATATCGTGAAGGCGGAGAGCCTGCCGCAGGATATCTACGAGTACTCCACGCAATCCAACGTAATCAATACCGACACGGGCGATACCGACAAGCTGCACAGCTATCAGATCATCAGTGCACTGAATATTACCCACGGGTCAAAATCGGAAGCCGCCAAACTGCTGGGGATCGATCGCACAACCCTCTGGCGGCGCATGCAGAAACTGGGGATCAACTAGCGCCGGGGTGTCACCGACACCCCGGGGCGATTAACATACCGGCTTATCGCAACCCGAGCGGCGGCAAATGGTATAAATCACAGCCGCCACCGCAATCGCAGCAACAAGCCCCACCACGGTAAGAAGGTCCCACGTAAACATACTGCCTCACTAAATCCTACGGATTAACTTCAATATTAGTATTTTAGGTCTTACTTATATATTTTCAATACTAAAACTTGGGATTCAGATCACAGCATTAGCACTTAAGTTGATGAAAAACCGGAAATTATTAATAATTCCGTCATCTTACGGCCCCCCACCCGGACCGCGCCGGGTGAAATATTCCCGGTAGACCGTGGTCGCACGCAGGCCGTTGGCCGCCACGTCCACTACCCGCCAGCCGGCGTTACCGCGCTGGAGATAAAAGTCCAGCCGCAGGGGGTAGCCCCGCCGGGGGAAAGATTGCAGCCCCAGAATGACCTCCCCCGTATACGCGTCACCGCGCGGCGGCAGGTATTGCACGCGACCGGGGTCATATTGCAAAAGATTGCGCACCAGTGCCCCCAGAAACATGCCGCGTAATTGTTTGACGGCGGCAAGCCGTTGTTCCTGATTCATAAACCTGGCTTGCGGTCCGAGGGACCAACGGGTCATGGTGACAAAATCAAAATACGGCGCAAGGTCCCGCTCGACAAAGGCAACCAGTTTGCTTCGATCGTTCGCGCCACCACCCTCGACAAATGCAAGGAGTTTCTCAATACCGTCATGCAAGAGTACGCCGGGGTTCTCTTCATTACCTTGTCCAGGATAACCTGGCATGGGGTAATTGACTTGTGTGTGTCCGAGACTGGGTGAGAGCAAGAGACCGGTGAGAAGGAACAAGATTGCTGGACGCATGAATGACCTCCTTCCTGTGGTGTGTACGCGCAATACGATAACGCCGACACGCCAGAACAATAAAGCATTTTTTTCAAATGCAGGAGATTACCAATGTTGCACAGGTGAAACGCCGTGTTGCATGCCGGGCAAAGCTGCTTTGAATCAGACCTGTCGAAAGGTCGTAATCGGCGGCTGCGACAATACCTTGTTGCTCGCCAGCAAACCGATCAGCGTAATAAAGACAACCCCGACAAGCATCCCGATCAGCGCCGGCATGGGTGTCATGGTGTAATCGAATTTAAAGACTTCTTTGGCGAGAAAATGGCTTGTCAATGTTGCCGCGATACCCGCAATACCACCGGCGATCATACCCATGAGGGAAAACTCCGCGAGATTGCCCTTTAAAATCCAGCGCCGACTCGCGCCCAGGGTATGCAACAGGGCGGCCTCCTGGCGGCGTTCGTCTTCCGTTGTTTTCAATGCCGTCAACATGATAATGACGCCGATAGCGAGCGTGAACCAGAGCAGGTATTCCATCGCCCCGGATACCCGCGTCATCAGGTTACGAATACGATTGATAATGACATCAATATCGACCACGGTAATATTGGGAAACTGTTTCACCAGGGCGGCAAGAGCACGCGCCTGCGTCGTATCCAGATGCATACTGGCAACCCAGTTACTCGGCATCTTTTCCAGCAGACCGGGGGCCGTCACCGCAAAAAAATTCACCTTGAAGGAATTCCAGTCGACAGTGCGAATATTCTCGAGTTGTAACTCCACGTCGGTCCCCGCGATATCGAACAGGAGCTTGTCACCAATATGCAAATGGAATGCATCGGCCACGGACCGCTCCAGTGAAAGATAGGGCTTCCCCTCCTCGTCAGTGCGCCACCAGCGACCCTGAATGACCTTGTTCCCCGAACGCAGGTCCCGACTCCACGACAGATTGAATTCATGCAGGACCAGGTTCTTGGCGCGCGGCGCCTCGAAGTCATCGGCGTGGACAGGCTTGCCATTGATTTTTAAAAGCCGGCCGCGGGTCATGGGTGCAAATTCCGGCGCCGCCATGTGCCGGCTCTCGAAAAATTCGCGCAATGCGGTTAATTGACTGGCCTGCGCATTGATCAAAAAATAATTGGGTGCATTCTCCGGCAGCGTATGGCGCCAGCTGTCCAGCAGTTCGCTGCGGATCAGCACATTGAGCAGGATGAACATCAAGCCCAGGCCAAAGGCACTGATCTGAATCGCGCTTAGATTGCCGCGCCGGCTCAGATTCGCCAGGCCATAACGCCAACCGGCGGACATGAGCCCACGCATGGGTTTGAGTATGAATACAATAACGCGCGCCACCACGAACAGTGCAATCAGGGTCCCCATCGCACCTAGCAGCAAATACTGTGTGACCTCGGTCTGGCCCAGGCGCCAGATCCACAGAACGAATACCGCACCGATAAACATCACGAAGAACACCAGATTGAACAGCGGGAACGCCTGATCGCGCCGCAGGACACGGATAGGCGGCGTCGCCTTTAACATCCACAGGCTGGGGCCCACGAATCCAAACAAGGCAATGAAACCGGTAATGGTGCCAATCCACACCGGGGTAAACCCGGGCGCCGGCAATTGGCCGACAATGAGATCGGCCATGGCACGACTCAAACCAAACTGCGCCAGGTATGCAAGCAGACAGGCGACCAGGCTGGTCAGCAAGGCAAAGGCCGACATCTCCAGCACTATAAGCGAAAAGATCCGCCGCTGGGTGAGGCCCAGGGTACGCAGGATCGCCACACTGTCGACATGCCGACGACTGTAACGCTGCGCCGCCATGGCGGTGGCGATACTGCCAAGCAGGACGCTGATAAGCGCCACGATATTCAAAAAGAAATCGGCACGCTCAAAGGCGAAGTTGACCTCCGGCCGCCCCTGTTTAATCGAAACCAGTTCTTCTCCTTCATGCGGCGACTTTCTGACTTCACTGATAAATTGTGCCACCTGTTGCGGCTTGCCGGCCACGAGCAGACGGTAGTGAATGCGGCTGCCCGGCTGGATCAACTGCGTCTGCGCCAGGTCCTGATCGTTTAACATGACGCGCGGGGCCATCCGAAAAAAGTCCCCGCCCCGATCCGGTTCGTAGGCAACCACCTTGCTGATCACAAAGGACTTCGCCCCTAATGACACCTTGTCGCCCACGTGCAGGTCCAAGGCCTGCAGCAGTCGCGGTTCAACCCAGATATGGCCACTGGCCGGAGTGCCTTTTTCGATATAAGCCTTGCCGTATGGCTGGTCGCTCAATTGCAATTGACCGCGCAGAGGATAGTTGGCGTCGACAACCTTGACCTCGACCAGCTGCACGTTATCCCCCACTACCAGCACGCTGCGAAACAGGGTCAGGCGGGACGTCTGCAATCCGAGTTTATTGGCCTGAGCAACGCGCTGTGTCGCGATCGGGCGGCCGGAGGCAATCACGAAATCCGCCGCCAATAATTCACTGGACTGGCGATCGATGGCCTTCGCCATGCGGTCGGTAGTGAAGGCCACCGTGGTGATACTGCTGACACAGATCAGCAAGGCAAGAAACAACAGATTCAATTCGCCGGCCTTCCAGTCGCGGTATAAAAAGCGCAGCGATAAGGCCAGCGTGTTAAGCATCTAGTTGATATCCGAATCCGATTTTATTTCGCCGCCGTTGATCTCAACAATGCGGCCACAGCGTTGCGCCAGTTCCTTATCGTGGGTGGCAATGATCAAACAGGTCTCCCGCTCACGATTGAGTTCAAACAACAGGTTAATAATATTCAGGCCGGTCGCCTGATCCAGGTTGCCTGTGGGTTCATCCGCGAATAACAGGATCGGATTCGCCGCGAAGGCACGCGCAATCGCGCAACGCTGTTGTTCGCCGCCGGACAATTGATTGGGGTAATGCGCCAGGCGTTCGCCCAGACCGACCCGTTCCAGCAAGTTGCGTGCACGCTGACGCGGGTCGGCTACATTCAGGATCTCCAGCGACAACAACACATTTTCAAATGCGGTGAGATGGGGCAATAACTGGAACGACTGGAAAATAAATCCGACCTTGCCGGCACGCCAGCGCGCGCGCTGATCTTCGTTCATGGCCGTGATATCCTTGCCTTCGTACAGGACCTGGCCCGAGCTGGGTAGGTCCAGTCCGGCCAACAGGCCAAGCAAGGTGGTCTTGCCCGAACCCGATGCACCGATAATCGCGCAGGTGCTGGCCGCACGAAAGGTCAGGTTCACGGCCTTGAGGATCTGTAAGGGCTTGTCACCACTCTGCAGGGATTTGTTCAGATCGATGGCTTGTAAAAACGGAACACTTAACATGCGCTACCTGTTTTCTGTATTGTTCATTTTGCTTACGTTCCTAGGCTCTTCACCACTGTTGGCGGCACCGCCGGTAATTCTCGTCCTGGGCGACAGCCTCAGTGCCGGCTATGGCATCGATCGCGAGCACGGCTGGGTCCGGTTACTGCAAGACCGGCTTAAGCAATCAGGCTACGCATACCAGGTAGTGAACGCAAGCGTCAGCGGCGACACGACCGATTCCGGGCTGTCGCGCCTGCCCTACGCCCTCGCACAACACCATCCCGCCATTGTGATCATCGCACTGGGTGGCAACGACGGTTTACGTGGCCTCTCGCTCGCGCAATTAAAAGACAATCTCACCCGGCTGGTCACGCTCTCGAAACAGGCCGGTGCCAGGGTCCTGCTGTGCCGGGAACGCATCCCGCCCAATTTAGGCCCGGTTTACAGCGCGAAGTTCAGTGAAGTCTATACTAGCGTGGCCAGGCAACAGCAGGTGCCGCTGGTGCCGTATTTTTTGAAAGGTGTCGCCGATGCGCCGGCATTGATGCAGGACGACGGGATTCATCCCAATGCACAGGGCCAGCCGGGGATGCTGGACAATGTCTGGCCGGTACTAAAGCCGTTGTTGGTGAAGTGACTCTGCTTTGACGCCATGCCGGAAACGCCAGAGGCGTTATCCGGAATCCGACCAGAACCCGAAGGGTTCTGGAAGTACTTAACGAATCTCGGAGAGATTCTAAGTGCAGTGTCTTTCCAGCACTAAAGCCTCTAGATTCCGGGTCGCACTTACAGTGCGCCCGGAATGACGGAGGAATTAGTGAAGCCAGCTAAACGATGATCATATTGTCGCGATGAATTAATTCTTCTTCATCGACGTAACCCAGGATGGATTCGATCTTGTCGCTGGATTGTCCCATCAGGCGCAGGATCTCATCGGAATTGTAATTGACCAGACCGCGCGCGACTTCCTTGCCGGCCTCATCGACACAACTCACCACTTCGCCGCGCTGGAATTTACCCTCGACACCGCGTACACCGACGGCCAGCAGGCTGCTGCCCTTGTCCTTTAATACGCGCTTGGCACCGGCATCCACAATCAGCTTGCCGCGCAGTTGCAGGTGTCCCGCCAGCCACTGCTTGCGTGCCGTGACTTGCGATTGTTCTGCGACCAAATACGTCCCGACGACCTCAGCATTCGCCAGCCGTGTCAGGATCTCCGCTTCCCTTCCGGGCGCGATAATAGTCGATGTCGCCGAGCGCGCCGCCAGGCGTGCGGCACGCAATTTTGTCAGCATCCCGCCGCGCCCCAACGCACCGCCCTTGTCACTGACCATGGCATCCAGGGAGTTGTCCGTTGCCATTGCCTCATACATGAGCCTGGCATCCGGGTACTCGCGCGGATTTTTGTCGTACAGGCCGGCCTGATCGGTCAGGATGATCAGGTGATCGGCCTCAATCAGGTTGGCCACCAGGGCCGCCAGGGTATCGTTGTCGCCGAATTTGATCTCGTCGATCACCACGGTGTCGTTTTCATTCACCACCGGCACCACCTTGAGTTCGAGCAAGGTACGCAGTGTACTGCGCGCATTGAGATAGCGTTTGCGGTTGGCGAGGTCGTCGTGCGTCAACAGGATCTGTGCGGTGTGCAGGCCGTATTTTTTGAACTCGGTTTCGTAGTTCTGCACCAGCCCCATCTGTCCGATGGCAGCCGCGGCCTGCAACTCATGCAGGGCGTGCGGGCGCGTCTTCCAGCCCAGACGCGACATGCCTTCCGCCACCGCGCCGGAAGAGACCAGGACCACCTCGATACCGCGCTGCTGCAGGGCGGCCATCTGCGCCACCCAGCCGGCGATGCCGTTGTGATTCAGTCCCAGGCCGTCATTGGTGAGCAGCGCACTGCCGATCTTGATCACCCAGCGGCGGGAATGTGTCAGTCGTTGTCGTTGCATTCTTCTTGTTGTTGACGTGTTTCTTCTACGTAATCCATGATGTCATAGCACAATTGCTGCGTGCCCTGTTTGCTGATGGCGGAGATCGTGTAGACCGGACCTTGCCAGTCCAGCGCCTTCACGATATCGGCGCAACGCGCCTCGCGTGCGTCCTCCGGCAACAGGTCAACTTTATTCAATACCAGCCAGCGCGCATAGTTTTTCAAATCCTCACTGTATTTTTCCAGTTCGGTTTCAATGATGCTCACGGAGTCCACCGGATCGCTGCCGTCGATGGGCGCGACATCGACAACGTGCAACAACAAGCGTGTACGCGCGATGTGTTTCAGAAACTGTATGCCGAGGCCAGCGCCTTCCGCCGCGCCCTCGATGATGCCCGGAATATCCGCCACTACAAAACTGCGGCCGGCCTCGATGCGCACCACGCCGAGATTGGGATAGAGCGTGGTAAACGGATAATCCGCGACTTTCGGCTTGGCCGAGGAGACGGCACGAATCAAGGTGGACTTGCCCGCGTTGGGCAGGCCGAGCAGGCCCACATCCGCCAGGACTTTTAATTCCAGCAATAACTGCCGCGCCTCACCGGGCGTACCCTTGGTGAATTGACGCGGCGCGCGGTTGGTGCTGCTTTTGAAATTGGTATTACCCAGACCATGACGACCGCCCTGGGCGACCTTCATCATTTGTTCGTGTTCGAGAATCTCGCCGATGGTCTCTTGCGTGTCTTCATCAAGCACAACCGTGCCAAGCGGCACGCGGATGATCAGGTCTTCTCCGCTCTTGCCGGTACAGTTGGAACCGCGACCCTGTTCGCCATTCTCTGCCTTGAAACGACGGGTAAAACGAAAGTCCGCGAGGGTATTGAGGTTCTCATCGCCACGCAGGAAGACACTGCCGCCATTGCCGCCGTCACCGCCGTCGGGACCGCCGAAGGGAATATATTTTTCCCGGCGAAAACCGACGCAGCCGTCACCGCCCTTACCGGCTTCGACACGAATAGAAGCTTCGTCGACAAATTTCATGATTAAACTATCCTACCTATCTCATTGCACAGCCCGTTGAAAAACGTCACGAGCGTAGCCAGGACAAGGCGTAAAAGGATGAATAACCGGAGTTTACACGATAGTAAATGAGGATTATGAGTCCTTTTACAACGCAGTCATGGCAAGCGCAGTAGTTTTTCAATGGGCTGTAAATAAAAAGCCCCGTCACTGACGGGGCCCTCTTGGTGTTTTTATTCTATTGATCTTAAGCCGCCGGCGTGATGCTCACAAATCGACGTTGCTTTGGACCTTTGACTTCGAATACCACGGTGCCATCCACTGTCGCAAACAGCGTATCGTCGCTGCCAATACCAACATTGGTGCCCGGATGGAAATTGGTGCCGCGTTGACGGACCAGAATATTCCCGGCTTTCACGAACTCACCGCCGTAGCGCTTGACGCCAAGACGCTTGGAATGTGAATCGCGACCGTTACGAGTACTACCACCAGCTTTTTTATGTGCCATGACGAATAAACCTCTTAACCACTGATACCGGTAATTTGCAGTTCCGTGAAATACTGACGATGGCCCGTCTCTTTTTGATAATGCTTGCGGCGACGGAACTTGACGATCCGGATCTTATCGCCACGGCCATGGCTCTTCACGGTTGCGGTGACTTTGCCGCCGCTGACATAGGGTGCGCCGACCTTGATGTCATCGCCATTGGCGACCATCAGGACTTTGTCCAGGTCAATGTTGCTGCCGGCTTCGACGTCGAGTTTCTCGACCTTGATGCGCTGGCCTTCGGTCACACGGTATTGTTTGCCACCGGTCTCTATTACTGCGTACATCTGACTGATTCTCCAAGGATTTTGCCCGCCACAAACGGGCAAACAAGGCTATAAAGGGCGGCAATTTTAGCCGTTCACCGCGGTCTGGTCAAACACCGTTTGCAGGTGCTTGACAGCTTTCTTACCGCCCCCTAGGATGCAGGGCCTTTATCGCCCCCGGAACCGCTAAATTGATGAATATTGAGGAGATTTACGCCCTGATCGCCGATGATATGGCGCGCGTAAACCAATGCATCCAGCAGCGGCTCCAGTCGGAGGTGGTCCTGATCAACCAGATCGGCCACTACATCGTCAACAGCGGTGGCAAACGCCTGCGCCCCATTCTGCATCTATTGGCCAGCCGCGCCCTCGGTTACCAGGGTGAAAACCACATCGAGTGCGCCGCCCTCATCGAATTCATCCATACCGCGACCCTGCTGCATGATGATGTGGTGGACGCCTCGGAGCTGCGCCGCGGCAATGATACCGCTAACGCGGTCTGGGGCAACGAGGCCAGCGTGCTGGTGGGCGATTTCCTCTATTCCCGCGCCTTCCAGATGATGGTGACCATTAATGACATGCGGGTGATGGCCATCCTGGCCGATGCCACCAATACCATCGCCGAGGGCGAGGTCCAGCAGCTCCTCAACGTGCACGACCCCGACACCAGTGAAGAACGCTATCTGCACGTGATTCACAGCAAAACCGCCAAACTGTTCGAATCCGCCACCCAGCTGGCCGCCGTCCTCAACAAGCAGGACCGCGAACTCGAACTCGCCCTGGCCCGCTACGGCATGCACCTGGGCACGGCCTTTCAGCTCATCGACGACGTGCTGGACTACAGCGAATCCAGTGAAGAGATCGGCAAGAACATCGGCGATGACCTCGCCGAGGGCAAGCCCACCCTGCCACTTATATATTGTATGCGCGTGGGCGATGAGAAACAGCGTGCGTTGGTCCGCCAGGCCATCGAGCACGGCGGACGCGATTACATCGCGGAAATCAAGGCAGCCATTGAATCCACGGGGGCCATCGAATACACTGCGCGGGCCGCCAGGGCGGAGTCGGATCAGGCCATCCAGTGCCTCGCCAATGTTCCCGATTCCACATTCAAGGACGCACTGCGAGACCTGGCGGAATTTGCGGTAAACCGGACGTACTAAGCGAGGCAGTTTCCCGAACTGCCTTGTCCGCGAAAAGATGTATTCATACCAACGGGGTGTAGCTCAGCCTGGTAGAGCACTGTCTTCGGGAGGCAGGGGCCGGAGGTTCGAATCCTCTCACCCCGACCAAATGAGAAAATAAAAAGCCGGTCTTTCACTTAACATGAAGACCGGCTTTTTATTTTTGAATGCAGGTCGGTGTGGATGGAACCGACAAGAGGTTCAAATCCGAAGCACAGGGATGTGCGAGTGTCGCGTGAGGGCAGGATGCCCGAAGCGACCTCTCACCCCGACCAAATTAAGATTTAAAGTTATAAATAGTTATATTATTTTTCTTTAGTTGATGTAATGAGTTTTTCGTAAAACTACATTCTCTCTCCGGAAACAGCTGGAAATATTGAAACCCATCGTCTGACTGAACCACGGCCATGAAGATCTCCTACAAAAAATTCTGGCCGAGCACTCGGGGTATCACTCAATGATTCACCGTAATGGCTTTTGACCCACGAGCCTTTGTAACCGGCAAGTCTGATTAGTGTTGGAAACACCTGAAAATGGCTGGTCTTGTTGTAGCTGGCTGCTTGAGCTGACTTGAATCGTTCTAAAAGCACAGCATCGTTGGAGAATACCATCATAGGCACAATACCTTCGAAACGATTTGCTCTTGGTCTGCAGTGAGTAGCCAATGTCCCATCGTCGACAATATTCTGCCCATGATCACTTGTATATAAAATTGCGTAATTCTTTAAATCACCACTTTCTGATAATAGGTTTTTAAACCAGTCATCAACGCTCCAGCGTATCCCATTCATATATGAATTCAGGGATCTATCTCTATCATTCATTGGCTCACCCTGCTCAAGTGCAGGGGTGAAAATATTGTATTCTTTGGGGTAGCTCCTGAAGTAGGGGAAATGAATGCCGTATTTATTAAGTACGATAAAGGTCTTACCGGGTTTCTTGAGAAGATCTATTAATTTTTCACGTACAACTCTATCGCTTTCATAGGCGATATTCTGACGAACTCGAATAATTTCATCAACGAAATCTGCTTCATGTGCATTCATGAAGTTTTGGTAGTTCGCCCATTCCTTGGCATTCTGGGCATCGAGGTAAACATTGTAATACCCAGCTTTCCTGGCAAACTGCCAAACCGATGGTTCCTTCAAACTCACTTGATTACTGTCTGGAATCTCTTCTTTTCTTAGCCCAGTCCTAAGAACGAGATTGGAGTAATCACTGCAGTTTGAAGATGAAGCAGCCAAGCCAAAATTCACGATACCCGTTTTGAGAGAGCGAAGATAAGGTGTCGTATCCTTTTGGAATCCATTGATTCCCAGAATGTCCGCACGGATACTCTCATCCACAATCAGAACAATTTTATCGACCTGTGGATCTATAGAATCCTGGTAAGTCACCCTGGATCTTTTGCCATCGTAAAGATTACTTATGCCGGCAAACACCAGCATCGACGGTAATCTGAAAAATGAGGGATAGCGATCAAAAAAACCATCACTATATTTCAGACAAATAGTGACAAGTAACACCGCGCTCACTGGAATGAAATACGCCTTTTGTGGAATTTTTAGTTTTGCAAGATCTGGCAACCGTTCGACGAAAATAACCATTGGAATAAGAATGATTACAAGCGGGAGTACAGCCAAACCAATATTCTCAACCACCTGCCAAAACCACCATTGAACATAACTCACGATAAGGTCGGTGGTTTGGAAATCGACTGGCGCCTTTGAGACCTGGAAGGAACCTATATTAGAAAGGAAGAAGAATAAAAAAATCGGTAACGTTATTTTTCGGAAAAGACCGCGTCCGCTAAAGAAGATTAAGAATGCGCCGAGCAGGCTCCAGAAGAACAAAACCATTGACAGCAAAAGCTCGACTATCCTGCCATGATTCCACAAAAAACGAAACGGATAAAAAAAGTCTTGAAACAGACTAAATTCCACAAGCAAAAGAATTGCAACAGAGCCAATCGCGATAGTCTTTCTCAAGTTGAAATTTGACATGGAAACTTCTCGTCAATCCGTACGTACAAATCCTCTGTTAATTAATCTGCTTGGGTTGGGATCACTGTACTACTTATCCCCAATATTCTTTTAATAATTATATATAGACAGATTATATATTGACAGACGATACATAATCACAAGCATTCGTGAAACCGGTCAGATAGGAATTGTTTCTAATATTAGAACTCCTGACCCGATATATTCCCGCTTCTTTCTCTACTTTTGACCTTCCTAGTCGACCTATGCGTGTTTGTCGCTTGGCTATCTCTTCAATCTTGTCTTTATCTGGCGGGAATGTTACTCAACGCGTTTAGTAACGGACCGAGAAAATATAACATCACTCTCCCAACCTGGCGGCTAACACGCTGTAACACAAAGCGGGGATCAAAATCTAACAAATACCATGCCGATACTGAGCCAGACACCAAAAGTAAAATAAGTGCTGAGCCAGATAACCTCTTTTTTCCATACCTCCCAGTCACTGGTTTTGACTCGGCGGCTAATCGCATCCCTGATACCTGCACCGACCGAGAGAAATTGTTTTGCCTGCTGATGACTATGCTCTTTGCGTGACAGGTACATGGGGATATCAATAAACAACATGATATAGGCGGTGCCAAGACAACTGATGATGCCAATCGCCATCAGAACTTTCAGTATCCCGCTAAGCATAACCAGGCCGATGCTGAAGCATGCTGCGGCGATGGTGACCATCACCACCCATGCCGCCTCTTCAATACTATGCCAGAAGTGGTTCAGTGATAAGGTCGCATACCAGCAACTGACCTGGGCAAGCACGATGATAGGGACGATTGAGTACGCGGTATACTGAATGCCCTCTGCCCCCAGGGATTGGCCAAGCTGATAAATCAGCAGGGCGCATTGTGCGCTAAAACTAACTTCCGCTATCGTGGCCAGTGTGCGCCCCAGCATGACCGATGAGAGGGGGTGATCGAACAGGCAGTAACGTTCTACATCGATACGCGGAAGGAAAGAGCGGAAGGCACAGACGAAGACATAGATGCCAGACAGGATTGGCTGCGCATAGGAAAAATGTTGCATCTCCGAGTGAACAACAATGGCCCACGTCCAGATACCAATGTTAAACACCGCCATGATGCACAGGAATTTCCACCATAAGAAGGTCTTATTCAATGTCTGTCTCTTTTACCTCTCATTTTATATGGTTAACCGCCATGAATCGGGGCTTCTTTCACGTCATGCATATGACATTTAATTGTCATCAATATTAAATATATATGGTCTAGCGGCGAGATCAAATCAAACCTGAGGTTGATCGTGATCACAGAGAAAAAATTAGGAAGAGAAGTAAGGAAGGTTTAATCCGTGAGGCGGACTACACCCTCCACTGCTATTTGTAGTATAAGTTCGTCTTAGCGGCATTTTTCCTGACGGACAAGCGGACATGGCTTATTGGTATTCCGTCGACGGTGTGACATACCAGTTTGATGATCTGCGCACACTGCTTGCGAAGGCTTCACCCGCACGCTCCGGCGATCAGCTCGCCGGTGTGGCAGCGAGTTCAGCGGTCGAACGCATTGCGGCTCAATCTGCCTTGAGCGAACTCCCGCTCAAGGTGTTTCTCAATCAAACCGTGATTCCTTACGAAACCGACGACGTCACCCGCCTCATACTGGACACTCATGACGCCGAGGCATTTTCACCCGTCAGTCATCTTTGTGTGGGCGAGTTTCGCAACTGGCTGCTTGGCTATGAAGTCGATGCGCCAGTACTCAGGAAACTCGCGCCTGGCTTGACACCCGAGATGGTGGCGGCGGTATCCAAAATCATGAGTCTGCAGGATCTCGTATTGGTTGCCAGCAAGTGCGAAGTCATCACCCGCTTCCGTAACACGATCGGACTACGCGGGCGCCTGTCGACACGATTGCAGCCTAACCACCCTACCGATGACACTAAAGGTGTGGCCGCCAGCATCCTCGATGGCCTGCTGAATGGCAGTGGTGATGCGGTCATCGGGGTCAACCCTGCCAGTGACCATCTGCCCACCATCGCGCAGCTGCTGCACCTGATCGATGAAATTCGCGAAACCTACCAGATCCCGACACAATCCTGCGTCTTGACCCATGTCACTTCACAGATCACCGCAATCGAACAAGGTGCGCCGATCGACCTTGTGTTTCAATCCATCGCGGGTACCGAAGACGCCAATGCATCATTCGGCGTGAGCCTGAATGTTCTGCGGGAGGCATGTGACGCCGCCCGCGGCTTGCGACGCGGTACCCTGGGCGATAACGTGATGTACTTTGAAACCGGGCAAGGTAGTGCGCTCTCGGCGAACGCCCATCACGGCGTCGATCAACAAACCTGCGAGGCACGGGCCTACGCCGTGGCGCGCACCTTCGAACCCTTGCTGGTCAATACCGTGGTCGGGTTCATCGGACCCGAGTACCTTTACGACGGGAAACAGATCATACGTGCCGGCCTGGAAGACCATTTCTGCGGAAAACTCCTCGGTCTGCCCATGGGCTGTGATATCTGTTACACCAACCACGCCGATGCCGATCAGGATGATATGGACAGTTTGTTGACCTTATTAGGCGCGGCGGGCTGCACATACATCATGGGCGTGCCCGGCGCGGACGATATCATGCTCAATTACCAGAGCACTTCATTTCAGGATGCGCTGTATCTACGCCAGGTCCTGGGGCTCGCACCGGCGCCGGAGTTTGAACAGTGGTTGCAGGATATGAAACTCCTTAACTCGCAACAGCAATTACAGAGAGTCATTCCCGGGCACCCGATGCTAACCTATCCCATGGACAGTGAGAGCTGAACATGACCACTCCACCCGATCAGCCAAACGATTCCTGGGCATTTCTAAGACGTTTTACCTTTGCGCGGATCGCCCTGGGTCACGCTGGCGGCAGCGTGCCCACTCAGGCCCTGCTGGATTTTCGGCTTGCCCATGCCAGGGCGCGCGATGCGGTCTATCACGCCATGGACATTGATCGCTTGCAACAGGCACTACAAGAGCTGGCACTACTGCAAATAAGAGTGAACAGTCTGGCAGAAAATCGAACCACCTATCTGCAGCGGCCGGACCTTGGCCGCAGTCTGCACCCGGACAGTCGACAAATCCTGACGGCTGCCAACAAGACGACCGATTACGATATCGTCTTCATGATTGGCGACGGTCTCTCGGCCATCGCTGTCGAGCAACATGCTACTGCCCTGCTTGCAGCAACCCTGCCCGCATTGCATCAACAGAAATGGCGAATTGGTCCTCTTATACTTGCTGAACAGGCGCGAGTGGCATTGGGTGATGACGTGGGTAAGACCCTGGGAACAAAGCTCATTGTAGTCATTATCGGCGAACGTCCCGGCCTCAGTTCACCGGACAGCATGGGCATCTATCTGACCTGGGCGCCCAGGCCAGGCCGCACCGATGCCGAACGCAACTGCATCAGCAATATCCGGCCCCAGGGTCTGTCCATGGCCGATGCCGCAAATAAATTGCTGTATCTCATCAATCAGGCGCGCCGACTCCGGCTGAGTGGTATCGAACTCAAGGATGAAACCAGCAGCTTTCTCACGGTTAGCAAAGATTGAATGCCTGTTAAACCGGGTGAATACTGGGCCTGGTTTGACTTGAGTAATGGGTTTTACTAAATCTGGTGCGCCGAAGAATGCTGCATATTCTCCCGATGCGTTCTTGGGACAATTTTGAGACAGTCGCTCGGTAGTCATTACGGGGTTGAGTATGCCCGAGGGTGCTCGTAAATGCCGTAAATTCAAACAATTAATTCATAACCGCTTGTTTTGGGCTGACTCTGGAAAATTTTCGGGAGGCAGGGGCCGGAGGTTCGAATCCTCTCACCCGACCAATATCACATTGATAAATCAAATAGTTACAAGTCTCGTTTCCCTGTGTTATTCCGCTGTACGGAATTTTCGCCCTCAAATCTAAATCTATGTGCTGCCTGCAATCCCGCCATAAGTGACCCTAGAAGAGCTGTCAGCGTGAATGCCTGGACTGACTTGTTTACCCCATATCAAAAGAATCGGGGGTAGAATCAAAGCATGTAAACTCCCTAAAATTAGGTATGAAAATGGAAGAAAGAGAAGAACAAATAAAAGCGGTGGAAAAAGTATTGGGTGAACCTGTTATATGCGAGTTTGATTCAAAGACACAAAAAATGCGAACTACGCTTTTCCTCCTCAGCGTCATTAGCATTGCATATATGACCGAAGGACTTAAGATTGATAAAGCGTCATCAGTTTTAGGATTTAAGTTCGATGGATTGACCGACAATCTTTTTCGCCATGTGCTTTTCATTACGATTCTTTACCTCACGATACATTTCTTATGGTCATCTTGGGATTGCTTTATTGAATGGAGGCTGAGGATCACAGGAACACGACTCGCATTTAGTGCAGGAGCAGCCACTTTTGGTAGTGATGAATCAGACTCACACAAAAACCCCAAACAATCTACTTTGTATAATTGGTGGAAATCACGCGCCAGTTCGAAAAGCTATGAAGAATTTTCCACCAAGTTAAATGAATTATTTAACGAACTTACAACAGATATACAGAATAAATCTTGTGATGAGTTAAAGGCTAATTCTATTACTTCGCAATTACAGTCAATTAGAGGTGAAATAGCTGCTCTAAATAATTTTGTTGCGGCTGAGATCAAAATCCTCGAATCCAATAGAATACCCGCCTCACTCAAACGGTTCGATAGTTGGTTTAAGTTATTTTTAAAAAGCCAAAATATTAGATGGTTTTTCATTGAGTTTTTGTTGCCTATTACGTTATCTCTAGCGGCAATTATTTTATTATTTTAGTAATAATGAAAAAATGGCGATAAATACAAATCATCCTCACCAACTCACCACCTACTTTACGGGTCGGCCTCGATGCGTAAAATCCAGTTTAGGATGCAACGACAGCTCCATTTCCAACTGATGCGTGGGCTGGCCCAAAAAGATCAGGATGCTGAAAAAGATTGACCACTTCACAAGGTATTATCTGACCAAATCGCTGCACATTGACCAGCTCTACTACATATTCCAGCCTAACTCTGCCACCTTTCCAACCTGAAGTTGCCACCGAAAATAGC
The DNA here is from genome assembly GCA_016125505.1 of Gammaproteobacteria bacterium. GTDB lineage: Bacteria > Pseudomonadota > Gammaproteobacteria > UBA6429 > Thiohalophilaceae > RI-92. Next base: position 338,818 of record WGLP01000006.1, read on the forward strand.
CATGCATTGCCAGCGTTCCAAAATAAGGTTGCCACTCATAGTTTTTTTGTGCTTGACGCATGAAAACCCGGCATTCTGCCGGGTTCTGATTTAATGTGAGTTTTCACTCTGACCCAAAATATTGTTGTAGGTTTTACACTGACCTCAAATTTCTTTGTGATCTAAGAATGTTCTGCCTCGTCAACTAGCAAGTGGTAAATACTCGGGAACCGCACATCCACCTCTGATTCAGATCTCTCTGAACCTTCTACAACGAACACCTCATCGCTTCCTGGTCTTTGCACTACATCCCAGTCTTCGCTGTGGCCAATAGAGAAGAATCCACGAATGTAATCAGAAGTACGAATATCATCTGCAGAGAGTTTAAAACCTTTACGTCGTGTTGTAACAGTGCCATACATTGAGAAAAATTCTCGCGTAATTGGACCAAGCTGCTCAGAAAGTTGGCTCATCGTGTCTGCTGGTTCAACAAATAACTTATCTCCTTTACCAATTATATCTTTGACTTTGGCACGGGCCTCCTCGATAGATATAGGCTCGACTCCAGGTTTTGGCTGTGAAGGCGTCATACCTGAGCGTATTCTCTTTGTTCTCCGAGTCAAAATTATATAGTAGCCAATGACAACAAGAACGCCCAGAATAGTAAACCAAAGCATGTGCACCTCTTACTTTTGGCATGAACAGGCATCAGCGGCATCTCGTGCTGCACGAATGCCTGTTGTTCCTGGATTGACCAACGCACCCCATACATTTTCGAGTCCACGCATCCATTGATGGGCAGCAGCATGGCTTGCACTATCAGGGAACCAGCGAAGATTCCAAGCTCCGCTATTCACCCATGCAGGCAAACCGCCAGTAGGGAATGTCGTAGGAAAGCCACCAGGGTGCCCAAACAATGGATTGGAGTGATGAACGAAACCACTTTCAAGGCCGTTAGCCTCTCGAAAAGCATTAACAAATGGACGAGCCCCATTTCTTACAGCATTACGCGATGCTCGTGCAGCAAGTCCCTTCAACCCAGCAGAAAGACCCATTGTACCCACCTCAAATGCCAAGTCTGTGTATTCGCCGTATCTATACGCATTACTGCATTTGTTGACTCCTCCAATACCGAGCCCAGATCGAATGTTCGCAGTCAAACCGAAAGATAGAGAATCACCAAAACCAGCAGCAAAATCTACAGTCGACTGATCGAATGTTGGCCAAGTTGTTGGATCAGTAATTGAAAATAGCCCATAGGGATCGTAACCATACAACGGATTAGCCCCAACATACCCGTACGTATTGATCCCGCCATTGAGTCCGATCGGGTCCGAGGTGATATACCGCCCGGTGCTGGGGTCGTAATACCGGAAGTAATTATAATAAAGCCCGCTTTCGGCATCGTAATACTGCCCGGGGAAACGCAGGTTCATCGTGACCGTTACGCCATCGCCATCGGGATCGTCGTTCGCTGCACCTACACCAAACGGGTCGCTGTCCCAGCGCCACACGACTACCTGATTCGCATCAGTCATCGAACGCGGCGCGCCGAGTTGATCGGTGTGCACATAGTACACACTACCCTGACGGATTACCGCCAGAGGTACTCCATTCAGATACACATACTCAGCATTGCCGTTCGGATCATTGCTGGCTTCAGTGAGCAACTCGCCTTTCAAGCCATACATATAATTTGTACTGACACCGTTGACAGTCTTCATTACACGTTGATTCAGCCCATTGTAGCTATACGTGGCGTTATTAATACTCAACAAGCGATTCAGGCTGTCATAACCGAGCGTCATGCCGCGCAATGACGTGGTGTTGCCATTCGCATCCACAGACACGGCTGCACCGTTGATAGCCGACATTACATTGGTGGCGCTACGATAATCGTAGGTTGTGGTGGCGTTATCGACGACATCACTGCTGCGATTGCCATTCTTATCAAAATTGTAATTGCGTGTACCAAACGCCCCCGATGTTGTGTCTATGCGATCCAACGCATCGTAGCCATATTGCGTGAACACAGATGCTTCATCGCGTTGCGTCAAGTTACCATTGCCGTCGTACTGGCTGTTGGTCAGTGTCAGTGCGTTGGGAACTGTCATATTAGAGGGCCGATACGCTGTATCGAGTGCCTGACTGTAGCTCAATGCATTACCGTAGGTCATTGAGGTTACGGGCCCGAAGGGTGCATAACTGATGTTACTCGCCAGTGTCTGCGGGGAGCCATTGATCACGGCATCGACGCGATCGATGCGACCACTGGCATCGTAACTATAGGTCACACTGTCGCCGGAGGGATACGTCAGCGTCTTCACCCGTCCTAGTTCATCATAACCATAACCCATGCCTTGTGAACCTACTACATCTCCGAAGGCATTGTAGCCATAGGACACTGTAGTACCATTTTGGGTGATATCACACAGACGACCTTCACCATTCGTACAAGTATCGTAACTGTAGGTGATACTCTCCGCGCCGATCGGTGCGGTCAGTTGCGTTAAGCGATTCAGGGCATCATAACTGTAGCTAAACGATTGCCCCTTGGCGTCCAGGCGAGTCTTCATATTACCGGCAGCGTCGTAAGTAAACGTCGTGGTGCCGGTATCCGGTGACGTCTGTGTCAGCAGATTGCCCAAATCATCGTATTCGTATTGCGTTTCACCGTTGATTGGATCTGTTACTGATGTCAACTGATCATGGATGTTATAGCCATACTTGGTCAATGCATCCTGCGTTGACGGATCGGTACCGCCCACATCAGCGGTACGGGTGATGAGACGTTTTAAGTCATCGTAGCCGTATTGCGTTTGGACGTTTTTACCATCGGTGGTTTTGCTTAACGTACCGTCAGGCGCAAAATCAGGATTCTGTATTTCATTGGCTTGAGTGCTGGTATCCAAGCGGTTATACAGATCAAACGCCTGCACCAACTGACGCTGCAACACCCCATTGGCGTCGTAACGATTTTCCTGCACCTTGTTATCTTCGGTATCGAGTTGATATTCGATATAGTTGCCCTGGGCGTCGGTAATCCGTGTTAAGCGACGGGCGTCATCGTATCCAAATGTCAGCGTCGTGGCGGAACTGCTGCCATAGCCTTGAGTAATGGTTTCGACTTCGCCCGTGGGCAAATACGTCCAATGCGTGACGCGATTGAGTCCGGCAGCAGACTGTGTGAGGGTCTCAAGGCGGTCGTTGCCGGGGTAATAGGTGTAGCTTAGGGTCAGACCATTGGGCCGCGATTCGCTTTGAATCTTGCCCGTTGCCGTGTACTGGATGTTATCCCGTGCCACGATGCCATTTGCCAGCGTGACGCGTACTAAACGACCGCGATTATTACCCTGTGACGGATCATTGGGATAGTAGTCCAAGGTCGTGATATCGCTGATGTCGGTGCGTGGGCCGTCAATTTGACTCAACTGACTTAACGGTCCGTTATACTGCAACGTGGTGGTCCGGCTGACGGCAGTACAGGATGGGGTATACCCTGCTACGGTCACTTGCGTCAGGTTACCACCGGCATCATACGTATAATCGGTGATTTTGTTGTGACCACTGCACACCGAGGGTTCGGTGATGGTTTTAACCTTGTGAATAAAATTAGTGTCGTAGGTGTAATCAGAGCGCCGCTCCAATGCGGTACCAAATCCTTCAATCTTATAACCCGGGTTATTGTTGGCATCGTAACCACCAAACACTGTTGCCAGGCCATCTTTGGTGCTTTTTGTTACACGATTGGCAGCATCGTATTCAAATGTGGTATTGGTGGCATTACAGGTCACACACCCCGGCCCAGTGAATGACATGGGTAGATACGCACCATCCTGCATCATTAATGTGTATGTGCTGTTGGCATTGCGGCTATTGGTGAGAATTCGCTGCGAGGGATTGGTATAATTTATCGAGATTTTCTCTACGCCACCCGCATGTTCGCTGGACACGACGCGATGTTGATCATCGTACTGCCATGTTGCGAACCTGACCGCACGTTCATCCGTAATACCGGTTAACAGCGTCGTATTTAACGGATCTTCGTAGTAATACTGGCGAACAGTTGTATCCGGGTTGGTAACACTAGCCAAATTGCCGTTTCCATCGTATTGATATTCCCAGGTTCGGGAGGCGTTGTCCGTCACCGAGCTTAGATGGCCATTCCCATCGTAGGCGAACGCCAGACTTACGCCACGATCATTCTCGACACTGCTCAATAAACCAGTTGTCGTATCGTGAGTAAATATCAGACTATTCCCTGTCGCATCCATTAACTGAGTGATCTTGCCCGTCGTATCGTAGAGCTCGATTTGGTCATTTTCATCGGTCACACGATAACCTTCAGCAGTAGTTTCCAATTTTACGACCACGCCGGGATCAGTCTGCCAACCTGACGCTGTGCTGGTAAAGCGATAACGCGTTCCATTTGGCATGGTAACCCACATCGCAACGACATCACCCGTATCATAGGGCGCCACATTGGGAACATATGTATATGCCTTGATTCTCCCCATCCGGGCATTACTCGCCGAATAAATATTGCAGGATTCACCTTCCCAACGTGCAGTTGTCCCCGCAGTCTCGAATTTGACCACACGGCCTTTGATGTCTTGCCAGCCGGTCTCGCAGGCATCTTTGCGGGTTGTGTATTGCGCAGAGCTATTCGCAGTCAATTGACGAACGATATATTTATGTTCTGTATAGAGATGATAATCGTAGCTGTGCGACCATTTATTACCAACCCTCCAGGTAACATTCGAATTGCTGTTATAAAAACGCGCAAAACTTAAACCTTGTATGCCTGACGCGCTGCGATCCATTTCGACTTCGAATTTATTGCCAGTGAGTGGGTTACACGGATTACCGGCGTGGGTTTTGCTGCAACCGCTTTGCTCTTCAATGCCATCGGGATCAACGATGTATTTGGCGATTATAATGGTGTGTTGATCACTAACCGACGTTCCGTTTGCCGAAGTCGCGGTGACTTTGAAGGTGTGAGCCCCTTGGGTGAAATTCTTCGCATCCAGGGTCGTATTCAGCCAGGCGTTATAATCGAACGGTGCCGAGGTGGTAGTAAATGACTTGTATGTATACAGCGTATTGTCGACGTATAGATAGACAGTTCCCGCGTTGCCGCTGGCCACCGGCTTGAAGGTGGCGGTGCCGGTAAAATCAAAGGCCCCCTCAACCGGCACGCCGTCTGCCGGACTCGATATTGTGACGTGGGGAGTGTTGTCAACCGTGATGCTGACACTCTTAGTCACCGAGACACCACTTACCGAGGTCGCGATCACTTTAAACGTGTGCGTCCCCTGGCTGAGATGCCCCGCATCCAGGGTCGTATTCAGCCAGGCGTTATAATCGAACGGTGCCGAGGTGGTAGTAAATGACTTGTATGTATACAGCGTATTGTCGACGTATAGATAGACAGTTCCCGCGTTGCCGC
>WGLP01000018.1 GCA_016125505.1 Gammaproteobacteria bacterium
CAGTCCGCCAAGCGCAGAGCACGCGGCTACGTCCGCTTCGCCACGATCCGCACCGTGATCTTCCTGCTCGCCGGCAAACTCGACTTCTCGAAACTCAACCCGCATGTGGCACATTAACCCACTCGGAATTCAAAAGAGCCCTATTTTTAATAATCGACTTTCATGATCCGCATAAACAGCGGTAATTATTTTTTCAAGTTTGGTGTACGAGGGTATTTCAATTCTTTCTTTGTGTAGTTTGGTGGCGAGTTGACAAAAACACTCTTTAAAGGGTTTTCGTGTCCTGGAATGACGTTCTATAAAATGGATGGTGGTTGTTTGTGCTTTCGCGTCCTCGAAGTGGCAACACCCCATGAAGTTTAAAATGAGCTTTTTGTGATTCTGTTGCGTGTCGCGCTGATAACGTTCCCAATTTAAGTTGTGATGCGGTGCTGATAATTTGCGTGCGATATAGTTGAGATCTTTGGTGTAGGCTGTGTCGAAAAATTGAAAAGACACCTTAAAGTAACAATAAGCCAAGGCAATGTAGACTTTGTTTTCCGAGCCTCGCACCTTAGATAAGACTTCATCGATAAAGGCCGACTCCAGGTAGAGATGACGTTGACGCTGGGCTGCATTAAATTTCGGTGGCGCATCATGAAACTGCTGAGTAAGGTATCGACGACGTGACATTCGTATGCTCCAAATGGAATAACGTGCCACATGATTCTAACGAATTTAGGTGGACTCGTGCATTTGAATATTGCAATTCAGACACCCTATTTTAAGCGATGGCTTTCCCCAAACGTTGATGTTGCATGATTTGCAACTGTACTTAACGCGACCGGCTTTAGGGGCAGGCTTGGTCGTGAACTCTGGATACAGCTCGGAATCTGAGTATTCATCGTTGAATTCAAAACGTTTTGTTGCATCCATGTCCATAATTTTAAGATGGGATGACGATGCCGCCTCGATATCTGTTCGTTGCGCGTTTTGCGATGCTTTAATCGTTTTCTTTGCTTCAAAATGTTTATCAAGCTCAACCGCATCACCGGATTCGGTAAAGGCCAGGATGGGAACGTCGTGCCGAAAGACCGGATAACGATCGATCCAAGGGATGTGGTAGCCCTGGCGGACCAATTCTCTACAACTTTTTAAAAAGGGGCCATCAAGGAGAATGTAATCCATCATCGCTTCGCCTGTTATATCGCCACCCGGCTTACTGGTCGACGAGGGCATCAGCCCAATATTGACCATTTTTTTGGCCCACTGTTTATTATGGTATCCCCGTCGTCCTGGTTTACCGAAATGCGCCTGCCATATATGCGTCATCTCATGACACAGCGTCTGACAAATTTCAACGAGCGGGTATTTTGCAAAATATTCCGGATTCACGGCTAACTCATCAACGAATTCCTGATTCGAGTTGATCCAACGTGCAATGGAGGCATAGCCCATGATGCGACGTTGGCGATGGTAAGTCACAATCACGGTGGGTAATTGGTCATCGAATAACGCTTGATTAAAGAAATCGTACGCTTGTAGAATGGCGTCGTAGGTATCTGATGTGGGCGTGTCGCTCATATTTTCCAGTTGTTCAATTGCCAGCCATTTCATTTTGGATCGTACGATCCAAAAATTATTATTTTAACATTAACAAAGACTTAGCTCATGTTTCTATCTTGATTCAAAGATAGACTATCGATTAAGCAATCCTGTTTCATACAATTTACCAAATATTACGCCTTTTTGTACGAATGAAAAGAGAGCGTATTCACGCATTCGTTGGTAAATTTTCTTGGTTAGATGTATGAAGGTCTGGCTTGATCAGAAGCCGGTTTCCACTGAGAACGTCGGATTCATGCATACAACCAAATAAGGAAACCACCATCAGAAATATTATTTGGAAAACTGCATGATTTGGGCAAGTCAGGTTGCTCTTATTTGTGAGGTGCCTTTCAGCTGACATCAGTGAAGCGAGTTGGGAAGGCATTGGCCTGGGTTTTTTGGCTGGCTTTGTTTTCAGTTTCAATCCCGTGTCATTTGCTTCGGTACCGGTCGTGTTGACTTACGTGACAAAGGCGCATCAGGAACGCCGAGCCGTTTTGATGGGAGGGGCGTTTGTCAGCGGCATGATCGTTACCCACATCGTATTGGATGTGGCGGCGGCACTCGGTGGTGAATGGGTAAAATCCGTGATGGGGCGTCAGTGGGGACTTGTGCTTGGGCCTTTGTTTATTTTATTGGGATTAATGTGGCCAGGTTGGTTCAGGATCAGACTACCCTGGATCGTCATGCGGGCCAAACAAGTGACCGGGGTAGGGGGCGCCTTTTTACTGAGGATACCCTTTTCAGTGGCTATTTGCCCGTTTTGTACCCCCGCCTTACTGGTGGCCTAAACGGCCAGTGCGGCGATTGGATCGGTCATGTTCGGTTTTGGCCTGTTATTGGCCTTTGCTTTGGGACGCAGCATACCTATCATGTTAGGTGCCTGGAGCATGGGCTGGCTGGAATCGTTGAATATGCTGTCACGCCGTCAAAAGGGCCTGGAAATCATCGCCGATGTGGTATTGATTCTGACCGGTTTGTACATGCTCAATGAATATTTCTTTATCATTGAATATTTACCATAGGGTCGAATGATGGCGGTTTACAAAATAGGCGAAGTCACGGCGCTTTCGGATTTATCTGCCGATACATTGCGTTATTATGAAAAAATCGGTTTGCTGCCCAATGTCTCCCGCAGCTCTTTCGGCGTTCGTCAATATGATGATAAAGATCTGTCCCGGCTCAATTTCATCAAACGCGCACAACGCGTGACTTTTACGCTGGAAGATATAAACCATTTATTGACGATGCGTGAAGATCCACAACACGCAAAAGCCGAAATCCGTGAATTGACGGCAAAAAAACTTGCGGATGTTGAAAAACATCTTAAGGATTTATCCGCCTTACGGAATGAATTGGCGCTATTGCTAAACCTCTGTCGCGGCAGCGAGGATGGATGCCCGATTATTGAAGATATCGATAGTCAAAATGAAATCAATTAAAGTTTATTCGCGCGCCGTACCGCTCCGGGCCCATTGCCATAGAATTTTTTAAACGCCTTGGCAAAGGAGGCTTCGCTTTGATAGCCGCTACGCTCGGCGATCTGCTGGGTACTTAATGAGCTGGTCATCAACAAGTCGTAAGCCACTTGCATGCGCCACTGCAGCATGTATTGCAAGGGCGTTTGCCCGACAATGCGATGAAACTGTTCGGCGAAGGCCGAGCGCGACATGCCCGCTGCGTTTGCCAGGGTTTCAATCGTCCACGGGGCCTGCGGTTGCTGGTGAAAGGCATTCAAGCCCTGCGCAAGACGTGTGTCAGCCAGCGCCGCGATCACGCCGTGTGCCGGCTGGTGCTGTTCGATGTACGTGCGAATCACATGAATAAACAGCACATCCGACAGGCGATTGATCACCACGTCAGCGCCCAGCCGTTGGGATTCGACCTCGTAACTCATGAAATTGATCAGGTGATACATGTGCCCCGTGGCGGACATGGCCTCATTTCGGATCACCAGGTGATCCGGCATGCTGGCGAGCAGGGGATTCCAGCGTTGTTCGCCAAATTCAAAATAGCCGCAGATCAGTGAGGCCGTGGGTTGTATCGAAGGATCCGTCAACGCTTGATTGCGCGGTACCTCCGCGTCTGGAAGCTGCTCGCTGTCCGCGATGACATGGGCGGCGTCGCGGGGGAAAACCACCAGATCCCCGGCCCGCATGGGCTCGGCCATGGCGCGATCGGGCAAATGCAGCCAGCAGGTCCCGCGCGTGACGATGTGGAACGTGGCCTGCCGTGTTCCCGAAGTATCTACCGCCCAGTGACCGCAAAAGCTCGGGTGCGCAAAAACCCGGGCCTGGAGCCGGATAGATTGTAAAATCTCACTTAAACTGTCCATTAAGCTAGTATAGCCAATTATAAAAGACGATATGACATAATTTAAGGATTATTAGCCATAGTTCGTCCAGCACCTGCTTGCTAAGCTTGCTTCATCTAATACACAACACAGGAGCATTAGCATGAAAACATTAACTACGACCCTCGTTCTGCTGGCCAGTCTCGTAGTGGGCATACCGGCGATGGCGGCCCCACCACAGACAGTCGATGGGGTGACGACGATTCATCTGGATCAATATGGTGGGTATTTCTCCGCCAAGGAAACCCTGGCAGGCCTCAAGCCAGGCAAATACAAATTCGTGGTCAGCAACAAGGCCGACAAGATAGTGGGTTTTCAGATCCAGGACAATGTCACCCATAAATTACTTGATATGTTTCCGCTGGACCCGGGTCAGACCAAAAGCACCGAAGTCGAGATCAATGAAAACGGGTTTCGTTATCGTTGCCCAATCAATCCGACTCCCTGGTATGAAGTTGATAATGTGAAATCCGGAAAATAAATGCCATCGCGAGGTTAGCGTTATGTATAAACTGGAAATTTACAGTCAGCCAAATTGTGTTTATTGCCAGATGGCCAGGCGTATATTGCACGAGCGGCGAATTGAATTTATCGAGTACGATATTTCGCATGACAGCATAATTGCGCATGAAATGCGAAAACGTTCTGACCGGTTGACGACACCGCAGATATTTCTCAATCATGAGCACATCGGTGGGTTCGACGATATGTTGGCAGCCATCCGGGATGGTTCTTTTTTGCGGAAACTGGCGGTAGCGATCCAGTAAATCATGCTTGTCAGGTAGGCCAGTGATTGGAAACAGTCACTGGCCGTTTTGTTTTATCGCCATGTGCAACCTGGGGCATGACCTCACTGTTCTGCCGAGTGTGATAAAGGCGGATCCCGGTTGAGCAGGGCATGCAACAGATTGTCCTGAAAACTGATGTTGCCGGTCAGCTGATCGTGGCGTTCGCAGAGAAAAAAGGAATAGTACAGTGGAAAGAAGCTGTATTTGTGCCGGGGCGTGGCGAGATCGAGTGACTGGCGTGCCAGCAGCGAGGCCTTGGTGACCACACCGTCGCCGGGTTCGAGCATGAGGCTGTCATAGTCTACGCCCTTCACCGGATGCTGAATTTCATTCGGCCACAGTCGCACCCCGGATTCGCCATCCACTTCCTCAACCACGATCCGTGCTGGTGTCAGGTGACAATCGCCACCAAACACAATGAGCGGATGCGGTTTTTCCAGTGGCACGGACAATGACCAGCTGAAACGGCGCGCGCGTTCAAGTTGTTTTTCAAAATAACGGTGCAGTACATCCAGATGAACATTTGCCTCTCGCACCGAATCAACGTGTTCAGCGATGCGCTGTTGTACCGCCGGATCGAAAACCGCCCATTGAAACCGGCGCCAGATCTCGACATCGAATTGATCGCGATCCAGCGGCTTGCCCTGTGTCGTTATTAGCCAGTCATTGATGGCGTGGGGAAATAACTGATAAATGCTCGGCATCGTAGCGAGCACTTCCGTTTTGATATGTCCAAACACCACTTTGCGCCCGGCAATAAAATTGCGTATAGCTTCAACTGAACCCAGGTTGGGTGTGCCCAGCAGGATGACGCGCCGCAAGCGTGAAGCACCGTGCAGGTTGACGGGAAAATCATTGCTGTCGAGCACATCAATGGAACCGTAACGCAGATAATAACGGGCTATCAAACCACCCATACTGTGCGCGATGACATCAACTTTGAGCTCGGGATTCGCATGGTCGACGCGGATTTGTTCGATGAAATGATCGAGTTCCCGCACTGTTTTGACATTGTCCTGGCGCCAGTCATAGGTAAAAACATAATAGCGTGGTTTGTCATCGGTTATGCGTATGCCCGGTATGGTTTGCTGGTAACCGCCTGCAACCTCCAGCGTGCGGATGATTTCTCCATAGTAGTTGTCCCCCGCAAACCCGTCTGTTATCTGCGTGGGAACAATATGATTCGGGACGGGTTCGAGGGTAACAGGATCAATCGCAAAAGCGAGTTCATCATAGCTGCTGAAAATAGCGTTGATAACAGAACCGGGCCAGACTTCCTCGCCAGTCTGGTTGTTGCCTAATCGGGAACCCATTATACCGTGGATCAATATTACCGGTGGTTGTCCGGGTGTGCCGGTGCTACCGGCGTAAAGCCGTTTCAAATCAGGACGAACAACGCTCTGACAACCGCTTGTGCTAAATACAAGCAGGATCAGTGCGAGCCGGACAAATTTGATACTCAAGGCTGCGAATCGCTGTCTCGATCGCGAATCGTGTTCAATATTCGTTGTTTCGCTTCCTTGCTCAGCCCGGCGTCACGATCCGTTTGATTCGCCAGACGTTCCGGATAGTGCTGGCCCGCCTGATGCAGAATATCAAATTGCTCCAGTGTTTTCGGGCAGGATTTGCAGATCAGCAGGTGTGCCCGTAGTTGCAGTTTCTCGCCTAACTTGAGCGGACGATCCAGTTGTTGCGACATGAGTTCACTGGCATGCCGACATGAAATCATCACCCATTTCATGGTTGCCTCCGATCATTGTCATCCAGCCAGGCCCGTTCCAGGCATTCCTTCAGCGCGAGACGGGCACGGTAAAGCAGTACCCAGCAATTGGAAGCGGTGATATTCAGTATCGTACAGATCTCCTCAGTCGGCAGACCGGATATTTCGCGCAGCGAAAAAATACGGGCTAGTTTAGGTGATAAACGATCATAGCAACCTGAAAAGGCATCCCAGAAGCGTGCCTGATCCAGGGCCGTTTCGGGATCACCCCAGTTGTTCTGCGGCACATTCCATTCGCCGCGCCGGTCGAACAGGGCATTTTCAAGTGCAGTATTTGTATCATGATGACTATCGTGATCATAAAACGTGTTCTCACGCGCCTGCTTGCGCAGGATATCGATGATCTTGTGTTTCAGAATACCGGTGAGCCACGTGCGCAAGGATGATTCCCCGGCATAGTTATCGATGGCTTGCAACGCGGCAAGCAGGGTTTCCTGTACGGCGTCTTCAGCCAGGCTGCTGTCGCGCAGTTGTTTCACCGCAAAGCGGAACAGATAATCTCCATGCTCGTCGAGCCAGCGAGCGGGATCCTTGTAGTGAAGCGTGTTTTTGTTATTCATATTTTGGTTTTGCATCTGGCAATGACTATTCCAGGAAGTTGGTAGCATAGCACAGTCAACATCTACTACAGGGTCTGCGAACAAGAAATGACGCATAGTATGTTTTTGCTTTAAAAACAATGCATTATGGTAGTGGATCGTATCGTTCATCGACAGGATCCTGTGTGTCAGAAAATTTGTTCTGGTGTGTGTAATCTGAAGGTAATTATGTGACTGCATAGTGTCTAAAACTGCCACTGATAATATTGATCAGTTATGATTTAGTCGCAGTGGACTCGAAAAACTTACACGGAGGAGTGATTTTTTTCTGGCAGTGTCTGTGAGCTGAGTTCAAATGGCTGGCCTGTCAACGCCAATGCAGCAAGATCATCGGCGCTAACAGGCCGACTGAGTAAGTAGCCCTGCATCGTGTCGCAACTATACTGGCGCAATAATTGTAAGTGTGACAGTTCCTCGACACCTTCCGCGACCACTTCCAGATCGAGTTGATGGCCAAGTTCGACAATGGCGCGGACAATCGCCCGATCGGAGGCATTGGATTCCATCTGCTGTACAAACGATTGATCAATCTTGAGAGTCTGAATCGGGAAACGTTTGAGATAGGCCAGTGAAGAAAAACCCGTACCGAAGTCATCAATTGCCAGTTTGACATCCAGCGCACGTAATCGCGACATGATGTCAATGGCGGTTATCCCGGTCATGGCAATGCCTTCAGTAATTTCCAGTTCCAGGAGATCAGGTGACAGGCCAGATTCCGACAGTATCAACGCAATCCGATCCGGCAGGTCGCGGGTAAACTGCCGGGCGGAAATATTGACGGCCATTGTCATGGTGGGCAGGCCTTGTTGCCGCCAGTGCAGGCATTGTTGACAGGCGGTGCGCAGAATCCAGTCGCCAATGACTGTAATACTGCCAGTTTCCTCTGCAAGCGGAATGAATTCAGCTGGCGAAATGGTGCCCCGTTTGGAATGTTCCCAGCGCACCAATGCTTCGACGCCGGTAATCATGCCGGTGCGTAAGTTCACTTTCGGTTGATAACACAAACGGAGTTCATTGTGGGTAATGGCGTGCCGCAGCTCATGTGAAAGTTCCAGTTGCCTGAGCGCATTGGCATTCATATCGGCATGATAAATACAAAAATCATCACCGCCTTTTGTGCTGACATTACGCATGGCGCTTTCTGCATTCTTTAATAATTGAACCAGATCGTGACCATGTTCAGGAAAGTGCGCAATACCCACACTCATGGACACAGACAAAGAACGGCGCTCAATAGAAAATGGCTCACGTATCGACTGGCGCAGGACTGTACCAAAATCAGCTGACTGATCGATGTCTGTCAGGTGTGCAAGTACAGCAAAATGATCACCTTCAAGCCGGTACAGTGTTGAACTTAACTCAGGGGCCAGGCCGTCCAACGCAAGATTGAGGCGCGTCGCCAGAGCGCTAATCAACCGATCGCCGACGAGATGGCCCAGTCCCTGCGAGATCATACGGAAACGATCCACATTGATCAGCGCAATCAATACCTGTGACTGATGATTTTGTGCTGAAAGCAAGACGTTAGCGTCCCTGTCCAGATGACGCCGGTTCGGCAAACCGGTTTGGGCATCATGGTAGGCCAGAAATTCCATATGGCGCTCCGCTTCACGCCGCGCGGTGATGTCCTGCAGATAAACGTGATAGGTATCAAAATCATCAAGATACTGCAGGGTGCAGAAAAAATCATTCTTCGCCACACGGTATTCAAAGCGAAGCAGCGGTATATTGCGCAAGCGCATGGCAGTGAGTCGCTCGGGCAAGTCATCTGGTAACAACCTGATATTTTCGACGCTGTCCGCTGACATCATGTCGATTAATTGTTGTGCCGCCGGATTTGCAAAATTCATCAGTCCATTGCCATCAAGCCGGAGCACAGGATTCGGGTTGCGTTCGGGAAAGAGCGTCAGCAAGCGACGCTCGCGTGCATCAGATAAATGCTGATAGGCATAATGGCCAAAGAAGAGCGACATGATAAAAATGATAACGCTGACAGCCGCAACCGAATAAAACATGTCCTCTGTCGCGCCGGATACAAATTGACTGCGGAATGCGACCTGTTTTTCAACAGCCTGCGATAATTGTTCAAGAGTTTCGTTTAGAGAGCGTGATACCGTGTCAATATCGCCCAGAATACGACGAGCCTCATCCCAGTCAACACGCGCTGGTGCCAGCGTTTGTTCTAGTGCTGTTGCCAGACGTTCCAATGTCGCTTGATTCTCGTGCAATGTTGATAGCGCAGGGTGATCCGGAAAAGTAGCCGTTAACCACTTCATTCCTTGTTCGATTCTCCGGACATTGTCCGCGAAGTCACGGCGGTAGCTGAGTTGATCAGTATCGGTATAATAACGATACAATATTGGTTCACGCGCAATCACCGCCTGTTTTAAATTCGCGATCATACGTAAACGTGAAATATCACTTTCGTTAAGCAAAACAATTTCATCGCGGACCTTTTGTCCCTGCGAATAAACATAGGCGGACACCACGCTACCAAGTCCCAGTACCACGATATAAATCAGAAACAGCCAGCGGCGGTCAAAAGCCACGACACGTCACTGCATTGCGCCCGGCGCCAGTGTATTCCGTCAGGGACAAGCTGAATGCGCGTATGTGTGTGAGTATGAATAGCAATTTAGACATAATGCACGTCCTCTAATTAACGCCATCACGGAGCAAGATTGGCTTGCTCCGTGACATGAAGCGATGCCGCATCAGGGACGGATATAGGCGTAGCCGGCTTGCTGCTTGCGCATGATCTCGATCACACCCGCCGGGACGTAACCGATGCTTGTCAGCATGTCGGCCTGGGTCAGTTTCATGGCTTTCATCGTATTCTGACAGGCCACGACCTTGATGTTTTTACCCAGGGCGTCATCGACCCGGTTGCCGACTTCCGAATCCATCTTCAGCATACCGATCCCCGGACCATAGACCACGATCTCCACCTCGGCCTTGTCCGCGCCACCCAGTGCATTGAGAACATTATTGGCGTTATTGATCGCCAGGTTCCATTTTTTTGGATCATTATCGCTGACCTGAATCACCACCTTTTCTTTATCCGTCGAAGCGGCCAGTGCCGTATTGATACTCACCGAAGACAGCGTTGCGATCAGCCCGAGAAGGGTCAGCACAGACAAGATAGCGTTACGCGTAGAAGTAAATTGTTTAAGCATAAGTCATTCCTTACATAGTTTGAGTAAACGAAACGCTCCCGGGAGAGTTGTGGTCTTACCAGCACCAGATGCAACCAGGATTCTTGATTAGTCGCTCAAGAATAAAAAAGCTTACAGGCTATGATTGCCCAGAAATACATATATATAAGTGTGAGTATGCGAAAGTGTGAAGAAAAAGGACCAAAGGGTTTGGAAAGCTACCCCGAGGACTGGATTAAAATAGATGCCGGGGGTAAGCCCGGCATCAAGTGACATTTTTCTGTGAGCTTGCAGGGTTACCTGGGCTAGCGCTGACCATCCTTGCGCCGGCAAAACTTCTCCGCCAGCCAGTAATCCACGCTGGCATAACGGCCAGCGCCATAAAAGAACAGCACCAGCAGCATCAGGAAATACGTGGCGGCGAATTCGATGCCGTTTTTAAGGACCGTGATGCTGCCCTCTTCGGTGATCCAGTCATAGTCGCTGTGCTCTTTAAGGATCTCGCGCGCCTTGTCGCGCCGTTCGACGGCGCCTTCGATTTTATCCATGCGCCATTCCCACGGTACGGTCAGCGTGGTTTCCGGCAGGGCATGCCAGCCGTTTTCCCAATGGGCGGTGCCGGCGGCGACGATCATGGTGAACATCAAGGGAATCGCAAACCAGCGCGTGGCCAGGCCAATCAGGATTGCAATGCCGCCAAAAAACTCCGTCGCACCGGCGAGTGTCGCCATCAGCATCGGCGCGGGCATGCCCAGATATTCACCGAAATAATACGCGGTGTCTTCCAATGCAGTGAGCTTGCCGTAACCGGCAATGATGAGGATGGGTGCCAAAAAAATACGTAACAATAATGGCGCGAGAAAATCCACCGAGCGGGATTGCTCCAGCAGTTTTTGCAGTTTGATCATAAAGTTCATGCGGTACTCCTTGATGCAGTGGCTATTGAAGGAAATTCATGTTGTTGTCACGCCCAGAATGACATCGCGGCACTTGAGGTCATGCAGAATTTGCAGCCCGCCCTGAATGACCATTTCCGGGTTCATGTGCTGCAGTTGCGCGGCAATGGCATTGAGCATTTGTCGGGTTGTTTGCTTTACATCTGCCTGAATTAACGCTAACAGTTGTGCCGCCACCGGATTGATTTGCAGAAAATGCACTTCGTCATGTCGATCCCGATAAACGATTAGGTCCGTTGGCTGTTTAGGCGGTTGCTCGGGCAGGAAGTCAGAACAAATCTGGTGAACCGGATAGTCATAACTCAAGATCCATGCCAGCGGTGACAGCACAGGTACTCCGCCGAGTAAATCGCCGTTTGTCTCGATGCCATGCACATCGATTTTCTGCTCGCTGATGCTCAGCGCAAGTTCAGCCCATTCGTAGTGTGCAAGTTCGAGCATGAACGGAAAATCGTCTGCCTGCGTTATGCGTTCGTGTTCGAGATAGCGCAGAAATTCGCGTGTCATTTGCGGAAACAGCGGCGTGCTGGCCATGTGCGTTTCAAAATAATCGCGGATCAAACGTGTCCATTGTTCATTCGGCATGATCGATCGCAGCACCGGAAAACCGCTCGACATAAAGCTTTCGACATTGTTAAAGAACAGCTCGTTGTAGATCTGCATATGCCGCGCCTCGATATCCGGCGGCCGCGGAAACTTGTCCGGATTACGCACATGCGCAGTAAACCGGTACTGTAACTGTTTAAAATTCGGCGTTTTAGCTGTATCGAGCACGTCGTTGATCCTGTAACCGATGTCTTGCCTGTAAATTCGCTATCTTGTCGATTTCCCCGAGCAGCTCAGGTACCGGCGGGATATTGAAGTCGCGTTCCAGCAGGGTAGGGATGACACCGAAATGCTGATACGTGGTTTCTAACAGATCCCAGACCGGGTCGATGACATCCGCCCCATGCGTATCAACAATGAGATCTTCGGCGTCGTTGTAGTGACCGGCCACATGAAGGTACGCGATCCGGTCGGCAGGCAAGGCCATGAGAAATTGTTCGGCATCATAGTCATGATTGATACTGTTGACGTAAATGTTGTTGACGTCGAGCAGCAGTTGGCAGTCCGCCTCTTCCAGTACGCCGTTGAGGAAATCGATTTCCTCCATTTCTTTGCCGGGTGCGGCATAGTAGGAGACGTTTTCCAGCGCGATGGGCTGTTCGAGAATATCCTGCACGCGCCGGATGCGTGCGACGACATACTTCAATGCCTCTTCGGTGAACGGAATCGGCATCAAGTCATAAAGATGACCATCGTCACTGCAGTAACTCAGATGCTCACTGTACAGGCGAATATTGTGTTCGCGCAGAAAGCATTTGAGTTTATGCAGGAAAGCTTCGTCCAGTGGCGCCGGTGATCCAATCGAGAGTGATAAACCGTGGCCAACAAACGGATAACTCTCGGTGAAGTCACGAAACAGTTTACCGTATTTACCGCCGACGCCAAGCCAGTTCTCCGGCGCAACCTCCATGAACGCCACCTCAATTGGTGGTTGGGCCGCCAGCGGAGCCAACATGCTCCGCCGCAGACCCAGACCAGCGCCATGAACTTTGTAATGTGACTTGTTCATAGTGCAGCAGGTAATGGCTTATTTCTTACCGCCACATTTACCTTCACCACACTTGCCTTCTTTCTTGCCTTTCTTGTCCTCGCCGCACTTGCCTTCACCGCATTTGCCTTCCTTGGATTTGTCGCCGGCTTTCTTGCCTTCACCGCACTTGCCTTCCTTGCCTTTATCGGCTACCTGCATGAAACCGCTGTTGAGATCGCTCATCGCAAACGGATTTTCACCGGCGGGCGTGGCGTTGGCGATATTGCTCGCGGCCAACGTGGCGGCGAAGGTTGCGCCCAGGGCGAGTGAAATCGGTTTGATGAGATTGCTCTGCTTTGACATGTCATTTCTCCAGTAAAGAGTAATAAATACCCATCCCAATGATTGCCTGATACGTATTCGGGAGGGCAAATAATACGTAACAGGTTATTTAATACACCGGCAAGCGTGCTTGCTCATCATGACAGCGGGCAGGTTACTCGCTGTACTTGCAGGGTTAGTCGCAGGGGAGGGCGGTTACTTACAAAAATATCCTGTCGTGCGTACTGCGGGATGTTGCGCGCGAAAGTGATTAAAGTCCGGCATACTGGCAGACACACGCGACGATGGACGAACTGCTGGCGATTTCCCGTGAGTTGCAGGCGCTGGTCGGCCGCTTCAGCATCGGCGCGCATGCGTAATCAGAAACTAATTATTTCGATGCGATCGTTTGTGCCGCAGCCGCGGTTTGCATCGCAAGCGTTTGCTCACGCCATTTTGTCATGCCGGTCAATATATCCAGTAGTGCCGTGTCATACAGACAATAAAAGATAAACGGCCCGTTGCGTTCACCTTTTACCAGCCCGGCCTCCCGTAAGACCCGAAGATGAAACGACACATTGGTCTGGGACAGGCCGGTCTTGGCAATGATGGCCGAGACCGGGGTACATTCCAGCCCCATGCTGAGCACAATCTTCAGACGGTTGGGCTCGCTGAGTACCTTGAAAACGCTTGCAAGGTCCAGGATCGAATTTGTATCAGAATGATTTATCACTTGTGTATTGTCTCATATGTGTTATTACGCATATTATTGATTTAATTCATTCAGGCTGTCAATACAAGCAGCGTAATTATCTGGAGTATATCTATGTTTTTCAAACAGTTACCCACAAAAGAGGCCTCCCTGTCCTATTTATTTGGCTGCGGCTCGCTGGGCAAGGCGGTGGCGGTGGATGTCGTGGCCGCTGATGAAGACTGGTTTATGGAGCAGGCAAAAGCGCAAAATGTCACTATTACCCATGTCATTGAAACCCATGTCCATGCAGATCATTACTCCGGTGGCCGAAAGCTCGCTGAACAAACAGGCGCGAAATATTGTCTGCATAGCAACGCGCAGGTGAAATTTGCTTTTGAGGTCCTCAATGATGGGGACGTGATTGAAGTCGGGAATGTGTATGTAAAAGTCCTGCATACGCCAGGTCATACGATGGATAGTATAAGCTTGGCGGTCTCTGACAATCGCCGCAGCGAAGAGGCTTGGTTTCTCATTACCGGCGACACCTTGTTTGTAGGCAGCATTGGTCGCCCCGACCTGGCAGGCCGGGAACAGGAAATGGCCGGTATGCTATTCGATACCCTGCACAATAAATTACTGGCCTATCCGGATACAACCGAGATCTATCCAGCACACCAGGCGGGTAGTGTGTGTGGCGCCGGTATATCGGGCAAACCAGTTTCCACCCTGGGTTTTGAAAAACGATTTAACCCGTTATTGAACATCACGGACAAAAACGAGTTTGTCCATACCCTGACAGCTGAGATTCCACCGCGTCCTGCTGAAATGGATCGCATTGTTGAAGCCAACACCCGGGTCTGAGAGGTAACAAGTGACGGATAAAGACTATCATTTTGGTATTCGCGTTAATCTAAACCAGTTCAGCCATCAGCTTTGGCAGGTGTTGCTGGTCGGATTGACTCTGGGCATGATGCGCACCGTTGTCCCGGCCCTGGCAGAAAGCGAGTTTGGTGTCCCCAAAGGGTCGTTTCTATTGTTAATGGCCTTTGTGGTCGCCTTTGGTTTCGTCAAGGGCACCATGAACTTTGTCGCTGGACGCTTATCCGAACGGATTGGACGCAAACATGTTTTGATGCTGGGTTGGCTGATTGCTTTGCCCATCCCACCGATGATTTTCTATGCATCGAGTTGGAGCTGGATTGTGTTTGCTACAGTGTTGCTCGGTGTCAATCAGGGACTCACCTGGTCGATGACACAAACCGCTAAACTGGATATTACCCATCCGGAGCAACGCGGATTAACGATTGGGCTGAATGAATTTTCCGGCTACTTTGGCGTGGCATTGGCTGGAATTATTACAGCTTATTTAACCGAGTGGATAGGCGCACGCGAGGGTTTAATGTGGTTTGGTTTCGTGACGATTGTTGTTGCGATCATCACCACTCAACTTTGGGTGAAAGACACCTTACCCTGGGCGCAGGCCGAAGCCAAACACCATGCAACCGGTAAAGCAACGGGGCCCAGGCCACGCTTTCCTATAAACATCTCCGATAAACCCACAACCTGGGAAGTCTTTACCTTAATCTCCTGGCGAGATAAACGCATGTTTGCTTTCAGCCAGGCCGGCCTGGTGGAAAAGTTTGTCGACGCGTTGATCTGGGTATTTTACCCCGTGTACTTATATGAGCAAGGTTTAAGCCTAGCCAACATTGGTTGGGTGGTTGGCATTTACGGATTTGTCTGGGGTGGGTCACAATTTATTACCGGTAAACTGTCTGATCATGTGGGACGCTTATGGCCCATTACGATCGGTATGTGGGTATGTGGTGCCGGTGTGGGATTAACCTTGTTGGGTGACGCCCTGTGGTGGTGGTCGATATCTGCTGCCATCACTGGTTTTGGCATGGCATTGTTGTATCCCAACATCAGTGCCGCAGTCAGTGACATCGCGCATCCCGCATGGCGTGGATCCGCCATTGGTATTTATCGATTTTGGCGTGACTTGGGCTATGGTATAGGCGCTTTATTGTTAGGCCTTGCGTCCAACTTGACCGGTTTTATAAGCACCGGATTCTGGGTTGTTTCACTCGCAATGTTTGTTTCGGGTTTAATTGTCATGATCGCTGCAGAAGAAACCCATCCACGATTGAATCAGGCCAGGGAGTAGCATATGAAACTCGGCATCATCATTTATTCAAACGATCCGGAGACGGTCTGGAATGCCTTTCGCTTAGGAATTTTTGCGTGCAAGCAGTCCGATGAGGTTAACGTCTTCTTGCTGGCAAAGGGTGTCGAGAGTGAATCGCTTGATACAGACAAATTCACTATTACCGCCGAGATGAAAGCCTTTGTAGATCTTGGTGGAAACATCCTGGCGTGTGGAACCTGTCTCAAACTTCGTCACTCAGAGGGCTCAGAGATTTGTCCCATCTCCACGATGGAAGACTTGTATACCCTGATCAAATCTTCAGACAAAGTCGTGAGTTTTTGATTTATTGTTAAACACAGAGAATGTATATGATGAAAACCATGACTACAGTAAAATTGTACAACATTGCCATTTTTGCATTTGTTATTGTTATTGTTATTGTTATTGTTATTGGAACCATTTCATCTTCGAATTCAGTTTCTGCCACAAATGACGACCCGGTTGTATCGGCAGTTGAAGAATACATGGAGTTTACTGAATACAGCAGCAGCCTGATCTGGCCAGAGCAGATACCCAAAGAGGACTGGAAAAGGATTTTTGTCATCGACGCGCGTGATGCAAATCAGTACGCAAAAGAACATATCCCCGGCGCTATCAACATCGAATGGCGGCAGGCGGTCGCGCGCCGTGCTGAAATACCGGCCGATAGAATGGTGGTGATGTATTGCAACTCCGGTTCGCTGTCGGCGCAGGCCGTGTTAGCCCTGCGCTTACTCGGCATGGATAATGTCAAGGTGTTACAAGATGGCCTTGAAGGCTGGAGAGCCAAAGGCGGTTTTGAAGCACACAATCGCGCGACTAAATCAGCGAGCCACTAACCATGGAATCAGTGGAATAAGAAATATCCAGGTAATATTGTTATGACATTTGATATCTGTATTATCTCAAAAGATCCGCCGGGTGGGCGCTGTACTTTGTACTCGGGTTATGCCGCCGTCCTGGCTACGCACCTGCCGGTAAAGACGGAAATACTTTACAGTGACCAACAGGATGCCCACAGTGTAGGTTATCCATCGCTGTTGCTGAACAACGTAGCACTGCAACCAGAAGACGGAGTGATCCTGATGCCCGATGACATCCTTGCGGCATTACAACAGTCCGGTATCGACGTCCCGGCACCGGACATCCTTGCCGAGGCACTGGAAGTCCCGCTCAATCAAATGCTGGATGAAGCGGAGTAAACATCATTTCGATAGATGCAGCCGAATACGAAGCATGGTACCAGACACCAAGGGGACGCTGGATCGGTGATACGGAATTCCAGTTAATCAATTTATTTATCAATCCCAACACCGGTGAAAGCCTGCTGGATGTGGGATGTGGCACAGGACATTTCAGCCGCCGGTTTGCCAAGACGGGGCTTACCGTCAGCGGGCTCGATCCCGATCAAAACATGTTGGGCTATGCCAGGTCTGTTAACAATGACATTGAGTATCTTTCCGGTTCCGCCACCGATCTGCCTTTTGAAGATGCCAGTTTTGACCACAGCATTGCGATCACCAGCCTGTGTTTTGTCGATACGCCAGCGAAGGCCGTTTCGGAGATGTGGCGGATCAGTCGCAAGTCTGTCACCCTGGGTCTGCTAAACCGCAACAGTCTGCTCTATAGAAAAAAACACGGCAATGGCGCCTACCGCGGAGCACGTTGGGATCAATGGAATGAAGTTAAAGACTGGTTTACGGAACTGCGACCACACATCGATCAACTACAGCATGCAACGGCAGTTTTTTTCCCAAACGGTAATTTGTTCGCTCGTATTGCAGAATTCATAATCCCTAGTGCCATACCGTTTGGAGGGTTCCTGAGCATTCACCTTCGCAAAGAGTACTAACGACCGTAATTCTGTTAATGCGCGGTTATTTGCAATTTATGCTGTATTGCGCAACCAGGTATTGATCTATTGTAGCCCGGAACACAGCATATCAATTTGATGCCCGCTCTGCGTGTCATTACCCGTTGCCAAAGCAAGTCCGGCACGCTGCATTTTATAATATTAGAGCCTGTCTCATAACGTCGCGAGCGCAGGCGAGAGAAGGCGAAAATGAACGAGAAAGCGGAGTTTACACGTAGTAAATGCGCATTTCAGTTCATTTTTAACGCCGTATCACCCAGCGCAGCAATTTTGAGATAGGTTCTAGTCAATGCTCATGTAAGGATATATAGCTTCTCACGACTAATCTGATATTTTGCCTGCCGTTCTTTGGCGTGAAATATATGCGCCTATGAGAACATAATCCCGCAGGTGGCCAACAGAATTAACACCATCTAACAATAACTTGATACGGGAGGAATAAAATGAAACATATCATTCACACTGTGTTACTACTGGCGCTGACGATGCCCGCATATGCACGTATGCTCTTTGTCGAGGCGGGTGGCACAGGTACAGTGTGCGAAATTAGCGAGCCCTGTGGAAGTGTCCAGCAAGCCGTGGATCAAACCAACGCGGGAGATCACATTCGAATCGGGACTGGCATATTCGTCGAAAATATCACTATCCCGCTTGATAAAGCCAACCTGGTCATCGCTGGAAACGGACAAGCGGAGACCGTTCTTCAGTCTGCCGGCGCGGACGGTGTGCCGAAATTCGCACCGGCGGACGTGCCCGTGGACATCGTACTGGACATTTTCGCGCCCGACGTAACGGTACACCGCCTCACCATCATCCATCCTGAAGGCGTGCCAACCAAACGCGATATTGGCATTTTCATCCGCCCCACGGCATCGAACGTGAAACTGGCCAATCTTGAGGTACAACGGCTACGCACCGGCAGTGTGCTTGAGCCGACTGCGCCGGGTTCGCGCGGTTTGTTCGTCATTCGCGCCACGGGTACCGACATTCGTAACAGTACCCTCCACGGCAATTATCAGGATCATATTCACCTGCCGACAAGCCAGACCACGGTATTGAATAATGACATCATGAATGCCACCCGCATCGGTATCGTCGTCATTCAGGAAACACCCGAGACCTTGTCCACCGGCCATGTCATTCGTGGAAATCACGTCAGTGGCAGTGGCAGCGACGGTATTCAGATCCAGGGCGACGACAACCTCGTACAGGCCAACCGGAGCAAAAACAACGGCGGCTACGGCATTGTGCTGTGTGGTCCGGGCCTGTTTCCAGCCTGCGTGCCGCCGGGCGACACGGCTGACGCCAGTGGCAATGTCGTACTGGGTAACCGGACGCCAGGTAACACGCTGGGTACGGTTGCGGATTACGGCAGTGACAATACTATCAAACCCACACCCTGAGGCGGTCGTATGAAACGCCCTGGCTTGATTGTCGCGTTACTGATGTTGATTCAGTCCCACAGTGCGGCAGCGGGCGAAAAAGCACAGTTGTCCACGGTGTTGAGCAGCGGAACGCCGCCGGCGGGTGTCGTCTTCGAGATCGTCGGCGGCGATGCCGACAGCCTGCATGCTGCCATCGGACGTACGCAAACCTATCGTGATCAGTTACGGGCGAAATTCCCGGCCCTGCAATTCGAGGTGATTACCCATGGCATGGAACAGTTCAGTCTGATGAAAGACAAGACCGAGCAGTATGTCGCCTTGCACCGGCAGGTTCGCTCTTTGGCAAGGGATCAAAATACCCCGCTCATGGTCTGTGGGGCGTTTGCGGATATGAACGGCGTGAGCAAAAACGACTTTCCCGATTTCGTCACGGTGACGGATCAGGCGCCCGCCGCGATCGAGGACTACCGCTACCGGGGCTTCACCGTCATTGAAATGGATATGCGCTGATCGACGGCCTTAGATGGTAGGCTGCATAAATACAGAGATGTCATGACAGGCGCGGCCATTCGCCGCGCCCGTCATTGCTGAATTGATCTGCGTCTATTTGGCCAGGGCGGCGTTGGTCAGGTTGTTCAACACCCCGGTCATCTTACCGGCAATCTCGCTGCGATCGGCAATGCCATGCCGGTTGGCGATGTATTGCGGATCGTTGTAACCCAGCCAGACCTTGCCGGCGGCATCTTCCCAGACCAATACCTTCATCGGCAGATCGATACCGGCGGTTTGCTGGCTGGTAAAGAAATGGCTGCCCAGCTTGGGGTTGCCGAACAGGATCAGTTGCGTCGGGCGCAGCTTGATGCCGACCTTGCCGGCATTGGCGTCATGGCTCAGGCGCGCGACCACCATGATGCCTTTTTGCTTCAGGATATTTTCGAAACGATCCATGGTCTGGGCGACGCTATATGGGCTGGACTTGACGATGAGGCCATCGACGCTGGCAGCCAGCGTCGCGCCAGACACGAGTGCGAACAGGCCAAAGATAAACAGGCGTTTTAACATGGGATTCTCCTTTGTGTGATGTTGTGTGTTTGTTTATTTATTTATTGTTACTGTGTGTTTTGTCCTGTATTGATAAAGCGCCATCCCTGGTGGCGGCAGCACCCAATGAGTTTCGGGGGACAGGGCACGTTTGTCTTCGCCGCTTTGCATATCTCGGTTTAGTCGTGCACGGCAGGCTTTCCTTACATTCCCTTCAGGCCAGTTTCATCCAGGTCTGCTTATAGACCGAATAGCCGGTATCAACTTTCGCAACACCTTGATTTAACTGTCAAATATTTAGAAATGTTTCATCTCACGCTTTGTGATCCATGTGCGACCAGACATGCGCCTGCAGGGCCTCGTCCAAGGGAGTTTTGGCGATGTGGTTGAAGTAGTTACTGAGCGTTTTCATGCCGACCGCGAGAATGACATCGCCGACTTGTTGCATGTCGTAACCGGCATCCAGAAACACACGAATATCGGCCTCGTCCAGCCAGCCGCGCTTGTCGACCATTTTCGCGGCGAACACGCGCAGCGCCTCCAGGCGCGGATCGGCAATCGGCAAATCGTCGCGCAAGGCCTGGACAACATCCGCCGGTACCTTGGCCATGCCGGCGCCCATGGAATGTGCAGCGACACAGTAATCGCAACCGTTGTAGCGGCTCACCGCGAGCAACACGATCTGCTGTTCCTGCGGGGACAGGCTGCTTTTGGCATACAGCCCGGACAGGGTGAGATAACCCTCGGCCAGGCCCGGTGAATTGGCCATGCCACGAATCAGGTTGGGTACAAAGCCAAAGGCCTGCCTGGCCTGGGCCATGGCGGACAGGGCGGCTTTGGGGGCGGTGACTTCGTCATGAAACGTAAAGCGTGCCATAGGGATACCTCCAACATTCTTGAATGATTGTTCAATAATGCCGAAGTATGGCAATACTTGAACGATCATTCAAGTATGTCTATGCTTGTCCTGTCTATAGATGTGAGTAGGTAAAAAAAACCTGGGAGCGAAAATGCCGCGTACCATTGAATTCGATAAACAGGAAACCTTGCGCCGTGCGATGGGCGTGTTCTGGCGCCAGGGTTACAACGCCACGTCAATCAAGGATCTGACGCTGGCCACGCGCCTGCAACCGGGCAGTCTGTACGGTGCGTTTCACAACAAACGCAGTCTGTTTATCGCCGCCCTCGATGCCTACTTTTTGGATATCCGCCAGCGCATACAGGATTGTCTGCACAATGGGCAGGCGCCACTGACACGCTTGCGCGGTTTTTTCGACAGGCTCATCGAGGAGGCCGTGTGTGATCCGGACAAGAAGGGCTGTCTGCTGGTCAACACCCTGCTGGAGATGCCGGCCGAAGACACGGAGATTAACAGCCTCGTGAGCAAGATGTTCGCCGAGGTGGAAAAAGAGTTTGCGCGTGTGCTCGAAGAGGCCCGTCAACGCGGTGACCTGGCGGATGACAAAAACCCTGCCGCGCTCGCGCAACTGCTGGTGGCTGGCATCTACGGGTTGCGTGTCTATCACAAGACCCAGCCCCGCACCTCGGCCCTGCGTGAGATCGTGGACGGGTTGTTTGCGGCACTGGGTGTGCCGATGGCGCGGGAAGTGAAAAGCAAGCGCAACACCCGGCGAAACAGGCCATGAGCCAGGGGCTTATCAAAAATTACAGTTACTTCGGTGCAGGGGATCTGTTTGCACCGGGCCGCTGGCTGGACAACCTGTTGCACCCATACCGGCATACCCAGACCTGCAACTATCAGGGAAAACCGCTGTTAATACGCTGGACCCAACGCGCCCAGCAAGCACTTGAAGGGCGTGACATACCGTTACTGGTGGAAATGCAATTGTACTTCTCCTGCATGGTGAAAAAGCGCGTTCTGTTTCATTCGCTGCATGATATAGAGGAAGTCGATACGCTCACCATTAACGACAACCTGGCCATCATCATGCGTGCGGTGCAAGCGAGCAGTTGTGATCCGGAGGAATTTGCACGCCATTATCCTGCGCAACGTATACTGGAAACACCGGCCGCCAAATCCATGCAGGCGCGGCAACTTGACATCGACTGCCGACATGGGCAGTGGCAGGGTGCATTTGTTATCTAACTGTCACTTGTAAGCTTTTCGCCACGGCTTCGACTAATCATCATCTTAAACCAACGCACAGTATGCAAGTGCGGGAACGAGGTAGAACTGTGGAATTTATCACTGATCTCACCACACAGGGAATTAACTTTCTTTCCTCCCTGTTTATTTTTGTCGTGGGCCTGTTTGCTTTATTGATTGTCATTGTTTTTATCCGTGACATCTCCCAGACCCGGGATGCCATCCGCCGCAATTACCCGGTCATTGGCCGGTTCCGTTATGTTTTTAGTTCGCTGGGTGAATTTTTCCGGCAGTATTTCTTCGCGATGGATCGCGAGGAAATGCCGTTTAACCGTGCCGAACGTGAATGGGTTTATAAATCAGCAAATGGTAAAGACAATACAATGGCCTTCGGTTCGACCAAGAACCTGACGCCGCCCGGCACACCCCTGTTTGTCAACACCACGTTTCCGACGCTGGATGAACACGCGATGCAACCACCGTCCATCACCATCGGACCGGATTGCCCACACCCCTATGAAGCCAAATCACTCATCAACATTTCCGCAATGAGTTACGGCGCGCTATCAAAACCTGCCATACGTGCACTATCACGTGGCGCCAAACTCGCCGGTTGCTGGCTGAATACGGGGGAGGGCGGACTGGCACCGTATCATCTGGAAGGAGGTTGCGACCTGGTGTTTCAGATTGGCACGGCCAAGTACGGTGTGCGCACACCGGATTGCAAACTGGATGTCACAAAACTGTGCGAGATCGCCAGCTATCCGCAGGTCAGGATGTTTGAAATCAAAATCAGTCAGGGCGCGAAACCCGGCAAAGGTGGAATTCTGCCGGGCGCGAAGGTGACAAGCGAGATTGCACAGATCCGCGGAATTGTGCCTGGTGCCGATTCCCTCTCGCCCAACCGTCACCCTGAAATCAGTACGACCGGTGAATTGCTGGATTTTATTACGCAAGTACGTGCAGTGACGGGTAAACCGACCGGCTTCAAAATGGTGATCGGCGAGGATGACGGGTTGAAAGAGTTGTGTCGTGAAATACATCAACGCGGTGTGTGCAGTGCGCCGGATTTCATCACGATCGACAGCGGCGATGGCGGCACGGGCGCCGCACCCATGCCCTTGATGGATGATGTCGGTTTGCCGATCAAGGAATCCCTGCCGATGGTGGTCGACATCCTGACGCAATACGGATTGCGTGATCGCATTCGCGTAATCGCCTCGGGGAAACTGATTACCCCGTCCGGTGTTGCCTGGGCCTTGTGCACCGGCGCGGATTTTATCAATTCCGCGCGCGGTTTTATGTTCGCGTTAGGCTGCATTCAAGCACTCAAGTGCAACCGCAACACCTGTCCCACCGGCATTACCACCCATGACAAACGTTTGCAAAAGGGACTGAATCCTGTAGAGAAGGCTGTCAAAATCAAAAATTTCGTCGACAAAATCCATTATGGCACCGCACTGATTGCGCACGCCTGCGGCGTGCCGCATCAACGTGCGTTAACACGCGCGCATTGCCGTATCGTGCAACCCGACGGCAAATCGACCTTGATGCACACGCTTTATCCCGTGCCGAATGTTCTACCGAAACACTATCAACCCGTGACAGAACCTGATTATTTTTAGATCAAATCAACATAGAGGAATGTGTATGCGGTTAAAAAAAGACATGGAAATCATCAATATCATCTTGCCTGCCATCGATGGCACCGGTTTTGAGACGGAAACGCTCAAAGGCAGACCTTATATGCTGTCTTTTCTACGTTTTGCCAGCTGTCCCTTCTGCAATTTACGCATTCATGAACTCACCAAACGTTTTGATGAGTTTGGCAAGGATTTCACGATTGTCGCGGTATTTGATTCGCCGTTGGACAATCTGCAACGGCATGCCGGTAAACACCGGGCGCCATTTCATATTTTGGCGGATGAAACCAACAAGTACTATAAACGTTACGGCATCGAACACTCTGTATCGGGTGTCTTTAAGGGAATGGTTATGCGCATGCCGACGTTGCTAAAAGGGATGTTAAAAGGCTATATACCGACAACGATCAAAGGCAGCATAACGACCATGCCTGCCGATTTTCTGGTTGGCGGTGATGGTATTGTTGATACGGCATACTATGGACGCGACGAGGGCGATCATCTTCCATTCGAGGTAGTCAAAGCGTTTTCATTGCAATGACAATATCTGGCGCCTGTCGTACTAACATTATTCTGAGTCAGAAAGCCGTTGTATTAGGCGTTCAGACACCGACAAGCGTAGGTGTGGCCGCCCGACACCGAGTCCATGGTGAATTTACCCATAAAGAAGATCCATCGCATGGGATTCCATGATATTGTGCGGCATTTTCAGGCTACTCAGGCTGGGTTACCAGTACCATCAACAATCCCTTTTCCACCCACAGCCGCACACGCAGACCTTTAACCATCACCTCGCGCGGTGTTTCATTTTTGTCGATGTCCGGAATTTCGCCGAATTTTTCGGGATGATAGGCAACCTGATAGAACGTGTTAACACCACGCACTTGCGACTGATAGCGTAATTGTGCGGCCGTCACACCCTTGATGGAACAATAACGTCCGCCCAGCAGACGTTGATCATCCTGGAGCATTTTGGAATTGGACGGCATAAAATCCAGTTGGGTGAAATAGGATTGAATGGATGACATATCCGTCGCTGTCATATCCAGTGGTTTCAGTTTCAGGTGATTTTTCACCACCTCTTCGGCAATCTGTTGCGTATAGTCGGGCAGCCCATTGTGTTGCATGATGACAAAACCAATCACCAGTGACACACAGGCGAGTACAAGACCGGCCAGCAGGCGTCGTTTTTTGGTCAAGGAAGGTTGCGGGATCTGTGTTGTGACTTGCTGTTGAAACGCCATCAGTTGTGCCAGCTCGCGTTCGTCCAGACGGTGCTGCGACACTTCCTGCCGGATCGCTTCGTCGAGTTTTTTCATGGTGCTATCTGTCATGACACATGCTGCTCCATATTGGCTGCGTCGGACGGAGCAAATTTTTGCCGCAAACGATGCAATCTTGACAACAGTGTGCCGCGGGCCAGGCCGAGCTTTTCACATA
Organism: Gammaproteobacteria bacterium; assembly: GCA_016125505.1. Taxonomy (GTDB): domain Bacteria; phylum Pseudomonadota; class Gammaproteobacteria; order UBA6429; family Thiohalophilaceae; genus RI-92. The sequence continues at coordinate 25,487 of WGLP01000018.1, forward strand.
CCTCATCCGTACTGTAACCCAATACCGCCCAGTGATACAGGATATCCCGGTCGCGGACTTCCAGTTGTTCCCAGATGATGGACAGTTCGTGTTGTTGAATCGTGATGTGTTCGATGTCAAGCGGCGAGATGTCATACACACCGCCTTCTTCGTACGGTTCATTCTGCCAGCGCGCCCGGCCGTGAAAGCCATCGATAAAGCGGTTACGAATGCTGGCACGGACAAACGCTTCCGGGTCCTTTACGTCGGTCTTGTGCTTACGTATGGAACCCAAACAGGATTCCAGGCAGGACTGCAGCAGATCCAGCGCATCATCCCGATGGCGGCATAAGACCATGGCATACGCAAACAGTCGCTGCATCAGCTCTTTATCAATCATGTCGCAGATCCTTCTGTCAGATTTGCGCTGGAACCGTATTGAATATTTCGACAAACAACTGTTGCTGCCGGATACATATTCTTTCGGCCAGCACACAGTTATCCGCAATATTGCAATAGGGGTGATATCGAGACAACAGTTCCAGATATTGTGCTTGTGCGATATGTTGCATGTTCTCCCATAGCAGGATCATGCGATCGTCCGATTCCTCATCGGCATAATAACAACGGCTGATGGCATGCTCGATTTCAGCAATCCGAGCCAGAAGTTTCCAGGGATAGTCGCATGCCTTTTTGCACAGGAGTTGCGCCCGCAAAAATTCAGCAAAACCGTCACCATAACGATTGATGTCCCACTGTTTGGCCGGATAGTGTGTACTGTATACCTGCGCCAGTGCGGCAAAGACATGTGCACCCAGCACATGCCTCGTCACCGGAAAAATGATCTTCAGGGCTCCACCGTGAATGCCAATGGTGTTGTTGCGATACACACTCGCCTCGGCGGAATTTCCGGCGATCATCGCACTGAAGCATTCCACACTGTCTTTATAGGCAAGCATAGTACTGTTCATGTGCGTTGTCGATAATGGCTTGTGCCCGGCGTTGTTGCTCCAACAGCACAGACCAGTGTGGCAAATCATTATCCCATTCGATCAGGCATGGGATATGCGCGTGATGTTCGGTAAAGCGGCGGTACCACGACCAGACTTCATCGCATACCGGACGGCTGTGCGTATCAACCAGTAGACCGTCGATCTCTGAATGCCCTGCAAGATGGACTTCACCGATCCGCCCGTGCGGCAAGGCGGCGATAAAGGCCGCGATATCCAGCCCCAGATTGCAATGGTTGACATAGGCATTGTTGATATCCAGCAGCAAGCCACAATCGGTTTCGTCGCATAATGCCGCCAGAAATTCCGCTTCGCTCAGGTTGCTTTCCTCGAAAGTGAAATAACGTGAAATATTTTCAATCAGCACTGTTCGCTCCAGCGTCTCTTGCACCTGCCGAACACGTTGCACAATGTGGCGTAGCGCCTCTGCGGTATAGGGAATCGGCAACAGATCATGAAAGTGCCTGCCCTGGTGCGCGGTAAAGCACAAATGCTCCGATACCAGCGCTGGCTGAAATTCATCGATGGCGATCCGCAGCCGGGTGGGTGACCGAGTAAATTCAGGTTCTAATCACCATAATTTTCCGTAACTTTATGATTTTTATATAATAATTATAGGATATATTTGTGGTATTGATGATTTCTAAGGCAGCTCCCTAATGATATATACGCAAATAACAAATCAATTTGAATTATTGGAATGATTCTAATTTATTTAATATGTCTGAACGACTCTTGAATAATTTTCCAGGCGCTATGTACGATAATGCTGGCGATGATGGCCCCGATGACAATATCCGGCCAGGCCTTCTGCGTTAGTGCTACGAGTCCAGCTGCTACCAGGACCCCGATATTGGCTAACATATCATTGCGTGAACAGATCCAGACCGCGCGCAGATTAATGTCTCCCTGTCGAAATTGCCTTAACATGACAAAGCAAACAGTGTTAACGAGCAGTGCTGCAACGCCAAAAACACCCATCACGTCTGCCTGAGGAATAACGTCGATGAATAATTTACTGATAGCCTCGATTAAAATTCCGATACCAATGATTAGCTCCAATCCGCCATTGGTCAGTGCGGCGCGATTTCGCCAAAGTTGTGCTCGACCCAGCGCAAACAAGCTTATCGCGTAAACAAAGGCATCGGCCAACATGTCCAACGAATCCGCTAACAGCGCCGTCGAATGACTCAGTATACCCGCACCGAATTCCGCTATAAACATACCTGCATTCAAGATAAGCGCAATGATCAAGACACGCTTTTCTTTGGATGAAGTGACGTTAATATCACAGCAACACGCCCGATCATTGTCTTTCATGATAATCTCATCATAGTCTAGATACTTTGGGCAACACCTCATCTGATAATTATCGTTCTGGATAGGTCAATTATAATACTATGTTACACAACTTCATGATTTCACAGCTCGCCCTTTCCATATCGCAAAAATGGCCGGGAACACGATCAAGACCATGATTAGCGCCGAGGTGATGCCGCCCACCATGGGCGCGGCAATGCGCTTCATGACATCGGCACCGGTACCGGTACTCCATAATATCGGGATCAACCCCAGCAACAGGGCCATACCGGTCATCAGCATCGGGCGGATGCGCCTTGCGGCACCTTCAATAATCACGTCGGTCAGATCCTGGTGATTTCTTAGCTGGCCGTTTTTGAGTCGCTGTTGGTAACTGATACCCAGATACAGCATCATCAAGATCCCCATTTCCGCATCCAGCCCAGCCAGGGCAATCATCCCTACCCATACCGCGACACTGAGGTTGTAATCCAACAGGAACAATAACCATACGGCACCGATCAGTGAGAAGGGAATGGCAATCAGTATCATCAAGGCTTCGGTAATGGATTTGCGATTGACAAAGAGCATAAAGAAGACGATAAACAGGGTCAGCGGTATGAGGATTTTCAACTTGGCCTTGGCGCGCTCAAAATATTTAAACTGTCCTGCCCAGGCAAGACGATAGCCTTTGGGGATGTCGACGTTTTCTTTTACTACCTCGCGTGCGAGATTCACGTAGTCGGCTATGCCCATATCCTTGACATCGACAAAGACAAACCCGACCAATTGACCATCCTCATTACGCAGCATGGGTGGGCCGGTAAGAAACTTCAATTCGGCCAGTTGGGTGATGGGCACTTGCGCCCCTGATGCCGTTGGGACGAGCACGCGTTCCAACGCTTGCGGATTATCCCGATAGTCACGCGCATAGCGTAAGTTGATCGCATACCGTTCCCGGCCTTCGATGGTTTCCGATACCACCTTGCCCCCCACGGCGGCGAGCAGGGCATCTTCCACATCACCCACGGTTAATCCATAACGCGCTATCCTGTCACGTTTAATGTTGAAATCGAGAAAATAGCCACCCGTGAGTCGTTCGGCAAAGGCGCTGCGTGTATAGGCTTTAGTACGCTCATCGTCCTGTAAGGCTTTTTCTATTTTGACAGCGGTGGCTTCGATTTCAGCGAGATTAGTGCCGAAGACTTTAATCCCCAGGCTGGAGCGTATCCCGGTGGCCAACATCTCGGTGCGGGTCTGGATTGGCATCCACCAGATATTGGGCATACCGGGGTAGCGTAACTTTTCGTCCATCTCGGCAATCAGATCATCCCAATCAATTCCTTTGCGCCACTGGTCTTTGGGTTTTAAGGTCACAACCGTTTCGACCATGGACAAAGGCGCCGGATCAGTCGGGCTGGTGGAACGGCCAATCTTGCCGAATACACGCTCCACTTCGGGAAACTTTTTCAGCTCCCGATCCATGGATTGCAAGGTGGCGCTGGCTTCGGTAATCGACATGCCGGGCAGGGCAGTGGGCATATACAGGATGCTGCCTTCGTTTAATGGCGGCATAAATTCGTTACCCAGTTTTAAAAAGACCGGCACCGTGATGATCATCGCCGTCACCGCCAGGCCGATTACCCAATAGCGAAACTGCACGGCAGTGCGCACCACGGGCGAATAGAGCTTAACCAGCCATCGGTTTAACGGACTCTTATCTCCGCGTATTTTTCCGCGAATGAGCAGCAACGCCAGGGCAGGGGTAAACGTGACCGCCAATAGAGCAGAAAAACCCATCGAGTAGGTTTTAGTAAAGGCGAGCGGTTTAAATAATCGGCCCTCGGTGCCTTCCAGGCCAAACACCGGCAAAAAGGACACGGTAATGATCAAGAGCGAAAAGAATATACTCGGCCCGACTTCCTGCATGGCCTGAATGATCACGTCGCTGCGCTTTAATCCGGTATCCGTACCCTCGGCCTCTTCCAGACGTTTGTGTATATTTTCAATGATCACGATACTGGCGTCGACCATGGCACCGATCGCCACCGCAATACCGCCTAATGACATGATATTGGCCGTGAGGTTTTGTGCAGACATCGGGATAAAGGACAACAATATCGCGATGGGTAAGGTCAAAATTGCGATCAGTGATGAGCGAAAATGCAATAAAAAGATCATGATGATCAACGACACGACGATCATCTCTTCCGTCAAGGTGGCTTTCAAGGTGTTTATGGCACGCTTGATCAAATCGGAGCGATCGTAGGTGGTGACGATCTCAACGCCTTTGGGTAAGGCGCCACGCGCCTCATTAATGCGTTGCTTGACGCGTTCGATCACACTCAAGGCATCCTCTCCGTATCGCATGACCACGATGCCACCCACCGTTTCGCCCTCACCATCCAGCTCGGCGAGTCCCCTGCGCATCGCCGGCCCGAGATTGACCAGGGCCACATCCTGTACCCGGATCGGGATGCCGGTTTTACTCACGCCCAGGCTGATGCCTTTGATGTCATCCAGCGATTTGATGTAACCACGTCCACGGATAAAGTGTTCGTGTCCAGATATTTCCAGAACACGACCACCGACATCATTGTTAGAACGGCGTATGGCCATTGCGACTTTTTGTAACGGGATACCATAGGCGGCGAGTTTATTGGGATCGATGCTGACCTGATATTCTTTGACAAAACCACCGATAGAGGCGACCTCGGCCACACCTTCCACCGACTCCAGCCAGTAACGCAAGGTAAAATCCTGTAGGCTTCGAAGTTCAGCCAGATTGGTATTCCCCGTTTTATCCACCAGCGCATATTGAAATACCCAGCCGACGCCGGTGGCATCGGGTCCCAGGGTGGGTCGCACACCATCCGGTAATTTCGCCACGGCACTATTCAGGTATTCGAGTACCCGTGAACGTGCCCAGTAGATATCGGTGCCGTCCTTGAAAATGACATAGACGAAACTCAGGCCCATAAAGCTTTGCCCACGGACAAATTCCACATCGGGCGCGGCGAGCAGGGTGGTGGTTAATGGATAGGTGATCTGGTCTTCCACCAGATCCGGGCTGCGCCCCGGCCATTGGGTATAGATAATGACCTGCACATCGGACAGATCCGGGATGGCATCCAGTGGTGTTGTGCTCAGGCTGCGGTAACCCCAGAAGGCCGCCGCTACAATGATCAATAAAGTCAGTATAGGATTCAGTGCGCAATACCGGATCAAGCATTCAATGGGCCCGGTATGTTTGTTTTCGTTTACCATTGATCGATCCCCGCCTTGAGTTTACTTTCGGCCGCGATCAGGAAATTCCCGGAGGTCACCACCTTGTCGCCCGGTTCAATGCCTTCCAGCACTTCAATCTCGCTGGCATTGCGCAGTCCGGTTTTAATCTTGCGCGGTTGCAGGGCACCGTCACCGAGATCCACAAACACCACGCGACTGTCACCGGCATATAACACGGCACTCTCGGGCACCACCAGACGCTTGCCCAGATCGACATTGATATGCAAATGCGCATACATATCCGGACGTAACTCACCCTGGGTATTATCGAGTTCGACTCTGACTTTTGCGGTACGGGTTTCGCCTTCGAGATAGGGCTGGATAAAAGCGACTTTGCCGGTAATACTTCGCTGGTTTAAGTCAGGCAGTATCACATCAACGGCCATGCCCACTTTCACCAGCGGGATCTCATACTCATAGATTTGACCTTCCACCCAGACCCGGGATAAATCAGCGATGCGTAACAACTTTTGCCCCGCCTTAATTGCGCTACCGGGCACGATCGTTTTTTCAATTACGGTGCCTGTCATCGGCGAGTGTATCGGTACGTACTCATCAGCTCGGCCGCGCTGTTCCAGCTGACGGAGTTGCGGTAGACGAAGATCCCAGAGCAGCAAACGTTGGCGCGCCGCCTTTAATAATGTGTCGTTTTTATTGTTGCGACGTCGCCAGGTCTCCAGGTATTCCTGCTGGGCAGAGAGGAGATCCGGACTATAGACCTCAAACAGGGGTTGGTCTTTGCTGACGTGCACGCCCAGGTAATCCGCGTACAAGTGACCGATCCAGCCATCGAACTTGAGCGTGATGTCCGCCAGACGGGTTTCATCGTACGTGACCCGACCGGCCGCACGAATGGTTTGCGTCATGGATTTTCGTTCGGCGATGTCGGTGGTCACGCCGATAAGTTGCCGACGCCGCGCATCCATGCGAATACTACCGGATTGCATTTCTTTTTTCGTAACCGGTACGAGATCCATCGAACAGATCGGGCAGGTGCCCGGCGTTGCGGATTTGACCGATGGGTGCATGGAACAGGTGTAATGGGAAATATCACCGGGCGTGGCGGTGGCCACGGTAACGCCTTTGCGACCGGTGGCCATATCGAAAGTGAGATCACCATGACCCAGTTGTTCGGTCTCGATATCCACCGCCAGTGGCCATTCGCCACTCATCGCCAGCTCAAACTCACCCTGATATTTCCCCGGTTCAACTTCGCTCATATCAGCGGGTGCGTTCATCGCCGGCATACTGCCCATGGCCGGCATTTGCGCTACTGCGCGTACTTTCGCCTTTGATACCGGTTGTGTATGTTCATCCATGACGATGACCGACAGGGTATTCTTACCGACCTTGGGGGGATCCGGATTGACGCTGACTTTGACGCGATATTTTCCTGCTGTAATAACGTCAGTTGTGATACTTTTATCACGCATGGCACTGACATTTGGTGATCCAGAGAAAAAGATCCAAAGTAATACAGAAATAATCACTATCAGAATAATGACGAATGGAATCAAGCGAGACTTTGTGTGTAATGTGTTCATTGGGTTTCACCTTGCGTTACTGGCTGAGAATGACGGGATAGTTTTAATGCGCTATCCAGTAGTTGCGGGTCGCCTACACGGTTCGCCAGCATGGCCAAATGCCGGTAGTAATCTGCCTGCGCCTGTACATGATTTAATTGATTCTGAATGAGGTTTTTCTCGGCACTGACCAAATCCAGGAAGTTGCCTTTACCCGACTGGTAATCGGCCCTGGCGGCTTGCAGGTTTTCGTCCGCCAGCGGCAACAATTTATTGTGATAAAGCGTTAAGACGTGATGGCTTTCTTCCAGCCGGTTATAGGCGCGTTGCACAGCCCCAAGTATTTCGGATTGTTTATCGGCTATCTGCCATTTTATTTGCAAGGCACGCGCAAGCTTTTCACTGACGTGCGCATCACGTTTATCTTGTGCCAGGGGAATATTGATCCCGACACCGACAATAAAACGCTTTTCTTCCTGATTCCACAGACTGTTATAGCCAACAGAGAGATTAAAATCGGGATAGTATTCACGCTCGGCCAGCGAAACCTGTGCATCCCTGGCGTGTTGCTGGGCCAGCAACATTTTTAATTCAGGATGATTGGTCAGCGCCAATTGACGTAATTGGGTGATTGCGGGCACGGACTTGGCGACGGATAACCGCACAGGCGGCGGGAGAGGTGCGTCCGGCGCGCGATTCAGCAAGGTATTGAGCCTCGCCAGAATATCACTGTGCTCGCGCGCCAGCACAATCGCCTGGTGTTCCAGCATGGCCGATTCCACATCGGCACGTATCGCATCCTGCTTCGTGGCCCGGCCGGCACTGTATTTTACCTCGGCGATATTTTTGAATTCTTTCCACAAAGCCTGGTTAATACGATTGATGCGCAAGGCTTCATGGATGTAGTACCAATCTGCAAAAGAACGTGTCGTCACCTCTATCAGGTGAAGTCGTAGTCGTTCGATATCTTCTTCACTGGCCTGCGCTTCAAACCGCGCACTGTCTGCACGCAATCCAAGTTTTCCCGGCCAGGGCAGCTTTTGTGATAACTGGATATTTTGTCCAAAATCCTGTCCCTGAGCATGACGCGTCTCGGGTGCAAATGCATACGATAACATGGGGTCATCCAGCGCATCGGCCTGATCGACACGGCTTGCGGCCGCCTGCCAGGCCGAACGCATGGCCCCAATGGATGGGTTGCGATCCAGCACTGCCTGGACCAGTTGTTTTATATCAAGCTGATCATCAGGGCCAAATAACACTTCCTGACTGGCGCTACTTGCCGTCGCACTGGTCAACAGAAATACCGTTAACAGGGTCAGAAGAACCCCATTCCGGAATTGAATATAATTTTTATAAAGCACAATACACCTCTCGAACAATCAAAAATCCATGACGCATAGCGAGAGTCATCGCCGCGCATCAACCGAATGTGATTGAGCGGTGTGTTTAAATCCGGAGGCGGCTGGTTAGCAGGTAGGTATATGTACCAGGGGAGTGATCTGAGCGGGATAACTCATAAATAACAAACGTTTGTGAGTGATCAGAAGACGGTATGGATAGATCAATTGAAATTGGCAGCGCAGGTGGCGGCTGTGGTGCATCCAGCGTGAGAAGTTGCTTAAATTGGTGCGTATCCGCAACGGTGACATCCGGTAATCCAACGGAGATATCGGTGCTGATATTGCAACAACCGGTTGGCATGCCATTATCTGGGCTTTCGCAGCCCCCGCCCATGGGGCAGCCTTTGCTTATGTCCTCGCCACAACAGCACTTTGTTGTCGGTTTGCCGCCCATTAGATCGCAAGCGAACAGGGTCTGCGTCTGGTTAAACAGGCTTCCCAGCAGGACTATCAGCCACAGGCTTTTGCGCAGAGAATGTTGTCGAAAGTACCTTAACATGAACTATATGGCTGCTCGCTCAATGGGTCGCTTGTGAATTATAAAAAATGTGATTGACATTCTACATGAACATTCCATGCATTCACAATTTGTCAACATAATTCAAACACATCGTGTCAGTTTGTACAGAAATAATTATAACTCATTGTAATTATTGGGATAATAGTCCTTGACCTGGAGTCGGCTCCAGGTAGTAAAGTATTTCCCATCATACGGCTATTGGTTACGTCTGAATGGTGAATACTCCTAATCAAACTACGCGAACAGGATTGAGTTGGATAACGCTGTTTGCCTCAACCGGGACACTGTTGTGCTGCGCCTTACCCATAATACTGGTCAGCCTGGGTCTGGGTGCCACTGTGGCAGCAGTAACCAGTTATATTCCGGTGCTTATCACGTTGAGTCATTACAAAGTCTGGATATTTCTGTCATCCGGTAGCTTGTTGGTGGCTACAGCCTGGTTGATGTGGCGCAACCGGGGCCAATGTCCGGTTGACCCTGAACTTGCAGGACTATGCCAACGTGCCCGGTTGTTGAATCGACGCATCTGGCTGTTCGCCACGGTCATTTGGTTGACGGGTTTTACCGCGGCTTACCTGGCTTTGCCGATACAGCAATGGCTTGAGTCGTAATTCATGAAATGAGGTTTGTATGAAAAAGATTATTCTAATTTTGTTGACGATGGCCTGGTTTACTTCGGTTGTCGCGGCACAAGACCAGCAACGTCTTGAGATTGATATCAGTGGGATGGAATGTAAATTCTGTGCGCATAACATAAAAAAGAGTTTATCCAAACTCGATGGTGTCAAAGAAGTCTCTGTCGATCTTGATAAAGGTGTAGCAACAATTATTATGGCGCCGGGCAAGCAGGCCAATGTAGAGCAACTGAGAAAGCAGATAACCCAGGCAGGATTTACACCGGGTGATGTACGTATGATCCAGGACGCCCAATAACGAATTCAGTAGGAGAAATCATTATGACGATTAAAGTTGAAGTTTTCTCATCCCCTGGTTGTGGCAAGTGTGGTCATGCCAAAGAGGTGTTGCGCAAGCTGGCAGATGAGCTGGGTGGTGAACAGATAAACTGGCGAGAAGTGAACATTCTCGAGGAACTCGATTATGCTGTCGCATTAGGTGTGTTATCCACGCCTTCCATTGCAATCAATGATGAACTGATCTTCACCAGCTTACCATCGGCAAAAAAATTGCGAGATGAATTAGTATCACGACTTAATAAGGAGCATCACTAATGCTCACTTTATTACTCCTGAGCGCAACGCTACTCGGACTGCTGGCGTTTTTTGAGCCCTGCACGATCGCAACGCACACGTTATATTCGGTCAAGGTGAATCAGGTCGATGATAAGAAAGTATGCTGCCAAAGTTTATTTTCCGTGTGGCTGAGCCGTAGCCTATTATTAATAGCGCTATTCGTATCCGTTGTGATGCTTACCGACCCCCCGGACTGGGGAGAAATATTACCAAGTATTATCTTATCCGTGATGGCATTGGTTTATCTGGTTTCGCGTTTTATTTATATCCCGGTACCCCACCTGGAATTTTTCAGGCTTCTGCCAGGCTCGAAGCAATTGCCATATAGTGTGCAGTTAGGTTTAACCCTACCGGCATGCACTTTACCACTGATCGTCATTATTGCAGGCATGTCGATGACGTTAAACTCCGTGGCCTTTGCGGCATTGGCGGGCTTGCTATTCTCATCCCTCTTTACAATGCCGATGGTCATCGCATCCGCGAAAGGACTTAATGATAACAGCCTGGAATTGTTAAACCGGGCGGCCAAAGGTAGCCCTTATCTGACAGCTGTACTCTTATTTGGACTGGCACTCTATTTATTAGTCCCTTCACTGGAAGTCAATATCGATGAATTCAAGCAGGTACTCACCGAGGCAAGCTGGGCGGGGATTGGTCTGGCATTTTTGGCGGGCTTTGTATTTAGCTTTAATCCGGTTTCCTTTGCCTCGGTTCCGGTGATGCTGGCCTATGTAACCAAGGCTCATGAAGAACGACGTGCTTTGTTAATGGGCAGTGCCTTTGTGACGGGCCTGATCGTTACCCATGTTGTACTGGGTATCGCCGCCGCGTTAGGCGGAGATTGGGTCAAGGGTATTATGGGACGGCAGTGGGGTTTATTGCTTGGACCGCTATTAATCATCATGGGTTTAATGTGGCCGGGCTGGATAAAAATTCGGTTACCCTGGTTTGGTGTGAAAGGTCGTAAGGTCACGGGGATCTGGGGCGCCTTCTTATTAGCGATACCATTTTCTATCGCGGTTTGTCCATTTTGTACTCCCGCCTTACTGGTGACCTTAACCGCCAGCGCGGCGATTGGCTCAGTCAGTTTTGGTATTGGCCTGTTATTGGCGTTTGCACTTGGTAGAAGCATACCTGTTATTCTGGGTGCGTGGAGTATGGGTTGGCTAGAATCTTTAAAAGTATTATCGCGCTATCAGAAAGGACTCGAAATCATTGCAGGACTCGTGCTGATAGTCATTGGCTTGTATCTACTAAATGAATATTTCTTCATTATCGAATATTAAAATGGCTATGTTTAAGATAGGCGAAGTAACGAAACTCACCGGATTATCCGCGGATACCTTGCGTTACTATGAAAAGTTTGGTTTGTTGCACAACATATCCCGCAATACATCCGGGATCCGCCTCTATAACGAGAAAGATGTGTCGCGGTTAAATTTTATCAAGCGCGCGCAATCCATGAATTTCAGCCTGGACGAGATTAAAAAATTACTGACAATGCGCGAAGATCCGCAACGTGCGAAAGTCAGCGTTCGGCAGCTCACCGCCGACAAGCTGAAGGATGTTGAAAAACAAATCAAGGAACTTACCACGTTACAGAATGAACTAACGCTATTACTTAATCTTTGTCGTGGCAGCGAGGACGGCTGTCCCATTATTGAGGATATAGACACTCAAAAGCATTCAAAAGATTAATTTATATAGTTATCGGCAGATATTGGCCTGACTGAGTTAATACTATAAACATGGGTATTGATATGAAAATGAAAATTATGTGGGTCTTGCTTAGCGTCGCAGCCATTTTCGTGATGCCAACCGTCAATGCAGCTGAAAAAGAGCCGGTCGCTTTTGTAATGCAACTGACACGATCAGGTGACAATTACGGACACCGTCGGGCTTTTCTTCAAATCGATAAGGTGTTGGATGATCTGGGAGAAAAAAACCTGAAAATCGTCGTCGTTGCCTATGAAGACGGCATTCATGCATTGCTTGCAGATAATAAAGAAACTTCGCAACTACTTACCAAGTTAGCAAATAGAGGGGTCGAGTTCAAAGCATGCCGTATTAGTATGAAAGCCTGGGGACTAAAAGATGAGCAATTTCCATTGGAAGTTGAGTTCGTATCAGCCGGTGCACCGGAAGTCATTCGACTTCAGATGAATGGTTACAAATACTGGCGGCCATAATACTTTTTCTAAACTATTCGAAGTTTCGTTCCTGTCGGGTAACTTTTCTTACGTTTCCGTGATGACTCGTCAATTTCGATTAAACCTTTCTCTTCCATTTGACGTAATGCTTTAGTCTTGACTTGTGCGCTATGAAAATCCGTTTCATCTGACATGACATAATCCAGTATCTGCTGTATATCAATCCAGCCTTTGCCTTCGAATTTAGTTTGTATGGCTCTAATCAAGGGAGTGAAATCAGAAAATTCAAGAGACAGTGTTAACTGTTCGCTGTGGGTGCCGCGAAACGCAAAATCACCAAACGGCGCTACTTTCCAGATCGCTTGTTTCATACGATCACAGCCGGTTAGATGTTTCGTGCCGAAGAAGATGGCGTAGACTAAACGATTACTTTCAAATAACTCAAAATGAACCACGTACTTGGCACCAGCCTTTTTAAGCTGAGATTTATACAAATTAAATAAAAATGTTTTTCTCTCCCCTGAATTATTGATTTCTATGCCGTTTCGCCATTCAACACATCCGAATAAGCTATCAAGGTGTTTCTCGAAATTTTCATGTTCTTTAAACCGATTAATCCACTCATACATAACGGAGATATAAACTTCACTTGCATTATTTCTAAGGATTCGCTCGATCAGACTCATCGGGGTATCTGACACACTGAAGGGATCGATCATCGCAAAACAGGGCGCTAGCCTCTGATTCTGCGCATCAATCTCGTCCAGCGCATCGGTTAACGATTCATCGAAACGGCTTTGCTCGATATGAATGTGAAATGATCCGGGTAGCGTTGGTTTGAGCTGGTCGACGAGTGAATTCAGGTTTTCTTTTCGTGCTTCGTCTTTTTCAATGAAGTAAAAGGTGATTTCAAAATCTGTGTGTTTTAAATTGGCATGTTGCTGAAAGGTCTGTAATGCGATAATCGGTGAGCCATCTTCGCCATGCTCATAGACGCCGGGACCGGCAAAGCCATCGATAAAAAGAATTCGTTTATTCCAGCTTGAGATTATAGGTAACCAGGCTTTCAGATACGCCTGAAGCACCAAATGTTTGCCTTTGCTATGCGGTTCTAATGTCCAAATCGTCTTCCTTGGCGTAGCCATATGAATGTCCTTTTCTTTAATTTTATAAACTTATTGGCATGGCATCCCAGGTTTTACCCAGAAATTCTCTTCCATTGTGATGTTTCGAGCGTTTTTGTCCATCAGCGCCCCAGCGACCCCATTGCTTAAAAAAGAATGCCACATTTTGCGTTTCGCATTGTTGTTGAATGGATTCGACCCATTCCGGTTTCATGGGACGCGCTTTTGCGCCGGACTCACCGCCAACGATCACCCAATGTATGTCTCTCAGATTTATTTTCCCTACGTCTTCAAGTAAAGGCTCAATCGATAAGAAGCGGACATGGGCGTTGATACGTCGTAAATGTTCAACTCTCGGTAAACCGTATTTTTTGTCTTCGACCGAAACACCGAGCCAGGCATTCTTTGGTATGACTTTGTTTTCAAAGTAGTCTGCCATGCGTTCAGCACGTTTGGTTAGAATCTGATAGGTATGTTGAGGTGTTTTGGAAATCGTCGCCATCACTTTATTGATAAACGAGTAGGGGACTTCTTCGTGAAATAAATCACTCATTGAATTAACGAAATATACGGTCGGTTTTTTTCGTTTTAAAGGTTGCTCTAAACGATCCGGCATCAGTGAAATTTCAAACCCATTTTCATAGCCTGGCGCACCCATCGCTGTCAGTCGCCTGGCCATGATTTCTGCGTAGCAATGCTTGCATCCCGGTGAGATTTTGGTGCAGCCGGTCACCGGATTCCAGGTTTGTTCCGTCCATTCAATTTTCGATTGCGTGCTCATATCCTTAACCTCATTTTGATGACTGCAGTTGTGTGTTGAGTTCTCTGAGTTTTCCAATCTCGGTCGTGAGTTTAATCTCGTTTTCTTTGGACTGTTCTAAGGCGCTTCTTAAGGCTTCGACCGTATCGAGTGATTTTGACAATTGCTCTTGAACCGCCGACAGTTGATTATTCATCGTCTCAGCTGCTTGCTGGTTTTGTTGCTGAAGTGTAACCAGATGTTGATTGCTGGCCGACAGTTCAGTCGTTTCCTGACGCAATTTGTATTCCTTTTGTTGATGTTGAGTTTGTAGATCCTGGTTCGCTCTATTTTGGCCTGCCAATTCAGCCTCAAAGTGTTTTACACGCTGGCGTAGTTGATCCACCTCTTGTAACAGCCGATTTTCTGCTACCGTGGCACGTTCTCGCTCGTGTTTAAACGATTCAGCATGACCATGAATAAGCTGATCACGTTCAGTGTTAAAACGCGCTTCTTGTTGTTGGAGGAGGGCATGTACTCGCTCAAGCTCGGTATGTGCGTGAGCGAGCTCAGTCGCGGTAATGACATGTTCACCTTGCAAGATATGCAGCGTTTGTTTTGTGTCAATGAGCTGCTGTTCGTGCGACATCAATTTTTGCTGTAATACTTCAGACTCTTTTGCCAGCTCGGCCAGTTGGTTAAAAGCCAACTGCTTTTCAGATTCCGCCAATTCAACTTTGGCCTCCAATTCCTCTTTATATTTCTGGTAATTGGCTTCGGCACGCGCCAGCGCCAGACTCCAGAAATCATCGAGCGGATTCATCAGATCTTCAGGGACAGATTCGGGTAAAGCAGGGGATTTGGAGGTCGCAAATGAGGTTTGCCAAGCCTTCAGATGGTTCGCAATAGTGGTATTGCTACCGGTTCCCAAGATATCCCGGACCTTTTGAACTGAGGGATGCTGTCCCTGACTCATCAGTTGTCGCGCGATACGTTCAACGGCTTCATATTCCACACCAGGACGGGCCATGGCTAGTTCCTCTCAATCGCTTGTTATCTCTGAATAAATGGTCAATATCATTATAGACATGTATACGTAAAATGTAATAAATAACATGATAATATGTTATAATTCATGATTATTCCCATTATCATGAACTATACTTAAAACAGTAGGGGAGAACTCACAGAGACCCAACTGACTGTTTAGTGAGGAAAAATATGCAATTACCGACCACCATCGACCAACTCACTATGCCAGGCACCCTCTCTGGTACCCATGGCTTCAATCGTGCCAATCGTAATGCTTGTCAGATCACCGCAGACGATGATTTGGCCGCGATTCGGACCTGGTTGAGCGAATACCAGGACTCACCCCAAACCTTTCGTAATTATCGAAAAGAAGCAGAGCGTCTACTTCTGTGGGCGATGATTGAGCGTGGTAAACCACTCTCTGATCTAAACCGGGATGATTTTATTGCCTATGAGCAGTTCCTGGCCGATCCGCAACCTGCCGAAAAATGGTGTGGTCCGCGATATCCAAGGAACTCTGAACAATGGCGACCTTTCCAGGGACCACTCAAACCGCAAAGTCAGCGCCAGGCACTGGTGATCATCCAGTCATTACTAGGTTATCTCGTTGAAGCCGGTTATCTGGCCGCCAATCCTTTTGCGCTGCGTCGGCGCCGTCTACCCAAGGCGAAGCAGGATGACCAGGTCATTGAACGTTATTTGGAAAAAGACTTGTGGGAATACCTCTACAACTTTGTTATCGATCAAGCGCCTTCATCCGATCGAGAGCGATCGCACTATGAACGTAGCCGGTATCTACTGTCTTTACTCTATTTATTAACACCGCGTGTGAGTGAAATCGCCAATCACACCATGGGGAGCTTTCGGGAACGAGAAGGAAAATGGTGGTGGCATGTCACCGGTAAAGGCGAGAAAACACAGCGTATCCCGGTGAATACCGCCATGCTGGAAGCGTTACTGCGTTACCGGCAACACTTAAAATTGGCGCCAAGACCACAAATCAATGAATCAACCCCGTTAATACTGAATATTACAGGCACGCGTGGCATTAGTGCCAATATGATCTATCGTATAGTGAAAAAGCTGGCGCAAGCGGCAGCAGATACTCTTGAAAGCAGCGATCCGGTTAAGGCCGACAAGTTACGCCAGGCATCCACCCACTGGTTTCGACATACAGGACTGACACACCAATTAGATTCAGGTATGGATTTACGATTTGTTAATAAGAATGCGCGCCACGCCAAGATGGAAACCACCAGTATCTATTTACATGCAGAAGATACTGACTGGAGCGAGGCGATGGAGACGCATGTCATTTCCGAAAAAAATGCAGATTGAATTGCCTATGGATACTAAAGAATTCGCTGACAACATTCTCAATAGCATTCAATTTGCTATCGATGCCCATATACATAATCCAAATACTCAAAGTGATACTGTGCGGTTTTGGGACAGAAATACTCCCTATGTTATTCATCCTATATGGTGCGCGATGACATTGTTAACTGAAACAACGCTAGACGAATAGATCGGAAGAGCA
>WGLP01000005.1 GCA_016125505.1 Gammaproteobacteria bacterium
ACACCTTGCTACAGATTCTGTCGGTCACGCTGTTCGAGAAAATGCCCATCCAGCAAGCCTTGCAGGGCATCGACGATCGGCCAGAAAATACAAATTCCAACAACCAACTGAATCTATTCGATTCTTAACCGGACACTAGTGTGACTAATCATGAATTAGTTGCCATTATAAAATATGATTTTCCTATCCAGAAAATTTATCGCAGTATTGATGCTGCTATGGCTGCCGTTGTCCAGTTGCAGCGCTGCTGCTGCGACGCTCACCATGTATATGCATGGCACCTGTCACGACATGGAGATGCTGGCTGTGGCCCAAAACGCAGATGGCAATCGCCATGCTGTTTCGAAGCATGGGGTGCCGTGCAGCGTTTGCAGCGCTTGCCATGTGGCTTGTTGCGGTTATATAGCCTCACCTTTATTTAGCCCTTTTCTTGTGCAATCTTATGATGCGTCATTTGCATCCTTTCAGGTTCCATTCATTTCCGTTACCTTCGCACCACTCGACCCTCCTCCTATATCTCCTGCCTAACAGGGGACGAGTCCGTCTGCTGGTTTCGTAATCCGGCGTCTTAAATTCCGATTCCTGAACCGAATTCCGGTTGAGCTCGTTCCTCGCGTGAGGTGGTCCGTTTGCGTCTACTCCGACAGTACTGCTGACTTTGCAGAAATTGATTGGAACGAGATGAATCATGGAATCTGCTTTATTAACGGATGGTTTTGTTCGTGGCAGATCGCCTTGAAAACGCACGGTCTATCTGCATCGGCAAGAAGGAAGATGCCGAGTCAACTTGTGGCTCAATCAAATATTTACCAAGGAACAACTTGAAACTATTAATTTGGGAGAAATAGCATGAAAAAGATTAAGACAATATACAGAAGGTTCATTATAGCTTTTGTGGCTATTCTGATTTCTGGCGCCAGTTGGCTGCTTGCCTCTGACGAGGCTTATGCCATTCCGAGCTTTGCGCGCCAGACCGGCATGCAGTGTTCGGCTTGTCATACGGTATTCCCGGAACTAACCCCGTTCGGGCGGCAGTTCAAGCTGCGAGGGTATACGCTCGGGGCGGGTTTTGCCGACAAGCAATTTCCCTATAACTTGCCGCTGGCGGCCAGGCTGCAGTTTGGCGAGACATCGGTCAAGGATCGATATAAGGGCGCCAATCCGGCAGCTGATTTTCCGCAGTCGAACAAGCCCATTGTCCAGTTGCTCGGCCTGTATTACGGCGGCAAAATTGCCGGCAAGGTTGGCGCTTTTGCCCAGTACAACTATGACGGCATCGAAAAGAAGTGGGCGGCGGAAATGATAGACGTGCGCTATGCCGATAGCCTGATGGCAGGGAACAAGGAACTGATCTATGGTGTTTCGGTAAGCAACTCTCCATCGATGGAAGATGTGTGGAACACCAGCGGAATGTGGGTGTTCCCATATACCAGCGATGCCGGCATCATGCCAATGCAAACGTCATTGCTGGATATGATGCCACTTGCAAACCAGGTAGGAAATGTGGGCGTGTATGGCTTTTACGATAGCCAGCTTTACGTCGAGTTCGGTTTCATGCACAACGGCAAGAATGGGGTATTCCGGCCGCTGAACGTGGGCACTCCGTTGGCAACTGCGATCAGCGGCAATGCGCCTCATCTGCGCCTCGCCTGGGAGAAGGACTGGGGAGACAGCAACAGCTTCATGATAGGTGGGAACGCCTTGCGTGCCAATATTTACCCGGATCCCACGAACCTGAATGGACCGACCGACCGTTATACCGACGCCATGGTGGATACCCAATTCCAGCATTATGATGGCGATCACCTGTACTCGCTGCTGGCTTCCTACGGCCATGAGAAACGCGACTGGACTGCCAGTTTCCCTGCGATGAATGCATCCAATTCGTCTGACAACCTGGACACATTCAGGGTGGACGGGCATTACTGGTACCAGCGCAAGATTGGCGGTGGAATCGGCTACTTCGATTACCGCGGAAGTACCGACAAGATGGCATATGGAATGGGCGGTATGGGTGGTATGGGAGCTGCCAGTGCAATGGGTAACGCCAATGGCAGCCCGGATACCAGCGGCTGGATAGGGGAAGTTGACTGGCTGCCCCTTGAAAACCGCGAGAACCTGAAGCTTGGGCTTCGTTACACCGTCTATACCAAGTACAACGGCGCCAGTACCAATTACAATGGTGCCGGCCGCAATGCATCCGATAACAATTCGGTGTATGCGTATGCTTGGCTGATGTTCTGATAGTAAAAACGCAATTCCCGCGCATCCCTGACGGATGCGCGGGATCACGCATTCCGCAATGTCCCAGCGCTTAATATCCTGAGTTTTTTTGATTGACTTGTTTGATGTATTTTGCAAACATGCTCACATGTCCCGCCTGACCAGAAAATTTGTCGCCATCCTGATGCTTTTGTGGCTTCCGCTGTCCGCCAGTAGTGCGCTGGCTGCGACGGTTTCCATGCAGATGCATGACGCCTGTCACGACATGACCATGCCGACGATGCAACACCAAACCACAGGCAATCACCATGCAGCCGCACAACACAGTGCACCGTGCAGTACTTGCGGAGCCTGTCATCTGGCCTGCTCGGGCTATCTGGCAACTCCGCCGCTCGAGCTTGCTTCGCTGCAGTTCGAAGGCCGGCTGGATATACCTTATCTGGTTGCATTCACTTCCATCACTACGGCACCGCTCGATCCTCCGCCTCTCGCTCGTACCTGACAGGGGACGAGTCCGTCTGCCGGTTTTGCATCCGGCTTTGCAATCCGATCCAGAGCTAATCCAGACTGATCTCGTCCTGAAGCGTGCGACGCTCTAGTTGCGTCCGCCATCATCCGCACCGTTGTGCGGCAATCGACAGGAACGAGGTAAATCATGAAAAACACATTAACGAGCACACTGCTTTGGACGTTGCTGGCCATCTCCGGCATAGCCGTGGCACAAGAGCAGATGATGAATCCTTCCATGAACGGCATGCAGGGAATGAGCAATATGAATGGCATGCCCAATATGGCGGCGCTGGCCAACACCGGCATCGGCATGGTCAATCGCGTGGACCGGCAAAACGGCAAGATCAACCTGACCCACGGTCCGATCAAGTCGCTGGGCTGGCCGGGCATGACCATGGACTTCTCGGTCAAGGACGAGTCGCTGCTCGACGGCCTCAGGCCCGGCGAGAAAGTGGAATTCGATGTGGTCAAACAAGGCCCCGGACAGTTCTATATCGCCCGCATCGCGCCGGCGCAATAACCGTTTTGTGCCGTCCGGAGCGTGCGCTCCAGCCGGCAGGAGTCGAATATGAAAACAACAAAATTACTCCACCTTGGCATTGCGCTGCTGCTGTTGCCGCTGGTCGCGTTGGCTGGTGAAGATGCCACCGGACCCGGTGGCGTGCTGACCCTGCAGCATGCGCTGCAGATTGCCATGACCGACAATCCCGGCCTGGCGCAGGCGGGTGCAAAAGCGCGCGCACTGGCGGAAGTGCCGTCGCAGGTCGGCACACTGCCCGATCCGGTACTGTCGCTGAACGCGCTCAATCTGCCGACCGACACCTACTCTCTGTCGCAGGAGGCGATGACCCAGATGCAGGTCGGCATCGGCGTCACCCTGCCGTTCCCGGGCAAGCTCGACCTGCGCCAGCAGGCGGCCGGTTTCCAGGCGCAGGCGGCGCAATTCGGCGTGGACGAGACCCGGCTGGTGCTGGGCCGTAACGTGCGTACGACCTGGTGGAACCTGTTCTACCTCGATCGCGCACTGGCCATCGTCAGCCACAACCAGGATTTGCTGCGCGAATTCGTGCAAATCGCCGAAGCTAAATACCGTACCGGCCAGGGCATGCAGTCCGACGTGCTGCTGGCGCAGGTCGAGCTGTCCAAACTACTCGACATCGGCATCGGCCTCAATGCTGCGCGGCGCAGCCAGGCGGCAGTGCTGAATGCGCTGCTTGGCAGGCCGGCAAACAGCACAGTGCTGCTGCCGCGCGCGGCCGACGAGAAACTGCCGGACGCGCCGGAGTTTTCCGCACTGCATGACATCGCACTGCAGTCGCGGCCGCTGCTGTCGGCCCAGCGTGAACGTGTGCAAGGGGCGCAGTCGCAAGTCGCATTGGCGGAAAAGGATTACTACCCCGACTTCAAGGTCGGAGCGGCCTACGGTTATCGCACCGGTTACAACCCGAACGGCAGCCCGCGCGCGGACGTCGCCAGCTTCACGCTCAGCATGAACCTGCCGATATTTTCCGGCAGCAAACAGGATCACGAACTGGCACAGCGCAAGGCGGACGAACTGGATGCGAATTACGGCCTGCAGGATCGCCTCGTGCAGGTGGATAGCGAGATCGAACAGGCGCTGGCCGATTATCGCGCCGACCGCGAAAAGGCGCTGCTGTTCAAGACCGGCATCATCCCGCAGGCCAGCCAGACCACGGCTGCCATGCTCGCGGCCTACCAGGTGGATAAGGTGGACTTCCTCAACCTGATCCAGGCGCAAGTCACCCTCTATAACTATGAAACCCAGTACTGGAAAGCGCTGAGTGCATCCTGGCAGGCATGGGCCAGGATGCAGGCCGCAGCCGGCAAGCCGCTTGCGCAACCGGCGGCAGACAAGGAGACAAAACATGAGTAACAAGCACGTTATCGCGGCGGCTGTCGTCGCATTGCTGGTCGGGGCAGGCGCAGGCTACTGGATTTCCGCCGCCAGGTTGCCGCAGCCGGTTGCCGGAAAAACCGCTGCACCCGCCGCGCGCAAGCCGCTGTTCTACCGCAGCCCGATGAATCCGGCGATCACCTCGCCGGTGCCGGCCAAGGATGAAATGGGCATGGACTACGTCCCGGTCTATGCCGACGACCAGCAGAATGCCGCCGGTCCGGCGGGGACGGTGAAGATCGATCCGACCGTAGTGCAAGACATCGGCGTGCGTACCGCGAAGGCGGAACGCACGGTGCTGTCACGCCACGTACGCACGGTAGGCCTGGTCGCGCTGAATGAAGAACGCGTGGCGCGGCTGCACCCGAAATACGACGGCTGGGTGCAGCAGCTGTTCGTCGACAAGACCGGCGAAAAAGTGAAGAAGAACACCATGCTGCTGTCGATCTATTCGCCGCAGGTGGTGGCCACCGAGGACGAATACCTGCTTGCGCTGGCCAACCGGGAAAAACTGCAACAGAGCCCGTTCGCCGACGTGCGCGAAGGCGCTGCAAGCCTGCTGCACTCCAGCCGCGAGCGGTTGCAGCTGTTCGACATGCCGGCGCACCAGTTGCGCCAGCTCGAACGCACGCGCAAGGCGATCCATGCAGTGCACATCCATTCGCCGTTCGACGGCGTGGTGATGAACATCGGCGCGCGCGAAGGCGCACGCATCACGCCGGACACCGAACTGTACGTGATCGCCGACCTGTCGCGCATCTGGGTGCTGGCAGACCTGTACCAGGACGACCTGCCCTGGGTGCACGTCGGGGATACCGCGAAAATGCAGGTGAATGGCATTCCGGGCCGCACCTTCAGCGGCAAGGTGGCGTTCATCTATCCGTATTTCGAAGCGAAGACGCGCACCGTCAAGGTTCGCCTCGAATTCGACAATCCGGACATGTTGCTCAAGCCCGAGATGTACGCCAACGTCGATATCCTCGCCGACAAACAGGTCAATGCGATCGCCGTGCCGTCCGAAGCCATCGTGCGCAGCGGCACCGGTGCCCAGGTGTTCGTCGAGCGCGCGCCCGGCAAGTTCGAGCCGCGCAAAGTCACGCTCGGTGTTTCCTCTGACGGCCAGACGCAAATCCTGAGCGGACTTGAGGCCGGCGAAACCGTGGTGACATCGAGCGAATTCCTGATTGATTCGGAATCCAAGCTCAGGGAAGCGACGGCCAAGATGATGGAACCGAAACAGCCGGCTGCGCCAGCGCCGGCAGCGATGCCAAATATGCAGGGAATGGAGATAAAGCCGCCACAAGCAGCGATGCCAGACATGCCTGCGATGCAGGAAAAATCCGCGGTGCCGCAACAGCCGGCCATGTCCAACATGCAGCATGACGGCAGCATGAACATGGGAGCCAAACCATGATCCGTACGCTGATCGATGCGTCGCTGAAGAACCGCTTCCTGGTGCTGATCGCGACGCTGCTGGTGGTGTTCGCCGGGGTGCAGGCGATGCGCAGCATGCCGCTGGACGCGATCCCCGACCTGTCCGACGTGCAGGTGATCGTGTTCACCAAATATCCGGGGCAGGCGCCGCAGGTGGTGGAAGACCAGGTCACTTACCCGCTGACCACGGCGCTGCTGTCGGTGCCCAACACCAAGGTGGTGCGCGGCTATTCGTTCTTCGGCTTCTCCATGGTGTACGTGATCTTCAAGGACGGCACCGACATGTACTGGGCGCGTTCCCGCGTGCTCGAATATCTGAACTACGCGACCGACCGGCTGCCGCGCGGGGTGTCGCCCCAGCTCGGGCCCGACGCGACCGGCGTGGGCTGGATCTACGAATACGCGCTGGTGGACAAGACCGGCCAACACGACCTGGCGCAACTGCGCTCGATCCAGGACTGGTATCTGCGCTACCCGCTGCAGACCGTCGAGGGCGTGTCCGAGGTCGCCTCCATCGGCGGCTACGTCAAGCAATATCAGGTCGAGGTCAGGCCGGATGCGCTGCTGGCCTACAACATTTCGCTGGACAAGGTGCGTCGTGCAATCCAGCGCAGCAACAACGATGTCGGCGGCCGCCTGGTGGAAATGGGCGAGACCGAATACATGGTGCGCGGCCTCGGCTACATCAAGAGCATCAGCGATCTCGAAAACGTGCCGGTCGGCGTCGATGCCAACGGAACGCCGGTCTATTTGAAGCAGGTGGCCAACATCCATCTCGGACCGGAGTTGCGCCGCGGCGTGGCCGAACTCGACGGCCAGGGCGAAGTCGCCGGCGGCGTGGTGGTGATGCGCTACGGCGGCAATGCGCTGACCACGATCGAGGCGGTGCGCAAGAAGCTCGACGAACTGAAAAAAGGCCTGCCGCCGGGCGTGGAGATCGTGCCGGTATACGACCGCGGCAACCTGATCGAGCGCGCGGTGAGCAACCTCAAGGACAAGCTGATCGAGGAATCCATCGTGGTTGCGCTGATCTGCGTGCTGTTCCTGATGCACGCGCGCAGCGCGCTGGTGGCCATTGCCAGCCTGCCGGTCGGCGTCCTGATCGCAATCCTTATCATGCGCTGGCAGGGGCTCTCCGCCAACATCATGTCGCTGGGCGGAATTGCCATCGCCATCGGCGCAATGATAGACGGCGCGATCGTGATGGTGGAGAACGCGCACAAACACCTCGAACATTTGAATGATACGGCGGATGGCAAGGCTCGCTGGCAGGCGATAGCAAGCGCATCGAAGGAAGTCGGTCCCGCGCTGTTCTTCTCGCTGCTGATCATCACCGTCTCGTTCCTTCCCGTGTTCACGCTGCAGGCGCAGGAAGGCCGGCTGTTCGCGCCGCTCGCGTTCACCAAGACCTATTCCATGGCCGGCGCCGCGCTGCTCGCGGTAACGCTGATTCCGGTGCTGATGGGCTTGCTGATTCGCGGCCGGATACCATCCGAAGAAAACAACATCATCAACATCTGGCTCAGGCGCCTGCACGCGCCGGCGCTGGAGCGCGCCGTGCGCCACCGCAAGACCACCGTGTTGCTCGCGCTACTGGTGCTGGCCGCCACGGTGTGGCCGGTGATGCACACCGGCTCGGAATTCATGCCGCCGCTGGACGAGGGCGACATCCTGTACATGCCGACCACTTATCCCGGCATTTCCATCACCAAGGCGAAGGAGCTGCTGCAGCAGACCGACAAGATACTGAAGACCTTCCCCGAGGTTCAGTCGGTGTTCGGCAAGGCCGGGCGCGCCGACACCGCAACCGATCCGGCGCCGTTGTCGATGCTGGAGACCACAATACGGCTCAAGCCGCGCGATCAGTGGCCGGACCCGCACAAGACCACGAAACAGCTGATGCACGAGATGGACCAGGCGATCCACTTCCCTGGCCTGGCCAATGCCTGGACCTATCCGATCAAGACACGCATTGACATGCTGTCTACCGGCATCAAGACGCCGATCGGCATCAAGGTCTCGGGACCCGACCTCAACGTGCTGCAGCAGGTGGCGGGCGACATCGAGAACAAGCTGAAGACGCTGCCCGACACGCTGTCGGCGTTCGCCGACAAGGCCGCCGGCGGCTACTACCTCGATTTCGACATCGACCGCGAAGCAGCCGCGCGCTACGGCCTGACCGTGGGCGACGTGCAGGACGTGCTGCAGAGTGCGATCGGCGGTATGAACGTAACCGAAACCGTGGAAGGCCTGCAGCGCTACCCGGTGAACCTGCGTTATCCGCGCGAGCTGCGCGACAACATCGAGTCGCTCAAGCGCGTGCTGATCCCGACGCCGGGCGGCGCACAGATTCCGCTGTCGCTGGTGGCCAGCCTGCAGCTGCGGCGCGGCCCACCGTCGGTGAAGACGGAAGACGCTACGCCGAACGCCTGGATCTACGTCGACATCAAGACCAGCGACATCGGCGGCTACGTGGCCAGGGCAAAGCAACTGGTCGACCGTGAGGTGAAGCTTCCGGCTGGCTACACGATGACCTGGTCGGGCCAGTTCGAATACATGCAGCGCGCGGCCGAGCGGTTGCAGATGGTGGTGCCGGTCACGCTGCTGGTCATCTTCCTGCTGCTGTATTTCAACTTCCGCAATTTCACCGCACCCTTGGTGGTGATGCTGTCGATCCCGTTTGCGCTGGCGGGCGGTTTCTGGCTGGTGTGGGCACTCGGCTACAACCTGTCGGTGGCGGTGGCGGTCGGCTTCATCGCGCTGGCCGGGGTGTCGGCCGAGATCGGCGTGCTGGTGCTGACCTTCATCGATCAGGCCGTCGCGAAACGCCGCGAGGAAAACCGGGGGCAACTCACCAGCACCGACATCGTCGGCGCGGTGCTGTTCGGCACCACGCGGCGCGTGCGCCCGATCGCGATGACCGCAACTGCCATCATTGCCGGCCTGCTGCCGATCATGTGGGGCGGCGGCACCGGCAGCGATGTCATGAAGCGGATTGCGGCGCCGATGATCGGCGGCATGTTTTCCGCCACCGTGCTGTCGCTGCTGGTGCTGCCGGTGGTGTATGGCTGGGTGCTGCTGCTGCAAGAACAGCGCAGAAAGCCAGGGCCGGCAAATGACGGTGGGACTGAAATCGAACCGGTGTCGGTCGACTGAGGGGGTAATCATGGTTCAAATCATTCCTTCCGAGATTTTCGTTCAGCCGCCTGAGATCAAGACTATCAGGGAAGTAAAGGGGCCGGTTCGGACACAGCAAACCGGCGCGGTTGCCGAACAGGCTGCACAACAGGAAGTGGCGGAGCAAGTCGGGCACCTGCCGGCCGGCCATCCAAACCGGGAGCAGGTGCACGCAAAGCAAGAGCGCAGAACGTATTGCCGTCGCATTTATCACCGGCAGGTACTGGAAGAGTTGCGATCCAACGTGGAACGTCGTCGGCACGACGAGGAGGGATGGGCAGGCCCGGTCACGCATATCGACGAAGAGGTTTAAGCATCTGATCCATGCGGTCAGGTATTGGATGGATTTCAATCAGGAAAAAGGAGATTGAGATGGGAAAAGGCGAGGGGTATTGTAAGGTCGTCGCAATCGTGCGAGGCGAATCCCTGGAAAATGTGGAGCAGCGTCTCCAGCAACTGGGTGTGCCCGGAATCACCGTGACATGCGTCAAGGGTTATGGCGAGTATGCCGATTTTTACAGCCGCGATTGCATGACGGAGCATGTCCGGGTCGAGATATTCACCTCTGCCGCACGGGCCGAGAATGTCGCACAGGGCATCATCGATGCGGCCCACTCCGGCGTGGCGGGCGACGGCATCGTGGCCGTGCTGCCGGTCAGCAAGATTTACCGTATCCGCCAGCGCGCTGAAATTCGGCCGGAACAATTCGAGTAGCCATCACGATACCACTCATTCTGCCGAGGAAAACATGATAACGAGCTGTGAGACCAGTGCTGCAAATGATAATAACGTCAGGAGGTCGATATGACGGGTCGGCAATACGAAGAAACGGACGTTCTGGAAAGGGCTGATGCCGCTTTTGCCGAAGCAATGGCCGATGCGCTGGACGTGCGCGAGCATGAAACCGGAAACCACTCCAGACGGGTGGCATGCCATACCCTGGTGCTGGCCAGACGTTTCATCAGCGACCCGAACCGGTTGCGCCATATATATTGGGGCGCGCTGATGCACGACATTGGCAAGATCGGCGTACCCGAGTCGATACTGCTGAAACCGGGCGCATTGAACGAGGCGGAATGGGAGGTAATGCGCACGCATCCGGAAAAGGGGCATCGCATCATTGCGCAAATCCCCGGAATGGCGGATGCAGCAGAAATCGTGCTTAGCCACCAGGAGCGTTTCGACGGCAGTGGATATCCGCGCGGATTGCATGATGAACAGATACACCTTGGCGCGCGGCTGCTTGCCGTGATCGATACCCTGGATGCAATCACTTCCGACCGTCCCTACCGCAAGGGACGTTCGTTCGATCATGCTCGCGACGAAATCGCCGGCATGAGCGGAAAGCAATTCGATCCGCAGGCGGTGGAGGCTTTTATGGCGGAGGAGACGACATTGCGAAAAATGGTAGAGGATATGTGCATGCAATCGCACGACCCGGCAATCCTGCCTAACACAAGGAGCATCTCATGACAGCTAACATGGACCCGGTCTGCGGCATGACGGTAAAACCCGAATCGCCGCATCATTACGCATACCACGGCACCGAATACGGCTTCTGCAGCGCGAAGTGCCTGGCCAAATTCCAGGCGGCGCCCGAGACTTACCTGAACAAACCGGCGGCAGGTGAAGCGCCCCCGCCCAAACCTGCCGGGACGGTCTACACCTGCCCCATGCATCCGGAAATCCGTCAGCCTGGACCCGGTGCCTGCCCCAAGGGCGGCATGGCGCTGGAACCGGAAACGCCAACGATTTCCACGACGGTCGAATACACCTGCCCGATGCATCCCGAGATCGTGCGCAGCGAACCCGGTTCCTGTCCGATCTGCGGCATGGCGCTCGAACCACGCAACGCAGCCACCGAAGACAACAGCGAACTTCACGACATGACGCGCCGCTTCTGGTTCAGCGTAGTGCTGGCGTTGCCGGTGTTCGTGCTGGCGATGGGGGCTGACCTGATGCCGCAGGCATTGCCGGGCTTTTTGTCGATGCGCGTGTTGCAATGGATCGAGTTCGCGCTGGCCACGCCCGTGGTGCTATGGAGTGGCGCGCCGCTGTTCCAGCGCGGCTGGGCCTCGCTGGTCAACCGCCATCTCAATATGTTCACCTTGATCGGGCTCGGCGTCGGCGTGGCCTGGACATACAGCATGGTTGCGTTGCTGCTGCCGGGTATCTTCCCGCCACTGATGCGTGCGGCGGACGGCACCGTACCGGTCTACTTCGAGGCTGCTGCCGTGATCACGGCGCTGGTGTTGCTGGGGCAGGTGATGGAACTGCGCGCACGCAGCCAGACCAGTGCGGCGATCAAGCTGCTGCTCGGGCTGGCACCGAAGACCGCGCGCATTGTGCGCGACGATGGCAAGGAAGAAGACATTCCGCTCGAACAGGTGCAGCCGGGCGACACGCTGCGCGTGCGCCCCGGCGAGAAGGTGCCGGTGGATGGCGTGGTGCTCGAAGGTACGAGCGCGCTCGACGAATCCATGGTCACCGGCGAGCCGATCCCGGTCGAAAAGACCTCGGGCGCAAAGCTGATCGGCGCGACCGTGAACGGCACCGGAAGTCTGTTGATGCGCGCGGAGAAAGTCGGCAGCGATACACTGCTCGCGCAGATCGTGCGCATGGTCAGCGAGGCACAGCGTTCGCGCGCGCCGATCCAGCGCCTGGCCGACGTTGCCTCCGGCTATTTCGTGCCGGCGGTGGTACTGTCTGCGCTGGTTACGCTGGTGGTGTGGTGGCTGGTCGGGCCCGAGCCACGCCTGACCCACGCCATCGTCAACGCGGTGGCCGTGCTGATCATCGCCTGTCCGTGTGCGCTCGGTCTAGCCACACCGATGTCGATCATGGTCGGCACCGGGCGCGGCGCCACGGCTGGCGTGTTGATCAAGAACGCCGAGGCGCTGGAAGTGATGGAGAAGGTCGATACGCTGGTGGTCGACAAGACCGGCACGCTGACCGAAGGCAAGCCCAAGCTGGTATTGGTGCAGCCTGTCGACGGTTTCAGCGAGGATGAGGTGCTGCGGCTCGGCGCCAGCCTGGAGCGCGCCAGCGAACATCCGCTGGCGGCTGCCATCGTCAACGGCGCGGACGAAAGGAAACTGCCGCTTGCGCAGGTGAGCGACTTCGCATCATTTACCGGCAAAGGCGTGTCCGGCACGGTCGATGGCCGCAGCGTCGCGCTCGGCAACCTGAAACTGTTCGAGCAACTGCAGATCGCCGCAGGCGAATTGCCGGCGCGCGCCGAGGCATTGCGCAGCGAAGGCCAGACCGTGATGTTGCTCGCGATAGACGGCAAAGCCGCCGGACTGCTCGACGTGGCCGACCCGGTCAAGGCCTCGACCCTGGAAGCGGTGCAGGCGCTGCATGCGGAAGGCATACAGGTCATCATGCTGACCGGCGACAACCGCGCCACGGCCGCAGCGGTGGCGAAGAAACTCGGCATCGACCGCGTCGAAGCCGAAGTGCTGCCCGAACAGAAGGCGGCCGTCGTCAAACAGTTGCAGGCCGAAGGCCGCATTGTGGCGATGGCCGGCGACGGCATCAACGATGCACCCGCCCTCGCGCAGGCGCAGGTCGGCATCGCGATGGGCACCGGAACCGACGTGGCGATGGAAAGTGCGGGCGTCACGCTGGTCAAGGGCGACCTGCGCGGTATCGTGCGCGCGGTGCGCCTCTCCCGCGCGACTATGAAGAACATCCGCCAGAATTTGTTCTTCGCCTTCGTCTACAACATGCTCGGCGTGCCGGTCGCGGCCGGCGTGCTGTATCCATTCTTCGGGCTGTTACTGTCGCCGATCATTGCGGCAGCGGCGATGAGTTTCAGTTCGGTGTCGGTGATTACCAATGCGCTGCGGCTGCGACATGTAAAGCTTTAATAAGGAGAGAAGCATGAAACACCTGAAAACGACGCTCGCTCTACTGCTTGTGCTTATCCTGGGCGCTGGTCTGTTCATCTGGTCGGGAGTCTATAACCCTGGCGCCGACAACCCGCACTGGAAAATTACTTACGCCATTCTGCAAAATGTGCGTGATCGTGCCATCGCAAACCATGCTTCCGGAATCACGCTGCCTGCCAATCTCGATGATCCAAAACTGATCCTGAAAGGTGCTGGCCAATACGCAGCGATGTGCACCGATTGTCATCTGGCTCCCGGCAAGAAGAGTTCCGAAATGCGTCCCGGCCTGTATCCCCAGCCGCCTAATCTGAGCAAGGTTCACGTGGATATGCGAGAAGCATTCTGGGTCATCAAGCACGGCCTCAAAATGACTGCAATGCCGGCCTGGGGGACGAGCCACGACGACGCGACGATCTGGAGCATCGTTGCCTTTTTGCAGCAGCTGCCAAACATGACTTCCGACCAATATAAAAGCATCGTTGCAAAAGCACCACCGGACGAGGACATGGCAGATGACCATCAACATTGATGCAGCGCACATGGGTGCGACGGAGACGACGATGGATAAATGGGTGAAAGGGCGGGTGATCGCCATACGGCGCTGGAACGAGCAGTTGTTTTCGCTGCAAGTCGATGCGGAGGTGGCGCCATTCGAAGCTGGCCAATTTTCCAAGCTGGCACTTGATGTAGACGGGGTGACCATCGAACGCCCATATTCCTTTGTCAACGCACCCGCGGACACTCCGCTGGAATTTTATTTCATCGTTGTGCCGGACGGCCCGCTCAGCGGGCACTTGTCCGCATTGCAGCCCGGCGCCGCGATTAGGGTGCTGGCGCGGGCCGCCGGTTTCCTCACGCTGTCGGAGGTGCCGGACGGAGAAAGCCTGTGGTTGCTGTCCACCGGCACCGGCATTGGTCCGTTTCTCAGCATTTTGAAGACTGATGTGCCGTGGCGCAGGTTCAGACAAGTAGTGCTGGTGCACGCGGTGCGTCATGCCAGCGACCTGAGCTACGGCGATACCATCCGGGACATCGCGCAGGACCATTCCGGGCAATTCCGCTTTATACCTTTTGTCAGCCGTGAAGACACCGGCTATGCGCTGCAGGCGCGCATACCCGAGGCCATCGCCGATGGCCGCCTGCAAGCCAGAGCCGGCGTTGTGTTGTCGGCGGACAGGTCGCAAGTGATGTTGTGTGGCAATCCGGGGATGGTGCGGGACACTATCGAGGTTTTAACTGCGCTGGGCCTGAAGAAGAACCGCCGGCGCGATCCGGGGCAGATCACGATGGAGACATACTGGTAGCGGGAAATTGTTTACGGCTGATGTGGTGCTGAAACAGGTTATGCATTGGAGATAAACCATGTTGATAGTAGACCAGATACAGCAGGCAAACACAGATGCAACCATCCAGATTGCTGGTGCGGGTCCGTCCGGACTGGCGGCTGCGATCACTCTCTCCCGGGCTGGGCGGCGCGTGGTGGTGCACGAAGCACAGCGGGAAGTGGGCTACCGCTTCCAGGGCGATCTGCAAGGCCTGGAGAACTGGTCTACGGAACTGGACGTGGTGGAAATGCTGCAGGAAGCTGGACTGGCCACCGATTTTACGAGCACTCCCTGCCGCGAGGGAATTGCTTTCGATGCATGGGACAAGCCTTATGAAATCAAGAGTCCTGTTCCGCTATTTTATCTGGTGGAACGCGGGCCGGGGGCAGCAAGCCTGGACACGGCATTGCTCAGACAGGCGGTTGGACTGGGTGTGGAAGTGCGTTTCAACAGTCGGTTGGAACAGGTTGGGGGCGCAGGAATTCTCGCTATCGGTCCCAAGGCTGCAGACGCCATCGCCGTAGGCTACCACTTCGACACCACGATGGAAGATGGCTTCTGGGTGATCTGCGATGACGAACTCGCGCCCAAGGGCTACGCCTATTTGCTGGTCATGAACGGCAAGGGCACCGTCAAGAGCTGCATGTTTTCCGGATTCAAGCAGGAAAAACTCTACGTTGAGCGGACGGTTTCCGCTTTTCAAAAACTGGTGGGTCTGGAAATGCAAAATCCACGGGCCCATGGCGGGGTAGGCAACTTCCATATCCCCTCATCCGCTTACGGCGGCCGCCATCCGCTGGTGGGAGAGCAAGCCGGAATTCAGGACACTCTTTGGGGATTCGGCATGCGCCTAGCGATCACCTCGGGGATATTGGCTGCCCGCAGCTTATTGGAAAGCAAAAATTACGATGCTTTTTGGCATCAAAAATTGCGACCACAATTGCAGGCATCGGTGGTCAATCGTGTGATTTACAGCATGCTGGGCAACCGTGGATATCGCTGGTTCCTGCTGCGCCAATTGGCTGGCAAAACGGATATTAGGCGTTTTCTCCGTGGCATATATGCGCCGTCATGGTGGCATCGTGCACTGTTGCCTTGGGCACAAAGGCGGTACCAGTCGAGTCGCAAGGACAGCAGTTGCAACCATGTCGACTGCACCTGCGTCTGGTGCCGCTGCGGGCGCAGCACAGATGCAATGGATGAGCGTAGTTGAATAGAACTGATTATGTTATTGACTTATGTGTTGGACGCAGGTGTACAAGCACAAATCCATGGCGAAGGAGAGGGGAATCACGCTGCTGACTGGAAAGGACGGGCGGTTCGCGCCATGGCCCGGGCATGCAGTGCAAATCAACCAACATCAAGGAGCGGACATGAAAAAGACTGACGAGATCACGCCGAATAAAACAGCCCCAGTGGCCGGTACACACGCTGACAGCGATATTCCGCCGGAGGTGCGACACAACATGATTGCCACTACCGCCTATTACCTGGCGGAGTGCCGCGGCTTCTCAGACGGCTGCGAATTGGAAGACTGGTTGGCGGCCGAGGCCGAAATTGAGCACCGCCTAAAGCAGGACTGATTAGGAGTTCATGTCAACTTGCGGCGTAATGACCAATGCGTATTACGCCGCAAGAGGGCTGATTTCGATCGAGGAGGTGGAAAATGACAGTCATCGAACTGGCCAGACAGGCAGGAGTGACGCCCGATGTTATTCGCTATTACGCACGCATTGGATTGCTCAAGCCGAAACGCAATCCGGCCAACAACTATAAACAGTTTTCTGACGGCGACCTGAAATATGTGCGGTTTATCCGCCGCGCACAGCGCCTGGGGTTCACCTTGGCCGAAATCGCCGAAATCATTAAAAAAAGCCGTCAGGGCAATGCCCCTTGCCCGATGGTACGAGAAACCATCGAGCGGCGTATCGAAGAGAACAGCCGTGCCTTGACGGAGATGATTGCCCTGCAGGACAGGATGGAGCGTGCGCTGGCCCAATGGAAAACCATGCCGGACGGGATGCCGGACGGTCATGCGATATGCGTACTGATCGAGGCGATTGAATGAGCATGATGATTGAACTGTGCTCCGCCCGTGGGTTATCAAATTGAGGCTTGAGGCTTGAGGCTCGGGTGCTGTTTTGCCAAGTTACAAAGGAGTCATGCCATGAACACCAAACAGAGGGAGCCGGCCCCTGTCGACGACACGGACACAAGCAGGGCGAGGCAAATCCTTTCGCGCATATTCCAGAATTACAGCGGCAATCTGGCGATCCGATTATGGAACGGCGAAACGCTAAGGCTTGGCGCAGACTCACCTGAGGCGACGTTGGTTTTTCACCATGCGTACCCGTTGCGCGACATCGTTCTGTTCCGCGATCCGCTACATTTGGCCGAAGACTATTTCGCGGGAAAGGTAAGCATGGAAGGGGATATCTACACCATCCTCAGGTTAAAGGATCATCTCCGGTCGTTGAAAATATCTGCCCGCGAGAAGAGCATTCTCGTGGGCAGAGCCATTTTTCTGAGGGACGGATCAGGGAAAAGTGCTCAAATGCCCGTAATTCCCCAAGCGTCGTCGTCAAGGTTAGGCAGTCGCTTTGGCCACTCGAAAACCACCAACCGCAATGCCATCGCATTCCACTACGACGTTTCCAACGATTTCTACAGCCTGTGGCTGGACCGGCAAATGATCTATTCCTGCGCATATTTCGAGGGTGCCGAAGCAAGCCTGAATCAGGCCCAGGAGGACAAGCTGGATCATATCTGCCGCAAATTGCGCCTCAAGCCTGGCGATCGCTTCCTTGATATTGGTTGCGGATGGGGGGCGCTTATCCGCTGGGCGGCGCGACATTACGGCGTTCGTGCTCACGGTGTCACCCTGAGTTACAACCAGTACGAATATGCCCAACGCAGGATTCTGGAAGAAGGATTGCAGGAACAGGTGACAGTGGAATTTAAGGATTATCGGGATATGGATGGCGAGGCATGCTTTGACAAAATCGCGAGCGTGGGAATGTTCGAGCATGTGGGACTCAAAAACCTGCCCGTTTATTTCGCCACAGTCAACCGGTTGTTGAAGCCTGGCGGGCTGTTTTTGAACCATGGCATTACCCAGGACGAGGAAGGCTGGAAAAAGACGGTATCGACAAAATTCATCAACCGCTATGTATTCCCCGATGGAGAGTTGGATACAGTGAGCAATATACAACGCGCGATGGAACGCAGCCATTTCGAGATTATTGATGTGGAGGGGTTGCGTGCCCATTATGTCCTCACCCTGCGCCATTGGGTCAGGCGTCTGGAGGAGCACCGGAAAGAAGCGCTGCAACATGTCAGTGAGGCCACCTACCGGGTATGGCTCCTGTACATGGCGGCCTGTGCGCTCCAGTTCGAAGCGGGAGAAATAGGCGTCTATCAGATTCTGGCAGCGAAGCGTGGGACGTGGCCGGTGCCGGCGCCTCTTACGCGACGGGACATTTATTGCTGAGCCATGAAAGCAATGCAAGATGCTTCGCGATTTGGGAGAGGACGCAGTTCCGTTTTTTTGAAATTGTTGCTGTCACCGATCATCGCGGCGGCGGCGATGAGTTTCAGTTCGGTATTGGTAATCAGCAATGCGCTGCAGCTGAACCGGATGGGGCTCTGGATAGACTGGAGGGATTTGAAAATGGCTGATGAAGATGAAGAAAAAGCAGAAGACATCTCCCGCAGGGATTTCCTGGGTGAAGTGACATCTGTAGTTGTGGGGTTGGGCTTGGCCGCATCCTGTGTTCCCTTTATTGAAAGCATGAGCCCATCGGAAGACGTTCTTTCTGCCGCTACGACCGAGGTCGATCTGAAACCGATTGATCCCGGCGCCACGAAAACAGTTCCTTGGCAGGGGAAGCCCATATTCGTGATGCACCGGACCAATGAACAGATCAAAGCAATGCAGGCTTCCATGGGCGGCTTCGATCCTGTGGCGGATGCAAAGCGCGTCGAGAGACCGCAGTGGCTGGTAGTGATCGGAATTTGCACGCATCTCGGCTGTGTCCCGAACAAGGTTGATGAGGGTTGGCTTTGTCCATGCCACGGAAGCCTGTATGACAACAGCGGACGTGTACTGAGAGGGCCAGCTCCCAAAAATCTCTATTTACCACCTTACCATTTCGTTTCCGGCGATACGCTACTGATCGGGAAGGATGAAAAGCAAACTTGAAGGTTGATATTTTGGACGTGCAACGGAGAAGGAGAAAATCATGGATGGTTTATTTTCATTGTTGTTGTTTGCCGGGCTGTTCTTTTTGATGATGCGTTTCGGCTGCGGGGCGCACGTCATGCACGGCGGCCATGGCCACCAGCATGGCGGGCACGATGCGGCAGATACGCCAGATGGCATGGTCTACGCCTGCCCGATGCATCCGGAGATACGCCAGACCTATCCAGGCAAGTGCCCGCAGTGCGGCATGACGCTGGAACAATCCACTGGAAAATGAGGAGAATGATCATGAAACACGGAATTTCACTTGTTGCGGCCGGCTTGGCAACCAGCGCCTTCCTGGCGATCACTTTCGTGCTGTGCGTGGCATGGGATCTGGCTTTCCCCCATCACGCGATGTACGAGGCGTGGATCAAGCTGCTGCCGGGATTCGAATGGATCAGTTGGTCCAGTTTCTTTATCGGACTGTCCGAGAGTTATCTTTATGGCTGGTTTATCGCGCTGATCTGGGTCCCTCTGTATAACTACTTCCTGTTCGGCTTCGTCCAGCACGGCAACGGACAATGTTGCGGCAGAAAGCAGGCCGGCGAGTAAAGGAATTCGGCATGCACTACATCTGGCTGATCTGGTCGAGTGCGTTTTTGCTCCCCTGGATGCTGCTGTATGCGCTGAAACCGGCATTCCGCAGCGAAATGCTGCGGGTCAGCCTGATTACCAGTTTGCTGGGATTGAGCGAGCCGATCTTTGTGCCCCGCTACTGGAATCCACCCAGCCTGTTCGATCTCGCGCAGCGCACCGGATTCGACATCGAGAGCCTGATTTTCTGCTTTGCGATCGGCGGTATCGGTGCGGTGGCGTACAACACGTTTGCCAACCGCAGGCTGGGCATGATCTCGCATGCCGAGCAGCACAGCAGCCGTCATCGCTGGCACCGCCTTGCTATTTCGGCTCCGTTCATCGCATTCCCAATTTTGTACTTTCTGCCGTGGAACCCGATTTATCCAGGCATTGTTGCAATGGCAATCGGCGGCATTGCCAACGTGCTGTGCCGTCCGGACCTGCTGCGCAACACGCTGCTCGGCGGTATGCTGTTTCTGCTGCTGTATGCGGCGTTCATGCTGCTGTTGACCCTGTTCGCACCGGGCTACATAGAGGCAGTGTGGAATTTGCCCGCACTGTCCGGGATACTGGTTGACAGCATTCCGTTGGAGGAACTCGGCTTCGGATTTACCTTCGGCCTGTACTGGGCCGGAATTTACGAGCATCTCACCTGGCATCGCAGCCTGTCGAACGGAGGGCATGACCATGTGCCATGAACCTCGAAAGGAGGAATTGGAATGAGTCCAGACACTTCCGCTTACGGCCTGTGGCCGCTGGTCATCATCGACTCGGCGGTGTTCATCATTTTTGCGTTCAGCTTTACCAAGCCGAAGACCCGCCGTGACTGGCGCTCGTTCAGCGCATTTTCCGCCTTCATCGTGGCACTGTTCGCCGAAATGTACGGTTTTCCGCTGACGATTTACCTGTTGTCTGGCTGGCTGCAAACACGCTATCCCGTGATGAATATCTATTCCCACAATGCCGGACACCTGTGGCATGACCTGCTCGGCCTGAAAGGCGATGCGCATACTGACCCGTTGCACATCCTGAGCATCGTTTTCATCGGTGGGGGATTCTGGCTGCTCGCATCCGCATGGCGGGTACTCTATCGTGCCCAGCGCGAGCACCAGTTGGCCACTGTTGGCCCATACGCCAGGATCAGACATCCCCAGTACGGCGCCTTCGTGCTCATCATGTTCGGCTTCCTGTTGCAATGGCCCACGTTGCTGACGCTGCTGATGTTTCCGCTGCTCGTCTGGATGTATGTGCGTCTGGCACGTTCCGAGGAACAGGATGCACTGGCGGAATTCGGAGATGAATACCGGCGCTATCTGGATGTCACGCCCGCATTCATTCCACATTGGGGGACTCGGTAAGGCAAGGCGCCCCCCCTGAAGAATCCTGTTCGGGGCCTTCTGCCTCGTACGGAGTGTGCATGGATCAGTCCATGCCTGATGTGTTTAGATGGAAGTTATTTTAATCAATTTAACGCAAGGAGAACTGACATGAAAAAATTCCTCGTATTAATCGCTGCAACGTCATTGATCGCAACGCCTGTTTATGCCGACGATGCGCACCATCTTGACAAACAGCAGGCTACTTCTACCAAGACTGCCGAACAACCAGTGAATGCAGAACAGCAAGTAAAGGAGGCGCAGGCTGTCGTGAAAAAGATGCAAGAGCAGATGAAAAAAATCAGATCGACCAAAAATTCCAAAGAACGCCAGAAACTGATGCACGAACACATGCAGACCATGCAAGAAGGCATGAATATGATGCGCAGCATGGGGGGCATGATGATGGGCGGTGGTATGGGTAATGGCATGCAGGGAAGCGGCGGCATGATGATGGGTGGCGGCAACCTGGGCTCAGGTGGCAGTGGAATGATGGAAATGCGCCTGGAGATGATGACGGAAATGATGGAGCAAATGATGCAGCACGAGGAGGTGTACGACACTATGTCATCAAAATAGTGTCTATTAGTCTGACATGCTCAAAAGCCATTCGGTAATACATTGCCGAGCCTTTGACGGAAGTTTGCTTGCTTACTCTGGATTGCGGCGATCAATGCCGAAATTCGTAGGGGGGGGAAATTATGGATAACTTGGTAGTGGATCCGGTGTGTGGAATGCAAGTGAAACCGAATCATTATTCAGTCGAGTATTTGCAGGTTCGCTATTCATTCTGCTCGCAACAGTGCCAGGAGCGCTTTCTGGCCAATCCTCATTTGTATATAGGCCGACCGGGAATGAAAGCGCCTAAGCAGACTGGGCTGGAGCTGGTCAAGCGACGACGCTTGCGCCTGGACCAGCCTTTGTCTGCAATTGAAGAGGGCAAGCTCATTGCTGCATTGCAGCCCATGATGGGAATCCAATCTGTGGAAGTCAGCGGTGACTGCATTGAAATCAACTATGACTTGCTGCAGGCCACGGCAGCACAAATCGAGGAAAAAATGGCGGAAATCGGTGTGCAACTGGGGGCTGGCTGGACAGACCGATTGCGCCGCGCATTTGTGCACTATGAGGAGGAATGTGAAATCGGCAATCTGGAGGTTCCTCCGGATAAGCACACTCACAGGCATTAGTCTGTTGTGTGTATGAGGGCAATATGACGGAACCGGATCGACAGCATCCTTTGTACGATACCCGCCAAGTAGCTGGAGGCGAACAGGCTACTTGTAGCATGTGCGGCATGACGTCTGACCGCCCCTATCGCAAGGGTCTGTCTTACGATGATGCGCAGCATGAAATCGTGAATATGGCGGGTACGCAATTTGACCCATTAGCGATAGAGACATTTCTTGCTGAAACGGACCCTTCGTGAAATGGTAAGACTAAAGTGTGGTGATGTCACAATCGTCGGAATAACCCGATAAAGTCGGGCAAAGTTGATGTTGGAGAATGGTCTTCCGGTTAATGGAATAGGCAGTTTAGTTTGCTATATGGAAAGGTGGTGTGCGATGTGGGGGCATATGAGTGATTATGGCTGGGGAGTCATGGGCGCGGGCATGCTGGTGTTTTGGGTGTTGCTGGGCTTGGGACTCGCGTTATTGGTGCGATACATCATGGGTTGTTCCGGTGGCAGGCAGGAAAAGAACGCGCTCGACATCCTCAAGGAACGCTACGCGCGCGGAGAGATCGGGCGGGAGGAATTCGAACAAAAGAAGCGGGACTTAGTAACCTGATAAAGATCGCAGCTGGTCGTTCTGTGTAATCGTTGTCAGGACAATCTAACAGTGGACGAGTGCGGTATTCTGAGAACGCTCATCAGCATATCTGAGTGTGGTGGTGATGGATGTGACACCAGATATGCATCCTAGGAATTTCATATCAATTTTCAATTGACCGCGCATTGTCATGGTAATCCTTGGAGTAAACTCTAAAATGAAGCGCTATTTTGACCTCCCGCTATCCCGCACAGCAGGAAAGCTGTTTCACGTCCTTGCTAAATGTCTGCGCAGCGAGCTTCAGCCCCTCGACCATGGTGAGATATGGGAACAACTGGTCGGCCAGTTCCTGCACCGTCATGTGGTGGCGAATCGCCAGCGCCGCCGTCTGGATCAGCTCGCCTGCTTCCGGAGCCACGACCTGCACGCCGATCAGCCTCCCGCTGCCGGCGTCAGCCACCAGCTTGATGAAGCCGCGTGTGTCGAAGTTGGCCAGCGCACGCGGCACGTTGTCGAGCGTGAGCGTGCGGCTGTCGGTTTCGATTCCCTTGATATGCGCTTCGGCCTCGGACAGCCCGACGGTGGCGACCTGCGGATCGGTGAATACCACGGCTGGCATAGCCGTCAGATCGAGTGCGGCTTCGCCGCCGGTCATGTTGATTGCGGCGCGGGTGCCGGCTGCCGCTGCCACATAGACAAACTGCGGCTGGTCGGTGCAGTCACCAGCGGCGTAGATGTGCGGACTGCTGGTGCGCATGGTCTTGTCGATGACGATGGCCCCTTGCGGATTGACTGCGACACCTACTGCTTCCAGCGCCAGGTTGCGCGTATTGGACGCACGGCCGGTGGCAACCAGAAGCTTGTCCGCGCGCAACTCGCCGTGCCCGGTGTTGAGCACGAATTCACCGTCCGCATGGGTGACCTGACTGGCCTGGGTATGTTCCAGCACCTCGATGCCTTCGGCGCGAAACGCGGCCGTGATGGCCTCGCCGATGGCCGGGTCTTCGCGGAAGAACAGCGTGTGGCGCGCCAGGATCGTGACCTTGCTGCCCAGCCTGGAGAATGCCTGTGCCAGTTCCAAGGCCACTACCGACGAGCCGATGACCGCGAGCCGAGGCGGAATCGAAGGACTTACCAAGGCTTCGGTCGAAGTCCAGTAGGGCGTCTCTTTGAGGCCGGGAATCGGCGGCACGGCCGGGCTGGCTCCAGTGGCGATCAGGCAGCGGTCGAACGCGACCACACGCTCGCCGCCTTCGTTCAAACTGACGATCAGGGTGTGACTATCCTTGAAACTGGCTGCACCGTGCAGCACGGTGATGGCCGGATTGCCATCCAGGATGCCTTCGTACTTGGCGTGCCGCAGTTCATCGACGCGCGCCTGTTGCTGTGCCAGCAGTTTTGCGCGGTCAATCGCCGGCTCAGTCGCCGCAATGCCGCCGTCGAACGGGCTTTCCCGGCGCAAATGGGCGATGTGGGCGGCGCGGATCATGATCTTGGACGGCACGCAACCAACATTGACACAGGTGCCGCCGATGGTGCCGCGCTCGACGAGGGTGACGCGTGCGCCTTGCTCGACGGCCTTCAGCGCAGCCGCCATTGCCGCCCCGCCGCTGCCGATGACGGCGATATGCAGCCCGCCGCCGCCGTGGTCGGCCTTGTCACCATCACCGACCCAATTCCGTACTTTGTCGAGCAGCCCGCTCTTCGCCAGCATGGTTGGAGCATCGGCCAGTGCCGCCCGATAGCCGAGTCCGGCGACGGCGGCAATGAGGGCATCGGGGGACGTGCCGGTCTCGACGGCGATCTGCGCGCTGCCCTGGGCGTAGGAAACCTCTGCCGATCGCACGCCAGGCACGTTTTCCAGCGCCTCCTTGACGTGCGCCGCGCAGGAGTCACAGGTCATCCCGGTGATATTCAACTGTGTCATCTGGTTATTCCTCTCAATTCGTTGTGGCTCAGGCCTCAGCCGTGCTTCGCGGGCAGCTCGCAGCCGTCTGGACCGCAGTGGCGGTTTGCCGGATTGAGCATGTCCCAAATAGAGACCAGAGCCATGACCACCAACCCGGCATAGAAAATGCCGCGCGCCAAATCCTTACCCAGAAAATGATGGGTCAGCCCGAACACCCCAACGAGCGCCATCAGTGGGCCGATAGAACCGAGCAGAGTGCGCTGCCACTGGCGGTGCGAGAACCACCTCGCCAGGGTGGCCAGGAGCGCCACGGCAGCGAAGATCGGAATCAGCCAATGCACGAACAGGCCTTCCCATTGGCTGAGAAAACCCAGGCCGATCGCGGCGCCGAGGCTGGCGGCAGCCGGAAAACACATGGCACAACTGAAGCTGCCGACAATGGCGCCGATGACACCGGTCTTGTCGGCCCATCGACTCAGGTTTATCTTCTTTATCGTCATACGGATTCCTCCTCGGGTTCAGTGTGAAACGACGCTGGACGGATAGCCCGCGTCCTTTGTCGCCTTGGTTAGGCTCTGGACGTTGGTTTTGGCATCGTCGAAAGTCACGGCTACCAGCTTTTGCGCTTCGTCGATGTTGACATTCTCCACGCCCGCAACCCTTTTCAGAGCCGTGCGCACCGTGATCGGGCAGGCGCCACAGGTCATGCCGGGCACGGAAAGCTTGACCGTCTGCGTGGCTGCCCAAGCCGGGGCAGCCACGGCAGCAAGTGCGAGGATGGCAAACAGTTTTTTCATGGTGAACTCCTGGTTAGTAGAACAAGGGAAGGACGTAAGGGAATCCGAGCGCGATCAGCACCAGCACGGCCACGACCCAGAAGATGAGCTTGTAGGTGCTGCGGACTTGCGGAATCGCGCAGACCTCGCCCGGTTTGCAGGCCTGCGCCGGCCGGAAAATGCGCCGCCAGGCGAAGAACAGCGCCACTAAAGCCGCGCCGATGAAAACTGGGCGATATGGCTCCAACACGGTCAGGTTGCCGATCCAGGCCCCGCTAAAACCGAGTCCGACCAGAACCAGCGGCCCCAGGCAGCAGGTCGAGGCAAGGATGGCGGCCAGCCCGCCGGTGAAGAGGGCACCGCGCCCGGTTTGTGGTTCAGACATACGCTTGTCCTTTCGAATCTTTGGTGGATAGCGTAAGCTTACTTCCGTAGTTATGTACGGAGTCAAGCGATATGGAAAACAATCTGGAAAACCTGACCATCGGCGTCTTCGCCAAGGCGGCGGGGGTCAATGTGGAGACCATCCGGTTCTACCAACGCAAGGGCTTGTTGCCGGAGCCGGACAAGCCTTACGGCAGCATTCGCCGCTATGGCGAGACGGACGTGACACGGGTGCGCTTCGTAAAGACAGCCCAGCGGCTGGGTTTCAGCTTGAACGAGATCGCCGAGTTGCTCAGATTGGAAGATGGGACTCATTGCGAGGAAGCCGGTGCCTTGGCCGAACACAAGCTCAAAGATATACGAGAAAAACTTGCCGACCTAACTCAAATCGAGGCCGTACTATCCAAGCTGGTGTGTGCCTGCCATGAGCGTAAAGGTAGTATTTCGTGCCCGTTGATCGCCTCCCTACAAGAGAATAAAGCGCTTTGCATTATCGACGGAGCAGCGATTTATCTATATCGCTGACGCTAATTATTAGCGTGGGCGGATTCACACAAGCAAAGCCTCGAATTGTTCAGCCGATACTGGCCCGGAGAATAGGTAGCCCTGCCCGTAGTCGCACCCGGCAGCGGCCAACAGGCCGCGCTGTTCTTTCGTCTCCACTCCTTCTGCGATCACCTTGAGCCCAAGCTTATGTGCCATCATAATGATGGCCTCGCATAACGCCATGTCGTCAGAATTGGCTGCCAGATTGCGCACGAAGGATTGATCGATCTTGAGGTAATCAATGTCGAATTTCTTGAGGTAGGACAATGATGAATAACCGGTGCCGAAATCGTCGAGTGATACCTGAATGCCCGCATCACGGAAAGCGAGCAACTGGTCTGTGATGGCGGCGCTAGCATCCAGCAACAATCCTTCGGTAATTTCCACCACGATGCTTTGTCCGGGCAGGCCGAGTTCTTTCAGATGATCAAACCATGCATAGTGTTTGATGCCATCGTTGCGATACTGTGCCGGGGAAGTGTTGATGCTGATCTGGAATTGCGCATGGTGCAGCGTGCGCCAGATGGCTGCTTGACGCGCCGCCTCACGGAACACCCAATCGCCGATGTCGATGATGATTTCGGTTTCTTCGGCGATGGAAATGAATTCAGCGGGGCTGACCAGGCCGCGTGTTGGATGTTGCCAGCGGATTAGCGCCTCTGCTTTGTGGATGGCGCCGGTTGCCAGTTCAACGATGGGCTGGTAAACCATCAGGAACTGACGATCAGCAAGCGCCCCGCGCAAATCACGGGCCAGCCGCATGCGCGCTTGCGCCGATTCCTGCATGGACTGGGTGAAATAACTGAAACGGTTGCGGCCCTGATTCTTGGCCGCATACATGGCTTGATCGGCGTTCTTGAGCAGTTCTTCAATGCCGGTGGCGTCGTTAGGATAAAGCGTGATGCCGATACTGGCGGAAATATAGACTGTCTCAATCCCCAACTGGAACGGCGCGGCTAGTTTCTGCAGAATGGCCTGGGCGATGCGTTCGACGCCGCCAAGGTCGGCCAGTTCGCCCAGAATGATGGTGAATTCATCCCCGCCCAAACGCGCCACGGTGTCGCTTTCGCGCACGCACTCGATCAGTCGCTGCGCCGCTTCATTGAGCAGAATGTCGCCCACGCTATGGCCAAGTGTATCGTTGACTTCTTTGAAGCCGTCAAGGTCGATGAACATTAGCGCCAGCGGCAAACCAGCGCGATGTGCTTTCCTGATTTCCTGCTCCATGCGGTCATGGAACATGTGACGGTTCGGTAGCCCGGTCAGGGAATCGAAATTGGCCTGTTTCCAGATAAGTCCTTCAGCGCGTTTCCTTTCACTCAAGTCACGCAGCACATAAGTGACAAAGCGTCCCATGGAACCTTCAAAGACACTAGAGGAACCTTCAACAGGGAAGATGGAACCATCGCGGCGGAAACCCTCGATTTCCCACGATGATAATGATGCCTT
Source organism: Gammaproteobacteria bacterium (assembly GCA_016125505.1). GTDB lineage: Bacteria > Pseudomonadota > Gammaproteobacteria > UBA6429 > Thiohalophilaceae > RI-92. Next base: position 27,509 of record WGLP01000005.1, read on the forward strand.
TCCGCTTTCATGCAAATGCGAATCGATATTCGGTATCAATGCCTTCACCAGTTGTCCCAATATCTGGTTACGATAATAGCCGAACATCTGTTCTGCCGACCGGTTGAAATAGGCGATTTTGCCTTGCATATCCACCATGATGATTCCGTCATTCGCCGTTTCCGCCAGGTCGCGGAAGCGGCGCTCGGATTCCAGTGCGGCGGTGCGCAACTTTTCTTCTGCGGTCAGGTCTTCGATGATCAGCAATAACCGTGCTTCTTCTTCTTCTTCTTCTTCTTCTTCCGCAAGTCGAATTCCAGTCAGCGTGATACGCACCGGCTTTCGCGCATTGCTTTCCGCCGATCCCATACTGAAAAATATGCCATGCTGGGCTACGCCGGTGGACAGGACTTCAAGGATACGTTCGCGCAAGCCATCGACTGCGATCACATCCATCAGGTGACGACTGTGCACGGCTTCCGCCGTGAGTCCAAGCTGCTTCAGGAAAGACCGGTTGGCAGACAAGATCACAAGCTCGGATGAGAGCACCAGCAACCCGTTGGGAATGCTGGCGAACACCATGTCGGCATACTCTTTGAGCGTCAGGATGGTTTGCCGGTCAGCCTGAATATACGTGTCAATGGCAAGTCCCATGTCCAGCAGGACGACCTTGATGAGCGCCCGATAGGCGGCTATGAAGGACTCCGGGTCTTTTCCGAGCCGCTGCCAGATCTCCGGCAGCAGTTCGCCCAGGTATTTGCTATAGGCGCCGAGATACCACTTGGGTTCGAGGCCGATACGCTGGTGGGTCACACCAACGCGCAACCGGTTCGCGATGTACTCGGAACCATACTCACCCGCGGTAAGGCTCTCAAAATACGCCGCATGGGTCTGCTTTATGCGAGCGAGGAGTCGCATGTCAGGTATGAAGCGGCGAGTTTCCTCGAAGGCTAGGAGATGGTCATAAAAAGCGTTGGCGAAATCGGGCGCCAACGTATGCAGAGTCCCGTGCAATTCACTCAACAGTGCGATATCTTCAGCGGTAAATTCCAGAAAATCTTTGCGCCGCGCAATTTCGGCCTCGTCAAAGTCCAGCGCCCGCACCACGGCTGCGACGGCATCATCAAGCGATTTCATGTCCCCGCCTCCGCCGCTATCCACGAAGGAATGACGGAGCTACCCTTGCTTGCTTGCTTGCTTGCTTGCGCAATGTTTTTTCCATTATTGACAGTTCAGACTTTTGAAGGAGTGAATTCTAGGGGCTCATGCGGTTGCATGCCGGCGGCACGCCGAACGTAGCACAGAATGCCAGATACACATGACGCTCCAGCGCACGCCATTCATCGCACACCAGTCGGTAACGGAATTTTGCGCCGGCGGCAATGATTTGCATTAACGACGGGTTGGCGCTGCTGCCGCGCAAGTGGTCGCCGAGCCGCTTGCGCAGATCGCCCGCGCTGCCAATGTACACCACACTGCATACGCCCACCTGAACATCCTGTGCCCTTATCTCATACACTCCAGGCCCCGGAGGCGCGCCAGTCCGCACGCTCTGGCGTGTCAGCGGCAGCAAGGATGAAAAACCAGTTGTGGCGTTCAAATAATCCCCTTTATGCCAACGGTCTCGGTAATCCGGGATGCCTAGGCCATGACGGATATAGGCCACGGTACGGCGGGAAAGCCTGGCCGCAAATTTTTTTCCGATCTCGGCGGCAATCTCGCCGTCCTTTAGAGGCGCGTGTATCGCCCCTTCCATCATCAGCGCACGCTCCGTTTTTATCACATGATCCACAAAATGACAATGTACCTGGCGCGGTTTCGGGCATAGTGAACGCAGGTCAACTTCTTTTCTGTCGGGGAGAATGATCGATAGTTTACGGATCAAGCGGGAGATTCGTGCCTCGTCAACAATTACTTCGATCCCGGCTTCGGCACGCAGTGAGGCAGAAACTTGTGCTTGCGAAAAAGGGCGCAGCATGAGAGGGTTTGCGCTGCGCACGTAATTCACCTGAAATTCGATCAACTTCCGGATGATCGCGCAGGTTATCCGGTTGCGGGTATTGATCAGGCGCAAGCGCTGAACCAGCCGTACCAGTTCCATGGTATTCGCTGAACGCGACAGAATGTCCGCAAGAGCTTCGTCGTCGAATAGATATTCACGCCCATAACTTTCACTGTGATAGAAAAATGTAACGTCGCCATCTACCAATACAATTTTCCCAGGCGCATGTTGCGCTTCAGGTAGTATCTGCCGCACCGTCTGTGTGCCCGATAATTGTCTGACAGTTACGGTACTTTTCAAAGCATGGAATTGGGAGGATTGCTCCACTTTTTTTACCAGTTGATCATACGTCCGCAACGGAATCTCGAGAAACCGGGCGAGCATTATTTTACCCAGGAGGTCTGCCTCCAATCTTTTTTTATCTGGCATTTGCCCTTTGTATTAATCAAGTGGGTGAAAAATTCGGATTGTACCTGCGGTTAGAACCAGAACAGGTTTTCACCTAACTCGCGTGTTGAGAGGGTGCATTTGCGAAACTGGGTGGTAAATGACCCTTGCGAAAATAACCAATTTCTTATAGACCAGCCAAATCCGCATCACATTGGATAATCCACCATTATCCAATCATATATTTTGGCGTTTTCTGATACGTATTGACTGCACATATAGTATGTACTATCGTATTACATAGTACGGTACGAAATATAGGAGGCAGTCATGGCAAGAGGGGGTATCTACAAGTCAGAGGTAGTACGCGCGCGCACTAAATTGATTGCACAAGGCGACTATCCATCCATCGATGCTGTACGTACGGAGCTGGGGAATACCGGTTCGAAAAGCACCATTCACCGCTACCTTAAAGAAATCGAAGAAGAGGAAGGAGCATCAAAAGGCGGAAAAGTTTCTGTCAGCGATGCCATTCAGAATATGGTCGACTCGCTTGCGGCGCAGCTGCATGAAGAGGCCGACGTGAGAATCGCTAAAGCAGCAGATGAGCAAAAAACCGCATTGAATCAAAAAGAATCTGAATTAACCACTGTGCGGCAAGAACTTGAATCGCTAAAAAAAACGCTGGAAGCGACTCAAGCCGCATTGGCCGATGAAAGATCCAGACGTGAAAATATCTCAAATGACCTGAAAAATGAAACCCTGGAACGTACACGGCTTCAGCAACAAGTGATTGACCAGAAGGATCGCCTGGCCGAGGAAGCCACTTTAAGGAAGTCACTCGAAGAAAAGCACCAGCACGCCAGGGAGGCATTGGAACATTTCCGCCAGGCAATGAAAGAGCAACGTGAACAGGAACAGCGCCAGCACGAACAGCAGGTGCAATATTTGCAAAGTGAGCTGAAGACACTCAACGAAAATATGAGCTTGAAACTGCATGAAGTTATGCAGGCCAACCAAGAGAATACCCGCTTGAATACTCAATTGTCGAGGGCGGAAGGGGCGCTGAATGAGGCTCGGGCTGAGTTAATTCAAGCCAAAAATCTCATGGAAGAACTGGAAGCGTCCAAACTGAATGAAGCAAAGCTCGAACGTCTTTTAGTAGAACAAAAATCAACCTCGGAGGATTTAAAATACAGAAACCAGGAATTGCAGACGAAGCTGCTTGAAGCTTCGAAACAAATTCAGCAGCAGGAGATTGAGTTGACCACAGCAAAGGCGGCAAACGCAACGCGGGAAGATTTTGCCGCGCAATTCAATAAATTTCTTGAAATGATTGATTCCAAGGTTACGCATTCCGAATCGCCGACCCAACAGAATGAGGTAACGGATTGAAATTATAGAGTCTTTTTAAAAGCGCCAAAATCAGCACGAAAAGTACGGGAACCCTGATCCATGGTTCGGTCAGCAGGTTGCGTGCGATGACATGATGCCCTGCGGCGGCAAGCAACGCCTTCTGTCTGGTGTTGTTACCGCAACCGGGTTTTTCGTAGAAGACGATCTCTGCCATCTGGTCAGGCAATCAAAACTTTACCAGGATGTCTTCGTTTCGTACGATGAACTGGCAGGCCAGGCGCCAGGGAGGCGGGATGTCGCTGGTTTCGGCAGCCTCGATCTGGGTACTGTTGATCTTGCCGGAAAGCTTGAGGACGGTCTTTTCCTTCTCGGTCAGGTGCATGCCCAGGGGTTGCTTGTTTTCCAGGACAACGACCTGCAATGCACAGGAACCGCATTCCCCGTTCTCGCATTCGAAATCCACCGGGATGCTGTGTTCACGCGCTACGCTGAGCAGCGTACTGCAGTCACCCGCCGTGGCATAGACGGTGATATCTTTCTTGAGCTTGGGCGAACTGAACGTTACATTTGCCATGATATTGCCTCTCCAATGCGCTGAATTGTCAAGAAAAGGAAGCGCGAATTTCACGCTTCCCCCCTGCCTTAACGGACGATGTCGTAGCTGATGTCAGTCTTGGCCGTGATGATGGTGCTCTGATCCAGGCGTTCGAATTCCTCGTCGAGTATCATTACCAGCACACGCAGTGCACCTTCGTAGCCCCAGATCGGGAAGCGATGGTAGTGGTGACGGTCGAAGATCGGGAAGCCGAGGCGGATCAGCGGTACGCCACAGTCACGCTCCAGGTACTTGCCGTGGGTGTTGCCGATCAGGAAATCCACCGGCTCGGTGAACAGCAGCGAACGCAAGTGCCACATGTCCTTCTTCGGATATACCTTGCAGTTCTTGCCGAAGGGGCTGGCATCAAACAAGGCTTGCACCTTGGCGGCCCACTTGTCATCACCATTGGTGGACAGCACGGTAGTCGGCTCCGCACCCAGCTCCAGCAGGAATTGAGTCAATCCCAGCATCAGGTCGGGATCGCCGTAGAGCGCAAATTTCTTGCCGTGCAGCAAGGCCTGCGAGTCGGCGATCGCATCCACCAGGCGACCGCGCTCCCTGGTCAGCGCTTCGGGGATTGGCTTGCCGGTCAGGCGGGAAACCTCCATCAGGAACTTGTCGGTGCCGGTGACGCCAACCGGATGGTTCAGCGCAACGACTTCCTGCCCTTTGCTCTCGATGTACTTGAGCGTCTTCTCGGTACAGAACTCCTGGAAGGAGATGGTCGCGGTGGCGTTATACGCACCCTTGACTTCTTCCTTGGTGGTGCCGCCATCGTACATGCGGTATTCGCCGTCGGTCGGGGTATCCCAGATGTCGGATGTATCGCCGAGGATGGTGTAATCGACGTCCATCAGGCCAAGGATGCGCTTGATCTCGCGCAGGTTGCCGGTGGTGTAGCCATCAAAGCCGCCGATGAAGTTGATCTTGCCTTGTACCGGTGTACGCTCGCCTTCCGCATCCCAGAAGTGTTGCACGATGCCGCGCAACGCGTTGTCGTAGCCGGTAATATGGCTGCCGACGAAGGCCGGAGTGTGGGCGAACGGCACATCGAAATCCTGCGGCACGCTGCCCTTGTTCTTGGCGTTCTTGATGAAGCCGTCGAGGTCGTCACCGATCACCTCGGCCATGCAGGTGGTGGAAACGGCAATCATTTCCGGCTTGTACATGGCATGGGCGTTGGCAAGGCCGTCGATCATGTTGTTCAGGCCACCGAATACTGCTGCATCCTCGGTCATCGAGGAGCTGACGCAGGAAGTCGGCTCCTTGAAATGGCGTGAGAAGTGCGAGCGGTAGTAGGCAACGCAACCTTGTGAACCATGCACGAAGGGCAGGGTCTTGTGGAAGCCCACGGCGGCGAACACTGCACCAAGCGGCTGGCAGGCCTTGGCCGGGTTGACGGTCAGGGCGGTACGCTCGAAGTTTTTCTCCTGGTACTCCTTGGTCTTCGTCCACTCCTGGATCTCAATGATCTTTTCGTTGGGGTGCTTGTACTCGAAATTCTGCTTCTTGTTTTCGAACATCGCAGTGTATTCCGGCTGGCGGAACAGCATTTCGTGGTCTATCAGTTTTTCAGCGGATTGGCTCATGACATTCTCCAAATCAGGTTCGTAAGCGGATTATTTATTCCAAGGTGCCTTGGTCAGACCCCACACCGGGCTGTTGATGGCCATATCCATGTCGCGGGCGAACACGGCGAAGCCGTCATAACCGTGATAGGGGCCGGAGTAGTCCCAGGAGTGCATCTGCCGGAATGGCACGCCCATCTTCTGGAACACGTACTTTTCCTTGATGCCGGAACCGACCAGGTCGGGCTGGATCTTGTCCACGAACTTCTCGAATTCGTAGCCGGTCACGTCGTCGTAGACCAGTGTGGAATCCTTGATGTAGTCGGTGGTGCGCTGGTAGTCGTCGTTGTGGCCGAACTCGTAGCCGGTACCGACCACTTCCATGCCGAGGTCTTCATAGGCACCGATTACGTGGCGCGGACGCAGTCCGCCGACGTACAGCATGACTTTTTTGCCCTGCAGGCGTGGCTTGAACTTGTTGATCACGTCCTCCACCAGCGGCTGGTACTTGGCGATGACGCGCTCGGCCCCTTCCTTGATCTTGTCGTCGAAGTGGCTGGCGATTTCGCGCAGGCTGGCCGCAATCTTGGACGGGCCGAAGAAGTTGTATTCGACCCACGGTGTGCCGTACTTTTCTTCCATGTGGCGCGAGATGTAGTTCATCGAACGATAGCAGTGCAGCACGTTCAGCTTGGCCTTGGGCGTATTCTCGATTTCCGCAATGGTGCCGTCGCCGGACCATTGGGCGATCACGCGCAGGCCCATTTCTTCGAGCAGGATGCGGGAAGACCAGGCATCGCCGCCGATGTTGTAGTCACCGATGATGGCCACGTCGTACGGTGTCGCTTCGAACGCATTCTTGTTGGGATCGGTCTTGTCGAACACCCAGTCGCGGATCATATCGTTGGCAATGTGGTGGCCAAGCGACTGGGACACGCCACGGAAGCCCTCGCAACGTACCGGCACGATGGTCTTGCCTTCATACTCCTTGGATTTCTTCTTGGCGACCGCCTCGATGTCGTCACCGATCAGGCCGATAGGGCATTCGGACTGGATGGAGATACCCTTGTTGAGCGGGAACAAGACCTCGATTTCGTCAATCAGCTTGTCCAGCTTCTTGTCACCACCGAACACGATGTCCTTTTCCTGGAAGTCGGAAGTGAACTGCATGGTGCCGAAAGTATCGATGCCGGTAATGCCGATGTAGTAGTTGCGGCGGGTAGACCAGGAATACTGGCCGCAGCCGACAGGACCGTGGGAAATATGAATCATGTCCTTGATCGGTCCCCACACCACGCCCTTGGAGCCGGCATAAGCGCAGCCACGCACGGTCATCACGCCGGGCAGCGACTTGATGTTGGATTTCACGCCGCAATCGGATTTGCCCTCTTCATGCACGTTCAGGTGCTTGGCGCGTCTCTTGGCAGCCTTCTCGGGATAAACACTGAGGACTTCCTCGATCAATTCCTTGTTGCGTGTCTTTGTCTCTTCTGCAGTTAGGCTCATCTTGCCCTCCTAAAGGTTAATTAAAAAACTCAAATCAGCTCAGCATAGGACTTTCGTCCGTCTGCTTCTGTCTCATTCGGAAGCCCTCTGCCGAGCCGCCTGAGTCGCCGCCCATTCACTACGTCGAACGGACGGCGTCTGGATCAATGCATTACTCAGGCTGCAGCAGCGGCTTTGCCGATGATGGATTCATCTTCTTTCTGCATGATGCCGAACTCCATCAACAGGTCTTCCAGCTCTTCCATGGTGATAGGGGTCGGGATCGTGCCGTTGCCTGCATTGGCATGAATCTTCTGGGCCAGCTGGCGATATTCCTCGGCTTGCTTGGAATCCGGCGCGTACTCAAGCACGGTCATGCGGCGCAGTTCTGCATGTTGCACGATGTTGTCGCGCGGCACGAAGTGGATCAGCTTGGTGCCCAGCTTCTTGGCCAGTGCTTCGGCCAGTTCCAGCTCCTTGTCGGTCTGGCGTTCGTTACACACCAGGCCACCCAGACGTACGCCGCCGGAGTTGGCATACTTCAGAATGCCCTTGGAAATGTTGTTAGCGGCATACATCGCCATCATTTCGCCGGACATCACGATGTAGATCTCCTGTGCCTTGTTTTCACGAATCGGCATGGCGAAACCACCACACACCACGTCACCCAGCACGTCGTAGGAAACATAGTCCACGCCGTCGTAAGCGCCGTTTTCCTCGAGGAAGTTGATCGAGGTAATCACGCCGCGGCCTGCGCAGCCAACGCCAGGCTCTGGGCCACCAGACTCCACGCAACGGATGTCGCGGTAACCGACCTTCATTACGTCCTCAAGCTCAAGGTCTTCCACGCTGCCGGCTTCTGCGGCCAGGGAAAGCACGGTATCCTGTGCCTTGGCATGCAGAATCAAGCGAGTTGAGTCGGCCTTGGGATCGCAACCAACGATCAGAATCTTCTGGCCCATTTCGGCCAATGCGGCCAGGGTGTTTTGGGAGGTGGTGGACTTGCCAATACCACCCTTGCCGTAAAATGCGATTTGACGCAGCGGTTCACTCATTGCTCATCTCCTTAAAATAAAATAACTTTCAACTCCAACCGTTTTATGCTGTGCGAGGTGTCGATGCCTGCTTTCGAGTAAGTGCCGTTGTCAAAAGCCTGCTTCAGCATCTCATGCACTTTCATCTGTCCCGCGAACATACCTAAGCAACCTGCGTGCCAATACAAGATAAATTTACATTGGTTTGTTTATAAATGATTATTTTCAACCCTCACCACGACACAAGTTGCCCGGAAAGATGTAGCGATACATACAATGTCGAACAATTTGAGGGAGATTGGGGAGCGTAGCCAGCAAGGGCAATGAGGGGAGGGATAGAGCAGGTGTAATTGCCAATATAATGTTTGACTAATATATTAAGTTATTATTCAATAGGCCTTATCGATTGAGATTAAGGACAAAGGAGGGCGGGATTATGGAATTACCAGAGCGCGACGGAGATGGTTATCTCGTGGATATGAGTCAATGGACACCTGAGATCGGGCGTGCCATGGCGGAAGCGGATGGCTATGTGCTGGATGAGACCAAGTGGTCACAAATTATGAAGGCTCGCGAATATTACGATGATGTGGCCAGCGTGCCGCCGATTCGCAAATTCGCCAAATATATTGGTCAAGATCAAAAGGAGATTTTTGAAATCTGGATGACTGGTCCGATGAAGCCTATTACTAAATATGGTGGCTTACCCAAGCCCACAGGATGCGTGTAATAAACGACTAGCGCTTCAATAAAGACGGTTCCCCTAGCACGCCGTCTTCGCCGGTTATGCGGGCAATGATCACGGTACCGCAGGAGTCGCTGAATACGTTTACCGAAGTGCGGCACATATCCAGTATGCGGTCGACCGCCAGAATCAGGCCGATCGCTTCCACCGGCAAACCGATGGCCGCCAGAATGATGGCAATGGCAACCAGGCTGGCAGATGGAATCGCAGCCACCCCGATGGAAGTGACCAGCGCCATCAACACGATGGTAAATTGTTGTACGAACCCCAGATCAATGCCGTAGGCCTGGGCAATGAACATCGCTGCCACACATTCATATAACGCCGTACCGTCCATATTGACGGTTGCACCTAGTGGCAACACGAAACTGCTGGTGCGGTTGGACACGCCCGCATTTTTTTCCACGCACTCCATGGTAAGCGGCAGCGTGGCGGCGGATGAGCTGGTGGAAAAGGCTGTCAGCAGGGCTGGCGCCATGGCACGGTAGTGGCGTAGCGGATTGACTCGCCCGACAAAATACAACAGCAAGGGCAGCACCACCAGAAAATGTACGGCCAGCCCAGCCAGCACGCTAAGGAAGAACCATGCCAGCGGAACAAATGCGCTATAGCCTGTGCTGGCAATGACCTTGGCAACCAGCCCGAATACCCCGATGGGCGCGAATTTCATTACCCAGTCGGTAATCTGCATCATCACCTGAAACATGCCTTGCCAGAATTTGTAGAGGCTTTCCGCGTAGGGCTCGTCGATTTTTGTCATGAAAAAGCCAAACAGCAAGCTGAAAAAAATCAGCCCGAGCATCTGGCCATCTGCTGCTGCAGCAATGACGTTGGTTGGTACCATGCGCAGGAAAATATTGACCAGATCGCCAACTCCCTTGCCCGCAACTTTGGAAGCGACATCGCCGGCATTTTCAGACAAGCCGATCAGATGCCTTGCCGGTTCGCCGTCCACCATGCCTGGTGCCACCATATTGACCATGACCAGGCCTACCAGGATGGCAAGCAAACTGGTGGTGACGTAATACAGCAGGGTTTTCAGCCCGAGCCTGCTGAATGCGCTGCCGGAACCGATGCCGGCAATGCCGACGATGATTGACGATACAACCAGAGGCACGATCAACATTTTCAGCACATTCAGGAACAGCGTCCCGATGAAATTGAAAACCGCATAAAAACTCACACCTAACAGCCCGGCATCAGTCCCGGACAAGGAGCCACAAACAACGGCCAGCAGCAGTGCAACCAGGATTTGCCAGTGCAGTTTCATTTTTATCATCTTGATGGGCCGGGACAGATTGGATGTATATCGAACGCTATTCGAGAATCAATAACTAACATCCTGAATAATATAGGAGTGAACTCTCTTGTAAACAGCCTTCATCCAGCAATGCTTATTTTTTAGTGTTTGTTTTGCGCCTTATTCTGGCGGCCAGTCTATTTCTGGCTTCTGTTTCCAGCTTGGATTTGGCTTCGGCTTCAGCCTGTCGAGTGGTCATGATTTCGGAGATTTTCTTGGCGCGCTCTTCCATGAGCCCGGAAAGTTTCTGGGCGCGATGCGCTTGTTCTTCAGCTACTTTTCGGCGTCTGGCATCTTCCAGACGCTTGGCTTGCTCAGCCTCTGCCTTGAGTTCGACAGCTTTGGCCTTGAGGGCTGCCAGCCGGCTTTCGCGTAATGAATGGTTCGCCAACTCTTTATTGCGGGCGGCAACATTAGCTGTTTGTGCCTTGGTCCCGGCTATTGAGGCTTTGGTTAGTGCCGTGTGGCGCAACTTTGCCAGTTCGACAAACTCGCCATGCGGATGATCTCGCAGGTACTGCAGGAAGTCGTCAGGATTGGCGCTGCCTTTGATGAGCTTCCAGGACTCGATCTCCGCCTGCATTGCTGTTTTGGGAGCCTGCCCCCTTGGCAATACCAGCTTGCGCTCGGTGTCGGTCAGCAGCAGCGTTTCATCTTCGTTACCTGCTCTTGCTTTTTCCTTGCCCAAAGGGACGATGAGCGTGGCGTCCGGATCGGTACGTTCGGTGGTTGTACCTGCATCTTTCATGGCCCGTTTGAGCGCAGCGATGAATTCATTCGCGCTCTGGAAGCGCTGTTCCGGCTGCTTGGCCATGGCACGTATAACGACCTCATCAAGCGCGGTGGATACGGCAGGATTATGTGCGGAGGGCGGTACGGGCGCTTGATTAAGGACTTTGTGCATGATGGTGATCATGCTGCCGGTAAACGGACGCTGTGCAGTGAGCAATTGGTAAAGGATGACACCGGCTGAGTAGAGATCACTGCGACGGTCAACATTCAGTCCTTGGAACTGTTCCGGTGACATGTAATTGGGGGTGCCAAGTACGCTGCCGACCTGGGTCAGGTGCAACGATTCAATCTTGGCAATACCGAAGTCCGCGACTTTTACCTGCTTGTTGCGGGTAATAAATATATTTGCGGGCTTGATATCACGGTGAACCACACCTTGGTTGTGCGAATAATCCAGCGCATCAAGAAGTTGAAGCATTATATTAATGCTTTCCTTGATTGGGAAGTGGATCTTCTCATCGAAGAAATCCTTGAGCTCCTTTCCTTCGATCAACTCCATGGCGATGAAAGCCATGTCATGGTCTTCGCTGTATTCGTAAATTGAAACGATTCTGGGGTGGGAAAGCCGTCCGGCGGCCTGGGCTTCGCGGCGAAAGCGGCTGAATACCTCACGCGCTTCGCTCTTGTCCGCCATAGACATCAGCACGGTCTTGATTGCCACAGAGCGCTGGATTAGCGGATCAAAGCCTTCATAGACAATGCCCATGCCGCCTTTGCCCAGCTCGCGCCGGATCTCGTATTTTCCGAGTTTTGTCAGTTTCGGCATGTGAATTCAGTTACGGTACCGAGGGTGGAATTACGGCAGAATTACCCGCGCTGCGGAGGAAGAGGTGGTTTCCCGGCTACAAAATATTATTCAGTTAATTGAGATACAAATGCTGTCCGAATTATAGAACAGCTGGCTGCCTTTGGGCAGCCAAAGGGTTTATTTACCTGTTAGCCCCTAGGTGCGGGCTGCTATAATCCATAATCTAATTATAGGCTTCACGGCACTGTAGCGCACCCGTTACAAGTCTGTTGCCAGCCATAAAAACTTACTGAAACCATAATGTCGATATTTGCCGATCTGCCCCAGCATATTTATATTTTCGCTGCGTTACTGGGAGTACTGTTCGTTTCGTTCTTGCTGTTTTTCTTCCTGCCTTCAGTGCGTGTGTCGTTCCAGCTCAGCAAGGTTGGCAAAAAGTTGCAGGCATTGGGCGATCATCCGGACGGTAACCTCGATCCGATATTTGAGAAGAGCGGGGTGCTGCAACACCTCTGGCGCGAATATTCGGACACCTTGCACAGACAGGTCGAGGCTGAAGCCGGACAGTCGCCGGTAATACGCTTGCGCTCGACCATGCCGGCAGGCGCAATTTTCCGCTCGGATATCGTGGTTGATATTCCACTTCGTACGGATTTCTTCAAGCACCTGCCTGGATTGTTCACCGGCGTCGGCATTATCGGGACGTTCTATGGCTTGCTCATCGGACTCCAGGCATTCCAGGTATCTGAAAACCCGGTGATTGTCCGGGCCAGCCTGAACCAGTTGCTGCATGGGGTATGGGAGGCTTTTTTGGTGTCGGCTGCGGCCATCGCTCTGGCGATGGTGGTGACCTTCATCGAAAAAATCATCATTACCCGGCTGAATGCCAAGGTCGAGAAAATCGTGCAGTTGCTCGATGGCTTGTTCGAGGGCGGTGCAGGAGAAGAATATCTGGCTCGGCTGGTCAAAGCATCTGAATCCTCGGCCGGACAGACAGCCAGCCTGCTCCGGGATGAGTTGCAGCAGATCATGGCGGAACAGACAGACCGTCAGATTGCCGCCTCCAATGCGAGCGCAGCCGCGCTGGGCGAGCGTATTGTCGGCAGCATAGAGGAAAGCTTGAAAGAGCCGCTGACCGGGCTGGCCGAAGCATTCAAGGGCGTGCGTAATGACCAGAACGACGCGGTGCAGAGCATGCTGAGCAACGTGCTGGAATCATTCAGCAAACAGATGAAGGATTTGTTCGGCAACCAGATCACCGGTATCAACAACCTTCAGCAACAGACCGTGGAAGCGCTGCAGGCGGCGGTGCTCAAGCTGGAAGAGATGGCCACCAATGTTGATGCGGCCGGGCAGCGCGGGATGACCGCGATGGCCGACCAGCTTTCGGAATCAATGGCGGCAGCTGAATCCAGGCAGCGCATCATGAATGAAAAAATGGCCGAGTTTGTCGACCAGATTCGCGTGGCTGTTGCCAATTCCCAGAGTGAGACCCAGGACAGGCTCCAGTCCACACTGAGCGAGCTGTCGGAACGCATGGGGGCGGTAATCGACGGCCTGAGTGCGCAGGTGAAACTGGCGGCGGATGCCAGCAGTCACCACCAGAACGAACTGGTGACGCGCAGCCAGGAAGTGGTCGGCGAATTCGGCGGCCAGGTCGGTGCGGTGGTCGAGGGCGTGAACCGTGCTGTCGGCGAAATGCGGGCTGCCGTCGAGGCAATGCGCAATACCACGGGGGATGCCATTTCCAAGATCAATAGTGGCGCCGATACGCTGTATCTTGCGGCGCGTGATTTTGCCAAGGCGGGCGCGGGGGTAACCGGTACACTGGAGCAATCTGCACTGGTGAGCAAGCAGCTAAGCCAGGTTGCCGGCTCGATGGCAACGGCATCGATGGGGTTGAGCGGTATGCTGTCGGATTACTCGTCGGCACGCGATTCGATGATCGAGCTGGTTTCTTCACTGCAGATCGTGGTCGAACAGGCGCGTCGCGAAGCGTCAATGTCAGGCGATGTCGTGGATCGCATTGAGGCGGCTACCGCAAAGCTGGTTGCGGCACAACAGCAGGCTGATGGCTATTTGTCCAGGGTGTCTGAGGTAATCGGCAGTGCGCATGAATCGTTCAGCACCGGCATGACCAAGGCAGTAGGCGAGGCTAATCGTGAGTTCCACCAGGCTCTGTCCGATTCCGTCAAACTGTTGCGCGAGGGGATACAGGAGCTGGAAGAAACACTCGAGCCCGTATCCGGCCAGTGATGACTGACGGGCAATCATGATAAACCGGCCAATCATACTCGGCAGAAAGAGCAAGGACGAGGGCGAAAAACCGTTCTGGATTTCGTTTGCCGACCTGATGTCGGCACTGATGGTGATGTTCCTGCTGGTAATGAGCGTTGCGCTGCTGGCAGTCACCAAGAACGTATCGGAAGCGGAACGGAACAAGGCGCAACGGGAGCAGGAAATCGACAAGCTGCTGGATCGGGTCGAGCAGGCTGCGCAGCAATATCCGGGCATTTCCATCGATCGCAACCGCAATGTCATCGACTTTGGTGAGCGAGCGCGCTTCGATACCGGCAGCTCGAAGCTGTCCAACGATCAGGCACAATATCTCAGCTCGTTCGTGCGGGAAGTGCTGGGTATTGCCCGTGACAATCTTGGCCAGAAATGGGTCAAGCAGATCGTGGTCGAGGGCTTTGCCGACCAGCGCGGTGATTATCTGCTGAACCTCAATCTCAGCCTGCAACGCAGCCAGCGGGTACTTTGCGTGTTGCTGGCACCGCAACCGGGACAGCAACAGATGCTCATGCCGGAGGAACTGGAACAGATACGCCGCTTGTTCCTGGTCGGCGGTTATTCATTCAATTCAGCAAAAAGTACGCTGGAAGAGAGCCGTCGCATCGAGTTGCGCCTCGAATTCTATGGACTCGACGAGCCACATCTGGTGACGGGCGAAATCCCGCCCGGCAATTTCGGCAGCTGCAGGATTTAAGCTTCGATGAGCGCCATCGAACAGCTTGAAAAAAGCCTGCATCACATCGGCCAGGTCGCGCTGGCCAAATTGCGGCCAGGTGATGCATTGCAAATGCTGTACGAACGCACATTGCTGGAGAAGTGGATTGGTGCGGTCCTGGAACAGGAAGAGTTGACCGGCGACCGCGTGCTCGATGCGCTGGAGATGTTCTACAAGAGTCAGGGTTTTAAAAGCCTGCGCCAGGCACGCCTCGTTTGTTATGGCCTGACGCAGGTGTTTGGAACCCAGTCGCATCGCCTGATTGACGATATCGAGTATCTAACCCTGCTATTGAAATATCTCGACCGCAACCAGAGCCGCATCCGTCCTTACCGCAAATGTTACCGCGGCCTGCTCAGCTGTTATTTTTCCTACGATCCGCAAGGTAGCGAGGCAACCGTCGAAGGGCGCCGCAACTGGGAGATATTGCGCGACTATTTATATGGACACAGGGATATGCTCCGGACCCCGGGGTACAACCCAGACTGGGTCGAGGCTTTGAGCGGGGAGCCTGCGCTGCTGTCGATGAGCCCGTTCTGGAAATACACGTTCGACAAGCTGCAGGGAGACTGGTCGTCACTCGACGAAATCCAGCAACGTCTGGAGATTGGCGAGGACTCATGGTTTATGCAGCGGCTGGTGCTGGAACAGGTCAAGGCTGTAACCACACTGGATGATGAAGGTTTCAGGGCGTACATCGATCACATCCTGCTTTTGCTGAGCAGTCATCAACTGTACGCCGGTACCGGCCTATCCATGCTGCTTGACCGTTATGCACAATGTGCTCGTAAGGATGAGAGTTCCAGCCTGATGGACTTTGCGGTAAATCTCTGGGGAAATCCCTGGCTTGTCGCCAATGCGCAATACTGGCGGTGTGGGAGTGCAGCCAGGGAGATGGTTGCCTCCTGGCTGAAGCGCCATCTGCTGAACCAGTTTTTCTCCCTGTTTTCGGATGGCGAAGCTACAGGACGGCGCCGACGGAACTTCTGGGAACTGTATTGTGAAGACATGCAGGGAATGTATTTCGCACTGGGCAAGGATGCATTCGCCCCCGGCAAGATGGATCTGTACAAATTCCGTAACGATGCCAAGGGCTTGGTGGTGAAATTGTCGGACGGCGCACACGACCTGCATGCATTCATTATGCAGTTCGACCGGTATCATGTGGTGGAATTCAGCCGCAACAACAATGTGGCATATTTCTATGACACCCGGCATGGTCCGCCACCATTCTATTTCAGCGAAGGCTGGATCAAGGTTGGTGCATTGAGCGTAGGCAATGCGCTCAAGGGCGGCAGCCCCAAGCCGATATCAAAATCATTGCAGCATAAGGACAGCAAGGCGCTGTTGTGGGAAGGCAGATTCGCACAGGAAATGGGGACTACCGAGAATTCGATTAAGACCTTCTGCCGAAAATACCAGTGCCGTTATAAAGACTTACGGGGGCAGGCGGATCGCCAGTGGATCATCCCGGCCAGCCATGCCAAATGCGGACAGGAGGCACATGCGGTGCTGATGGGCTGGGGATTTGTCTGGTCGCCGGAAAAGGGTGGTTATTTTCATGTTGCCGACTAATGACTGTTGCAGTAACTTTACATTAATAAACAACAACTTGATATTTATTATTAAATTGCAATGACTGTATCTCCTGCGTCCAATGCTGAGTGCGAAATGGCTGTGTTGTTTGCCGACGTTAGCGGCAGCACACGTCTTTATGAGTATCTTGGCGATACCCTGGCTTTCGCTACCATCAATAACTGCCTCACCATATTGCGGCGGCTGACAGAAGCTCATCAAGGCCGGGTGGTAAAGACCATTGGCGATGAAATCATGGCCGTTTTCCCGGATGCCGGATTGGCAGTACAAACAGCTTGCGAGATGCAGCTGGAAATGAAAGCGCAACCGCCGGTTGGCAATGCGCAGGTCGCCATCCGGATTGGATTCCACTATGGCTCGGTGATTGAAAGTGGCCAAGGGGATGGGGATGTGTTCGGCGATACCGTCAATATTGCCGCACGTATGGCAAGTATTGCCAACGGCGGACAAATCATTACCTCTGAAACTACGGTCAAGCAGCTTCCGCCAATCATGCGCAGCAGTATACGTGCGCTGGATGCCCTCACGGTGAAAGGCAAGGCGGAGGATATTCAGGTTTTCGAAGTAATTTGGCAGGAAAGCTCGGAAATGACCATGATGGTGAGCCGTACACTCACGCCGTCATTGGCTGAGCCAGTGGTCAGGCTTATCCATGCCGGTCAGGAATTCATCGTGAATGCCCAGCGTCTTTCGCTTACTTTGGGCAGAGGCGAACAGGCCGATATCATATTTCAGGATCGCCGGGCTTCGCGCATGCATGGCAGGATCGAGCGCCGCCGCGACAAATTTGTGTTTGTCGATCAGAGCGCAAACGGCAGTTATCTGACTTTCAGTGGCGAAGATGAAATTGAACTACGGCGCGAGGAAGTCGTATTGCGCGGTAACGGGAGTATCAGCCTGGGACACCCGTACCGTAAGGATCCAAGTGAGACCGTCGAATTCTTCTGTGAGTAGTATCAGCCGGTTTAAGGGCGCCGCCATTATTTGACATAATATACATTATGCGAACAAAAGGTATATCCAGGCCGACTCATTTTCAAGATATGGAAATGGCGTTGGTGGCCAATATCCGCCCGGTGACCGCATCGATCATGACCTTGCTTACACTGTCTCCTCGATTGATTTCAACAAGGTATGCAGGCCGCATTGTTGTTGGCGAACGGCTAATGTTGCTGAATTGACTATCAGGCGGAATGCCATGCACTGGCACTTGGCCGGCCTGAGCATAAGTCAAAGTAATCTTGCTCCTCGAAATGTTGTCCCCCTCGTTTTCACGTTGCTCATTTGACAATCCAAGCGTGGCAGTCAAGGCAATAATGCCGGCAGCGGCCGGTAACAACTTTAATTTGCTCATATATAACAGTTCCTCAAGATTAGTACGGCGCCATTCACCAAGGATTCGCCAAGTCTAAAGTAAAAACTCTGGATAAAAAATCAACCATTTGTTACTAATTGATATTCTAAAATTCGCCCGCTGCCTATCGGTTCATCTTTTCCGCCAAAGGACGGAATTGCAAATGGTAGAACATGTCCAGATAGCGAGCAGTTTCCTCGCGTTCCAGGTTGCTGACGAATTTCCAGAATCCGTAAATTCTGGACAAGGCCATCATTCGCTCCGCATATAACTTCCATGTGTATCGTGTGCTGACCCGCTCAAGCGCCCCCTCCGACAAACGCTCCCATACGACAGGATCGGATATACATCGTTCCAGAAAGTCAGACATTAATTCTGCTGCAGCTTTCCCATTATTGGGATCAATATGAAAGCCGGAGAGATTGTGCTTAACGATCTCTTGCGGACCACCATGGCAAGTAACGAAAGAAGGCAGGCCGCAAGCCATGGCTTCGATAATGGTCAACCCGAATGCCTCAAACAATGCAGGCTGCACGAAAATCCCGCGACTATCGGCGACGGTACGGTAGAGTTCACCGGCCAGATTCTTGTGCAGGCGCATACCTAACCAGCGCACCTGCCCTTCCAGGCCATGTTTGTCGATTAGCTCATGCATGCGCTGGATCTGCTCGCACTCTTCATGGTCTGATGAATATGCCGGATCGATATGGCCGCCCACTAATAGCAGATTTGCGCAATTACGCAGCCTTTCCGAGTTTGCATACCATTCTACCAGTCCCGTCATATTTTTGATGCGATCAAGACGGGCCATGCTGAAAATCAGGGGCTTATTGCGCTCCACCAATGCTCCCCGAAATTGCATTCCCGGCTCTGCACCGTAAATCAGATTCTCGATTTCAGGGTGCAATACGGAGAGGCGTCGATTGGTGTCGCTATAGGGAAAATAAATATTCTCATCGGCGCCGGGCGAGACAATATTGAATTTCGGGTCAAACAAGTCAATACCATTTACCACACGATACAGACCGGGCATGGTAAATGCGCGATAGCTGCCATACTGCCCAACTGTTTCCTCAGTTCCCGCTATTTCCTGATAGGTGCTGGTAATAATAAAATCAGCGGTATTCATCGCAATCAGATCGGCAGTGTACTGACAGGCAAAATGGTATTGCTCATCATTTTCCCGCCAATAGAGATCTGAGTGCAGGTACTTGGTTTTCTCCAGTGCATGGGCAATGTTGCACTGCGTCACCCCCAGGCGTTTGCTGAGCAGCGATGCCACCAGGTTACCGTCGGAATAATTGCCAATGACGAAGTCAGGGCGTCCATCCAGTTCTGCCAACGCTTCCCGTTCCACATCAAGGGCAAAGTCTTCAAGGTAGGGCCATATTTCAAAACGGGAAATCCAGTGGCGCACGAATTCGCCATTCTTGCGCCGGAATGGCACTCTCAGTATCCAGGTGTTTTCGCAACCGCTGACCTTTTCCAGGCGCTGATTGCAGGAAGTCTCCCCTGCATCTGGAATCAGCCGGCTGACGATTAGCACTTTGGGCTCGACCAACACCCCCTGGCGCGCCAGGCTGTCGCGCATTTCTCGCTCCAGTGCGCGAACCTGATCAAGAATGTAAACCACCTGCCCGCCTGTATCCGGCAAGCCCAGTACTTTATCCTGGCCGAAATATCCATGCGGAGAAACGATTAGCAGGCGTGAAACCATGGGGATACGCGACAGGAATGTTTCAATATCCGTAGGCGATGGTGCCTCCAGAATATCCAGCAGCAGGTTCATGGTCTGGATTACACGCCCGGCCTTGTCGCCCCAGCCGGGGTAAAACCCGAGCTTGCCGAGGCTTTCCGAAAATGTTGCCCAAGGCGCGTTTTCATCCAGCTTTCCCACATCATGAATGGCATGCCGCAGGGCATTGCGCAATATGGCCACTTCGCTGAACTGATCGCTGATCATCAATTGCTGCCCGTCTATGGCGTGGACACACAGGAACTCCAATAACTTGCTCTCCCCCTCCTGAGAGCGGGTGAACATACCGCTTGCCAGTTGGCGGTTGAGAAATAACATACCCTGGCCAATGGAGCGCCATTCCTTCAGCTTGGGGAAGTTGCGCCCGAATGGCGTGAAATCGATCTCCAGTACCTTTGCCGGTTCCTGCGCATTATCGATCCGTTCTTCCTTGAAACGCAGAAATTCAGAGGTGCTGACTTGCTCAGGCACCAGTGACTCAACGTTGATTCGCAGGTAAATCCATTGTGCAGTTTCCGGACGTAGCGCAAAGTAGGCCCAGGGGGAATGGAAAATACCCTCTTGCATGCGCATCACAAAATAGCCTAACGGCGAATCAGCCAGTTCGCTCCGTTCGGTTTCCAGGCAAAGTGCAGCAAATTCTTCACGCAAGTCAGTCTGCAGCAGGAGTGGGCGCTTCGCAGCAAAAAAACGGTGTAGCAAGGCATATGCTATATCCCGATTTTCTTGTGTGTAGTGAAATAACTCTTCAATCATGAAATGGTTTCGGACCGTTCTTCTGGTTGCGTGTCGAACTCATCAAAGCCGTAATGGCGGATACCCTCAAGAATTCCTCTGGCATAGGTTTCATTTGCAAAATATATCTGATCAAAGCCGCGTAGCGTTTCCAGCTCCGGGCTATGGTTACCCACTACCACGCCAAGCGTGTCGCCGCGCAACATTTCTTCGTCGTTGCCGGAGTCGCCAGCCACCAGGAAACTTTTCAGTGGCAATCCCCACTTGTACGCCAAGTAGCGAATTGCATGGCCTTTTGAAGCGCGTATGGGCAATATATCGAGAAATGCTTCATGCGAATAAACCAGTCTGGCATGCAGATTACGTTCCCGCAGATGACGGTGGATTTGCGCAAGCGACGGCATCAGGTTGTGATCCACGTTATAGCTCAACTTGAATTCACGCTGGTTTTCCGCTGTCTGCATTTCAAGCCCGGGAATACTGGTCAGAGCATCGAGCAGTGCCTCGCGGCGCCATTTGTAGCGAATGTGGTTAGCCCATCCGGTATCCGGCAGCAGGCCTGGGCCATAATTGATCTCGGTGCCGACCGACGTCACGAGTATATTCGGCAGAGGGACCCGCCAGTTTTTCAGTATCTTGACGGCACTGTCCAGAGGCCGCCCGGTGGCAATTCCAAAAGCAACGGTATCTGCATGGTCACGCAGCCAGCCTACGACATCACCCAGGCCATCTTTCTGGCCAATCAGGGTATTGTCGATATCGCTAATCAACACTCTCTGGGCGTGCAGCGGCAATGCAGGCATATCATGTCGATGCGCAAACACAAATTCACGGCGCAAGCGTTTACGGTCGCGGCGCAGCAAATGACGCAGCACATTCATGTACTTGTCTACATGCGCATCCCAGCTATAGTGCCGCTTTACCCCGGCTATCCCCTGCTTCGACCACTTGCGCCACTGCTGCATGTCCAATAATGCTTTGTTCAGGCCCTCGGCAATTGCAGCCGGATCCAGTGTGTTCACCAGCAACCCGTTATGGCAATTTCCTACAATGTCTTTCGGGCCACCATCGTCCGGTGCTACAAATGGCAGGCCGCTGGCGGCCGCCTCGATCAGGGTCAGCCCAAACGGCTCGGTTAACGCCGGATTGACGAATATGCCGCGGCGCCGCGCCGCGAGGCGATAGAGTTCCGGTATATCTTCCTGGCAATGATGCTTGGGAAAAGCCACCTTCCCCCACAGATCGTAACGATCAATGTCGAGCAGCAGTTCATTAAGTACGCTTTGCTGGGCTTCATCAAGGTCGCGTATGTCATCGCGGTTACCTGCGACAACCACCAGGTTTGCCATCTCCTGAACACGCACATCACCGCCATAAGCCGTAATCAGTCCTTTCAGGTTCTTGCGACTTTCCGGCCGGCAGATCGTAAGGATCATGGGTTTTTCCGGTTGCGACAGGAAGCGGTCAACTTCCCGCTGAATAGTTGATCCGGTTTTTTTACGCTCGGGAGGCGAAAAACGCGAGGTGTCAATTCCCGGAGGGATGACAGCACAACGTCGAGGATCGTTATTCTGGTACATGCCATATTGCTCATCGATTTCCTGGCGCGTGCTGGTCACGATCAGCGAAGCGTGCTTCAGGACCTGCTCTTCGACTTCAATCCTGCGCGCCAGATTAAACTGCCTTTCGATGGCTACATCTTTGCGGCCACTGGCCAGCAGGCGTTCTCTCTTGGGCCTTCCCAGCGAGTGCCCGGTATGAATCAGGGGAATCCCCAGCAGCAAGGAAAGCTGCCTACCCACATAACCGGCATCCGCATAATGAGTATGAATCAGGTCGGGAAGGCGGTTTTGCTTGCGCAACAGATGCAGGCACTGATCCACCATCTGGTCGAGATGGGGCCATAACGTTTCCTTGCGCAAATAACGTTTTGGGCCACATGGCAAGCGGAGGAGCCGCGCACCATCGCCCAGCGGTTCCTCAGGTCTGGCGTAATCAGGGGATATTGCCGGGTCTTCAACCAGGCGGGTCAGCAAGTCCACCCGCCCAACATTCTGGTGTCGCGCAAGTGCTCTTGCGAGTTCAACTACATAAATTGTCTGGCCGCCGGTATCAGCGTCACGTCCCAGTTCCAGGTTGTTACCCCGGATCAGGCCGTGCATGCTGATCATCAGGATGTACAGAGGGTTTGCGCTTTGGGCCTGAGTGGTTGGCATTTTTTCCATTCTTCCAGAAAAGGTAGGTAAAAATCCTGACTGGCCGGTATGGCGCCACGTATTCCACAGATAGCGGCTGCAAATGAATTGGCTCGGGATAAGGTCGACGCCATTGACCAGTCACTCAACATGCCGAGTATGAGTACTGCCGTGAAACCATCCCCTGCGCCAACGCTATCCACCACGGGTGTTTCCATTTTCTCGCCTGCTGCATGAATTACCTTGCTATCTCTGGCCAGTTGCCAGGCGCCTTTTTCACCGCGGGTGACCAGTATGCTCTCCAGATTGAATTGACGGAGCAGCATAGCGGCTTGTTCTTCAAGAGTTTTCCCCGTCAGCCTCAGCAATGAGGCAAGCAGCAAAAGCTCATCTTCATTCAGCTTGACGATGTCGGCTCGTTGCAGCGACCGTTCTACTGTAGGCAGGTCGTACCACGGCTTGCGTAAATTGATATCCAACAGGCGGGGCGCCTTGCTGCTTCGCAATAAGGCCGTCAGTGCGCGGCGTGAAATTACACCGCGTTGTGCCAAGGTACCGAAATAGATCAATTGCGGACGTACAGCAAGCGCGATCATATGCGCAAGTCCGGCATGGATATAGTCGTAAGCGCGGTCGGGCAGTATCTCGAACTGATGTTCATGCCCCTTGATATGGACAGTGACTTCACCGCTCGGATGTGCAAGATCGCTCTGCACACCACGCGCATCCATCCCGAATTTGTCCATTGTTGCCAGCAGCTCATCGCGGATTTCATCCGTTCCTGTCCGCGTAATCAGAAGTGGATGCAAACCGAACGCACGCAAGTGGCGCGCAACATTGAAAGGTGCCCCGCCCAACACTTTCCGGTCCGGAAACACATCTACCAGAACCTCTCCAAACAATGCGACAACCTTTTGTTTTGGCATTATGTTCGCTAGCTCATGCAACACTGTTCCTGACTTCTCTCAACGCATGAAAATGCTTGTATCAAATAAATACATTTGTACAAATGTGCATGCATGATATATGCCGAACCTGTCGCATGCAACCTTTCATGGCACTGCGTTGCGCCTGCGTAATAGTTAGCGACGGTATTTAACGGGTACTAAACTCGTGTTCGGGAGGCAGGAAAAACATAAATCACAGAAAATTGGGAAGCTAATTTCGTTGCACCAGGATAGCCGGTACGTATTGGTTTTACCCAGCCCCAGTAGCAGTGATTTATGCAGCTGTCTTGAATAATCGATGGAAGTTTGCCGTCGTTGCAGATGCAACCTGCTCCAATGGAACTGCCCGCAACGCAGCGATTTGCTCGGCTACATATTTCACATAGGCAGGCTGGTTGAGCTTTCCGCGGTAAGGCACCGGAGCCAGATATGGCGCGTCGGTTTCGATCAACATACGCTCGATAGGAATCTGGCTGGCCACCTCTTTTATTGCCGTTGCATTCTTGAAAGTAACGATGCCGGAAAATGAAATATAGAAATTCATTTCTATTGCTGCTAGCGCCACATCCAGACTTTCGGTAAAACAATGCATCACACCACCGACCCGGTCTGCCCCCTCCTCGGCCATGATGCGCAAAGTGTCCTGCGCCGCCTCACGGGTATGGATGATCAAAGGCTTGCCGCTTGCAATGGCAGCACGAATATGAATGCGGAAACGTTCGCGCTGCCATTCCAGGTCGCCCTTCAAACGGAAATAATCCAGTCCGGTTTCCCCTATCGCAATGACTTTGGGATGTCGCACCAGTTCAAGCAACTTATCCAGGGTCGGCTCGGTTTCTGTTTCGTTATCCGGATGTACTCCGACAGATGCATAGATGTGCGGATACTGTTCTGCAAGCGCCAGGATTTGTGGAAAGTTCTCCAGATTGACACTGACACACAGAGCTTCTGAAACTCCGTTGCTGCGCATATTCGCTAGTACCTCATCGAGGTTGTCGGCAAGCTCATGAAAATTAAGGTGACAATGCGAATCAACAAACATCGGGGTTCCCAAGCGAATTAGCTTGCGCGAATGCGCAACATTTGGCGGTAAGCGGCAAACAGCGACTCGAACAACAACTTCGGTTCCAACGGATGATAGGCTTCGCGCTTGGCAATGGATAACTCCTTCTGCATCTTAAGCAAATCAAACATCGCCAATCCATTGGACAAGCGACAAATTGAATCCTGCAAATCAGGGTGGTATCTCACTTTTGCTGCCAGTTTCAGGCTCCCCAGGTCATAGCACCACTGCTGCAGCCACTGAATAAGCTGTATTGGCTCCACTCGTTTGCTTTTCAATTGCTCGGCCAGCTCGAACTCATCCATTTGCTCAGGCTGCATCAGCGCCCGCAATACCTTTTCATGCTCTGAAGCCGACTCCTCGGTCAAGTCCATCGCCAGCAGGGGCGAAAAGCCGGCCTGGGCTAAGCGCTTGGCGGGGTCATCGATCGCTTGCTGCTCAAGCCAGGCAATGCTCGCCTGCATCGACGGCATGGCAACCGGCATGCTATGGCAGCGGCTCAGAATGGTGGGGAGCAAATGCTGCGGTTTGTGGGTCACCAGAATGAACAACATCTGTCCTTGTGGTTCTTCCAGGGTTTTCAGCAGCGCATTTGCCGCATTAAGGTTCATTGCCTCTGCCGGATAAACAAGCACTACCCGGTATCCCCCGCGATGTGCCGACAGATTGGAGAAATCCGCAAGCGCACGCACCTGATCCACAGTGATTTGGCGTGCCGGCTTCTTGCTGTTATCCGTCACACTTGCTTCCGTCTGGGCCAGCGCATCCGGCTGGATCAGACGGAAATCGGGATGGGATTCCTGCTGGAACCAATGACAAGACGGACAGGCATCGCATGCCTCCCCACCAGCCAGGGGTTGTTCGCAAAGCACAGATTGCGCGAAATTCATGGCCAGATCTAACTTGCCGGCTCCCTGCGCCCCCTTCAGTAGCAGCGCATGCGGCAGGCGTGTACGCAGCCCGGCCAAACGCTGTCGAACTTCCTTATGCCAAGGGTATTGCTCCCTCATGGCAGCAGGGCCTGGATGACAGTCTCCAGGCTGGCTTTTACCTGTTCGAGCGACTGTGCCGCATCGATCAAGGCGAAACGTTGTGGATATTTGGTACGGCGATCGAGATAGGCCTGGCGCACCTTTTCGAAGAAGTCTGCCTGCTCCTGCTCGAAGCGATCCAGCGACTGGTTGTTGCTCAGGCGCTGTCGTGCAACCTCCACAGGAATGTCGAATAACAGTGTCAGATCTGGCTGCAATTCTCCGTGAGTCCACTGTTCCAGCTGTTCCAGCTTGCCGACCAGCACGCCCCTGCCGCCGCCCTGATAGGCAAAACTGGCATCGCTGAACCGGTCAGAAATCACCCAGGTACCACGGGCCAGCGCCGGCTTGATGACTCGTTCAACATGTTCGCGTCGTGCGGCAAACATCAGCAGCGCCTCGGTCTCGGCATGCATCGGCTGGTGCAGCAATATTTCGCGCAGGCTCTCGCCTAATGGCGTACCGCCAGGTTCGCGTGTGAGCAACACATCAATACCACGGCTGCGCAGTGTTTCGACAAACCACGACAAATGAGTACTCTTGCCCGCCCCATCGACGCCTTCGAAAGTAATGAATTTTGCTTTGTTCATTTCTGGTATTTGTTAACTGCCCGGTTATGCTGGGCCAGCGATTCCGAAAACTCCGAGCTCCCGTCCCCTCTGGCCACGAAATACAGCGCATTGGTCGAAGCCGGGTGCAGGGTTGCTTGCAATGCAGCCAGTCCCGGCAGCGCAATCGGCGTTGGCGGCAACCCGGAACGAGTGTAGGTATTGTACGGGGTATCGGTCAATAAATCGCGCTTGCGCAGGTTGCCATCGAATTTTTCACCCATGCCGTAGATCACGGTAGGGTCCGTCTGCAGCAGCATGCCCTTGCGTAAACGGTTGATGAATACCGCGGCAATCATGCCCCGGTCTTTTGCCTGGCCGGTTTCCTTTTCCACGATCGACGCCAGGATCAATGCCTGATACGGTGTTTGCAATGGCAATCCCGGAGAACGCTGCTGCCAGCTTTCCTGCAGGTGGCGCTGCATGATTTGGTAAGCGCGCTTGAGTATGGCCAGATCGCTGACGCCGCTTGCAAAATAATAGGTGTCCGGAAAGAACAGCCCCTCCGCCTCTGATTCCGGCGCCCCGACCCGCTGCAGGATGGCCTCTTCTGATAGCGAGCTGCTGTCATGACGCAGGTTGGGGTTGGCATCCAGCTCAGCGCGCAGCTGCCTGAAGGTCGAGCCCTCGATGATACTGATCTGCGCTTGGCTCACCCGCCCTTCGGTCACAATATTCAACAATTCCAGCGGCGATACCGGGCTTTCCAGTTGGTAATTGCCCGACTTGATCTCGCCAGCCCGGCCCAATACTCGTCCCAGCCAGACGAACATTCGCTCGCCCGGCAATACGCCTTCCTGATGCAATTGCCTGGCAATGCCTTTCAGGCTGGCTCCCTGTTTCAGCGAAAACTCGAATGGCAAGGCCGGGATCGTCAATGGGCGCAAGGCATAAAAGCCGGTTATGCCCGCGAGCAACAGCAAGGCTGCCAGCGCCAAGGCCAGCAGGCGCTTGAGCGGGCTAATCGGTCGATTCATGGCTCAGCCACTCCGCTATTTGATGGGAAACAGGATAATGCGACCAGTTGCGTCCCTGCAACTGGCATACCGGCCACAGTCCAATCACACTGTTAACCAGGAACACCTCATCGGCAGCCAGTACATCGTCCAGGGTAAAACAGCCCGTCGTGCATGCCATGCTGTGCGACGATGCATAGCGCATCACTCGTTCCCGTTGTACGCCGGCTACGCCGCAACGCGACAAATCCGGTGTAAACAATATGCCATTACGCACCAGAAACAGATTGCTGCGCGTCCCCTCAATCACATTGCCATCCATATCCAGCAGCAGGCCCTCGGCGATATCCGGATCGCGCCATTCTGCAGCTGCCAGTACATTTTCCAGACGATTAAGGTGCTTGATGCCTGCCAGACGTGGCTGGTGAGATAAATGCAGGTCACATAGCCTCAGCCTGACCCCCTGTTTCCGGTATGCCTCGGGAAAAACCGGGGATGGCGATATGCTGAGAATGCGTACCGGCGCGGGTGATGCTGGCGGAGCATACCCACGCTCGCCAGTACCGCGGGTGATGATGATTTTGGCGATACCATCGGGTTGCCGTACCGACAGTTGCCCCAATTCTGCGGCCAATAACGCCGCTTCCGGGCATGGCAAGTCCAGCGCGGCGCAATCCTGATGTAGCTTGCGATAATGGTGTGCCCAGTGCAGCGGCCGCCCTTGTTCCACGCACAAGGTGCGGAAAACCCCGTCACCGTAGAGCAGTCCGCGATCCTGAATGCCTATCCTGTTTTCCGGCACGCCATTGATCAACATGGATAGCCTGCGTGAATCTGGAACTACAGCTTGCGGAACACCAGAGTGCCGTTCGTGCCGCCGAAACCGAAGTTGTTGTTTACCGCTACATCAATCTTCATGTCGCGTGCTGTATTCGCACAGAAATCGAGATCGCACTCGGCATCCTGATTGAAGATATTGATGGTCGGAGGCGAAATCTGGTGATGCAGCGCCAGCGTAGCAAATACTGATTCTATGCCGCCCGCTCCGCCAAGCAGGTGGCCGGTCATCGACTTGGTCGAGTTCACTACCAGGTTTTTTGCATGCGCGCCGAAAGCCAGTTTGATGGCCTCGGTCTCATTCTTGTCGCCCAGCGGCGTTGAAGTGCCATGCGCATTCACGTACTGCACCTGGTCCGGGTTCAGGCCGGCGTTGCGCAATGCATTAAGCATGCTGCGTTTCGGCCCGTCAGTGCTTGGTGCGGTCATATGGTAGGCATCAGCGCTCAGGCCATAGCCTGCCACCTCGGCATAAATCTTCGCGCCACGCGCCTTGGCGTGTTCGTATTCTTCCAGCACCAGTACCCCGGCGCCCTCCCCCATTACGAAACCGTCGCGATCCTGGTCCCAGGGGCGGCTTGCGGTAGCCGGATCATCGTTGCGTGTGGACAAAGCCCGGGCGGCGGAAAAGCCACCAACTGCCAGCGGCGTCACTGTGGCTTCGGCTCCCCCGGCCAGCATAACGTCGGCATCCCCATATTCAATCATCCTGGCAGACTCGCCAATACTGTGAGTACCGGTGGTGCAGGCAGTGACCAATGCAATGTTCGGCCCTTTCAACCCATACATGATCGAGAGGTTGCCCGAAATCATATTGATAATGGTTCCCGGAATGAAAAACGGTGAAATCTTGCGCGGTCCAGCCTCAAGATAATCAGCGTGCGTATCCTCGATCATCGGCAGCCCGCCAATGCCCGACCCGATACATACACCGATACGTTCCGCATTCTGTTCCGTTACTTCAAGGCCGGAATCCTTGAAAGCTTCCATGCCGGCCACCAGGCCGTAATGGATAAAGGTGTCCATGCGCCTGGCATCTTTCGCTGGCAGGTACTGGGTAACATCAAACCCTTTTACCTCCCCGGCAATCTGACAGGCGAACGGGGCAGGATCAAAGCGGGTAATCCGGCCGATCCCGGACTTTCCCTCGACAATGTTCTGCCAGGCTTGGGCAACACCGATACCAACAGGCGATATTATGCCCAAGCCGGTAATCACGACTCTGCGTTTAGCCAAACTTGACTCCGATATGGAAAGCTGAATTATTTAGGGAAATTACTTCTGGTGGGCGTTGACGTAGTCGATGGCTTGCTGAACAGTCGTAATTTTCTCTGCTTCTTCGTCGGGGATTTCGCACTCAAAATCCTCTTCTAGTGCCATTACCAGTTCAACCGTATCCAGAGAATCTGCACCTAAATCATTGACGAAAGAGGATTCGTTCTTGACTTCAGACTCGTTTACGCCGAGTTGTTCAGCAACAATCTTCTTGACGCGTTGTTCAATACTAGACATTTGATTCTCCCTGCTCTGATTAAAATTCAAAAAGCTTCGGCATTCTACCAAAATTGCCAAAATTTCCAAACTGCTACTTACTCCATGTACATGCCGCCGTTGACGTGCAAAGTCGCCCCGGTAATGTAGCCTGCTCCCGGCCCCGCAAGAAAGGCAACAGCTGCTGCGATATCAGATACCTGCCCCAGTCGCTTCAACGGCACGTGTTCAACAAGTTTGTCGCGTTGTTCCTGCGGCAGCGCCTCAGTCATGTCCGTCGCGATAAAGCCGGGCGCAACACAATTGACGGTGATATTGCGGCTGCCAACTTCGCGTGCCAGCGATTTGCTGAAGCCGACCATACCGGCTTTGGATGCCGCGTAATTGGACTGCCCTGCATTGCCCATGCTGCCGACTACCGAGGAAATGTTGATTATTCGCCCCTGACGCGCCTTCATCATTCCTCGCATCACCGCGCGGCTCAGACGGAAAACCGATTTAAGGTTGGTGGCCATGATGTCATCCCACTCCTCGTCACTCATACGCGCAAGCAGGTTATCGCGAGTAACACCCGCGTTGTTCACCAGGATCCCGATTTCACCATACTGCTTGCGAACCGCATCCAGCACCTGTTCAGTCTGGACAGCGTCGTTGACATTCAAAGCCATGCCGCAGCCGTTAATGCCCGCGGCTGCCAAATATGCACTGATTGCCTGTGCGCCGGTTTCGGTAGTTGCCGTGCCAACTACGGTTGCACCCAGCTTGCCCAGCTCCAGCGCAATACCCTGTCCAATGCCACGGCTGGCACCGGTTACCAGCGCGATTTGCCCCTGTAAGCTCATAGTTACTCCCAACGATTATTATTGTGTCAATGTAGTCAGCGCCTGTTGCAAGGCTGCGCCATCATTTAGCGCCAATGCCTGCTGGTTGGCATCAATACGCTTGTTCAGCCCAGCCAGAACCTTGCCCGGCGCACATTCAGCATTATGGCTGATACCTGCCGCCCCAAAAGCCAGTACGGTTTCCACCCAGCGCACCGGGGAATACAGCTGGCGTACCAGTGCGTCCTTGATTGCCGCCCCTTCGGTGTAACTCTGAACATCGGCATTATGCAGCACGGCTATGCCTGGTGCCTGTACCTCAATATCATCCAGATAAGCGCGCAGCTTTTCCGCAGCGCCCTTAAGCAGGCTGCAATGCGATGGCACGCTCATTGGCAGCATCAGCGCGCGCTTGGCGCCCTTGGCTTTGGCCAGCTCCATGCCGCGCTCCACTGCAGCACGATTGCCGGCTATGACTACTTGCCCGGGGGAATTGAAATTAACCGCTTCCAATACCTCGCCCTGCGCTGCCTCATTACATACCATACGCACGGCATCATCATCGAGCCCGAGTATCGCCGCGATTCCGCCCACACCTTCGGGCACCGCCTGTTGCATGCATTCCGCACGGTAACGCACCAACGGCAGGGCATCGGCAAAGCCAATGGCACCGCCTGCCACCAGCGCCGTGTACTCGCCAAGGCTGTGCCCGGCCAGCAGTTGCGGTGCCGGGCCATTGAGGCTTTGCCAGGCACGATACACTGCCACACCTGCAGTCAGCATCAACGGCTGCGTATTGACCGTGGCATTCAGTTCGGCATCACTGCCTTCGGCAGCCAGTTGCCACAGATCCTGCTTGAGGATATCGCCAGCTTCAGAAAAAGTCTCAAGCACTGCCGGGAACTCGGCGTAGCCATTCATCATGCCGCGAGATTGGGAGCCTTGTCCGGGAAAAACAAATGCAAATTTACTCATGGGATATTTCAGGAAAATTAATTCTCGGGGGATGAATATTACCAGCGCAGCAGTATAGCGCCCCAGGTAAAGCCGCCACCCACTGCCTCGAGCAACACATGCTGGCCAGGACGAATGCGTCCGTCGCGCACTGCGGTATCCAGAGCCAGCGGGATGGAGGCGGCGGAAGTATTGCCATGGTGCGCAACGGTCACCACAACGTTATCCATGCTCAACCCGAGTTTTTTCGCCGTTGCTTCCATGATGCGGATGTTGGCCTGATGCGGGACCAGCCAGTCGATATCACTACCCTGCAACTGATTTTCCGCCAGCACCTCTTCAACCACTTCACTCAGCACCTTGACCGCAAACTTGAATACGGCCTGCCCATCCATCTTGATAAACGGGTCGCCCTGCACCGCCCCCTTGCCGATATGGCCTGTAGCTTGCAGCATGCCACGATGGTGACCATCAGCATGCAATTTGGCTGAGAGTATTCCCGGGGTTTCGCTGGCCTGCAGTACCACCGCGCCAGCGCCGTCGCCGAATAGCACGCAGGTAGTACGGTCTTCCCAGTTTAGAAGGCGCGACAGAACTTCGGTTCCAACTACCAGCGCATTACGAGCCTGGCCGCCACGAATAAACAGGTCTGCGGTGTTGAGTGCATAGACAAAGCCGCTGCATACGGCCTGCACATCGAATGCAGCGCCCTGTTTGATGCCGAGCTTGTCTTGCAGAATACAGGCCGTACTCGGAAAAATCTGGTCCGGAGTAGTCGTGGCGACAATAACCAGATCGATATCTTCGACACTGATGCCGGCAGCCTCAATCGCGCGGCGGCTGGCCTGTTCAGCCAGATCGCTGGCCAGCTCGCCTTCTGCCGCGATGTGCCGCTCAACGATACCGCTGCGCGTGAATATCCAGTCATGCGAAGTGTCGACTATCTTTTCCAGGTCGTAATTAGTCAGAACTTTGCCGGGAAGATAACTGCCTGTACCGATTATCTTTGAATACATCAGGATGCCTCACTTAATTCTTGCTGGCGTCCATGGTGCCACTTTTCAACGTGTTCGCTGATATGGTGCAGCATCCCGCCCCGCGCTTCCTCGGCAGCACGTTCGATCGCGCACAGGAAAGCAAACTTGTCAGCAGAACCATGACTTTTCACTACGATTCCCTTGAGTCCGAGCAGGCTGGCGCCATTATAGCGGCGATGGTCAACCCGCCTGCGGAAGGAATTGATTACCGGCATGGCAATCAGGCCGGCGATTTTGGTGAAAATATTGCGGCTGAATTCTTCACGCAGGAAGGCGCGCAGCATCTGGGCCAATCCCTCGGTAGTCTTAAGCGAAACGTTGCCGACGAAGCCATCGCATACCACAACGTCGGTGACCCCCTTGAAGATATCGTTCCCCTCGACGTTGCCGTAAAAATTCAGGTCGCTGTTCTGCAACAATTCAGCTGCCTGTTTGACGACCTCGTTACCCTTGATGTCTTCGCTGCCAATATTGAGCAGGCCGACCGTAGGGTTGGGCTTGTGCTCAATGGCACTGACCAGTGTGCTGCCCATCAGCGCAAACTGCAGCAAATGTTCCGCGTTGCAGTCGACATTGGCGCCCAGGTCGAGCATGCAGACCTGCCCCTTGACCGTAGGCAGGAAAGAAGCGATCGCCGGCCGATCAATACCCGGCAGCATTTTGAGCACATAGCGAGCTGTCGCCATCAGCGCACCGGTGTTCCCTGCGCTGACACAGGCCGCCGCCTCGCCATTTTTGACCAAATTGATGCTTTGGCGCATCGACGAGTCCTTCTTGTTGCGCAAGACCAGTTGCGGCGACTCGTCCATACCGACCACTTCGCTGGCCGCGTGGATGCGCAAATGCGGTCCCGCCTTCACATGCAGGGCACGCAACTCGGCCTCAATGGCATCCGCCAGCCCAACTAATACGATGGTATCTTCAGGATACAGCCGCAGATATTCGACTGCGGCTGGAATAGTGACATGCGTACCATGGTCGCCCCCCATGGCATCAATGGCTATCGTAACGTCCACCGGGCGACCCTCGCAATGCTGATAATCAAGAAGTTCAGGAAAGGCGCAAAAAGAGATGTACCCAATTTGCGTGACTTGATAAGTTAAAGTAATCCCTACTGGCGCAGGGAAACTTACTCGCTCTTGGTCTTGATTACTTTTTTGCCGCGGTAATAACCACTTGGGCTGATGTGGTGGCGCAAATGCGCTTCACCGGTAGCAGGCTCAACTGCCAGCGCCGGACCGCTCAGAAAATCGTGCGCGCGATGCATTCCGCGTTTGGAGGGGGACTTCTTGTTCTGTTGGACTGCCATGTCTACTACTCCTTAACAAAAACTAAAATTAAATTACTTATTCTTCAAACTGCGAAGAACCGTGAACGGGTTACCGTCACTTTGCAGCAAACCTTCCGTTGCAGCCTGGCATGCACCGGGTTCATGCTTTGGCGCAAATGGCAGGCTCAGCAAAATCTCTTCCTCAACCAGCGCCGACACATCCTGATGCGGGTCAGCCGGAACGCTGTCATACTCATCCTCTGACAGTTCGTTTTCAGGCTGGGTGTCCGCCAACATAAGACGCGAAACCAGCCTGACTGGATAGTCCATCCGTTGCAGGCAGCGTTGGCACCTTAATTGACACAAGCCATCAAGCGACAACTCAAGCATCGGATTACCATCTTTATCCTGATAACCCCGTAATACATAGCTGACCTGCCCATCGGTCGAGATCAGCATATCCGCCAGTCGCGGCATCTCAGCCACCGGAATTTCGCCGCGCAATTCTTTGCCCTTATGGGCAAAGTCCCAGCTATCGATGAAATGCCGTGCAAACATGAGGCGCGCATGATATATATTTCAGGCACATCTGTCAAAGAAACCAAAGGAATATCTTGAATTCTCAACCGATTGTTCTCGCCTCTACCTCTATCTACCGCAGTGCACTGCTGGAACGCCTGAAAATTTCATTCGAAACTGCAGCTCCAGGCATAGATGAGACGCCATTTCCTGGAGAAACGCCTGTACAGACGTCTGCACGCCTTTCCAGAGAAAAAGCCCATGCAGTAGCAGAGAATTACCCCAATGCCCTGATTATCGGCTCGGATCAGGTCGCGCTTTTGGATGGCCAGCAATTAGGCAAGCCGCTTACTCATGAAAATGCCGTGCGCCAGCTTAAGGCTATGCGTGGAAAAACCATAACATTCTACACTGCCCTGACATTGTTAAATGCCCTCAATGGGGAAACGCAAACCGAGGTTGTGGAAAATCGTGTTGCTTTCCGCAACTATAATGACCGCGAGATCGAATCCTATTTAATCAAGGAGCAGCCCTACCATTGTGCTGGAAGTGCCAAATCAGAAGGGCTGGGCATCGCATTGATCAGCCGCATGGAGGGAGATGACCCTAATGCGCTTGTCGGCCTCCCGCTCATCTCCCTGATAGCCATGCTTGAGAAACAAGGCGTCCAGATTCTGTAAGTCACGGAAAACCGCGTATTTACTGGCAAAAGCCCGTGTCTTAACACCCTGAATGACTATAAAAAACCATGATTTCAGTTGCGATACATGCCTATTTCTGTTATTAAAGCGCGTTTTCAAAATTTTGTTTGCATGTTTCTGGAGATATTCTGATGCCGGTACAACCCACCAAGCCCATCACCCCCTACAAACTCAAAAAGGGTGAGGCTTACATGAACACCAAACAGCTGGACCACTTTCGCGCCATCCTGAACGGGATCAAGCTTGAATTGGGTGAAGATATTGATCGAACCGTGCATACAATGCAGGACGAGGCTACAGTATTTGCCGACCCCAATGACCGTGCCAGCCAGGAATCGGATATGAGCCTGGAACTCCGCAACCGCGACCGCGAACGCAAGCTGATCAAGAAGATTGATGAAATGCTGGCCAAAATTGACAGTGGCGACTATGGCTATTGCGAAAAATGTGGCGTGGAAATTGGCCTCAGCCGCCTGGAAGCGCGGCCAACAGCAACTCTTTGCATTGACTGCAAGACGCTGGATGAAATTCGCGAAAAACAGATCGCCAAATAAAATATCGGTTGGGGGACATCCAGTCCCTCAGTAAACGCCTGATTGCCGGTTGCCCTTCATCAGGAGGCCTGTGACTGCCCCAAGGCTTAACCGTATCAAAGCAAGCAGAACTGCCTTGAACTGATTCCTGCCAACAAAAAAGCCCCGCAATGCGGGGCTTTTTTGTTGGCAGTCTCGAAGAAGCCTTACTCGGCATCGGCAGGAGACGCCTCAGATTCTACGGCAATTGCCTTCATGCTCAGGCGCAACCTGCCTTTTTCATCGGCTTCCAGCACCTTGACACGAACTACCTGGCCTTCCTTCAAGTGTTCAGCAACGCTATTAATGCGCTCATTGGAAATCTGGGAAATATGCAGCAGCCCATCCTTGCCCGGCAATACATTAACGATCGCGCCAAAATCCAGCAACTTGACGACAGGGCCTTCGTAAATTTTGCCTACTTCAACTTCTGCGACAATATCCTCGATACGCTTCTTGGCCAACTCGCCGCCCTCGCCGCTGACGCTGGCAATGGTGACGTTGCCTTCGTCATCAATATCAATAGTAGTACCGGTTTCTTCGGTCAAGGCGCGAATCACCGCCCCGCCCTTGCCGATCACGTCGCGAATTTTTTCCGGATTGATTTTCAGCTTGATCATGCGTGGCGCATGCATCGATACGTCCGGACGAACCTGCGGCATGGACTCCTTCATGATCCCAAGGATATGCATGCGTCCTTCGCGTGCCTGCTTTAATGCAGCATGCATGATTTCCCGGGTAATACCGTTGATCTTGATATCCATTTGCAAGGCGGTGATACCCGTTTCGGAACCGGCCACCTTGAAATCCATATCGCCCAGATGATCTTCATCGCCAAGTATGTCGGTCAGCACCGCAAAACGGTTACTTTCCTTGATCAGGCCCATGGCGATACCCGCAACGTGGGTCTTCACCGGGACACCGGCATCCATCAGAGACAAACAACCGCCGCATACCGAGGCCATCGAGCTTGAGCCATTGGACTCGGTAATTTCGGACACCACGCGGATGGAGTAACCAAACTCTTCTTCACTCGGCAGTGCGGCTACCAATGCACGCTTGGCCAGGCGGCCATGGCCGATTTCACGGCGCTTTGGTGTGCCGACGCGACCAGTTTCACCGGTGGAGTACGGTGGGAAGTTATAGTGCAGCATAAAGCGGTCATGGTACTCGCCTTGCAGTGCATCGATGATTTGCGCGTCGCGGGCCGTACCCAGTGTTGCCACTACCAAGGCCTGGGTTTCACCGCGCGTGAACAATACCGAGCCGTGGGTACGCGGCAACACGCCGGTACGGATGGTAATCGGGCGCACTGTACGCGTGTCGCGGCCATCAATGCGCGGTTCGCCATTCAGAATCTGGCCGCGTACGATCTTCGCCTCCAGCTCGCTGAACAGATCGTTAACGTGGTTCTTCTGCAGCGCCTCATCGGAGGCCAGTAATGTTTCAACGACTCGGTTACGGATTGCGTCGACTTGCGCAGTGCGGGCCTGTTTCTCACGTACCGAGTACGCCTGCTGCAGGTCAGCCTCTGCCAATTCTGCAATTTTGGCAACCAATGCCTGGTCCTTGGCGGGTGGCGTCCACTCCCAATCGGGCATGCCCACGGCATCTGCCATATCATTGATGGCATTGATAACCGCCTGCATTTGCTCATGGCCGAACATCACTGCGCCCAACATCACCTCTTCAGGCAACTCCTGTGCTTCCGATTCCACCATCAGTACGGCACGTGCCGTGCCGGCGACCACCAAATCCATTTTCGACTCTTTGATTTCATCGGCAGTCGGGTTCAGCAGGTACTCGCCATTCAGGTAGCCTACGCGTGCAGCACCAATCGGGCCATCGAAAGGAATGCCGGACAGCGCCAGCGCCGCCGAGGCGCCTATCATCGCCGGGATATCGGAGTCAATCTGGCTATCGGAAGACATCACGGTCGCAACGATCTGCACTTCGTTGTAAAACCCTTCAGGAAACAGAGGGCGTAACGGGCGGTCGATCAGGCGCGAAGTCAGGATTTCCTTTTCGCTGGGGCGCCCTTCGCGGCGGAAAAATCCGCCAGGAATCTTGCCCGCGGCATAAGTGCGTTCCTGATAATCAACGGTCAGCGGGAAGAAGTCCTGATCCGGCTTGGCATCCTTGCGCCCCACCACTGTGACCAGAACCACGGTATCGTCCAGACTGACCATTACCGCACCGCTTGCCTGACGAGCAATCTCACCGGTTTCCAGAGTAAGTTGATGTTTGCCGTAAGCGATAGTTTTTTTATAGTGACTCAAGGTTTGCCCCTCTGTTGTGCATGACGGCGCACGGCGCGCCAGATTTGAATTGTCGTGTTCCAAAAGTAACGCGGGCCGCATTAGCGACCCGCGTTCAAGGCATTGTTACTTGCGCAGTTCCAGACGCTGAATCAGCGCACGGTAGCTGTCTTCGTTCTTGCCTTTCAGGTAATCCAGCAATTTACGGCGACGGCTCACCAAGCGCAGCAAGCCACGACGGGAGTGATGGTCCTTGTTATGCTCCTTGAAGTGCTCGGTCAGATGATTGATGCGTGCAGTCATCAATGCGACCTGCACTTCTGGCGAACCTGTGTCGCCCTTGGCGCGCTGGTAATCGGTAACAATTTGCGCTTTATGCGCAGTCGTAATAGACATCTCTTCAACTCTCCACTAAAAAAGTGCTGCATTTTACCCTTCAATACCGCTGTTGCTCAAGCCTATTCGGCGCTGGATGCTGCATTTTTCGCCACATTAGACAATAAACGTTCAGCCGCCAGCAATTTCCCGTCCAGAAGCCCTACTCCAATGAAGCTGTTTCCCCCATAAATACGTACCCTGCCGCCCGGCTGGAGGTGCTCAAGAACCAGGCGCTGCCCTTGTGCAATACGAGTCACCTGCACTGCATCCAGTTCCAGTATCGGCAAGTCCTGCAACATGCAATCCAGCGGCAGTAAGCAGGATTCGCGCTCCGCTAGGCTCATTGCTTCCAGCCTGTCCCAGCTACAGGCATCATCCAGGCTGAATGGCCCGATAGCCAGGCGGCGCAATGCCAGCAAATGTGCACCGCACCCCAAAGCATGGCCAATATCCTCAGCCAGCGTGCGGATATATGTGCCTTTGCTGCAACGTACGGTTATTTCCAGTTCAGTTCCTGCAAATCGCTCCAGCAACAGTTCATAAATGGTTATGGTGCGCACTGCCCGTTCTACGGTTTCACCCTTGCGGATATATTCATACAGCGGCTTACCTTGATGTTTGATGGCACTATGCATCGGCGGCAACTGGCTGATTTCACCGACGAATTTAGCCAACACCTCGTTGATCTGGGGCTCATCCACAGCAACCTGGCACTGGGTGAGGATTTCGCCCTCCGCATCCGCCGTGCTTGTAGTCTGCCCCAGCCTTATCAAGGCACGATAGGTTTTGTTGGAATCCAGCAGCGCACCGGAAAATTTGGTGGCTTCACCAAAGCAGATAGGCAGCAAGCCCGTCGCCAGCGGGTCGAGCGTACCGGTATGCCCTGCCTTCGCGGCCTGGAAAAGACGCCGCACCTTTTGCAGTGCCGTGTTGGAACTAAGCCCCAGCGGTTTATCGAACAGCAACACCCCATCCAGCGGGTAGGAAATACGGGCCATGGCTAGCGCCTCAGTTCTTGTCCGGATTGTGGTCGCTGGCTACTGCCTGATCAATAAGCTGCGACAATCGCGCCCCCCTCTCCACCGATGCGTCGTAGAGGAAGTGCAGCTGCGGAATAATGCGCAGCTTCATGGCATGTGCCAACTGGCTCCGCAAAAAACCGCTGGCGCGCTCCAGTCCTTGCTGCACCTTGCCATCCGTTCCTTCCAGCGTAGTGTAGTAAATCCTGGCATGGGAATAGTCCGCCGTCACCTCAACAGCCGTCAAGGTGACCATGCGTACGCGCGGGTCCTTGACTTCCAGACGTATTAATTCTGCCAACTCGCGCAATATCTGCTCGGCCACGCGGTCGGTTCTGGCAAAATCCTTAGGCATTTAAAGTGCGCGCGCTATTTCAACAATTTCGAACACTTCCAGCTGGTCGCCGACTTCGAGATCGTTATAACCCCGTAATGAAAGGCCGCATTCAAAGTTCGATTTGACTTCCTTGACGTCATCCTTGAAGCGCTTCAGGGAATCAAGTTCACCCGTGTGAATAACCACGTTGTTGCGCAGCACGCGTACCTGCGAAGTGCGCCGGATCAGGCCTTCGGTCACATAACAGCCCGCCACGGTACCAATCTTGGAAATGTGGAACACCTGGCGGATTTCCACCATGCCGATAACGCTTTCCTTCATCTCCGGTGCCAGCATGCCGGACATCGCAGCCTTTATTTCGTCCACCATTGCGTAAATGATGTTGTAGTACCGCACATCTACACCGGCGCTTTCCGCCAGTTTTCGCGCAGTGGCATCAGCACGCGTATTGAATCCGATCACGATGGCCTTGGATGCCAGCGCCAGGTTGATGTCGGATTCCGAAATCGCTCCTACCCCGCTGTGAATCAGGTTTACCTTCACCTCGTCGGTGGACAATTTCTGCAGGGCATGCGAAATCGCTTCGATGGAGCCTTGCACGTCGGCTTTTACAATCAGCGCCAAAGTCCGCACTTCCCCTTCGGCCATATGTTCCAGCATGTTCTCCAGCTTGATTGATTGCTGCTTGGCCAGCTTCACGTCGCGGAATTTTCCCTGGCGGAACAGCGCGATTTCACGTGCTTTCTTCTCGTCCGCCAACACCAGCATGTCTTCGCCGGCTACCGGCACTTCCGACAACCCCTGAATCTCAACCGGAATCGACGGTCCTGCTTCATTAGTAGACTTTCCGTTCTCGTCCAGCATGGCTCGCACACGGCCGAATACGGCGCCCACCAGCACGGTATCGCCGCGCTTCAGGGTGCCAGATTGCACCAGTACGGTTGCCACCGGCCCCTTGCCCTTGTCCAGACGGGCCTCAATCACGATGCCCTTGGCATTGCTGAGTTTGGGTGCTTTCAGTTCCAGCACTTCGGCCTGCAACAGCACGCCTTCCAGCAAAGCGTCGATACCTTGACCACTCTTGGCCGACACTTCGACAAACATGGTATCGCCACCCCAGTCTTCCGGCACAACTTCTTCCGAAACCAGTTCCTGCTTGACACGTTCGGCATTCGCTTCCGGCTTGTCGATCTTGGTCAGCGCTACCACTATCGGCACATTGGCTGCCTTGGCATGATGGATTGCTTCGCGCGTCTGCGGCATCACACCGTCATCCGCTGCCACGACCAGAATCACGATATCGGTAAGTTTGGCACCACGGGCACGCATCGCAGTAAACGCCTCATGGCCCGGAGTGTCGAGGAAAGTAATCATGCCGCGCGGCGTATCTACGTGATAGGCGCCGATGTGCTGGGTAATGCCGCCCGCTTCACCACTGGCCACACGGGTCCGGCGAATATAGTCGAGCAAGGAAGTCTTACCATGGTCGACGTGGCCCATTACGGTCACCACCGGCGCACGCGGCTCAAGCGGTACATCCTTGTGCTCCATTTCGGAAGTCAGGTAGGCATCAGGATCATCTGCTTCCGCGGCCTTGGCAACATGCCCCATTTCCTCCACCAGAATCATTGCGGTTTCCTGGTCCAGCACTTGGTTGATGGTCACCATCGAACCCATCTTCATCAACACCTTGATAATCTCGGCGGCCTTGATGGACATCTTCTGCGCCAGTTCTGCAACAGTAATTGTTTCCGGAACCATTACTTCGCGTACGATCGGCTCAGTCGGCAACGAAAAGGCGTGCTGACCCGCCGCCTCATGCTTGCCGGATTTTTCGGCATGGCGCGGCACGCGGGCACGCCCGCCGCCGCCCCACCCGCTCAAGCGGGTATCGGGAACCGGGGTACGCTTCTTGTGGCCGGTATCGCTCCAGGGACTGTTTTTGTCAGATGTCTTCGCGCCCTTCTTGACGCTGGGCTTGCCGACCTTGTCCCCAGGTGCAGGCCGGTGCAAGGTGCCTTCGGCAAGAGCCGGTTGTGGATTCTCGGTAGCCACAGGTGCAGCTTCAGCCGGCTTTGTTTCAGGCTGTGGTGCCGCCGTCGTCGGCTCTTCAGGCTCAGCCGGCACGGCCTTGCGCTTGCTGCGTTCTTTTTTCGCCTGCAATTCGGCAGCCTGACGCGCAGCGAGTTCGGCCTGCAGGCGTTT
Source organism: Gammaproteobacteria bacterium (assembly GCA_016125505.1). Taxonomy (GTDB): domain Bacteria; phylum Pseudomonadota; class Gammaproteobacteria; order UBA6429; family Thiohalophilaceae; genus RI-92. The sequence continues at coordinate 69,153 of WGLP01000005.1, forward strand.
TTCTTCCTCGCGCAGTGCCAATTCCTGCTCATCAACCACCTTCACCGATGCCGCCGGGGACACTTCAGCCGCTGCTACCGGCTGTTCAGCTTTGGGTATTACCGGAGCGACTACGCGCTTCTTGCGAACTTCGACCTGAATGGTGCGAGCTTTTCCGAAACTGTCAGCCTTCTTGATCTCGGTGGTCTCACGCCGTGTCAACGTGATCTTTCCTTTTGCCGCACCGCCATGGGCACTGCGCAGGTGTTCCAGCAATTGTGCCTTGTCCTGTTCCGATACGGGGTCTGATTCCTTCCGCTTGGCGACCCCGGCCGCCTGCAGTTGTTCCAGCAACAGCTCGACCGGCAGACCCAGCTCACCAGCAAACTGCGCTACGTTCATTTTTCCCATCACTACCCCTTAACCTCAGCACTCCAAAACGAAAACCAGCCGCTTATTCAAACCATGGCGCACGTGCCGTCATAATCAACTGGTTGGCACGATCGTTATCCATGCCGGTCAACTCAACCAGTTCTTCCGCATCCAGATCGGCAAGCTGATCCTGGGTGCCGACCCCCTTGCCAGCCAGGGTGCGGGCTGTCTCTTCATCCATACCTTCAATCTTGAGCAAATCTTCAATATTGTGCTCAACCTGCTCTTCAGTAGCGATAGCCTGTGTCAACAAGTTGTTGCGTGCGCGGCTACGCAGCTCGTTCACTGTTGCCTCGTCAAATGCCTCAATCTCCAGCATTTCCTCCAGCGGCACATAAGCAACTTCTTCCAGGGTGTTGAAGCCTTCCTGTACGAGGATGTCGGCCACCTCCTCGTCCACATCGAGCTTTTCCATGAATTCGTTGCGAATCTTGGCAAACTCCTGCTCGTTCTTCTGGCTGGACTCCTCCACCGTCATAATGTTCAGTTCCCAGCCGGTCATTTCGCTGGCCAGACGCACGTTCTGGCCGTTACGCCCGATCGCCTGCGCCAGATTTTCTTCCTCGACCACCACATCCATGCTGTGCTTGTCTTCGTCTACCACGATGCTGCTTACATCCGCCGGAGCCAGTGCGTTAATCACACTGGTGGCCGGATCTTCCGACCACAGCACGATATCGATACGCTCACCCGCCAGTTCGTTGGTTACGGCCTGCACGCGCGAGCCACGCATTCCGACGCAAGTGCCAATCGGATCAAGACGGGCGTCATGCGAGCGCACCGCAATTTTTGCACGCGAACCCGGGTCACGGGCAGCGCTGACGATTTCCAGCAATTTCTCTTCTATTTCGGGCACTTCCAGCTCGAACAGCTTGACCAGGAATTCCGAAGTAATCCGGGACAGGACGATTTGCGGACCGCGCAGGGAGCGATCCACGCGCAGCAGGCAGGCACGGATACGATCGCCTACGCGCAGATTTTCTTTGGGGATCATCTGATCCCGTGGCAACAGCGCTTCAATCTTGCCGAATTCAACAATCGCATTGCCACGCTCGATACGCTTCACCGTCCCTGAAACAAGATGTTCCTTGCGCTCCATGAAGTCGCTCAGGATCTGTTCGCGTTCGGCATCACGGATCTTCTGGAAAATCACCTGCTTTGCGGCCTGGGCACCAATCCGGCCGAAGTCGATATTCTCCAGCGGCTCCTCGATAAATTCTTCCAGCTGTATGCTGGGATCACGCTTTTGCGCTTCGGACAGCTTGATGTGCAAATCCGGCGTCTCAAAAGTCTCGTCATCCATCACCTGCCAGCACCGGAAAGACTGGTAGTCGCCAGTATTCCGGTCAATGCTGACACGTACGTCGGCCTCTTCGGAAAATCGTTTCTTGGTAGCCGAAGCCAGGGCGGATTCCAGCGCGCCAAACACAATTTCCTTGTCCACGCTCTTTTCACGGGCCAAGGCATCCACCAGCAACAGAACTTCACGACTCATTACCGTCTCCAACTAAGCAAGCTTTCGCCACATGCGAAGGCTCTAAACCAATCAAAATGTCGGCACCAGACGCGCCTTGTCCACGTTGGACAACTCAAACGCGACCTGCTTGCCATCCACATCCAGTTGCAACACCCCGTCCTGCAGCTCACCCAGGATGCCGACAAAACTCTTGCGCCCATCCAGCGGCATGCGCAACTTGATACTCGCTTTCTCACCGCGAAAACGTACGAAATCGGCTTCTTTCTTGAGCACTCTGTCCAGCCCAGGAGAAGAGACTTCCAAGCGCTCGTACGCAACGCCCTCAACCGTAAACAGACGCGTCAACTGATTACTGACCAGTTCGCAGTCTTCCAGCGTAATTCCCTCGGGCTTATCGAGAAACACGCGAACCCCCCCCCGGCCCGACACTTCAAGGTCGACCAGTTCATATCCCAAACCTGTTAGCGTTGTTTCTACCAGCCGCGAAACATCCATAAACCACATCCACAAATAAAAAACGGGCTCGAGGCCCATCAGAAAACGCGGCGAATTATAGCAAGAAATTCCCCTTAATGGGAATAAGCTATGGATTTAATTCCAAGAAAAATACACCTTTGGCCCAGTATCTGCGAGGTAATGATCCGGCAACGGACACGCGCCCATTGCCGAACCGAGCCTTGAAAACGGCGATCAGTTGCCGCTCATCTCCATCATCAACTGGTTAACACGTTTGACGAATCCCGCCGGATCGTCGAGCTGTCCACCTTCGGCCAGCAGCGCCTGATCAAACAGCACCGCAGCCCAATCGGCAAAGTGGCGTTCCTCAAGCTTCAACCGCAGCACTACCGGGTGCTTGGGATTGATTTCCAGTATCGGCTGCGAAGATGGTGCATGTTGCCCGGCAGATTTGAGCAAGCGAGCGAGATTCCCCCCAATGTCGTGCTCATCAGCAACCAGGCAGGCCGGGGAGTCCGTCAAACGGTGCGTGACTCTTACCTCCTTGACGCGATCGGCAAGGCTGCCCTTGATCCTGTCGGTCAAACCCTTCAATTCATCCGCTTCCTTTTCCTGCTCCAGCTTCTCTGCCTCATCTTCCAGGGCTCCCAGGTCAAGTCCACCTTTGGCGACAGATACCAGCTGCTTGCCGTCGAACTCGTTTAGGTGGCTGACCACCCACTCGTCCACGCGGTCGGACAGCAACAGCACTTCAATGCCCTTCTTGCGGAATACTTCCAGATGCGGGCTGTTCTTTGCCGCATTGAATGTCTCGGCAGTAACGAAGTAAATTTTCTCCTGTCCATCCTTCATGCGCGAGATATAGTCTTTAAGCGATACCGTCTCATCCGCCGTATCAGCCTGGGTGGAAGCAAACCGCAACAAGCCGGCGATTTTGTCCTTGTTGGCAAAATCCTCACCCATGCCCTCTTTCAGCACGCGCCCGAACTCTCCCCAGAACCTGGCATAGTTTTCAGCATCATTGGCGGCTATATCTTCCAGCAAACCCAGTACCTTCTTGGTGCATCCGGACCGGATAGCCTCAATATCCTTCGATTCCTGCAGGATTTCACGCGATACATTGAGTGGCAAATCGCTCGAATCGACGATGCCGCGCACGAAACGCAGGTACTGCGGCATCAGTTGTTCGGCGTCGTCCATGATGAATACGCGGCGAACGTACAGCTTGACCCCATGGCGCGCATTTCGATCCCACAGCTCAAACGGGGCATGTGCCGGAATATAGAGCAATTGCGTATATTCCTGGCGCCCCTCGACCCGCGCATGGCTCCATGCCAGCGGATCATCGAAATCGTGGCCTACATGCTTGTAGAACTCCTTGTATTCATCATCGCTGATTTCGCTTTTCGGCCTTGTCCACAGTGCGGAGGCCTGGTTGACCGTTTCGTCTTCCTCGACGATTTTGCTGGCACCGTCCTGCCATTCCTCTTTCTGCATCACAATGGGCTGAACAATGTGGTTTGAATACTTGTGAATGATGGCACGCAGACGACTGCCACTGAGCAGATCCTCCTGCCCCTCACGCAAATGCAGGGTAATTGAAGTGCCCCGTACCGCCTGTTCCGCCATTTCAATGGAGAATTCGCCACCACCATCAGATTCCCAGCGTACACCCTGATCTGCCTTCTCGCCGGCCCGGCGCGTCACCACCGTCACTTTGTCGGCCACGATAAAGGCCGAGTAGAATCCCACACCGAATTGTCCAATAAGGTGGGCATCTTTCTGCTGGTCGCCACTCAGACGCGAGAAGAATTCGCGGGTACCGGACTTGGCGATGGTACCAAGATTGTTGATAACCTCGTCACGACTCATCCCGATGCCGTTGTCGCTGATAGTCAGCGTCTTGGCCGACTTGTCGTAGCTGATACGTATTTGTGCTGGGGAATCGTCTTCGAGCAATGCCGCGTTATGCAATGCCTCGAAACGCAGCTTGTCGCAGGCATCAGCCGCATTGGAAACCAGTTCGCGCAGAAATATCTCGCGATTGGAATACAGAGAATGGATCATCAGCTGCAACAGCTGCTTTACCTCGGTCTGAAACCCCATTGTTTCTCGGCTAGCGGCAAGATTCTCGGTCATACTTTGGTCTCCCTTTCACAAATTTGGTGGCATCTTAATCTGGGGGCTCCCCGGAAAATTTCAAGTCCGGCACAAAGGTAGCAACCGACGCGCCCCAGCCCGAAATACACCCCTTTAGCCTGTATAAATATCTGGTTGCATGAGTTGCCGGACTCTTGCAGAATGTAGCCACTTAATCCGGCTGCCTTGCTTTTGCGTAAATCATGGACAACACCACGACAGCCCCGCAATTGCCAGATCTGTTTTCCAGCTGCACTCCTGACCAAGCCTGGAATACTGCAACAGAAATCATCCAGCGCATCAGTCCGTCATATGATTTCTCCAGCGTCCGCAGGGTATTCGACGACACAGTGCGCCTGTTCGAGGGCACCTATCCCGGCTATTGCACCATCCTCACCCCATATCATGACCTGCAACACACGCTGGACGTTTTCCTGTGCGCCGTGCGCCTGATGCATGGTGTGCATCTTGCGGGCGAGCGCATTGACGATACCTCCATCACCCTGCTGTGCATCGGGGCCCTGCTGCACGATATCGGCTATGCTCAACGGGAGGGGGAAGCAAGTGGCACCGGTGCGCAATACACCCGCAGCCACATCGAACGCGGCATTGAATTTATCAGGCATTACCTGACGGAAAACGGCTTTCCAGCAGCCTGGCCCGAGCAGCTGGCTGGCATCGTGCGCAGTACCAGTTTCGAACGATTATTTCCAATGATCGACTTTCCCGATCAACGCACCCGGCTGATCGGACAAATCCTTGGCAGTGCCGACCTGGTCGGACAAATGGCAGACCGCACCTATCTGGAAAAACTGCTGCTGCTTTATCTGGAATTTCAGGAGGCACAGTTCGGCAACTACCAGAGCATGTATGACCTGCTCGCCAGGACGCGCGAATTCCATGAGTACACCATGGTTAAGCTCAATGAGGATTTTGGCGGCCTCTATACCCGGCTGACCAACCACTTCATGGACTATATGGGTATCGAGAAGAACTTCTATCTGGAGTCGATCGACAAGAACCTTGCCTACCTGTCCCAGGTCGTCGCCCTGGACGAAGAAAATTACCTGTCGATGCTGAAGCGCGACAGTGTATTGCAGAAGGTCCGGAATCTGGCCGGGCAGCAATAAAACGGCATAGCCGCTTTACGCGATTGCCTACATGCCGCCGCCAGCCCTTTGTCTTCTGGCCTCATACAGGCATACCCCGGTGCTCACCGATACATTCAGGCTTTCCACGCTGCCCAGCATCGGAATACGCACCAGCTGATCGCAGGTCTCACGGGTCAGGCGGCGCAACCCTTCGCCTTCGGCACCCAGCACCCAGGCCAGTGCACCGCTATGCCTGAAACCGTGCAGGTCGGTTTCCGCTGTGCCATCCGCGCCCACGACCCAGATATCCCGCTCCTTCAGCTCACGCAGGGTACGCGCCAGGTTGGTGACGGTAATGTAAGGCACGGTCTCCGCCGCACCACAGGCAACCTTCTCCACCGTGGCATTCAGGCCCACAGCCCGGTCCTTCGGCGCAATTACTGCATGCACGCCGAACGCATCGGCACTGCGCAGGCAAGCACCGAGATTATGAGGATCCTGCACGCCATCCAGCACCAGCAGCAAGGCGGGTTCAGTCAGGGTATCCAGCACATCATCCAGATGCAGTACCTTCTGCGCCGCATTCACGCGGGCGACGACACCCTGATGACGCGCATTACCCGCCATGCCATCCAGACGCCTGCTATCCACCGGAACAATGCGCACCGCCTGGCTTTCAGCCAGCTTGAGCAGATCGCGTGCTCGCGGATCGCGGCGCTGGGCATCTACATATATTTCCAGCACGCTGTCTGCATGCTGACGAATGCGTGCGGTAACCGCGTGAAATCCGTGAATGATTCGAGTTTCAGCCATGCCTCACCACACCTTGCTTTTCTTGCCGGGATGCTTCTTGTCTTCCGCTCGTTCTTTACCTTTATCTTCCACCAGCGCAAAGTCGATTTTGGTGCTCTCCATGTCGACCCGCACCACCTTGACCCGCACCCGGTCACCCAGGCGATAACGCTTGCCGGTCCGTTCCCCTAGCATCTGGTGCTTGGCCGCATCGAAGTGAAAATAGTCCGCACCGAGTTCCGACACGTGCACCAAGCCTTCGGTATAGATATCGTCCAGCGCCACGAACAGGCCGAAGCCGGTAACCGAGGACACGGTACCATCGAATTCGCTGCCAAGATGGTCGCGCATATAGAAGCATTTGAGCCAGGCCTCAACGTCACGTGTGGCATCGTCGGCACGGCGTTCGGTCATTGAGCAGTGCACCCCCAGCACCTCCCACTTTTCCTTCGGTTTGTATTGCTTGCCATTCAGTACCGCCTTGATCGCACGATGCACCAGCAAATCCGGGTAGCGGCGGATCGGCGATGTGAAATGCGCATAGGCCTCATAGCCCAGGCCGAAATGCCCGCTGTTCTCGGGGCTGTACACAGCCTGGCGCAAGGAGCGCAGCATCACGGTTTGCAGCAACGCGGCATCCGGGCGTTCCCTGACCTGCTTAAGCAGCTTGGAATAATCAGCCGCCTGTGGCTCATCTCCGCCTCCGAGTTGCAGGCCGAATTCCTTGAGGAATTCACGCACGGCTTCCAGCTTCTCCGGTGTTGGGCCTTCATGCACCCGGTACAGTACGGCGTGGTTTTTCTCATGCAGGAAATCTGCAGCACAAACGTTGGCAGCCAGCATGCACTCCTCGATCAGTTTGTGCGCATCATTACGCACCACCGGCACGATCTTCTCGATCTTGCCCTGATCGTTGAACACCATCTGTGTCTCAATGGTTTCGAAATCGATCGCACCGCGCTTCTCACGCGCATGCAGCAATGTCTGGAACAATTTATGCAGATTCTGGATGTGCGGCAGCACCCTGGCAAACTCCTGCGCTTCCTGGCTCCTGGGGTTCTCCAGCATCGCCGCTACCTGGTTATAGGTCAGCCGTGCATGCGAAAACATGACCGACGGGTAGAAACGATACTTCTCGATTTCCCCATGGGCGCTGATCTGCATGTCGCATACCATGCACAGGCGATCCACATTGGGGTTGAGCGAGCACAAACCATTGGAAAGCTCTTCCGGCAGCATCGGGATCACCCGACGCGGGAAATAGACCGAATTCCCGCGATTCAGCGCCTCCTTGTCCAGCGCATCGCCCGGCTGCACATACGAACTCACATCGGCAATCGCCACCACCAGCCGGAATCCCTTGCCGTTGGGTTCGCAATACACCGCATCGTCAAAATCGCGTGCCGTCTCGCCGTCGATGGTAACCAGCGGTAACTGGCGGACCTCTTCACGCCCTGCATAATCTTCAGGCAACACTTCGGGCGCGAACTTCCTGGCCTGGCGTTCGGCATCATTGGGAAATTCATATGGCAGGTCGTGCTTGCGCAGCGCGATCTCGATTTCCATGCCCGGGTCGGCATAATTACCCAGTATCTCGATAATGCGGCCGATAGGCTGCGCATGCTTGGATGGTTGCTGCAGAATTTCCAGCACCACCACCTGGCCTGCCGTGGCACCACCCGCCCCGCCCGGCGCAACCAGAATGTCCTGGCTGATGCGACGATTCTCGGCTACTACGAATTGAATGCCGTGATCATTGAACAGGCGCCCGACCAGGCGCTGATTGGCATGCTCCAGCACTTCGACGATGCTGGCTTCGCGCCGGCCGCGGCGATCCGTACCGGAAACGCGCACCATGACGGTGTCGCCATGCAATACCTTGTGCATTTCCTTGGCTGAAAGCACCAGGTCTGCGCTGCCATCCTCCGGAATCACGAAGCCGAAGCCGTCCGGGTGCCCCTGCACCTTGCCCTTGACCAGATCCAGCTTGTCCACCACGCACACGGCACGCTTGCGGTTACGCATGATCTGCCCGTCGCGTTCCATCGCACGCAGGCGACGGGAAAACAGTTCAGCCTCATGCTCCTCGATATGCAGCAATCCGCATAACTCATCCTCCTGTATCGGCGCCCCCTGCTCTTCCAGCACTTGCAGGATAAACTCCCGGCTGGGCAGGGGATGCTCGTACTGGGCGCGCTCCCTTTCCAGAAACGGATCGAGTTCACGAATATTTTTTTTCTTTCTCATTGACAGAAAATCCTATAACGATTAAATTACGCGCCCTCAAGCAATGCCCAGATGGCGGAATTGGTAGACGCGCACGGTTCAGGTCCGTGTGCCGCAAGGTGTGGAGGTTCGAGTCCTCTTCTGGGCACCAGGTATTACGATGGCTCGCGCAAGCGAGCCATTTTTCTTTGCCGAAGAACCACCAGGGAACGAACAGCTTTCCAACCAGCCCGCTCGTTCTTGTAGGCGCGATCCCAATTTGAACTATGCCGCAAACGGATGGCGCAACACGATGGTTTCATCGCGGTCCGGCCCGGTCGACACCATGTCCACCGGCACTTCGCAAATTTCCGCGATACGCTGCAAATAGTTGCGCGCTTCCGGCGGCAATTCTTCGTAACGCTTAACCCCTACCGTGCTGCCGCTCCACCCGGGCATGTCCTCATATACCGGTTCACAACCTTCCAGCGCATCCGCGCCAGCCGGCAGGATGTCGCTGTACTGCCCATCAATACGGTAGCCGACACACAGGCGCAATTTCTGCACACCATCCAGCACATCCAGCTTGGTCACGCACAGGCCGGATACGCCGTTGATCTGGATCGAACGTTTGAGTGCCGCGGCATCGAACCAGCCGCAACGGCGTGCACGTCCCGTGGTAGAGCCAAACTCATGACCTTTCTCCGCCAGGTATTTACCGATCTCATCATCCAGTTCGGTCGGGAACGGGCCGGAACCGACACGCGTGGTGTAGGCCTTGGTGATACCCAGCACATAATGCAGCATCTGCGGACCGACGCCACTGCCACTGCAGGCCGCACCGGAAATACAGTTGCTTGAAGTCACGAACGGATAGGTACCGTGATCAATATCCAGCAAGGTACCCTGCGCCCCCTCGAACAACAGGTTCTGCCCCGCCTTGTTGGCCTCATATAACGCGCGCGGCACGTCCATCACCAGCGGCTTGATGCGTTCCGCCAGTGCCAGCGCTTCATCCATGGTCTGCTGGAAATCAACGGTTTCAGCGTTAAAGTAGTTTTTCAGCACATAGTTGTGATAATCCAGCACCTCGCCCAGCTTCGCGGCGAAGCGCTTGCGGTGGAACAAATCCTGCAGGCGGATAGCACGACGCGCCACCTTGTCTTCATAAGCCGGACCGATGCCACGTCCGGTGGTACCGATCTTGGCAGCGCCCTTGGCCAGTTCGCGCGCCTTGTCCACCGCTTCATGGTAAGGCAGGATCAGCGGGCAGGCTTCGGAAACGCGGAGGCGACTGTATACATCCACTCCGGCTGCGCTCAGCTCATCCATTTCCTTGAGCAGCGCTGGTGGTGACAGTACGACCCCGTTGCCGATGTAGCACACCACATGCTCACGCAGGATGCCCGATGGAATCAGGTGCAATACCGTCTTCTTGCCGCCGATGACCAGCGTATGCCCCGCATTATGCCCGCCCTGGAAACGCACCACCCCCTGCGCATGGTCGGTAAGCCAGTCCACCACCTTGCCCTTGCCTTCATCGCCCCACTGGGTACCAACCACCACGACATTTTTCGACGTCATTTCCATTCCAGTTCAATGTTTTATTTCTGCAACCTGCCACGAACCGTTACGCTGCACCAGCTCACGGTCGCAATTCAATTCAGCGTGATGTGCGGCATCACCCAGCATATCCACCACAACCGCCTGCCCCTGCGCGCGCAGCCGGGCAATCGTTTCCTGCAGCGCGACATCATCATTCAGCGGTGCCAGGATGCCCCTGGGCAGCGCCTGCGGCTCCAGCAAGCCATGCAATTGACGCAAATCCATACTGAACCCGGTAGCCGAACGTGCGCGTCCAAAGCTCTTGCCCACATCGTCGTAGCGGCCGCCCAGCGCAATCGCATCATGGCTGCCCGCATGATAGGCCGCGAACACCATACCGCTGTGATAGTGGTAGCCGCGCAGTTCCGCAAGATCAATGCCGACACTCGCCGCCAGCGGCTGCAACTGCAACGCAGCCTGCTGCAACTGGTTCAGCGCGGCACGCACCTCATCGCAATCCGGCAGCACCTGCTGCGCACGTTGCAGCACCTCTACCCCACCATAAAGTTGCGGCAATGCCAGCAACGCATCCTGCGTCGACTTGGGCAGACCACCAACCAGCTCGCGTACCGCCGGCACATCCTTGCTCTGCAGCGCGTTGAACAGCGCTATTTCGAGCGCCTCGCTGATTTCCGCACGCTGCACCAGCGCGCGAAACACCGCGACATGTCCCAGGTCAATATGAACGCCTTCGACGCCAAGCAGGGAGAGGGACTGCATCATCAGCCGCTGCACTTCGAGATCGCTGTCCAGACCGGCATGCCCATACAGTTCCGCACCGATCTGCAGCGGCTCCCGAGTGCGCATCAACCCGGCAGGCTGGGTATGCAGCACGCTGCCCGCATAGCACAGACGCGCAACGCCCTGGCGGTTGAGCAAGTGCGCGTCGATACGCGCAACCTGCGGCGTAATATCCGCCCGCAACGCCAGGGTGCGGCCGCTCAACTGATCGACCAGCTTGAAACTGCGCAGGTCCATATCATGGCCGTCATTGATCAACAGCGCCTCGGCATATTCCAGCAATGGCGGCGCTACCAGCTGGTAGCCCGAGCGCCGCAGCAGCTCCAGCACACTGGCGCGCATGCCCTCAATGCGCCAAGCCTCTTCCGGCAACATGTCCTGTATATATTCCGGCAATAACCAGTTCGGCATTATTTCACCCAATAAATAACCAATACGCCCACCAGCATCAACGTCAGCCCGATAAAGCGCAACTGTCCATCCTGCAACTGGGACAGTTTGCGCAGCGTTTCTCGCCAGAGGGAGGGAAACAGAAAGGGCGTCATGCCTTCGATAACCAGCATCAATCCGAACGCAATCAGCCAGTAGTCAAACATCTTGTCAGTTGCCCTGCTTGCCCGGGCCCTTGAGATATTTGAAGAAGGGGGAGTTCGGGTCGATCACCATCACGTCGCTCTTGCTCTTGAAGCTTTGCTTGTAGGCATCAAGACTGCGATAGAACGCGTAGAACTCCGGATTGCGATCGAACGCAGCGGCATAAATTGCAGCCGCCCTGGCATCACCCTCGCCCTTGATCTGCTGCGCATCGCGATAGGCATCGGCCAGAATAACCTGGCGCTGCCGGTCAGCGTCAGCACGAATCTTCTCGCTTTCGGCATAGCCGGTCGCGCGCAGCTCGTTGGCTACACGCTTGCGTTCCGCCTCCATGCGACGGTACACCGAATCGCTGATTTCCTGCGGGAAATCGACTCGTTTCAGCCGCACATCCAGCACCTGCACACCGATCTTGCGCGCATCGGCGTCGGTCTTCTCACGCAACACCTGCATGATCTGGTCGCGATCGCTCGAAATCACTTCGTGGATGGTGCGTTTGCCGAATTCTTCGCGCATTGCCGCATTCACCGTCTGCATCAGGCGGGTACGCGCACGCTCTTCATCCCCGCCGACGCTGATGTAGTATTGCTTTACGTCGGCAATACGCCACTTGACGAAATAATCCACCATCACGTTCTTCTTTTCGGCCGTGATGAAACGCTCGGGCTCGCCGGAATCCAGGGTCTGGATGCGCGAATCGAACAGGCGTGCGTTCTGCACCAGCGGTATCTTGAAATACAGCCCTGGCCGGGTCTTCACCGAAACCACTTCGCCGAGCTGGAACACGATTGCCACCTTGCGCTGATCCACCACGAATACGCTCAGGCTGAGCAGGATCATCAGCGCGATCGCGCCAACCAGGATGTTGCCGAAATTCTTGTTCATGGGCGTGGCCCCCTGTCGCGACCGAAGGCAGAAGTATCAGGTGCACGCAAGGCTGCCGCCTCCTTCTCCTCCAAGGACATATTGGAAGTCTGATCCGCAACCGGCTTCGCGGCCGATTGCACGCTGGGTAATGACGAAACTGGCGGATTCGTGCTCTGGATCAGTTTATCCAGTGGCAGGTACAACAGGCTGTTTCCTTTCTGCTGATCCACCATCACCTTGCTGGTGCTGGTCAGTATTTGCTGCATCATGTCTATGTACATGCGCTCGCGAGTGACCTGGGGCGCCTTGTTGTAGGCAGCCAGTATCTGCTTGAAGCGGCTGGCATCACCCTCGGCGTTTGCAATCACGCTCTGCTTGTAGCCGTTCGCCTCCTGCATCAGGCGTGCTGCTGCCCCCTTGGCGCGTGGCACCACATCGTTGGCGTAGGATTGGCCTTCGTTATTCTGGCGATCCCTGTCCTGCCCGGCCTTCACCGCATCGTCGAACGATGCCTGCACCTGTTCCGGCGGCTGTGCATTCTGCATGGTCACCTGGCTCACCATGATGCCGGAATGATAGAGATCCAGCGTCTCCTGCAACCGCTTGGCGGTTTCCGCAGCCACCTGTTCACGACCTTCATACAGCACAAAATCCATCTTGCTCTTGCCTACTACCTCACGCATCGCGCTCTCTGCGGCCTGGCGCACGTTGCCATCCGGGTCACGGTTATTGAACAGGTAGGCTGCCGGGTCTTTCAGGAAATACTGCACCGCAAACTGGATGTCGATGATGTTCTCGTCATCGGTCAGCATCACCGATTCCTGCAGCATTTTGTTCTTTACGTTATCGCGATAACCCACTTCTACCGTGCGCACCTGGCTCAGGTTGACGATTTCGACACTCTCGATGGGGAACGGCAGATGCCAGTGCGGGCCGGACTCGGTGGCCTCGACATATTTACCGAAACGCAGCACCACACCACGCTGGCTGGCGTCGACAATATAGAAACCGCTGCCGAGCCAGATCAACAGAACGATAATGACGATCAGGCCGACACTGCTACCGAAACTCTTGGGATCGGACGGGCTGCCGCCAGGTCCAGTCGGGCCGCCTCCTTTGTTACCCATCATGGCGGCCAGCTTTCTGTTCAGCCTGCGCAGTATCTCTTCCAGATCAGGCGGGCCACCATTGTTGTTCTTGCCCCACTGCGGATCATTCAATCCCATTTATCCTGTTCTCCGTTGTTTGTTCCTGCTGACCGAAACCTGCCCTGATTTCGGCCAAGGCTTCACGCAGCTCATCCACACCCGCGCCGCTTACGGCGCTCAAACGAATGCGGGCAATTCTACCATATTCGTCGCGCTCTACGCCTGCAGGCAACGCTTGCAGGTCGATTTTGTTCAACACCAGAATCTGCGGGATTTGGTCTGCCCCGATTTCATGCAGCACCTTGTTCACTTCCGCGATCTGGTCGTCCCGATTGGGGCTGTTGATATCCACCACATGCAACAGCAGGTCCGCCTGCGCCGTTTCTTCCAGCGTGCCGCGAAAAGCCGCCACCAGGGAGTGCGGCAAATGGCGGATGAAACCGACAGTGTCCGAAATGACGACCTGCCCGCCGCCTTCCCGCACATCTTCGCCGGTCCTGGCGCCGATATATACCCGGCGCGAAGTGGTATCCAGTGTGGCGAACAGCTGGTTGGCGGCGTACACGTTGGCGTGGGTCAGGCTGTTGAACAACGTTGATTTGCCCGCATTGGTATAGCCGACGATGGACACCGACAGCACATCGTTCCGGCTGCGCGCGCGCCGGCGCACCGTGCGCTGGCGCTTCAGCTTGGATAGCCGGTCCTTGAGCAGGTCGACCCGCCTGGCCAATTTCCGGCGATCCGTTTCCAGGCGGGTTTCGCCAGGGCCACGCATCCCGATACCCCCCTTCTGCTGCCCGAGTTCCACACCAATGCCGGCGAGCCGGGTCGCCAAGTACCTTAATTGCGCAAGTTCCACCTGCACCTTGCCTTCGTGGCTCTTGGCGCGCTGCGCGAAAATATCCAGTATTAGCGCAGTGCGATCAATGACGTGCGCCTTCAGCCGGGTAGTCAGGTTGCGCTGCTGCGCCGGGGATAAATCATGATTGAAAATGACCGTGGAAGCCTGATGCTGCTCGAGAACCTCGGCAATCTCCTGCACCTTGCCGCTGCCGGCATACAGGGCCGCATCCGGACGCTGACGCCGCCCTTCGACCACTGCCACCACATGCACGCCGGCACTTTCTGCCAGCAGGCGCAACTCTTCCAGGCTTTCCGCATAATCTGCGGCGCCGAAATCCAGGCTGACCAGCACCGCCGCGTCAGCCGCGGCCAGGTTTTCCTGCATCAATCAGCGTCGAAAGGAATGGTGACTGCCCGGGCCGGAACAATAGTGGAAATGGCATGCTTGTAGACCATTTGGGTAATGGTGTTCTTCAACAGCACCACGTACTGATCGAACGATTCAATATGGCCTTGCAGCTTGATGCCGTTAACCAGGTAAATCGCCACCTGCACGTGCTCCTTGCGCAATGCGTTAAGGAACGGGTCTTGTAGATGTTGCCCTTTTGTGCTCATTATTTTGCTCTTATTTGTAAATGCGGGATGATTACTGTACTGGATTTCCGTTGGCGTTACCAGCGCTGTTTCACCTCAACAGCACCATGGGGAATCAACCGTATAGCTTGCGGCCACGGATACGCGCACGATGTGCCTGGCGCTGTTCACCCTCGGTCAGAGGCTTCGATCTGCGGCCTTCGAACGGATTCTTGCTGGCATTGAACTGTATGCGTAACGGCGTTCCCTGCAGGCTGAATGCCTCGCAAAAAGTCCTTTCCAGATAACGCTTGTAGCTGTCCGGCACATGATCCAGCGCACTGCCGTGGATCACCACGATCGGGGGATTGCTGCCCCCTTGGTGAGCGTAGCGCATCTTGGGGCGAAACCGTCCGCGCGGCGGTTGCTGTTTTTCCACTGCGGCAATCAGCACGCGGGTCAGCTTGGGCGTGGAAAGCTTTGCCATCGCCGCGGCATAAGCCTCATCCACCGATTTCAATACGGCGGCAACGCCACTGCCTTTCAGCGCGGATATGAAATGCTGCTTGGCGAAGCTGAGGAAATGCAGTTTGCGCTCGATATCGCGCTTGGCGGTGTCGCGCCGGTAGTCGTCCAGCCCGTCCCACTTGTTCACCGCCAGCACCAGCGCGCGTCCGGCCTGCAATACAAAGTCAGCCAGGTGCGCATCCTGCTCGGTAATCTGGTCGCGCGCGTCAACCACCAGCACCACCACATTGGCATCCTCGACCGCCTGCAGCGTTTTGATCACCGAGAATTTCTCTATCGCCTCGTCGACCTTGCCGCGGCGCCTGACGCCTGCAGTATCGATGATGGTGTACTGGCGGCCAGCGCGCTCGAAGTCTATATAAATACTGTCGCGCGTGGTGCCTGGCTGGTCGAAGGCAATGACACGCTCCTCGCCGAGAATGGCATTGACCAGCGTGGATTTCCCCACGTTCGGACGCCCAACGATGGCGATTTTCGGGTGGTCGGCCTCCTCTTCTGCCCCCTCTTCCGGCGGCGGAAAACCCTCCAGTGCAATCTCAACCACTTCTTCGACGTTCTCGCCATGGGCCGATGAGATCGGCAGCGGATCGCCGAGCCCGAGCTCATAGAAATCCGCAGTGACCCGTGCGCGCTGCATGCCCTCGGCCTTGTTCACCAGCAACAGCACCGGACGCCCGGTCTTGCGCAATTCATTGGCGATAATCTTGTCCTGCGGCGTAATGCCCTGGCGACCATCCACCAGGAACAGCACGACATCCGCTTCATCCACCGCCTGGCGGGTCTGGCGTGCCATTTCATGCATGATGCCGTCTTTGGCAACCGGCTCCAGCCCGCCGGTATCGACGACCAGGTGCGGCTTGTCGCCGAGACGGCCGCGCCCGTAGTGGCGATCCCGGGTCAATCCCGGCAGATCGGCTACCAGTGCATCGCGGCTACGCGTCATGCGGTTGAACAAGGTCGACTTGCCAACGTTCGGACGGCCAACCAGTACCAGGGTAGGAAGCATAAAAAGTACGGCTTAGTGAATTGCGACCGAATACAGGCCGCCATTCTGGGTTTGCACCAGCAGCCCGCCGTCCATTTCCAGCGGGGCCGTGAGGATGGGGCTGCCGTCGGTGTCGATGCGCGCCATCATGGCGCCATCATTGCGGCTCAACGCATGCAGGTAGCCCTCGAAATCGCCTACCACCACAAAATCGCCGAGCGCGACAGGCGCCGAAGTTTCGCGCATGAACAACTGGTCGTTTTTCCAGACCGAGCTGCCGCTGCTCTTGTCCAGTGCCTGGATCGAGCCTTGCGCATCAGTAACATATAAATTCCTGCGCAACATGGTCAACCCCTTGTCGCTGGACAAATCCCGACTCCACAGCGAACTGCCCTGGGCCGCATCGAAGCAGCCGACACGCCCCTGGAACGACACCGCGCAAACCTGCTGATCATCCACCACCGGCATGCTGACAATATCGCTGATACGCTCCAGCTCTGTGCTGCCGCGCGGCTGGGACACGGTAGTCTCCCACCGAACACTGCCGTTCGAGACGGCAATAGCCGCCAGCTTGCCCGCGGCGAAACCGGCGAACGCCACGCCGTGGCTGATCACCACTGGTGCGTGGTTGCGCACGATCAATGCGGGAGTGGGACGCTCATACAGCCACTGGCGCTTGCCATCCGTCTCGCTCAGCCCGGCAACATGGCCGTCGCCGGTGCGTACCACCACCATTCCGTCAGCCGCCTGCGGTGCGCTCAGCACTTCGCTCGACACCGTGGTCTTCCAGCGCAGTTTGCCGTCTTCGTCATAGGCGGCGACTTCACCCTTGTCCCCGCCGACCAGCACCAGCCCATCGCCTGCGCCGACACCGCCGGATATGGTGAACCCGCTATCGATTTTCCATACCTGCTTGCCGTTCGATCGCTGCAGGCGGAATACCTTGCCCTCCGCATTCGCAACGAACACGGCATCCTGGGTCAATGCAGGGGTCAGCTCGCCGTTCCCCATATCGCCGATGCTTTCGTGCCAACGCACCTCAAAAGCGGCACGTGGCTTGAAATCGACCAGCTTGGCGGGTTCCGGTGTGTTTTTCTTGCTGTCGAACCAGTCGGAAATTGTGGAACAGCCAGTCAGCATGGCCAGCAGCGCAATCGCAGCCAGACGTGTCATGTTCATTTCACGCCTCCAAGGGAGTCCAGCTTCATCTGAATCAGATTACGGTACATACTTTTCTCGTCGGTTTTATCCAGCGCAACCTTGTACGCGGCACGCGCCTCATCAGGCTTGCCCTCGGCAAACAGCACATCGCCCTTGAGGTCGGCGTACAAGCCATCGAATGATTCCGGATGCTTGGCATTGAGCAGCCCCAGCGCATCCGCATATTTCTTTTCATCCAGCAGCAGACTGGCCAGCTTGAGCCGTGCCACGCTTTGCAACCCTTCTTCCGTGGCGTGGTCGATCACCCATTGCAACTGAATCTTGGCGTGGTCAGTATCCTTGGCCTGGATGCTGACTTGTGCCGCCAGCAATTGCGCACGCGGCGCATAAGCGGAGGAACCGAATTTGTCGACCACGGCCAGCGCCGCATCGCCAACGCGTTTGGGATCGTTACTGGCAACCTGCTGCACCACGCCGGCATACAATTTGGCGGCCTCCCGGGACTGGTTCGCCTGCCAGATATGCCAGCCACGCACCGCCGCAAAGCCGCATGCCGCCAGCAGCAACGCAGCCACGAGCCACTTGCCGTTTTCCTTCCACCATGCCTTGATTGCGTCCACCTGTTCCTGTTCGTGCAAATCGAGAGTCGCCATGTTCCTGTCCTTGTATAAAACTATTCTTTGTTAACCAGTTCGCCGACCCGCCGGGGTAATTCCGCCAGCGCGATCCGTTGCTGTTCTCCACCGCGCAGCGGCTTGAGCGTGACCTGTCCGGCAGCCGCTTCATCATCGCCGATAATCACCGCACACCAGGCATTGCTGCCGTCTGCCTTTTTCATCTGCGACTTGAAGCTGCCGCCACCGCAATGCAGCAAAACTTTCAGCCCGGTATCGCGCAATTGTTCTGCCACCACGCTGGCCAGTGCATTCGCCTGCTCGCCCTGGTGCACCAGATACACATCCAGCGGCGGCGGCGGATTTTCCATGCCGTCTTCCTGCAACAGCGCCAGCAGGCGCTCCATGCCCATGGCAAAACCGCATGCCGGCTGCGGCTTGCCGCCGATCTGCTCGATCAGCCCGTCGAACCGGCCACCCGCACAGATCGTGCCCTGTGCACCGAGGCGCGTCGTCACCCATTCAAACACGGTGCGGTTGTAATAGTCCAAACCGCGCACCAGCCGCGGATTGATCTCGAATGCCACATCATGGCGGCGCAAAATAGCCTGCACCGCCTCGAAATGCCGCAGCGCCTCGTCATCCAGCTCATCCATCAGCCTGGGCGCACCCGCAATGATTTCCTGCATGGCCGGGTTCTTGCTGTCGAGGATGCGTAACGGATTGCTATGCAAGCGCCGTGCCGCATCGGCATCGAGTGCATCCTTGTGCTGCTCCAGATAGGCAATCAGCTTATCGCGATGGCGATGACGCGCCGCCAGGTCACCCAGCGTGTTGATCTGCAGCACGACATCGCGGATGCCCAGCTTGTGCCACAGCCGCGCGCACATCAGGATCATTTCGGCATCGATATCCGGTCCGGCGAAACCCAGGGCTTCAACGCCGATCTGGTGGAACTGGCGGTAACGGCCCTTTTGCGGTCGCTCGTGGCGGAACATGGGGCCGCTGTAATACAAACGCTGCGGCGCATTGTACAGCAGGTTGTGCTGCAGCACGGCGCGCACACAGGAAGCCGTGCCTTCCGGACGCAGCGTGAGCTGGTCGCCGTTGAGGCTATCCTCGAAGCTGTACATTTCCTTTTCGACGATGTCGGTCACCTCGCCGATAGCGCGCTTGAACAGCGCGGTCGGTTCCACCAGCGGCATGCGGATATTGCGGTAGCCATAGCTTTCCAGCCAGTCACGCACCACATCTTCAAACCACAGCCAAAGCCCCGCCTCATCCGGCAGGATGTCATTCATGCCGCGCACGGCCTGTAATGTTGGATTGCTCATTTAATGCAAAAGTTGTCGGAATAGCGCAGGCAGCAATCCGCCGCCCATCCGTTATCCCAGCCATGAATTATCAAGGGCGCGATGGTAGCAGGAAAGTCGTTATTTCAGAAATTGCGCTTGCCTCGAATTTCATCTATCGGGACGCAATTTTGTCACCTCGAACGATCACTGCTGCCTGCCAACCTGTCCAGCCGCATCAGTTCAGTGCCGTTTAGCTGCCCGGTTACGGCCAGCAATTTGAAATAGCTCATGAATGCATCATATTGCGCCTTGCGAAAATCTCGCGCCGCAATATCAAACTGAACCTGCGCCTGCAACACATCAAGGCCGGACTTGATGCCACGTGCCTTCCCCAGTTCAGCACCCTTTAGTGCAAAAGCTGTCGATTTCATATTTTGCCCGGCAGCAGCCTGCATGGAATCACTGGATGCCCAAGTAAACCAGTCCTGCTTAACCGATGAACGTGCATTACGTATCGCAAGCTCCAGGTCCTGCGCCGCTTTCTCTTTCAGTGCATTGGCCTCCCGCACTTTTGCGACTTGCCCCCCGCCGGAGAACAACGGGACATTGAACTGAACACCGACAGTGTTTGTTTTTGATGAAAACCCGGCCTGCCCGCCTGTAATACCGGCACCTTGTGCAGACTTTCCATAGGACGCCACTATATCGAGGGTTGGCTCATGGCCGGCGTACCGCTTGCGCACCTCCTCGTTCGCCGCATTCAACGCATATCTGGCCGCCAAAATAGCGGGATTATGTTCTTCCGCCAATTTTCCCCAATGCTCAAACGACTCCCCCTTGTGCATCGGCATGACTGGGTTCTCCGGCAATTCCGGGGGAAGCGTTATAACGGCTGGGCCAATAATCTGCTCCAGTGCTGCAAGCTTGATATTTAACTGCGCTTCAGCCGCCGACTGCTCCGCTATCGCCACTTCATGTTTCCCGCGGGCAAGCTCGCTATCGGTCAGCGACATTACCCCTTTGGCTTGTTCCCTGATCGCCTGATCCAGCTGATACCTGGCCAGCTTCGCTTTGCTTTCCGCCAGTAATATCTCATCATGCGCCTGCATAATATCGAACCATGCCTGAGCCAGCCTGACGAGCACGTCCTGCCCGGCAGATAACAACAGTTGATCCGACTGTGCGACTACAGAATCAGCTTCCCGCATCGCAAAATAGTTATCGAGATGCCAGAGAGGCTGGGTAAAATTCAACTGGGCCGAGTCGCTATTGTAGTTTTCCAGCACATTGTTCGGGATACCCCCTGCAGTATTCTGGGAATAGTCACGACGATTACGTGAAGCATTCACGCTCGCGGACAGTTGCGGCATCAGGGCGGAAAACGCCTGGCTTGATCGTGCCTGGGATACGCCGAGTTCCGCTGCCGCCCCCAGATAAACCGGATCGTTCCGCAACGCCCTTTCTACTGCTTCCCCCATAGTCAGCGCAGTAGATAGGTGCGGCGAACCACAAGCGGCCAATAATGTACCAACCAATAAAATCCGCTTCAACAATACGCTCAACAAGTTCCGGTTAGCCAATGCGATGCGGGAAACGGTGCGGCAAGCAGCCGTCCCCACCTTGAAAACAACATGAATGAATCAATCCGCCCGTACTCCCTGCAAACTTTGATTCAATTGTGGGTTGCTGAGTTGCGAAAGGCAGCTTTCCGCCAGCCTGGAAGACGAATCGGATGTCGTCATGCTGGACATCGTACGGAGATAAGCAAGGTCGCTGCCCAAGGCATCATTATTTCCGATGTCATCCATATGGGCCGCCAGCATGCTATTGGCGGCATTCCAATGCTGGAAAGTGGTACTGCCGGCTGATGCCTGGTCGAATGCTCCAACCACCGCCATGAAATCGTAATGCTGGGTGTTGTGCTCACCCGTACCTTCAGAGCAATGCTCAAAGCTGCTTATCGCATCGTTCATCACTACCACGTCGAGCACGCTCTTGTAGTTAGCACTGGTGTCATACCAGTTCCTGAGATTGATCTGGTCTCCGTTGCCGGTTTCGAGAATCAGGTCATTGCCGTCCCTGGACAGGGCAAGGTCGGTAGCCTGAATCCCGCCTTCCAGCACCAGCGTGTTGTCTGTACCGACACCACCGTACAGGCTGTCCTGCCCGTTGCCGCGGGCGAAAGCCACGACGTCCTTACCATTCCCGGCATGGATGATGTCGTTGACACTGCTGCTCACGAAGAGCTCGTCCTGAGAAGTATCGGCCGGCGTGCCGCAATCCGATTCGCCTGAATGATGATGAGACGAGTCTTTTTCGCTGCTCAGGTTGAATACCTGCGAGACAGTGGCGCCAGCCTGATCGATGGCACTAATGCGAATATCCCGGCTCCCGTGTTCTTCGGACGCTCCCGAGAAAGTACGGGTGGTAGCATCGAACCTGAGCCATTCCGGAAGTTTGCTTCCATCTGCCAGCGTGGCCGAGTAGGACAGGCTGTCGCCATGCACAATATCCCAGTCATCAAAGGTATTGTCTGGTACCGCAAAGCTGAATCTATGCCTGTCGTCGCAGTGGCTTTCATCGATATGCTGATCCGCCATATGGTTGAGCACGATCGGGGCGTCGTTGACGTTGACCACATCGAGCTTGAACACGCTGGTAGCCGAAAGTCCGCCGGTATCTGTCGCGATGACCGCGACATTCAGCACAGCCACATCCCAGTTCGAAGGCCTGCCGCTGAAAGTGCGTGTAACCGCATCAAATGTCAGCCACCCCGGCAATGATGAGCCATCCGCTAGCGTGGCGGCATAGGTAAGATGATCTCCCTGATCGATGTCGGTAAAGGTATCAGCCGGCACCTGGAAGTGGAACGGCTGATCTTCCAAAGTGCTCGCATCACTCAATGGAATAGCCACCACCGGTGCATCATTGGTACCGGTGATGCTTACAGTCAGACTGGAGGGGGTTGAAGCAATGCCGTCTGTCGCCTGATAGGCAAAGTTCTCGGTAACAATTTGTCCGGCTGCAAGCGATTGAACACGGTAAGATGCGTTATCCAGCGCGTAGCTATAACTACCGTCGGCGTTCAGCGTCAGCGTACCGTACTGACCAACGAACACACCGGCATTCGCCACTTGCAGCACCGTGCCTTGGTCAACATCACTGTCATTCGTTAGTACGTTGCCTGTCGCCGTGATGATCAAGTCTTCCTGAACCGCCGCCGTATCCACGGTCGTCACCGGCGCATCGTTGGTACCGGTGATGCTCACCGTCAGGCTGGACGGCGTCGAGACGATGCCGTCGCTCGCCTGGTAGGCAAAACTCTCCGTGACAATCTGTCCTTGGGCTAAGGATTGAACGCCCAGCGAGGCGTTATCCAGTGCATAGGTATAGCTGCCGTCGGCGTTGAGTGTCAGCGTACCGTACTGACCGACAAATACGCCGGCGTTCGCTACTTGCAGCACCGTGCCTTGATCGATGTCTGTATCGTTTGCCAGTACATTATCGGTTGCCGTCACGATCAGGTCTTCCTGTACTGCAGCTGTATCGACCGTCGTCACCGGAGCATCATTGGTGCCAGTGATGCTCACTGTCAGGCTGGATGGCGTCAAGACAATGCCATCAGTTGCCTGGTAGGCGAAACTCTCGGTCACCACTTGCCCCTCGGCAAGAGACTGTACGCTCAGAGAAGCGTTATCCAATACATAGCTGTAGCCACCATCTGCGTTCAGTGTCAGCGTACCGTAGGTTCCTTGGTAAGTACCGGCGTTGGCGACGCCAAGCACCGTGCCCTGATCGACGTCACTGTCGTTTGCCAGCACGTTGCCCGTCGTAGTGATGAGCAAATCTTCCTGAACCGCCGCCGTATCCACGGTCGTCACCGGCGCATCGTTGGTACCGGTGATGCTCACCGTCAGGCTGGACGGCGTCGAGATAATGCCGTCGCTCGCCTGATAGGAGAAAGTCTCGGTCACTACCTGGCCCTGGGCCAAGCTTTGTACTTTCAGCGAGGCGTTGTCCAGTGCATAGCTGTAGCTGCCATCGGCATTCATCAGCAGCGTGCCATACTGACCGATAAACACGCCGGCATTCGCCACATGCAAGGCAATGCCATTGTCTGCGTCCGTGTCATTCGCCAATACGTTGCCGGTCGCCGTCACGATCAGGTCTTCCTGTACTGCAACCGTGTCCACCATTGTCACCGGGGCATCATTGGTGCCAGTAATTGTCACGGCCAGACTGGACGAAGTAATCGCAATGCCGTCTGTTGCCTGATAGGAAAAAGTGTCAGTAACGACCTGCCCCTGAGCCAAGCCTTGTACATTTACCGAGGAGTTATCCAGCGCATAGCTATAGCCACCGTCCGCGTTCAGCGTCAGCGTACCGTAGGTGCCTTGGTAAGTGCCGGCGTTGGCGACGCTAAGCACAGTGCCCTGATCGACATCACTGTCGTTTGCCAGTACGTTGCCCGTTGCCGTGATGAGCAAGTCTTCCTGAGCTGCCGCCGTATCCACGGCCGTCACCGGCGCATCGTTGGTGCCGGCAATATTTACAGTTAGCGTAGATGGCGTAGTCGAAACTCCATCACTTGCCTGATAGCTGAAAGTATCAGTGACAACCTGTCCCTCGGCAAGCGACTGTACATCGGGCGATGCATTGTCCAATGCATAGGTATAGCTACCATCGGCATTCAGCGTCAGCCTTCCATAGGCCCCCTGATATGTGCCGGCATTCGTCACATTCAGAATATCGCCCTGATTCGCATCCGTATCGTTCACCAGGACATTCCCGACTGCCACGATATTAAGGTCTTCCTGTACCGCAGCAGTATCTGCAACGGTTACTGGAGCAACATTGCTCGGAGTCAGGCCAGCCACATCCAGATTAAAACTGGTAGAGGCTGTCAAACCGCCGGAGTCGGTAGCCGTAATCAGAATACTCAGGTTCCCGGCATCTGCATGCGCCGGTGTACCGCTAAATGTACCGGTTGCGGCATCGAAGTTCAACCAGGTCGGCAAAGCCGAACCATCCGCCAGCGAGGCACTGTAGGTCAGGCTATCCCCATGAATGAAATCAATATCATTGAATAGCTTGCCCAGATTCAGGGCCGTGATAAACGACTGGTCGGCAACGCCAAACTTCGCATCGGTTAATTGCGCGCGCAACTCGGCCTCGCTCAAACCGTTCAGGTTTCCATTCTTTCCGTACAGATAGGCCATCTCGCCGCCGATGGCGGAAGTATCCGAATTGCCGAGGGACGCACTCGCCAGATAGGGCGCAAGCTGCCAGTTGGTAATGGTTGGATCGGCAGCCAGTGCCGCCTCGAACTGGCTGGCCAGCGCAACGAAATCGAACTGCTGAACACGCTTGTTGAACAATGGATCAGTAGAATTCGGGGCGTAGCCTGCCATGGCTTCGGCCACAACCTGCAGCGTACTGATCGCCTTGTTGTCGCGCACCGTAGAAAACCAGTCGTAGAAAGTAAGGGATTCGCCATTACCGGTATTCAGCACCAGGTCGCTACCGTTCCGGCTAAACGACAGGTCGGCATAACTGATGCCGCCCCCCAGCGACAACGTATCCGAGCGCTGTGCCATTGGCACGCCATTGGCTGACCATGAGGTAACTTCATCGTTGCCATCCCCGCGATTGAACAGGATCACGTCATTGCCGTCGTTCGTCCAAATCCAATCATCCCCCTGCCCGCCTATCACCAGATCGTTGGCAATCGACGCATCCAGGCTGTCGTTTCCTGCACCGCCATCCAGCATATCGTTGGCGGTATCGTAATAATTCTCGTTGAAATCGTCGGAAGCTATGTAATCCGAACCGTCGCCACCGAGCAGGATATTGCTGCCGCTGGTTCCGGCAATTGAATCGTCCCCGGATCCCCCGGAAATCGTATCGTTACCGGCACCACCATACAGCGTGTCATTGCCAGCACCGCCCAGAATGGTGTCATTGCCGTTTCCACCATTAACCCAGTCATCTCCGGCCTGCGCAGAAATTGTGTCATTGCCGCCCGTGCCTGTGATCAGGTCGTTACCATCGGTCGGGGAACCGGAAACCATCGATAACAGATCGTTCACCCCCCATATGGTACCGTCTGAAAATACCACCCGCTCCACCGACCGGGTATCCGCCCAAAGGCCGAGCGTCAGGCTATCGTTCGTACCACTGATCGAAAGAACCAGGCCATCCGGATTCGTGCTGACCGAAATATCGGAAGGCGCTATCCCCGCACCCATTTGCACTGTATCCAGCGGAGACGACAATGCATCATCCCATTCATCGACATAAACATTGCCGTCACCGCGCACAAATGCATATGTATCGCTGCCTCCGCTACCCCACAGGTAATTGTCGTAATTCGGCCAGACCATAGCCGGCGTGCCCGTATCCGCGGGATCGCCGAGCTGGGTGACACTTGTCGAAGGCGATGCAACAAAATCGCTGATCGACATCGAAAAGAGCTGCCCCTCGGTTGCGGCCTGGTTGGGCAGCGTCCCCATTACCGTCGGGGCATCGTTCACGTTCAGCACATCGAGCGTAAAACCCTGCGCCAGCGGATTGCCGTAACCATCGATACCATTGACCCGCAACTGGAGCTGGCCAACATCCCAGTTGGATGGCGTGCCACTGAAAGTCTGGGTCGCAGGATCGAAAGCCATCCATGCAGGCAAAGGTGATCCGTCGGCCAACGTTGCATCGGTGACAACGCCTTGAGCCAGCATCTGCTCCAGTGTCAGCACCGCACCATCGGCAAAATGGAATTCGCTGATGGAAGTGGAACCCAGTGGGTCGCTTGGGTCGAAACCATCAATACGTAACGAAACGCCATTGTCGAAATGCACCCGTAAAGCGCTGCCGTCATACGACAATTGATAGCCGGAATGAGCCTGGAACGACCAGTTTGCATCCTGTTGTGTAATCTGGTCAGCTATTCCGGAAGAACTGCCAAAGTTCCATCCCAGATCGACGACATTCGAACCGTTGCCGTTGGCCTGGTCCATGATCGTATACTCAGCCGGTTGGTCTCCGATCACAAAAGTATCGCTACCCGGCCCGCCGATCAGCAGAGAATTTGCCGGTGTGGCGATGATCTGTCCAGCCGTATCGTGCGGATGGAAATCTGTCCCGGCATGCGACAGGATATCGGCATAACTCCACTCCGTCCCATCGGCAAACTTTACACGCACGGCCGGCTGGTTGCCTCCGCCTTCCCCCGGATCAGGGATTCCATTGACGAACACCGAATCGCCCTGATTGCCATAACTGATGAGCAGGTCCTGCGTATGGCCTCCCCAGCTCTGGTGGTCATACACCGTCACCTTGATGCTGGCGGGATCGACCCCGGCCCCGAACAATAGCGTCTGCGGCTGTGGATAAGGGCCAATGAAAACCGTATCCTGCCCATCGCCGGCATTAAACAGCAACGTGTTCTCCAGGTTGTTCCATCCGGACAAATCGATGGTGTCGTTGCCCTTCCCGCCGACCACCAGATTATTGGCATTTGAGTCGACATAAATCGTATCCGCCCCATCGCCGCCCACGATCAGGTTATTTGCGCTGCCATATAGAGAAATTACCTGGTCTGAAGCCGTGGGGGCCACGAGGTTGATGCCCCCTTGCTGCGCGATCAATTGGTCGAAGGTCAGCACCGTACCATCGGTAAATGTGAAACGCTGGATAGCCCCGTGCTCGCCATTCAGGATGGCGATGGAATCACCGTTATTGCCGACATTCAACACGAACGGCGTGGCACTTGCCGGGTCATAGCTCCACCACACATCCGAGACATTGACGTTCGGACCAAACGAAATTTCGTTGCTGCCGCCTAAATCGGCGATTACATCCTGCCCGTCACCCATATCGAAGAGGTACACATCGTTATTCAGGCCACCCAGCATGGTGTCGTTACCGATGCCACCGTAGAAAGCGGCGGCAACACCCAGGCCATCCAGCGTGCGATGCGGCCCTGACCACCATTGGTTGGCCTGGTCGTTGCTGTCCACAATCATCACCGCGCCCTGCATTGCCACCAGTTGCTGCAAGGTGTAAATGCTGCCGTCAGCAAATTTGAAATTCTCGATAGCGCCCTTGCCCGACATCACCTGTATCGCATCGCCCTGGCTTCCCACCTGGATATTCAGCACCTGGCGCTGCTGCTCGTTCGCCATCAGGTCCGCATTGGGATCCGGGAAAGCCGTCGGCTGCCAATTGCCCCATTCGCTCACCACCTGCATATCCAGCTGCAGCATATCCGGCGTAATGCCGGCGCCGAAGGAAATGGTATCGTTTCCCGTCAGCTCATAAATCTGGTCTGCCCCATCTCCGCTGTTGAATATATAAGTATCGTTTCCTGCGCCGCCGATCAGCGTATCGCTGCCCGCTGCCCCCTGCAGGGAGTCGTTATATATGCTTCCCTCCAAGACATCGTTGCCCGATGAGCCGACCATCGTCTTCGCTGCGACTTCTATGCCAATGGAAACCAGATCAACGGGCGGCATCGAGTTACCCCACTGATCGGTAAGTTGCAGCGTGTTCACACTGCTGTTACCGGTAAACCAGTCCTTGATCGTGAGGCTGTCCGCAGAATTGGTAATGGCAATTTGCAAATCCACGCCGTTTTTCGAGAATTGCAGATCGGATTGGCTGATCCCCTCCGCAATCTGAATCACATCGCTGCCTTGCCCATCCGCGATCACATCCCGTCCGCTGCCATAGCCGAAAAGGTAGGTATCGTCGCCGGCTCCGCCCTGCAACAGGTCGTTGCCCGCTCCGCCATCCAGCGTATCGTTACCGGTGCCGCCAAACAGGGTGTCGTTGCCATCGCCCCCAGAAAGCATGTCGTCGCCGGCATGCCCGCTCAGCACGTCGTCGCCGACACCACCGGTCAGCACGTCATCACCATCTGTCCCCAGCAACACCATGGAATCCCCGATGCCCTGCAAACCATGCTGCGCAAGAAAATCCTGCATGGACAGTGTCGTGCCGTCGCTGAATTGCAGGCTTTGTACCGAAATGTTGACGTAAGGAGCAGCCTCGAAATTACTCCATCCGCCGATCACGATACTGTCGCCGGAGGTTGCCGCCCCAACACCCAGAGTCAGCGTAGTGCCATCCCATACCGGGTTAAGCATATCTGCGCTAATGCCGGCACCGAAACTTAGCGTATTAGACTGGTAAACCTGAACTTGCTGCCCATTGGCATCTGTTCCCAATGTCCATGCGTTGTCAGCAATGGCATCTGAGCCGTCCCCAAGGTTGTACACATAGGTATCGGAGCCCAGACCACCGCTCAGCACATCGTTGCCGGTTCCGCCGATCAAAGTATCGTCGGCCGCCCCTCCAGTCAGGCTATCGTTGCCTGCCAGCCCCTGAATTGTAGTTCGATGCGTAAAGTCACCCGTTAGTGCCTCATCACCACTGGTTCCCGTTTCCACGATGCCCTGTAAGTCGAAGAGCTGTGAAGTGGTCATTGTAGTGCCGTCGGCAAACTGGATGTTCTGTACGGCCAGATCATTGGCATTGCCAATATTGATGCTGTCACCACCACCGAGGTCGAGTGTAATCGTACGTGAAGCTGCATCCAGCCTGACCGTGATGTCGCTGGCCGCGATACCCCCCCCTAGCTCCAGCGTATTGGCATCCGTCGGCAACAGTTGACTGGATACATACTGCCATTTGGATTGACTGTCCACGATGGTGTCCGCACCATCGCCGCGATTGAATACATAAATATCGCTGCCAGCGCCCCCGATCAGCGTGTCATTGCCTTTGCCGCCCACCAGCCTGTCCGGGATTGTCGAGGTAACTTCGTTGTACAGGCTGTCTCCCACCAGAGTATCCGCACCGTCCGTGCCGGTCTTGACGATGCCCTGCTGCATGATGAAATCCTGGAGGCTGATGCTTGTGCCATCGGCAAATTTCAGTGTCTGAATAGAAGAGGTTGCGGAAAGACTGTTATTAAAACCCAACGGCAACGTAGTGCTGCTATCGGCAGAGACCATATATTGGAAGGTACCCACAACAATGGTGTCGCCATTGCCCAGATCCAGCACACAATTTCCGCCAACCCGGCTATCCCCCCCCTGCATGCCTGTATTACGTACTGCAATCATGTCCGGCGTGATGCCCGCACCAAAACTCAGGGTATTGTTGTCGCCACCGGCAGCAAACCAGGAAGAGCTGTCCTGAATAATGTCGGCACCGTCACCCCGGTTATAGACATAGGTATCGCTACCCAGGCCACCGCTCAGCACATCGCTACCGCCATTTCCCTGGATAACGTCGTTGTAATCCGTACCAGTCAGTACATCCGCCGCATTCGTACCGGTGAATACAAACGGATGCTGTGCAAAATACGCGTCCATGAACAGCATCGAGCCATCCGCAAACTGCATTTTGCTGACAGCAAGATCGTCCACCTTACCGATATTGATGCTGTCGCCATTACCAAGATCCAGCGTAACGTTTCGTGTCGTGCTATCGAAATGCGGAGTGAGCATATCCATCGTAATACCGGCACCAAAACTGAGTGTGTTGGGCCCCCAGCCTACCAGGATGCCCTGCGCCGGATCATAGGCAGCACCGCTGCCATCCATAATGGTATCCGCACCATCCCCCAGATTGTAGATATAGGTGTCGGCACCCAGGCCGCCAGCAAGGATATCGTTACCCTTGCCGCCGGTAATCCGGTCTGCGGCATTGGTACCGGAGATGTAATCGTTGCCATCCGTCCCGCCGAGATCGAAACCAAGCGTCGTAATCAGTTGTTGCGCGGTATAGTGCGAGCCATCTGCAAACTCGAAATTCTGGATGCTGCTGGAATTTACGGCGTCGTTCGGATTGAAGTTGTCGATGTGGATGACGTCACCGTTGCCGAGATCGAGCTTGAGCGACCCCAGAGACAGGACGATATTGGATACGGTAATGCCGTCGCCAAAACGCAGGGTATTGATCTGGCCCCCCGCGTTGCTGTCAATGATGTGGTCCACCCCATCGCCGATGTTGTAGACGTAAACGTCGTTGCCGGCACCACCAATGAGCGTGTCATCGCCGGTACCGCCGTTCAAAACGTCGCTGCCATTACCACCCCACAGCGTGTCGTTGCCTGAACCGCCATTCAATGTGCTGCCGCCATCACCCACCATCAGCGTATCGTTGCCAGCACCGCCGTCCAACGCGTTTCCACCGCCGGATGCGCTAAGCGTATCGTTGCCCACCCCGGCGACCAGCGTATTGTTACCGCCATCGGCTACCAGGTAATTGTTACCGTCACCGCCATCAAGGTAGTTGTTTCCGCCCCCGGCGGAAAGCTGATCGTCGCCTACGCCACCATATAGCTCATTGTTGCCGCCGTCGGCAATCAGCGTATTGGCACCATCGCCGCCATCAAGATAGCTGCCGCCGCCTGCCGAAGAAAGCATATCGTCACCCGAACCGGAAAACAGCGTATTGTTGCCGCCGTCTGCCACCATGTAGTTGTTACCGTCACCGCCATCAAGGTAGTTGTTACCGCCGCTGGCCTGGATATTGTCGTTGCCCGCGCCGCCATACAGCTCATTGTTCTTGCCTTGCGCATACAGTGTATTGGTTCCACCCACCCCATCAAGGTAATTCCCGTCACCCCAGGCGGCCAGACTGTCGTCGCCAGAGCCGGCGAATAGTTCGTTGTTATTTCCAACGGCTTGCACCGTGTTGTTGCCCGCGCCGCCGTCCAGGTAGTTGTTGTCGCCCGTCGCCACCAGCGTGTCGTTGCCCGCTCCGCCATCGAGGTAGTTGTTGTTAATGCCGCCGTTCGCACCGAGCTGATCGTCACCGGCCCCGCCCAACAGGGTGCTGTTATCTCCTTCGGTCGTCAAAATATCGTTGCCATCGCCGCCGTCGAGGTAATTGGCCCCGGTGCCGCCGCTCAACTGGTCGTCACCCGTCCCGCCGAACAACGTATCGTCGCCGCCTTCGCCCCACAGCTTGTCGTTGCCCGAGCCGCCGTCCAGGTAGTCGTTGCCCTGCGCACCGCTGCCATCGCCGTTGTCTCCCATCAACTGATCGTCGCCGGCCCCGCCAAGCAGGGTGTCGTTGCCGCCATTGCCCCATATCTTGTCGTTGCCGTCGCCACCGTCGAGGTAGTCGTTGCCTTCCTGTACGGTTGCCTGCCCGAGTACGGAGGCACCATCACCGCTGATAATGTCGTTGCCCGTGCCGCCGAACACGGCGTCGTTGCCGTCGTTACCCGACAGCGTGTCGTTGCCGCCGCCACCATAAATGGTGTCGTCGCCGACGCCCCCCCAAGCATGGTCGTCGCCAGCCCCGGCATAGATAGTGTCCGCACCGCCGTCTGCCGGCAAACCATTCCCCGCCGCCGGCTGAAAAATATACGCCCCCTGGGCAGAATCAAGCATCACCGTCCAGTCGAAGCTTTGCGCGTTGTAGTCGGCATCGCCGAGGATATAGTCATTGCCGGCACCGGCAATCAGCAGGTCGCTGCCCCCGCCGCCGGAGAGCACGTCGTTCCCAGCGCCGGTGATCAAAGTGTCGTCGCCACCGTTGCCGGAGAGCCAGTCGCCTTGCTGGCCGGTACCTGCCTGGCTGTTGCCGTCTGCAATGGCCTGTTGGGTGGACACCTGCTGGTCGGCGTAGAGGCGGTCGTTGCCCAGGCCGCCGTCAAGGATGTCGCCGCCGCTGCCGCCGATGAGGATGTCGTTGCCTGCCCCCGCGGTGAGCAGGTCGCGCCCGCTGCCGCCATCGAGGATGTCGTTGCCGCCGCCCGTGCTTGCATCGATGGTGTCGTTGCCGCCCATGCCCATCAGGTGGTCGTTGGCTGTTGTGCCGCGCAGGGTGTCTGCACGGGCAGGCCCGCCCGTCTCAACCGGATTGCGGTTTGCATCCACCAGAAAATAATCGACGTCGTAGCTGATGACCTTGCCCTTGGCATCAGTCACAACGTTGTAGCGGTTAGTGACGTACCAGTCCGCACCCTCGCTGCCCGGCGCAATGCCTGGTGCGTTGTGGATGACCGGGTCGCCAGTGGAAGTATAGGTAGTCTGAATATCGGTCTGGGCATTTTTGAGTTTGATGCCGAAATCACCGGACTGAAAATTCTGATTCAGAGTGATGCGAAGTGCTCCTGTCGCATCGTAGATGAGCAAATCGCCCGCAGCATTCTTATTCGCCGTCAAATTCCCAGTCGGATTGAAATAGGTAAAGCCGTCGGTAGTAGAAAAATCGCCCAGCTTTACGCCATCCAGATAGACCGTATTGATACCGATCTTGTCTTCTATAACTGCCGTATCCCCCTTGTTGACACGATATATATCGTCCCCGCCGCCACCGGCCAATACGTCACTTCCTGTTCCGCCATTGAGAATGTCATTCCCGTCCCCCCCTACCAGCAAGTCGTTGCCCGCTCCGCCCAGTAGCGTGTCTCCACCTCCATTTGCTTTGCCATCCCCAATCAGAACTGTATTGCCGGTGGCGTGCGATGCATCCAGTGTGGCTTTATGAGCATGGGGGTCAAGAACAACTGAGCTGTTTGGTCCCCAGCCGGGATCTAAATAAATATCTACTGGATTGAGGTCAGCAAGGTTACTGCCGGTGTTTGCCCATTTCAGATAGGCAGCAGCAATATCCGTGTTCGGATTGGCTTTAATACCCGCTGCCAAGTCATCCAGAATTATTGGGGCGGCAGAAGTAAAACTATCAACAATGGAATTCACTTTCTGCTGCGGCAACATTTGCATTGCACTAACGCTCAAAGCGCTTTGGGCAAGCTCCAGCCCAGTTCGCGTATCTCCGCTCGATGGATGGCTTGTACCTCTTGTACCATCAGGCAGCAGGCCAAACTTGGCCTCGTATTTCATGATTGCATCACGATGCAATGTCAGCATTTGGTAGGCTTGCTTGGCTTCATCAAGGGTCGGGGCCGCAGGGTTGTCAAACAGACCGAACATTTCGGATTCGTAATATCGGCGCTTGGCGACACCACGATTAGGGCTGCTCCCGCCATTGGAACCATAACGGATTTCAAACCAGGCTTCGGCGCGATTGCCCGAGAGAATGTCTTTCTTAAAAGATGGGCTCTTTGTCAATATGCCGTTGTATGCCAACGACAGTAAGGCAAACATTTCCTGGCTGCCTTGCAGGCGGTCGTAGATGGTCGCTGTATCACCAGCCCAGCTTTTTCCTCCCAACCAGTCTTGCACTTGCTTTTCATATTTTGGGATGGCGTAATCGAACAACGCTCGGTCCTGCATGCTGGTGATCGTCCAGCCCAGCACGTTGGCGTTGGGATCATTAACCGTGGTAAGTTTGAATGGATTTTTGCTTCCCCCGCCATTCAATGCATCTATCGCAGCTTCCAATTGGGTTTTCAAATCAGCCCACTGTGTCGGGGTAAGCGTCACACCACTCTTCGTTAATGCCGTTTTGTAATCTGTTAGTACCCAGTTGTGCTTCCCGACCGTACCTTCAGCCAAAGCATAACCAGTCCCTATAGTGGGAATTCCCTTCTCATCCGAATATACAAAGGGTATTGATCCCTCTATCGAAGACGAGCTAAGAAATTCATACATGGCATTGTTGAAAGTCGGTCCAGTATAGAGATTTAGAACAAGCTGGCGTGGTGTCATAGCCATGATTATTTACTCCCTTGGTCGGATAAATCAGATTCATGAGGAAACACAGGAGACCATCTACAGATTTTTTTCTCATCCGCTCCATTTGGCAGTACAGAGCTTATGTATAGCCACCAATAAGGTGAATTATTGTCATTAAGAATGACAAAATAATAATGACCTTTATACTCAATGATGCTGTTGTAGTTTTTGCCGTTTCGATCTCCCTGTCCGGCATCAGCAAAGACATCTCCCATGTAATTGGTCCCGTTAACCTCACCTTTCGCCTCATCAGCGAAAGCGTGACCTGTTGGCTCACAATTCTTCAAGTTTATTTGCTGGAACCCGGCAAATCCGCCGCCTAAATGTGGTTTTTCTAAACCTTGATTCATTGGCCCATATCCATCGTCCGTATAAAAAACATAGCGCTTTGCATTGGACTGCCCCATGGAAGGCAATTCGAACAACTTAAAAGGAGGGCGGCCATAGCCGACATCACATACATTCACCGCCTCCTGAATGCTTGCAGGTGTAATGTTCCGTACACATTTGTAATGAAAATTCGGCTGAGGTAAGGCCCTGCACTGCTTTAACCATGGATCAAACACAGGGTCTTCATAGCTTTGCGCTTGAGCGACAGGATCGACAAAGTGAATCTCCTTCATATGCTTCAGGTCATTAAAAATCCGGCGGCAAAACGGTGTGTCATAACTTGAATAAAGGGGCGCAGTCTCCAGCACCTGCTTGATTGCATCTGCCTTGTCCGATGCATGCTTGTATAACGGCGACTTCGGCACGAAGAAGGTTTCCAGTTCAGCCTGACGTGACCAGTAGGCAAGCTTTAGACAGGTTTTGTCTTCACATACGTTACGTGTGTGTTTGAGCCAGTGCCTTTGCTCGGAAACGACGCGTTGCCTCTGCTCGTCGTTGGCCTTTCTCAATACACTCTGGTAATCCTGACCAAGTTTGCTGTCTAGCTTCGAAAGCTCAGCATTCCCGCAAATCAGATGCTCTACCTTTGTGCTCGCCTTTGCGCAGTCGAAACTCGCCGCCTGAGCTGGCGACAGCAACATCAGCCACCCCAGCAGCAAAATAAGGAACTCCGTTTTATTCTTTTGCATTTCTCAATTCCGCGCTCCCAATCCAACCGGCACTGCCTCGCCGGTACTCGCGCACCATTCCAAATGAAGAGGAAAATACCTCTCCCATCTCACCCTGTATATAGACCATTCGATTCATATGGCTTATTTATTCGGGTTAAAAGCCTTGCAATCTCTCTGTTTCTGACCGCTTGTTTGGTGTCGTTGCCGCCATTGCCCCATATCTTGTCGTTGCCGTCGCCACCGTCGAGGTAGTCGTTGCCTTCCTGTACGGTTGCCTGCCCGAGTACGGAGGCACCATCACCGCTGATAATGT
>WGLP01000016.1 GCA_016125505.1 Gammaproteobacteria bacterium
AAGGGCCAGATACGTTACCCAGGTGATCACTACGAGCGGTAACACTGCCTTCTTGGCATAGTGGTACACGAACGAACTCTCTCGACCTCCGCCCCAACGCCGAAGATCCCGTTTCACCAGACCGTCAACCAGGGCCACCAGACTGAACAACAGGAACACGGGTGTCGCCAGAATGAGAATCGCCAGGCGTACCGAGAACACCTGGGTCACCTGCATGGCCGCGATTACAAACTCAGCGAGCGGCTTGTAGATCTTGTGCAATGTCGGCCGCATGCCCTGCTCTTCCTGTCTCGGCGGTGGTGAAACCCAATGGATAAAAGCTACGACTCTCGTAACCTCAAACAGGTAGTAATAAGTCCCATCAGCCACCTCTTTGGCGAAACGGACGGGATCCGATGTCACCACACTGCGGCGGAAGTCGGTGTCCAGATAGCTGATCTCATTTGAGAGCATTGTTCGGCTGTGGTCGAGACCTTGCTCCGGCCACCAGAGCACCATACCCACCCACTCGACGACGATCGAAAACAACAGGGAGAAAAGCAGCCACAGGATCGCTTGCGAAATCGTTGCCAGACCTCTGCTGAACAAGCCCTGCTGTACAGCCGTTCGCCGCGGATCGGCAACTGTTTCAGCCATGTGTATCTTCCGCTGGTTCGCTCGGTGCCGAAACCTCGGACACAGCCATCCACCACGGTTCCTGCACTCGGTACCACTGATCGTTAGTGATGTAGGTCCGTTCCATCTCGTTGGCGATGTCGGCCAGACCTACCGGCATGGCGAGATCCCCATGAGTATCGGGGAGTGGCATACGCAGTTTCCAGAGATGGCCGCCCTCTAACAGCGCAAAGGCCTGGCCTTTGGGCAGCGCCACCAGTTCCGCCGGTGTCAGCATGGGAACCTCCGAGACACTGATACGATCCTCGTTGCGGGATTTGAAATCCACCCCGGAACCTGGATCCGATGAATCGTCCACGCCCGAGACACTCATCAAGGTAAACACCTCGACCTTCGGAAGTTGGTCGGTCAACATCTCGGCGGTGGCCAGTTCCTTGACCCGCAGCATGATCAGCGTATTGAAGTTGCCCGCCACTTGCCCGGCCTTGGCGCGGTTGCCGATGCGGGCCTCCACGTCGGACCAGGTCTGAGTATAGGCTGTGACCTGAAAGCCGGCACCACCGGCCTTGTTCAACAACGGCACGAACTCGTCGCCGATCAGTTCGTTGAACTCATCGGCGTGCATGGAGATCGTCGGCATGGTGTTTGTAGTAACCTGGCTGGTGTTGATCGGATCGACGTCCACGCCGTGTTTGTAGATGTGGCCGGCCACCGATACCAAATCGGCGAACATGGAATTACCCACCGCACTGGCGACGGTCGTATCGGTCAACGCATCGAGGCCGACATACACAATCCCCTTGCGGCGAATGACATCCATCCACTCGAAGATGGGGCGTGAATCGGTCTCGTCCAGATAATCCGGCGAAATAAGTTCCGTGATCTTTCCGGTGGTGAGTTTTTCCATCAGCGGTCCGACGGAACTGACGATCTTGTCGAAGTAGGTCTTGTCGTACTTGAAGGCCGACACCAGACCGTCAAGCACCGGATCATAGAGATCCTGCTCCTGCAGATGCCGCATCAGTGCGATGGCCTCGTTGTTGCGGCCACGCAGCGAGTTGGGCAGGTTACGCTCCTTGATATTGGCCGCGATCTCGGCCACCTTCTCCTGCCAATCCTCCGTACCATGCTGACGCAGGTGCGCCCGCGCATATTCCGTGAACAGTGGCTCGATGTCGTTGATGTAACGGCGGACCTGGTTGTAGTCCGGTCGACGCCCCAGCGCCACCAGGGCGCGGGCGATGATATTGACGAAGCGCCAGGCGAATTCCTTGAAGGCGGCGGAATTGCCCTCGCTCGGGAGCTGGTTGGCGATACGGGTCGCTACTTCGGTGATGCGCGAAAAGTTGCCGATGGCGTTGTAGCGCGCCGAGACTTCGGGATAACCGAGATGGAACATGTAGAAGTCCTTGGCGCGTCCCGCCCGCTTGGCCTCGGCATACACCCGCCGCAGAAGATCGGCGTCCCCCTTCGGATCAAAGACGATCACCACATCGCCACGTCGGATATCCTGGGCGATGAGGATCTCGGCAAGCCGTGTTTTGCCGACGCGCGTCGTGCCCAGCACCAGGGTATGACCGACCCGCTCACCGATATCCATCCAGACATCCTGTTCGTCGGGTTCCACCGCATGCAGCGCCGGTTTTCCACCGACCGGCGCAAGCGGCGCCAGTGGATTCCACCACGCCCGTGCGCGAAGAAATCGGGCCAGCAGGCTCAGTAGCAGTATCGATTCCCAGGCGACTTCCTTTCGGCGTGCCCACCGGTACAGATACCCTGGCTGCACGTAGTGTCGGACCTCGGGCCGAAGGGTGTCACGCAATCGCTGGGTATGCTGCTGGGTCCAGCGAAAGCCTTTGCCAAGAAACAGTTTGTGCCGACTGAGCGGGATCTTGTCGGCACGGAGTCGGTAGGTGGGCAGCCTGCGCATATTGCGTTGATAGCGCATGACTCTCCAGGCCTGCCTGGCCCGGATCATTCCGATCAGCATAAGTGTCGCACCGGCGCTGTAGGCCACGCCCGGCGGCATCATCAGCGCCCACGGGGCCAGAACAGCGATGACCGCCGTCGCGAATGCCACTAACGTCGACCACAATTCAACCGGCGGGCGCAGCAAGGCCTCGATCGGGTGGGTGCTCACTGCTCGATGCCTTGTGATGACACCAGTACGGGATAATGCGAAACGCCCAAGGCGATCGCGATGTCGGAGGCAGATGCCGGCATGATGGGTAGCCCACCTGACAAATTGGCAATGGTCTGCAAATCCTCCCGCGTATCGGCCTGAACCAACATGCCCACGGCGCCGATCGCCTTGAGGCGCTCCCGGTGTTTAACAAGCCATTGTCTGGACTGTGGGTCGGAGCCGATCAAAAAGAATGGACGGGCAAACGGCCGATTGTGCGTCCGCGATTGCACCGGCCCCGGACTCAGGCCGGGCGAGCGAATCGGCAATAGGGATTGAATGTCTGCGGCGCCAAGCCTGGGATCACGCGTTGCCGGTCGATTCGTTGATCGCTCGCTGCCTTCGAGTATCTCCAGGTACGGCGCGAGCGGCCGGGTATGGCCGCTGTCATGGATCACTGTCACCCCTGCCCATACGCACCATGGGAGCAAGGTCATTACTACCAGAACGATACTATTCCTTATATATGTAGCCATTTGTATTGCCTCGCCGTCCGGATGTTTTAGCCGCTTGCTTTCAGCCGCTGCCAGTGCCCGACGACCCGTAGCCGGTAGCGTTGGGCACGCGCCGTATTTGCAGGGGAGTGATAACAACCAACGCTGGCCCACCAATCGCGCCGCGTATCGAAACAGCGCTGTAAAATCCCGGCCGCGACCCGCAGGTTGTGATACGGATCCAATGCCTGCCAGGTGTTGCCCAGCTTGTCCTTGTGATACTTCCAGCTCACTTGCATCAGGCCAATATCAATGGATTGTTCACCGCGGGCGATAAAACTGTTCAATGCATTCCACGCCGCCTCACGCGAGGAATAGTAATAGCCGCGTCCGGCGACATTGAGTGTCCAGGGTCAGGGGCGACGCATGCGGTTGTCGTTCAAACGGCGGCCGCTCTCTGCCAGGGCAATGGCGTACAGAATCGTGTAGGGAATTTCATATTCGGCCGCGATGGCGCGGTAACCGCTTGGCACGGCTTCACTGCACCATGCCGCTGTCGACCAGACCATCCAGAGCACTGCACCAATCCAAACGTCCATGGATCGTGCCCGAACCATTGTCAGAGCTCCGAGGCGCGAAGCACCGACAGGTCCTTCCCCTGCCGTCTCAATATATAAGGTATCTTTCCTTTTCCCTGGGTGAGTCTCTCCAGTACACCCGCCTCGTGGTTGAGGGTGACACGACGGCTATGCACCCACTCGGTCTTAATCGCATGACCGGCCGCCCAATCTCTCACCGCCTGGTCATCACCGGACTGCACGCCGGCGATATAGATATCGATAGCCGCCACCGTGTCGATGCGTTTGAGCAACTTGCCTAACAGCGCATCACAGGCTGGGCAATCCGGCCGGGTGAAGAAAAGCACCCGGTCTCCTGGCTGCAACGAACCAGTCTTGTCGCCGCGCCCGGGCAATCGATTGATATCGATCAATTGCTCGTTCGGATACAGACGCTTTCCGGCCTCATCGTACGCGTACTGAAATGCCAGTATCCGACTCACATCCTCACGCATGGCGCGTGCCCACATCTCGGCATAGCGACGGCGTTCATCCTGATCACGTGCATGAATACCCAACACCTCGATGGGTGAGATCGTCGGCGGGCTGATGCTGCCGCGAATGCCCTGCATCAATAGTTTGTAGCGGCGCCATTCTGTCTCCGACAGTTCCCATAAACGGGAGCGCGCCCGCTCCGATGACGTCAATGTATTTTCATCAATTGTCGAAACGCTGGTATCGGATTCCTTCATCTGGGTGCCGGATACCTCCACGGCGAATGCCGGAACCGATAACACAAGCGCCAGTGTCAGACTTGCCAACCTCAATTGGTTACTCATTCGGGTACGCATCCTCTCTACCGCTGGCATCTATCGTTGCTGTCTCGCTCTTGTTTTTATATGCGGCGGTCAGATCTCGATAGATAACAAAATGGCGGTCAACCGAACAGTCTGGTAATTGCGCATGCTCAACACCTTCTTCTTGCGTACCTTTACCTGGCTGGTTTTGTTTCAGGTTCACCGCCGTAGATAATTCCACGCCTACAGGATCATCGTCCGCATCATCACTGGTTGCAGAACCCAGCGAGAAGGCACCAAACAATAAAAGAATTGCAATAAACACTTCCATCAGCATTACCTCCGTAACGATGCCGTATAATCCTGTCCTGCAGGACCGTGAAACGCGACCTGCCCTTTCGTCCGATCGATGTGCGCTACATTCCAACCGGATCGTTGCTCACCTTCACGCAAGAAGCTGACTCGACCATTCTGGGAGATAGCCACGTAGACCGCGTCGTCCCACAGGTCAATGGCATCGATGTTGAATGGCGGCTTTGCCGCTGCGTGTTTTTGTCGTTTCACTACCTGTTTCTTCGCTGCGATCTTGAGTCCACTCACGTCTTTGGCGATGGCCTCCAGACGGGTCTGCGCAACATCAATGCGTTGCTTGAGATCCTCATTGCCTTTACGTAGCTCCGCGACCGACTCATGAATCGCGCTCACAGTATTGGCCAGTCCAGACAGCTCTTGATTCATGCTCGTGTGATCGGCTCTTAAAGAATCGAACCACTGATTGATCCGTTCCAACAAGTTTCCAATGCTTTTCTCGATCGTCTCGAACGTCCCGCCGGTCTGTTTTTGGATCTTGCCGATGGTCATGCCATCGATATCGGTACCGATGTCGCTCACCGTTGTCTTGTCGAGCGTCACTACATTGTGACCGACCGCCGTTGCTTCTTTCCGCAAGCTGTCAACCTGGCCCCGCAATATCGCGAGTGTGCCGATCGTGATCACGCTAATTACAATAGCTATCAGGATCGTCTTTCTCGATGATCGGGTCGACTTCGGTTGTACTTTGGTTTCCTCATGCACGGCGTTCCGTTCCCGGTTATCCGGCTGTGTCTTATTCTCCATCTTGCGGGTCCTCTGTTTTCAAACTGGAATCCGGTTCATGCGCGGCGTTTGTCACCGGCGTGCACAATTCGAATGTGATCAGTCGATGCACCGGGTCCTGCACCAGGCGAAATACAGGTCCTGCCAGTGTCTCCAATGCTTGCTGCAAGGTGATGGGGCCGAGGTTTCGATGTACGGCAGGCAAAGGCAGTCCCAACAGATCCGCCGTTACAGAATTCGTAGCGTGGTGGTCCGCCAACCGGTAGCCACTACGCTGCAGGAGGTAGCGCACCGCTTCGCCGATCGTCTGAATGCGCTCCGGAAACTGGACCGTGATGGTTGTAGACAACAAGTCGGCCTGCGCGGCAGTTGGCAGGGCGCGTAACGCCGAATATCTGCCGATCTGTACTTCACTGGCGAGCAGTTGCGGGCTGATGGTCACACAGGTCCCTGCCACAGCAAATGCTAAAACGAGGGCCGGCCGTAAATTGCAAGGCATATGTTTCTTCATATTCAGATCAGTCTCAAGGGTGTGCGCACAAAAGATCTCATTCGTATTTGTGCCGCTATCATTGCCCCGCTTACCAAACCTTGAAACGGAAAATCTATTCAGCAATAAGCGCGGTTTCTCGATAGATCTGTCAGCGGCCAAGATAAATCGACGTGATCTGCTCGCGTTCATGTCCCAGTTCCTGGCTGATCGTCAGGCGCGCCTGCCGGTCAACGCTCTTTTGTTCGTGGGTCAGCGCCTTGACGGTTGGGCCGCCTGCCGCCGGTGCCAGCCATCCGGTCAGCTCACGGTACCGCTGCTGCGCATAGGCGTGTCGCAGGCCGTGCATTTTTGAGAGACCGGCATTGGCGGTATGCCGCTCGTAGATCCGGAGTTGTTGCCGGTAGTTACGCGAACTGGGTATGAGTGAACCCCTCCCGGCGAGTAACCGGGCACGGTCGAGCACCGTACGTTGCGCCTCGTTTCGTAGAGGGATCACGCGTGATTTTCCTCCCTTGGTCCAGCTCTCCTTGAGCGCAATGTGATCACCTCGATCCGCAAAGCTCGGCTGAAACTTCATGGCTTCTTCGCGCCGCAGGCCGAAGGCCTGCTGCAATTCCAGACTCATCCGCACATGCTGATCGCGGACCTTTTCCAGATCCGGTGCCGTCACTGTCTGCGCCTTCGAGGTGTTGGTCACGAATTGCCGATCCGGAATGCCGTAGTGATCGTTCGATCGCGCCACGACATTCTGTCGATTGACCTTTTGCGCCCACCACCGGATAACGGTCAACCGGTTCTTGATG
Organism: Gammaproteobacteria bacterium; assembly: GCA_016125505.1. Classification (GTDB taxonomy): domain Bacteria; phylum Pseudomonadota; class Gammaproteobacteria; order UBA6429; family Thiohalophilaceae; genus RI-92. The sequence goes on from WGLP01000016.1 coordinate 6,977, forward strand.
GCGCCTACCGATATATCCCCTTCCTGCCACTGCTTCACCAATGCTTCGACATGTTTCGGCTTCAACGACTGTGCATTCATCTTTCGATAACCCAGTGCATCGAGCTGGTTGGCGATCAGCGTCAACTGACGTTCCCGATCCGCCTGTGTTCTGTAACTGCCGTCCCGATTCCGCCGACAGAGTTGCTTGAGTTGGTAGTTCAGTTCTCTCATAGTGTTCTCGCTTTCAGGTAAGTGTTTCTGACCACCCAGGGGCCGTAGCCGTCGGGGTCCGCTAGCGCGGAACGGTCATGGGACACCACTCCCATTCGACCTGAATGTGCCTGGTCACAGGCAACGCGGGTTTCCCCTGTTGGGGTTGGTCCGCGTAGACCAACATACCCAGAGATGGGCGTTCTTCGATCGTGGTTAGATATCACCTCCTTTTAGTTGTGCGAAAACGGTGTTCCGCGGTTTGTAAAAAAATAAGCGTCGACGACATCACCCTTGGTGGTCGAGTTGGCTCGATGAGTGGATGCAGGCTGGCGCCTGTGGGTAAAGCAGACCTTGCGGTCAGTTCTGGCTGGAAGATGGACCAACGGCTAAAAGCCGTAGCGCGTCTAATGGTCCGGGTGCGCTCAATTGCCACTGTACACGCAGTGGCCACGGGTAAATCAATTTAGATCTTGGCGATCAGAGGGCGGCAGTATAGGAACGCATCACGCGCCCGTCACGCCGAAATCCAGCCGCAAACCCGCGCCGTTTCCGGATTTGCCGCCCTCGTCACTACCCCGCTGCGCTCGCTAGTGACGAGGGCGCTTCGCCACACAACAAGCGGCCCGCCAGGCTCACGCCTGTCATGCCGCTTGAAAATGACGGTCGGCGCTGGCTTTCAGAACAGAACGGCCTGACCACAGGGGTCCACAGGCGCCGCTGTCCGCGGCCCCGCCCTTGGCTGCGCGAGTGAGAGGCTCGCTACGCCGTGGCGGTCAAGGCCTGTGGACTCTGTGGACAGCCTGATTTTCGATCGTTCGGGCTGAGGATCGGGAACAGCCAATAGCTAACGGAGCGGCCGGTTACAGTGTAACCAGCCTGTCCGACGTATGTCGCAACGTTACAGCACTGAAGTCTCAGATGTACGTCATCGCAGCGAAGGTGGCGATTCGATCTTTCCTAACGAACGGCACAAGAACACACAGTTGTGATTTTCTCTTTCATCATCCTGCTCGTGTCGCAAATCGGTTCTCACCTGCACCATCGTATCAGTAGTTCCCCAGCGCTCATCACCAACCATGCGCATTACCCGCTGTCCTGTCGATCCCAGTCTGCGTATCTCACTATCTAGTGCCTTGCTGCGTACTGGGCATCCACTTCCGCTTCCGCCTGCAACCAGTCATCAAGCGCCTTCTCGCCTTCGAACCCCCGTTGCTCAGCGATGAGGTAGGCTGCCTCGGCGATCAGACGCTGGCGTTCTTCAGGAGCAATGCTCTGGCTACTCTCATGTTCAGCAGCCGCCTTTTTCACAGCAGATCTTCTTGCTGCTGTCTGCTTTTCTGTTGCCTCTTTTGAATGATGTGATTGCGATGTCATTGGCGTTCCTCCTTTTCTCCAACAAATCAAAAAATAGCGCGGGCATTCGACGTTCGCACACCTGTTTCCGAGGTCTATCTTCCGCTTTTGGAGTATTACCGATTGAAATCAATCATCTCCTTGCAAAATGCCGCCACTCGAATTTAATTCCAGTTAAATCTTGCGTCCGGTGGGATACCCTTCATACAAAATCATAGACGGCCAGACCACATTTTCCACGAAGCTACTTACAGGCTCGTCCCTTGTCCGAGCACGAGTAGGACGCTTGCAACAAAGTGGCGAGCACGGCCTGTGGACAGCCAATAGCTAACGGGGCGGTCGGTTACAGTGTAACCACCCGTGACGGGCGTCCGGTGATACTCACCCTGTTTTTTACCGTACGTGATATTTTCTCGACATGGGCCGCTTGCACGCCTATATTTATCACGTACGGTAACTATTTCTTGCCATCGGCCGATCTAGCTGTTATTTTTTACCGTACGGTATCTTTTTAGAGGCGCGGCCATGACAGAGGAAGATAACATTTACGGCGCGGTCCAGACGGCCGAGGAACTCGGCCGCTTGGCGCGCGCCCATCGCAAGCACCGGCGCCTGACCCTGGAGACGGTCTCCGGGCTCGGTAACCTGAGCACGCGCTTCCTCTCGGAGTTTGAACGGGGCAAGGAGACGGCCGAGATCGGCAAGGTCCTGAAGGCGCTGCGCACCTTAGGCTTGGAGGTCATCATCCAACCGCGCGGGCGGGCGACGCCGGCTCACCGCACCGGCAAGACCCGTGAGGAGAAGACCTCATGAGCGACCCCGACATCCTCAACGTCTGGCATGAGCAGCGCTTGGTCGGTCAGCTCTGGCGCAATACGACTGGGGCCATCGGATTTCGCTACGATCCCAACTGGATCACCGGCGGTTTCGCCGATGGGACCGAGGCGAGGGCCGCGCGCCATGGACGGCGCGATTGCGGCTTCGCCGTGTCCCGCTCCCTGCCGCTGGCGGTCCGGGAATTCGCCCCGGAGGAAGGCACCGCGCAGCGCTGGTTCGCCAATCTGTTGCCTGAGGGGGCGGTGCGCGAACACATCGTCCGCGACCTCAAACTGCCGAATACGGATTTCGACCTGCTGCGCGCCATCGGCGGCGAGTGTGCCGGCGCGCTGTCGATTCTGCCCGTGGACCGGCAACCATCGGGCCAGCGGCAGTACCGTCCGTTGACGGAGAAGGACCTGGCCGACCTGGCGGCGCGCCGGGGACAGATCTACGCCGTCTGGCCGGCGGACGAGCGCCCGCGATTGTCGCTCGCCGGCGCCCAGGACAAGTGCCCGGTACTGGTGCACGACGATCAGGTTTTTCTGCCGCAGGGCGAAGCGCCTTCCAGTCACATCCTGAAATTCGAGCTGGCCGACTACCGTCATCTGCCCGCCTACGAGACCTTCACCACACAACTGGCCGCGGCCATCGGCCTGCCGGTGGTCGATATCAGTTTGCGGTCCATTGGAAAAACCCGGTACGCACAGATTGCGCGCTATGATCGGCTTTGGGATGAACGCGGCGAGGTGCAGCGATTGCACCAGGAGGATTTCTGCCAGGCCCTGGGTTACGGGCACGAGAAGAAATATCAGGAACACGGTGGACCATCCTTCGCGCAGTGCTACCGCCTGGTGCAGGAGGCCTCCAGCGAGCCGGCCATCGATGTGCAACACCTGCTGCGCTGGCAGATATTCAATGTGCTGGCGGGCAACTCAGACGGTCACGCCAAGAACCTCTCCCTGTTGCATTTGCCTGATGATGCAACCCGCCCCCAGACCCGATTAGCACCGTTCTATGACCTGGTGTGTACGCGCGCCATCGAACGCATCGACTACCATCTCGCCTTCGATGTCGGCGGAGAGCGCAATCCCAGTGTGATCACTTCAGCCCACTGGGAGGCACTTGCCAGGGCGTGCGACGTGCGGCCGCAATTTCTCGGCAATCTGGTACGTGAAACCGCGGCCGCATTGCTGGAAAATCTCGGGCCGTCACGGGAAACCTTCGAGGCACGCTATGGCGCCTATCCGGCGCTGCAACGCATCGAGAAGGTTGTCACCACACAGTGCCGGCGCATGATGAAACGATAGTAGAAGGCCATCGAACCCGGCTCACAGTCGCGTGACATCCGCCGGGGAAATCCCCCGGCACCGCTGCCGCCTGCTTAGCGAGACATGCCAATCAAGCGCATAAAGGCGCGCTCATCCAGCATTTCGATACCCAGTTTATGCGCCCTGTCCGCCTTGGAGCCGGGGTCCTTGCCGACAATCACGTAATCCGTCTTCTTTGACACGCTGCCTGCGACCTTGGCGCCGAGGGCCGTAAGCTTTTCCTTGGCCTCGTCGCGCGACATCGAGGCCAGGGCGCCGGTCAGCACGAAGGTCTTGCCCGCCAGGGGCAGGTCTTTGCGTTCGCGCGCCATCTTCGGCCAGTGCACGCCAGCCGCGAGCAGCTGCTCGATGACCTGGCGGTTGTGCCGCTGGCGGAAAAAGGCGTGGATCTCGGCAGCGACATTCGGCCCGATGCCCTCGATCTCCTGCAATGCCGCCTGATCGGCATCGAGAACCCGGTAGAGATCACCGAAGTGTTGAGCCAGGACACGCGCCGTGGCCTCGCCCACTTGGGGAATGCCCAGCGCCAGCAGCAGGCGCGGCAGGGTCGTGACCTTGCTCTTCGCGATCTGGTCCAGCAGGTTTTGGGCGGACTTGTCCGCCATGCGCTCGAGGCCGCTGAGTTCGCCTTTTTTCAACCGGTAAAGATCGGCAACCGTGTTCACCATGCCTTTTTCCACAAGTTGTTCCACCCGCTTTTCGCCCAGCCCCTCGATGTCCATGGCGCGTCGCGAGGCAAAGTGGCGGATGGCGCCGATGCGCTGCGCCGGGCAATAGAGCCCACCCATGCAGCGGTGCGCCGCACTGCCCTCCTCGCGCACCACATCGGCGCCGCACACGGGGCATTGCTTCGGCATGCGCCAGGGCCGGGTGCCCGGCGGGCGTTTTTCCCGGATCACGCCCACCACCTCGGGGATCACGTCGCCGGCGCGGCGCACGATCACCGTATCGCCGACCCTAACGTCCTTTCGCTCGACCTCGTCCTGGTTGTGCAAGGTGGCATGGGTCACAGTCACGCCACCCACGTGCACCGGCTTCAACACCGCCACCGGCGTCACCACCCCGGTGCGCACCACCGAGGCCTCGATGGCCTCCACCACCGTGGTCTCCTCCCGCGCCGGGAACTTGTGGGCCAGGGCCCAGCGTGGCGCCCGGGCAGTGAACCCCAGGCGCTCGCGGTCCGCCAGCGCGTCCACCTTATACACCACACCGTCGATCTCGAAGGGCAAGGCGTCGCGCCGTGCCGCAATCTCTGCGTAGTAGGCCAGGCAGCCCTCCACGCCCCGCACGATGCGGAACAGTTGCGTCACCGGAAAGCCCCATTCGCGCAGCTTCTTCGCCACGGCCGAATATCGCTCCGGCACCTTGCCGTCATCGACCTCGCCCAGGCCCCACGGAAAGAAACTCAGCGGGCGGGTGGCAGTGATGCGCGGATCGAGTTGGCGCAGACTGCCGGCCGCGGCGTTGCGTGGATTGGCGAACACCTTGCCGCCCTGCGCCAGCTGCGCGGCATTGAGCTTCTCAAAATCTTCCCTGGGGATCACGATCTCGCCGCGCACCTCCAGCACCCTGGGCCATCCCTTGCCGTGCAGCCTGAGCGGCAGGTTGCGGACGGTGCGCGCGTTGGCGGTGACATCCTCACCAGCGGCGCCGTCGCCGCGCGTCCCGGCGGCGACCAGCACGCCGCCCTCGTAGCGCAGACTGATGGAGGTGCCATCGAACTTGGGTTCTGCCGTATAGGCCACCGGCCCGGCCAGCGCCAGGCCCGCGCGCACCCGGGCATCCCAGGCACGCACCTCCTCATCGTCGAAGGCGTTGTCCAGCGACATCATGGGCACGCTGTGCCGGATCTGGCCGAATGCCTTGGCCGGCGCCGCGCCGACGCGCTGGGTGGGTGAATCGGGCGTGATCAGTTCCGGGTGCGCCTGCTCCAGATGCTGCAGCTCGCGCAGCAGCTTGTCGTACTGCGCATCGGAAATCACCGGCGCGTCGAGCACGTAATAGCGGTAGTTGTGCTCGTTGAGCTCGGCGCGCAGTTGTTGCAAACGCTTTTTGATGTCCATTACGTGACCCATGGCGTCAATTCTATCATCCGCATTGTCAGCGCCCGCGCTCCCGATGCAAAAGTGCGTTATCCTGTTGCCAAGGAAGGATGTCCGTTACAAGCGGATAAGTTGACGGGACAATCACCAGGCCATGATCGCCCCTTTCACCTGATCCACGGCAGAAAAGTACCCATATGAATCAACCGAAAGACAAAACGAATTCAGGTGGTGATCGCCTCATCCAGGGCTACGATCGCATGTTACAGCGTGCGGAACACGCCCTCGGCTCAGCCGCGGCGCGCTCCGAGGCGGCGCTGACACATGCACTCCATGCCGCGCGCGAGAAGGCGGTCGCGCTGGGAGAACTGACGCGCGAGGAAGCGGACCGGGTTCACGATTTCATCACCCGTGACCTTTACGACATGGGGCGACATCTGGCCGAGGAGGAACGCGATCTCGCGGACTGGCTGCGCCTCAGCCTGCTGTTGGTAGAAAAACAGCTGCTGCACCGGATCGAAGCGTTGGTGCAAGCCGCAAAGCTCGAACTCAAACACCTGGAAAAGGCCAAGCGCCGATTCGATGAGTGGCATACGGGTGAAATAACAACCATCGGGACGCTGCGCTGCCGAAACTGTGGTGAACACCTGCACTTTGAACGCACCGGCCATATCCCGCCCTGTCCGAAGTGCCATGCCACTGTGTACGAGCGCGTCAAGAGCTGAAATTAGTAAGCGCGCTTCGACACCATAGATTCCCTTTTTTTCGAACCGGCCCGTGGCGGTTATCCCACACATAAAGCGTGCAACCTGGCCGCGGCGGGAACTTTTTTTCAGCCCATCGGTCATTAAAGACGCTTCGCAAGAAGCAAAGGTTGAATGCGGCGAGCGGTGATGTTTGATCGCATTCTAATTACCTTAAACCGTAATTGTGGCTTTTGCTTTGCTTAATTTAAGGAGGTAAAAACTATGACTACATTTTCGGTAATTAACAACCGCATCCTCAATCGCTGGCGGGTGCCGGCCATGCTGGGCCTGACCGGTTTCGCCCTGGCGGCGCATGCGTTGGTCATTGCCGCGCCGGTGGGCGTAAGCAATGCCATGGCCGTTTTGGCCGGTGCGTTGCTAGCCTGCACCGCACCAGTGCTTAACGACATACTGGCCGCCAGCCAGGGACGTCAGCCGACTGGGCGCGTCTTCTCCTTCCCGCGCCGTGACGGCGACACGTCCGTAGGCACGCCCGCAAGCGACAACCGGCGCGCTGCCTAACAGGCGCCCGTCTTGCCCCGGGGTGGTGATGCTCTCATCGCCCGCGGGGCGGGCGTTTTTTTACTCCTTCCCGTATCAGCGCTCGCGCAATCCGCTTCCCCCGACCCGGGCAAAAAACCGTGCTTATTGTTCCGCGCCCCAGTGGCGTCGCCTGCTGCGTCGATGGCTTCTGGCACCGCGAGCGACGAACCCGAAAACGGGGCCATCACCCCTTGAAAACGCTGAAACGGGCCTTATATCAACAGTGCAGGCGTGAGGCTTAAGGCGCGCGACCTGCACCGTTTTTGTCAGTTCATATTGCTTTTAAAGGAGGATATGCCATGACAAACATCGATCTATCACCGTTGTATCGCACCAGCATTGGTTTCGACCACCTGGCTTCCCTGCTCGACAGCGCCTTTCGCGCCGACAGCGGCAGCAACTACCCACCCTATGATATCGAGGCCCTGGGCGATGACCGCTATGGCATCTGCATCGCCGTAGCCGGCTTCAATCAAGACGAGCTGGACGTGCAGGTGGAAAATGGCGTGCTCGCCGTGCGCGGCAAAAAGCGGGACGAGGCCAAGACCAAGCGCAACTACCTCTATCAGGGAATCGCCAACCGCGCGTTCGAGCGCAAGTTCAACCTGGCCGACCACGTGGAGGTGACCGGGGCCAAACTGGTCAACGGCCTGCTCACCATCGAGCTCAAGCGCGAGCTGCCCGAGGCCATGAAGCCCAAGCGCATCGCCATCAACAGCGATGGCAACCAGCGGGTCATCGAGCACCAGAGCGAGACCAGCAAGGCCGCCTGACGGTGACCAGGGGCGGGGCCGCCACGGCCCCGCTTCCGCCGCCTCGCAGGACAAACAGTTACCGTTATACCAACACCCACAAGGAGGGAGCGCCATGGACATGAAAAAACTCAATCCCTGGAACTGGTTCAAGCACGAAGAAAAACAGGACAAGCAGGAAGTGGTCCCCGTCAAGCCCGGCGAAACCCTGCCGGCGCAAAACCCCTTCGCCAACATGATGCAACTGCATCGCGAGATCGACCGCCTGTTCGACGAGGCCTTCCGCGGCTTTCCCAGCCTCAGCATGCCGTCCTGGCCGCGCCTGGGCGGCGAGGACTTTGTGCCGGCGTTTCATGCCAGCGTCAACGTGGCCAGCGACGACAAGCAATACACCATCACCCTGGAAGCCCCCGGCATGGAGCAGAAGGACCTGTCCATCGAGCTCAAGGACCAGGCCCTGTTCATCAAGGGCAACAAGCAACAGGAGACGGAAGAAAAGGACAAGCACTACTACCGCATCGAGCGCCAATACGGCAGCTTCGAGCGCGTGCTGGCCCTGCCCGATGACGCCAACGCGGACGAAATCAGCGCCAGCATGAAAAACGGCGTGCTCACAGTGACCATACCGCGCAAGGAACTGCCGGAATCGGCCAGCGGCAAACGCATCGAGATAAAGTCCAAATGATTTTCCGGCGCAGCAGCGCAGGATTTTTCATCGGCTTCTGTGCCTGCTCATCACAAGCCCCGGACTTGCGGCCCGCGCCGCGGCCGGGGCTTTGCTTTAGCATCCCCACAGACCCTGCGCCTTGGCGGATGCAGTAGGCGGGTGGTGCGCAATGCCGGTCAACTCCCTGCCTGCAACATGGCATCCAGCGCCAGTTCCTTGCCCTCGCGCCAGATGCGCAGGGTGACGCGGTCGCCGATGCGGTAGTCGTCCAGCCGCGCCAGCAGCTTGCCCACCGAGTCCACCGCCTTGCCGTCGACGGACAGGATCACATCCCCCGGGATCACCTCGCCGCTGCGGTCCACCACCGTGCCGCGCAGGCCGGCCTGCTCCGCCGCCGAGCCGGGGTGGACCTGGAGCACCAGCACCCCCTGCACGCCCAGTTGCCGCAGGATGGCGGTGTTGAGATCCTCGTCCACGCCGATGCCCAGGCTGGGGCGGATGTACTTGCCCCGGGCAATCAACTGCGGCACCACCCGGTTCACCGTATCCACCGGCACGGCAAAGCCGATGCCGGCATAGGCCCCCGAGGGGCTGTAGATGGCGGTGTTGATGCCGATGAGCCGCCCGGCGGAATCCAGCAGCGGCCCACCCGAATTGCCGGGATTGATGGCGGCGTCGGTCTGGATCAGGTGCTCGATGGTGGCGCCGTTCTCCTCCGTAAGCGAGCGGTCCAGGGCCGAGACCAGGCCACTGGTGAGGGTGTAATCCAGACCGAAGGGATTGCCGATGGCGAACACCTTCTGCCCCACCTTCAGTTCATGGCTGGTGCCGATGGGCACCGGCGGCGGGCGGTCGAAGGCCACGTTGATGCGCAACACCGCCAGGTCATGGGCCGGGCTGCGCCCCACCAGCACCGCGCTGTAACTGCGCCCGTCGTTGAGACGCACCTCCGCCTCCGAGGCCCCCTCGATGACGTGGTTGTTGGTCACCACATGGCCCAGGTCGTCCCACACAAAACCGGAGCCCGTACCCTTGGGCACGGTAAAGATGTTGCGGGTCCAGAAATCCCGCACCCGCTGACGCGTGGAGATGAACACCACCGAGGGACTGGCCTGCTCGAAGATGGCGATGGTCGCCTGCTCGTCCGCCGCCAGATCGCCGCGCGCCGTCACCGCCCGCGGCTGCGCCTCAAAACCAATCAGGGCGCGCTCGATCCACGGCAGGCCCTGCCAGACGATCAGAATGAGCACGATGGGCCAGGTCAGCCAGCGCAGGCGGGCGAGTACGGGATCGGATTGGGTTGGCATGGTAAGTTCCTTGGATTTTTTAGCGATGGAACGGATTAAAACAGGTCTGGCGGTTCACAGCGAGGCCACCCTAATCGGTTTCATGCCCCCTGCCGCGGGCATTTCCCCGCAATCCGTTGCACATCCTCGCCGCTTAAGGTTTCCTTTTTTTCCAACTCTTTGCTGAGGGCATCCAGCGCCGGGCGGCATTGGGTGAGGATTTGTCTGGCGCGTTCGCGGCCTTCCTCGACGAGGGCCTTGACCTCGGCGTCGATGGCCTGGGCGGTGGCTTCGCTGTAGTTGCGTTCCTCGTAGCTTTGCGCGGAGTTGAGGTACTGGAGCTGCTGCACGCGGCCGTAAACCACGGGGCCGAGTGTCTCGCTCATGCCTAAGCGCGCGACCATGGTGCGGGCGATCTCGGTGGCGCGCTCGAGGTCGTTGGAGGCGCCGGAGGAGATGGAGCCGAGCACCAGTTCCTCGGCGACGCGGCCGCCGAGCAGGATGGCGATCTGGTCTTTCATCTGCTCGGTGGTGGAGAGGTATTTTTCCTCCACCGGCAGTTGCAGGGTGAAGCCCAGGGCGCCGATGGCGCGGGGGATGATGGTGATACGGTGCACCGGTTCGCCGGTGGGCACGTTGACCGCCACCAGGGCGTGGCCGGATTCGTGCACGGCGACGCGGTGCTTCTCGTCGGGGCTCAGGGCCTTTTGCTTGGCCTCGGGCCCGGCGATGACGCGGTCGATGGCGGCCTCGAAGTCGGCCATGGTGACCGACTCGCGGTTGTCGCGCAGGGCGTGGATGGCGGCCTCGTTGCAGATGTTTTCCAGATCGGCGCCGACGAAGCCGGGGGTGCGTTGGGCGACGATGTGCAGGTCGACATTGGGGGCCAGTTTCATCTTGCCGGCATAGAGTTTCAGGATGCCCTGGCGCGCCACCAGGTCGGGCTTGTCCACCAGGATGCGGCGGTCGAAGCGGCCGGCGCGCAGCAGGGCCTGGTCGAGGATCTCGGGGCGGTTGGTGGCGGCCATCACCACCACGCCGGTGGAGGAGTCGAAGCCGTCCATTTCGGTGAGCAGCTGGTTCAAGGTCTGCTCGCGCTCGTCGTGGCCGCCCATCACCGGTCCGCCACTGCGGGAGCGGCCGATGGCGTCGATTTCGTCGATGAAGATGATGCAGGGCGCCTTCTGGCGCGCCTGGTCGAACATCTCGCGCACGCGGGCGGCGCCCACGCCCACGAACATCTCGATGAACTCCGAACCGCTGATGTTGAAGAAGGGCACACCCGCCTCCCCGGCCACGGCGCGGGCAAACAGGGTTTTGCCGGTGCCGGGCGGGCCCACCAGCAACACCCCCTTGGGGCTGCGCGCGCCGAGGGCACGGATGCGCGAGGGGTCCTTGAGGAACTCCACGGTCTCGCGCAGCTCCTGCTTGACGTCGTCGTAGCCGGCCACGTCATCAAAGGTGACCTTGGGGCGCTGGTCGGGATGCACGCGCACGCGGTTGCCGATGTTGAGAAAGCCCTTGCCCAGGCCGCCCATGCGTTTGGCCATCCAGCCCCACAGTAAAAACAGGATGCCGAAAGGCAGGATCCAGTTGAACAGGAAGTTGGTCAGCCAGTTCTCGGTTGGCAGCCGCACGGTGTACTTGACGCCCTGCGCCGCCAGCTTGTCGGCCAGCTCCTGGTTCCACAGCGGCACGGTGATAAAGCGTTTGGGCTGGCCGGTGGCCGGATCGGGCGTGGTCAGCGTGCCGATGATGGCCTTGTCGGTGACCACCGCCTCGCTCACCTCGTGGTTGTCCACGTGTTGTAAAAACTCGCTGTAGGGGATCTCCTGACTGCGCGTCTCCGCCGCCTCCTGCCAGAACTGGAACGACAGAAAGATGAACAGCAGATAGAGCAAAAAGGTGAACTGAGGGTTCTGCCAGAAGGATTGTTTCGTGGTCTTGTTGACCTCGATATCCGGTTCGTCCCGCCCGCCGCTGCGCTGGTAGTTGCTTTTGTTCATGCTTTATTTCCTTCTTGTGTTTCACGCCTCAAACGCCGCCCACCGCGCGTTTGAAGCACCGTTCAGCCAACCGCTACGGCGATCTGATTTCTGCCGTTGCCCTTCGCCCGGTACAGGGCATGGTCGGCCTGTTTCAACGCCTCGCCCGCTGCCGGCATGTCCGCCCGCAGCTGCGCCAGGCCAATGCTGACGGTGTACGCCAGGACGTGCTCACCATAGGTCAGCGTGGTGGCCGCGACCGCCAGGCGGAAACGCTCGGCCCATGCCTGCGCCGAGTCGGGCGTGTCATCTTGCAGAATGACCGCGAATTCCTCGCCGCCGAGGCGCGCCGCCAGATCGTTTTTGCGGACAGTATTCGCCAAGGTGCTGGCGAAGTGTTTTAACACCATATCACCGGCGTCGTGGCCGTAGGTATCGTTGATGCGTTTGAAGTGATTGATATCGCACAGGGCCACGGTGACCACCTGACCCGGCTGGCGTTTCAAGCGCGCCCATTCCATCGCCAGGCGCTCCTGAAACACGCGCCGGTTGGGCACCCCCGTCAGCTCATCGGTCGCCGCCATCCGCAGCAGTTGCTGTTCCATGTTCTTTCGCGCCGAGATGTCAAAAAAGGTGCCGACCATCATCTGTGCTTGCCGCGGCGCATTGGCATCGAGCAAGCGCCCGCGTTCCATCACCCAAATCCAATGCCCCTGTTTGTGGCGGATGCGAAACTCGCATTCATACCGCGTGGATGGCGCCTTCAAATAGGCCTGCACTCTCGCGGCGCGTTGCGGGGCATCCTGCGGATGGATCAACGCCTGCCAGCGCGACGCCATGGCGGGGAATTCCTGCGGCGTGTAACCCAATATCGCCAGCCCGGCTTCGGAAACCACGAACTGGTCGTCGGACAGCCGCCATTCCCAAACGCCAAGATCGGCGCCAGCCAGGGCGATGGCCGTGCGCGATTCGGCTTCGACGGTTTGACTCCTACTGTGCGCCAACTCGTTGCTGCGGACGCGTGTGCGTTTTATTACATTCCAAAGCGCGATCCCCAACCCGACATTGAACGCCAGCGATAACCACAACACAAATTGCGATGTGCTCATGGTTGTCCAAGCGAAGAATCGGGCAAGTATGGCGACCGCCCAACGGGTGGACTGACCATCATATCCTGACGCGACCAGCTCAAAATTAAACGTCCAATTTGCCGCGTATCCAGCGCACGATGTCCGCCGCGCCCATGGCGCCGGGCTGGCGGGCGATCTCCTTGCCACCTTTGAACAATGCCAGGGTGGGGATGCTGCGAATACCATATTGCGCGCCCAGGGCCTGTTCCGCCTCGGTGTTGACCTTGGCCAGGCGCACGCGGGGTTCCAGTTGCGCTGCCGCCTGTTCGAACTGCGGCGCCATCATCTTGCACGGCCCGCACCAGGGCGCCCAGAAGTCCACCAGCACCGGGATGTCGCTGCGGCTTATGTGCTTGTTAAAGTTGACCGCTGTCAGTTCGACCGGGTGTGCGGTGAACAATGGCTGGTGGCATTTGCCGCATTTGGGCTGTTCATTCAGCCGCGCCGCAGGGATGCGGTTCACCGCGTCACAATGCGGGCACAGGATATGGAGTGAGTCACTCATGGTTAGCCATCCTTCGTTACCGTCATTTCGGGAATAAACATTTTTCGTTTTAATGAATAGATCCATGCCCCCAGCGTTAATACGCCGTAGAGCGCAATCACGATATAGAATTGCAGTGGTTTGTGATTAAACTCGTAATACAAAATCAACAGGGTTGCCGTGCCCAGGCCCAGCATGGCGGAGACAGCAACAATACTTGATGAGTGTGTCTGATGACGTATCCGGTAGTTAGCATAAGCCATCAATAAAGAAACAATCAGAAAGGTGATGCTGCCAAACTCAAGAATCAGCTCCAGCGTACCACCCAACACCAGTAAAAAGGCAATCATCGACATCGCCACGATGGCGACTACCGGAATACGGTTTTTACGTTTTGCCAGGATACCCGGCAAATAACCGTCCCGGGCAATCACTGCCATTTGCCGTGACGCGCCGAAGACCGTGCCACTAATCGCGCTGCTGGTAGCCAGCAATGCGCCGGCAACGACGAGATCAGTACCCCAATGCCCCAGCACACCGTTTGCCGCGGAGGCCAGCGCGTACTCCTTGTTGCGGATGATATCCTCAAAAGGTATCGCCAGTATCGCCCCCAGCGCCATGACGATGTACACCAGGGCAGCCAGGAAGATCGCAGAATAAATCGCCCTGGGAATATTTTTCTCCGGCTGTTCAATTTCATTTACGGCATTGATCACCAACTGAAAACCTTCATAGGCCACAAACGTCAGTGATGCGACAATCAAAATGGCAAGCACACCAACATTATCTTCAGTGGCCAGCAACACGGGGAGTGTGGTGTTACTGTTGTTGATCAGCACGAATGAAATCACCACCAGTATCACCAGTTTGGTGTACACCATGAGGTCTTCCACCTTGCCCATGCCCTTGACACTCCAGACATTGATCAGGGTGAACACCAGGATCACTGCGCCCGCCACCACTTTGCGTATCCATTCCGTATCTGCGGTAGCCAGGCCGGAGATGGCATAGGCGGCGAAGGTATAGGCATACAGCGCCAGGGTGCTGATGTAACCGAAGATGACCCACCAACCGATCACCGAGGCGGCAAAAGGCGAGCTGGGAAAGGTCTTTTTGTAAAACGAGTAGGTAGCGCCTTCATCTTTGTAATACACGCCGAGTTTGATATAGGAATAGGCGGCAAACGCAGCCACCACGCTGCCGATAGCAATGGCCACCGGCGTATAGGCGCCGATCAGGGAGACCGAGATGCCGAGGATGGTAAAGATGCCTCCGCCGACCATACCGCCGAGGGCGATGGCAATCAACTCGGGCACACCCAGATTCTTACCACGCTTGCGGTGACAGGAATGATTTTGCAGTTTGATGTCTTTTTGCATTTTCCTGCTTAAAATGAATTAGCGAAATACTGATCGCACTAGAGTGACACTTTCATGGCCATGCACCAATTAACCAAAAAAGCTAAATCGTATACCCTAGCCATGATCAGGTAGCGGGGATTGTTCATCATGCCATTGCAGGCGCACCGGCGGCGCACTACCGTCTTTGGCTTGCCCTGCATACAGAGTGAGATGCGGATAGGGTATTTCGATGTCGCAGGCATCAAATGCATGCTTTAAACGGCTCAAATACGCCCGCCGCACATCCCATTGTTGGGCCGGACTAACCTTCATGCGTAAGCGTAAAATAACGCTCGAATCCGCCCATTGATCGACACCTGCCACTTCGGGGGGGCTCAAGTATGCGCTCATTGAATTCTGTATCACGCATCATGCCTTCCGCCGTTTCCTTCATCACTTTCAGGGCCTCATCCACATCCTCGCGGTAGGCCACACCCACGTCGATTACCGCATAAGCGTAATTCAATGACTTGTTGATGACGTTGGTGATACTGCCGTTGGGAACGAAGATTACCTCGCCGTTGTAATTACGCAGCCGCACATAACGCAGTGTCATCTCTTCCACCACACCGGCGACGCCGCCGATTTCCACAATGTCCCCGACCCGCATCTGCCCTTCCATGAGAATAACGAAGCCCGAGAAATAGTCCTTGACCAGGCTTTGTGCGGCGAAACCCACCGCAATACCGGACACACCCGCAGTGGTCAGGATAGGGGCAATGGAAAACCCGAGGACGGATAAAATAATCGTTACGGCCACTGACCAGATGAGGATGCGTATCACGGAATTGGAAACTCGCACCAATGTGTCAACACGCTTTACCTCTTCGGGATCCCCCTTGCGCTTCTTCAGGCGCTCAGCGGCAAGTCTTACCAGTCGCAACAGTAACAGGCTCGCAATCCAGGCGATAAGTAATATCAACAAGATTCGCAAGCTGCCCTGAAAAACCGGGAACGCCTCACTCAGTTCCTGCAGGTATTGTGAAATGAATTCCAACGTATCTCTCATATTAAATTTCTCTTGGGCCAAGACGAATCCTTACTTTTCTCTTTAGAACCATAAGCCGTTTACATGCCAGCGAGGCATGCGGGAAATTGGGTATTGAGCATATTGCATTTTTGGTGCTCCAGAGAATTGCAACATCGACATAGCCGATTCGGCCAATTGCGGTTGCAAGGCCATCAGCCGGGCGATGCGTTCTTCAGTATGCGGATGCGTGCGCAATAACGAAGGCTCGGGCACGCGCCGTCCGGGCAGAAAAACCCGTTCCAGCCAGCCGCCCTGTACTTGCTCAATTTTAGCCAGGGCACGGGCCAACCCCTCTGGATCACCGGTAAGACGCGCGGCATTGAGGTCGGCATCGAATTCCCGGGTGCGCGACAGGGCCAGTTGCGCCAGGGCGCTAAAGTGAGGTGCAAAGATCAGCAGCGCGATGGCAAACCAGCTGATTGACACCTGGGTAAATAATATTAATGGCAGGTTTACCAGCAGCAGAAACTGGCCCATCAGCGACAGGATGCTGGTGGCCCGGCTGAACAGATCGGCCAGCCCCATCACCCACAGATCATTACTGCGTATATGACTGATTTCATGTGCCAAGACTCCGGCCAACTCGCGCTGATCAAGCTGACGCAACAATCCGTCAGTGATACCAATGGCGGCATTAGTCTTTGAACCAACCGCAAAGGCATTGAGCATCCGGCTGGGTACGTAATACAGTTCGGGTTGGGCGCTTAGGCCGGCACGTTCACCGAGTGTCGCCACCAGGCGCCATAGGGCCGGGGACTGCTCCGGTGTCAGCCGGCTGGCTCCATACATGCGCATGATCATCCAGGGTGAAAACGATGGGCTGAACAACACGCCGAAGAGGCCAACCACCAGCAGGATCAGCATACCGTCCGCGCCCCACAACAGTTGCCCGAGCAGGATGACAAAGCCAGCCATGATCACCAACAGCAACAATGATTGCAGACGGTTGCGCCAGGCGTGTTGTACCCAGACGCTGGTATCAATCGTTTGCAGTGACGCCATACCTGGCTAGCCTTCCAGCCGTCGCAGACGCTGACGCATCTGCGCCAGCTCGTCCAGCAAATCCAACACCAGCGCCACGCCGGCGGTATTCACGCCCAAATCCTGTTGCAGTCGTTGTGCGCAACGCACCCGCTGGATGCTAATACCGGCAAAGCGCCAGCTTGCCGGTTGACGCCCACGCGGCTCAACCACCCCCTGTTCAACCAGTTCGAATACCTGTTCCGCCGTCAGCTTGCAGGCCCGGCACAGTTCCGCCAGTGTCAGATCAATCTGCTCTTCCAGGATGTCGCCCGACAACAGTTTCTCAAGTTCTTTAGCCATATCTGTTTACACCCCCAATCCGGCGCGTGGGTTGAAATCAAGCCCTCTTTTAAAATCATCGTAGGCCTGTTTGGCGGCATCGGTATCCGCTTTCGGCAGCGCGATCTGCAGCACCACGTAGAGATCCCCGGGTTGTTTGGCCGGAATACCGCGCCCCTTGAGGCGCAGCTTGCGACCACTTGACGAATTGGGTGGAATCTTCAGGTCCACCGTCCCCGAGGGGGTGGGCACCTTGACAGTCGCGCCCAGCGCTGCCTCCCAGGGCGCAACGGGCAAATCCAGAAACACATCCTTGCCCTCTACCTTATAGATAGGATGATCGCGGAACTCGACTTCCAGGTAGAGATCGCCGGCTCCGCCCTTGCCGATCCCGGCGCCGCCCTGCCCGGCTAGACGGATGTGCTGACCCTGACGAACGCCCTTGGGAATGCGTACGTTCAGGGTGCGCTCCTTTATCTGGGGCCTGCCATCGGGCCCGAGTTCGGAATGTTTCAGGGTGAGGGTTCGCGTGGCGCCACGATAGGCATCCTCCAGATCGATGATTACCCTGGCATGGGTATCCTCGCCGCGCATATGGAACTCACGCTGGCTGCGTCCGCCATAACCACGCGTGTAACCGGCGCGCCCGAACAGGCTCTCGAAAAAGTCACTGAACTGCTCCGCATCAGCGCCGGTGAAACCGCCGCCATGAAACTCGAACCCTTGATCCCAGTCCGGTGGCGGACGGAAATCCTGGCCCGCTTTCCAGTTGGCGCCGAGTTGATCATAAGCCGCGCGCTTTTCCGGATCCTTGAGTACCTCGTAGGCCTCGCCGACCTCCTTGAAACGCGCTTCGGCATCCGCCTCCTTGCTGACATCCGGATGATATTTCCGGGCCAGCTTGCGGTAAGCGCGCTTGATCTCGTCCTGGGTGGCGTCCCGCTTGACCCCCATGATTTCATAGTAATCTTTGAATTCCATCTTGCCTCACATTCTTGTCAGAAGGCGTGCAGCACGATGTCACATCGCATCTGCACTTGGCGCTAATTTCGGTTTTAACTCAATCCACCAGTTCGGCCGTTACCGCGCTGGTAAAAATAAATTCACCCGACTCTACATCCACTTCAATGGTATCACCAGGCTGAAACTTGCCGGCCAGGATCTGTTGCGCCAGTGGGTTTTCCAGCTGATGCTGAATGGCCCGTTTCAACGGCCGCGCCCCGTACACCGGATCGAAACCGGCTTCTCCCAGCTTGTCCAGCGCCGCCTCGCTCACTTCCAGATGCAGGTCGCGATCGGCCAGCCGCCTGCGCAGATAGTCGATCTGGATATTGGCAATGGCGCGAATCTGTTCCTTGCGTAGCGGATGAAATACCACGATCTCGTCCAGGCGGTTGATGAACTCGGGGCGGAAATGCTGCCCGACCACTTCCATCACCCGCGCCTTGATCTCGGCGTAATGTTCTTCACCGGCGATTTCCTGGATCAGCTGGCTGCCGAGGTTGGAGGTCATGACGATGACCGTATTGCGAAAATCCACGGTACGCCCCTGTCCATCGGTGAGACGGCCATCGTCGAGGACCTGCAACAGGATATTGAACACATCCGGATGCGCCTTCTCTACTTCGTCGAGCAGGATCACGGCATAGGGCCGGCGACGGACCGCCTCGGTCAGATAGCCGCCCTCTTCGTAACCCACATAGCCGGGCGGCGCGCCGATGAGCCGGGCCACGGAATGTTTTTCCATGAATTCCGACATGTCGATGCGCACCATGGCTTCTTCCGTGTCGAACAGGAACTCGGCCAGTGCCTTGCATAATTCGGTCTTGCCCACGCCGGTGGGCCCGAGGAACAAAAACGAGCCATTGGGGCGGTTGGGGTCCGACAGTCCGGCGCGGGACCGCCGGATGGCATCGGACACCGCCTTGATGGCCTCGTCCTGGCCGATAACGCGGCGATGGATATTCTCTTCCATGTGCAACAGTTTTTCCCGTTCGCCTTCCAGCATCTTGGACACCGGGATCCCGGTCCAGCGGGAAATCACTTCGGCGATTTCTTCGTCGGTCACCTTGTTACGCAGCAGCTTCATCTCCTGCATCTCGGCCTGGGCCGCGCTAGCGAGCTGGCGCTCCAACTCCGGAATCTTGCCGTATTGCAGTTCAGACATGCGCCCCAGATCCCCTGCGCGGCGCGCCGCTTCCATATCCAGGCGGGCGCGGTCCAGCTCTTCCTTGATGTGCGCGGTCCCCTGCAAGGCCGCCTTTTCAGACTTCCAGACCTCTTCCAGATCGGAGAACTCACGCTCCAGTTCACTGATCTGCTGTTCCAGATCCGCCAGACGCTTGCGCGAGGCCTCATCGCTCTCTTTCTTCAGCGCCTCGCGTTCGATCTTCAGCTGAATCAGGCGCCGGTCAAGCCGGTCCATTTCTTCCGGCATGGAATCGATCTCCATGCGCAGACGCGAGGCCGCCTCGTCGATCAGATCGATGGCCTTGTCGGGTAACTGACGATCGGTGATGTAACGGTGCGACAGGGTCGCCGCCGCGACAATGGCCGGGTCGGTGATCTCCACGCCATGATGGACTTCATACTTCTCCTTGAGGCCGCGCAGGATGGCGATGGTATCCTCCACGCTGGGCTCGTCCACCAGCACCTTCTGGAAACGGCGTTCCAGCGCCGCATCCTTTTCAATATTCTGCCGGTATTCGTCCAGGGTGGTGGCGCCGACGCAGTGCAGCTCGCCGCGCGCCAGGGCCGGCTTGAGCATGTTGCCCGCATCCATGGCGCCTTCGGCCTTGCCCGCGCCGACCATGGTGTGTATCTCGTCGATGAACAGGATGACGTTGCCTTCCTGTTTGGCGATATCGTTCAACACCGCCTTGAGGCGCTCCTCGAATTCGCCGCGGTATTTGGCGCCGGCGATCAACGCCGCCATGTCCAGTGACAGCAGCCGTTTGTGTTTCAGGCCTTCCGGGACTTCACCGTTGACGATGCGCTGGGCCAGTCCTTCGACGATCGCCGTCTTGCCGACGCCCGCCTCGCCAATCAGCACCGGATTGTTCTTGGTGCGCCGTTGCAGCACCTGGATGACACGGCGGATTTCATCATCGCGGCCGATGACCGGATCGAGACGGCCCTGTTCGGCGCGCTCGGTGAGATCGATGGTGTATTTCTCCAATGCCTGGCGTTGTTCCTCGGCATTGGGGTCGTTGACCGCCTCGCCGCCGCGGATTTTGTCAATGGCTTTTTCAATCGCCTCCTTGCTGGCGCCCGCCTGGCGCAGCAACTCACCGGTCTGCCCCTTGTCCTCCACCGCCGCCAGCACGAACAGTTCACTGGAGATGTATTGGTCCTTGCGCTGCTGCGCCAGTTTGTCGGTCAGGTTGAGCAGCTTGCCGAGATCGTTGGAGATATGCACCTCACCGCCGGTCCCTTCCACTTGCGGCAAATGATCGAGCGCCTGTCCCAGACCAGAGCGCAATTGATTGACGTTAACGCCGGCCTGGACCAGCAGCGAGCGCACCGAGCCGCCTTCCTGATTCAGCAAGGCCAGCAACAGGTGCGCCGGTTCGATGTACTGATGATCCCGGCCGACGGCCAGGCTCTGCGCATCGGCCAGGGCCATTTGAAACTTGCTGGTCAGTTTGTCCATTCTCATAGCAATATCTCCGAAGTCATGAATTCGTTCATATTAATCAGCCTGTCGATAAAACCGGACGGCATCTTTGTACAAAGCCTCGCGCGAGCGCTGATGCAGATAAGGCATATGGCCACCATGATAAACCTTCAATGCGATGTTCTCTTTGATGGCCGGATCCAGCGCCATCTGCTCGATGGCGATCTCGGAGGCGAAATAGGGCGTGACCAGATCGAACACCCCATGCACGATCATCACCCGCATACGGGAGTTGATGCTCATAGCCTGCTTCAGATCGGCTATGGCCTCGACAAAACCTTGCTGACCTTGCAGCCCGGAACGCCAGTTCCATGATTCGAACACCTCGTCGTTCAGCAACTGGTAGGGCAGGTCGGTCTTGAAGGCCAGCCGATCCCGCACGTAGTGATTCATGGC
This sequence comes from Gammaproteobacteria bacterium, assembly GCA_016125505.1. GTDB lineage: Bacteria > Pseudomonadota > Gammaproteobacteria > UBA6429 > Thiohalophilaceae > RI-92. Next base: position 28,110 of record WGLP01000016.1, read on the forward strand.
AGCGGCAACCGGCGCGTTGAGTTGCTCCAGATAGGGATCACCGTGCGTTAATAGCTGCGCCGCAGGCTCGGGATCGATGAGCGTGATCGACGCATCGTACAGGCTCACCAGACGGCGCTGCTCCGCCAGCAGGGCCTTGGCGAACCGTGCCGGTGGTATGCGGCCACGCCAGCGTTCCACTGTGTCCGAGGATAAGCCCGTGAGTTTTCCGGCCTGCGCCAACCAACCCTTTGTCTTGTTCCCGGCCAAACCGGTGAGATAATCGGACAACGCGACAGCTTCGATCTCGCCCAGCACGTCGCGCGGATCCTCCGCCGAATACTTCACAGCCTCACTACGCCGGTGAACGGACGCCGCCGCGGCATAGCTGGGCAGCAGGGCAACCCACGGCCACAGGCTGCGTTCATCCCCCCACAGCAGACTGAAATCCAGCGCCGGCGAGATCAATACCAGGCCGCTCGGCGCAACCCCGAAATCCGCTTGCAGCAGCCTCGACAGCCGCGCCACCCGGAACCCGCCGTAGCTCTCGCCCGCGAGATAGACAGGTGACAGCCAGCGCTGCTCGCGGGTCAAATAGCTGCGGATAAAACGCGCCAGCGCGTCGGTGTCTTCCGCCACGCCCCAGGCATGGGAATCCTGTGCGGCTGGCGAGGCGTCATCGGCCTGTTTGGGTTTTTCATCGCTCGCAGCCGCTTTTAATTCGCGGCTGTAGCCGGTACCGATGGGATCCACGAACACCAGATCCGTAAAGGCAAGCCAGCTCTGCGCGTTATCGCTCAGGCGCGCCGGCATGGGCAACACCGAACCATTATCGGCAAACTCAACCCGTTGCGGCCCCAGGGCACCCAGGTGCAGATAAGCCGAGGCGGCGCCGGGCCCGCCGTTGAAGACAAAGGTGAGCGGGCGCGCGCCCGTTTCATCCTTGAGCGTATAACTGATGTAAAAAATGTTCCCGATGGGTTTACCGTTGTCGTCCGTGATGTTCAGAGAGCCGGCCGTGGCGGTATACGCGCTCACCTTGCCGTTGAGCCGCAATTGATGTTGGGTGACAGATTGGTAGGCGGCATCGAGCGCACCGGTTGGCGTCGGCTTGCTATCCGCTTTGCCCGGTTTAGCCGCTTGCGCCGCGGCAACAACCCCGGTTAGCAGGAGGCTGCAAACCAGGACCGTCACCGCCAAGCAGACCCCATGGCTGTTTGTCTTTGCCGGGCACATGAGGATATCCCGCATATTATCAATAAGCCTTTTTTATCTTTTATATTCAATGACTTATTTTCCCACAAAACGGTAATACCATGAAAAATACCATGAGCGGAAAATCCTTCAAAATACTCGTAATTTGGTGCATCGACGACACCGCTACACAGCACCCTGTGAGCACTACCTGACCCCGCATTACAAACATTGACAATCTTTGTTATCATGAATAGTATTGTTTATGTACGCATCTAATCTTGGAGGCCATTATGCATATTTCACTCACGCCCGAGCTCGAATCTCACGTTAAAGCAAAAGTGGAAAGCGGCTTGTACAACAATGCCAGCGAAGTCATCCGTGAAGCGCTCCGTTTTATGGAAACCCATGAAGACTGGATTCACGAGCTAAAACTGGCTCGACTTCGTGAGCAACTGAAAGTCGGGTTAGACCAACTGGACCGTGGAGAAGGTATCGAAATCGAATCAAAGTCAGCGCTCGACACCCTGTTTGACGACATCAAACGCTGACCTTCATGGCATCCCATCAGCTCTTCATTGCGCCTGCGGCCAAAAATGACCTCAAGGACATATACCAATACGGCCTGCGACTGTGGGGGCAAGCACAATCCAAAAGCTACCTGTCGACTATCAAGAACCAATTCTGGTTGCTGACTCAACAACCACTGATGGGAACCGAACGCCCAGAGCTGCTAGCAGACATCAGAAGTCTCCCCATAGAAAGCCATACCCTGTTTTACCGTGTGACATCTAAAAGGAACGGTCAGACAGGAAACAAGGCGCACTGTTAAGCGGCGGCTCGAAAGACTTGTATGATTCATTCCCCCACTCCAAGCGATTAAAGTGAGGCCCATAACCTGTAGCCGCAGGTTATCGGTGTGGCAGCCCGATTGAGCGATGGCGCCAGTAACTCTGAGCCCGTTAACAAGCGAGTGGCGTCACACCGATTCGATGTTTTAACTCGGACAGTCGAATGGGCCTCGAGCCCGAATTTAGCAAGGTGGAGTGCTAACTACAATGGGAAAACAATCGCCAGAAATCAACGTTGGTATCGATGTCGGAAAGGCGCAACTGGATGCATATATCCATGAGCGAGATCTGCACCTTACCGCCGAAAACACCCCCGAAGGTGTGAAGGCGCTCCTGAACCGACTCAATCGCTTTCATGTCACCCGGGTCGTCGTCGAGGCAACAGGTCGCTACGAGCGTCTCGTCGCCGATGCGGCCTTGGCCAGGGAGTTGCCGCTGATCATCGTCAACCCGCTGCAGGTCAGACGCTATGCCGGCGCGATTGGCCAGCTGGCCAAGACCGACAAGATCGATGCGCGCATCATTGCGGCCTACGCAGCGGTCATCCGCCCGGAAGTTCGGCCCGCCAGCAATCGCAATGTGCGCGTAATCAAAGATCTATTGGCGCGTCGACGACAGCTGCTGACCATGAGCACGATGGAGAAGAATCGGGCGCACATCATGCCCAAAAGCCTGCGCGCTGACATCCAGCGCCACATCCTGCACCTGGAAAAGCAGTTGGACAAACTGGATAAACTCCTCGACCAGAAGATCGAGACCGAAACGGCGTGGCGCGACAAGCGCGCCATCCTGCTCAGTATGCCAGGCATCGGCCCGGCTGTCGTGAACACCCTGTTGGGCGATCTTCCCGAGCTGGGGTCACTCAACAACAAAGAGATCGCCGCCCTCACGGGCGTCGCCCCGTACAACCGGGACAGTGGGGCATTGCGAGGGAAACGACGTATACGCGGCGGGCGCCACAGTGTGCGCACCATCTTGTTCATGGCCTCACTGACTTCAATACAGCACAACCCTGTCATCAAGCGCTTCTATCAGCACCTAGTTGCGCAAGGCAAGCACAAGAAGATCGCGTTGACAGCCTGCATCCGCAAGATGGTGATCATGCTCAACGCCATGTTACGGGATGGGAAATACTGGAACGAACAAATGGCTAATTAGGTTGACTTGGGATCACAGTCGCTTGTTATGCCTCATATGTTGATATCCTCCCCAGGCGCTAAGGAGCGGCCAGAGAGATTCATGTTGTGCTTTTCATTCGCGCTTCTGATAAAGATTTCGATATCTCCGATGCCGCCAGTTCCCTTGTAATCACTGGCAATATGAAAATGTTGTTCGGGATCTTCTTTGATCATTTTCAGAAGTGCGATGAAGTGATCAATTTCCGTGTGATCAATACCGATGCTGATTCCGGACCAACCATTCTTCCAGTCTTCGATCTTTACGTGCATCGAACTCTCCTCTGTTCTCTATGAGGTATAATGTAGAGCTAACCGACCGCCGGTACGAGAAGCCTTAATGGAATCAAGAAGCGCAGCTTGTTGGCGGTCCGATGGGGCGCCGGGTTGGGGCTTTATTCCTTGGTAGGTTCGGTTAACCAAGCCTCTCTCCTTCGAATTGAATCCGCCAATCTCTTCAAGTAATCGTTTTCATTTGCGAACTTCTCCGCATACTCAGAGCCTAGCTTTTTGTCGATCAGGTAGATCGCATGAAGCGCGTCTCCTCGGAAGTAGTAAATCTCGGTCTTGTCCTTGAGGATACTTTGTAGCGTAGGAAGGGCGCGCAGATCGTGTATGTAACCTAACGCGCCAATAGCGTAGCGGCGACGCTTCATATCAGGATGAGTGATCGCCTCACAGATTGCCGTAGTCATCGCTCGACCAGCCGCAATGAGCGGATCATCTAGCTCTGGCTCATGATCACCTTCCACATAGAAAGCCTGCCATACTTTGTTGAAGCGTGGGCCACCGGTGCGGTATTCGATCTCGCCAGCCATACACGACCACGATGCAAGAATGAGAATTAGAAATGCTGCGAGAGACTTCATTCTGGTGAGCCACAACTCATAATATTGGCACCCGATTTCCCATGGAGCTACCCAGCATAGTCGCGCTCTCCCTGCTCCGAGAGCACGCCCTCATCCCTGTTCTTACCATGTGTTACACTTTTATAAAAATTGTTAACTTCCTGTTTATTCGAATGTTCGTAGCCGAACCGCACATCCGGCGCAGGCCACCAAAAGATCACCATAAAGTAAATCGTGACAATGGCCGTAAGGATTACAACCATTTTCCATTCTTCTGCCGTACCCCATATAATGTCAATTTTCACAGTACCCCCATCACTGCCCCTTAACTACGCGGTCTACCACTAAGCCAAACCAGGTCCTACGACCTTCCAATGCCAACTCTTCACCGACAGCAGGCCATGGTTCTTCATCAAGACAGATGACAAATCTGTCCTTGGTAGCGCCATGCTCGACAGATATCCGTCTGGCGCAGCGTCCACGAACGTGTATGAGTCTTTCCTGCATTACGACCAATACACGCGCCTTCTTACTGTCGTCTTTCGCCATAAGCCAGGGCACTGTAATAAGCAAGCCATTCCAGCTGATAGCCCCGAATCCGATCACCAATATTCCCGTCATCGCAGCTTTCTTCCAGTCCTCCCGACCATCATATCGATACAGCCTTAGAAAAACCGCCCAGACTGCCAGAATATTCACACAGAGCCAGATGGGTCGTGCCGCACTCTTCCATTCTGGCGATGGCAGAACACTGACATAATTACTCAGGAAGCCGGCCAGCACGATCACGAAAAAGACCGGTACTGAAAACCTGAATACCCAGCTCTTCATTCCTGGGGGTTCCCCGAACCGTCCACCTATCAGGTACCTGTTTTCTCGTTGTCCAAATGGCGACGCCTTTTGTTTGCGGTTATCCGTCTGCCCGTGCCTACGCATATCAGACGTACACCTCAAGACAAGTACCGACAACGATTAATAACACTCCTGCCAATACCACCGCCCGATAGTGACTACTTCTTTCCCTGCGCGGCGCAGGAAGAAGGACTGCTTCTGCCGGATTATTCGGATTCACAAACACCTTGACGAGACTCCCGCGATTCCATTGCATCCAATACTTGACTCGATCCTCGTCCGGCACTTCGATATTCGCACGATCGAAACTGATTCGACTGTTGCTAAACAAGGCTCTTCGACGTTTCATGTGGATTTAAGGATGGAACCGGCCGGGCTGGCGATCATGTAGATCATGGTGCTGAACGTGTCGTTATTGCGATAACCCCTGGCGCGTGCCCGCGCTGCCTGGAACAGGCTGTTCAATCCTTCCATGCGTGCGTTTGTGTAGGTTGAGGTCCAGCGCCGGACGACGCGTTCGGCATGTTTTGCCAATGTCGCCAGGGCCTTCCTGACCGGCTCCAGCAGGGCACCAACACCGATCAGGTCCGAGGCGTAGTTGATGAAGCGGGTGATCCGCCATCTCGCCGCCCGTGGCGTCTGCGCCTGGCGGATCCACTTCAACCGTTCCTTGACGCGCCAGGCCGTGGCTGTATCCAGACCCTGCTCCAGCAGCTCGGCCATGGCCTTGAGCTGATGCGTGGTCAGGCGATCCGCATCCCCGTTCTTCAGGATCGCCCAGCGCGCATGCTTGGGCAGGGGTGTTACCCGACCTTCCTGTTTCCTGACCTCGTCCAGTGCGCGGGTGAAGGTCTGCACGATGTGGAACCAGTCCACCGTGACCTCGGCATTGGGCAGGGTCTCGGCCACGCCGCTGAGAAAGGCCGGCGACATGTCGCACACTACTTCGAGAACGCGACCCGGGTCGCCCTGGTGAGCCTCCAGGAACGCCACAAACCGCGTCAGGGTGTCCTTGCCTTTGCCGGGGGTGACAAACAACACCGGCTCCTGTCGCTTCTCCATGTCGATGAAGACGGTGACGTAGTTTTGCCCGCGCTTGCTGGCCGTCTCGTCCAGCCCGACGGCCTTCAAGGACGACAGGTCGAACCGCGCAATGGCCTTGCCGACATAGTGCTGGACGATCCGCCACAGGCGCTTGTCGGTGATCGCAATGATCCGGGCTGCTGCATTCACCGGCATCTCCCGCACCAGGGTCAGCGCGGCCTGCTCGAACAGCAGGGTGAAAGAACTGCCTTTGCGAGCCCAGGGCACCTCGACCAGCTTGACTCCATGTTCGGGACACTTCACCCGAGGCACCGAGGCATGGATGTAGCAGTGGTGCTGGAAGAAGTTCAGGTGACGCCAGGTTTTCTCCTGGAAGTCGTGGGCGGCACAGGCCTTGCCGCACTCGGGACAGGCGTATTTCGAGCCCCGCTCCGCCTTCACTGCCAGATGCAACTCATGAGGCGTCTTGTCGATATCAAGCCGCTGTCCACCAGCTGCCAAGGTGACTTGATACCTAAGCCCAAAAGCAGAATCTCGTTGCCGTCCATCCCAGTTCCTCATGCCTGTGTTCCCCGATACACTGGCATGGTCATCCGGGTGAATTCCACTGGGAACGTCGAAGAGCCCTAAACAATTGCCCATCGACAACGTATTCATATCGAACGTGCGGGCGCATATAATCCAGTACGACGTACACTGCTGGATTCTTAAATGTCTCCACCTCTATTTCAATAATCCGTCCTTCAATGACATACCACTGTCTGGCGGCTCGGTATGGCGCCGTCGCCACATAGACCCAGACAATCAGCGCACCACCAATTATTATTAAAGCCATTATTTTGTTCTGCAGTATGCTTTATAGCGCACGAGACTACCCCAGACCTTTTGTCCAACTACGCCTTTCATCTATTATTCACTTTTCATTGAAATGGTCGTAGAAATATCCGATTCCGATCGAAAGTAATGTAGCCTGAATTAGCCAGAACTCTATAGGGTTGTCCTCCATAGTAATTATTCTATTCGAGTGGTAATTCACCCCTATTCCTACTGCGGTACCCATGGCAATGTCGTAAACACTAATGCTTATAAACAGGAAGCCCGCCAACATGCGAATCATAATAATTATGCCTCTTTTGAAATCCGAGTGGGTAGCCCTATAGTGGCAGCGTCTCAGTCATAACGGACCGGACCCTGATGAACGAGAAGCTTTTCGAGGCCGCCTTGGGCATTTCCGAGCCATGGCATGTGGTCGCTGTTGACCTGGAC
>WGLP01000012.1 GCA_016125505.1 Gammaproteobacteria bacterium
CGCCAAGCGCAGAGCACGCGGCTACGTCCGCTTCGCCACGATCCGCACCGTGATCTTCCTGCTCGCCGGCAAACTCGACTTCTCGAAACTCAACCCGCATGTGGCACATTAACCCACTCGGAATTCAAAAGAGCCTATTTTTAGAGTGATGCGTCTACATGATTTAGACGCAATAAATGTAACTCATTATATTTAATGGTGCCGACACCAGGACTTGAACCCGGAACCTACTGATTACAAATCAGTTGCACTACCAATTGTGCTATGTCGGCTATATTTTGATTTTCTGCTGATTTGATTACAAATCAGTTGTACTTTAGAACCGCTCCGCGGTTCATTAAGTACTTCCTGAACCCTTCGGGTTCTGGTCGCACTACCAATTGTGCTATGTCGGCTTTTATTCGTTTGCCATACGCCCTGCGAATGGTCCATCAGTAGGAACCTACTGCCCTGCTTCGAACCTCCTGCGGCGTTTCATGCAGGATTTCCTACGCTGGCACTCCGGTCATTACAAATTCAGTTGCTGTTCTGAATTGTGCTATGTCGGCTTTATTTACTTGTTTCCTAACTGATTTTGATTACAAGTCAGTTGTACTTAAAACCCCTTCGGGGTTTGTTAAGTACTTCCTGAACCAGCTCCGCTGGTTCTGGTCGCACACCAACAGTGGGGCCGGTGCCGTGCAGGAGGCGTATTTTAGTACATCGTCTCTCCGAGCAAAATAGCCTGGGCCGGGGTTGGCGGTATTTTATCTAGATATGAGGTCCTACTTGGCGAGCAGCTTCTCGATGTCCGCCGGGGGTAGCGGCCGGCTGAACAGGTAGCCCTGGGCCTCGTCGCAGCCCTGTTCGCGCAAATAGGCGAGCTGTTCCTCGGTCTCCACGCCTTCGGCGATGGTCTGCAGGCCCAGCTTTTTGGCCATGCCGATGATGGCGGCGACGATGGCCTTGTCTTCGGCGTCGGTGGTGATGTCTTGCACGAAACTCTTGTCGATCTTGAGTTTGTAGACCTTGAACTTCTTCAGGTAGCTCAGCGAGGAGTAGCCGGTGCCGAAATCGTCGATGGAGAGCCGGATCCCGCGGGCGTGCAGGTTGTTCATCACCAGCGTCCCGCCCTTGAGATCCTGCATCGCCACGCCTTCGGTCAATTCCAGTTCCAGCGAACCTGCCGGTATGCCCGCGTCGTTGAGAATGCGGGTGACCAGGTCGGAGAGACTGGCGTGGCGAAATTGCACCGCGGATAGATTGACGGCCATGACAATGGGCGGATGATCCATATCTATCCATTGCTTTAACTGATTTACGGCGGTGCGGATCACCCATTCGCCGATGCTCAGGATCAGTCGGCTGTCTTCGGCCACCGGAATGAATTCCGCGGGGGAGACTGAACCCAGGTCCGGATGCTGCCAGCGCAGCAGTGCCTCGACCCCGATGATCTGTCCGTCGTGGATGGACACCTGCGGTTGATACACCACTTCGAGCTGATTCAGCTCCAGGGCATACCGCAGGGCATTCATCAACTCCATGTTGCGCTTGGCACGGACTTCCATTTCCGCCGTAAAAAAACGATACGTGTCGCGGCTCTCGGTCTTGGCGCGGTACATGGCGGTATCCGCACAACGCGAGAGTGTCTCGAGGTCATCACCATCATTGGGGTAAATGGCGATGCCAATGGATGCGGTCACGACGAGTTCATAGGACTCCACATAATATGGCGCGGAGATCAGGTCGATTAATTTCTGCGCCACCAGCGCCGCGCCCTTGGCATCACACTCCGGCAGGACCACGATGAATTCATCACCGCCCATACGCGACGCCGTGTCTTCTTCGCGTATACCGGCTTTAATGCGCTCCGCAATTTGAATCAGGAGTGCATCGCCGATACTGTGGCCCAGGGTATCGTTGATGTCCTTGAATCGATCGATATCAATAAACAGTACCGCCAGACTATCGCCGGTACGCTTCATCAGGCTGATCGCATATTGCAGGTGATCCGCCATCTGGATGCGATTCGGCAGGCCGGTGAGGGTATCGAAATTGGCCATGTACTGGATACGCTCTTCCGAAAGTTTGCGGTCGGTGAAGTCGCGGCTGATACCGAGCACGGCGGTGATATTGCCGTCGGCATCACGCATCGGCGCGGCATGCAAACCCATCCAGCGGCGGGTACCCTTGAGTCCTTCGATTTCGAATTCCAGACTCAAGGTTTCACCGCTCATGACACGCCGGTGTAGCTGAAGGAATTCATCCCGATACGGTGGCGTGATGAATTCCAGAAGATGGTGCGCCTTTACTTGTTCCAGCGAGTCTGCCTCCAGTATCTCCAGGCCCGCGGCATTCATCTCGAGAATTTCCGCCTCCTTGTTAATGACCTTGACGCATTCCGGTTCGGTCTCCACGATGGTTCGCAGGTGTTGCTCGCTTTCGCGCAAGGCCAATTCAACACGCCGACGTTCGTCTTCGCTCACAAACCGGTCGAGGGCAAAGCTGATGTCCAGCGCCATTTCGATCAGCAAATTCTGCTCATCTTTATCGAATGCGTCTTCCGTGTCCGAATAGACGCTGATGGCACCAACCACCTTGTTCTGACAATGCAGGGGCAATGAGGCGGAGGCAGCCCATCCGTATTTTTTGCCACGTTCGTGCCAGGGCGTCGTAACCGGATCGGTCTGAAAATGCTGGCACCAGAACGGCTGGTTTTCGCGAATAGCCCTCGCGGTTGGTCCCTTACTTGTCGGTTGATCGCTCGCCAGCGAGATCTGCAAACCGTCCAGATATTCCACGCCATCGCCAAACCACGCCACCGGGGTCACAATCTCGCCGGTGTCATCGCTCATGCCAATCCAGGCCATCTTCATGCCGCCGAATTTCACTGCATCTATGCAGATCTGCAAGAACAATTCATCCCGGTTTGCGCAACGCACAATTGCCTGATTACATTGACTGAGTGCCGCGTACAACTGCGACAGACGCGTCACGTTGGCTTCAGCGAGCTTGCGTCTGCTAATATCCTGGGCGGTACACAGCAGTACTTGCGTACCCTGCTCCGGATCAGTCAGCAATTCGGCCTGTGCATCCACCCAGATGATCTCACCGTCAGCTCGCCGAACCCGGTGATCGACGTTACACTCTTTCCCGCCCTTGATCGCCCGTTCGAGATGCTCTTGCACCATGGCCAGGTCATCGGGGTATACGAAGTGGTTGATAAACTCGGTTGCCGTGTATTCCTCATGGCACGTGATACCGAACAGCTTGTAGATTTCATCGGAACAATAAATCCGATTCGAGCTTAAATCCCATTCCCAAAAACCCATGCCCGCCACGTGTTGCGCCTTTTGCAAACGCGCTTGCGTGGTCATGAGCGCCTGTTCTGCACGGTAACGTCCGATCGCGATCGCGGCCAGATGGCTGGCCATTTCGATGAGTTTCAGGTGACGGGGCGTCGGCAAACCCGGCTCACGGTAATACATCGCGAAAGTCCCGAGGACATTACCCTTCGTATCGAATACCGGCGTGGACCAGCACGCGCGCAAACCGTGCGGCAAGGCTACCGTCTTATACACTGCCCATAAGGGATCCGTGGCAATGTCTTCCACAAAGACAGGCTGCCGGGTATAGGCGGCCGTACCACAGGAACCCGCCTGCGGGCCGATGGGCTGGCCGTCCACGGCGTTAATAAACTCAGGCGGCAAACTCGGTGCCGCGCCGTGACGCACATGCATACCCTCGTCGTCCAGCAATAAAATAGAACCCAGCATGCCCGTTGCCTCTTCCTCGATGAACTGGACAATGGCAGTGAGTGTTTTCGGCAGCGCCATGCCGGAAGCGATCATCTCCAGGATTTGCTTCTGCCCGCTGAGCAGAATTTCATTGCGCTTGCTTTCACTGAGATCGCTTGTATGACTACCTACAGAAGTGTCTTGTGCACGCTCGCGGACGATGGCGAATATCAGCGTCTCCGTCTTGCCGCGTAAGGGTAACAAGACGATGTCAACTGGAAAGGCATTCCCGTTCCTGTGACGATGCCGATCAGACAGGAGAACTCCGGATCCCGGCAGGCTGGTCAGCGCCAGACTCTTGAGGGTCTCCGGTGAGGCGACAAGCGCTTGCAAATCCAGCCGGGGAAAATCCGTCAGGGGATATCCATACAGCCGCTCCGCGGCATCGTTGGCATAAACAATCCGTCCATTGCCGTCCAGGATAAATACGGCATCCCGCGCCGCTTGGAACCTGATACTGGAGTCGACCTGAAGCTCACTGTGACCGACCGCTTCCATCGCCTTGTTCCCCCTGGAACGTTTCGACCTTCCATTAAAAATTATACTTGGCCTGCGTCAAACCACTAGCCTGGATACTTTAATAATCTAAACATTTAATTATTGTTATTACTACAAGTACGGGTAGTCTGCCCAATCCCATCGTACTGTTTATTGATTCTGGTCATGACATCGGGGGGGACGCTTTCTTCCACCGGCCAGTCCAGCCAGTATTCGCGCAGCGGCAGGTCCACATTCTGGATTGACGGGTTAAAACCCAGGGCCTTGATCTCTTCGATGCGGCGTTTGGCGGTATCGGATTGTGAAAACACCCCGAGCGACACGGCGTTGCTCTGCTCACCGGTGACCACCAGGAAATAATCCTTGATACCCTTGGCCTTCAATTCGTTGACATTCTCACGGGCCTGGGCGCGGGAATTTGCCGGTGGCAACAATACCCAGAAGGCCTTGCGCGAATTGTCCTTACTCATGCGGCGCTTGCTGGCAACACCGGCCGTCTTGAGCTGGTCGCGCGCGGCGTTGGCGTCGTCCACCGTCTTGAACGGCCCCAGGGTATAGCAACTCGGCGAAGCGTCCGTGTCGCTTTTTGCCACGGCGGGCTTGTCCTGTTTCGCCAGGTATTCCTTGAGCAACACCAGACGCAGATTGTCATCGTCGTTACTGACGGTCTTCAGCTGGTTCAGATCTTCGGAACGATAATAATGCCAGAGGCCGAAGCCGAGGTTAGCCAGGAGCAATGCGTAGATAATCCACTTCATGACGGCGTATCTTAAGTGGCGTGCGCCATGATCGCCAGCCCCTGCAGGACCAAATCCGGTTCCAGGACATGCTCGCATTGCAGTAACGGCGCCATCAACGCGGCATCGCCGCCGGTAAGATAGCAACGTGGCGATACACCCGTTGCCTGCAATTCCGCGAGGGTCTGGTGTACCAGGGCACTGATGGCATGCGTAATCCCGAGGGCAATCCCTTCACGGGTACTGTGGCCGAGGATTTGTATCGGCAACTGGCTAAAATCCACCGGCGTCAGGGCGGTCTGTGCGGTCAGGGCGGTATGCATGGTGTGTACGCCGGGCAGGATCAGTCCTCCCAGGTGTTGACCGTTTGCATCGACAACATCCAGCGTGACGGCCGAACCACAGTCCACCACACACACCGCGGCATGCGCCGCATGATACGCCGCCACCATGGCGGCCCAACGATCGCAACCGAGCTTTTCCGGCTCGCGATAACGATTGATCAGCCCCTGCCCTTGCGCCGGACTGACAATGAATTCCGCTGAAAGCGACCAGTGTTGGCGTATCCAGTCGGCTAATTGCTGTTTGCGCGCCTCACTGGTGACACTGGCGATGATCACCCGCTGTGGTGAAGCCAGATCTTTCCAATGCCGGGTGAGCAAGGACGACAAGTCCTGATCGCGATGGGTAAACCCGGATACGTGCAGCGCCTTGCCATCGTGCAAGGCCCATTTGACCCGTGAATTGCCGACATCCACCAGCAGCGTCTGCATTACCGTCTCCGCAGGCTGATCTCGCCGGAATAATAGCGTTGCTGCTTACCTTCGACCTCTACCAGCAAGGCGCCCTGCTCGTCGATACCGCGTTCGATCCCGTGTACCCGATTTTCCCCCAGGTGCACCACCACGGCTTGATCACGGAAGGCATCGAGTGCACGCCATTCCGCAAGGAAGGGTTGCAGACCGTGCGTTTCGAATTGCGGCAATGCCTCGAGCAATAAATCGATAAGTCGTGCGGCCAGGGTATTCCGGGATGGCAATGCCGGCAGCATCTGCGACAGGGCAATCCAGGGTTGATCGATCTCGCGTTCGCCGGTCTCGGGCATCATCAGGTTGAGCCCGATACCGATGACAGCGTCATACGGCCCATGCGTCTCGCCGCGCATTTCGATCAACACACCGCTGAGTTTTTTACCCTGACACAGGATATCGTTCGGCCACTTCAATCCCAGTTGCATGATGCCCAGTTGCGACAACAGGCGGCACACCACGACACCGATCACCAGACTCAGGCCGACAAAATTGGCGTTGATTTGTTGGAACCGCCAAAGCAGGGATAAATAAATGTTTCCTGCGAACGGCGAATGCCAGACACGGCCGCGGCGGCCACGGCCCGCGGTTTGTTGCTCGGCCAGCACCACCCACGGCGCCGTAATGTCGTGTGCCGGTGCCTGCATCAGATACCGATTGGTCGAGGCAATGGTCAGAAATGTTTCCAGGCCCGCGAGCTGAGACTGGCGCTGCAGCTGCTGGAGGATTGCATCGCGATTCAATAACTCGATGGATTGCGCCAGGCGATAACCCCGACCATGGACCGAGTGGATCTCCAGGGCGTAATCGGTTTGCAGGCAGTGAATGGCCTTCCACACCGCGGCGCGGGTAACCCCCGCCGCCTTTGCCAGGGTTTCGCCGGAATGAAAACTGCCGTCGCTCAGGGATTGCAATATCGAGTATGTCAGCGGCATATCGCGCGCCATCCTCATCGCCGCTGGCAACGATTACTTGGTATAGATCTGCACATTCAGCAGCATCGGCACATCGCCGGGTTTGTACAGCTTGATACTCTCGATACCTACCGGTTCGTAGGGATACATGGTAACGATCAGGCGCTTGGGGTCCTGCAGGAAGTCGGTCAGGTTCTTGATGGAGTCCGCACCCAGCTTGATTTGTTTGCTGTTGAAATCCGTCGGCAGGCCGGCCACCACGGTATTGCGATAGGCGTTCACGTCTTCCTTGTTTGACTCGGCAAACATCTTGAACAGGCGGTTGACGTAGGATTCGTCGGTGTACTCCAGCTTGGCTTCCTTCAACTTTGCCCCGAGCACGGCACTGTTGATGTTCTTCGCCATGCCCGCCACGGTAAATGTGAAACTGAAGTCACCCATGCCCTTCATTTTCTCATGCACGTTGAAAGTTGCTTCCATATCCTCTTTATTGAACGTGAGGTCGAAACCCAGATCGATATTCAATTCGTTGTAGCCGAGTGCACGAAAATCACTGGCACGGGTATACAGATCGGCATAGCCCAGACGCCGAACCAGTTCGGGCACCTCGTCGTCCTCGATACCTTGCCGTTCCTTGAATTTTTCTTTCTGCTTGGCAATCTTCTCCAGCAGGGACACGTTCATCTTCAGATTATTGACAGTGAAATTGATATGCTTGGGAGTCGGACAGGTTTTGATATCACCATCATAGTCGTAAGTCAGCAACACCTCGCCGAAGGTGATCTCCTCGTCGAACATGGGGATGCGAATCTTGAGCCCCTTGATACCCACCGGACCGAAGACCGAGGCGGAGATATGGTCGTAATCAAAGTATTCGTTTTTTTCCGGTGCGCTCACCGACATTCCGCGCGGCATCCCCATGCAATACAGTATTTGCTGGAAATTGTCCTTGGCGCGGTAATAGACATACAACTTCAGCGCACCGTACCCGACCAGGCAGAGCACGACGAGTGTCACGAAGGCATTTTTTATACGCATTAAATTCTTAGCTCCCTGTTTCCCCCAAACGAAACCCAAAGTATAACGAGAAGTGCGGCCACGCCATAGGTTTACGCTCTAATCCGGATCCCTGTTCGAACGCAACATAATTCGGTATCTTGGTAACGGCTGGGCTGCAGTATCGGTGTAAATACCTTGTACATATGGTATTTCTTTTAATTTCATCAGCTTAACATTTAGACTGATTCAATCATTATATTATGCGATATGTCATCGGGTTCATCGTCATGATTTCACTGTTCGGCCTGTTGGGCTGTCAGAGCAAGACCATCACCGTACCTGTCGTCGACGGTTGCCCTGTGACCTTAAAACAGCAGGTGCGTCTGCTCAATTCGGACAAACAGGTCGATCTGTGTCAGGCCTACAAAGGCAAGGTCGTGTTGATCGTGAACACTGCCAGCAAGTGTGCCTTTACCGGCCAATATGAAGCTCTCGAAGCCTTGTACGCGAAATATCAGGACCAGGGCCTGGTCGTGCTGGGTTTCCCGTCCAATGATTTTGCCAATCAGGAACCCGGCGACGAAAAAACGGTACAGGAGTTTTGCCGGCTCACCTACGGGGTGAAATTCCCCATGTTCGCCAAGACCCACGTCACCAAGGATAACGCTGACCCGTTGTACCAGACCCTGGGTAAACTGACGGGGACGTATCCGAAATGGAACTTCTATAAGTATTTGCTGGATCGCAAGGGCAATATCGTGGACGTCTCGTCCAGCCTGACCAATCCGCACAAACTGCAAAAAACCATCGAGCGCCTGCTCAAGCAGCCGGACTGATCGGTCCGCCCTGTTGCAGATAACGTTGCTCCAGGGCCGAGTCGCGCAACAAGGATTTGGACTCCACCAGCGTATGGTGCACGATGGCCAGACTGCGCGCGGTCTGGAGTGCCGATTGCAGGTGCGTCTGTTCATAGGTGTTCAGCGTTTTGATCTGGCTGCGGGCCTGCAACTCATGCATCGCATCGTTACCCGTCAGCCCGGTTGTCTCGAAAATCCCGTTCACCGCAAAACGTTCCTGCAATGCGGCGGCATCCAGAAACGGCGCATTGAACTGTTTCTTGGGGGTCATCGCAAACTCGGCGGGAAACAGGCGTGCATAAGTACGCCGCAATATCACCTTGTCGCGCAGGCCGTGCACGACGGCGATATCCGGTTGCGTCTGCATGAACTGACGCACACGGTGGGACAGGAATGGCGTGCGTCCTTCCAGGGTGTTCGCCATCTCCATCCGGTCCCCGACCCAGTTAAGGATCAACACCGGCAAATGGGTACGGACAAAATAATTCTGCCAGAGCAGCAGGGCATAGCGTGGATTGGCCAGCTCTGTCTCGATGCCGTTCAGGCCGGCAGCGAACCAGCTGCGAATGGATGCCCCCTGGGATCGCAACCATTCATCACCCGCCGCTTGCCCGAGCAGGGCATGGGTGATTGTGCGGATCTGACCGAACAGCGGGTGCGCCACGCCCCACATGGCCAGGCTATCAATGAAATCCTGGCCGGTACCTTCGGCACTGGACCCCGCGAGCCAGGGGTTCTGCACATGGCTGGCAAACTTGTCGGCATACAAACTGTCACGCCGATACTGGCCCAGCGGATACTTATTTAATAATGCGGCAACCTCCGCGGCACTCCGTGCCTGCCCGCGAATATGCAGGGCATGCTTCCACCAGTTCACATAGCGAAAACTTGGATAACCGCAAAATACTTCATCGGCGCCATCACCGGTAAGCACGCCCTGCACATACTGGCGGGTAAACAGGCTCAACCACCATTTGGCCGCGCCATTGGTATACGGTTGCACGACCTCACTGGCCTGGACCGCCAGTGGATACGCATAATTGAGTGCCGCATCGTCCACGCGCACAAGGTGGGGGTCCAGCTGCAGATGTCGTGCAAAACGTATCGCCTCTTGCGACTCGTCATAACCCGCCTGTGCAAATCCCACCGTGAACGATTTCAAGCGTGTGCCGACCTGTGTCGTACGCGCCAGTTCAAAGGCGATGGCCTTGGAATCGATGCCGCCGCTCAGGTACACACCCAGCTCCACATCGCTGAGCAGGCGATCGCTCACCGATTGCGTCATGACCTGTTCAAATGCCATGTCCTCGGCGACGTTGCCGTTGACGGCCTGACGAATGGCCCGCGGATAGGTTTCCAGACGGCAATCCAATGTCTGCGCTGTTTTGGTGACACGCAATCTGCCACCGGGCGGGATCTGGATGACATGCATGAAGGGCGTACAGATGGGTTCGTACAGGCCGACAAATTGGCGTAACAATCCCTCGCGCTGCCACTGCCGGGCGGACGTCAGTCCTTTTACTTCGCTGGAAAATTCCAGCCGCGTGGTCTGGAAGGTGTAGTGCGTCTGGTAATCGGCGAACTGTCTCGTGGCGACATCCGCCAGATAACAAAACAGGGGTTTGACCCCGTAACGATCCCGGTGCGCTACCAGTTGTTTACCGTGAACATCGCTGATCACGAAGGCATATTCGCCTTCGAGCAGATCGAACAGCTCTTCGCCCAACACCTTCCAGCCTTCGAGGATGGTTTCGGTATCGCTGCGCGTCCTGAATTCAATTGTCTGCGTGCGTTGCAACTCCCGCCGGATTTGCAGGTGATTGTATATCTCGCCATTGAAGACAATGATGTGTTGACCATCCCGGCTGAGCATCGGTTGTTTCCCGGCAGCGACATCCTGAAATGCGAGCCGATGATGGCTCAACCACAGAGTCGCTTCGAACTGCTCCTGGTAATCCGTGTCCCCACGATGGGCAACCTGGGCCGATGCCGCGCGAAATCCGGACTGCCCCGGGACGAAGCCATCTCCCTGTGATGCATGCTGAAAAAGAATGCCGCTAAAACCGCACATGATGTATTTGATGCCGCGTGCTCAATAGGGATATTTGCTGCCGTGAGATGTTATTCCGCACAATATGTAAAAGCGCGCCATGCTGCGCAATCACTCTTCACCAAACCCGATTCCATATTTGAGATTCCGGTCACGCCAGATGCCTGTTAATCACACCCAATCTTTGCTTGTTAATACAAAGTCTTTGAATTTAAGCTAACATTCAAAATATCGTCACAAGATCTTGCTATAGAATACCTTATATATAGTACCCATTATCCTGGGTAATGAGACATCAAGACAACCAAGATGAACACACCAAACACGATTAGTGCCGGGCATGCTTAACGTAGTCATTCTCGATGATCAGGAGGTCACTGTCCGCTTACTGGCGAAATTTATCAACAGTATAACGGAGTTTCCTGATTTAAACGTGTACACGTTTACCGATGAACGTGAAGCGATCAGCTGGTTATTAAAAAACCAGGCTGACCTGATTTTAATCGACTATAAATTGAATACCATGTCCGGCACGGACGTGATCTCCGTGATCCGTCTGTACCCACGTCACCATTCCGTGCCCATCATTGTCGTCACCGAATTCGATCAGAAGCAGGTGCTTTACGAGGCCCTGGATGCCGGCGCTAATGACTTCCTGGCCAAGCCCATCGATGCCATTGAATACGCCAAACGCTGTACCAATATGTTGCGCCTGCGCACCCATCAGCTTGCATTGGAGCATCACAACCTGGCTTTGTCCCGCCAGGTCGAGGCCTCACTTAAAGATACGCTTATCCGTCTGGCGCGTGCCGGAGAATTCAGGGATTCAGAAACCGGCAATCACATCTTGCGCATGGCGCATTATTCGCGGCTGATCGCCGAACAACTCGGGCTGGATACGGAAATCTGCGAGCTTGTCGAACTCGCCTCGCCCATGCACGACATTGGCAAGATAGGCATCCCCGATCATATTCTGCTGAAACAGGGGCCGCTCAATGATCACGAATGGGATGTCATGAAACGGCACACCAACATCGGGCACGAAATCCTGTCGGGGTCGGATTCAAAATATCTGCAAATGGGCGCAAGCATCGCGCTCTACCATCACGAAAAATACGATGGCAGTGGTTATCCCGCGGGTCTGAGTGGCGATGCCATCCCGATCGAGGCGCGTATCGTTGCGGTCGCGGACGTCTTCGATGCGCTGACCACCCGCCGGCCGTATAAAAAGAACTGGAATATTGAAGACGCCGTACAATTCCTCAAAGGCAACAGCGGTACGCAATTTGATCCCAAGTGCGTAAACGCCTTTGTATCCCAGTTGCATAATGTCAAACGCGTACTTAAGGAATTAGAGGATAAAGACAACGTGGTTGTCATGTCCGCGACCACGCGCGGACCGAAATAACCATACGTCAACCAGTCTCCCCCACGTGCTGACTACCGCTTTTTGCCTTCCACAATGAATACGGGCGTATAGGAAAACCGGCCTGGCGAGCGGAAGAAGGCCAGAAAGTCATCGGCAAATTCCGCGACGGAGAAATCGAGATCGAGCAGGCCTTTGTTCTGCAAATCCACCAGTCTTTGTAATTTGGTCGACCAGTTAAAATCGTCATTCTCCCCCATTTCTCCATAAAATAAATGATGCATCGCCGCGTGTACGCGAACATCGGCAAGATCATTTTCATGGAAATAGCTGAAGAGTTTGCGACCGGCATGAAAATCAAAAGTACCGCTCTTTTGGAGTTCACTGACGATGGCATCCAGTCTGTACTGTAGCTCGGGATTCAGGGGGTAATGCGAGGTGGAGATATTATCCAGATCGGCAATGACCATTTTGCCGCCCGGTTTCATGATACGTTTAAGTTCCGCAAACACTGCACGCTGATCGCTCAAATACTCAAACACAAAACGGCAAAACAAATAATCCATGGAATTGTCCGGCAGCGGTACATGCGCCAGGTCACAAGGAAGGAATGTCTTTTCGCAGCGGTATTGTTCGAGACGCTGCTTGGCGACTTGCAGCCGATCCTCACTGGCATCCAGCAGGATCAGTTCCGGTGTTGCTGCTGCCGTTTCCGCAAGGGCGGCCATCTGCTCGGCGACGACGCCGACACCCGTACCGGCATCGACGATTTTTACACCAGCTTTCAGGTAGTCCGACAATCCAGTTTCCAATAATTGTCTGCGAGTCTCATCCGCCTTGTCTTTAACAGCAAGGCGCACAGCCTCATTTTCGCCTTCCATTAAGTAGACAGAACGCATTTCATCTAGCTCCACTTTTTTTATGATGAATTAAACTATACTATTGACTTAAAGAAAAAATACACATTGCAGCGTACGTTCAACCCCTAAAAATGAAAAGTTAAAAAAATGAAAAAAGCCGGATTTGTCCTACTCTTTTTCCTGTTCGCGCCACCCTGTTTCGCCGATTTCGCGCTGTATATGTATATGGGTGACAGCCTTCGTTCAGGTGCAGGCAAAAATTCGACGGCGAATAATGCCGCGGTCACCTTCACTAATCCAGGTGCGCTTGTGGATTTACCCACCCACTCCACGATGATTGAAGGTCAGTATTTCGATTCCAGGATGGGCTTTCACGACACAGGTTCTACCGATGTCATTGGTAACCCTTTGACCGGTGGTGATGGCGGTAACGGTGGAGAGAGCCAATTCGTCCCCGGATTTTATCTCGCGAATAAACTCAACGATCGCTGGTCCTATGGGCTAGCATTGAATGTACCATTCGGTCTCTCCGTCAACTGGCCGGATGATTGGAAAGGCCGCTATCAGGTCACCAAGACCGGCATCGAAACGATCAATATCAATCCGGCGGTTGCCTATCGAATCAATCCACAGGTATCGGTTGGATTTGGAATCAGTGCGCAGTATGCCAACGCGGAACTCGCTAACGCCATTGATTTTGGTGCCGTGTGTTTCAGCCAACTGGACCCTACGACATGCAGCGGCCTGGGTATGACACCGCAGGCTGCAGACGGCAAGGTCACGGTCAAAGGCAATGACTGGGGTTATGGTTACAATTTCGGTTTTTATATCACAGCATCTGCGAAAACCCGCGTCGGAGTAAGCTACCGGTCCAAGATTGATTACAAACTGGAAGGCACTGCGGATTTTACGATCCCCACCCAAGCAACAGTTTTTAACCCCGCCTTTACCGACACTCATGTGTCAGTACCTCTGACCCTGCCTGAAATGGTCTCGGCGGGATTGACGCACGCCTTCACGCCGCAATTCCTGCTCAGTGCCGATGCAACGTGGACGCGTTGGAGTCGCCTCCAATCTTTTGAATTCACGTTTGAAAATCCTGCCCAGCCAGCGTTATCGATCGAACGCAACTGGAAAGATGCCTGGCGTTATGCCCTGGGCGCTGAATACGTGAAGAACAGCAAATGGACCTATCAAGGCGGCATTGCGTTTACCCAAAGCGCGATCCCGAATGAAACACTGGACCCGGCGATCCCCATCTCCGATGCCTGGTCATTCAGCGGCGGCTTCATTTATGCGGTTTCCACCACCATGCACATTGGTGCAGGCTTCACGCATCTTGAGTTTGCCAATCGCTCGACTAACCACACCAGTCCGTATGGCGACACCCTTCGAGGTGAGTTACGGCCCAAGCTGGATATCTATAGCCTGCAGGCCAAATGGGTCTACTAACACGGAACGATCCTGAATAGTCGCTTCTCAAACTGATAGCGATGCGAATTCTCCTGTTGCCCCTTCACCTCAAGCTGCTGTGAAGTAATTTCGAACCGCTCTTCCGAGTTCACAATTAGACACATATCTGTATTTTTACAATCTGACACAGTTCATCCAGTACTTTAAATTGCAAGTCTCACCGGCATATTTTGCCGTTTACATCGCAAAATTGATTTTGCTGCCAGAAGATTTGCCTGCCATGCTTGTCTAATAAATGAAGGCAAGTAACCGACAATCCGTCGTCATCCAAAGCGCATAGTTTTTATGTTTGTTTACCCAAGTCATACCGATCTGTATTATTCGCGCCAAAAAGCGAAAGCCGGTAATATCCGTTCTGAAATATCTATTGATTGGGGCATTCAGCAGGACGCATGAAAAAACGTGTATTGATTGTCGATGACATGCAAATGAACCGCGAATTGACTGCGCGACTCTTGAAAATTCACGGCTACGAAACCCTGTCGGCCAAAGACGGGCATCAGGCTATCCAGATGTCGATCGATGAATTGCCAGACATCATCCTCATGGATATTGGTTTGCCGGTCATGGATGGATGGGAAGCCACACGCATCATCAAGCAAACTGAAGCCACCCGGAATATTCCTATCATCGCCTTATCCGCCAACGTCCTTGAAGAATATATTCAAATGGCGGGAGAGGCAGGCTGCGATGCCTATGAGAGTAAACCTATCAATATCGAGTCGTTAATAAAAACCATCGACACGTTTCTTGACACTGAATAATCCGTCCTGGCGTCGAGTTACAGGTTCGGGTTACGACTTCGCTCCAAACTCCTGTTGCAGATATGCCTCCATCGCTATCCGTGTCTCGGCAAGACAGGCTTGCATGGCGTTCAGGACAGACTCCATTTCCTGGCTCTGCGCGAACCGACTGGATTCTATAAACTGGCATGTATGCGCCATGGCTTCCAGGCGTTTTGCCTTGACATTGCCGGCGATCCCTTTCAATGCATGGATATGATCATGAAACGCGGTCAGATCGTTTTGCGCTATCGACTCATGCAATTTAGCCAGTTTCACTGCCGCGTTATCCAGGAAGATCTCGAACAACGATGACAGGAAATCCTGATCCAGGGCTTCCTTGGGAAAATTGGATAGCGCAACAGGATCGAATACCGGCTGTTGTGATGTCTTCCGCAACTCCGTATCCGAACATCCTGTCCCGGTTCGCCTGCCAACAATATTTTCCGCGACGACACGCAGCAGTGTTTCGCTGTCAACAGGATGATCGATATACGCCGCGACTTCGACGGCGGCTGTATCCTTGACGGCCTGGATTGTGTTTGCGAACAGGATCAGCGGAGTTCGCTTGTCAGCCATGGTGTCATGATATTTGGCAGCGAGCATTTCACCTGATTGCGCGCCCGGGTGAAGATCAATGACGCCAAGGTTAAATTCATATTGCGACAGCGCGTTAAACGCATCTTCGCCGGTCTCACAGGGATACACGCTGTATCCTGCATTGGTGAGTATGTCACACAGCGAACGCAGATTTGCCGAGTCATCGCTGCAAACCAAAATATTGTGCATGGCTGAAATCGGTTGCCTGTGGAAATCAAAGTGTATGTTTTTATCCTTTGCCAGCGCTACCAAAATCGACGCAATGCATCATTTTGCATCATGAAGTCGAAATATCTGCGTGATCTTTCGTGTTTAACGCCGCAATTCAAGGAATTTTTGCACCAAAATAAGGATTCCCACTAAACGAACAAGTCTCAGATAATCAAAATCGCCATTTTAGTGCAAGAAACAGCGAGCATTGAGGTCTCTCGTCTGCAGTTTCGCACCATGATGAAGTCCGACGTGCATTTCTTGCTTTATTAGCGCGCAAAATACCGCTCCCATTTCCTGGTAGGCGTGCCGCGCCATTGCATCTTTCATCGAAAATTCAAACAGTTAGCCATCTCGGGATTTTTTGGCACGCGATTTGCCAATCAGTATTTGCTGATATTTTAAAACGATGCCGGCACAGAATCCGGGGAGGTGAATGTGCAGGTCGTGTACACAAACACGCAAGTGTCGATTGAGAGGAATTGATGATCATGCAACAACGTAAACCACGACAACTGTTTCGCATACTGGCTCTGTGTATGAGCTTCGGTCTGGCATTCACCGGTACCGCGCACGCCGATGTCGGCAAGCCCGAAAAAGAAGAACTCAAATTCGGTTTCATCAAACTGACCGACATGGCGCCACTGGCCGTTGCCTATGAGAAAGGCTATTTCGAGGATGAAGGTCTGTACGTGACACTGGAGGCACAGGCGAACTGGAAGGTGCTGCTCGATCGCGTGATTGACGGCGAACTCGATGGCGCACACATGCTCGCAGGTCAACCGCTGGGCGCCACCATCGGCTTCGGCACCAAGGCACACATCATCACCGCCTTCAGCATGGACCTAAACGGCAACGGTATCACTGTCTCCAACGATATCTGGAAAGACATGAAGCCGTATGTCCCCGTGAAAGACGGCAAGGCAGAACACCCGATTAAGGCGGATTATCTGAAACCCGTCGTCGAACAGTTCAAGAAAGAAGGCAAGCCTTTCAAGATGGGCATGGTGTTTCCAGTCTCTACCCATAACTACTATCTGCGTTACTGGCTGGCGGCCGGTGGGCTCAACCCCGGGTTTTACGCACCCGCCAAAGGCGACATCAGCGGCACCCTGAAAGCCGATGTGTTGTTATCCGTGACCCCACCGCCACAAATGCCCGCCACCCTGGAAGCCGGCACGATCTACGGTTATTGCGTCGGTGAGCCCTGGAACCAGCAGGCCGTGTTCAAGGGTATCGGCGTACCGTTGATCACCGACTACGAGATCTGGAAAAACAATCCGGAAAAAGTCTTCGGTGTCAGCCAGGCCTGGGCCGACAAGTATCCGAATACCCACATCCATGTGCTCAAGGCCCTTATCCGTGCCGCCAAGTGGCTGGATGAACAAAACAACAAAAATCGCCCTGAAGCCGTAAAGATTCTGGCCAAGAGCGAATATGTCGGTGCTGACTACAAGGTTATCGCTAACAGCATGACCGGCACCTTTGAGTATGAAAAGGGTGACAAGCGTTCTGTCCCGGACTTCAACGTATTCTTCCGTTATTACGCAACGTATCCGTATTACAGCGACGCTGTCTGGTTCCTGACCCAGATGCGCCGCTGGGGTCAGATCCCGGAATACAAGCCAGACAACTGGTACATGAAGATCGCCAAGGAAGTCTATCGTCCGGATCTCTACGCCATCGCCGCCAAGGAACTGATCAAGGAAGGCAAGATGAAGGCCAGCGACTTCCCCGACTTCGACAAGGAAACCGGTTTTCGCGCACCGACATCGGACTTCATCGACGGCATTACTTACGATGGCAGAAAACCCAACGAATATCTCAACAAAATGAAAATTGGTTTGAAAGGCAAAGAGAAAATTTAGGCAAGAGAACGACCCGCGCGTGTTCAGCGAACGCGCGCGGGTTTTTCTAACACACGATTGCTAACGAGGTGTGCTTATGAATACCAGAGTCATGCGACTGCCGGGAATCAGTCAACTGACGATTTCACTGTTCAAGTTGAAATCGGTTAATTGGTTGGAAATGCCGAAAGTATTATTTCAAAAAGTTGGGATACCGCTTCTTTCTATAGTGCTCTTTTTGCTGGTCTGGAACAGTGTCGCTTCTCATATCCAGACATCGCTGGGTAAGGTCCCCGGTCCGGTCCAGGTATGGGGTCAGGCGGTCGCCTTATATCAGGAACACGTCGCGGAACGTAACAAAGAAGCCGCCTTTTACGAGCGCCAGGAAAAACGCAATGCGGAGAAACTTGCGGAAAATCCCAACGCAGATGTGAAGATTCGCCCGTATACCGGTAGCCCGACATTCTTTGATCAAATCGAAACCAGCATTATCACTGTCATGACCGGATTTCTACTGGCGTCTATTATTGCCATCCCCATCGGCATCCTGTGCGGATTAAGCAACACGATCTACACAGCCCTGAATCCGCTGATTCAGACATTCAAACCGGTATCACCACTGGCCTGGCTGCCTATCGTCACCTTGATAGTGAGTGCCGTGTACGTCAGCGATGACCCCTTCTTTGCCAAGTCGTTTCTGAACTCGGCGATCACGGTGACCCTGTGTTGCATGTGGCCCACGATCATCAATACCACCGTCGGCGTATCCGCTATCGACAAAGACCTCGTCAACGTGAGTCGTGTACTGCGCCTGAACTGGTTCACCAATGTGTACAAGATCGTGTTGCCCTCTTCCATTCCGATGATGTTTGCCGGTCTGCGCGTATCGCTGGGTATCGGCTGGATGGTACTGATTGCAGCGGAAATGCTGGCGCAGAATCCCGGCCTCGGCAAATTCGTCTGGGATGAATTTCAGAACGGCAGTTCCAACTCATTGGCGCGCATCATGGTGGCCGTGATCACCATCGGCTTAATCGGTTACCTGCTGGACAGGTTGATGCTGCTACTGCAGCGCGCCGTCAGCTGGGACAAAAATGCGATTATTCGCTAAACGTCAGGAGTGACCCGACATGCAATATGAAAAACATCTAGAGATCTCCCACGTTTCCATCGAGTTCCCTACGCCGAAGGGTCCATTCAAGGCGCTGGACGGCGTCAATCTGCACATCGCCAAGGGTGAATTCGTTTCCCTGATCGGACACTCCGGCTGCGGCAAATCCACGGTACTTAATATTGTTGCCGGTTTATACCAGGCAACAACTGGCGGCGTCATTCTGGATGGGAGGGAAGTCGACGAGCCCGGTCCGGATCGGGCAGTGGTGTTCCAGAACCATTCTTTGTTGCCGTGGCTGACGGCCTACGAGAATGTCGAGCTGGCAGTCAAACAGGTATTCAAAGGCAGAAAATCCAAAAACGAGATGCGCGAGTGGATCGAACACAACCTGGCCCTGGTGCATATGGAACATGCCATGCACAAACGCCCGAACGAGATCTCCGGTGGGATGAAACAACGGGTCGGCATTGCACGCGCGTTGGCGATGGAACCCAAGGTCCTGTTGATGGATGAACCCTTTGGTGCACTCGACGCGTTGACGCGTGCCCACATGCAGGATTCGCTCATCGAGATTCAGGCACGTTTGAACAATACGGTCATCATGATCACCCACGATGTAGACGAAGCCGTGTTGTTATCGGACCGCATTGTGATGATGACCAACGGCCCGGAGGCCACGATTGGTGAAGTGCTGGAGGTCGATCTGCCGCGCCCGCGTAACCGCGTAAAAATGGCCAATGACCCGCGCTACAACTACTTCCGTTCCGAGGTCCTGAAGTTCCTGTATGAACGTCAGAAGCAACCCCCGGAAAAAGACACCGCTGACGCTGGCAGTACCGGCGAGCCAACAAGCGAGCCGAACACCACCGCCAAGAAGGAGGAGGCAGCGGCGTAGACATCCGCGCCAAACAAGTGCAGGCAGGAAATGAGCAGGAGATTCCCGCATGCTTGTGGATACAGGCATGTTTAGCAATCGCGCCATGGAAGGCTTATTTCCATCGCACCAAACTATGACAAAGAAAAATATTTTTGTGACCAACCTGTGCGGATTTTCTGACAAAGGGGCTGCATTTGCCGCACACAGGAGCGTGCGTACCGACTTACACCGTCGTGCGTATAACGTTTATGTCACACGGACAGGGAAAGGTAAACAGGCTGTTAATTATCATACACATTGCAATATCAAAGCGTTACTTACTTTATGGCACAACGTTTGCTGAGTTCTACTCAGGAGACGACCAGACAAACACCAGGAGTTTTTTATGGCAGAAAAGTTGGTTGTGATCGGCAACGGGATGGCCGGGATCCGTACCGTCGAAGAATTATTGAAGCTGGCGCCGGACACCTATGACATTTCGGTCTTCGGTGCCGAGCCTTACGGCAACTACAATCGGATCATGCTGTCTCCGGTACTGGCCGGCGAGAAGACGATCAATGACATCATGCTCAACGACGAGCAATGGTATGTAGACAACAACATTCGTCTGCATAAAGGTAAAACCGTTAGCCATATCGACCGCCGTCACCGCAAGGTGGTTTGTGATGATGGAACTGAAGAGGCTTATGACCGTCTGCTGATTGCGACCGGGTCCATGCCCTTTGTGATCCCGGTCCCGGGTAACGATCTCCCCGGTGTGGTCACCTTTCGGGATATCTACGATGTCGATCGCATGCTCGAGGCCAGTAAAGATTACAAGCATGCCGTCGTCATCGGTGGTGGTCTGCTCGGGCTCGAAGCCGCCAATGGTCTGATGAACCAGGGCATGAGTGTAACGGTAGTGCATATTCACCAGACTCTCATGGAGCGCCAACTCGACGGCCCCGCGGCCACCATGCTACGCAAGACCCTGGAGGCACGCGGCATGCATTTCCTGATGGAGGCTCAAACCGAGGCCATTATCGGTAAGGACCGTGTGGAGAAAGTTCGTTTCAGAGATGGCAATGAAATCTATGCTGATCTGGTTGTCATGGCAGTGGGTATTCGTCCCAACTTCCAGCTCGCCAAGCAGGCCGGGATCCACTGTGAACGCGGTATCGTGGTGAATGATACGCTGCAAACCTATGACCCGCGGGTCTATGCCGTGGGTGAATGCGTACAACACCGTGGTGCGACTTACGGTCTGGTCGCGCCCCTGTTTGAGATGGCCAAGGTCTGCGCCAATCACCTTGCCATGCACGGTATCGGCCGCTATGGCGGATCCGTTACCTCCACCAAGCTCAAGGTCACCGGCATCGATCTGTTTTCCGCCGGCGATTTCACCGGCAACGATCAAACTGAAGAGCTGGTGTTTCAGGATGCCGCGCGCGGCGTTTATCGTAAGCTGATCGTGCAGGATAATCGCATCAAGGGCACCGTAATGTATGGCGACACCATCGATGGTCCCTGGTACTTCGACCTGATGCGCGACAATACCGACATCAGCGACATGCGTGAGAATATCCTGTTTGGCCAGGCCCATCTGGGTGACTCCGGCCACGGTGATGACAACCGCGTCGCGGCCATGTCTGATTCAGCAGAGATTTGCGGCTGTAATGGCGTATGCAAAGGCGATATTGTCAAAGCCATCGTCGACAAAAAACTGTTTACGCTGGAAGAAGTGCGTGCACATACCAAGGCCTCGAGTTCCTGTGGCTCCTGTACCGGCCTGGTCGAGAGCATCCTTGCCTCCACCGTGGGCGGCAACTATTCCGTCGCGCCGCATCAAAAACCCATGTGTGGCTGTACGGACCATACGCATGATGAAATCCGTAAGGCCATCAAGGAACAGGAATTGAAATCCATCCGGGCCGTGATGAACTTTCTGGCGTGGAAGACACCGGACGGTTGCAGCAAGTGCCGTCCCGCGCTGAACTACTATCTGGTCTGCCAGTGGCCGGCGGAGGGACTGGATGATTATCAATCCAGGTTCATTAATGAACGCGTGCACGCGAATATCCAGAAGGATGGCACCTACTCCGTGATTCCACGCATGTGGGGTGGCCATACCACACCGAATGAGTTACGTGCCATCGCCAGTGTCGCGGAAAAATTCAACGTAAACACCGTGCATATCACCGGTGGCCAGCGTATTGCCCTCTACGGTTTGAAAAAGGCCGAACTGCCTGCGATCTGGAAAGAACTCAATGCCGCCGGCCTGGTCTCGGGTCATGCCTATGGCAAGGCCTTGCGTACGGTCAAAACCTGTGTCGGCAAGGAGTGGTGCCGTTTCGGCACGCAGGATTCCACCCACCTGGGAATTGAGGCAGAGAAGTTGACCTGGGGATCATGGACACCGCACAAGTTCAAGATGGCGGTGTCCGGTTGTCCGCGTAACTGCGCCGAGGCCACCATCAAGGATTTCGGTATCGTCTGCGTGGACTCAGGCTATGAGTTGCACATCGGCGGTAACGGCGGCGTCAAGGTGCGCGCCACCGATTTCCTGTGTCGCGTAAATACCGAAGAGGAAGCGCTGGAATATACCGCGGCCTTCATGCAACTGTACCGCGAAGAGGCACACTACCTTGAGCGTACCGCCCCCTGGATAGAACGGGTTGGCCTGACCTACGTCAAGGAACGTCTGGTCGAAGACGCGGAAAATCGCAAGGCGCTGGCCGAGCGTTTCCGCTATTCGCAGCGATTCATGCAGAATGACCCCTGGGCGGAACGTGTAGAGGGCATCGACCAGCATGAGTTTAAACCCATGGCCACACTTAACCTTAACGAATTACAACGAGTCTCCTGATGAGTGCAGTAATGAAAGAAAAAAATTGGATCAAGATCGGTAGCCTTAACGATATTCCCAGACTGGGGGCACGTGTCGTGGAAACCGATGTGGGGAATATCGCTGTGTTTCGCACGGCGGAAGACGAAGTCTTTGCCTTGCGCGACAAATGTCCGCATAAGGGAGGGCCACTGTCGCAGGGCATCGTCCACGGCAAGCGTGTCGCCTGTCCGCTGCATGACTGGAAGATTCATCTGGATACCGGGATGGCGGTAGCACCGGATGAAGGCTGCGCCGCCAGCTTTCCGGTAAAACTGGAAGATGAGGTCATTTACCTGCTACCAGTCGCCAGCGACGGTTGTCCCAACAACAGTTGATGCATGCTCAGCGAGCGTGACGTAATTGCGGTATGACAGATAACCAGAGCATTCGCACGACCTGCCCGTATTGCGGCGTGGGCTGCGGAATTATTGCAAACATCGCAGAGGATGGCAGTGTCAGTGTCCGTGGCGATCCGCAACATCCGGCCAACCAGGGGCGCCTGTGTTCCAAGGGTGCTGCGCTGGCGGAGACCCTGTCCATCGATGATCGCCTCCTGCAACCGGAGATCGAGGGGGCTCCTGTCAGTTGGGATACCGCCCTGGAGTATGTCGCCGCAAAATTCCATGACATTATCCAGGAACACGGGCCGGATGCTGTCGCATTCTATGTCTCCGGGCAACTGCTGACAGAGGATTATTATCTCGCCAACAAGCTGATGAAGGGCTTTATTGGCAGCGCCAACATCGATACCAACTCGCGCCTGTGCATGTCATCCGCCGTTGCCGGTCATCGCCGCGCCTTCGGGAGTGATACGGTCCCCTGCAGTTATGAAGACCTCGAACGCGCCAGGCTGATCGTACTGACCGGCAGTAATACCGCCTGGTGCCATCCTGTGGTCTATCAGCGCATCGTCAAGGCCAAAAAAGACAATCCCGATCTGACCGTTGTCGTCATCGATCCGCGGCGCACGGCGACTTGTGATATTGCGGACCTGCATCTACCGCTTCTGCCCGGTAGCGACACCACCCTGTTCAACGGCTTATTGGTGTATATCAATGATCATGAAGAGCGTAATGTAATCTTCGTGGACAACCATACCGAAGGTGCCGTCGAGGCATTGGCCTGCGCGCGCGAACAGGCCGGGACCCTGGAACAGGTTGCCAGAACTTGCGGACTCGACGTCGCCGCAGTCGAAACCTTTTATCGTTTGTTTGCGCGTACCGAACGCGTCGTAACCTTATTTTCGCAAGGCGTCAATCAATGGTCGTTTGGGACCGATAAAGTCAATGCGATTATCAACTGCCATCTGCTCACCGGTCGCATCGGTCGGCCCGGCATGGGGCCGTTTTCCATAACGGGACAACCCAACGCCATGGGTGGACGCGAGGTTGGCGGGCTGGCCAACCAGCTAGCCGCCCATATGCACATCGATAATGAACAACATCGACAGGTGGTGCAGAAATTCTGGGAGGCGCCGGTCATCGCGACAAAAGAAGGTCTGAAGGCGGTCGATCTGTTTCATGCTATCGAGCAAGGCAAGGTAAAGGCAATCTGGATTATGGCCACCAATCCGGCCGTTAGTCTGCCCGATGCGGATCGCGTCCGTGCCGCCTTGATGCGATGCGAGTTCGTGGTGGTATCCGATTGCATGCGCAATACCGATAGCACCGCCTTTGCCAACGTCATGTTACCCGCCCAGGCCTGGGGTGAAAAAGACGGCACAGTCACCAATTCCGAACGCTGCATTTCACGACAGCGAAGTTTTCTCAAAACGGCAGGCGACGCCAAGCCTGACTGGTGGATCATCGCCCAGCTTGCACAACGCCTGGGCTTCAAAAAGTATTTCGATTACACCCACCCTTCCTGTATTTTTCGCGAACACGCGGCCCTGTCTGGCTACGAGAATGCTGGCACTCGCGATTTCGATATCAGCGCCCTCGCCGGCATTAGTAAAGATGAATATCAGCATTTAAAACCGATCCAGTGGCCGGTGTCTTTCTCGGCGCCGGATGGCAGCAAACGCATGTTCGGTGACGGTCGGTTTTTTACCCCTTCAGGCAAAGCCCGGTTCATTGCCATCCAGGCACGGGTACCGGCGAACGCACCCAACGATAAATTCCCTCTTAGCCTCAATACCGGGCGGGTTCGCGATCACTGGCACACCATGACGCGCACCGGTAAATCGGCACGCCTGTCCGGGCATATTTACGAACCCTTTGCCGAGATTCATCCCATCGATGCAAAGGCCAGAGACATCGAGCATGGTAATCTCGTCTGCATCAGCAGTCAGTGGGGACGCATCATCGTACGTGCGCGTGTCACCGACAGTCAGTTACGCGGCCAGATATTCGTTCCCATGCACTGGAACGATCAATACGCGAGTAAAAGTTATGCGGACGCCCTGGTCAATCCGGCATTGGATCCTGTCTCCGGCCAACCTGAATTCAAGCACACGCCCGTCAATATCGCGCCTTACAGGGCAGCCTGGCATGGTTTCGTGCTCTCACGACGTGAACTTGATATGAAGCATATCGCCTATTGGTCACGCGCCAAGGGTTATGGCTACTGGCGTTATGAATTGGCCGGCGACGACGCGCCGAAGGATTGGGCGGACGCGGCGCGGCTTCTACTCTGCAGCAATGCAAAGCCTGTGGAATGGATTGAGTATTTCGATAAGGCGGCGCAACGCTATCGCGCCGCACGCCTGCATGGAGACCAGTTGGAAAGCTGCATATTCATCGGTCCGGATTACCGCTTACCGGAACGCGATTGGCTGGCCAGTCTTTTCGATAAAGCCAGTCTGAGCCCAGTCGAGCGCCAGAGCCTGCTCAGTGGCAAACCACCCAGCGAGACGGAAGATGCCGGTCGCGTGATTTGTGCTTGTTTTCAGGTTGGTGTCAAAACCATCCAGCAGGCAATCGAACAAAAAGGGTTGGACAGTGTCGAGGCCATTGGTGAGCTGCTCAAGGCAGGCACCAATTGCGGATCCTGTGTCCCCGAATTGAGAAAGCTGCTCCAGGCCGCACTAAAGAAAGAGGTCCTCGCGCAATAGACGCCATGCAAACCACATATCCGATCGCATGGCGTCTATTGTTTATCTCAATTTATCGATGTTGAAACTGAATTGGCTGGCGTACTGTTTGAGTGGAATTTCGGGCTAAGCACAAATACGGCACCACTCAATATTATCACCATGGTCACCACCACCGCAGGTTTGACAGCCCGCCGCGCGAATGGTTGACCGACCAGCCACATCAGGCCACCAATGATGATGATCGTAGCGACATAGAAGACCAGTTGGATGCCCATGGGATTCGCAATATAGCCAATCAGCGCGTGCAATACATTACCGAGCACGCTCTGCTCCGAGATTAACCAGGATGTATCCCACAAACTTGTTGTCATTACGGAAATGACATTCGCCTGCACCAGGAAGCCTGCGGCCTGTGCGGCCAAGCCGGCTGATAACATTAATAACATGATACTGATGACGCGGAATAAATAACGCATGGGGATGCGCAACAAACCAAAATATAAGCTGGCGCCAAAGGCAACACCCACAGCAAGACCAGCCATACTACCAAGCGATATCTCGCCCACAGAAGTCCCGCTGACAAACATGCTATAGAGGAATAACACTATCTCCGCGCCCTCGCGCAGAACCGCCAGCCCCACCAGTATCGCCAACGCATACATCGGTTGCCGGCCTTCGCTGACCGCCTGGCTGACATTTTTTGCGTGTGAGGCCAACTCGGCGCCGTGTTTTTTCATCCAGATGTTATGCCAACCCAACATGACCACGGCCGCCAACAGAATCATGGCATTTAACAATTCTTGTCCCAGCCCCTCCGCAGCGGCATTGATCACATCTGCCATCAAGGCAATGACAATTGCGCCCAGTACACCACCCAGGATACCCATGCCGATCCATTTAAACCGGTGCGCAATTTCACGCGTTGCGACTGCAACCAATCCAATAATGAGGGCGGCCTCCAGGACTTCGCGAAATACCAAAATAGCTGTGCTGAACATGTTGCTTACCTTATTTATTTAACGATGATTTGACCCTTGGCGGTGTCTTCGTGGAATTCACCGAAAAACGGATAGGTGCCTGGTGATAACGGACCGATATAAATTACCGCCTGGCTATTCCCTTTTATAACCTTTTCGCGGTGCAGCTTGTGGCTCTCAAACTCTTCCGGTGTGGGGTCCATATTCTTCACCACCAGTTTGACCTTTGTATTTGCGGGGATACTAATTTCGGCCGGCTCAAACTTATGGTCTTTGATAATCAGGGTATATTCGTCTGCGGCAGACGCAATGCCAGACTGCCCCACAATCATTGCCAGACCCACAAAAATACTCATAACTAATTGGTTCATAAGATAAATTCCAGTTGTCGAGACATCAATATTACAAATCTGATAATAATGATAACGATTCTCATTAATAAATGCAAGTCGCTAGCATTGAATAATATGTTGCCTTTACGCTTCCTCACTCTAGCAACCTGGCTACTGTGAACAGCGAGAACAATGGAAAAATTAGAGGGCTTATGAAATTTGGAGATTGCCGGGATAACGATGGACAGAGAGACGAAATATAAAGATCCAAACCCGGTTACTGCAGAGGGACAGAATAAAACCAGTCACACTCATTTAATATGTTCGTAGGTTTTATCCATGATATATTGTTTATGCTTTCAAATCTTAATATAAATATTAGTATAAATAATGGTTAAGCTGTCATGAGCGCTACTTACATCATGGAAGACGATCGCGAAGCAATGCGATTGTCACAAAAAGTTGACCCCTCTGATTGGGTAAAACGCTTTTTCGCACCCTTCTTAACTCACAGCCAGCACGTATTGGACGTGGGCGCGGGTTCTGGAATTTTGGCTGCAGAAATTGCCCGACAATACCCAGAGAAAACAGTCGTTGGTATCGATATCAGTGAAACGCGACTCAAACATGCTAGAGAGCACTATCCGCTACCCAGCCTGTCTTTTAATTATGCCGATTCGACTGCCTTGCCATTTCCGGACGGGAATTTCGACCTGGTATATAGCCGTTTGATGCTGGAATATTTAAAACATCCTGAAGTGTCCGTTTGTGAAATGGCAAGAGTTTGCAAGCCGGGAGGAAAGGTCATATTGCAGGATCTGGACGGACAATTGATTTGGCATTACCCAGTGCCTGATTTCCAGGAAGAAATGGATAGGGTACTCGTAGAAATGGCCAAAACCGGCCATGATGTACTTGTCGGCCGCAAATTGTTTTCCTTCGCGAAGGCCGCCGGTTTAACTAATATTACCGTCAGCGTGGACCCATACCATCTATATGCTGGACGAGTTAACGAGAAAGAGCTGATGGAATGGGAATTGAAACTCGATATTGCCTTACCGCTTATAGAGCAAGTATACAATAAGGAAAAAGCGCTGGAACTGAAGCAAAAGTTCCTGTCTTACCTGCTTGATCAGAACACCTTGACATATAGCGTATTGTTTACAGTGGTAGGGGAAGCAGTGTGATGACGGAAGAACCGAAGGAATTTTATGATCTGTCTGAATTTCCGATATTCTCCAATTTCACTGAAAACTGGAAGGTGATAAGGGATGAAGCACTTGCCCTGGATACAACTGTTTTCGATATTGATCGTGTAAATAAGTCGCATGAACAGGTCTTCGAAGAATTGAAAGCTATAGGACGCCTGGGTTGGTTAAAGGGGTGGGACACTGACGAGCGTCCAAATGATAAATGGCTTACTTATCCGATTTATTTTTATGACAAAATGGTTTTCAACATTTCGGAAACCATGCCACGCACCAGCCGCCTACTCGAGCAACTGAATGGTATCCGTGTTTGTGCACTGAATAAAATGCTGCCTGACTTGTTTCTGGGAACCCATGAACATCCAGACCACAGAAAGCGCAGAACATTGTTGTATCATTTATGCCTATCTATGGAAGAGACTGGTACCCCATTTAATTATCTCAATGTTAATGGAAAATTTGTGCAACAAGTTCCTGGAAAAGCATATATCTTTGATGGCTCATTACCCCATTTTGCTCTGAACGCATCATCACAGAACCGTATTATCATGTACATTGAATTCTACCGTGATAACATCGGATTCAAATGACATATCATCTCAGTCATCTAGAATAGTTCTATTTCACCCTCGACAACGGACGTCTGATTTACTGAACAGTGAAACTTGCTCATCAATTCTCCACGTAATTTGACGATACTTTCATGTAACCCACCGAAACAAGCCTGATAAGTGCATAACTCGCTACAATCATGACAATCCGTCATTTCATTCGCTGAATACACACTGGCAACAAAACACTGAAACTGCTCTGACGATCTTATTGTGTGTGCGAGACGTTGCGTGACCAGATCCTCGAACTGTAATGCACGTACCGCATGATTTACGTTCTGATCAATTTCTGACGTTAAATGTGATATTTTCTTCAGCGTCGATGACAAGTCACTATTAAAATGACGCAAACCAGTCATCATAGTGATTACGTTCTGATTCAGTTCCAGGGCATCTGTAATATCCTTTGCCGCATACTGTTCAATAATTTTTCTGGCCTGGCATATTTCATTTCGACTCGAAATAACGCCCCTGGATATGGATTCGCTCATCTTGTTTGTCGTCGCAGCAAGTTTTCGAATCTCATCTGCAACAACTGAGAACCCGCGACCCGCGTCCCCGGCGCGAGCAGCCTCTATTGAGGCGTTTAAGGCCAGCAAATTCGTTTGCTCTGCAATACTGCGAATATCCTTCAATGAATCATACATCTTTTCCATATGTCCATTGACATCATCAATTCTGTCAACAATCAACACACTGCCTTTACTCATATCGACAATAAATTCGATAAGACCGGCAAGGACGTTTTTAGTGGACGATACCACCTCTTCAAGACCAAGCTCGCCTGAGTTCTCGGTACTCGCCAAGGACTCAAGCTTGCCTGTCAACTCGATAATAAGACGATTTTCTTCTTCACACTCAATCTGCAAACTCTTAAAGCTTGCTGCCAAATCCACTACCGCACTTGATATCAAACCCTGAATGGAACTCAAATCCTGTCCCGACTCCAGCAAATATTCATCAACGACAGAAACATACTCCGATAAAAAATATTTAAAGTCTTCTTTTAACCGTTTTTGCTCGTCCTTCCTGTCCTGTGACAGTAAACTTTTTGTTTTCCTCGATAACCTTGCCCATCTGAAATATAAGACACCAACACCCAATACATATACGAATATCGCCTGTATAGGTGAATCTATATACACAAGTAAGGCAATACCGGATATCACAACAGTCAGCTCTATGAGCTGGCTCTTTAGATTTATCTGTCATTTTCAGAAGACGACTGCACCAATCAGCGCAGTTTGAAGCCTGTTGTGCATATGGCTCCTGACAGCCAGATATCAGGACTCCTCTGCACGAAACTCGTCTATGCTCAATACTCGTGTGCACCAAAGCGAGGTGAGCATGGCGACCGATACCGCACCGATTACCGAGCACGGCGTGGCCACCCTGCCAGAACAGGCATGGGAGCGTGCGCGTCGTCGCGCGGAGGTCATCGGGCCGTTGGCGCAGTCGGAGACGGTCGGGCATGAAGCGGCCGACGCGGCAGCCCAGGCACTCGGTCTGTCCCGGCGGCAGGTCTACGTCCTGATCCGCCGTGCCCGGCAAGGTTCGGGGCTGGTCACTGACTTGGCTCTCGGCCAGTCGAGCGGCGGCAAAGGTAAAGGCCGCCTGCCGGAGTCGGTCGAACGAATCATCCGCGAGCTGCTCCAAAAGCGTTTCCTGACCAAGCAGAAGCGCAGCCTGGCCGCGTTCCACCGCGAAGTTGCGCGGGCGTGCAAGCTGCAAAAGCTGCGGGTGCCTGCACGCAATACCGTGGCCTCGCGGATCGCCGGTCTCGACCCGCTCAAGACCACTCGCCTTCGGGAAGGCCAAGATGCGTCCCGCACACTGCAAAGTGCCGGCGGCGTTCCGCCGCCAGTCTCCGCGCCGCTGGAGCAGGTACAGATCGACCACACAGTTATCGACCTGATCGTGGTGGACGAACGCGACCGGCAACCGATTGGCCGCCCGTACCTGACCCTCGCCATCGACGTGTTCACCCGCTGCGTGGTCGGCATGGTGGTCACGTTGGAAGCGCCGTCCGCTGTGTCGGTCGGCCTGTGCCTTGCGCATGCCGGCTGCGACAAGCGCCCTTGGTTGGAAGGGTTGGACGTAGAGATGGACTGGCCGATGAGCGGCAAGCCCAGACTGCTCTACCTGGATAACGCGGCCGAGTTCAAGAGCGAGGCGCTGCGTCGTGGTTGCGAACAGCATGGCATCCGATTGGACTATCGCCCGCTCGGGCAGCCGCACTACGGCGGCATCGTGGAACGGATCATCGGCACGGCGATGCAGATGATTCACGACGAACTGCCAGGGACGACCTTCTCCAACCCTGACCAGCGCGGGGAGTACGCCTCCGAGAAGATGGCCGCCCTGACACTGCGCGA
>WGLP01000019.1 GCA_016125505.1 Gammaproteobacteria bacterium
CTCATGGTGCCCTCCACAGGCGTAGTTGGGGGGCAAACACTATGTCGGACGCGAAAATCTATGTGGAGT
Organism: Gammaproteobacteria bacterium; assembly: GCA_016125505.1. GTDB lineage: Bacteria > Pseudomonadota > Gammaproteobacteria > UBA6429 > Thiohalophilaceae > RI-92. Next base: position 70 of record WGLP01000019.1, read on the forward strand.
AGAAAGGGCGGATGATGGCCTCACGCTGCTGGGCCATCATCCGTACTCCACATATTACAAAAGTCCCGATTCCGCCAAGCAGTGCGACAGGTCGTGGTCACGTCGTGAACATCGCATTGATACTGTCACTGTGTATCAGTGTCTTCAGCGCGTGCAGCAATACCCCGCCTGTTGCACCGCACCATGCCAGCCCCGTCACGGTCGTGCCGCAGCGCGATTGGTCCGATGCCATCCTGTACTTTGTGTTGATAGATCGGTTCGCCGATGGTGACTCGCGCAACAACGCTGATGCCGACAAGCGCAACCCGGGCGCTTATCACGGCGGCGATCTCAAAGGACTTACCCAACAACTCGACGAAATCGCCTCGCTGGGCGTGACTGCCATCTGGATCAATCCGGTCGTCAAGCAGATCGATAAGCCAGTCTGGGCGCAAGGACCGCCCGGCAGTGGCTGGGAGGGTGGCTTTGAGCACTGGCCTTTTCACGGCTATTGGGCTGACGATTTCAACCGTCTGGAACCACACTTTGGCAGCGAGGCGGACCTCAAGGCATTCGTGGATGCGGCGCACGCGCGCGGCCTCAAAGTTTTGCTCGACGTGGTCTACAACCATGTCGGCTATGGTTCGCATTACCTCAGCGATCCCGCAACGCGTCATTGGTTTCACGAGCGTCCGGTAGATTGCGGCGCCGATCCCATTGTCTGTCAGGTTGGCGGTTTGCCGGACTTGCGCACTGAACTTCCCGAGGTGCGCGAGTATCTTTTTCATGCCCACCTGGGTCTTGCCAAACGTGTTGGCCTCGACGGTTTTCGTCTCGATACGGTCAAACACGTCGAACATGATTTCTGGCGGGCGCAACGGGCGCGCAGCCGTGCCGAACTGGGTCAGACATTTTTCCTGCTCGGCGAAGTCTGGGGTGGCTCAGCGCAAGTGCTGGATCCCTGGTTTGCCGATGATGAGATGGATGCCGGTTTCGATTTCAGTTTCCGCGGCAATTGCGAAGGGTTCGTCAATGGGCGAGGGCGCACCATTGCGTACGCCGCTTATTTACAAAAACGTCACCAGGTACGCCAGGGCCACTACCTCGCGCACTATCTGTCCTCACACGATGAACCCATGTTTCTGTCCGAGTTGGGCAATGACCTGGCCAAGTTCAAGGAGTGCGTGGCATTACAAATGACCACCCTCGGCATCCCCGTCATCTACTACGGCGAAGAAGTGGCGCGTAGAGGCGGCACCTGGCCCACCAATCGCAGTGACATGCCCTGGGGAAACCGCGCGATTCAACCCGGCCACGGTTTAAACCGCAACGAAGCGCTGCGCGACTACTATCGCCAACTCATTGCGCTGCGCCGCGCACATCCTGCCTTATCCCGCGGCGAATTTCACGCACTGTCTACGGGAGGCGATTTGCTGGTATTCGTGCGCAAGGACGAGTCGTTGACTGACAGCGTGATCATCGCCGTTAATCGCGGCGCCAGTGCAGCCAGTGCCTCAGTACCCTTGCCGGAAGACTGGCGGAATCTCCCGGTTTATGAAGTGTTGAGTGGCGCAACGGTGCAAGCGCGCGCGGGGCAACTGCCGATCAACACACCGCCGCACACGGCGCAGATTTATGTGACAGAACGCAAAATAGCTGGAGCAATCGCATGGCGGACATCCGCTTCAAACATGTAGCAAAGCGTTTTGGTGACGTGAGCGTCATCGAGGACTTTAATCTGGAGATTGCCGATCAGGAATTTATTGTACTGGTGGGTCCTTCCGGCTGTGGCAAGTCAACCATTCTGCGCATGATCGCCGGGCTTGAGGCGCTGAGCGATGGCGAACTCTTCATCGGCGGCCGGCTGGTGAATGATGTGCCGCCCAAGGATCGTGACGTCGCCATGGTTTTTCAAAGCTATGCCCTCTATCCACACATGACCGTACGCGACAACATCTCGTTTGGTCTGCGCATTCGCAAGATGCCGGCGCAGGAGATCGAGGTTGCGGTGAAGGAGGCCGCCGGCATCCTGGGTCTGGGCGACTTGCTCTCGCGCAAGCCCAAGGAGCTATCCGGCGGACAGCGCCAGCGCGTCGCATTGGGACGCGCCATTGTGCGCAAACCCGCCGTGTTCCTGTTTGATGAACCGCTGTCCAACCTCGATGCCGAATTGCGCGTACAGATGCGCGCGGAGCTGAGCAAACTCCAGGACCGTCTCAAGACCACGACGGTCTACGTCACCCATGACCAGGTGGAAGCAATGACCCTGGGTGACCGCATCGCGGTACTCAAGGCCGGCAAGCTTATGCAAATGGGCAAACCGCTTGAACTCTACAACACGCCGCAGAACATCTTCGTGGCGCGCTTCATCGGCTCGCCACCGATGAACATGTTACGCGTGACGGTGAACGCGGATGGCCGCAGCGTGCGTCATGCGGCCTTCACCGCACCGGTGCCTGAGCGGCTACACCCGGCAGTTGCGCCTTACCGTGGCAAGGACATTATGCTCGGCATTCGTTCCGAGCACATCGGTGAGGCCGGGCGACAGGACTGGCAGTCGACCGTCGAATTTGACGGCGTGATAGAGATCTTCGAACCGCTCGGTCATGAAATCATCGTGTATGTCCGCAGTGGCGAGGAACGTATCCTTGCCAAGTTCGAGGCCACCCGGCTGCCGGCAATGGGGCAAACAATACGGCTCACGCTCAATGCCGACAAGATACACCTGTTTGACCCCCAAACCGAACAACGCTTAGGCAAAGAACGCAGCAATGATACTAATGAAGGAGCGAGAACATGAAACAAAATCCGCTGACAACACTCTGGTTTGGCGCAATGCTGACAGCAGCCTTGCTGCTGAGCATGACTATAACGACGGTAGAGGCCGCTCCGATCACGCTCACGGTTTGGCATGCCTATCGCGGCCAGGAAAAAGCCGCATTTGAAAAAGTCATCGCCGCCTACAACAAGCGGGCTGCGGCCAAGGGCATCCAGGTTACTACCTTGGCAGTACCCTACGATGCCTACGCCGACAAGATCACCGCGGCCGTACCGCGCGGCAAAGGGCCCGATGTGTTTATCTTTGCCCAGGACCGGTTAGGGGGATGGATAGAAGGAGGCGCGACGGTAGAACCCATCGATTTCTATCTCGACGATCAGACGCGTAACGAGTTCTTGCCCAACATGCTTTCGGCCATGACGTATCGCGGCACGGTTTACGGTTTGCCGCTCAACTACAAGTGCATCACGCTTATCTATAACAAAAAACTGGTGAGTTCTCCGCCCAAGACTTCCGGTGAGATGGTCAAGCTGGCGAAGAGTCTCACCGACGCGGCCGTGGGCAAATTTGGGCTGGCCTACGCCTACAACGATTATTACTATCATGCCGCACTGCAGAACGCCTTTGGCGGACGCGCCTTCGATCCGGGTCCGAAACCGGTGTTAAACGCACCCGAGAATGTCGCCGCCATGCAACTGCTGCTGCAATGGATTAACAAGGACGGCATCCTCCCGGCTGAACCCTCATCTGCGCTGATTACTTCTTTATTCAATCAGGGCAAGGCCGCCATGGTGTTTTCCGGTCCCTGGTTTTTAGGTGAGATCGCACCCGGCATTGACTATGGATTGGCGGTATTACCTACCATCGACGAGGCCGGCGGCCAACCCATGCGACCCTGGCTGACGATCGAAGGTGTGTATGTCTCGGCCAGCTCCAAACACAAAGAGGCGGGCTACGACCTGGCCAAATACCTGGTGTCGGAAGACGCCGGCTTAGTCCTGACAGTTGAAGGCCGTCAGCTGCACACCAACAAGGCCGTCTACACCCACAAGGAAGTGGCCGATGACCCGGTGCTCGCCGCTTTTCGGCACCAGTTGGACACCGCTATCCCGATGCCTAACTTTGCCGAAATGACAGTGATGTGGTCGCCGGCCACCACCGCCATGAACACCATTATCCGTAAAGCCGCCACACCGCAGGCGGCACTCGACACCGCGCAACGCGCAGTCGAGAAAGACATCGCTGCACTGAGGAAAGGCCGATGAAACTGCGCGCTCATCTCACGCAACCGGTCGCCGTGGGCGTGTTGTTCGCGGCACTGGTCGGCGTGATGTTGAGCGAATGGTTTCTGGCCCAGGCACAGGATGAGTTACTCGCCGAGCGCCAGGAACGTACGGTTGTGATGCAGGCCATGGCCTTCGCCGATTTGACGGCGGCAGAAGCGGCGAGTGCATCCGGCGACAAGGAGTCCCGCCTCGCGGCGATCGTAAACGCCTGGACCACGCATTTTCCCGAGATCACGGCGTTGCGTGTGGTGCGCAGTGCCGACGCCCAGTTTCTCGCCTCCACCGACAAGCACGACGCCCCGCCGTTTCCCCGCCGCCTGGCACGCGAGGAAAAGCCGCTCTACGATCTGGGTCAGGAACTGCGCGCCAATATCGAGACCAATCACGCTGAAGGCGTGTTTCGTAAAAAGCAAATTGACGTCGTGCGTCTCGATCAAACTCATTTGCGCGTCGCGGTGCCTTATCGCGTCGAAGGCAAGGTCGTGGGCTTTGTGCAGATCACGCAACGCGTCGCATCAGATGCGCTGCCCATCGCAGCCGGGCGTGCCGCACTGATCATTATCGCGCCGCTCGCATTGTTCTTATTGATGTCGTGGTTTCTGCCGCGGCCCACTGCGGAGGAGAGGAAACCATGGCTTCACTACGCCATCGCATTCCTGCTGCTCGCCCTGGCATTTTATGGCCAGGCGCATATCGGCCTCGCACAGCTCAATGCGCATGCTGAAAAATATGCCAGCCAACTCGCGCAGCAGTATGTCGCTATCGAGCAAAAGTTCCAGGCCACCGCCAGCACCCACCTACTCAGCGTCGCGCCGCTGACACAAAACCGCTGGGATGTTGACGAATATGAACGACCGCGCGCACTTATCGCAGGTGACGGCAGTCTCATACGCAACGCGCTCACCGCCGAGATCCATACGCGCCAGGACCGGCTGACCGATGCGCTGCGAGGGAATGCGGCACTGGGCGCCGTGTTGTTGAGTTTTGTGGCGCTGGGCTATGGGCGGCGCCTGCGCCTCACCTTGATCGAGCACAAAACCGCCTACGCCTATACCGTGCCGGCAATACTCGGCATGCTGGTGCTGGTGTTTTTTCCCTTTGCCTATGGCGTGACACTGTCATTCACCGACAGCACCCTGTTTAACGAAAGCCTGCCGCTGAGTGAGTTATGGGTGGGCTTAAAAAACTTCACGGCCATCCTTGGCGACTTTCACGTGATACGTAGCACCACAAACGGCTGGGTGGTGAACTATCAGAACTTCTACTGGACGCTGTACATCACTGTCGCCTGGACGGTGTGCAATCTTGTCATCGGTGTGAGCATCGGCCTGTTGCTGGCACTGGCACTTAACACCAAGGGCTTGCGTTTCACCAACGTCTACAGGGTGCTGTTGATATTGCCCTGGGCCATTCCCAATTACATCACGGCACTCACCTGGCGCGGCATGTTCCATAAGCAATACGGTGTCATCAACCAGGTGATACAGATGTTCGGCGGTGAACCGATCTCATGGTTCGATAACGTCTTCACTTCCTTCATCACGGGGATCGCGACCAACGGCTGGCTGAGTTTCCCGTTCATGATGGTGATCACCCTGGGCGGGCTGCAGGCCATTCCACAGGACGCCTACGAAGCGGCGCGAGTGGAGGGCGCCAACCGCTGGCAGCAGTTCCGGCATATCACGCTGCCGTATCTACGGCCGACCCTGATTCCGGCGATCATCATCTCGGTAGTCTGGACCTTCAATATGTTCAACATCATTTATCTGGTCTCCGGTGGCGAGCCGGCCGGCTCCAATGAGATCCTGATCACCGAGGCGTACAAGATCGCATTCGAAAAATACCAGTACGGTTACGCCGCGGCTTACTCGGTGGTGATATTTATCATCCTGCTGGTATACGGCGTATTCCAGAACCGGGTGACCCGGGCCACGGAGGCAATCACATGAAGCGTACGTCACCGGGACAGACATCTCATTTACTACTCCACGTGATCCTGATCGCATTTACCTTGTTTGCGATCTATCCGATCCTGTGGGTGCTCACGCTGGCGTTTTCCGGCGGCCAGAGTCTGGTGATTGCCGACCTGCCGCCCCATCCCGGGTTCTTCGATCACCTGCGCACCGTGATGCCGTGGCCGACGACGGTGTCGCTGAAAAACTTCACGGATGTGCTGGTGGAGGAACCGTTCGGCCGCTGGCTGCTCAACAGCGCCATTGTCGCCGGGGCCACCACGCTGCTGGGCGTCTTTCTCGCCTGCACCGCCGCCTATGCCTTCTCGCGCTTTCGCTTTCCCGGCCGGCGCACCGGCATGATGATGTTCCTGGTGTCGCAGATGTTTCCGGGGACGCTGATGATGGTGCCCTTGTTCATCATCATCGTGAAGTGGCTGCACCTGGGCAATACCTATACCGGACTGGTGCTGGTGTACGCGGTGACCGCCATCCCGTTCTGCGTATGGATGCTCAAGGGTTATTTCGACACTATCCCCATCGAGATCGAGGAATCGGCGGTCATGGACGGCGCCAGCACCGCAATGATCTTCTTTCGCATTATTTTACCGCTGGCCAAACCGGCGGTGGCCGTGACCGCGCTGTTCTCGTTTATGACCGGCTGGAACGAGTTCATTCTCGCCTCGATTTTCATGGAAGCGGAGACCGCGTACACCGCGCCGGTGGGCCTGCGTTTCTTCGTCGGCGGTTTCAGCTCGCAATGGGGCTACTTCGCCGCCGGTTCCATCATCGTTTCTATTCCTGTAGTGGCGCTTTTTTACTATTTACAAAAGTACCTTATCGCCGGACTGACGGCCGGCGGGGTAAAGGGCTAATGCTGTAGTTCATCATCAACGCGAGAGGCAAGGGAGGTATACCATGCAACACAAACGGATGAAGTTATTGGCGGCTACCATGGCCATGCTGATGGCCGGGCCGGTAGCTGCGCAGACGGTGACGTTCACTGATCCGACAGGTGACGATAACGGACCGGGTAACTATGTGTATCCAACGGATGCCGTATACAAACGCGGTTCGTTCGATCTGACAAAACTCACGGTCACCAAGAACGGTGCCAACATCGATTTCGCAGTCGACGTCAACAGCACGCTCGAAGACCCCTGGGGCATGCGCACGGGTTTCTCCGTGCAGATGATATTTATCTTCATCAAAACCGGACCCGGCGGCCATAGCACGACACCACCTGGCGTGAATGCGCAATTCGCACCCGGCAATGAATGGAACAAGATGGTTGTGTTGTCACCGCAGCGCAAGGCACGTGTCGTGAATGAAGCCAATACCAAGACCGGAGATATGGCCAAAGACGTCGTGGTGCCTAACATCACGCGTGGCAGCGGCCGCACGATCCGGGGCTCGGTGCCGGCCGCCGAACTGGGCGGCGACAACATCGAGGCCTGGGGCTATCAGGTCGTGATGCAATCGAACGAAGGCTTTCCCGCCGGCAATGACTTTCTGACCCGCAAGGTCAACGAATATGAAGGTCAGCATCGTTTTGGCGGCGGTAACGACGGCGATTGCGATCCCCATATCATGGACGTGCTCGATGGACCCGACGCCAAACAGGCCGACATGCTGGCCTACAAGTGCGGTCCCGACGGCAAGTCTGAAAAGATGGCGACCCTCAAAATGATCAGAAAGTAATTAATCTGCATTAGGGAGAATACTGTCATGAAAACTAATAGACTCAAACCACTGTGCCTGGCCATTGGACTCACGCTGACGGGTTCCGCGCTTGCCGTCGATCTCGATTTCAGCGGCTCGGATATCTACATGAAATTCCTCGATGGCGATCATCGGATCGTATCGAGTGGCTCGATCGATACCGCGAGCGGGGCGGACCAGGGCCAATTCACCGAACTCGAGTTACACCTTACTGCCAAGATCTCGCGCCAGGTGGAAGCCGGCGCACGCATACTGAGCCGTTCCAGCGGTTCCTATTGGTCCGAGTTTGGCGGTTTTGCCGATGAAAACACGCCGATCAAGGCCAAGAACATGAAACTGCGCGGCGCCTATATCGACCTGACGCCGGGTTACGCGTGGATGGATTACGCCAGGCTGGGTTCCAGCGACTGGGGCATGTTCGATCCGTTCACGGTCGGCAAGATGCGCTACATCGACCGCGACAACATCAACGGTGTCTATCTGCGGGGGCCGTTGCCGCGGCAGAGCAGCAATTACGATCTTGCCTGGATCTCGCTCGCGCAGTACCTTGGCCCGAACTTCACCACCAGCGATGATTCCAGTACCACCGGTCTGCGCCAGAACGATGGCACGTATATCGCGCAGTTCAGAGTACCGGTCTCCGGCGCCCGGGTAACGGCAAGCGTGCAGCAAACGACGGATCACGATCGCAGCCCCGACACCACGCCGTATGACCAGCAGGCCGTCCACACCCGTTTCAAAAACCAGGTGATGTCATTGCGTGGCGAAGGCAGCCCGACCAACGGGTTCGATCTGCGCGGTGCGTACTATTATTCAAAATACTACGTCGATGTAAGCGGCGGGGTGCAGAACTGGAGCAACCTGCTGGGCGCCGATTACAACGATGACGCCTGGTTGCTCACCGCTGACTGGCAGACACCCGTACAGGGTTTCGGTGTCTCTATGCAGTTATTCAACATTGGTGCCGGTTATGTCACCGCGGTGGGGGCGCGGCGTGAGAGCGACGTCCTGCTGACGGAAGGCAATGAGGCCGCCTGGTATGGCTGGGGCGATCCAAAATACATCGGTGGCCAGGCCGCGGACTTTCAGCAAGTCCCGGTCACGATCCGCGATAACGACTTCATGGACTTTGACGAGAATCCCGCGGAATCCGCAATCGGCTGGAAAGGCGTCACACTGCTGTTGAAGTACGAGGTCGCGAACTCGCCGCTCTCGCTGGAATTAACCCACCTCGACTATAACCAGAACTGGCAGAACTGGGGCGGTCAGCAGACTGTCTTTGATGTCATCAACTGGGCGGGGGCAACCGGTCCGAATTTCAAGCAGAACTCTGACCGCAAGACCAATATCTTCGTGTTCAAGGTGAATCACGTCTTCCAGGTTGCCGGCGGTCTGGATACGAGTTTCAAGTGGAAGAGGGTGATCGACAAAGACAAGGGCGATATTACTATCGCGACTGACGACCTTGAAACCACGGACAATGGCGTCGTGGTCTCGGTCGGCAATCAGCTTTTCAACGATCTCTACGGCAGCGTGTCCTTCGGACGCTACTCGCGCGACATCACGCTTGGTGCCAACCAATACAACAACGACAAGGACATCATCAGCCTGCGGTTCGCCTACAACCTGACAGGCTTCGAATTGGGCATGCTCGCCCAGTGGATCAATGGCACCGGCGATCCGCAGCAGACGGGTACCCAGATTGGTGTCGAACAATACCGGATGAAGGCGTTTACCAAAGTGATCTTCTAAACTTAACATGCAACCCTCCCCGGCGCGGGGGAGGGTTGTCCTTTTTGCCATGAAAACTGGCAACCAACACATAAGGAGTGAGTTTGTGCGGTGCCTATTACTGCTGTACCTCATTGTGACTATCACGAACGTATCTGCCGCGGAACATGAAATTGCCCTGCTGACCGACCCGGCCGGCGATGACAATGGCAATGGCGCGCTGGTCTATCCGCAACGTAGTGATTTCCAGCCTGGCGACCTGGACCTGCTGTCGCTGCGTATCGTGCGCACCGATGGCGCATACCGGTTTGAAGCCACCTTCAAGAACCCGATTCGCAACCCTGCGACCGTGGCAGGCGATGTCGGCCCGGAGCCACTTTCCTACTTTGCGCGGCGTGGTTTCTATGCCTTCAATCTCGACATCTATATCGATCAGGACCGCATTAAAGGCTCAGGCAATACCTACACATTACCCGGACGACACGTGAATATCGATGATGCCTACGCGTGGGAGAAGGCGATCATCCTCACACCGCGGCCTGAACTGATGCAAAAACAGCTCATCGATGCGGTCGCGGAGAGTGAACAGGAGAATAATACCGCTAAGGTCGCGAAGCGACTCGGTCAGTCGATATTCTTTCCCACCGAAATCCAGGTGCGCTATCGCACAGTATCGTTCCTGGTGCCCGACACATTCCTCGCCACAACTCATCCCGACACCGACTGGGCCATCACCGCATTCGTCACCGGCGCCATGACAAGCATCGACGCAAATTTCAATCTGCTTTCTGCATCTGCACCCGGTGCCGTGCTTGAGCAACTCCCGCTCGGCGTGTTACAGCCGAGGGAAGGTCGTCCGCGCGACACCTTCGGCTATTCCGGCGTCGTCGCGCCCGGTCCTGTCGTTGATTTACTGGCTCCCACCGTACTCAAGCAGCGCGAGCTCTTGTCAGGCACGGCTGCACTGACAGGTGTTGCCTGGTCAAGCAGCACCGCGCCGGGCATGACTGAAATCGGTACACCGGTGACGAGCATCACTCGCGCGGTGCCGGTACCACATGCTCAGGGCACACCGGACACCAGAAGCATCAGGCGTGGCGACATTGCGGAGCGGTTGCGGCAATTGAATGAACTGCGCAAGGAAGGCCTGATCAACGAAAAGGAATACGACGAGTTGCGACGCAAGATCCTGTCGGAACTGTAATGGACAGGAAGCAGCTGCTGCTGGCGCGCCTTGATGACATCGGCCGTTCACTGGAACGCAGCGGACATGCCGTGGCGCTCATCGGTCTGGGCTCGGTAGGGACCGAGCTCGATCGCCTGGACGCGTATTCCGATCTCGATTTTTTTGCCATCATCGAAGAGGGGTTTAAGTGGCAGTATCTGGACAATCTGGATTGGCTCGCCAGCGTCTGTCCCATCGCTTATTGCTATCGCAACACGATGGACGGGCATAAAGTCCTGTTCGTGGATGACGTGTTCGCCGAGTTTGCCGTGTTCGAACCGCCTGAACTGGCGCATATCCCGTTTGCACCCGGGCGCATCGTATGGAAACGGCCAGAAGCCGGTAGCGCACTGGCAACGCCGCAATTCAAGACAACACCGCCCGCGACGTCATCGACAGAATGGCTACTCGGCGAAGCGCTGAGCAACCTCTATGTCGGGTTGTGCCGCTGGCACCGTGGCGAAAGGTTATCCGCAGTACACCTTATTCAGGTGGACGCAGTCAAACGTACGCTCGAACTGGCCAAGCGTGTATCCGCGTATCGCGAGCAGGCTGTTGCCCGCGACAGTTTCAACGATGAGCGACGCTTCGAAAAACGCTATCCCGAACTGGCGCAGGCCTTGCCGCATTTCATACCTGGCTATGCGGAGAGTCCGGCCGCAGCGCGGGCGATTTTGTCGTTTCTGGAGCGCAATTTCGCACCCAGTGAGGCGATGGTGAGGGTAATAGGGTGATCTTAAACAAAACCTCGTTTTTACGAATAACCAAACAACAAAAATAAGCTAAAATAAATAGTTACGTGGTATTTCTTTTCTTGAATTCTAATCGAAAAATAGCTCTATTTTTAAGGAAAGGAGCATTGCATGAAATCTTGCATGCTGGTGATGACGGAGAACCCATCTAATCAAGTTAATTGGCTTTGCTATTGCTGTGGGTAGAACTTATATCGCTAGCACATTTTGATCATGCATTTTTTTAAAGATAAAGAATCGTGAATCTTCTAGCGTGCTATCCGAAAAATCATAGGCCCCATGAAAAAGTATATGTTCCCAGGAAATGGTCGATGATGTTTTTATTTTATCAATCAGCGCCTGTTTTTCTATTTTGCCCGTTGTGTTCATGAGTTTTTGCGTCAAAAACATATAATTCCAGCAAATAATCGCATTTTTAATAATACGTTTGCAGCTTGCCAGGGTTTCCTGTTCTTCTTTTGTGCTATGGGCGTAATCAGGACGACCGATCGCCAACGCCCGGTCGAGTTTATTACCGCTTTCGCCCTTATTAAGTTGTTTGTGTACCGCGCTTCTAAGTTCAGGATCATCAATGTATCGAAGGATATAAAGTGACTTGATAATGCGACCAAATTCTTTAAGGGCGATATAAAGTGGATTATCATCCTGTGAATAGGAATTAAGACGTTTAAATACCTGTGATGCAGTTGTTTCGCCGAGCTTAATGGATACAACGAGCCGAAGTATGTCATCCCAGTATTTTTCTATGCGTCGGAGATTAATTTTCTGTTTAGGTAAAATGAGGTAATCGCGCTGTGTGTAGGCTTGTTTATTTTTGAGGGAGTACAAATATAATTTATGCACATTTTTGATTCTTGGCGCAAACGAAATATCAAGTAAATGTGCCGCGCCGAATACCATCTCCGTGTAACCATGTGTATCGGTTGAGTGCAGATCGGATTTAATCACCTCATTATCGAGCACGCCATCAATCATATAATGCGCTTCTCGCTCAGCACCGCTTATTACTTTATCGTGATAAAAAAGGTTTCGGCAATCGATAAATTTATATTCTGATATGACCGGATCTTTGCCGCCATATTTAAATGAATAATTGGCATTAAGAGAATCCGTGGATACCGTCCATTTCTGCCCATCGCTGGACGTTTGCAAACCATGTTCGTCAATAAATAAGTTTGCTAATGGCATTTTTTCCACAAACTGCAGAATACTGTTGCACGCCTGTCGCGCATTCTCGGACGATATATAATTGTTTGCCGTTGTGATCAGCGCATTATTGTTTAGCGAACGTGAATGTTTGGCAAATTGGGATGTGCTGAAGTGACAGCCCGTGCCAATGATGGCTGCGATTAAGGTTTTATCTTCCGGCCTGTCTTTTAAGTATTTTTGATGATGGGGCTGAAACTCATCAAGGAATCCGGTTGCCTTGTGTACGGTACTCAGCACTTCCGAAATCGGGACAAAATTATCGGTAGGGTAAAGCTCGATATCGATATCATCCAATAAAACCTGCTCGTGCGCGGTATTTTTCTGAGAAACCAGCCTGTAACCACCTAGTTCATGTGTTTTAACATCGGTATTAAGTTTTGCTAAAATATGTTCGTTCGTTTCCTGATACTGCGTATGCAGCTCCTGTTCAAGCTTAGATAGTACCAGTTTAAAATCAGCGTACTGCTGCAGATTCGCCTGGCGTAGCAGCTTGGCTTTGTTTCTCTCCCAATAGTTTAAAGGAATTAAATACTCATCCAGGGCTTTATAGTGATAGGAATATTGCAGACATAATGAATCACCTTTAATGGCTTGCTTGATATGGTTAAACAATACCACCTTATACAGGCTTGCTTTGAACTTCTCTTTTGTGTCGATGTGTTTTCGTTCCGCTGTGGTTAAAAAGCGGACCGAATAGGCGCTGTCGACTTTCCCTTTCTTTTGTTTAAATTTATCGATGGTCAAGAGCAAGGACTTATTGGTGGACTGCTGACTGAAAATGAGGCATTTTACGATATTATTACATCTCAACTGCAACTTCTGAGAGCCTGCTTCAAGAAAATGATAAAACAGGGCTTCGCCGCTCATTCTGTCAAGATCGTTATTCACCTCATCAATGGCATCTGCTAATGATTCTGATGGATGCTTTTTGGGCGAGAGAAGATGCAGGGCTTTTTCGACTTTAACCGTGTCATCAAGCGAAGGATCGGCAAGTATTGCTTTAATGTTCTCAAGGGTTTGCAGCGCATCCGTCGAACAACCAACAAGCCGTCTTGTATTCTTGGTCTGCTCGTTTCTCATTTTATAATAATATTCTTTCGCTTCTCGTTCGGCCGTATTATAGGAAGAGGTGACCGCGGACATCGGGGTTTCAATGAGCACATCCTGAAGCTGATAAAACTGATGGACAATAAACGTTAAAAGATGCAGATAACGACTCTCGTCTGCACGGCGCTTAATCTGAAATACCTGGCTCTTATGGACTGAGGTGGCATAGTGGCGTATCGCCTCGTTGCTCATCTCCAATTTTTCAATGACAGGCTGTGCGATCCAAAACAACTCACTCAAGGTTTCAAATGCTTCTATGTTGTTCGCTATCTTCGTTGGCGACAGAGAGTGGGAAAATCGTTTAAGCAGCGTTAATTTATACAGACTTAAGCGACTATTATCATTGGGTTGTTTTTTGTCGAAAAGCTGGTCCAGGCGTTCTTTGTCGTGCTTACTCAGTTCGGTATCGACTATTTTTGCCTCTTTTGAAATCCGAGTGGGTAGCCCTATAGTGGCAGCGTCTCAGTCATAACGGACCGGACCCTGATGAACGAGAAGCTTTTCGAGGCCGCCTTGGGCATTTCCGAGCCATGGCATGTGGTCGCTGTTGACCTGGAC
>WGLP01000007.1 GCA_016125505.1 Gammaproteobacteria bacterium
GCACAACGGGGCCACGGTCGTGACCGCCCAATGGGGCGCGGCCGTGTCCAAGAACCCGTACGTGGCCTTTGACCTCAAGGGCGGCAAACCGGGTGACACCATTGAGATGAGCTGGGTCGATAACCTCGGTGAGAAAGACTCGACCACCGTCAAGGTGAGCTAAGGCCAGTCATCTATCAAGGCAAGCTGAAGGCGGGGGAGACCCCGCCTTCTTTTTTTGCGCCAGGAAAAAGTGTGTTGCTGTGGGAATCATGGCGGGTTTGTTAAGATGCCCTGCCGTCTATTAATAAAAACATGCACACCATGAATCGACCGCTACTGGATGCCGTAATCATTGGACCGCAGACCGCGGAATGCAGCGTGATCTGGTTACACGGACTGGGTGCCGATGGCTACGACTTTGAACCCATCGTGCCCGACTTACACTTCACCGCCAAATCGCACACGCGTTTTATTTTTCCCCATGCACCAATGCGACCGGTTACGCTCAATCAGGGCTATGTCATGCCGGCCTGGTATGACATCGTTGCGATCGACAAACAGGCTGCGGAGGACGAGCCGGGGATTCGCGACACGGCGGCGCGCATTAGCGATCTGATCGCGCGCGAACAGGAACGCGGCGTGCCATCTGCGCGGATCGTGCTGGCCGGTTTTTCCCAGGGCGGCGCCATCGCCTTGTATCTGGGATTGCGTTTTCCGCAACGCCTGGCCGGTATTCTCGCCTTATCGACTTATCTGCCCGTGGGGGACAAGCTCGCGCGGGAACGAGCCGCCAGCAATCTGGATATACCTATATATATGGCGCACGGCGAATACGACCCCGTGGTCCCCATGGAATTGGCCCGCATATCACGACAGACACTGATGGCATCCGGTTATCACGTCGACTGGCATGTTTACCCGATGGAACACAGTGTGTGTCCGGCGGAGATTGAGGATATCAGCACCTGGTTCGACAAGGTGCTGACTACCGGCGTCTGAAGATGATGATGCATGCGAATGCAAAAGCTGCGGTGATGCTCGGGCGTTTTGTCTGGTGTGTCCTCGTCTTTGTCTGCGGCAGCCGCATGGCCCTGGCGGAAATCGCCACCGGCAAGGCGGCGCCCAATGACCTCTATCAGAATGCCTCACCGTATCTGGCACTGCATGGCCGCGATCCCGTGCGCTGGCATTTGTGGAACGCCAAGACCGTCGCGCTGGCAAAGGCACAGAACAAATTGCTGTTTGTCTCCAGTGGCTATTTTTCCTGTCACTGGTGTCACGTGATGCAACGTGAAAGTTATCAGAACGCGGAGATAGCCGCGCTACTGAATAAAAATTTCATTCCGGTGAAGGTCGATCGCGAATTAAGCGCCGCGCTGGATGCGAAGCTGGTGGATTTCGTGGAACGTACCCAGGGTTATGCCGGCTGGCCCCTCAACGTCTTTGTCACGCCGGAAGGTTATCCTCTCGTCGGCATGGTGTATGTCCCGCCGGATAATTTCAAATCGATCCTGACGCAACTGCAGCAACGCTGGCAGCAGGACCGTGCGAAATTAACAGCACTGGCCAAGGCCACCAGCGAAGAGCTAAGCAAGGCGGAAGTGACGCAGTCCAGTGAACTACCGGCAGGCTTAGCCGCGAAGTTCGCAACACGATTTGTGAAGGCGTCAACTGAATACGAAGATGACCTGCAGGGCGGTTTTGGCCAGCAGAGTAAATTTCCCTCGGTACCGCAATTACAGGTCTTGTTGACGATCTATCGCGAGCACCAGGAACCGGAGATCAAAACTTTTTTGCAATTGACCCTGGATCAAATGGCGCAGTTGGGATTGTGGGATCAACTCGGTGGCGGATTTTTCCGGTATTGCGTCGACCCGGGCTGGCATGTGCCGCATTTCGAAAAGATGTTGTATGACAATGCGCAATTGGCAAAATTGTATTTTGCTGCAGGTGAGGTATTCAAGCGGCCGGACTATACACGCGTCGGCCAGGCGACCCTGGATTTTGTTTTACGTGAGTTGCGAACGGACAGCGGTGCGTATGCGGCGAGCCTGTCGGCCATCGACGATCACGGCGAGGAAGGTGGCTATTACCTGTGGAGCAAACAGCAGATACAGGATCTGTTGACGGCGCAGGAATGGGAAGTGGCGCGCCGGGTCTGGCAACTGGATGGCCCGCCAGGCCTGCCCCAGGGATTTCATCTGCAACAGCGTCTGAGCGTGCAACAGGTGGCGGAACAACTGCCCATGGATGCGGCAACCGTGAGCAAACATTTTGCGGCGGCGAAGATAAAATTGTTCCAGGCAAGACAGGCGCGCCACGCCCCCAAAGATGATAAGAAACTCGCGGGCTGGAATGGCCTGCTCCTGAGCGCCCTGGTGGCGGGAATTCAAGACACACACGATGCACGTTATCGACAGGCGGCACAGGCACTGCACGATTATCTCCTGCAAGAATTATGGGATGGCAAAATGCTGGCGCGCGCCAAGGATCAAAAAGGCGATACTACGGCCGGCGGCCTGGAGGATTACGCCTATGTCATCGCCGGGGTGCTGGATTGGTGGCGGCTCACCGGGAATGAGAAAGACCGGGTCTGGTTGCAAGGCATGATCGAACAGGCCTGGCAGCGCTTTTACGGTCAGCAGGGCTGGCTGCTCGCGCAGAACATGTTGCTGCGCTACGGCGCCGGCAGCACGCTCGTGAGTGACGGTGCCTTGCCGTCGGCGGCCGGTGTCCTCATCGCCTCGACATATCAATTCGCGCGTGCGACCTCGAACCCGGCGCTGGCAAAGGAGGCGCTGCGCGCCTTGAATGTCGGCCATGCCGAGATCGAAAAGGAACCGTTCTGGCACGCCACGCAGATCGCGGCGCTGTTGCAAGTCAAAAAATAAAATCGACCGGCTTGCGGGTCACTTCGAATTCGAACTGCGTGAAGGAACGGGTGGACAACAGCACGCGAGTGAGGCGTACATGCGTCAGGCGTTGCTTGAGGTTCATGACCAATATCGTGCCCACGTCATATAAAAACGCGGGTACGACCAGACTGCGTGTCTGCTGTAGCGATACCTGCTTGGGGATCAGCAGACTGCGAAAATAATCCGTCCCGGTGCCCAGTCCCTTGACGGCCTTGGTGCCTACGGGCATCGCGCCGTGGGCAAGATTCATGATGCCGATGTTCACGGTCGCTGGCGACTCGCTGCTGTAACCGTTTTTTAGCCAGCGTATGACACCCACCTGCCAGCGCTGTCGCTGTTTACCGATCAGGCGATACACCACCAGCTCACCGACCCGCACGTCCAGTTCCTGCCCCGCTTCCTGTGCATTCAGGGCGATGCCGATCGGACTGATGTTGCGCTGCCACCATGGATTGAGTGCATAGTTCCTGTTGCCGTGCCGACGATCCTTTTGCAGTGCCTCACGATAGGCGGAGGCGAAGATGGTGTGCATGGCATCGTCGATAGTATCCAGTTCGTGTGCCAGGCGCAGGGCATCGATTTCCGGCGTAAAGCTTGCCTGCCCTGAAACGAAATAGTGGCTCGCATTCAGTCCCGAAGTCAGTTCCACCTTGGCTTCAAGATTGAAGCGCTGGGTCTTGCGTATCAGCGACGCGTTCCAGGCATCGGCAAGCCGCAACAACATATCGCGTTGCTGCCGCTCCACCAGGGAGACTGCCTCAAGCTCGGCATGATAAATATTGGAACGTAACAGGCGCTGCAGGTGCAGGTTCAGTTGTTGTTTGACGGCGCTGATATCGATGAGTCGTAACTTTTTTGTATCGCCCTCGATATCCCTGTTGAGGAAAAACGGGCGCTCGTCAGAATCAAGATCGACCAGGTATTCGCCCTGTGTCACCAGTTGTGAAAACGGTTCGATGCCGCAGGCCTCGCTGAAACTGGCGACCATGCGATACACATCGTCCGCTTCGTACTGCATCAGGTGATAGGGCTCTGCCAGCGATAACAACAAAATACGCTTGTAGGCGTAATCGATATTTTGTGTGATGGGCAGCGGGGTATCCGGATAGGGGTCATCGACGGAACGGGTATGAAAGTGCCTGGCCTCCGCGTACCCGTAAAGCTGGTTGAGGTCACCCCAGACATGCGCCGGTTCGTCGGCGTACAGGCTGTATGCCTCCACCAGGCGCTGCGACAGATAACGTATTGCCAGATAGCCGGCCTCCTGCAACAGCATCTGGTTGTGCTCGCGCAGGGAAGGATCCATCGCCAGTTCCGTGACCACCAGTTTGTAGCCGCTGGCCATTTCCTCCAGAAGCTGCTGTATCAGATCCGCCGTATATTGCAGTTTGCGATCCAGGGGCAGGTCCGCCTGCCGCAGCGGTTGCCGGATGGCCTGCACGAGCGCCTCAAATACCGGACGCAGGCTGTTATGCAGTTGCAGGCGGTCTTTGCAAGGGTAGCGGGAGCGATTCAGGGTCTTCAGTTTTTCCAGCATCTGATGGCTGGCCAGGGTGACATTGCCGATTGGCAATTCCTGGGCCCATTGCGTCAACTGGCGTATGCGCCAGGCCGGGCGTGGCCGCTCCAGTGCCAGGATCGGCACAGATAGCGTCAATGAGGGTGGTGCATCCATTGTGATAGCAAGATCGAAAACAAGTCTGGGCATGGGAATAATGTGGTTTTATGGAACGTCTATCAAAAGGTAGCTATTGCGGTGGATTTTGCAATCAAAATACAGAGTCAGGCGGGTCTTGAAAAGCCCGCCAGACATCTGTACCCCCATACATGTGGTGCCGAGGTAAACCAGGGCTCGCACATGGCCGATAAATAGCAAAATGTTCTGAAAATTATAAAATCATGAGGAGAGTGGCATGAAATGCTATCAACGGCCCGCACGCGGGCTTTTGCTGCTAGGCATATTGATCTTTTCCACCCAGTTATTTGCCCAGGATCTGATCCTGACTGCCCCACCTCGCGAAAAGCCGGAAGTTGGAAAGGCGGACTATGGTCCCCTGGCGGACTATTTAACAAAACTGTTTGGCCGCAAGGTCGTCTATGTGCACCCTGGTAACTGGCTCAGCTTCCAGCGTGACATGCGTGATGACAAGTACGACATTATTTTTGACGGACCGCATTTTATCTCCTGGCGCATGAGCCATCTCGGTCATGATGTCGTGGTCAGGTTACCGGGTACGCTGGAGTTTTATCTGATCGCGAAAAAATCCGACACCAAGCATAACTCGCTTAGCGACATGATCGGCCAGGATTTTTGTGGCGTGCCGCCACCCAACCTGGCGACCCTGTCCATCCTTGCCGCCTTTTCTAACCCGGTACGTCAGCCCGTGGTCAAGGGCATCAAGGGTGGTGCGGATGCTGTCTTCAAGGCGTTCCAGGCAGGTGAGTGTTCGGCAGCGGTCTTGCGTGTTGAATATTATAAAAAGCATTTGCCGGAAGCCGAGCGGGATAAGCTGAAGATTATCTATGCGTCCACGCCCTATCCGGACCAGGCCATTTCCGTCAGCAAGCGGGTAACCGACCGGGAAAAGTCGCTGATGATACAGGCCCTCACGGTAGGCGATGGCGTCAAGGCGACACTGCCGATCGTCAAGCGCTTCGGTGGCAAGGCTACGCACTTTGTTCCCGCCAAAAGCGAGGACTATGTCGGTGCGCGTAACGTGCTGGAGGGCGTGATCTTTGGCTGGGATTGAATAGCAAACACGTTATTCAAGATTCCGCGCACCGATCTACACACGATCCTGTTGCACAGCGGTAAGGCTGAACGAAGGAGCACGTTCGTACCAAGAATAAGGCCGATTGCGATGCCCTGATTGTGTTTTTGTAATCGCTATAGAACAGCTATAACAGCTCGTCATTGTTAACGCCCGTAAGTTTACTTACGGGCGTTTTTGTTTAGCGCATAGATGCGGGCTTCACTGAATTGTCAAATAGCGTTGCTAGTATCAACGCACATTAAAGCGTCCACCAGACGCAGGTACTGAACCTAACCTTAAATATATAAAGATACCCGGGGGTATACGATGTCTGATTCCATTTCCTTTTCGCGCCGGCGTGCGCTGAAGATGCTTGCTCAAGCACCAATGTTGCCATTGGCATCGACTTTAGCGGGCTTGCCTGTTCTTGCTCAGGCGGGTTCATTTGCTGATCACAAGGGTGGCTTGCACAAGCCGACGTTTGGCCATGGTGTGCCGGCGAGTTACAGTTTCGGCGCCATGGCGGCACCGTCATTGGCCGATCCGGAAAAGATGGCCATGACCTATGTCGCGTCAACCCTGACCAAACATTTCGGTAAACACCACAGCGAGACTTATTCACTGGGTTATGAAACATTTTTTCTGACTGGCGAGACTGTCCCTGCGACCGGCGGCGGCAGCATCGTTGCGGGTGGTTATTACGATATCAACAACAATCCGATCCTGGATACGACGGCAGTGGATGCGCGTCAGTTCTTTTCAGATTGTCCGGACGGCATGTCGTTGATCCAGCTCGATGGCGCGCGTTCGCACCGGCGCGATTGCCAGCGTATCTTTGCCGTCGTGCAGTTCGAATACGCGACCAAGAATGTCGCGGGCACCTCCATGTACGGTATGTTGCCGTCACCGATTGCCGTGTTGACGCTGGAGCAGGATAAGCGTACCGGCAAGCTCAGCCTGGTGAGTTATCATAATGTCGATACTTCCGGTGTGAAGGGTTTGTGGATTACCTGTGGCGCCAGCAAGTCGCCCTGGAACACGCATTTGTCCAGCGAGGAATACGAGCCGGATGCGACCCTTGCCAGCAACAGCCAGCTGGAAGGCTTCAGCAAAAACCTGTTCGGCAACAGTACAACCGCCAATCCCTACGATTACGGTCATCTGCCGGAGATCACGGTACGTCCGGACGGCACCGGCAGTATCCAGAAACATTATTGTCTGGGCCGCATCTCGCATGAGCTGGTCCAGGTCATGCCCGATGAACGCACGGTACTGATGGGTGACGATACGACCAATGGCGGCATGTTCATGTTCATCGCCGATCAGCGTCGCGATCTGTCTTCCGGTACCTTGTACGTCGCGAAGTGGACGCAGACCTCCGGTGTGGGTCCTGGCGCCGGCCGGCTTTCCTGGATCAAGCTCGGTCATGCCAGCAGTGCCGAGATCCAGTCGATCGTGGATAGCGGTATCAAGGCCGCGGATATCATGGACGTGAAGACCAGCGATCCCGGTGATGCCAGCTACACCAAGATCCGTTTCAACGGCAAGAATAACTGGGTCAAACTCATGCCGGGGATGGAGAAGGCTGCCGCCTTCCTCGAAACCCATCGCTACGCGGCACTGGTAGGCGCCTCCATGGCGTTTACCAAGATGGAAGGCACCACGGTCAACGCCGCGGACAAGCGTGCGTACTCCGCGATGTCTTACATCTACAAATCCATGACCGACGGCTCCACCGACATCAAGGTGGAAGGTCCGGTTGCCGGTGCGGTGTACGAACATGTACTGAAAGGCGGACAAGTGGATACTGACGGCCATCGCATTCACAGCGAGTGGGTGTCTGTTGCCATGTCAGTGCCGCCAGGACTCGCCGGAGAAGACCTCGCGGTGCGCGACGCCTTGGGTAACAGCGCGAATGCCGACAAGATCGCCAACCCTGATAACCTCAAGTACTCCGAAGAGATGCGTACCTTGTTTATCGGTGAGGACAGCGGCAATCACGTGAACAACTTCCTCTGGGCCTATAACGTCGATACCCATGAACTGAGCCGTATCCTGTCCTGCCCGGCAGGCGCGGAATCCACCGGCCTGCATGCCGTGGATGACGTCAACGGCTTCAGCTATATCATGAGCAACTTCCAGCACCCGGGTGATTGGGAGAGTCCGCTGCATGATGTGGTGAAGGATGTACTGGACCCGCTGGAAAAAGCCAATTACAACGGCAAGTTCAGCGCGGCGGTAGGTTACCTGACGATCACCGGGCGGGTTAGTTAATCCCATAGTTTGATCTGCATGTGCCTGTGAACGACCCGGCATTCGGCCGGGTCGTTCATGTTTTCTAAAATAGCAGAACACCTCGTCAAAAGCGCTTTACCTTTAGGAATTCTTATTCAAGCAACCAGTTCATTCAGACCGCGGGTAAATGCCGCGAGGCTGGACGTCGGCAGGAACACCAGTTGTTTCATATGTTGCTTGCAATGTTGTTTGACGCGCAGCGCAGCGTCGTGGCTGACACAATCCAGCGGACAGAGTACGGCATCGGCCTGTGCCAGGATCGACTTCAACTGCAGGCGGCTGTCATGCAGGCCACCGTCATGGTGAATGAAACGGCCGTCATGACGTTCCACCAGCTCACGAAAATTCGCGCACTGTCGCGAGCGGCCGCCGACATAAAGAATGCAACGGCCACACAGGCTGCGGGTCACGCAAGTCGCCTGGGCATCACAGGCATGGCACTCCGGGTTTAATAATTTTTCCAGCGTAGTCTCGAGGGAGTCGCGTTCTGCCTGGACCTGACTGAGTTGCGCCTCCAGACGCAAATGCAAGTCGCCATTTTGCATGGCCAGTTGTTTCCATTGTTCTGCACTGGCTTCGGCGCGTTCGGCGCGGCTCAGGGCATTGTCACGTTGCGACTGGCTTGCTTTTAACTGTTTGCGGAGTTTGGCGGTGTTTGCATCGTTTGCTACGGCCGCCAGTTTTAGACGTAAGTGCCCGAGTTGCTGTGCATCCATCTCCGCGCGCGCAAGCTGCCTCCGCAAGTCAGCGATGGCTTCGTCTTTGTCACCGAGGGCGGCCCGGGTTTTGGCTGCATGTGTAGCGAGTTCTGCACTGAGGGATTTTTCCCGGCGTTTCAAATTGCTCAGCTCTTGCATGTCCACCCGCACGCTGGCGCCGGCCAGGTGGGACAGCATGTGTACCTCGCCATAGACACGGTTACAGAGCGCCGGTGAGGCATGCGCATGTGTCATCAGTGCCCAGTAGGCACTGGCCAGTTCTCCGGTTTGCATGGCTTTCCGCCAGAGCATTGCCAGTTCGGCATCGGATTGTGCGGAGGCAAAGCGGCGCAGGGCGATTCGGTATTTCTCGTCCAGGTATTTGTGCAGGCGCTGCGCGGCATAGCAACGTTGCGCCACCACAGCGACAAAGGCACGGTGCAGTTCATATTCGCTCAGTGTTACCTGGACGCTGATTTTCAGTTTCTTGCAGAGGGCATGGAGTTCGCTGAGCGACAGGCAGGTGCCAATAATGCTGCAATGCACCGCGCCATCCAGCTGCCACAGCTTTTTGCGTAGGGGTTTGCTGGGCAGTAAGGTGAGATTGTCTAGCTGGGTGTGGTCCTGGCACATGGCAACGGGAATCCTGGTCTTGATAATATACTCTAAATGATAATCATTATCATCTATGTGTCAAGGGGGTTTTGGGCCAGAGTTGGCGCAGTCTATTGGCATAACCTGTAGGTCCGGCGGTCGCGCAGCGGGCGTCGACCGTAGCGCCTGAGGCACCACAGACATTGCCGGGTTGTTGCCTATGGCGGCTTGGTGCGGCCTGCAGGCCGTCTTGCCACCTCGTCCCCGCCCCCACCAGGCTCACGCTGACTTTTGTGCCTTTTCCCGCATCAGATAGCGCCATTCCAATGGTCTGGCGTGGTGATCGAACTCATACAGAATCGGCGTTGCCGTTGGGATTTCGAAGCTTTCCACTTCCGCTACGCTCATGCCCGCCAGCTCCATCAGCAGGGCGCGCAGGGTATTGCCGTGGCCGCTAATCAGGATGCGCTCACCTTTTACAAGGCGCGGGACGATCTGGTCCTGCCAGAAGGCGGCAACGCGCGCACGGGTCTGGGCCAGATTCTCCACGCCCGGTAACAGGGCCGGGTCCACATCGGCGTACTTGGGATTGTTTGCCGGGTGGGTGGGGTCTGTACGTAACAGTGGAGTTGCCTGCTCTTCGTAACTGCGGCGCCAGCGCCAGACCTGTTGCTCGCCGACCTGGGCGGTCATGTCGGCCTTGTTGAGCCCCTGCAATTGGCCGTAGTGGCGTTCGTTCAGGCGCCAGTCCTGGTAACGCGGGATGTCCGCCTGGCCCAGGGCATCGAGCAGGATGTCCAGCGTCTGAATTGCGCGCTCCAGGCGTGAGCTGTAGGCCGCATCGAAGCGGAAGCCGTGCTCTCGCAGATTTTCGCCAGCCTGTTTTGCCTCGGCAATGCCGGCTGCGGTCAGAGGCGGGTCGGCCCAGCCGGTGAAGCGGTTGTCCAGGTTCCACTGGCTCTGGGCGTGACGGATCATGACCACGGGAAGCGGCGGAGTCTGGTTACAGGTATTCAATGTTGTCTCTTGCTGTCGGTTTAGTTTTTTCATGAGCTAATCATAGACAGGAAAATATCATCATTGAAATCGTTTATTGTTACTGTTTTAATAGAAATTACCAATGATTGAATTCCAGAGGTCAGCCCGTGAATCTGCGTGAGTTAGAGTACATTATCGCCGTGGCCGAGACCCGCCACTTCGGCCGGGCTGCCGAGCGTTGCTACGTCAGCCAGCCGACCCTGAGTGGCCAGATCAAAAAACTGGAAGACGAACTGGGCGTGGCGATCTTCGAGCGCACCAACCGCTCGGTGGAAGTGACGCCCATTGGCGAAAGTATCCTGAACCACGCACGCCAGATGATGGAACAGGCCGATGCCATCGAACAGCTGGCGCGGGCCGCGCAGGACCCGCTGGCCGGTCCCTTGCGCATCGGCGCGATCCCCACGCTCAGTCCTTATCTGATGCCGCTGATCCTGGCTCCGCTGCGCAAACTGCACCCGCAAATGAAACTGGTGCTATCGGAAGAGTTGACCGACACGCTGCTGGAACGGCTGCGCAATCACGAGATCGACGGTGCCTTGCTGGCTACCCCCGTGACTGAGCCGGATTTGCTCAGCCTGCCCTTGTTCGATGAACCGTTCTGGGTGGCCTATCCGCGCAAGCATCCTTTCTACCACAAGGAAAAGATCACCCGGAAAGACCTGGAGGGTGAAAACCTCTTGCTGCTGGCTGAAGGGCATTGCCTGGCGGACCAGGCCATGGAGGTGTGTCATTTGAAGACGCGCAGCCAGCAGGGTGACCAGGCGGACCTGCGCGCGGCCAGCCTGGAGACCCTGATCCAGCTGGTCGCCGCCGGCTTCGGGACCACCCTGGTCCCCGCCCTGGCCATGCGCGGTTCCTGGACCACCGGCAGCGGGGTGGTGGCGCAACCCCTGGGCCTGCCCGATGCCTCGCGCAAGGTATCGCTGGTGTTTCGCGCCAGCTTCCCGCGCGCCACAGCGCTGACAACCTTTGCCGCGATCATTCGCGACAATCTGCCCAATACCGTCACGGTGCTTGGCCGCGGCCACCAGGCAAAGAAATCATCGCGCCGCAAAAGCTGACTGCTAGTGCTTACGCTCGTGTGCTGACGTCTGATCCAGTAATCGTCATCGCCTATTAAAAATATAGAAATAAACGATTTTATCAATCATCCCCTGTCCCCGATAATCCTCCCATAGCGAAATTGATGACACCCCGCGTGTCAGGAGGGTAAGCCAATGACCAAGACCATGACCTTCGCAGCCGTGCATTTCACCGTGGCGTTTACGGTGGGGTATGTGATGACCGGCAGCGTGCTGGTCGGTGGTGCCATCGCCCTGGTCGAACCGGCGATTAACACCGTGGCTTACTACCTGCACGAAAAGGTCTGGAACCGGATGCAGAAAGTGGAGCAGTCGGTTCCCGCCCGTCAAGTCGCCCAACCGTTTTAACAACTAACCGAGTAACTTAAAGGAGAACATAGATGTTTGAGAATCGTGAAGGTCAGAAAGTACCGCAAGTGACGTTTCGTACCCGCCGCAACCACGAGTGGGTCGACGTAAGCAGCGACGAAATTTTTAGAGGCAAGACCGTGGTGGTCTTTTCGCTGCCGGGGGCGTTTACGCCGACGTGTTCGTCCACCCACGTGCCGCGTTACAACCAGTTGACGTCGGCACTGAAACAGCATGGCGTGGACGAGGTGATTTGTATCTCGGTCAACGATGCCTTCGTGATGAACGAGTGGCGCAACGAACAGAAGGCGTTCAACGTGACCTTCCTGCCCGATGGCAACGGCGATTTCAGTCGTGGCATGGGCATGCTGGTGGCGAAGAACGACCTTGGTTTCGGTGATCGTTCCTGGCGCTATTCGATGCTGGTGAAAGACGGCGTGATCGAGAAGATGTTTATCGAACCGAACAAGCCGGGCGACCCGTTTGAGGTCTCCGACGCCGACACCATGCTGGAATACATTGCACCGGAAGCGGCCAAGCCGATGAACGTGACCGTATTCAGCCGCGAAGGTTGTCCGTATTGCGTACGCGCCAAGGGTATGCTGCGCGATGCCGGGATCGACTTCGAAGAGCTGGTGCTGAACCGCGACTTCAGCGAATCGACCATTCGCGCGGTCTCCGGTGAAACCACGGTACCGCAGGTGTTTATCAACGGTGTGCGCATCGGCGGTTCCGAGGCGCTGGAGAAGTACTTCGCCGAGCAACGTAAGAACGCGGCATAAACCTTTGGCGAGGCATCCTGCCGTCTCGGGACACGCGGTAAATACGTCCCTGTACGCTCATCTGCCGCATCCCTGCGGCAGATGGTCCCGATACAGCAGGGATGCCTCACTTACTAATAACTACATTCGTTATTGAAACAGTTATTCAGGAACAGGATCATGAGCAGACAACGCTACGATGTAATCGCTATCGGCGGCGGGAGCGGCGGCTTGGCCGTCGCCGAAAAGGCCGCGCAATCTGGCAGGCGGGTGGCGATCGTCGAGTCACAACGGCTTGGCGGCACCTGTGTCAACAATGGCTGTGTGCCCAAGAAGGTCATGTGGTATGCGGCGAATCTGGCACATGCCGTAGATGATGCCAGTAGTTTCGGCATCCCGGCGCAGCGCGGCCAAACCGATTGGGCCAGGCTGGTGAGTGGTCGCGAAGACTATATTCGCAACATCAACAATTATTGGAACGGGTATGTTGCGCAAAGCGGGATCGATCGGATTGCCGGTCACGCAAGTTTCGTCGATGCCCGTACCATCGAGGTAAACGGCAAGCGGTACACGGCCGACCACATCGTCATCGCGACGGGTGGACAACCGATTGTGCCGCCGGTACCCGGCGCGGAGCTGGGGATCACCTCCGACGGCTTCTTTGCCTTACGCGAGCAACCGCAACGTGTTGCCGTCATTGGTGGCGGTTATATCGGCGTCGAATTGAGCGGTGTACTGAACGCATTGGGTTCCAGTGTCACGATTGTCGCGCTTGAAGACCGTCTGCTGGAGCGTTTCGACCCCATGCTCAGCACCGTGATTGAAAGCGAAATGCAGCAACAAGGCATCCAGGTCCGTACCGGTGTCAAGGTGATCGGCCTGAGCAAGAGTGCGGAAGGCATCGTGGTACGCGGTGAGCATGACATTAACATTGAGGCATTCGATTGCGTGATCTGGGCCGTGGGCCGGCGCCCGAATACGCAGGCACTGAATCTTGCGGCGGCGGGTGTGAACGTCTTGCCTAACGGCGTGATACCGGTGGACGAATATGAAAACACCAATGTGCCGGGGATTTATGCCATCGGCGATGTCACCGGCAAGTTACCGTTGACGCCCGTGGCGATCGCGGCGGGGCGTACCCTGGCGCAGCGTTTGTTTGCGGGCCGGGATGACGCGAAGGTCGACTATCACCATGTGCCCAGCGTGGTGTTCGCGCATCCGCCCATCGCGACGGTGGGCATGACCGAGACGGAGGCGCGGCAACGCTATGGCAGTGCAGTCACGATTTATCAAAGCGAATTCATACCGATGCGTTTTGCCTTGTCGGCGCATAGCAGTACGACCGCGATGAAACTGATCTGTGCCGGCGCGGACGAAACGGTGGTCGGCATTCATCTTATCGGGGACGGTGTGGATGAAATGCTGCAGGGCTTTGCCGTCGCGGTCAAAATGGGCGCGACCAAGGCCGATTTCGACAGCACCATCGCGATTCATCCCAGTAGCGCGGAAGAGCTGGTGACGATGAAGGTTCCGGTCGCGATGGGTGAGACACATCGCGCCATGGATGATGGCCTGGAGTGGCAGGAGGCCAGTTAGGCATTCTCCGGCGGGTGCAAGTTGTGCTTTGTAATATAGACAGGACGTAGAGTGGCATGCGTTCTGCAGAGGGACAGGTGCCCGCCGGCATTCTTATTTGCTAGACGTTACTCGACTCGTTTCCTATACTGCGCGCAACGAGTCGAGATACTTATATAAATTAACATCGTCATGTCATTGCCCGCCCACGCGCAGTCTTTGCTGCAGCCCGTTATTTCCATGTCCTGTCTGTGTATCCACTCTGGTGCGGTATGACTCGCTTGTGACATGCACGAACGGGCACTTGATCCATGACGACACAGGACACTGATCGTAAAACAAATCTGGCGCTGCTGGCCCTGGCCGCACTCGGTATCGTCTATGGCGACATCGGTACCAGTCCCCTGTACGCCTTCAAGGAAGCCTTTACCGGACACCATGCGCTGGCGGTGAATCACGCCAACGTGTTGGCGACCCTGTCCGCCCTGTTCTGGTCGGTCATGTTGATCGTGTCGATCAAATATGTCTGGGTCATGCTGCGTTTCGACAACGAGGGTGAGGGTGGGGTGCTGGCGCTGACGGCCATGGCGCACCGCTTTGCGCGTCACAATCCGCGCTGGGCGACCATCGTGGTGACCATTGGGGTGTTTGCCGCAGCACTGTTTTACGGCGATGCCATTATCACCCCGGCAATCTCCGTTTTGTCCGCGGTGGAAGGGATGCATGTTGCGACGCCGAATCTGCATCACCTGGTGGTGCCGATCACCATGGGGATCATCATTGGCCTGTTTATGATCCAGCGCCACGGTACGGGCAAGGTAGGCGGCTTGTTTGGTCCAATCACACTGGTGTGGTTTGTCACCCTCGCGATTCTGGGTTTGCACAGCATTATTCAGACACCGGCGGTATTGCAGGCGCTCAATCCAATGCACGCCCTCGAGTTCGCCTATGCACAACCGGGTCGCGCATTTATTGTATTGGCGGCCGTGTTTCTGGCGCTGACCGGTGGCGAGGCGTTATACGCTGACATGGGCCACTTTGGCGCACGCGCGGTGCGCGTGGCCTGGTATGGTCTGGTCTGTCCGGCCTTGTTGATAAACTACTTCGGTCAGGGCGCCTTGGTATTACGTTCGCCGGAGGCGGTAAAAAATCCGTTTTATCTGCTGGCGCCGGACTGGTTGCTGATCCCCATGGTGATCCTGGCGACCGCCGCAACCATCATCGCCTCGCAGGCGACGATTACCGGTGCGTTTTCCATTACCTTGCAGGCCTCGCGCCTGGGTTACTTGCCGCGCCTGCGCGTGTTGCATACCTCGGACGTTCATCGCGGGCAGATTTACATACCGAGTGTGAACTGGCTGATGCTGGTCATGGTGCTGATCCTGGTCGCGCAATTCGAATCCAGCGGCGCGCTGGCTGCGGCGTACGGTATCGCGGTCTCTGGTACGATGATCATTACCACCACACTCACCTTATTCATCACGCTGCGCCTGCCGAAACGTTTGCATATTGGATTGGTATTGACGTTGGTGTTGTTTGGTTTGCTGGAATGCCTGTTCCTGGGTTCGAATCTTACCAAGCTCGGGCAGGGCGGCTGGCTGCCGGTATTGCTGGGTCTGTTAATCTTTATCATGCTGACGACGTGGAAAGAGGGTACGCGTCTGGTGGGAGTGCAGCGGCGCGAGATCGATATCCCCATGAAGGATTTTCTCTCCAGTCCGTTACCGAGTGTCCCGCGTGTTCCTGGAACTGCCGTCTATCTGACCTCCGATACGACGCTGGTGCCGAGTGCACTGTTTCATAATCTCAAACACTACAAGGTCATGCACGAACGGACGATCTTTTTGCATGTGAAGACCGAAGACATCCCCTACGTAGCAAGAAAACGACGCCTGACATTAAAAAAACTGGGTGAGGAGATGTATCAAGTGACTGTACATTTTGGTTTTCGCGAAGAACCGGATGTACCCAAGGCCATGGAAGGATTGAATCGGCACAACATAGAATTGATATCCTTGCAAACCAGTTATTTCGTGGCACGCTCGACCATTATTGACGGCCCGGGCAATTTACCGCACTGGCGTGCCGCGTTATATGCCTGGATGACGCGGCAGTCAGAAGGTGCCTCCACCTATTACAATCTCCCGCCCAATAGCGTGGTCGAACTGGGGACGCAGGTCATTCTGTAATCTGCGCGGACACGAAACGGTTCGTGTCTGTGCACATGGTTGCGGATGGCGTATGATCCGGTTATCTTGCTGGCAAATATTTGCAACCTATCAGCCATAACCTATGGAACAGTTGCGCGAATGGAGTGCGTTGGCGGCCAACTCGCTTAATGAGTTTATAACCGCAATCGCCGGGTTGTTGCCAAAATTACTGGGCGCCCTGATCCTCTTCCTCATCGGCTGGCTGCTGGCGCGGATTCTGCGCGGTCTGACGCAGAAATTGATCAACGCGCTGGACAGACTCCTGCAGCGTTTTGCCCTGACCGCGACCGCGGAGTACAAACGTTTACGCCAGACAAGCACCAGCTTGCTATCCGGCTTTGTGTTCTGGCTGGTGATATTCGTATTTCTGGCGGCCGCCGCCAGTATTCTGCAACTGCAGATATTCACCCGCTGGTTTGATGCACTGTTGCTGTATCTGCCGAAGCTCATCGCCGGCAGTGTGATCATTCTGTCCGGAGTCATCGTCAGTAGCGCGGCGCGATCCATGGTGACGCATGCGGTCAGTAGTGCGCGCATTCATCAGAGCGAACTGTTTGGGCGCATTGTCCAGATAACGGTGATTATTGCCGCATTTGCCATTGGGATTGGCCAGCTTGGTATCGACGTCTCCTTTCTGACTGACCTGGTGATGGTGGTGTTTGCAGTCACACTCGGGGCGTTTGCCCTGGGCATTGCATTGGCGACACCGCTGCATATCAGCAACCTGATAAGCGCCCACGGTGTTCGCCGGAGTTATCATGAAGGTGATGAAATTATTATCGGCGAACACCGGGGGCGTATTCTTGTGATTACGCAAAATAACGTGGTGATAGAAACCGAACTTGGTGAAACCACGCTGCCGGCGAAGATGTTTGCGGAATTACCGGTGAGCAAGATCCTGCCGCAGGAAAGCCATGGAGAGTAGGGTAGAACTGGCGAAGGTCTACCTCGACAAACGTCCGGGGGCGGCGGCACATGTGCTCGAGACTTTGTCACCGCCAGAGACCACGGCATTGTTGCAGGAGTTGCCAGCGCGAATCTGCGGCCCGGTACTGGCGGCGATGCATTCACATTATGCAGCGCGCTGTCTGACGCTGCTCACGACGGAGTATCTGGTGAATGTGGTTCAGCATCTCTCCAGTCAGCGCGCCGCAAGTTTATTGAGAGTGTTAGCACCGGCACAGCAGGATGCCTTGTTGCACAGACTCTCGGCGCATCATGCCCGGACCCTGCGCTTCCTGTTGTCATACTCCGGAAACCTGGTCGGCGCCTGGACCGATCCCAACGCCGTTACGATCAGTCCCGGGGTGAGCGTTGGTGAAACCCGTCAGCGCTTGCAACAACTTGAGACAGGAGGTATCCAGCGCCTGTTTCTCGTTGACGCCGAGCATCAGCTCAAGGGCAGTGTATTCATGGCTGCCCTGTTTCAGGCGCAGGACGAGATGGCCATCGAGCGTCTTGCCGACACAGCGCCCCTGAGTTTACGTGCACGCACTTCACTGACGGTTGCCGAACAACATAACGGCTGGATCCAATTTATAGAGATGCCTGTCATTGGCCGCGCCAAGGAATTCATTGGCGTGGTGACGTATCAGAATATCCATCGGTCCCTGCAGGAATTGCGTCGCCGCCCCGCCGAAATGCCTGGTAAGAATGACGAGATGATCAATGGCCTGTCTGAGGTACTGCGGGCAGGCGTGCATGGCGCCTGGGTGACCTGGATGGAATTGCTTTCCATTCCTGTTGAAGATAAAGGAGTGAACCATGAACACGAGTCCGGATACCATCGCGGCGCTTAACCAGCGCTTTCTGCTGGATCACCCGGCCATCGCCGGCAAGGCGATTGAGGATCTGCCACGCAGCGAGGTCGTTGCGATCCTGTCGGAGCAGCCGGTACATGTGCTCATTGCCTTGTGGCCGTATTTATTACCGACAACCGCAGATGATCTTTTGCCGCAGCTCGATGTCACGACGTTGCGCAGTTTTTTATACGAACTGGATCCACCGGACTGCCTCAGCCTGCTTAATCGCTTGCCCGCAGAGGTCCGTGCCCGCTGTCTGTCCACGCTGCCTGCCACCTACCAGAAAGAACTTGAGATGCTGATGAGTTTTCCCGAGCACACCGCGGGACAGGTGATGGACACCAGGGTGCTGATGTTTCATCCTGATGACACCGTGGAAGAAGTGCTGCATGAGTTGCGCAAACGCAAAACGCCGGGATTACATCAGGTCGTGGTCGTGGACACCCGGCAACATCTGCAGGGGCTGGTGGACATTCAGGACATTGCCGTATCCGAGGCGCACACCAGGCTGGCCGAGTTATACCGGCAGGTACGGCACACCATCTCGCCTTTCGACTCACGCGAAGAAGTGGCTGACTTGATGAAGCAATTCAATCTGGAGATGTTACCGGTGATCGACGTTAACGATCGCCTGCTGGGCGTTATCCGCCATGCCGCCTTGATCAAGGTGCTGCAGGAAGAGGCCGCCAATGACATACAGACCATGGTGGGTGTAAGCCGGGATGAGCGCGCCCTCTCGTCAAGCCTGTTCTCGGTGCGCAAACGCCTGCCCTGGATGGAGATAAATCTGTTGACGGCATTTCTGGCTGCCGCCGTGGTCGGTCTGTTTGAGAATACCATTGCCAAGTTTACTGCGCTGGCGGTGCTGTTGCCGGTGGTTGCCGGACAATCCGGTAATGCCGGTGCCCAGGCGCAGGCCGTTACCATCCGCGGGCTTGCCTTGCGTGAGATTACGATCCGGAACTGGCTACGCATCATGTTCAAGGAAGTTAATGTCGGCCTGTTTAATGGCATTGCCATCGCGCTGACCACCGCGCTCGGCGTGTATATCTGGAGCCGGAGTTTTGGCCTGTCGCTGATAATCAGTATTGCCATGATCATCTCCATGGTGATCGCAGGGATCGCGGGTTCACTGATTCCGATTGTGCTGACCCGCTTCGGTCAGGACCCGGCACAATCCTCCTCGATCATTCTGACCACGGTGACCGATGTTTCCGGGTTTATGTCCTTCCTGGGGATTGCGACCTTGTTGTCGAGCCTGTTGTAATGCCGTGAACTAGGTGGTCGCGTTTCAAGTCTTCATACCATGTCGGAGCCTCTCCTCATGCAGCTTCTCACCTGGCTTGGGATATTTTTCTGCGTCACCCAATCAGCCATGTTTTCCGGGCTGAATCTGGCATTGCTCAGTGTGAGCAGGATGCGTCTGGAGATCGAATCATCGGCGGGTAATCCATACGCCAGCAAGATCCTGAAGCTGCGCAAGGACAGCAATTTCCTGCTGACCACGGTCCTGTGGGGCAATGTTGCGATAAACGTCTTGCTGACGCTGTTGGCGGATTCTGTTCTGGCTGGCGTGACCGCCTTCTTTTTTTCAACGGTCGTCATTACCTTTCTGGGCGAGATTACCCCGCAGGCCTATTTCTCGCGGCATGCCCTGTACATGGGAGGGCTACTGGCCCCCTTATTACGCATCTATCAATACCTGCTATACCCCGTGGCCAAACCCACAGCCATGCTGCTTGACCTGTGGCTGGGTAAGGAGTCGATTCACTACTATGCGGAAAGCGATCTGCGTACCTTGTTGAAGAAACATATTGCCGCCAGCAACACCGATATCGATCGCCTGGAGGGAATCGGTGCGCTTAACTTTCTGGCAATGGATGACATCATTGTCTCACAGCTAGGCGAAGTGCTGGATCCGCAAAGTATTGTTCCGTGTCAATTCGAGGACGAGGGTCTGTTGTTACAGAAGGTGCGATGGGACAGTCACGATCCGTTCCTGCTGCAGATAAATGCATCGGGGAAAAAATGGGTGGTGTTAACGGATGCGCAGGACGAGCCACGGTGGGTAATGAACGCGAATGCCTTCTTGCGCGCAGCCTGTTACGAGTCGAGACCGATAGCCTTTGCCGCCTATTGCCATAGTCCGATCATCGTGCGTGATACCAATACCCTGCTCGGCAGTGTGCTGTCACAGTTGAAGGTGAACCCTCGCGATAAAAAGGATGAAGTCATCGACAACGATCTGATCCTGGTCTGGTCAGACGATGATAAGCGCATTATCACGGGCGCCGATCTCCTGGGTCGCCTGATGCACGGTATCGCCCAGCGTTAGCGCCATCCGCATACGCAGCAAATTGCGCAAAAACACGATAGACTAGGCGAAGCACAAAACCGAACCGAGCAGAACAGAACAGGGTGTCCCCATGAGTGATGATCGATTGAAAGACATGAAACAGGTGATCCAGCGTGCCTACGATACGACAATCGATGTGATTGTCTATGGCCTCATCCTGCTGATGCTGGCGACCCTGGTTTTCGCTTTTATAGACGTGGTGGTCGACATCGTGCACCTGATTCCGAGCCTCTCGAAAATCAAAATCGACGATGGCGAGTTTCGTAACCTCGTGGTCAGCGTGCTGGACGTGTTCGTGGTCATTGAACTGTTCAGTATCTTCATCAATTACGTCAAGATGCATCGCATCCGGTTGTCCCTGCTCATCGATGTGACCGCGGTTTTTATCCTGCGCGAGATGATTATCAAGATCTATGGCAAATCCGATTCCTCTACAGACGTGTTGGTGCTTGCCATCTTGCTGGTGGTGATGGTCATTACGCGCAGTATCACGGGACGTTTCTCACCAAAGAGCGATCGGACATCTTAAAGTTTGGTGCCCCCGCTAGGACTTGACGATTTTGTCTGGAACAAAATCGGACAACCAAAGGTTGCCCGCAGGGTGAAGGCCAGGGATGGCCTTCATCAACCGTAGGTGAAAGTCCGATCTGATTAAATGCAATGAATTAATTTTTAACTTTATAGCCGGAAAGAAGAATCGAAGTATGGTGCCCCCGCTAGGACTTGAACCTAGGACCAATGGATTATGAGTCCACTGCTCTAACCAACTGAGCTACAGGGGCATTGAAGTTGAATAGGTGTAAACAGAAGAAATTATAACTTTTATAGTTTTGGGATAAAACAAGGGCGCGAAACGCGCCCTTTTATTTTGTGTATCAGGTCGTCTGATCCATATCCAGGAAGCTGCGCAGTGTCTCGGAGCGAGACGGGTGACGCAGTTTGCGCAGGGCCTTGGCTTCGATCTGACGAATACGCTCGCGTGTCACATCGAACTGCTTGCCCACTTCTTCCAGGGTGTGGTCGGTATTCATGTCGATACCGAAACGCATGCGCAGGACCTTGGCTTCGCGTGCGGTCAGGCCCGCCAGGACAGTCTGGGTTGCTTCACGCAGACCGGAGGAGGTTGCGGAATCAATGGGCGATGCGGCGTTACTGTCTTCGATGAAATCACCCAGATGCGAATCTTCGTCGTCGCCGATCGGTGTCTCCATGGAGATCGGTTCCTTCGCAATCTTCAGCACCTTGCGGATCTTGTCTTCCGGCATTTCCATGCGTTCGGCCAGTTCTTCCGGTGTCGGTTCACGACCCATCTCCTGCAGCATCTGCCGTGAAATACGGTTCAGCTTGTTGATGGTTTCGATCATATGCACCGGGATACGAATCGTACGGGCCTGGTCCGCGATAGAACGCGTGATCGCCTGGCGAATCCACCAGGTGGCGTAGGTCGAAAACTTGTAACCGCGGCGGTATTCGAACTTGTCCACCGCCTTCATCAGACCGATGTTGCCTTCCTGAATCAGATCCAGGAATTGCAGGCCACGGTTGGTGTACTTCTTGGCAATGGAGATCACCAGGCGCAGGTTGGCCTCGACCATTTCCTTCTTGGCACGGCGCGCCTTGGCTTCGCCGATGGAAACCTTGCGGTTGATGTCCTTCAGTTCGGAAATGCGCATGCCGCATTCCTGTTCGATGGCGATCAGGCGTTGTTGCGCCTTTTCGATATCTTCCGCGTGCTGTTTCAGCACTTCGGCATAGGCCTTGCCGGCCTTCACATGCTGTTGCAGCCACTTGGGATTGGTTTCGTTTTCCGGGAAGGTGGTCACGAATTCCTTGCGTGGCATGTGTGCCTGATTGACGCAGATATCCATGATCACGCGTTCGTGTTGACGAATGCGATCCACCAGCTGGCGCATGTTGGTTTGCAGTTCATCCACCATGCGCGGAACCAGTTTGAGCTGCATGAATTCTTCAATCAGATCCGCATGCGCCTTTTCGCTCTTCTTGTCGTGTGCGCCATGTTTGCTGACGGCTGCGGCATACTTCTTGTGCAGCTTACGGATCTTGTCCATGCGCATACGTGTCTCTTCCGGGTCCGGACCGGTATCGACCGTTTCTTCGGAAGAATCGCCGTCACCGTCTTCTTCGTCATCGTCGTCAGTGCTGTCATCGGCGTTATTGGAGGCGAGCACTTCCTCCGGCGACGGAATTTCCTCGGGCGCATTGGGATCGATGAAACCGCTGAGGACATCGCTCAGCTTGGCTTCACCGGTTTCGATCAAATCGTACTGACGCAGCATCTCGGCAATGGTGGCCGGATAGCTGGCGAGGGATGACAGCATCTGGTTGAGGCCGTCTTCGATGCGCTTGGCGATCTCGATTTCACCGTCGCGGGTCAGCAATTCCACGGCACCCATCTCGCGCATGTACATGCGCACCGGGTCGGTGGTCCGGCCAAATTCGCTGTCGATGTTGACCAGGGCGGCGGCGGCCTCTTCTGCGGCGTCTTCATCCACGGAGGTGGCGTCGGCCATCAGCACGTTGTCGGTATCCGGTGCGGATTCATGCACGGCGATACCCATATCGTTGATCATGGCAACGATGTCTTCGATTTGCTCCGGATCGACAATGTCGTTAGGCAGGTGGTCATTGACCTCGGCGTAGGTCAGGTAACCCTGCTCCTTTCCTTTAGCAATCAATAACTTAAGTTGTGACTGTTGCGTGCTTTGATTCATAGATGTACTCAAATTTCTCTCGTCTGTAGCTAAGACAATTTTACCGGCGGAAAAATCGCTGGATTCTATACGATCCGCCGACTTATTTCATTAGCGGCACACAAATCAGGCTGGGTCAGTGGCGCGTGGGCGGCGTAACAAAACCTGCAATTCGGTCTTCTCATCGGGGCTTAAACCGCCCTGAGTCGACTTGGCCAACAGGGTTTTCGTTCGGGAATCGCGATGTTGCTCTTCAAGCCGCGCCAGTGCGCCAAGGAACTCGAGTCGGAGAGAGTCGAAATCGTCAAGGGAGGGTTGCCAGGTTGCCAATTTCTCCAGTTGCTTCCCTTCTACCGTATCACGCCAGCGTTCGAGTAGTGCCGCAGTAGTAAGATTAGGGTTAGATCGCAAAGTTTCAAGGAGATCAACCAATAAGCCTATCCCGGGCTGTTCGATTTGCGACAGGGACTGCGGATCTTTCACCGCCTCGGCCAGCTTGGGCTGATAGAGTAAACAACGCAGGGCGGTGCGCACCAGTGACGGGGTCTCCCGTTGCGGGTGTCGGGGTGGGTGCGCCTGGGTAGCCATCGGGCCTGCGGCCGGGCTGGCCGAGGTGCTGGCCAGGCCCAGGAGGTTGCGCACGGCCGGTTCCGCCTGTTTGATGTGGCTGGCCAGTTCGCGCACGATCAGCGCGCGATAGGTCTCATCCTGCAGGACCTGCAGTAAGGGTTTGGCCTTTTCGATCAGGGTGCGGTGGGCGTCCAGGTCATGGCGATCGATGCCCTCGCGCAGGTGATTGAGGAAAAACGCCGACAACGACAGGGCCTTGGTAATCTCCTGCTCGAATGCCGCCTTGCCGATTTTGCGCACCAGGGTATCCGGGTCTTCACCGTCGGGCAGGAACATGAAGCGCACGGTATGCGTCCCACTGAGGACCGGCAGGGCGCTCTCCAATGCCC
Organism: Gammaproteobacteria bacterium; assembly: GCA_016125505.1. GTDB lineage: Bacteria > Pseudomonadota > Gammaproteobacteria > UBA6429 > Thiohalophilaceae > RI-92. Next base: position 24,083 of record WGLP01000007.1, read on the forward strand.
GCCAGGCGGCCTCGCGTCCGGCCCGGTCGCCGTCGAAGCAGAAGACCACCTCATTGGCCAGACGAAACAGTTTCTGGACGTGCTCGGCGGTGGTGGCCGTGCCCAGGGTCGCGACCGCATAGTCGATGCCCTGCTGGGCCAGGGCGATGACGTCTATATAGCCCTCCACCACCAGCAGCCGGTCGATATGGCGCAGGGCCTGGCGCACCTCGTACAGGCCGTACAACTCCTGGCCCTTGTGGAACAATGGGGTTTCCGGCGAATTCAGATACTTCGGGGCATCATCGGGATTGATCACCCGCCCGCCGAAGCCGATCACCCGGCCACGGCTATCGCGGATGGGGAACATCACCCGTTGGCGGAAGCGGTCATAGGTCTCGCCGTTGTCCTTGCGGATGAGCATGCCCAGGCTCACCAGGGCATTGGCGCTGCCCGGGCCGAATACCCGTAGCAGGTTGTTGCCGGTCGGCGCATAACCGAGGTTATAGCGCGCAGCAATCTCGCCGCTCAGGCCACGACCTTTCAGATAATCCACCGCCACCCTGGCCTGGGCGTGTTGGCGCAATTGCTGGCGAAAAAACCGATCGCACTGGCTCATTAAATCGTATTGATTAAGCTTGGCCTGCTGTTGCTGCGGATTAGGCCGTTGTCCCTGCTCGTAAGGGACCGTGACCCCGGCCTGTCGCGCGAGCTCCTCGATTGCCTCGACGAAATCGAGATGGTCGTACTCCATCACAAAGCCGATGGCGGTGCCGTGCGCGCCGCAACCGAAACAGTGATAAAACTGCTTGGTCGGACTGACCTTAAACGACGGTGTCTTCTCGCCGTGGAACGGACAACAGGCCTCGTATTCACGGCCGGACTTCTTCAATGGCACCCGCGCATCGATCACCTCGACGATGTCGACGCGACTCAATAGCTCATCGATAAATGCGGGGGGGATGCGGCCAGCCATGGGGGTAATTGTACGTTATTGTTAAAAGGATTTTTTCGCACCCGCTCTGGAGGCGAGATACTTTCTTTCGGATAGGCAAAAACAAAGCGATTCGCCTCAGCGAAGCGAAAACTTCTTTAAAAAATTAAATTAAAAATCAGGAGAGTTTAGCTTTGACGATCTTACTTACCAACCCCATGACCGCCTTACCCGCCACCAGCGGTTTCACTGCCGCCATGAGCTTGCCCATGTCTTTCATCCCGGCGGCGCCGGTGTCGGCGATGGCCTTGCTGATCACGGCCTCGAGCTCGGCCTCGGACATTTGTTCCGGCAGGTAGGTCTGGATCAGATCGAGTTCGACCTGTTCCTTGCCGGCGAGGTCGTCGCGGCCGGCCTGGGTGTATTGGCTGATGGAGTCCTTGCGTTGCTTGACCATCTTTTCCAGGACGGCAATCACCGCGGCATCGTCCATCTCGATGCGCTCATCCACTTCCTTTTGTTTGATGGCGGCGGTGATGAGGCGTAGTGTGCCCAGACGGTCCTTGTCCTTGCTGCGCATGGCATCCTTCACGTCGTCCTGAATACGGGTTTTCAGGGTCGAGTCGGCCATGGCAGGAGGAAATTAGAATTGACGAGGACGACGTGAACGATCGCGTGAAGACTTTTTGGCGTGGCGTTTTACCGCGGCGGCCAGTTTGCGCTTACGCACGGAGGTCGGTTTCTCGTAGAATTCACGGCGACGGACTTCGGAGAGGACACCGGCCTTTTCGCAGGAGCGCTTGAAGCGGCGCATCGCGATGTCAAACGGCTCGTTTTCTCTGACTTTCACAGAAGGCATAGCGTTAATCACTTCCTATCAGGTTTTGTGGTTCAAGGGCGCGCAATTCTACTGATCTGCGCGGGTTTTTGCAAAGCAAAGCGGACAAATTATCGGACATATCCATGCGAGTTTTAGGAATTGAGACCTCCTGCGACGAGACGGCCGTCGCCCTCTACGACAGCGACCACGGCCTGCTGGCGCACGAGGTTTATAGCCAGATAGCGCTGCATGCCGAGTTCGGCGGGGTGGTGCCGGAGCTGGCCTCACGCGACCATATCCGCAAGACCCTGCCCATGATTCGGGCGGTACTGGACCGGGCGAAGTGTGCGCTCACTGAGGTGGATGGCATTGCCTACACGGCGGGACCGGGGCTCATGGGCGCCCTGTTAGTCGGGGTGGCCATTGGCCGCAGCCTGGCCTTTGCGCTGGATAAACCCGCCGTCGCGGTCCATCACATGGAGGGGCATCTGCTGGCACCGATGCTGGAGGCCTCACCGCCGAGCTTCCCCTTCGTGGCCTTGCTGGTCTCCGGTGGCCATACCCAGCTGGTGCGTGTCGACGGCATCGGCCGTTATCAACTGCTGGGCGAATCGCTGGACGATGCCGCCGGTGAGGCCTTCGATAAGACCGCCAAGATGCTGGGCCTGCCCTATCCCGGCGGTCCGGCCCTGGCCAAGCTCGCGGAAGAGGGCAGTGCGGTGCGTTTTGATTTTCCCCGGCCCATGACCGACCGGCCGGGCCTGGATTTCAGTTTCAGTGGTCTGAAGACCTTCGCGCTCAATACCCTGCACAACGAAGGGCACGACCCGCAGACCAAGGCGGACATCGCGCGCGCCTTCGAGGATGCGGTGGTGGAGACGTTGTACATCAAATGCCGGCGCGCCATGGAACAGACCGGCCTGAAAACCTTGATCATGGCCGGCGGTGTCAGTGCCAATAAACGCCTGCGCGCGCGCCTGGATGAGCTGGCGGCACATCGGGGTTATCAGGTGCGGTACCCGCGTCCGGATTTTTGTACCGACAATGCCGCGATGATCGCGTTCGCCGGTTGCCAACGCCTGCTCGCCGGCCAGCAGGAGAGCCTGGATTTTCGCGCACGGGCGCGCTGGTCGATGGAAGAACTGACGCCCGTGGCATAAGCGATTGCGCAGCCGTATGCGTCAGTTCCTGTTTCTCAGTTTAATGCTGTCCGCGGCGATGGCGCGGGCGGCAAGCCCCGCGCTGGGGGACGCTACCTGGTTTACCCGCGATGCGACGGGTCAGCCGGTCATCCAGCTTTATTTCTACTGGTCCAACAAGTGCCCGCATTGCGCCGAGGCCTTGCCGTATATCGAAAACCTCGCGGTGTTGCGTACGGATCTGGCACTGCATAGTTTTCAGCTGGTGGGTGAGCCCGACAATGTCGCGCGCTACGAGATGATGGCCAGTGCCCTGGGCGAGGAGGCGCGTTCGGTCCCGGCATTTATGCTGTGTAATACGATGGTGACCGGATTCGATCCGGAAGCGACACCGCAGCAACTGGAGTCTTTGCTCAACCGTTGCAAACAACACATTGTTGCCCGACAGACCGTGGCAGGGTTTCGCGGTATGGAACAGGAACCCATTGTGCTACATCTACCGTTTGTCGGTGCCATCGAGGCCGGTGTCAGCAGTCTGCCAGTGATTACCGTGTTAATCGCCGGGGTCGATGCATTCAATCCCTGCGCGTTTTTCGTCTTGATGTTTTTACTCAGCCTGATGCTGCATACCGGCAAGCGCCGGCGCATGTTGCTGGTCGGCGGCGTCTTTGTATTTTTCTCCGGCCTGCTGTACTTCCTGTTTATGAGCGCGTGGTTGAATCTGTTTCGCATCATTGGTCACCTCGATGCCATCACCATTGGCGCGGCGATCGTGGCGCTGATCATCGGTTTGATTAACCTCAAGGATTTTTTCTGGTTTAAGCAAGGCGTGTCACTGACCATCTCCGACCAGGCCAAACCCAGGCTGTTTCAGCGCATGCGTAACCTGTTGCAGGCGCGTTCGCTCCCTACCATGATGCTGGCCGCCAGTGGCCTGGCCTTGTTCGCCAACCTGTATGAGTTTCTCTGCACTGCCGGGTTTCCCATGGTGTATACGCGCATCCTCACCCTGAGTGAATTGTCCGGTATGCAGTATTACGCATACCTTCTGCTCTATAACATTGTCTATGTCATTCCCTTGCTGGTGATCGTCTTGCTGTTTGTCGTCACCATGGGGGCGCGCAAATTACAGGAAGGTGAAGGGCGCGGGCTGAAATTGCTGTCAGGCAGCATGATGTTGATACTGGGACTGGTCTTGTTGCTGGCGCCGAATCTGTTGCAAAGTCTGCTGGTCAGCCTGTTAGTGATCGTTGCCGCGATCCTGCTTGCGCTGATAATCGGCATTACTACGAAACAAATTCAAAGGCGTCGGAGGAGCATAAGGTGAAGCCGAGCGGCTGCGCGGGCCGCAACTAACGACGCTTGAACCCCCTGATTTGATCGAGGTCGTCTTGATGCGAAAGTAATTCTTTTGCCGAGATGAGCGCGTCTGTTTTAGTCATGGCCGCCCGGTAAAATTCGTTAAGTGCATCCACCAATTGTTTGTCGGCATCATCAATCAGCGAATTGAGCTCATTGTCGCTGTACATCAGTCCCTGCATAACGGCCTTACGCGTCACCTGGGGGTATTGGTGAATATAGTTTTTGCTGATGCCAGGCTCGGTTAGGTCGATCCGCTTCGTGAGCAGGGTCTGTTCGCTGAGCGGTTCGATAAATCGCAGCAGCAAACTCCCGCCAAGCGTGATCACGCCCTTATCGGTACAGATGCTGTGTATGCATGATTTCGTTGTGGGGCGCTGTTCAATGTCAAGATTCAGCCTCGGTAAAATAATCAGGTACAGGTGCTTTTTGTCTGTATAGGGGATCTCTTCGCTTGACTTGAAAGGTCCCGTGACGGTGAAGCCGCGTTTTGAAATCATCTCTGCCAGGGCCGACTGCATCGCAGTCTGTAACTGCAGCTCATAATTTTCGTGATAATTGGTAACGGCGGAAAATTGTACCACGTCGCTTGCGAGCTTGAAGTTCAATAGACCTGCGTCTGGTTGTTTCGTTCGAGGGGCGTTGTTGGTCAGGAATTGATATGAAGTGATGGCGATGATCTTGCCGTTTTCCGGCGCGTTGGCTTGAGTATGGTAGTCGAACTTCAGGACAGGCGGTTCTGTTTTTACCGGAGTAGTGTTAGCGCAGCCCGCGAGCATCAAGGTGAGCACTGCAAGTAATTTCATCCGGTTCATGCCGTTGTCTCCAGTGATCAGCTGATTGCAGGTGTTTCTAACATCCTGCCCGTAACTACCAAGCCGAAAAAAACTATCTTAAAGCAAACGACATTGCAAGTATCCTGGCCTTGCGTGATTTAGTGCAACAGGCAGAGACAAAGATAAAAAAGGCAGTTGTCGCCGCCGAGTGATCGAGGAAAACTTTGAATATCCGTTCAGTGGTGTGCGGAAAGCTCCGCACTGGGCAATTGGAATGAAAATGTGGTGCCGGCATTGGGACGGGAAGCTACGTCGATGGAGCTGTTGTGTAATTGCATGATGCGTTTGGCAATGGCGAGCCCCAGGCCGGTACCGTCCTCATCGCGATGTTTGTCGACGCGATAAAAGCGTTCGAAGATATGCGGCAAATCCGCCTCCGGTATGCCGTGCCCGGTATCGCTGATGCTGGTCGCGACGGTGTGCTGGCCATGCATCAGGCTGATACCGATCTGGCCGCCGGGCGGAGTGTACTTGATGGCGTTTTCGATCAGGTTTTCCAGTACGCGCTGGATCAGGCCGATGTCGGCGGAGACAAAGGCAGGTTGTGCCGGGATATGGGTGGAGAGTTGCAGATTTTTGCCCTGTGCCTCCAGTTGAAATTTCTGGCTGACGTCCTGGATCAGTTCGCTCATGGAGAACGGTTCGAAGTGCAGGCGGGCGCCCTGGTTCTCCAGGGTCGATAACTCGAACAGCTCCGAGATCAGTTTGCGCAGGCGCTCGCTGTGCTGGTAAGCGATATTGATGTAGTGTTTCTTTTCGTCCTCGCTCAATTGCGGGCCTTTTAACGCGAGTGTCTCCAGATAACCCTGCAGCGAGGCCAGCGGCGTGCGCAGGTCGTGAGAGACATTGGCGACCAGCTCGCGACGCGAGGTGTCGTTATGCTGCAGTTGTTTTACCTGTTGAATGATGCGTTCGGACATTTCGCGGAAGGTAATTCCCAGCTGATCGATCTCGTCACCGGGGCGACCGTCGAAGCGGGCGGGCAGGCCGACGCTTTGTTGAAAGTCGCTGTGTTTGAACTGTTCCATGCTGTGCGCAAGCGTCTGTACCCGTTTGGTGATGTGTCGAAACAGCACGAAGCCGGCAAACCCGGCAATGAGCAGGCTCACGATAATGGCGCCGGTCCACAGGCGCAGCATGTAACTCGACTGCAGCATGTCCACCACCGAGTCATAGGCCTGTCCGCCCAGCACGACATAGAGATAACCCTGGAGTTTGTGGTTGTCGCGAATTTCCGCGGCGGAAAAGACCTTGTTACGCTGGACATCTCGCGGGTCGTTACCGAGGACGGGCAAGTGTCGATCGGCGGAGAGAAACGTTTTAATCGGGGCAAGGTCGATACGATCGCGCTTGACCACGCCAGGCGGTGCGGAGTACGCGAGTAATTTACCGTCGGTGTCCACCAGATAAACTTCGATCAGGGGATTGACCACCATCAGGCCCATGAAGACGGATTGCAGTGCCTCCTGGTTGACGTGGTGATTCACGAGTAATTCTTTTTCCGTGACGATATTTTTGGCCAGACCCAGGTTCAGTTTCTGGTTGAGTTCCTGCAAAAACATCGGCGTGCTCCACACGGCAAAGCCGATGAAGGCGGTCGACAATAACAACAGTAGGCCGAACAGCGTGATGATCAGTTTGTTGGACAGGCGCTTGAACATGGACTTAAGCAGTCAGTTCGTCATTGAATTTGTAACCGACGCCCCAGACGGTGAGGATGTATTTGGGATGGGCCGGGTCCTTTTCAATCTTGCCGCGCAGGCGGTTGATATGGGAGTTCACCGTGTGCTCGTAGCCTTCGTGACCGTAACCCCACACTGTGTCCAGCAACTGCATGCGTGAATACACCCGGCCGGGGTGATCCACGAATTGCAACAGGAGATCGAATTCCTTGGCGGTCAGATCGATTTGTTTGTCCGCCAGCGTGACGCGGCGTTTCTCCACATCGATACACAATTCGCCCACCTGGTGTTTTGAGGTTGATTGTTCGTTACCGCCTTGCAGGGCCTCGCCGCGGCGAAACTGTGCCTTCACCCGCGCCATGAGTTCACGAATGCTGAACGGTTTGCTGACATAATCATCGGCACCCACCTCCAGGCCAAGGACACGATCCAGCTCGGAGGTCTTGGACGTCAGCATCAGGATCGGCGTGTAATGCGCGTGGCGGCGGATCCGACGGCAGATCTCCAGGCCATCCATCCCGGGCAGCATGAGATCAAGGATGATCAGATCAAAACTGTGTTGTTCCGCCTTGCGCAAACCTTCCAGGCCATCGGCGGCCAGCTCCACACGGCAATCGAGGTCGTGCAGGTGCAGCTGGATCAGGTTGGCGATATCGGTGTGATCTTCGATCACCAGGACATTTTTACTGGGCATCATGTCCTCTAGTGTAGGTAAGAATTGTCACGAGACTATCACGCGTCGTTTTTTAACACGCCGCGTGATAGTAAGTATAGGCAGTCCGGCGGGATTATTTCGCTTTCGGCATGAGGGTGGTCAGGACCGAAGACAGGGCGCGGTCCATGAGCGGCACGTCGTCCACCACCTTGGCTTTGCCCTTGCGCAGGTCTTCGGCCAGTTCGAGCAGGGTTTTGTCGGCCACCACATCGAATTTCCAGTTGAGGAAGGTATATTCGCCCAGCAACTCGCTCTTCCACGCCAGCTTGGCATGGCGGTGTTTGCCATCCTTATCCTCGAATTCCACCCACTTGCCCATTTCCAGATGGCGGGCGAGTTCGAGATATTCGTCATTGATGGCATCGAGCATCGGGTCGGCCTCCCAGCCTTCAAGCACGATGTCTTCCAGGATCACCTTGTCTTCATTCAGATAATCGCGCTCCGGCTCAACCGGTTGGTTCTTGGCTTCCTGCATGTCGGCGTATTCGGACTCGGTAATCTCGATGGCGCTGTCGAGCGCGTCGTCGCGGGATTTCGGTTGTTGATACTGCTGACCGCGTACGCTGGCCATGTGATAGGGCTCAAGTGCCGAGAAGATCGCTTCGATCTCCGCCTGCGGGTATTCGATCTGGACGAGGCCTTCGCGCAAAGTTGTGATTAACTGGCGAATGATATTACCGAGTTTGGTCTTATCCAGTTTGACTTCTTTCGGTTCCACCGACCAGCACAACACATCGATGAAACGGATCTGGGTCTTCCAGAGCGTACTGTTTTCGCCTTCCTGCAAGTAGGTATGCAGCATGACGTCTTTCCAGGGACCGAGAATAATGTCCACGATGACGCCGGGCAGGGTGCGACCGAGCAGATGTTGATTCAGGGTCTCCCGCACCCATGCGCGCGCCAGGGCCAGTTCTTCGCGTTCTTTCTGGCGACGCTCCAGGTCGGAAAGCAGTTCCGTTTCCTTGCTGCGATGGCTTTGCAAAAATGTATTGAATTCCTGTTTGAGTTCGCTGAATAGAATGATGTCGTCGGTGAACTCATCAAGGATGCGTTGTACGGTTTCGTCGATCTTGACCAGGATGGGATCGTGCTCGTCGTTGCTGTCGATGCCCAGGGCCGATTGCGCCAGCAGGTTCAACAGGTCACGCGCCGGATGACCGTGGCTGGAAAAGAATTGCTTGTCCAGTAATGCGACCTTGAGCATGGGGATCTGCAGGCGGCGGATACTGGCCTTGGCGGCATCCGGCAATTGCGGATCGGCAAGGATGTAATCGAAAATCAGGCAGACAACATCGATGAGATCATTGTCCACGGGATTGAGTTGACGTGCCGTCTTGCTGTCACCTTCCGCCGCGCTCTGCAATTGCACGCGGACGTAGTTTCCGACAGCGTGTGCGCCGCCGGAGGGGATGGCGCCTTCGATGTCCTGTTGCAGGCTGGTCAATGACCCCAGTAACTCCTGAGTGGTGAATGCGACCATCGGGCCCCCGCCGCCAGCGGGCATACCGCCACCACCCGCAATGCCACCGCCAACACCCGGGTAGCTGCCACCGCCGGCATAACCACCGACGCCGACAGTACCTGCGCCACCGTAGCCACCCGCTGTACCGCCAGGCATGCCACCATAACCACCACCAGCCCCGCCAAAGACACCGCCGCCACCGCTATTGCGGTTTTCCGTCAGATAGCCCTGCAAGGTTGCCCAGAGATTGTCGCCCTGTACCGGCATGCCACCGCCACCCGGCGCAGCATAGCCTGCAGGGACAACACCAGCGCCTGGCATGGGTGCGCCCATGGGCGGGGCCATACCGGGTTGATAGCTCTCGCTTTTGCGGATGGTGGTTTTGATGACGGGCAGGACGTCAGCATCGACAAACTCTTTATTGATCTCTGCAAACAGTCCGGCGAGACCGTGGATGCAACTTAAATCGAACAGCTTGAGCAGGATGATGCGCACTTCCAGCATGAAGTTGGCGGATTCGCTCGCACTGGCATAGGCATTCACAATCACATCGGGACCGAAAGGGATCTCCGTACTGTCCACTTCTTCCTGATTAAACAGGTACGCCAGACGCTTATTGATAGCAGAGAGGTCCGATGCATACAGGGACTGGATCTTCTGCACCAGGCGTTGGGTGGCGATACTGATTTCCAGTTCATCCTCGCTTACCAGTTCCATCGCGGCGTAATCAATCTTTTCCGGTTCCGATTTTTTTGTGCGCCGGTCATCATCCAGGTAGTGTGCGAATTCTTCGTCCACGGCGGCAAAAAAACCGTTTTCAATTGTGTTGCGTTGCAGGCGTACGATGCGCATGGAATCGAAATAGAGATTTTTATCAGCGCCTTCGGCCGCCTGTTCGGCCAGCTTGAAGAGGGCATCGTCGGCGGTATCAAACATCGCCTGCAAAATACGGCGCATGTGTTTGTGGGTGATGTCCTTGAAGCGATTCAGCAGGCGACGTGCGAGTACCTGACGTGACATACCATCGCGTTTGCTGTTTTCCAGGGAGACGACATTATCGTTGCCGGCCATGCTGATAGTAATCCTGAAGGTTATTGGGATATGTAAGACATCCGCCGGGATGTCCACCTTGATATCGACACTCTGAATGATGGTTGTAACACAGCCAAAGTTGCAGAGATCACAGATCGCACAGATGCCGTGTCAACTCTGTCACAAAACCGAAAATTAGCAGACCGTTTGCGCGGGGGCGGGCAGAAATACTACTGGCGGTGAGGTTACCTGACGATGATGCGGCCGGGGCAGTTATGACGATGCCCCGGCGCAGGATTTCACGAGTTATACCTGGAAGACGCTGATGGATTGGTGCAAGGTATCGGCGACGCGTTGCAGATCCTGACTCAGGGCCGCAGTGTGTTCCGCGCTCGCTGCCGCCTGTTGTGCCAGGGTGCTGATAGACACGACGTTTTTGTTGATATCTTCCGAAACGGCGGACTGTTCTTCTGCGGCGGTTGCGATCTGGGTATTCATGTCCGCGATACGCGATACGGCCTCGGTGATCGTGTTCAGCGCAGCGCCGGCACGGTTGGCCTCTTCCACGACATGCGCCGTCTTGTCCTGACTTTGGTCCATGGCCTGCACGGCGGACTTGGATCCTTCCTGCAGTTTTTCGATCATCTTTTGGATTTCCTGGGTGGATTGCTGGGTGCGGCTGGCCAGGGTGCGCACCTCGTCAGCGACGACGGCGAAGCCGCGCCCGTGTTCACCGGCACGCGCGGCTTCGATAGCGGCGTTCAATGCCAGCAGGTTGGTCTGTTCGGCAATACCGCGGATAACATCCAGCACCGTCCCGATCTGTTCGGTGCTTTGTTCGAGGGAAGTGATGGCGTCTGCGGATTCGCGTACCTCGGTTGCCAAATCATTGATGGCGTCGACAACCTGCCTGACGAGCCGACTGCCGGCAACCGCTTCGCTGTCAGCGGCCTGGGCGGCGCTGGATGCCTCGGCGGCGTGACGCGCCACTTCCTGCACGGTGGCGGTCATCTCGTTCATGGCGGTGGCGACCTGTTCCACCTTGCTCTCCTGCTGATTCATGCTGTATTTGGTTTCGGTACTGTTTTCGGTCATATTGCCGGCGGCGCGCGTGAGCTGGCTGCCGGTATCGGCGATATGCCGTACCAGAGACTGGATCTTGCCGGCGAACTGATTGAAGGCGCGGCCCATGGCGGCAACTTCATCCTTGCCGTGCTCATCCAGGCGCTGGGTCAGGTCGCCATCGCCACTGGCAATGTCATTGAGCGAATCGATCACATGGCGGAAGGCATTCCTGATGTTGCGGATAATCATCAGTGCCACGGCTCCTCCCAGCAACAGGGCGAGTACGGTGAGGATGGTGGTATTGCGAATGGTTGCGTCCTTGTCCTGGAGCAGCGACTCGCGCAAGTGTCTGGCCCGGGCCTCTTCTCCCTGCGCAAGTTTCTGTACGGCAATCCGCACTTTTTGCCAGTTGGGATGCTCTTCGGTGACGAGCAGTTCCTTGGCCTCATCAACCTTGTTTTCCTTCATTAGCTCCAGTGTCTTGAGCTTGGCGGCACGGGACTTTTCCCAATAGGTCTCAATGGTTTTCAGTTGTTCGAGGATTTCCGGATCCCCATGCGCGACTTTTACCGCGTTCTGGTAGGACGTATCGAAACGCGCGATGGCCTTCGGGGTCACTTCATAAGGCCCTTTCAGCGCGGGATTGAGTACCAGGTTACGCAAGGCGATACCGGATAACAGGCCGGAAGAAAACATATTCTGGTAAGCGGTCTGGCGGACATAGTTCTCTTCAAAAAAACTGTCGAACTGATCGCTGCTGACCATAACCCCGCGCAGGGCAGTCCAGATACCCAGGCCAAACAGGACGATGACGATAAGGAAGGCCCCTGTCAGGCGGGCGGTGATACTGATGTTTTTAAGCATGTAATGCTCCGGAATTCCAGTGATGGACATTGTCGACAAAGTGGTGAGATGCCTTCACCTTATCGGCGGAGCGAAGTGAATCTTTACCGGTATTGAAGCGGGGTATTGCTCGCGACCAAACTTAGTCAGTGACGGTTGGGTTTGTCATTGGTGGGATCGCGCGTTATTTGTGGGTTATTGTCGCCCTGGGCTTCCCTGTGCGTAAACAAGAGACGGGGTGGCGGGCTTTCACCATTGGCGGCAGCCTGGCGCAGGACGGTGGCCATTTCAAAAAATTCCTGAGTAGAGATATCGCCGCCGACCTCGCTACAGGTAAACCGGGCAAGTATTGTCGGCATGTCGCGCCCGCCATGCAGTATTGCAGTCAATTCATTGTGCAGCATACCGCTCGTGTTTAACTCGGCGTTTTCCTCGATCACGGCGACAGCCTGCTTGCCTGTCAGGAAATCCCGCAGTGCATTCCGCGGAAACGGCCGTACCAGGCGCGGCCGTAACAAGCCGACTTTCCAGCCACGGTCACGCAGGCGATCGATAGTTTCTCTCGCCCTGATAGCGATAGCACCCAGCATGACAAAGACGAAGTCCGCATCGTCACATCGATACGCGTCGACGGCGGGATAATAGCGGCCGAAGAAGTCACGGAATTCACTGGCAAGCTCATCATAGGCGGTGAGCATTTGTTGTATCGTGTGATGGATCCCGTATTCAAATGATGCGTCGTTGCCGTCACCGTTCCCGGTCAATTGCATCGGGGTGTGCACTTCATAACTATCTTCGCTGTAACTGCCGACAAATTGTTTGGCGGTTGTCGCGTTCGGAATATCCACCGATTCGCGCTCGGCGGATAAATCAACGCCATCGATATTCACCACCACCGGCAAACGCACATCGCTGTGTTCCGCCAGGCGATAGGCGAGCAACATGCCATCGAGAATTTCCTGGCAGGTGGCGCATTGGATTTGCAAACAACCACAATCCTGTTCTGCCATTCCACGTGAGAGATTCAACAGCACCATGGGAATGTGCCTGCCGGCGATGTCGTATAACATTTTGATGGAAGCCCGCATGCTCTGGCTGGTTATCGCTGCAAAGACCCGTATACCACTGTCGGCTGCGGCGGCTGCAGCGCTCAGCATGGTGGCGACAGATGCATGTGTGACCAGTTTGCCCGCCATCGCGTTGTGCTCGATCCAGCTGGCAAGGGCGCCGACGATCTCAGTGTGCGAAGTCAGCGGAAACGTCAGGACATGATCCACTCTGGCGAGGCGCGCCCCCCAGGCGGCGGCATCATTCCCCGTGATCAAATTGCGTGTCATGCCGGTACGTTCTCCCTGACCCCTGTACCGGCAAAGTGACGGATGTCGTACATCGTCCTTTCCCTGCGGATAAATTTTTGCGCCTAATTGTAAGGCCGCCATCGTCACGGGATTTGATCTGGACAATGAATTAAGCTAAAGACGTTTGATCTGGATCAAGAAGACAGTGAATCGCAAACGCTATATGAACGGATGCTAATGCGAACGTGGTACGCGCAAATGCACAACGCCACCCGCTGCAACAGGATTAAACCTTCAGGACGATTTTCCGATGCGGCCTTCCTTGCCGGACAACAAATTCTGGATGTTGCTGCGATGGCGCCAGAACAGGATCAGAGTCATCACGGCGGTTGCGATAATGAGGGGTTTGTTGCTGCCCATGATCAGTAACACATAAAACGGTGCCAGCACGGTGGCGACCAGCGCGGACAAGGAAGAGATCTTGAAGACCTTGGCCACGAGCAGCCAGGTGAGTGCGGTAGCCAGTCCAACCGCCCAGTGAAAACCGAACATCACGCCCAGCATGGTGGCGACACCCTTACCCCCCTTGAATCCGAAAAATATTGGAAGCAGGTGGCCGATGAACGCGGCAAAACCGGTCAGGGCCAGTGCCAGAAAACTCACCCCCAGCAGCTGGGCGACCAATGCCGGCAACAGGCCTTTGAGCATGTCACCAAACAGGGTGATGGCGGCGGCCTTTTTGCCGCCCACGCGCAGGACGTTGGTGGCGCCCGGATTGCCCGAACCGTGGGCACGCGGATCCGGCAGGTGCATCAATTTGCACACGAGGATTGCCGAGGAGATAGAGCCGATGAGGTAGGCACAAACAATGAGGACGATCTCGGTAATAGTCATTTTCCAACTCTAGGCGGTGGCTTATCGTTGGGAAGTCTATGTGGATGTCATCGCCTGCACAAGTGGGGTATAGTCACGGCCTGAATCATCGCAACTGGATCAGCATGGATATTATTTTTCTCAATGACTTACGGGTCGATGCAGTCATTGGAATTTACGATTGGGAGCGCCGTATCAAGCAGACGGTGGTCTTTGATTTCGAAATGGGCACGGACATCCGCAAGGCGGCCGCCAGCGATCATATCGACGATACCCTTAATTACAAAGCGGTGGCCAAGCGTGTCATCGAATTCGTGGAGACCAGCGAATTTCAGCTGGTCGAAACGCTCGCAGAGCGGGTGGCGCAATTGATCCTGAGCGAATTCAATGTGCCCTGGTTACGGTTGAAGTTGAATAAAGTCGGCGCCGTGCGCTATGCCCGGGATGTCGGCGTGATCATCGAGCGGGGCACGCGTACGGACTGAGCCTCACCCGATGCACACTATATATATAAGTGTCGGCAGTAATATCGAGCCCAGGAGACACGTGCAATCAGCCCTGGTGGAAATGCGTGCATGTTTCAGCGCCGTCCAGCAATCCTCGCTTTACGAAAGTCAGGCCGTCGGTTTCGATGGAGATAATTTCATCAATCTCGTCGTCCGTGCACAAACCGATAAATCCATCGAGGCGGTTGTGGACTGTCTGCACGAGATCGAGGCCCGCCACGGCCGCGATCGCCAGGGCCCGAAATTTTCCTCTCGTACCCTCGACTTGGATCTCCTGTTGTACGACGACATTGTCTGCAGGGAACACGGCATCCACGTGCCACGCGAAGAGATCCTCTACAACGCCTTCGTGCTCTATCCCCTCGCCGAGATCGCGCCGGATCTCAAGCACCCCACCGAACAGCAAACCATGGGACAACTGTGGCAGCAGTTTGATAAAGGCAAGCAGAAGATTTGGAAGGTCGAGTAGGGTGTATTCCTGTCATTCCGGACGAACGAAGTGAGATCCGGAATCCAGTGGCTTTCTGTTTGACTCAAATTTATTTCACCAGCCACACTGTGGTAGGCGAAAACTACTCAGAAAAGTAAAAAAACAAACGTCAACTACTCAAAGACCTGCCGCCATCAATCGAAATAATCTGCCCCGTCATGTACGGTGCATCCTCGATGATGAAGCGAATGGCCTTGGCGATATCTTCGGGTTCGCCTTTGCGTTTTAAAAATGTCTTGGACACGATGCGTTGCTTGGTCACTTCGTCGATGTTGTCGGGCCAGAGGATCGCGCCGGGGGCGACGCCGTTGACGCGGATCTCGGGACCGAGTTCGCGCGCGAGGGCCTTGGTCATGGTTTCGAGCGCGGCCTTGGCCATGCTGTAAATGGAGTATTCCTTTAATGGCCTGCGCGCATGGATGTCGACCATGTTGATGATGCAGCCATGGGTTTTGCGCAGGAACGGCGCGGCGGCCTGGGACAAAAAGAAAGGCGCCTTGACGTTGGTGCCGAACAGGTCGTCCCAGTGTTGATCGTTGGCGCTGCCGATGGGGGTGCGGTAAAAGGTCGAGGCGTTATTGATGAGGACGTCCAGCCGCTGCCAGGCATTGAAGGCTTCCTTGGCCAGGGCATTGAGGGCGTTATTGGCGCATAAGTCGGCCTGCACCAGCACGACCGAGTTTTCGCGTTTGCCATTGAGTTCCTTTTGCAGGGCCTGGGCCGGTGAGCGGGAACTGAGATAATGCAGGATGATATTGAAGCCCGCCTCGTGCAGGTAGCGCGCGGTTACGGCGCCGATGCGGTGCGCCGCGCCGGTGATGAGAACAACCTTATTGTCTGCCATTCTGTGATATCCTTGCTGACCTGCCAGCGAACGAAGCGCAACTGTAACCCATATTTCATAGCAAAACACGACCCATATGTCGCGTCCCAAATCACCCTCGGCGGCCAGGCGTGCCCGTCCGGACGAACTCCCGCCTCCCGGCAGCGAAGCCTATGCGCACAGTCTGCGCCTGCTGGAAAAACTGCATACCCAGATTTCGGCCAACGGCGGTGCCATTCCTTTCGAACAATACATGCAGGCGGTGCTGTATCAGCCGGACCTGGGTTATTACCGTTGCGGCAGCCAGAAGTTCGGCATCGGCGGTGATTTCATTACTGCCCCGGAACTCTCGCCGTTGTTTGCGCGTTGTCTGGCGGCCTTCGTGGCACAGAGCGGTGCGGGCGATACGGTTCTCGAGGTCGGCGCCGGCAGCGGCAAGCTCGCGGCGTGTATCCTGCAGCAATTAGAAAAACAGCAGGCGCTCCCTGCGCGCTACGCCATCCTGGAACTGAGCGGCGAATTGCGTCAGCGTCAGCGCGAGACGAT
Source organism: Gammaproteobacteria bacterium (assembly GCA_016125505.1). Taxonomy (GTDB): domain Bacteria; phylum Pseudomonadota; class Gammaproteobacteria; order UBA6429; family Thiohalophilaceae; genus RI-92. The sequence goes on from WGLP01000007.1 coordinate 40,485, forward strand.
TGAACGGGCGTGCCCACAGTTACTGGAGCGTGTGCAGTGGCTGGACGATCTGCCGGAAAATTTTGCGGGTGTGGTGATTGCCAATGAATTACTGGATGCCATGCCGGTGCGGCGTTTTCGGATTCGTGGTCAGCAGTTGTTTGAACAGTACGTGGCCTGGTGCGACGGCCTTTTGTGTTTTCGCGATCAACCGCTGGGCGATGTGCGCCTGATAGATCGCATTGCGAGCTTGCGCGAACAGACGACGCTCGTCGATGCCGAGAACTATCTCTCCGAGGTCAACTTCATGGCGGAGGACTGGCTACGGACGCTGGGTAAGAAATTACAGCGTGGTGTGGTCCTGTTGATCGATTACGGCTATCCGCGCAGCGCGTATTATCATGTCCAGCGCAACAGCGGTACCCTGATGTGTCACTATCAACACCGCGCCCATCCCGACCCGCTAATCCTGCCGGGCCTGCAGGACATCACCGCGCACATTGATTTTACTGCCATGGCCGATGCCGCGCTGGCAGGCGGCATGGACATCGCCGGTTTCGCCACCCAGGGAAATTTTCTCCTGAACCTGGGGCTGCTCGATATCGCTGAGCATGAGCAACTCGACGAACGCGAACGCCTGGCGGTCAGCACCGAGATCAAGCAGTTGACCCTGGATACGGAGATGGGCGAGCAATTCAAGGTGATGGCGTGCAGCAAAGATCTGGATGTGCGTGTCCGCGGATTCGAGCACAACGATTTGCGCCACTTACTTTAATCCGCTGCAAGTCGAGCATGACAAGATGAGTAAGAACAAAGACCGCATCTACGCCAGACCGCAGGACATGATCGTCGACTTTCGCTTCGACGAACAGGTGGCCTCGGTGTTTCCGGACATGATCCGGCGTTCGGTACCCGGTTATGACACGATTATTCCGTTGCTGGGTTTGTTTGCCGAGCGTTTCGTGCATGCCAACACGAATATTTACGACCTCGGTTGTTCCCTGGGGGCGGCAAGCCTGGCCATGGGCCGATATATTACGCAACCGGGCTGCACGATCATTGCCGTCGACAACGCCGAGGCGATGGTGCAGCAGTGCCGTGCAAATGTCGCGCAGGCGGATATGGCGGCGGACATCGACGTGCGTTGCGCGGACATCCGCGAGATCGTATTCGACAATGCCTCGCTGGTGGTGATCAATTTCACCTTGCAGTTTATCGAACCGGAACAGCGCCTGACGTTATTGAAAAATATCTATCAGGGTTTGAATCCCGGCGGGGCCCTGGTGATTGCCGACAAGATCGTGTTCGCGGCGCCGGCGCAGCAGCATTTCGAAGAGGCCATGCATCTGGATTTCAAAAAGGCCAATGGCTACAGCGAACTGGAGATCAGCCAGAAGCGCACGGCGCTGGAGAAGGTCCTGATCCCGGACACGCTGGAGACGCACATCGACAGGTTACAGCAGGCGGGCTTCGCGCACGCCTATCCCTGGTTTCAGTGTTTCAACTTTGGCGCCCTGTGCGCGATTAAGTAAACCTTGTTTGAATCCGCGCTCGACAACCACTTAAGTGCGCTCGGCCTCGATGCGTGGCTGGCCGAGTTGCATCATTTGCTGCAACAACGCCTGTCGCCGGCGTTTCATGGCCACTTTCAGGCGTGGCAGACAGCGCTGCAACAATTACCCGCCGTCACCCCCTCTTCCATCGACCTCGATTGCGCGGCCGTGCGCGTGGGGCAGGCGGCGGACCTCGATGCCGCACAAGCCGCAGCCCTGGAGCAGGCCTTGCGTCAATTGCATCCCTGGCGCAAAGGGCCGTTTGCTATCTTCGGTGTGCATATCGATACCGAATGGCGTTCGGACTGGAAATGGGATCGGCTCAAGGCACACATTGCGCCGTTGACGGATCGTGCCGTGCTGGATATCGGTTGCGGCAGCGGCTATCACTGCTGGCGCATGCGTGGCGCAGGTGCAGGCTTCGTCATGGGCATCGATCCGACCCTGCTGTTCGTGATGCAATTCGCCGCCTTGCAAAACTATATTCGTGACCCGGATGTTCACGTGTTGCCACTGGGCATGGAAGACCTGCCACCGGCCATGGGCTGTTTCGACACGGTGTTTTCCATGGGCCTGCTTTACCACCGGCGCGAGCCGCAGCAACATCTGCTGGAATTAAAGGACTGTCTGCGCGACGGTGGCGAACTGGTGCTGGAGACCCTGGTGATCGATGAGCGTCACGGCGATGTGTTGGAGCCGGACGGCCGCTATGCGCAGATGCGCAATGTCTGGGCGATTCCCAGTGTGCCGACTTTGCTCACCTGGTTGCGGCAATGCGGTTTCCGCGATGCGCGGTGCGTGGACGTGACCGTCACTTCCACGGCGGAACAGCGCCGTACCGACTGGATGCAGTTTCAATCCTTAAGCGATTATCTCGATCCCGCAGCTCCGACAAAAACCGTAGAGGGTTATCCGGCGCCGACACGGGCCGTGTGCATTGCCCACAAGTAACGCCAATCAGGCCTCGTCGAGCGGTTTGAGCTTGTCGATATTCTGTTCCCAGTTCCTGCCATCAAAAAATTCCACTTCCATCGATCTTATCGTCGAGTCGTCCAGACAGCGGACATTGACGCTGTAGCCATCGGGATGCGAGCGAGGAATATAAAATGACTTGATCCCGCAGGTCCGGCAAAACAGGTGCTTGGCCTCGTGCGTATCGAAGGTGTACGTGGACAGATTATCTTCCCCCGTTAACAGGCGAAAGCGCGAGCGCGGCACGATCAGGTGCAGGTAACCGGTGCGCGAACAGATCGAGCAATTGCATTCGGAGACTTCCAGGTCCGCCGGGGCATCCACCTCATAGCGTACGGCACCGCAGTGGCAACTGCCGGTGTGAGTAACAAGTTGCGCCATGTTGGTTTCTCCTTGGGTGTGATATGCAATTGTAAATCAAAATTCATCAAGGGTTCTCAAATCTTTCATGATGATGTCAAAACGCGCGTCAATCATTCATGCCTCGGAACAATTCGGAACAATAATGATAGGGAGGATATATCGTGTTTTCATATTTTCAGCATAGGACAAAAACACTCACCGCCTTGCTGCTGGGTGTTGTGATGCAGGGCAGTGCCCTGGCCGCGCATCAGCATGATGAACGGAATTTCTGCGGCCATATCGATCATGACGGACCGGAGGAGCGGGCACAGGCCTCGGCGCGTACGTTCTGGCGCGACGATCATGCCGCCAACCCGGAATCCTGGGTACGCTTCAAGATTCTCGGGTTCAATGATTTCCACGGCCAGCTCGAGCCGCGCTATTTGAGTTTCGCCAAACGCTACGCCGGCGGTGCCGCCGTGTTCGCCAGTTATTTAGAGGCCGCGGCGGCGTCCTCGAAGCACGGTGCCATCATCGTGCATGCCGGCGATCAGGTCGGTGCCTCACCACCGATCTCCGCCCTGTTGCAGGACGAACCATCGATCTCTTTCCTGAATATGCTGGCCAACAAATATTGCATGGGTGAGCGCAAGGACCACGATGACAGAGCCGAGGGGCGTAAACGCGACCCGCGCATGAACCCGCGTTGTAATCTGGTGGGTACCGTAGGCAATCATGAGTTCGATGAAGGTGTCAGCGAAATGCTGCGTTTGATCAACGGCGGTATCCATGCGAAAGGTCCGTTTCTGGATCCGAATTACGATGGCGCGCATTTTCCCTATGTCAGCGCCAACGTCGTCTGGGCGGACAGCGGCAAACCCGTGCTGCCGCCCTATGTCATCAAGCGGATTCATGGCCAACGGATTGCCTTCATCGGCGCCGTGTTGAAAGAGACACCCACCATCGTCACACCTACTGGTGTTGCAGGTGTGCGCTTCCTGGATGAGGCCGAGGCCATCAACCGTTACATCCCGGAGATCAAACGCCAGGGTGTGCGCGCGATTGTGGTGACAATCCACCAGGGCACGAACCAGGCCTCTTACAATGGCCCGACCAACACTGATCCACAGGATGTCGGCGGTGACATCGGACCTATCATTAACAATCTCGATGATGAGGTGGATATTGTCGTCGCTGGCCACTGGCATCAATTTACCAATGCCCTGATGCCGAACAAGCACGGCAAGTTGATCCTGGTGACCCAGGCCTTTTCCTATGCCACCGCCTATGACGATATCGACGTGGCGATCGATCCGAAGACCCGCGACATCGTGGAGAAGTCCGCGCAGATCGTGACGACCTGGACGGACGAAGGTCCCGGTTTGACGCCCAACCCGCAAGTCGCCGCCCTGGTAGCGCAGGCATCGGAACGGGTCGCGCCCTTGGTCAACCGCGTTATCGGTACCGCCTCCGGCGATATCCTGCGCAGTGAAAACAGCGCGGGCGAGTCGGCCATGGGTAACCTGATTGCCGATGCGCAACGCAAGGCCATGGGCACCGACCTGGCCTTCATGAATCCGGGCGGCATTCGCGCCGATCTGCTCGGTGGTGATGTGACCTGGGGCGATGTGTTTACCGTGCAGCCCTTCAATAACGATCTCGTGCGCATGGACCTCACCGGCGCGCAGATCATCACGCTGTTGTCGCAACAGTGGGTCGGACAGACGTCGCCCCGCATCCTCAAGACCTCCGGCATTCAGTACCGCTGGAATCCGGCTGCAACGGCGGACCAGCGTGTGGATGTCAGCAGCATCCTCATCAACGGCAACCCGATTGACCCCGCCGCGGTTTATAGCGTGACCGTGAACAGTTTCATGGCGGCGGGCGGCGATAACTTTACCGTCCTCACCGCCGGGGTAAACCGCGTGATCGGTCCGGTCGATCTCGATGCCCTGATCAGTTTCATTCAATCCCTGCCACAACCTTTCACGGCCGCGATTGAGGGCCGCATCCAGTTAACGCAGTAACGTTTCTGCAATATTCAGAGACAGACCGGCGCGCAATGCGCCGGTTTTTTTTGCACCATCTTATTTCGCAAAATCGATGCCAGTAAAAAATTAGTGCATGCCTGCAACGGCGTGCCGTTTTTTGTGTCAAAAACGTGCGTAAACAAATGTGTCTTTGCACTGGTAAATGACAAAACAGTGATTGTTGTCACATGCAACGTGATGATCACTTCACTCAATAAAAAACTATAATCCAGGTGCCTGGAACAAATGGGGTAACATAGAGGTCATCTAGGCAGGCAGATTGCGCCGGATGATATGGAAATTAAATTTTTTTGGACATGGACCGATAGACATGCAAAGGGTCTTGCAAACAATGAGAGCGACTTGCGACAAGTCCGTGTCCTCATGGAGTGGTAACGATGAACGAATCATGGAAAGACAGCATCTATCGGCAGCGCGAAGAGTTGGCGCGTATCCTGCGTGACCCTATCGACGCCGTAGCCAGACAATGTATCGAACAATGGGATGACCGTGGCGGGCTCGAACAGATCCTGGTCGAAGGCTTTGCCTCGATTCCCTATTGCGCCTATCTCTACGTCCTCGACACCAGCGGCATCCAGCTGACGGAAAGTATCAATCTCAGCGGTATCGCCCCCGGACACTACCATCGCGATCGTTCGCAGCGGCCCTACATGAAAGAGGTGGTACCGGCCTGGGGCTTCCTGTTATCGGATGCCTATATCAGCCTGTACGGACACCGGCCTTCGCTGAGCGCCCTGCAGGTCATCCGCGATGGCAAGACCGTGCTGGGTTACCTGGGCGCGGATTTCGACCTGCGCGATCTGCCGGTGACCGCCGAGTTGTATCAGGAACCGGAGACCTGGCGCCAGGTGAAAGGCGATCCCGCGATCCGCAGCCTGCTGTTTCAGCAGACCCGCAGCGAGAGCCCGATGGATCAAAACCTGGAACAGACCTTTTCCATCCTGGAAGAACTGCTGACCCAGCGCGGCGTGTTCCAGTGCCAGATCCAGTTTGCCAGCAGCCAGGCCATGATCTGGACCATGGAAGATCCCTTCCGCTACCGCATCCTCGATCACGAGGCCCTGACCGATCCGGATATCTGCCTGGTGTATCCCCTGCAGCGCTACCCCCTGGGCGCGCGCATTCCGCAGGCAAGCATCGCCGCGATCCTGGATCACTTCGGGTCGCTGCGGCTGGCGGACGAGAACATCTACCTGCGGCAGGCGTCGATCAACCTGTTGAACGGGATGATCAGTCTGACCTTCTCCTGCGACGGCACGCACTACATGTCCTACGACGAGTTCCTGCTCAAGAACACCAGCTTCTGGTTCGGCGCGGTACCGCCGCAGGCCAGCACCTACTGGCAGAATTGATAGCCTTCCCGGCCGCCGCAATGAAATAGTTGCGGCGGCAACACCGCATTTGATCGATAATAGCCGCCCCGTCAGTTGCGGACTCTGCGCATGAAACATCCCCCACGCTCACGTCAGTTGCGCCCCCCGCGTAAGGAGCCGGTGCGCAAGGAACTCAAGTACTACGGCATGGCCGCATGCCAGGCCATCTGGCAGACGCGGCCGCAGGATGTGATTCGCATTTATTTACTGGAGTCGCGCACGCGTGAATGCGGCGGCATGCTCAAGTGGGCGGCGGCGCAGCGCAAGGCCTATCACATCGTGGCCGAAGACGATCTGCAGAAACTCACCGAGTCCATCCACCATCAAGGCATTTGCATGCTGGCGCGCGAACCCGAGCCGTTTGTGTTTGCCGATTTGCTGGAAGAACTGGAAGACGATGCGCGGCCGCTCATGCTGGCGTTTCTTGACGGTGTGGAGAATCCGCATAACCTCGGTGCGATCATGCGCACCTGCGCGCACTTTGGCATTGGCTACATCCTGGGGGAGGCGGGCAAGTTACCGTCGGCGTCGCCCTCGGCCTGCCGGGTCGCCGAAGGCGGCGCCGAGCATGTCAAATTGATCAGTGTGAAAGACCGGCACAAGACCATCCGCGAGCTGCAGGCGCTGGGTTTTTCGATCCTGACCACGGCGGCGCGCGGCGAATCCTTGTATCAGCATCATTTCAACAAACGCAGCCTGCTCATCATGGGCGCGGAGGTCAGCGGGGTGTCGCGTGCCATGCAGACACTCGCCGACAAGACACTGATGATTCCCGGCAGCGGTGCCGTCGAGAGTCTCAACGTCGCCAGCGCCTTTTCCATTGTGGCCGGAGAGTTTGTGCGCCAAACGATGACCTCACGTCAGGGTCACGGCGGTAAAGGTGCAAGGAAGTTTGCCAAACAACGTACATCCTGAAGGCGGCAGGGCGTAAGCCAGGTATGCTGCCTCAACCCCGGGTGCGCTGTGTCGCCGGACGTTCAACCACCGCGTGATGCAGGGCGGCCAATATGCCTTTGAGTAAATCCATTGGCGTGGGAGGGCAGCCCGGAATTTTCACATCCACTGGAATGACATTGTCGACGGCACCGCAACTGGCGTAGGAAATACCGAATTCACCACCATCACAAGCGCAGGTGCCGGCAGCGATGACGATCTTGGGTGAGGGCGTGGCAAGCCAGGTGCGGCGCAGTGCGGTTTCCATGTGACGCGACACCGGACCGGTGACCAGCAAGGCATCGGCGTGGCGTGGTGAGGCAACGAAGTGAATCCCGAAGCGTTCAAGGTCGTAATACGGATTGTTCAGCGCGTGGATCTCCAGTTCGCAGGCATTGCAGGAACCGCTATCCACCTGGCGGATGGCAAGACTGCCGCGGAAGCGCCGGTCGATTTCACGCTTGAGTTTGACGCCCAATGCCTCCAGCTCGCTGTCGCGCGGCGGCTTTTCGGTGAGCATACCGGTTTTGAAGATTCTGTCGAGAATTCTCAACATGGCGGATACCTATAAGTCATGGCCGCTATACGATCCGTTCACGGATTTATTGCACACCGGAAAATCGGCGACGATGTTGCCGTGAATCAGGTGTTCCAGCGCCGGCCAGCTGAACCAGCTGGGGTCGCGCGTAAAAAAGCGTTGTACCTTGCTATCTTCACCCAGACGTACATAGCTGATGATCTCTCCGCGCCAGCCTTCCACGATACCCAGACCTTCACCATGTCCGGCGCCGGTTGTCCAGGTGGTTTGGATATCGCCGCCCGGCAAGGTATTCAGTAGTGCCTGTAATAGCGAAATCGATTGGTCGATTTCAAGTGCGCGTATCTGCATACGTGCAGCCACATCGCCCGAGCTTAAACACGGCGATTCAACTGGTAATTGATCATAAGGCGCGTAGCCGTGATCGCGACGAACATCATAATCCTGGCCGCTGGCCTTGCCCACGTAACCCAGTACACCCAGTTGCCGGGCTTTCTCGGGCGGTAGAATCCCGGTTGCGACCAGGCGATCTTCCAGCGACGGATAGTCATTGATAATGGCGTTTAATGCCTTCACTGTCTGTGCGAGGCCATCGTGTTGCGCGCGTAACTGCGCGATGGTTTCCATGTTGAGATCACACGCAACACCACCCGGCACGATCCTGTCCATTAACAGGCGATGTCCGAATGCGGCATGATTGAGACGCAGGACCTCTTCACGCAGTTTGCTGAACTGTATTTGCATAAACGCGAAGGCAACATCATTGCAGATGGCGCCAATATCACCGAGGTGATTGGCGATGCGCTCGCGCTCGGACAGAATTGCACGCAGCGCCAGTGCGCGTGATGGCACGGTGACCTTGGCAGCGCGTTCCAGTGCCATACAGGCAGCCCAGGTATGCGCCACTGTGCTGTCTCCGGACACACGTCCCGCCAGTCGCGCCAGGGCAAAGGGATCGCGGCCTACCGCGATCTTTTCGATGCCTTTGTGCACGTAACCCAGGCGCTGTTCCAGGCGCAACACATCTTCACCAACGACATGAAAACGAAAATGACCGGGTTCGATAATGCCGGCGTGTACCGGACCCACCGGGATTGCATACACGCCGTTACCGAGTACCGGCACAAAGGCATAGTCGCTATCCGCCGGCGTGCGCTTGGGTGAGAGACCCGCCACGGGAAAATCGGGGCGCAAGGGATACTGATCCGCGGGCCAGGCCTTATGCCGTGTCCAGCGCCGGGGGTCCGGGTGATCCGAAAACACGATACCGAACATATCTTGCAGATGGCGTTCGAGACGATCGGCGCCTGGGTAATACGGCGTGTGCGAGGGCACTACCGGCTGTGTAACGGGTGCCTCGGTGTGCAGGAGCAGATAATCCCCTTGATACGCCAAACAGGCATGCAAGACGATGAATTCCTCACGTACATCACCCCAGCCGCCTGCCCAGCGACAACCGAAATTTGCCGCAATGCGTGCGGCGTTGCCCCAGTCTTCCACGTCCAGCGTCAAACCTTGCGCGGGTGCGAGCGCGTGCGCCTCGCTTGCCTGCACCAGCACGTGTTCGCTTTGCATGCGCGTGACAAATTCGTTTAGCCAGTCAAATCCGCTCATAACAGATGTGCCCCCGCAATCAATTGCGTGGCGCGGTCCAGCCAGTGCGCCAGAAATACCGGGATGGAAATACCTAACCACAACACCAGTCCCAGGTGTAACAGCACCGGTAACATATTGGCCTGTACAGCCTGCTGGCCCTGCGGCGGTGTGCCGTATACCATGGGATGTAAATGCCGGAACAAACCGGCGAAGGCAATGACCAGACCTGCCAGCAGGGCCACGGTGAACCAGGGCTGCGATTGCATTGTGGCCGTCAGCAACAAGAGCTCACTTGTAAAAACGCCGAAGGGCGGAAAGCCGGCAATCGCGGCAACGCCAATCAGCAAACTCCAGCCGACCGCAGGTTGTGTCCGAATCAGTCCGCGAATGCGATCGATGGTTTGCGTACCGGCAATATGCGCGGCATGCCCGACAGTGATGAAGATCGCGGATTTGGTTAAGGAATGCACCAACATGTGTAACAGGGCGCCGAAGGTTGCAAGTGGTCCGCCCAGACCAAATGCAAATGTCATCAGGCCCATGTGTTCGATGGAGGAATAACTGAACATGCGCTTGATATCGCGCTGGCGGTGTAGAAATAACCCAGCGACCAGAAACGAAATCAGGCCGAAGCCCATCAGCAGATAGCCCGCCAGATGCGGCGTTGCTGTCGCGGCCAGCGATCCGTCCACCAGCATCTTCAGACGGACTACCGCATACAGCGCGACATTTAATAACAATCCGGATAGTACCGCTGACATCGGTGTCGGGCCTTCGGAGTGAGCGTCGGGCAGCCACTGATGCATGGGTACCAGTCCCACCTTGGTGCCGTAGCCGATCAATAAAAACACGAAGGCGAGATTCATGATGCTGGGTTCGAGATGGGCGGAAACTTTATACAAGGTACTCCAGCTCAAACCACTGGCCTGATCCGTGACCACGTGTTGTGCGGCGAAATACAGTAACACCGTGCCGAATAATGCCAGCGCAATACCGACGCCACACAAAATAAAATACTTCCACGCCGCCTCGATGGCCTCAGGTGTGCGATACAACGATACCAGCAACACAGTGGCAAGCGTGGCGCCTTCCACCGCGACCCACAAAATACCGAGATTATCGGTGGACAAGGCCAACTGCATGGTAAACAGGAATACCTGATACATCGTGTGATACAGGCGCATGCCCAGGGTATTGGTCAAACCCGTGCTGCACACGTACTGCATGTAGGGCCGGGAAAAGATCGACGTGGTAACGCCGACAAAGGCCGTTAATACCAGCAAATACACATTAAAGGCATCGATACGAAAACCCCAACCGGCTATCACATCCCTGTGTGCCACCTCGAAGGCCAACACCACTGCCGCGACCAAGGTAATCACGGAAACCAGCACGTTAATCCAGCCGGCCCAGCTCAAGCGGCGCACCAGCGCCAGTAGCAAACCACCAGCCAAAGGAGTGAACACGGTAAAAAGCAGACTGGTCACGTCTGATCGTCCGTGCGTTCCGTGAGACGGTTCATGCGATCAACGTCGAGGGAGTCGATGCTCTGGCGTATCTGAAAGAAAAACACGCCGAACAACACCATCGCCACCAATACGTCGAAGGCAACACCCAATTCAACCACCAGGGGCATGCCGCCGGTGGCGGAGACGGCGGCCAGGAACAGGCCGTTCTCCATGGACATAAATCCCAGCACCTGAATTACCGCCTGCGTGCGGATGACCATCATCAGCAGGCCAATCAACACTACTGCAAGACTGACTGCGACGATATTACGGGTGAAGAGCAACTCCTTTTCCACCATGGGCAGCACCAGCCAGTAACTGAAGATCACCAGCGCCAGGGCTGCCATGATCACGAGCGCGGGCCGCCGTAGCGGTTCGCTTTGGCGATCCAGTTCGAGCCGGCGCACCAGGCGATGCAACATCCACGGAATCAGGATTGCCTTAAGCCCGAGCGTTAAGGCGGCGGAAAAGACGAGATGCAGGTAATGTCCGCTGATAGCCACAATGGCGGTGACCAGGGCCACCAATACACCTTGCCAGGCAAAGACGTGGATCGCGGCGACGATACGCGCCTGTTCGAGTAAGACAAACGAGGTGAACAGCACCACCGCGGCGAGCACGACCATGAGTTGTTGTAACAGGGGCAGCTGTTCCAGGTTCATGCGCCCACCTCGAGGATCACATGACTGAGCAGACCCAGCAGAGACAATAACAAGGCAAGATTCAAAAACGCCGGTGCACGAAACACACGCATCTTTGCCAGTACCGATTCACTTAGCGCCAGCAGAAAACCGAGTACGAGCAGTTTGAGCAGGATAATGCCCAGACTGATGCCCAGGTCGGGCAAGGTGATGTCGCGTGCAATACCCCACGGGAAAAACACGTTGGACAGCAGCACGAAGTACAGTAACAGCTTCACCGATGCGGCCCACTGCATCAAGGCGAGATGCCGCCCGGAATATTCGAGGATCATGGCTTCGTGCACCATGGTCAATTCCAGGTGTGTGGCCGGGTTGTCGGCCGGGATGCGTCCGGTTTCGGCGACGGCCACCAGGATCAGTCCGGCCAGCGCAAAAATATAAGACGGCCGCAGGATATGACCGTACTGCAACTGATAATCCACGACGCTGCTCAAGTTGGTGCTGTGCGCGCTCATCGCCAGCGTGAATACCGCCATCAGCATGGCCGGTTCGGCAAGGGCGGCGATAAACATTTCACGCGAGGCACCGATGCCGCCAAACGCAGTGCCCACATCCATCCCCGCCAGGGCCAGAAAGAAACGCGCAAGACCCAGCAGGCCGGCAATGACCATCACATCGGCAATGGCGGAGGTCGGTAAACCGGTCGTGATCAACGGTATTGCGCCGGCGGCGAGTAAGGTCGACACGAACACGATATACGGTGCGGCGCGATACAACTGCGAGGCGGTGTGCGCCATGCGCGCCTCCTTGCCGAATAGCTTGGCGATATCGCGATAGGGTTGCCAGATTGGCGCACCGCGGCGGTTTTGCAAACGCGCCTTGCACTTGCGCACCCAGCCAACGAGCAAGGGCGCCAGCGCGGCATACAGCAACAACTGCAACAAGGCCAGACCCCAGAAAGCGCCGCTCATGCCATTATCCATAACAACACCACCAGGGTTGCCAGTGACCAGCCCAGATACACGCGCACGTTACCCGATTGCAGTTTCACAACACGGCGTGCCGCGTTCTCCACGATGCGTGCCACCGGTTGATAGAACAGGCCCCAGGCGCGATCGGCAATGGCAAGCCGGTAACGCAGGCGGCCATCCTTTTGCGATTCGACGCGCTGTTCGATACGAAACAACAAACCAAACACGCGGCGGATCGGTTGCGCAAAGCCGGTAGCGGTATATTGCATATTCGGTGTCGGTGGTGCGAAGCCGCAGTCCCAGGTGTCGCAACGTTTCACGCGCCAGATAGTACGACCGAGCAGATATAAACCAAGCCCCAGAGCCACGGCCAGGGAAATCGCCACCAGTGGTGCGCCGTAGCTTGCGGTCTTGGCCGAGACCGGTGTCAACCACATCCAGCCATGTGCGGTGGCGTTCGCCAAACCATAGCCAAATAATTCCTGCGGTACGGCGTTGAGCAGCGTGATAAAGGTCGTTGGCAGTACGCCAAGAAACAGACACAACACGCCCAGCAGACCTTGCCCGATACGCATGCTGAGCGGCACCTGGCGTGCACGCCGCACATGTCGGCTGCGTGCCTGCCCCAAGAATCCCACGCCATACACACGTACAAAACACGCGGCGCCCAGGGCGCCGGTCAACGCCAGAATGGCGGCGGCGATGGGCACGATACTGCGTAACACACCGCTCTCAAGATGCCAGGACTGTAATGCCGCCTGAAATGTCAGCCACTCGGATACGAAACCATTAAACGGCGGCAAGGCCGCAATCGACAGGCAACCGATCAGAAAAAAGAATCCTGTCCACGGCATGCGCCGCAGCAGTCCACCCATTTTTTCCAGATCCTGTTCGTTGGCGGCATGCAGCACGGCACCGGCGCCGAGGAACAACAGGCTTTTGAATAGCGCATGATTGATTGCGTGATAAAGGGCTGCCACCAGGGCGACGATACCGATCACCTGATGGTCGCCGGAGAAAAACAGCAAGGCCAGGCCCAGGGCGATGAAGATGATGCCGACGTTTTCCACCGAGGAGTAGGCGAGTACGCGCTTCAAATCGGTTTGCATCAGTGCGTACAACACGCCCATCAAGGCGGAGATACTGCCGAAGACCAGCACGATCACACCCCACTGCCAGTGAAACTCGCCAAGCAAATCAAACACCACGCGGATGAAACCGTAGACCGCCACCTTGAGCATGACGCCGGACATCAGGGCAGAGATGTGCGAGGGGGCAACCGGATGCGCCTCCGGCAGCCAGGCATGCAGCGGCACCAGACCGGCTTTCATACCAAAACCGAGAAAGGCCAGGGCAAACGCGACACTGGCCCAGGCGGGTGAGAGTAAGGCATCGCGCATCGCATCAAAGGCAAAGCCATCACCGAAGGAAGCCATCACACCAAAGCCGAGCAGGATGGCAAGTCCCCCGATGTGCGCCATCAGCAAATATAAAAAGGCGGCGCGGCGATTCGCGGCATGTTCGTGATGGTATGCCACCAGGAAATAACTGGAGAGTGACATGAGTTCCCAGGCCACCATGAACAGGAAGGCGTCGTCTGCCAGCACCACCAGCAGCATGCCGGTAAGAAACAGGCCGGCGAAACCGCCCAGGACCGGCAAGGGTTCACGGCCGTGTTCATAACCGCGCATGTAACCGATGCCATAAATACCGACGGCAGTGCTTACCACGCCGATCAAGAGCAGAAAGAAACCGGACAGGGCATCGAGGCGCACCTGCCACGGCAGCCACGGCAGACCTAAAGGCAGCTCGGCGGTGTACACACCATGCTGGATTAAGGTCAGCATGCCGGCCGCGGCCGCGGCGATACCGGACAGGCCGAACAGCGGCATGACCAGCTTGCGTAACAGCGTCGGTGCCCAGCTGCTTAATAAAGATATGGCTGCAGACAACAAGGCCAGCGCCACAGCGGCACCGGCCCAGTCCAATGCGTGACTCAGGATCACACCGCCTCCGGGCTGCCTGGCGTTTTGGCCTTGAGCCGTACGCCGCGACCACCATCGCTACTCACACTGCTTTCACCGATCAATTCCACGCCGGCACGTTCAATCGCCTCCACCAGCTTGACGACCGAATCGATATTGCCGCGCACCTGGCCATCGCTGGCCTCCATGCGCTGGATGGTTGGGAGCGAGAGACTCGCGGCCTCCGCCAGGGTGCGCTGGTCCATCCCCAGGAGGGCGCGCGCGGCACGAATTTGAGCGGCAGTTATCATGTTTCAAGCTTCTATAATTAAAGTTTATGGATAAGACTTAAGATATTAAACATTATAGTTCATGTTTAAAACATGACTAGGTGGAGGAAGGGGATTTTGCGGATTTTTACTCGGTTTGGCACCTGAAGACCGGCTTGCCGGTGGCGTCTTGCGGAGTGTTTTCGGTCGGAAGGCGTGGCTAGGTTGGCCAGAAGTAGACAAAGGCGAGATCGATCGCGATCGCCACGATGGAAAAGGCGACAATGATCAGGTAGTTGAGATTCTCGGGGGATTTTATCAGCGAGGAGAGCAGGTAGATCAGGACGTCACGCTCATCGTCGGAAAGGATTTGCCGCTGCGACAGTTTTTCCAGCAGGTGATGGTTGCGGATGGCCCGTTTGCGTTTCTCGGTGACCCGGTAGCGATAAAAAAAGAACACGAAGTTGCCCAGGACCGCGAAATACCAGACCGGTCGCACCCAGGACGGGTACAGGTGATCGATCACGATGAGCGCGCGCACGGCGATGGCCGTGGCGAGGCCCAGGGCGAAGGCGCCATAGATCACGAATTTCGACGGCAGCGCCGGCTTTTTGCTGCTCATTACTTCAGGGGCTTGCCATTAAAGTGAACGGCCATCGTAATGCGCTACCTGCAACGATGAAAGATCCACATCCTCCAGGCAACGGGCATTGACCGCCGCCATGCGCTTGCCGGACGGGTCGGCGCCTTCGCCAAAAGGATGGATACCGCAGTTCGGGCAGAAGTAATGGCTGATGGTGCGAGGCCCGAACTGATAACTGGCCATGCCGGACTCGGGGGTGAGCAGATGCAGATTGTCGCGCGGGACGAACCAGTGCAGCGATCCCAGCCGCGAACAAATCGAACAATTGCAATCCGCGACCTGGCTGAGTTCGCCTTCAACCTCGAAGGCAATCTGACCGCAATGACATGAGCCTTTGTATTTCATATCTCATCTCCTTTGTTAGCCGATTGATTATTTTAGTTTAGATTGACGCCGAACGAACCGTACAGTCGCTAGTGTGGCAAAAAGGCCGGTGACAGCGAAAAACAGTACCGCGACGGGGGTAAGCAGATCCGGTGGTAGCGGAAAGAGTATCAAGACAGCGAGAGTAAGGGCGCACCCGAGCAGGGTGGCAACAATGAGCTTGCGGCCGAAGTAGGCGTTCGCGGCGTACCAGAGCTTGTCATCTGACAACGTGGTTCGGGTACGAAAGCCATAAATGACATTGCGTGGCACCCAGCGCAGCGCCAAAGGAACGGCAACTCCCACGATGAGCAGCGAAACAGCCAGGACGGTGATAATGGTTTTAGTATGAATATCCATCGTTATTGCGGCATGTATAAGGATTCATTTTGATCTATTGTCGTGCCGTGTAGGCCGGACGATAAACCAGCTTGCCAGCACCAGACCGGCAAATAGCGTGTAGCACACCACGAACACCCATTCGGGTGCATCATAATAAAGAATAGATTGAAGCCAGTGATGGATAAAGGACCCGCTGTAGATTGCAGCGCCGGCCTTTTCGCGCAACCGGTTTTCCCAGACCGTCAGCGGGCAAACCATGCCGCCCCAGGCCTCCAGCATGACAATAACGATAGCGGCCAGGTGCAGCACGCGGAACCAGAAATTCCTCACCCAGGGCCATGCCAGCCATTTGCCGATATAAATCGCCACGAGCCCGAGGACCACGAAGGCGACGAACAGCACGTGGCTAATGAGAATGGCATCGGCGGCGAGTGCGTACATCGATTTCGTATTGAGTGAAATACTGATTCAAGCAACAGATTCCCGGACCTGAAAGACATTGCCTTCCGGGTCCATGGCATTGCAGAGGTTAAAGCCGGGGATTTGCCAGTTTTCATCGAAGACGTCTCCGCCCAGCCTGTTGGCAACCGTTCTGGCTTCGTCAAGGCTGGGTACCGTCAGGAAGAATTTCAGCGCCGTGTCTTCTCTTTTTGCGGGCGGTGACGTAATCACGATATCTCTGGCAATCTCGGCCGGGATTCGATGCACGAGCAACTGTATGTCCGGCGATTCAAGCACAATAAGCTCATCTCTTGCATGCAGCCTGGCCATGCCCGCAACCGCTTCATAAAACCTGGCGATGCGTTCAGCGTCCTTGGCGTATACGAACAAGCCTGCACGTGCGGGTCCTGGCATAGCGTTCTCCTTTTCTTTTACCAGAGATACATACTGGATTTCTTGTTCAGGATTTCCAGTTCAAACTTTTCGGAGCAGGGCGCCTGCGCCACGCCATAACAGACATGCAGCGGCAACAGATGTTCCTCTCTTGGATGACAGAGCCGCGCGCCCGGTGCCTCATCCCAATCCGTCAGCAATTGCGTCCGCTCGTCCTCGCTATAGTCAGAGCTGGTACATGTGTGCAGCAGCCATTCCTCGAATGCAATATTTGCTTTTTCGATACCAACCGGCCGGGGGGAGAAGAAGGCGGGCAGGTTATGAAAAGAGAACCCGGACCCGATGAGCAGAACATCGTCGTCGCGCAAGGACTGCAGCGCCTGTCCGATGCGGATGTGTAACGCGGGATCGAGCGTGTTGACCAGGGAGAGCTGAACGCAGGGGATATCCGCCTGCGGATACATGATCTTCAGTGGCACGAACAGGCCGTGGTCAAAGCCGCGTTCCGCATCAAGCGCGGATGGAATGCCGGCATCGCCCAACAGTTTGTGTATCTTCTGCGCCAATGCGGGATCCCCGCTACAGGGATACTGGATCTGGTATGACTCCTCCGGAAATCCGTAATAGTCGTAGATCAGGCCCGGCTGGGCACCGGCGGTAATGGTGGGGAGACTCGCCTCCCAGTGCGCGCTGACGATTACGATGGCCGCGGGCCTGGGAATGTCACCGGCAATGCGTTGCAGACAGTCGACCATCGCCCGATGTCCCGGATCGCCCAGCAAGGGTAGCGGCCCGCCCCCATGGGAAATAAATAATGACCTGTAGTTCGGAGGCATAATCAATCTCCTTGAAACGATCAGTTTCGAAACGACTCGAGTCGTTTGATGAGTTTATCGCGATTATTCAGCTGCGGGATCGTATAAATAAAGGTGCGGCCACCCTCAGTGCCAACATTGCCGGCGTCTTCAGCGTGTTTTATTGATTCGACTAAATCGCCCGTAATCTCCACCCTGAGGCCTTTGCTATTCAAGGGGAACAGCGTCTTTTCGATCTGGCCCACATTTTTCCACGGCGCATGGAAATATTGATTGGCCTTACTCGTCTGAAAATACAAACCGTCTCTGTTTGCCTGGAGTGTGACAAGGTAGTTGCCCATGAGCTGCTTCCGCAGCACTGCAAGCAGGACGAGCCCCCAGACTGCGACCAGCGAGTATTTAACGAAGGAATCAGGCGCCATGAGGAAAACAAACAGGATGGCCACAAAGATAATCCATACCAGCGCGAACACGGCCGCTGGCGGTGACACCTTCAGCCTGGGTTCGCTGATCTCGTTAGCGGCAATCAGGGGCATTGCGAAGTTTGACGTTTACGTTATGAGTCTCGAACCACGATGTATAGATTAAATCCTTCACTTTTCTCGGGTTCCTGAAAATGCCTGGTGACTTCAATGAACATGGATTCTGTGTCGTAGCTTGCCCTTTCTGGCTGTTCTAAACGCCTTTTCGCTATTTGCCTCAAACAAACATCATTGCTTACATTTAAATAGATAAGCTCGTTTGGCGCAGCGGCTTCGGTAATCAGTTCCTTAAACCATTTGCGTTGATTCACAGTGTTTGCGGGAAAATCCATAACCACGCTGGTGCCTGTTTTCAATATAGCCAGAACATGTGATTTGACTAGCGGTTTCAATAATGAAGAATAATGAAGGTAATCATCAAATGAGGTGATTTTATTTGGATAAAGCCTCGATAACCATTCATCTTCAGAGATCAAAACGGCATTTCGTTCTTGAGAAACCTGCCTCGATTTGGTTGATTTTCCAGCCCCCATCTTCCCCGAGAACAATATCAATGTACCAACATGCACTTCTCTTCCTTTTTTGTTCATACCTTACCGACCCCCAAGCGTGAATCGCCTGTTTCCTGATGAATGAAGTGGTCATACAAACGGGAGCCACTGCTCAACCCCAGGGAGTCAGATACTTCAAGTAGGGGTTTGGAATAGGCCAGCAGTTGTTTGGCACGCTCCAACGTAAGGACTTGCAAGA
Organism: Gammaproteobacteria bacterium; assembly: GCA_016125505.1. GTDB lineage: Bacteria > Pseudomonadota > Gammaproteobacteria > UBA6429 > Thiohalophilaceae > RI-92. Next base: position 59,404 of record WGLP01000007.1, read on the forward strand.
ACCGTTTCGGGGTTACTCCGGCCCACCGACAGAATAGACGCTGAAAATGAAACTGACCCAGCTGTAAATGATCTGCGATTTCTTTCAGCGTCGGTTGACTGTCAACCCTACGGGCGATGAAGTCGATGGCGCTGGCTATGCGGTCGTAGTCTGTCATGGCTGTCAATCAAGCGTTCAGCAGTGAGGGTGTCGCGCCATTTCCATGTCAGGGCTACGATACATGCTCTCTGGAATTGTCGCCAACATTGAATCTTGTAGTTGCGGACCAAGCCCGTAGAACTGTTGGAAGCTCATAATGAGGGGCCGCCATTTGTTTGGATCGATACGATTTTTTTCTCCGCTCATCATGATTGACTCGTCCACATGCACGCGTTGAATGCGTGTCTCGATGCAGAAGATGAATCCCCGTTGTACAGGATTGTCATCACCTACGCGGTGAGTGGCCGCAACGATTGCCTCAAGTTGCACAGGGCATTCTCGTACGCGCGGCGGCGCTACCGTCTCCGACGCCATCGGCGTCAGGCCTGCAATCCCGAATTTGTCGGCTTCATGCCGGTAGCCCTTGCCTAGCTTGAACTCTGGAACGGGGTTGGAACCAGTGGTCAGCGCAAGGCGATTTACCGCCGCCACCTCATTCACGGAAGGGAGATTGAGGATGCACTCACCGGTACGGATCATGTTTTGCGTGGTCTTAGAAAATGCCGCCAGTCCGAGCATACAGCGCCACCCCAGCCAAAATGCCGAGGACATCGGCGCGAGGTTGGAGCTTCCATCTTCGTTGAGAGTGCTAATCAGCACAACAGGTGTGCCGAAATACAAGATCGGCGGCTCGCAGTTTATATGCATTTCGAATGCCTCGCATATGTTAGTGTTCGTACAGAAAGGAGCTTGTTCAGGTACGAGCAAAGTATGGAGGTACAACCGGTCATCTGCGACCCGGATCTTGCTGAGCCATAACGTCAAAATTAGCCGGCGCGGTTACGCGTCCGGCTGAATGCCTTGTTGGGCCTTTTGAAGGCATTTATAGAGCTCTTCTTTACTTTTTGACTGAGATTGGATGTTTTTAAGTTTTTTTGTTCTCTCCGCCCACATTATCTCTGCTCCATCTTCTATTTCCTCAAAAATCGGCAACAGCTCAATTACGCCCTCAAAGAGCCATTGGACATCAACACCATTTGGTCCACCTTTATAAGGTTCTGTTTCTTTCATTCCAGTAGCTACTACTTTGTCATATGCTTCTTCTAGAGTAGCGGCTTTAACTAAAACAGTATTTTCCCAAGTCAAAAACTCCCCCTCAGGATTTTCGTTATCACTTTGCCCTAACTCTATAAACCTGAGCTGGTATGTGCCAACGTACCAACCAACTGGTGATTTAGTATTGTCGTAATTCATGAAGCCCAACTATATATATGTTTCATAACGGCGACATAACACTCCTGCATGTCACCACCCATTTTTATTTTCTTTATCTCAATGAATAACTTGAGACGCATAAGCTTCCTAATTTTAAGTGCATATTATGTTGTAAAGTGCCGTTATAATTTTTTAACTCGTTCCTGATCAATTATATACAGCTCGTGCGGATAGGCGAGGTGATTATTTCTGTTTGTTGCGGCGCGGAAAGTATGGGGTTGGCTGGCTACAGACTCAGTATTGTGCAGTATAATCTGCAAACCCTATCCAGCATTGAGTCTCGTCTATTTTCCATGTTGAGTTATGCCGGCCTGCAGACCAGAATTCATCCGGAATCTCTTTTGCGCCCATTGCGCGGCCTGGCGTTGCTCGCGGCAACGGTGCTCTTCGGTTGCCAGCCCGATATGAAATCGCTGGAATGCAGCTGCTCTTCGGGTTTCTTTGCGCGGGGTGAGCATTGCCAATGCACGCTGGCGCAGGCCGATGGCAAGCCACTGCGGCGGCGTTTCTTCAGCAATTACATCAAGCAGGCGCCGGACGTGCAAATCGACGGTACGCTGACGGTGCAGCAGGGCGCAGTGAAACTGTGGTTCGAGGATAAGGACAACCATCGCCACGAGTTCATCGCGACGCCGGGCGCCGAGATGAAATTCAGCGGACGTCCCGGCGCCGAGCGCAGTGCGGCTTCGGACGACGTGACATTCAGCCTGAACCTTCAGGCTATCGAAGGATCGCCGCCGCACGCCGAGGGCATCGTGGTGGTGTTTGATTACGTGGTCGGCAGCTGATGCCTTCCGTGTTTCATACCGGCCGCTACTTGACGTTCGAATCCGTCGGCAGCTTTTTCTTGGGTGGCGGGGGTTGTTTCGCTGGCGGCGGCCGGCGCAGGATATCGGTGACCAGTACATCTACTGGTTTACCATTTTCATCGATGTAATGACACGAGTAATGTTTGCCATCCAGCGTACTCGGGCTGACCGTGCCGTGGTTCATGATGCACTCATCACGGGTGGTCACCGCCACTGCCGCCATGCTGGCCTGACTGGCGCAAAGCAATAGCAAACACCCGGCCACTGCACCGCGGCCGGTCGTGCGCAACTCAAAACAATTTTCAATTACTGCTGATTTCATCGTCCCCTCCAAACGGGTTTAAACATTAGTCCCGGTGCTTGCGCACGTTGATCGCCTTTGTGATTGATGAATTACCCTTTGCAATCGGCCGGACGCGGCCGCTGCTCGCAATACGGCCGCGGGCCATAGCGATAGGCAGGTCCGTAATCCGGCAGCTTGTGCCGGGTACCGTCACGCACGGTGTCGTTGCCAGTCTCGGGCATCAGGATGAGATACCACCGCTGCATGCCGGACAAATATTGAAACGCGTAGCGGTAGCTGACGGTTTCGAGTTTGCGCGGCTTCGCTTCGCCGATCTGCTGACCGTTGGGATCGCGCAATATCAGCAGCGATTGGGCCGGCATGATGTTGAGTGTCTTGTCCGTTTGCCGGTAGTTGCCGCGCTCCTCGATGACCCAGTATTCCTTGTGCTTTTGCAGCGACCAGAATTCATTAACAAACGTGTAGGTGCCATCGGGCATGAAGCGGTAGGACCACTTGGTCGCGCCCTGCGAACCGATCTTGGCGATCTCCGCGCCGCTCAGGTTTGTCCCCCAGTGCGAGTAACTGGCTTCGGAGTGATACCACTCGTGTGCTGTCAGCGACGACGGGTTTGCGCCAGTCTGGGTGGTGGCGGATGCGGGCGGTGGCGTCGTTACCACGGCAGGCGGCTGCAAATGTATGCTGGCCAGGAACTTGTCGATCTGCGGCCGGTACATGTCATCGTTGTAGGTGATCAGTACGGTCACCTTGACGCCGTAGCCGGTGAACACACTCATCAGGTCCACGAAGTTGCGCTGCTGTTCGGTCCAGGCCTTGGCCGCGCCCATCGTCATCTTCCAGCCGCCAGGCCAGTCGACGGTTTCCGTCTTCAACTCGCCGGTGACGCGATGGTTGCGCGCCACCAGGTCCTGCCAGTCTGCCTGGAAATCCTGCGTGGGATTGCCGCTGCCAGGCACGCTTTTGAAAATGCCGTAGACCACGTACGTGGTCGGCGTGTTATCGGTAAAGGAGATATTTTGTGATCCTTCGGTGCGCGTGCCCGGCGGTGGAGCAAAGGTGATGAGATCGAATGTGTCGGCGGAGGCCGGTATGGCCAGACCAAGTGCCAGCACGAGCGCGCAAATTCCTTGCAGCGCGTGAAGACACGAATGCCGGCGCTTCTGCATTGCCCGATACAAGTATGAATTCAGCTGCATATCCTTCCTCATTGGGTCAATCGTTCAGTTTTAATTTCATGATCAGGCGTCTCCGTCAGAACGCCGGCAAGCCAAGGGGGCCACGAATGGTGATTAAGATCCTGTAGCGGACGCCGCACCCGCCCATCATCCAGGCGTCAGTCCACCAATGCACCTTTACATAGGGTGAATCCGTATCGGGACGAAATTCCGCGATGGCCACATTGCTGGCACTGCAGTCTCGATACCACCCAGAAACACTCCAGGGACTGGTTACTTTTGCCGAGATCACCTTCCATCCATTTTTGAGGCGGGCTTGCAGGTAAAACTCGTCATCTTCCCGATTCCCGAAAAACCAGTCAGCCACATGATTGACTGACTTTGTCCTGCGATCGAAATCTTTTTCCGCGTTGAAGACTTTCGAATCCACCAGAAAACCCGCCGACATCGTCGGAATTTCCAGAACGGCGGTCGTTAAGATGAAGTAATGAAATGGTTGCTGAGCCGATACCACACCATCGCTGCGAGAGACATACAGCATGGTGTTCTGAGGCATACTTATCCAGGGCACCTTTACAATGATCTCGTTTGGCGACCAGGCATAGACAGGCATTTTTTCCTTTTTAGGGTGATATTTGCTGTTAATGTCGTAGTTCATATAGACCTTGCCTGGCGTAGTACCAAACCCGCTGCCCTTGATCCACACGGGTGTCCCGCTATCCCCTTTATTCACGCTTAAAGAATTGATCACGGGCGGGACGACCGCCGTCGCCGCGCTGCCCCACGCGCCCGGCTGCATTGCGGGAGATCCCTGGCTCGCGCCTGGACTCGCTGGTATTTCAGACTCTGCGAGCACGTTAGCTTCTCCGCCTGCCTTGATACTCAGCTCCATGTTTTTCTGAGCGGCGACGGGCAGGCTGGAACGCATGGCGTCGAGTTGGGCCAGGTGAGCGGATGCCCGCTCCTGCTTGAGTTCGGCCTTTGCCTGGGCCAGCGAGTCGGAGGCCGGTACCACTTGCAGAATATGTTGCTGCGTCTTCGCCTGTTGCATGTGCGCATTCACCTGGGCTTGTACCACCTTGGCATCCGCAGGCGGGTGCTGGACCCGAATGCTGCCACTAATTACTGACGCAAACTTAGATCGCGTGGTCTTGTCGCCTGCCGGTGACTGAGCCGAACTGATGGTGGCCGCCCACAGGATGCCTTTCTGCAGATCCGCCGCGGTGATGGAATAATTGATGTCCAGTTTGCCATGGCCTTGCCAGTCCATCACGGCACCGCCCGGCTTGGTCAGGCGCAGTGTGAATGGCGCACCCTGCGCTTGCACGCTGATGCTAATAGGGCCGGCTTGTCCCGCAGCAAAACCAAAGCTGGCGCGTTCGTTCGCGGCAAGTTCAAACTGCTGTGGCCAGGCTGGTTCTTTACTCGTCTCCGTCGTCGCGTCTGATGTTGGTGTCGTTGCCGGTGCCACCGCCGGCGCAACGGATTGCTGACGCGGTGATTTATGCATTGCGCCCATCTGTATTTGATCGCCGACCAACTGCACTGCGTCGATCTGCTTCCAGCCCTTGGCGGCCGGTGTGTTGAGTGTCAGCTTCACGCGTTGTACGGCAAACGCGGTCTTGGGAAAACGCACCACGAACCAGGCGATCTGATCCTTCGCGTAGCTGTTCGGATCGCGGCCTTGCCACAATACCTCGGTTGCACCGTCCGCCGCGATCGCTTCGATCTGCACGATGGTCCCCGGGTTGAAACTTTGCCGCACGCGCAGTTCAGTGGCGTACACCGCGTTGGGATAGGTCAGCTCCAGCCATTCCGGTTGTCGTTCGGCGGTACTCGGGCTCCAGGCGCGCTTGTCATCCGCATAGGTCGGCACATCCGGTGCGCCGATTGCCTGTCTGGCGCTGTAGTCTGCCGGACGAAACTGTGAGCTCGCGCTGCCGTCACTCGCCCATTGGCCACGCGGATCGGCGAGGATGCTCGCGTCACTCAACTGATTCCACGGTAGCACCGCGGCCTGGGTGTCTGGCGCCGCTGACGCGGCAATCGGCGTTGCTGCCAGCAGCGCCAGCAGGCTCAGCGACGCAAGACTGTCCGCACGCTTCATTTCGTTCCTGCAGGCGGCGTCTGCTTGGACGGGTCACAACTGCCCAGCTTCTTGCCGTTCGCCGTGACCGTCATTGCTTCACCGTCCTGTTTCATCGTGTAGCGGCCTTCGACACGGTCACCTTTGCGGGTGAACTTGCCTGACATTTCTCCCGGCTCGGGCGGACCGCAGACGATCACGAAACTGGTCGTGGCGCCAGTGACCTTGTGTTCTTTCACCTTGCAATTCTTTTCCACCGGCGGCGTGTTGCCCTCGCCGGGGCGGGTGCACACCTTGCTGGCAGGCAGGGGCATCTTCATGCCACCCATTTCGACGGTCATGGTGTATTCCCATTCTTCACCGGCGGGTGTGGCGGCGTTGGCGATACCCGCCACGGCGATGGTCAGGCCCGCGCCGGCCAGCGTGGCTAACACGATATTGGTCTTTTGCATGTTGGTGATCTCCTTCATTTGAATTCGTTTAGAAAACACTGCGATCAAAATTGCCACTGGCGGACGCACTGGCGCCGCCGTTCCAGCTCCAGCTGCTGGTTACGTTGGTAGACACCTGGGAAGAGGCGCCGCCCGCATCGGTTTTACCGATTGTGCTGCTGGCGCTTGAGCCGGCACTGGCTTCAATGCGCACATCGGTAATGCCGGTACGATCGAATTCGACGCCCACCGTACCCTTGACGCTGACGCCGATTTCCAGCGGGCCTGCCCCGATCTTTTCGCCGCCCGCAACGATGTTGCCGGTGTCCTTGTCCGGGCCGATGTTGGCCTTGGCGCCCACACTGACGCCGCCGCTGGCGAGCCCCTTGTCGTCAAACTCGCCATGCGCACCGACGGTGACGGCCTCGATCTGCACTTCGGCCGAGGCGGAGAGCAAACGATCCTTGTTCAGGTCTTCGGTCCACTTGGCTGCCACCGGCACGAACGGTGCGTCGAATTTGGTTTCCATCTTGTTGCAGCGGGTCGTGATCGTGCCCACGCCAAGATTCAGCGTGGAGATATATTCGCAATGGATATCGTCAAAATCCGCCAGCTTGCCTTTGCCGGGTTTTTTACCGTTATCACGTCCGCAGGCGTTCCAATAGCCGTGCAGCAGCGCATCATACGTGCCACCCAGTTGTGCCGCGCTATGGTGGTTGGCTTGCAGCAGCGCATCGAGAAATTTGATCTTGTAATCCAGCTTGGCGATCTCGTAGGACAGGTCAGTCATGCGGAACTGATCCAGGTAGGCGAGTTCGTTGATCTGGCGGCGTGAGAACTCCAGCAGCTCATTGCCGGCTTTCTCCAGTGGCGGGTTGGACGTCTCAATATACTTGTCGATCGTGGGCACCAGTTGCGAACAGGAAAACTTCCTGTCATAGCCGCCCGGGTAGTTCGCGTACTTTTTCTCGCCCTCTGCATTGATGGCATCGAGGCGCTGCTCCATTGTCTTGCGTGCCTGTTCCTCGATCTGTTGGGCTGCCCTCCATTGCGTGGTCAGGCGATCTGTCTCCCGTTTGGAATCCGCCAGCTCGAGTTTGACGAGTCGTTCTGCCTTGGCGGACAGCGGCCCGCGAAAGTATGCTTCCTTGATCCAGGCCTTCGAAGCAGCGTTGCGGTTGGCGGCCAGTTTTGCACTCTGTGAAGACAGCCGCTCACGCTCCGCATTTATATCCGCCTTGAATGATCGCCAGATCGGTGTAAGCACCGGCAATTGCGCAAAGCTCGTCGGATATGCCGGTGCCACAAAGCGCGACAAGCCCAGCGCGTCTTGCGGCATCGGCAGTGTCCAGCGCACATCATCATGGCTGGGCTTGTCACCCAGCTTGGCGAGGCGCTGCGCCTTGTCTTCGCTGAAACCGCCGCGAATCGCCGCGCGCATCGAGGCCTGCGCGGCCTGCTTGTCACCGCGCGCCTCCTGGATGCGGGAGATCGTGACGTTGGCTTGCGGATGTGAGGGGTAACGCCGTACCGCAAGCGTAAGTACGCGTTCGGCTTCCTTGCTGTCGCCCAATTCAAACCACGCCAGCCCGAGGTTGTTGAGTAGCGTCGCATTGTTCGGGTAACGCGCATTCAAGGTAACGAGGATGGGCATGGCCGCCTCAGGCACGCCCTCCATGGTCAGGAAGGCCGCCAGGTTGTTGAGATCCTCAGCACTGCCACTTGCCAGCGCGACCTTACCCATCAAATAGACAGCCTCCGGCCACGCGCCCCACGCGGCCAGACCGTTCGCTGCGGCGCGCAGTTTACGTAATGCATCCGGTTCTTTTGCCAGTGCACTTTCGATCTGCTGCGCGCGGCTGCGCGCCGTCGCGGATAAAGCCTTGGTAATCTTCGGCTGTAACGCGACCACATGCGCCTTGAGTTGCGCGCCACTCAATACGGATTTAGCCAGCGTGGCGTTGCGCGCTGCATTCGCCTTGGGTGCGGTAATCTCGTCATCGTCGGCACCCGGCGCCGCCTGTTGCGGCATCTGCTGACGGGCGTCTTCCAACAGCTTGCGCTGCTCCGGCGTGAGCTTGTTCATTTCCTGCTGCATCTGCTCCATCATCGCCTTCATCTCTTCCGGCGAGGGCATGCCTTGCGGTGTTTGCGCGCAGACGCTTGCCGCCAAGGAAAGCAGCACGGAGGAAAGCAAAGACTTGTGCATGGACGTCAAGATCTTCATTGCGTGTTGACCCCGCTGGCAACCGAAAGGTTTGCAAGATAATGATGACAGCTTGAACCCGTGCCGCTGTTGCAATGTAGTGAGCTACTCAACTTTTGCACTCCGCTGGCAAGGGTCGTTGCTCGCACGGTGATGGCGGTTCGTAGTAATAAGACTGGCCGTCACCGGCTCTGGAAAACATCTTGCCGTCGCGTTCAGTCGTTTTGCCCGATGTCGGCGTCAGGATAAGTGTCGGTTTATAGAGATCCTTGAAGGTGAACCGATAGGTCGCGGTCTCCAGCGCAACGGCTTCGGGCCCGCCTTTCATCTTGTCTGCCTTGTCGCGCAGGATCTTGGATGCCTTTTCTGGCTGGATCCGGAGCGTATTCCCCGTGACGGTATAGCGGCCTGTCTCCTCGATGAACCAGTAGTCCTGATAGTGATACTGTGACCACCACTCCTTGATGAAGCTGTAGCGGCCATTGGGCTGGAAGCGGTAGCGATAACGTACGTAGCCATCACCATTCCACGTGCTGGCGATCGATCGATACCACTCGTGCGATGTCAGCGACGACGGATGCGCGCCAGTCTGTGTGTCAGCTGATGGCGGCGGAGCAACTGGTTGAGTCGATGAAACTGTGGGCGCTTGCAAGCGCAAGCTGGCCAGGAACTTGTCGATCTTCGGCCGGTACATGTCATCGTTGTAGGTGACCAGCACGGTCACCTTCATGCCGTAACCGGTAAACACACTCATCAGGTCCACGAAGTTACGTTGGGCCTCGGTCCAGGCCTTGGCCGCACCCATCGTCATCTTCCAGCCACCCGGCCAGTCAACGGTTTCCGTTTTCAACTCACCCGTGACGCGATGGTTTGGCAACACCAGGTCATGCCACTCCGTCTGGAAATCCTGCGCGGGGTCGCCGCTGCCGGGCACGCCTTTGAAAATACCGTAGATCACGAACGTGGTCGGTGTGCTTTCGATAAAGGTGAGGTTCTGTGCTACCTCGGTGCGCGAGCCTGCCGGTGGCGCAAAGGTCGTGAGGTCGAACGTGTCGGCGTGTGCCGACGCCATTGTCAGTGTCAGTAAAAGGATCAGGCCAATGCTCCGCACCAGTGAGGTAAATGTATTGATCACGATAGTGACTCCATGTTTATTTCAGAAAGCGTTCGGCAAATGCCTTCCAGTCGGTCTGTTGCAGCAGTTGCAGATAAAGTGTTTGCGGAAAGCTGCCGCGTGCCGCGCGCTCAGAGATGTTGTGCAGTTCGCGCACGGAGGCAATACGCAAAGTTTCACGCGGCTGCTTGGGATCGAAGTAGTTAGGATCAAAGGCCATCAACGGAGAGGCACCCGCTGTGCCTGCGTCCACAATGTCCAGGAACTGCACGCCGCGACTGGGACGTAACCACGCCGGGGCGTTACGTTGCGTCTCCGTCATCGCGCTTAATTTTTTTTGCGCCTCGGCCACCGCGCCGGATAACGGGCTTGCCTTCTCCGCATCGGCCTTCAGGTCCTGCTCTTTGCGGCGATCCATGGCCTCATCCTTGCGCCGCACTTGCTCGGCCATGCTGGGATGCGCCTTCTTCACATCGGCCTCGATCCTGGCGCGGCGTTTCGCCTTGCCTTCGGGGGAGATGAAGTCTTCGTAAGCCTTGCGTCGTTGCGTTGCCAGTGTGGCCTCGAAGCCCGTGCTCGATTTTTTATTGAATGCGATGAAGGCCTGCAGAGCGCGTTGCTGCGATACCGGCACGAATGGCAGGCGTCCGTTGCGGGTGATCACGAGGCTGTTGCCAAGCAAGGGAAAGCCGGCGAATGTACCTTGCTGTTCGAGCGGACCAAACTCGCCCTTCGCATCCTGCATCCAGGTGCCGCCACGGGGCGGGTAGACGTAGTTCAGTTCGATGCGGAAGGAAGGCGTTTCGCCGTGCGCTTCGGGAACGCCCTTGGCGTTCATGCGGATGTCACGCGCAGGCCACACATATAAGGTGACACCACCGGTCAGCGGCGCCTGCTGCGGCCGATCTTCAAAACCGCCGACATTCAACATCGCGATATGGCCCGAGAATTCCGGGAAGAAACCTTGCGGTGTCTTCGCCAGCACGGGTGTCTGCTTCAGGAATTCGGTGATGGCGCGCATCTGGGTATCCCAGGTCTGTCCCTGCGCGGGAGTAATCCCGCCGCGCGTGAAGGTGCCGCGTGTGCGGTCATACTGGTTATCCCACGGCAGCCACTGACCGGCTGCACCGGACAAACTTACCGGGCGCGCGGCCGCGAGTGATGTGACCCAGGCCGGTGGCGGTTCGTCTTTTGCGTGCGCGGGGAGAGACACCCCGGCCAGCGTGGCAAATCCAAGTTGTGTCAACACAACGGCAAGCCGGAACGATAGTGGACGCAGACGCATCGTGAGATCTCCTCGTAAATGATTTAGAAAAAGCTGCGGTCGAAGTTGCCGCTGGTACTGCCGCTGGCACCGGCATTCCAGCTCCATTGACTGCCGACGCTGGCACTGGCTTCCGCCCCTGGGCTGGCAGTGTCGGTGCTGACCACGCTACTCGATGCCTTCGCACCGACACTGGCCTCGACGCGTACATCGGTGATGCCGCTGCGGTCGAACTCGACGCCGAAACTGCCTTTGACCTCGACGCCGACTTCCAGCGGACCGGACTTGATCTTGTCGCCGCCCAGGACAATATCGCGTGCCTTGCCTATGGGAAGATCATCGATCTTTTCCGGCCCAATGCCGGCCTTGGCGCCCACGCTGACACCGCCGCTGGCAAGTCCCTGCTCGTCAAATTCACCATGCGCGCCCACGGTCACCGCTTCAACCTGCACCTCGACGGAGGCGCTCAGCACGCGATCCTTGTTCATGTCTTCGACCCACTTGGCCTTGAAGCCCGTCAACATCGGTTCGAACGTGGTTATCATCTTGTTGCAGCGCACCTGGATAGAACCGAAGCCAAGTAAATCGAGATTGCTCACGTAGTCGCAGTGCAGGTCGTCGAAGTCGCGTAGCTTGCCGCCTTTCGCCGGCTTGGTTTTTTCCTCCGGCCTGCAGTAATCGACTTCGGCATTGGCGACACCGGCGGCCTTCAGGTTGGCGAGTGTGTTCAGATAACTTGCCTCGGCCATGTGTTTGCTGTCTTCGAACTGGCTGTCGTTGACAGCGGTGTACTGGGCAAAGTACGCGTCGGCATCGGCCTTGCGCCGGGTCCAGGCGAGCCACTCGTTCTGCAGCGGTTGCAGCTGACCGTTCCAGTGTTCCAGGTAGGCATTCACGATCTTGCCGATCTCGCCGCAGCCGCAGCGTTCGCCACCGAAGTTGGGTTGTGCATTGCAACGCGCGCGCACGTCTGCGATGCGTTTACCGGTATCCATCCAGTCGGCCTGTAGTTTGGCCTGCACTTGCTGCACGTCACTCGTCAATTGGCCGAGTTTGCGTTGCAGCACATCCGTGTCGAAGGCATACACCGTGCTGGCCTTGGCGGCGAGCGGGCCGGGCACGCTATGCATGCGTTCGCCGCCGGGCCCGCTGTTCTTCATCGTGAAGCTCCCGCCAAACGGCGTGTTAATAACGCTGCTGGGTGCCTTGCCTCCCGTGCCTGCCTGGCTCGCGGCAAATGCATAGTTGAGTTCGGCGCCGCGGGTGGCGGCCTCCGCGATGAAGTTTTGCCACGCAGGGATGGCTGTGGGTAGCTCAGCCATGCTCATCGGATACGGTGGTGGCTCGAATTTGCCGAGGCCCAATGGGTCAGCAGGCATGGGCAAGGTCCAGCGCACATCGTTTTTTTGCAGCTTACCGCCGAGGTGTTCCAGCCGTTGCCGCTTGGCCTCGCTAAAGCCGCCACGGATCGCGGCACGCATCGACGCTTGCGCGGCGGCCTTGTCGCCGCTTGCTTCTTCAATGACGGACTTGGTGACATTCGCCTGCGGATGATTTGGTGAGAAACGCACGGCGAGTGTCAGCGTCTGCCTGGCTTCCTCGATCTCACCCAGTTCGAACCAAGCCTGTCCGAGATTGTTGAGAATGGTGCTGTTATTGGGATAGCGTGCATTGAGTGTGATCAGGATCGGCAGGGCGGCCTGACTCACTTTCTGCATTGTCAGAAACGCGGCGAGGTTGTTGAGGTCCTGTGCCTGGCCTGCGGCGAGCGCGACCTTGCCTATTAAATAAGTTGCCTCCGGCCAGGCGCCCCACGCGGCGAGACCGTTCGCGGTTTGTCGCAAGCGTTGCGTAAGATCGCCACCAGCCTTGCGTTCTATGTCTTCGATCAATTCGGCGCGTCGCAAAGCTTCAGATGTGAGTGCGCTGCGCAACTTGGGCTGCAAACTTTCGATGTGCGCCTTCAACTGTGCACCGGTCAATGGCTGGCGCGAAATCCTGGCAAGGAGTGCGCTATCGCGTTTGGGTACGGCGATATCGGAGTCAGATATAGGCGCGGGTGTGGATGTCTTTCCATTCTGCCGTGCCAACTCCGCTTCGATGGCCTTGCGTTGCTCCGGCGGCATCAACTCTAACTGTTGCCGCAGCATGCGCATTGCATCGTCACCCGATTCCGCCAATGCAAATCCAGGCAATAAAAATATCGCGCTGACACACAAGGCAATTAACTTGTCACTGCGCACGCCAGCAGAGCTATGTAATGCGCGCCGCTTTAAAGTGAAAGAGTCGATGCAAGTAACAGCCAATTTATTTTTCATATTGCAGCGCAATGGAAATGGGTTTGTATGAATAGGGGAATTTGATATGCCGTGATTTTGTGTTTGGGTAAATCAACTTGTCAACACGAAGGTGTTGAAAAGGAGTGTATTAACAGCATTAAAGTGAAAATAGCGCATAACTAAGACGTGGTCGTACTACCTTTGGCGTACGACCAGTCTTAGCGCGTTACATACTTTATATATGTTACAGATAAATTCATCTGCTTAACGGCGTGAAGGAATAAGACGTGTTATGAGGTAACTTGTCACCGAAAGAGACAGAAACCGTTCTGATATCTTGTTGCGAAACAGTTATAAAACCAAGAACGTCTTAGAGGAGGTAATTGTTGGCGTATAAGAAAAAAATTCGGGGTTGCTAAAGCAGAAAAGTTTGAGTTGTGTTTTATTTTTTTAAGAACTCATATTCGGTCGGGTCAATTTTCTTTGTGAATTGGCCGTCAGCATAATTCACTAAAACCGTATTATCCATGAAGTTCATGGTGAACGATTTGCCGCTGACCAATATCCCTGGGACATAGCTTGCCGGCGTTGAACTCCAGCCTTCCTTATTATTTCTTACCCAGGAAATAAATTTATTATATTTTTCACCTCCCGGATTTAATAAATACTCTTCCGTATTAAGTTCCGTTCCGTATATATAGACCTGAAGGGTTTCATTTGGATCAATAAATTTAGCAGTGTCAATTGTGCATGACACCAGCACAAATGCGAACAGGATTAGTCTGATCTTCTTCATGTCTGTTAATAAATAATGGGAAAAGTAATCGAACCTGAATCGCGCTGCGGTTGAATAACCTGCTATGGCTTTAAAAATATTTATAAACAAGCCAATTACCTATAGCGACTATTAATGCAAAATATGAAAATAATACCATTTCATTAATGTTAATTTCTGAAAACATTAACCAACAGACAAGCACTGCTCCAATTTGTGACACGGCAATTATACTTAATATGTTTAAGCTATTTAGTTTTCGTAAAATTAGTGCAACAGGAACACCAAATATTAGTGACACTCCATAACTGATAGGTATTCCAAGAGCAATATAAAGTAACAAGTAAGTATGCCAAGCCTCATCAGGTAATGGGAAAACAATAATTTGAAATATCACCAAAACAATAGATGCTGGAATGATGATGAGTGGGCCTACAGTAGCTGATGCTAGAATTTTTTTAGTATCAGTGTGCACGAGGTTCTTTTAGCTATAACGTTGCGCTAAAGGGCGCCGTCTTTTGGCGTCCCAAGGGAGCTCCCCCGAAATAGTAGACACACCCATTATCCTACGCCGCTCTTTTCTCATATTCCATTGGTGAATGATAGCTTATGCCGGAATGCAATCGCCGCTTGTTGTAAAAATCATGCATGTAGTCACTCAAGGTGAGCCGTAGGTCACTCTCATCTTTGAATGAATACCCGTAAATGCATTCCGTCTTCATACTTCTGAAAAATGATTCCATGTGTGCATTGTCCGTCACGGTTGAAGGACGGTTCATGCTCGATAATATCCCTCGACGCCTTAGTTCATTTTGCATCAGGTGGGATCCATATTCCGTGCCGCGATCGGTGTGAAAGATCAAACCCGGCTTCACCTCTCTGAGCTTTAATGCCTTTCGTAACGCTGACAAGGTCAATTCCGCCGTCTTATAGTTTTCCAGTGACCAGCCGACAATCTTTCGGGAATATAAGTCCATCACAACGGCCAGGTAACACCACTTCCCTCGTACTTTAATGTAGGTAATATCACCGACCCACTGTTGGTTAATGGCGGTCGGTGCTGGCTTATCAAAACGTAAATTAGGCAGTTTCATATAGGATGACACGGCGGCTGCTTTTCGGCGATACATTCTCGCTGCCTTTCCTACCAATCCTGTTTCCCGCATAAGCCGCTCTACACGGCTACGGCCGACGCGTTCGCCCTCTTGTCGTAGCTGTTTGAATACGCGCGGACTGTCGTAGGTGGTATCACTGTCGATAAAGATCTGCTTTATCTTTTCCAGCAACTGCCTATCTGAATTCTCCCGAAGACCTTCACCGCGTGCACGCCACTTATAGAACCCAGCAGGGGAGACATTGAGCCAGTCACACAGGTATCTAACACCTAAGGCTTCTCCGTGCCGCTCGATGAAGCTGAATCGGTCTGCCTTACTTCCGCTAGATACCGTTGCCACTTTTTTAGCACGTCGTTCTCCCGCTTGAGGCGTGCGTTCTCACTGCGTAGACGTGCATTCTCTGTCTTCGTCTGTGAAGTCGGTTGGTCCTTTGTTTTCTTATCCAGTCCCATAACAACCTTCCTCGAGTCTTCCGAAACGAGCTTCCCGTCTCGATATTCCTTTCTCCATCTCGACACCATAAACGGATGAATCCCCAATCCTTCTGAGATTTGCTTTATCTGTATCCCCTCAACATAGCTTAGACGAACTACCCTGACTTTAAACTCTTTCGAGTACTCCAACGTCCTTTCTTTGCTCTTTATCCTGCCCATATTCAACACCTCTCTCGTTTGAAAAAAGGTGTCTACTTTTCAAGGGGAACCCCACCAGCAGCCGGAGGCTGCGAATTGAGCGCCTTGTTAGGCACTATTACTATTGTGCCTTCGTATTTACTCATATTGATGTCAGACTCCTTCTATACTCATCTAGCAACTGAGAACAAGTCAGATCATTCCTTAGTTCGACTTTTTTAATATCGTTCCCTGTTAAGCTTTTTATTTCCCTTTCTACAATATCTCGATCCGAATTTGATAAGCCTAATGCAGTACCATACGAGACTTTGGGCGCTGATTCTGCTCCTTCTGAGGAAAGCAAATTCATGTTCATAGGATGAAATGCAAACCCGAGAAATATTAATCTATCGCACTCTGCGACAGAATTTCGAATCAGATCGATACTACTGGTGTCTGGATTAGTGCCCTCTGTGAACGTACGTATTTGAGCAGAAATATCCAGTAGACTCTGTGGATGAGGATCTGCTCCGAATTCAATTGGTATTTCCTGACGCTGCCATGGAAGAGAGCCTACACGACCATATGGATGATAGACGCTGAGACTACTAAGCATCTTAGCAGCGTCAGTACTGTTTACTCTGTAGTAGTTCTGGATCGCATAGTACAAGAAGTGCTCAAAGCAACGATCATAGTTAAACGAAATCACTGTTAGATTAGCCAAGTTATTTGATAAGTCATCTACTCGGCAGTTCTCGGTTAATAGTTGTACAAATTTGTTGTACCAAGTGTTCTCGACCTTATCAAAATTGATCATTTCCCTGCCTTCACGCCGATTGACGTAAAGAGATGATGATTTTTCTGCTTCTAATATCGATTGTGCAATACCTAGCTTACCTGCAACTACCGTAAGTTCATCATTTGCATGTGCATCTAGGTAGTTATCAATAGATATTGCCTGTGGCATAGCATCTCTTATCCGCCAACAGGCATGTAGGTACGGATTTAAATCGCGCCCATTTTCATTTTGGAGCTTGATGCGAAATGCAGTGTCGATTTCTCTGGAACCACTCGTACGACTGAAACCATCTTTATACTTGATGTCGATCAGACGAGCGATTTTAGATTTGAGATCTCTCCCAACAGGTAGCCCAGCTTCACTACTTGCGCCGGCGCCTAGAACTATTGTTGTTTTACCTTCAGAGAATGCCATTAGTTATTACGCCTAACGAATAAAGTAACCGGGCCCGAAACCGCGTTGCGGTTGAGGTTCCGAGCAGGGCCGGATGCCCTGTGTGGTTGACGGCCTTGTTATGTGTTTCTTATTTAATTGCATATTCCTTATATTTAACAACAAACTCTTTGGCTTGTTCTAGAGTTTCTGGGTATGGAACAGTGTCTTTTTGATCGTTTCCAGTTCTAATTTTTTGAAATCTAAAACCATGGTCAAATAGGAATTTGATTTTTTGCCATTGCTTTTTGTCTGACTTTTTCGGAGTTTTAAAATGGCGTCCAAAATTATATGAAGGGTTACCACATTCAGGGCATTTGAGTTCCATAGGCACACCTTCGGTACGCACAAACTCTCGTTTGAATGATTTGCAACAATTTAAGCAGGCAAAGGCCATATTGTATGGTGTGCTGTCTTTCATAGTTTCTTTTTACAAATAACGTTTGAAATGAGGGGCGGATAAAGCGCGCAGCACTTTAGACGGTCCCACACGAATGAGTTGTTATGAGTTATTGCTATATGCATGTCTGGCGTCGGTGAAATATATAATGCCAATAATAGCGCCTGACACTAATGTTTCTAGAGTATTAAATAGCCCTGAATAGGGCCCCACAATAAAATGGCCCAGCAAGGGGTGCAATATAACAGGCACAAAAAAAGACACTAGAAATAAATACTTCGCCCAATTTTTATTGAAGATAACGCCAAATATTGAAATATATTTAGTTACCAATGTAAGCAGAATAATTAAAGTAATAATGCCCCACCAGTCTGGCAGATTGCTGTATTGGTAATTTTTATAAGCATGTAACAATTGTGGTGTTGTAGCTACCTCATGTTTATAAATGAAGTAGTTGACTATATTGATAATTATCAATGAAACGCATAAATATAATACTGGTTTATTTTTTGTCATTTGAACTCACAACGCAGAGTTGAGGGGCCGAGGGGCCCGCGCCAGCGGGACCCGAGGTCCCTCTTGAACGATGTGTTAGACGGTTTGTTTAAGAGCTTGCACCGCAATTAGTATCTCCCCGCCTGACAATGAACGCTTCTCGCACCTTACAACAGCCCCAGTTTGGAACTGCCAATGCTCATCTTCTGGAGCATTATTCTTGGTGATGATTCGATAGCGGTCCTCAGAAAGATGCTCTGCCTCAACCGGGCGCCAGACATCAGTGCCCTCATCTAGAAGATATACATATATCGTTGTCGAAGGCATGAGAAATCCGTCTAACTTTATATATGTCTCATAACTGCGACATAACACTCTTGTATGTCGCAACCCATTTATAATTTCTTTATCTCAATGAATAACTTGAGACGCATAAGCTTCCTAATTTTAAGTGCATATTATGTTGTAAAGTGCAGTTATAATTTTTTAACTCGTTCCTTATCAATTATATACAGCTCATGAGGGGAGACGATGTCATTATTTTCGGTTCTGCTCAGTCATTCTTTCAAGTCAATGCTTCATCATGTCCCACCAGGCCATCTTGCGATGGACGCCGCCCTTGATGCGACGGGCCGGGTTGTCCGCTGACGCTGTGATCGGGGTGGTCGAAGAAGTCCGGGTCGAGGATCTCGACGAAGCGGCGTGCCTGTGGTGAGAGTTGTTTGTTGCGGCGCAGGACGATGCCGTAACTGCGGCGTGGAAAGTATTGGGTCAGCGGGATCGCGGCGAGGGACTCTTCACCGGTGAGACAGATGCTGGTGACGATGGACACACCCATGCCCAGCGCGACATAACGTTTGATGATCTCCCATCCGCCGGCTTCGAGTACCACTTTGTAATTGAGCCCGTGTTGACGGAACACGAGGTCAACGATGTGCCAGGTACTCAGATGTCGCGGCGGCAGGATCAGACCGCACTCGCTGACTTCTTCCAGCGTGACTTCTTTGCGTCCGGCCAGCGGATGCTCCAAGGAAGTGATCAACATGGGGTCGTAATTGAAGGTCGGCACATAGGAGATGTCGTGCGGGATATCGATCATGGAGCCCACCGCGAGATCCACTTCACCGTTGCGCAGCATCGCCAGTCCGTCGCGACCGGTGACATTGTGCAGACGCAATTCCACCAGCGGGTATTCGATACTGAAGCGGTACACATACTCCGGCAGCAGATACAGGATGGTCGACTCGCCGGCGGCGATGTCCAGGGTGCCGGCGGTGATCTCGCCCAGGCGTTCGGCGAGGGCCGCGGGCAGGTTGTCGAGTTCTTCCAGGATCGGCAGCGCGATATCGAAAAAGGCCTGGCCGTCATCGGTGAGCTGAATGCGCGGGCCGCGGCGCTCGAACAGCATGATGCCCAGGTCCGATTCCAGGCTCATGATCAATTGCGACACTGCGGGCTGGCTGCTGCACAGGCGCTCGGCGGCGCGCGAGATATTCCCGGTCTGCGCCGCCAGACAAAAGGCCCGTAACTGGCGCAAACGGTTGGGGGGACAGGGTTTGTTGTCGACAGGCTTCATGGCGGTCACCTGCGGGGGCTAAAGTATTCATTTAAATGATAGTAAGTATTATGAGAATTATCTAATCGAATGCTTCCGCCGGGCCTATGGTTATGAAAAATATCACCAGGAGCCCATCATGAAACGACACGAACAGATCACCGCGCTGGAAAAAGACTGGATTGAAAACCCCCGCTGGCGGGATGTGCGCCGCGGGTATCGGGCCGAGGATGTGGTCCGCCTGCGCGGTTCCTTGCAACCCGAATACACCTATGCCAAACACGGCGCCGACAAGCTGTGGGGCCTGATCCACGGCGAGGCCAGAAAGGGTTATGTGAATTGCATGGGTGCGATCACCGGCGGCCAGGCCATGCAGCAGGCCAAGGCCGGGGTCGAGGCCATTTATCTCTCCGGCTGGCAGGTCGCCGCCGACGGCAACACCTCAGAGACCATGTATCCGGACCAGTCGTTGTATGCCTACGACTCGGTACCGACCATGGTGCGCCGCATCAATAACGCCTTCAAACGCGCCGACGAGATCCAGTGGTCGCGTGACATCGGGCCGGGCGATGAGGGTTACGTCGATTACTTCCTGCCGATCGTGGCGGACGCCGAGGCCGGATTCGGTGGCGTGCTCAACGCCTTCGAGTTGATGAAGAACATGATCGCCGCCGGTGCGGCGGGCGTGCACTTCGAGGATCAACTGGCGGCGGTGAAGAAGTGCGGTCACATGGGTGGCAAGGTACTGGTGCCGACGCAAGAGGCGGTGCAGAAACTGGTGGCCGCGCGCCTGGCCGCGGACGTGTGCGGTGTGCCGACCCTGGTGCTGGCGCGCACCGATGCCGAGGCCGCGAATCTGCTGACCAGCGATGTCGATCCGAATGATCGGCCTTTCGTGACCCGCGAACGTACCGCCGAAGGTTTTTATCGTGTGAAGAACGGACTGGAGCAGGCCATTTCGCGCGGCATTGCCTATGCGCCCTATGCGGATCTGGTGTGGTGCGAGACCGGCACGCCGGACCTCGGCTTTGCCCGCGAGTTTGCCCAGGCCGTGCTGCGGCAGAATCCGAACAAACTGCTGGCCTACAATTGCTCGCCGTCCTTCAACTGGAAGAAGAATCTCGACGACAGGACCATCGCGCACTTCCAGGATGAACTGGCGGCCATGGGTTACAAGTATCAATTCATCACGCTCGCCGGGATTCACAGCATGTGGTTCAACATGTTCGACCTCGCCTACGACTATGCGCGCGGCGAGGGCATGAAGCACTACGTCGAGAAGGTGCAGGAGCCGGAGTTTGCGGCGCGCGGCAGGGGTTATACCTTCGTCTCGCATCAACAGGAGGTCGGTGCCGGTTACTTCGACGATGTCACGACCGTGATCCAGGGCGGCAACTCCTCCGTCACGGCCCTCACCGGATCCACGGAAGAGGCCCAATTCAAAACACGCGCTGCGGGGTGATGCCATGCTGACTGCGACACATCTCTCGACCGCTGATCTGTGCGACGGCCACGAACAACAGTTACAGGTCTGCCAGCCGCTGTTGCGGCACTTCGGCGGGCGCGAGGAGTTTCAGGGCGAGATCGTGACCCTGCGTTGCATTGAGGATAACTCGCTGGTGCGTGAAGCCCTGAGCGAGCCGGGACACGGCAAGGTGCTGGTGGTGGATGGCGGTGGTTCGCTGCGCTGTGCCTTGCTGGGTGACAAGCTCGCCGCGCTGGCGGTGCAAAACGGCTGGGAAGGCATCGTGATCAACGGCTGCATCCGCGACTCGGCGCAGATTGCGGAAATGGATATCGGTGTCATGGCCTTGGCCACGCATCCGCGCAAGAGCGTGAAACTCGGTTGCGGCCGTCGCCACCTGCAACTGAATTTTGCCGGTGTGTATTTCATGCCCGGTCAGTATCTCTATTGCGATGCGGACGGGATCCTGCTGGCCGATGCGGCGCTGGAACTCTAACATGATACAGCCACGAGCTGGCGAGGCGCCCTGCAGTTCCGGGACACGCGGTAAATACATCCCTGTACGCTCATATGCCGCATCCCTGCGGCATATGGTCCCGAAACCGCAGGGTGTCTCGCCAGAGGTGTTTTATGTTTATGCACACTGAGTCGGTAATGGAGTAAGCAATGAATGCATCGAGGGCGCAACACATCGCGCGCGTGATCCTCGCCGAGTTTGATCAGCATTATGCGCAGTTTCAGCGTGTCACGGCGGCGGCCCGCGAACGTTTTTGCCGCGCCGACTGGGCGAGTGTGCAGGCGGCGTCACGCGAGCGCATTGATTATTACGATCAGACCGTGCAGGCGACGACTCGCCTGTTGCAACGTGAGCACGGCATTGCCGATCTGGATGAACCGCTATGGCAGGCGATCAAACTTGCCTATGTCATGCGTCTGCATCAGCATCGTCAGCCGGAGCTGGCCGAGACCTTTTACAACTCCGTTTTCTGCGGCCTGTTCCATCGGCGTTATTTCAACAACCGCAATATCTTCGTGCGGCCCGCGGTGTCCACCGAACACATCGATTCCGATACGCCGGCGTATTCCTGTTATTACCCGATGCGTGACGGCATGCGTCGCGTGGTGACACGCATCCTCGATAATTTTGATTTCGGCCTGCCCTATGCCGACAAGCGTCTCGACGTGCGCAACATCATGCGCTTTATTCGCCAGTGGGACGCGGCGCAACACGGCCAGAGCCTGCACCTGGCGGTGCTCAACTTTGTGTTTTACCGCAACAAGGCGGCCTACCTCATTGGCAAGCTGGTCAACGGCGAGGACGAGACCCCGTTTGCCATCCCTGTCCTCAACAACGAACACGGCGGTGTCTACGTCGATACCGTGCTGGCGGGTGAGTCGGCGCTGGCCAATGTGTTCAGCTTCGCGCGCGCCTATTTCATGGTGAATACCGACGTGCCGGCGGCGGTGGTGAATTTCCTGTCGCGCATCCTGCCGGGGATCACGCGCGCGGATTTATACACGGCGATCGGTCTGCAAAAACACGGCAAGACCGAGTTCTATCGCGATTTCCTCGACCACCTGAAATATTCCAGCGATGAGTTTGTGATCGCGCCGGGTATTCAGGGCATGGTGATGTACGTGTTCACCTTGCCGTCCTATCCGTATGTGTTCAAGGTGATCAAGGACAATTTTCCGCCTAACAAGGACGTCACCCGCGCCCAGGTCGAGGCCAAGTACCAATTGGTGAAGCAACACGACCGGGTCGGGCGCATGGCCGACTCCTGGGAGTACTCGCAGGCGGCGTTTCCGGTGGCGCGCTTTGCGCCGGAGCTGCTGGCCGACCTGCGCGAGCAGTGTGCCTCCAGCCTGGAGTTCGAGGAGGACCAGATCGTTATTCGCCACTTATATATAGAGAGACGTATGGCGCCGCTGAACATGTACATCAGTCAGGCCGATGACGAGGAGCTGTGGAAGGTGGTGAAGGGCTACGGCAATGCGCTGCGCCAGCTGGCCGGTGCCAATATCTTTCCCGGCGACATGCTGCTGAAGAATTTCGGCGTGACCTGCCACGGGCGCGTGGTGTTTTACGACTACGACGAGATCTGTTATCTGACCGAGTGTAACTTCCGCCAGATCCCGGAGGCGCCGTATCCGGAATTCGAGATGAGCGATGAGCCCTGGTACAGCGCCGGACCCCATGATGTCTTCCCGGAAGAGTGGGCGACCTTCCTGCTCAGTGATCCGCGGGTGCGCAAGGTGTTTCTCGAATTGCATGGGGAACTGCTCAAGCCGGAATACTGGCAGGCAAAGCAAAATCTGATCAAGGCGCACGTGTACGAAGATGTCTTCCCGTATGCCTCACGGCAGCGGTTTCCGACCCAGCGCGACGCAATCTCGAGACAGACGGAAAACCTGAAGACCAAGGCGGCGTAAAGATATTCCGCCGTCAGCAGGCGACCTTGCGGCAGTAGCAATAGATGAATTTCTGATCCTTGCCCGCCGGTGTGTGGTGCACTTCTTTCGTGTGTTTCAGCAGCGCGAAATGATCGCCGAACTCCGCATGCAGTTGATCGGCGCGGTAGCGCATCACGGGCAGGCCGCTGCATTTGTCCGGGCCATCTTCCGCGAAGGTGGAGACGATGACGTGGCCGCCGGGTTTGATGGCGTGCATGACGGCCGCGACGTAAGCGGCGCGATCTTCCGGCGCGGTCAGAAAGTGAAACACCGCCCGGTCATGCCAGACGTCGTAACGATGTGTTGGCAATTCGACCTGGGTAATATCCGCTTCTATCCAGTCTACCTTTTCCGACGCGGCGCCGATGCGTTGTCTTGCCGCGGTTAATGCCGCCGCCGACAGATCAAGCACGGACAGGTCCCGGTAGCCGCGCAGGATCAGATCATCGACCAGGGTGGAGGCGCCGCCGCCGACATCGATAATCGCGGCCTCTTTGCCGACACCGGTTGCCTGAATAATGCTAAGGGACGTTTCGGCGTGTTCCTGAAACCAGCTGACGTCCGTGGTGGCCTTGCTGGTGTAGACGGTTTCCCAGTGCGTTTTCGATTGCATGGTGGCTCCAGTGTTGGTCGCGGTTATTGTTTCGGAAAATCCTTGAGACAACAGCGCCCGGAGGGATTACGCGTTTCGCAGGAACACAGGGCCTGCCGGGTTTTGTCCTTGACGAAATCGATGGTGACGCTGTTCTGTGTTGCTGCGTGATAGGACACATCAAAACAATAGCAAAGCATGCGATCGGGCGATGTCTCTTTGATGCCTACCGGTGTCCGCAGCTCGGACTTTTCGATGATGGAATCATCCTGGCCGAAGTAGACGACAGCGCAATCGGGATCGGAACAAAAATAATACGCCGCACTGTCCAGTGGCCGTTTCCAGGGCTCGGCCAGATGATGCAGGATAGTCTTGATCCCGACCACGCCATAGTGCTTGCCGTTGACCGGGCAGCGATAGTTCTTCGGCGGATTCGCGTCGGCTACCGATGAGCCGCAACAGTCTGTCATTGCCATTTCCTCATTAACAAAATCTATACGAAGGGCAGACGCACACCCGGGTAAAGCACACTATAGTTAGTTTACCTGAGTCTATAACACAGACGGAACGTAGGTGGCGATGGGCATCGGATTGCTCTTCTGTATCCCCTAAATGCCAGGCAATTCCTTATTGGCATGAAATGTGCCCTGTATTTCGCTGTTTCGCATATAAAAAAACACCGATCAAGATTATGAGGAGAGCATCATGGCACACGTAGTTATCATCGGCGCCAGTACCGGCGGGCTGCCGGCGGCGTATGAAATCAAGGAATTACTTGGCAGCAAGCATGAAGTGACGGTCATTTCCAACACGGATACCTTTCATTTCGTGCCATCCAATCCCTGGGTTGCGGTGGGCTGGCGCTCGCGCAAGGACACCAGTTTCAAGCTTGAGCCATACCTGGCCAAGAAAAAGATCAAGCTGATCGCGACCGCCGCGCAGGAGATCAAGCCGGATGACAAGGAAATCGTGCTGGCCGACGGCAAGACGGTGAAGTATGACTACCTGGTCATTGCCACCGGGCCGAAACTCGCCTTTGAAGAAGTGGAAGGCCTGGGTCCGCAGGGCCACACGCATTCGATCTGCACCCTCGATCATGCCGAGCACGCCTATGCCGCATGGCAGAAATTCGTGAAAAATCCGGGGCCTATTGTGGTCGGCGCGGCACCGTTCGCGTCCTGCTTCGGTCCGGCCTATGAATTTGCCTTCATCATGGATACGGAATTGCGCCGCCTGAAGATCCGCGACAAGGTGCCCATGACCTTCGTGACGTCCGAACCCTATATCGGCCACCTGGGTCTCGGCGGCGTCGGCGACTCCAAGGGTCTGCTGGAATCCGAGATGCGTAATCACGATATCAAGTGGGTAACCAACGCCAAGATTACGCGCTGCGAGGAAGGTAAGGTCATCGCCGACGAGATCAGTGGCAAGGGCGAGGTGGTCAAGACCCACGAACTGGCCAACAAATTCGCCATGATCCTGCCCGCCTTCAAGGGCGTGGAGGCCGTGGTCAAAGTCGGCGAGGACCTCGTGAATCCGCGTGGTTTCGTCAAGGTGGACGAATTCCAGCGTAATCCCAAGTGGAAAAACATCTTTTCCGTGGGTGTCTGTATCGCCATCCCGCCGGTGGAGGCGACCCCGGTGCCGACCGGCGCGCCCAAGACCGGCTATATGATTGAATCCATGGTGGAAGCGGTGAAGCACAATATCCTGAATGACATTAACGGCCAGGCCCCGGATCACCGCGCGACCTGGAACGCTATCTGTCTGGCGGATATGGGCGACACCGGCGCCGCCTTCGTGGCCATGCCGCAGATCCCGCCGCGCAACACGGCCTGGATGAAGAAGGGCAAGTGGGTCCACCTGGCCAAGGTCGCCTTCGAGAAGTACTTCATCCGCAAGATGAAGAAAGGCACCTCCGAACCGCTGTACGAGAAATATATCCTCAAGGCCATGGGCATCGTGAAACTGAAGGACAAGGTGCAACAGCCCAACTGACAGGCTGATCTTCTGACAGTCACCGCTGACAACCTGACATTCCTGTCATATACTGACAGGAGTGTCAGCTATTTTTCGAGGTGAAGATATGTCTTCACGCGATATCAAGCCCGGCTGTGATCAGATCATCGACATCCTGCCCGACCCCTTCGTCGTGATCGATCGCAATTTCCGCATTGTCGCCGCCAATCGCAAGTATACCGACCGCTTCGGCATTTCGCCGGAGGCCGTCATCGGTCAGTACTGCCACAAGGTCTCGCACCACTCCGACGTGCCGTGCAGCCAGCACGGCGAACACTGCCCGCTGGAAACGGTATTCGAGACCGGCCAGCCGACCCAGGTGATGCACATCCACTTCGACAAGGACGGCAAACAGGAATTCGTGCAGTTACAGGCCAACCCCATCCGCGACCAGGACGGGCAGGTGATGTACATGGGCGAGTACATCAATCCCATCAGCCAATACGATGACAAGGGCGCTTTATTGATTGGCCGCTCGCGCGCCCTGGTGCGCATGATCAGTATCCTGCAACGCGTAGCCCCGACCCAGACCACGGTCTTGTTGCTGGGCGAAAGCGGGGTGGGCAAGGAGTGCGTCGCCCAATACCTGCACCAGTATTCCAGCCGCCCGGCGGGACCGTTCATCGTGGTGGACTGCGGCAGCCTGGGCGAGCAATTGATTGAAAGCGAATTGTTCGGCTACGAGAAAGGCGCCTTCACCGGGGCCAGTGCGCGCAAGAAGGGCCTGATTGAAGCCGCCAACGGCGGCACCCTGTTCATCGACGAGGTGGGCGAATTGCCGCTCGCCTTGCAGACCAAGTTATTACGCGTGCTGGAGACCGGCAGTCTGCGCCGGGTCGGCGGGACCGATTACCTCCAGGTCGATACCCGCATCGTGGCGGCCACCCACCGCAATCTCAAACAGATGGTGCAGGAGGGCCAGTTCCGCGAGGATTTGTATTACCGGCTCTCGGCCTTCCCCATCAATATCCCGGCCCTGCGCGAACGCAAGGATGATATTCCGTTACTGGCCGAACACTTCCTCGCCGCCATCGAGGAAGGCGAGCAGTACCTGCCGCTGGCGCCGCAGGTCATCGAGACCCTGCTCAGTTACGACTATCCCGGCAATGTGCGCGAGCTGCGCAACATCATGGAGCGCGCGGTGATCCTTGCTGCCGGCGCGGCCATTACCTCGGATCACCTCGTGTTTGAAGTGCAGGATGGCAGTAATGACAGCTATGCCGCGCGCGAACAGCTGCTGGATGACAAGCTGCATCAGGAAATGAATCAGCGCATGCTCAAGCGTCGCCGCAGTGAAGTTGACGAAGCCATCGTGTTACAGGCATTGCGTCAGCATAACGGGCATCGCAAGGCGGCGGCGCAAATGCTCGGGATCAGCGAGCGCACCCTGTATCGTTATATGAACAAGCTGCGCGAGAATAGCTGACCCAGAATCCTGGACATCGAATCAATTTCAGCAGAAGCCGCGTATGCAGTTTCGCGTTCGCCACCTTACCCACTACAGTTATGCGCGGGCAGTGAACCTCGCACCGCATATCATCCGTCTGCATCCGCGTGCCGATGCCAATGTCTTAGTGCAGGCCTATACGTGCGATATCGATCCCGTTCCGCGCGTGTGCAGTTACTGTCTGGATGATGCCGGTAACGTGGTATTACGTGTCGAGTTCGATACGCCCACCTTGCAATTGCAGATCGATTCCTGTTTTGTTGCCGATACACGTTCGAACGTGCATGACCTGCAGCCAGTGGCTGCAGGTCTGCCGGCGCACTACTCCCGGAAAGAAGCGGAAAGCCTGAAGGCGTATTGCGAACAGCCGGTACTCGATGCAGTCGCCGGGAACTTGCTTGACGAGTTAACGCTTGCAAGCCATGGTCAGCCTTTATTGTTCCTGGATGCCTTGAATACGTATATTTATCGGCACATCAAACGTGAGATCCGCGATCTAGGCGCGCCGCAAACGCCAGCGCAAACCCTGACGCGCCGATGCGGCGCCTGTCGGGATCTTGCGGTGTTGTTTATCGCCGTGTGCAGGGCGCAGGGATTTGCCGCGCGGTTTGTCAGCGGATACCAGGCGAAAGCGGAAGTCGATCATGGTCAACGCTATATGCATGCCTGGCCGGAAGTCTATGTCCCGGGCGTTGGCTGGCGCGGTTATGACCCGACCCACGCCAGCCTGGTCGATGACGCCCACGTTGCCGTTGCCGCCGCGTTTTCCCCGGCCGGCGCGGCACCGGTGGAAGGCAGCTATTACGGTGAGGCGGTCAGGTCGGAGTTAAGCTTTCGTCTCAGTATTGAAGTCGAATGACAACTCAGAGCATCTTGACGTCGACGCAGACGGACATGCTCGACTGCGCGTTGGGTGAGCCGAGATAGGCCCCGGACACCGGCGGAATCGCTTCCGGGTGGCGGTGATGCGCCACAGCAATATGATCCTCGCTCACCAGCAGACCACTGGTGGAATCGAAACCCCACCAGCCTGAACCCGGTAAATACACTTCCGACCAGGCATGTGTGGAGCCGTGCTGATCGGTATTGTTTTCTGATGGTTGCAACAGATAACCGCTGACAAAGCGGCTGGCCAGGCCCAGCACGCGGCAGGCCTCGATGAACAAGGCAGCAAGATCCCGGCAGGAGCCGGAGCCGATGTTCATGGTTTGTTGCGGGGATTGCACACCGGGTTCTTCGCGTACCGTGTATTTGAAATCCGCGACGATGGTCTTATTCAGGGTTTCGAGCAGGCTGACGGTATTGATCAACTTCCCGGGTTTATAAATCTTCTCCAGCCATTTCTGTACGACCAGATAATCGCGGGGAAACACCGCCATTTGATACGGGATCAGATCGACCTGTTCCATCGGGTTGTAATGGAAGGGATAGGATTGCGCGGTTTCATCCATGCCGAATTCCAGTGGTTGCGCGCCATAATGCTGCACCACGACATTGCTGGTGATATCCAGGACCGCGCTCTTGTCGAGAAAATCCACCATGGCAAGCGAGTTGCTGTAGATGTCGCGCTCCCAGCGAATCTGGTACGTGGGTGAGATCGACAACTCCGAAGATTCGATGCGCACGTCATGACCTTCCCGCGGACGTATATGCAGTTTGTGCGTATTGAATGTCACCGTTTCGGCGTATTCGTAACGTGTGTTATGTGTAATCTGGATACGGCGCATCGCCTGGCTCGGATGGGCGTGGTGATATTGCCATAAGCATAACCGCTTACAATTTATTTGCCAGTA
Organism: Gammaproteobacteria bacterium; assembly: GCA_016125505.1. Taxonomy (GTDB): domain Bacteria; phylum Pseudomonadota; class Gammaproteobacteria; order UBA6429; family Thiohalophilaceae; genus RI-92. The sequence goes on from WGLP01000007.1 coordinate 88,437, forward strand.
CATCAGCCCAAGGGCGTATACTGTTTTTGTGACTATGCACGTCATGACCGCCAATCCGCACATCATGTTTTCAGTTTGGCAGGGGTGATGGAACACAAGGAATTCACGCAAATCCTCAAGGCACAAGACGAACGCATTTGTGCAATGGGTGTCGATGTCTGGGTCGGCATGGAGCCGACGTTTACCCGCCGTTTTGCCGAGACTCCCGAATGGTTGTCGGAAGCCCTTGGTCCCGAAAAACCAGGCTACGCGTACAAATTGCTGCGCGAAGTTTGTCAGCGCCAGCCGGGTGGGGTGGTCCTGCATACGCTGGGCAGGCAATACGCCGGTGAAGAGACGCCACGCTGGAGCGTGGGCTACTACGTAGCGCGTCAGCAACAATTTACCTGGGCAGGGCCGCCGAATCCGTATTTGCCACAGACAGTAATACCGAACAATGCAACCGACACGCAGGTCGATATAGAGCGTTTCTGGCTTGGCTTGCAAACGGCCTTGCAGGATGCAGGCTGGCAAGTATGTGGATTCAAGGTCGATGCGCCATTTTGTTATCGCTTGTTGTTTCGCTGTGACGGGCAGACGCCGCTTGCTGATGTGAACACCAAACCGCAACTGGGACGTGCCTCCGTGCATGCGCGGGAAATTCCTCTGGCAGGCCTGGTGGATGAACTGGCAGGGAACGGCGACTATCTCATCTGCCTGGACAAGTTGCTCGCTGACGATGCAAGACTGTCATGCACTGGTCTGCGCATCGAGCTGCCGGCCTTGCCGACAGTCGCGGTCTTTTTGCAGTTGCTGAAGGCGATTACGCAGGCCGCCGATGCGGCGGCGATTCCCGCCATCCTGTTTCAGGGATTTCCGCCGCCGGTGGATGCCAGTGTGGCATGGACGACCATTACCCCTGATCCCGCGGTGATCGAAATCAACCAGGCGCCTGAACCGGATGCAGAGCATTTCCATGAACGTGCGATGTTGTATTACGACGCGGCACAGGATGTCGGCCTGTATCCCTATCGCTTACATTATAACGGCGTCGTTTCCGACTCCGGCGGCGGCGGTCAGTTTACGCTGGGCGGTACGGATGCGCTAAGCAGTCCCTTTTTCCGTTATCCGCATTTGTTGCCGCGACTGATACGGTATTTCAATGTACATCCCTCGCTGTCTTTCTGGTTTGCGCCGCCTTCTATCGGTAGTTCCAGTCAGTCGCCGCGCGTCGATGAAGGGTTATACGAAGCGTATCGTGAACTGGCGATCGCCCTGGAGCAACTGGAGAAGGTCGAGAATCCCTCCGCGGAATTCATCTGGCGCAGTCTGAGTCCGTTTCTGGTTGACCCTTCGGGCAATCCGCACCGCAGTGAATTGAATATCGAGAAGCTCTGGAATCCGTACCTGCCGGGGCGCGGCTGTCTGGGCCTGCTGGAGTTTCGCGCGTTTCGCATGTCGCGCAGCGCCCGCTGCGCCACGGCGATCGCTGTCTTGTTGCGCAGCGTGGTCGCGATGTTGAGCCGGGAAGATAAAGCGGAGCGCCTGCGGGATTACGGCGCAGACTTGCACGATAAATTTGCACTGCCGTTTTTTCTCTGCCGGGACCTGGAACAGGTGTTCGCGGACCTGGCGCAGGCAGGCCTGCCTGTGCATGAATTAATGCAGACCTTGTTACTGGAAGAACCGGTACGTTTCATCGGCAAGGTGGTATTTCACGGTTGTTATCTTGAATTACATCAGGCGCTGGAATTCTGGCCGCTGGTCGGCGATGTTGCCTCGCAGGAGCGCGGCGGATCGCGTCTTGTCGATGCCAGTACCACACGGCTGCAAATCTGCATGGGGATGGAGGCACCTGACACCTTGCCGTGGGAGGGCTGGGAAGTCTGCGTGGATGGTTACCGAATACCATTGCATGCGGAACAAGATCAGCAGGAGTCGATCAGACTCACCGGCGTACGCTATCGCCATTTCCAGCCGAACATCGGTTTGCATCCGGGCATCCCGGCGCGTCAATGCATCACCTTTGTGCTGCTGCATCGTGATCTGAAGGAGGCCCTGGAAGTCACGTTTCATGAATGGCAACCGCAGGGCCTGGCGTATGCAGGATTGCCTCTGGATATGGCGGACGCTGCACAGCGCCGCTATGAACGCCTGACCACGCGCGTGATTGCCGTAAGTCACCATGATCAGGTCAGGCCGCCGCCGGCGTCGGCAGTCACGCCCTATTGTCTGGACCTGCGCCGTCTGCCTTAAGGATTATTCACGTGGCTTGTTGATACCCGTGTGTTGCTTTTCGTAATTAACCAGGGCAATGCCGCCGAGGATGGCGATTGCGCTGAGTACCAGGCGCAGCGTCATGGCTTCGCCGAGGAGAAGGATACCGCCGACGGCGGCGATTACCGGTACAGTTAATTGCATGGTGGCTGCGCTGGTTGCCTTGAGTGATGGCAGGACCATGTACCAGATGGTGTAACCCAGGCCGGAGGTGATGGCACCCGAGGCGATGGCGTATCCGACACCGGCCTTATCCAGCACGGTATGCTGCAAGGTGATCACGCTCAGGATGATCGCGATGGGCACGGCGCGCATGAAATTTCCTGCGGTCACCTGCATGGGATTGCCTTCGCTCTTGCCACGCAGGGAATACACACCCCAGGCGATACCGGCCGCCAGCATCAACATCGAACCGACCAGCGGCGGCGCCGACAGTCCGGGTAACAGGAGTCCTACCAGTCCGGCGAAGGCAACGACGATACCAATGAACTCCAGGCGCAGCAGACGTTCACCGCGCCAGAGACCATGACCGATCATGGTGACCTGGACTGCACCAAACAGGAGTAAGGCACCGGTCGCCGCCGGCAGGCTGATGTAGGCGAAGGAAAATGTGGCGGCATAGGTGAACAGGCTCAGGGCCGACAACCAACTGCCGTTGCCGGTGGCTTTCGTGCGCCGCAACTGTACGACCAGCCATAACACGAGTGCACCGGCGAGCAGGCGGATCAGTGTAAAACTGGCGGCATCAATCTGGGTGTCTCTGAGTGCGGCGCGACACAACAGGGAGTTGCCGGCGAAGGCCATCAAGGTCAGGGTCGTCAGAATAAAGATACGTGCACGTGGCATGGCGCGATTTTCCCTGAACAGAAGGTGCGGCGGTTGTGGTTATGACGCCTTGGGCGTTTTGTTGTTGTCTGCCGGCGGCGTTGTTTGTTCCGCTGGCGGAATCAGGCTGATGATCGTCCAGCCGACGGCAGGATTGAGTTCACGCTCGGCGGTATACACCAGCAATTTACCACGCGGCGTGATGGCGAATAAGGGCACGGCGCGAAAATATTTTTTATAGTACTCATCGAAACCGAATTCTTCGCTCAGCTTAGTACTGCGAATCTCCGCGCCTTCACCCAGCATGGCCGAGAGTTTTTTAAAACTGACATCCTCGCCGAAGGCGAGGTGGCCATAGCGTGGCTTGCCGGTTTTGTTGTCGCCTTCTTTCTCCGAGGTGATTTGCAGACTGTAGATGTTGGCGACACCGAACTCGTTGCGATAGCGGGTGGCGGCCAGCGCATTCTCTTCCTGCGCGGCGGACAGGGCAAGCAGTTGGCCGGTGCCCACCAGGTCCAGGCGGCGATCGGCATGTTCGGAGACAACATTGCCGAAAAAGGTCGGCAGGTTATCCATGAGTGCAGCGCGCGTATTGCTCCAGCTGGCATCCGCCAGTTGAATACGAAAACCGTGTTTTTGCAGGGCGCGTCCAATCGCGCGTGCCAGCGGATTGGCGCCGACGATAAGAAAGCCGGTGGGATCCGGTTCCGCCACGCGCAACCACATGGCAATCAGACGTGCAGTGGAGCTTTGCAAGGCCACGGTGCCCAGGATGACAATGAAGGTCATGGGCACCAGCAGTTCGGCCTGCGCATAACCTTGTTGTTGCAGTTGCAGTGCAAACAGGGCGGCAACCGCCGCGGCCACGATGCCGCGTGGTGCTATCCAGGCCAGCAGGGCGCGCTCGCGCCAGTTCAATGACGAGCCCCAGGTGGAGACAAAGACCTTCACCGGGCGGCCGACGAGTTGCATGATCAATAATACGCCCAGGGCGTGCCAGCCCAGTTGGGTCACGCGCGCAAAATCGATCCGCGCGGCAAGAATGATAAACAGGCCGGAGATCAGCACGATGCTCAGGGTCTCCTTGAAATCCAGGATCTCACGCACATCCACGCCCCTTGTGTTGGCTAGCCACACGCCCATCACGGTCACGGTCAACAAGCCGGATTCAGGTTGAAGATGATTGGACAGGGCAAACACGCCAAACACCATCATTAAGGTAGCGACGTTGTGCAAAAACTCCGGCAGCCAATGCCGACGCAAGACCACGCCCCAGACATAACCGGCAATGGCGCCAAAACTGAATCCGATGAAAAGCTGGCTGGCAAAACTCAGCAGGGTGTGACCCAGGGCCGCGCCGCCGCTGCCGGCGATAATGAATTCGAAGACCAGTACCGCCAGCAAGGCGCCGATGGGATCGATGGCAATGCCTTCCCAGCGCAGGATGTTGGACAGGCGCGCCGTCGGACGCACCGTCCGCAGCATGGGCACGATCACGGTAGGGCCGGTAACGACCGTCAGGGCGCCGAACAGCAACGCTAATTCAAACGGGATACGCAGTAACCAATAGGCGGCAAGCGTGGTGATGGTCCAGGTCGTCAGTACCCCGACACTCAGCAGGCGCTGTACTACGGATTCCAGTCCTTTAATTTCGCTGAATTTGAGTGTGAGGCTGCCTTCGAACAACACGACGGCGACGGAGAGGGAGACAATGGGAAACAGCAAATTGCCGAACAGGGTGTCCGGATCGAGTAAGCCGGTGACCGGACCGAGGACGATGCCCGACAGCAATAGAAATAAAATCGCCGGCAGTTTCACCCACCAGGCAAACCACTGACAGGCTAGCGCGGTCAGGCCGATACCGGCCAGGCTCAGGACGATGGTTTCGTTCATGCCTGAAGCGTAGCGATTTGCGCTATGACAATCCAGTCTGCGCGGTTTTACTCTTGTGCAAACAGGACCGTCCATGCCTGTTCCGAGCCGGCGAATAGACCTAAATCGCTGCGTACCGGGCGCGCACATGGACTGGCCCCGACGGCAGTGGCGACTGTCGCGGCAGCGGGAGAGAAAAAGATCACGGTCTCACAATGCAGATGGGTTACAGACTCATGGCGAATGAACAGTGCCATATCCATTGGCTGGTGGCGTTGTTCATATTCAGCGGTGAATAGCGCATGAAGGTGATCGAGTACAGGCTCGGCCAGGAGCGGGTCGCCAAGATTTTTACGAAACCATTGCTGCATAAGCTGATCTGCCAGTGTCATTGACAGTATCGACCATAAAACACGGATGCGCGATATCTGGCGCTGCGTTCAGGAGATAATGCGCGGATAGATCCAGCCGCCGAGCATGATGAGCAATAATAAGATCACAAACAGCACGGCGTAATCCGTACTCAGGCCCAGCGTGCTTTGGCCGCCGACCAGGGTGAGTGCGCGCAGGCCATCGACTTCATACGTCAGCGGATTCACATGCGCGATGGTCTTTAACCAGCCGGGCATAATATCCGTGGGATAGATCGCATTGCTGGCAAAGAACAGGGGCATGGTCATCACCTGGCCGATGCCCATAAAGCGTTCCCGGGTCTTGACTAGGCAGGCGATAATCAGGGAAAAGGTCGAAAACAGGGTTGCGCCTAACAATACAAATAGCAGCACCCCGATTAATGCGCTGGGGTTGAGATTGATATGCACGCCCAGGATAAAAGCCAACAGATAAATGAGTACAGCCTGTGACAGGGCGCGCGCCCCGGCGGAAACGGATTTCCCCAGCACCAGGGCGGTACGCGGGGTCGGACTCACCAGGAATTTATGTACGATCCCGAGGTCGCGTTCCCAGATGATGGAGATGCCGTTGAAGATCGCCACAAACAATACGCTCTGCGCCAGGATGCCCGGCATTAAAAAATCCATATAACTCAGGTTGCCGGTAGGAATGATATGCGTGTGACTGAAGACCTGGCCGAATACCAGCAGCCATAAGGCCGGTTGCACGGCGCGGGTGAGCAGTTCGGTGGGGTCATGGCGTAACTTGCGTATTTCCATCCCGGCGATAGCCAGGGTTTTTGTGACAAAACGAGCGGGCGTGGTGATCATGCTGATGTCCTGTATGCGTTCTTATCAGCGACCGAGTTTGTGCGCGGCGCGGCGCATCGATGCGGTTTTCAGATAAGCGCCGTTTTCTTCCGCGGATGTTCCCGTGAAATGCGTGAAGACATCATCCATGCTGGCATCGGGATTCCCCGTCGCGAGTTTGAGTGTGGCAGGCGTGCCGATGGCGATCAATTTGCCCTGGCGCAGGATCGCGGCCTGGGTGCAGGAATGTTCGGCTTCTTCCATGTAGTGCGTGGTGAAAAAGATCGTGGTGCCGTATTCGGCGCGTAACTGATCGATATGATTCCAGACGGAGTCGCGCGCAACCGGATCCAGCCCTACCGTCGGTTCGTCGAGGAACATGAGCCGGGGGTGATGCAACATGGCCTGTGCGATCTCGAGGCGACGGATCATACCGCCGGAATAGGCCTTGACCATCTTGTCCTTGTGTTCGGTCAGGTTCATGAATTCCAGGCTCTCGCGAATACGCTGCTCGCGTTGCGCGCGTGGAATGTCGTAGAGGCTGGCGAAGACGCGCAGGTTTTCATAACCCGTCAATTCGCCGTCTGCGGACAGCGCTTGCGGTACATAACCAATCAGGCGCCTGACCTCGGCGGCTTGCTGCACGACATCGAATCCGCCGACGCTGGCGGAACCGGAGGAGGGTGCCAGCAGGGTGGTGAGCATCTTGATCAGGGTGGTTTTACCGGAGCCGTTGCGCCCCAGTAATCCGAACACCTCACCTGACGCTACCGAGAGGCTGAGTGCGTCAACGGCGACGATATCTTTAAACCGGCGGGTGAGTGTTGCGGTGGATAAAATGAATGACATTATGTCGTTCCGGAAGATAAGAGAGTGATGCCGGGTCGGGCGTGACCCGAGTGTGCAGATAGAGTTTGTATATCTATGAAAGTTGCATCGCACTCACAATATATGCATTCATGTTATTCGTGGTTTGCTGCGAAGCGCGCACTGAGCAATTCCATAATTATTATGGTGTAATGCCGAGGCGAGGTTGCTAACGTGCGCAATTCACTGCGCAGTCCACACTGTTTGCAGCATTATCCGGTGTGTGACCAAATTCCCATTTCTGTATAGGTTCGGTCAAACCCCTGTGCTAAAGTAGGATCGAATTTCTCATAAGACTATTCGTAATAACGATCTAATGTGACTTCCAGTTCAGTGTTCGCGTTCAGTTTCGCAAGCAGTCGGGTAGAGGGTGTACATACACTGGAACGTCAATTTCAATTGCAACAAAGAGGGGAAAAAACCATGAATAAGAAATCGATTGCCTGGGCGTTTATCAGCGCATTGCTTATCAGCGGATGTGGCGGTGGGGGCAGTGGCGGAAGCGGTGGCAGCACTGGTGGGGGCACCTCCGGGATTACCCTGAATACTGCGCCGACGGCGAAGCTGGCAGGTTCGCAACCTAATGCGAATAGCTTGGCGAATGAGATCAATTCCGATACGCAGGACCTGATTTCTGCAGCCAGCTCACAAAGCACAGCAGGGGCTATCGGTATTTACAATCTGCGGCCGGCGGATACTTCAGGCAGTGGTTCCTGCGCAGCGCTCGGTACTGGAGGATCAGGTACGTACAGCTATACCACGAATTACACATCGGCGTTGACTGCGGGTGTTTATTTTATTGTTACCTACAACAGTTGTACGTATACAAACGGTACCTACACTTATGTCGTCAATGGAAGCATGACCTTTACCTACACGCGTTATACTAGCGCGACCGATTACGCAGTTAGCGTCCAGTACAGCAATGTTTCCAGTTCCATTAGCGATTCCGCCTCCAGCCTGAACTACAGCTATGGTCCCTACAATGCCACATATAATTACGATTACACTAATGGTGTAATCACCACCTCAACCACGCTGAACAATGGCGGCGCCACAAACATTTCCGGCAGCGGCCTTTCTACAAGTGGTAATAACATCACGATTATTTCCGCGACCTATGTCTATAACTCCTCGAGTGCAGGCGGTGTGGTCAAGGTGGTGTTCGACAACTGGACCTACGACAGCAGTGTCGGCCATGCGACCAGTGGCTCGATCACGGTTACCGGTGCGAACGGGGATTACGTGCAGATCGTGGCAAACGGGACCAGCTATACCGTGACGTACAACATTAACGGCGCGAACAGCGCGTTCATGGTGAATTTCACATCATGATATAACGCTGGGATTCGTGTAAGGTGTCCAGGACAAGGCCGGGGGAACCCGGCCTTTGTTTAGGTATCTTTCCCAGGCTCAACACGCCTTAACCAGATCTCGCGCCAGAAAAAACGGTTGGCCCGGGGACAGCCCCAGGCGGTACAGACATTGTTTTTGAGAAGCACGGTATTGGTCAAGGTGACCATCTGGCCGGTCTCTTCCAGAATGATTTTGCGTAACTGGTTTTCCACCTGGAACCGCTGGCCGCAATAATCACCCATCGGGATGTCGAACAAAAGTCCACGGTTCTTGCCATGGCTATCGAGCGTTTCAGCGATTTCCTTCCTGGATTTAATCTCGATCCATTCACCGGGTTGAAGACCCAGACTGAGTGTCTCTGTTTTTTGCCGCTGGCCTGTAAGCTGACCTCCGGTATCCATGCCCAGTAAGGCTTTTAACCTGTTTAGAAACGCGCTAACTATCTTTTTGGTAAAAGCAGCGATAGTCATTTCACCATGTAACAGATCACGAAAGATCTTTTTGAATATTGCGAGTTTGCCTTTTGGCCGGGAGTCTTCAGGCCGAAATTCCGTTACGACGCCGGATAGCTCCGTTGATTGACAGAAATAACGTGCGCCGTGTTTTGTTTTCAATTGAGTGTTGTTTGGCGCTGCTAAAGTATCAGGAGCAGGCGACTGGCTGACTGGATGGTCACTAAGCCAGGCCTCTCGCCAGAACAGTAAACAGTCTCGCTGGCAGCCGTCATGTGCGTCGCCGCTGCAGCGGAGGTTTTCCAGAAAGATAATATCCTTGAGACCGCGAAAGCCGACACCTTCGACGCAGGTCATGGTGGGAATTGAGGATACCCGGAACGAGCGGCCGCAATAGGGCGACATTTCAGGCATGAAAGGCAGGCCATCGAGTTTCCCCTCGTCATCCAGCGTCGCCAGGATCTCCTGCTGGGCTCGGACCCATACGATCTGGCCATGGTGGAATCGTTCGCTTGCCTGCAACTGGTACATGGGATATAGGTTACTCGCCTCGGCGGAAAAAGTCAGTCAGTTGATTACATATGATGTGGAAGGCGTTAAAAGGCAAGGATTCGACAGGCAGTAGCCGGGGTTTATGGCCTGTTTCTGAAAATATCTAAATTCTTGTGTCTTCACAATTGAGCAGTCGGCGATATTCCGCCTTCTGCGAATCCGACGCGTAGCTGTTAAATAATTCCAGGGTGCGGCCTAATTTTCTCATGCGCAGGATTTTTAACATCTGCGCCAGCTCACGCCGGGTATTCAAAAACCGGGTCTCCAGTACAGCATCCTTGTTCTGATTCTTTACCAAATCAGGATAAGATTTGTGATTCTTAATATAGAGATTTATTTCATTTAGCTTGTGATGGAGTAACTGACTGTATTGCGCCGTGTATGGCAAATCCAGTTGAGGCCATTGCCGCGAAAGGTCTTTTTTTATGGACGATTGCGCACTTTTAATCGCCCCTGCAAGGTCCCGTCTTGCACCTTCAATTTTCTCCAGTTCTGAATCCAATTGAGACATTTTTGCATTAACGCCCTGGATTAACGTATTACCCTTCCCGTTTAGATTATTTTTGGCTGCAATCTCAGATGCTATGCGCATGTACTCATTGTCTGGCTCACTGCTATTGGGGATCCATTTCAGATACCAGGGTAGCCAGTGTTCCAGGTAATCCTCGCTGGTCGAACGCGAGTAATCGACACTGAATGCATGTCCCAGTGTATACAGATGCGCCTCTCTGAGTGACACATGTCCATCGTGGTTGAGATCCGGGTTGCCAGATAGGGGTTTGCCATCAATCGTTTTACCCGAGATCGCGCTGAACAGGTAAGATGAGTAGTCTCGATAAGTATCGGTATTTACACTGGGGGTGCAACCTTCCGAAGGCAGGTCATTTCGCTGCGCGGTGAAGCCGCAAATATTGGCCTTTGTTAAACTATTTTTAGAGTTTTGCTCTTTGTACATCAGATTCGTAAATGCGCCTGAATAACATTGGGGGAAGAGAAACCGTATTGTGCTGTCCTGCGGCGCATGTGATATCAGTTTTCCCAGTTCGGAAACCGTCAGTTTATCATCGCCCAATAAGTAGAAATAATTGGCATTAGGGTTCTTCAGGTTGGCATTGCCATGGCCCTGGAAGATTAAGAATAATGCGTCGCCAGAACCTAGAGAACTGAAGCCGGTGTTAAGTGCATTCACTACGGACGCATGAGTAATTGGGCCAATGTTATTCTCTATCTTGCTTGAATAAAACACTTCAGAGTTCTCGCGTTGCTTACCATAGACGCGCGCCAACGGCTCATATAATAAAATATCAGGATTATTCTCTACGTGTTTGTAAACGTCCACGCCAGGCTTGTTTCCATCCGTGTACAGGATATCCGTGATTTTTGCGGAAGTATGCTGGTTAATGACATCAATGATCCATTTGGTATTGATCTCGATGGATGCCTGTGATTCGGCTGGATACGGCCCACCGCCGATGATAATGACTTTATTAGCAGCGGAAACATACGTGCTTACGGCAAGAATGAAAATGGATACGATGGTTGACCTTGGAAACATTTACGATCTTCTCGTGGCGTAGCGTGGGAGAAGCTGCACAAACTGGGTCAAAACAGACAAGAGCAGGGCGGAGACAAAAAAGAAGACAATGCCGGGGATAAATGACCTATAGATAACTATGGCAGTGATAAGTATGAAGATATGCTTGATGATAAAACCAAAGGTCGGTCTTATTTTGTAAATATGCAATCTATACTTTTCCAGAGGCATGCTGATAATTATTGCGACAAAAATAGACAGCGGCAGCGACGCTATCCAGTCCTGCTTAACAACACGAAGATAATGTTGTTTTGAACCATGAATGATCTCAAGTAAAAATCCGGAATTGGAGAACCACCAGTCATAAAATACCGAAACCGCCCAGAAAACAGGGAAGAACAGGCAGCTCAAGATAATGAGCTTTATCAACAACAATAATATGTAGCTATAGGTCTTCATTTCTTAATTAAATAATTGCCTATGACGAGTTTATCGAGGCCAGTGGTGAAAAAACAGCGTATTGCCTGCAGCGGTGACTCGACAATGGGCTCATCCATAATATTGAAGCTCGTATTCAACAGCACCGGGACTCCGCTCAATTTACCGAATTCAGTCAGTAATTTATGGTAGCGCGGGTTGAGTTCTTTGCGAACGGTTTGTAATCGAGCCGTACCATCAACATGGGTTATTGCCGGGAGGACATCCCGCTTTTCTGGCAATACATGGCAGACCTTCAGCATAAAGGGGTCTTCAACGGTAAGGTCGAAATATTCATTTTTGCATTCAACGGTGGCAGAAGGGGCGAACGGACGATAGGCTTCGCGGTGCTTCACTTCGGCATTGATCTTGTCTTTCATGGTGGGCAGGGTCGGATTAGCCAGTATACTTCGATTGCCGAGGGCGCGCGGACCGATTTCCATCTTGCCCTGGAACCAGCACAGGATCTCGCCGTCATGCAACAGTTTTGCTGTAACGGCTTCTATATCATCGTGGTACTCAGCATTTAATTTGCACTCATCGAGCACACTTTTTATTTCTTCATTACTGTATTCCGTGCCGACATAGGGATTGTCGTGAACGAATTTTCTTGGTTCATTATGTACGCCGTGCAAAACATAATAGGCTGCACCGATGGCCGTCCCGTTGTCACCCGCTGCCGGCATGACATAAACATCGTCAAATGCGCTTTCGCGAATGACCCTGCCATTCATCACGCTATTAAGCGCAACACCACCGGCAATGATCAGATATTTCTCCTTGGTCTTGTCTTTTAGAATTTTGGCTAATTGCAGGCAGCTTTCCTCCAATACGTGCTGAAACGCCGCGGCCACATCAAGATGATGTTTGTCAAACGGCCCGAGGCCCTTTTTGCGTGGTTTGCCAAATTCGCGATAGAACTTGTCGCTGCAGTATCCACCAGCCCAATACTGATAGGTGAAATAGGATGTATCCACATGTATGTGACCCTCGGCATCAACGGTGATTATCCTTTCCACCTTGTCTTTGAATACCTCCGGGTCACCCATAGGTGCCAGCCCCATGGTTTTGCCCTCATCGTAACAGGGCTTGAAACCGCAAAAGTCGGTCACCGCTTCATACACAGAGCCCAATGACATGGGGAAGTAACTGGAAGAAAAGGTCTTTACTTCATTGCCATGGCCATGTCCGAGCATGGAGCTTGCCCACTCGCCAGAGCCGTCGATCGATAAAATCGCGGCGGATTCATAGGGCGACACAAAGAAGGTTCCTGCTGCATGGGTTAAATGATGCGGAATAAAATGTATTGCCGGGCGCTTGCTGCCTTGGGGCCAGGTTTTATTCACCCATGCCCGGAATTCCTTTTGTTTCCAGTAGTACAAAAGAATTTCATATTTAAAGAAAGGGACAGATTTGGGAAAGATTGATATCCCATGCACGAGCCTCTTAAACCAGTCGAGTTCGGGTTTAACGGAAACGGCAATGGCGTCTATTTTGTCGGGAGTGATATTGGCGACTTGCAGGCAACGGTCAATGGCCTTGAACGGGAAACTGTAGGTGTGTTTTTTGCGCGTCAACCGCTCTTCTTCTATGGCAACCGTCAAAACGCCGTCCTGTACAAGACAGGCTGAAGAGTCATGATAAAAATAATTTAACCCCAGAATATTCATAAAATGTGGTTCTCCCCGGCTATTATGCTGTTATGGTTTTACGTTATCTGGCTGTTTTGTATGAACCCAAAATATTTTTTATTACACCTAGTACACTACGTATATATTTTTCCAGGCGCATCTTTGGGTTGTTTTTCTGAAAATTCACCCAGAATATTGAATCACCAGGCGCGGTAAAAAATCTTTTATAAGAAGAGTCTTCGTCAGGCAGCAGGTTATATGCTTCAATTCCCCTCGCGGCGCAGAAAGCCATTGCATAGAGATGCGATATATATCCCGGTTTTAATATGTTAAGTTCCATGGCAGCGAAGCCCGTCTGCTGCATATAAGCAACGTTCTTGTAGATGTGTCCATATAAAAATCCAATATCGGTTGCTCCGCTTTTTATCGCCAGCAACAGGATATTTCCGTTTGAAAATTCATTCCTGATGATTTCCTTATGGAAATTCACCCAGTTCTGATTCGCAAAAGAACCCGCCCGCCCCGCCTTTTCCCATCTTTTGGTATGCAGTTCGCCCATGGCATCAAAATACGTGAAGGCGTCCGCAATCGTTGCGGCGGCTGTCAAGGTAATGGCCCCAAGCTCTTTCTCGAAGTTTCTGATGGACTGGCGTAATTGGTGCCTGCTCTTGGATTTAAATTCATTAATCAGGGTCTTGAGGTCACTGAATTCCGGCTTGAGCGAAACTGTCCATTCCTTATGGACCTTATCAATATCTAGCGAGAGCCCGGGACATGCGCTGGCGACAACTTCAAGTTGGTCCTGGGATATCGAGCTCATAGCCAATTCATCCCATGGCCTGTCCCAGGACATCAGGCATTCATAAAAACAGTTCCACGCGGATTTGGCGTATTTGTCATTGACCAGCATGCCATTGTATTGGGTTATCATATTGCAATGGTCATTCAGGTATTCATTTAACATGACCTGTTTGCTATGGATAAGACCTTTGAGCCTCTCGGCGATGGAAATCGTCAGAAAACACATGGCGACAGGTGAGTTATTTGCTTTGGCGGTGAAAAGGTAAAGTTCGGTATTCTTTTTGACTAGCCTGGCCCACGGTCCGATCCAGGACCATGTAACAAAAAAAGAAGGATTGCAGCTGAGTTCGAGCTTACGCCATAGAGATTCCACTTCGGCCGGTGCAGATATGCGGACGATTGTCCCGACGCACTCTGGGTCCCCATGACAGGAATCAATTATGTCCTTTCCCTGGCTATCAGCGATCAGTTTCACAACGTTTATTTTTCAATAGTTGTTTGATTAATTTTAGGCATGACAGGCGGCGTGTTCAGCGGCACACGCAACTCATGCTTCAAATTAATTAACAACACATCCCCGCGCTTATTCAAACTACCAAAAAACCATGTCTAGTTCGAAATAGTGACTAACGTTATGTGTTCCATGGTGGCGAACAGGTAGGCCACATGTAACTATTATTGTTATGAAAAGATCTTATGAAAAAATAAATAAAAACAGAACGTTATAATATTTCCTGGCTGCACGCTCAATTTCTCCCCTGAATGAGTAAATTAAAGGAGTTTTTTTTCCGGAATTCAACCAGTTTACCCCTTCTGAGTGACGTTGGTAAGAAATGGGATAAAAATGTGATAAATCGGGGCAGGCAGAGAAAATCAAAGTGGTGCACCTGTGAGCATGCCGGCATGGACATCGGCGAGGGACCGGCAACCCGCCTGTCCGAGGGTCCGGTCGATCTCATTCATGAGGATCTGGATCGCATGGCTGACACCGGCTTCGCCACCGGCGGCCAGGCCGTACAGTGTGGCGCGTCCGAGCATGACGGCACTTGCGCCGAGGGCCATGGCCTTGACCACGTCCCCGCCGCGGCGAAATCCGCTATCGACAATGATGGCCATGCGATCGCCTACCGCACGGACCATCTGTGGCAGCATCTCAATCGGGGCAACGCAGACATCCAGCTGGCGGCCACCATGGTTACTGAGAATGATGCCGTCGCAACCGGCCTCGGCTGCGCGCTGCGCATCCTGGACACTCAGCACGCCTTTGAGCAGCAGCTTGTGCGGCCAGGCTTTGCGTATCCACGCAACATCCTCCCAGGAAATATCATGCGTAAAGAGTTGATTGAAATAGGCCACGCCGGTGCGGGCACTTTTTGCTTCCGCTGGCAGGAAATCGACAATATTGTCGAACCAGGGAATGCCATGTGACAGCACATCCAGTGCCCAGCGCGGATGCAGGGCGACATCAAACATATTGCGCAGTGTGAGTTTACCGGGTGCGCGGTAATTGCGCCGGTCCCATTCGCGATAACCGAAGACATTGGCATCGGTGGTGAACACAATCGCCTCATAGCCGGCGCGTTCGGCGCGGCTGAGAATATCGCGTGCCGCGGCGCGATCGCGTAACACGTAGAGCTGCATCCACAGACGGCCACCCGCCTTGGCGACGTCTTCCAGTCGCATGTTTGAGACGGTACTGAGTGTAAAGGGAATGCCTGCTGCCGCGGCGGCCCGCGCCAGCGCGAGATCGCCCCGGTAGCGTGTCATGCCATTGAGGCCGGTCGGACCGAGGATGATGGGTGAATTGATCTCCTTGCCAAACAGCGAAATGCGTTGATGGCGGGCGCTGGTATCGACCAGGGTATTGGGGATCATCCGAATCGCATCCAGCGCGGCCCGGTTCCAGTGCAGGGCCCGTTCATCTTCGGAGCCGCCTTCGATATATTCGAACGCGAAGTTGGGCATGGCGCGGCGTGCGACTTCGCGCAGCTCATCGATGCAGAAGGCGCGTTGGAAGGCCTTGCCGGTATAGAGTTTACGTCCGAAGAAGCGCTTGGCGATCACAGTACCTCCAAATAGATGCGAAGATCTGTTGCGGCCACCTGGACAAACAGCTGAGGCCAGAAACCAGGCGGCGCTGGCTTGTCATCGAAAAAGCATAGCGCAAATTCACGCGGATGACGGGCTAAGATGTTTCCTTGCATGGTCATAGATACGAAAGGCAAATATCATGTAGCTGACCTCCAGAACGGCATAAACGATGTTTGCAGTGGTATCCAGCAGCGGTGAGTAGGCATTCGTTGGGTCAAGCAGTTTCGCTATCACATAATAAGGCGTAAACAAAATCAGGGTGATAATCACGTAGCCGCCCAGGATCACCCACATATAATCTTTCGTCAGCGCCCAGCTGTTTTTCATGGCATCTGCCGGACTCGTCCTGTTGAGCAGCAGGTCAAATTCCGCAAAGGCAAACCGTATGGCAAAAAATATCCCGGGCAGGATAAACAAAAAGATGCCAAAGATGATCGCCGCACCCATCATCATACTCAGCAACACGTAGGGAAACCAGAATCTGACACCGAGTAACCACGCGCTTTGCGCATTCAAACCTTTACCAACTATGACGGAATGTAGATAAAAGACGATACCCGCCGTGTAGATCGGGTAGACAACGAAACCAAGCAGCAAGGGCGGGAGCTGTTCAGCCAGGACAAATTCCTCACCGGTATAATTTTGCCGATAGATTGTCGAGAGTATTTCAACGGGTATGACGATGGGCAGGACGATCATCGAAATCGCGACAAGGTGGTTCTTAAAAAAGTACCAGGTGTCGGTTAGAAATTGTTTAAGCATGTTTTTCCTGAATGACAACTTTAAGTTTATGGCAAGATCAAAATCGATTTGGTTCCGTCTACATTCTGATTCAGACGAGTTCACCGTAGAGGTCGTGCTCGTCGCTGTTGTTGATCTTCACCCGCGCGAATTCGCCGGCGCGTAACTCCCCGGCATTTTCGATGATGACTACGCCGTCGATCTCCGGGGCATCGGCCTGGCTGCGCGCCGTGGCGGTGCCGTCCTCATCGACATGATCGACGAGCACGGTGAGTGTCTGTCCGAGCCTGCGTTTCAGTTTGCTGGCGCTGATCACGGCCTGGGTCTCCATGAAGCGTTCCAGGCGTGCCTCCTTGACCTCTTCCGGCACGTGGTGGTGCAGGTCGTTGGCAACGGCGCCTTCCACGGCGGAATACATGAAACAGCCGACCCGATCCAGTTGCGCATCCTCCAGAAATTGCAGCAGTTGTTCGAAATCGTCATCGGTCTCGCCGGGGAAGCCGACGATGAAGGTGGAACGGATCGTGATGTCCGGACAGATCTCGCGCCAGCGTTGCAGGCGTTTCAATACGTTCTCGGCATTGGCCGGGCGCTTCATGGCCTTCAGGATCTTCGGGCTGGCGTGTTGGAACGGGATATCGAGATAGGGCAGTAACTTGCCTTGCGCCATTAACGGGATGACGTCATCCACGTGCGGATACGGATACACGTAATGCAGGCGCACCCACACGCCCAGTTCACCCAGGGCCTGCGCCAGATCGGTCATGTGGGTTTTGATAGGGCGTCCGCCCCAGAAACCGGCGCGGTATTTCACATCCACGCCATAGGCACTGGTGTCCTGCGAGATCACCAGCAGTTCCCTCACGCCGGCCTTCACCAGGTTTTCCGCCTCTTGCATGACCTCGCCAATGGGGCGGCTCACCAGATCGCCGCGCAGCGAGGGAATGATGCAAAAGGTGCAGCGGTGGTTGCAGCCTTCGGAAATTTTCAGATAGGCGTAATGCCGAGGCGTGAGCTTGATGCCCTGCTCGGGCACCAGTTCTAGAAACGGGTCGTGCGGCTTGGGCAGGTGCGAGTGCACGGCGTGCATGACTTCGTGCAGGGCATGCGGGCCGGTGACGGCCAGCACCTCCGGGTAGGTATCCTTGACGATGTCGCCCTTGGCGCCGAGGCAGCCGGTGACGATGACCTTGCCGTTTTCATTGAGCGCCTCGCCGATGCTGTCGAGGGATTCGGCAACCGCGTCGTCGATGAAACCACAGGTATTGATTACGACCAGGTCGGCCTTGTCATAGTTGGGGACAATATCGTACCCCTCGGCGCGCAGTTGCGTGAGGATCAATTCGGAATCGACCAGGGCCTTGGGGCAACCGAGACTGACAAAGCCGACTTTGGGTGGTTGTTTGGACATGGCGTTATATATATAAGTATGTGATTAGTGTTTGAGGGCGGACTGGATCGCCTTGATCCGCTGCTGTTGCAATTCGTCGGCGATGGCCTTACCCGTCAGCCCGCGATCCAGGATCGGTTGCACATCCACGTTCGCCGCCGCCGCGAAGGCCGTGCGCAACAGTGCCGGCTGTTCCAGTTTGCGCGTTTGATAATCCCCGGGGCGGCCGCGGGAATCCGCTTCGCAGGCGAGCAGGAACAACTCCAGGCGTTCCGGCCGGCGGAACAGGTCCAGGCCCTGAAATAATTTCAGGATCGTGCCCGCGCGCAGTTCCCTGGCGCGATGAAAGTATAAATGATAGCGCGTGACCAGCACCGCAATATCGCGGTAGTCCCGCGGGACCTTGAGCCGTTCGCAGAGTGCCTCGACCAGCGGCACGCCGCGCTCTTCGTGTTCGATGTGCTGCGGCAATTCCGCCTTGGGCGTGATGCCCTTGCCCAGGTCATGTACCAGCGCGGCGAAACGCACGCGCGTGTCCGGGCTGAGCCTGACCGCCGCCTGCAACACCATCATGACGTGCACACCGGTGTCGATCTCCGGGTGGTGCTCCGGTGGTTGCGGGACGCCGAACAGCTGATCGATCTCGGGAAAGATACGCGCCAGCGCACCGCATTCACGCAAGACTTCAAAGAAGCGCGAGGGGGTATTTTCTCCGAGTGCGCGCTCGGTCTCCTGCCACACGCGTTCGGGCACCAGGGCGTCAACCTCACCGTTGTCCACCATTTCCTGCATCAGGATCATGGTCTCGTCTGCGATGCGGAATCCGTGTTCGGCAAAGCGCGCGGCGAACCGCGCCACGCGCAGGATGCGCACCGGGTCTTCCACGAAGGCGCGGGAGACGTGGCGCAGCAAACGTTGCTGCAAATCCTGCCGGCCATGAAACGGATCGATGAGCGTGCCGTCCGCCGCTTGCGCCATGGCATTGATGGTCAGGTCGCGGCGCTGGAGGTCCTGTTCCAGGGTCACGTCCGGCGCGGCATGAAAACTGAAGCCGGTGTAACCGGGGCCGGTCTTGCGTTCCGTGCGGGCGAGGGCGTATTCCTCGTGGGTCCGGGGGTGGAGGAAGACCGGGAAGTCCTTGCCGACCGCGGTATAGCCTTCGCGCAGCATGTCGTCCGGGCTGGCGCCCACGACGACCCAGTCCCGGTCCTTCACAGGCAGACCGAGCAGGGCATCACGCACACAGCCACCGACCAAAAAGTACTTCATGGTAATCCGAAATTGTCCGGGGTTTTAAATAAAACGGGATTCTAACCGATATAAAACAGGAGTTTAGGCAATATACACCAGTATCCCGAATTAGGCAGCACGCCCCGTTATCGCGCATGGATAAAAACCCGGTTTCCCAGACCATTCTTGTGGTGGATGACAACGACCTCAATCGTCGCCTGGTCACGCTGACCCTGGGCAAGTTGGGCTATGCGATCGTGAATGCGGTCAATGGCGTCGATGCCCTGCAGCGCGTCGCCCGCGGCGGCATCGATCTGGTCCTGCTGGACATCGCCATGCCGGAGATGGACGGGATCGAGGTCCTGACCCGCCTGCGCACGCAATACTCCATGCTCGAACTGCCGGTGATCATGTTTACCGCCGACGACGATGAGGCGCATATCGTCGAGGCCCTGTCCCTGGGGGCCAACGATTATCTGCTCAAGCCGCTGAACCAGGCGATCGCCGCGGCGCGGATCAAGACCCAGTTATCCATTGCCTGCCTGTCGAAGCTCAAGGACAAATTCCTGCACTTCGCCAGTCACGACCTCAAGAAACCCATGCTGGTGATCGCGGATATTATTGAGACAGTACGTGGCATGCAGACGCAACAGGAGGCACGGCTGGCCGAATTGTTTGGGCACCTGGACCTGATCGAACAGACCAACCAGCGCATGCAGGATGTGGTGCATGGCTTTCTCGATCAAAATCTGGTGCAACAACGCGATACACCTGTTTCAGGTCATATCAATCTGAATGAGGTGATCCAGGAGATGCAGACGCTGAACGTGGTGTACGCGAACAAGAAGCGTACCGTGCTGGATACCGACCTGGCCGCGGACCTCCCCCTGCTCAAGGCGGATGCCTTCAGGGTGCGGCAGGTGCTGGATAACATGATCGGCAATGCCATCAAGTTCAGTCCATGCGGGACGCAGGTGTTGATCCGCAGCCAGGCACTGGGCGATTCAGTTTTAATCGAGGTCATCGATGAAGGACCGGGACTGACGCAATCCGATCAGCGCAATTTGTTCAAACGCGGTGTGGCCTTGAGTAACAGACCGACCGGCGGCGAGAACAGCACCGGTATCGGCCTGAGTATGTGCAAGGAACTGATCGAGGCGGAGGGCGGCAAGATTGGGGCGCGGGTCAATCAGGACCGGGGCACGACATTCTGGTTCAGTCTGCCGTATTAATCGTGCACATATAAATTAACCCCGCGCCGGAGGAGATCGGCACGGGGTTGGTCCGGTTATCGAGTATCTGGGTTTGTGACTACACCTTGTTGCGCACTTCCTTGAACAGGTTCTCCAGGTGGCCGAACAGGTTCGAGTCCCTGGAACCGGCATTTACCTTGTCTTTCACTGCAGCGATCTCTTTTTTGATGTCCTTGTACTCTCCGTAGCCAAGACGATCTGCCAGCGCAATTTGCTGATTGGCTTCATCCAGCAGCTTGACGATGTCCTTCCTGTTTTTGCTGCGGTCTTTCTTTTCCAGCTGCGACGCACGCATGACATCCGCTTCCGCGTTCAATGGCGGCAGCGGAATAATATCGTCATTGGTGACGATGGTGCTGAGCGCGGCATACAGATCGGCGCGTGCCTCTTGTATTTTGCCTTTCTGGATTTCGGCAACGGCGTGCTTGATGGCGGCGGGATAGGTTGCCATCGGCAGATAATCCGTGGCGAGACGGATCTCACTGACCAGCGGATCGATCAACGCGCGTGCTGCCTGTACCTGACCCTTGTCCAGGGCCTTGCGCGCCTGATCGACAATGTCCTTCACGTCTTTTGCGTTTGCCGCCAGGTCGATGACGCGCATACGCACGGCAATGGGTGCCATTTTCAGGTCCGGATCGCGTGCCAGTACGACATCGAGTTTGCCTGAGGCATCGGCAAGGGTTTTATATGCGCTATGCTCGTTTTTCTTTTTTAACTGCTCAAGGGCCTTGATGATTTCATCGTTGGCGGCTGTCGCTTCCTGTACAAGCGCCTCGCGGTGTTTGAGTAATTCATTCGCGGCCTTTTCGTTCGCCTTGCTGGTTGATGCTGTAGCGACATCCGTTACGGTTTTCTCGGCGATGCCCGCCCAGGCCTGTGCCGTTGCCATACCCAGCAGCAATGTGGCGATTCCGAAGGATTTGATGTGGTTTGACCTTTTCATGGGTGAATTTCTCCTTGTATTGATAGCGCTGTTTGACTTGCAAGAGCAAACCAGTGCGCCAGACGAAATTTCAGATTGAGACTCAACAACAGAGAGGAGAAGGTCGGCGCTGATGAAGTCATGCGCACGATATGATCGCCGAAAGAGGATGTATTCCGAATAGAATTGCAGGAGTTCGATCACGCCGATTTCCACGCAAAAAAATCCGGAAATCTCTGTTGCATTCTTCAGTGTTCGAACGTTGTTATAGACCAGGTCAGTCCTGGAAAAGTTCCTGTGTGTTGAAACGGTTTTGGTGTATCACATAACTAGCGCCGTGCATTCTGTCGGAATGCATCGTATTGCGCGCGCGCATTTTTATTTGCCAGATATGCAGGCACGATTTCTTCCATGCTGTGCGGCTCAATACCAAAGATCGGCGGGAAGGCCTCCTTGCATACGCTGTCGATCTGCAGGGAACGATAATTGTCGCGCGTGATGGGTTTGAATAGAGGCATGTGTTCGAACACGTTTGCCATCAGCTTCGACAGGCCGGGACCCAGACCAATCACCTTGCGACATAAGCCGAGTTGTTGCGCGGTGTACTCGACCAGTTGTTTGAGCGTGTAGACCTGCGGACCGCACAATTCGTAGCGCTGGCCATAGGTCGCGGGATTATCCAGGCTACGCACGAATGCATCAGCGACGTCGCCAACGTAGACCGGCGCGAAGCGTGCGTTGGCGCAGGCCAGCGGGAGTATGCCGGGCGTCAGCCGCAACAGATCGGCGAAGCGATTAAAAAAACTGTCGCCGGGTCCGAAGATCACCGATGGACAGAAACTGGTGACATCGATATCCCGCGCCGCGTGCACAAGCTCCAGGGCTTCACCCTTACTGCGCAGATAATAACTGGGTGCGGTTTTGGCATTGGCGTGCAGCGCGGCCATGTGCAGATAGCGGCTGATGCCGTTGCGCTGGCAGGCGTGCACGATTTTTTCCGCCAGGTCTACGTGCGCGCGGCGAAAGCCCAGGCCGTCATCGCGCTTTTCGTTGAGGATCCCCACGAGATTGATCACGGCGTCGCAGCCGTCAAAGTAGTGTTCCAGGGCCGGTGGGTGATGGATATCGGCCTCGATCAGTTCAACGCCGGGCAGCACGAGCAGGTCGCGGTGTCGCTCACGCCGACGTGTCAGTACACGCACGCGTCGTTGCTGCTGTATCAACCTGGCGATGATCGTCTTACCGACAAATCCGCTGCCACCCATTACACAGATATGTTTGTGCATTTTTGTTCGTCCCGTCGCAAATTTAATCCAATAGGTTTCATTCGTACGGCAGATACCGCATTGACCTGAGTCATCGCCGGGTCATATTTTATCTGCATTCTTAAGAAGTATGTCTATACTGTGAAGGCTATTATAATTTTTCTCCAGCAGTAAGCAGAAAGGAGTGGGCATGAGTTTTACCGTCATCAACCCTGCCACCGGTGAGCAGCTTATGGAAATACCGGCCTGGGATGACGTGCAGGTCGAACAGGCATTGATGCAAACGGCGGCGGTGACCCCGCAATGGGCCGCCACACCGATTGCCGAACGTGCAAGCCTTATGCGTAAAGCCGGACAGGTATTGCGTGATAACGCCGATCGCTTCGGCGCCCTGATCACCCAGGAAATGGGCAAGCTGCTCAAGGACGCCCGGGCGGAGGTGGAGAAGTGTGCGACCGTATGTGATTACTATGCCGAAAACGGTCCCATCGCGCTCAAGGACGAAACCCTTGCATCGGATGCCAGTCACAGTTATGTCGCCTATTTACCGCTGGGCACCGTGCTGGCGGTAATGCCGTGGAATTTTCCATTCTGGCAGGTGTTCCGCTTTGCCGCCCCGGCGCTGGTCGCAGGCAACACCGGTTTGTTGAAACATGCCTCCAATGTGCCGCAGTGTGCTCTGGCGATCGAGGAGGTGTTCAAACTGGCGGGTTTTCCCGCGGGCGTTTTCCGTACCCTGATGATTCGTGCCTCGCAGGTCTCCAGGGTGGTTGAGGACAAACGCGTGCATGCCGTCACCCTGACCGGTTCCGAACCGGCCGGGCGTCAGGTGGCGCGGACCGCCGGCGACAACCTGAAAAAGTCCGTGCTCGAACTCGGTGGATCCGATGCCTTTATCGTCCTCGAGGACGCCGATCTGGATGTCACGGTAAAGAGCGCGGTTATTTCTCGTTATCTCAATACCGGGCAGAGCTGTATCGCCGCCAAGCGCTTCATTGTGGTGGATGCGGTGGCCGAGGACTTTGTTGCGCGTTTCAAGGCCGGGGCCGAGGCGCTTACCCCGGGCGATCCTGCCGACCCCAACACCAGCCTGGCACCCATGGCGCGTACCGATCTGCGGGATGAATTGCATCGCCAGGTGGAGGATTCCATCGCGGCCGGTGCGATCGCCGTAACGGGTTGCGAGCCGATACCGGGGCCCGGTGCCTTCTACAAGGCCTCGATCCTGGATCGGGTGGAACCGGGCATGCGCGCCTATCACGAGGAATTGTTTGGGCCGGTGGCCATCGTGATCCGGGCGCGTGACGAGGACGATGCCCTGCGCATCGCCAATGAGTCCGAGTTCGGCCTGGGCGGCAGTGTCTGGACCCGCGACACCCGTCGCGGCGAGCGTCTCGCGCGCCAGGTCCAGTCCGGTTGCACCTTCGTTAACGGTTTTGTCAAAAGCGATGCGCGTTTGCCGTTCGGCGGGATCAAGCGCTCAGGCTACGGCCGGGAGCTGTCCCATCACGGCATTCACGAATTTGTAAACGCCAAGACAATCTGGATCAAATAAAATACTCCATCAACTTTGCTGCGTGCGCTGGCACGATCGCCCGGGTATACGCGAGCAATTGCCAATATGGGCGATGTTGCGCGCAGGTGGCTTGTTCTATACTGATGTTGACGTGGTAACGGACGTTTTATTTAGAAGCGAAATCAATGCAAGAAGAGCAGGAAACACTCTGGTATCTGGAAGACGCCCGCGAACTGGCGGAGGTGGCGCCGTACACCTTTTATTTGCCGTCAACGGAAGTGGTCGCGATGCTGAAACCGGGCGACGCGGTCATGCTCATGTTCCGCAGCGACGAGGAAGCTGCTGACGAGGAACAGGCCGAGCGCTTGTGGGTGCGCATCACGGTCGTCGATGACGTGGATTTTCGCGGTGAACTGGAGGACGAGCCGGCGCTGATTGCTGATTTAACGGTCGGTGATGAAATCGATTTTGCGGTAGAGCATATCATCGATACGCAACTGGACGACCCGGTGCCTAATATCGTCGAGCAATACACGGCGAATTGTTTTGTAACCAAGCGGGTATTTGACGACGAACATCCCGTCGGCGCACTCTATCGCGAAAATCCGGATGAGACCGAGGATGAACTGGAGGACTTCAGCGGCTGGAATATCATGGCCGGTGATGAGGACGAAGATTATCTCGACAACCCGGACAACTGGCATTACGTCTCTCTGGGTAGCGTGCTCGATATCGATGATCGTTTTATCGATGTGCTCGATGCCCCCTACGATTCCGAGTTTGAATACGACGAGGAGCACGGCACCTTTGTCGAAGTGGAAGATGGCGACTGAACAGCCCTTGCCTGCGCACCTTTATCCAAGATAGCTGTAAACAAGCCCGATGACGGCGCAGGCCGCGATAACGCGCATGACGTCCTGCTTGTACTTCCAGAGGGCAACGAAGGCCGCAATAGAAACCAGCGCGGAAAACCATTCAACACCACCGGCAAAAGGCGCGGCCGTCGTTGCGTGTGGCCAGATCACATGCCAACCGAAAAATAACCCGAGGTTGAGCACGACGCCGACAACCGCCGCGGTAATCCCGGTGAGCGGTGCAGTGAATTTCAGATCGCCATGGGTCGCTTCCACCAGGGGCGCGCCGGCCAGGATGAAAAGGAAAGACGGCAGGAAGGTAAAGTAGGTTGCCACGCAGGCGCCGATAAAACCCGCCAGGAGCAGAAGGTCCGGGCCCAGGATCTGCCTGGTCCAGCCACCCACGAAGCCGACGAACGACACCACCATGATTAACGGGCCGGGGGTGGTTTCGCCCAGGGCGAGGCCGTCGATCATTTGCGGTGCAGACAACCAGTGATAGTGTTCGACGCCGCCCTGATAGACATAGGGGAGCACGGCGTAGGCGCCACCGAATGTCACCAGGGCGGCCTTGGAGAAAAAGATACCCATATCTTTTAGTACCGGGTGCGCAAGCAAGAGTACGGCGGCGCCCCACAGTGCGAGAAAAACTATCACCAACTTGATCAAATGCACCGTGTTGAATTTGGTGTGTTCCGGTGCCGGCGTGTCATCGTCGATCAGGGCCGGTCCGTAGGTCTTGAGACTCGCGCCGTGGCCACCGCCAGGCTTGAAATAGTCCGGGGCAATCTTGCCGCCGATAAAACCCAGGATACCGGCACCGAGTACGATATAAGGAAACGGGACCTTGAATGCGAAGATGGCGAGAAACGAAATGCCGGCAAAGAGCCATAACAATTTATTTTTTAATGCGCGGGTGCCGATTCGCCAAGCGGCAAATACAACGATGGCGACTACCGCGGGTTTGATGCCGTTAAACAGACCCTTGACCAGGGTCAGATCGCCGAAGGCAAGATAGACATAGGTTAACCCTGCAAGAATGAACAGCGAAGGCAGCACGAATAAGGTGCCGGCGACGATGCCGCCCCAGGTACGGTGCAACAACCAGCCGATATAGATCGCAAGTTGCTGGGCCTCGGGGCCGGGCAATACCATGCAGTAGTTGAGCGCGTGCAGGAAGCGGCGTTCGCCGATCCAGCGACGTTTCTCCACCAGCTCCTGGTGCATGATCGCAATCTGACCTGCCGGACCGCCGAAACTGATAAACCCCAGTTTCAACCAATACCACAATGCCTCCCGGAAGGTCGGATGTTGCGGACGCTCCTGGCTTACAGGGTCAGTCATATTATCTTCCTGCAGTTGCACGGGATGGATGCTGCCTGGCTGCACCGATACCGTTACCTTTTAACTGACGCCAAAAGCGCAAACACCCTGGCTGGCCAGGCAGCGTGGCAATAAAAAGATACCATTTGGTATGTGATATTTGATTCATAATAGGTAATAGACATTACTCATTGTCTGAGCAATAGACTATAGTCGCCAATAAATATTTATTTAGCGTTGAGAATCGCTATATTTCTCGCAGCACTGGAAAAGACAATTCATGCACACCCAACCCGAATTTCTGAAACTGCGCCAGCACATGCAATCGGTGATCGTCGGTCAGGCGGCACTGCTCGACCGCATCCTGATCGGCGTGCTGACCGGTGGCCATCTCTTGCTGGAGGGGGCGCCGGGTCTGGCCAAGACCACGGCGGTCAAGGCGCTGGCCAGTGGCGTGCACGCCAGCTTCCAGCGCATCCAGTTCACGCCGGACCTCATGCCGGCGGACCTGACCGGCAGCGAGGTGTTTGACCCGCAGCAGCGTCGCTTCGATTTTATGCCCGGGCCGCTGTTTCACGAGATCATCCTGGCCGACGAGATCAACCGCGCGCCGCCCAAGGTGCAGTCCGCCCTGCTCGAGGCCATGGAAGAACATCAGATCACGGTCGGCGCGCAGACGCATCCCTTGCCGGCATTGTTTATCGTGATGGCCACGCAAAATCCGCTGGAACAGGCCGGCACCTATCCCTTGCCGGAGGCGCAACTGGATCGGTTCTTATTGCATGTGACCATCGACTATCCGTCGCAGGATGAAGAACTCGCGATCCTGCGCCGCGATCGTCAGACGCACTTCGGTGAAGACCGCATCGACCTCGAGAGTCGCCTGCAACCGGATACCGTGCTCAAGGCACGGCATGAAGTCGCCGAAGTGCACATCGAACCCACGATTGAGGAATATGTGGTGCGGCTCACGCACGCCACGCGCCACCTGGGCGAGTGGATCGAGGAGTGGGCGGATTACATCGACTTTGGCGCGTCGCCGCGGGCCACACTCGCCCTGGTGCGTGCCGCCAGTGCCTATGCCTATTTGCAAGGCCGCGAGTATGTGATCCCCGATGATGTGATCGAGATGGCGCCCGATGTCCTGCGCCATCGCATCCTGCCCAGCTTCAATGCCAAGGCCAAACAGGTGACCAGCGCGATGATCATTGCGCGCCTGCTGGAACGGATACCGATTCCGTAACCATGAACAACAGGTTGTTATCAGGGTGGTCCTGGACCAGCCGCTTCTCACCCCCGCCACTGGTGGACGCTCACAGCGTACAACAGATCTACCGTGCGGCGAATTCGCCCGATGCCGGCAGTTTGCTGGCACAACGCGAAGTGCAGCAGATCCTGTTGGGTGAGCGCCAATCCGCCTTTGTCGGTCGCGGTTATGAGTTTGCCGAGAACCGGCTGTACAGCGCGGGTGACGAGGCGCGTTTTATTAACTGGCGTCTGCTGGCGCGTACCGGTCAGTTGTATCGGAAGACGTTTTACGAGGAGCGCCGGCCACCGGTCTGGTTGATCCTGGATCGTAGTGCCAGCATGCGTTTCGGTACGCGCACGCGCCTGAAGATTGCGCAGGCGGCACAGCTGGCATTGTTTCATTTGTTTCTGGCGCAACGGCACTCACTCCTTACCGGCGCTGTCCTGATAGACGAGATTCCGACCTGGTTTGCCCCTGCGCAGGACCGTGGCAGTCAACAGGCATTGATCCGTGCACTCTGTGCGGCGACACCGCCCCTGGCAGAGGATGCTCCGACAGCGACACTGCGCAGCGTGCTGGAACAAACCCAGGTGCAATTGGCGCCGGGCTGTATCGTGATTCTCTACAGTGATTTTCATGAGTTACAGGCGAGCGATATGCCGATGCTGCATGCCCTCGCGCAGACACATACCCTCTACGCGCGGCATATTATCGATGTCAGCGAACAAACCTTGCCTGCCGACGGTGAGTATGATTTTGCCCGGCAAGATGAACAGACGACACTCGATTGTAGCGATAGCGCGCTGACCGCAGCGTATGCGCAACGCATGCAGCATCGGCACAACGAGATCGCCACATGGTTTCAGCAGGCGGGCATCGCGTATGCGCGTTATCGCGCCGACGACGATATCCTGAGTGCGGCATGAACGATCCTGTCGTGCAATGGGGTCGACGCTGGACGGATATTCTGCCGCCGTCACCGCCACCCTCCATCAGCCTTTGGTTGGTAGTGGGTGCGGTGCTCTTGTTTGTATTAGTTGCGCTTGTCGTGTTTTTCCTGTGGCGGCGACAACCGCGTCAGTGCGCCTTGCGGCGTCTGCGCCAATGTCGGGCGCAGTTGCAGCAGGCCGATGTCGATACGCACGCACTCGCCGGTCATTGTTATCGCGCCGTGCTGCAGGGGCTGCGGGCAACGCCCGCCAGTATTGCGCAGACAGTCCCGGCCGCGGATACGCACTGGCAAGCGTTCTATTACGATCTGCAGCGTTGTGTGTTTCAGGCGCCGCCGCCGCGGGTCGACGAACTCACGCGTCTGATTGAACAGGCCCGCCGCTGGCTCCGGCAGCACTGACATCATGACCGGCCTGTTCGCACAGATCGCCTTTAGCTCTCCTGCGTATCTCTATGCGATTCCCGTGTGTTGCATCGTGCTGGCGGCTGTGTTGTGGCGCTGGCCGGGCAGCTTAAGTACACCATCCGCCGGATTGCAGCGACTGACGCAACGCGCCTATTGCCACCCCGAGTATGCACAACTGCGCGCGTTGCAGCACGCGGCGCAGACCCACAATGCCACGCGTCGCTGGCTGGCGCGCTTTTTTGCATATGCTGTGTTTTTGAGTTTGATCCTGACGGCCTTGTCACAGCCTTACCGCATTGGCAAACGCCTGCCGGTACCGGAACATCATCGCGATATCGTGTTCATCGTGGACACCTCATTGAACATGATCCTGCGGGATTATGTCGTGGCGGGGCAACGCATCGAACGCCTGCGCATGCTCAAGGATGTCCTGCAGCAATTTATCAATGCCCTGCACGGCAATCGCATCGGCCTGGTCGTGTTTTCGGAACAGCCGTATTACTACGTGCCGCTGACCAGTGACTACGCCCTGTTGCAATACCAGTTGCAGCGCCTGGAGGCGGCGGTATTGACGGGCCGCACCAGCGACATCAGTCGCGCCTTGTTGTACAGCCTGCAACAGGTGGCGCCGCCAACGGCGGACGACACCGGACCCAGACCGGTGCTGGTGCTGATCACGGATGCCAATCGCACTGCACGCCACATCGACCCGCGCGCCGCGGCGGCATACATTGCGCAACGACACATGCACCTGCATACCATTGCCATCGGGGCCGGCAGTTATGCCGCCGAAGACAAGGACCATGTTTCCCTGATTTATCACCCGGCGAGTTTTTATCTGCTGGAACAGATTGCCAAGGCCGGCCAGGGCAAGTTTTTCTGGGCGCGCGACGAGGCCAGCCTGCAACAGGCCCTGCGTGTCATTAACCAGAGCGAAGAACGCGATGTGAAGGCGGCACCGCAATTCGTGCGCCACCCCTTGTATTTCTGGCCGCTGGGGCTGGCCCTGTTGTGGTTGACGCTGTGGCAGGTGTTCACGTTGGCGCGGGGCCGGCGCTAATGGATGCGTTGACACACATCGAGTTACGTCATCCCGCGTGGTTGTTGCTGGCGCTGCAACCTCTCGTTGTGTGGCTATGGGCCAGCATTCGCCGGCGTATGCGTCAGGACAACTTCGCCGATGCGCATCTATTGCCGTGGGTCGTGAGTCACACGCAGGCCGGCAGTGTGCAGGCCTATGTGCGTCAGGGCTTGCTGCTGTTGGCGTGGTGCGCATTTGCCGTTGCCATGGCCGGACCGCGGACACTGGACCGTATCGTCGGCAGTGACGACAGCCACGCGCTGATCCTGCAAGTGGTAGTGGACGAATCCTATTCCATGTCAGCACGTGATGTCACACCATCGCGCCTGCAGCGCGTCCAACTGGAACTACAAGACCTGGTCGATCGGTTGCAGCAGGTACGTATGGGCCTGATCGTGTACGCTGCCCGTGCGCACGTGATGCTGCCGCCCACGAACGCCAAGACTGTACTGCGCCACGCCATCGACGACCTGCGCACGCGTCAATTACCAACGGAAGGATCTGATCTGTACAATGCCTTGCACTTTGCGCGTCAGCAGTTGGCCAACGCGTCGGGACAAGCGCGCGCCATCCTGCTCGTCAGCGACGGTGAGGTCAGTGACGATACCGCCGGCGCGCAACAGGCGATGTCACAGCTGCTTGCCGGCTTGCGGCAGGACAATATTCAGCTGTATACGCTGGGTGTCGGCACGGCACAGGGCGCTGCCCTGCTGGACGATCAACAGGGCTGGTTGCAGCATGATGGACGCACGGTGGTGACACGCCTGCACGAAGAGCGTCTGCAACAACTGGCGCAGGCAGGTAACGGTCGGTATGCCGCGGTGGCGGACGACGATAGTGACTGGCGCAGTCTGTATGACGAGGGTATCGCGCGCCTGCAGTCACGCAACCTGCGGCAGGATTCGACACAACAGGTCATCTGGCATGATCTGTCGCCCTGGTTTGTGGCAACAGGATTCATGCTGTTTCTACTGGCATCGTTGCGTTTCACGCTATCGCGGCAGACCAGTCACGCGGCGGTCCTCTTGTGCATGGTGAGCCTGGGTGTGCTGTTGCACGCACCGGATACGCAGGCGCAGGAGACGGACTATGCCTCCGCCTATACCATATATAAAGCAAAACAATACGAGGCGGCGGCCAGGGCGTTTGCGCGGGTGACCGGCTATGAGGCGCGCATGGGTGAGGCGGCCAGCCGCTATGCATTAAAACAGTATGCGCAAGCGGCAGCGGGGTATATCCGCGCCACCCTGGCCGCCGACACGGATGCGCAGCGCGCCAGCGCGCTGTTTAATCTTGGCAACAGTTATTACCAGCAACAGGCTTATCAGCAGGCAGCCGACGCCTATCGCGATGTCCTGCGTTATGCGCCGGGATTTATGGCTGCCAAAACCAATCTGGAATACGCGCTGGCCTTGCAACGAAAGGCAGACACATCTCCGCTCGCGCAGGCACAGCGCGCCGGTACCGGTTACCACACCGCCCCTGCGGCACCGGATACGGATGTCGGTAAGGGCAGGGTCAGTCTCGACGATAGTGAGAGTCAGGCCGCGAAGACGCGTGGCTTAGTAACGGATACCTCGCCACACCTGGGCGGCAAGGGCGAATTACTGCAGCGGGCCAAACCGGTCACGCAGCAAATCGATATCAACAAGGATGAGCAGTGGACGTACGACATCACGCAAGTGAAAGAGATTTCGCCGGCGGACGCAGATATCAAATCCGATGAGACGGTATTCTGGCAACGCCTGTATGAGACCGAAGAGGATTTCCAGGCGCCAAGAGATCGACCGGAGACGCTGCCGGGGGTTGCGCCATGGTAAGGGTCTCGTTACCACGCGGATTATTGTTGGTCGTCATGTTGATGGTTGCGGCGACAACCTCGCTCGCTGCCGATCTGGGACTCAAACTGGAGAGTACACAGGTGCAACTGGGGCAGCCTGTCTGGTTGACACTTGAATCACGCCAGACGGCGGTGCCCCTGGATAACATCGACCTGTCCCCCTGGCAGGGGAAAGTGGTGTTGCCGCGCCGATTCGATGTCAGTCGAAGTGAGGACCAGCGCACACAGCGGTTACGTCTGCAGGTCTATCCCTTGCACGCAGGCAGGCTGAACTTGCCGGCATTGCATTTTATGCAGCAAACAACACCGCCCGTACAGGTCGAGGTGACACCGGCGCGCGATAGCAAACACGATTCACCTATCCTGTTTCAGTACCATGTTTCCACGCTGCAGCCCTGGCAGCAGCAACAGGTGATCGTGGCGTGTACCGTGACCCTCGCAACTCAATACGCCGTATTTCGCCAGGCCGATGAAGACGTGAAGACGGTACAGCTTCTGCCGATGCAGGTGCAGCAGCGAACGTATGCAGAGGGCGGCAGGTCCATGACGGAGTATCGACTGGGCTGGGTTATCCTGCCGCAGCGCCCCGGAAACCTGCATCTGCAATTACCGCCGGTCGAATACGTGCAGGATGGCGTGGTGACGCATCGATTTTTTGTGCCGCCCATCGACCTGGCAGTACAGGCGTTGCCCGCCTGGCTGCCCGGGACGATTCCGGTGGGACAGGTGCGTGTTACGCATTACGACATTGCCTCACGCTGGCTGGATTCCTCGGTATTATCCCGCTTGCGATTGCAGCTGCAACTCGAAGGCGTAACGGATGATCGTATTCCGGCGTATGCCATGCAATTGCGTAGCGATGGTCAGTGGCAGTATTACGCAGCCCGGACACAACTGGATACCAGCAGCGATCATAACGGCCTGCATCAGCAATTGCGTTATGACATCCCGCTGCTGGCAAAACACATCGGTCTGTATCGCCTGCCGGCACTCCGTCTGCAATATTTCGACCCGGATAGCGGTACGCTCAGGACCGCGCTGATCAAGGGTCCGGTCATTGTGATCATCAACAACGGGTTGAAACTGATTCTGTTGATACTCGTCTTGTGGTTGCTGTGGCGGCCATTGCGTAGCATATGGCGATGGCTGCTGCGTTATCGGCATCGCTATCGCACCTATGGCCTGGCACTGCAGCAATTAATGCGCGCGGATTCACTCGCGGCAATCAAGAGTGTCATGCAGACCATGGCCCAGGCGGAAGGTTTGTCATCTAATCTCACGTTTGTGCAATGGCGGACACGGATGCAGGGCAAGGTACCGTTTGCGCAAGGCCTGGCGGTTTCGGATATGAACGCGGCGTGTTATGGCCAGGGCGAGATCGCACTGGTACCGCAAATACAAACCTTGATGCGGATCTGCCGGCAGCGCCGTTTCGCCTTGCGTTAATCAAAAAAACGATTGACCCGGCATGTCAGGGTTGCACACTGGTCGCAGCCGGATTCAACAGCGGGAAGGGGATGGTTTGGTAGTGTGTGTGCGTCGGCCCTACCGTAAACTAAACGCATGAGTGAGATCGAACTCAACCGCAGGATCACCCTGCCTCTGCTGACGTTCTACGGCATCGGGACGATTCTCGGTGCCGGTATTTATGTCCTGATTGGCGAGGTGGCCGGTATCGCCGGTCTGTTCACGCCATGGTCGTTTCTCGTCGCCTCGGTACTTGCCGGATTGTCGGCGTTCTCCTACGCGGAACTGGCCGCGCGCTTTCCCAAGAGTGCCGGTGAGGCGATATACATCCACGAAAGTTTTCATCATCCCGCATTGTCATTGATCGTCGGGCTGATGATTGTCGCTGTGGGCACGATCTCCAGTGCCACGCTTACCCACGGCCTGCTCGGCTATCTCGCGCATTTCGTGCAGCTGCCGGATGTACTGGTGATTGTGATTACGGTAGGCATCCTCGGCGGGATCGTGATCCGGGGCATCGGTGAGTCCGTGATTTTCGCCAGCCTCATGACGCTATTTGAAATCCTGGGCCTGTTGATCGTCATCTGGGTAGCGCGCGCAGGCTTCACGCACTTACCTGCGCAATTGCCGCAGATGTGGCCGGGTGCGCATGCCCTGGCGTGGAGCGGCATTCTGCTGGGGGCCTTCGTCGCGTTTTATGCCTTCATCGGTTTCGAGGATATGGTGAACGTGGCCGAAGAGGTGATCCGGCCGCAACAGACCTTGCCGCGTGGCATCATTATCGCCCTGGTGGTGACGACCGCGTTCTATTTCCTGGTGGCCTTGCTGAGTGTGCTGGTGGTAGCGCCGGCGGCCCTGGCACAACAGTCCGCGCCGCTGGCGTTTATCTACCACCAGATGACGGGCCGCGAGCCCTGGCCCATCGCCCTGATCGGGGTGGCCTCCATCGTGAACGGCATCCTGATCCAGATGGTCATGGCCTCACGGATTTTATACGGCATGAGCCGTCAGCGCTGGTTGCCCGGCTGGTTGGGTAGCGTCAATCCGCGCACCCGCACCCCCATCAATGCCACGCTCGTGGTCCTGCTGTTGATCCTGGCGTTTGCCTTTTGGCTACCGTTATTGAGCCTGGCCAAACTCACCAGCTTCATCAGCCTGACGATTTTTTCGCTGATCAACCTGGCCTTGTTGCGGATCAAGCGGCGTGGTGAACAATCCCCGGGCATCAGCGTGCCATTGTGGGTGCCGGCCTGTGGATTCCTGTTCAGCGTGGTGTTTTTGGCCTATCAGGTCTGGCGCTGGTAGACCCCCAGCGAGTCCCCACTGACAGGAGGGTGATTGCGCGGTCAGAATTCTTTGCTATAGTCTTTCGGTTACTTGGATTCTCCACATCTAACCCCCCAGTTGAAAATTCAAGTCTCACAATAAAAACAAGTACTTAGGCAAATTAGCCAGCAATGACACTCGGTTTGGACAGCTTGTCTAAACCTTAGTATTAGTGTATTTTCTGACTAATTAACTTTATTATTAATAGGGTTAGATGAAGATCATGCTCGACCGTCTGCGCGCACAACCCGTATCCAGAATATTGCTGCTGGTCACCGTAGTGGTCGCCGTCCTGCCAATCTCCGTTCTCGGCTATTACATCTATCACAGCGCCTGGCAAAACAGCTGGCGCGAAATCCGTGAAAAGCACCAGCTGCGCGCCGAAAATCTGGCCGTGCCTTTGTCCACCTATGTGAATGATCAGCGCAGCATGCTGGCGATGACCGCGCATATGGTGACGCTCATGAAGCACCGGGCCGAGGTCGGTTCCCCCAGATTGCTGGAACAGGGCATCATCACCATGCAGCGATTCAAGTCGCTGATTCAGCTCGACATGAAGGGTCATGTCATCGCGTATGCCGAGGGCTCGCACATTCACAACCTGGAAAACACGCCGGGGCTGGAAAAATTTGCCAACGAACAATGTTATTTGCGAACACGCGACAGCGGAGAGTGGAGTTTGTCAGGGGTCAAACGTAATCCGTTGACGGGGGAGCCAACAATTTTCATGGGCCAGCCTGTCCTTGACGTGCAGGGCAAGATGATAGGCGTGCTCCTGGGCGAATTGCAGATCGATTACATCGAGGCGATCCGGGCGCGGGTCAGGTTCGGCAAGAAAGGGCACTCCGCGATTGTTGATCAGACCGGGCATGTCATTGCGCATCCCAATCCGCAATGGATGAAGGAGATCCGGGATTTGTCCAGCTGGCCGATCGTGAAGGATATGATGGCCGGTAAGACCGGCGTTACCAAGTTTTATTCGCCGTTTATCAAGGCTGATATGGTGGCGGGATACGCATCCGTGCCCGGGATTGGCTGGGGCATCATGGTGCCACAACCGGAATCGGAGGTGGCGGCACAGGTTAATGAACTCATGCGCTCGCATTTGATTTGGGCCAGTATCGGCCTGCTGCTGGCCATTACGCTGGCGGGCTTACTGGCGCGCTGGATCACGCGGCCGTTGGACAGGCTTGCCAGTGCGGGTCGGCAATTGATACAGGATGGCTCGGTAGGCAATCTGCCGGAGATACGCAGCAATTCACCCAAAGAGATTCGCGAGTTGAACACGGTGTTGCGCAGTCTGATCGCCGGCTTACAGCGATCGCGCGAAGAAGTCCGTGAACTGAATTCATCCTTACAGGAACGCGTCGATGAGGCGACACACCAGTTACGCCAGTCCAACGAGAAACTCGAATTACTGGCACGTCGCGACTCGCTGACTGAACTGGCCAACCGCCGCTATTTCGAGAACTCATTAAGCCAGGCCCTTAGCCGCCGTTCAGGCGATATCGATCAGGTCTGCGTCATGCTGGTCGATATCGATCACTTCAAGCAAATCAATGATGCCTACGGCCATGCGGCCGGCGATACGGTACTTAGCCATATCGCGCGTGTTCTCGAACGCGGCATGCGTTCCGGGGATTTGGTGGCGCGTTATGGCGGTGACGAATTCGTGGCATATATGCGCTGCAGTAACGAGGTGGGGATGCAGCGGGCGCGTGAAATTCGCGAGTCCATCGATAGCTATGCGATTCCCTACAACGGAAAGAATATCCATATCACGGTCAGTATCGGTCTCTATTGCCAGGTGTTGACGCCGGGTGGTCTGGACGTGAACAAACTGCTCGCCAATGCCGACGACGCCATGTATCGCGCAAAGAAGCAGGGGCGTAACCGCGTCGTCGATATCACGCATTGAGCCGGTCCTTGCCCGACGCTGCATTTGTGCATCGGATCACTGAATTCCGCCATGTATCTCGCTTGCGCCGATCCAAGCGCTTGCTAGACTGACATTGATCTCATCCCGCGGAGTCGTGCGCGTGCAATCATTCCGAATTTTACTGTCTGTTTGTCTGTTGTTCTCCATGCTGGCTCCTGCCAGGGCGCTGGATTTTCATCCCGGCAATTGGGAGTTTGTGGTCAAGCAGGGCATCAAGGGCATGCCAGGCGGCATGGGTGAGACACAGTGGCGTGAATGCCTGACCCAGGCAAACCCGATTCCTACCGTATATCTACAGGCACGTAACTGTCGTGTGCTGGAATCTCACGCGGTGTACCGTACCCTGCATTACCAGTTGAGTTGTTTCACTGAACACGGCACGATGACGAATGAAGGCAAGATTCATTTCGGCAGTTTTCGGATGGAGGGGAGTTCCAAATCCGATGTTGGTGATGTTGCCGGAGAAAATATGGTTGTGCGTTACAAATTTACCGGCCGCCGTATCGGCGATTGTCAGTAAGGACAGTGATTACTTTGTTGCCGGTCGGGTGATTTTTACCAGTACATAACCCATGCTGCGATAATCCTTCACCTGGGCGGGACCCTCGGCGGCAACATTCACGTATTCCGGGAAATCTTCCGCATTCAGACCTTTGCGCTCGGCATAGGTGCCGCAGACATGCAGGCTGACACCGTCCTGCACCAGTTCCTTGCTCAATTGATGTACCGGACTATTCGTTTCGCTCTGCTGTCGTTTCGCGAGTGCAAACATTTCCCGACCATGGGTGACCACGGCAATGTGGATGTCGGGAAAGCGTTGATGAATTTGATCGATATACGACTTTACCTGCGGCAGGGCCCAGTCGAGACTGTCATTCTTGCCGGTCACAATCTCAAACACCACACCGGGCGGGGCGCTCTTGGCCTGGAGTATCGGGTCGATAGGCGATGCGGCCCACGCAACCGAACTGACGGTAAGCAAGACAAAGTTGATCAGGGCAAGGACATACAGGCGCTGGAACATGAAACGCACTCCCGTAGCGGTGGTGTACTTAAGTGTAGATGCGGAGGGGTTCGTCGGCTACCCGGGGCATCAGCCGCCGGTGTAGGACATGAAACGGACGATCTTTTCCGGGGCTTCGGTGAATTCATGGCGTTCGGGTTTGAGCTCGATGGCGGCAAGAATATGTTGTCGCAGTTCTTCGTCACTGCAGCCATGGCGCAGGATGTCACGCAGGGGGTAACTGTCGTTTTGTCCGAGGCACATGTGCAGCGTACCGTCGACCGACAGGCGCACCCGGTTACAACTTTCGCAAAAGTGCTGCGAGATCGGTGTGATAAAACCGATGCGCAGATCCGTGCCGGCGACCTGCACATAACGCGCCGGACCGCCACCGGGCATCATGCTGTCGATCAGTTCATAACGTTGCGCCAGGCGCGCCTTGATGTCCTGCAGGTTCACGTAGTGCTGGCTGGCGCTGCGGCCGGTATCGCCCATGGGCATGGTCTCGATCAGGCGCAGGGTAAAATCGTGTTGAATGCAGAATGCCACCATGTCCTCGATCTCGTCATCGTTGCGATCGCGCATGACAACCATATTGATCTTGATGGGCTGAAAACCGGCGGCGCGCGCTGCCATCAGGCCGTCGAGGACCTTTTGCAGTTTGCCCCCGGTCATTTGCTTATAGCGGTCGGCGCGCAGTGAATCGAGGCTGACGTTGATACGGGAGATGCCCGCATCGTGCAGGGCATGCGCCTGTTTGGCCAGACGAGTGGCATTGGTGCTCAGGGACAGGTCTTCAATACCGGGCAGGGCGGCGAGGCGTTGCGCGAGCGCACTCACCCCCGCGCGGACCAGGGGTTCGCCGCCTGTAATGCGGATGCGGCGTGTGCCCAGTTGTCCGAAGACGCGAATAACCTGCTCGATTTCATCGAAGCTCAGCCATTCGTCCGGGGTCTCGAAATCGTGATAGCCGTTGGGCAGGCAATATTCGCAACGCAGATCGCAGCGGTCGGTGACCGACAGGCGGAGATATTCGATTGTGCGTCCGAAGCGATCCTTGAGCATGATATCTATGACAACGACTTGCGGGATTAGTTGATTCAATTATAGGCCACACCGGCAGCCGGACCCAGCTAACTAAAGGGGTAGTGCAAGGATCCCGCTCGGGGAGTGGGTCAATTGCCTTTGCGAAGCTCGTGGTTCAGATACAGCACCACCGTCAACAACAGCAGGGCGCCGCCCTGATGCATGGCGGCCAATACCACCGAGACGCCGGCGCGCACGGGCACGTCCGGGACCGAGAGCAGGGTGCTGATCCCCAGGGTGATCTGGACAATCATGACCAGCAACAGGAGGTTGAAGGCATTGCGTGCAGAACGGGTCAGGGTGAAGTGCCGGCTGCGATACCAGGTCAGGAGCAGGAAAATCACAATGATGTAGGCGATGAGACGGTGATCGAACTGGATCGTCGTGGTGTTCTCGACGAAGTTGCTCAGGAACGGCGACATGGCAAACAGGCCCGGTGGAATAATGTGTCCGTTCATGTCGGGGAAGGTTTTGAATACGGCGCCCGCGTGCGTACCCGCGACGAAGGCACCGGAGATAATCATCACTACAATGATCACAGTAAGAATTCGTACCTGACGGCGCAGATTCTTCACTCTGGGCACCCAGGCATTGCGCGGCGTTGGTGAGAGCAGGCCCCAGGCCGTCCACAAAATGTAACTGTATATTAGTATCGCCGTCATCAGGTGCGCGGCCAGGCGGAATTGACTGACGTTGGGTTTGTCCACCAGTCCGCTCTTGACCATGAACCAGCCTAACAGCCCCTGTAAGCCGCCCAGCACAAACATGATGACGAGCTTGGGCGTAAGACTCGGTTTGATCTGTTTGCGGAAAAAGAAAAACAGAAACGGAATCAGAAACGCGAGACCGATGCTGCGACCGAGCAAGCGGTGGGTATATTCGAACGCGAAGATCTTCTGGAATTCGGACAGATCCATGTCGCGATTGAGTTGCTGATATTCGGGAAACTGTTTGTATTTGTCGAAGGTGGCTTCCCATTCCTGATGTGACAGGGGCGGGATCACACCCAGGATGGGTTCCCATTGCACCATCGACAGACCGGAACCGGTGAGTCGGGTGACCCCGCCAAGGAGAACCATGGCATAGATCATGATGGCGACAATAATCAGCCAGTAGGCGATGCGGCGATCTGAATTTCCGAATAATTGCATGCAGTAAGAGAACTTTTATTTTGACCAGTCTAGCCGATAGCCGTCGACGTTTCCGCCCAATACTAGCACTAAACCCGGGATCTGGCTCCACATTCTTTGCCCTTATCCCGGCACTCGGTCGTGGCGTTGCATGCGCGTCTTACTTGCCGCGTGACCAGTCACCCAGTTCCAGATACCAGGTCGACATGGTGCGGTCAGGTGTCTCTTGCGATGGCTGCGACTTGCGAAGCATGGCCTCGACCCGGGCGGCGCGCAGAAAACTGGTATCGATCACTTCCGGGTAAAGCCGGAAGTGTTGTTCCACCAGCATGGCCTGTGCCCGTGCCTGTTGTTCTATCTCAAAACGCCGAGATTGTTCCAGATTCTGCAGTAACAACAGCCAGGGCGCCTGCCAGTGCAGGAAGGCCTGTACCAGTTGCGTGATCGCGGGGTCCTGGTGCTGTTCGCGAATAAAGAACTGCGGCAAGCGATCCGCGGCAAGTGTGCAGCATGTATGCGGCGCGAGATTGATTGTTTGCAGTGGTTGTGCACTGCCATCGTCGGCGCGCAGGTACCAGCATGCCGCCGCGGGATTATCGGTCAGGCCATTAATGTATTCTGTCAGGATTGCGGCCGCGGCTTCCGGTGCCGACGTTTGCGGTCTGAACAGTTCGGCGCAGAGATTGCCTGCACGCCAGTGCAGGGATATATCCGGTTCGATCTCGTTCGCGCTGACGGCGCTGTGCACAAGACAAAGCGGTTGCTGCTCACGATCGAGCAACCATAATTCATAGCGATCGCGCAGCGGAAACGGCAGGCGCTCATGGTGTTGCAACAAGGCCTCATAGACCACGGCGCCCATTTCCTCCATGCGTTTGAAATCGTCAGAGGGAAAAATCGGGCCACGCCTCAGGCCGCTCGCC
This sequence comes from Gammaproteobacteria bacterium, assembly GCA_016125505.1. Lineage (GTDB taxonomy): Bacteria > Pseudomonadota > Gammaproteobacteria > UBA6429 > Thiohalophilaceae > RI-92. Next base: position 129,251 of record WGLP01000007.1, read on the forward strand.
TGCGACCAATGACCGTAACGGATATCGCTGGTCTGCACATGCACATGCACATGCGGGTCGAGTCCATCACGCAATTCATCGTTACTGACATAGATCTCCCACTCCACACCATCCATCGTCACCGCTTCCGCGGATTGATAGCGGATGATGTTCATGACTCCGCGAAACGGATTCAGCAGGCGTTGTGAGTAAAACTCGATGCTCATGACTTAACGGGCGTCTGTAATGGGCATGGTCTATAGTGTATCGGACAACATCTTAAGTTTCCAAAGGAGGGTAGTGTGTTATTGAGCAATCTCGAAATTGTGCCGGGCAAACGTATTGTGCGACACCTGGGTCTGGTACAGGGAAGTTCGGTACGCGCCAAGCATATCGGACGTGATTTCATGGCGGGCCTGAAAAATATTGTCGGCGGAGAACTCAAGGGCTATACCGAATTGTTGCAGGACTCGCGCCAGGAGGCGATGGAGCGCATGCAGGCACAGGCGAAGGCCGTCGGTGCCAATGCGATCCTGAATATTCGGTTTTCCACGTCAAGTATAGCGGCCGGCGCGGCCGAGTTGTTCGCGTATGGTACGGCGGTAGTGCTGGAGTAGCTAAGATGGAAAATATCATTATCTTTTTGGTGTTGCTCGTGCTGGGCTATGGTTTCGGCCGTGCCGCGGAATTACGACATTTCAAATCCATCCGCCTGCGGGAAAAGGCCCTGCAATCGATCCCGGCGATCGCGACAAAGATTCCGGATCCGGGTTTACGGCCACGGCATACGCAACTGGTCTCCGGGAATGTGGTGGTGTCGGTGGATTATTTCAAACGCTTTCTGGCAGGCTTACGCAATCTTGTCGGTGGACGAGTCACGTCATATGAGACGCTGCTGGATCGCGCTCGGCGTGAAGCGGTCTTACGGATGAAACTCGAGGCAAACCGCTTGGGCGCGAAACTGATCTTCAATGTCAAATTCGAGACTTCCAGTATCAGTAAGGGTGCCAGAAATCAGGTCGGCGCGGTGGAAGTATATGCCTATGGCACGGCCTTTATTGATTGACGGGTAAATTATGGAGTACTCCAATCCGGAGATCCCGGAAGGAATCAATTACAGCAAGTCGCATCCACTCAGGGAGTTTGCGCTGCTGGCAGGTGGTGTGCTTGCAGTGATCTTTATCGGCGTACTGCTGCTGGGTATCTTTGCCGATCATTTCGCGCAATATATTCCGTATCGTGTCGAGAAAAATTTCCGCGTCCTGGTGCCGGCAAAGGACGACGGTCCCCCGGTGTTGCATGCCTATCTGGATGCCCTGGCTGACCGCATCGTGGCGGCGGAGGAATTACCGGAAGGCATGAATATCACCGTGCATTACATTGATAGTGATACCGTGAATGCCTATGCCACCCTGGGCGGGCATATCGTGCTGTATCGCGGCTTGCTGGAAAAACTCCGGAATGAAAATGCCCTGGCGATGGTGATGGCGCACGAGATTGCCCATATCAAATACCGTCACGTGATCCGCAGCATGGGCGGCGGGCTAGTAGTGGGGATTGCCTTGTCCATGCTGAACAGTTCGCTGGGTAATGAAGTCGTGAACAGCGTGATCAATCAAACCGCGCAGGTGGGTATTCTCCGTTTCAGCCGGGCCCACGAGACGCAGGCGGATATCGTGGCCGTAAATGCCCTGCAGTCCATGTACGGCAGTCTTGCCGGTGCGGAAGAATTGTTTGTGGCCATCAGGGAACAGGAGACCGGGATCTATGCCCCGGTGTTTTTGCGCACCCATCCCGGAACAGACGAGCGAATCCAGCGTATTCGTAATTGGCGCTATTCCCACGGGCAACCGGACGCCAGGAAGATCAAGTTACCCGCGGATTTCAGGAAGTGGTTGCGCGAGTGACGCAACGTTTCCCGTTTCAAAAAATGTCCTGCCGGACTTAGCTGCAACCCTTGGGACGGGGCAGGCCGGCGATCTTGTTGGCGCACTTGATCAGGCCGGTCGGGAACAGCGAATAGATGTATTGCTGGCTGCTGCGATCGGCACCGAACTTGTCCTTCATGATCTTGGAAAACTTGCGCGGCTCGGCCACGACGCCTTCTTCGACAAAGTGTTCGCGCGCGGTATGAATGATATCCCAGTGTTCCTGGGTCAGTTCCGGGATGTTTTCATTTTTGGCGATCTCAACGGCGAGCTCTTCGCTCCACTCGTCCAGGTTTTCCAGCCAGCCTGCTTCACTTAATTGAATGGTTTTGCCATTGATGACTGCTTGCATGTCATGCCCTCCCGATTACACGGTTTGATAATAAAGATTTTGCGGATGATTGGCCTGGGCGAAGAAGAACCAGCGCTCCGCGATAAGACCGATGTACTGCACAATGAATGCGGCAAGCAAAATGCCGAGATTGTCTTCCGCCATACCCATCCACAACAGGATCAACGGTACCGGGAACACCAGCACCATGAAAACCCACTTGATGCTCTTTAAAAACATCTTGGTCTTGTGGTGGAAGAAGTCGCGGGTGTTTACCGAGCCGCCCATGAAGCCCATGGACTTTTGTTGAATGTTGCTGTGGCGCACGCCGATAGCGGTCTGCAGGGTCGACTTGGCCTTGATGCGCGCATTGCGAATCAACGAAGCGACGCGTGTGATCAGGGCCGCAAGCGTGATAATCGTGGCCCAGATACCGTAAAAACGCATCAGCCCCGGTGCACTGTGTTGCGCGAAGGCGGTGGCGAGTACAAAGCCGGATGCGGTACCCAGCAGGATGTAATTGATCACGGTCAGCGGGCTGTGCCATTCCTGCAGGAACTTGAGACAGCCGTAGATCATGCCGGTGCACACGAACAGGGCGAAGGTCGCCAGCATACCGAGGGTCGCGACGATCAGCGTCAATTGCAGGCGTGCGCCATGGATCGTGGTAAATAACACCGTATCCCATTGCATGAAGTGCATGACCGCATACACAAACACCAGGAACATCAGGATCGGCAGGACAATCACTTCGCGCGACAGCCAGGATGTGCGCCACTGCGAGGCGGCACGCCAGGCGCGTTCGGGACGGCCAAGGTGAAAGAACGACGCGATCAGGCCACCGATCAGGAACAACAGGGCGATCACGGCGCCCATGCCGTAAAAGTGCGCGCTGTCCTGCGACGGCAGCAGTTCCACCGCGGAATAGCTCTGACCGGTGAATACGGCCAGGAACATGCCCTGACCGACACCGATCAGGGTGGTAAGAAAAATCACACTGAATGCTGGCTGCATTTAAATTCCCTCAAAATATTTTCTATCTAGTTGCTTGTAAAACGGCGACATTTTTGGCGTCACGTTCTGGCATTTCGGGACACGCGGTAAATACATCCCTGTACGCTCATATGCCGCATCCCTGCGGCATATGGTCCCGAAATACCAGAACGCAACACATGTCTGAACTGATTTTGTAAACACTCCATTTCTATATGTGTTACCAGGATGTGCTGTCGTCGAGCGTCGGCTCGTCGATCGGTCCACGCGGCCCGCGTTGTTCTTTCTTGAGCGGGTTGTCGGCACGGACCAGTTCATCCTCGTGGATGTGCAGACGTGTCTTGCGTCGCGGCAGATAATGGTTGGCTGGCTTGGTTCCCCACTCGGGCATCAATTGATAGCCGCCTTCTTCGCGGATGGTCACGGAGACTTCTGATTCCGGATCATGCACGTCACCGAATAGACGCGCGCTGGTCGGACAGGCCAGGACGCAGGCCGGTTTGCGTTCGCTCTCCGGCAGGGTTTCGTCGTAGATACGATCCACGCACAAGGTGCATTTCTTCATGACCTTTTGTTTCTCGTCGATCTCGCGCACGCCGTACGGGCAGGCCCAGGAGCAATAACGGCAACCGATGCACTTGTCATAGTCTACCAGGACGATACCGTCTTCCTTGCGTTTGTAACTGGCGCCGGTCGGGCACACCGGAACGCACGGCGGATCTTCGCAATGCAGACAACTCTTGGGAAAGTGCAGGGTTTCCGTCGCGGGGAATTCGCCGATCTCGTAGGTCTGCACGCGATTGAAGAATGTACCGGTCGGGTCCTTGCCGTAGGGATTCTCGTCGCTCATGTAACCTGCGCTGCCGGAGGTATTCCACTCCTTGCAGCTGGTGACACAGGCGTGACAGCCGACGCAAACGTTTAAATCAATGACTAGCGCTAATTGTGTCATGCTCAGCCTGCCTTCTTCTTGGTAAACATCCCCGCAAAGAAACCCTGCCACTTACGGGTCTTGCCACTGCCCGGTAAGGCCGGCATGGGATCGAACTGCGGATAACTCATTTGAGGTTCGTCTGCCGCCGCCGGGTAGATGCGCACGCGCACGTCATACCAGCCGGCCTGCCCGGTATTGGGGTCAGAGTTGGAGACGTGCTCGCCGGCTTCGTTTTTCGGCAGCTCCTCGCTGATCACGTGATTGAGCAGGAAGCCTTTCTCGGATTCGTTGGCATCCTTATCCAGACGCCAGGCACCCTTGGCCTTACCGATCGCGTTCCAGGTCCAGACGGTGCCTGGTTCGACGGCTTCGGAATAACGGCACAGGCAGCGCACCTTGCCGTGCATGGATTCAACCCACATCCAGCTGCCATCCTCGATACCTTGCTTCTGCGCGGTCTTCGGATGTACATATAAAAAGTTATACGTATGGATCTGGCGTAGCCAGGCGTTTTGCGAATCCCAGGAGTGGTACATCGCCATGGGGCGTTGCGTGACGGCGTTCAGCGGGTATTTGTGTTTGTCCGTGAGATGCGCCTCCAGCGGTTCGAAATAGAACGGCAGCGGATCGAAATAGGTTTCGACGCGCTTGCGCAGGTGCGCTGGCGGCCGCTTGCCGTCGGTCTTGCCCTGTGCCGCGAGCCGGAACTTCATCAGGATCTCGGAATAGATATGAATGTTGATCGCCTCGGCATAACGCAACATGCGGTGTTCCTGGGCCCAGTTCAGGTAACCCCGGTTCCAGTTACGCATGTACTGGAAGGAGCGCGGCATTTCGTAATGGAACACGCAGTTGTTCTTCTCGTACATCTCCCACTGGTTGGGATTGGGCTCACCCTTCAGGAATTTCTCGCCACCCTTGCCGCGCCAGCCGGCGAGGAAGCCGATGCCGGAACCCGGTTCGGTTTCGTAGTTGACGATGAAGTCGGGGTAATCGCGGAACTTGCGTGAGCCGTCTTCGCGCGTGAACGCCGGCAGCTTCAGGCGCGAGCCCAGTTCGATCAGCACCTCTTGAAACGGTTTGCACTCGCCGGTCGGCGGTACCACGGGGATCCGCACGGAATCCACCGGGCCGTCGAACTCGGAGATGGGGCGATCCAGCATGGACATCACGTCATGACGTTCCAGGTAAGTGGTATCCGGCAACACGATGTCGGCGTACGCGGTCATTTCCGACTGGAAGGCATCGCACACGATCAGGAACGGGATCTTGTATTCGCCATGCTCGTCCTTGTCATTAAGCATGTGACGCACGTCGGTGGTATTCATGGTGGAGTTCCATGCCATGTTGGCCATGAAGATCAGCAAGGTATCGATGGGGTACGGGTCCTGGCGCCAGGCGTTGGTAATCGCATTGTGCATCAGGCCGTGTGCGGCCAGCGGGAATTCCCAGGAGAAGGCCTTGTCGATGCGTACCGGATTGCCTTTATCATCGACGAATAGATCGTTCGGATCGGCGGGCCAGCCCAGCGGCATGCCGTTGAGCGGCGTGTTGGGTTGTACTGCGTCCGGAGACTTGGGCGTTTTCGCGCAGGGCGGGATCGGACGCGGGAACGGTGCCTTGTGGCGAAAACCGCCCGGACGATCGATCGTGCCGAGCACGGTCATCAGGATCGACAGGGCACGAATGGTCTGGAAACCATTGGAGTGCGCCGCAAGACCGCGCATGGCATGGAAGGCCACGGGGTTGCCGGTCACCGTCTCGTGGTCCTTGCCCCAGACGTCGGTCCAGGCGATAGGCAATTCGATCTTTTCGTCACGCGCGGTGATGCCCATTTCATAGGCGAGGCGTTTGATGGTCTCTTCCGGGATGCCGGTAACTTCCGCGGCCCACTCCGGGGTGTAACGTTCGACGCGTTCTTTCAGGAGCTGGAACGAGGACTTGGCACGACGGCCGTCACTCAAGGTGAAGTCGCCGAGCAGATACGGGTCGGCACCCTCGGTACGTGCATGCACGGCCTTGTCGCTATTACGGTCCCACCACACACGGTCCTGCGGATCGAAACAGTCCTGCGGGTGCGGGATGTCGGTGCGCACGAACAGGCCGAAGTCATCGGACTTTTCATCCACGCTGACGAGTTCGGCGGCATTGGTGTACTGGATCAGAAAATCACGATCGTACAGACCGGTGCGGATCAGCTCGTGAATGATCGCCAGGAACAGCGCGCCGTCGGTGCCGGGCTTGATGGGCACCCACTCGTCGGCAATGGCGGAGTAACCGGTGCGCACGGGGTTGACCGAAATAAAGCGGCCGCCGTTGCGTTTGAATTTGGACAGGGCGATCTTCAGCGGATTGGAGTGATGGTCCTCGGCGGTACCGATCATCACAAACAGTTTGGCGCGGTCCAGGTCCGGGCCGCCGAATTCCCAGAAGGAACCGCCCATGGTGTAGATCATGCCGGTGGCCATGTTGACCGAACAAAAGCCGCCGTGTGCCGCGTAGTTGGGCGTACCGAACTGCTTGGCAAACAGGCCGGTGAGGGCCTGCATCTGGTCGCGGCCGGTAAACAGCGCGAATTTTTTCGGGTCGGTGGCGCGCAGGTGTTGGAGGCGCTCGCTGATCGTATCGAAGGCCTCGTCCCAGGAGATCGGTTCGAATTCCGCATCGCCCCGGTCAGCGCCTTCCTTGCGTTTGAGCGGTTGGGTCAGGCGCGCCGGTGAGTATTGCTTCATGATGCCGGAGGCGCCCTTGGCACAGATCACGCCCTGGTTGAGTGGATGGTCCGGGTTGCCCTGGATATAGCGGACTTCGCCGTCACGCAGTGTCACCCGGATACCGCAGCGGCAGGCACACATGTAGCAGGTAGTGTTCTTGACTTCGATACGCCCGGCGGGGGCCTGTAAGGGATCGTGTACGACTGACATTTCTTACCTCGTGGTAACCGGCCAGGCCGGGTAGGGTTGCCTGCATTCGCTAAGTCATTGAAGGATGAGCACTATAGTCAGGCATTTTATATGAGAAAATACTAATAAAGTAATATATTTACTGGATTTATCCATGCATAACCGAGGGGATTCATCGGCCTATGTAACGGATTTATAAAGATAAAATCCGCTTATAACGCGCTCAATTTTACTGACTTGTGTTTGAAAATAAGATGCGTCAGTGTAGCGCCCCTGCGGGACCCCATGTTCACACAAGTCAGATCCAAGTGTGTACAATAGCGCACCCGCACAGGGTCATGTGTGTTGTACCTGGCGCACATAACAACAAGAACGGTCCACATACTTATATATAGACTAATCGACGTCCCAGGCGTTGAGGAGGAAAGTCGATGACGGATATCGTCGCAACCAATGAAACCATCCTCGTTGTTGGCGGGGGCATCAGCGGCATGACCGCGGCCCTGGAAGCAGCCGAGTGTGGCAAGCAAGTCATTCTCGTCGAAAAGAACCCGTCAGTGGGTGGGCGAGTCAGTCAGCTCTATCGTTACTTCCCCAAGTTATGCCACCCGACCTGCGGGCTGGAGATCAACCTCAAGCGGATGCGTGCGCAAAAAAACCTGCGTCTGCTGACCATGACGGAAGTGACCAACGTACAAGGCGAGGCCGGCAATTATTCGGTGACCCTGAAGGCGAGTCCGCGTTACGTTAACGAGAACTGCACTGCCTGCGGCGAATGCGCCAAGGTGGTGGAAGCGGAATTTGACGACGAACACAACTATGGCCTGGGCAAGCGCAAGGGCGCGTACCTGCCGAACGCCATGGCCTATCCGCAGCGCTATGTCCTGGATGCGCGCATCATCGGTACACCCGATGCCGACAAGGCAAAAGCAGCCTGCAAGTACAATGCAATTGACTTGGACATGCAGGAAACCAACAGCACCATCACGGTCGGCGCGATTATCTGGGCGACCGGCTGGCGTCCGTTCGATGCCAAAAAGATCCAACCGTATGGTTACGATCGCTATCCGAATGTGATCACCTCCGTGGAATTCGAGCGCATGGCCGACCCGCACGGTCCGACCGGTGGCAAGCTGGTGCGCCCGTCCGATGGCAAAGAGGCCAAGAATGTGGCCTTCATTCAGTGCGCCGGTTCGCGCGATCGCAATTATCTCAAGCACTGCTCGCGTATCTGTTGCATGGCCTCGCTCAAGCAGGCCACCTATCTGCGCGAGAAGTGGGGCGACGAAGGCAAGGCATCTATCTATTACATCGACATTCGCGCCATCGACCGTATTGATGATTTCCATCAGATGGTCAAGAACGATCCCAATGTCACCTTCATCAAATCCAAGGTTGCCAAGATCGAGCAGGACAAGGACACCAATCCGGTTCTGCACGGTGTGAACACCGAGGGTTATCACCGTTATGCAACACCGCATGACCTGGTCGTACTGGCGATTGGTATGGAGCCGAGCGTGAGCGATTTCCCGATCAAGGTGACGGTGAATGAATCTGGCTTTATCGAACAAGACGAGAACAACGGTGCGATCTTCGCCGCCGGTTGCTCGAGCGACGCCCTGGACGTGAACCGCGCGGTACAAAGCGCGACTGCCAGTGCCTTGCGGGCAATTCAGGTAGTCAATCGTGTCGCCGGGATGGAGGGCTAAGCAGTGGCGGACGAAATCAAAATCGGAGCATATATCTGTCAGGGTTGCGGTCTGGGTGATCGCCTCGACACCAAACAACTGGCCACCGTGGCCAAGCGCGACGCCAAGGCGCACGTGATCAAGGAACATGCGTTCTTGTGCAGTGCCGAAGGCGTGAAGATGATCCAGGACGATATCGCCAATGAAGGCGTTAATCGTGTTGCCATCTGTGCCTGTTCACGTCGCGCCAAGGTCGATGCCTTCAGCTTTGGCGAAGGTGTCGCGGTATCGCGCGGTAACCTGCGTGAAGGTGTGATCTGGGTGCGTCCCAACACCGACGAGGCGCAGGAAACCACGCAGGAAATGGCCGATGACTATGTGCGCATGGCCGTCAACGAAGTGAAATACATGACCCCGCCGCACGGCAATGAAGAAGCCAAGTACAACCGTGAGATCCTGGTGGTCGGCGGTGGCCTGAGTGGCATGACGTCCGCACTGGAAGCCGCCAAGGCCGGTTATCCGGTACACATCGTGGAAAAGACCGGCAGCCTCGGTGGTGCCGCGGCTAAGGCCTGGAAAGGTATTCCGCTTAAATCACCTTATAGCGATCCGGTCGATACCGGCATCGATGCCATGGTCGAAGCGATTAATGCCAACGGCAAGATCACCGTGCATCTGAACAGCACGATCACCAAGACCTCCGGCGCGCCGGGTCGTTTCTCTGCGGACATCACCACCGAGAGCGGTTCAACCAAGACTGAAAACTTCGGCGCCATCATCCAGGCCTCCGGTTACAGCGAATACGATGCCAGCCAGTTGACCGAATTCAGCTATGGCAAGGCGCCCAATGTGGTGACCCAGGCCGAACTGGATGCCATGGCCAAAGCCGGCAACGGCAGCATCAAGACCAAAGACGGCAAGGAAGTGAAAAGCGTGGCCTTCGTGCAGTGCGCGGGTCAGCGTTCAAGCAAAGAAGGTCATCTGAATTACTGTTCCGGCCATTGCTGCCTGACCTCCATCAAGCAGGCGATGTACTTCAAGGATCAGAATCCGGAGATCGACACCAACGTGATCTATACCGATCTGCGTACGCCGGGTACCGGTGGGGAAGACTTCTACCGTTCCGGTCAGCGCAAGGGCGTGACCTTTACCAAGGGTATCGTGAACGAGATCGGCGCGGACGGCACCATGAAGATGAAGGACCTGATCCTGGATCAGGATGTCACCGACAAGCCGGATCTCATCGTGCTGGCCACCGGTCAGGTACCGAACTCCGGTGTCGATATCGAAACCGTGCCGCAGAATGAGCCGGGCCAGTGGGAGGCCAATAAGGAATCCGTACTGAACCTGGTCTACCGTCAAGGCAAGGACCTGCCGCACCTGAAATACGGCTTCAACGATTCCCACTTCATTTGTTTCCCGTACGAAACCCGGCGTACCGGCATCTACACCACCGGTCCCGTGCGCCGTCCGATGGATGCGCAACAGGCGATCGAAGATGCGACCGGTGCTGCGCTGAAGGCGATCCAGGCGGTGGAAAATGCCGGCAAGGGTCGTGCCGCGCACCCGCGTTCCGGTGACCTGTCCTTCCCGCACTTCCGTAAGGAAGGTTGCACCCAGTGCAAACGCTGCACGGTGGAGTGTCCGTTTGGTGCCATCGACGAGGACGAAAAGCGTTATCCGCAATTTAACGAAGCCCGTTGCCGCCGTTGCGGTACCTGTATGGGTGCCTGCCCGGTGCGCGTGATCTCCTTCGAGAACTATTCCGTCGATACCGTCGGTCAGCAGTTAAAGAACATCGATATCCCGGACGAGTTTTCCGAAAAGCCGCGGATCCTGGTGCTGGCCTGCGAAAACGACGCTTACCCCGCGCTGGATATGGCGGCGATGAAGGGTGTTGAATACAGTGCCTTTGCCCGCGTGATTCCGGTGCGCTGTCTGGGTTCAGTCAACACGATCTGGTTAACCGACGCACTCAACAGCGGTTATGACGGTATTATTCTGATGGGTTGCCAGAAGGGTGACAACTACCAGTGTCACTTCGTCAAGGGTTCGGAGATGGCGCACTATCGCATGAGCAAGATCGACGATACGCTGACGCAGCTGAATCTGGAGACGGAGCGTGTTGCGACCTACGAGATTGCGATCACCGATATCGAGCGTGCACCGCAACTGATTAATGACATGGCTGCGACCGTTGAAAAGGTCGGCATGAGCCCATTCAAGTTCTAGGAGCCCGATCATGAGTACCGTGAAAATCGAAGCCTACCGCAACAGCTTCCTCAAGGAAGTCGAAGCGAATGTAGAAGAAGGCAGCTGGGTCAAGATGTGCATGCAGTGTGGCGTGTGTTCCGGTTCCTGTCCGTTCGGACCGCACTGGGATCATCCGCCACAGGAACTCTTCATGATGATCCGTGCCGGCAAGCGTGACGAGGTATTGCAGTCACAATCCATGTGGATGTGTACCTCCTGTTACAACTGTATCGTGCGCTGTCCGCGTGAACTGCCGATTACCCACATCATGCACGGCCTGGCCAACTACGCGCATCGCCTGGGCATTGCGCCGAAGAACCAGCCGACCCGCAAGTTTGCCACCATGTTCTGGAAGAATCTGAGCAAGAAAGGCCGCGTCAACGAACTGAAGCTGGGTGTGGCCCTGTACTTCATGAACGGCTTTGTCGAAGGCATCAAGACCGCTTTGAAGATGGCGCCGCTGGGTCTGAACATGATCAAGACCAAGCGCATGTCACCGATGGAATATTTCGGCGGTCACGGCGTAAAAGATACCTCGGGTTTACACGCCATCCTCAAGAAGGCGCGCGAGATCGAAGACAAGAAGCGCGGCATGGCGTAAGGAGACAGAAACATGGCGAAGAAACAATATTCATTTTATCCCGGCTGCTCTTCTCAGAAGGCGGCATCGGCGTCGAATTACCAGGTCTCCGTGGAATCCATGTGCAAGACCCTGGATATTCAACTCAACGAAATTCCGGACTGGAACTGCTGCTCCGCGTCCATCGGTTATGCCGAAGGCGGCGAGTTGCCGCGGCTGGCCCTGTCCGAACAGGCCAATCCCGGTCAGGATATCGTGGCGACCTGTGCCGCCTGCTGGCTGGCGACGCGCGAAACCCGCGATCGTCTGTTGCACGAAGATACCCTCATGAAAGAAACCAATGAGGCCCTCGCCGCCGCCGGTCTGAAGGTCGAAGCCAATCAGAAAGTCCGCCACATGGTGGAAGTCCTGGTCGAAGATTTTGGTTACGACGAACTGGGCAAGCACGTGAAGAAGCCGCTGGAAGGTTTGAAGATCGCCGGTTACGTCGGCTGCCAGACCAACCGTCCGTTCGGTATCGATGGCGAATCCTTCGAGAATCCCAAGTATCTGGACAAGCTAGTGGAGACCATGGGCGCCGAGCCGCTGGACAAGTACGAGAAAAAAGTTTCCTGCTGCGGTGGCGCACTGGCCTTCTCCGAGCCGGAAAAGTCCCAGGCCCTGATCAAGGACATCATCGAATCCGCTTACGATGGCGGTGCCGATCTGATCGTCACCCCGTGTCCGGTCTGCCAGATGAACGTTGAGGTCTATCAGGATCAGATCAACGCCAAGTACAAGACCAAGTTCAAGATGCCGGTGGTGTACTATTCCACGTTGATGAGCGTGGCCTATGGCGGCAGCGCCAAGGACGCCGGTCTCGACGGTCAGGTGATTCCGGCCAAAAAGCTGGAAGAGATCGCTTCGAAATAATATCAACCATAAATGTTCGACGCTTAAAAGCCCGCTCTGCGGGCTTTTTTATTGCCGGCGAGCAAAATCCTTTCACGCTGATTTGACCCTTGGACTGAAACTGTTTCTGCCATTGTTAATTTTGTTATTCTCATTGGCGACCATCGTCCTATCACTCAGTTTCAATTCTTCGCATTGGTGTTCTCGTAACATTTTCGTGCGACGCATAGTCTTAACATAAGGTTGCATGACAACAGCAAGCAAAAGGAAGGCGGCCGGTTCAAAAAGATTGGCACTATCCCAATAAATGTATGGATATAACGTGTTGTTATTGGGTTGATCACTCTCGACTATCTGTGACTGAGAATAGCAGCTGATAGAGAAATGCCGTGTCGTCGTACCGTGAATTGTGGGTCTGAAATCGCGTTTGCCCCCGCAAAAATGATTGTGATCAGGGCATCGGCTGTACTGAGATAGCATCTGTTATTGTCGGATAATCATGCGAAAAATGACGCAAATCTATGATTGCTGGCAGCTTATCTCGGTATTTCATGGGGAATTGCGGCATTCGACATGCAATTTCGGCGCTAATTTGGCACAATAGAACAGTATTTACTTTATGCGCCACCATGGTTGTTGTGTTGCGAAGACTCGTTACGTTTGCTGGTGTGGTGGCGTGATCGGAATTGCAATTGAATCTATCCAAGGTAACAGACCGGGATGCCCCCGTGGGCCGTACCCTGTTCCTTCTCATTAGGTGCAGTAAGTTTCCCCTGTATTATCGAAAAGTCAGCGTGGTGCTGATGTGTGCCGCTGTATTGATGTGCACTAGCCTGGTGCATGCATCCGGGACATTACAACTCCACAGCGATACCACACATGCCACGGCGGGATATTATCAGTTGACCTGGTCCTGGTCCGGCGCGCAGGATGATGTCATTTACTCTTTACGCGAATATTTTCCCGCAGCAAAAAATCATGAAGGTCGTGAAATTTATCATGGGCCGGACCTTGCCAGTGTCATCAGCGGTAAAACCAATGGCACTTATCGCTATATTGTGCACGCCCTCAGTGCGAGCGGTGAAAGGCTGGCCCAAAGCAATGCCATTCAGGTCAACGTGACGCATCACTCGCTGATGCGCGCCTGGTTAGTGTTTGCCCTTGGCGCAGTAGTGTTCATTACGATTCTTGCTGTGATTAAGCGTGAATCGGCAAAACTGAATCGAGGTGAAGAGTGACACTGCAGGTAAATCAGCAACGTCTTAAATCCGACATTGAAACACTTGCTGCGATTGGCCGCGAGCCAGACCATGGAATTTATCGCATGGCATTTTCACCCGGTGATGTGGCCGGCCGTGACTGGTTCAAGCAGCAACTCTCCGATGCCGGCCTGGAGATCTATGAAGATGGCGCAGCGAATATTCACGGACGTTTGGCCTGGGACGAGACAAAGGCGAGCGTCATGACCGGTTCACACCTCGATACGGTGCCGGGCGCCGGTCATCTAGATGGTGCCTTGGGCGTGCTGACCGGGCTCGAATGCCTGCGCCGGATCAAGGAAGCCAATATTCCCTTGCAGCGTCCGCTGGAAGTGGTGGCCTTCAGTGACGAGGAAGGGCGTTTCGGTGGCATGCTCGGATCGCAGGCGATTACCGGAAGATTAACCCCGGAGTCGATTCACAAGGCAATCGATCTTGATGGCATCCGTCTGACCGAGGCCATGCAGGCCTGCGGATATGATGCGATGGCGGCCTTGCATGCACGGCGGCAACCCGACTCGATTCATGCCTATGTGGAATTGCACATTGAACAGGGACCGATCCTCGATCAAATGGGATTCAGTGTTGGTGTCGTCGATGCGATCGCCGGATTATTCAAGTGGGACGTCAGTCTGATCGGCACACCCAATCACGCAGGTACCACGCCGATGCACATGCGTAATGACGCCTTTGCCGGTCTTGCGGAGTTTCATACCCAGATACAACGCCTGCTGGATGAAAACGGCAGCGAGCGCAGCGTGGCGACGATAGGGCGCGTATCGCTTTTTCCGGGGGCGGCCAACGTGGTGCCGGGGCGCGTGGATTTTTCACTGGAGGTGCGCGATACCGAACAGCGCGTGCTCGATGAACTGCAGGGTGTCTGTCGACGAGCGCTGTCCGCCATTGCGCGTCGCCGCAATCTGATGTTCGAGTTCAAGGTGCTCAGTGAGATCGCGCCGGTGAAATGCAGCAATGGCCTGGTCGATCAGATCAAGGATGTCGCGGAGACCCTGAAGATCCCGAGCCTGCGCATGGCCAGTGGCGCGGCGCACGACGCACAGATGCTCGCCGGGATCACGCGGGCCGCCATGGTGTTTGTCCCGAGCAAGGACGGGCGCAGTCATTCCGCGGCGGAGTGGACCGACATGCGCGATATCGAAAAAGGCGCCAACGTCCTGCTGAATACACTGGTTCGCCTGGCTGGAGAAGGTAAATGAAAAACGAAAAACCCGAGGAGCTCGCAGATTTGCGCAAGACGGATCTCAAGGATCTGAATAAGGAATACCTGCATGTGGACCCGCTGCGCCAGGCATACCGTACTTCCCTTATCGAAACGCCGGAAGTCGACCGGGCGCTGCTGACACACCATGTCGCCCTGTTGGTCATCGACCTGCAATATCTCGATGCCGCGCAAGGGCACGGTGTCTTCGCCGATGTCGCCCAGTCCGGCGTGCCAATCGAGGCGCAGGAGTATTACTTCAAGCGCCTGCATCATGTCGTGTTACCCAATGTGCGCCGCCTGCAGGATGGTTTTCGCGACTTGAAGCTGGAGGTAATCCATACCCGCATTCAGTCCCTGACCCGCGACGGGCGTGATCGCAGCGTAGGACATCAGCGGTTGCGTCTGCATGCACCGCCCGGCTCGAAGGAAGCCGAATTCCTGCCGGAGGTGGCGCCGAAAGGCGATGAGATCGTCATCAATAAAACCGCCAGCGGTGTATTTAACGCGACCAATATCGAATACATCCTGCGCAATTTAAAGATCGACAGTCTGTATGTGTGCGGTGTGTATACCAATGAATGTGTCTCCACGACGGTGCGCGATGCCTGTGACCGCGGGTTTCATACAACCTTGATTAACGATGCATGCGCCACGGTGACGCCGGAACTGCACAATGCCACCATCAGCACGCTGCGTGATCGCTATGCTCGCGTGCTGAGCGCCGACGAAGTGCTCAAGGAAATCCGGGAGGCAGGAAAAAATGAATCACGTAAATAGCGCGATCCTCGATGCAGATACCGGCTGGTTGATCCTCGCCTGTTTCAGCGTGCTCTGGGTCGTGCTGGGATGGTACTGGGGCCGCAAGGCCACGGTGCTGGATGAGTATATGTTGGCAGGGCGCCGCATCGGCCTGGCTCTGGGGGTGGCCACCGCCATGGCGACCTGGGTGACCAGTAACACCACCATGACCGCACCACAGCTGACTTTACAACTCGGTGTGTGGGGCATGCTCGGCTATTCGCTGGGTTCAGTAGGCCTGATGCTGTTTGCGCCATTGACGAAACGTATCAAACAACTCCTGCCCAATGGCTATACCAGTGGTGACTTCATTCGTCTGCGTTATGGTAATGGTGCCTGGCGTGTCTTTCTGTTGATCTCGCTGGTGTATGCCGTCGGCTGGTTGATCAGCCTGGGCATGGCCGGCGGGGTATTGATCAATGCCCTGACCGGTATCGACTATCAGCTCGGTATGACCGTGATTATCACCATTTGCGTGCTGTATACCCTGCTCGGGGGGCTGCGTGCAGTGATTGGCACCGACTTTATCCAGTCCTTGTTGATCATCGTCGGCGTGGTGGCGCTGGCAATCCTGACCGTGAACAAGGTGGGTTTCACACGTATGCACGATACCTTGCTGCAGCAGCGGCCGGAGTTGCTGGACCTGCTGATGCCGGCCTCCATCATGTTTCTGTTTAACAATCTGTTATTCGGGATTGGCGAGATCTTTCATTCCAATGTCTGGTGGTCGCGTGCGTTTGCGTTTCGCAAGGATGTCGGACATAAGGCGTATTTCATTGCCGGTATCTTCTGGGTGCCGATTCCGATTGTCGCCGGCTTCATCGCCATGGCGGCGCCCAGCCTCCATCTGAACATACCGGCAGCGGACATGGTGGGACCCATGGTGGCGGCGAACCTGCTCGGGATTACCGGCGCGGTGCTCGTGTTTATTGTCGTCTTCGCGGCCCTGGCATCCAGTCTGGATTCGCTGCTGGCGGCGACCGGCGATCTGATCCTGCAGGATATTTACAAGGGACACATCAAAAAAGACGCTACGGATGAACACCTGCAGCGCATGGCCAAGCGGGTGATCCTCAGCCTGGGGCTGGTTACCTGGCTGTTCTGTTTGCCGCGTCTGGCAACGCTTGCCAGTCTGCTGCAATTTCTCGGCGCGTTCGTGGCAAGCACGATCTGGCCCATCATCGCCGGCCTGTTCTGGTCGCGCGCCACGGGTAAGGGCGCGATAGCCGCCATGATCGGCGGTACGACTATCGGGCTGGTTGCGTATGTTGTCGTCGGCTTCTATGTGGCGGCCTTGTTGTCCGCCGCCGTGTCCATGGTGATCACCTTGTTGTTCGTCAAGCTTTCCAACGAGCAATTCGACTGGTCCTTACTTAACGAGCAGAGGTCGGGATGACAGCCTCAGTACAGTTTCTTGCTATTCTAATTCTTGCAGCCATTGTGATGGCGGCTGTGTCTCCTATTGTTTTACTTACACTGTGGGTCAAAGACTGGATCAAGGGGCAGATATGGTAAAGCAACGACAACTGGAAAAACTCAAGCAGCGGGTCGAGCCGGAAAACTGGACTGACGGCATCGAAATGCCATTGGCTCTCATGGGGGCGTGTCATGAAGACCCGGCGATATTGGCGAGCCTGGCGTTTCGTTCGATCATTTCCGCCAAACAGTTTAGCCGTGAACAAATCGTGCAATTGTGTCGGCTGGCGGCGAAGTTTGAGGCATCGCAAAATGCAGGGTACTTCCCGCTCACGGGACGCATTCTTATCAGTGCGTTTTACGAGCCCAGTACGCGTACGCGTCTCTCCTTTGAAAGCGTCTGGCAACGCCTGGGTGGCGACATCATTTCCATCACCGATCCCTCGACGACGGGTATTGCGAAGGGCGAGTCTTATCATGATGTCGCGGAAATGATGAATCATTACGGCGATGTTGTGGTGCTGCGTGACAGCAATGAAGACGCCATCTATGAAATGCACGATGCCCTGCGTATACCGATCGTCAACGCGGGCAACGGCATCGACGAGCATCCAACGCAGGCACTGGCGGATGTCTACGCCATTTTTAAATGGCAACCGGCACTGATGGTCGGCGGTGTTGACCCCAAGGACAGGATCACGATTGGCATCATCGGCGTGCCGGGACGTATGCGCACGGTGCGCAGTCTGCTGACCCTGTTGTCGCGGTTTTCAGGATCGATTAACGAAGTCATCATCGTTAGTAATACGGACGAAGTCTTCTCCGAAGGGCAGCGCGAGGAGCTGGAGAAGGACGGGCTGCGCCTGCGGGTTACCACGGAACTGAACAAGGCACTGCCGAACATGGACATCGTGTATATCAACGCGATTGCCTGGGTCGGTGATAGCTATGAGGAACTGGGTACCGAATACGCGCTGACGACCAAATCCCCGCTGAAAAAGAACGCCATCATCCTGCACCCGCTGGCGCGAGGGGACGAACTCGATACCGGGCTCGATAGCACACCGCATAACTGGTATTTCGCGCAGGCGCGAGGGGCGGTGTATATGCGGATGGCGTTGCTCAGTACGTTAATGCGCTTTTAACGGCCTGTTTAACTCTTGAATATTTATATTAAGGTGTAAAGTTAATTATGTGTGGTATTGCCGGTATTTTTCATCGCGAACAGGACAGGCCCGTCGACCCGCAGTTGCTGGTCAACATGGCGGCGATTCAGTATCACCGCGGCCCGGACGGGTTTGGGTATAAAACCGTGGCGGACCGCGGGGTGGGCTTCAGCCATGCGCGTCTGTCGATCATTGACCTCAATGAAAACCGCGCACGCCAGCCATTCATGTCCGCGGATAATAATCTGCTGCTTGCGCACAACGGCGAATTCTATGATTACAAACGCCTGCGCGCGGATCTGACTTCGCGCGGTGCGCGCTTTCAGACCAAGAGTGATTCTGAACTGATCCTGCACCTGTATCCCCGCCTGGGTCTGGAGGGGATGTTGCCGCACCTGCGCGGTGAGTTTGCCTTCGCGCTTTACGATAAACCGCGGGATCGTCTGATCCTGGTGCGTGACCGTTTCGGTATCAAGCCGCTCTACTGGACACAAGCGGATGATGCCATTGTGTTTGGTTCCGAGCTCAAGGTAATTTTCGCGCATCCGGGGGTGAAGCGCAGCTTTAATCCGCAAGGGCTGTATCATCAGTTAATGCAAACCATCGTACCCGGCACCACGGCCTTTGACGGCATCCATCAAATCAAACCCGGACACTGTCTCATCATCGAACGCAAGCATGGTCAGTTTCATATCCGCGACGAGAAATACTGGGACATGGATTTTCCGCTGGCCAGCGAGCGCCCGGAACAATACGTGGAAGCGGAATACATCGAGGGTGTGCGCGAGAAGCTGATGCATGCGGTGCAGCTGCGTCTGGAGGCGGACGTGCCCGTGGCCTGTTATTTGTCTGGTGGCATTGATTCCTGTTCGATCCTGGGGTTGTCCGCCGCCAGCCAGCAGTCCGCCGTCAAGGCCTTTACCATCGGATTCGATGACGCGGATTACGATGAAACCGCCATCGCGAAAGAGATGGCACAGGCGACGCAGGCAGATCAGGACATCATGATGCTGCAGGCGGATCATTTATACGACAACTTCGTTGAAACCCTGTGGCATACCGAACGTACGATCTATAACACCCTTGGCGTGGCCAAGTTCCTGATGAGCAAACACGTGAATGCAGCCGGTTATAAAGTGGTTGTCACCGGTGAAGGTTCGGATGAATTGTTTGCCGGCTATCCGGCGTTTCGGCGCGATATGTTTTTGCACGGGCTGGACAGTCTGTCCGCGGCAGAGCGGGCAAGTTGGGAGCAGATGCTGGCGGAAAACAACAAACTGTTTAAAGGGGCGATGTTGGCGGAAGACGAGATCGATGACCCGGCACTGACCCAGCGCGTCGGTTTTACCCCAAGCTGTTTGCAGCCCTGGCTGGCCAGTGCCCGGCACGCACCCGGTTTGATGCACGCGGAGATGCGTGCCGCCGTTGCCGGTTATCAACCGGGACAGGCGATTGCGGCACAACTGGATGCCGATATGCTGCGTGATCGGCATCCGCTTGATCGCGCGCAATATGTCTGGATTAAAACCATGTTGGAAGGTCAGATCCTGACCTGGGGTGGCGACCGTGTGGATATGGCGAATTCCATGGAGGCGCGGCCGGCATTCCTGGATCACCACCTGGCCGAATATGCCTGCACCATACCGCCCTCCATGCGCATCAAGGGGCGCACGGAAAAATACGTCCTGCGTGAGGCCATGAAAGGTCTGTTACCCACCGTGTTGTATGAACGGGAAAAGTTTGCCTTTATGGCGCCGCCCGCGCATACCGACCCGAAAAAATGGGCGGCGCTGAAAGCCCTGGCAGACCAGTATTTATCCCCCGGGGCGATTGCCGAAGCCGGCCTGCTCGATGCATCCGGGGTAAAGGCCCTGTTTGCCCTCCATGAAGCACAGGACACCACGCCCTCGACCCAGGTCCAGCTCGATGCGGTCATTAACCACATGTTGGGTGTGCAGATTCTGCACGCCCATTTTGTCGCGCCAGATGTTCCCGCTCAGGCACAGGCGCGAGCGCAGGCATTGGGATGGGCGGTTTAGTAATTCAGTATTTCATGAATTACTAATTAACTATGAACAAAGTATCCCCTCGCGACTATTAATAACGTGGTCTTACTGCCGATATAGTGACAGGTGGATTGCACTTATTTGAGTGCGCATTTGATATACTTTGGTTTTTGTTGTGGGAATAAAGTACGTCGTTACCCGTCTATTTGTTTGATTGGGACATGCATGTAAGGTGTCCATATCGGGTAAGGCTCATCATCTCATCGCGTGGAGTACCATGCCAATGTTTAAACTATTTGCACTAGGCGGGCTGGCTGGCCTGCTTTCCATAGCTTCAGTTTCACAAGCTGCCGAAAAGGATATGGTGTGGGCGGGTTGTGGTATCACCAAGAAGGCCTTCATGGCGGAACTGGCCAAGGCATACGAAAAGAAGACCGGTATCAAGGTCGCACTGAACGGTGGCGGCGCCACTAAAGGGATCCGTGATGCGGCGGACGGTAAAATCGATATTGGTGGCGCCTGCCGGCCTGTGATCGATGGCGAAGCGGAAGAACGCAATGCCTATCAGGTTCCCGTGGCCTGGGACGCGCTGGCCGTGATCGCGAATCCGCAAAACCCCGTGCAATCCATCACGACGCAACAGTTACGCGATATTTATCTGGGCAAGATTAAAAACTGGTCTGAACTCGGCGGACCCAATGCACCGATCGAATTGTATGTGCGCCGCGGCAAGATCTCGGGTGTCGGTCGCACGCTGCGCGCGCTGGTGTTTGCCAATTACGACCAGGAGTTCCCCGGTGCCAAATTTGTGGTGAAATCCACGGGTCCGCTGGAAAAGGCCATTGAGGAAAATCCCCTGGCGATTGGAACAACGGGGATTGCGAGTGCCAAGCGACGCAAGGTCAAGATTCTGGCATTGAATGGCAAGGAGCCCAGCTACGAAAATATCAAGAACGGCAGTTATCTACTCTATCGTCCCTTGTATCTGGTGACCAAGGGTAATAGTGCGGATCAGAAGGTCAAGGATTTCATCACCTTTGCCCTGTCACGCGAAGGCCGCGACGTGATTCGTCGCGCGGGTTCTGTACCGTATGCCGATGCCATCGGTCTGGTGATGAAACAGGTGGAACAGTACGACAGCGCAACGGACAGGGGTCTGTTCAATACCGTTGCGGATACAAAATAATATACGTACCAGAATATAAAAAGCCGGGTTAATACCCGGCTTTTTTTTTGCAAATCCGGATGAGGCCTAGAAGCCGTGCTCGCGCAGTGCCTCGACATCATTAATTACGATTTCATTTCCTTGCGTTGTGATAAATCCCTCTTTTTGCATATTCCGCAGAATGCGTGAAAACGACTCCGGCTGAATCGATAAGCGCGAGGCAATGATATGTTTCGCGGCCTCCAGCGTTATTTTCGTTTCGCCCGTTTGTGATACGGGGATCTGGTTCAGTAAATAATTGGAGAAACGCAGGGTCGCATTTTGCAGGGTGAGGGCATCGATCTCGTTCAGTTGCTTCTTGAGCCAGGCACTCATATCGGCCAGCAGGCGAAAACAGGTATCGACGGAGCCACGTAAGATCTCCATAAAGGATTTATTGGAGAATGCGATGAGTTCACTCGTCGACAACGCGCTGGCATTAATCGGGTAAATTATACTCTGCATAAACATGATGGCCTCGGCAAAGGTTTCGCCCGGGCCGACAATATGCAGCACTTTTTCTGCACCCTCAGCGGAGGTCAGAAAGAGTTTTATCCGGCCGCTGCGCACCAGAAAAAAATGCTGGGCTTCCTGGCCGGCATTGAATAGCAGCTGATTTTCTTCCAGGTGAATCGCGCGTGCAGTCTGGGTGACGAATGAGAGCTGATCGTCATCCAGCCCGGCAAAGAGGTGATGCCGGCGTAATTCCTGGATCTGGATTTGCGGCTGTGCCATCGCGTTATCTTACTGAAACAGTGGGCCATGTGCACTCAATTAATGCTTTTGCCCAGTCCTGCCACTTAACCTTGGTTAAGGGCGCAATCCTGTGGATATGCAAAAGTACTCGCGCCCACTGCCTGTGGGAAGTCACCGACATGATGTACTTAAAATATATGACGGAAGCATGTACATGGGGAGAGAGCATTTACTGGATCTGAGTAAGCTGGCGCCGCCCGAACCGCTACAACAGGCGGTCAGCGCGCTCGATGCCCTGGCAGACGGCGAATATCTGCGGCTGTTACTCAATCGCGATCCGATTTATCTGTATCCGATCCTGGTGTTGCAGGGGTTTGAACACGAAAAACGCGCGGGAACGCAATCCATCTTTGAGCTCCTGATCTGGCATAAGGGTGATGAGAAGGCCAGGCAGGCTGCGCTCGCCAATCACGGAAGCGCATAAGACAGCTCCGTCCTAACATAGGTCAATGCCGAAGCGCTTTACTCAGGAATAGGATCGCTGTCAATAATCCAATCAATGGGAGATCACAATCATGAGTGGCGGATTTACCAAGGCAATGGCACGCAATATCTTCTATGGCGGATCGGTCTTTTTTGTGTTGGTCTTTCTGGGACTGACGTTCAATACGACAGGAAAACTCCCCAAGCGTGATCAGCGTGCCAGCATCACCGAGCAGGTGGCGTTGGGCAAAAAGGTCTGGGAGCGCAATGACTGTATCGGTTGCCATACCCTGCTTGGCGAGGGCGCGTATTTCGCGCCGGAACTCGGCAATGTCTACAAGCGCTTCGGCAACAGCACGGAGGCGATCAAGGCCT
Source organism: Gammaproteobacteria bacterium (assembly GCA_016125505.1). Classification (GTDB taxonomy): domain Bacteria; phylum Pseudomonadota; class Gammaproteobacteria; order UBA6429; family Thiohalophilaceae; genus RI-92. The sequence continues at coordinate 152,356 of WGLP01000007.1, forward strand.
TTATCGCCGGCCGGCCCAAGGAGGGGATCCCCGGGCGGCGCAGCATGCCGCAATTCAATCTGAGTCCGGAAGAACTCGAGGCGCTTGCGCAATTTCTGAAGTATGCCTCTGAGATCAACACCGAAAACTGGCCGCCGAACATTCAAGGTTAAGGGAGGATAAGCACATGCAATTCAAGTCACAAGCTGTTGCAAAACCGTATTTCGTCGCCGCCATCGGCCTGTTTGTCGGTCAGGTCATCTTCGGGCTGGTCATGGGTCTGCAGTATGTCATGGGCGATTTCCTGTTTCCCGAGATCCCGTTCAATGTCGCGCGTATGGTGCATACCAATTTGTTGATCGTGTGGTTGTTGTTCGGTTTCATGGGCGCCAGTTATTACCTGGTACCGGAGGAATCCGAAACCGAACTGCACAGTCCCAAACTGGCATTGCTGCTGTTCTGGGTCTTCCTGGTCGCGGGTGCCCTGACGGTGCTGGGTTATCTGCTGGTGCCGTACGCCACCCTCGCGGAGATTACCGGCAACAAACTGTTACCGACCATGGGCCGTGAATTTCTCGAACAACCCACGATTACCAAGATCGGCATCGTCATTGTGGCCCTGGGCTTTCTCTACAATATCACCATGACCATGCTGAAAGGCCGCAAGACGGTGGTGAACATGGTGTTGTTGATCGGCCTGTGGGGGCTGGCCGTGATGTTCCTGTTCTCGTTCTACAACCCAACCAACCTGGTGCTGGATAAATTTTACTGGTGGTGGGTCGTGCACCTGTGGGTCGAGGGCGTGTGGGAACTGATCATGGCCTCGATCCTCGCCTTCATCCTGATCAAGACGACGGGTGTCGACCGTGAAGTGATCGAGAAGTGGTTGTACGTGATCATCGCCATGACCCTGATTACCGGCATCATCGGCACCGGTCACCACTACTACTGGATCGGCACGCCGGGTTACTGGCAATGGTGGGGTTCCATCTTCTCCGCACTGGAGCCGATCCCGTTCTTCATGATGGTGATCTTCGCCTTCAATATGATCAATCGCCGGCGGCGTGAACATCCGAACAAGGCGGCAATACTATGGGCCATGGGGACAGCGGTAATGGCCTTCCTGGGTGCCGGTGTCTGGGGTTTCCTGCATACCCTCGCGCCGGTGAATTTCTACACCCATGGCAGCCAGATCACCGCCGCGCACGGGCACATGGCCTTCTACGGTGCCTATGCCATGATTGTCATGGCCATCATCTCGTACGCGATGCCGATGTTGCGCGGACGCAAGGCCGCTAACAGTGAAAAGGCGCAGGTACTGGAGATGTGGGCGTTCTGGCTGATGACGGTAGCGATGGTGTTTATCACGCTGTTCCTTACGGGTGCCGGGATTCTGCAGGTCTGGCTGCAACGCGTCAGCGATACGCCACTGCCGTTCATGGTTGTGCAGGACAAGATTGCCCTGTTCTACTGGATGCGTGAAGTCACCGGTGTGATCTTCCTGCTGGGTCTGGTGGCGTATGTAGCCAGCTTCTTCGTGGGCGGCGCCGAGCGTACGGTGAGCCAGGCGGGTGGGGCTGGCGCCGCAGTGCCCGCGCAAAAACGTCTGGATTAAGTTGACGGGACGGCATCATGGACAAGCGAGTTTGTGAACTGCCTGCGGCGGGAGAGCGGGATCGACAAGCGTCGGCACCTTACTACCTGCCGCAGGCAAAGGAAGTGGAACTCTTTGAGCACGCCTACCGGCATCAGTTGCCGGTGCTGCTCAAGGGGCCCACCGGGTGCGGCAAGACACGCTTCATCACGCACATGGCGGCTCGCCTGCAACGGCCTTTGTACACCGTCGCCTGTCACGACGATCTGACCGCCGCCGATCTGGTGGGGCGTCACCTGATCAAGGGCAACTCCACCTACTGGGTGGATGGGCCGTTGACCCGCGCCGTGCGCGAAGGCGGGATCTGTTACCTGGATGAAGTGGTGGAGGCGCGCAAGGATACCACGGTGGTGTTGCATCCCTTGTCCGACGATCGCCGCATCCTGCCGCTGGAACGCAATGGTGAAGAGTTGCAGGCGCCGCCGGAATTCATGCTGGTCGTGTCGTATAACCCGGGCTATCAGAATCTGCTCAAGGGTATGAAGCCGAGTACACGCCAGCGTTTTGTGTCCATGCGCTTCGGCTATCCTGCCCCCGAACTGGAACAGGCCATCGTGCGGCGCGAAACCAGTGCGAATGCCGAACTGGCCGAGCAACTGGTGCGCCTGGCGATGGCATTGCGCGCGTTGGAGGATCGCGACCTGGAAGAGAACGTCAGCACGCGCCTGCTGGTCTACACCGCGACCCTGATTCACAGCGGGTTTGATCCGCTGGCGGCCTGTCGCGCCGGCCTGGTCGAACCCCTGACCGATGATGAAGAGACGGCAGACGCCCTGATGGAGGTGGTGTATGCCACCTTCGGTACCTGAGCAAGAGGAGACGCAGGTTGCAGGCCAGGCACTCGCGGTGAGCGCAGAGGTGCTTTATCTCACCAATCTGTTACTGCTGCCGGGGCTGGCCTTTATTGCGCTCATGATTGTTTATGTCCGTCAGATCAAACGGGCACCGCCATTGGCCGCCTGTCATCTGCGTCAGACCGTGAGCGCCAGCCTGTGGGCCGCGCTGATCCTGATCGTCGTGAACATCATGATCATCGCCCTGGGTGGCTACGCCTCTTCCTGGACCTGGGTCATCGTGATCCTGTATTTCACCCTGTGTCATGCCGCGCTGGTGCTGCTCGGCACCATGGGGCTGGCGAAGGCCATGGCGGGCAAGTTGTATCGTTTCCCTTTAGTCGGGAGGCCCTGTGAAACGTGAATGCAACGATTGTCTGCCGGGAGATGTAGCCGCGATGGCTTGTCCACCGCGCAGCGTGACGCAACTGCAATTCTGGCGGCGCAGTCTGCAGGCCGGTTTTTTTATCTTGTTTATCCTCGCACCGGTCTTCGATATCTTCCGCATCGATGTGACCCAGGCGCACGTGGTGTTATTCGGTCAGGTGTGGAGCCTGGGGATTAATGCCTTGATGCACGGCGAGACCTCCGGTCCGCAGGCGGTATTGAATATTATTTTACGCGGGCTGTTGCCACTGCTGTTGCTGGTGATCGGCTTTGGCTGGATCGCCTGGCGTTATGGCCGCTTGTATTGCGGCTGGCTGTGTCCGCATTTCTCCGTCGTCGAGATGATCAATGGCCTGATGCGGCGCGCCAGTGGCAAGCCGAGTGTCTGGGAAAAACATGCCTTGCCGGAGACGCGCGCCGACGGACATCGCCTGCCCGTGCAGCGCAGTTATTGGTGGCTGGTGCTGCTGGCCGCCATGGGCTTTGCCTTTCTGTGGGCGGTGGCCTTGCTCACCTATTTATTGCCACCGACGGAGATCTACGCCAACCTGATCCATCTCAGCCTGACGCGCAATCAAATTATTTTTCTCTCAGCGGCAACCACTGTCCTGACGCTGGAGTTCTTTCTGGCGCGGCATCTGTTTTGCCGGTTCGGTTGCGCGGTAGGCGTGTTCCAGAGCCTGGTCTGGATGGCCAACAAGCGCGGCATGGTGGTGGGTTTTGATCGCCAGCGTGCCCCGGAGTGTGCGACATGCGACAGCCAGTGTGAGCACGCCTGTCCCATGCGCCTGAAGCCACGCGCCATCAAGCGCCACATGTTTACCTGTACCGAGTGCGGCCAGTGTATCGCTGCCTGCGAACAGGTACAGGACAAGGTGCAGGCGGGGAAACCGCCACTCTTGCAGTGGGTGCAGGGTGCGTGCGCCCTGGACACCTCGGCGCGGGATTTTGGTAAGCGGCCGCAAATCCCCACGAACTGTTATCGGCGTTGAGGTAATCGAATGGAAGAGCTCGTTGGTAAACTCTGGGATCGCCTGATTACGCACGCCGCGCGTGCTACGTATCCCGAGGCCACGGTCACGCTGGCGGAGATGGCGAAACCGGTGGGCGTGTTATTCCGTGCGCTCGGCGGCGAACACGGTCTGCGCGTGGAGGCGACCAGCGCCAGCCGCTATCGACAACAGCGCAATTGGCTGCAACGTCTTGCGGGTAGCGGGAAACGCGTTGAATTGCCCTGGCGCAACGAGCAGGCCCTGCGTTTGCCCGCGCAGCTCGCGGTGTTTCCCACGCGGGAATTGAATCGTGAATTGTATTTATGGTTATCTGCATTGGCAGCGGAGGCGAAACTCACGCGCGATGACTGGTTTGTTCAGAATCAATGGCTAACCCGCCGTGTGCTGCAACGTTATCCCGGTCTGACGGCGCGTTATCACCGCCTGGTGCAGGCGCAGTTGGCCATCCGCCCGGAGTTGGAAAAGCTTCCAGCAGATGAAGCGGCACAGGAGCGGGCCATCCGGAGCGCATTGCAACAGCCGGGTCAGGTCAATGAGTTTCCGTTGGCGCAACGGTTACCGCAACCGGTGTGGTTGTGGTTGTATCCGGCACCGCAGGCACAATCCGTATCGCAGATGGCGACACCGGATTCCTTACCGACGCATGCCGAAGGGGACAGCACCACGGCAAAAGACAAACGCCGGCGGCAGGGCGAACGCGTCGATATGCCGGACGGTCGTCGCGGCCTGCTGTTCTATCGCTTTGAAACCCTGTTGAGCTGGGCGGACTACGTCAAGGTCGATCGTTGCACCGATGATGAAGAAGACATGGATAACGCACAACAGGTACTCGATGACCTGGACACGGTGAGCATTGCGCGCGATACCCGGGCCAACGCCAAGCGGCTGCGCTTTGATCTGGATCTGCCTGGCGCGGCCAACGACGATATCCCCCTGGGCGATGGCATGCTGTTACCCGAATGGCACTATCAGCGGCAACAGATGCAAGCGGATTTTTGCCGCGTGCAACCCATGCTGGCCGCTGATGCGACAGCGTGTGCACTGCCGGCGCATTTACGCCGTCCTGCCCAGCGCTTGCGCGCCCAGTTCGAAGCGCTTGCCCTGTCGCCGACCTGGCATCGCGCGCAAATGGATGGCAGTGAGGTGGACATCGATGCCTATCTGCAACACCTGACACAACAATTGCGCGGCGACGCGACCGGCGATGCGGGTCTGTATCGCGAGCTGCGCCGCGGCAAGCGCGACATGGCCTGCCTGGTACTGGCGGACCTGTCCTTGTCCACCGACAGCTGGATCAACAACGAGATGCGCGTCATCGATGTGATCCGCGATGCCCTGTATCTGTTTGCCGAGACACTGTCGGCAACCGGCGATCAGTTTGCCATCTACGGATTCTCCTCGCTCAAGCGCCAGCAGGTGCGCCTCAACTGGCTGAAGGGGTTTAAGGAAAGCTACAACGCCAGGGTGCGCGGACGGCTTGCGGCGATCAAACCGGGCTATTACACGCGTATGGGTGCGGCCATCCGCTATGCCAGCAAGGTGTTGCTGCGGCAGGCGGCGAGTCAGCGCCTGTTGTTGATTCTCACCGATGGCAAGCCGAACGATCTGGATCAATACGAAGGACGGTATGGCGCGGAAGATACGCGCCGGGCGATCCTGGAGGCAAGGCAACAAGGGCTGCGGCCGCTTTGTGTCACCATTGATGATGAGGCGGGGACCTATCTGCCGCACCTGTTCGGCAGCAACGGTTTTGTGGTGATCCGGCAACCTTCCGAATTGCCGCGGCGCCTGCCATTGTTATATGCACAATTGACCGGATAAAACCTTGCAGATCCGTGTATGGTAATAACATGAAACCGCTTGTGGTACAGAGTTTATGGAGTTTCCTCCTGGCCAGTCTCATGCTGCTGATGCCTGTGACTGGCAGCGCGGAAGGCATCCAGGATCATGCCTCGCTGGTGAAACGCTATTTTCCGGAAATGACCGCGTTGGGCGACCTGAGTGGCAAACCCCTTGCCGCGGAGGTCAAACAGGGCGACAAGCTGATCGGCTATGTCTATTACACCGACGATGCGATCAAGATCCCCGCCTATTCGGGTAAGCCGATACGAACGCTCGTCGGCTTTGATCTCACGGGCAAGATCCGCGGCGTGACGATCGTGCATCACGAGGAACCGATACTGCTGGTAGGCATTACCAATGCCGACCTGGAAAAGTTCATCAATCAATACACCGGCAAGAATATTTTCGGCAAGGTCAAGATCGGCGGGCGCAACCGCGATGGTTATACGGCAATCGATACGATCTCCGGCGCGACCATTACGGTGATGGTGCTCAACGCCACGATTACCCGTTCCCTGCAGATGATCCTCGAGTCGCGCAAGATCACGCCGCAAAGCCTGGGGGTATCGGAACCGGTATCCGGGCAATCGCATCCAGGGGCAGAACCCAGCCAGCAACCGGTCTGGGTCTATGTCTGGAAAGAACGGCTGTTCCAGATTGTGGTGTTGTCGCTCGGGCTTTTCTTGCTCATGTTGATCCTGGTATTTCAGGACTGGCTGGTCCAGCACCCGAAATTGCTGTCGCGCATCCGCACCGGCTTTCTGATCTGGACGGTGGTATTCATCGGTTGGTATACGCTGGCGCAATTGTCGATTGTCAATGTGCTGACGTTTGTCGGTTCCATTATTCACGGCTTTTCCTGGGACAGTTTTCTCATCGACCCGATGTTGTTTCTGTTATGGGGCTTTGTCGCCATGACCCTCTTGTTGTGGGGGCGCGGCGTCTACTGCGGCTGGTTATGTCCGTTCGGCGCCCTGCAGGAATTGTTGTTCCGCCTGGGGCAGCGCTTCCGGATTAAGTCCTATGAATTTCCGGACAGCGTGCATCAGCGCCTGTGGGCAGTGAAATATCTCGTGTTGTTGGCGCTCTTCGGCATCTCCCTGCAATCCCTGGCCACGGCGGAACGCATGGCGGAGGTAGAACCGTTCAAGACAGCATTCGCCTTACGCTTCATGCGCGAGTGGACATTCGTGGTTTACGCGGCGGGTCTGCTGGGCATTAGCCTGTTCGTGCGCAAGTTTTATTGCCGCTATTTGTGTGCCCTGGGCGCGGCACTCACGTACCCGGCGCGTTTTCGGATCTTTGACTGGCTGCGCCGGCGCAAGGAGTGCGGCCGTCCCTGTCAGATCTGCGCCGAAGAGTGCGAGGTGCAGGCGATCCGTCCGACCGGTGAGATCAATCCCAACGAATGTCACTATTGCCTGGATTGCCAGGTCACTTATTTTAACGATCAGAAGTGTCCACCCGTTGTCGAAAAGCGCAGAAAAAGAGAGCGCTTTTCATCCGCAAACCCGGGCAAATCTGCACCGGTGCTGGTTGACCCGCCAGTTTCCTCCCCCAAAAAATAAAATTCGCCACTTGATATAAGTCAAGGCGTACGCCCCGCCTTTGCGGCGAAAGTAGGCTTCAGAGTCTTCTATTAACCGCCAGAGAGGGTATAGCAATGAAAACAGCAAGTTACGTACGACGCATAGGCGGGGTGTGTGCGGCGATGGTCTTCAGTATGTCCAGTGCTGCGGTCTGGGCGGCAGAAGGGAGCGAACATCCCAATACACCCGAAGCAGAAATGCGTTACAAGGGCGCACCGATTCCGCTTAATCCGGAACAGACGGAGCAGGCGATGAACCCCAAGGCGCCGCCTGTCACCCCGGCAGAATTTGAGCGCGCCACCAAGATCTATTTCGAACGTTGTGCCGGCTGCCATGGTGTGTTGCGCAAGGGTGCTACGGGTAAACCACTCACGCCGGATATCACCCTGACGAAGGGCACGGATTATCTCAAGGCCTTCATCGGTTATGGTTCACCGGCAGGGATGCCGAACTGGGGTTCCTCCGGTGTGTTGTCCGAGGCCGATGTGGACCTGATGGCACGGTTTCTTCAGCACGAACCGCCGCAACCGCCGGAATTCGGGATGAAAGAAATGAAGGCCACCTGGAAGGTGCTGGTGCCGCCGGAGCAGCGTCCCAAGAAGAAGATGAACGATCTGAACATCGCGAATATCTTCTCGGTAACGCTGCGTGACGCCGGTCAGGTTGCCCTGGTTGACGGCGATACCAAGAAGATCATCAACGTCATCGATACCGGTTATGCCGTGCATATCTCGCGTACTTCCGCATCCGGTCGCTATATCTATGTTATCGGACGTGACGCGAAGATCGACATGATCGATCTCTGGGCCAAGGTGCCGGACAAGGTTGCCGAGATTAAGATCGGATTGGAGGCGCGTTCGGTCGATACCTCCAAGTACAAGGGCTGGGAAGACAAGTACGCGATTGCCGGCGCGTACTGGCCGCCGCAGTACGTCATCATGAAGGGCGATACGCTGGAGCCGTTAAACATCGTCTCGACCCGTGGTATGACCGTGGATACCCAGGAGTATCATCCGGAGCCGCGGGTTGCCGCCATCGTGTCTTCGCATCAGCATCCCGAATTCATCGTGAACGTCAAGGAGACCGGCAAGATCCTGTTGGTCGATTATTCCGATGTGAATAACCTCAAGGTCACCACCATCGGTGCCGCACGCTACCTGCATGACGGCGGTTGGGATTCCACCCACCGCTATTTCCTGACGGCGGCGAACAAGTCCGACAAGGTTGCCGTGGTGGATTCCAAGGATCGCAAACTCGTCGCCCTGGTGGATGTGGAAAAGATCCCGCACCCGGGTCGGGGTGCCAACATCAATGATCCGAAACTGGGTCCAATGTGGGTGACCTCTGCGCTGGGTAACGAGAATGTCACCTTCATCGGCACCGATCCCAAGGGGCACAAGGCGCAGGCCTGGAAGGCCGTGAAGGTACTCAAAGGCCAGGGTGGTGGATCCTTGTTTGTGAAATCCCATCCCAAGTCCAACAACCTGTGGGTGGACTCACCGCTCAATCCGGATACCAAGATCAGTCAGTCTGTCGCTGTCTTCGACGTGCGTCATCTGGATAAAGGCTATCAGGTGCTGCCGATTGCCGAGTGGGCCCAGTTGGGCGAAGGGCCGAAGCGCGTCGTTCAGCCGGAATATAACAAGGCGGGCGACGAGGTCTGGTTCTCGGTCTGGAGTGGCAAGACCCAGGAGTCTGCCATCGTCATCGTCGATGACAAGACCCGCAAACTCAAACAGGTGATCAAGGACAAGCGTCTGGTGACGCCGACAGGTAAGTTCAACGTTTATAACACCATGCATGACGTCTATTGAGGTACCGGCGGGTGGAGAGCGATCTCCGCCCGCCGTCAGTTTTAGAAGGGAGCGTTTATGCAAAACAAAAAATGTGTTTATCTGGTGGGGACCGGACCGGGCGACCCGGAACTGCTGACCGTCAAGGCATTGCGCCTGATTCAGACTGCCGATGTCATCGTTTACGACAGGCTGGTATCCACGAATATTATCGAGCTCATCCCGACAGGCGTGGCACGCATCTATGTTGGCAAACAAAGCGGTAAGCACACCTTGCAACAAGGGGAGATCAACACGCTGCTGGTCAAACTGGCGCAGACCAACCGCAGTGTGGTGCGACTAAAGGGCGGTGACCCGCTGGTATTTGGGCGCGGATCGGAAGAGGCCCTATATCTGCGGCAGCATAATGTCTGTTTTGAAATTGTCCCGGGTATTACGTCCGCCTCGGCGTGCACCACCTATGCCGGCATCCCGTTGACACATCGCGGCCTGGCGAATCAGGTCCACATCATGACGGGACATTGTCGTGAAGATGCACCGCTGGATTACGACTGGGCCGCCCTGGCCAAGTCGGATACGACCCTGGTGATTTACATGGGCGTCGCACAGATTGCGCAGATTACCCAGGAACTCATTGCACACGGCCTGCCTGCCGACACACCCGCTGCCGCCATCGAGCAGGGCACGACGGCGCAGCAGCGTGTGTGTATTACGAATCTGAAAGCACTGGCGCAACAAGTGGAAGATTTAAAATTGCAGGCGCCGGTGTTGTTTGTGATTGGCAAAGTCGTATCGCTGGCCGAGGTGCTGGATTGGTTCATCCCGGAAATCGAGAATCTCCATGCAGAAGTCTCACGTCAGGCTTAAGCGCATCGCTATCGTGTTGGCTTTGTTGACCTCGGCGACAGTGTTATTTGCCGGCGAGGTGAGTCAATCCCGCCAGCATGAATTGCTGTATCTGTTGAAACAGGACTGTGGTTCCTGTCACGGCCTGACCTTGAAAGGTGGCCTGGGTCCGGCGCTGACGCCGCAGGCATTGCAGGGTAAGCCGAAGGCGGCCATGGTGGCCACTATTCTGAACGGACGTCCGGGTACGCCCATGCCACCGTGGTCCACTGAGTTATCCGAGTCGGATGCGCGCTGGCTGGTGGACATGCTCTATCGAGGAGTCGAATAATGGCGCGTCTATTTTTCCTTTTGTTACTGACTTCGCTCGCCGCATGCGCCAGCCTGCGCGGGACCGGGGATATGGGACTGGTGATCGAGCGTACGACCGGCTCCGTGCAGATCGTCGAAACCACCCATGGCCAGATGCTGGGACAGGTAACCGGTCTGGGCGATCTTTCGCACGCCTCGGTCGTGTATTCGCGTGACGGACGTTATGCCTATGTCTTCGGACGTGATGGCGGCCTGACGAAAGTCGACCTGCTCAAGGGTGAGATCAGCAAACGCATTATTCAATCCGGCAACAGCATTGGCGGTGCCATCTCCCAGGATGGGCACCTGATCGCCGTGTCCAATTACACACCGGGCGGTGTGCGTATCTTCGATGCCGACAGTCTGCAGCTGCTCGCGGATATCCCCGCGGTATATGGCAATGGTGACAAACGCTCGAAAGTCGTGGGGCTGGTTGACGCGCCGGAGCAAAAATTTGTCTTCAGCCTTTACGATGCCGGCGAGATCTGGCTGGTGGACATGACGGATGTCAGCGCTCCCAAGATTACGCGTTATGAAAATATTGGACGTTTACCTTATGACGGCATGATCACACAGGATGGCCGTTATTACCTTGCGGGCCTGTTTGGCGAAGATGGCCTGGCCTTGCTCGACTTATGGCATCCGGAGCGCGGGGTAAAACGCATCCTTGCGAAATACGGTAAGGGCGATCAAAAACTGCCGGTATACAAGATGCCGCACATGGAGGGTTGGGCGAGCACCGGTGATTATCTGTTTGTCCCCGCGGTGGGACATCATGAGGTCCTGGTGATCGACAAGCGTACATGGCGCCAGGTGAAAAAGATCCCGGTGCACGGGCAACCGGTATTTGTGATGGTGCGCCCTGATGATCGCCAGATCTGGGTCAACTTCGCACACCCGCTCAATGATACGGTACAGGTGATAGACACCGAGTCCCTGCGCATCATCAAGACCCTGACCCCGGGCAAGGCCGTCCTGCATATGGAATTCACGCCGCGTGGTGAACAGGTCTGGATCTCCGTGCGCGACGCGGACCGGGTGGACGTGTACGACACGCGCAGCTTTCAACTGATTCGCAGTTTGCCCATGGCAAAGCCCAGCGGGATTTTTCTCAGCGTGCGCGCGGCGAAGATAGGAATGTGAGGATAACGAAGAATGTATCTACGTCTTACAAGGCACGCGGTAAATACGTCCCTGTACGCTCGAGTGCCGCGTCCTTGCGGCACACGGCCTTGTAAGACGTAGATACATTCTTCGTATTGAGCGTAGAAAATAAAGGTTAATTAAATGTCACCCCAGACCACAGATTACAGTCCACTCGAACGTGCCTTGTTGAATAATTTTCAGCAGGGTTTCCCTTTGAGTCCACGTCCGTATGCCGAACTGGCGGCACAGTTGGGCGTGAGCGAGCAGGAAGTGATGACGACCCTCAAGGCCTTACAAGAGAACAAGACCATCAGTCGGGTCGGGCCGGTGTTCCGGGTTGGCGGTGTCGGCGCGAGCACCTTGGCGGCCATGGCAGTACCGCCGGCACGGCTTGAGGAGGTCGCGGCGATTGTCAGCGAATACGAAGCCGTCAATCACAATTATGAACGCGAGCATGATTTCAATCTCTGGTTTGTCGCGACCGCAACCGATGAGCATGCACTGCAGGCAACACTGGATGCGATCGAACAGCGTACCGGTCTGGCAGTAATGTATCTGCCCATGCTGGAGGATTATCACATCGACCTGGGTTTTGATCTGTTATGGACATGAAGAACATGCCAACGGTATCACCCCTGCGGCGCAAGATTGCGCTGGACGCCATCGACAAGGCCTTGATTGCGGCCGTGCAGGGAGGCCTGCCGCTATGTGAACGTCCGTATGCGGTGATTGCGCAACAGTTGGGTCTGGAAGAACAGACGGTCATTACCCGCCTGCAACGCCTGCAGGAACAGGGCGCGATCAAGCGGTTTGGTGTCATCGTCCGTCATCACGAACTGGGTTATCGTGCTAATGCCATGGTGGTGTTCGATGTTCATGATGATGACGTGGCACGCCTCGGCCATTGTATCGGCAAGTTTGAATATGTGACGCTGTGCTATCGCCGTCCGCGCGTATTGCCGGACTGGCCGTATAACCTGTTTTGCATGATTCATGGCAAGGACCGTGATGCCGTATTGGCGCACGTGGCGGAACTGCGGCAACGCTGCGGTCTCGAGGATGTGCCCCATGCCGTCCTGTTCAGTAAGCGACGGTTCAAGCAGCGCGGTGCCGTGTATCGCACCGAAGATAAACCCAAGACAGCAATCGAGGCCTGAGCCATGTCACTATCCCAGCTGGACAGGAACATCATCAACCGCTGGCAGGGTGGGGTACCGCTGACGGCAAGACCTTACGCTGTAATGGCAGAGGAGCTGGGTGTCGAAGAAGTGACCCTGCTGGATCGCCTGCAGTATTTACTGGATACCGGTGCGCTGAGCCGCTTTGGCCCCCTGTACAACATCGAACAGCTTGGCGGCAGCTTTTGCCTTGCCGCGATGGCGGTGCCCGCCGCGCGCTTTGACGAGGTGGTGGAACAGGTCAACGCGCATCCGGAGATTGCGCACAACTATCAACGCGAGCACGAACTGAATATGTGGTTCGTCATCGCCACCGAATTACCGCCGCAGATCGAAGAGGTCGCGCAACAGATCGAACAGGAAACCGGGCTGCAGGTGTATCGTTTTCCCAAGCAGCAGGAATTTTTCGTCGAACTAAAATTGACGGTATAGGTGTATGGCGTCGATTGCCCGCATACAGACAGATAAAGTGAGCCCCGATATGGTGGACGCCCTCGATCGGCAATTGATTGTGCTGACCCAGGCTGGACTGCCCTTGCTGAAAAACCCGTATGCACTGATTGCGACAAAACTCGGCATCAGCGAAGGCGAGGTATTGCAACGCATGCAGTCGATGCTCGAACGTGGGGTGATTCGCCGCATTGGCGCCGTACCGAATCATTACAAGCTGGGTTACCGCGCCAACGGCATGAGCGTCTGGGACGTTGCCGATGATCGGCTGGATCAGCTAGGCCGTGCGATCGGCCAGCTGAGTTTCGTCAGCCACTGTTATCAGCGCCCGCGGCAATTGCCGATCTGGCCGTATAACCTGTTTGCCATGGTGCACGCGCATACCCGCGAGGAGGCCATGGCGTATGTCGCTCAGATCCAGGCCTTGCTGGGCGATGCCTGCCGCGGCCACGATGTGTTGTTCAGCAGCCGGATACTCAAGAAGACCGGCTTACGTTTGCAAAAAACGACCTTACCAGGAAACTAGCCTATGTTTCGTATCACACGCTATATGCAGGAACTCCACGACCCGCAGCCGGTGGGACCACGGCGGGATCCACCCGGACCCGTGGTGATCTGGAATCTGATCCGCCGCTGTAATCTCACCTGTAAACACTGTTACTCCATTTCGGCGGACAAGGATTTTCCGGGTGAACTCAGCACACAACAGGTATATGGGGTGATGGATGACCTGAAGGCCTTTCATGTCCCGGTATTGATCCTGTCCGGCGGTGAACCCTTGTTGCGGCCGGATATCTTCGAGATCTCCAAACGCGCCAAGGCGATGGGTTTCTATGTGGGGCTGTCGACCAATGGCACTCTGATTGATGAATCGAATATCGCCGCTATCGCCGAAGTCGGTTACGACTATGTTGGTATCAGTATCGATGGCCTGCGGGATACGCACGATCGCTTTCGCCGGCGCATCGGGGCCTTTGATGAATCGATGCGCGGGATCCGTCTGTGTCGGGAGGCAGGCATCAAGGTCGGCATGCGCTTTACCCTCACCCAGGATAACGCCCACGAATTACCTGCACTGCTGCAGATCATGGAAGCCGAGCAGGTGGACAAGTTTTACCTCTCCCACCTGAACTACGCCGGTCGTGGTAACAAGAATCGCAAAGACGATGTGGTGCACCTGCTGACCCGGCAGGCCATGGACCTGTTATTTGATACCTGCTGGGCAGATGTCGAGGCCGGACGCCAGCGGGAGTTTGTCACCGGCAACAACGATGCCGATGGCGTGTATTTGTTGCAATGGATTGCGCAACGTTTCCCGGAACGCCTTGCACACATGCGTCAGGTGCTGGCCAACTGGGGTGGCAATTCATCCGGCGTGAATATCGCCAACATCGACAATCTCGGTAACGTGCATCCGGATACCTTCTGGTGGCACTACAATCTGGGCAATGTAAAACAGCGGCGGTTCTCCGAGATCTGGCCGGACATTTCCGATCCGCTCATGGCCGGCCTCAAGCAGCGGCCACGTCCGGTAGAAGGACGTTGCGGACAGTGCGGTTACCTGGATGTGTGTAACGGTAATACCCGCGTGCGTGCGCATCAGCTCACCAATAATTTCTGGGCCGAAGACCCGGCCTGTTATCTGAGCGATGAGGAGATTGGTGTCAGCGGTTATGGAGAACGCTTGAAAGTGACGCCGTATTCACGGCAGACGAAATCCGCCTGACCCTTAGCCGAGGACATTCCCGTATTATGATCACGATGTTCCGTTTGTTTTGCATCCTTGTTTCGTTCATGGCGTGCGGTCTGGCCATGGCACTCGATGCAAATCAGCTGTTTCAAACACACTGCGCCAGCTGTCACAACCCGGATCGGCTCGGCGCCATGGGACCGGCATTGCTGCCGGAGAATCTCGGTCGTCTGAAAAAGACGGAGGCGGCCAAGGTGATTGCAGAAGGACGTGCCGCCACGCAAATGCCCGGCTTCGCCGGGAAGTTAGGTCCGGAGGAAATCCAGGCACTGGTGACTTATATATATACACCGCCTGCCAACGAGCCGGTGTGGGATGCGACGGCCATCAACAAAAGTCACATCGTGCAGTACAAACCGGGCACGCTGCCGGATAAGCCGGTCTTTACCGCCGACCCGATGAATTTATTCATCGTGGTCGAACTGGGCGATCATCATGCCACGATCCTGGATGGCGACAAGCTGGTGCCGATTCATCGTTTCAAGACGCGCTTTGCCCTGCACGGTGGTCCGAAGTATTCGCCCGATGGCCGTTATGTCTATTTTGCTTCGCGTGACGGCTGGATCAGCAAGTACGACATCTACAATCTGAAAACCGTGGCGGAGATCCGCGCCGGCATCAACACACGCAACCTGGCGGTCTCCCACGACGGTCGCTTTGTGCTGGTGGGGAATTACTTGCCGCATACCCTGGTGTTGCTGGATGCGCGTGACCTCTCACTGATGAAGATTATTCCGGTCCAGGACGATTTTGGTCACAGTTCCCGTGTCAGCGCGGTGTATACCGCACCGCCACGCAAGAGTTTTATTGTCGCGCTCAAGGACCTCCCCGAGGTTTGGGAGATTCCGTATAGCGAGGATGCCGAGCCGATCTATCCGGGCTATGTGCACGATTACAAAATGGGTGAAGGGATCGCGGTCAAGGGCCAGTTCGGGATACGCCGGATCAAACTGGACGATTACCTGGATGATTTCTTTTTTGACCAGCATTACACCTATCTCATCGGCGCCGCGCGCAATGCCAAAAACGGCCAGGTCATCAACCTGATCGTCGGCCGTAAGATCGCGGATGTCGATCTGACGGGGATGCCGCATCTGGGTTCGGGGATTACCTGGGACGTGGATGGCAGGACCGTGCTTGCGACGCCGAATCTGAAGAGCGGCGAGATCAGTATTATCGATATGAAGACCTGGAAGACCATCAAACGTATCAAGACCGACGGGCCGGGTTTCTTCATGCGCAGTCACCCGGAATCACCCTATGTCTGGGCCGACGTCTTTTTCGGCCCGCACCGCGATGAAGTGCACATCATCGACAAACAGAAACTGGAAATCGTGAAGACACTGCGGCCGGTGCCGGACAAGACCTCCGCCCATGTCGAGTTTGACCGTTACGGCAAGTACGCCCTGTTGAGTATCTGGGATATGGATGGTGCGGTGATCGTCTACGATGCGAAGACCTTGCAGGAGATCAAGCGGCTGCCCATGGTCAAGCCGTCAGGCAAATACAATGTCTATAACAAAATTCACTACGAGGAAGGCACTAGTCATTGATAGCGCCACAGTCGTTCTGGGAAAGATTTTAAAAAGGTATCACTACGCGAGATATGTGAGGTTAGATGACCTACTACTTTGGGACCATATGCCGCAGGGATGCGGCATATGAGCGTACAGGGATGTATTCACCGCGTGTCCCAAAGTAGTAGGTTGTCTAACCTGATCAGAATAAGAACAGCAATTTAGTCGTCGATATACTTCGCGTTTGGATCTTCGCGCTTCGCCAGCTCTTCCGCGAGTTTGAATTTCGCTTCGATGACGTCCTTGCGTTCTTCGTAACGTTTCTCGTAGGCATCCTTGACCAGGGGTACCGTGACGACGCCAAACATGATCTGGTCACAGAGGCGTATCCCAAAACGCACGAGTTCAAAATCATCGTCGACGAGTTGTTGATAATACTCGTCCGTGAGGTCGTAGACCTTGCGGAAATTCGGTGAGGTGATGAATTTGCGGAAACGGTCCACGTCATAACACGCCATAAAAAAGAAATCGAAACTCATCTGGCTGGGCTTGCCGATGGTCGGACCGGCGGATTTCTTTTTCAGAACCAGCTTGTACCACGGATAGTTAAACTCATCGTAGTCTTTGACGCCTTGTTCCTCGCGGTATTGATCCACGGTCAGTTCGCGCTTCTCCTGATGCCCGGTGCAATGTTGTTCCTTGACGATGAAGTAGTGCTGTTCTTCACCTTCGGCCTTGAATGACTTCATATTCATCAGGCCCAAGGGGTAGTAGCGACAGGCGGCGGGGCGATCTTCGTAAACGCCGCAGCCGTTATCGCCATCAAGCAGTTTACAGATGGGCACGTTGTCTTCGGTACGCAACTTGATCCCGGGCAGCCCCTGACCGTCAATGGTGAAGGGGACGGTGTAGGTCTTGAGAAATTCACCGGAACTCAGGTTGAGACGCTTTTTCAGCCGCAGAATGTCATACGGGGTCACCGTAATATCCGCCTGCTTACAACAGGCGTTGAAGCAGGAAATGCCCTTGTAGCAGCTGAAGCGGATCTTGCTTGTGCCGGAGAGTTTGACCGGCTCGACCGGGTTCTTGTAGGGCAGATCGAATTGGAAATGGAATTTGTTATCTTCAGAGTCCATGGGTTTACTCGCTCTCGGACAGCTAATAAGTATCTGATTTTCAGGCTGGACCTGTTGGATAGTGCGGATCCAGGGTCGTGATCTTACCATATTTTGACCAGCAGTTGTCCTCTGTTGTCCCGGCATGGGGACAGTCGGTGTGCCGGGCGTATTTTCTCCGCACATAAAAAAACGGGGCCTTGCGGCCCCGTCCTGTGTTACTTGCAGATCACTGTTCTTAATGGCCGCCGGCCTTGAACAGTTTGGTCTTGTCGACCAGATCCACGTGGGCGCGCTTGAAGCAGGTCCAGGTGTGGGTCTTCTTGTCGTACACAGAGTTCACGAAGCACTTCCAGTTTTCTTCGTCGACGAAGTTCTTGTCGGCGCGATAGTAGAAGCCCGGGTAACGGGATTCTTCACGGAACTGAATGTGTTTCATGTGTGCTTCCGCGGTGAGGATGCGGTGATAGTTTTCCCAGGCACGGAGGAGTTCGTGCAGGTCTTTCGCGCGCATCTTCTGGGCGTCTTCCTTCAGCATTTCCAGCTTCTCTTCAGCCACCTGGAGCATGTGCCCGTTGGTGGTGTAGTAAGTGGCAACACCGGCGACGTACTCGTCCATGATCTTCTGCAGACGGAACTGCAGCATCTTCGGCGTGATATACATCGGGTTGACGTCGATAGCGGTGGTGTAATCCTTGTGTTCAAGGTAGTTACGGACCGGCTTGTAGATATCTTCAACCAGCGTGTTAACGTCGGTGTCCAGTTCAGGCTTGTGATCTTTGTTGTCGATAACAAACTTGACCATGGACTTCGCGCACAGGCGGCCTTCGGCGTGTGAGCCGGAGGAGAACTTGTGACCGGAAGCGCCTACGCCGTCACCAGCGGTGAACAGACCCTTGACGGTGGTCATGGAGCGGTAGCCCCAGTTCCAGCCCTTCGGCAGGTGGCCAGGAATGCCGTCACCCAGCCCTTCGTCAGTCGGGGCGCCCACGTCGGTCGGACCGGATACCCAGATGCCGCAGCAGCCGGAGTGTGAACCCAACAGGTACGGTTCGGTCGGCATCAATTCTGAGTTCTTCTTCTCAGGTTCGATGTTCTCACCAACCCAGATACCGCATTGGCCAACGCACATATCCAGGAAGTCTTCCCAGGCTTCGGCTTCGAGGTGCTTCACTTCGCGCGGTGACAGGGTTTCTTTCAGCTTGGCCAGGGCGGTAACGGTGTCCATGTAAATCGGACCGCGACCTTCCTTCATTTCCTTCAGCATCAGGTGATTACGCAGGCAAGAAGCCGGTACTGCAGCCTGACCATACGGAGGATAGTCGTTCAGCAGTTCCTTGTTCTTTTGCATGTACACTTCGCCGAAGGCGTTGGTGGCTTGGGCCTTGAACAGCAGGAACCACGCGCCTACCGGACCGTAACCGTCTTTGAAACGGGCAGGTACGAAGCGGTTTTCCATCATGGTCAACTCAGCGCCGGCTTCAGCAGCCATCGCGTAGGTAGAACCGGCGTTCCACACCGGGTACCAGGCACGACCGGTGCCTTCACCCACTGAACGCGGACGGAAGATGTTTACGCAGCCACCGGCGACCAGCAGGCAAGCCTTGAACTTGTAAACGTGTACGGTGTTTTCACGGACGGAGAAACCAACGGCACCGGCAACGCGGTTGCTGTCGTTCTTGTCGTTTACCAGCTTCACGATGAAGATGCGCTCTTCGATGTTTTCGGTGCCGAGTGCCTTCTTGGCAGCTTCAGCCACGATCCACTTGTAGCTTTCACCGTTGATCATGATTTGCCACTTACCGGAACGTACCGGCTTACCACCGTCTTTTAACGGGGTCAGGCCTTGTGAACCGTCGTGACGCTCACCGTTTTCGTCGGTCTTCCAAATGGGCAGACCCCATTCTTCGAACAGGTGTACGGATTCGTCAACGTGGCGGCCCAGGTCATAGGCCAGGTCGTCGCGGGTGATACCCATCAGGTCGTTGGAGACCATGCGTGCATAGTCAGCCGGATCCTGTTCGGTACCGATGTAGGTGTTGATGGCTGACAGACCTTGCGCAACGGCACCGGAGCGGTCCATTGCGGCCTTGTCGACCAGTTTTACTTTGATGTTATGACCAGCTTTCTTTGCAGCATCCAGCCAGGGGCCGATTTCGTATGCCGCGCCGCAAGCAGCCATACCGCCGCCAATGATGAGGATGTCTACCTCTTCCTGGACGACTTCTGGATTACCAAATGTTCCTGCCATGGTTGTTACCTCTTATTCTCTCAATCTCTTGGTGAGTTACTTGCGGATCAGTTCGCTCGGGTTACCTGCGCGGTAGCCGTTGCACTGTACGAAGTAGCCGTTGTCAGCGATCTTGCTCAGATCAGCAGCCGGTTTACCGCCGTACGGATCGATAGAACCTTCCGGGGTGGTACGGATCGGGAACTTGAAGCGCTTGAGGGTCCCGTTACGGAACTTGATGGTCCACATGATGGAATCGGAACCACGCAGTGGTTGTACAGAGCCACCGAGCGGTACGATGTCAGCATAGTGACGAGCTTCGATCGCATTTTGCGGGCAAATCTTCACGCAGCTGTAGCATTCCCAGCATTGTTCCGGTTCCTGGTTATATGATTTCATAGCGTGACCGGTTTCAGAGCCGTCCTTGTCCAGACGCATCAGGTCGTGCGGGCAGATATACATGCACGCAGTCTTATCCTGGCCCTTACAACCATCGCACTTGTCAGTACGTACGAATGTAGGCATGTTTCTAACTCCTCTTTCTTAGTTAACTAAAAATTGAAGCTTCTACTTCCACACTCACTGTTGCCAGCAAGCGTGAGGAAGACGTGTGTGCCTGAGCGCTCAGGCAAATATTTCTCTACCAAGTCAGGCTTGAAGGAACCGACTGGTTCCGGCCTCGTACCACAAGTCAGGGGCCAGAAATTCCCGGTCAGCGAAGCTCTCCGGGCCGCCTAAATTAACGACTTTTAGCCGCAAAATAAAGGCATATTTCCTTTAAAAACCATAGTATTACATTGATTGGTATAAGCGTTATTTATGCACTGAAAATGCCCGTAATTACTTGGTTTTGCGCGGCGGTACTCTACAAAAATCTGCGGATTGCGGGTATGTCCCATAGTGAATAGGAAAAAAAACCCGCTGGTGAGGCGGGTTTTTTGTCGACCAAGTTAGTCAGTTTTATGCTTCCAGACTCTGGTAGTACTCGATCAGGATCTGAGCAACTTCCGGGCGGGAGAATTCCTTTGGCGGGGCAATGCCGTTGCCCAGCATCTCGCGGACCTTAGTACCGGACAGCAGCACGAAGTCTTCCTTACTGTGGTCCGGTGCTTCATTCATCATGACCACCTTGTTGAGTTTCTTGGACCAGGCGGTATGGTCGGCACGGAAGATCTCGATGGCCAGGGCGCCCTTGGGCACCTCGGTATCGAAGATGGTCTGGGCGTCGAAGGCACCGTAGTAATCACCCACCCCGGCGTGGTCACGGCCGATAATGAAATGGGTGGCACCCATGTTCTGGCGGAAATAGGCGTGCAGAACGGCCTCGCGCGGGCCGGCGTAGAGCATGTCGAAACCGTAACCGGTGACCATGGCGCTGTTGGGCGGGAAGTACAGTTCGACCATTTTGCGAATGGCGGCATCGCGGACTGGGGCCGGGATATCGCCTTTCTTCAGTTTACCCAGCAACATATGGATGACCAGGCCATCGCAGCCGAGGCGTTTCATGGCCATATGGCACAGTTCTTCATGGGCCAGGTGCATTGGGTTGCGGGTCTGAAAGGCGACGACCTTCTTCCAACCGCGCTCGGCGATTTCATTGCGGATTTCCACCGCAGTGCGGAAGGTGTCCGGGAAATCGGTAATAAAGTAACTAAAATTCAAGACCTTGATCGGGCCGGAGACGGCGAAGCGGCCCTGGCTGTTGAAGGCACCCACACCAGGGTGTTCCGTATCTTCGGTGCGGTAGACCTTCTGGGTCATGGTTTTCATCTGGGCATCACTGACTTGTTCGATGGCTTTGACATCCATCACGGCCAGTACCGGGTTACCGTCGACATTGGGGTCGCGCAGGGCGATACGTTTGGCGCCCTTGATGGCGTCAACGTTTTCTAGCAGGCACATGACCGGGACCGGGAAGAATGCACCGTTGCTCAGGGTCATTTTCTCGGCGGCACCCATGGCGTCGGCGATGTTCATAAAACCCTTGAGCGGGCTGAAATAACCGCCGCCCATCATGACGGCATTGCCGGCGGCCTGGGAGCTGATAATCACAGATGGCAGTGATTCGGCTTCCTTGCTGAGTTTATCGTGTTCGTTTGAGTCATAGACGAAGAGCGGTTTGAGCTCATCGGAACCAACGGGTTTAATCATTTTTGTCTCTCCACAGTAATGCGCCGCGTAGGCACTTGGCAATTCAGGTAAGGGTGAAAAGCTGGTCGTGCAAACGTTCTAATATATTGGTCCTGTGCTTATCAGGTAAGACGCTGTTGTCGCCGCAAGACCAGTAAAAGGGCGCTAACTATACAACACTCTATACCCGCTGAATAATAGGGAAATTTATGAGGGTATAATTAAGAATAGAAAATAAACTACGGAGAAAGGTCGACTTACAAATTTGATCTGAGTAAAACAAGGCGCATCAAGTGATGCGCCTTGTTGGTTGCGGGACAGTAATTCGCTTATGCCGCCTTGTGTTTCTCCTTGGCTTCGCGCGCGGCCTTGGCTTCCTCCGGAGAATAGGCCTTACCTTGCCACAACATTTCATAGGCGATTTCTTCATTGCCGTTTTCGCACAGTTCCAGCACCTGCTTGAACAGCGGCTGGAAGGTGTTGGACTTATGGGACTCTTCGTGATCCTCAAAGGATTTCCAAAAGGTCACGATCAAGGCCTCTTTGCCCTTCATCGGGCTTTCCACCGCCTGACCGATAGTCGAACCTTCATTGGAGACGGCACCGCTGTTGAGGGCGACAAAGCCGCCGATAAAACCGGTATCGGAGTGATAGGTCTTGACGTTTTCACACAGGAAAGCAACGCGTTCCTGCAAGTCATCGACGCTGTAGTCGGGTTTGATAATAACGCGGTTGATGGTCACAACCCCGTCGTAAGGGAAATTGCTGATTAATCCGTGTGCCATAGTTACCTCCAAACATATTAGTAATTAAGCAATTACTAATATGATAGATGGTTATAAATTAAATTCAAGCCAGCAAATAATAATTTAATAGCCATAGTAATTTTGTCAGAATAAGCCAAACCAATTCAAGGATGGCAATTATCTCATTGTTTTATATGTGAATATTGGTCACACAGCCGCCAAGACTGGCAGCTGTAGAGAGAAATCAAGAGCAATGTGGTTTAGTGTGCGGCCTGGTGCTCGGCTTGGTTGAGGTGGGCGACGATTTCGTCGGAAAGGCGTGCGACATTACGATAAGCCTGTTCCGCCTCCTGGATACGACCATGCTGTTTCAAATCGATAATGATGCGAATGAGTTCATGCAGTTCTTCGTGTGGCTTCTCGACTTCTCGCAAGGCTTGCAGGTGCCCGTACTTGCCCAGACCATCGCTGTAATACCACTTGCCGAAGTTGCAGTGACGATGGGAGACGGCCTGTTCCATGGTGAGGGTACTTTTGCCATCCAGGAAGGAACGTAACTTGGTTTTCCAGTTGAGGTGTGCGGCTTTGGCTGAGGAGAGGTCGAGCGCCAGTCCGCCACCGCCGATTTGACTCACCAGCTGCTGAATTTTTTGCGAGATATCTGCAAGCAGGACACTGGTATTACGCGATTCGCCGGCATCCTGAGTCGTTTGCTCGGCAATCTGCGCAATGGCATTGATGTTGCGATTGATTTCATTCGCGACCTGGCTTTGTTCCTCGGCCGCGGTGGCAATTTGTGCGTTCATATCGTTGATGATGCTGACGGCGTTGAAAATTTCGTTGAGGGCATTCAGTGTGTTATGCACTTTCGTGGAACCGTCCTGGCCTTTTTCCAGGGCCACTTCCATGACGGAGACGGCATCGTGCACACCGCCTTGCAGGCGTCCAATCATTTGTTCAATTTCACGAGCGGATGATTGCGTGCGGGTGGCTAGCGTGCGTACCTCATCGGCGACCACGGCAAAGCCGCGGCCCTGTTCGCCAGCCCGTGCTGCTTCGATGGCCGCATTGAGTGCCAGCAGGTTAGTTTGTTCAGCAATGTTTTTGATCACCTCCAAAACCACGCCGATGTCATTGCTTTGTTGTTCGAGCTGACTGACCACATCTGCCGCATTGCGGATATCCCCGACCAGGGTGTCTATACCTGTCTTGGCGTCATGTGCAATTTTTTCACCTTTGCGTGAGGCGGCATCAGCCTTGGCTGCCGCATCGGCCGCTGCGCTGGCATTGCGTGCCACTTCTTCAACCGTGGCATGCATTTCATTCATGGCGGTGGCTACTTGATCGGTTTCCGATTGTTGTTGGCGGGTATTGGTTTCGGTTCGTTCGGTAACACTACCCAGTTTGGAGGCGGTGAAAGCCAACTCATTGGTGGCCGAGGCCAATGCGCCCATGGACGTATGCTGCTCCTGCAAGAAGCTGGTTAGATGTCGAGTGATCTGCTCAACCATTGGCTCGCCGGATATTTGTAAGGCCTGGTCAACAGATTTTTCGCCATGTGTTATCGCGTGCAAGCTTGTCGCCAGGGTGGTGAAAGGTCGGACTAAGAAACGTGTCGCGATGAAGGCGATACCCATGGCTAAAATAACTGACACGAGCATTTGTATCCCCAATGCACTTAAATGCAAGCTAAAGCCATCTTCGGCAAAACGTCCTACTAGGCTACTAAGGAGAGCGGTGGTCACGATAGCAATTTGTATTTTTGTTTTTGTGTGCAGCGACATACGTAATCCTTTGGATGAAATTAAACGAATGCAGTGCGTATTTATCGGAAATCTGAGCGGACCGCTTTAGCGGGAACCCCGGGGTTTATGCTAAAAAAGCAAAATTTGGAGAAAATTTACTCGATGTGCTTGTGCCACAAGCTACGGATATTCTCTGACAATGTCATGGGGTCGAAAGGTTTGGGTATTACATCAATGGCGCCTTGCTGGCGCAATTGCGCCACTTCGCTGGGTTGCACCTTGGCGGTCATGAACATGGCGGGGATGTCCATCATATCGGGCAGCTTGCGCAGTTCATGCAGTGTGGTGACGCCGTCCATGCCGGGCATCATCACATCTAATAACAGCAGATCGGGTTTGAACTCCGGTCCGCGTACGATGGCTTCCAGTCCCGAGTTACAGATCTCGACGACAAAACCGCCGACGTGTTCCAGCGCGATACGCGCGACGGCCTGGATGTCCGGTTCGTCTTCCACGTACAGAATGCGTTTGAGTTCGTGCGCCATCGCTTATAGTTTAGTTGAGATACTGTTGTTGTTGGGTTTGGCCGGTGTCGCGTTCCTTGATCACGGACATGATGACGTTGATCAATTCCTTGCGGCTGTCTTTGGATTTGACCAGGGCGGCTTTGACCTTCTGTGCCACATCGTTGCCGACTTCATAGGCGGAGAAGATCACGACCTGCGGCATGTATTCTACATCATCCAGGTCACGAATCAGATCCAGGCCAGAGCCATCGGTCAGCTCTACATCCAGTAAAATCAGATCGAATACCTCTTCGCGTAATTTTTTGTGGGCATCGAACAGGCTGGGTGCCAGCACCAGGTCCACATGACCGCGCAACAATACGCGTACCATTTCATAAATGATCGGGTCGTCTTCCACATGCAGAATGCGCGGCAGGCCTTGTTTGTATGTGGCGACCGTCTGCACCGCGGCCAACAAGCGATCTTCATCCAGCGGTTTTTCCAGCCAATCAACAATGCCGAAGGCGCTGCCATTGAGGCGGCGGCGGGCCTGATCGGCGACTGCCGAGACCACGATCACCGGCAATTCGCGCGTGCGATCCTGACGGCGCAATTCGCGAACCAGCTTGATGCCTTCCGGGTCATATGGCCGACCCAGTTCATCGGGCAGGGTGAGATCGAGCGTGACCGCCAGGTACTGATTTTCTTTGATCAGTTGCTTGGCCTGCTCGACGGTGCGTGCGATGTCCGCGTCGAAACCGGCCTGTGACAGGATAATCCGCAGCATGTAAGCGATATCCGCGTCATCTTCACAAATTAAAACACGATACTTGGCGGCACCACTGAGCTTGGGCGGTTCCTTGTCCTTGCTCTGGGTCCAGATCGGCAGGTCGAAGAAGAAGGTCGTGCCGATGTTGACGCGCGAAATGAAATCGATGCGCCCGCCGTGTTGTTCGACGATGGCTTTACTGATGCTGAGTCCGAGGCCGGTACCGCCGAGGGCGCGGGTATCGGAGGCATCGGCCTGCGCAAATTTTTCGAAGATGTGTTTCTGGAAGTTCTGCGGAATGCCTTTGCCGTTATCGGTGATGGAGATGCGCACCTTCTGCATACGCTGTGCCGCCGACAACTCGACCAGCGATCCGGGTGTGGAGAACTTGGCGGCGTTGGATAGCAGGTTATTCATGACCTGCATCAAACGGTCTTCATCCGCATACACGGAGATCTGATCCGGACACTGTGTGACCCGGAACTTGACGTCGAACTGCTGGCCATAGGCAAAGTTGGCCTGAATCGCGGTTTCGAGGAAGTCGCGCAGGTTGAGTAGTTTGTAGTGGTAAACCATCTTGCCGGACTCGATCTTTTCGATATCGAGAATATCGTTGATCAATAACAAGAGGCGTTCGGTATTTTTATTAGCGATGTCCACCAGGGTCTGGGCCTGATCCGGCAGGCTGCCGCCGGCGCCACCCACCAGCAGGCCGAGCGACCCGCGCACCGAGGTCAATGGCGTGCGCAATTCGTGCGAGACGGTGGAAATAAATTCGTTCTTGATTTGTTCGACCTTCTTACGTTCGGTGATGTCGTTGAAGATGACTACCGCACCGGCAATTTCATTGTTTTTGCGAATCGGCGTGACTGTGTATTCGACCGGGAAGAAACTGCCATCCTTGCGCCACATCACTTCGTTGGAGACGCGCTGAATATCACCCTCGGTGATCGCCTTGTAGGTCGGGCTGAATTGATAAGGATACTCGCTGCGGTCTTGATAACCGTATTGTGCGAAGTCGTGCATGCGTTGGCCGATTAAATCGATAGCATCGTAACCAAGCATGCGCGCCGTCGCCGGGTTGACGAAGGTGATGTTGCCGTCCAGGTCGAGACCGTAAATGCCTTCGCCGGCGGATTCCAGTAACAGGCGGGCGCGCTCTTCGGCGTGGGCGAGATTTTCCGCGGTACGCCGCCGTTCGGTGATGTCACGCACGATCGCCACGAAGCGCGGTTCCTGATCCACCGGATAGATGTATTGCAGGAAGATTTCCACGGGGATCAGATTGCCGTTGCGATGGCGATGATAGGATTCGAAAGTTACTGCATTGCGGCGGCCATCGATCATGGGCTGCAGCATGTTGCGGAAACTCTCGACATTATGTTCGGTCAGGATATCCACCGGCGTCATGCGCAACAGTTCGTTGTAGGTGTAACCGACCTGTTCCATGGCGCCCTGGTTGACATAGAAGAAGCGCAGGCTCTCTGGCGAGAACATGAATACGCAGTCAAGCGTCATGTCCAAAGTCGTCTTGAAGCGATTGATCTCTTCTTCCGCCTGTTGCTGGCGACTGATGTCACGCGCGATCGCCACGAAGCCGATGATGTTGTCACGCTGATCGTGTAGCGCGGTCATGGTCAGGACCACCGGGAAACGTTTGCCGCTCTTGCTGATGTAAGTCCACTGCTGTTCGTCAGCGATACCGATACGGGCCTTGGCCACGAAGGTTTCAAAACCGGGGCGTACCAGTTGTCCCAGTTCTTCGCTGATCTTGATCGAGCGTTGGCTGATCTCATCGCGGTCGTGGAAGATCTCCGGTGTGACCTTGCCGACCAATTCCTTTTCGCTATAGCCCAGCATTTGCTGTGCGGCGGCATTGAAGGTCTGAATGATGCCGCGCTCATCGGTGGAAATGATACTGAGCTTGGCGCTGTCGAGGATGCCCTGCTTGAAGGCCATGGTGTCCTGCAGCAGGCGTTCGGCCTGGCGGGTGAGGGTGATGTCGCGAATAATGCCGGTAAAGTGCCGGCGATTGCCCAGGCGCATTTCACTCACCGCCAACTGCATGGGGAAGGTGGAACCATCCGCACGCAGGCCGATGACCTCGCGGCGGACGCCGAGGATCTTGGGTTGATTGGTGGAGAGATAACGCTTCATGTAGGTGTCGTGCAGGTCGCGATCTTCACCGCTCATGAGCATATTGATGTTGCGCCCGAGAATATCCTTGGAGCGATAGCCGAAGATCTTTTCCGCGGCGGGATTGAAGGTCTCGATACAACCGAGTTCGTTGATGGTGATGATGCCGTCCACCGCGGTATCGAGAATCGCGGCGATGCGTGTCTCGCGTTCACGCACCGCCTCTTCAGCCTGTTTGCGTTCGGTGATATCAGTGTGGGTACCGACCGCGCGCAGCGGTTTGCCGTACTTGTCGCGTTCCACCACCTTACCGCGATCCAGGATCCACACCCACTTACCGGTTTTGGTTTTGACCCGGTGTTCGTTCTGGTAGATCGCGGTTTTGCCGACCAGGTGTTCGAGCAGTTTTTCCTTCATCGCGACAAAGTCATCCGGGTGGATGAGTTTTTCCTTGGCATTGATGTGCGGTTTGACCTCACCGGGCTCGTATCCCAGCATGGTCTGCCAGCGCGGACTGAAGTACACCGAATTGCTCTGGATGTCCCAGTCCCACAGGCCGTCATTGGCGCCTTCGAGTGCAAGCTTCAATTGTTCTTCCGATTCGCGCAGGGCGTGCTCGGTGTGTATGCGTTGTTGTTCGTTGCGCAGGGCCCAGATCAAATTGGCCGAGGCAGTGGCCAGCGGGGCCAGGGTGTAGAGGAAGGTCTCGTGATAACCGTCGGGACTGTTGGCCAGCCCGAACATGCCGACCAGTTGCGTGCCGTGATACAGCGGCACGCCCAGGAAGTTATTGAGCGGGGCACTGCCGTCCGCCAGCTTTTTCAAATTGCGATCACTCTCCAGATTATTGGAGATCAGCGGCGCACCGGTACGCAGGACTTCGCTGAAGACATTCTTGGACGTTGCGATCTCGGTGGAGCGGATCATCTCGTCCATGAAGGCGATCATCTCCGAGTTTGCGTCCTGGCGCTGGTTGATGGCGCGCACGCGCAGATAAGGTTTGCCCTGATCGTTGTAAAAGGTCTCGGCGATGAAACCGATATTGCTGAAAGACAGCGTCAGCAGGTCCGACAGGATCTGTTCGAACATCGCGGCCGGCTGAATACTGTCGCTGATGAAATAGGATTGGGCGCGGCTGATGGATTGCAGTAACTGGTTCTTGGTTTGCAACTGCTGTTCGGATTCACGCCGTTCGATCTCCAGGCCGATCCATTGCGCCATCAATTGCAGAAAGCGGAAATCCTCCGGCGTGAACTTGCCCGGATAGGGTTCGTAACTGGAGAAATGCAAGGTGCCATAGACCTTGCCGCGCACGAATACGGCGGTACCGATAAAGGATTTGATCCTGCGTTTGCGGAAATACGGATGGTTCAGGCCCTGATTGTCTTCCGCATGCTCGATGCCCACCGGTTCCCCGCGCTTGAGCATGTGCCGGCAGTAGGTGTGGTTCATGTTGTAACTGACACCGGCCTGCAAACCGTTATCAGGGCTGACTGCGGCGATGATGGTGTTGATGTTGCCATCGACGCGGGACAGGATGCCGACATCCATATTGAATTCGTCCATGCCCATTTGCAGCAGTGAGCGGATCTTTTCCTGGGAACTCATCTCGGAGGAGATGGTGGTTTGTTGTAAATGGCTCAGGCGCTGTTGTTCGCGTTCCAGGATCGAGCTCTGGCGCAACACAAACATGTCGGAACGGCGCAATAACCAGAGGGCGGTGCTGCCCAGGAGTAACAGCAGGCTGCAGGCCCACAGCGCGGTCGTCCAGATCGGGGTGAGGGTATTCTCGTCGTGACGGATTGCCGCCAGTTGCCATTGCGTATTCGGCACGGTGACCTGGTAGCTGATCTTGCGACGCAGCGAATCGTCCAGGCTTGTCGCGGTGTTAACGTTGTTCGGTTGTTTGGTATCGACTTCAATGAGCTTGCCCTGATCCTGTCCCAGCAGTAACAGCTGGTAGTTTTGCAGTTGATTGCTTTCCAGCAGGCGCACGATATTGCGCGGATGAAAACTGAGATAGAGGATGGCAAAGCCGTGATCCCGCAGCGGGATGCGCGTCAGCAGGTTGTAATACGAACCGCGCGCATGCATCTCGATGTGCAGGGGTGGCTGCACACCGGTCCTGGCAAACATGACCAGGTCCCGGCGCGAGGCGTCATTGATCTCGCCGCGCATATCGCTCAGGAGCAGTCGGCCCTGGGCGTCGGCGATGGACAGCGTAAACAGGTTGGGATAGACCTGTTTGAAGCGCTGATACACCTTGTCGTAGAGCGCCTTGTCCTGCGGCGAATCGATCAGCTGCAGAATATCCTTAAGCTGGTTTTCGACGAGCAGCCGGCTGCTCTGGCGCATGTCGCTCATGTGCATCGCCAGTTCCTGCGCCGCGCCGTCGAGGGCGGTTTTGATCAGGGTGTATTTTTCGTAGCGGGTCGTCTGGTATTGATGATAGGCGTGCCAGAGGATCAGGCTGCAGGCAATGAGCAGGATCCCCAGGAGTGCGAGGATACGGCGTTGTTGTGGTGACTTGGGCAGGTTGAGCGTCATGGTCGCTAGGATAATCGGCAATTGGCGCAAAAATCTGCACCGATGCGTATCCTAGCTATATAAAGGTATAGAGAACAGTACCAAAACGTGCAGCCGGGACCGGCTGCACGTTTTGGCGGAGGAACAGGGCCTTACTGCAGGTAGAGGAACAGCGCCATACCGCCGCGCTGGATGTTCAGCAGCAGCGCACTGCTGCCCTTCACGGCACCCTCCAGATCCGCCAAGCTCTTGATTGTCCTGCGGTTTGCCGAGACGATGACATCGCCCTTGCGCAACCCGGCGCGCCAGGCGGGACTACCGGCATCCACCTCCGCCACCAGCACACCCTCGATTTGGCCATACAGCGGGTTACCCGGGTCGATGTCGCTGAAGGTGGCGCCTTCGAGCTGGGGATTGATGGTCTTGCCGGGCATCTGGCTCATCTTCGGCTCTTCCACCACGGCATTCAGGGTGTCGCGTTTGCCGTCGCGCAGGATCTGCAGGCTGACCTTCTCACCGACCCGCAGGACCCCGATGTAATTGCGCAGGTCGGAGGCGTCGCGGACCGGGCGGCCGTTGACGTCGATCACGATGTCGCCGGCCTTGAGCCCGGCCTTGTCGGCGGCGGACTTGGGCGTGACCTTGGTAATCACGGCGCCGGCGCGGCCGTTGGGCAGGTTAAAGGCCTGGACCAGATCCGGCGTCAGGTCCTGGGCCTGGGCGCCAAGCTGACCGCGTTTGACTTCTCCATGGGCGATCAACTGGGTCATGATCTCGTGCGCCATGTTGATGGGGATGGCAAAGCCAATGCCGATGTTGCCGCCGCTCTGGGAAAAGATGGCGGTATTGATGCCGATGAGGTCACCGTCGAGATCGACGAGGGCGCCGCCGGAGTTACCGGGGTTGATCGAGGCGTCGGTCTGAATGAAATCTTCGTAACCCTCAATGCCGAGTCCGCTGCGGCCGAGGGCACTGATGATGCCGGAGGTCACGGTCTGGCCCAGGCCAAACGGGTTGCCGATGGCCACCGCGAAATCGCCCACGCGGATTTTGTCCGAGTTGCCAATCTTCACCGCGGTCAGGCCTGTGGCCTTGATCTGCACCACCGCGATATCCGTCTCCGGGTCGGTGCCGATGAGCTTGGCCTTGAAACTGCGGCCGTCTTTCAATGTCACCGTGATCGCGTCGGCCTTGTCGATCACGTGATTGTTGGTAAGGATGTAACCCTTCTCCGCATCCACGATCACGCCGGAGCCCAGCGCCTGGGTACGCTGTTCGCGGGGTTGTTGCTGATCGGGCAAATTAAAAAAGCGGCGAAAGAAAGGGTCGCTGAACAGGGGACTTTCCTGCACGCGCACGTGACCGCTGGTGGCGATGTTGACGACGGCGGGCATGGTGCGTTCCAGCATCGGCGCCAGTGTCGGCAGGGGTTTGCCCTGACTGTCCACCAGCGGCAGTGCGGCATGGCCTAATGCACTAACTCCTAAAAACAAAAACAGGAAAAGACTTGTTATTGTGGTGTTGCGTCTCATGAATGGTGTACCTCGATACGTCGACGTTTGTGTTGATGGGTCTTTGGCAGCGTCACCATCAGCACGCCGCGCCGGTAACGCGCCCTGGCCTTGCTTTCGTCGACGACCGCCGGTAAGGGAATGATCCGCTCAAAGGCTCCATAGGCGCATTCGCTGATGTGATATTGGCCTGACTTGTGTTCGCGGCTGGCAAGCTTGGTACCACGGATCACCAGTTGTTCATCGATGACCGCGATATCGAAATCGTCGGCGTCCATGCCCGGTGCCTCCATGCGCACGCTGATGTCGTCCTCGCTTTCCTCCATGTCGACAACCAGCAAGCCCCAGCGCGAACTTTGCAACATAGCGATGTCTTGCGCGGTCTGCAGATTATCGTTGCGTGTAAGTGGTTTGAAACGGGTGAGTGCACTGCTCGCGTTTTCGCGCAAGTGTTGCCAGCCTTCCGCGATATTGTCCCACATGGATTGCAAGCCCTGACGGAGTTGCTCGTATGTACTCATGCATGTGTCCTCTTCTTCTGAGCGCACGTGAAAATGAAAGACAGGGATGCGAAGCGCGGGCCCCTGTCTTTCATGCATCGTTACAGACGTGCTGCGTGCAGGAGAGAAGACGCGCAGCAGTACCGCAATCGATGGCGACTGACGTTTGTCGTGTTGCAAGAGAACAGACAAACGAACCGATAAAAAAGTTCAGAGGTGAAAGATATTCAAGTGACGTATCACCACGCACGCGCGTGCGTGGTGGACGTCAGACAACAACTTATTCCTGTACAGCGATCTTGCGCGGCTGCACTTTGTCGTTTTTGGGGATCGTGATCTCCAGCACGCCGTTCTTGCTCTTGGCCGCAATCTTGTCGGCGTTGGCGGTGTCGGGCATGGAGAAGCGGCGATAGAAAGAACCGTACGAACGCTCGACGCGCTTGTAGCCTTCCTTCTCTTCCTTCTTCTCGGTTTCACGTTCGCCCTTGATGGTCAGGATGCCGTTTTCCATGTGGACCTCGATATCCTTCGGATCAACGCCCGGGATGTCGGCCACGATAGTAAAGGCGTTATCGCTTTCCTTGATGTCCACAGCCGGGGTCCAATCACTGGTGACCACGCTGCCGGACTCGCCGCCGTTGCGCTCGAAGGCGCGTTCCATTTCCTTGCGTAACTGATCAAGCATGCTCCAGGGTTCATAACGTACCAGTGCCATGTGTGTATCTCCTCTATGTCGTGTTACCCAATTTCTGTCAGGCGATTGCCGTGACGTTCTGTTTTGGTAAATGGGAGTTGGGCAAGACATGATCAAGCACTTGAAAAATTCCGGCGAGTCACTAATGCAAAAGGCTTGATCTGGATCAGTGAGTCAGTACCTACTCACCGCTGAGATCCCGAAAAATAGGGGTATATTAGGAACACAAGATATTGTGGTACAGGGAATGCACAGGCTATCCACAGGCTGTCGCCAGCTTGTGCACAGAGTTTTGTAAGTAGCTGATTTATAAAGGCGAAAAAACTTTAGATTTTTATGTTACCGGATGTTGACAGATCACGTCAATTGACCTAATTTTCCCTGCATCCCCAATATCTTGTGTTTTTTGAAATCCCGCTTTTTGACGCGGCGCAGGGGCGTCGAAAGTCGAGGAAAAACATGCTTTTACTAATATATAAACATCAGGTTGTCCTCCTGCGCCATGGCAGCCCGGTGATCAAACGATGACGTACCACGGACAGGAGGATACAAATTTGAATAAACGCGCCCATTTGCAAGAAGTGAAATCCAACTCTGCCGCCGACATCCCGTTCCAATCCGCCTCGACTGACATCTGGGACAAGAAGTATCGTCTCAAAGCCAAAGACGGACGCATCATCGATCACACTGTCGATGAGACCTATCAGCGCGTTGCGCGCGCGCTGGCGGAAGTGGAACCCGCGGAAGGTCGGCAGCACTGGTATGAGGAATTCCTGTGGGCACTGCGTCACGGCGCCATCCCGGCCGGCCGTATTACCTCCAATGCCGGCGCGCTGGAACACAAGCCGGCGACCTCCACCATCAACTGCACCGTGTCCGGCATCATCCATGACTCCATGAATGACATCCTGCAAAAGGTGCACGAGGCCGGGCTCACGCTGAAGGCCGGTTGCGGTATCGGCTATGAATTTTCCACCTTGCGCCCGCGCGGCGCGTACGTCTCCGGCGCCGGCGCCTATACCTCCGGCCCGCTGTCGTTCATGGATATCTATGACAAGATGTGTTTCACCGTGTCCTCCGCCGGCGGCCGCCGCGGTGCGCAGATGGCGACCTTCGATGTCGGCCATCCCGACGTGAAGGATTTCATCCGCGCCAAACGCGAAAGCGGGCGCCTGCGTCAGTTCAACCTGTCGCTGTTGATCACCGAAGATTTCATGCAGGCCGTCGAGGCCGATGCCGACTGGCCGCTGGCCTTCCCGATCACCGAGAAGGAAGCCGAGGACGAAAAACTCGACGTGAACGATCCAACGCAGGTGATCTGGCGCGAGTGGCCGATCGCCGACGATTACCTCACCGACGAGGCCGGTCTGGTCGCGTGCAAGGTCTACAAGACCATCAAGGCCCAGCGCCTGTGGGACATGATCATGACCTCCACCTATGACTTCGCCGAACCGGGCTTCATCCTGATCGACAAGGTCAATGAGATGAACAACAATTGGTTCTGCGAAACCATTCGCGCGACCAACCCCTGCGGCGAACAACCGCTGCCGCCGTACGGCTCCTGCCTGCTGGGCTCGGTCAACCTGACCAAGTTCGTACGCAATGCGTTTACCCATGACGCCAAGTTCGACTGGGACGAGTTCAACAAGACCGTCGCCATCTTCACGCGCATGCTCGATAACGTGGTGGAGATCCACGGCCTGCCGCTGGCACAACAGGGCCACGAGATCATGAGCAAGCGCCGTCACGGCATGGGCTTCCTCGGCCTGGGTTCCACCCTCACCATGTTGCGCATGAAATACGGCTCCAATGAATCCGTCGAGTTCACCGAGAAGGTCAGCCGCGAGCTGGCCGTGACCGGCTGGCAGACCGCGCTGGAACTGGCGAAGGAAAAAGGCCCGGCCCCGATCATGAATCAGGACTTCGAGGTCACCGCCGACATGCTGCGCAAGCGTCCGGAAATGAAACAGGACGGCTACAAGGTCGGCGACAAGGTGAAGGGCAAGATCCTGCACGCCAAGTACAGCCGCTACATGCAGCGCGTCGCCGGTGTGGCCCCGGAACTGGTGGCGGAGCTGGCCGCGACCGGCGCGCGCTTCACCCATCACAGCTCGATTGCCCCGACCGGCACGATCTCCCTGTCCCTGGCCAACAACGCCAGCAACGGGATCGAGCCGTCCTTCGCGCATCACTATTTCCGCAACGTCATTCGCGAAGGCAAGAAGTCCAAGGAAAAGGTCGACGTCTATTCGTTCGAACTGCTCGCCTACCGCGAGTTGATCAACAAGGACGCCAGCGCCAACGGTGACGACGCCGACAACAAACTGCCGGACTACTTCATCACCGCCGACGACATCACGCCGAAGGAACACGTCGACATCCAGGCCGCGTCGCAGAAGTGGATCGACTCCAGTATCTCCAAGACCGCCAACGTGCCGACCGACTATCCCTTCGAGGACTTCAAGGACATCTATTTATATGCCTACAAGAAGGGCCTCAAAGGCTGCACCACCTTCCGCTTCAACCCGGAAGCGTTCCAGGGCGTCCTGGTCAAGGAGAAAGACCTGGCCAACACCACGTACAAGTTCACCCTGGCCGACGGCACCGTGATCGAAGCCAAGGGCAACGAAGAGATCGAATACGACGGCGAAACCCACACCGCCGCCAACCTCTATGACGCCCTTAAGGAAGGGTATTATGGGAAGTTCTAAAAATAGATTTATAGCTACGGGGCAGGGCGGAGGAAACCTCTTCTCCTCATAGGGCTGAGGAGAAGAGGGATGAACGATTTATAACAAAGAAAGCGCGAAGTACAGGGAAGTACAAAATAAGTAGAAAGGCAGTGAGGTAAGACAAAGGGTAGCAGTACATTTTTAACCGGTCCTCGTCCTGGCAGGCGAGGACCCCTTTAAAAACTCAGGAGCCGCCACACTATGACTATGACGCAGCGAGTAATGGCACTACAGTCCGCACGCAGACTCATGCAACAGCGCCGTCAACAGGAACAGCAACAGAGGATCAGGAGACAATGGCAGCAATCAAAATTGAAAACAAAATAGTCGGTTACGAAGTCGCCAAGGACGACGCCGACGACAAGGCCGCCGAGGCAGCGCTCAAAGAGGCGCGCGGTGACGTCGAGCAGACCAATGTCGTGCAGATGCACGAGAAGCTCGAGCGCCCGGACATGCTGCTCGGCAGTACCTACAAGATCAAGACGCCGCTGACCGAACACGCCCTCTACGTCACCATCAATGACGTGATCCTGAACCCGGGCACCGAACACGAACTGCGGCGGCCGTTCGAGATCTTCATCAACAGCAAGAACATGGACCACTTCCAGTGGATCGTGGCGCTGACCCGGATTATCTCCGCCGTGTTCCGTAAAGGCGGCGACGTCACCTTCCTGGTGGAAGAGCTGCGCTCCGTGTTCGATCCGCGCGGCGGCTACTTCAAGAAGGGCGGCAAGTACATGCCCTCACTGGTGGCCGAGATCGGCGACGCCATCGAATGTCACCTGCGCATGATCGGCCTGCTCAAGGACGAAGGCCTCGACGAACACCAGAAAAAACTCATCGAGGAAAAGCGCGTCCAGTACGAGGCCCAGGCCAAGATGGCCGACGCCGACGACGCCGGCTCCTCCTTCCCCGCCGGCGCGCAACTGTGCGCCAAGTGCAGCACCAAGGCCGTGGTGAAGATGGATGGGTGTATGACTTGCCTCAACTGCGGTGATTCGAAGTGTGGTTAGGCCGACACGCTTAAGCCAGGGAAGGCAGTGCGAACCGCAGTAAAGATCACTCGTCATTCCGGAAACAGCGAAGCTGTTCTCAGGAATCCAGTGGCTTTAAACAAAAAACCAGCTTCGGCTGGTTTTTTGTTTCATAGCCGCTACGAAGAGCAACGATTATCGCTAAAGACAAGAATTATGCGGATAGATTACCTGAATAACTATTAGGCCAGAATTAGGAAAGGCAATGACATTTCTACAAATTTATGCAAAAGAAATTGTATCGCTTGTAGCGCCATTCGTTGCTTGGGCTTTGGCTAGATTTTTTAAAGCCAAGGCAAAAATTATACTCGCTAGTCCCCATTCTTTTACCTTCCTGGTACAGGAGCCGCTTAAAGACATGGAGGGCACAGTGATTAATCCTACTCAGACAGTTAAAACAGTGTCATATCTAATAAAAAACACAGGAAGCGAGCCTGCGAAGAATATTGAGTTAGTTTTTAACTGGAAACCCCTATGTATCAATATATGGCCATCGAGACATATTACTGAACACGTAGAGAATGACAATCGTTACGTCGTTATGTTTGAGAGTTTAGCTCCTTATGAATTTGTTGGTTTTGAATTGCTAACTGTGAATTCAGAGGCGCCAGCATTAATTACAGCACGTAGTGAGCAGTGTGTGGCAAAACAGATTGAGATGTATCCGCAGCAGGTAATAAAGCCTTGGCTCGCTAGAACAGCTGGGTTCTTAATGTTGGTCGGGCTAGGCGCAACTATTTATATGGGACTATTGGTTTTACAATTCTTACTAGTGCGTACTCCTGTTGGGTTAGGATAAAGGAATGTGCCTATAAAATGGTATTTCAATGGATATAAAGAAGAAACTGTATATTTAATAAAATTATATGCGAGCGAGTATTTAGACAGTGACTATAGTGCGGACAGAAGAAGAGCAAAAAGAAGCAAATAAAATTTTTGAGTCTTTCAGGAATGAGCTGTTAAAGCGCGAGTTATCAAATACTGAAAGTTATGATAAGTCGATACTTACGTTATCTGCAGCTGCGCTTGGATTATCTCTGTCCGCAATAAGACTTATAGTTCCATTGGAGACAGCTAAATATATTTGTTTAATAAAGCTTGGATGGGCATTGCTTCTAATTAGTATTGCTACATCATTGTCGGCTTATTTGATGAGTAATAAGGCGATTACTGTTCAGTTAAAAAATGCTGAGGATTATTATGTTAAGGGTATCGAGGGTGCTTTTAATAAACGAAATATATATTGAAATAAACAGCCTATTAAACTATGCAACTGGTTTGCTGTTTATTATTGCAATTTCCTCGATTTTGATATTTATAATGAACAATATAAGATAAGGAGTGATAGGTATGGCTAAGAGCGATAATGGAAGAAATACTACTTTTACTAACGATAGTGCTTCTGTGCCACGAATGCAGCAAGTACAAACCGTTAACGGAACACTAAAGAAAAGTGCAAATATCCCAGGTATGCAGCAAGCCCCAGGAACATCAACTACTTCTCAAAGTAATGCAGGAAGTTTAAATAGTGGTTCTGATTCATCAAATAACGGATCATCAGGATCGAATAGTGGCGCTAGTCAATAGAGTTCGAGTTCAATAGTGTCATGCTCAATTGAACTAAAACATTGTAAATTTGAATGCGCAAACACAAACAAAAACGCTGTCCCCGCTGCCGGGCGTTGTTTGAATGCAAGCCCGGGTCGGACCAATTGCGCATGTGATAGATATGTATAATAGGTGGTAATATTTCAGTATAAAAGTATCTTAACTTTATCTGCTTTATTATTATTTAATAAGGGTATCCTACAAATCGTGAATGGTAAAGGTAAAGTGCAATCTATAGCTAGTTACTGGACTGGAATACAATCAGCGTTAGATGCTCGTCTATTATCTGTCAAAGAATACCTCAGACATCCAGCGTCAGGTTTTAATGGAGAAGGTTATTTTCGCGATTTGCTTAGAGAATATTTACCTAAACGTTACACTGTCGATACAGGGTTTGTAGTAAATGCGGACGGTGAACGAAGTGATTTTATAGACGTTATAATTGCAGACACACAACATATACCTCTACTTTGCTCTGAGCCTCATTTCAAAGTATTCGCAGCCGAATCAGTTGTAGCTGTGATAGAAATTACCTCTGCTCCTAAATCAACTGTGACGCAAAGTGGCGATAAGCATAAAGTTCCAAAAATCGAGGATGATTTGATTAAGAT
Organism: Gammaproteobacteria bacterium; assembly: GCA_016125505.1. GTDB lineage: Bacteria > Pseudomonadota > Gammaproteobacteria > UBA6429 > Thiohalophilaceae > RI-92. The sequence goes on from WGLP01000007.1 coordinate 191,277, forward strand.
TGCAGGGGTAAGGAGGATTGCAAAAAAAAGAAAATATGTAGACAAGCTACCAGATATAAATAATGAGACGCTTACTTTTTCTAGCCTCGAATTTGAGATTTCTTTATCACCTCGGTCGTTTCTAATTATTTATGGAGACGAATGGCAAAAACAAAAAACATACGAGAAACATTTATTGTCTGCATTAAATTCAGCAAAAAATAAAGGCTATGAAGTATGGGTTAACGCAGTGTTAAGTATGAAACATGGTATGTTTCATGTTACGCCACATACGGAATTTGAAATTAATAATATTAAAGATAATGCGTTACTTGAATTTCTCTTGTTTATTAATAGAGCAATATCAACTTACGATACTTATCGAATAGATATTGGTCGATATAGGCCTACAATTCCAGAAGAATAATGAGAATAGTAAAAATTAGTTGAATATTTGGGTCAGAGTAAAAACTGTACTGTAATCACTCTTATCGAATGCGCAAACACGAACAAAAACGCTGTTCCCGTTGTCTGGCGCTTGTTGAATGCAGGTCAGGTTAAATATTAATGAATACCTAATTATGTTTTGAAAAGTGAGAGAACAGTTATGGAACCGCAAATGCTAACAAGTGGAGTAGGAATCGTAATATTAATATTTATTATTATTCTATCTATACTTTGGTTTTTACTGCCATTTGCTGTTTTTGGAATAAAAAGACGCCTTGATAGAATGATAGAGCAAAACGATGAGGTTATTACTTTGCTTCAGATGAGAAATAATAAACCTGAAATTCGTAAGTCAAGTGATAAAAATGAAAGAATAGAACCAATTATCAATCTGTAAGGACGAGTGAGTTGGAATATATGAGGTCTGTGTAAAAACCAAAATTTAATCATTCTTTTTAATGCACAAACACGAACAAAAACGCTGTCCCCGTTGCCAGGTGCTGTTTGAATGTAAGTCCGGTTCGATCCTGCTGTGCCAGTGTCAGACGGTATACCTGACGCCGGAACATCTGGAATACGTGAGCGAGCGCTACACGGACTGCCTGTGTGCTAGCTGTCTGAAGGCGATGCGGATGGAGTATGACATCGCGCAATTAACCGATCAGATAGAGGCGCTGGCCGGAAACAAGTGGCGGTGAGTATTAGACGTCCGTTTCTACTGCAAGGGTACGAAATTCGTCGTCATCACCTTTTTGGTTTTATTCCAATTTACCTCAATTTTTATTTTATCCTGGTCATCATATAGCGTGTAACTCCACCAGCCATTCGCGGCTAATACTTCAGCATAGAGCTGGTTGAAATAATCAGAAGTTTGTGAAGATTGTGGATCGTAAGGGAAGGAAACATAAAAAATAGGATATTGTTTATGTTTGGTAAGGACAACTTTGCTAAGTTTGACTTTGTGTTGGGCAAAAACTTTTTTTACTGGGTGCCGCCAGTTGGCGATATCAGCAATAACGACAGTATCTACTGGTTTAGAGTCAGAATCAGAGTTGGCGCACGCTGAAAATGTAGTGGTAAGGATGAAGACAGATAAGAATATTTTGAATAATTTTAGATTGGGCGCTTTCATTTATTATTCTCTTATGGAGTTTTAATCGGTTTTACAGCCGCGAGTTTCTGATTGTACTGATATAAGTTATATTTCTTCATAATACTGGTTAGCAGGTTTGCATAGTTAGGATCTGTCGCGTAGCCAGCGTTTTGCAAGCCCTGTGCGAAATCGTCAGCGTTTTTGGTTTTTGCATAGCTGGCAAGAGCTGAGCTGTAGCGAGGATTGTTCTTAAGAAACATGCCGTGGTCAAGAAATGAGTCACTCATGTTTTTGTATGAGCGAAAATGGGCAGTAATCGATATGTCCTTATTTAGGGCCTTAATGTGTTCCTTTGTGGTTTTATCAACATAGCCTTTAGCAATATTCCCGTACCTAACCTTGCCATTTACGGTTTGTGCCTTCACGCCAAAATAATTATTCGCTGCGCCCATGTGATGTTTCCCCCAGCCAGATTCCAGAATTGCCTGAGCAATGGTGATGGAAGCGGGGACACCCGTAAGCTTTTCTGAATTTTGTGCTGGATGTATTGCCTGCTGTATGAAGGTATGATTTGTACTGTGTAATGATTGAAAATTCTTGGTTTGTTGAGAAGCGGGCATCTTTATCCTCAATTTCAATTCGTATGAACAGCAAAATGCTGTTTGTAGAGCGAAATATAAAGACTAATAATCGATTGGTCAAAATAATAACATTCCATAGTATTAATACTGTTTTGAAGTTTCGAAGTAATAAGAGACAATCCTTTAAATCATAATTATATAGTTGATCTGTTTTAATTTGATTATGCGAAAAAAAGAACAAAATGTTGTCACTGATGCCAGGCACTGTTTGAATGCAAGTCCGATTCGGTCCTGTCGTGCCAGTGCCAGCCAGTATTTTAAGAAGCGCGATTGTATATTTATGAAGCGTAGAGTGTGAATTACTAAATTAGTAATGGGAGTCACTTATGAAGAAAACCATAATAACAACAAATATCATCCTCCTATTGGCTAGCGCCTTTGCAGTCTGGATTGCTTTATATTATGGGGATGCAACTGCGAATGTGAGTCGAATGATCAATGAAGACGCCGAGATGGTAGAGTCGCGTGGATTAATATGCAATGTTGATGAATGCCGTGGCCTTATTAAGGAAGAATTGAAGTTTATACGGGCAAATCTGAAAGCACATGTTAAGACAGTCCATGTTTTGAAAATCGTATCGGTAGTTGCAGCAATAGGGTTTCTGTTGAATTTTCTCCTGGCTTTTACGATAAAACGTAGAGTTGCTTGAGGTTATCGGCATTAAAATTGAGTAATGTGTAAGTTTGACTGTGCGCAAACACTAACAAAAACGCTGTCCTCGCTGCCAGGCACTTGCCGGAAACAAATGGCGCTAAGGCGGCTGGTTAACAAGTGCCGGCCTGTACTAAAATTCAATTCTTTACGACTATAATAGATATCGGAAACTGGTCGGCTCTGTAAGGAAGCAATATTGGATTGGGAGGTCTGGTATGAACGACGACGGGCAGAACAAACAAGCCGGGTCAGCGGCTGAGTCACCATCCGCAACCGCAGAGGGGACGCGGAAAGCTTCGGCGGGCAGTTATCCCTCTCTCGAATTGACCAAAGTGATCCTTGAGTTTTTGGGGAAGACTTTTTACCCGGTGATCATCATTGTCATTCTGGTCTTGTTGTGGCCAGCGATTTCGGGCATCGATTTTTCCAGATTATTTGGCAACATCAAGTCAGCCAAGGTGGGCGGCGTTGAACTTACCTTCGACCAGGCCCAGGATATCGGCGCGGAGATTGCGCCGCTCAATAGCAAGGTGGCGCAACTCGAACGCGACCTCAAGACAATGACGGCCAGCATGGCCCGGCTGCAAACCGCGACGAATGTACCAAAGGCATCCCAGCAGGAAACGAAGGAACTCGCCGCAAAAGAAATGGCGTTCAAGGCGAATTCGGCATATACGATTCTGGTGTTTCACCGCGCGGAGAGCAGGGAAAGGGCCGCGTTGCTGACCAAGAACTTGCTGGCTGACGGCTATCAATCATCGGACACCGAGACCAATTTTTCGGAACTGAAGAAAGTCAAACCCGAGGACAATGTCGTGTTCCTCACCTATACCAGTGCAGGCAAGGAGATATTGACCGATTTGCAAAAAAGGATAGCCGCGATTGCACCGCAGGCGGAGGTGCGCGTAAACCCGCGCGCGATCGATCTTAAGCGCGGGGATGTCCAGATCCTGGTGTTCTGAATCAGCGCGCAATAATCTCTAATATAAATGCAGACACACACGAGAAATCACGCTATTACAGTCGCCAATCTCTGTTAGAACACAAGATATATTTAATATAAGAAAGATAGTAGCAAGGTCGAGATCACCTATATGAGTAACGTGAATCTGAATTCACCGTTACACCAGGTCGGTGAAAGTTATGGCGTCAAAAAGCTTACTTCCGATGCACCGCATTGGTCGTTTAATGGCAGATAAATATTAGCCAGACCATAGAGAATTAATAATATGAAAATTCAGCATATGCATGTAGCAAGGATCATCGCACTATCTATGATGGTGTTGTTTTTAGTCGGTGGATGCCAGAAGAAGTCTGGGCTTGATGAGCATGAGTCCGTATCCAGTTTCAAATACAAGACTTCGGTCGGGTGGTTGCAGGGGCCGTGCCTGGCAATCGAGAACGATAGCATCAAACCTGGCAGCCGCCTGGTGCTGGTGTTGTTTAAAGACAAGCCGGCATTGGGCGAGGCGTTCGTGGAATCGAAAACCAACGCTAACTGTCCGGCGTTAAATCAGGACAGGGAGAGTATCAACCGGAAAAAAGGAATGACATTCTATTCGCTAAAATCAAGCGATATTGAAGCGAATACCATCGCTATCGCAGTACTGACCGACAGGAAAATATCGGCATTAAAGCCTGTTTCATCCACATCCGCACAGCTCGATATTAATGGCGATGGCCGGGCAGAGGAAGTGAATAATTGCGTGACGAGCGAAGGAATCAAATTTTTTATCTGGCCCGAAAAGGCCTATTCAGATACGCCATTATGGGAAGATTATTATTACCTTGGTTATGACCTGAAGCCTACATGCCCAGCCATGTAAACAACGACGATTCAACTCATTATGCTCTATCGAGAAGGTGATCGATAATTCGGCCTGAAATCCCGCTTAATCCGTCACGGGTGTCACTGGACCGTGCGAAAGACGACAAGGCCTGCATGACCTTTGTAAAGTCCAGGCAGGAACAGGCCTCGTTCATCAAACAGCACCTGGCGACCACGCAACAGGTCCTGAAAAAGAACCAGGAGTTGATCAGGCTCGCCGGTGACTTTGTCAAAAACCTTCAGCGTATCCGTAAGCAACGTGGACATACCGGGAGTTTGTCCAATGTCACGAAGGCCGACATCCGCGATGCCGGTGGCACAAAAGTGTTAATGGCTGCGTGCGGCAAGGGTTTCCCCTCGATGTCGATTACCGCGGGCGGCGATGGTTCGTATGTTGTTGGTGTGAACGCCTCGGGCGGTATCGCCTTCGGTCTGGAGGCGGAGTCGGCGACAAGAATGACGGGAATGACTAGATCGATCGCAACACCGACTTCGGCATCGCGACGCTCGGTACGGTCAATGGCAGTATCGGTGCCTCGGTGGGTGGTGACGCCTCGATCAACGTCGGCTTCTGGAAGGCGTCATATAACAAGCTCTATGGTTTTGCCCAAGGCATCGTGCTGGGCGGATCGTATGCGGAAGTGGGCGTCAACGGTTCGGCCTGGTGGGCGATCAACTGGGGCGCGAAAGATGAATTCGCCGGGTTCTCGGTGGGCTATCAGGGCGGCCTGTCTGCCGAGGCGGAATACGACTGGGGCTACACCTTCCAGAAAAATTAACGTCTCAGAGCAGGAGATCGGCCTCGATAGGGTGGTAGGCGTCGGCGGCATTGATCAGCGAGGTCGCGGTGAGCGCGGGCACGCCGTAGACCTCGGTGCTGACCGCGTACTCGGTCCTGACCTTTTCCAGTAACAGATCAAAGTCGCCATCGCCTGACAACAGGATCACCCGCTTGACGTCTCTGGCGATTTGCATCACATCGAGGGTGATGCCGACATCCCAGTCGCCCTTGGCGGAGCCATCGCTGCGCTGAATAAACGGTTTGAGTTTGACGCTAAAGCCGATATGCCGCAGGGCATCCTGAAACTTGCGCTGGTTGTCATCGTCACGCGCGATGGCGTAGGCAATGGCCGACACGATGTCCCCTTGCCCACTGACGCGTTGCCAGAACGCCCGGTAGTTGAACTGGCGGCCGTAGGCCTGGCGGGTGGTGTAATAGATGTTTTGCACATCGGCAAAAATGGCGATCTTGTCAGCGTTGCTCAAATTGCCGGTCCTCTTATATATACCTGATGCCCGAATATCTGGAATATGACATCACGCCATTGAGTGATCAAATCGAGGCACAGTTCGTCCGGGAACAAGTAACGCTAATTGAATAGCTGGTTGATTAAGTAAACCTGTTACCTAACCAACCAGTGTCGACCGCAAAATGCTTCTAGGCCAGCAGCCTCATTTAGCCGGGATACACTCCGGGCACGGGACCGAACTTGAAAACCAGTTCGCGGCTTCCTTGAGCGGCGCCGCGGTATTGCTGCGGACCCCGATGAGATGCACCTGGTCTTTTGCGGGGAGTGATGAGCAACCATCCCGGTGCACAACGTGTGCACCATCTGCATTTGCGCTTTTTTCTACAAAGAACTCATCCATATCTCTATCACCTCGTAATTCTATTAGTGGTTTATCTGCCTGAGCGATGACCGCAGTGATTGAGTGGTTTTGTCAACTATCACACTTTTGTACGATAGTTTTGTACTATATCTGACAAAATCACTCCGTTTTTCACGCATAATCGTTCCCAGCAGGGGTATCAGCAAGAACTATTCCTGGGCGAGACGGGTGTGAAAAGTGGCGTCAGAGAACAAGAGACACTAATTATATACTTGCGCAATTGACCGAACACCGCGGCAGGCGATGCGGTCACTGGCGGCGTTGAAATCTAAAGGAGAATGTTATGTCACGTATCTTGCTGGGTCTGATCGGCCTGTGTTTTATCGTAAACGCCTCTGCGCAGGAAAATAAAACTCCTCAGGGTCTGACGGATGCGGTTGCCTCTGCGATTTCCGGCGGGAGGAGTAAGTCGTTAGCAACGTTAATCAGTCCCGAGACGCGCGCCGACACGAAACGCCTGGTCGTCCAGGATTTCATGGGCTACAGAAGGGCAAAGCATTTCAAGATTAAGCTTATCGCGCCGGACGCTAAGGGCTGGGAGGGCCCGCCATTAAGCGAAATGATCAAGCAGCATACGGCGCGTGGATATGTATTTCCGGCCAAGCCGCTCGGGCGGATTGTGATATCGGGTCAAAAACCCGGGAGTCCGCGGATCAGCAAGGTAGGCGCCTTTTACGGCAAGTTCGGTGAGAATTATCTGCTGATATTTGCCGCCCCGAAATAGTGAAAAGCTGATTGAAATTTAAGGCGCCGGCTGAATCACAATCTGGCCTTTACCCGCCATGAGCAACGTACCGCCATCAGCACTCAAGATCATTCGAACCGGGTCTGAGCCGGGTGAAGATATTGCAGTGCCCGTGCCTACCTCCGGGAAGTTATTGTTGGTATCCGTTGCAGCAGTCAGATCGTATTTTCTTAGGGTATTGCCGTCCAGCGCATAGATACTGGTACCATCGCTATTGAATGCCACTGTCTTGGATGCAACAGGAAGCTTGCCGAGTAGTGTATAAGCCCTGTTATAGATCGAAACTGTCCAGGAGTAATCGATGATGGCAAACACTGATCCTGTTGGTGCGACCGCAGGATAGACACAGCCGTCCATATAGGAATTGGTGCATTGCACCTGATTGGCATTGATGGATGTCTGAGCCAGGACCCCCGTCGACGCCGTGTAATCCGACACGGGTTGTGCCGGTGAAATAATGCCTTGTATGATGGTTGCGTAACTTCCGTTCGCACTGCCGGCTAGTGAGCCATTGTAAGGAAATGAAAGCGTCGTTGCTGATAGGCTGGCCTGCGAGATCGGGTATATATAAACCGGTGTATTGCCACTGCCTGCATACCCCGAGGTAATAAGCGCATTACCATCGTTCATCACCGTAACATCCTTTAAATACTGGCTGGACGACACCAATGCATCCATATCGGTCGACGCGAGCTCCGCCAGGGTAGAGGGGTCCAATTGCAATACCTTACGATCCGCGATCACGATCAGTCTGGAGCCATCTGGTGACAGATCCATACCTTGCAGCAGTGGAACCGTTGCTGAGCTCATGCTCACAAGCGAGCCATTGCTGAATTGGTAACGCAGGATTTCATTTGTTTGCCGGGAAGCGGTATTGAAGTTAATGCCGTTGAAGTAACTAACGGCGAGCAGCAACGCCTGTCTTTCAGCATCATAAACGAGCTTGAGGACATGAGGCGAGGCGGTTGAGTATGCAACCGTACTGGCGGTAAATGCCGGCGGATCGATGGCGACAAGGTTTCCTGAAAAAGCGGCGGGGCCGGAGGCATTACTGAGTTGCAGGGTATAGTTACCCGCCGTTAAGGCAGGATATGTTGCATGGATCTCCGTTTCGCTAATTACGTTAATGCTGCTTGCATCAGTGCTGTTGAATTTAACATTGTTTATGTTATCGGTAATGAAGTTATGACCGCGTATTACGACCTCACCGGAGGTCCCGGATTTGACGACATGCGGCATCACAGTCTCTTGCGTTACCGATGAGCCGACCTGATAAGTAACATTGATCGTCTTCGGGCTGCCACTTAATTCGCCCGTGGCGCAGGTACTGTCATTGAGACAGGCGCGGACAGTAATGGTCGCAGTATGCGTGCCCTCGCCAAGTACGCGTGCATTGGCTGGCGAGACATAGGCCATGCCACTGCTCGTCGTCGGATTAACGGTGAAGTTCGAAACCGAAGCAACTGCATTACCGCTGACACTGACCAGAATATATAAGGTACCGCTCAAGCTGCCGCTTACCGTACCTGTAATAGACTGGCTGGACGCAGTGACAGCCGGTGTCGCGGCGATAAAATTGAGCGAGCTGGTTGAGAGCGAAAACTGACCGGTGGTAGTCCCGCCGCCGCTACTACTTCCGCCGCCACCACCACCGCCACAAGCAGTGAGCAGAAAGCCGGAAAAAAGCAGAATCGGTGTTGTGAAATAACGCAGGACGTACGGCAACATAACTCCCCCTAAAATAATCAGATAGTTATACTATTGTTTTATGATTGCCAGATTTTAATAATTTTGGTTGGTATGGACAACAAATTCCTTCGCTTCGATATAAAGACCGACAGGCTCAATCCTGCTTGACTTGTAAAATGCCCGGGTGGGAGCGGACAGGATTCACAGAACCATGGGTAAAATTAGGGTGAAATATCGCGGTCTTGGCCTTAAATTAATGATCCATGCGTATCGGTTTTACGAGCTCGAGTAGTAAAGAGGTTGAGCCTGTTCTGGAGGGCCTGTGTACTTCATTGCAGCATGAATTCGAGGCAGTATTCAAGAGTGTTGATATTAGCCAGACCCTGGACCTGCTTTCTGTTATCGTTACGGCTGTCGACGATGAGATTGAATTAAACCAGTGCCGTTGCGCGGCGCCGGTATCGGTATCGAGTAATGAAAATTTCGTCACTGGCGAGAAGGCAAGGACATTGACGCTTCGTCTCTCCCTGCGACGGTCGAGTATTTTACAACATGGTGCCGTCGCGTTGAGACATCAGGTCTTGGCGGAACTGATAAACACCGTTTCAGGTATAAAGACAAAACGTGTACTGGATGAGATTGATCGGGACAAGTTCGTTCAGCTGATTCGTTCGAAAATCGCCTGATACAGGCAAGGGCTGCGGAAAGGAGAACAGCATGCATCTCGAAAGCATTTTAATGGTCTTGATCATCGGCGCGCTGGCCGGTTGGCTTGCCGGGTTGTTGATGAAGGGCAGGGGCTTCGGCATCATCGGCAATATTGTGGTCGGTATCATCGGTGCCGTGATCGGCAGTTTCCTGTTTGGACTGCTGGGCGTCACCGCGGGTGGTTTCATTGGGTCGGTGGTCACCGCGACGGTGGGCGCGCTGGTACTGTTATTTGTTGTCAATCTCATCAAGAAAATGTGAATGGGTATTCGTTCGATGGCAATCAATATTAATCAAGAACCAGGAGGGATGGCATGACCGGCAAGATACTCGGGAAGACATATACAATTTCACAAATCTGCTTATTGGGCCTGATGCTTTTGTTAAGCGCGGCAGGTTACGCGGCAGAGGATGAATGCACGAAAAGCTTTTATGCGGATATTACCGCGGAGTTGAGTGCGGCTTACGACAAGCTGGGCAAACCCGAAGTGAATTTCGATAATCTTGGGATTGTCAAAGACATGGCGGTCAATCGTCTCGAGTCGCGTGTCAGCACTTGGCCGAAGGGGGCGACCTTTTCCATCAGCGTGCTGAGTGATTACATTTCGGTGGCAACGTTCTGTCATGGCAATACAAGCAAGGGTGAATGGGCGCCAAAGAAATAAATAGTATTAAATGGCGCGTTGCTGGGTGCGTTAGCGCACGGAAAAAACGACTGGCGTACGGCTAAAATAACTCAACCGGAGCCTTCGGCATCAGGGGAAAGCGCGGGATAGCAGGCTGCGTCGCGGGTCACCCATCAGGCTTGATAGCAGGGAGAGTAAGAATGGATTCTTTAAAGCGCGTAATGAGTCTTGTCGGCATTGTGTTGCTGATTAGCGGGTGCGACGGTGGTAGCGCTAATAGCGGCGGAAGCACCGGCGCCGTTACCTTGCAATGGATCGGACCCAGCACCCGTACCGACAGTTCAACCATCAGTATGAATGAGATCAGTGGGTATCGTCTCTACTACGGGCCTTCAGCAACAAATACGCCCAGCTATGTCAACATCCGGAATGGCGACACCATGCAGTATACGATGACCCTGGCCACCGGGAGTTATTATTTCCGGGTCAGCGCCATCGATTCAAAAGGTATCGAGGGCCGGAAATCGGTAGCGGTAAAAAAAACCGTTTAACGCTTTAGACGCAATACCGCATAACCCTACAAGCAGAGTGCGCTAGCGTACAGATTCAAAACACGCGCAGGCATACGCTCATGCCATGTCGTCATCGGATAAAGTCTTTAGACCGCTTGCTGCGGAATCGGCGCCGCGCGTGGCGTGTTGCGATGCGGTGCATCTGGTTACCGATTTCATACCGGTGTTCGATATCCTGTGCATCGTTTCCGCTTATTTTCTCGGTATTTTATTCCATGACCACTGGCAGGGCTCGACGGGAAACTCCATCTACTCCGGCAGTAACTTTATTCAGGCTGCGCTGATCGCCGCCCTCCCGGCGCCGTTCATTCTATATAATAAGCACTTCGGCAGTATTGCCAGGCGTGAGGATATGGGGCGCCTGCTTCGCTCCCATCTTCTGCGCTATGCGATTTTTGCGGCGTTTGTCCTGGCCCTGGATCTGTTCACGCCGGCATTAGATGAGTTTCCGGCAAAAACGTTGCTGTTCTGGGTGATGATCGGCTTGGCCTTGACCTCGCTTGTGCGGGTCGTGGTCGCGTTCGCAATACGGCGTTTGAAATCGCGGGGTATCAGCACGGAAACGATTGCGATCGTCGGTGCCGGTCGGGTAGCGGATCGTCTCGTGAAGGCCCTGCAGCACAGCCACGGTGATACTGTTGAGCTGGTCGGGATATTCGATGACAAACTCAATAATCGGCCGGCCAGTACCGTCAAGGCAGTCGGCAATATTGCGGATTTGCTCGAGCTGGGTAAGACCCGCAAGATCGACTGGATCCTGTTGGCACTGCCGCCCACTGCGGAAAAGCGCGTACTCGAAATCATACAGCGTCTGAAGGTGTTGTCGGTGCCTATTGGGCTGTGCCCGGAAAACGTCGGAACGACCTTACCCTATCGCACGATCGATTTTGTCGGGGACACCGTGCCGGTCAGTCTCCTTGTGGACCGCCCCATCAAGCGCTGGGACGCGGTGATCAAAACCATTGAAGATCTCACTATCGGCGGGATGATTACTTTGGTTGCATTGCCGGTGATGGGTCTGATCGCACTGGCGATCAAGATCGACAGCCGGGGCCCGATCATCTACAAACAAAAGCGCCATACCCTGAACAACCAGGAATTTTATATTTATAAATTCCGGACCATGCGCTGGAATCCGACGCCGGCGACGGACACCCTGAAGCAGACCAGCCGCGATGACGATCGGATTACGCGGGTCGGGCGTTTCCTGCGTGCCTCAAGTCTGGATGAGATACCACAACTGTTTAATGTCCTGAAGGGCGACATGTCATTGGTAGGGCCACGCCCGCACGCGATCAATATGCGTACCGAAGAACGCCTGGGCAATGAATTGACGGCGACCTATGCCCATCGTCATCGTGTGAAACCGGGCATGACCGGCTGGGCGCAGGTAAATGGTGCACGCGGTGCGACCGATAATAGTGCGCAGCTTTATCGGCGGGTGCGACTGGACCTGGAATACATCGAAAACTGGTCCGTCATGCTGGATCTGAAAATACTGGTACAGACATTCGGCGTTGTCGTTAAGATGACAAACGCCTTCTAGGTCGCGCCTGCTTAAATCGCCGACCTGTCTTCTGAGCATTGTTCTCCCCCGCTTTATCCACCCGGCGTAGCTGCTATGTGCGCTAACGAACTTAGTACGTTGGCGCACAGACATTGCAGCACCGGATGAAGGTATTCTGTGACGCACTGGTGATTGCCAAAGTATTTTGGCATGTGATGCGTACAACTGATTATTGAATGGGAGGTCGACAATGAACGAAGTACAATCCGGCAAACCCGTTTTGAATTACAATGTGGTTCCGATGTTCAGCGGTCTGCTGCGAATCATCGATTTCCTGATTCTTCTGCTCGCGGTATTTCTCAGTATTGCGGACAACGCCCCGGGTCTGGGCGCGCAAGGCTTTTTCAGCAATTTCGTCCTGGCGGCCCTGATTGCGGCCATACCCGGTCCGTTCTTCCTGTATGACAGGCATTTTGGTGCGATCATCAGTCGTGGCCGCTTGCGCCAATTGCTGCGTTCGCATTTGATGCGCTTTACGTTCTTTGCCGGCTTCGTTGTGGTGCTGGGCAGTCTCAGCCCGGCACTCAACAGCTTCCCGGCGAAGGCCTTTATGATCTGGGCGGTGGTGGGCGCAGGCCTGACTTCGGTCGCCCGTCTGGTGATGGCGTTCGCCACACGGCGTTATCAGCGGCGGGGTGCCTTGACGGAGGTCATCGCCATTGTCGGCGCGGGTGCGGTAGCGGATCGCCTGGTCGAGACCTTACGGCAAAACCACGGTAACACGGTTGAGTTGCTGGGCGTGTTCGACGACAAACGCCTGAACGCGCCCAGGAGCAAGATCAAGGCGGTCGGTAACATTGCGCAATTGCTTGAGCTGGGCAAGACGCGCAAGATCGACTGGATCCTGCTAACCCTGCCGCCCACGGCCGACCGGCGCATACTGGAGATCGTGCAACGTCTCAAGGCCCTGTCCGTGCCGATTGGCTTGTGTCCGCAACACGTCGGGCTGACGGTGCCGTATCGTATCGTTGGTTACGTCGGCGACAACGTGCCGGTCAGTCTGCTGGCCGATCGCCCTGGCAAACGCTGGGATGCGGTCTTTAAATCCACGGAAGATTATTTGCCGCGCTGGATAATTACACTGGCACTGTTGCCGCTGATGGCGATCGAGGCCATCGCCGGTAAATTTATCAGGCCCGCTGTTGTCCGCGAGCGGAAAAAATATGGATAAGCTGGTACTGCGGCTTGATAACAAAAATACCGCGGAGTTTACCGAGGTGGCCGCGCGCTTCGGTTATGATCAGTACGGTTATGTCGTCACTCCGAATGTCGATCACATCATTCGCTTGTCAGAAGACGCGTCATTTCGCGAACTCTACGCGGACGCCGCATACACGCTGCTCGACAGCCGTTTTCTGTCACATCTGTTGCGTATTACCCGGCGCTACCGGCTGCCGGTGTGCACGGGCAGCGACCTGACGGAAACGATCCTTGGCAAGACGGTGAATTCGGACGACCCGCTGGTACTCATTGGCGGCTCTGAACGGCAGGCGAAACAGCTATGCGAGCGGTATAACCTGCGCGAGCTGTATCATTACAACCCGCCGATGGGCTTCATTCACGACCCGCAGCGGGTCGAGGCCTGTCTGCAATTTATCGAGAGTCACAGTCCCTTCCGTTACTGTTTTCTGGCCGTGGGGTCGCCGCAGCAGGAGATGCTCGCGCGGCAACTGAAGCAGCGTGGGGTCGCGCGCGGACTGGCACTCTGTATCGGTGCCTCCATCAACTTTCTCACCGGCGATGAGCAGCGTGCGCCACAATGGATGCAGCGTACCGGCACGGAATGGCTGTTCCGTTTATTGCAGGCGCCCAGGCGCATGGCCAGGCGTTATCTGATTCGGGGGCCGCGAATCTTTCGACTCTTGTTGAATGTGGAGATTGTCTTGCGCGATGTCCCCGTACCGAATCAGATGCAGATAAACGCCGCGGTTACCAAGGGCGTACAGAACGCCTGAGTTGCTGCTCACTGAGCGGGTTGCTGCATCCACCGGGTGTGTAAACGGCCGTCGTCGTCGAAGCGGTATTGCCCGTCCATCCAGCCCTTGCCAAACAGTATCAGCGATTGGTCATAATAATTGGGCGACTCGTTATCGACATCCGCCAGGCGCTCGAGTTGTTTGGCCAAGGCCGCCTTATCATCGAGCGCCGCCAGATACGGCAAGACCGCCGCCGCGAAGCCGATGGGTGAATAGCTGGATTTCACCGCGATACCGTTTTGCGGGTTCACTTTCTCCGGTGGCACTCCGGTCTCGCGTATCAGCCTGGCGTAACCCGGCAACAGGCGGATCAATTCGCGGCCGCGTGCACCGGACATCCCTGCCCACAGATAGACACGGATGGCGTCGTAACTGGCTGAGGGTGGCGCCTCGGTGTCCGGCATAACGGTACCGTCGGCATCGACGACAAAGATGTCAGGCGCAATGCCGGCGCTGAAGATCTTTGGCGCCATCCGCACATAGTTGTCCCAGATGGCCTGCCAGGGACCTTGCGGATCGGCGGCAGCCAGATAGCGAAACAGAAAACCGGGCATATAACTGGTCACGATACGAAAGCGGCCGTTGGCGAGTTTGAAACCGTAGTGTCCGGGCAGGAGCAGGGCGCCCGTACCCGCTGTCGCAACAGTCTCATCGCGCTGGATGTTGCGCAGCAGTTTGTGCGCTGTCTCGGCATACGCCGGGTTGTTCCAGATGCGCGCGGCCTCCAGCAAACTGTAAGCGATCCACAGGTCGGCATCGGAGGCCGGATTACGGTCCTTGATGCCCCAGCTGCCGTCATTGCGCCGACCCCACAACCAGCCGGGCAGTTTGTCACCCAGTTGTCCATCGGCGAGATTATCGGAGGTCCATTTGAGAATCGTATCGAACTGCTGACGCTGATTCGCGACCAGGGCAAAAAACAAACCATAGGCCTGTCCTTCGGACGTGCTCTTTTGATCGAAGGTGATGTCGATGACACGCCCGTCCGCCTGCACAAAGCGATCGGAGAAATATTGCCATAAGGGCCAGCCAGCCGATGCCGTGTTACATCCATACATGCCGCACAGTAAAAGCACCAAACCGATGCTGGCCGTTTTTACCTTGCGCATGTTGTTCTCCGGTCCATAGACGATAGGCCCAAGAATTGAACCTGAAAAATAAACCGGAATGGATCACACGGTCTGTGCGTTATCTGACAATGCTACCCGGGCGTGTTAATGGTTTGTTCCACACGGGTTATGCGCCGGGTGAGCGGCGTCAGGCAGCTGCGGTAATGTCGCAACAATCCCGTGCTATTGCACCCAGGTCGGCGCACTGAGTGGCGCGCTGGCGCCCCATAACTTGTGCAACAGTGCCATCTTGTCCTGACGGACTTGCAGATTGTTGTCAAGGATGCCGCCGGTGTCGCCACTGTTCGGGGTGTAGCACCAGTAGAAGCCGTCACTCATCCCTTTGCTGAGCAGGTAATCCACGAAGGCGTTTTGCCACAGCACATCCTGTTGCCCGCTGGTGCCCTGGCCGTATTTGCCACCCCATTCGCCAATGACAACGGCATGGGCGGGATAGAACTGACCGAAGAGCGTCTCCCAGTCCGCGGCCAGATTGTTGGGATAATTTGCTGCACTGAAGGTCGATTTGACGTAGACATCCGGACCGTAGGTATGCGGCGTCAACACCAGTTTGTCGGCCGGGATATTCAGCGGCTGGTAAGCCTGCGGTTGAAAGTCCTCGCCCCAGTTCATCGGGACGTTCTTTTCCTTGCCGTCAAAGTTACCGTTGATGCCCTGCACAAAGATCAGGAGGTTGGGGTTGGCTGCCAGGATTGCGGATGCCGCGGATTCTGCCGCCGCCTTCCAGTAATATTTCGGGTCGGTGACGTTAGGGTCACCCGTACTCCAGCGCACAATGCTGTTGGGTTCGTTGTCGATATCGATGGCCATAAAGTGACTCAGGTTTGCATAGCGCTTGGCGACAAACACAAGGTCACGAATCCAGTCCGCCTCGGTGTAGGCCTGGTTGTTATACATCAGGTTGAAATCGGCCGGGTTATCGATGAACCAGGTCGGATACTGGCGCTTGTTCGTGACGCTGTGAAAGTCGAGCAGGACATACAGCCCCTGACGATCCGCTTCGGCCATCCACATGTCCAGGACCTGCAGCGGCGTCTTACCGATGATGTCGGCGTTGAGGTTGGGCTCGACATAACTCAGTTGATTGACGGGCGTCGTGTTGTACAGCGTGTCGGGTACGAACGGTACACGGACTGCGTTGAAGCCCAGGCTTTTGATCTGGGCAATTTGCTCTTTCCAGCCCATGCTCCAGATGTATTCGGGTTGCAGGATGTCTGCGTTAAAACCGTAGTGGCTGATCCCGCGGATCTGGATGTGCTGGCCGGTTGCGTCGTAGATCTTTCCCTGATTGACATAAAAACCGCTGGCCAGGGCCTGCGCCGTCGTAACCAGCATGACGATACTCAGTAAAAGTGTCTGCCAAAAACGGTAAGTGCGATTCGTGTCCATGTGACGCCTCTTTATTAATTATGCTTGCGAGTTGCGTAGGATAACGGTTCAATCGTGACTATTCACGCTTCTCTAAAAAAGTCTTGTACAGGATGAGAAGTACGTCATGAGATGAGAGTGGGCGAAGTAAAATAACTCCCGGGCTGACCTTGAAACGCTATCGCGCCATCGGAGCATGTGCACCATTCTGGTTACTCAGCGCGGTCAACAGAATGCAGCAGATAAAAATATGCACCAAAGTAGTACATTTATTCCTGGTGTGGCAGCACCGACTCAATCGAGAAAGCCTTCTATCCCAAATTCGTATGTACGACGGCGCACAGACGATGACCCGCATAGACCTATAAAACGTGTATCAAATGAGTCGCGCAAATCCAAAATTCTGTCGGTGAGTTTGTATGTTCGCAAAGGTCAGGCTGATTGTAGATTACAGAGGACATGATCCCCTGAGTTACAAAGCAACGCCTGTTTGTAAGGGGTACGGTGCATGAGCAGACCCGGCACATTACCTTCGTTGCCACGGCATGATAGTGCCCCCGTGATCACGCCGATGGTCCCCCTGAATTTTGTCTATCCCGGTTTGTCGCTGTCGCAGATATTTTCGATCATCCGCGGATACTGGAAGATCAGCCTCATTATCGTTACCGTTGTGCTGGCCTTGACGGTGGTTGTGCTGAAAGTTTTGCCGCGGATGTATACGGCGGAAGTCACGTTAATGGTTAACTATGAAGTTAACGACCCCCTGAACGGAAAAGAACTGCCAATCAATCAGCTCGGCAATTACATCGCCACGCAGATAGAGTTGTTGCGTAATCAGGAACTTTTGTCCGAGGTCGTCGATAAACTCAATCTCACAGCGAATCAGGATTACGCAAAAGGCTATACCGGGAAAACCGGCACCCTGAAGCAATGGGTGATTGAGCAGTTAGGTAAAGACCTGACGGTATATCAGGGCCAGTTTGGCAGTCAGCTGATCTACGTGAGATTCTCGGCAAACAATCCGTATCTCGCCGCGAAGGTCGCCAACACGATCGCGGAGATATACAAGGCACAGGACGACAAGCGTGCCGTCAGTGAACCGGTTGAACGTTCGGCACGCTTCGCCCAGCAACTGAGTGAGCTCAAGACCAACGTTGACCTGGCACAGCAGAAAGTCACCGATTTTCGCAAACAACACAATCTGCTCGATGACAATAAAGGTGACGTCGATGTTGTGTTGCTGTCGACGCTGGAAGGGCGTTTGTTGGAGGCACGGAATCAACGGCGTATCGCCGAGGCCCGCGCCATGGGGGATCCCTCCGCAACGGATTCTGTCCTGGGTTCCCAGGAAATTCAGGCCTTGAAGGCCAGGCTGGCGGATCAGGAACTGCAACTGGTGAAGCTGGAATCGCGTTACACCCCGGAACATCCTGACCTGGTGGATCTGAAGGCCTATATCGCGGCTACCCAAAAGTCGCTGGCCGATGCCGTGAAAAAATATTCCGCCAATGGCCAGGAGGAATTGAATGTCGCCAAACAGCTGGAGAAGAGTCTGGAGGTGGCCGTGGCAAAACAGCGTGCCAAGGTCCTCGCCAACGGCAAACTCCAGGACGAGGCAACAAAATATGTGCTGGCGCTCAAGTCAGCACAGGACGCCTACAAGAGGGCGCTGGATGACTACGACAAACTCAAATTCTCGAGCAGCAATCATAAATCCAATGTCAATTTCATCAGCCGCGCCACACCACCGCTGAAATACAGCAAACCAAAAATATTCAAAGGCCTGCTGCTGGGCGCGGTGGTTGCGTTTGTGCTCGGACTAGGTCTTCCTGTGGGGTATGAACTATTCAATCGTCGCGTGCGGTGTCGGGATGACCTCGAACGCGATTACGGGATTCCGGTGCTGGCAGAATTCGGCGCATCGTCAATGAGGGCAACCGCATGAAAATGTACGCTGCAAACGACGGGTCCTTGAGGCTGAATAAGAATGACAGCCATGAGACGGAATCCTCATACGATTTCATCCCGATTAAGGGTATGTTGATTCCCAGCCAGCAACTGGCCATGGCAAACAGTTCTTACGCCTATGACCGGCGCTACGAAAAAGTCCTGGCCTTGCGCACCGAATTGCTGATGCGGCGCCAGTCAACCGAACAGGCATACATGATGGCGATATTGAGTGCGTGCGCAGGCGAGGGGCGTTCGCAACTTGCCGCCGAGCTGGCCATCGCCTTTGCCAAGATGAATCGGCCGACCCTGCTTATCGATGCGGATTTCCGCCGGCCGAAACAGCATGTCCTGTTTTCCACGGATAACCACAGCGGCCTGTCGCAGGTTAAAGAGTCTGACGAAACGCCGGACCTGTTCGGCGTGAAGGACCTGCCGCAGATGCTGGTGATGACGACGGGCGAGATCCCGGACAATCCCCTGGAATTACTGTTGAGTGAAAAATTCGCATTGATGATCGAGTATCTGCGCGACAATTTTGAATTCGTCGTGATCGATACACCGCCCGTATCCAAATTTTCCGATGGCCTGGTCATCGCCAATCTGGTCAGTAACGTGATAACGCTCAGCCGTGCAAAACACACCTCCTACCGGCACATGCGCGATATGTTACGCCGGCTCTCGGCAACGAATTCTCAGATACTTGGGGGCGTGATAAATCATTTCTGATTTATCCGCGGCATCACGCACATCCGGTGCTTCAGGCGGCTTATGAAATCATAATCATGGGATTCAGGGTTCAGAACAGCGTCAGCAGCAATGGCACGGTCTGGAGACTGGATAACCAGTATTCCGCGCTGCTGTCCATTATGATGTGGATTCTGATCGTACAGATGATCGTGCCGGATGGCTTCAATTACAACGCGCTTTTGACCGGCGACTTACCCACCTCCGGCAGCGCGGTGAGCCGTATGATATGGCTGTCGTTGTTGGCGGGCGGCAGCCTGTTTGTGCTGTGGCGGGCGGGCCTGGGCTGGTTGCTGATCCGTTGCATGAATCCGTTTTTACTGCTCTTCATCGCGCTGGCCATCGCCAGTGTCGCCTGGTCTATCGATCCCGCACTGACGGTACGGCGCCTGGTCAGACTGGTCACCTTCGTATTGGTCTGTGCCGCCTTTGTCTTAAGCGGCTGGCACGCGCGGCGTTTTCAGAACGTGGTGCGGCCGGTGCTGACGCTGGTTCTGTTCGGGTCGATCATTTTTTGCCTGGGCTGGCCGACGCTGGCGATTCATCAGGAGACATCCGCCGAACTGATTGGCGCCTGGCATGGCCTGGCAACGCAAAAGAATGGTCTGGGTGCGCTGGCCTGCTTCGGCGTCATTTTCTGGTTTCACGGCTGGCTGACACGGGAAGTGAAAACCCTGTCCGCGTTGTTCGGTGGCGGCGTTGCGGCAACGTGCCTGGTGTTTTCGCGCAGCTCGACTTCGCTGGTGACGACCATTGTGATCATGCTGCTGCTGTTCATGTTGCTGCGGCTGCCGGATTATCTTCGCTCGGCCAGGTCGTTTGTGGTTTCCTGCCTGGTGGTCGTCATTCTCGTTTATGCCCTGGCCATTCTGAAACTGATTCCCGGTCTGAGTGCCATCCTGGAACCGATCATGGCGCTGACCGGAAAAGACATGACCTTCACCGGACGCACGGAAATCTGGTCGATCATTTCGGACCACATACGTCTGCATCCGCTGCTGGGTACGGGTTATGCCGCTTACTGGACAGCCGTGCCGATGATAGGCAAGGATTCATATGAATTTATTGCGCGGATGGGGGGGTTCTATCCCGGTTCCTCACACAATGGTTACCTGGAGGTCATTAACGATCTTGGCTGGATAGGCCTGATCTGTCTGCTGGGGTATATCTTCATGTATGTGCGGCAGTCACTCAAGTTGATGGCCATCGACGTCAACCAGGGTGCGCTGTATCTGGCCCTGTTTTTCCAGCAGGCGATCACAAACCTGTCCGAGTCACACTGGTTTGACGTGCAGAGCGTCGATTTCGTCATTATGACGTTAGCGACCTTGTCGATAGCGCGCGGCCTTCTCGACCACCAGTTGCGTCTGGCATTTGGCAATCCCATCACCCATACCCACAGGTTTGTGCGCGGGGTGACCGATCGCAGATACAACCAGCCGGCGCAGTCCCCGCGGTATAAGGTCTGGGCGCCATGACCAACAACCCATCCATCCTGGCGAAGTCCGGTGGTAATACGATCCCGTCGCTGGATGGCATCCGCGCGCTTGCCATCATCATGGTGTTCTTCGCGCACAGTGGACTCGAGGCGTACATTCCCGGAGGACTGGGGGTCACGATATTTTTTGTGCTAAGCGGTTATTTGATTACGACGCTCATGCGCATGGAATACGACAAGACCGGGTGTTTTCACTATCGTGGATTTTATCTGCGTCGGCTTTTGCGCCTGATGCCGCCACTGTTCATTGTCGTATTGTTGACCGGCCTGTTGTCGGCCGGTGCGCTCATCGACGGGCAATACAGCCTTGGCGGTCTGTTGTCGGTGCTGTTTTACGTCGGCAACTATCATGTGATCGTGACCGACTTCCATGGCATCCCGGCGGGCCTGGGCGTGATCTGGTCCCTCGCCATTGAAGAACAGTACTATCTTTTATATCCGCCGCTGCTGGTGCTGTTATTTCGCATCGGGCGCAGGCACATCACCGTCGCAACGCTCAGCGCGCTCTTCGTGGCCGTATTAGGCTGGCGCTATTGGCTGGTCTTTCACGGCGGTTCCGAGGCCTACCTGACCATGGCCACGGATACGCGTTTCGATGCCTTGCTCACGGGTTGCCTGCTGGCGGTGTTGCACAACCCCTGGCTCGATCCGGTGTCGCCACGCAAGCCGCGCAAGGACTGGCTGATCATCGCAGGGTGTATCGCCATCCTGCTGGGCAGCTTAGTGTACCGGGATGAGGTCTTCCGGCTGACGCTGCGTTATACCCTGCAAAACCTGGCGATTGCGCCGCTGCTTTATCTTGCGGTGGCGAGATCGGAGCAACTGCCGTTTCGCTGGCTGAACTCCCGGCCCCTGATGTACATCGGTACGATTTCCTACACGGTTTATCTTTCGCATCACGTGATCCTGCTGGGCCTCGCCAGGCACTGGCCGGAACTCGGCTGGGCCGGGCTGACCCTGGTGGGTGCGGTACTGACGCTCGTGGTCGCGGAACCCATGCGCCGCTGGGTAGAACAACCTTGCGCCGGCTTGCGCAAGCGTCTGCATCAGAAATATCTTGCGGATAAACCTGCGGCGGACAAGTTCTCGGTGGCGACGTCATGACGGCATACACCGCGACTGCCTACGATGTCACACCCGAAGACGCGATCACGGCGATCCAGGGACATAGCGGGCCGATATTGCTCGACCTGGATGAAACGCTGTATTTGCGTAACTCCACCGAAGACTTCATCGACTCCGTTCATCCACGCCTGCCGGCACTGCTGTTAATGCGGATGCTGGACATCGTTAAACCCTGGCGCTGGACCGGCGGTGAAGTGACGCGTGACGTCTGGCGTGTGCGTCTGTTGTTACTGTGTTTCCCCTGGGTGAGAAAACACTGGAGGGATCGCGTTGGTGAACTGGCAAAAGACTTCGCGAATCTGCGCCTGATGGAGGCCTTGTCGCTACGCGCGGGGACAACAGACGCCACCGCGATCAATCGGCCCATTGTTGCGACCACCGGGTTTCAGGAAATCGTGACGCCGCTGGTCGTGGCCCTGGGCATGCCGCAGGATCAGATCATCGCCTCGCGTCTCTGGCATTTCGCCGATCGGCGCAATGGCAAGCTGCGGCGCGTCATCGATGTGCTGGGGGAGGATGCCGTGAATGACTCGCTGGTGGTCACCGACTCCGCCGACGATCTCGATCTGCTCGATGCCAGTACCCGACCGCTGCGGGCGGTCTGGCCCGAGGCCCGTTATCATCGCGCGCTGAGCGACGTCTATCTGCCTGGCCAGTACCTGACGCTGATTAAGCGACCCAATGAGCGTTATATCTGGCGCGGCATCGTGCAGGAAGACTTTGCCTTCTGGGTATTGAGTTCGATCGCGCTGGCGGCGTTGCCGCTATTGCACGTCATCGGCCTGGCCTTCCTGCTGCTCTCGTTCTGGACGATCTACGAACGCGGCTATGTCGATAACGATCTGATCGCCGCACGTTACGAGAAAGATCCCAAGCTCAGCGCCGCCTTTGCAGGCTCGAGTGTCGCCACGCCGACATGGCAGCCCTGGCTCTGGGCCATCGCGAGCGGTGCCATCGCCATCGTGTTGCTGCGCTGGCCGCAGGCGCCGCTAGCAACGGATTACCTCACCTGGATGCTCGTGTTACTGGTCCTGCACGGCTGGTACCTGCTCTACAACCGGCTCGACAAGGGGACACGGATCTGGATGTTTGCCGGCCTGCAGTTCGCGCGCAGCGCCGCGTTTGTCGCCATCGTGCCGGTGACGCCGATGGGCGCGGGCGCGCTCGCTGCACATACCTTAGCCAGATGGGTCCCATACTATATATATAGACTCGGCGGCAAAGACTGGCCCAAGACCTCGTTTTATCTGGTCCGCCTGTTATTTTTTCTGATATTGGCGCTGTTGCTCGGCATGACCCAGGGTTATGCCTCGGTACTGACGGGCACGGCGCTGGCGTTACTCGTCTGGAATATCTATCGAGCCCGCAAGGAATTGGCGGCGATGTTGAAAACCGTCAAACGTCTTGACCGAGGTTGAGCCCCATGAAAATCAGTGTCTGTATCGCTACGTATTGCCGTCCTGAGAGGCTGGCCCTGCTGCTCGACGATCTCGTCAAACAACAACGCCGCCCGGACGAAGTCGTGATTATCGACAACGACGAAAGCGGCAGTGCGCAATCCGTGGTGGAGCTGCGCCGCGAGATGGGCACGCCCTTCCCGATTCGCTACGACATTCAACCGATCAAGAATATTTCGCTGACGCGCAATCGCACCGTGGCCCTGGCGAGCTACGACTGGATCGCGTTTGTCGACGATGACGAACGCGCGCCGGCGCCCTGGTTGAAGGAACTCGAAGAGAACGTTATCGCCTGCCGGGCGGATGGTGCGCTCGGTCCGGTGGTGCCGATTGTGCCGATCAATGCGCCGGAATGGATACAGCGCGGACAGTTCTACGATTGGGCCAGGATGAAAACCGGCACGGCGATCCCGCCCAACAAATTGCGCTTCGGTAATTTACTGTTGCGCGGGAGCTTGCTGCGCGGTACCTCTGAACCCTTTGACCCCCGATTCGGCCTGACCGGTGGCGAGGACGGTGACCTGCTGATGCGCCTGGTACAACAGGGCGCGCATCTGGTGTGGTGCGACGAGGCCATCGTGTTCGAGCCCGTCGAGGCCAGGCGCTTATCGTTGCGCTGGTTGTTGTTAAGGTCGCTGCGAGGCGGACAGGATTTCGCACGGCATAAGCTGAATGGCCGTTTGGGCGAGATAAGTGTCGTCGGACAACTGGGCATGTTCCTGCGCGCCTTCGCGCAATTGATCGCGGCCTTGGCGTTAATGGTCTTTTATCTGCCGCTGGGCCGCCATCGCGCGGCGTATTGGTTATTAAAGGCAGCGGCCAATCTGGGCAAGATGTCGATCTTCCTGGGCCTGCATTATCAGGAATACGGGGAGAAGGCGACATGATGCTTGTGACCGAATTGATCCTGCTTGTCCTGGCGGTGCCGGCACTGGCCTTCAGTCTGTATTTGCTGGTGCTCACGCTGCTGTCCCGTGCGGAGCGGGCGATAACGCCGGATACGAAACGGCGCTTGCGCTTTGATGTGATCGTTCCCGCGCATAATGAACAGGCCGCCATCGAAACGGTGGTCGGCAATCTGTCGGTACTCGATTGGCCGCAGGAGGGTTTCCGGATTCTGGTCGTTGCCGATAACTGCACGGATGCCACGGCGGCACTGGCCCGCGCCGCGGGCGCGCATGTGCTTGTGCGCCACGACGAGGAAAAACGCGGCAAGGGTTACGCGCTTGAATACGCCTTTGCGGAAAGCCGGCAGCAGGGCTGGGCGGATGCCGTGGTGGTAGTGGATGCCGACACCCAGGTCTCGGGAAATATGCTCGCGGCCTTCGCGGCGCGAATCGAAAACGGCGCGAAGGTAATTCAGGCGCATTACGGTGTCGCGAATGTGCATGCCTCGTGGCGGACACGCCTGATGGCGATTGCGCTGGCGGCGTTTCATCAGGTTCGCTCGCGCGGACGCGAGCGCCTGAAACTCTCCTGCGGTCTGCGTGGCAATGGCTGGTGTGTCACTCACGCCTTGTTGCGCGAAGTGCCGTATCGCGCCTACTCACTGGCCGAAGATATCGAATACGGAATCGACCTCGGCATGGCCGGCTATCGCGTGGAGTACGCCGACGAGGTGCAGGTGGCCGGCATGATGGTATCCGGCGAACAGGCGTCGCGTTCGCAACGGCAACGCTGGGAGGGCGGGCGCTGGGAATTGTTGCGTTCCAGAATCTTGCCTTTATTGCGTGCTGGCGTAGGACGGGGAGGCAAGGTCTGTCTGGACCTCGCCATGGATCTCATCGTGCCACCGCTATCTTATGTATTTCTCAACATCGTGATTTTCGTTTTACTCGCGAGCCTGGTTGCCATCATTGAACATTCGGCAACGGGTTGGCTTTTCATGGGGCTGTTCTGCATGACTACGTTGATGATGTATGTGCTGAGAGGATGGCAACTGAGTGGCGTGGGGATGCGTGGCCTGCTGGACCTGCTGCGCGCGCCGTTTTTTGTGCTGTGGAAGGTATTGCTCATGTTACGCAGGCGCGGGCCCGGGTGGATACGCACCGAGAGAGAACCATCGTGAGCGCCAACCGCCATCGGCTATTTAATTTCGCGCGCCTGCTCAGCAGCGCCGTGGTCAGTCAGGCCTTGTTGTCTGCCGGCAATTTTATTATCGGCCTGATCCTCATCCGCAATACCTCGAATGAACAGTATGGCTACTACGTGCTGGTGTTCAGCGCGATCCTGCTGCTGATCTCGCTGCAAAACGCGTTTTTCAATCCACCGCTGGCGATCCGCCTGCCCAGACTTGATAAGACCGGGCGCAGTGAACTGATCGGCGGACTGTACCGCGAACAGCGCCGGCTGTTGCCGGCGCTGGGCGGCATCACCGCGGTCATGACGCTCGTATTGTGGTACGCGGGAATATTGAATGTGCATAGTGCACCGCTGGTGCTGGCGGCAATCCTGGCCATCCTGGTGATCCTGAATCGTGAATACCTGCGCATGGTGTTGTTCGCACACCGTCGCCCGCAAAATGTATTGCCTACCGATATTTTCTACGTACTGTTTGCAGTGGCAGGTGTTTATCTCGCCACGCATACCGCCGCGCCCGCGCTGGTCGCCGTGCTGGCATTGAGTCTGGCCGCGGTGGTCAGCGGTGTGTTGTTATTCCGCGCGTTGCGTCGCATTGAGCCCTGGGACAGCCAGGGCGCAAAAGGCATCCTGCGGGAAATTGCCCCGCTGTCCGCCTGGTCGACCGCCGGTGCGGGTATCCACTGGACCTTCAGTCAGGGCTATATCTATCTGGTGGCCAGCACCCTCAGTATTACCGCGGTGTCGGCCATCGCCGCGACCCGCATCCTGATGATGCCCATGAATTTGTTATCGACGGGGATTGGCTCCTTGATGTTGCCCATGGCATCCAGGTGGCTCCATCAGCATGGCGCCCGGCGGGTATGGCATCGGCTCATGTTATTTGCCGCGGGTCTGGCAACGATCACCTTGTGTTACTTCGCGCTGCTGTGGTGGTTGCGCGACTGGATCTTTGCCGTGGTGTTAAAAAAGCAGTTCGCCCAACGCGATGCATTGTTAATGCTCTGGGGCGCGGTGATCTTTGTCATCGTGATGCGGGATCAACTGGTCTATCTGCTGGCGGCACAGGGCCGGTTTCAGACGCTGACCTTGTTCACGCTGGTCTGCGCCGTTATTTCCCTCGTCGCCAGTTATGCCGGGATGTTGCGCTTCGGCGTGACCGGCGCGCTGATCGGCATGCTGATCGGGGAGTTCATTAACGTGTCCGGCATCATCATTCTTTCCTTCCGCAGTACGCAGGTACCGGTGAGCGAACCCGTGAGGTCGACAGCATGACCGATCATTACGATGTCATCGTAGTCGGTACCAGCTTCGCCGCTTCGTTTTTTCTGAAGCGATATCTGGAACATGCGCCGAAGACCGCCCGTGTGTTAGTGCTGGAGCGCGGCAATAGCGATGACAAGGCCTGGCAACTGGAGCATCGCAAGACATCCAGCATCGATATCAAGGATCTGTTTATTAATAATCAGCCGGAGAAGGAATGGCTGGTCAGTCCGGGCTTTGGCGGCAATTCAAAGTGCTGGTGGGGTGGTGCGACCCGCATGATGCCGGGCGATTTTCAGTTACGCACGCGCTACGGTGTCGGCACCGACTGGCCCATGCGCTACGAGGATCTCGAAACCTATTACGGCGAAGTGGAAAAGATCATGGCGGTTTCGGGTCCGGTCGACAGTCCGATGCCGCGCACCACACCGCTGCCTCTACCGCCGCATCGTTTTTCCGACCCGGATGCAATATTGAAAAAGGCGTTTCCGGACGGCTGGTATCATCCGGCAACGGTCAGGGCAACCGTAGCCACCGGGACGCGCGGGGTTTGCTGTGCGACGGGTCTCTGCGAGCTCTGCCCGCAGGACGCGAAATTCACGATTCAAAATGGCCTGGCACATCTCTATACCGACCCGCGCGTGAGCCTGCTGTTGCAGGCCGAGGCAAAGGAGGTGATAAAGCAGGGAGATATCGCCAGCGGGGTGAGTTACGCGCGTAACGGCCAAATGCACACGGCAAAGGCCGACCTCGTGGTACTGGCGGCGAACGCCATCTTTAACCCGTATTTACTCCTGCGCTCCGGCATCACCCACCCGCTTCTGGGTAAGGGCCTGCATGAACAAATGCCGGTGGATGTCTGCGTGAACCTGCACGGCGTCAAGGCCTATAACGGCAGCACGTCGATCTCAGGAAATGGATATTTGTTTTATGAGGGTGAACATCGCCGCGAACACGCCGCCTGCCTGATTGAAACCTGGAATGCGCCGTTCAATTACCGCCGCGCCGCACTGCGCTCGGAACAGGGTCGCTGGACCGAGCGCGCGTATTTGCGTTTTATGTTCGACGATTTGCCACGGCTCGATAATACCGTGACCATCAGCAGCGTGAATCCGGAGATGCCCGAGACGAACTTCAACGGTTACTCGGACTATGCGATGCGCGGGATGGAAAAGATCCCTGCCATGGTCGAGACCCTGGCCAAGGCACTGCCGATCGAGAGTATCGAAAGCATCAACCTCGGACGTACTACTGCGCATATCCAGGGGACGGTCGTGATGGGGAACGACCCCCAGACCAGCGTGGTCGACCGCCACCTGCTGCATCATCAAATCCGCAACCTGGCCGTGCTGGGTTCAAGTTCTTACCCGACCGCCAGCCCGGCATATCCAACGCTGACGCTGTCGGCCCTGTCGCTGTGGTCAGCCGATCATTTATTTGCAAAGGGGACGAAAAATGCCTAGCCGTCGCCAGTTTCTCGGTGTCCTTGCCGCCGGCGTCGCCGGCCTGGTGACGTGGCGTTATCTGGGGAGTAGTGACGCCGATGCCATTGCCACGATAGTGCAGAAACGTCTGCATTACCTGAAGCTGGACCCGGATGGCGTCAGCGCCTTCGCCAATGATCTGGTCAAGCGCCAAATCATTTCCACCGGCAAGCTGCGCTTGATCGATATGGCGGGACCTGTGTATACGCACCTGTCATCGCACCTGGAACAACGTCCGTTTATGCACCAATTAAAGCACGGCGAAGAGCGCATCACTTCACTGTATTTATTATCCAGCGACTTTTTCCGCAATGGACAGGATGCGTCGAAACCGGTCCGTTATATTGCGCTCTACGATCCTTTCCAGAATATAACCCCGTGTCAGACGCCGTTTGCGCGTCCGGTGCATTACAGTGCGAGTTAATCTTATGCGCAACGGCGCATGGCGGGGGCACTATTGACGATAGACCGTGTCCCGCTGTGCTGATGTCGTTTGAGAAATGCCGGCTAGTGAGACAGTACTGTGAACGGCAGCCCACTGTGTGCTACTGCACATACGCTGTCATGTCACTGTAGTATTGTTGCTATGGTGACACCTGGTACACAGATTACGTAGACTAAACGAAGCGCTTATGATGTGCCGTCTTCGCTGAACGAAGGCATGTTTTGCTCGCGCCATTTAATTATGTAATTGACCAGAAGGGAGAAAACTGCATGGAAAGACGAACCTCGCCGGTGCCTAATCTGACTGCTGAGGAATATTATCAGTTAATTGCGGAGGCGGCCCTGCATCTGGCCAAGTTGCGTGGCTTCAAGGCGATCAATTTGACCGCAGACTGGCGACAGGCGGAAATGCGAATCCTGAATGTGATTTCCAGCTTGGGCGTTCAGTACGATGGCAATACCAGGCTTCAGCACCACCTTGTCCCGGAGATTAAACAGGTATAGCAAATTCTCCTCTATCTTTTTTCCAATCCCTGCGATCCACCCTGAATTGCCACTATGGCCGAACAAATCGGCCAGCTTCCCATACGAAAGCCGTGATTGATTAGAAATTTCTTAAAATCTGATTCACTTGAGTGCCTGCTGATTCACGATGGTGCAGCCCAAGGCATGCTGTAAGTGACGGTCATGCTTAACAACAGAGAACCCGCTGTTGTTTCAGTTCAGTGCAGGCGAGTAGGTCTTGCGCCAAATCGATTCATAAGTCGGGAACCTGCGGAGTGTTAACGTCGCCCGGATTCCGAAGCCCGCTGGACTGGCGTTGATCGCCGGCAGTTTTGCTTACGTACTACCCAGCAATTACGCCGACTTACCTCGCTTATCCGCTAACGACAGGATCTGGCGAACGGTGCGCAGTCGCTTTCCGGTGAATGGCGGTTTGCTAGAGTCAAATCGCGATGCGATGTTTAAGTGTAATTAAATTCGACACTCGCGCACTGGATTTGGCCATCCCCTCTCAATCCCTTATGTGCGACACCGTACGTAAAGTGTAGGCATAGTATGTGCATAGCCGTACTTAACTGATATTCAGTTTGATGCGGTGCATATAATTCAGAGGTAACAAGCGATGTCGAACAAGAAGACGCAGGAAATATTGCCTACAGCCAAGCCCAACGATAATAAGTTGCTCGCCGCCTTTCCGAAAGAGGTTCAGGAACGTCTCTTTCCGCATCTCGAATTGTGTACCTTGGATATGGGGAAGGTCTTGTATGAGACCGGGGATGTCATGCGGCATGTTTATTTTCCAACGAATTGTATTATTTCGCTGGTTTATGAAATGGAAGACGGCGCCTCGGCGGAAATCTCCGTGGTTGGCCTGGAGGGTATTCTTGGCATCGCCGCGTTTATGGGCGGTGAAATCAGCTCCAGCCGCGCACTCGTATTGCATGCCGGGGATTGTTACCGCTTACCGGTGCAACGCCTGCAACAGGAATTCAATAATGACGGCGCGGTACGCTCGATACTGCTGCGGTATACGCAATCCTTGATTGCGCAGATGGGACAGACCGCCGTCTGTAACCGGCACCACACGATCGATCAACAATTATGCCGCTGGTTGCTGCTGTCGCTGGATCGCCTCCCGGGTGACAAAATCTCCATGACGCAGGAGCTCATCGCCAACATGCTGGGCGTTCGCCGCGAGAGTGTTACCGAGGCGGCGGGTAAACTGCAGCACCGCGGTATCATTCGCTATCAGCGCGGGCGCATCACGGTGATGGACCGGCCGCAATTAGAGGCGTCGTGTTGCGAGTGTTATGCCGTGGTCAAAAAGGAAAGCAATCGTCTGACGCCGCATAACCATGTGCCCAAAAAAGTTGCCTATGAGCAGAGCGCGACGACGCTTTAATCTGCGGCGATGATTTTTAGATAAAGACCTGCCGAAGTCGCGACGCGAACAAGAATAGTTCGCGCTATTGCGGGTCAGGTCAGTCCGCCGCGGTCTTGTGGTGTTCCTTGATGTGCGCCTTGAGATCGAAGCCGATCTTCAGCGCGAGCAACAGCAGCAATGCCCACACCGGTGAGCCCAGGCTCATGGCAATTCCGCCACCGATAATGATCGTGATGTGCAGGACGACGACGCGATTGTAAGGTTGCGTCATCAGTTTGTTGATGGCGGCGAGCCGGTATTCCCCGCGGCCGATATAATTCCAGAGCAGGGAAAACAGATGACTGGCGGCGAGCCCGAGCACGGCCCAGCCCAGGTTGTATTCGCTAATGGCGTGGACCGCACCCTCCAGTGGCCAGAGTCCCTTGTCCAGATTTTTATAGGCGCTGCCGCCGAACAGGTGGATGACAAACTGGCCGTGAACGGCGGTGAACATCCCGTAGTGAAAACAAAAGAACGGCACCATGAAAAGTTTGGTTGCCCATAGCGCGGGGTCGCTCGGGTCCGCCAGGAGCATACGCAAGGCATTGAGCAGGCCAACCACCACATTTTCCAGCCAGAACAACAGCAGGATGGGAAATACAGGCCATCCCAGAACCAGTACGCCATAGAGCGGGATCAGGTTGGCGCCGATCAGGACCAGCGACGAGGGCGAGTGCCAGGAGAGCGGTTTTGTATCGGTTACCGGCTTGCTCGTGATCGGCCGGTCGGGCAGGTGACGCGCCACGGCGGCGAGCAATGCCTCGGCCTGGGCATTGCCTGCGGTCTCGGGTGCCTCCGCCCGCATCTTGCTGATGATCTCTTCGCCGCTGAGGCCGGGATATTTGTTGATCATCTGCCGGGCGACCGTGCGCGCTATAAAGGGAGTCAGCGCCCGCACCAGCCAGGGCGGTGCCTGTGTTGTCTGGGTGATCTTCTGCATCTAAGCAAGCATAGCAGTTATGCTCAGGCCGATTCGATATGTGGCAGGCGTTAGGCGAACAGGATTTGCACTAAACTATTATTAATAAAAACACACCGCCACCGAGAGGAGTCTTAGCATGCGCCGCGCTGTAAAAATCATTCTGGTTTCCCTGTTATGCGCCAATGCCGTCAACAGTCGTGCCGAAGATGTTGTAACGGTAAAGAACATCGGTATGGAGTTGGGCCGTGACCTGGTAAACCAGGCGGTGCTGGCATGCCGTGGCATGGGTTATCAGGTGAGTGCGGTGGTGGTCGATCGCAATGGCCTGTTACGCGCGTCCTTGCGCGACGACCTGGCCGCGCGCTTTACCTTGCAGATCGCCGAAGAAAAGGCGAATGCCGCCATTATGTCCGGCATCGACTCCGGCGAGTTTCGCAAGAACCGTCAGGATATCCGCCAGGAGATGAATCACGTAAAAGGCATCCTGATGATGGAAGGCGGCATCATCATTACTTCCGGAGGGTATCGTATCGGGGCGCTGGGTGTCAGTGGTGCGCCGGGGGGAGACAAGGACGCCGTGTGTGCAAAGAAGGCGATCAAGTCCCTGGAAGAACGTCTGGAGTTTGGCTCCTGACCGGGAGAAGGTGTTCGCCAGGTTTGGGCCAAGCCCGGCAGGGAGCGTATGTCATTGCAGGCTTTGCAAAATTTCCGTACCGGTACTATAGTCTCGCCATGAAAATAAGAAGCATGGGTATTTTGCTGTGTGCTTTTGCACTCGCATTGGGGACAGGGCTGGCACTCCCGGGCAAGGCGCAGGCGAGTGGCAGCGGCGAGTCCTACATCCCCGCGAAGTCGATTCGCGAACAAGGCAAACCGACACGGCTCAAATTACGCTCGCATATCGCCCTGGTCTTTGATGCGCGCGATAAGGAAGTCATCTTCGAACGCAATGCGGATGAAGTTCAGCCGATTGCCTCCCTGACCAAACTGATGACGGCGATGGTTGTGCTTGATGCCGGCCAGTCGCTGGATGACGTCATTACCATCGAAAAGGCGGATAAGGATCGTATCCGTTATTCACGTTCCCGTTTGCGTGCCGGGATGAAATTTACCCGCAGGGATCTGTTGTTGATCGCCCTGGTTGCCTCGGAAAACCGTGCCGCCCTGGCCCTGGGGCGCACCTACCCCGGCGGGAGCAGTGCGTTTATTACCGCCATGAACAGCAAGGCGAAGCTGCTTGGGTTAACGGATACGCATTTCTCCGACGCCGCAGGCCTGGGGAATGATAATACTTCCACTGCATACGACATGTTGAAGATCGTCAGGGCGGCCAGTGAGTACTTCATGATTCGTGAATTCACTACGCAGACCACCGACAGTATTACCAATCTGAAGAATGGCCGCCCCGTTAAGTTCGTCAACACGAATCGCCTGGTGAAGGCGGACTCCTGGCCGATCACGCTGAGCAAGACCGGTTTTACCGGCGATGCCGGTAACTGTCTGGTAATGAAAACCGCCATCAATGGCCGGCCGGTGATCATCGTCCTGCTCGATTCCTGGGGTAAGTTCAGCAAGTACGGCGATTCCAATCGTATCAAGCAGTGGTTGATCGCTACCGAACGACGTATTGCCCGCCTGAAACAGACCGCGTCACTTTAACTCCCCGGTTCGTCCTGTAAGATGGTCTTGTGAATAAGGCAGGATGCCAACAAGATCATAAAAATGTCGTCGTAACTGGGTACACTCCCGGTTGCATCAACAATTAAGAAAAAAAGAGGAGAGGAGAATGCCGGGCTACAAGGCAACCGTGATCGGGGAGAATTTCGAATTTGTCATCGATGATGAACCGCAATTTCTGGATTTCAGTCGTACGGTCTATATAGACGCAGAAGACGAGGATGCGGCGCAGGTGGCCGCGCTTGCCGTGGTGCGCGAAGAATTACTGGCGCAGGCCATGCTGGATGACGAGGCGGATCAGTCGATCACGATCGAGGAAATCAGTCAGGCCGATGTGCTGGCGGACAAGGCAATCGAAGGCGACTTTATCTGGTATTTCCCGGACGATGATGAAGACGAATAAGTTTCATCACTGACATCAGGGTGCCGGGTTGGGGAACTGCAAATAGATCTTTTCGATCCCCGCCAGCACCTCATCGCTCAGGCGGACCTCATCCGCCGCGAGATTTTCCTGTAGCTGAGCCATGCTGGTGGCGCCGATGATCGTGCTGGCCACACACCATTTTTGATAGACGAAGGCGAGCGCCAGCTGTACGGGTGTGAGACCATGTTGATGCGCAAGCTCGACATAGGCCGCGACCGCAGGTGCTGTGTTGGCCTTGTTATAGCGCTGGGTGAAACCGGAGAACAAGGTGGCGCGGCCGTGTGTCGTCGGATCTTTCAGGTATTTTCCGGTCAGGTAACCGAAGCCGAGTGGTGAATACGCCAACAGGCTGACATTTTCACGATAACCGATCTCGGAAAGGCCGTTTTCCCAGGTGCGATTCAGCAGGTTGTAACCATTCTGTACCGACACCGGTCGCGGCAGGCCCAGCTCATCCGCAAGTCGCAGCGCGGTCATGACGCCCCAGGGCGTTTCATTGGACAAACCCCAGTGGCGGATCTTGCCGGCCTGAATGAATTCCGCCATGGCGGTGATGACCTCCTGCAGTGGTGCGGCGTCACGTTCACGACTAGGATCAAAATGATAGGCACCGAACAAGGGCACGTTGCGATCCGGCCAGTGCAGTTGATAGAGATCGACATAGTCGGTTTGCAGGCGTTGCAGGGAACCGTGCAAGGCCTCTTGCAGGTTGTCGCGAGAGAAGTGCAGCTGGTTGTTGCGGATCCAGTCAAATGCGCGGCCGGGGCCGCTTGCCTTCGTCGCCAGGACAATTCGATCCCGTGCCTGATCTTTCAGCCAGCTGCCGACATAGACCTCGGTGCGACCTGAGGTCTCCGCCCGTGCCTGTACCGGATACATCTCGGCGGTGTCGATAAAGTTGATGCCGTGATCGATGGCATACGCCAGTTGTTCATGGGCCTCGGCTTCCGTATTTTGTTCACCGAAGGTCATGGTGCCGAGACAGATGTGGGTTACGCCCAGATCGCTGTTGCCCAGGAGTCGTGTTTTCATTTCACCGCCTTGTTCGTTGCCATACCTATAGAATGACAATTCTGGCCGCTGATCGCCACGCCCGGAGGGGGGCGGATGAGGTGGTCGCGGTAACCAAGGCGGGTGGCAGTCATGGTTGGCAGTTCAGCGGCTCCGGTCCGGTTGTGATCTGCGCGTAGCGGCTATCTCATTGATTTCATGGATATATCAATTTAAGTCGGCTGACTGACATAGTCGGTGTTGACTCTTGGTGGCGCTCTGCTAAAGTAAATGAGCGTTCACTTATAAAAATGGAGAGCAACCATGACTGACATTACCCAAGAACTCGATGCCCGCGGCCTCAATTGTCCCCTGCCGATTCTGCGTGCCAAAAAGAGTATCAATACGCTGAACAGTGGCCAGGTGCTGCGGATTACGGCCACCGACCCCGGATCCGTAAAGGACTTCGAGGCCTTCTGCAAACAGACCGGCCATACCTTGTTGAATTCCAGCGAGGCCAATGGCGCCTTTGTGTTCGATATCCAGAAAAACTGACACGCGCGCCGCGTATGGCCAAACGCCTGAAAGCCGCGGAACGTAAGGCCTCGATCCTGGCCGTGGCGAAGGTGCTGTTTGCGGATAAGGGCTATCACGGCGTTTCGGTAGATGAAATTGCAAAAAGGCTGGGCGTGAGCCCGGCCATTTTGTATCAACACTTCCCGTCCAAGGAAGTGCTCTATGAAGAGGTCCTCGCGGAGAATTCCGCGAAACGTGAAAGTTATATCGAGGCGATCCTGACGGAGCCGTCTGACTTTATCAGCGCGCTTCGGCGCATGACCATGATTTATGTGGAGAACGTTTCCCGCGACACCGACTTTCTGCGCATGGAACTGATGAGCGCGCTCGAAGGATCGAAAACCGCCAGCGCCTTTTTCGAACGTCGCTGGCACGCCATTACCGATTACATCGAATACAGTCTCGCTGAATTGAACAAGAGCGCGGTGCCGTCACCGGTAAACCCGCGCATGGCCGGTCTGATGTATCAGGGGATGCTGCGCGAAATTTTGTATAACCGCTTTATCATTGAAGACAGTCGTTATCAGGACGTGCCCTTGAATATCATGATCGATGAATTGATCAAAATGTTCGCCCGGGCAATCGGTCGGGAGTTCAAGGCGTAATACTGAATACTTATCCTGTCTTCGCAAATTTTTGTTTCAATTGTTCGAACTTGCGGCTCAGGCCGATATCTTCGTATACCGGATCACCGAATTCATCTTCAGCCACCACGCTTTTGCCCGGGATATAAGGCAGGGCCTCTTCCACTTCATCGAGCATCGCAGACAGGAGTTCACTGAGAATTTGCTCTTCACTGCGATCGGGATAAATCTCTGTCAGGGCACGGATACGGGCATAGTCCTGCGCCGACAGTTTCACCGTAACATTTTTAACCCGTGGTGTTGTTTGTAATTCCTGGGCCCAGGCTTTGAGTAAGTGTTGGACACGGTTCATATGCAGGTCTCCTTTTGTCAAATATAGACCATCTCTATTAACGGTGTTGGGAAGGAGTGATCATAAATTTAGTTAATTGACCACGGCGATACCGATTGGTTTAAAAGATTGCATGGTCCGGAAATAACAATTGTCATGGGTCCTTGCGGCTATTAAATTTAGGCAATGCGTAAATCTCATTTTGAACGGCACTACAGTGAACGTATCGGTTGGTTGCGCGCGGCGGTCCTTGGCGCGAATGACGGTATCGTCTCGACCGCGAGTCTGGTGGTGGGGATTGCCGCGGCGGAGGTGGGACGTGGCGATGTCCTGATCGCAGCGATCGCCGGTCTGGTGGCGGGTGCAATGTCCATGGCCGCGGGCGAATATGTCTCGGTCAGCTCGCAATCGGATACGGAACATGCGGACCTCGAACGCGAAAAACGCGAGCTCGTCGCGGATGTCCGCGCGGAACGCGAAGAGCTGGCCAATATTTACCGGCAGCGTGGACTGGACGGTGAACTGGCGCTGCAAGTTGCCGAGCAATTGATGGCCCACGATGCCCTGGCGGCACATGCACGCGATGAGTTGGGCATCTCCGAGATCACGCGGGCAAGGCCGATACAAGCGGCCTTGGCATCCGCGGGTTCCTTTGCCATGGGTGCCATCTTGCCGGTGTTGCTGGTTGCCGTGACCCCCATGCGTATGCTCATTGCTGTGGTTTCCGTAAGCTCCTTATTGTTTCTTGCCACACTGGGCGCCATCGCGGCGAAGGCGGGTGGCGCCAGCATGTTGCGCGGCGCTGCGCGTGTTACCTTGTGGAGTGCGTTAGCAATGGCGGCAACGGCAATCATCGGGCATTTGTTTGGTACGGTGATCGGTTAGGTGCGCAATCACAGGCTCAAACACCGAGTATTTTAATCAGACATCATGCGAGTTACTGACTAAGCCCGATAGCCTTAATCGCGGTATTTGTGTGTGTTCTGTCACGGGTTTACCACGTCGAAAACTTTCACCTGATCCAGATCAACTGCGACGCATCAGCGTCTTCTTATCATGGCGGCCTTCTTGTGTCTGTTAATCAACCCAGTTACCGGAGTGAGGGAAGTTATGGCCGTTTTGGAAAAAGAACATGTGACCGCGCGTGATACAAAGGCAGAGTCAACAGGAACAACCTTGTATGACGTCAATGGACATTGCGTCAGGCTGTTTACGGATCTGGTGACAGGTGACGGGATCCAGGCGAATCAGTTATTCATTATGCGCGGTGAACATGCGGCTCTGTTCGACCCCGGTGGCAATCTTACCTATCAGCCGCTGTACACGGCCATTTCCAAGTTCACTTCCGTACGCGACCTGGATTATGTCATTGCCACGCACCAGGATCCGGACATCATCACGTCACTGGACAAGTGGCTGATGTACACCGATGCGCAGATCGTCATTTCAAAACTGTGGCAACGTTTTTTACCGCACCTGGTGCCGGGTTACATCGCGGAAAAGGGCAAGGGTCGCATTATTGCCATCCCGGATCAGGGCATGAATCTGGAGTTCGGTGACAGTGTGCTCAAGGCCTTGCCGGCACACTTTTTACATTCGGTGGGAAACTTTCACTTTTACGATCCGATCAGCAAGATCCTGTTTTCCGGCGATGTCGGTGCCTCCTTGACGGATGAACATCACGGACGCGGGGTGCAGGATTTCGAACGTCACACCAAGAAAATGATCGGCTTTCATGAACGTTACATGGTGTCCAACAAGGCGTGTCGCCTGTGGGTGAAGATGGTCCGTAAACTTGATGTCGCCATGATCGTGCCGCAACACGGGCGGCCGTTTGTCGGCTACACCATGGTAAACAGTTTTCTCGACTGGTTTGAAAACCTGGCGTGTGGTGTCGACCTGGTGAACGAGCAGTTCTATCAAGTGCCCTAGGTTATACCGCCGTACTGCGTTCCCTGATTGCCAGTTCACGCAGTCCCGTGATGGCGTGATCCATTACCGGATTGTCGCTGTCGCGCGGATAGATCATGTAAGCCGGATGAATGTATTTCGGTGAACCCGCGACGCGGTACAAATGTCCGGCGGCGATAAATGAGGCGGCCATGCGCGCCGGCAGGAAGCAACTGCCGCCGTTGCTGAGTACAAGTTGAATACCCAGCCAGCCGATGTTGGCAACCTGCGAGGGACGCGCGAGATCGGGATAGCTCTGCGCATGTTGTGCGTAAAACCCCGGGCCCCATTCTATATAGATGTAATCCTCACCCGGGCCGGTATCGTCCGGCCGGCTGCTGACCAGCACCAGGGTTTCGTCGAACAGGTGTTCCACGATCAGTCCCGGCGAGTGGCGTGGCGTGTACATCAGGCCAATATCGAGACTGCCTTCGATCAAACGATGCATGAGGTCTTCTTCGAATCCGATCTCGCTGTGAATGACCACGTCGGTGGCCTGACTGCGCATCCAGCCGACCCACTGCGGCAGAAACCCTTCCCACAGCGCTATCCGCCCGCCGATGCGCAGACTGGCGCGGTAACGCTCGGGCAGGCCGATGTCGTCGCGTGCCTGATCGGCGGTGAGGACCAGACGCTTGGCGTAATCCACGAAGCGGCGACCGGCAAGCGTCAGGTTGGCGCCGGAGCGATTGCGTACGAACAGGCGGGTGCCAAGTTCTTCCTCCAGACGCTGGATGCGAGCGCTGACCGTGGATTGCGTGAGGTGGAGTTGTTTGCTCGCCTCCAGAAAACTGCCGTGGGCAGTGATGGCGAGAAAGGTACGGGCCTGATCGATGTCCATGGGCGATATCTCCGGTGCAGGTTTTAATATCGGATACATCGATATTAGATAGCAAAAAATATCGTTTTACCATCATTGAATCCAGACGATATAGTAGAAAACGCTTATATACGGAGGACACGCCATGCAACACATCGCTGAATTTACCCGTGACGTCGAGGGCTACCTGGTCAATCCGGAAGACTGGAACGAGAGTCTTGCCCAGGAACTGGCGGAAGAGGAAGGCCTGGAACTGACCCAGGAACACTGGCCGATCCTGCACTTCGTGCGTGACTACTGGCTGGAACACAAGGTCGCCCCGGACGTGCGGCATGTCACCAAGCACCTGGTTGAGGAACTGGGCATGGACAAAAAAGTCGCCAAGCAACACCTGTTCAGCCTGTTCCCCTATGGCTACGTCAAACAGACCTGCAAGGTGGCGGGCATGATCAAGCCACGTGTCTGGAGCACGGGCTGAGACCGGGAAAAGAAAGCGGCGCCATGCCAGCAGTACTTGCGCGGGTTTCGTCCTTCCTCGGGATCGGCGGCAACCAGACCAGTCATCGCGAAAAGATCATCTCCGGTCTGGGCGGGTTCATCAGTATCTTTTGTATCCTGATCGTCACCCGTCACTACGTGAGTGACGGCGCTGGTTTGATCGTCGCGTCGATGGGGGCATCCGCGGTCCTGCTGTTTGCCGTGCCGCACGGCCCCTTGTCGCAACCGTGGGCCCTGGTTGGCGGGCACCTGATCTCCGCGGTGATCGGTGTCAGCTGTTATCTGTTAATCAAAGACAGGTTTATCGCGGCGGCCGCCGCGGTCGGACTCGCCATCACCGCGATGTACTATCTGCGCTGCATCCATCCGCCCGGTGGCGCCACGGCACTGACGGCCGTGATGGCCGGGGCCGGCGTCCATGCCCTGGGTTATCACTATGTCGTCACGCCGGTGTTGATCAATGTCGGCGTGATCCTGAGCGTGGCACTGGTATTCAATTTCCTGTTTTCCTGGCGGCGTTATCCCGTAGCGCTGATGCATGCCCGGAGCAAGCCGGCGGAACCGGTGCAGCAGGGCGAAAGCCTCAATCGCGAAGACCTGGAATACGCCCTGAAACAGATGAATCAGTTTGTGGATGTCAGCCATGACGACCTGGAAAAAATTTATCAACTGGCGCGCAACCGTTCCCGGGCGGCATTGACGCCGGATCAGATCCGGCTCGGCGCCTATTACAGTAATGGCGAGTTTGGCAGTGACTGGTCCGTGCGGCAGGTGGTGGATGAGTCGCGGGACCCGAATCCGCTGCGGGATCAGCTAATCTATAAAGTGGTGGCCGGCCAGGGCCGCCGCCGCAGTGGCGCGGTGACGCGCGAAGAATTCGCGCAATGGGCGAAATACGAAGTGTATTTAAACGAGAATTCCTGGCAGCGCGTGACGGCGTCGCTAAACCTTGAGCGCGCCGCCTGAACCCAGAAGGAACCGGACGATGAACAGACCCGAGTTACAACCGCAAGATTTCAAACATGCGCTGCAGGAGCTCGACTCGTATATCGATGTAACCCTGGAGGACCTCATGCAAATTCATCAGATGGCCGAGAAGCACGCGCAACTGCGCCAGGCGGAGCAACTCAAGGTGAGCGATATCATGACGAAGAATGTCGCGACGGTGCATCCCGAGACCAGCTTGCGCGATGCCGCGCGCCTCCTGCTCGAACGCCGCATCAGCGGACTGCCGGTCACCGATGCGCAGGACAGGCTGGTGGGGATAGTCACGGAAGCGGATTTTCTCTGCGCCATGGGCATTGCCTGTCATCATCCCGCGCATAATCTGTGGCAGACGCTGGAGGCCATGTTCCGGCATCAGCACACACGCAGCGAGCACGTCGGCACGGTTGCGGACATCATGGTGCGGCAACCGATCCACCTGCAGGCGGAGCATACCCTGCACGACGTGATCGAAACGATGAAACGCCATCATATCAAGCGCGTGGTAGTCACCGATGCCCAGCAACATGTAGAGGGGATCATCACGCGCTCCAACCTGGTCCAGGTCTTACTGCAACGGATGTTATAGATGGCCCTGCTTCAAATCGATAATAAAGCCAGGACAGACAACAGTCTGCCGGTATTGCGCCTGGGCTTTCGGCCCTTTTTTCTGCTTGCCGGTGGCGCCGCCGTCGTCTTGCTAACGTATTGGTTGCATCTTCTCAACGGCGGTGAGACACCGACCGGTTATGGCGGTGTCAACTGGCATGCACACGAAATGCTGTTTGGTTTCGCGGTCGCGGTGATCGCCGGGTTTCTGCTGACCGCGGCAAAGAACTGGACCAATTTACAGACCCTGCACGGGCCATGGCTCGCTGGCCTGGCGCTACTCTGGCTCGCCGCCCGGCTTGCGCCACTCTTGATGTTGCCACAGTGGCTTATTGCCTTGATCGATCTGAGTTTCCTGCCGGTTCTTGCGCTGGTGTTATTGCCGCCCCTGCTGCGCAGCAAACAGCATCAGCAGTTGATCTTTGTCGTGATCCTGGTGGCGTTGTTTGCCGCGAACCTGTTGTTCCACCTGGGCTACCTGCATCCGGCCTGGCAGACCACTGGCCTGGGCATCCAGCTGGCATGGATGACGATCGTGCTGCTGATCGTGATCATGGGCGGACGGGTGATCCCGTTTTTTATCGAACGCGGCACCGGTGCGTTGAAAAAAGTGCGGCAATCACGCGTCATTGATATCGCCGGCATGGTGACCCTGTTGGCCTGGATGGTTGCTGCGCTGATTGCGCCGGCACATGTGACCGTTGCCTATCTCGCGGTGCTGGCGGGCAGCGTGCAGTTGCTGCGTTGGTGGGGCTGGCACCTGCGCGCATTGTGGCGCGTACCGATGTTATGGATTTTGTATCTGGGTTACGCCTGGATCCCGCTGGGATTGTTTTTGTATGCCGATGCGGTGTTTGCCGGTGGGCCGACGTCTATCGCCTTGCACGCCTTCACTGCCGGCACCATCGGCATGCTCACCGTGGGAATGATGTCACGGGTCTCGCTCGGCCATACCGGGCGCGAAATTGCCGCAGGGCCATTGCTGATTACGGCGTTCGTGCTGGTCACCCTCGGTTCAGTGCTGCGGGTATTCGGGCCCTTGCTGCTCATGCGTGTCATTGAGATGAAATACGTCACTATGGTGACCAGCGCCGGCGTGCTCTGGGCCCTGGGGTTTTTATTGTTTCTGATCCTGTATCTGCCGATTTTAATGCAGCCGCGTGTCGACGGCCGACCGGGCTGAGGCCGGATGCCTGCGCGGGGTGCCATGGCTTGATGCCGTGCGTGGATGTGCGTGACAGTGTTAGAGTGTTAAACTCTAATCTCGTCAGCGATGTACCCGTACTCAGCATGAAAAAAACCAATCTGACTTATCCCGTCGCCCTGATCGTGATTATCCTGTTCGCCGGGTATCTGCTTTACACCGGTTATGTGCAAAAGCCCCACGTGGACCTGGCCGCCTATCAAAAGTTGTGTGATGACTATCTGCAGGCAAAGAACGGCACCTATACCAGGGATCAAATGCAATTGCTGATCTACAAGATCAACTATCTCTTTCCTGACGAGGCCGACAAGCTGACGGTACCGGCGGAGCGTAAACTGAAGGAATGCGCCACCGCATTGGAGCAACACCTGAAGCAGGCAGGGCCGGTGCATTGAGGTTCTTACCTGATGTAAATCAACTCCTGAACCGAGCCCGCCTTTTATACTGGACGACAAACTTGATTGAGTTCAACGGCAGGGCCGGAACCGGCAACCAACATGCAATCTGACCCGGACAAACTCCTTAAGAAACACGCGCAACTGGTGCATTCGGAGATGCAGAAAGTGGTTTCGCATGTGCAACGCCCGGCCGGTGAATGGTTTATCAATACCATCATGATCGAGGGTTGCGATGTCCCTTTCCGGTTCAAGCGTAAGCAGCGTTATCGCAATGCCGAAGGCGCGCGTGTCAATCTCACGTATTATCCTGCGATCGAGAATATCGGCGGCCTTAATATGGAAGTCATGAACGTGGTGCGGATCAAGATCGCCTGAGCATGGACACGATTGCCTATACCCTGCACGGGAATTGTTATCTGAATATCACCAGCCGGTGTACGCTGCGTTGCCGCTTCTGTCCCAAGCATAATCGCAACTGGGTAGTGCAGGACTACGATTTAACCCTCCGGCATGAACCGGACCGCGAGGAAATTCTCAACGCCCTGGGCGATCCCGCACGCTATCATGAGGTTGTGTTTTGCGGATTGGGTGAACCGACACAACGCCTGGATGTCTTGCTGGACGTCGCGTGCGCGGTGAAACGACAGGGCGGGCATGTGCGCGTGAATACCGATGGCCTGGCGAATCTGATCCATGGCCGTGACGTGACGCCGGAACTGGCCGAATGCGTAGACCGTGTCTCCATTTCCCTCAATGCGCAGAATGCCGATGTGTATGAACAGCATACCCATCCGAAGATCCGGAATACGTATCCCGCCGTGCTGGATTTCGTGCGCCGCGCCAGGGACAGCGGCATGGACGTGACGGTGACCGCCATCGACGGTCTGGCGGGCGTGGACATCGCTGCCTGTCATCAGATCGCCGGCCAGCTGGGGGTCGCATTTCGCCGGCGGCTGCTCAACGACGTCGGTTGAGAAAACACCCCCCGCTTTTTTGCGACCTGCCTTTTTCAATTTTCGGTGAACTGTCCGTAGGTTTGGGCCGCGACGGGATCTGCTACAATGAAGCGGGCTCAGGATCATGCGGGGGTATCATGGATAGCGAACTGAAAAACAATTTGCGCAAGCGGGCCACCTGGTTACGCGGCTTGTACATGCTGTTGTTTATTGTCATCTTCCACGTCGCCGAAGTCGTTGTGGGCGCAGTGGTTTTGCTGCAATTTCTGTTTACCCTGTTTTCCGGCGCCACCAATGCGCGGCTGCTGCGGTTCGGGCAAAGCCTGAGCCAGTATGTCTACCAAATCCTGCGCTTTCTTAGCTTTAACAGCGAAGAAATGCCGTTTCCCTTCAGCGAGTGGCCGACGACCGACGAGACGACGGACGCCTGAGTCATGCCGCTGCGGGGTGCGCGTGCCGTTCGCCTGATGCCCTTGAGCCTGGCGATGATCCTGGCGTGTATGCTGATCGCCATACTCTCGTCGTTCGGGCGCGATACGCAATGGTTGTCATCATTTTATATTTCCGAATATATCGGCGGCGGCCTGCGTGAGGTCTTTCGTGGACAGGTGTGGCGTCTGATTACGCCTATCTTTATGCACTTCGGCGTGGTTCCGGTCTTGTTCAATATGCTGTGGCTGTTCGCCCTGGGCGGTGCAATCGAACGCGGGCAGGGGACGCGGCGTCTGGCCGTGCTTGTCGCTGTATGCGGGATCGGCGGTAACCTTGCGCAGTTCTGGTGGGCGGGTCCGGATTTCGGTGGCATGTCCGGCGTGGCGTATGGCCTGTTGGCTTATCTGCTGGTGCAGGGACGGCTGCAGCCGCGCAACGGCCTGGTCCTGCACCGGTACATTGTGTTGATGATGTTGATTTGGTTCGTGCTGTGCTGGACTGGCATTATCAACGCGGCTACCAATATGGCGCACACCATCGGTCTGTTATGTGGCGGCGTACTGGGCTGGTTGTACTCCTCCAACAAGCGGCTGACCGCACAGCAATCCTGATCTGCGCTACATATAAAAGATATGCCGGCCGATGATCGCGAGTCGTTTGTGGTGCCGCGACCATTCCGGTTTGACGCTGGTGCTGTGATAGTACAGGGCGCCCTGCATGGTTGGCTCGCGGCGGTGAGTCAGCACCGTGCGTGCAATTTCACGCGCCTGCCGCCAGGCTGCCGAATGGAGTTTGGTAGTCACCGGCATGCCCGTCCAGGAAAATGCGTAGACGGTTTCCTTGCGCTGGGGACTCCAGTGTTTCTGGTATACCACCTGACAGACGCTGGCGGGGAATTCCCGCGAGTGTGTCCGGTTGAGCGTGACCTCGGCAACG
This sequence comes from Gammaproteobacteria bacterium, assembly GCA_016125505.1. Classification (GTDB taxonomy): domain Bacteria; phylum Pseudomonadota; class Gammaproteobacteria; order UBA6429; family Thiohalophilaceae; genus RI-92. The sequence continues at coordinate 236,234 of WGLP01000007.1, forward strand.
GCATACTGACCGGCGATGGGTTCACCGCGTGCCTCATGATATATATTCATCGCCATGCACTGGATATCGGCGGACAGCCGCTGGCTCGCGATGGCGTCCCGTGCGATCACATACACCGATGGCAGGGTGATGATCAGCGTGCCGAACGCAAGCATACGCTCAGCGCGCGAGGTCATTTGCCACAGGCGCGTGCGTTGCAACTTGCGTTGGAGAATGCTGACCAGACGGTTGAACATGTGAACTCATGCACAGTTAAGACGGTGAATCAGCCCAGTGTAGACGAAACCGGCAACGGGATCTCGGATCAATCCGGGCAAATTGCGGATTTTGTCTGACGAAAGGCGCTGCCAATTCTCTCTGCATGTGAATTTGTGTATAGTGGCCACAACGGCTAACTGCAACGGATTCTTGTGAACAGCGTTACCCAGGCAAACCATTTCAAAGTCATCGACAAGGTGTCGATGCCGCACATCTTGCATTTTGTGCAGAACAAGCTCGCCGAGTTTGATACCTCGAAGCTGGAGTCGATAAAATTATTACCGCTGAATCGCAAGGCCATCCTGCACGGCTGTTGCATCTATCCATGCCGCACACGCCTGCGCGGCAAGATCGTGGATCGCGGTTATCGCCTGCGCGCCAGTGTCAATATCGAACTGTCACCCCCGTTTGAGTATCACCACTGGGGCCGGGTTCCCTCCAACACGCACAAGCAGGGCTGGTATTCGGGGGCCGTGACCTTTCGTTTCAATGACCTGGAGGAGTGTGCATTGCATACCCTCGCGCATGAATGCTTTCACTTTCTCAGTCATTCCCGGCAGGTGACGCTCAAGAATACCGAGGCCAACGCCAACTGGTGGGCCGACCAATGGATGCGGGAATACACGCGGACATTCGCGCATTGGTGACATCGAACCCGATACAGGAGTAGGGTAATGCAACAACGCATTGCAGAACTGGAAACCCAGCTGGCGTTTCAGGAAGATACCATTCAGACGCTCAATGACATCGTGACGCGGCAGCAACTTCAGATCGACAAGCTCGAACTGGAACTGCAGGCGCTGGCGGCGCAATTGCGGCAACTAAGCGATGTCCTGCGCAGGCCTGAAGCTGAAGAGGCGCCGCCCCCGCACTATTAACACTGATCGCCGATGAGGGGATCCCATGTCAAAGAAACAAAAAACTGTCTCACTGGTGCTGGGTAGTGGCGGTGCGCGCGGCCTTGCGCACATCGGTGTGATCAAATGGCTGGAGGAACACGGTTACGTCATTCGATCCATTGCCGGCTCCTCCATGGGCGCATTGGTCGGTGGGATCTATGCGACTGGCAAGCTCGACATCTACGAACACTGGGTACGGGCCTTGCGCAAGCGCGACGTGATGCAATTGCTGGATTTTGCCTATAGCCGGGCCGGTTTGTTCAGCGGGGATCGGATCATCCGCAAGTTACGCGATATGCTGGGTGAAACCGCGATCGAAGACCTGTCGATCTCCTTTACTGCCGTAGCGACGGATCTGGATGCTCACCGCGAGATTTGGTTGACCCGCGGTTCCCTGTTCGATGCGATCCGCGCGTCAATGGCGATTCCGACCGTGTTTACGCCGGTGAGGTACCAGGGGCATTTACTGGTGGACGGCGGTTTGCTGAATCCTGTGCCCATTGCGCCGACCCTGAAAGATGTTACGGATATGACCGTGGCAGTGAGTCTTAGCGGTAAGGAGGAGAAATTTACTGCGCGAAGAAAAGACGAAAACGACACGAAGAAGATCGGGAACAGTTATCAGCGCGCCATCGTGGAATTCATCGAAGGCCTGCAGGCACGTTTTACCCGTGACGAGCCGGAGGCCGGCGCAGAGATCAATGTATTCGACCTGATGTCACAGTCTTACGAGGCCATGGAGAACCTGATTACCCGCTTCAAACTGGCGGCCTACAATCTGGATTGCCTGGTTGAGATTCCGGCGAATGCCTGCGGTATATTCGAATTTTATCGGGCCGAGGAAATGATTGAACTCGGGTATGAACGCGCCCAACGCAGCTTCGGGCAGGGTCGCTAGACTCGGCTTACCAGTGCAGCGCGCGCAGGCGCGAGATCTTCTTGCGTTGATGTGCGTGCATGCGGGCGAGCACGGCACCCAGTGAACGGACGGCGTCGAGAATATACGGTCCCTTGTTCAGCATCACACACTCGGCGCGGATACCCATGGCGGCATCGGTGAACTCCGGACGCGAGCGCACGCCGTGTTTGGCAATGGACTCCAGTACCTGGGTCGCCCAGATCACCGGCACGTGCGCGGCCTCACACAGCCACAGCATTTCTTCCTGAATTTCCGCCATGCGCACGCTTCCCAGTTCCACGGCAAGGTCGCCGCGCGCGATCATGATCGCCAGTGGGTGCTGACTGAGGCCGCTGAACAGAATATCGGGCAGATTACGCACGGCTCGCTCGGTTTCAATCTTTGCAACAATCGGCAACTTGCGTTGACGTTGTTGCAGCTCATGTATCAGCAGACGGATATCTTCACCACTCTCCACGAACGAAAAGCCAACCAGGTCGGCGTGCCCGCAGACAAAATCGAGATCCTGTTTGTCCTTTTCGCTCAGCGCAGGCAGTTGCAGGTCGGTCTGGGGAAAATTGATACCCTTATCCGCCCGCAGTTTCGCGCCTTTCGGTCCGGTGCGTAATACCTGCAGCGTTGCCGCATCGTTACTGACGTGTTTTACCGTGCAGCTGATCTTGCCGTCATCGATCCACACGGGATCGCCAGGGGATAACAAGCTGATGGCGTGCGAGAGGGTGCAGGAAATATGCGCGGGCGCGATCAGGTTGCCATCCTCGGTGTAGCGGGCGGCCTCTCCCGGTTCGGGTGAGGCGTGCAGGATCAGTTCATCATCGGGATTCAGGGTGATCCGAGCCGGCTGTTGCAGTGTATCGCGGAACTCGAAGCTGTCGATCCGCTGGAATTGCATGCCGCGTTTGCGCTGCACGAACAGCCGGGCGCCGGAGTGCAACAAGGTGTTCTTGTTGCAGGTGGCAAGCATGGCGCCGGTCGCGTCGCTGGCGTAGACATGAAAATGACGCTGCTTGCCGCGCGCATCGTGGAACGCAAGGCGGTCGCCGATGCGCAGCTTGTGCAGGATGGCGGCCGGCAGGGCGAGGGTGGTTACTTCGCCGGGCGCGGCCTGATTCGTCGACCCGTTAGCCTCAGAGACAAACCGCAACTGTGCCGGTTGTTGTGTCAGGCCAAACCTGTTTTTTTTGACCTTGATGCGAACGGCCGCGGACTCCAGTGCGACGGGCCCGGTGCGGACTTTGTGTCCGGCAAGGTCCATGAGGATGCGGCATTCCCGGCGTTGTCTTGCCGCCGCCTGTCTGACATTGTCGATCATGCGTGACCAGATGTCGTTGGAATCGTGCGCGCAATTGATTCGTGCGCAGTCCATGCCCTCTTCCAGCAATGCTTCCACCAGCCGGGGATCGCTTGCCGCTTCGGTGGGCAGGGTGACCATGATGCGGGTCTCGTGCTGACTGTTGCTTGGTCCGAACAGCTGGCTGGTGTTGCGCGAAAGTATCTCGAAGCCTTCGCGAAACGCCGGGTAGGGCAGGTTGCACTGTAGCGGCAACGGTTTCCCGGTTGCCTGGCTGAGCATCGACATCACGGCCTGCAGCGTGGCAAACACATGGGATTCCGCTCTGCCCAGCGAGGAAAGGCCGGACTCCGCCAGCTTTTCCTGCAGAGGGCGTAAATCCAGTTCGCGTAAGGCAAGGTAATGCGCCAGGTTGACGCTGCTTTTCGTCAGGGCGTGTTGATCGAACAAATCCGCGTGCTGGTCGAGGCGCAGGGCGGCGTGATGCAATACGTGATTGCACAATTGCATGACTTCATCATGCAGGCGTTCCAATGGGTTATCGGGTTTGTCTGCCGCCAGCGCGTTCATGACACTAGCTTAACAAACCGTACAATCAAAAATGATTTCAGTTTTGTGACAGCGGCTTAAGCGCCTTGACGGCAATGAGTTTATTCAGGCGGGTAACGTTTTTCGCAATCCGCGGCGCACCGATCGAAAGCGACATCGCACTGTTTTGAGGCGGCTTCGCCCTTGGCGGCGGCATTACAGGATTCCTGCGCGGCCTGGCAACTTTCCATGCAGATTTGCAGGCGGTCGTTGGGCAATAATTTATCCATGTCCACGGGTTTTTGCCCGCTGGTGGTAAAGGCCGGGATACGCAACAGATCGAAGAAATCGTTCTGGCTGTATTTGCGATAACCCTTGAGCGAATCGAACAGGGACGCCGGTTGCGGCTCGATCTGGATGTTGCTGTATTCCTTGGTCAACCGGGTCTCCGTGTGTTTGATTACCCGCCCCAATTGCGGATCGAACCACTGTGTGAAAGTCGTCTGGTTGGACGGGTCCGTGCATTCCCATTGTTGCGTATGCCGTTCGTTTACCATGTCGTCGTCAAGCCGGCGTTGCTTGTAACCGATGCATGGCGCGGTGGCGCCCAGGGCGTGATAGCTGTAGGAATTGAGCGTATCCGCGTACTCCCCGAACAGCCGATCGAGATCGAGATCGCAATCCGGGGATTTCGGATCCAGTGTCTCCTCGAAGTAGGCCTTCTTGTTAACGAGGTAGGTGCGGCAGGTTTGTTGTTTGAAATTGGCGATAGTAATCATCTTGCCGAATTTCGGATGAATCGTTTCGCTGCGAATGCCGTACTGACTCATGGCAACCGTGGCGGTATACATCTCGCCTTTCACGCGCTGGATGACGTGCAGGTCGGCGCTGAAATCCGGCAAGGGATTGGCCGCGCTCACCGGGCCGGTGGTGGCGAGACAAAACAGAAATCCGGTTGCACTGAGAAGGCGGGCGCCGCGGTACATCGTCGATGTTCTCCCTGGTGAATCACCATGCATAAGCGGCTTAAAATTTATGCCGTCGCCCCGGACAAATCAAGGAAAACCATCGCATCCAGTGGAAAACATAAGGTTTTTTCCGTCAGACGAAGCGCTAAACAAAGGCAGAATACTTGCGTATAATTCTTGGCCAGTTGGAGTGTTTTTACATGGACATCATCACTGGAGAATATATATATGAGTATCGATAGAATTGTGTTGGCCTTTGCCGGGGGTGTAATTCTGATCAGCCTAGTGCTGTCACAATTGCACAATATCAATTGGTTGTGGCTTACCGCGTTCGTTGGGCTGAACCTGTTTCAGTCAGCCTTCACCGGATTCTGTCCTTTGGCCATGATCCTGAAAAAGGTCGGTGCCAAACCCGGTCAGGCATTCGGCTGAGCGCGAACGTGTTCGTGACAAAAAGGCGGCGTCAGCCGCCTTTTTTTATGCTGTAAAAAAAAGTGGGTATATACTGGCTCGCGTATGTTGCCTTCAGCCATATGCGAGCCACCGCACGCCGTTACGGAGTTGCTGGAGCTGCTCGCCACTCAGGAACAGGCGCCGCGGGATCTCGATGCCGAGACTGTGCACCGGATCCGGGTTGCCATTAAACAGGTCCGGGCCTGGTTGAAACTGTGCCGGGCGGTCACAGGTGAGACCGAATCCAATGAGCGGCTGGTGGCGAAGTTGCGTGCCCTCAGTGGTGAACTCGCAGCGCGGCGCGATCGTGATGTGGCCGTCCAAACGCTGCACCGGCTGCTGCGCAAATATCCGGGCAAGAAGGCGCAACACGCGGTCGAGATCCTGGCCCGCATGCTGGTGGAGGCACCGGCCGCGGAAGCCGAACGGATCACCGCCGCGATGGATTACGCCGCCATGCGTGAAGACCTGCAGGCGTTTTCCCGGCAGGCGATTTCGCCGGAAGATCGGGATCGGGTGATTGCACGCAGGTTCGGTAAAATGTGCAAGCTCGGCGACGCGGCGCTCGCATCGGAAGACTGCGGCGAATTACACGCCTGGCGCAAACAGGTCAAGACACTGGCATACCAATTGGCCATGGCTGGGGCGGGCAATGCAAATACGAAGAAACTGGCGGATCGCTTGACGCGGTTGGGCGGTAAATTGGGGGATATTCACGACCTGTGTTTCCTGCAGGGAATGATAGATGCCACGAGCGCGAGGCAGGACAGCAAGCTGGATATGCAGCCGTTGCGCAAACGCATCGCCCGGGAACGTAAACGTTTACTGCAAACCGTGCGCACGCTGTTTCGCCATGTGCGCAGATGAGTTGCCCTTACTTATATATAGGCATGCGAATGGAAGAGGGCATAGACGATTAATACCTTCACCCTGGCGATCCAGACCCTGGGCGGTCTGGGCCTGTTCTTGCTCGGCATGATCATCATGACCGAGGGCTTGCAGACACTGGCGGGCGACGCCATGCGCAAGGCCCTGGTGCGGTTTACCCATACCCCTTTGTCCGGCGCGATCACCGGTGCCGTGAGTACCGCCATACTGCAATCATCGAGCGCGACGACGGTGGCCGTGGTGGGTTTCGTCGGCGCGGGCCTGATGGGCTTTCCCGAATCCCTGGGCATTATTTTCGGCGCCAACATCGGCACCACGCTCAAGGGCTGGCTCGTCGCGACGCTCGGTCTGCAATATCAATTGGGCTTGCTCATGTTACCGCTGATATTTGTCGGTGCCTTCATGCGCCTGTTTTTGCACGGACGCAAGGCCGCTGCCGGATATGCCCTGGCGGGGTTTGCGATCATCTTTGTCGGGATCGATTTGCTGCAACAGGGTATGTCGGGCCTGGAAGGTCTGGTGTCGCCGGAAAACTTTCCACCGGATACCTGGTTTGGCCGGTTGCAGTTGGTGTTACTGGGGTTGACGGCCACCTTGATCACGCAGTCATCCAGCGCCGGTGTCGCCGCCGCGCTGACGGCGGTATACACGGGTGCGATCAATTTTCAGCAGGCGGCGGCGCTGGTGATCGGGATGGATGTGGGCACCACAGTCACAGCGGCGATGGCAACCATCGGTGGCACCGTCGGCGCGCGCCGCGCCGGATTCTCGCACGTGATTTACAATGTCTTCACCGGCCTCGGCGCCATGTTGCTGATCACGCCGTTCACCTGGGTATGGGAAAGCATATCCTCAGGTAGTCTGCACCGGCATGCCGAGATCGCGTTGGTGGCCTTTCACACGACCTTCAATTCCCTGGGCGTGATAATCATCCTGCCGTTCACCACACAGTTTGCCCGACTGGTGGAACGCCTCTTCCCGGAGACGATCCCGGAGCATTTGCAGCATCTGGATAAAGCCTTGTTGGAACAGCCGAGTGTCGCGCTGACCCAGGCCCAGACGGCATTGAGTCATGAATTCAATTTGCTGCTGCAACACATTGCCGCCCTGCTGGCAGACGGAGGCCCGTATCAGCTGGCGCCGCTTTTTCGCTTGCAGGCCGATCTGCAAAAAATTCACAACTATGTGGATTTGATCCATGTACGCGAGATGGCCGGCAGTGACTGGGAAAGACTGGTGGCCTTGATCCATGCCATGGACCATATGACGCGCCTGCATGAGCGCTGCGCGGAAGAGGAGTACCGTGCCAAGATTGCACGCGAAACGCAGACCTTCGCCGAACAGCGCGAGGTCATGCTGACGGCAATCCCGCGCATTATTAGCGAAGTCGGTAAGGGCGACTGGGCGGCGGCGGCGCAGCAGGCAGATCAGATGCATCACTTGTTACACGATAAGGAGAGCGCTTACCGCCAGGCCGTGATCAGCCGGATGGGCGGCGGTGAGATCGACGTTCCCGTCGGGACGCGGCAATTACAGGCGATACGCTGGTTACGCCGCGTCAGTCACCATATCGCCAGGGTGAGTGGGTATGTGTCGCAGAGTATGCTTGCCGCCGGCAAATAGAATCGATGTAGTGGCGTTATGACGCGGGTTCTTTGCTGCCGTTGCGGCTGCGCCAGAGCTGGTAGTTGGGATAGGTGCGGTAACCGCCGCTGATGACATAACGCAACACGCCGTAAAGACGATAAAAACCCAGGACGGAATCGATACGAATGATCTCCTTGCCCTGCTCGTCGTAGAAGATCAGGGTGGGCGCATAACTCAGACCCAGCTCGTCGGCCCAGGCCTTGCTGGTGGTGTGTTTGCCGGTGGGCGTGACCACCGGGACGCCACTCCACATATTCAGTTGTACCGCGTCGATGTCATCTAACAGGTGTTTGATCTGTGGTTCGTTTAATGGGCCGGCATGTAATACATCGCAGGCATGGCAATGCGCGCGTTCAAAGGCAATCAGCAGGGGTTTGCCGTGTTTGTGCTGTGCGTAGTCTTTGAGGAATGTCGGCGGATGAAATTCCGCATACTCGTTGAGTGTGTCCAGGCCGTAACTCTCGGCCGGTTCGGCCCTTGCGAGATAATCACGGAACGATCCTTCTTTCTGATGATGATCCGCGGCGTATTCCAGCGCCGCGCGAAACTGGTAGGGTGGGCGGTAACCGGTAAGTTTGAGGGCCAGTTGCCCGCGGTTGTCGTAGAAAAACAGCGTCGGTGTGAAATGCGCCTGATGCGCGACAGCGAATTCCTTCTCCGACATGTCCTTGCCGTTGAGGTCGGTGACGACCCGGTTGCCGAGGACGTCGATGGCAACGACATCGAAATGCGCGCGCGTGTAGGCCACGATATCCGGCTGGCCCCAGTTGGTTTCCAGTTGCGCCTTGCAGTAAGGACAGTCGTGACGGCCGAAGTAGAGTATGAGGCCGCGTTTTTTGGCGGTGGCATCGCGCAGGTCTTCGCGCAGATCAAGAAAGCTGAGCTTGAACCACTCCGGCAGGGCCAGCGGTTCGACCAGCGGTTCATCGGGAAAACCGGCGGTAGTCTGTTCGGCTGACACCGCGTGCGCGAACAGGGCGCCGCTGACGATCATGATGTATGTCAGTAAAATGTCAATTTTTGCCTGTATCGCATTGGGCATGGGTGTTTTCCATTTGCATAATTGCTTACTATACGGCAACCGAAATCGAATCGCATTGTCCTTGTAATTATCATTGTAGAAGGAATTCCAGTCTGTGATGAAAAAAATCCTAAGCACCGGTATGTTGCTGTTGCTGGCAACATCTGCCCTGGCCGGCGAGAGCGGGGCATCCCTGTTTGCGAATAACTGCGCGGTGTGTCATGGCGAGAGTGGTAAAGGCGGTGTGGGTGTGCCCCTGGCCTTGCCGGACTTCCAGCGCCAGGTCAGCGACGAGTTTTTGTATACCACGATCCGCATGGGGCGACCGGGACGCGTGATGCCGGCGTTTACCCGCTTAAGCGACGAGGAAGTACACAAGATTATTGATTACATCCGCACTCTCTCCAATGTGAAAAAGCCTGAACACGATCCGACGCCGATTCACGGCAATGTCGAACACGGCAAGCAACTGTTTGCGCAGAACTGTGCCGTTTGCCATGGCGATCATGGCCAGGGCGGCAAGGGGACCGGCGTAACCTTCTCGCGTCCGCGCGATTTACCCATCCTGGCGCCCGCCTTGAACAATGCGGGATTCCTGGCCGCCGCCACGGACTCGATGATCAAGCATACCTTGCTCGAAGGTCGCGAAGGCACGCCGATGAATCCGTTCAAGAACAAGAAGGTCAGCGATCAGGATATCAACGACATCGTCAGCTACGTCCGCAGTTTTCAGAAAGATCTGAAGCCGATGCAGAGCGCCAACGAGTCGCTGACGATGACGGCACAGGCAAACGACACGCTCGAGAACGTCGTGGAGAATATCAAACGCGCGGCAGTCGGCCGGAACTTCCGGATCATTCGCGTGCAGTATCTTGACGACGGCTTCCAGCCGGAAGACAAGGTGTCCAAGAAGGAAGTGATTGTCTATTTCTGCAATTTCGATTTGCTCAACACGGCGCTGGCGATTGATCCCCGTGTAGGATTGTTTCTGCCTTGCCAGGTAACCGCCTACGAACAAAATGGCGTGGTCAAAGTGACGAGTATCAATCCCAAACGTTTGAGTCATCTGTTCAACAACAATGAACTGGACAAGTTGTGTGATCAAATGTACCAGATGTACAAAGACATCCTTGATGAGGCTACCCTATGAAACGTCTGTTAGCGCCTTGCCTGTTGTTTATGTTCGCGATCAGCGCGCCGGTCAGTGCAGAAGAGCTGATGATGACGCGGGTAATGCAATCCTTTCCGGAGACGATGCTGAAGCTGCAGGAAGTGATCAAGCATCACGGCTATCAATTGAGCCGGGTGCAGCGAGTGGATATTGGCCTGGCCAACATGGGCTACAAGACGGACAAGTACCGTGTCGTGTTTTTCGGTAAGGAGGCGCAGAACCGCTGGATCATCGACAAGCATCCGGAGTTGATCGCCTATCTGCCATTAAAGATCGCCATCTATGCCGAGGAGGACGATACCATGCTGGTGTCGCCCAACCTCGATGTCCTGATTGCCGCAAAAGATCCGAAACTCAAAAAGATCGTCCACGGCTGGCAACAGGATGTGCAGAAGATGCTGAAGGAAATGCAAAAGTTCGGGCAGAACAGCTAGACCCAATCCCGTGAAAAACGCCGTACCGTAGTGTCGAAGTGTGAACGGCATGGACCTGTGCGGCTATCTATGCTGCAGTAAATCCGCTATTATCCGCGTAATTTTCTTCCCATTATAAGGATGCGATACGTGAAAAAGTTAATCTATTTTTGTGCGTCCCTGCTGCTGGTCGGTGCAGTCAGCACGAATGCTGCGGCTGAGGGCAAGTTCAAAACGGAAAAGGAACGTCTGAGTTATGCCATCGGTACGCAGATCGGCCGTAGCCTCAAGCAACAGGGATTCAACGATGTCGATCCCAAGGCGCTGAGTGCGGCCGTCGCCGACATCCTGGCCGACCGCAAATTGCAGGTCTCCGACGAGGAGATGCAGGCGGCGGTTGCGTCATTCCAGAAGAAAAAGCTGGCGGAACGTGATGCCGAGGCCAAGGCAAACAAGGAAGCGGGTGACAAGTACCGCGCCGAGAACGCCAAGAAGAAAGGCGTGAAAGTCACGAAGGACGGTATTCAGTACGAAGTCCTGAAACAGGGCACGGGCAATAAGCCGAAGGCGGAAGACACCGTTACCGTGAATTACGAGGGTAAGCTGATCAACGGCAAGGTCTTCGATAGCTCGATTGAGCGCAAACACCCGGCAACCTTTCCGCTCAATGGCGTGATCAAGGGCTGGACCGAAATTCTGCCCATGATGAGCGAGGGTTCCAAGTGGCGCGTGGTTATTCCACCTGAGCTGGCCTATGGTGAACACGGTGCGGGTGGTGTCATCGGCCCGAACGAGACGCTGATTTTCGAGATTGAACTGATCAGTATCAAGAAGTAATCTTTAGGCTCGGAATGATAGGCGGCTGTTGCGCCCGGCGCAGCAGCCGTTTTTTATGCCCGCGAAGAACGTGTATCAGCGCTTGCTGTGCAGGTCAAAAGCGATCGAGGCGTATTCACTGAAGTGGGTGAAGGTCTGGAATTCCTCGGCCGTCAGTTTGCGGCCACTGAACTTGCAGTCGGCGTAGATGATGCCCTTGCCCTTGTTGCCGATCCAGATCGGCATGGCAAAAAAGTCCAGGACGCCCAGGCATTCCCGGATCGGCTTGTTTAACTGAGTTTCGTACTGGCTGCGGGTGCGGGCATTGATCCAGCAGGCCTGTCTGGATTTGAGCAATTGTGCAAAAAGATTTTTTTCGGTTGCGGCAACGGGAAACCGGAAACAGCGTTTGAATTTGTCTTCGTGATCGCCCAGTACATATTTTGCCGTCAGGATTTCCTCGCTGCCGGTGACAAAGGCAATGACCGTGCGTTCCATCCCAAGGGCGCGATAGATGCCCTCCATGATGGTGCCGAGCACGGCGTTGAGATCGACTTTTTCATGCAGCATGGCAGTAAGTTCACGCAGGATACTCATCTGTAACAGCATGTCCGGCTTATGGCCAATGTCGGGCAAGGCCACCTGCGTTTCGTTGGTTTCTTCAAATTTTGGCAGCGGGATAAAACGTGTCGCCGCCTCGGCGCCATATTCGATGGCGGTTTGTGCGGCCTCAAAGGCATTGTGTTGCAGCATGGCCTCGACGTCGGCGCGGGGCTGGTTGAGCCGCTTGGCCAGGTCGTCGATGAGTTGTCGGGTAGAGATACTACCCCAGCCTTCCTCCACGGCAAGTACCAGTTGATTGGCCTGCTGCAAATCCATGTTCTGCGGCGCATCCGTGTCGATACCGGAGAGCGTTTCGTTCAGCAATTCGCTCAGCCGCCACTCCTTGTTGAGCGCGAGGGTCAGTTGCGTCAGGGGAAAGCCCAGTACCTCGATTTCCGCCGTGTGTGGATCGTCGCATTCGTGATAGGCGTGATCGAGATCCTTGGCCTTGCCGTAGGGGAAACACCAGAATGCCATGTTACCCAGGCGATTGAGCAGGGCCGCAACGAAGACGGCTTCGGCATCGTCATTACCCCGTGCCTGTGAGATTGCCTTGGCCTGGACGGCGGCATGAAAGGAGCGCGCCATTTCTTCCAGGACGCGTTCGTGCTGAACACCCTTGAGTAATGGCTCGAGAATGGCAATGGTGATGGCCATACTGCGCACCACATTGAAACCGAGAAACACGATGGCGCGACTGATAGTATTCACAGGCTGGCCGCCTGGATTGTAATAGACGCTGTTGGCCAGGCGCAGGACCCGTGCGGTCATGCTGCTGTCGCGCAGGATGTACTGCGCCAGTTCCGCGATAGGGGTATCTTCTTCGGTGGAGGCGGCGGCGATGGAGCGCGCAGTGTGGGCAAACACCGGCATGTCTTCCTCGTTGAGGCGCCGTGTCCATTCCTTGAGGGTAAGTTTGTCCTGATTCATGTACTTACGACGTGAAGGTCATGTCTATCTTTATCGACATGGCCTGCTAAAAATTGAAAGGCGCCGAAAATCCCCCGCCATGGGGGGATGGGGATTGTACCTATTTCCCTGAAATGGACGTAATCTTGGTGAAATTGGTAGTTCTCCCCGCGCAAAGACACAGGTAGAATCAGGGTCATTAAGACGCGATATGATAATTATTAATGCGTCTCGTGAGTGCGGATGGGGTGGTCGCTGGCCAATAATCGGTATTAGCGGGGAGGTTTATGGCATTCCTGTCGCAGGAGATCGTGGATTACCTGAACCAGACGCACGCTAGCGGTCTGGGCGACTGGCTGGAACGGAATCCGGTCATGCGTAATTTTGTCACGTCTCCTTACATCAGCATCCGTCCCACTGCCATGCCGCAGGCTCAGCGTATTACCGCCTTCGAAGGGCAATCCGGCCGCTTTATCGAAATCCGTTACCGTGATGGTAGTCATCGCTACATTATCAATGTTCAGCGCTGGAACCTGAGCGTGAGAGCGATCGAGGCCTTGATCCATGATGTGGAAGTCATCCTGGGCAGCTGTCACGTGGAGCGTTCCTATGTGATCTTGTTCGTGCCTGCCGGTTACAGTTTGCAGGTCGCTGACCAGGGCGATGATCGTGCCCTGCGATTGCAGGCGTTGGAGTGTGCCGACATCGGACTGGAGACGGTATAGATCCTGTTGTACGTCGCGGTTGAAACTGTATATTAATTTTTGCTAATGCATCTTGTGTGACTGACCCCGTGGTTAAAGCTGCGACCTGGTTGTCACAAAATGTAAACTGGTTTGACGGTGTTGAGTTTAGCGTGTACTTATCTAATAGGTTCTCAACCGTTCTCCACAGTTATGATGCAAAGCAATGGATTTGTGCAGACGGAAAAACGCAAGCACAAGCGTATTCAGTACGGACGCACAGTCAATATCAGAACGCCCAGGGGTGACATGTTGCAACTGGAAGTGCTCGATTATTCCATGGGCGGTATGGGGCTGGTTAGCCAGACGCCGTTTATCACCGGCGACATTCTCGATTTCGAATCCATCATGACACTCAACGGTGAGGTGCGTGCCCTCGATATCAAGGGTGAAGTGCGGCATATCCAGGAACAATTCCAGGAATATTCCTTCGGCGTTTGTTTCTTGTAAATTCCCTTGCCGACGGTACACAGAGGGTTAATACAGGCGAGCACAAGTTGTTGTGATTCGGTATGATGGCGGGCAAATAAAAAGTAAAGCGACATCCAAAATGTCGACACATATCGCAGAAGCGAGTGGAGCCGGGAGCATACACTTTCTGTGATTAACTGTGAGATGGCACGAGTGGTAGAACAATTCAACGAACGCCGCACCTTTCCGCGATTTTCCGTTACCGCGCGCATGCGTGTGAGCCATTCGCGTATTGGTACCATCGAAGGTTACTCCGTCAATATTTCCGATACCGGTCTGATGCTGCGTTGCTCGGATTTGCCCAAATTGCCACGTGGTGCGCACATCGGCCTACAGATGCTGGATTCCGCCAATCCCGGCATCATTTTCAATACACGTGTCATCCACATGAGCGAGTCGGAGATCGGGCTGGCCATTGTCGATTATGAATATAACGGGGTTCGCTATACCCTGGATGAATTGCGGCGCCAATGGGACATCAGTCGCCACGATCTCAGCACGGGTAACCTGACACAGCCACGCCTTAAGTGAGCCCGTCCTGAAGTGCCGGAGCACTCCCGCTAAGCTAAAAAAACCAAAGGCTTATCTGGTGAACTTCATCCTGGCTTGGGCTATATTTTTAGGCAGTTGGGTTTTCTGTGAGTATTTGTAGGGGCACTATGGCAAAGGCGCAATCCAGATTTCATGAACGGCGGTACTTTGCTCGCCGTATGGTCAACGCGCGGGTGAAGCTCGTGCACGGTTCTATTGGCGAGGTCCGGGCGAAAACGCGGGATGTCTCCGATAGTGGCGTCTTTGTGGTGGTGACTCCCGTGCCGAAATTGCCTGTGGGATCCCATATCAAGATGCACATGCTGGACTCCAGGCAGCCTGATATTGCGTTCAACATGAAGGTTGTGCGGACAACCCCGGAAGGGGTGGGCATGATGTTCATCGATTACGAAATCGCGGGTCAGCGTTTTCCCATGGACGTCCTGCGCAAGCAACTCAAGAAATAGCGTACACTTATTTTCATGCAGACGATCCATATCCGCGCGCTGCGGCACTCGGCGTTTTACAGCCCTTTATTGCTGACCATCTGCGGTGGCTATCTCCAGAATGAGGGTCTGACGCCCGTATACGACGTTGCCACCCAGGACAAGACCGTGGAGGGCGGCCTGTTGGCCGGGGACGTTCATGTCGCCCAATCCGCGGTGGCCGCCGGTTTTGCCTGTCTCGAGCAGAAAAAACCAAACGAAATCCGGCACTTTGCCCAAATCAACGACAGGGACGGGTTTTTCCTGACCCGCCGGGGCCGCAACGGTGGATTTGACTGGGCCGAACTCGTGGGCCGGGATGTCCTGGTCGATCACCTGTTCCAGCCCGTTGCCATGCTCAAGTACGCCTTGCACCTGCAGGGCGTGGACTATCAACGGCTACGGGTCATCGATGCGGGTAACGTCGAGGCCATGGATAAAGCCTTCCGGGACGGTAAGGGCCTTTATGTCCACCAGCAGGGTCCCTATGCCCAGCAGCTGGAGGCCGACGGTATAGGCACCGTCGTGGCCAGCATTGGCGAGAGCATTGGGCCCGTAGCCTTTAGCAGCCTTTGTGCGACTCCCGCCTGGCTGGCGACCGAGATGGCCAGGGCTTTTATGCGAGCCTATCGGCAGGGGCGAGAGGCCGCCATGGCGCTCCCGGCGGAGGAGATTAGCCGGCAAATCCAGTCAATGTTGCCCAACATCACGCCGGCGGTGCTGACGGCAACCGTCGCCGCCTACCAGCGGCTGGGGTGCTGGACCGGTGAGGTGCGTATCAGTGAGGCCAGCTATGCCAAAACCCTGGATGTGTTTAGCTATGCCGGCCAGATCAGTCAGCGCTATGCCTATGCGCAATTGATTTGTGAGCCACCGAACGATGCCTAGCCACCTGTTTTGCTACGGTACCTTGTGCCTGCCGGAGGTGATGCGTCGGGTCATTGGCGAAGTTCCTGCCTCTGCGACCGCAGAACTGGCCGATTTTGCCAGTTATGCCCTGGCAGGGAGGGTGTATCCCGGTATCGTGCCGCAAAATGGCGCGCGGGTAAGCGGGCTGATGTATTACGCCCTGGGTCGCGCCCAGTTTGCGAAGCTGGATGCCTACGAAGGCGCCGAGTACCAGCGGGTGCGGGTGTGGGTCAGTGCTGCGCAGGAGCGGCGGATACAGGTTTGGACCTATGTGCTGGCACCGCGTTATTATCATCGCCTGACGACCAAGGGCTGGTCGTTAGCGCGATTTGAACGTGAGCATTTGTCGCAATATCTGCATCGTAACCAGAACAAACTTGACGGGTTGCATGGTAGAGACACAGTTCAACGAGCATGACAAGGGTGGCCATATTGTCCTGAGCCCGAATCTGTCGGTAGCGTGGCGAGACAATGTGTTGTTCCTCTATGTCGTTTGTACCATTGCCTTATGCATCGGCATTACGTTCAGCCTGATGGGCATGTGGATGGTATTGCCGTTCACCGGACTGGAAGTGATTATTCTGATCTCGGTGGTGTACTGCGTGGCGCGCAAGTGCCATCGCATTGAGGTCATCAGTGTGGAACACGGCAGCGTGCGGGTTGAACAGGGATATACCAAACCGCAATCCTGCTGGAGCAGTGATTTATTCTGGACCCGTTTGATCGTGTTACCGCAAGAGCGGCCCTGGCATCCGTTGCGGGTCTATTTGCGTGGTCGTGATAAGCAAATCGAAATCGGCACCTTCCTCAACGACGCGGACAAACGCATTCTGATCAAACAGCTGCGCCAGTTTATCACTGCGGTCTAGGTAACGATCGCGAAGGTACCGGACCGGGTGTTTTTCTCCGAACTCTCTTCCATTGCGGCTGCTGCCAAGACGTTTCAGTCATTGCTCAGAAACACGCGCGGCATGAAACGGTCATTGTTGCTGGAGCTGCAAAAGAATTTCAATCTGGTCCATCTGTTTCTGGATAACGAAAGCAAAGTCACCAGTGTTATCAACAAGCTTGATGTGCGTGCATATGAAGAGGCCGTCCGTTCTGAATTTGATTTCAAATCGATCAAAAGGGGCAAGCTCAGTCCACGGATAATCGCAAACATCAAACAATTGCAGCCGTATGCCGGCTGGACTACCGAGCAGTTATTCGAGAACGTATATTTGAAGATTCATCAGCTCAAGAACATCAACGAGATTGATCCGGGAAATGAGAAATACCGCATCGGCATTCGCCTCAAAAACCTGCACAAAATGATGCTCCTGCTAATCAAACATGTAAAATCCTGAAGATGTCAGCGTCCGCGAATAAAAAAGTCATTATTGCAGCCTTGTTGGGCAATACCTTTATTGCGCTGACCAAGTTTGCTGCGGCGATATCGACCAACAGTTCAGCCATGCTGTCGGAAGGGATTCATTCGCTGGTCGACACCGGTAATCAAATCCTTTTGCTGTACGGATTGAAGCGCGCAAAAAAACCGGCGGATGAGATGTTTCCATTCGGTCATGGCAAGGAAGTGTATTTCTGGAGCTTTGTCGTCGCCATCATGGTCTTTGCCGTGGGCGCCGGTGTCTCCGTCTACGAAGGGGTAATTCGTCTGCAGGAACCGGAGCCGGTATCGAATGATGAGATGGACTCCTCCCGCATTTTTTGCGGCATCGATGTGCCAAGCTGAGGTTGCGAAAACCCAGTGATCAACACGAGGAGGAGTCCACCATGCATCCTAGAACCATCGCCATCGATTTGGCAAAAGATTGCTTTGAA
>WGLP01000011.1 GCA_016125505.1 Gammaproteobacteria bacterium
CCGACAACAGCATTGCCAGGGGTAAGAAACACAGGCCGATTACACGTAACCAGGAGGGAGAAAACATCCGCTTCATGACAACATTTCCTTTTGAGTGAATACCGTGACCAAGGCGTGCGCCTTGCCAGAAATCGAGGGGGGAGATTGTTCGGCAAATAGCGAATTCGCCATGTCAGCAGACCAACTCTCAGGACTGAGATGTGATGCCATGCGGCCCCCCGGTAAACGTATATTCCCGTCTCGTCGCATTCTTGCTTATTGGGTGGTGACGAAACGCGTTGCTCTTCGGGAGCCCGGCGGCCAGATGAAAGGGCCCGTGGCTTTGCGTGCCGGTCAGAGTGTGCCTTATATATAAGTATCACCCGCTGCGTCCCGGCGTGCCTTTTCGGAGCGTGGCGATAATTTTACCGATCAATTCCCCTTTTTTGTTGAGCGGATTGGTGACAGATTGTTAAATGTGGCAAGGAAAACAAGGTTCCGGGCCCTGCATAACACCTTGTTTTAGCTAGAAATAATTCGCCTACCTCAATTCTCCGAATTCCGGTCCGATATCACTTGTAAGACATAACCTCGACTCCCCTACGGCAAAGTACCCTAGCAAATGCGATCGTTCGGATTACACATATTTAAAAAGCATGCGAGCTCGCGGTCATATGCCCTACCCGCATCGACGAATATCGCCTACGGCCAGATCCAGGTACAGCCCTGCGTCATTAACAATCAGCCCTATATCATCTATCCCAAAGGCCTGAAAGAAACGTCTCCCGCGCTCTTCCACAAACTTACCCGACATTACAGTAGAAAAGGCTTCGGCCTGAAAGAGGATCAACGCGATTACAGCCGCCAACATCCCCGTCAAAAGGAACGAAGGCGGTGGGTGCCAGTGGTTTTATTCACAGCCAGCCTGTTGTTTGATAGCAGCGCAAGAGCCGATGTCGATCCGATCTCTCCCACTGCCGGCGGCGGCCAGGAAACAAAAATCGTATTGCGGATTGTGCCAAAGCAACGGTCTTATCTCGATTTCGGAGACCATCCGAAAACGCTTAACAGTGAGGTAAATTCAGACCACGTTGTTTTGAAGTCATTCGCAGCGACGTACTTGTTTTCGATACTTAAATCTCATTACAAGAAGCAGAAAACCGACCCTGACTACATCGTGAACGACCTAAAACAGATCGCGAATTATTACAGTGCGTTTCCTGAGGTCGTTGACCTGATTACGCCATTGCGCGGCAAAAACTGGGAGCTCGTCTACGACGAAGAAACCTGGGATACGGTGGCGAGCGGGAATAATCTGGAAGTCGACAAGGCCATTATTCACTTCAACACCCGTGCCGCGGCGCAACTCCTGTTAAATCGCAAGTGCAAGGATAACCCGGTGTGTATCGCGTCACCGGCAGATGCCCTCCTGCATGAACTGCTTCATACCTACAGCATGTTCATCAATCCCGAAAAATTTATCAGCCAGGGCGGCATGAACAATGTAATGTATCCGTTCAAACATGAATACGCGATTATCGATTCCGAGCGGAAACTCTATGCCAGCATGAGCATTCGCGACGACATCAAGCGTCCGCAGCGGACAGAGCACACCGGCAGGACCGTCATCGCACATTGCCCCATTTGCATAAAATAGCCACCCCGTAAAGAATTCAGGTGCCTACTGATTCAGTTTCGCAGCACCAGCGCTTCAAATCCATGGGCGATTAAAATATACGCCGCGCAGGCACTACGCTGCTCATTATCACTCCGTATCACTAACGGACGGTTTACGGGAATCCTGTCCAGCGAGGTCCGTAATTTCCGCATCGGGATAGGGATGGTTTCAGAAAGGGACAAATCTGAAGCTGCTTCCGCGGTTTCGTTGACATCGATGACGATGGCGCCGTTGTTTATAAGCTCCATTGCATTGTCATACTGCACCGTCTTGACCACCGGCGCCTTTATGAGTTTGTCAAAGTCACCGCGTGACAGGCGCAATAAAACACCATCGCTTGACATGATGACGGTGGCATTACGGTTTTTCTCGGATATTAACGCCTCCTCCCCGAAGCCGGCCCCTGGCCCCAGATCCGCCACAACATGCCAACCATCTTTTGGACTCTCGTATTTCAGTACCGCGCAACTTCCCGACTTTATAAGATAGTAGTAGTCGCCTCTTGATTCCTGTCTGAAAATAATCTGGTTCTTGAGGACAGGAACCTCTTCAAATTTTTCCAGGAGGATCTGAACATTCACTGGCGGTATCATCTGAAAGATCTTGGACCGCAAAACGGCGTCCATATCGTCGCTATCTTTGGATTTCCTGTTTTTTAATTTTGAGGAAAAATACAAATCGCGGTAATTACGCGCAACGAAAATATCCAGCAGATCACTGTCAATCTCGATAATCTTAACCGGCGTACGCGTCACCGCAGTGAAATGGCGCGGATTATGCGGATCAATTGGCTGACTCGCCTGCGGCGATGCCGCAGCCAAGGTGGTATTGGCTGTATTCACCTGCAAATCCATCTCGCCATCCAGCAGGTAATAGACTATTTGATTGTCGTCGCCACGCGCAAACAGCGTCGTCCCGGCGGGTAGCGATTTGATCCTGATGTGTTTACTCAGTTCGGTCAGGCGCTCCGGTTCAAGATTCGCCAGGGGCATTAACCCTGATAAATAGTCGACACTGATTTCTGCCGCCGGGGAGACAGTTTGAGGTAATTGGCTCATAGCATTCCCTGGAAGATAACGAAGTAAATACTATCGGTCCCCGGACATGCGTCTTGAATATTCCTGTTGCCGCTACTTTTTACTAAGCAATTGAAGTCATTACAGAAATATAATTGAGAAGAAATGTGTGAGGATGTTCACACATATTAGACCGAAGAAAGTCCTTTTGACTCCACGGCAGCGACGCCAGGAGAACCATGAATAATCGCCTTCCCGGACAGCTCGATTATTTCGAAACGAGTTGTCGTTCTATCGCATAGGCGGTCAGGCTCGCTGCATTGTGCAGGTTCAGCTTTCGCATGATATTCGCCCGGTGTTTTTCCACAGTCTTCACGCTGATACTGAGATAGGTTGCGATTTGCTTGTTCTGACGCCCCTCCGCAATCAGCTTCAAGACGACCCGCTCGCGCGGGGTGAGGGCCTCCCAGGGTGACTTGGCGTCTACATTGCGCCCGTTGAGGTAGCCGACAATGATCTTTTCCGAGACCACGGGACTCAGGTAGCTCTTCCCATCCATAACGGTGCGGATCGCGTGCAGCAGTTCCGCGTGTGTCGAGTTCTTAAGGACATAACCATTCGCACCCGCCTCCAGGGCGGCACGGATGTGCTCCTCGGTTTGATGCACGGTTAACACGATGATGCGCACATTGGGATAACGATTGCGGATTTCGCGAATCGCCTCGATACCGTTCATGCCCGGCATGGACAGGTCGGTGATGAGCAGATCCGGGTTATACACGCCAATCAGTCGCACGGCGTCACGCCCGTTGTCGGTCTCACCGACAACTTCGATCTGCGGGTCCAGAGATAACAGTACCTGCAGGCCTTCACGCACAATAGCGTGGTCTTCCACGACAAAGACCGAGATATCGTTCAGATCTGAGAGCTTGCGATAACCGTCTTCTTCGGCATGCTGGCCGGAAGACATTTGCTGTGTCTGCATGTTCATTTCCCCAAAATAAACAACTAAACAGTTCAGGCCGTTCTTACCATACAGCTCATTACGGCCACCTACGCGACATGTGGTGCATCACGACATCATGGATGAACCCATCGCGCAACAAGCTAGCATCAATCCAGATCTCATTCAGGCAGGACGCCAACCGTTATCTTCGCGTCCCGCCCGGAGTGGATTGATTGTCCCGGTCAAGAACCCTCTCTCTTGCATGCTTGCTGTCTGCTGCGGCAGACCCTGTCTAGCCGAATCAGGTTATGTGGCGCAAATCCGATTCCACACTCCTGTTTTAATAATCTATTTTCTGTTTCGTACAACTTGAGCGAATAGCGTTGGAATCGTCGGCACTGCTGGCACCACCGCGGATCCTTCTTGTCTGCTACGCTATTCCCACCCTGCCACTCACTCCCCTATCCATCTTGTGTTCGGGATAGCGGTATGGAGTCATAAAACCAGTTTCGCTAATTTGATTTTTATTAGTATAGTTAATACCTTAGTGCTGCACTAGCCTATAGGGTGAATACCTACCATGTACACCTATTTATATAGGCTCATATAGGGTCGATTACTCATCCCGGTCTGCGGGGTAACCACGCAATATCGATATTCTCTTTTATTTTCAAATAGTTAACAAACCAGTACCGCTTCCGACCTGAGGCGATATGCCCCTGCGCAGCAATCACGGGAAGGCATGGTGGTGATGCGAATAACGAGGTTACGGAATCACCCAGCCGGTATCCGCCTGGACCTGTTCGCCTTGCGGCTGGGTGAGATGCACGAGATAGCCGCCCTTGGACGCAAAGCGTTGCCCGATGGCGAGACTCAACCGCGGGTAATAACCGGTGATGAGGCGGTGGCTCAGCATGCCTTCGGTGCGTTCGAGCAGATAATCGCGCACGAAACTATCCAGCATACCGTTGAGGATTTCCGAGACGATACCGCAGGCCAGGTATGTATCGGTCTGCACCCGTTCATTGACGAGCTTGATATGGCGTACCTTGAACCAGCCCAGCGGATAATACAGACGAATGCGCCGACCGTTGGGCAGATCGACGGGATAGGCAATTTCAGTATGTGGCCGCCAGGCCGCGGGCAGCGGCGCGTGTTCCAAACCAGCCATGGTGCCGGACAGGTAAACATGCCCGCTGGCCTTTGCCGGTAAGGCCTGGACATCGTCGGGCCGCAACCACAAGACCAGTGCGTCATGCGCGCCGGCGGCGAGTGCCTTGTGCAGTTCCCGCGCACTCGCCTTGGCGGGCAGTTCGCGATTTATGAAGGTGACCCCGGCGACCTCCCGCTGCTGTTGCAATGCCCTGGCCGCCGCCGCGCCGATGTCGCCATGACGGTACACCTGGATCACATGTGCAGGTTTAAACGTCGCTGCCTGTGCCTGGATGTCATGGGCGATCAATTCTGAATCGAGCAACACGCCCCTGGAAAAATACATCGAGTAGATATCCGATTCCCTGTCGATCGGCAGGTCCACGTTTGGAAACATACATGGGATTTCTTCATCCTGGCAGAACTTGTGGATTGGCGCCCAGGTCTTGCCGCCCAGTCCCGAGATCACGGCAAATACCGGCTCCGCCTTCAATTTATCCTGCAGCTGTGTCTCCCAGGTCGCGGGGTCACCGCGGAGTTTCCACACATGCAGACTCCAACGGCGTGTGACCCGATATTGTATGGCCCGCGAGGTGGACACCAGTGGTTTGGCGCCGCCACGGATAAATGAGTTTTTGTCCTCGATGAATTTTCGCATCACTTCCAGCATCGCCCTCGCCGCCGCCGGATCGGCATCGGGCGTAATGATGGTCGCGAAGTGCAGAAATTCATCATTGACACCCGGCACCGCCGCATTGGTCAGGTTCACCAGGTAGGCGATCAGGTCCCTGACGCTGGCATCATCGAGAGCGAAGTGCGGCATCAGGTAATTGAGTGTGCGTCCATCGGGATCGATGCCTTCGCGCAAGGCACGCGCCACCGTTGTCTCGGTATACGGCGAGCGTTTCACCCGCGTGGCATACACGTGCGGGACGCTCAGATCCTTGACGTTTTTTTCGAGGGAGCTGAACAGGTACTTGCCGATGATCGGCGGGATCACGATCTGCCCCTCCAGGCTGCCCAGTCCGCTGCGCCGATGACAGTTCACACAGGCGGCAGCGCTGCCTTCGAGGTTGGCGCCGCCGGCGCGTTCCGCCTGCAGCGGATGGCCATTGGGCAGGATACCTTTGAGATATATCCGCTTGCCCGCCGCAATGGTTGCCGGATCGCTGGCGCCCGGCATCTCATTAGACCAGCCAGTACTTATATATAAGAGTAGCGAACTGACAAGCAGGAGGCCTCGCAACATCACGACACTCCGTCTCACCCGTAGTGACGGCGGCTAATTATTTGCCGCCAGTTGTTTATGATAATCCTGCAATAACGCATTGGCCGTGGTGAACCCGTCGATACGCAGCCAGGTCTTGCCCGGTGCGGTGCGTACAAAAGTCACCGGGTCATGACTCATCTTGTCACCACGGTATACATTAAAGGCTTCCTGGATGGCAACACTGTTATCCGCCGTGCCGGTATAAAAATCCCAGCCGGGCCGGGCGTGATATTTCCTGGCGTACTCACGCAACACGCGCGGCGTATCCTGCTCGGGGTCGATGGAAACGGAGACCAGGTGCACCTTGTTCTCGTCCTTGCCCAGTTGTTTCTGCAATTGCATGAAGGTGCTGCTGGAGATCGGGCAAATGGCGGTACAGGTGGTAAAGATAAAATTCAATACCACCGGCCGGCCGTCATTGATGTCATCGGCGAACCTGACCTTCTTCCCGTCGGCACGAATCTGCACTACCTCAGGCAGGGTCACCATCTGTCTCTTGTGCGTGACAAAGCTCTGTACCTGCTTCTTCGATTTATGCATGGCCATGGCGCCGCTACCGCACTTGTCCGCGCCGCATTTCATTTCCGCTGCTGACAGGTTGGCAACGAACACCAGCGGTAATGTCAGCGCGATAACTGTCAGGGAATTCGATTTGATCATGGCACCTCCTGCAACAACAACCCGGCTTGGTCTGCGTCTCTATTACGGCTTCGCGAAGACGTCCGCGCCCAGCCTCGGGTTCAAGGTAACCTTCTCGACGGAAATTTTCGACGGCGGGGTATGGCTGGCGCCTTCGACATGGGTCACCATCTCAAACGGGATCTTCAGACCGTTGACTTCCTTGTAGTCGTTCAGGGCCGTGATCACCGCGCGCGGCTTGCCGCCCAGCTTGCGGGTCTCGTCGATCTGCACGTCGAGGAAGGTCCTGGCGTCGATCCAGACATGACGCACATGGTCGCCGGGCATCGCGACCTTCAGGCGATAGGCATTTTTACCGTTGACCTGTTCCATGCCTTCGACATTCACCTTGTAGCCCTTGGCCTTGTAGTCGAGCAGCGGACCGTCGAGTTCGGTCTGCAGTTGCGCCAGCTTCAATTCCTGCGGGCTGTACGCTTCAACGGTGTCATGTTTCATGTACGGACGCAGCTTCCAGCCCTGCTTGCCATCGTACACCTGCACGGCCGTCGCATCCGCGTACTTTACCTCGAGACGCTGTTTGCGCGGACGCTGCAGATCCATCGTAAACGGCACCTGCACGAGCTTGCCGGGATTCTGTTCCTGCTTGGCGCGCTCCATCGCTGCCTGGATGCGCCCCATGCGACTCAAGGAGCGATTCAATTGGGTCGAGGCTGGATCGAGTTGCGGCTTGGGCTTGATATAACCGGCGTCCATAACACCGGTCATTTGCATGCTCTTCACGGCACGCCAGGCCTGCAGGCCGCCGCGTGCGCGTGCATTCTTTTCGATGATCTGTGTCGTGCTCAGCTTCGACGGCGTTAACTTGCGTGGCGTCGTCTTGGCGAGGTGTTTGTTCGCGCTCTTGTCTGCGGCAGCATGGTGCTGACTGGTCGATTGCGCGTATTGTTCGCCGGCAATACCCTGCTGGGCGCCAAACACCAGGCCGCAACCGATCACCAGAAGATTTAATTTACGTAGCATGGTCATTTACTCCGCTTTGTTGAACAGGTGTCGGCAGCGAATCCTCACTGGACGACAAGGTCGTCCACGTGAAATTTACCGACGG
This sequence comes from Gammaproteobacteria bacterium, assembly GCA_016125505.1. Classification (GTDB taxonomy): domain Bacteria; phylum Pseudomonadota; class Gammaproteobacteria; order UBA6429; family Thiohalophilaceae; genus RI-92. Next base: position 7,786 of record WGLP01000011.1, read on the forward strand.
CGATACTGACGCGATTGCCCGGCTGGACAATCTTGCCCGGATTACCGAACACCATGAAATAAATATGATTTGGTTTGGGTGGCACGCTTTGTCGAATTTCACCGACCTTCTCCAGGGCCGGCACCGAGAGCGTTACGCCGCTGGCCAGATCTTTCAAATATGGCCGGTTGGATCGATCGTTCAGGGGTTTGGCCTTGTTCGGATCCAGCACCCGGTAGCGAAACTCCAGCATGTAGCCCGAAGAGATCCAGCGTACCCCGGCAATATCGATGCCCCACGTGCGTTTGAAATAATCGCCGTGACGCCTGACCCAGGCCTGCTGTGCCGTTGCGATCGCCGCCGGGGATCGGTCCACGATCCTGTCTGCGGCCTGCGTTGCTGAAGCTAATAAAACACTGCTCGCGAGCATGCCCGCGAGCAGTGTGAATTTCCTGGATACACGTTTACCTGACATTTTTAAATATCCTGGCGTTTTATGTCTTCAGCGTACCTCATCCGCACCCAGATCGTAGTTGTTATTACCGCCACCCAACGGACGCTGCTGGCCGTCATAGTCATGGTTGGTAATACTGTTAGGCGCCCGGTTGATTGCCGGTGAGGTTGTCTGCAGATGATAGTCGCCAATCACCGCTTTCGTTTGCGGATTGATCAGGGTTATCGGACCGAATTGCAGATCCACATAGTTGCCTGATTCATCCAGCGTCGCCGCCGCATTCAGCTGGAAGTTCGGCTGGAACGGCGTGCCCGGTTCGAAGTGACGGCCAGGCAATACACGTGAACCATTGCAATACGGCGTTACCAGCTGCGGATTGGATGAGATATTGGCAGCCCCCGGATACAACGTCGCATCCGACAATACCGAGCGACGCGGATTCAGGTGCAGTGCGGACGGCGTCGGACTGCTATCCACGTCGACCACACCGAGGTCCCAGAACTTCGACTGCGCATCGAAACACTGGCCAATCTGGGTCTGCTGCGGCAGTTGAGTGCCCGCATGGCTCAGGGAATCCGCCCAGACATTGGATGGGATCACCATCGCCGTGCCCACGCCGTTCACATCGCGCAGGTCGAAGTAGAACGACCGGTTGTGCCAGACGATGTTATTGCGCAGATCCGGATTCGATATCGCATCGGCTGCCGGTGTGATGGCCAACAGCGGCTGCGAGGTCAGCTCGGTCGCAATACCGGCCGGGTTGGCCAGGCCGGTCGCCGGACCGGTTTGACCACCCGCGATTGTCTTGCTGAACAGGTTACCGGTGATACCCACGCTGTCATTGTTCGCCACCGTGTTGTTCACAATCCGGCTGTTCAGTGCATCCGACAAGGAGATACCGCCACCGGCCCAGCCTGCCACGTTGTTGACGATCATGTTGTTGGTCACATCGATACGCCACCATTGGCCTGCTGCACGCGTGGTGTCTTCACCGTTGATGTACTGCAGGCGGACACCACCGCCGTTACCGGCGCGGGAGAAGTTGCCCAGGATCAGGTTGCTGTCGATGGTCACGTTACCGGAACCCAGCGCACCCTGGTTGTCACCCTCGATGGCGATACCGCCACCGTTCTGCTGTCCGGTCTGGTTGTAGCTCTCGTTGAAGATAATAAAGTTCTTCGAGATCACACCGTGGTTACTCAGACCCACGTGACCGATACCGCCACCATCGGAGCTGGCGAAGTTGCCGCAGATCCAGTTGCCGCTGACATTGTAATTATCGCTGCCGGCTGCAATCGACAGACCACCGCCTGCCCCACCCGCATTGGCGGCCGCCGTCGCACCGGGTGCGCCTTCGACCATGCCGTTGGTGGAGATGTTGTTGTTGTGGATGTTGACGTTGTTGTCGTAACCCAGGCCCGACCACCTGTTGAGGTTGCCGTTGGGCAGGGCCTGCCCCTGCAGGTACGGCTGGCCGATGCGGATACCGCCGTTAAACGGACCGGCGTTACCAAACACGCGGTCATTGGCGATTTCCAGGTTATGCGCCCACCCGTTTACATAGATACCACCACCTGCGTCACCGCCGGTGACACTCACACCGTCGATCAGCGCGGCACCGCAGAGGAAGTTGCTGCTGCTGTAATTCGCGGATCGCCTGTTACAGTCACCCCTGCCGTTCAGCAGGGTCGTCCCGTTGGCGCGATAGGCCTTGGCCAGAACGGTGATCGCCGCACCCTCTTCACTCGCCAGCACAGACGGTTCGAGTTGCACAACGCCTCCGTTGATCTCCTGACCCGGCAGCGGGTCGACGGTCGGAATACCGGGCAAGACGTTACCCAGGTTATCCAGGCCGAACAGGCTGTTGATCTTGGTGCGCCAGTCACGCAGTTTCTGGTTCGGGTACTTGGTGGCATTGATGACCACCGAGGCCGCACCCACACCCTGCAATTGCACCGGCTTGTACATCACCACCAGTTCCGGATAGCTGCCGGCATCCAGGATGATGAGGTCACCCGGATTGGCGGCGTCGATGGCATCCTGGATTGGATGCGCCAGACCCCCATCAACCGATGTGGCTACCGGTTCCACCACGACGGGGCGGATACCGCTGTTGAGCACATGCACGGTCACCGCATCGAGCGATTGCTGGCCGTTGGCATTCGCGATCACCATCTGGTAATTGCCTTCGTCCATACTCGGAAGATTCCCGGTCGTAATCGATGTATCCGTCCAGCTTGCGATCGGCAGGGTCACGATCACATCAGCATGCGCGTCACTGTAGAGTCTGACGCTACCCGCTGTCGCGCCAAATCCATAGTGACGCGTGATCTTTGGCTGGTTACCCGGCGGGTTGTTATTGGTCGGGCCGGCATAATCCGGATTCAGGACCGATACGTCACCCAGCGCGGTAATGATCAATTGACTCCGAGTTTGCAGATCATGGTCCAGCCACGGGCCGACGTGTTTGCCATTACTGTCGTTTACGTCAACCCGCGCGATCGCGGGTGTTGCCTCCGGATACTGGCAATCCACCGGTGCGTAGCCTGAGGCATTGGCAAACGCGGCCACCGGCAGCACGGGCGTATCCAGATAGCTGGTCTGACCCGGCATGGTCGGCCACGCGTAGCAGAAGTTGCTGAACATCGGGTTGTACATCGGGTCGATGATCATCTTCGGCTGGCCGGAGATCGGATCGGTCGCGCCGGCCGGATCCGGGATCGGACCCGGGTCGTTCATACACCAGGTCAGCATGTTAGGCGCATAACCTGACGGGTTCGGCACGTTCGCGTCGAAGGTCGACACGGTCAGACCGTTGAAGTTGCCGTACTTGTCATTGTAGACGCGGCCGATCTCGGTACCGTTGTAGTCACGGATCGCGATCGGTGCGTTCGGCAACGCGGCCTTTTCACCGAAGCTCGGTGAGAACGGATCGAATTCCGCTGCGGCGTCATTCAGCATCATGCCGGTGAAGTGCGCGGAGACCATCGTCTGGGTGAAGACCTGGAAGTCCGCACCACCCTGCGATTGATCATCCAGCACGACTTCCTTGCGGTCACACAACGGACGGTCCTGACCGGCATAGGGCGAGAAGACCTGCTGTTCCGGGAACATTGACAGGTAGTCCGGGACCTTGTGCGTGCGGCCCACGCAGGGCGGGAATGCCGCACCGGAACCCATGGCAATCGGACTGTTCAATGTTGCCTGATCCTTCAGGATGAACACGTTGCCGATACCGGCAAACTGCGTTGCCGTATCTGGATTCATCCACGGATCACCGTAGAAGATGTTGTTGTCTTCTTCCTTGACGATCTCGTAGCCCGTGGGCAACACGACTTCGACGACATACTTGCCGATCGGCAGTTGCTTACCGACTGTGCGGACATAGTTGTCGCTGGGGAAGCGATAACGACCGTCGTATACCGCCGGTTGCACCTGGTTAAACACGTGCTGACCGTCGTAACACTTGAACTGATCCGCCGCCCCCAGCGTCGTGGTCACGAAGGGGTCGGTGGCGGGATCGCCGGGACAGTTGACATTCGGCACCGTCGATCCGTCGCTGGCGACATGGGTGCCATGCACATAGTCATCCCAACTGCTGGTCGTCGTGGTGTCGATCAGGCTCAGGCTCTGAGTGCCGTCGGCATTACTTGTCTCCGAATAGAGGTTGATGGTCACGTTCGCCACACCCGGCTCCCATGACAACTGGGTTTCCAGCTGCGGGTCATCGAGCGCCCGCGTGGAGGCGTAGTAGACCATGCCGGTGATACCACCGTTCTCGCCGGTATCATACGGCGCCTTACCCCAGTCCACGACGGCTGTCTGGTTAATGAAGCCCTGCAGACCTTCGCTCAGCACACTGCCCGGGTCGACACGCTCGGTCTTGCCCGCAGTGTAGGTCGATGTGTTTCCGAGCGAGTCCACGTATTGCCGGTTCGCAGGCAGCGACGTGGTTTCGCTGGAGTTGAGCACACCGGCATACGGGCCGCTGGTATCCGGCTTGCCACCGGCATCGTACACGACGTGCACGCCGGTACCCTTGTAACGCGTGGTGTCGGTTTCCAGCACATACCAGTTGAACAGCGGGAACAACTCGTTGGTACCGCCACTGCCGGCCAGGTCGGTCGCCAGGTAGTTGGAGATACTGCCGTCACGGAAGCGTACGTTAAGCGGGATCATCGGGATACCGGCTTCACCTGCGTCACGAATCCCGTTCTTGTTTTGATCGATGTATGCGGTCTGCTCGATACGCGTGAACCAGTTGAAGACCGGAATGGATCCCATGGCGATGGTCTGGTTCGTCGCACCAGCCGGTACTGTCACCGATTTATAGGCGATGATCTGATCCAGCCACTGGTCCCAGATCACCAGTTCATGCGTCCCCGGCGGCACACCGGTCAAGGTGAAGTTGCCCAGCTGATCGCACATCGCATAGGAAATATTTTCTGCGTTGCCGTTCAGATTGATGGCCACCTGACACTGGGTATGGCTCAACGCCGCACGACAGCTTTCATCCACGAGGCCGGCGGTCGCGCAGCTGTCATTCAGGTTCGCGGCAGGCGGACGATCCATGTGCAGGCTGGAGATATTGCCGGTAATGGTGTTGGTCCACACCGACGGATTGGCTGCGGCATCGGCCGCCTGTCTGGCCTTCACATGATCCGGATTAATGAAACCGATAAAGGAGTGGAAGCCGGGCGAACCGAATTCCTGCCAGTAACCAGGCTCACCGGGTTTGACGAAGGTATCGTTCACCGGCGTGCCTTCCAGGGTGGACACCTGTACCCAGTTTTCGCCCTTCTCTTCACGCTCGGCGCCGGGAATGGCGAGCACGTCATAACGGCCCGGTTCGACATTCTTGATCAAGGCCATACCGGCCAGCGGTGAGGTAACAGTTGCACCGGTGCTGTCGGTATAGGTTTCCGGACAGGTCGTAATCACACCCATCGGGGTCGGCAGCGGACACATGTCGGCACCGTTAATGTCCTTGGTACCCGCCAGCGCGTTGGTCAGCGGCATGCCGGCAAGGTCATACGTCACCTGGCCAGCGGGGTCACCGGTACTGCCGCGCGTATCGAACAGGTTGACCGTAAACCCACCCAGCCCCGGTTCGTTATCGTCGACGCCGCCGTTGGTCGGGCCGCTATCCTCAAACACGATCACACTGATCTGGCCACCGGGCAAGGGGTTGCGCGGTGAGAGCACCGTGACACTCGTGCTGCCGGGCGCGATGGTCGCACCGCCCATGGCGTGACCATACACCGGTGCTGCAGTCCCGATGGAATCCGGATCGCCGTCCATCGCATCGGCCGGCAGTACGGAGATGAAGTAGCGTTTGCCCGGATCCAGGACAACATCGGACGGGAACGAACGCAGCGCCGGCGTAATCGGCACGCCTTTGACCGTGTTCGCGTCACCGCAACTGCGCGGCCCGGTACAACCCGCCGCCACCAGTGGCATGAAGCTCTGGTGGAAATTGGTGGAGACACTTTGCGGCGGCGTGGTGTTGCCGGTCGTGGTACCGGTACCCGACGGGTTGTTCGGATCGGCGTAATACGTCTTGTCTTCTTCAATCACCCAGCTGTAATCGCTCAGATTATTCACCGGGTTCAGGGCAACCTGGCTCTTGTCCTGCGTATCCAGAATAGACACTTGCAGGCCACTGCCCGGCGTGAAGGACAGATTGACGTTGATCGGTGCACTGGCCACACCCTGTGCATTCACGACGTGATAGGTAAAGGTATAACTTGTTGCCGCGAGGACCGGTGTGGTCGGTGCGGCGGTGAAGGAACCGTCCTTCTGCAAGGTGACGTTAAGTCCGGCCGGCACCGTATCGATCACCGCTTCCAATGTGTAGTTCTGCGTATCGGTATCGTTCGTCAGCACACCCGGCGCATTGATCTTCAGCAGGCTGGACTGCTGGCTGGTGTAATTATCGGTCACGGCAATCGGGGCACCGGCGGCGGATGGGCTCAGGCTCACGGTTGCGGTAAAGCTGGCGCCGGTCGCGGCACAGGTGCCGGTGTAAGTAAATGAATCGGCGGTGACGGTACCCGCGCTGTTCGGGATATAGGTAAAGCTGCCATCCGCGTTCACGGTCGCAACACCGTTAGTTGCTTGTGTGGCCACTGCGGTATTGGAAATGCCGCGGTCGTTGGCGAGGACATTGCCGGCGTAGAACGTGCTCCCGAATTTCACGGCGAAGCTGTCGGCATTGGCCATGCAGGACATCGCGGTGGGCAAGGTACCGCCACCAATCTGCACTACGGCCTGCATCCCGCCGGATTGCTTGTTGGCGGAGGTGCCCATCTCGCGATCGAAGATGCTGTACACGCCCGGGTTATACGTTGACGGCAAGGTCGCGCTCGCTGTCGGCGGGCTGACCAGGACGTCATTGGTCTTGCCTGCCGGCAATAGCAATTGGGTCAGGATGTGCGGATTACCTGGCACCACGTTGCCGTCTTCGGCGATCACGGACATCGGCAGACCTGTCGTCGTCGGCACATGCGAGTGCGAACCGGCGTTGGCCAGACGCAACATGACCTTGCCGGTCACTGCGGGGCTGGCGATTGAAAACAGATTGGAATTGGCATTGGTTGGATCGAAGCTATGGCCGTTAATGAGAAAATAGATCGGTGTGTAGTTGACGGCCGGCGGATAGTTCGATTCGTTGATTGTGCCGGTGCAGGGATCCGTCAACACGGCGGTGCAACCCGCGCTGAGCATGGCGGCATTATCCACCGCGGCGTTTTGCTTCGGATCGATTTCACTGAACAACAGTGTTGCATCTGCATCGTAGCCGATCGCATCGTGGATCGGATACGTCGTGCTCGCCGGATAGGCAGTACCCGCGGTGGCTGTCGCCGCATCCGGCGCATTGGTCACCACCAGCACACCGTACAGACCCATCGGTTGCTGGATCGAGGGATGCGATCCGGTCTGGTAAATATAGGTACCGGGTTTGAGTCGTGACCAGGTGTAGCTGTAGGTACCACCGTTGACGCCCGCTTCCGGCGAGAACGAACGTGCCCGCGCGGCCTGTTGTGGCGGGAAAAACTTGGTCGAGGCATCGCCTGCCGGCCAGGTCACGGTTTGCGCTGAGTGCGGCGGGCTCGCTTCGCGATCGGGTGTCCCCAGACCGCCGCCGAACTGGCCCGGTATCATGATGGAAGTCTGCACCGGCAGTTTGTTCGTCAGATTGATCGTCAAGGCCGTACCGTTCGTTGCATCGTACGGGATCGTGATGGTCGGTCCGGGCATCCAGGCCGTGGCCGTGCTACAGGCGGCAGATCCAGTCAGGGGTGTCGTGGTCGTCGCACCCGTGGAGTCCGTTGTTACGGTGCTGCCGTCACAGTAGCCCCACATCGGCACCGTGTTGCCGTCCGGCATCGTCACCGACATCCGCTGGGCGGTGAGGTTGACGGTTGTGCTCCCCGCGTAAACAGAACCTGCCAACAACAATCCGACCATGGCGGAAGATACAGGCAGTAGGTATTTTTTCGATTTAGTGGATCGCATAGCGATTCTCCTGAACATGATCTTCATTACAGCGTTTCATCAAGGTAAGCCGTCGGTGGATCGATGAGTAAAATCATCATCATGCCGCCGGGGAATACGTTATTCGTGGTGATCTCGCGCTCGTCGTGCGAGTGCCACGGATAGCCATAGGCGGCATCGGGGTTCTGGATGTTGGCACCCGGTGGTAGCGGCGTCGGATTCACCGCCTGCAGACCCAGGTACGGGGTACCGCCATACCACAGACCGTTCGCGACAATCGCGGGATCGGGCGGTGTCACCGGGATCGGTTTGCCGTGATCCGGGCAGTATTCGTGCGTCACCGGGTCATAACCGGCGGATTGCTGCGCCGTGTCATAGGGATCGTTCGAATTAAGCGGGATGCCGTTACAGGTGTGCGGCGTGTCACGACCATACACGTCCCAACCCAGGTCTTTGCCGGTCCAGGTAAAGATGCTGTCCATGGTTTGTCCGGAAACGCTGGGTAACGTATACAACAAGGGACCGGCCAGCTTGTCGGAGGTTTGCGAGGTAATCAGGTTGCCGTCATACGCCAGTACGCGTGCGTGGTTGGCATGGATATGCAGCGGGTGTTGATAGCGACCCACACCGATCAAACGGATCAGCATCTTGTCGCCCGGGTGCATGTGCGGGTTGCCATTGTAAGGCTGGTGCAGCATGCCCGGTGCGTACGGGATGTCAGCGTCATCCGGCAAGGAACGGGCGTTAACCGTGTAGTACTGTGGCCAGTATGGTTCGGTCGGCACACTCAGCGGCGGACATGGGCCGTTTGGACAGGCGGCCACGGCATCGCGTACCGCGTTGTTCAGGTTGGTATCGATCTCACCCAACTGAAACAGGTATTCGCGATCGTAACAGGTGTTGTCGTTGTCATACGCCGCCTTTTCAATGTCGAGATTCGGTTCGCCATTCGGATAGTTGTGCGCCGGACAGTTAACCTTGGTTGGGTCCGGCTTGACGATGATCGCACCGTACATCCCCATTGCCACCTGGATCTCCGGTTGCGTACCGCTGTAGTAGGAATAGGTGCCGGGCTTGCTCGCCACGAACGTGTACGTCACGCTGCCGCCGTGTGCCGCCTCCTGTGTGATCAGGCCGGCCACGCCACCGCTGCTTGTCACGCTGAAGGCCGGGAACACGATCGATGTGTTGCCGGCCGCGACGGGCAGATTATTGGTCAGGGTGACGCTAACGGTGGCACCTTCAGTAACGATGATCGTGGGACCGGGGATCTGCATCTGCGGACAGGTGACCGGCCGTGAGATTGTCCTCCCTGCCGTGTACAGCGACGTTGCCGGAAAAAAGGTCGGCGTATAGCTCGTATCGCAACCATAGCCCCAGGAATAAATCGATGCCCCGTCCGGCTGGCTGATGTAATTTTCAGTCGCAGTCAGGACAAATGCCGGGGTCAAATCGTCCTTGCCTGCCGCGCCGGTAATCCCCGGAATTGCCGCGTGCACAGACGTCGAACACAGCGCCGCAATGGCCACAGCCGCAATCGCCAGCAGCGCGGTGATGCGACCTGAATTAGTAAGTAAACGAAACATGATTTCTCTCCTGCTTACTGAATTTGCTATTGGCCATTACTGCGCAGCCACAACGGTGTTACCAATTACCGTGATCTCGGTCATCTCGCCGCCAAAGTTTTCGTTGTCGTTGGAGAGATGATCCAGGTTCGTGGTGTAGAGGAAGTACGTGCCAGCCGGGATATTGAGCGTGTCGGATGCATCGAGAATGACATCCATCGTCGAGCCGCCACCCATGGTGATCGAGTTCGTGTTATAGAACAGGTTGTTGCCATCCAGGTCGCGCAGCATGCGCGAATCCTTGGCGATCACCGTCATCGGTATGCCAACCGTCGCCAGCGTGGTGACCTCGGTCGTGCTCAGGTCAGAGATACGCAACAACGCACGGGTCTGGCCTTTACTGCGATCGATAATGATGTGTGTACGCACTGGCTGCGAACTGCGCGCCAGACCATCGGGGTCCTGCGTACGCAGGTTGTCGCCAGCGGGACCGGTGGCCAGGATCTCATCCTGCACGGTGTCCGGATAGCTGCGGCCGTTTAACAGAAAATATTTATCCTTCATACCGGAGAAGTCTTCCGCGTTGAAGGTCATCCCGGTCCAGTGGAAGTTCGGGTCGAAGCCCATGACCATGATCGGATATTCGACGTCGTAACGGGTCGAGCCATCGCCGTCGTCATAGGCGTATTTGGCGCCAGTGGTCTGGACCACGGTGTTCGCCGGCGGCAGCGGCGAATCGCAGGTCAACCAATCCGGATCGGTCGAGGTGCAGCTATTCGTCGCCGTGTTATGTGCTGCCAGGGCATCATGCAGATTGGCACCGACAGCTACACGATTTTGACGCGGCCGCACATATAACTGCCCTATCATCCCCATCTGCAAGTGCTCGGGCGGTGTGATGTGGCAGTGCCAGAAATAGGTACCGGCTGGCGGTGCGGTGTAGTAATAGGTCATGCTACCGGAGATGTTCACGGCCACGGACACATCGGGCACCCCGTCGAAATATGTTGATGCGTTCGGATAACCGTGGAAGTGGATGGTGTGTTGTTCGAACAGGTCGGGGCGCATGATCATGCCGACGTTGGACAAGGTAAGGAACAATTCATCGTCTTCATCGATGGCCACCAGCGGCGCGGGCTGCTGCGCGGATAACACACCGGCGTTCATCATGCCGGCCGGGTTTGCCACTGCCGCCGTGGTGTTGATCGGTAATGAGGGGTCGTACAAAGGGTCCGGTACCGCAGACAGACTGCCATCGGTCATACTGACCTGCATGCCCGGCAGATCCGGATTGTTGTATTGCGCGTTGAACTGGTCCGCCGGCAATGTCCCGGGCAGACCCTTGCTGATCAAATCGATGCCGGACAAGGGACCAAAACCGAACAGGTAGGTCTGCGTGCCGTCACCCATGGTCGCGAAGCCGTCGGTACCGGCGACCTGTTGGCATTTGATCTGGCCTGGATACACTTTACCGGGTATCTGATGCGCCGCATCGGGATGCAGTGGTGTTGAGCCCGGACATTGCACTCTCAAGGACTGTCCGAATGCCGGTAGTGTGCATATCAAACACAGGAGCGCGAGTGAACCGCGTTGTTTAAGTTGAGTAGTAAGCATGAGCCCTCCCGCCCAAGTTTATCGGTGCCTTTGCCTCAAAATCCGTGCGATGAGATCGTGTAAATCTGCCATTGTGATACTGGTCCCGTAGATGCTGAACTACGGACCTGTGCATGCCCAACATCAGCGGTGCAGGCCCATCCCTCCACGCTTAAAGAATATTTTCCGCAGCCATAGAATGCTGTGGGGTTTAGTAAGTATCTTCGGTGTAGGGGTGAAGGTCGGAACTGCGTTATTTACAGACCAATATGCGCCAATCGAAATTCAACCGGCATGCAACAACGGTAAAACCGGCGACGCGAATCCAGTTCTGCCCGGTTTGCAGTGGCGATGTGTGTTATCAGTGGGGCGTACTATGTACTTCTCAGGTAGGGTATCCAGCGCCGGGGCACGAACCGGAGTGCAGGAATTTCAAGATTAGAGCTGACACTAATGCCAGCGAAGCGCGGGGGTATGCGGGTTAAGATAGTCGGCGCCCAGTTCCCATTGCGGCAGTTGTCCCGATTGAAACGATTTGACGAGATTCAGTATATCCGACGAACTGGCGGTCTGCTTTGGGATGTAGCAGTCCGCGCCCATGGAATAGGCGGCTTCGCGGTACTCCAGGCTGTCATAGCCGCCGATGACGACAAGGATGACTTCAGGATGTGACTGACGAATCCTCCGCACCAGTTCGAGACCGTTCTCGTTCTGAATCCGGATGTCCGAGAACACGAGTTGCGGGTTGCCGTCGCGCAACTTGCGCCAGGCATCGGCGGCATTACCGGCTTCAATCACCGACATGGCAGGAAAATGTTTGCATAACAACGCTTTCAGCGTCTCACGAAACACCACATTGTCATCCACAATTAATATATCTAGTACCATACACTGGGCCTAACCGAATATTATTGTCTGTTTGTCTACGTTCCAGCGCGACTCAGGTCAGGAACGCCGATATGCGCAAGCAACAGGTATTACGTTATCTGGCGTGTATATACCTAACTTACATGGGCATATTAAACGCGAATTCTTACGGGAAGACGATTAGGGATTTTATGTAATCACCGCACTACAGTCTGTACGAGACCAGACGGTCGTATTCTCAGGGCTGATTCATGCGGTAGTGGCGGTACAGGCTCATGACCTGCGGCACATAGCGCCGCGTCTCGGCATAAGGTGGAATGCGATTACCGTAGCGGTCAACGGCATCCTCCCCGGCATTATACGCCGCCAGCACCAGCGGCAGATTATCGTTGTAGCGCTGCAGAAGATCGCGCAGATACCTCGCCCCGCCCTGGATATTTTCCTCCGGGTCATAGCGATCGGTCACGCCGTAACGTTGCGCCGTGGCCGGCATGAGTTGCATCAGCCCGACCGCGCCCCTGCTCGAGACAGCCTGCGGGTCAAAATTCGACTCCACGGCAATGATTGCCTGTAATAGCGCCCGATCAAGATTTTGCTCGCGCGCGGCCTTCTTCAGTACCTTCGCGTAGGATTTTACTTTTGCAGTCTGGAGCGGCGGTGTCGCGGCCTGATGATCGCCCGCCATCGGTGTGTTAGTGGCTGTATGGATCAGAATCTTATAATCCGTATTGGATGGAATATTGGTAAGATGCACCACCCCCTGTGCATCAACCGCTTGAAAGACATCCGCGCGCGCACTGCCGATGAAACCAATAACCAGTGGTATCACTGCCAGGATGAGCCTGTCGGTATAGCGCCGCTGAATCATCGATGTTAGGTCCGCTTAAATGGCCCCGGCTGTCACGAATGTATCGGCCACAAGGCGCGTATGGTCGTACCGGCGCCAGGGCTTGATTGAATCGAAAATGACCCGCCGGAAAATTCCGTTCGTTCGCGCATACTGCCAAGTCCGGACCCCATACGCCCCTGCGTACGTTGTCCCTGCATACCCGGTTCAAATCCCTGGCCGTTATCTTTCACCTGAAACCGGATCGTTGAATCCTGCTGGCCAAGATAGACGACGACATGCTTTGCCTCAGAATGCCGCACAATATTATTGAGCGCCTCCTGCAATACCCGATAGATCACGGTCTTGAGCGAATCCGGCACCACGTCTTCGGCGATGTCGATATACGTTTCGAGATCGATATCCTTATAGATAGATCGAAACTCGCGACAAAACCAGGCAATCGTCGGAATAATCCCCAGGTCATCGAGCATGGAGGGGCGCAGGTTGGTCGATATCTGGTGCACCTCCTCGATCGCCGTCTGAATACGGGTCAGGATTTTTTCAATCAAGGTGTCACGTTGACCCTTGCCCTGAATCGAACCCTGCGCGACTGCGCTCTCGATGGAAAACTTGATCGCCGTCAACGACTGACTGATCCCGTCATGCAATTCGGCTGCTATCCGCTTGCGTTCCATCTCCTGTGCGGTAAGCAACTGCGCGGACAAGAGGTGCATATCATTCTCGGACTGACGCAGCTCCTCGACAATCCGCCGCCGCTCCAGGATCTCGCACCAGAGCTGCTCGTTTATCTGCGAAAGTTCGTTGGTGCGTTCCCTCACCAGGTCTTCAAGCTGGGTGTTACTGTACTTCAGTAACTCCTCGGAATTCTTTATGCGGGTAATGTCGTACATCAGCATTACCACCAGATTCGATGCCGAGGTCTTCGCGGAATGGCGACGCGACGTCGGACGTAATTGAATCTCGAGTTTTCGTTTCAGTATCTTGTCGTGGGCCTCAAATACCACGTGCCGATTCTGCCTGACAGAGTCCATTGCATTCGCGCAGGTGGTAAGCATGTAACACTCCGGGTCATGGCAGTCCGGATGCAGTACATCATGAATCGTATGCCCGCGTATGTCGCGCATCACGCCCGGCACCCATAATTCAACCGACCGGTTCGCCCGCACAATTCTGCCATGCTCATCAAGCAGGCAGATGACATGGGGCAGCGCATCCACCGTCGCTTCCCACTCTTGTTTAGCCTGCTCAATCGGATCCTTGTCTTTATAGCTGGCATCTTCAAGTTGCCGGTTACCCATGGAGCTTGATAACAAACCGGCCACGGCATTGATGTATTCAAGCTCGGTCTTGTCAAACTGACGGCGCTGCTTGCTGAAGATAGCCAGCATTCCTGTCGCATTGCGATCGAAGGTAACTCTGGTGCAGAGGCCACTTACCAGCCCGCTCTCCAGCAAGATTTTGGGTAAAGGAAAACGCGTTTCGACTTGCAGGTCTTCAATAATGACTGGCGTTTCAGATGAGAGCGTGAAGCCCGCCAGGGTATTCACGCCATACTCAAAAACGGATTGCCCCAGCAGCTCCAGCGGCCAACCCACTCCCTCCTGTAACAGCAACCAGTCACCGCCAGACAGATATTGCAGGACCATCGTATGCGCCACGCCAAAGATCATGGCAAGCAGACCTGCGGCATATTTGGCTGCGGCGGGATAACCGGGAGGTAACAACACCCTTTCCGCTGCGGAAACGGCTGCAGCTGGCAAGGTTTTCCCTTCACTGGCTACACGGGTTTTCATGCTATCCCCCTGTCTATACATGACCATGTACCGTTGATGTATTCTGATCGTCTACGACTTCGCCAATACACTGTATTTAACAAAGCGAAACGGGTACTTACCCGGCCTGAACTGCGTTTTTACCAATATATATGTATTGTTATTACATTACTACCACACTATTGAAATGGGGTGTACACCTACCCTCATGGCGCACTGTGCTGTTCTTCATAATTGACTGAATATAATGAAATTTTGTTAGGAATCAAGCCGCTCTACTCATACCGGTGAGCGCGGCCGGACCAGTGCGGCTGCGTCCAGGAATGGCCTTGCGCCAACTCTGAATTTCAGGATGCAAGGCAAGTGCTGCCGAAGTGCAGCGCATACACGTTCGCGAGTACGGCGAATACACGCTAGACCCCACTCCTATTTCGGTTCCCCTCTATCAAACTCAGTACTCGGCTACAGCACAAAACACCTGTGGGTGGTTTGGCAACAGGAGAACTGCATGTCGCATTTTATTCTCGGTGGTGGCGTCCGCCCACGGACAGTACACGGCTTTACCCTGCTGGAATTACTCGTGGTCATGGTCATTATCGGCTTGCTGGCAAGTTACGTCGGCCCCCGCTACTTCGCGCAAGTGGGAAAATCGGAGGTAAAGACGGCCATGGCGCAAATGAATGCGCTGGGCAAGGCCCTGGACCAGTACCGCCTGGACACGGGTCACTATCCAACAACCGAACAGGGCTTGGCTAGCTTGGTGACGCGCCCCGCCAACGAACCGCGCTGGGATGGTCCTTATCTCAAAAAAGATGTGCCACCTGACCCCTGGGGGCATATCTATGTCTATAAACAACCGGGCGATCACAGTGACTACGATTTACTGTCTTACGGCATGGACGGTGAGCCCGGCGGGACGGGTAAGGCCGCAGACATTGTGAGTTGGTAATACGGCATGTCCCTGCATACCCTCCAGCGCAGCCGCGGACCGCAATCTCGTTGCGGAGGTGTCCATGCGTTTTGAACTGAAGGCCTTGAGCGATGAGCGTGGCGTTCACGTCGTTGCACTGGAAGCCAGTGACGAGGCCGAAGCGCTACGCCAGGCCAGACTGCAGGGCTATGCCGTATTGACCATTCGCCGCAAACGCGCCAGGGGCGGATGGCTCGCGAAACAGCGCACGCGCTTTTCGCTGACATTGTTTACCCAGGAGTTGCTGGCACTGCTGGATGCCGGTCTTTCCATTGTTGAAGCGATCGAAACCCTGGCGGAAAAAGAGGAACATCCTGAGACACGCAAGGTCCTCGAACAGGTCACCGCCAGATTGTACGAGGGTCATCCGTTGTCTTATGCCCTGCAACAATTCCCGGCGGCGTTTCCCGCCCTGTTTGTCGCCACCGTGCGCGCCAGCGAAAAGACCAGCGACCTGAGCACCGCCTTGTCCCGTTACGTTTCCTATCAGCTCCAGATGGACGCGGTACGGAAAAAAGTCATCAGTGCCTCGATCTACCCGATGATCCTGTTGTTCGGTGGCGGCCTGGTAACCCTGTTCCTGATTGGCTATGTCGTACCGCGCTTTAGTCTCGTCTATGACCAGATCGGCCAGAACCTGCCCTTGTTGTCACGCGTACTGATGCAGTTCGGCCAGATCCTGCGCGAGAACGGCCTGAGCATATTCATTGCGCTGGGCCTGGGCCTGGCCGTTCTTGTTTACACCGTCAGACAACCGAAGCACCGCCAATGGCTGGTACAACAACTCTGGCAGATTCCGGCCTTTGGCAACCGCATGAAGATTTATCAATTGGCCCGTTTTTATCGCACCCTGGGCATGTTGTTGCAGGGTGGCACGCCCATCGTCACCGCGCTGCACATGGCCTCCGATTTATTGCAGGTGTCGCTGCGCAACCGGCTGGCCCTTGCCTCCGCGAGTATCGGCGAAGGCCTTTCCATTTCCCAGGCGATGGAGCGTCACAGCCTGACCACCCCGGTTTCTTCGCGCATGCTGGCCGTCGGTGAACGCAGTGGCCGCATGGGGGAAATGATGGATCGCATCGCCGCCTTTTACGATGACGAAATGGCGCGTTGGGTGGAACGCTTCAGTATGCTGTTCGAACCGATACTGATGGCAGTGATCGGTCTGGTCATCGGTGTCATCGTGATCCTGATGTATTTCCCCATCTTCGATCTCGCCGCGAGTATCCAATGAATAACGCCCGCGCCAACGCCTTCGCCCCCGCCCTCTCCGCTGTCCATATTGCGGAAGCCCACGCGCTGGCCGCAGAGACGCGTCGCCCGCAGATCGAGATCCTCGAAGAACAAATGGGGCTTGCCCCGGGTGATTTTGTCGTCGCCCTCGCCGACGCCATGCGATATCGACCGCTCGACATGCATGACTTAAACAACCTGACACCGGCCTTCGAGATATTGCCGTTCAAAGACGCCCTGACCCATCGCTGCCTGCCGCTGCGCAATACGAACGGCAGCCTGCTCGTCGCCACCAGCGATCCCTTTGACACCGATCAGCAGGCCTGGGCCCAGGAACAGTTTGCCGTGCCCTTCGTGTGGTGCCTGGCGCACCGCAAGGACCTCGATGCCTTCCTGACCCGGCACGAAGAATCCATGCGCGCCATGGACAGTGTCCTCACCGCGAAGAACGACACCATCCACGGTCGCGCCGATATCGAAGACCTTTCGATCGTTTCGATCAGCAAGAACACCAGCCCGGTAATCAAGCTGGTCCAGTCGACGCTGTATGATGCGCTCAAGATTGAGGCAAGCGACATTCATCTGGAAACCTGTCCCGACGGCCTGAACATCAAATATCGCATCGATGGTGTGCTGTCCCTGGTAGGTAAAATGTCGGGGCTGGAAATGGCGGAGCAGGTTATTTCACGCGTGAAGGTCATGGCCGAGCTCGATATTGCCGAACGCCGCATTCCCCAGGATGGCCGGTTCAAGGTCACCAGCCGCGGCCGCGAGATCGACGTGCGCGTCTCCATCATGCCGAGCATCTTCGGTGAAGATGCAGTGCTGCGGATTCTCGACAAACAGGCCTTGTCCGATCAGATCAAGGGCCTGCGCCTGGACTATCTGGGTTTTGACGCGGTCTCAATGAAAACCCTGCGGCGTCTGGCGAAAGAGCCCTACGGCATGTTGTTAGTGACCGGCCCCACCGGCAGCGGCAAGACCACGACCCTGTATGCGGCGATCAGCGAGATCAATCACGGGCAGGATAAAATTATTACCATCGAGGACCCGGTCGAATACATGTTGCCCGGGGTCTTGCAGATCCCCGTCAATGAGAAAAAAGGCCTGACCTTTGCCCGCGGCCTGCGTTCCATCCTGCGGCATGACCCGGACAAGATCATGGTGGGTGAGATTCGCGATGCCGAGACCGCCCAGATCGCCGTGCAGTCGGCATTGACCGGACACCTGGTGTTTACCACCGTCCACGCCAATAACGTGTTCGATGTGATCGGACGGTTTCTGCATATGGACGTGACGCCCTCGAGTTTTGTCTCGGCCCTCAATGGCATCGTGGCACAACGCCTCGTGCGGCAGAATTGTCCTCACTGCACGCAACCCTATGTGCCAAGTCCCGAGTTACTGGCCGAATCCGGCATCACCCGGCAAATGGTCGAAAGCTTCAAGTTCCAGGCCGGTATCGGTTGCGGTCACTGCCGTGGCACCGGTTACCGCGGACGCAGGGCGATAGCCGAACTGTTGTATTTAAACGATGAGATACGCGAGTTGATATCGACGAATGCGTCGATCGGACGCGTCAAAGAGGCAGCGCGTCGCAACGGCACGCGCCTGTTGCGGGAAAGCGCGCTCGACCTGGTTCGTGACGGTTTGACCACACTACAGGAGATTAACCGTGTCACGCTGGTTGCCTGAGCAGATACGTATCATCCTGCATCCCACGCAGGTGGTGTTACTACGCATCGGCCGAGGTCGTGCCCAGACGATAGTGGATAAACGTGTTGTTGCGTGTGCGCCGCAACGTACCGGCTTGCCGTCCTGGCAGAATGCGCTTACCGCGTTAATGTCGGCGCTGCCGGATTTCCATAACGGGAAAAGCAACGTCACCGTGGTGCTATCCAATCACTTCGTGCGCTATGTCCTGGTCAAGCATCTGGACCAGGTCAGCAGTCTCAAGGAAGAACAGGCATTGGTCCAGCACCACTTTACCCGCATCTACGGCGCCGCTGTGGCGCAGTGGAGCCTGCAAGTCAGCCCTGCCCAGCACCGCAACTGCCCGCGGATTGCCTGCGCCATCGATCGTGATCTGATCGACGCACTACGCAAACTGCTGCAGCCGACACGACACGTATTGCGTTCCATCCAGCCGTATCTGATGACTGCCTTCAATCAATATCGGCGCTATCTCACCGCTTCCGCCTGGTTAGCGCTGGTAGAAGACGGGGTGTTCTGTCTTGCCAGACTGGAGGACAGTTGCTGGCAAACCGTTAAATGCATCCGCACCAGCGACGACTGGCAGAATGAACTGACGATACAACTGGAGCGGGAGGAATTGCTGTTGTTAGGCAAAACGCCGGTCAGGGAAAGATCCCGAACGCCGGTGTTTGTCTTTGCGCCGGAATATCCGGAACCGATCGATGTTGCACCGGAACTCCCGCCGGAAGCGAATCCCAACGAAAATCACGTCCATATCCTGGACCCGTCGCTCTGGCCGAAACCCGCGCAGACAGAAGAACCTGTGCATGCCATGGCCTTAATAGGATGAGCACCATGCTCGAACACCAGACAGACAACAGAACCGGATCACGTCAGGGACTCATGAAAGCGAGTTCCATGCACATGCTCCGACTCGATTTTCACGATACCCGGCGCCCCGCCAGCTGGCCAAACCGGCTGCTGCTGCTGAGCGGGATCGTCGTTACCGCGCTGCTTGCCTATCAGTTCATTGTCATTCAGAACAGCATCGATACCCTGGTATCCCAACGGAGCATGCTTGAGCGGACGAGTCATCACAGCGCACGGCAATTCCACTTAAGCCCCGAGCAGGCACAATCCCTGCGCGCGGAAATCAAGGACGCCAAGTCGGTACTGTCGCAACTCAGTCTGCCCTGGGGACAACTGCTCAAAGACATCGGTGCCTCACAGCAAAACCAGGTGGCCCTGCTGTCTATCGTACCGGACGTGCCCAAACGCACCATCAAGATCAGTGGCGAGGCCAGGGACCTTAACGCGGTGCTCGACTACGTGCAATCACTGCAAAAGGCAAAGTCGCTGGGTTCAGTGTACCTGCAGAACCACCAGATCGAGACCCGTTCCGCGCAACAACCGGTACGCTTCACCCTGCTCGCGACATGGCTGGTGAAACCGTGAATCGCATACACCGGATATTAATCACAGGACGGTCCGCGCTTCGGCGCGAAGGCAGGCTCGGCCTCGCCTTGCTGGTGCTCGCCCTGCTCGTCTACGTCACGGTCCTGTCACCGTTATATTCGCAACAGCTGCAACTGCAACAGGACATCGACGACCTCAATAAACAGGTGCACGCCTCCCTCAAACAGAGCATGACAGAACCCACCACCACGGCAGAACAATTGTTCACTTATTACCAGTTCTTCCCGGCGCAATCCACCGCACCGAACTGGCTGAACAAGATCTTCACGGCGGCCAGGGACCAGCACCTGGATCTACCGGAGGGCAAATACCGTGTCATCCACGAACGCGCGGGCAGCCTGTTGCGCTACGAAATCACCCTGCCGGTCACCGGCAGTTATCAGCAACTGCACAAATTCATCGCCGCCGTGCTGAGCGAAATCCCCATCGCCGCACTCGACGGCGTCACCTTCGAACGCAATAAAATCAGCAATGCGCTGATCGATGCGAAATTCAAGATCTCGCTGTACCTGGGGCAGCCGGCATGAACATCAGACTGAACAAGCGCTGGCGATGGTGGCTGCTGGCACTGGGCCTGACACTCGCCGTCACCCGTTATTTCAACGGTACGGATCAGACGGCAGGCATTGTCGCTGCCACCACTCACCCCGAACCTCTCAGTGTTCGGAAATCAGGTGCGGTGCAGGCACCGGCACAGGAGATCGCGCTGGAGCAACTCCGGCAGCCAAGAACGGTCACTGACACCGGCGACCTGTTTCGTACCAAGTCCTGGTATGTGCCGCCACCGCCAGCACCGGCGCCACCGCCACCGGTTGCGGTGGCACCGCCGCTGCCCTTTTCCTTTCTTGGCAAGGTACTGAAACCCGACGGGCAGTTAACCCTCTTCATCGCTGACAAGGATCAGGTCTACCTGGTGCACGGTGGTGAATCCCTCGGTACGGACTACCATGTCGACGGTATCGAGAACGGGAAACTGGCCTTGACGTATTTACCAATGAAAAAAAAGCAATATCTTGAGCTTTCCGGGGGACAATGACATGTCACAGCAACTCGACAACACCGCCAATAGCGAGCCAAATTGCAGACGGCGTGAATTCTATATTTTAAGACGACTGGCGGCAGCCCTTATCGTGTTATTCATGGCCGGTTGCGCCGCGCAACGCCTGCATGAAGAAGGGATGGACCTGATCGACCAGGGTCACGTCGAGGAAGGCCTGGTCAAGCTGGAGGCCGCCAGTAAATCCGAGCCGGGTAATTTTTCGTATCGCATCGACCTGATCCATAGCCGTGATCGGATCATAAACCGGTTGCTGCAACACGCCGACAGTCAGCGCGCCGCCGGCCACTACGACGAAGCCGCCAAACTCTACCAGGGTGTGCTGCAGATCGATAACAAGGATAGCCGCGCAGTTACCGGCCTGGCCAATCTCGAGATGGACAAGCAGCACGCGACCGCGATGCTGCGCGCCCAGAAATTATTCGAGCAAAACGAACTGCAGGAGGCGCAGAACATCGTCAAAGGCATTCTGCTTGAAGACCCTGCTTACAAGGATGCCAAGGTCTTGTCCCGCAAGATCGATGAGCAGCTGGCCAAAAATGCCTTTAACGGTCCGAGCCTGAAACCGGAATTCAAAAAACCGGTGACGCTCGAATTTCGCGATGCCAACCTGAAGATGGTCGTGGAGGCGCTATCGCGCACCAGCGGGCTCAATATCCTGCTCGACAAGGATATCCACGACAATCTGAAGACCACCATCTTTGTCAATCACGCCTCGGTCGAAGACACCATCGACCTCATCGCCCTGCAGGACGGCCTGTACAAAAAGATCCTGTCCGACAACACGATCCTGCTTTACCCGAACACGCCGGTAAAGGTGAAGGAATATCAGGACCTGATGATCCGTAATTTCCAGCTCACCAACGCTGACGCCAAGGAAATGGAAAAGATGCTCAAGGCCCTGCTGAAGACAAAGGACATGTACGTCGATGAGAAAACCAATTCCCTGGTCATCCGCGACACCCCCGACGCCATCCAGCTGGCGGACAAATTGATCGCCGCGCAGGACCTCGCGCAACCCGAAGTCATGCTGGAGGTCGAAGTACTGGAGGTGACCCGTTCCAAGCTTACCGAACTCGGTATCAAGCTGCCGGAACAGATCGCCCTCTCCGCCTCCGGCACGCCGGAAACCACCACCGTGAATACGCTGCCGGGCGGGGGTGTTGTCACCACCACCACACCGTCACAACCGCTCACGCTGCACGACGTCGGACACCTCACCGATCGTTTCTTCTCGGTCTCGCCGATCAATGCCTCGATCGATCTCAAGGATGAATCCGGTGACGCGAATATCCTGGCCAGCCCGCGGATACGCGTTCGCAACCGCGAAAAGGCCAAGATCCTCATCGGTGATCGGGTCCCGGTGATCACCAATGCCATCACACCGGTATCGTCCGGTACGCCCGTGGTCACGGGTAACGTGCAATACCTGGACGTGGGTCTGAAGCTGGACGTGCAGCCGTATATTCACCCGGATGACGATGTCGAGATCAAGGTCAACCTCGAAGTCAGCAGCATCGTGCGTGAGATCAGCAGCGGTCCTACGCTGGCGTATCAGATCGGTACCCGCACCGCCAATACCGTATTGCGCCTGAAGGATGGCGAGACCCAGGTCCTGGCCGGCCTGATCAGCGACGAGGATCGCAAGGCCGCGCAGAAGTTTCCCGGCCTGGGTGATCTGCCGATCGTGGGCAGATTGTTTTCAAGTCATAAGAACGATGCCAAGAAAACGGAAATCGTCCTCTCCATCACGCCGCACCTGACGCGGCGCAATCAACACCCGAATGCGCAAAACCTGGAATTCTGGTCCGGCACCGACGGTACCCTGCGCAGCCGTCCCATCACCCTGGAGCCCGCTCACGTCAACAAACATGATAACGCGCACACGAAGGTGAAATTAGACAACGCCGACGTTTCGCGTACTGCACCCATCCCGGCGCCCGCATCGCCCGCGTCGACATCACCCGTGTCACCCACCGTAACTGCACCCGCGATTGCTGACAAACCGGCAGCCGCGCCGGCGTCGCCGAAACCGCAAAGCGAAAACACACCCGCGCCTACCGAGGATAAATCGTCAGGCGTGGCTACCGGTTCGCAAGCGCCCTTTGTCCTGAATTGGCACGGGCCGCAACAGATCAAGGTCGGCGATCAGTTTCAGGTCGCGATTGCGGCACAGTCCAGCGAACCCGTCAGGAGTCTTTCCTTCACCCTGGGCTATGATCGCACGGCCCTGGCGATTTCGCATATCGAGGAAGGTAACCTGTTCAACCAGGACGACAAGAAGACCATCTTTACGTCCAAGGTCAATCCTGACACCGGCACCGCCTTCGTCTATGTGTCCCGGCTCAGCCCGCAAGGCGCGAGTGGCCAGGGCAATGTGGCGGTAGTGACCTTCAGCGTCCAATCCGCGAAGGCAACATCACCCATCGTGATTAGCGATCCCCATCTCATGGGCGGTTCTGGCGCCAGACTGCCGCCTCCACCGACCACGCCATACAACGTGAGCCTGGTGCCGTAATGCCAACGCCGACACCCACTCAGCGCCGTGGCTTTACCCTCATCGAGCTGATGATCTCCTTGGCGATCGTCGCGTTGCTGTCCACCATCGCCCTGCCGATCAGTGAACTCGCGGTGACACGCGCCAAGGAACAGGAACTGCATAGCGCGCTGCAGCAGATCCGCAGCGCCATCGACGCCTACAAGCAGGCCTGGGATAACGGACAGATCGCCGCGTCGCTGAATAAATCCGGCTACCCTGCGTCACTCGAGATCCTGGTCGACGGTGTCGATGACCTCACCAGTACGAGCGGCCAGAAGATCTATTTCCTGCGCCGTATCCCGCGTGACCCGTTCGCCACCGACCCGAATCTCACGCCGGCCGAGACCTGGGGCAAGCGCAGTTACGAGAGCAGCGCCACTGACCCACAGGAAGGTGACGATGTCTACGACGTGTATTCCAGAGCGCCGGGCAAGAGCCTGCGCGGCATACCGTACCGGGATTGGTAAACGGCATGAAATCAGCGACCTCTCCAGGCTTTACCTTGATTGAGCTATTGGTGGTGATGACCATCATCGGGATCCTGCTCACGATTGCAACGCCTCGCTATTTTCACAGCGTGGATAAATCCAGAGAGACCGTCCTGCGCGATGACCTGGCCATCATCCGCAAGGCCCTGGATCAGTTTTACAGCGATAACGGTAAATACCCGAATGACCTGGACGACCTGGTGACTCGCCGCTATCTGCGCAAGATCCCGCAGGACCCGATCACCGACAGCGCGACGACCTGGGTAGTCGTTCCGCCCGATGACCCGGACAAGGGCGCGGTCTACGACATTAAAAGCGGCACGGACAAACGGGCACACGACGGAACCTTATATGCCGACTGGTAAACACACAGCCGCTGGCTTTACCTACATCGGGATTCTTATCGCGGTGACGATCATGGGCGTCGCGCTGGCGGCAACCGGCGTGGTCTGGCATACCGCACAGCAACGCAACCGGGAGCGCGAGTTACTCTACGTCGGCGATCAATTCCGCGAGGCGATCGGGCGTTACGTCAACGCGTCGTCCGGTATCCGTCAATACCCGGCGAGCCTTGAGGACCTGTTACGCGACCCGCGCCAGCCCGGCGTCGTGCGCTATTTACGCAAGATCTATTACGACCCGATCACGAGCAGTCAGGAGTGGGGACTGGTCAAAGACGTCAACGACCGTATCATCGGGGTGTATAGCCAGTCGAAACAACATCCCATTAAGCAACGCAACTTCAGCCAGGAGGACCAGGACTTTACAGACAAGGAGACTTATTCAGAGTGGACATTCATTTATAAAACACCAAAATTTCGCCAGGCAAACATCAGGGCACGTATGAATCATGCAACACCAACCACACCAAAACCGTCTGCTTCACCAGGTACACTACAATGAATGACAAGGCTACCATCCTGATCACCGAAGAGGGCACGATCTTCAGCACCGGCCTGCGCGTCCTGCTTGGCAACCAGCCTGACCTCACTGTCATCAACGCAGCCGTTAATGGCGGCGGCATGCTATCCATGGTTGCGGCGCACTCACCGGACCTGCTGATTACGGATATCGCCATGCCCAACAACCGCGGCATCGACAGGATCGTTGAGATCAAGACGGCATTCCCGCTGCTCAGGATCCTCCTGGTAACACAGCACAATAGCGAACAGTCCATTCGCGACGCATTCCAGGCCGGTGCCAGCGGTTACGTCATGAAGGACGCCAGCAATGACGAACTGCTCACCGCAGTTCACAGCGTCCTTAACGGCAAGGTCTATCTCAGTCCCAGTCTTTCCGACAACATCATCAATGCCTTTCTGCTGGCGCCGAAACCTAAAGAAGGAAAACTACATCTGGATACACTCACCAAACGTGAGATCGAGATCCTGACCCTGGTGGCCGAGGGGCACACCAACCGGAACGTAGCGAATCTGCTCAGCCTGAGCATCAAAACCGTCGAGAAGCATCGTTCGAACATGATGAAGAAACTCGACCTGCACAATGTATCGGGGCTGATCTCGTTCGCCATCGGAAATGGTCTGCTTGGCAATTCAGATTAACGAGGAAGGTATGACAGACAAATAAAAAAAGGCCCGTAAAGGGCCTTTTTGTATGTTTGGCGTCCCCAAGGGGAGTCGAACCCCTGTCGCCGCCGTGAAAGGGCGGTGTCCTAGGCCTCTAGACGATGGGGACGTTTTGAGACTTAGCCTAGGTCTAACAACTTTTACTGTTTGTCCTGTGGCACTGATAACAGGGTCGTTACTGTACCCGCCAGCATCAGGACAAAACCAATCGGCACCAGGCCGATTAAAAACTTGGCCAGATCGTCGTTACCCGCAAACATGAAAGTAAATCCGACTATCAGTCCGACAGCAGCCAAGCCTATACCTATATATATCGCGATACGTCCGGCTAAATGCATACTGCCTCCGGGGCCTGCCAACGTCCTGCCCCGCAGAACTTTGGTGGAGCTAGGCGGGATCGAACCGCCGACCTCTTGCATGCCATGCAAGCGCTCTCCCAGCTGAGCTATAGCCCCAAAAACGAAGCGCGCACTCTACTTAAGTCGCTGCGCGATGTCAATATTTTCCTGCACCCTGGATGAGATTTTTTTGCTAAAAATCAACCAGTTAAGAAATTATCCCTTTTGCTCCGCGCGGCCCCAGGTATCTCTCAGGGTGACGGTGCGGTTATACACCGGTTTTTGCCCGTGCACGTGCATTTCGTCCAGACAAAAGTACCCTTCCCGCTCAAACTGGAACTGTTGGCCGGGCTCGGCCTCCGCTAGGGCGGGCTCCAGATAGCAGATCGACAGGCTGCGCAGGGATTCCGGATTCAGGAGGTCCCGATAATCGCCACCCTTGTCCGGGCTGGCGACACTGAACAGGCGATCGTACAAGCGCACTTCCGCCTCGATGGCATGGCCGGCCTCGACCCAGTGAATCACACCCTTGACCTTACGCCCTTCCGGATTCTTGCCGAGGGTGTCGGCATCGTAGCTGCAGCGTAACTCGATCACCTTGCCGTGCCCGTCCTTGATCACCTCATCGCAACGGATGACATAGGCGTTACGCAAACGTACCTCGCCGCCGGGCACCAGTCGTTTGAATCCTTTCGGCGGGTCTTCCATGAAATCCGTTTCGTCGATATAGAGTTCGCGGCTGAAGCTCAGTTCGCGTTCGCCCAGCTCCGGCTTTTGCGGATGGTTGGGTGCACTCAGTTGCTCGCTCCGCCCTTCCGGATAATTGCTCAACACCACCTTGAGCGGATTGAGCACGGCCATGCGGCGCGGTGCGCTCTCATTGAGGTCTTCGCGGATGCAGTCTTCCAGCACGCCCATCTCGACAGTGTTATCCGCCTTGGTGATCCCGATGCGGCGCGCGAACTCGCGCAACGATGCCGGCGTATAACCCCGACGGCGCATACCGGCAATGGTCGGCATCCGCGGGTCGTCCCAACCATCGACATGCCCTTCGCTCACCAGTTCGGTCAGCTTGCGTTTGCTCATCACGGTGTATTCAAGATTTAGGCGTGAGAATTCGATCTGTTGCGGGTGACACGGCACATCGAGTTGATCCAGAAACCAGTCATACAGTGGCCGATGGTCTTCGAATTCCAGCGTACACAGGGAATGGGTAATGCCTTCCAGCGCATCGGAAATGCAGTGGGTGTAATCGTACATCGGATAGATCGACCATTCGGTGCCGGTCTGATGATGCACGGCACCGCGGCGAATGCGGTAGATGGTCGGGTCGCGCAGATTGATATTCGGCGAGGCCATATCGATCTTGGCGCGCAATACCCGGCTGCCATCTTCGAATTCTCCGGCCTGCATGCGTTGAAACAGGTCCAGGTTTTCCTCCACGCTGCGATCGCGGTACGGACTGTTCTTGCCCGCCTCGGTCAGGGTGCCGCGATACTGGCGAATCTCCTCGGCGTTGAGATCGTCGACATAGGCCTTGCCCTGTTTGATCAGATCAATGGCGAATTGATAAAGCCTGTCAAAATAATCCGAGGCGTAATACAGGGCAGTCCATGTAAACCCTAGCCACTCCACATCCTTTTTGATGGATTCCACGAACTCGAGATTTTCCTTGTGCGGATTAGTATCGTCGAAGCGCAGGTTACAGCTGCCGTGATAATCTAGGGCGATCCCGAAATTCAGGCAGATCGATTTGGCATGGCCGATATGCAAATAACCATTGGGTTCCGGCGGAAAGCGCGTGGCGACCTTGCCATTATTCTTGCCCGCGGCCAGATCGGCATCGATGATCTGGCGAATAAAATTCGTCGGGGTTTTTACTTCTTCTGTCATAGCGTCGTTCCTGTCGCCACCGTGTAAGGGCGGTATCCGTTAAGCTGCATGTCTGTCGATATATTCCAGCGCCATTTCGATCCGTTGCAAGGTACGGGTCTTTCCGACCAGATAGAGCGTCAGGTCGAGTCCAGGCGATGGTGTCCCCCCGGTGACCGCCATGCGCAAGGGCATCGCGACCTTGCCCATTTTCAGGCCCAGGGCCTCGGCCGTACCCTGCACCACGTCATGGATCGTCGTTTGCTGCCAGTCGACGATCTCCGTGAGTTGCTGCATGACACGTTGTAATACCGGTGCGGACTCTTGGGTAAGGTGTTTGCCCGCCACCTTGTCATCGTAACCGGCAAAATCTTTATAGAAAAATACACAAATGTCCGCCAGCTCTTTCAGCGTCTGCGCCCGTTCCCGTTGTGCCTGCACCACTTCAAGCAGGTCCGGGCCGGTCGTGGGGTCGATATCCAGTTTACCCAGGTGATAACCCAGGTGGTGGGCGATATATTCCGGCGGCTTCTCTTTCAGATATTGCTGATTCAGCCACAGCAGTTTGCCGGTATTGATACTGGAGGCCGAATTGTTCACGTCATGCACATCGAACAACTGCACCATCTCATCAATGGAAAAGACTTCCTGATCGCCGTGCGACCAACCGAGGCGCACCAGATAATTGAGCAAGGCCTCTGGCAGATAGCCGTCTTCGCGATACTGAATCACGCTCACCGACTCACCGTGCACGCGCTTGGATAGCTTGGCCCCGTCTTCGGCGAGGATCATGGGCACGTGGGCATACACCGGGATCGGTGCACCGATGGCCTTGAGAATATTGATCTGGCGCGGGGTGTTATTCAGGTGATCGTCACCGCGGATCACGTGACTGATCTGCATGTCGTAATCATCCACCACCACGGTCAGGTTATACGTCGGCGAGCCGTCCGTGCGTTGAATGATCAGATCGTCCAGTTCCGCGTTTTGAATGATGACGCGACCGCGGATCAGATCATCGATCACCACCTGCCCTTCCAGCGGATTCCTGAAGCGCACCACGTGGGGCTCATCGGCGCTGACGTCATGGTGACGGCAATGGCCGTCGTAACGCGGTTTTTCCTTGCGCGCCATCTGGGCCTCGCGCAAGGCGTCGATGCGTTCCTTGCTGCAATTGCAGCGATAGGCATCGCCCTGCTCGATCAATTGCCGGATGATCTGCTTATACCGATCAAAACGGTGGGTCTGATAAAACGGGCCTTCGTCGTATTCGAGTCCAAGCCAGGTCATGCCCTCCAGGATGGCATTCACGGATTCCGCCGTGGAACGCTCCAGATCGGTATCTTCGATGCGCAGGATAAATTTACCGCCGTGTTTGCGGGCATATAACCAGGAAAACAGTGCGGTACGGGCGCCACCGATGTGCAAATAACCGGTCGGGCTGGGGGCAAAACGGGTACGAATAGTCATGTCAGACAAACGAGGCCTTTACTACGTGTATCAAGGCCGGGTATTTTAATCTTTCAAATCAGAAATATACAGCGCCTCCGGGGTGTTTCTGAGCTCACTGTGGTAAACCAAATGGCTATGGACGACAAAACCCAGCTTTCCGATTGGCACGCCCGCCCTGCCGATGAGGCGTTTGCCCATTTCAACACGCAGTCCGGCGGGTTAACGCACACAGAAGTGCCGTCACGACAACGGCAATATGGACCGAACCGCCTGCCGGTGCTGAAACCCCCGAGTGCCTGGTTACGACTTTTCCGGCAGTTTCATAATGTCCTGATCTACGTCCTGCTCGGCTCGGCGCTCGTGACAATTTTCCTGGCCCATTGGCTGGATACGGGTGTCATTCTGGGCGTGGTGCTCATCAATGCCCTGATCGGTTTTATCCAGGAGGGCAAGGCGGAAAAGGCCCTGGACGCCATCCAGCTATTGCTATCGCAACACGCCAATGTCAGACGCGATGGTCATATCCTAAGCATTGCCGCGGAAGAACTCGTGCCGGGCGATATCGTCATGCTCCAGTCCGGTGACAAAGTTCCGGCCGACCTTCGTCTGTTTCAGGTCAAGGACCTGCGCATCGAAGAGGCCATGCTCACTGGCGAATCCGTACCGACCAGTAAGTCCAGCGAGCCTGTCGCAGCGAATGCGGTGATCGGCGACCGTAAATGCATGGCCTATTCCGGGACCCTGGTCAGTTACGGCCAGGCATATGGCATCGTCGTCGCGACCGGTAAGGACAGCGAGATTGGTCGCATTACCAGCATGCTCAAGAATGTCGAGCGGCTGACCACCCCGTTGTTGCGGCAGATGATGCAGTTCGGCAACCGCCTGACCCTGTCGATTGGCCTGGTCACCTTATTCACCTTTTGCTTCGGCGTGCTGGTCCATCATTTCAAAGTGACGGAGATGTTTCTGGCGGCCGTCGGCCTGGCCGTCGCGGCGATACCGGAAGGTCTGCCGGCGATCATGACCATTACCCTCGCCATCGGCGTACAGGGCATGGCGCGGCGGAATGCCATCATTCGACGTTTACCGGCGGTGGAAACCCTGGGCTCGGTAAGCGTGATCTGCACCGACAAGACCGGTACGCTGACCCGCAATGAAATGATGGTGCAACAGATCGTCACCGCTACCCGCCAGATCGACATTACCGGCAGCGGTTACGATTTTCACGGTGAATTTCTGCAAGGCGGACAGGCAATCGACCCTACGCAGGATGACATACTCGTGCAAATGCTGCGCGGTGGCGCCCTGTGCAATGAGGCACACCTGACCATCACGGCTGACGAGCACAAATTACACGGCGATCCTACCGAAGGCGCATTGCTGAGTGCTGCCAGTAAGGCTGGCATGAACACGGAAACGCTGCACGAGTCCTTTCCGCGCATGGACGTCATCCCGTTCGAATCCCAGCATCGCTATATGGCCAGCCTGCATCACGACCATCATGGCAACGGCTTTATCTACGTCAAGGGCGCACCGGAGAAGATCCTGGCCATGTCCCGCGCGCAACACCGGGGTGATAAGGAAAGCGCGCTGGAGCCAGGCTACTGGGAAACCCAGATGCGGCGCATGGCGCAATCCGGTCTGCGCCTGCTGGCGATCGCCTATAAACCCGTCAGTGCCGATCAAAACATTTTGACCTTCGCCGACATCGACAAGGACCTCGTGCTCCTGGGTATCTTCGGCATGATCGATCCACCGCGGGAAGATGCCATGCGTGCAGTCGCCAGCTGCCAACGGGCCGGTATCGAGGTAAAGATGATTACCGGTGACCATACCGTTACCGCCAGTGCGATCGGACACACCATGGGATTTCGCCATCCAGAACGCGTCCTCAGTGGAGAAGAGATCGACCAGCTGAGCGATGAGGCGTTACAAAACGCCGCGGAAGACATTCACATCTTTGCCCGTACCAGCCCGGAGCATAAACTCCGGCTGGTCAAGGCATTGCAAGCCAACGATCATATCGTCGCCATGACCGGCGACGGCGTCAACGACGCCCCCGCGCTAAAACGTGCCGATGTCGGGATCGCGATGGGACATAAAGGCACCGAAGTCGCGAAAGAATCCGCCGAGATGGTGTTGACCGATGACAACTTCACTTCCATTGCCGCCGCCGTCGAAGAGGGTCGCACCGTCTACGACAACCTGAAAAAATCGATTATCTATATCCTGCCGACCAGTGGCGGTGAGGCATTGACGATCATGGCGGCAGTACTCTTCGGCATGTCCCTGCCGATTTCGCCGGTGCAGATCCTGTGGGTCAATATGGTCACGGCGGTGACGCTCGCGCTGAGTCTGGCATTCGAACCGGCGGAGCCGGATATCATGCAACGCAAACCGCGTGCTTCGCATGAACCGCTGCTCTCGCGCTTTCTGGTGTGGCGCGTAATCTTTGTTTCGCTTGTTGTCCTGGCGGGCACCTTCGGTCTGTTCTGGGATGCGCAGGTTTCAGGATATGCCCTGGCGCGCTCGCAAACCATCGCGGTCAACACCCTGGTGATGTTCGAGATCTTTTATTTGTTCAACTCACGCTACCTGTTGCAACCCGCCTTTACCCGCGCCGGTTTCTTCGGCAACAGATATGCCCTGTACGCCACCGGCGGGTTACTGGTCCTGCAACTGCTATACACGTATCTGCCGGTGATGCAGGCCTTATTCGGTAGCAGTCAGCTCGCCGCCCTGGACTGGCTGAAAGTCATCGGCGTGGCCATGATGATCTTTCTCCTGGTCGAATTCGAAAAGAGCCTGATCCGGGCACGCCAGCGGCGTGCCGACAGGGCTTGACTCGCTTACTCCGCCAGCTTGGCGTCAATGAATGCCGCCAGTTCGGCGATGGTCTGATGTTCGAACATGTCCGTCACATCGACGACGCCGGGCCAGACCTCGTCGATCTGCTGATGGATTTCGGTGAGTGTCAGCGAACTGATGCCGGTCTCGAAAAAATTATCCTGGACAGCAACGGCCTTGTCCTTCACCGCCTCGGCAAAGATCGTCTTGATGCGATATTCCGTCTGACTCAGGTCACCGGTATCTTGTGTGTGCGCGGCATTGATCTGTGATTGAATCTCCGCGATCACCTCGTCGTATTCACCCTTCAAATAGGTATCCCCCAGCAGCCGGCGTTGCAGCTTGCCGCTGGTGGTTTTGGGGATACGATTGACCGGGATCACGTGCGCCACCTCCAGACCGGTCTGCTCATTGATGTGACGCATCACATCGCGCGCAATGCCTATGAATCCGCTGATGTCGGCACGGTATAGAATAAAGATCAGCAACTCATCGGATTGTGCGTTGGGCTGGCGCAGACCGTAGGCCACGACCTTGCCCAATTCCAGTTCCTGCAGTTGCAGGGCCACGGTCTCGATGTCATGCGGATAATAATTCTGGCCATTAGAGAAAATGATATCTTTCTCGCGCCCGGTGATGACCAGCTCGCCTTCATTATTGAGAAAGCCGAGGTCGCCGGTATTCAACCAGCCGTCACCGGTCAGGGCATTGCTGTTGGCGTCTTCATCCAGGTAGTACCCCGCCGTCACGCTGGGGCCCTTTATCTGCACCAGACCGATATGAGTCGGCGGCAGACTCTTGTTATTTTCATCGGTGATCTTCACCAGCATATCCAGCACCGGCTTGCCTTCGATGGCAAAGCCCACGGCATCCGGGTGAGAGGCAGACACCGGCTTCACGACATCCCCCAGGCGCATGGCATGTCGATCCACATACACCGCGCGGTACATGACACCTTGCACCGGGAAGGCGACCGCCAGGGTGGCTTCCGCCAAACCATACACGGTAAACATCGCGGTCGCCGGTAAGCTGTACGGCGCCAGCGCATCGATAAACTGCTGGCATAACTCAATCGAGATGGGTTCGGCGCCGTTGTAAATCACGCGGACGTGCGCAAGGTCGACGTCCTCCAGGGTCTTGCTCCCCAGGGCCTTGAGAAAATGTTTATACCCGAAGTTGGGCGAACAGGTCACCGTCGCCTTCAGTTCGCTGACCTTTTCCATCCACAACAACGGCCGGCGACTGAACAGGTCTGTCGGCATCAGGCATTGGCTCATGCCGACGGCGATCATGTTCAGGTGAAAACCTAACAAGCCCATATCGTGGGTCAAGGGCATCCAGCTCAGGCTGATATCGTCCGGGGTATAACCTGCCCCCTCGGCGATGGCATGGAGATTCACCAGCACATTGCGGTGCGTCAGTACCACACCCTTGGGTTCGCTGGTGGAACCGGAAGAAAACTGGATAAAGCAGACATCGTCCAATTGCGGCGTGTGGTGCACACCGCGTTCGTCGTGTTCTTCCATCAGGTTCGACAATAATGTCTTGCTACGAATCCCCTGCATGGATTCGTTCAGGCCATACTGTTCGGCGAACTGATTCAGGCGATCCAGGTTGTCCTGGGTGGTGTACAGATACGGGCGTTCCAGCTTGGTAAACACCCGGAACAGCTTGGCGCGATGTTCGTCGCTGATACCGACTGCGATAGGTACCGGTACGATACCGCCGCAGACACAGGCCCAGAACGCCTCGACAAAGGTCTGATTGTCCTTGTGCAGGATGATGAGCTGATCGCCCGGTTGCAGACCGGCTTCCTGCAAATCAAACAACAACATGCTGGCGCGATCGGACAGCTGGGCATAACTGAACCGGCGTTGTTCCTGTTTGCCTTCGATATAGGTAATCCATTTATCGGTCTTGGCCTGCGTGACAAGCGCAGCATTAAGATTGGGATAATCGTACATGGCAATAATTATTTTCGTGTGTGTAAACGCATGGTGATGGGATAACGGGTACGCAGGTTGACTTCCGGCGCCAGTTCAATCGGGTGGTCTTCGACATACTCCATGGTCAGATGCCGCAGCATCAGTCCGAAGTGCAACTGGTTTTCGACGATGGCAAAGAAATCGCCGATACAGCGGCGCGGTCCGGCCGAGAACGGAATGTAGGCGGTTTTGTGCTGCGCCTTACTCGCCTCTTCACTGAAGCGCGAAGGATCAAACTTTTCCGGCTGCGGCCAGTAACGCGGATGGCGATGCATGAAGTACGGCGAGATAAAGATGTCGGTGCCCGGCGCAATGGTCAAGCCGTTGACCTCGTCTTGCGCCAGCGCCTTGCGGGTAAACAACCAGACCGGCGGATAGATGCGCAATACCTCTTCCACCACCTGGCGGAGATAGGGCAATTCCTCGATGTGTTCGAAGCCGGGACTCTCTGTGTAACTCGCCTGATCGACTTCCTGCTGCGCGCGCGCGAGTACCTCCGGGTGTTTTGCCAGGCTATACCACACCCAGTTCAGTGTGGTGGCACTGGTCTCAGAACCCGCCACGATCAGGGTCATGACCTCGTCGATCAGTTCCTTGTCGCTCATGGGTTCGCCGGTATCCTTGTCACGCGCAGCCATGAACAAGGACACGAAGTCCATACGTTCCGCCTTACTCTGGCGTCGTTGGGTGATGATGTCACCGACGATCCTGGACAGGCCGCGGAATTTCACGGCCAGTTTCAAATCGCGCGCGGAGTCGTCGGTCAGAATCGCAAACGGATTCCCGTCATTCTGTTCGTAAATCGTTTTGACATCGTCGCTGAACAAGCTGTGCAGGATGATCTGCAAGGCCAGGTCGTTGGTCTCTTCCGTGATATCGATACAGGCATTTTCGCGTGCCAGCATCTGCCAGCGTGTCAAAAACACCTGATTAAGCTGTTCGACGAGTTTGCTGAGTTCGGCGATCACATCCCGCCCGAAGGCCGGCTGGATCATACGCCGTTGCCGACGCCAGAAGGCGCCATCGCTGACGATGATGCCGTTACCCAGCAGCATCTTGACCCGCTCAAACCCGACGCCTTTGATATAGTTTTTGTTGTTCTTGATCAGGATATGCTTGATGACATCGGGGTCGTTGACGAACAATCCGGGCCCCTTGCGGGTTTTTTGGGTAATGGGAAACACATCACCATACTCCGCCACCCATTGCTGCAATTGCTTGAAACTCTCGGTGGTGGTGTGCACATCGTAGCTGATATCGGGACCGCGCAGGGGCATGGCATGATTCAATGGCGCAACCGTCATGATATTGGTATCTGTGCAGACTTTGTCCAGCAAGGAGGTAATCCGCTAAGTGTACTATAGCCCGCTTGGCATGATAAAGTACTCTTATATATATGTTTACGTTTGAATCTCAGTGGATACCGCATGCGTGAAATGACTCCGGGCAGACGGCTGGCATACGCCCTGCTCAAACCCATCGCCAACCTGATTTTCAATATCATCTGGTCCACCTGCCGGGTCGTGCGTATCGAAGGCGAGGAACACGTCGAACAGATCACCGCCACGCACAAACCTTTCATTCCCTGCTACTGGCACCAGCATCATTTTTTTTGTACCTGGTATATGCGCCAGTTGATCAAGCGCGGTCACAAGATCGGATTTTTGATCAGCCCATCAGTCGACGGTGAAATCCCGGCGCGCCTGGCGCAGGACTGGGGCGGCGTTGTCATCCGCGGTTCCACCACGCGCACCGGCGCCCAGGCCATGCGCGACATGTATAACGTGGTGGTTAAACAAGGCATTTCGCCGGTAAGCACCTCTGACGGCCCGACCGGCCCACTGCACGTCTTCAAGATCGGCGACATTCTCTTGTCACAATTTACCCAGGCACCGTTGTTACCACTGTCATACGCCGCCAGCCGCGCCTGGCATCTCAAGAGTTGGGATCGGTTTATTATCCCCAAACCCTTTGCGCGTATTGTCATCACCATCGGTGCACCATTGAGTGTTCCCAAAGGCTTGATGGCGGAAGATCTCGAACCCTATCGTCAACAAATGCAAAATACACTGCGTGAGTTGACGCAAGCTGCGGAAACACTCGTCAACAGCGCACCATAAACACGCATTAATCCTGTTGCATTGGTGCGAACGAACGTGACAGGTGCAAATTTTCATTCTTCCTTCAAAAAATCCGGATCTTGAGCCACTATTTGACTGTAGTGTTGTCACAGCTACAGGCATGTAAAAGAATGAGGAAAATAAAATGCGGTTGGCAATGATAGGTCTGGGCAAGATGGGGGCGAACATGGCACGCCGGCTATGTCGCCACGGTTTCCAAATCGTCGGTTATAACCGCTCGCCGCAGATTACCCAGACGCTGGCACAGGAAGAAGGCCTGATCATGGCAACGTCACTCGATGATGCACTGGCCAAACTGTCCACTCCCCGTTATGTCTGGTTAATGCTTCCCGCCGGCGACGCCACCGAACAAAGCATTCAGTATCTGAAAACCACGCTAGCCCGCGGCGACGTCGTTATCGATGGCGGCAATGCCAATTACCAGGAAAGCATGCGACGCGGTGAAACGCTCGCCGAGCATGGCATTGGCTTTATCGATGCCGGCACTTCAGGCGGTATCTGGGGCCTGGATAACGGTTACTGCATGATGGTGGGCGGTGACAAGACTCACGTCGATCCCGTGATTCCGGTACTGCAGGCACTGGCACCCTCTCCCGAACACGGTTGGGCGCATGTCGGCCCGGTCGGTGCCGGACACTTTACCAAGATGGTACACAACGGTATCGAGTACGGCATGATGCAGGCCATGGCGGAAGGGCTCAGTCTGTTGAAGGGCAAACAGGAATTCGATCTGGACCTGGCGCAGATCACCGAACTCTGGCGATACAGCTCCGTGGTGCGCAGCTGGTTGCTGGACCTGACTGCCGAATTCCTGGCGAAGGACCAGACGCTGACACATATCGCGCCTTATGTTGCGGATTCCGGTGAAGGCCGCTGGACGGTCAACGAAGGCATCCTGCAGGGCGTCGCCACCCCGGTGCTGGCGCTGGCCCTGCATATGCGTTTTGCCAGTCAGGACTCGGAAGGCTACACCAATAAACTGCTTGCCATGATGCGTAATGCCTTTGGCGGCCACAACGTAAAAGACAAATGACCATGCTGGACTCCTGTACCTTTGTTGTATTTGGTGCGACCGGTAATCTGGCGCAGAACAAACTCCTCCCGGCGATATATCACCTGGAAGAAGCCGGCCGCACGCCGCAAAACATGGCGATCATCGGCTACAGCCGTCACGACTGGGATCAGGCGCGTTGGCAACATGACATCCGCGATTTACTGGACAAGCGCGCACGCGGCGGGCTCAAGCAGGAGGTCTTCGACAAACTCGCGCGACGCATGCACATGCTCGCCGGCGATATGACCGATAAGGATTCGCTCCAGCAACTCAAGGATTACATCAACAGTAACGACGATATTCCAAAAAACATCGTGTTCTATATGGCGATCCCGCCCACTTTTTATGCACCCGTGGCGCAGGCCCTGGCCGAAGTCGGCCTCAATAGCGAAGAACACGGCTGGCGGCGCCTGGTGATCGAAAAACCGTTTGGCTACGATACGCAGAGCGCCATGGCCCTGGAGCAAAGCCTGCACCGGCACTTCCGCGAGGAGCAGATCTTCCGGATCGATCACTACCTCGGCAAATCCATGGTGCAGAACGTCCTGGTGTTCCGCTTCGCCAATCTCATGCTCGAACCGTTATGGAATCGCAACTACATCGATCACATTCAGATCACGCACTCGGAGGCGCAAGGCATCGCCAATCGCGGCGCCTTTTACGACAATACCGGCGCCTTGCGCGACATGTTGCAAAGTCATTTATTGCAAATGCTGACCCTGGTCGCGATGGAGCCGCCGGCCAATCTCGACGCCGAATCCCTGCGCGACGAGAAAGTGAAAGTGCTCAAATCCATCCGGCCGATTTCAAAACGCGCGGTGAATGCCCATGCCTTTCGCGCGCAATACGCCCCCGGTATGCTCGACGGTAAAGCCGTTCCCGGCTACCTGGAAGAGAAAAATGTGGCCGGCAACAGCGTGACCGAGACCTACGCCTCGCTCAAGCTCTATATCGACAACTGGCGCTGGCGTAACGTAGCGTTTTACCTGCGCACCGGTAAACGCATGGCGCAGAACAGTTCGGTGATCAGCATCCGCTTCAAGCACCCGCCGCAACAATTGTTTCGCAAGACCCAGATCGAAGAACTCAAACCGAACTGGATTGTACTGGGCATACAGCCCCAGGAATGCCTGCGCATGGAATTACAGGTCAAACAACCGGGTCTCGAACTGCTGACCCATACCACGCAGCTGGATGCCAGCTACTGCGGGCTCAGCACCTATCAGCTCGATGCCTACGAGGCCTTGTTGCTGGACGTGATCGAAAATGATCACTCGTTGTTCCTGCGCTACGATGAAATTCGCCTGGCCTGGGAAGTCATGGACCCCATCATCAAGGTCTGGGACAGTGAGCGCAATTACATTCATACCTACCCCGCCGGGAGCTGGGGACCGGATGACAGCAAACTGTTCGATCACGAGGATCAGTATTGGCGCAATTCCATCGACGATGACATCCTGAACTAGCAGGTCGCTTACGAGACCAGTTGTTTCGCGATTTTTAACGCGCCCAATAAGCCCACGTGGGTATTCATGATCACGTGCACGGGGATTGTTGCCAGCAGGTGTTGCATGGGCGGCTTGTCATTGAAGACCTGCAGGAATTCGTCGCTTTGCAGCATGCCGATGATTTTCGGTGCGATACCGCCGGCGAGATACACCCCGCCAGTGGCCTTGGCCACCAGGGCAAGGTTGGCGGCCTGCGCGGCGTAGATACGCACAAAGGACCTTACCGTGCGAACGGCCAGCGGCTCCTTGTAATGCAAGGCAAAATCCGTGATGGCCGCCGCCGGGTCCTGTTCCGTCATGGCCTGCGCCAGGCCGGCGTCGACGTTCTCCGACTGACGATAAAATTCGAAGATGCGCGTCAGTCCCTTGCCCGACAAAAAGGTTTCGTACGAAACACGATCCACTTGTGCCTGCCAGTATTGTAATAAGGCAATCTCTTCACCGGTGCGTGGCGCAAAATCGACGTGACCGCCTTCGCCATCGATCACGACCAGTTGATCGTCAAAGGGTTTTACAATCGCCTGGCCAAGTCCGGTACCCGCCCCCAGGATAGCAATGGCCCCGTCGCGCTGGGCAACGGTCTGCTGTAATGTCACCAGATCGGATTTGTCTAGTTCAGACAGGCCATGGGCGACGGCGGTAAAATCGTTGATCAGGGCGACACTGCCGATATTGAGCTGTTGCTGCAAATCATCGACTTCCAGCGCCCAGGGCAGATTGGTGATGCGTGCAAACTGTTTTTGCACCGGCCCCGCTACCGCGAAACAGGCGCTGGCCAGATGCGTGAGTTCGTGTGTTTGTAAATGGATCCGAACGATGTCTCGCAAATGCGCATATTCACCGCTGCGGTAATCCATCGCCGCCTGGACCGCCCATCCATCAGCCTGCCGTTGCGCCAGTTGCAGACGCGTTGATGTACCGCCTATATCACCCGCCAATACCCACATCGTTCTCGATTATCCTCTCTGCTGCTGCTATATCGACACACCATTCCACATGTTTGTTCCGAAGACCTTGTATGGGATATGCGTGTGCAGGCTCATGGAATACTTCAAACAAGACTTTGGCCTTGGCTGCGCCACTGACGAGAATCATCACGGCATCCGCGCGATCGATCACGGGATATGTCAGGCTGACACGCCATGTATTGAGCCTGGGGACAAATACCGCCGCAACATTTCGTTTTTGTTCCGCCAGGATGTCGGTGTGCGGAAAAAGCGAGGCAGTATGGCCATCTTCCCCCATCCCCAACAGGATCAGATCAAAGCAGGGTCTGCCGTCACGCTGCGGCAAATATGACAATTCATCGGCGTAACGATCCGCACACGCCTGCATATCATCACAGCCTGTGGGTATGGGATGAATCTGCGATGGTGGCACCGGCACATGCATCAATAATGTTTCCATCGCCATCCGATAGTTGGAATCCGGATGATCGTGCGGCACATTGCGTTCATCGCCAAAGTAAATATGTACCTTGTCCCACTGAACATGCTGACGGTTTTCCGCTGCCGACAGTGTCTGGTGGATATGTCGCGGTGTGGAACCGCCGGAAAGAGCGATATGGAAAGCCCCGTGCCGCGCAATGGCTGCTGCCGCCAGCGTGACAATACGTTGTGTTACCACCTGACTCAATGCGGTCATATCCGGCACAACCAGGATACGCTGATCGTGTAACAGAAAATCACGTGTCTGCATGTGCCGCAGTTGCTCCCTGTGAGTAAGAATGTTACCGTAGTTAGATGTATCTATCGCTTGTCGAGCCACCCGTTTCCGTAGAGTGTAGCAGAACAGTTGCCATAGAGCAGAATCCCTCTCGCGAAAATGCAGCCTCCACTGCGTATGACAATTCGCATGCCTAGCATCCTATTATGCTGCGATCTGGACAGAACGGTGTTGCCTAACGGTAACGCGAATGAATCACCGGGCGTGCGCGATCTTTTTGCCAGTGTCATTAAAGAGGCAAATATCATCCTGGCATATGTCAGTGGCCGCGATCTGCATCTCTTGCAACAGGCGATCGCTGACTATCACATCCCGACACCTGCATACGCCATTGGCGATGTGGGGACGACGCTCTACCAGATAACAGACAACCAATGGCAGGCACAGACGGATTGGTCCGATCATATCGGGGTGGATTGGCAGCAACATGATGCCGCGGCACTGCAAGAATATCTGGACGATTTACCTTATCTCACACTCCAGGAACCGGAAAAACAAAACATCCACAAACTCAGTTATTACGTGAATTTATCCACCCCGGAACAAACCGCCGTCAGGGAAGTCCGCCAACATCTGGACGAACACCGGATTAAGGCAAATATTATTTACAGTATCGACGAAATTGCCGATTGCGGCCTGATCGATATTCTGCCGCAACGCGCTTCAAAATATCACGCCATTGAATTCCTGATCGACCGCCTGGGACTGAGCAAAGAGGATACTGTCTTCGCCGGTGACAGCGGCAATGATTTGCCCGTCCTGATTAGTGATATTCCCGCCGTCCTGGTCAATAACGCCCTCGGCTCCATCAAAAACAACGCGCGGCGTATTGCCGATAAAAACGGATTGGCGCCACAACTCTATCTGGCACGCGGTGGTTTTTTTGGCCTCAACGGGAACTATTGCGCCGGTATACTCGAAGGTCTCGTCCATTTTCATCCGGAACTGCGACCATTGATCGCGAACTATGCGAGGTCATCCGGTTAGCAGCATGCCATCACACTGACGGGATCTGGATCGTGGAGAAAAACTGGTAGTGCGCGAATCCTTCCATGATGCCGCTGGCATATTTCCCTTCCGCAAAATAGATGCGCGGCTTGCCGCGTAACTTGCTCAATTCGGCACTGTGGTTGCCGACGACCACGCCCAGGGTATCGCCCAGCAGCATCTCCTCGTCGTTACCGGAATCGCCCACGACAAGAATATGTTCCAGCGGCACACCCCATTTGATGGAGAGATAGCGGATTGCCAGTCCCTTGGAAGCGCGGATCGGGAGCAAATCCAGAATCCGGGTCTCGCTGATCACAATCTTGGCATGCAAGTCGTTCATGCGTAACAAGCGTTTAATCTCGCGCGCGCTCGGCGTCACTTCCGGGTCGATATCGTAGCTCAGCTTGTAGCGGGTCTGTTCGTTGTCGGCCCGCGGTTTTGCGCCGGGCACACGCCGCATGATCTTGCTCAGCTTCCTGGGTTCCCAGCGATAGTCGATGTGATTCGCCCAATACGTGTCTTCCACGATACGTTGACCGTTGTGGCAGTAATGAATACACGTGCCGACGGAGGTGATCAAAATGTCCGGTATCGGCAGGGCCTTGCGCTTCATCAGGCGCAAGGCGCTGTCCAGGCTTCTGCCGGTGGCAATACCGTAGCCGATGTGGCGGCCGTGTTTGCGTAACTGCCCCTGTAATTGCCGCAAGGCCTGATCGTCACCGAACAGTGCATTGTCCAAGGACGTGATCGCCAGACGATCCACCGTCGGCAAACGGGTCTTCGTGGAAGGCACACGCAGTTTACGGCGGCGCGTTGACCGCAATAATGATTCAATCAATTCCAGATAGCGTTGCGCATGCCCCGGCCAGGAATAATGCCGGTTGGCACCATCAACCCCGCTACGTGACCAGCGTTTCCAGCGCCGGTTATCCGACAAGGCATCAAGCAGTTTGCGTTGGATGTCCTTGATATTGTGCGGATCAAGCAAGAGGCCATTCGCGCAATAATGCAGGATCTCCTTTGGACCGCCATCGTTGGTCGCGACCAGCGGCAGTCCACTTGCGGCAGCCTCGATCAAGGTCAGACCAAACGGCTCAGTCAAGGCAGGATTGATAAACACGCCATGGCGACGCGCCGCCAACCGATACATGTCCGGCACATCATCGCCCGTGTGATGTTTTGGAAAGGCGAATTTGCCGTACAAATCATACTTATCCATCAAGAACAGAATTTCTGTCAGCACGTCGCGCGGTCCTTTGTCCATGCCGCGTATCTCGTCGCGATTGCCGGCGACCACCACCAGATTCGCCTTCTCCTGCAAGGATGACGACTCGCCATAGGCGCGCACCAGTGATGCAATATTCTTGCGTTCGTCCGCGCGCGACAGCGCCAGTATCATGGGTTTGAGTGGTTTATGCAGAAACCGGGCGATATCGCGCGCGAATGCGCTGTTGGTGTCATACAGACCCGGCGGATGGAAACGGCTCAAATCGACACCCGGCGGGATCACCTGCATGCGCTTGGGATGATAGTTATCGTATTCCGCATACTGTTCTTCGACTTCCTGCCGCGTACTGGCAACCACAATGTCCGCCGTGCCTAGCACGATCTCCTCTGCCTCGATACGCGTACTGATATTGTATTGCTCTTCGAGCGCCGCCTGCCTGATGCCTTTGGCGCGCATTTGTTTTTGTTTTTCGAGTCCCAGGGAATGTCCCGTGTGAATTAACGGGACACCGAGCAGGCCCGCCAGGCGCGCCCCCACCAGGCCGGCGTCGGCGTAGTGGCTGTGAATCACATCCGGTACCTCCCCTACGCTACGCACGTGCTGGAGGGCGCGATCGATAAATTCCTGCAGGTGTGGCCACAGGACTTCCTTACGCAGGTATCGGCGCGGTCCACAATCAAGCCGTATCAGATGCGCCTTGTCGCTCAGGCGTTCTTCAGGCTTCGCATAATCGGGACCCACTTTGGGATCGTGAATGCGACGTGTCAGCAGATCGACACGTGCGACATTGGGATGGGCAGCAAGGGCACGCGCCAGTTCGACAACATACAGGACCTGTCCACCGGTATCAGCGTCCCGGCCCAGCTCCATGTTCTCGCCGCGAATCAGACCG
Organism: Gammaproteobacteria bacterium; assembly: GCA_016125505.1. GTDB lineage: Bacteria > Pseudomonadota > Gammaproteobacteria > UBA6429 > Thiohalophilaceae > RI-92. The sequence goes on from WGLP01000011.1 coordinate 51,436, forward strand.
TGCACGCTGATCAGCGTGATGTACAGTGGCTTGGACTCAGCCATGACGGGTACACGCTCCCTGCGCCTGCCTCGCTGTGGCCAGCGAAAAGTCAGCTAATATCAATACATCTCTCATTAATTTCTATCAAAATACTACGAATTCCTTAACAGATGGCCTAAGCTCGTCTGCAGGTGCTGATGCCATCACATACAATGCGCCCAAAGAATTGCGAAGACGCATTAAAAATCCGTACACTGACACCTTAACACGATTCATAGCGGCAGGTCTTGTGCGATTTATGGACACTCCCAACCTCTCAATAATGCAAACCATAAATTCGGCTTACGAGATCCTCGAACAGTCGATCATGTATCACAACGGAAATGCCATTGGGACGTGTGCCGCCTTACACAGCCCGAGTCTTGCCGCAGAAAATTATAGCGACTGTTTCGTCCGGGATTTCGTCCCCTCTGCACTCGTTTTCCTCGCCGATGGCCGACCGGAAATTGTCAGTAATTTTCTGCAAACCGTGCTCGCGCTGCGTACGCGCAAACGCCTCGCGGCCGGACATGAAATCCAGCCCGGGGTCATGCCTGCGAGTTTCCGTGTCGTCCACGACGAACGCGGCGAAGAGATCGTACAGGCGGATTTCGGCGAACGCGCGATTGGCCGGGTCGCGCCGGTGGATTCCATGATGTGGTGGCTGATCCTGTTATATATCTATGAGAAGAACACAGGTGATGCCGCCTTGGCGAAGCGACCTGAATTCCAGAACACCATGGAACAGATTCTGCACCTGTGTCTGCGCGACAGTTTTGAAGTTAGCCCGGCACTACTGGTGCCGGACGCCTGTACCATGATCGATCGACGCATGGGGATCTACGGACACCCCATCGAGATCCAGGCCCTGTTCTATGGTGTGCTCCGTATCATCCATTCCCTGCTTGAAGTCACCGACGAACGTCAACAGAGTCTCATCAATGCGGCATTGATTCGCGAAAAGGCCCTGCTCAATTACGTGCGTATCTATTACTGGCTCGACCCCGAGCGGCTCAACGAAATTCATCGCTATACCACGGAAGAGTTTGGCATCGACAGCATCAACATTCTGAATATCTATCCTGAATCCATCCCGGATTGGGTGCCGGAGTGGTTACCGGATGAAGGCGGCTACCTGGTGGGGAATGTCGGGGCGGGCCGGATGGACTTCCGCTATTTTGCCCTGGGTAACTTCCTGTCGATCATGTTCGGTTTGACCTCGGACATGCAGGCTTCCCGCATCATGAAGTTGTACGAAACCCGTTGGGACGATTTGGTTGGCGCGATGCCGGTCAAGGTGATCTATCCGGCATTACAGGGGGTGGAATGGCAGGTCATCACGGGCAGCGATCCGAAAAACGCGCCCTGGTCATATCACAATGGCGGTAACTGGCCTGCCCTGTTATGGCAGTTTGTCGCTGCGGCACAAAGGGCCGGGCGCGGGGATTTGGCTGAACGCGCGTTCAATATCGCCATCAATCGACTTAGACACAATGACTGGCCTGAATATTACGACGGACGTTACGGTCGCCTGATCGGTCGACGCGCCAATTTCAAACAGGTCTGGTCAGCGACGTCGTTGATCCTCTCACACAAACTGCTCGACAACCCGACCTTGTTGAACCTGCTGCCGTGAGTCCAGCATGAAATTGTCACAAGCGGAAATCGAAGCACGTCTGGCGGAAGTTCGAAGCTCGTATATAAACAGCCTCACGGGGAAAGCCGATCAAATTCAGCAGCAGTGGTCCTCGCTAGGCAGGCAATGGCACAGAGAAACATTTCAGGCGCTTTATCACCTCCTGCATACGTTGGCCGGTTCTGCGGAGACCTTTGGTCTGGCAAACATCACGGCATCGGCAAGAACCCTGGTCGAACTGTGCCGACATCATGATAAAGACACGCCCTTTGCCGCAGAAGAATTTGCCAACATGACGCCGGATATCGAACGACTACTGACACAAATGCGCCAGGCGGTGACGGAACCAAAAAATCGCAGATAAAAAAATGCCCTGTTTACACAGGGCAAGGGTGTGTTGCGCATCTCTGCGCAGGGGGAGGAATCATCATGAAGTCTCACTACGGAGACAACTACCTAACGCTATTATTGTCGGCAAAGAATGCAGTGTGCTTTAGTGGAATTCGCATATCCTGACAGTTTGTAACAAATAGCCATATTTTCTTGTAAGCATATGTTTTATTTGATACTTTACGCGCAAAATTTCGCCAGCCCACCCACAACGAGACCACATACCCATGAAATCCACGATTCGGTTCGCTATTCCCAGCCTCATTTTGATGCTGTTGGCACCTCTGGCCCTGGCGAGCGCCACCGGTGAAGCACACAGCGTGGACCTGACCCACACTACCTTCGGCATCATTTCGCTGTTGGTCTTTATCACCGCGTACGGCGTGGTCGTGAGCGAAGAGTTCTTGCATCTGCGCAAATCCAAACCGATGATGATCGCCGCGGGGATCATCTGGGCCCTGGTCGCTATCGGTTATGTATTGCACGGCGACAACGAAACTGCCGGGATCGCGGTCCGCCACAACATTACCGAGTTCGCTGAATTGATGTTATTCCTGCTGGCAGCGATGACGTACATCAATACCATGGACGAACGCCAGATCTTCAAGGCCCTGCGCGCCTGGCTGATCAACAAGGGATTCACGCTGCGGCAGATCTTCTGGATTACCGGCCTGCTCGCCTTCTTCATCTCACCCGTTGCCGACAATCTCACGACAGCCTTGCTGATGGGGGCGGTGGTCCTGGCAGTTGCCCCGGACAATAAGAGCTTTATCGTCGTCGCCATGATCAATATCGTGGTTGCCGCCAATGCCGGTGGCGCCTACAGCCCGTTCGGTGATATCACGACACTCATGGTCTGGCAGAAGCAAAAAGCCAGTTTTTTCCAGTTCTTTGATTTATTCATCCCTTCACTGGTGAACTGGCTGGTACCCGCCTTCCTGATGGCATTTAGCGTTCCCAAGTCACAACCCCACGGCTCAAAAGAGAAGGTTGATGTCCGCCCCGGTGGTTTCATGGTGGTTGCGCTGTTTATATTGACCATCTGTCTCGCTGTACTCGGCCATAACTACCTCAATCTGCCACCGGTGTTGGGGATGATGACCGGTATGGGTCTGCTCAAATTCTATGGTTTCTTTATTCGCCGCGCGGATCTCGCCTATTACCGTCAGCATCCCACGCCGGATCCGGAAATGCTGAGTGAGGAATTCCAGGATCACTTCAAACCCCGCCATCGGCCGTTTGATATTTTCATCAGTATGAAGCGGGCCGAGTGGGACACCCTGATGTTCTTTTACGGTGTCGTCCTGTGTGTTGGTGGCCTGGGCACAATCGGTTATCTCGCCTTGGCCTCCGAGAGCATGTATGGCGGACTCGGCGCCACCACGGCAAATGTCCTCATCGGCGTGCTCTCCGCCATCGTGGACAATATTCCGGTGATGTTTGCTGTGCTCACCATGGACCCGCACATGTCCATGCATGAGTGGCTGCTGGCGACGCTGACCGCTGGTGTCGGCGGTTCGATGCTATCGATTGGTTCTGCTGCCGGTGTCGGCTTAATGGGACAGGCGCGCGGAGTTTATACCTTCTTTGCCCATCTGCGCTGGAGTTGGGCGATTGTCCTCGGCTACGCCGCCAGCATCTGGGCCCATATGCTGGTCAACGGGCCCTAAACACTCTCGGGATTCGGCTCCAGCTGTTGCCAGACCGCCGGTGCACCCGCAGCTTTTGCGATCGCCTCCAGGCGTTTGCTGTGTGCCGCCAACTCGACGGCATCCGCAGGGATAACCCGTAGCGCCGGCCGATCGGCACGGATCTGCGTATCACGTTGTTTACCGGCGCCCGTCCCCAGTGTTTCCTGCGCTCCCAGGCTCAGGCTCGCCTGGCCACCCGTCATCGCAAGATAGACCTCAGCCAGGATCTCGGCGTCGAGTAAGGCACCATGCAGATCACGCTGTGAGTTATCGACTGCGTAGCGCCTGCACAGTGCATCCAGGTTATTTTTCTGCCCCGGGTGGAGCTTGCGGGCCATCTGCAGGGTATCCGTGACCGGACAGGCTTTACTGATCCCCACCCACTTCGGATTCACCCGGGTGAATTCGGCATCCAGGAACCCGACATCGAATGGCGCGTTGTGAATAATCAGCTCCGCGTCTTTCAGGAAATTCAACAGGTCTGAGGAAATCTCGGCGAAGCGCGGTTTATCGGCCAGAAATTGATTGGTAATGCCGTGCACCTCGACGGCACCCGGGTCAATCTCGCGGTCGGGATTCAGATAGAAATGAAACCGGTTTTGGGTCAGGCGGCGATTCAGGAGCTCGATGCAACCGACCTCGATGATACGGTGACCTTCCGCCACTTCCAGACCCGTCGTTTCCGTATCAAGGACGATCTGCCGCACCTGGAATCTCCTTTAATATTACTTTAATAAAGTAATTCATCTCATTGTTTTATATAGATAACTCATCTATGCCACGATTAGCCAGCCGATCCGCGCGCTCGTTTTCACTGTGGCCACTGTGTCCGCGCACCCAATGCCACTGCACCTCATGCCGCGCCTCCGCCTGCTCTAGCCGTTGCCAGAGATCGGCATTCTTTACCGGCGATTTACTGGCGGTACGCCAACCACGGGCTTTCCATTTGGGGAGCCATTGGGTAATACCATTTTTGACATACTCGGAATCTGTGGTCAAACGCACCTTGCATCGCTGAGTGAGACTCTCCAGCGCCATGATCGCCGCCATGAGCTCCATTCGGTTATTGGTAGTGTGGCCCTCCCCACCGTACAACTCTTTCTCAGTGTCGCCGTAACGCAGCAAGACGCCCCAACCGCCCGGGCCCGGGTTTCCCCGGCAGGCACCGTCGGTAAAGGCATCAACCTGTTTAGCGTCCATGTCGCTCCTTGTGCTGAAAAGGTTCCACCAGGCCGGCGGTGGCGACACGTTCCCGCCGCGGGCGCCAACGGGGCCGGATAGGTGTCACCGTCACCACCCGCTTACGGGCAACGATTAAATTGCCGGCGCCCAACATTGGCCAGGCACGCTTGCCCACTCGTTCCAGGAAACCCAGCCGCTGCAGCAGCCTTTTGCTCTTAATAGGGGGCCGATAGAAATATCCCTGGATACTGACCACATCAAAGCCCAGCAGCTCCATCCAGTCACGTATTCGCGGGGTGCTCAGAAAACGTGCACACCACGGTATCTTTTTGCGCCAGCCAAAAATCCAGTGCCAGAGCAGCCAGTTACTGCGTGGGTTGAAGACCAGCATGACGAGATGCCCCTCCGGGATCAGAACCCGCTCGGCCTCGCGCAGGACCGCGTGGGGACGCTGTGAAAACTCCAGGGTATGTGGCAGCACCAGGACATCCATGCTGTCGGTCTGGATAGGTAACTGATCCGGTAAGCCCAGGAGACGGCGTTCATCGACACCCGCTGACGGTTGCGCATAATCCATAACCGCACAATGTGAGACCCTGCTGCTGATTGTCCAATCCGCGTTATCGCTCAGGCGACCCAATTGCAGTAGGTGGTAACCAAACAGGTTCGGCAGGGTGTTGGCGAGTAAATCCGCCTCCAGTTGCGCTAATTCTCCACCCAATTCCGACCGATACCAATCCTGAAGCTGTGGCCAGGTGAAGGCCAGCTCTTCGCAATGATTAAATCGTTTATTTTTTGCGGTACGAGAAAGAATCTTCATTGTGTGATGAAATTAATACCCTTATCCGAGTGTGCGCATCACCATGACTTGACCGCATGGGAGTGGACACAATAACATGGAAAATAATAAACAATTTAATAATTTAGAACAAAGAATGAAACATAGTCTCAGTATTTTGACAATAGTGCTGCTGGTGGGCGGGTGTTCCGTGACGCCGCCCGCGCATGACATCTCAGACAATAGTCTGCATCCGGCGCAAATCGCAGCAAGTCCCGGGCCCTACACCGTTACCGGTGATGCTGACTTTCCTGCCGCCCTGCGCCAACCCTTGCCGCCGTTAGAAAACGCTCCGCAGCAGACGGCGGCTAACGAACAAGAAGATGACACCATCAACAAACTGGCGGCGGACACCGCAGCGGCCGATGCCGACGTCGTTGCCGAGAGTGCCCCAATCAACATCTGGGATCGGATCCGTGCCGGCTTCGGCTTGCCCGACGTGGATAATTCACGCATCGATCGCGAACTGGATTGGTATGCACGACATCAGGAATATCTTGATCGCGTGGTCGAACGCGCTCAGCCCTACATGCATTACATTGTCGATCAACTCGACGCCAACAACATACCCCTGGAAATCGCGCTGCTTCCCATTGTTGAAAGTGCCTTCCAGCCTTTTGCCTACTCGCACGGCCGCGCCTCCGGCATCTGGCAATTTATTCCGTCCACCGGACGTCGCTATGGTCTCAAACAGGACTGGTGGTACGACGGACGCCGCGATGTCGTTGCGTCAACACAGGCTGCCATCAAGCTGCTTTCTGCCTTACGCGACGAATTTCATGGCGACTGGTTATTAGCCCTGGCTGCGTATAACTCCGGTGGCGGCAATGTCGAACGCGCCATTCGTAAGAATAAGCGGAAACACAAACCGACCGATTTCTTCTCCCTGGATCTACCACCGGAAACCCGCTACTACGTGCCCAAGCTGCTGGCGCTGAAAAAACTGATCAACAATCCCTACATGTACAAAGTGCAACTGGGGCGCATCGACGATAGTCCCTACTTCGAGCGCATCAAACTGGATTCACAGATCGATTTAGCCCTGGCGGCGGAACTGGCGGATATGGATCTGGATGACCTGTATGAGCTGAATCCCGCCTACAACCGTTGGGCCACGTCGCCGGACGGTCCGAACTATCTGTTGATCCCGCTGGATAATGCCGAGGAGTTTAAAACCAACCTGGCCGAGTATCCCGTCAACAAACGTATCAAATGGGTACGGCACCGCATCGGTAAAGGCGAAACCATCAGTACCATTGCCACGAACTATCACACCAGCATCGATGTCATCAAACGCGTCAATCACATGCACAGCAATATCCTGCGCGCAGGACACGAACTGACGATACCGGTCGCGAGTCAAAAGCTTTCCAGTTATACCCTCAGCGCCAACCAGCGCAAACGCAGCACCCAAAACACCCCGCGCAGCGGCACCAAGGTGACCCACGTCGTACAGTCTGGCGATACCTTATGGGATCTGGCACAACGGCATAAGGTTGGCGTTCGCCAACTGGCAAAATGGAATGGCATGGCACCGCGCGATCCGCTGGTACCAGGTCAGACTATTGTCATCTGGTCGCGCAAGGCAAAAGGCTCGGCCCATGCGTTACAGATCGATATCAAGGCGCCGCCTCAGCGCCAGATGACACAGCGTATCGGCTATCGCGTGCGCCGTGGTGATTCGCTGGCCTTGATCTCACGTAAGTTCAACGTGACCGTTGCGCAATTGCTGCGCTGGAACAGGAAACTGAATAAGGGACATTACCTGCAACCGGGTCAGCAATTGACCCTGTATGTTGATATCACGCGTCCTTCCCACCGTTCGTAGCTCGCCCTTCCCGACGCAGTCTCAGCCTGACGACTCAGGTGTTTCCGCATAGAGATGGCAGCTGACCCATTGCCCGTCTGACACCTGTCTTGGCGTTGGATAAATCTGCCGACACTCTTCCATTACCTGTGGACAGCGGGGATGGAAATGGCAGCCATTTGGTGGGTTGATGGGTGACGGCATCTCCCCCTGCAGACGAATCACTTCGCGACCGCTTTCTTTTTCAATCGTCGGGATCGCGGACAGCAGGGCCTGGGTGTAGGGATGTTTCGCCCCCTGCATGACCTGACTCACACTGCCCTGCTCCATTATACGTCCCAGATACATGACCGCAACATCGTGCGCGAGATAATCCACCACAGACAGATTGTGTGTGATGAACAAATAACTCAGGTCGTGCTGGTCCTGCAGGTCCTTTAACAGGTTCAGAATCTGCGCCTGCACCGAGACATCCAGGGCACTGGTTGGTTCGTCACAGACGATAAGCCGCGGTGACACCGCCAGGACACGCGCGATACAGATACGCTGGCGCTGGCCGCCGGAGAACTCATGCGGATAACGTTGCGCCGATTCCGGCGGCAGCCCCACCTGTTGCAGTAGATCGCGGATTCTTGCTTGTCGCTGTTGCGCATCCAGCTCCGGTTGCTGCGCCAACATCCCTTCTTCGATGATGGCGCCCACCTGCATGCGCGGATTCATCGAGGAAAACGGGTCCTGGAAGATGATCTGCATGTCACGCCGGTGTGCGCGCATCTCCTGTTTTTTCAAACGGGTGAGATCCACATCAGCGAACTGTACTCTCCCCGCACTCGGCTTGATCAATTGCAGGATGGCCTTGCCGACCGTGGTCTTGCCACATCCGGATTCGCCAACCAGCGCCAGTGTGTGCCGTTGTCCGATTCGCAAGTCGATCTCATCCACTGCCCTGACATGTCCGACTACCCGCTTGAAGACGCCGCGCTGGATAGGAAAATGTACCTTGAGTCTCTCCACCTCGAGCAGCGGCGTCCTGGTCATCACTGTTTCATCTTCGCGCTGACTGCCGCCACCACTGTGTTTGCGTAATGTCGGTTTGTCCTTGACGTTGGGATCATATAAATGACAGCGTACGCCGCTGTTATCATCGCTCACCCATTGTGGTACAGCCTGATGACAATACAGCCAGGCGTCATCGCAACGTTCGGCAAAGCGACAACCACTGAATTTTTTATTCAGTGCTGGCACCGAGCCTTTGATTACCTCCAGGCGGCGGCCGCGTTTATGGCGATCCGGCACGGCGGCAAACAATTTTTGCGAATACGGATGCCGCGGTTGCGCAAAAAATTCCGCACGCGTGGCCTGCTCGACGATTTGTCCGGCGTACATCACCGCCAGATGATCGACATTGTCGGCGACGATGCCCAGGTCGTGGGTAATCATCATGACCGCCATGCCCGTGTCACGCTGAATCTCCTTGAGCAACTGCAACACCTGCGCCTGGATGGTGACATCCAGTGCCGTGGTGGGTTCGTCGGCAATCAGCAAATCCGGCTCACACGCCAGGGCAATCGCAATCATCACCCGCTGCTTCATGCCGCCGGATAGCTGATGCGGATAATCGCGTAAGCGCTGTTTCGCCGAGGGGATGCCGACCGCATCAAGATAACTCACGGCGCGTTGCCGTGCCGCATCGCCGCGCAAGTCGGTATGCTGATAAAGTGTTTCGGTAATCTGTTGGCCCACGGTCAATACCGGGTTGAGCGACGTCATCGGCTCCTGAAAGATCATGGCAATGCGGTTCCCGCGCACCGTGCGCATCTGCGCCTCGGAGTATTGCAGCAGGTCTTCGTTGTCGAGCAGGATGCGACCGTTCTTGATACGACCCGCCGGTTGCGGCACCAGTTGCAGCAGCGACAGTGCCGTCATGGACTTGCCACTACCGGACTCGCCCAGCAAGGCAAAGGTTTCTCCGCGTCGAATCGTAAAGCTGATCTTATCGACGGCGCGCACAGGCTGCCGTTCTGATCCGAACCAGACGGACAGGTCCTCGACCCGCAGCAGGATATCGCTCGTGTCAGTCATGCTCTGCCCCCGCCTTTTGCAGCACCTGTTTCAAGCGTGGGTCGAAGGCATCACGCACAGCGTCGGCGAACAGGTTGGCCGCCAGCACCAGAATCGACATCATGATAAAGGCGGCACATAAGGACCACCACACGATGGGCTCACGCGCCAGCTCCATGCGGGCATTATTGATCATGTTGCCCCAACTGATAGTGGACGGGTCCACACCGACACCGATATAGGACAGGACGGATTCCGCCAGCACCAAACCGCTGAAATCCAACACCACGATGATCAATACAATGTGCATGACGTTCGGCAGAATATGGCGCGTAATGATCTTCATATTGTGCACACCGAAGGCCGTGGCCGCCTGAATGTAATCCAGTTCGCGCAATTTCAACGCCTCACCGCGCAACAGGCGGCACAGACTGGTCCAGTTGGTCAGGCCCAGCACCGCGCATAAGGCCAACAGGCGAAAATCGCCGCGCGCATAGGCGGAAGGAAACCACTCCGGGTGATTGTCGAACGCGACATCGATGGAAAGAATAACGGCAGAGATCAGGAGGACGCCCGGGATGGAATTCAGCGTGGTGTAGATATACTGAATGACGTCGTCCACCCAGCCACGATAATAGCCGGCCATCACACCCAACATGACTGCAAACGGTAACATGATCAGGGTCGTCAGGGTGCCGATGACCAAGCCGGTACGAATACTCTTCAAAGACTGGTAAAAGACATCATTCCCGACCTTGTCGGTGCCTAAAATATGGTAGTGCACGCTCAGCATGCCCAGCGGCACGGCAATGACCAGGATCACCAGCACGGTCATCACGATCACACGCCATGGCACTTCGGTGTTGCCAGCCCAGATTGCGCGCCAGGTGTCAGCGACACTGCGACGCCACAGGCGCGACAACAACCAGGCCAGGAACGCAATAACAAGCAACCACGCCAGTGCGGCAAAGAGCATCCCCTGGAGCGAGGTCGCCAGGATATTCTTCCCCCTGTCCTCGGGTGATTTCAACTGTGCCCCGCCATAGCGTAAGCGTGGATAATCGCGCACCAGTTTTCCGGCATCGTCCACCAGCATTTTCTTGCTGTAGGAATGCGTAGCGAATGGCGCGGAATACGTTTCCTCGACATGTGTGCGCAACGGCGTGAGTAGTTCATCCAGCGCACTCAGCACCTCGGCCGAATAATTTACCGTTTGTGAGGTCGCCCCCTCATTCAAAGGTTTGCGAAAATGGATGGAGTCCAGCAGACCGAGACAGATATAGACACTCAACACGATCAAGGCGATCATGGCGAGCTTGCGCCGGAACACCTCCCGCCAGGGTGCCAGCATATGTTCTTTATGGCGAAGATAGCTGATAAAGATAATCACGGAGGCAAGCAGGAAAAAAATCAGGATGTCAGTTAAGAAATACACGCCTTTAACGCCAAACAAAGACGGATAGATGAGCCACAGCGCAAGCAGCACGGCATCCAGCGCAATGGCACGAACAATATGTCCAGGTATGCGTTTCGAATTCATTGATCCAACCGTATCCGTGGGTCAACCAGGGTGTAGGAAATGTCGGTCAGGATCAGACCGACAATGTATAAAACCGAGCCGAGAAAGACCATGGCGCGGACAATGGAAAAGTCCTGGCCCCTGATAGCATCGATGGTGTAACTGCCCAGACCGGGAATGCCGAAAAAGGATTCGGTCAACAAGGCGCCCAGGAACAACAACGGAATCACCACCACCACCCCGGTAAGAATAGGAATCATGGCGTTCTTGAGGACGTGTCGAAACAACACACGCAACTCAGACAGGCCTTTGGCGCGCGCTGTGCGTACATAATCCCGTCCAATCTCTTCCAGAAAGATCGTGCGGTACAGGCGTGCACCCGATCCAATGCCGGAGACCACGCCAATCAATACCGGCAGAATCAGAAATTTGATACTCGTCCAGCCGTCGCTGCTGTATCCCGAGATCGGCACCAGATGCAGCATTTTACTGATCAGGAACTGCCCGCCGACGATATAAAACATACTGGAGATCGACATCATGATGACGCAGATGACAACACCCCAGAGATCGACATAGCTCGCGCGGAAGAAGGCCAGCAGCAGTGCGAACGTGATATTCACCAGCAATCCGACGATAAATGCCGGAATGGCAATGGCCAGACTGGGGCCCATGCGCTGACGGATATCGTAGCCGATATCGCGCCCGTCATCGGCCGCGCCAAACCTGAACGCGAACAGGCTGATGGATTTTGTATAGAAGATCGTATCGGTGAAGACCTGAATACCGTTGGCCTTCGGATTATAGAACAGGGGCTTGTCGTAACCGCGGTCCTGCTTCCATTTATCGATCTCGGTCTGGGTGACATGCTTCATACCCAATTGCATGCGGGCCATGTTGTCCGGACTGTTGACCATAAAAAACAGGGCGAACGTCAGGACATTAACGCCAATCAGTATCGGAATCGCATACACCACCCGGCGGACAATATAGGCAAACACGATCAGCTACTCCTTGTCCGTTTTGCGGCGGCCATGTGTTCCTTACGCCGGTACGTTATGATGGCCGGGACCAGACTCACCACGAGCAGACCGAATAACAGGAGCACCGGCCACAGTACCGGCTTGTTCCACTCCCGACGCAGGGTCTCACGTTCAACAGGGTCGACGCGTTTGTATTTGAGGGTGTTATGCGCCATCGTGTTGGGCTTTACGTTTTTGTACCAGTCGTGATAGAGGGTGAACGATTTGGGATGAAAGCCCCAGACCCAGGGTGAGTCGTTCTGCAGTATCGTCAGCATTTGATCGATAATCGCCTGACGTTCCGGCGAATTATCCATGTTCTTCATTTTGACGAAGAGCTTGTCGAATGCGGGATTCTCATAATTCGCGGCGTTCTCGCCCTGATGCTGCGCCTTGCCGTTCGGACCATAGAGGAGAAACAGGAAATTCTCGGGGTCAGGGTAATCGGCATTCCAGCCCCAGCTGAATATCTGCGCATTGCCTTTATTCATTTTGTCCTGGAAGCGGTTATAGGTGGTCCCGCGAATATTCAACTGGACATCGATCTTGTTGAACTGTTTGATCAGCCAGTCAAACCACGCCTTGTTTTCGGAACCCGTGGTAGGCGTATCGAAATTGATCAATAAAGGCTTGCCGGTTTTCTCATCGATCCCGTTGGGATAACCCGCCTCCGCCAGCAACTTCTTAGCCTGCGCAATCGATTTGCGTTGCGCATGTTCATCGCGCCAGTCGTACACATAGGGATTGATCCCGGCCTTACCAGTACGATAACCGAAAATACCCGGCGGGATCGGACTATAAGCGGGAATGCCGCGGCCATTGTTGAAGATGGAGATGTATTCTTCGTAATTGATTGCGATAGAGATGGCCTGACGTAATTTCCGTTGCTGTTCGCTATAGCCGCCTACCACCGGGTCCAGCATATTGAAGCCAAGATAAAACGTGGTGGGCTCCACTGCCGTCAGCAAATGAATATGCTTCTCCTTCATTGCCGGGCTTAATTCCGCTTCCCCTTGTTGGCTGAACGAAATCGCCTTGTCGAAACTGTCCGAACTTACGCCGGAGACGTCGTAATAGCCCTGCAGGAATTTATTCCAGTATGGAATATTTTCCTTTTCCAGACTGAACACGACCTCATCGATAAAGGGTAATTTTTTGCCGGCATCAGCGAGCAGACCGTCGGCTCTATCCTGTTCACTGCCTTCACGTGGATAATAATCGTCGTGAAAATTCGGATTCCGTTTTAACACCATGCGCCGGTTGGGATTGTTTTCGGTCAGCATGTAGGCACCGGTACCCACCGGATACCAGTCGAGCGTGATATTCCGTTGCTGCAGGCCTGCCTGCGTATAAAAGATATCCGCCTCTTGCGGCACGGGTGAGAAAAACGGCATGGTCAGCCAGTATTGCAACTGGGGATACTTGCCTTTGACCTCGATCTGAAAGGTGTAGCGATCCAGCTGTTTGACACCTTTCAATGGATATTTGGTCAGATCCAGGTATGCCAGTTCATCCTTACCGTCCGTGAGCTGTTGATACGCAGTCTGCAGGGTCTTGGCATAATCCCCCAGGCCGACGATATATTCACTCATCAGTCCGAGAATTGGTGAATGCAGCTTCGGATGGGCCAGGCGCTTGATCTCATACACATAGTCCGCGGCAGTCAACTCGCGGGTACCCGTCCGGGGAAAGTCACTGAGCGTATAAATATGCTCTAACTGCGCATCGCTGAGATGATGATAGAGATAATTCCCTTGCGCATCTTTGGCAAAGGCGGGATGCGGCTGGTACAGAATGCCGGGTTTGATGTGGATGGTATAGAGACTGTATGCGATCTTATCCAGTGATGCCGACTCGGGTAATTCATGCCCCTCTGCATCGTAATACACCGGATGCGGCATCTCCGTTGCCGTCAATGGCTCCACTGCATAGGGTTGCTTCAAATAATTATATTGCAGCACCGGTTCGTAAATCTCACCGATAAAGGCGTACTCATTTGCATTGTAGGATTTGGCCGGATCCAGATGTTTCGGCCGTTCGGAGAAGGCACGATAGGCAATATTTTTCCCCGCCTCACTGGCAGGATAAGGATTGTTCCAGCTGGACTGGCCGCAGGCACTCAACACCAGAGCAAGTAACACCAAGCACACAGTGTGGATACAAAATCGGGACGGCGAGCACTTGATCACCGCTATTGCATGAGCCTGTTTATTAGAATTCAATGATGTTTCAGCCTGCTAATTTCATGCACCGCCAACAATATCCGACTTTTCGGCCCGTCTGAATTCAAATCCAGGCGAGGCTTCCCGTCTTCTGGGAATTTCGGTATGTTTAGCATTGTTCAATATAATAAATCATTTACTATTACGCCATTGACCTGTTCATAGGCATTGACCTGTTCATAGGCGAAAAATTCAACAGAAGGTTTCGAGCATGGGTTTTTTACAAAATAAACACGCTCTTATTGTAGGGCTGGCCAGTAATCGTTCTATTGCCTGGGGCATCGCCCAGGCTATGCAACGCGAAGGGGCGGAATTGGCCTTCACCTATCAAAACGAAAAGCTGCAGGACCGCGTCGAAAAGATGGCGTCGGAACTGGGATCGGAAATCGTGGTGCCCTGTGACGTCAGCAGTGACGAACAGATCGAAAAGGTCTTCGACCACCTCGACAATTATTGGGATGGTCTCGACATTATTGTACATTCGGTTGCCTTTGCCCCCCGCGAAGAGCTGGAGGGCGACTACCTGGATACGGTGACCCGCGACGGTTTTCGCACCGCCCACGAGATCAGCTCTTACAGCTTTGCCGCACTGGCCAAGGCCGGTCGCAACATGATGGAAGGCCGCGACGGTTCACTACTTACCCTGAGTTATCTGGGCGCGGTACGCGCCATGCCGAATTACAACATCATGGGGCTGGCCAAGGCGTCCTTGGAGGCCAACGTGCGTTATATGGCGCAAAGCCTGGGACCGGACGGTATCCGTGTCAACGCCATCTCCGCCGGGCCCATTAAAACTCTTGCCGCGGCGGGTATCAGCAATTTCCGCCGGATGCTGGATGAAGTGGAACAGGCAGCACCCATGCGCCGCAATGTCACCATCGAGGAAGTCGGCAATGTGGCGGCCTTCCTGTGTTCCGATCTGGCGGCCGGCATCACCGGTGACGTGCTCTACGTCGACTCCGGGTATCACATTATTGGCATGCGCCCCTTACAGGCGTAACAAACAATTCGTCTCTAGCTGCTGCTGGCGGGTTTCGCCGCCAGCACGCCCTCTTCCCCTTCACTGCGCGCGATAATCACCGCGCCACAGGAATCACTGAAGATATTCACTGAGGTCCTGCACATATCCAGGACGCGATCGACGACCAGCACCATCGCCAGTCCTGCCGCCGCCTGCGCTTCGGGCAAACCAACCTGACGCAGGATGATCATGATCGCGATGAGTGAGGCAGAAGGAATACCCGCCACACCAATAGATGTCAGCAATGCGGTAAACACGATGATGAATTGCTGGGAAAAGCTCAGGTCGACACCGAAGGCCTGGAAGATGAAGATGGCCACCACGCACTCGTATAAAGCCGTCCCATCCATATTCACGGTCGCACCCAGGGGCAGGACGAAAGAGCTGGTGCGATTCGACACCTTCGCATTCTTCTCGACACATTCCATGGTGACGGGTAAGGTCGCGGAAGATGATGCCGTGGAAAATGCGGTTAACAGTGCCGGGACCATCGCGCGGTAGTGACGTAAAGGATTAACCTTGCCGATAAGCTTGAGCAACAGCGGCAAGGTACCAAAAAAATGTATACCCAGGGCAAGCAGCACCGTCAGGCTGAATTTGGACAAGGCCTCCAGTGCTATCGCAACATCATTACCTTGCGTATCAAATCCCGCCACCACTTTGGCAATCAGCGCGAACACCCCGATGGGCGCGAAGCGAATCACCAGGTCGGTGATCTTCATCATGACTTCGAATACACCCTGCCAGAAGTTAAATTGGGCTTCCGCATAGGCTTCGGAGATGCGCGCAATGAAGTAGCCGAACAGGAGGCTAAAGACAATCAATCCCAGTATCTGACCATCAGCAGCCGCCTTGACGATATTCACCGGCAGCATGTTGAGAATGACATCTGCAATGCTGCCAGCCCCCTGGCCGCCAACCTTGGCCTGCGTTGCCTGAACCTGGGCTTCACTCACCGCCAGAATATTTTTAATCGGCTCGCCACCCACGATACCCGGCTGAATGAGATTGACCAGTAACAGCCCCACCAGGATGGCCAACAGACTCGTCGTCATATAAAACAGAATGGTCTTGGCGCCCAGTCTGCCCAGCCCCTTGGTACCCCCGATCCCCGCCATACCTGTGATGATAGAAGAGGCAATCAAGGGAACGATAACCATCTTCAGCCCGTTCAGAAACAGGGTCCCGATGAAATCAAAAATGGAATAAAAGCTTACGCCGAAAATGGCGCTGTTTTTACCGGTGGAGTAGCCAACGATGATAGCGAGAAGTATTGCGATGAGGATTTGCCAGTGTAACGGTAGTTTGCGCATAAAAAGCATCCTTCTGTCTTCCGGCAAGGAACGGGAGCAGTTGTCAGTTAGGAATCCTGATCATTATTCTGCTGCTCGTTAATATCGATCTTGCTGTTAGCGCGTTTGTATTCAAGCAATAAGCTTCGTTGGGCCTGTGCTTCCGCCTGTTGCAGCTGCTGTTGAATGGCCTCTTCTTGTTTGGCCTTGTCTGCCACAGCGGGATTGTCACGCACACCGCGGAACACGATGACAACGGCATCGCCATCAGTCATTTTCTCGCTGGTGACCACCGGCTTGTCCTTGGGCTTCGCCAGCAGGAATACCTGTTTACGAAGTTCAGCTGGAATGGCATCTTTAGTATCTTTATTTGTGTCGGATTGCGTCTGCCGTCCGATATATCCCGCATCACGCCAGCTTACCGCGCTATTTTCATCGGCAAGCTTTTCCGGTTTGCTACCCGCATCAAGATCTTTGGCCAGTTTATCCGCCAGTGCCGCTGCCTGTGCGCCAGCTTTCTCGTCCTTCAGATGTTCTTCGATTTGCGGTTTTACCACGTCGAGTGGTTTCTGGGTTGCTGGTTTGTGCTCTTTCAGACGCAGTACCAGCATGTGATCATCACTGAGCTTGATCAACTCGCTATTGAGTCCACCCTTGAGCACGTCTTCGCTAAAGGCGGCCTTGATCACATCCGGATTGCGCCAGATTTCACCACCGCCCTTGCGGGAAAAGAAAGGACTTTCCTGAATTTTCAGTCCGAGTTGTTCCGCAGCCGGCTCGAGTGAATCCTGATATTCATAGCTGACACGATCCAGCTTATCCGCATCCTGGTAAAACAGCGTTTCGGCGTGTTTCATCTGTACTGCTTGCTTGATTTCAGCCTTCACTTCATCAAATGGCCGTGTCACTTTGCCGGGTTTAATCAGGATGTGGCGGACACGCCGTTCTTCTTTACCCTGGTTACGAATGGCTTCCAGTTTGATCAGATGATATCCATATTCAGTGCGTACGGGTTTACTGACTTCGCCAACTTTGAGTTTAAAGGCCGCATCTTCGAACGGCTTCACCATCATGCCGCGTGAGAAGAAGCCGAGGTCACCACCCTTGATGGCGGTACCGGGATCTTGCGAGTACTCCTTGGCCAGCTTGGCGAAGTCTTCACCCTTTTTGAGGCGAGCGGCAATGTCTTCGATCTTTTTCTCGGCTGCTGCGAAATCATCACGGGTATAGCTCGACAGGTGATCCTTGTAATATGCCTGCAACTCCGCATCATCCACCTTGACGGATTTGGCAAGCTCCTTCAAGTTCAGATCAAGGTAAGCGACTTTCACTTGCTCATCCGTCATAAAATCCGACAGATGTGCATCGTAATACTGCTTGATGTCTTCCTGGCTGACGGTAATGCCCTTGCGTACCTCAGTCATCTTCACCAGCAAATAGCCCACGTCGCGCTGTTCCTGCGAGAGACGTAGAAATTCATCGGCACTTGTTTTCAGAACGAATGCGGAATTCGTCAACCCGTCTACGAACTGTTTCTGCGCCTGGGATTGAGCAACATCGGCCTCGTATAGCCCGGGGGTATAACCGACACGTTGCAGCGCCGCCTCGTAGACAGTGTTGGAAAATTTGCCGTCCTGCTTGAACGCCGCCGTTTCTTCAATAGTTTTAGCGACCTGTTGCTGCGATGTACGAAAACCGGCATCTGCGGTGAGCTGCTGCATGAGCGCATTCGAGATCAACCCGTTAAGGACGTTCTGGCGCATCATCTTTTCGTTGAAGAATTTACCGAAATTATCTCCGAGGGCCTGGCGTAATTGCTGCTGGTAGTTGCTCATCGCCATGCGGTAGTCACGATCGGAGATGTCCTGATCGTTCACTTTGGCAGCATAAGTCTTCACGCTACTGCCCAGATAGGAGTTCAGGATAAAAGAAGACAGTGCCAGGATTACCAGACCAACGATAATCCAGATGATGATGCCTTGGGCTTTGTCACGAATCAGCTGAAGCATTTCTTCTTTTTACTACGTCCAGACGTATAAATAAAGAAGGCGCGGTATTAGCCGCGCCTTGCTTGTCGATATGGCGGAGCGGACGGGACTCGAACCCGCGACCCCCGGCGTGACAGGCCGATATTCTAACCAGCTGAACTACCGCTCCAAAGGACCATCCCAATCCACGATCGGGCACAACAAGATTGGTGGGTGCTGCAGGGATCGAACCTGCGACCCTCGCCTTGTAAGGGCGATGCTCTCCCAGCTGAGCTAAGCACCCCCGCCAAAGGCGCGCTAGTTTACGGCATCCTTCAACGCTTTGCCAGCCTTGAAAGTAGGATTCTTTGAAGCCGGGATATTGATGGTTTCGCCGGTACGCGGATTACGACCGGTACGTGCGGCACGGGCTTTGACGGTAAAGGTGCCAAAACCCACGAGGGTCACTTGGTCACCACTTTTGAGTGATTGCGTAATTTGATCGATCACGGTATCTACGGCACGGGTTGCAGATGCCTTGGAAATGTCCGCACTTTCGGCAACTGCCTCAATTAATTCTGCTTTGTTCACGTCGCGCTCCCCTTTCAATGTAGATTGATGGATTACCAGAAAAATACGCCGCCCTGAGAACAGGCGGCGTTGTTATTTGGATGAATTCAAACTTATACCAAGCATTAAAAACAGGTCAAGCAAGCTTGTCTTTAATCACAAGAAAAAAAAGCCCTTGACTAATGAGTACGAATGGAGTTGGCCTCGACAGGATTTTCCTTACTTTCCTTATCAGCAGCCTCCTTGGGTTTATCGCTGTCTTCCATGGGTTCGGGCATGTGTTGCAAGGCAACCGCGAATACCTCGTCGATCCATTTCACCGGTTTGATCTCCAGCTCATTCTTGATCGCGTCCGGGATCTCCTTGAGGTCACGGCGATTTTCTTCCGGGATCAAGACCGTCTTGATGCCGCCACGACGCGCCGCCAATAACTTCTCTTTGAGGCCGCCGATAGGCAAGACTTCGCCCCGCAACGTGATTTCGCCGGTCATGGCGACATCAGCCTTAACGGGAATACCGGTCAATACGGAGACCAGGGCCGTACACATCCCGATACCGGCACTCGGGCCATCTTTGGGTATGGCACCTTCCGGCACGTGCACGTGAATGTCGCTTTTCTCGAAGATATCCGGGCTGATACCCAGGACTTTCGAGCGACTGCGCACCACGGTCATGGCTGCCTGGATGGATTCCTTCATGACATCACCGAGTTGCCCGGTGATGTTGTGCTTGCCTTTACCAGGCATAATCGCCGTCTCGATGGTCAGCAGGTCGCCGCCGACCTCCGTCCAGGCGAGGCCGGTAACCTGACCGACCTGATCCTTTTCATCGGCCAGACCAAAGCGGAAGCGTTTGACACCCAGATAATCCTCCAGGTCGTCGGCCTTGACCACGGTCTTTTCGGAAGTGGGTTTCAGCAGAATGTTTTTCACGACCTTGCGGCAAATCTTGGCAATCTCGCGTTCCAGGTTACGCACGCCGGCTTCGCGAGTGTAATACCGGATGATGTCGCGAATCGCATCTTCGGTAACATCGATCTCTTCTTCCTTGAGCCCGTTATTTTTCATTTGCTTGGTCAGCAAATAACGGACAGCAATATTTACCTTCTCATCTTCGGTATAGCCGGACAGACGAATCACTTCCATCCGATCCAGCAACGGTGCCGGAATATTCATGGTATTGGAGGTCGCCACGAACATCACTTCGGAAAGATCAAAGTCAACTTCCAGATAGTGATCGTTGAAGGTGTGATTTTGCTCCGGATCCAGCACTTCCAGCAGCGCGGAAGCAGGATCACCGCGAAAATCCATGGCCATCTTGTCGATCTCATCCAGCAGGAACAGCGGATTACGTGTCCCGATCTTAGACAAATTCTGTATCAGCTTACCCGGCATGGAACCGATATAGGTGCGGCGATGACCACGGATTTCCGCTTCATCACGTACGCCACCCAGGGCCATGCGTATGAATTTGCGATTGGTCGCACGCGCAATGGATTGGCCGAGCGATGTCTTGCCCACGCCCGGAGGTCCAACCAGACACAGGATTGGTCCTTTCATTTTCTTCATGCGGGTCTGCACAGCAAGGTACTCAAGAATGCGTTCCTTGACCTTCTCGAGGCCATAGTGGTCGGCTTCAAGCACCTCTTCTGCGAGAGCGATATCGTGTCTCACCTTGGTCCGTTTCTTCCAGGGGACATTCACCAGCCAATCGAGATAATTGCGCACGACAGTCGCTTCTGCCGACATCGGCGACATCATCTTCAGCTTTTGCAATTCGGCCTTGGCCTTGCCCTTGGCTTCCTTGGACATGCCGGCGCGTTCAATTTTCTTTTCCAGCTCTTCAATCTCATTGGGCACGTCTTCCATCTCGCCCAACTCTTTCTGAATCGCCTTCATCTGCTCATTCAGATAATACTCACGCTGGCTCTTTTCCATCTGGCGCTTAACACGGCCACGGATACGTTTTTCCACTTGCAGCAAATCGATCTCGGATTCGATCAGCGCCATCATGTGCTCGAAGCGTTCACGCAGGTCTTCGATTTCGAGGATCTTCTGCTTCTCATCGATCTTGAGAGACATATGCGCAGCAATCGTATCCACCAGACGGCTGGGATCGTCAATGCTGGACAGTGACGTCAGGATTTCCGGCGGGACCTTTTTGTTCAGTTTGACGTATTGATCAAACTGCGTGATAAGCGAGCGCACCAGCACTTCGGATTCGCGCTCGTTACCCAGTTTTTCATCAACCAGCACAATCTGGGCATTGAAGAAATTTTCGTTAGCAACGAAATGCACGATACGTGCGCGTTTGTTGCCCTCGACCAGGACTTTAACGGTGCCATCAGGCAGTTTGAGCAATTGCAGAATGCTGGATACCGTACCGATGTTATATACGTCGCTTGGACTCGGATCATCTTCTGCTGCACTCTTCTGTGCAACCAGCAGGATCTGCTTGTCCTTTTCCATGGCGGATTCCAGTGCCTGAATGGATTTGTCGCGCCCGACAAATAGCGGAATAACCATGTGTGGATAGACCACGACATCTCGCAGCGGCAAGACGGGGATGGTAAGCAGTTGTTCGTCGATTACATTAGACATAAATCGCTCTCTGTCAGTGGACTACCCAAAGGATATGCGGTCAGGCACACCCCTTTTCAATTGCGTCAGGTGAAATCCATTCACCCGCATCCAGGAGGGTCTAGCCCAGAGACTTAGCGATCGTCAGAGGCGGCTAACTGTTCGGAACCCTCATAGATGTACAACGGTTTGCCATCGGCCTCGATGACAGACTCGTCGATAACGACCTTTTCAATATTACTCATGGACGGCAGGTCATACATGGTATCGAGCAGGACATGCTCAAGGATTGAGCGCAGACCGCGCGCACCGGTCTTGCGTTCCATGGCCTTGCGAGCCACCGCACGCAGGGCCTCGACTCGAAACTCCAGTTCACAACCTTCCATCTCGAACAGCTTCAGATATTGCTTGGTCAGCGCATTTCTGGGTTCGGTCAGGATCTGAACCAGCGCAGCCTCGTCGAGTTCGTTCAGCGTCGCGACCACCGGCAAGCGACCTACGAATTCGGGGATCAGGCCGTATTTGATCAAATCTTCCGGCTCCACAGTCTGCAGGACATCACTGATACTCTTCTTGTCATTCTTGCTCTTGACCTCAGCAGAGAAACCGATGCCGCCCCGTTCGGAACGGTCCCGGATGATCTTGTCCAGACCGGCGAACGCGCCGCCGCAGATGAACAGAATATTAGAGGTATCGACCTGCAGGAATTCCTGTTGCGGGTGCTTGCGGCCACCTTGGGGCGGCACGGAGGCCACCGTCCCTTCAATCAGCTTGAGCAGGGCCTGTTGCACGCCTTCCCCGGAAACATCGCGGGTAATGGACGGATTGTCGGACTTGCGAGAAATCTTGTCGATTTCGTCGATATAGACGATGCCGGTTTGCGCCTTCTCCACATCGTAATCACACTTCTGGAGCAGCTTCTGAATGATATTTTCCACGTCTTCACCCACGTAACCGGCCTCGGTCAGTGTGGTGGCATCTGCAATAGTAAACGGCACATTCAGCAGGCGCGCCAGGGTTTCCGCCAGGAGCGTTTTGCCGCTACCGGTCGGACCAATCAGCAGGATATTACTTTTCGCCAGTTCAACGTCATCCTTGCGCTGCCCGGTTTCCAGACGCTTGTAATGGTTGTACACCGCGACTGAGAGCACACGCTTGGCCTTGTGCTGACCGATGACGTATTCATCGAGGATATCGTTGATTTCATGTGGTGTCGGCAATTTCTTACCGCTGACGGAAGATGCGTGCTCCTGTACCTCTTCGCGGATGATGTCATTACAGAGCTCGACACATTCATCGCAAATGAAAACGGAAGGCCCGGCAATCAGTTTGCGAACTTCATGCTGGCTTTTGCCACAGAAGGAACAGTACAACAATTTTCCGTTGTCACCCGAGCTGTTCTTCTCGTCACCCATCGCGTCTTTACCTCATTTTCACGGTGTTATTCACACCTTGCATCTAAATTGTCCGGTTTTCAAGCCCTTGACAGTAGGGTTTTACCACACCTGTCAAGTTATCACCCATACTATCCAAGATTAGCGCATAAACCGATGATTTATATCAAATCAGTCCTGCTGAATCGCCCGTTTATCCATCACCTTGTCAATCAGACCATACTTCACGGATTCTTCCGCGCTCATAAAGAAGTCCCGATCTGTATCCTTGGCAATTTGCTCAATTGGCTGCCCACTGTGTTTGGCAAGGAGGGCATTCAAACGTTCCCGGGTACTCAGGATCTCTTTAGCATGGATTTCGATATCGGATGCCTGGCCCTGAAAACCACCCAGGGGTTGGTGGATCATGGTACGGGAATGCGGCAGGCAATAACGCTTACCAGCCGCCCCGGCAGTCAATAAGACAGCACCCATGCTGGCCGCCAGGCCGATACACATGGTGCTAACGTCCGGTTTGATAAACTGCATGGTGTCGTAAATCGACATCCCCGCCGTCACCGAACCGCCTGGCGAGTTGATATACAAATAGATGTCCTTATCCGGGTTTTCTGATTCCAGGAAGAGCAACTGCGCCACGATTAGATTGGCCATATGGTCTTCAATCGGCCCCACGATGAAAATCACCCGTTCCTTAAGCAGGCGGGAATAGATGTCATAAGCACGCTCACCCCGGGAAGTCTGTTCGACCACCATGGGTACCAATTGATTTCGAACTGTGTGAGGCCATTCCATGTTAAAGCGTTTATCGGTCACGTCAGTGCTTCCTTTTAGGGGTTATCAATAAGGTTTTAGGTTATTTATTCTCGGCGTTAGGGTACATAACTTCATTAAAAGTCAGTGTTTTTTCGGTTGTTTTCGCCTGCCCGATGAGCCAGTCGACAACCTGACTTTCGATTTCCAGCGATTCAATTTCCGCCAGACGGCGTTTGTCCGAGTAGTACCATTTGACCACCTGATCAGCATGTTCGTACGGTGCCGCAATCGCATCCACTCGTGCTCTCACTGCCGCTTCGTCTGCCTTGATACCGTTGCGCTTGACGATTTCCGCCATGATTAAACCCAGACTGACGCGACGTTTTGCTTCGGCTTCAAAGATACTGGGCGACAATTGCGATTGACCGCGTGACATGCCCTGGCGTTCCAGATTGGCTGCCATTTGCTGCGCCAGGGCCTGCGCTTCACTCGCCACCAGGGCTTGCGGCACATCGACCGGATTCACCTCCAGCAGCTTGTCCATGACCGCTTTCTTTTGCATATTCGCCAGACTGTTTTCCAATTCACGCTGCATATTGCTTTTGATTTCAACACGCAGTTTGTCGAGGTCACCATCTTCCATACCCAGCTTCTTTGCCAACTCGGCATCAAGCTCAGGCAGCACCGGTTCTTCTACGCGCGTCACTTTGACAGCGAACTGCACGGGTTTACCGGCAAGGTCTTGTTTGTGATATGTCTCGGGGAAGCTTAAATCAAGTGTCTTCTCATCACCCGTGGACAAACCAATCAGGCCGTCTTCAAAACCGGCGATCAAGCGGCCTTTGCCGATCTCGACGGCCATGTCCGTACCACTGCCGCCTTCAAATGCCACACCATCGACCGTACCGGTAAAATCGATCGTGACCTTGTCCTCGGCTTTTGCCGGGCGTTCCGCCGTCTGCCAGGTCATGTGTTGCTTGCGGATAGTTTCCAGCATGGCATCCACATCACTTTCGTCAATTTCGCAGACCGGTTTTTCCAGGGCGACCTTGCTGAAATCCGCCAGAGTGACATCGGGATACACTTCAAAAGTCGCCTTGTACTCAAAGCCTTTTCCTGCGTCGGTAGTTACCGGCTCAAAATTCGGCGCACCGGCGGGACGCAATTTTTCCTGGGACACGGCTTCATAGAAACTGGATTGCATGACGTCCTGTAAAACCTGCAAGCGCACATTCTGGCCGTAGTGCTGTTCGACAACTTTCATCGGGACTTTGCCTGCGCGAAAGCCTTTGATCTTTACCCGACGCGATAGATTCTTCAGTTCCTTTTGCACGGCCTCATCAATTTGCGCCGAATCGACGGAAATCGTCAGGCGACGTTCCAGCGAACTCACATTCTCTACTGACACTTGCATACTCAAACCTTTTTACTGTTGATCGATTACATGGTGCGAAAGGAGAGACTCGAACTCTCACGGGGTTACCCACTGGAACCTAAATCCAGCGCGTCTACCAATTCCGCCACTTTCGCGAAAACACCAAAACTGGGATTCTAAAAACCGGATTATACCGAGACTCGTGGATAAGCGGTAATTCGACGCAAATTATTCGATATACCGCCACAAAATGGCCGGGAAGTGCAAAAAATACCCGCAATCGAATCTCGAGCAGGTGCAGAAAATGCCGTCTGCTCGGGAATTCGGATAGGGAAATTGGTGGGCCATGTAAGATTCGAACTTACGACCAAGAGATTAAGAGTCTCCTGCTCTACCAACTGAGCTAATGGCCCCAAACTGGGGTGGCTGATGGGACTCGAACCCACGACGGCCGGAATCACAATCCGGGGCTCTACCAACTGAGCTACAGCCACCATAAACCTGAATGTACTGGCGCGCCCGGCAGGTACTGACTCGGGTCGTCCTGACCCTCGCCCTCCGGGCAGCGCTACGCGCTGTCCAAATCGGCTCCCGGCCGATTTGTCGAACCTTGCTAATCTGATGACGTAACAGGTTCGAGTTGCCTGATCTTCAAGCCTTGTGATTTCCCCAACGACTTGCGATATCAGCAAATTCTGGCGCGCCCGGCAGGACTCGAACCTGCTACCCTCGGCTTAGAAGGCCGATGCTCTATCCAGATGAGCTACGGGCGCAATCTGTAGGGTCGAGTTTACCAAACTGCCGGAAAATCTGGTCGGGGTGGAGAGATTACTCGGCTCCACCTCGCCCTTCGGGCCATCCTCACTTCGTTCGGATGTTCCACAAATCTTCAATTTGTGGTCGAACTGCCCATTTATGTCGTCGGGAGTTCAAATCTCTGCTTCCCACAACACACTTAACTGGTCGGGGTGGAGAGATTCGAACTCCCGACATTCTGCTCCCAAAGCAGACGCGCTACCAGACTGCGCTACACCCCGCAACAAGGCGGGCGATAATACGCGGCCACTGCCAAGAGGTCAATTGTTGGCCCAACATCTACTTGGCGAACAAGCCGTTACCTGCGATCATTGGCTTTTTCTGTAATGGGTTTTCATGAGCGCACAAATCATTGATGGGAAAACCATCGCCGCCGCGATCCGCGGGGAAATCAAGACTGAAGTCGACCGCCGCAGGGCAGCAAAGCAAATGGTGCCGGGACTGGCAGTCGTCATGGTCGGGCAAGACCCCGCCTCGGCCGTCTATGTTCGCAATAAACGCAAGGCCTGCGAAGAAATAGGAATCGCCTCCATCGCCTATGACTTGCCGGATACCACGACCCAGCAGGAACTGGTGGCCCTGATCGACAAGCTCAACGCTGACCCGAACGTCCATGGCATCCTGGTGCAATTGCCCTTACCGGCACACATGGATGCAGAAACCATTATCGAACGCATCAAGGCCAAGAAAGACGTCGACGGGTTCCATCCCTACAACATTGGCCGCCTGGCCCTACGCATACCGGTATTACGTTCGTGTACGCCACGTGGCGTCATGACCTTGCTGGAGCGCACGGGGATTTCCGCCCGCGGCATGGATACCCTGGTCGTCGGCGCATCCAATCACGTCGGCCGTCCCATGGGGCTGGAGTTATTGCTGGCCGGGGCTACGGTCACCACCTGTCACCGCTTTACCAAGGATCTCGCCAGCCATGTTGCCAAGGCAGACCTCATCGTGGCCGCGGTGGGCAAACCAGGCATCATCAAAGGCGAATGGATCAAGCCCGGTGCCATCGTGATTGATATCGGGATTAACCGCCTGCCGGACGGCAGGCTGGTGGGGGATATCGAATTTGAACCCGCGCGCGAACGCGCTGGCTGGATTACCCCTGTACCCGGCGGCGTCGGGCCGATGACGGTCGCCACCCTGATGCAAAATACACTGGAAGCGATGCGCCTGCAGACTACTGGGGAATAAGATACTTGCCGGCCGTTTCCGGCACCCCAGCGAAGCACAGTTTGTATTCGGGCGTCTCCATCTCGGGGGCGCCGTCGTCTATCTCGCCTTCATCCAGGCTGATCTCCACTTCCCTGCCCTGATAGCGGCCACGGCAACCTTCATTGATACGGTATCCGGAGGCGTCAAAAATCCGAAACCCGTGCAACTCCCGGGTGTAGTGATGCAGACTGATGAGCGTCTGGGTCGGTGCCGAGTAATATCCCGGGGTATATGCTGCGGTGAAATCCCGCGTCACCCTGCCCTCGTCGTCATACAGATAAACTTCGATGGTATGTAATTGCGCGGGATTTGCCTTTTCCCAACGCACGCGACTGATAAGCCTGTGCGTGTCGGCGTTGTAATAGGTGTTTTCAATATAAAAGTCGGGCGTGTGTGCATAGCCACCCATCCTGGTTTTTTTAATCACCGGTGCCGCACTTATCAATTTTCGATGCAAGGCCAGTGTATTTTTCGCAAACGCCTCCCAGGTGATGAGGTGCTTGTTCGGGGCCTTGGCAAAAGCACTGGTACAGACACCCAGGATAAGTATCACGCCACACAACTGTTTTATCCTGGCAAGTTTCATCGCAGCACTTGTCGCCCTACGTCCGCCGCCAGGTCGTGCCACCGGCGCTGTCTTCCAGCACCACACCCTGCTCCAAGAGTTCCTTGCGAATGTCATCCGCCCGTTGAAAATTGCGCGCCGCGCGCGCCGCTTTGCGCTCTTCAATCAAACGTTCAATATCCTGAGCAGACAGACCTTCCGTGCTACCGCCTTGCAGGAATTCATCAGGCTTGCGGGTCAACAGCCCCAGCAAACTCCCGAGACTGACCAGTTCGCCTGCCAGCTCTGCCGCCTTGTCCGGCGCACTCGTACGCACGCGATTGATTTCATGAGCGAGGTCAAACAACACCGCCTGTGCCTCCGGTGTCGCCAAATCATTGTCCATCGCTGCCATAAAACGGGTGCGATAGGAATTATCGACGGGCGCGCCCGGCTTCGGTTCGACCCCGCGCAAGGCGGTATACAAGGTCGTTAAGGCGCTCTTGGCATTGTCGAGATGCTGATCAGAATAATTCAACGGGCTGCGGTAATGACTGGTCAGAATAAAATAGCGCAGCACTTCGGGGTCGTACTGTTTGAGCACATCGCGGATGGTAAAAAAGTTGCCGAGGGACTTCGACATCTTTTCATCGTCGACGCGCACGAAACCATTGTGCATCCACACGTTCGCGAAACGATCCCCGGTCGCGGCACAGGACTGCGCGATTTCATTTTCATGGTGGGGAAACTGCAGGTCCATACCGCCGCCATGAATATCAAAATGCGTTCCGAGGCAGTGGGTCGACATCGCGGAACACTCGATATGCCAGCCCGGCCGGCCCGGCCCCCAGGGCGAATCCCATTGCGGTTCGCCCGGCTTGGCGGATTTCCATAACACAAAGTCCAGCGGGTCATCCTTGGCTTCATCGATCTCGACCCGCGCACCCGCGCGCAGATCCTCCAGCTGACGCCCCGAAAGACGGCCATACTCGGCGAATTTGCTCACATCGTAATACACATCGCCATTATTGGCGGCATACGCATAGCCTTTGTCCACAAGTGCCTGGATCATGGCGATGATCTCGGCCATGTGCACGGTGGCGCGTGGTTCTTCGTTGGGCCGCAATACACCGATGGCGTCGGCGTCTTCATTCATCGCTTCGATAAAACGCCCGGTTAGAGCATCAATAGATTCCTTGTTTTCATTTGCACGCGCGATGATCTTGTCGTCGATATCCGTGATATTGCGTACATAGCTGACGTGCTTGGGTCCATAGAGGTGGCACAGATAGCGATACAGCACATCGAACGCCACCAACACCCGCGCATGGCCGATATGGCAAAAGTCATAGACCGTCATCCCGCACACGTACACGCGCACGTTATGCGGATCGATAGGGACAAAGGGCGACTGGGTCCGGGTCAGGCTGTTATAGATTTCAAGCATAGGGTCAGAATTCTGGTTTATCTGTGGCGCCGTAGAGTAGCTGAAATCCGCAATCTGCACAAAACCCGGCAAGACGCGTTACAATACGCGCCCCCGAAGACCGCCGAGATGGAGTTCCGATATGAGCAAGACCGTACGCCGCGTGTTACTGAGCCTGGTTACATTTCTGCTGAGCCTGAGTGCCATCAGCTTTGCCGCAGACAACAAATCTGAGAACAGCCCTGCTGTCACGGCGGGCCACAACCCGGAGGTCGTGTTTCAGACCAGCCTGGGCAATTTCACGGTTGAGCTCTATCCAGACAAGGCGCCCAAGACCGTCGCGAATTTCCTGCAATACGTCGATGACGGGTTTTACACCAATACGCTGTTCCATCGCGTGATCGATGGCTTCATGATCCAGGGCGGCGGCTTTACACCGCAATTCGAACGCAAGCAGACTCGCCCCCCCATTCTCAATGAGGCCGACAATGGCCTGAAAAACCTGCGCGGGACCATTGCCATGGCGCGCACCTTCGACCCCCAATCCGCCACCGCACAGTTTTTTATCAACGTGGCCGACAACCCCAATCTGGATTTCACGGATAAGACACCACGGGGATGGGGTTACACCGTATTCGGCAAAGTGATAAAGGGGATGGACGTGGTTGACGCCATCAAATCACAACCCACCGGCCCCGGCGGCCCGTTTCAGCAAGACGTACCGAAAACCCCCGTGGTGATTCTCGGCATCAGCCGGGTCAACACCGAACCAGCAAATACCAATCCCACGATTAAAGGAAAGTAATCATGATACGCATGCAAACCAACAAAGGTGTCATTGAGCTCGAACTCGACGAACAGAAGGCACCGCAAACCGTGAAAAACTTCATCGAATACGTGCAGGCCGGGTTTTACGACGGCACGGTCTTTCACCGCGTCATCGATGGTTTCATGATTCAGGGTGGCGGTCTGGAACCCGGTATGAAGGAAAAACGCGATACCCGCGCCCCGGTTAAAAACGAGGCAGACAACGGACTCAAAAACGAACGCGGCACCATCGCCATGGCACGCACCAACGATCCCCATTCGGCGACGGCGCAATTCTTTATCAATGTCGTCGATAACGGCTTTTTAAATTATCGCGCCGCCACCCCCGACGGTTGGGGCTACTGTGTGTTTGGCCGTGTCACCAACGGCATGGACGTGGTCGATGCGATCAAGGGCGTGACCACCACCAACAAAGGGTATTACCAGGACGTGCCGGCAGAAGATGTCGTCATCGAAAAAGTCGAAATTGTCGAGTAACAACCAACACCAATGAAGACCCTGTTCATCTCCGACCTGCATCTGTGTGGCGCCAGGCCGGAGATAACAAACCTGTTCCTGCGTTTCATGCAGGACATCGCCCCGCAGGCGCAGGCAGTCTATATCCTGGGCGATCTGTTTGAGGCCTGGTTGGGCGATGACATGGTGTTACCCGAATACCGGCCGGCCATCGCCGCGATACACTCGCTCAGCACCAAAGGCATTCCCGTGTATGTCATGTATGGCAATCGGGATTTCCTCATGCGCGAGGCCTTCGAACAGATGACGGGCAGTACCTTGATCCACGAGCCTTATCTTATCGAGCTGGCGGGTCAGACTACCCTGCTACTGCACGGCGATATCTTGTGTACCGATGATGTGGCGTATCAGCAGTTTCGCACCATGGTGCGCAATCCGCAGTGGCAGGATGCCTTGCTGGCAAAAACGCCGGAAGAACGCCTGGCACTGGCACGCGAATATCGCGCCATGAGTCAGACCGAAATGGCGAAGAAAGACGAAGCAATCATGGACGTTAATCAACAGGCCGTGATGGAAACCCTGCGTCAAAATAGAGTACAGCATCTCATTCACGGCCATACTCATCGTCCCGGGATTCACCAGTTTGATCTGGACGGGACGCCGGCACAACGTATCGTGCTCGGTGACTGGTACCGGCACGGGAATTATCTGGAATGTGACGGCCAGCAGTGCCGTCTTGTGGACTTCAGCTAAACAAAATCCTTAACCCGATTTCGCGCTCTGTTGGTCACGGATTTTTCGCTTATCCATGTCCACATCACCATTGCGTATCTGTTCGACCGTAAACGTAAAATAGCCCTGCGGTATCTCGAACAGTTTCGGATCCGGCTTAAAGTGCTCGTCGTAATTCACCAGCGTGCGTGAATACCCCGGGTGCCATTCCTGTATCGGAAATCCATGCTGCAAATAACGTGTTGGCGCGAAGGTATCCATGGCAATGGTGCACGGGTCCTGCAGGTCGGCAGGCATGTTATTAAATGTCACCTTGCTGTCGCTTGCCAGGAGTTCTCGAAACTCGGTCAGCGCTTTCACCGCCTGCGGCATCAGGCCTTCAACCGTGATCACGTCAAAGCACAATTTGTCGTTGGTATAGTCCTGATAGTGCTTGGGTGTCTTGCCCATAATTTTGGGCGCATCCTTTAACTCCCCCAGCTCCTTTACGCGAAATTTTAGCGCAAACGGCGGTTCAACCTTGACCTGCTTGGGATGTAATTCCAGGACCGTGCGCTCACGGGTATCGACCGTGCGTGCGATATGCGTTGCGCGGTCATATAACGTGTAACTTTTCGAATTCTCGCCATCGTCAAAACGTATTTGTGTTGGCGTGACAATGATGCGGGTTAAATAAGGATCCAGCCCCTCTTCCTTATCCTGAAACAGCAGCATTTCACTCTCTTGCGCAGCCGCATGCGCCGACGCCAGCAAGGACACAATCATCAATGGAAAAATTATATATTTAGACATTGGCTTAACCCACACTCTCCAGATAGGCCAGTTCCTCATCACTGAAACCGGCGCGTTTGCGAACCTCATGATCATAAGGCCCTTTCAACTGGCCTTTCAGATATTGTTTCAATAACTGTTTAAACGTGGCAAAGGGCGACAAATCCCGTTGCGCGCAGACATAGCGGAACCAGCGTGTGCCGATCTCCACATGGCCAACTTCATCACGATGAATAATCTGCAGAATCTCGACGGCACGCACATCATCCGCCGCCGTGAGCTTGTCGATGATACCCGGCGTGACATCCAGTCCACGCGCCTCCATCACCCGCGGTACCAGGGCCATGCGTACCATCACATCGTGGTCGGTTTGTAGCGCCATCTCCCACAGCCCGTTGTGTGCGGGGAAATCGCCATACGCATACCCCAGGGAAACGAGATGCGCTGCCAGCAAACTGAAGTGGTACGCCTCTTCCGCGGCAACCTGGAGCCAGTCACGATAATACTCCGGCGGCATCTCACGAAACCGGTAGACCGCATCGAGCGCCAGATTGATGGCATTGAATTCGATATGACACAACGCATGCACAAGCGCTGCCCTGCCCTCAAGCGTGTGCGCACTGCGCCGATGCAATTCGCGTGGTGCCACCAGCTCGGGTTTTAGCGGCCGCCCCGGCACATGAATTGTCTGCGTGGGTGTCGTTTCCCGAATCGGCACCTCACCCGCCAGCCATGCCTCGCGCAAGGCGTATGTCAGCAGCGTCTTTTGCTCCGGATCTGTCACCCGCAAACATTTCTCGGCACGGTCGAACAAACTGGGCGCTATTTCAATCTGACGGCTTGCATTCATCACACTATTCTACCAAGAGGCTGCCCCGAGGGTTCAGTTTTTCAATCCAATAATCAAGTCCATCACATTGGTACCGGTCGGTCCGGTATCGATCAAATCGCCCGCGGCATCCAGAAATCGACCTGCATCCGCCCGCCGTAATGCGCTATCCGCTGAACCTGCCCCGGCATCTTGTGCACGTTCCAGCGTGCCGCCATCAATCAAGGCACCTGCTGTATCGCCGGGGCCATCGGTACCGTCGCTGCCCACGGCCAATACGCTAATACCGGCATGGCCTGCCAACGCCTGAGCCGCCGCCAGGGCCAGATGTTGACAGCGCCCCCCCTGGCCCGGCTGTTCCGGTAAAGTCACCACGCTTTCGCCACCCCAGATATAAATTCCCGGCTGACCATCACGCAATGCCTGCGCAATCTGTCGACCTTGCCTGGCGGCATCACCTTCGAGCACGCGATTACATTGCACCGCGAATCCTGCAGTGCGGGCCAACCTTTCCACTTCTGCGCGCAATATTGCATTACTGGCAATGAGTCGCGTTTGAATTTTCGCGAAACAACTGTCACCGGCCATCGGCGCGGACGGAACCGCCGATTGCATGTCGACAATCCAGGCCGGCAAGGGTTCAGACACAACTGCAGGCTGCGCATCGGGTATTAACAAGCCGGAACCGATGACACTGAGGTCATCGCGCGGCACATCGGAAATCAGTAACTGCATGACATCATGTTGCTTGAGGTAACGTGCCAGACGTCCCGCCTTGATGCATGACACGGATTTGCGTATGCGATTCATCTGATCAATCGGCCAGCCCCGTGCCAATAACCAACGATTGAGCTGATCTAGTTTCTCAACTGTCACACCCTCCGGGAGCACCTCTACCAGGGCGGAGGCACCGCCGGAGAGTAAAAACAGCACACCGGTTTCTGCCGGCATCTGTGCGATAAAGTCGAGTAACAGACGGCCAGCAGCGAGACTGCGCCGATCCGGATAAGGATGTCCACTCTCCATTTTCTCGACGGGTATATCGACAGTCCCCAGATCGTCCAGATGACCGTCCTTGGTAATGATCAAACCGGCCTCGATCGCATGTATACAACTATCCAGCGCGCCTTGCAGCATGCTTGACGCTGCCTTGCCGATGGCGATGACCCGCACCTTCTTCGCGGGTAAGGGATGATCCGATAAAAAAGACGCCACACAGTGTCGCCCGTTCACCACCGCCAAGGCGCGCGAATATAAATTTAACAAAACATCGCGTCGCTCCTGATCGTGTAAATTTTTCATAGAGTTATCAGAGAAACTGCATGCATAGCGTGATAAATAACCATGATTATAAAATGTGATCGAGTTGACGGTTGTGTTTTTGTTTGCTTTAGTGAAATGACGGTTTTATGTTATCCATCCACTCGCGTTTCAGTTAACCCAACAGGAGGTTCTTGTGCGACTTCCAAAGCTGATATACGAAGCCTATCCCGTGTTATACATACTTGGCGGGATCGCCACAATGAGTCTGGTGAATTCGACGATTGCGTTTTGTAGTGGTTTCTTGCTTGGCCTGAGCGGCACCATCATACTGTTCCTGCGGCGCAATTATCGTGCGATTCGCCAACAGATGTATTCATACTACTAAAAGATTTACTTCCTCCGCAGTTCACTTACACTTTCATCCCGGAATATGGATAATCCGGGATGAAGGTACATGCCGCAACCAGTACAACCTATCATTGCTGTCGGCGCTGTCGTCTTTCATGACGATCACGTCCTGCTGGTGCAACGCAAACAGGCGCCGAACCAAGGCCAATGGGCCATTCCTGGCGGTAAAGTGCATCTGGGCGAATCGCTGGCCAGCGCCGCGGAACGCGAGATCCTGGAAGAAACCGGCGTGCACATTCGTGCGCACAACCCCGTGCACACGTTTGAACTCATCGAAAAAGATCCGCATGACAACATCAACTATCATTACGTCATCATCGACCTGCTGGCGGATTATCTCGAGGGTCAGCCGCGGGCGGCGGATGACGTCAGCGCCGCTGCATGGATTGCGCGCACGCAACTCGCCACACTGAATATCAATGCAGAAACGCGCAAGTTATTGCGTGAACGTTTTGACTTCTACTGAATACCGTTGCGGCATTAAATCAGATTCAGTCCGCGATCCAGATCCGCCTTGATGTCGCGCATGGCTTCCAGGCCCACCGCAATTCGCAATAGACCATCACTGATCCCTGCGGCAGCACGTTCCTGATCACTCAAGCGCCCATGGGTCGTCGTTGCCGGATGCGTGATCGTGGTCTTGGTATCGCCAAGATTCGCGGTAATCGAAAGCATCCGGGTATTATCGACCACCTGCCACGCGGCGGTCTTGCCGCCTTCAACTTCAAAGGCGAGCACTCCGCCAAACGCCGCCTGTTGTTTGCGGGCCAGCAAATGCTGCGGGTGATTCGGCAGACCGGGATAATGCACGCGCTTTACTTTCGGATGATCGTGCAGATACACCGCGAGCTCCAGCGCGCGCGCACTGTGTTGCTGCATGCGCAAGGATAATGTCTCCAGACCGGCAAGGAACAGCCAGGCATTGAAGGCGCTCATGGTCGGCCCGGCCGTACGCAAAAAACCGAATACCTCTTCACCTACCAATTTTTTATCGCCTACAACCGCACCACCCACCGCACGACCCTGGCCGTCGATATATTTTGTCGCGGAATGGATCACGATGTCGGCTCCATAATCCAGAGGACGCTGCAAGGCGGGTGTACAAAAACAATTATCGACAACCAACAGACAGCCTTTTTTGTGCGCCAACTCGGCCAGCGCGGCGATATCCGCCACTTCCGTCAGCGGGTTGGACGGTGTTTCGAGAAATAAAAGTTTTGTATTCGGTTTGATTGCCGCATCCCAGGCAGCGAGATCGGTCAATGGCACAAATGTGGTTTCAATACCAAACTTCGCCAGGTATTTATTGAACAGCACCACGGTGGTACCAAAGATGCTGCGCGACGACACTACGTGATCGCCACTTTTCAATAAGGCCAGGCACGTGCTCAGGATCGCGGACATACCGGAGGCGGTGGCGACACAGGACTCTCCACCTTCCAGCGCCGCAAGGCGCTGCTCGAAGGTTCGCACTGTCGGATTGGTAAAACGTGAATAGATATTGCCGGGCAACTCGCCTTTAAATCGCGCCTCGGCCTCCGCGGCACTGCCAAAGACATAGCTCGAGGTCATAAAGATCGGCACGGAATGTTCGTTTTCTTCCGTACGCACTTGTCCGGCACGCACCGCCAGGGTTTCCAGATCCCAATCGTGTTCGTTCATTTTATTTTCTCCAAAAAAAAACCCGCTTTGCTAAAGCGGGCTTTACGTCGCTTTAGCTGTATTTTATATAGCGCCCGCAAGCTGTTGTTCAAATCGGCGCTTTCGATAAGCCTATGAGATAGCACGGTGTCTGTCAACACCAAAATATTCTATCCGTTGTACACTTCCGCCACTTCCGCATCACTGCCACTCTGCACGTCTTTGCTGCGGGCATTATCATTGCGCAATTGTTCCAGCAGTTTCAGATAGGTATCGGTAACATCGCCAGTCACATAGTCGCCGTCGAAGACCGAGGTATCGAAGCGATCGATAGGCAGCTTGGCCTTTTTGCGTACTGCCTCCTTGAGATCTTCCAGATCCTGGTAGATCAGCCAATCCGCACCGATCAATTCGGCGATCTGTGCTTCGTTGCGGTTATGTCCAATCAACTCGTCTGCCGCCGGCATGTCGATGCCATAGACATTCGGATGCCGCACCGGCGGTGCCGCGGAGGCGAAATAGACCTTCTTGGCGCCGGCGTCGCGCGCCATCTGGATGATCTCCTGCGAGGTCGTACCGCGCACGATGGAGTCGTCCACCAGCAACACGTTCTTGCCTTTGAACTCCAGGCCAATCGCGTTCAGTTTCTGGCGTACGGATTTCTTGCGTTGTTTCTGCCCGGGCATGATAAACGTGCGCCCGATGTAACGATTCTTGATAAAGCCTTCGCTGTAACGAATCCCCAGATGGTATGCCAGGGACAAGGCCGACGTGCGGCTGGTATCGGGGATCGGCAGGACCACATCGATATCGTGATTGGGATATACCCGCTGGATCTTGCGCGCCAGATATTCCCCCATACGCAGACGCGCCTTGTATACCGAGATACCGTCCATCAGGGAGTCGGGACGCGCGAAGTACACATGCTCGAAGATACAGGGCGAACGCATCGGATGTTCCGCACATTGTTTCGTGAACATCTTGCCTTCCGTGTCAAAGTAGATCGCTTCGCCCGGCTCCACATCACGAATGAGCTCATAACCCAGCACGTCGATGGCCACGCTCTCCGATGCCGCCATATATTCTGTCTTACCATTCACGATCCGTTTGCCGATGACCAGAGGACGAATGGCAAACGGGTCACGAAACACCAACAGCCCGCGGCCGACGATCATGGACACAACCGCGTAGGCACCCCGGCAACGCCGATGCACACCGGCGACCGCAGAAAAGATATCCTCCGGATCGACCTTGGTCTTGCCACTCGCCGCCACTTGCAATTCATGCGCAAGAATATTCAACAGGACTTCTGAGTCGGAGTTGGTATTGATGTGACGCTGATCCGTCTCGAACAACTCGCGTTTTAACTGGTCGGTATTGGTCAGATTGCCATTGTGCGCCAGGGCAATGCCAAACGGTGAATTCACATAGAAAGGTTGTGATTCCGCGGAGGAGAAACAGCCGGCGGTGGGATAACGGGTATGGCCGATACCCATGTTACCCTGCAAACGCAACATGTGCCGGGTATGGAAGACATCGCGCACCAGGCCATTACTCTTGCGCAGAAAAATCCGATCCTTGTCGCAGGTCATGATGCCAGCCGCATCCTGGCCACGGTGCTGCAATACCGTCAGACCATCATACAAAGCCTGATTTACGGGGCTATTCGAAACAATACCGATGATGCCACACATACTTACCTCATGCCTGTTGAACGGTCAAAAAACAAAATTCCTCGCCACGTCACCGGGAAGAAAACCTGTCAGCCAGATCGCTACCGCCTGAAACTTACCGACCAGATAGGAATGCTGCCATACCTCGGCCTTAGGAATCTGCGTCAAACCTGCCAGGGCGACCAGCGCCGACACCAGCACCACACCGCGCAGGAACCCGAACAATATGCCGATGGCCCGGTCGGCACCACTCAGGCCGGTACGTTGCACGATCTTGCAAGCGAAAAAATTAACGACGGCGAACATCACCATCGATAGCGTAAATAAGGTGAAAAACGCCACAATCAAGCGCAGATTGAGGTTTTCGATCGAGCCTTGCAGGAAGGTCGAAAAACTCCCATGCAAACGCCAGGCGATCACAAAGGAGACGATCCACGCCGTGAGCGATAACGCCTCCCGCACAAAGCCCCGAATCAGACTGATAAAACACGATATGAATATCACGCCAATGATGACGAAATCGATCCAGGTCATGAAAAGCGAAACCACCCGAGTAGACGTTCATTGCCAAGGCGCGGATTTTAACAGACCTCGGGCCACAACCATACCGGCAACCCGCCTAAGGATAGGCAAGAATCAGCGTTCCCTTCAATTTGAGCTGCCTGGCCAGTTTGGCCTGCAGTTTGTCGGCCTCCTCCCGCTTGGTGACCGGCCCGACACGCACGCGATAGAGTGTGCCGTGCTTGCCGGTGGTCGACTCCACGTAGCAGTTGTATTTGGCCTTGAGTAAGCGATCGCGCAATTTCAGCGCCTTATTGCGATCCGTAAAACTCGCGACCTGAATAACCCAGCCGGCGGTTTTGTCCGCTGGACTGACCTTCGGTTCCTTGCTCCCGGCCGGTGGTGTCGCGGGTTCGGTCTTGTTCTGTGCCGCGTTTTCCTGCTCCAGCGTGGCGTCCGCCTTGGGTAAGGCCGGGGTGTCCTTGTCGACCAGTTGGGTCGTTTGCGCAGGCGGCGCAACGGCAGGTGGTGGTGGCGGTGCGGATTCCGTTGCCAGTTTTTCCAATGCGGCCGGTTTGAGTGGGATATTGGTGCCGGATATACCGCTGCTACTGTCCTCCCGGTTGAGGATCATGGGAATGAAAATAACCCCCAAGGCAACGAGCACGATGGCACCTACAATACGCTGCTTGAGTTGCGCTTTATCCACTGCTCTGAAAACACCCTACGAAATACGCCAAGTTGCTGATTATAGGCCCTGAGGGCAGGTCTGGGCCACTGTATAGAAAGAACCGTACACGAGGACACAGTCACCGGGTTTTGCTACCTGGTTGGCCTGAGCATATGCCAGCCCGAGATCCGTGAACGACGACTGTTGTGCCGAAGGACAACCGGCCTGGACGGCATCCGCAATCTGTTGCAGGCTCGCGCCACGTGCGGCAGCTAGTGGCGCAATATACCAGTGCGTCACCAAGCCACACAAAGGCGCAATGATCCCCGCAATATCCTTGTCCGCCAATGCGGAAAACACTGCATGTACTGCGCCTTGTGTATGCACTCGCCGCAAGGTATCCGCTAATTGCCTTGCAGCGGCGGGATTGTGGGCAACATCATAGACGTGCGCAACATCGCCAGCCACATAGTGAAAACGCCCGGGCAATCGCACCGACAGCAGACCGTGTCGTATATGCGCAAGCGCCACCGGCAAGCGTGATTGCAAACTTTCGACTGCCATAATGACGCCTGCGGCATTGCGCAACTGGTGTTCGCCGGAGAGCGCCGGCGCCGGCAGACCAACACGGTGGCTATCACCGCTATGCCATGACCAGCTCCCCTGTTCAGCTTGATAATGAAAATCCCGATTCACGCAGAGCAATGTATTACCCAGCGACCCGGCATATGCGGTGAGTGCTGCCGGTGGAGAGGGATCCATCACAATACCCACGTTGTCGCCACGGAAAATCCCGGCCTTCTCGCGTGCAATGCTTTCGCGATCGTTGCCCAACCATTGCATGTGGTCCAGATCAATGGAGGTGACTATGGAGACATCCGCATCAATGATATTCACGGCATCTAAACGTCCGCCCAAACCGACTTCCAGAATCACGACGTCGAGTTGCGCCTGTTTGAAAATATCCAGCGCCGCCAGGGTGCCGAATTCAAAATAGGTCAGGCTGGTGTCAGCACGCGCCGTATCAACATGATCAAAGGCAATACAGATGGCGTCATCGCAAACGGATTCGCCATCGATACGGATACGTTCGTTATAGCGCCAGAGATGTGGTGAGGTATAGGCACCCACGCGATAACCCGCTTCGCGATAGATCGCCTCCAGCATCGCGACACATGAGCCTTTCCCGTTGGTGCCACCGACGATAATGACCGGACAAGCAAAATCCCCGGCATGCATACGCCGCCACACCGCATGCACGCGCGACAAACCGAGGTCAATGGACTTGGGATGCAGTTGCTCCTGCCACTGCAACCAGTCGGAGAGAGTCTGAAAACGCATTACGCGTCAGTGAAAGAGAAGTTTAATCAGGCAGCGGGACGATGTTGCATCATCGATAACACGCGCGCGATACGATCACGCAGGTCGCGGCGATCCACCACCATATCGATAGCGCCATGTTCGAGCAGAAACTCACTGCGTTGAAAACCATCCGGCAGGGTTTCCCGCACCGTCTGTTCGATCACGCGAGGACCGGCAAACCCGATAAGGGCGTTGGGTTCACCGATATGGATGTCGCCGAGCATGGCAAAGCTGGCGGAGACGCCACCCATGGTGGGATCAGTCATGACGGAGATATACGGGATCCCGCGTTGGCTCAGGCGGGTCAAGGCGGCACTGGTCTTGGCCATTTGCATCAACGAAAACAGCGCTTCCTGCATACGCGCACCACCGCTGGCGGAAAAACAAACCAGGGGGATATTTTCCTGTACACAGGCATCCACTGCACGTACAAATCGTTCGCCAACAACGGAACCCATGGAGCCGCCCATAAACTTGAATTCAAACGCGGCTGCAACCAGCGGCAAGTTTTTAACGCTGCCCTTCATGACGACCAGTGCATCGTTTTCACCGGTCGCTTTTTGCGCCTGCAATAGGCGGTCTTTGTACTTTTTCAGATCGCGGAACTTCAGCGCATCCACCGGTTTGAGGCCGCCAGCGATTTCACTCCGGCCTTCCGGATCGAGAAAATAATCCAGACGCTGACGCGCACCGACGCGCATGTGATGATCACATTTGGGACACACATCCAGGTTGCGCTCCAGATCGGCACGATATAACACCGCGCCACAGGCATCACATTTGCTCCACAAGCCTTCCGGCACACTTTTACGCGCGGTCCCTTCGGTGCGGATACGAGTCGGCAGTAATTTGGTAAACCAATTCATAGCGGTATTGTATTCAATCCTGGTTAACTCTGCATCTTTACGGCAGATTGTCGTGAATCGCCATCCATAGCGTGACGCATTTCACTAATTAAATCGGCAACGGCGCCCCGTGTCTTGTCCAGTGACGGTATATTCGCCTCAATCAGGCGTACCAATGCGCTACCGACCACAACTGCATCGGCCACGGCGGCAATCGATTTAGCCGACGCGCCATCTTTGATACCGAAGCCCACACCGACGGGCAGGGTGCTCACAGATTTAATCTCCGTGACACGCCGCTGCACTTCCTCAGTATTCAAATGGCCAGCACCGGTGACACCCTTGAGAGAAACGTAATACACAAAACCGCTTGAGGTCGCTGCAATGGTTTTCATACGTTGCGGCGTCGTCGTTGGCGCTACCAAGAAAATGACGTCCAAACCAGCAGGTCTGGCGTATTTCAACAATGCCTCTGCCTCTTCCGGCGGTAAATCAACCAGAAGCACACCATCAATACCGGCAGCCGACGCTTTATTGACGAAGGTCTCATAACCCATGACTTCCACGGGATTGAGATAGCCCATCAGCAACACAGGTGTCGTCGCATCTTTTGTTCGAAATGTCGCCACCATATCGATGACCTGCTGCAGGCTGACGTGGTGCAGCAAGGCGCGCTCCATGGCGTGCTGAATTACGGGACCCTCTGCCATGGGATCGGAAAACGGCACCCCCACTTCCAGGATATCCGCCCCAGCCTCAACCATGGCGTGCATCAGGGGCACGGTGAAGTCAGGATTAGGATCTCCCGCGGTCAAATACGGTATCAGGGCCTTACGTGCCTCACCGGCAAGTTGTGAAAAACGAGCGCCAATACGGCTCATAGCTGGATCCCCTCTCTCGCAGCCACCGTGTGGATATCCTTATCTCCGCGCCCCGAGAGATTCACTATTATGTTCTGGGATTTGTCCATCGTCGGTGCCAGTTTCGTGGCATAGGCAATGGCATGGCTGGATTCGAGTGCCGGCATAATGCCCTCGGTTCGTGTCAGCATATGGAAGGCCTGCAGGGCCTCCTCATCGCTAATTGACACATAATTAGCCCGACCAATGTCCTTTAACCAGGCATGTTCCGGCCCCACGCCGGGATAATCCAGGCCAGCGGAAACGGAGTGTGTCGGGATGATCTGACCGTCCTGGTCTTCCATCAGGTAGGTACGGTTCCCATGCAGTACCCCCGGCCTTCCCGCGCACAGCGGCGCCGCATGTTCCCCTGTGGCCAGCCCATGTCCGGCCGCCTCCACGCCGTACATGGCGACCTTTGCATCGCCAATAAACGGATAAAACAAGCCAATCGCATTGGAGCCGCCCCCGACACAAGCGACCAGGGCATCCGGGAGACGCCCGGTTTGTGCCAAGGCCTGCTCCCTGGCCTCACGGCCAATGATCGCCTGAAAATCCCGAACCATGGCGGGATAAGGATGCGGCCCGGCAACCGTACCGATGATATAAAACGTGTTATCGACATTCGTCACCCAGTCCCGCATGGCTTCGTTGAGGGCGTCCTTCAGGGTTTTGGAGCCCGACGTGACCGGCACGACTTCCGCCCCGAGCAGCTTCATGCGAAACACATTAATGGCCTGGCGCTGAATATCCTCTGAGCCCATGTAAACCACGCATTCCATCCCCAGGCGTGCTGCGACGGTGGCGCTAGCGACGCCATGCTGACCGGCACCGGTCTCGGCGATGATGCGGGTTTTACCCATGCGTTGCGCCAGCAAGGCCTGCCCCACCGTGTTATTCACTTTATGTGCGCCGGTGTGATTCAGGTCTTCGCGTTTGAGGTAGATCTGGGCACCGCCCAGCTCCTGACTCCAACGTTTGGCGTGATATAAGGGTGAGGGTCGTCCGACATACTGGCGAAGTTCCTCATCGAGCTGCTGCAAAAATGCCGGATCGGCCATTGCCTGCTCATAGGCTGCGGTGAGTTCTTCGATGGGGGCCATCAAGGTCTCCGCCACAAAACGACCACCATAAGGCCCAAAATGGCCGTGTGCATCGGGATAGTTGTAGGGCGTCGCCAGATTACTTGTCTTCACTTGCGCCAACGTGGTTTACCTCAAAAATGAATTGTCTGATTTTAGCGTGATCCTTGATACGCTTGCTCGCCTCGACGCCACCACTGACATCCACGGCATACGGCCTGACCTGCTGAATTGCGCCGGCAATATTGTCTGCCGTCAGGCCGCCCGCCAGGATAACAGGCTTCGGGCAATCTGCCGGAATCCGGGACCAGTCAAAGGTTTGCCCGGTCCCACCCGGAAGACCCTTTACATAAGTGTCCAGCAAAACCGCACGCGCCCGGGTATATTGGCTCGCCAGCGCACTCACGTCGGTACCGTCCTGTACTCGAATCGCCTTGAGGTAGGGATGCCCGAATTGTTCGCAAAATTCAGCGGATTCCTCACCATGAAATTGCAGACAGTCGAGAGATACCTGCCTGAGTACCGCCTCGACATCTTCGGGCCGGGGATTTACAAACAAC
Organism: Gammaproteobacteria bacterium; assembly: GCA_016125505.1. Taxonomy (GTDB): domain Bacteria; phylum Pseudomonadota; class Gammaproteobacteria; order UBA6429; family Thiohalophilaceae; genus RI-92. The sequence goes on from WGLP01000011.1 coordinate 95,300, forward strand.
CCGACACTTGTGACAAAGGCCGGTAGGGTTTGCACAATACCCGCCGCAGTCTTGATATCAACGGCGCGTGGGCTAGCCGCATAAAATACCAGGCCAATCGCGTCCGCCCCGCAATCGGCGGCGATTCGGGCGTCTTCCGCCCGGGTAATTCCGCATATTTTGACGCGTATACGCATGGTGCTGGCTATTATAAAGGCCAGAGAGATTACCAGACACCCGCTGGTGGTAAAAGTGCGGGTATGGAATACTGGTCCGGGTAATACGCCGTAACAAAATACAGACCATGCGGACTGGCGGTCACGCCACCCTGGGTTCGGTCGCGCTGCTCAAGAACCTCTCTTGCCCAGGCGGGATCGGCTTCTCCCGCACCAATTTTCATCAGCACGCCGGCAATATTACGTACCATATGGTGTAAAAAACCATTCGCTTCCAATTCGAGTATGACCATATCGCAATGTCGGCTGATATCCAGCCTATGCAGTGTGCGCACGGGACTTTTTGCCTGACATGCCAGGGCGCGGTAAGACGAAAAATCATGTTCGCCAATGAGGTATTGAGTGGCTTCGCGCATGCGCTCGATCTGCAGAGGCCGATACTCCCAGCTAACGCGTTTTGCCAGAATGGCCGGACGCATCGGCCGATTAAAAATGACATAACGATATAAGCGACGCACTGCACTGAAACGTGCATGAAAATTCGCTGGCATCTGCTTCGCCCACAAAACGGTAATATCTTCTGGCAGATTGGCATTCCCACCCAAGACCCAGGCGTGATCCGAACGTACGGCATCAGTATCGAAGTGGACCACCTGAGCCAGCGCGTGCACGCCAGTGTCAGTACGACCAGCACAACTCACACGCACCTCATGATTCGCCACAAAGGCCAGCGCCTGTTCCACCTTTTCCTGTACCGAGGGGCTGTGATCCTGATACTGCCAACCGCAATATCGGGAACCATCATATTCGATGCCAAGCGCTATCCGCTGCGTCATGCTTAGAGATAATTCGTAGAAACAAAGCGAGCCGCGATGATAAACATGAGCAGCAGCAGTAACAACACCCACTGCCATGCTGCCGGGGCCGTCGTCTCCAGTGTCAGCTCGGTTTGAACAGGTCTTGCTTCCGCCTGCACGAACACATCATGAATGAAGGCGGCAATTCGTTCCGGGATCTCCCGCCAGGTGGCCAAGGTAATCCCGGATCCTTTGGCGGAACCCCAGCGCGTTTGCAATTCATGAATTTTCTGTAAGGTCAGTGCAAGTCGAACACTCAGGCGATTTGCAGGTATTCCCAATCGGGCCAAGGGCTGTAACAACCAATACAAAGCGCCTTGCAATTGTGCAGGTGGCGTCGAGTGAATGAGTAAAGCAAAGAACAGCAGGACAGTCGCCAGGGCAAGACACCGCTCGAGCCCCAGCCAAAACCCACCCAGACTCAACTCAAACAAGCCGAATGTCAGTGAGGGTCCACCACCTGGCGTCATAAATGTATAAAGCAGGAGAATAGACAACCAGAACCAGCGCATCCGACGCATGAGACGCCAGGTAAAGGCAAAGATATTGTTTGGTGCACGCAGAACAAACATCAAAAAGATGATATCTGCAAGCAAAACAAACGGGAAATTCGCGCGGGCCAGTGTTGCGATCAGAGCCAGGAAACACAGGATCCGGATCACCGGATGCATGCGATTTATACTCGTAGCTGTATCATCAACCAATCTGGGCCATCAACTGCTGGGCTTCCTGTTTCTGGCCGTCGTTACCCTCTTCCATGACTTCGTCGAGGATACTGCGTGCACCATCTGGATCGCCCATATCGATGTACGCCCTGGCAAGATCAAGCTTGGTTCCCACCTCGTCACCGGCCCCCGCCGTATCCATGGTCATGGAAGCGTCTGAGGCGTCAAGGTTCATGTCCATGCCGGCAGATTCAGCAGCCAAATCGTTGCCGAAATCAAAATCGAGACTGGAGTCTGATTTATCGCCAGACATGCCCAGATCGATTTCGGTAGCTGTGGGCTCTTCGTCTCCCTCCAGATTCAGATTGAAATCCAGATCATCCCGTGTCGGAGGGACTTGCGTTTCGGCGGTAAGCTCATCACCTTCATCAAGATTGAAATCGAGACCACTGCTGCTCGGCTCTTCGTTATCTGTATCGAGATTGAAATCCAGATCAGCCGCGGCGCCAGCATCTGCACCCGGTGCATCGAGAGAGAAATCCAGCCCGCTATCTTCATCTGCCTTGGCTGTCGCCGACTCGTCCAGATCAAAATTAAAATCGAGATCGTTATTGTCAGCTTCCTGGGCCGGCTTCGCCGTTTTGGTCATGGCCTCTGTACTGAAATCAGACGTATTGAATACACCGGTATCCAGACCAATGTCCATGACATCCTGATCGTCATTCAGGTTCATTGCGCGTGCAGGTTCAGCCGCGGCAGAGGCTGCAGCCGCGGTAGCAACACCTCCCATGAACAAGGGGTTAGAAGGCACTAATTCCTTGCCCATGGCGACAACCTTTTGCCAGAGCGGATTGCTGCCAACATTGCCCCCCAGCGCCGCATAATAATCTTCTGCGGCAGACTCAAAGGACTTCTTGTTCTTCATGGTGTTATAGAGTTCGAGCAGTTTGACGCGCAGCTCGCCGCGTTTGGGATCCTGATTAATTGCCTCCTGGAGTCGCTCCTCCGCTGCTTCATAGCGACCATACGCCATGAAGACATCGGCTTCAGTCAGCGGATCCACTTCTGAATCTTCCGCCTGGATTGCGCTGACACCGCTGATCGCAAAATCACTCAGGAAAGACGACTCACCGCCCATCAGACTGGAGCCTTGAGACGGGCTTGCATCTGCCACAACAGAATCGACGGCCTCACCCGCGCCAGCGGCCGTGAGGATGCTTTCCTGGAAGTGGATGCTCTTACGACGACGCACGATGATGAAGATCAGCAGCAGGATAACCAGTAGAACAACACCACCAATGATAAGCATCATCATGTTCAGACCGCCCATCACCCCACTAAAGAAGCCTGTGATGGTATCCATGATGCCGCCGCCTTTCGCAGGTGCGGTGGTGGGCTGCGGCATTGGCGCCGGTGCAGCGACTGGCGGTGCAGGCGGTGCCGGGGTTTGCTGTTCAGCTGACGGACTGGGAGCGGCAGGCTCGGGGGCTGGCGGTGCAGGCGCAGCTTCCGGAGCAGTCTCGGCTTTAGGCTCTGCCGGCATTGGTGCTTCTTCCGGTTTTGCCGTGGCAACTTCCGTCGGTGGAGTTTCTGCAGGAGACCCCGTTGCCGGTGTCGGTGCAGCCTCGGGTTTCGGTGCCTCTTCAGCTGGCGGAGCCTTCTCTGCCGCCGAACGTTCTGCATTCAGTTCATCCAGCTTCTGCTGCAGGCTGGCCAAGTCACTGTCTTTGACCGTGACCAGATTTTCCATCCGCTTGAGTTCGGCATCCAGCTCATCCAGTTTTGCAGACAGTGCGGCATTCTTCGCCTTCTGGGCCTTCGCATCTTCCATAGCCTTGCGAGCTTGCTGTTCCAGCAAGGCGGCATCTTCACTACTGACTGATGACTCACCGTTGCCAGCACCCGCATTCATCTTGTCAGACTGCGGTGTCGACAGCGTCAACTCACCGCTCGGCACACTGGATTCAGCGGGAGCCGGTGCCTGCTCGCCAGCGACAATCGCCTGGCGGGGGACATTCGCACCTGTGCTGGCAAGGTATTGCTGCCAATCGGTGGTTTGCTGCTCGTATTGCTGCAATGCTTCTGCTTTGCTCATCGCTGTTAGCAAAGTGGGATCATCGATCCGCATCACTTGGCCAACCTTCAGGCGATGAATATTGCCATTTACAAAGGCTTTAGGATTGGATTTCTGCAGCGCCATCATGACCTGGTAAACAGTCACCTTATCATCCGGACGGAGTTTCTCGGCGATGTGCCACAGGTTGTCACCCTTCTTGGTGATGCCGTAATCGAGTTCACCTGCAGGCTGTGCTACAGGCTCAGGCATGGGCGCTGCCGCCTCAGTACCAGGTACCGCAGGCGCAGGCTCGGGCGCTGTTGCTTCAGATTCGCTATATGCACGTAATGGTATTTGGGGGAATAAGCCACCGTCATCCTGGCTTTCGAATGCAGGCTGGGGTGCAGGCGCCTCTTCTGGCGTTGCCGGGGCAGGTTCTGGCACTGGCGCCGGTTCCGGTGCAGCCTCCGCCATCGGTGCAGGAACAGGTGCCGGCATTGGTTCTGGTGCCTGTGCCTCCGCTGGCGCCGGCACAGGTGCCGGTTCAGGTTGCGCCATCTCCGTCGGTGCCGGCGCTGTCGCTTGCGGTTCCGCCATAAAAGGAGAGGCCGGTGCAGGTACGGGTTCGGGTTCCGCCATTGCTGGCGCAGGGGCTGGTACAGGAGCAGCTGCTGGTGGCGTGGTTTCCGGTGCCTGCGCCATTTGTTGTTTTTCTTTGCGATCGGCAGGATCCAGCAAGACCGTGTATTCGCGCAACATCCGGCCATTTTTCCAGTTGAGTTCCACCAGGAAATTCAGGAAAGGTTCGCGAATGGTTTGTGGGGTTGTCAGCACGACAAAGTATTTGCTGCCGCGTTTAACGATGTTGAATTTGATTTGGGAGAGCAGTACTGAACGGTCGACCCCGGCACGTAAAAAGGCTTCCCGCGAGGCCAGTTTGACTTCCAGGCCTTTGACATCATCGGATGTCGCGGATAGCAATTCTATTTCTGCCTTGAGTGGTTCATTCAATGCAGAATCCATTTTGATATTCCCCAGGCCCAGGGCATTAACCGTGACCGGGAATAACAGAAACCACGCCGAGAGAATCCCTGCGGCGACCTTAGCCGAAAATCTAACCCATTGTTGCATTTACGCGTCTCCCACACGCAACCCAAACACAAGAAACCTTTTGAACATCATAGAGTTGTGCGATGAAACCTCGAATAATCTTTATAAGTTTTGTGTAACTATAGCTTATAAATAGTCTTTTACCAAAGTTTCTGCAACAAGAACACCATTATTTGCGGCTGTACGAATATTGTCCGACACCACCCACATGTTGAGTCCTCTGTCCCAACTCGGATCCTCGCGGAGCCGACTTATATAGATGTTCTCATCGTTTGCCGCATGGCTTACTGCGGTCGCAAACCTGGCTTGCCTGGCCTCATTCACCAGACGTATTCGAGTTTGTGTTCCAAAAAGTTTTTGTGCCTGCTCCGTGCTAAATTTATCTTTAAATTCAATATGTAAGGCAGCTGAGTGGCCAAAAAAGACCGGCACTTGCGTTGCCGTTACATTCATCCCTATATCGGGGTCTTCAAGGATTTTCTGAAGTTCTTGTTGTAAGTGATATTCCTGTTTTGCGCCGTCTTTCACTTTCTTGCCGCCGGACTGGGCAAGCACGTTAAACGCGATCTGCTGGCTGAACTCCCTGCTCTTCATCTCCTTCATGTTAAACAAGGCGATACTTTGGCTGGAAAGCTCATCAATGCCGGCCTGGCCAAGTTCGGACACGGCGCGCATAAACACCGCGTTGATCCGTTCCAATGGATTCCGTTGATGTAATGGATGGAGCGCCAACAGGCACTGGATAATACTGCTGTCAGGAGAGGCAATGATACTACCATCGCTTACCTCTGCAAGCGCATGCGGATTGACCTCGGCAACAACGAGGGGAACAGCGGGATCCAAACGATAAGCATCAGAGAAATCGATGACAGTACAACCTGCCTGGCTCGCCTCGGGAATGTGCACTTTCGCCACATCCGATGGGACACAAAACAATGCCAATTGCACATTGCGAAAGTCAAAGTTGTCCAGTAGATGCACCGTTAAACGGTGATCGCCATACTCGACACTCTTGCCTTCGCTGTTTTCACTGGCGAGCGGGTACAACTGCCCTATCGGAAAATTTCGCCGGGCAAGCAACTCCAACACCGCGCCACCCACCAGACCGGTGGCACCGACCACGGCGACATCCCACTTTCCCTGTTGTTTAGACATCAAAGATTAACGACTCACTGCTCCAGCAAAATGCGCAAGGTGCGGCGCAACGGCTCCGCGGCACCCCACAGGAGTTGATCGCCCACGGTAAAGGCGGAGAGATATTCCTTGCCCATGTTCAGCTTGCGCATGCGACCGACGGGGACTGTCAAGGTGCCAGTGACTGCTGCCGGAGTCAATTCCTGCATGGTGATGTCCCGATTATTCGGTACCACCTTCACCCAGTCGTTGGCATTGGCGATCATGTCGTGGATTTCATCCAGCGGCACATCCTTTTTCATTTTGATGGTGAGTGCCTGTGAATGGCAACGCATGGCGCCAACGCGGACGCAAAGGCCATCGATGGGAACCGGCCGCTCGCTGCGGCCCAGAATCTTGTTGGTTTCGACCTGCGCCTTCCATTCTTCCTTGCTCTGACCGGAATCCAGTTGCACATCGATCCAGGGGATCAGACTGGCAGCTAACGGCACCGGCCATTGCTCCAGCGGGTAGGAATCACTGCGGAGAAAATCCGTGACCTTGCGATCGATCTCAAGGATCGCCGTCGCCGGGTTATCGAGCAAGGACAAGGCATCGCTATGGATCGCACCCATCTGTTTAATCAATTCACGCATGTTCTGCGCGCCGGCGCCGGATGCGGCCTGATAGGTCATCGGAGTGATCCATTCGACCAGATCCTGCTGGAACAGTCCGCCGATGGCCATCAGCATCAGGCTGACGGTACAGTTACCACCGACGTAGGTCTTGATACCTTTCGTGATGCCGTCTTTGATCACATTGAGGTTCACCGGATCAAGCACGATAATGCTGTCGTCTTTCATCCGCAGCGTGGAAGCCGCATCAATCCAGTAGCCTTTCCAACCGGCCTCACGCAGTTTGGGATAGATCTCCTTGGTGTAATCACCGCCCTGACAGGTGATGATGATGTCCATCGCCTTCAGTTCGTTCACATTATTGGCGTCTTTTAATGCCGGAACGTCCTTGCCGATCTTCGGGCCGGGCTTGCCGGCTTGAGAGGTAGTAAAAAATACCGGTTCAATGACATCGAAGTCCCGCTCAGCCTCCATCCGTTGCATCAACACGGAACCCACCATTCCGCGCCAACCCACCAAACCCACTCGTTTCATCGTGATGACCCCTGATAAATTTAGTTAACTTAAAATGACGTTTACGCGTATGCGAGTCGGCGTACGCTTATGCAACCAGTGCATCGACGATCGCATCACCCATTTCGCTGGTGCTGATCTTTGTCATACCCGCGCTGTAAATATCTGCCGTGCGTAAACCCTCGTCCAGTACCCAACTCACCGCCTCCTCGATTCGTTCCGCCAAGGCAGCTTCATCCAGGGAATAGCGCAACATCATCGCGACAGACAGAATCGTTGCCAAGGGATTAGCGACATTTTTGCCGGCAATATCCGGCGCCGAACCATGAATCGGTTCATACATACCCTGGCCACTTGCATTCAGCGACGCGGACGGCAGCATACCAATAGAACCGGTGAGCATCGCAGCCTCGTCGGAAAGAATATCGCCAAACATATTGGTTGTCACAATGACATCAAACTGTTTTGGCGCACGTACCAATTGCATGGCGGCATTGTCGACATACATGTGACTGAGTTGCACATCGCTATACGCCTTGTGCGTCTCAATGACAACATTACGCCAGTGTTCGGTACACTCCAGTACATTTGCCTTGTCGACCGAACAGACCCGCCCGTTACGCTTGCGCGCGATATCGAACGCCACCTTGGCGATACGTTCGATCTCGGATGTTCTGTACACCAGGGTGTTAAATCCTTCCTTCTCGCCATTCTCCAGCGTGCGCACACCACGCGGTTGCCCGAAATAAATACCGCCGGTCAGCTCACGCACGATCATGATATTCAGACCGGACACAACTTCCGGTTTCAAAGTGGAGGCGTCAGCAAGTTGCGGGTACAGGATGGCGGGACGCAGATTGGCAAACAGGCCCAGACCGGCGCGCAGACCTAAAAGGCCTTTCTCTGGCCTCACGGAAATATCCAGCGGCTCCCACTTCGGTCCACCGACAGCGCCCAGCAGGATGGCATCGGCCTGTTTGGCCTGATCCAGTGTCTCTTGCGGTAAGGGCGAACCGGTTTTATCGTACGCTGCCCCGCCTACCAGGCCGTGAGTCATCTCGACAGCCAGATTAAATTTCTGCTTAAGCGTATTCAGGACCTTCACCGCCTCGGCAACGATCTCCTGACCAATACCATCACCGGGTAAAATCAAAATCTTTTTTGTCATTGTTACTCTCTAGTTATTTTGAAACAGCCAGGGTGCCTGCTGTTTGCGTTGCGTTTCGTATGCCTTGATGTCACTGACATGCTGCAAGGTCAAACCGATATCATCCAGCCCGTTGATCAGACAATGTTTGCGAAAGGCATCGACCTCAAAGGCGATGGTGCTGCCGTCCGGTTTGGTGATCGCTTGCTTTTCCAGATCCACCGTCAGTTGATAGCCTTCATTCGCCGCCGTTGCGCGAAACAGACTGTCCACCACAGCCGCATCCAGCACAATCGGTAAGATACCGTTCTTGAAACAGTTATTAAAGAAGATGTCGGCAAAACTGGGCGCAATGATGACACGAAATCCATAATCCTGTAAGGCCCACGGCGCATGTTCGCGCGACGAACCGCAGCCGAAATTTTCTCGCGCCAACAAAATCCGGGCGCCCTGATAACGCGGCTGGTTCAGGATAAAGTCAGGGTTCAGTGGACGTCCGCTGTTGTCCATCCCCGGTTCGCCGTGATCCAGATATCGCCATTCGTCAAACAGGTTGGGACCAAACCCGGAACGCTTGATCGACTTCAAAAACTGCTTGGGAATGATCGCGTCGGTATCCACATTGGCGCGATCCATCGGTGCCACAATCGCCTTGAGTGTTGTGAATTTTTCCATGACATTAACCCTTTAATGTTCTGACATCGACAAAATGACCCGTCACCGCCGCCGCCGCTGCCATCGCCGGACTGACCAGGTGGGTACGGCCACCCTGCCCTTGCCGTCCTTCGAAATTACGATTAGACGTTGAGGCACATCGTTCACCAGGCTCCAGGCGATCGGCATTCATGGCCAGACACATGGAGCAACCCGGCTCACGCCATTCAAACCCGGCGTCGAGAAAGATCTTGTCGAGGCCTTCCTGTTCCGCCTGTTGTTTTACCAGGCCAGAGCCCGGCACTACCATTGCCAACTTGATGCTACTCGCCACCTTCCGACCTTTTACGACCGTGGCGGCAGCGCGCAGGTCTTCAATACGCGAATTGGTGCAGGAGCCGATGAATACCTTGTCCGGTTTGATGGCACTGATCGGTGTATTCGCTTGCAGTCCCATGTACTTCAACGCCGCCTTAGCGCCGTCACGTTTTACCGGGTCGGCGAAACTCTCCGGGTCGGGCACCTTGCCATCAATCCCGATAACCATCTCCGGGGACGTACCCCAGGTCACTTGCGGTTGGATCGAGTGTGCGTCGAGGGTCACGACTTTATCGAAATGTGCATCGCTATCACTCACGAGGTCTCGCCAGCTTGCAACAGCCTGTTCCCACATCGCTGCCTTGGGTGCATAGGGACGGCCTTTCACGTAGTCGATGGTTTTGTCATCCACAGCGACCATACCGGCGCGGGCACCGGCCTCGATTGCCATATTACACAGCGTCATACGCCCTTCCATGGATAAGGCGCGAATAGCGTCACCGCCAAACTCCACGGCATAGCCGGTCCCACCAGCAGTGCCTATGTGACCGATAATCGCCAACACGATATCTTTTGCCGTCACGCCATCATGCACCTGGCCATCCACACGCACGAGCATGGTCCTGGATTTTTTCTGGATCAAACACTGGGTAGCGAGGACGTGTTCCACTTCCGAGGTACCGATGCCGAATGCCAGCGCACCGAATGCGCCGTGGGTGGACGTGTGTGAATCACCGCAAACGACGGTCATCCCCGGCAGGGTTGCACCCTGCTCCGGCCCGATGACGTGGACGATGCCCTGGCGCAGATCGTTCATCTTGAATTCGGTAATACCGAAGTCGACACAATTCTGATCCAGGGTCTCCACCTGAATCCGCGAAACAGGATCGGCGATCCCCTTGTCGCGATCGGTCGTCGGCACGTTGTGATCGGGTACGGCCAGGTTTGCACCGATGCGCCAGGGTTTGCGCCCGGCCAGGCGCAGGCCTTCGAAGGCCTGGGGCGAGGTCACCTCGTGCACCAGATGCCTGTCTATATATATAAGCGCGGTCCCGTCACCGTTGTCACGGACTTCGTGCTGTTCCCACAACTTGTCGTATAAGGTCTTGCCTGCCATCAGTTTCACCCTCTTGCCAATGCATGCATCCTAGCGGCCTTGCATTTATTACTCAAATTCATTATTTTCATAACTTTGATAACTTTTTGGAATAATGAAAATGGATGTCGCCAGCCTCAAGGCCTTTCTCGCCGTCGCCGAACATGGTTCGTTTTCCACGGCTTCCGCACAGCTGTTCCTGACCCAGCCGGCCATCAGCAAACGCATCGCCGTCCTCGAATCGGAACTGGATACCCCCTTGTTCGATCGCATTGGACGCCAGGTGACATTAACCCAGGCTGGCAAGGCCTTATTGCCGCGCGCGCAGAAAATCCTGCTGGAAATTGAAGATAGCACGCGCGCGATCCGTAATCTCTCCGGCGACATCAGCGGTCTCCTGAGCATCGGCACCAGCCACCACATCGGCCTGCATCGCCTGCCGCCCGTGTTGCGCGCCTTTACCAAGGCCTATCCGGAGGTCGAACTCGATATTCATTTTATGGATTCGGAAGAGGCCTGCCGTGCCGTAGAACATGGCGAGCTCGAACTGGGTGTGGTGACACTACCTTTACAGGCGGCACCCGTGTTGCAGACGAAGCTCGTTTGGCCGGACCCGCTTTGCGTCATCGTTGGCAAAGGTCATCCGTTGGCGCAGCAAAAGCAGCTTTCCTTCAAGCAACTGGCGGAACACAAGGCTGTACTGCCGGCGCGCGGCACATTCACGCGTGAGATCATCGAGCAGGCGTTTGGCAAACACCGCGTACATGTCAACATCAGCTTATCCACCAATTATCTGGAAACCATCAAGATGCTGGTCAGTGTCGGCCTGGGCTGGAGCGTATTACCAGAGAGTATGTTGAGTCGTGACATCGTTGCCATACCCACCCCGGGACTCAAGCTAAAGCGCGAGCTCGGCATTGTCTGGCATAAGGCGCGCACACTGAGCAATGCGGCACAGGCCCTGCGAACACAATTGCTGCAAACCTTCTAATCAGTGCACTTAGACAAATTGAGCAATGACACCTGCCACACTGGCCAGTCATACCTCAATTGCAATGGACTACGAGATAGTTAAATCGATTTTTGGGCGGCAGCCGATCTCAGACCTTCGTAGCCCTGGGTATCGATCGCAGAGATACGAAAATAATAACTGCCGGAAGGCAGTGTCAGCGTATATTGGGTTGATGCGCCGCCACTGATATTCACGTAATACGGGGTATTGGTTGCGGAGTTACCGTAATAGAGACGATAACCGCTGATTTCACTCAATGATACGGCGGTGTTATCTGAACGTGTACTGGGTGCCGTCCATTTCAAAGTTACCGTTGCCGTTGTACCACCTGGCGCTGGAGCAGGAGTAGATGAGCCACCGGAGCCGCCAGCCGTCTGACTGGAGTCACTGAGAGCTGAGTTTCCACCACCGCAACCTATGGTCAAAATAGAGATGATTGTAAAAAGTGCCAGGTTCCGGATGTAACCCATTTAGCGCTCCCTGATAACGGTGTCTTGCCGATGGCGTGGATACAAAGTTTCTACGAGGGCAAAAATATAGGAAATCCACTATGCAATGTGTGAATAATTTCACAAATAGCACAGCTGTCACATGAAAAAGACAATTATTTCATTCGCTTACAAGCTGGATTGAGGATATTACCTTATTTATAATAATGCTAAGAACCTGGACCGGCCATCCCGACCCGGTAACTTGAAGAGTTTTCGCCAACGCCACCACTAACAAATCCCCTGCCCCATTACTCGACTACACTGATACGGAAATAATACGTGCCACAAAGAATACAAATCTCTTGAACCCGTTTAATCACAATGCACTTACTGCGGATTCAGCTCGCTTCTAAATTTCTGCTCATTAAATTCACACCCAAGATAATCCACAATTATGCGGAGATCCTGTTCTCCGTTTTGTAAACAGCTGGTTGCACCAGGTGAAGGTGTCATATTGAAGAGAATCCCATTGCCCGGATTGATCTTGGCTTCGCCCAAATGCAACCTGCGATTGATTTTGTCGATCATCACGGGGCGCACACCACCGATATGCCGGGCAAAGGTCAGGTCCTCCAACTGCAGGGTCGGGACAATCTTGCGTGCATCCTTCAGAAACAGGCGCTGGCGTATGTACGGCACCTCGAACAGAAAATTCTTGAGGATATAATTTCGAATCTCCTTGACCTTCACCAGATCCCACATCGTTCCCATCACCCCGCGATCGAAACTGAAAAGCCGCAAAAAGTCCGTCACCGTCCTGTAGTTGCGGCGTTCCAGCATCGGCAGAATAAGCGCCGTCGGCCCGAAGCGGGTCTTGCCGCGCACCAGCAGATCCGGATCACCGTGAATCGCCGCGAACGGCAGCTTGTCGTTCTGCACGGTATAGACTTTGCCATTGAGAATATCCGGGGCGTAATAAAAACTTCCCGCCACCGGCAGACACGCGTATTCCTTGCCGTAACCCATGTTCTGAGCAAATAACAGGCTGTGGCCGCTCGCGGATACCACCACAAAGCGGGCATCAAACGGCGCGCGACTGGTTTGCACACGGAAGTTATTCTCTTCCTGGTGAATGGATTTCACCCGGGTGTTGAGATAAACCGAGATATTCTTGCCCGGGACCTGCCTGGCCTGGGACACAAACGAATCCGACAGGGCCTGAAAATTGACAGCGCTGTAGTCGTCTTCCACCCCCAAGGCGAGAATCCGTTCATTTCGGCCCCACACCACATTGGGCTCTACGCGGCTGATACCATCGGCATCCCAGCACTGCATCTTGTCGTAATGCGGATGAAATTCTTCGTAGCGTTTTTGCAGCAGATCGCATTCCGCTTCACCAACGCCCAGCACCATTTTGGAATATTTATAGAGTATGTGTTCACTGCTGGGTAACTGACGCGCGTAATTTACGACCATGGCGGCGGCGGCCTTGACCTTTTTCGCCTTTTCCAGGGTGTAATTGGTTTCGATGTCACCGCAATGCAGGGTCTGGCTGTTGTTGCGGCCATGGGTATTCAGCGAAGCGATACTGCCGTACTTTTCAATCAATGCGATGTTTTTCAGATCGGTATAACGTGCCAGTAGATATAACAAGGCGCAACCGGAGATCCCTCCGCCGACAATAATGACATCGTATTGGCGTGCTTCCATGTATTTATCACCCCTATTTATCTATCACTTTTAAAACCGGTCCAGCACAGGCTTACCTGAAATCAAGTTTGACATATCTCCAGGTTAAAAACATTCCAAGCAAGCTGAACAAGACCGAAATGACAAATACTGCCGGGCGCCCGATATGATCCCAGGCAAGTCCGCTGTACAGACTTCCCACTGCCCCACCTGCACCGAAGCTGAGGCTGCTATAGAGCGCCTGGCCTTTCCCCTGATGACGCCCACGAAATAATTGATGAACGAGGCGAATGGCGGTGGCGTGAAACACACCAAACGTCACTGCATGCAGCAGCTGCGCAAACAGCATGATGCCCAGATGCACGGGGAATACCGCAATCAGCAGCCATCGCACTGCCGCCATGGCCAGACTAAACAACATCAATCCACGCAGGCTGTAGCGTTTAAACAGGTGGTGCATGATCATGAAAATGCCGATTTCAGCGATGACGCCTAATGCCCATAACCAGCCAATGGCGGAAACCGAATAGTCGTAACTTTCCATATACCGCGAATAAATGGCGTAATAAGGGCCATGGCTCACTTGCATGCAAAAACTGGCCGCTAGCAGGCCCACCACATGCGGCTTGCGCAACACACTCGATATCGATTCGTGCTCAATATGCAAATGCGAGGCAGCCTGCTCCGGCACAGTCAGGCTCATGATCCAGATACCGCTTAACAAGCCGAGAATAAACAAGGGCAGATGCAGAATCGATATCACTTCGAAGGCGTAACCGAGGCCCACCACGGCAAGTACAAACCCGATCGATCCCCACAAACGAATCGCACTGTAGCGATGACTCTCTTCGCCAAGATGACTCAGGGTGGTCGCCTCGAATTGCGGTAACGCGGCATTCCAGAAAAAACTGAACAGGGACATAACCGCCACCATCCACCAATACGATTGGTTCAGCAGTATGCCGGCATAGATCACGGCTGCCAGCAGACAACCGGTGCGCACGATCGCCATACGACGTCCGGTGTGATCCGCGATCCAGCCCCACACATTCGGTGCCACGACCCGCGTGATCATCAGGATGGCGATGAACACGCCGGTTTGGGTTGCGGAATAGGAAAGCGCTTTGAGATAGAGATTCCAGAACGGCACAATCGCACCGAGGCTGGCGAAGTAAAAAAAATAGAATCCCGACAGGCGCCAATAAGGCGTTTGATGGGCCGCTGGCATACGGATATCAATCCGTATTGGCAGGAATAACGGGGGTTGTCACGTTCACATCGAGATTCTGGGCACGGTTCCGCAGGACATGGTCCATCAGCACAATGGCCAGCATGGCCTCGGCTATCGGTGTCGCGCGAATACCGACGCAAGGATCATGTCGGCCGGTGGTAATCACCTCCACCGGATTTCCCTGCACATCGATACTCTTGCCCGGCAGGCGAATACTTGAAGTCGGTTTCAACGCCATGCTTACGACGATGTCCTGACCCGAGGAAATGCCGCCCAGGATGCCACCGGCATTGTTCGACAGAAAACCGGCCGGCGTCATTTCATCGCGGTGCTCGGTGCCCTTCTGCTCGACGCTGGCGAAACCCGCGCCGATCTCCACACCCTTGACGGCATTGATGCACATCATGGCATGCGCAATATCCGCATCCAGGCGATCGAAGATGGGCTCACCCAGACCCGGCATGACCCCGCTGGCCACAACATTGATCCGCGCACCGATGGAATCACCTGCCTTGCGCAGGGCATCCATATACGCTTCGAGCTCCGCCACCTTGCCGGCATCCGGAAAGAAAAAGGGATTCGTCTCCACGGCATCCCAGTCAAATTTCTCGAAGGCGATGGGACCCAGTTGCGCCATATAACCGCGAATCATGATGCCGTAGCGTTCCTTCAGATATTTTTTGGCGATGCCGCCCGCCGCCACGCGCATGGCCGTCTCCCGGGCGGACGACCGGCCGCCACCACGGTAATCGCGCAACCCGTATTTATGCAGATAGGTGTAATCGGCATGTCCCGGGCGGAACCGGTCCAATATATTGGAGTAATCCTTGGAACGCTGATCGGTGTTGTGGATGACAAGGGCTATCGGTGTCCCCGTGGTTTTACCCTCAAATACACCGGAGAGGATCTCGACCTTATCCTCTTCACGACGCTGGGTGGTATGCCGGCTCTTTCCCGGTTTACGCCGATCCAGGTCATGCTGCAAATCGGCCTCGCTAAGCGACATTCCGGGCGGGCAGCCGTCGACGATGCAACCGATCGCGGGCCCATGGCTTTCACCAAAACTGGTGACTGTGAACAATTTTCCGATGCTGTTTCCTGACATAGCCGCGTATTGTACTGTGTCAGTTGCGCGCCGTCTTGCCGATAAGCGCCGCAGATCGACGCCAATAGTGGCCAAAATATCGCCGCAAGAGATACGCCCGCCGCGCCGAATCCCGGTACGCTAACAAACTACTGGCCAAGCCCGCCGATTTCTTATCAGCGTTCCCGAATATTCAAATATTAAGTGGCTGAATACCCTATTTTTTATAAAAAACCGAGACATACGGCCGATAAGAGCAGGACAAGCCCCAGAAGCAACGACGGATACTAATGCGCCTAAAACAACTCATAACAACAAGCCGTTCCAAGGTCATTATTTATCTGAGTTTAATTCTGGTCATAGGCGCTCTCACCCTTATCCTGGTTAACAGCGCCTTAGTCCTTAACACCAGCCGCAAACGCATAGAAAACGTTGTCTTCAATCATCAGCATAAGGCACGCTTGCTCTCGGAATTGCGCAGCATCGCGAATGCGCGTACCACGAGTATTCAGAAAATGCTGTTGCTGTCTGACCCTATTGCCGTCAACGAAGAAATGGTGCATTTCAATGACCTCGTGGGCAAATATTCCAGGACATGGCTAGAGCTCACCAGGCTGCCCTTCGATGCAGAGGAAAAATCCCTGCTCGATCAGCAACGGTCTCTCATCCAGCGCAATGGTCTCCGGCAAACCGAGATCAGCAAATTGATATATCAGCAGGATTTCGATGCCGCCAAACAGCTTTTATTAAAAAAAGTACTGCCTGTGCAATCGCAGGTCTATGACCTCACCGAACAATTAAGCCGCCTCCAAGACTCGGCCTCGCGCAATGCGGTTGCAGAATCCCAGAAAATTTACAATCGCATCATGTTTTTTATTATCGCGCTGGCGGTAATGATCTACGTTGTACTCATCGGCGTGGCGAGCAGAGTCACCAAACGCCTGCAAAAGACGGAGAACGATATTCACTACGAGAAAGAACGCTCGTTTACCGTCCTTGATTCCATTGCCGATGCCGTGATTACCACCGATGCTAAAGGCAACATTGATCAATTGAACAAGGCAGCTCACCAGTTACTCGGCATCAGAACCACGACCGCCATCCATAAACCCCTGGAAAAATATCTCAGCTTCAAAACCCGCCTGACGGACAATCTGCAGGCTAACCCCGCACGCCAGGTCATTGACAACGGAGAAGCCATCCGTCTGCATGATGACACCTACCTCATCATACGGGAGAACGAGGAGATCGCCATCGAACTTAGCGCCGCACCAATGTACGACCGAGATCATGGCATTAGCGGCGCGGTGCTGGTCATCAAGGACATCAGCGAAATGCGTGCCCTGACCAACGAGCTCGCACATCAGGCACGCCATGACAGCCTTACCGGACTGCTGAACCGGCGCGAGTTTGAAAACCGCCTGGAACAAACCATCAATGAGGTTCGACGTTATCAGGATGAACAGGCCTGGTTTTGTTATCTTGACCTCGATCAATTCAAGATTATCAATGACACCTGCGGCCATCTTGCCGGTGATGAGTTATTAAAACAAATCGCCTTCAAACTCATCCACACCACCCGCGAAGTTGATCATATCGGTCGCATGGGCGGCGATGAGTTCACCATCATTCTGAAACGCTGCGATAAAGCAACCGCAGGCAAGATCATGGAACGCATACGTAAAGAGTTACACGATATGCGGTTCTGCTGGGATAACAAGTGTTTCACGATTACGATCAGTATTGGCATCGTCGAAATCACGCCGCAGTGCGGTAATGTCTACGATGTGCTTAAGGCGGCGGACACCGCATGCTATATCGCCAAGGAGGAAGGTCGTAACCGCATTCACATGTTCGATGAAGACGACAAGGTCTATAGCCAGCGCCAGGGTGAAATGGAATGGGTGCATCGAATCTATCGCGCCATCGAAGCAGGCCAGTTTGTGCTGTTTTATCAGGAAATAAAACACTTAAAGAAAGATGAACAGGAATTGCATGGCGAATTATTGATTCGTATGCTGGACGATGACGGCAACATCGTGGCGCCCTACATCTTTATCCCGGCCGCGGAACGTTACAACCTGATGTCGGAGGTCGATCGGCATATTGTCCGCCTGGCACTGAACACCATCAGCCGCTACTATGATAATCAGCTGGTGCGCAACGGATTATTTTCCATCAATCTCTCCGCGCAATCATTAAGCGATGACGACTTTCTGAGTTTTATCCTGCTGCAACTCGCCAATACCAGTGTCCAGCCAAGCAATATCTGTTTTGAAATCACCGAGACCGCGGCCATCTCGAACCTCGTCAAGGCGACGACATTCATCATGACGCTGAAGGAAAAAGGTTGTTACTTCGCACTGGATGATTTCGGCAGTGGCTTGAGTTCGTTTGCCTATCTCAAGAATCTCCCGGTCGATTTCATCAAGATCGACGGCGGCTTTGTCAAAACCATGCTGAGCAGTTCACTTGACCATGCGCTGGTCAGTTCGGTCAATCAGATCGGCCATGTCGTGGGAATGAAGACCATCGCGGAATTCGTTGAGAACAGCAAGATCGAAAAACGCCTGCGTGAAATCGGTATCGACTACGCACAGGGCTATGGCATCGCCCGGCCAGAGCCGTTCAATTCCATGCTCGACAAGGTAGTTTCCCGCGGCACAAAATCCGGGATTGCCTAGTCTTCGCCCTGCACATCCAGGCCTTTGCGATGGGTGTCGTTGATCAAGTTCAATAAATCCCGGAACGGGAGGCTGAACACGCCCTGCTGGCGCACAATCTCCATAAACGGCAAGTCCTTATCCTGAAAATGATAACTGCCGTCTGCCATGGAATTGTAGACCTGCCTGACAGCACGCTCGAGGTCATCAACAAACGCGATGGAGTCCTGCATACCTTCCGAATCGTATTCAATCGCAGCGCGCAATTCGTCGATCTCGAACAGAGCTTGTTTGACCAAATCGATATAGGCCTCCGGTGTATGTGGGCGCTTAATCATGCCGACTCCTTTGTGACAAACAGATCGTGAAATTCATTTACATATTGCTGTTCCAGAAGAAAAACGCCGTCACCGCCATATTCAAACTCCAGCCATGTGAACGGCACTTGCGGCCAGGCCTGCTCGACCGCATCCTGACTGTTACCGACTTCCACAATCAGGATCCCGCCAGGACTGAGATACTCTTTGGCGCCAAATAATATTTTACGCACGCAATCAAGACCGTCTGCGCCGGCCACCAGGCCGCTCACGGGTTCATGCCGGTATTCCTCGGGCAATTCAGTCATCTCCTGCTGGCTGACATACGGTGGATTGCTGACGATGATGTCATACCGATATTGAGGCAGGCCATCAAACACGTCGGCGCGATATAATTTAACGCGTTCCTCCAGTTCATAACGCCTGATATTGATAGCTGCGACATCCAGGGCATCCTGTTGCACATCCACCGCGTCCACCTTGGCATGGGGTAAATAGAGCGCACACGCAATCGCGATACATGCACTGCCCGTCCCGATATCCAGAATCGAGTGCACCCGCTCAGCATCGATCCAGGGTGCGAATTGCGTTTCGATTAATTCCGCTAAGGGTGAGCGGGGCACCAGCACGCGCTCATCCACGTAAAAAGGATACCCGGCAAACCAGGCCTCCTTTACCAGGTATGCCGCAGGCTTGCGGGAAGTGATCCGCTGCGTCATCAAGGCATGGATTGCCAGATTTTGTGCGGTTGTCAAAGTTGCCTCAGGTTCCGAGATGGCATTGTCAAAGTCTGCACCTAAAGCATACCGGATCAGGTATAAAGCCTCGTCCTCGGCATTATCGGTTCCATGACCATAAAAAAGCGCCGCTTCGGAGAAGGCCTGCTCTGCCCATGCAAGCCATTGCACGATGGATTGCGGTTCTGCTGACATCATGTCCGGAATCACTGTTTTTTTACAGCATGTTTGGGGCGAAATGCCTTAACCACTTCGTCATGCGTTTCGATGTAGGGTCCGTCGATCAAGTCGATACAATACGGGACCGCGGGAAACACGGCATCGAGACATTCGGCAATGGCAGAGGGTTTACCCGGCAGGTTAATAATCAGCGCAGAACCGCGAATTCCGGCAATTTGTCGCGACAAAATCGCCGTCGGGACGTACTGCAGCGACACCGCCCGCATCTGTTCACCGAAACCGTCCAGCAGCTTGTCACACACGGCCGCCGTGGCCTCCGGCGTCACGTCACGCTTCGCCGGACCGGTACCACCCGTCGTCACGATCAGGCAACAGCCGTCCTTATCCGCAAGTTCGGCAAGCAGTTTCTCGATCTCTACCTGCTCGTCAGGGATCATGCGGCTCACCGGCTGCCATGGTGACGCGAGCGCACGTTCAAACCATTCTCGAATAGCCGGTCCACCTAAGTCTTCGTATTCACCACGGCTGGCCCGGTCCGATACCGTGACAATACCGATCCTGATCTCCTGTTGCATCAGCCTACCCTCGCTATACGGTTGCAGTACATTGTCATAGAAAATCGTACACCAGAGTCAGGGCGGTTTCAGTATCGGTATGTTTAATCCCCGGCGGGACATTGCTGTTGTCCTGTACCTTGAGTCCCAACTTCATGGCTAAAGAGGCATTGATTTTTACTGTGAGCGAGGTCGTTGATTGTGTCAGTGTATTGATACTGCCATGCTCCACAAAAAGTTCTTCCTTGAGCGAACTTGTGTCCGTCATTTGCCATTTCAGATTGGTCGCCAGGCGGACAATGCCTTCGTTATCGTCTGTATTATCGGTATAGTTCGTTTGCCGCGCACCGACACCAGCTTCCACATCCCACTTGAACTTCTTCTCGTTGTAAAGTTTACGTCCATAACCCAGGTTTTCGGTCGTTCTACGATCGAATCCGGCGAAGCGATCTTTTTCGTATCTGACCGCACCAAACCCGTAATCGAGTGCGCTGAAGCGATATGTACTACGATAATCACCTCCGAATTTGTCGGCACTCACCACGCCATTATCCTCGGTGCGCAGGTATTCCAGTTTCAATTTGTGTTCCCATTTCTCGGTGGAGTACCGCACACCCAGTTTGATATTCTGCGAATCCGTATTGGTATTACCGCGTGTCATCAGGATCCCGACTTCCGCTTCCCCACCCCAACCCGTTTCGGGCGCACTCTTGGCGTCGGCGGCAAGTACTGATTGAGCAAAAAGACTTGACAGAATGACTATGCCGGAAAGGATTTTCAGGTTCATTATGTTCCCCGTGATTATTGTTGGCAAAACATCGTCACGACCGCAATGAGCCGAAACACACTTACATGGAATTTACTTCAGACAACGAACGGGTCGTTGATACGAACCGGTTGACGTTTTGCACCCCAGGTACCCGGCGCACCGTCGAACCGTCCGGCACAAAGTGTACCACACTTGCGGCAGGCCCCGTGATCGTCCAGCTGCCAGTCACGCAGGACATACCAGTCGCGTTCGATGACACGCGTGCCGCAATGATGACAATAAGTACTACCCCCGTCGACATCATGGACATTCCCGGTGTAGACGTAGCGTAAACCGGTATCGCGAGCGATCTTGCGCGCACGCGTCAGCGTGGCTGCCGGTGTAGGCGGGACATCCAGCATTTTGTAATCCGGATGAAATGCAGAGAAATGTAGCGGTACATCCACACCGAGATTCTCCACCAGCCACTGCGACATCTCGGTAAGTTCCTTATCCGAATCGTTGTGGCCCGGAATCAGCAAGGTGGTGATTTCCAGCCACACATTCGTTTCGTGTTTCAGGTACTTCAGCGTATCGAGTACCGGCGCGAGATGTGCGCCGGTGAGTTTGTGATAGAAATCTTCCGTGAATCCTTTCAGATCCACATTGGCCGCATCCATGTGCCGATAAAATTCCTCCCGGGGCTCCGGACAGACATAGCCTGCAGTCACCGCCACGGATTTGACATCCAATTCATGACAGGCCCGGGCTACATCGATAGCATACTCATGAAAAATCACCGGGTCGTTGTAGGTGTAGGCGACACTCTTGCAGCCTAGTTCCTTGGCCTTGCGCGCGATCGTTTGCGGACTGGCGCGATCCGCCAGCGTATCGATCTCGCGTGACTTGCTCATATCCCAGTTCTGGCAAAACTTGCAGGCCAGGTTGCAACCGGCGGTACCGAAGGAAAACACCGAGGTCCCTGGGTAAAAATGATTCAATGGTTTTTTCTCGATTGGGTCCACACAAAACCCACTGGATCGGCCGTAGGTGGTTGAAACCATGGTGTTATTCAGGCGGCCACGGACAAAACACAGGCCACGCTGGCCTTCATGCAGCTTACAAAACCGCGGACAGAGGTCGCACTGAATGCGCCCGTCCTCCAGCATGTGCCAGTATTTGACGGCTCGCGCCTGATCTTGGCTTATTGGGGTGTCGCTCATATATTGATAGAACGGATAATTGAAAAGATTATACTTATATATATGTCTACCTGAGGGTAAACGCAATGACCCAGATCATCAGACGCCCCGCTGTAGCCGGGATGTTTTATCCCGCGGAACCCGACGAACTCAACCACATGCTCGACGAAATGCTGGCCGATGCCAACGCCATCGACTCCCCGGCGCCCAAGGCCATCATTGTGCCCCACGCCGGCTATATCTATTCCGGGCCGGTCGCCGCGACCGCCTATCGCCGTATTCAGGCAATGGCGGCGCAAATCTCGCGCGTCATCCTGTTGGGCCCGTCTCACCGCGTACCGTTCCGTGGCATCGCCGCGAGTTCCGCCAGTGAATTCGCCACCCCGTTAGGCAGGATCCCGCTGGATCGGCAACTCATCGACGCGCTGGCGCAAACCCATCTGGTCAAAGTCATGGATGAGGCCCACAGCATGGAACATAGTCTGGAAGTGCACCTGCCGTTTCTGCAAAAGACATTGGGCAATTTTTTGCTGGTGCCACTGGTTGTCGGCGATGCGAGTCCGCAAGATGTTGCCAGGGTATTGGAAACCTGCTGGGGCGGCGAGGAAACCCTGATCGTCATCAGTTCAGACCTGAGCCATTATCATGATTACGCCACGGCCAAGAAAATGGATCGGACCACGTCACAGGCAATCGAAACCCTGCAGCCGGAGGCGATTCACTATGATGACGCCTGTGGTCGCAACCCTGTCAACGGCCTGTTATATCTGGCGCGACAAAAGGGCTTGCATGCACGCACTATCGACCTGCGTAATTCCGGCGATACCGCCGGCCCTCGCGATCAGGTCGTCGGCTATGGCGCATACATTATTCATTGATCATGTTGACCGATGCCCAGCGTGCAACGCTACTGGAAATAGCGCGCCATTCGATCGCTTATGGACTGAAACACGGCGAAGCGGCGCCTGTCACTGTCACTGACTATCCACCCGCCTTACAGGAGAACAAGGCAACATTTGTTACCCTGACCATTCACGACGAGTTGCGCGGTTGCATTGGCACGTTGACGGCGCATCGCCCATTGGTGAAAGACGTCGCCGAAAATGCCTTTGCCGCCGCGTTTCATGACCCGCGTTTTTCCCGTCTCACCGCCAGGGAATTCGAACAACTCCATTTGCATATCTCGATACTCAGCACCCCCGAACCCGTTTCCTTCAGGGATGAGAGGGATCTACTGACTCAACTGCGCCCACGCGTTGATGGCCTTGTCCTGGAAGATGGTTATTATCGTGGCACCTTTCTCCCGCAAGTCTGGGACAGCCTGCCCGAACCAACGCAATTTCTGCGTCACCTCAAACAAAAAGCCGGCCTGTCGCCGGATTACTGGTCGAAGACACTGAAGGTGCAGCGGTATACCGTTGAGGAATTTTAAGTCTTGTGAAGCGAAACAATTTCGAAAAAATCATTGAGCGAACCGACACACCCCCATTGATCCCGCCAGACACTTTCGCCCATCCACCCAGATGGCGTGACTGAGATTAGCCTTGGTCAAAACGGTGTCCGTGAGTTTGGCGTCTTGCAGGTCTGCATAAGAGAGATCGGCGGCATAGAGATTGGCCTTACTCAGATCTGTCGCGCGCAGGTTGGTGCCTTTGAGTTCCGCCTGTTGCAGGTCGGTAAAACTGAAATTGCCATTGCTGAGATCGGCGTAGGATAAATCGGCCTTGATAAATTTGCTGCCGAACAGATTCGCCCCCTGCAGGTTGGTACTGTTGAGCATCGCGCCGCTCAAATCCGCATTGAGTAATTGCAGACCGGCCTTATTACATTGCCGCCAGTTGATCCCGGGGCGTGCCGGCGCATCGCACTGTGGCGCTGCGGGTTGTTGCGGTACCCAATTGAAGCCGGCGTAAATCGCAACGGCGATTAGAATGACCACAAACAACGAGACGAGCATAAAGCGTTCCCTGGACGGCCGTAAGCCTTCAGTCACGGTTTCCCGATGGTCACGATATTCCAGGGTGGTATGGGATTCCTGATGACGGCGCCCGGGGCCTTTGCGTGCAGGGTCGTCTTCACCGGCACGGCGTTCCCGTCGCCGCTCATCCGCCCAACGGCGGGCTGCCGCCAGCCGTTCCCGGGTAAATTCATCATTGGTGTCGCCCTTGAGGATATCCGGAATCAACTGTGGGCACTGGCGCAAAGGCTTCCATTCCTCCTTGTCCTGGCTGACTTCGGCCGTGGCCGGGATCCGTCCCAGCAGGATGGCCTGGTGGATCTGGCCCGCCGGAAACGGTCCCAGAACCTTGTTTTTGCTACGAACGTACCAATGCATCCCTCAATTCCCTGTCTAAGTGGACGATACTGAAGTTAGGGGGTCACTATCGCCTCGCTGCGCGCTTTTGCGATAGGTTCCTGGGAGGTTTTCGGCAATTTTGCGCATTCCCTTGAGGGAGACTGGGATCACACATGGAGATAAAAGGGCCAACAGCACCACGTGCGGTGGACGTACAATCGCCGACATCGGTCCGTCCCACGGCCCCCGGTAATGCCGCAACTCCGCCGGCAACGCCCCAGGTGGCAGCCAACACGCTGCGCCTGAGCCCGGCCCTGTTTCAGGTGGGCCAGGTCTTCGATGTCGTGGTCGCCAAGGTCGAGAGCAACGCCCTGCTGCTCATGCTGCAAAATCCCATCCTGGATGAAAACGGCCAACGCATCAATTTACAGCTGCGGGCACCGGTCAATTTAGCCGCCGCCCCGGGTCAGCAACTCACCGTACAGGTGAAAAACATCGTGAACGGCGTCCCGCAATTGCAGGTCGTCGCAAGCGCGAGTGAAAACCTGAATCCGGCGAACGTATTGCACATCGCGCAACAGCAACAGCGTCCGCTGCCGCCCTTCTATGCCAATCTCGCTGATCTGCAACAATTGCAAAACAAACAACTGCTGGCTGCGCTTCCCGCCCAGGTGCGTGAACGCATTCAGGCCTTGTGGCGTTCCCTGCCCGATACCAATCAAATCCAGAAACCTACCGGTCTCAAACAGGCGATGCATTACAGCGGGCCTTTTCTGGAATCCGCCTTGCTCAATATGGCGCAGGGCCATAGTCAGAGTTATCCCGCCATGGACGTGCAGGCGGGATTGCTACGGCTGGCCGCGGCAATTCGCGCACAACTGGCGGCGGCACAGGATTTACGAAACCCAGCGCAACAAACGCACACACCGTCAGGCGCGGAGACACGTGCATCGATACAAGCACCCATGACGGAACCATCGTCAACAACACCCAACAGCACAAACAAGGCCGTTACGACAAATCCCGTCCCGCCGGCACCCAGCGGCGATATCAAACCGATGCACCCGGAGATCCCGCAGGCGCAGGCACGGACGACGGCAACGCTAAGCACACTCACCACAGAACATTTACTCAATCAACTCCTGCAACAAACCGAAGGCGGACTGGCCCGCATCCTTACCCAGCAACTCCACGCCGCCAGCCATGATACGCAACGCCCGCTGTGGTTGCTCGAGTTGCCGGTACGACATGACAACGGGGTCGATGTTTTCGATCTGCGTATTCAGCGTGATGCAGACGAACAGGGTCATGCCGGAGAGCGTGCGCAACATACCTGGACCGTGATGTTGGCCTTCGACCTGCAGGGACTCGGCGCTGTGCGTGCCCAGGTCAGTCTGGTGCAGGATCAGATCTCAACGTTCTGGTGGGCAGATCAGTCCACCACCGTGGACTTGTTTCATCAGCACATGGATCAACTCCAGCACCGTATCACCGCCGCCGGTCTCAAGGTCAATAAATTGCAATGCCAGCAAGGCATCCCGGACACCAATCAACCTGTGCGGAATGTGCCGATATCAAATGTGATCGTGGATGAGAAGATATGAACGAATTTGAACAGGATCGCACCGTGACGCTCGCCGTTGCGCTGAGTTACGATGAGGTGGATGCCCCGCGCGTCACCGCCAAGGGTGGTGGCGACGTCGCCCAACAAATTCTGGAGATCGCACGCCGCCATAACGTACCCTTGCAAGAAAACCGCGAATTGGTACAGCTGTTATCCAAGATTGAATTAGGCGATCAAATACCCGCGGCCTTGTATCTCGCCGTTGCCGAAGTCATTGCGTTTGCGTATTACCTGAAGGGGAAATTTCCAAAAGACTGGAAACCGGAACGATAGCCAGCGCGTCAACGGTATTTCGTCGCTACCAGATGAAATACATAAATACCCATGACAGCACTACCGGGCTAACGCCCATCATGACCACTAGCGTCGCCGCCAGGCGTTTCCATATCGGCGTCGCCATGGCTGCAATCATGCGCCACACCAACCAGGTGCTCCAGCTCACGCCAAGGGTAAGCAATGCAATCCGCACATCAGGCACCCAGACCAGATCGAGATGCTCCGCTTTCAACATGCTGACCGTCAGTCCGGATAAACCCAGAAAGACACTGACACCCGCCATAGGCGTTAATCCATACGCCAGACGCCACATACTGCCGCGCACATTCAGCAGGCGTTGGGCAAGCCATAACAGAGCGAGCATGGTGCCCCCTACGAGCAAGGTGGTCGCACCAATATAGGCAAGGATGCACAGACCATCGAGCCAGCTAAAGGCATCGTTGACCTCGGGATAATGCGTCAACAACCACCACGGGGCGTTGTTATCCAGCAAGGCAAAGGCATTGTGATTGATCAACCAGGTCGCCGCCTGTTCCTTCATGGCGATAAACCAGGGGGAAGCCGTCCATTGAAACGCGCCAAGCGCAATACCGAATATGCCGAAGACAAGGGTCATCACTTCCCAGCGCGACACATGATGTTCAGGGAGATTCAGAAGTTCAGCATTCGGTGAACGTGCAGTCAGCGTCACCGCCTCACGATGACCACTGCAACGACCGCACATGTGACATTCGCTATTGCCTGTCATTTGCGGAATATTGATCAGCGGCGCGCAATCGATTGCGGGTGTGCGATGCGGCGCGGCACGCCAGCGGTCGCGATCCACCTGCAAATGGATCGGGGCCAGCCGCGACAGGATGGCGAACACGCCATTGGCCGGACACAGATGCCGGCACCAGACGCGTTTGCCGCGACCATAGATAAACCCAATGATGATCGCAGCGACGGTAGAACCGCCGAGGACCAACAGGGCGGCCTTGGGATACTCGTACACACTCACCAATTGTCCATACAGCGTCGTCAGCGCAAAGGCCACAAACGGCCAGCCGGACCAGCGCATCCAGTGCGGGATCTTCTTGCCCAAGCCATGGCGGCTGGCTAATTCCGACAAGGCGCCCTCCGGACAAAACACCCCGCACCAGACGCGACCGATCAACATCATGCTGATCATGACAAAAGGCCACCAGATCCCCCAGAAGATAAACTGCGCGAACAGGATCAGGTTGTCATAGAGATGCACGTAATCCTTGGGCAGGGGTAAAAACGCGGGATAGATCAACAGACTCAAATAGAACAACACGACAACCCACTGGATTGCCTGGATCGTACCGCGGTGGCGCGCCATGCCGTCACCCAGTGCGGCCAGGATCCGCCGCGGGTGATTTAATTGCCCAACATTTTCATTCATGGCGGTACCCTAACGTGCCGCCTGCTGCTTGGGCATGGCGGTCCAGCGGAAGAGAATGAACATGACAATCCAGTAGGCGGTGTAAACCAGCAACAATGACAACGCAGGATGTGCCCGATAACCAGTCAGGGCAGACACCAGACCTCCAAAGCGAGTTGTGTCATCCAGGAGGAACTCGCTATTCCATACGGGATCGATCAGCGCCGGAATCACGCCCATGCCGATCAGACGATCGACGGCGTCAGCTAACAAGGCCCCGGCTAGCAATAGCAGCACAACCTCGCTGAAGCGGAAAAAGACTTTCCACGGCATGAAGTGACTGCTGCGCGACAATAACCAGAATGTCAGCACCGCCAGACCAAAACCCAGGATAGCGGCACCAAGAAACTGCATCTGTGCCATGCCGGTTTGCGCCAGCCCCGCGCCATAGAGGAAGACTACGGTCTCCGCACCTTCACGTCCGACGGCGAAGGCGGCAAGCACCGCCATGCCCCACCAGTTGGCGTCGCCCGCGGCACGTTCCATCCCCGCCTCGAGTTCACGTTTTAAGGTACGACCGTTCCTGCGCATCCAGAAGACCATTTGCACGATCAGGAAGGCCGCCGCGAGCATGATGCCGATCTGAAAATAATCCAGCGCCGCACCGGCCAGATCGCTCTGGACCTTCAACATGATTCCGCCCAGGGCCAGCGCCATCCCGATACCTGCCAGGACGCCACCCCAAAGAAAACGCTTTCCCTGCGCCACGTCTTCACGTTGATTCAACCAGGCGTAGAGAATGCCAATAACCAGGAGCGCTTCCACGCTCTCGCGCCAGACGATAAAAATGACATTACCCATTGTTAACCCTCGCTACTTCGCAACGATCTGCCCTTTCGCGGTGTCCGGGTGGAACTCACCGAAAAAGGAATACGTACCGGGTTTCAGGGGTGCAAACACGACAGAGCGCGTCACGCCTTCCGCCAGCACCGTTTCCTTGCGCAATTCCTTGCTTTCGAATTCCTCCGGGCCGGGGCCTTCGTTATGCACCACGATCTTGAAACGTTCTCCCGCTTTCACTTCCACCGTCTCCGGGATAAACCGGCCGTCCTTGATAGTGAGGTGATAAGCCTTTAAGCCTGCGGCGTGAACATAACCAGTGAAAACCATCGCAAACGCCATGAGCAGAAAAGCCATGCCCAAAGAGGCAACGTCTTTTCGTGCATTTTGATTAACAGTGTCTTGATATCTCATATACCCACCTGAAATTAATAATCGATCTGTAAACGCAAGCCCGCGGCTTTCACATCCGAGGCCTGACTATTACCGCCGGGATGCCGAATCAGTTGCAGATTGGGTGAGAGCGCAATCTCTTTGTTGAAGTGATAACGGTAGTAAAGTTCCGCCACCTGTTCAGCGCCATCGGCCTGATAGCCGTAATCCGGCACACTATCGCCGTTCGCATCCACTGTCAGCGAATCCTGGTGGAAGTCATCACTGATCTTCAGCCAGCCCAATGCCACACCAATGGCATCGGCACCACGATTCCAGTAGCTGCCGCCGAACTCGGCACCCACGGTCAATGCCTGATCGAAACGGACTTTACCCTGCAGCTGATGACCATAACGCGCAAATAACTTCGTATAGTCACCAACGTGCTGATCCATGCTGATGCCGACGCCACTATGCTCTGCGCCCGTCCCGTCGTAATCCGTTCCCAGTGTATTGCGCCAGACATAGAGACGATAATTGCCATCCGAGCCAAAGAAACGCTGATGGGTATCAAATTGGGCAATTGCGAAAGACGATCCGAAAGAGTCGTTGTAACTCGCACCATTCCCTGTCGCGAAGATACCCACAGAGAAGGCATAGGTCTGTGGCGTGCTGGACTCATTGATATAGGCAATCCGCATACCCGGGGTGAAACCGAAATCGTCCACACCGACGTCACCACCGATATCCAGCAAGGGATTATGCACAAAGGCCTGATTGATAAAGCCGCGTGATTCATCGTCGGCAACATCGTTCTGATCGAAAAAGCCGAAGGGATCCATCTTACCGATATTAAACTCCAGATGACTGCGGGAAAGACCCGGATTGCCGCCCAAAGGCAGTGGCACA
The DNA here is from genome assembly GCA_016125505.1 of Gammaproteobacteria bacterium. GTDB lineage: Bacteria > Pseudomonadota > Gammaproteobacteria > UBA6429 > Thiohalophilaceae > RI-92. The sequence continues at coordinate 125,171 of WGLP01000011.1, forward strand.
TTCAGTTGATACCAGAGCTGTGCCAGCAACACGGTACTGTCGGAGGCCGTATTGCCGGGACGTTGGAAGCTGGTAGCGTTCACCGAACTGAAGGCATTGTTGGGAGTTTCCAGACCCAGCCCCTGCCCCATGCGGAAATGCGTAAAGATAATACCGTTGGCATTACCAAACTCGCCACCGGGCAAGGTCACGGTGACATCCGCACGATAATTCAGCTCACCGTCTTTCTGGCCGCTCGGTACCGAACCCTGCAGGCTTTGCCCCAGCATGGTCAGACCGGCGTTGGTCTTGATTCCTTCCAGGCCTTCCATGGTGTTAACCGCTTTTTTATAACTATTGGCCTGCGACTCCACCGCCTTCAGGCGCGCAGAGAGATCCGGCTCATCTTCACTGATATATTGCCCCGACAATGACTTTTCCAAATCCGCCTTGTCCTTCTCCAATTGCCTGACCCGGGCATCCAATACATCCAGTTTCTTCTGCAGGTCTGTTGTCGTGGGCTCCGCTGCCATGGCATGCCAGGACAAGAAGCCGATCAATCCTGCGAGCGCAGCTATCCCCCGCGGCGACATGGCCGCCTTAAAAACGCGTGCCATGGATTAATAGCCTCCCTTCTTACCAATGCCCGCAAAAATGAAGTCATACTCCACATCGAATTTTTTGAACCAGGGACGCACCCCGGTCAGCCTGTCAGTATGACGACCAAAGTGCTGGCCTTCCTTGTTAGTCGGGTCATTGGGGGGATAAATGGTGAATTTGACGTGATAGCGACCGGGACCGTCCAGCTTTACATTGTCGCCATAATGGGGACCGTCACTGGCCGTCATGGCCATAAACATGCCTTTGATCTCTTTGCTGCCACCCTGCTTGGTGATCGCATAGTCCACCCGCAGATATGGAATCCAGGCACCTTCAGCAAAGCCATTTGCATTCGTATCCAGGGCATGAATATCAGCCTCCAGATGAATATCGGATTTCTCTGCCGGCGTCATCATGCCCTCTGGCTCCATCCGTACCGGCTGCAAATAGACGGCCGCGATCTCCATGCCAAAGCGCTGCTCGGGCACGCCAATGGGGTATTCCGCCGCCTGGGCGGCAAGACTGCTCAAAAGCACAGCAGTCGTCACTAAACCTTGCATTGCAATTCGCATGTGATTCCCCTGTATAGATTAGAAAACAAAATAGTAATAAGAATGATTCTCATTTTAATATATAAACCTGCTAATGTAAATAGTGGCGATACCCTCCGGGGTGGCATTGGCAGCCAGGATTCTCGCTCGCGCGAAATGTGTGGGGATTAAAGGCCTGCCGCCCGCGCGATCGTCATGGCCCCTGCCCCGATGCAAACAAACCCAATGGCCTGCGCCACACGCTTCCCATTCGGCGCAAGGCGTTCGCTAGTCATCGCCAGGGTAACCACTGTCATTGCAGGAAGGTCCATGATCCCGATAACCAGGAGAATGGCCATCAGCCCACTACAACAGTAGCTACAGTGCAGACCGAGGCGGAGACCGTACTGCAAAGCGATCACAGCATCCGTCAGCCTGCGATGATCACAACCGGGCAGCATGCGACTGCCATCGAGATGATGCGCCTTCCACTTGCTGAACTGCAGCAGGCCGGCAAACAGTACAACCATGCCCGCCAGAAACGTCGCCGCATGCGCTATAGCCGGCAACCGTGTTTCGATTGCGCTCAGTGTGACACCTATTAAATAAGCCAACAGACCGAGCACGGTCCAGACAAAGTAATATCCGAACGCTACAAGCAAGGTCAGGCGCACGCGCTGAAGCTTAGCCTCATGACCAACCACCTGACGATAGCGCAATAGCATGGGGGTCAATGATGGCAGCATCATCGCTACCATCATCACCACCCACATCCCAAGGAAGGCCGCCAGTTCACTGAACCACGTTCGTCCAGGTGCACACATTACTATCGTCGACACAGGTGTACACAGAGCAATTGTCACTGTCGTGCTCACGGCAAAGATCACTGCTGACACCAGCAGGAAGGATCGATTCGATGAGGCGCTTGCAGCGAGTCGCATGATCTGAAACTCCTGTTGCAGATAACAACCGGATTCAGCGCTGGTCGTACTCATCATGACGGCGCATCCACATGCCCGTCTCGTTGCGTCCCCTGGGCGCGCGATCAAGCCATTGATACAGCCCCCAGAGTCCGTCCAGACCGCGCGCATAGGTGGAATAGGTGTGGTAGACCTTGCCGTGATCAAGCACGAACGCACTCATGCCCGGTCGTTCGCGCAGGAAGGTTGCCGCATCGGTCCCGGCCAGCTCCGCGATTTGGCCAACCGGCCCTTGCTCACCACGCTGTGATGGCGCTGCAGCCGGCTCGCGGCGATAGTTGTACTCGATACCACCGTCGCGCTGTTGCGCCTCGCTAAACCAGACATTGAAGTCTGTGTTGAAGTCGCTGTTGGATGAGGATGCCCAGGGAAACTGCCAGCCCATCCTTTGTTTATATGCCTGCAGCTTTGCCAGCGGCGCCCGTGATATTGCCCACAGCATCACATCGTGGTTAGCCAGATGTGAGACGAAGCCATTGAAACCATCCGCAATTGCCGAACAGTGCGGACAGCCCGCGGTATAATCCGGGCCAAACATGAAGTGATACACCAGCAGTTGCGAACGCCCCTGGAAAAGATCGCCAAGTGACATCTGGCCTGCTTCCGTATCGAATCGGTATGCCTTATCGATAGGCACCCACGGCAGGGCCTGCCGCTGCCGCGCCAGTTCGTCGCCGCGATGTGTCAGTTCCTTCTCCGCCTTGAGTAATTCGAGTCTCGCGGCAAGCCATTCTTTGCGTGTACCTGTCGTGTGCATTGTCATTGTGCTGCTCCTTGTCGTTGTCAGGGTTGGGATATACTAGGCAACGGGAATCACAAGGTGGGAGTGACAATTGTGGCGGGATTCGAGTGGACTCGTTAATCACTGCCGCGGCCCGCGCCCTTGCGACAGGCGACCCCATTGGAGCCTTGCAACGGGTGGCGCTGCGTGACGACGCCCCGGCGCTTGCGCTTCGCGGTATCGCCATGGCGCAACTCGGCGACTACTCCAAGGCCAGGAGTTTGCTGCGAATAGCCGCCCGTGCCTTTGGTGCAAAAGCACCGTTAGCTCGCGCACGCTGTATCGTTGCCGAAGTCGAGATTGCGCTCGTCTCACGCGATCTGAATTGGCCTGCCCACGCACTCAGCTCAGCACTTGCGACACTCGACGCTCACGGCGATTGGGTCAACGCTGCACATGCGCGCTATCTCGAGGCCCGCCGCCTCCTTTTAATTGGCCACATCGATGACGCCGAGCACACACTCGCTCAGATCGACCCTGCACGACTCTCTCCCGCCACCAAAGCGGCTTACGCGCTTGTGCGTGCCGGGATTGCAATCCGACGCATCCGGACAAAGCCGGCGCGTACTGCACTTGCATATGCCCGCCAGGCGGCGGGCCAGGCTCGCATCCCGGCATTGATAGCTGAAGTTGAAACTGCTCTGCAGGCTCTGGTTACACCAGCAGCGCGCCTGATTGCGCGTGGCGAGCAACGCCTGCTTTTGCTGGAAGATGTCGAAAAACTGCTGGCATCGAAGACATTCATTGTGGACGCTTGCCGTCTCACTGTGCGCGACAAACACACTGTGGTCTCGCTTGCGAAACGTCCGGTATTGTTTACACTCGCACGCCTGCTGTGTGAAACCTGGCCTCAGGATGTCACCCGAGAAACACTCATCACGACAGCCTTCCGAACAGGACACTTCGATGAGTCACATCGTGCGCGTCTGCGGGTGGAAATCGGGCGCTTGCGAAAATCGCTTCACGCCTGCGCCGACATCACCGCTACGCAACACGGGTTTGTGCTGGAACCGCGCCGTGCACGGAAAGTGGCCGTACTCGCACAACCTGTTGAAGATCAATATGCGACCGTGCTCGCCTTGCTCGCGGATGGTGAACTGTGGTCGAGTTCGGCCCTCGCGCTTGCGCTCGGTATGAGTCAGCGCACGGTGCAACGCGCGCTCGACGCACTGGCATCTGCCGGTAAAATACAATCAATGGGTTCGGGGCGGGCACGTCGCTGGTTAACCACGCCCGTACCCGGATTCACGACAAGCTTGTTACTCCCCACTCCCATACCAACCAACTAGAATACAAATATGAAACAGTCAAAAGCAGAAATTATCAAAGAGTACGGCCCCTTCCCGGAGGTCGATAGTATTGGCGGGGTCACGTATGACGGTCAGCAAATCTGGTTCGCTGGCGGTGGAAAGCTGAATGCACTCGATCCGGTGAGCGGTAACACCCTGGGTTCCATTGATGTCGCCGCCCATGCAGGAACAGCCTTCGATGGTCAGCACCTGTATCAAATCGCCGAGAGTCATATCCAGAAGATCGATCCAAAGACCGGCAAGGTGCTGGCCACGATCCCCGCGCCGGGGAATGGTGGCGACTCCGGTATGGCATGGGCAGAAGGATCGCTGTGGGTGGGACATTATCTGGAACGCAAGATCTATCAGATTGATCCGCGGAGCGGCAAAATCCTTCGTACCATTGAATCCAATCGTTTCGTCACCGGCGTGACCTGGGTGGACGGCGAACTCTGGCATGGCACCTGGGAAAACGACGAGAGCGAATTACGCCGCATCGATCCGCACACTGGCGAAGTGCAGGAACAACTTGATCTGCCATCCGGCATAGGGGTCTCGGGGCTGGAATCGAATGGCCGCGATCAGTTTTTCTGCGGCGGCGGAAACAGCGGGAAAGTGCGGGTGGTGCGTCGACCTAAATAAAGTTCAGCTCACAGTATCCATCACCGAACATGCAACACCCTGTTTAGCGCAACGGCTTCAGGAAATCGCCCGTTGCCGGGAACCCTGTCCTGCTGCAACTGCAATCGATAATGGTAGTGGGGAAAATTTCGAAGAATCCTAGAAACGATCCCTCGCGGCTTCATCCCGATACCTGGAGGCGCTGATCCCAAGCGATTTGAGGCGCAAATGCACCGCCCGCGGTGTAATGCCCATAGATCGCGCAACGGCACTTACGTTCCCATGGCATTGTTTCAAGGCCTGCACCATCAACCTGGACTCCGCTTCGCGCGAGGCCTGCTGACGTGCTTTGCGCAGATCGCTCTGTTCGTTGATCGCTTTCGCTTCTGATCCCGACTGCGGTAATTCAATGGTTTCGATTATCGCGCCGGGGGCAAACAGAAACGATCGTTCGAGAACGTTCTCCAGCTCTCGCAGATTGCCGGGCCAGTTGTATTTCAGGATTTTACTCCACGACTGTTTGTTGAGTATCTTATCCGGGATTTGATATTTATCGGATAGACGTGCAAGAAAATGTTGAACGAGCGGAGGAATATCATCCATACGTTCGCGCAGCGGAGGGATATGGATTGGAACGACGTTAAGCCGATAGTAAAGATCATGGCGAAACCTTCCACTGTCGACTTCTTCTTCCAGATTTTTGTTAGAAGCCGCAATAATCCTTGCGTCGGTTTGCAATGTCTGCCGGCCACCAACCCGCTCGAATTCACCCTCCTGCAATACCCGCAACAGGCGAGCCTGGGATGAGATCGGTAACGAATCGATTTCGTCCAGAAACAACGTGCCTTGACTGGCACGCTCAAAGAAACCGTTATGCACATTGTAGGCCCCGGTAAAGGCCCCCTTTTCATGACCGAAAAGCGCGCTTTCAATGAGATTCTCCGGCATTGCGCCACAATTTACCGCTATGAATTCGTGTTCCATGCGCTTACTCATGGCATGGATAGCGCGGGCAATAACTTCCTTGCCGACACCTGTTTCACCGGTAATCAACACAGTGGCCGGCGTCGGAGATACGATCTCCACCGCCTCAAGCGCCTTGCGCATAGTGCTGGATTCCGCCACGAGCCCGGGTTCCAGGCTTGCACCATGCCGAGTCTTTGTCGGCTGTGCGCACCACACTTCACGCAATCTCGCCTCGATGCGCGAACGCACCTCAGCGGATCTGGAACGGGAGACAATCTTATCGCCCTCAGAATGATATTCGTCTCCGGGCTTGTCCCGGGCATCGTCAGGATCGATATATATATACAGACCTCGCAGCAATCATGATTGAGCGCGATCCGCTTGCGCAGCTCCACCTTGCCATAGCCAAAATTGCGCGCGGCAATCCCACCGAAGACGCTGGCTGTCATCCGGCAAAGTTCGGGCGCCTCATGGACACTATCACCGAAGGGACAACGGCTATTCACTACTCGAATGGTGCCATCGGCACTGGAAGCGCGAGAAAAATTGCCGCCAATCCGGTTCTTGATATCGATAATGACATCGGCATATTGCTCCGAAGTGATTGGTCCGTTATAGCCAAGACAGGTACGTGCGCTTTCTTCAAGACAGTGGCTGGCAGTCAGCCCCACCTGTTCGATATATCGGTCGGCGTCGCTGGTGACGTTGCCATCGTTTGACTCGGCCACTTTTACGCTCTGCACGATAAATGCCTGGAGAAATGAGACAGGGCTTAACGGTTTGCTGGATGTATTGTCCATTCGGTACCCTCCCGCGGTGTAGCGGTGGAGGTTTGAATTGATTTGAACAGTAACCGCCACCGATAGTTTCGTCGGTGGCCGCCTAATTTCAGCTTTAATTAAGTAATTTAAAAGTATAGAACACCCACCGTGCAGTTCCCGACAGGCGGGCCCGGTTTAAGGTGACGAAACGGCTAATCAATCGTATTTATCAGGCGCCACGGCCTGGGGATGGCAGCATGCGCAGTTGGGACCATGACCCCCGGTAGTCGATTTAGGCGCCAGTGTGCGCGCGGCCTCTTCGCGGCCGCGCGCCATATAGCCGTGGACTGCGGGTGCGTACAGAAACAGTCTTTCTACAGTTCCCTCACAATGCGGGCATCGCGGCCGATTGGCAAAGATACTGTGTACCGTTTCGAATACGCAGTTGCAGCTTGTACAACGATAGTCATACGTGGGCATGTGCAGTTTCCGCGCGCGCAGCGCTCCAACGGGCGGGTTGCTTAGCCTTGACGCCGAACTGGGTAGAGGTAACGTCTGTCCGGGCGCGCTTTTCCGCATCCATCGTAGGTGCGCGTAGCCTGCGCGTTTCGACTTCCCAAATCCACCCACTTACAGTGATGCCCTTGGGAATTAATGGGTGGTTTTTGAAGGCTTCGATTGTCCGCATACAGGCCTGGTCGACATCGTCCATCATGCCGATCCACTTGGCGAACGCGCCTTTGTCCAGCTTCAATTCCGGGAGACTGGGGTCGAGAGTCAGGTTATCCGTATCGACGCCCCTGCCCTTGAGTGCAGCCTCGAGGTCTTTGGCATTGGCGGACAACATGCCGCATTGGGTATGTTGCACGATGACAATTTCGTTGGTCCCAAAGAAATTACACGTCAGCATTGCAGATCGAATGGCGTCATCGGTAACAATACCGCCGGCATTACGGAAACAGTGGGCATCGCCACCGCCGGCCGGGGAATCAACGTGTATCCCCAGCGCCTCATCTATCGGCAATCTTTCATCCATGCATGCCAGCACCCAGAGCCGTCGGTTATTATGTCCATCGGCGCCGTAGCGGCGGCGGCGTGCCCAGTAATCGTATTCTTTTACCCGATTCTCGATCTCATCTTTCAAGGTAGCCATAGCAGTTCCTCCTCGCAGGGTGATTGTATGTTTGGTAACAGCAAAGCACCTGCTGTGCCAATTGTTCGGCACAATACAAACAATGACTTACAACCGAGAACGCATGGAATAGTGAACGAGAAATTCGCAGAGACAGAACGCGCCGAGGTCAAACCAGCTGAATTTTCGAGACTTTTGGATAGGGAATAAATATTTCCTGGTGCGTAGTAAACTTTCGCACTTCAGGCAATGAACAAATGCTGCAGGAGTGTTTTAACCCGCCTTTTCCAGACGATGCATCATCTGGATCAATTCGGCTTCATTGCGGCTGACGCCACAGATCTCTTCGATCTCCTTGACGTCGGCGCCTTTGCGCGCCATGGCGATGGCGTGCTCGTAGGGTTGGTTCGCGGATTCATAGAGATCGAATTCTTCCTGACGTTGCGCCAGACGACGCATACGGCGTTCCAGTTCCAGCACGCGCCCGCCAACACCGACGGACGAGGTTGTCAGTGCACGGATATCGCTGCGCAGTTGCTGCATCTCCTTGCGCAGCTGACGGTAGTGACGCTGGTTACGTGCAACGCTCCACAGCGCAGTGAATAACACCAACGCACTCACCAGAAACAAGACCGCGACCGGTACGATACTCACTTGCATGTTTGTCATCACTTCCGTCATCTAGGCATACTCATCGATATGGCCGTCGTGCTTATCATCTTCCGGCTTGTCGCGTTCGTCCTGTTGCTTGTATTGCTTGTCCGACTGACGCGGTTGCTGGCCGGTCTGTTTGACGGTGTGCGCTTCCGCCGCCGGCCAGGTAATGGGTGTGTTGTGTATGCGTCCTATCTCCGCCATATGCACATAATGGCAGCCGGTTCATCGCTAGAGCGATGCGACCTCCTGCCATTCCTCGTCAGTGAGCAATTTGTCGACGTCCACCAGGATCAGCAGCTCCTTGCCCTGACTGGAAACGCCCTGAATATACTTGGAACTCTCATCGGTGCCGACATTCGGCGCGCTTTCGATTTCGCTGGCGCGCAGGTCCACCACCTCCGCCACGCTGTCCACCAGGATACCAACCACATTGTCGCCTGCCTCGATGATCACGATGCGGGTGGAATCGTCCGGGTCTTTATCCGGCAAACCGAAGCGCTTGCGTGAATCGATGACGGTGACGACGTTGCCGCGCAGATTGATGATACCCAGCACATAGTGCGGCGCGCCGGGGACCGGGGCGATTTCCGTCATGCGCAGGACTTCCTGTACCTGCATCACCTTGATGCCGTACTTTTCGTTGTCCAGAAAGAAGGTCACCCACTGGGTTAAGGGGTCGTTGGCACTGCTCTTTTGTGCAACTTGGCTCATTGTTTCGTTCTCCTGTTACAGGCTTGTTCAATCTAACCGGGCGGTGGTGTGTCAAAAACCGGTCATGGCACAGCCTTCACCGTGTTTATTGCATTTCCCATGCCACCCGACCGAAATTTATTCGCGAAACGCCTCCACCGGCGTGCGTTTGGCCAGCAGTTCCGCAAAGGCCGTGGCATCCACCAGGGCGCACATGTGTTCGATCACCGTCCCCGCCAGCCAGCGGCGTTGGGTCCGTTCGCTGCGCCAGCGCACGGCATCCGCCTTGAGGGTCACGACTTCATTGACCTCGTCGCAGGCCAGTCCATAGCGGCTGTTATTGATCAATACAACACGGGTAATACGTTGGTACGGGTCTTCGCCGGCCAGCAGCTTGCGTTTGCTCTCCGGCAAGACCAGCCGCGCGGTATCGACCACCGGGATTTGTTGATTGAGGTGCGACATGAGCCCCAGGTAAAAATCGGCATGACCCGGCATTTCCGTCACCTTTTCTTCATCCCATTCCACCACACCGTTGAGGTCCACCAAGGGCACGGCGAGGGTCAGCCCCGCCACCTTGAATAACATGGCCTGCAGTTCCTGCCCCATCCAGGCAGGGGCGGCAGGTTCCTCGGCTGGTGCCTGGGGTTTTGCAACGGGCACAGGCGGTGCGGCGACCTCTGCCACTTCCTCGACGGGAACAATCGGTTCCGGTATCACCTCGACGACGGGCGGCGCAACCGGGGGCAGTGTCTCGAAAATTGACGGTGTCTGGGTTTTGACGTCGACCGGCTTGGGCGCACTGACCATGCGCGGATGCGGGATCGGTGCCGCCACCGATGGAGGTTCAATGGCAGCCGGCGCTTCCACGGGTGCTACTTGTTCCGGCCCGGGGAATTCTGCCTCGGTTTCGGCAAATGCCTCGACATCCCGCAACAGGGATTCGAAAAAGGCGCCAATCGCGTCTTCTTGTTCGAGCAATTTGTTTGCCTTGTTCGCCATTAGCCGTGTCCTACCAGATGCAAGGATGCCGGTGCGCCCTGGCGCTTGTTCAGGTCCGCCAGCAAGGCCTCGTAAGCCTTGGCCCCGCGGCCGGACGCGGCCACGTGGGAAATGGGCAGGCCTTTGCGGCTGGCCTCGCGAAACTGGGTATCCACCGGAATGACGTTTGACCACAGCTTGTCACCATACTGCAATTGCAACTGACGCAAACAGTCGATGGCGGCACGGGTGCGCCGATCGAACATGGTGGGCACAATCAGATAATCCAGCGGCTGTTTGCGCGCGCGCAGCACCATATCCAGGGTGTGCAGCATGCGCTCCAGGCCTTTCATGGCGAGGAATTCGGTCTGCACCGGCACCAGCAACTGCGAGGCGGCAGCCAGGGCATTGACCATCAAGATGCCCAGCAAGGGCGGGCAATCGATAATGCAGTAATCGAATTCATCGAAGTACGGTGCGAGGGCACGTTGCAGCACCAGGCCTTTGCCCTCCTGCGCCCCCAGTTGCCGATCAAGGGTGGCCAGGGCCGTGGACGCCGGGAGCAATTTCACGCCGTCGACTTCGGTATCCCGAATAATGGCATGCAGGGGTGTGGCCGGGGTCTGGAACAGGTGATAGATACTGGGCGTGTGGCTGTCCGGGTCGTATTTGAAATAGGCGGTCATCGAGCCGTGCGGATCCATATCGACCAGCAAAACGGTTTTGCCCTCGCGGCTCAACAGACCCGCAAGGCTGACGGCGGTAGTGGTCTTACCCACCCCGCCCTTTTGATTGGCCGCCGCCCAGACACGCAAGGGACGTCACCTCCTGTTGTTGCACACCCGTCCAGTGGTCGAAAGTTCGGATTCGGGGCCTACCGGGAAAAAAGGGATTGTTTACAGCGCGTACCCTGTTTAACGTCAAAAATCGGAAAATCTTGACCCGGAAAAGCCGGAAAATGAGACTTTGTGGCCCCTGCGACCCCGCGTCCCTTTCGCGTATTTAACCCTCAGTGCTTCGATCTGGCAGTTGGCAATAATTGCGCCGAGACACCGGGTCGCCCGCGAAACATCTGATGACAGGCGACACAGCCGCTGGCGATGTCACCCAGATGCACGGCCGCCTTGGCCATATTGCCCCGCTCGGCCGCTTCCGCCAGGCGCAGTGCTGAACCTTCTACCGCATCATTCATTCCCGGCAGGACAGATAGCGCATCATTATTGATTTTGTCGAGGGGAAAATATGGCAGCAGCCCACCGACTGGGATGCGGTGGTTGGCAAGACGCCGCGCACTGTCCGCCGCCTGTTCGGCGTTATCGGTGGCGACGGCTGCGGCGATACTCTGATACTCCGACAGGATTTCCTGCATCACCTGGCGTAAGGTCAGTTCCTTGCCATGACGAGTGTGGCCGGCGTGCACCTTGCTGATGGTGGCGCGCAACTCGGGTGACAGGGCTAAAAACTTTTGCCGTAGCTCGGGTGTCCAGCTCATGATCATCTGCCGGTTCTCCGGACTCATCTTGGCAAGTTGCGCCGGAATCGGTGCGGACTGTTTTGCGTCATCGGCCAGCGTGATGCCACTGAACGAAAACAATAACGCAAGCATGAACATGGCGTGCTTGTTAACTTGTGAGTTTGTTCTGTGCATAGCAACCTCCTGGTGTGTCAAACACCTGTAGTGAGAAAAATAAAAATGGCCTGGGTAACATTTCAATCAAACTGCTTACCCTCGCCGGCCTCCTCGTGTGTGCGGCCGTCGCGGATGTGATAAATACGTTTGAAGGTCGGAATGATCTTTTCGTCATGCGTGACCACGATAATGGCGGTCTGGTACTGGCGTGCCATTTGATTGAGAATCCGGATCACCGCCAGCGCCCGCTCACTGTCGAGCGGCGCAGTCGGCTCATCGGCGAGAATTACCGGCGGCTGATTGACCAGTGCCCGCGCAATGGAGACACGTTGCTGTTCGCCGCCGGAGAGTTGTGACGGCATGGCCTGGGCGCGATGCCCAACATCCAGGGCCTCAAGCAGGGCATTGGCCTGTTTGCGCGCTTCGCCATTGGGACGACCCGCGAGCATCGGCAACAACGCGACATTATCGGTAACGTTGAGAAACGGTATCAGATAGGGTGCCTGAAACACGAAACCGATCTTGTCACGGCGCAAGGCGCGCAGGTCCGGAATCTTCCAGTCGTCGTCATAAATCACCTGTTCGCCCAGCGTCATACGGCCCGCGGTCGGTTCGATGACCGCGCCCAGACATTTAAGCAAGGTACTCTTGCCGGAACCCGACGGTCCGATCAGGCCGACGACTTCACCCGGTGCAACCTGCATATCCACACCCTTGAGGGCGAACACCGCGGTCTCGCCCTCGCCGTATCGCTTCTTCAAACCTGCGATCTGAATCCCCTTGCCTGACATCTCAGCCACCGATGGCCTCGGCCGGATCGATCCGGAGTGCGGCGCGGATCGCGAGCACACTCGCCAGCGCACAGATCAACACGACCGCAATGAATCCGCGAATCGAATCCTCCGGCAGCAACAGGACATACTTGGGAAAGACAGGTGCCCAAAAGGTGGCCGCGATTTTTCCAACGGCAAACCCGATCAGTCCCAGGCCGACGGCCTGCTGCATGATCATGGCGGCAATGGTGCGATTGCGGGTGCCGATCAATTTGAGCACGGCGATCTCGCGGATCTTGCCCAGCGTCAGGGTGTAAATGATGAAGGCCACGATGGCGGCACTGACGATGGCCAGGATTACCATGAACATGCCAATCTGTTTCGCGGCCGTCGCGATCAGCTTGTGCACCAGGATGTTCTCCATCTGCGCGCGAGTAAACACCGTCAGGCGTTTCCAGTGGCGGATCGGTTCGGCCACGGCTTCCGCGGTGTAACCGGGCTTGATTCTGACCAGCACGGCGTTGACGTAGGGATTGCTGCTTTGCGAAGCGATCACCGCATCGAGCAGACCCGGCACATTCGGCCGGTTGAACTGCGGGTTTGCGGCGGTACGCCGGCGCTGTTGCAGAATGGCTTCGTTGTCCTTGAGAAACTGCGCCTGTTGCGCATCCTTGAGTGGAATGAAGACCATGGGATCGCCGTTGGAAGACACCATGCGCCGCGTCAATCCCACCACGACATAGTGATTACGGCGAATCTGGATACGGTCACCCAGGTGAAATCCGCTGGCGATGTCTGCCACCGCTTCATAATGACTGCGGGTAAGATGCCGCCCGGCCACCAGATACGGTGGCCAACCTGCAGTGCCCGGACCATTGGGTGGAATGCCAACTACCATGGCGCGCACATCCGTGCGCGCGCGCCGTACCTGCATCGTCAAATAGGTGATGTTGCTGGCATCGGCAACGCCCGGCATGGCGATAATGCCGCGCCATGCCGTATCGTAAAGGCTGGAGGCTTCGGCATACGGTCCCTGTGTATTTTTTTGCACGACCCACAGATCGGCACCACTGTTATCCAGCAACACCATGGCATCGTCGATCATGCCGCGATAGACACCGGCCATGGTCAGGGTTACGCCGATGAGCAAACCCAGACCGACGCCGGTAAAAACGAACTTGCCCCAGGCATGCAGAATGTCGCGCCCGGCCAGACTGATCATGGTTTCACTCCGGGAATGCGATCGACGATGTCGATATTGCTGTGCGCGCTGAGCGTGCGCTGGCTGTACACCACCACCTGATCGCCGCTAGCAAGTCCCTCCACCTGCACCACGCCGTCGAGGTCATTGGCCAGAACTCTGACCGCGTGAAAGTGGAGCCGGCCCGAACTCACCTGCCACACACCTGTTTTCCCGTCGACACGTTGCAGGCTCGCATTGGGGATCGCAGCCTGCGCCGGCAGTGCCGGCAAGGCCACTGTCACATCGGCCAGCTCACCCAGGGGTGGCAGAGGTTGCGGGATGTCGTCGAAGACGATCTTGACCAGCGTCTCTTCGGTCACGGCATCCGCCACCGGCTCGACCCGCAGGACGTGACCGCTTAAGATCTGATTGGAACGCGAACGCAGTACGATCCGCGCCGGCAAGCCGGCCTGCATGCCCGTGGCGGTGAGTTGATCAAAACGGGTATCGATCCAGAGACTGTCCGGTGCGATCATGTCGATCACTGCAGCGCCGGCAATGATCGTGGTACCGGGATCGGCATAGCGTGCCGTGACCAGTCCGGCGACCGGCGCAATCAGGCGCAGATTGTCGCGTTGCTGCTGCAGTCCTTTCAGCTCCGCGCGTACCCGTAACAGATCCTGACGTGCCGCAGCCACATTCGCGCGCGCCGCGTTGAGCGCGGCGAGAGCGACCTGATATTCCTGGCGTCGGGATTCGATCGCTTCTTCACTGACGGTATGTGCCTTAAGCAGTTTCTCGTATCGACGCGCCTGAGCCTGTGCATAGTCTTTACGTGCATCAGCTTCGTGCTGTTGCGCCTCGCTGGCCATCACGGCGGCTTCGGCCCGCTTGAGCGCTGCCTCCTGTGCCCGAATCCGATCATCGAGGTCCACTGGATCCATTTCACCCAGCACATCCCCCGCGCGGACGCGATCGCCGACATGCACATCCAGCCGCAAGAGCCGTCCGGCAAGCGTCGGACCAATCTTATAGATATAACGCGCCTCAACAGTACCAATACCGAACAGCGCCGGCGCAATCGCGCGTTGTTCGACGGTCGCGACCGTCACCGGCACCGGTGCCAGCGGCCCTGCCCGCAGGGCCACAAAGATCAACAACGCCAACAACGGTAGGAGCACGCCAAGCAGGGCCAGGGTACGGCCTCGTATGGACAAACGGTGTCTAAGTCTGTCCATGAAAATATGGATCAAGCCCTGTTGCACAACCCGCACCTCACTTATAAATATGATGCGAACTCTGGCGGTACCGGCGCAAACGCAAGGAGAACCCGCCATCCCGATACATGAGCGGAGACCCGGTCATGTGGCCGGCGTTGATCAAACTCATGGGAGGCATCCTCAGATCGAACTACGCGAACACGCCACCTGAAAAACTGATCTGCCAGCCCTGCTGTTCGCTGGCGCCCGGCCAGCGCCCATCCAGAGTCTCCTGTCGTATTTGCGCGCTGCTGTTCCGCCTGTTGCCGCTATATCGAGTTATTTGTCTTTCGTGGCATGCGCGCCTGGCAGACAAATCAGGCACACATACCACGAGAGATATTCACAATTGCAACCGCTGTTCAATCAACGGCCGCGACCGCCACCTGTTGCGCCATGGCGTGAATTGAAACCGCGACCGTAGCCATTGCCGTTTTCGATCCGCGTGCGTTCACGTGTCAGTTCGCCTCGCCCTTGATCGTTGTCTTCGTTGATGCGCAGTCGTTCCTGGTTGGCCGGCTGCGCTTCCTGGTTCGTGGCACCCAGGCGCTTCTGCCACTCTTGCTCATAACGCGCACGCTCACCTTGCTCCATTGCATTTATCCGGTTGCGCTGCTGTACCATCTCTTCATTGGTATACCTGGTAAAATCCTGTTCGGCATGGGTAACACCGGTGACGAAGAGTCCGCTGCTCAGGCCGATTACAGCGGCAGCGGTCAGGGTGTATTTTCTCATCATTTATTGCTCCTTGAATTTGCTACATTCAGTTAATCTTGTAAAAGCCGTACAGTACCGGCTGACGATTAGAATACTGCGGTAGCCGTGTTTCCCACTGATTTCAGGGACGGCTGAAAATGTAACAAGTTGTTTCAGTGATACCTGTGAGCGGGATGAACCGGCAGACATAGAGAGGTGGACATGATGACAGCGGTTTCCGAACATTTACTTGTGGTCGATGACGATCCGGAGTTGCGCGATCTGTTGGCCCGGTATCTGGGCGAACAGGGATTCCGTGTTTCGTCCGTCGCCGACGGTACAGCAATGGATGCCGCGCTGGCACGCGAGTTGCCGAACCTGATCATCCTCGATCTCATGCTGCCGGGCGAGGATGGCCTGTCCATCGCCCGACGTCTGCGCGCGCAATATCAAATTCCTATCATTATTCTGTCGGCACGCGGCGAGGAAGTGGATCGCATCATCGGGCTGGAGGTCGGTGCCGATGATTATCTGCCCAAACCCTTCAGCCCACGCGAGCTGTTGGCACGTATCCGCGCAGTACTGCGACGCCCGGCACAACCGGTCGCGGTGACGACGATGGGTCTTCGTTTTGGGCCGTTCGAACTCGATGTTGAGCGTCATGTTCTTATGCGCGCCGGCAAGGAAATCACGCTGACTGCCGGCGAATTCGCCCTGTTGCGCGTGCTTACCGAACACCCCAATCAGGTGTTATCGCGCGACCGTCTGATCGATCTACTCAAGGGCTATGATCGTTCGCCTTTCGATCGTTCCGTCGATGTGCGCGTTACCCGCTTGCGACGTAAAATTGAAGACGACCCGGCGGCACCGGAATATCTGCGCACTGTGTGGGGCGAAGGTTATCTGTTCAGTCCAGCAGGCAGGCGTTTGCCATGAGTCGTCGCCCCGCCACCTTGTTCCGCCGTACAGCCGTCACGCTGTCCCTGGCATTTGTCCTGCTGTTGCTTGTTGTATTCGGGACACTTGTCTATTTCGTTAACCTCCCGCTCGCCCGCCAGGCCACAGATGATTTGGCCGCACTCATCGTCCTGTCCGCGCAAACCTGGGTGGAGTTGCCGCCGGCGACACGGGCGGATTTTGAACGCGAACTCATTGAGCATCATGGTCTGGTCTTGCAAGCCGCTGAAACCCCGCTACCCGAACAAACCAGTATCCTGCCCTATCGCAGGCTGCTGGAACAGGCGCTCGAAAAACGACTTGGCCACACAGTGACGGTCAAGACAACCGAACAGCCAAATTATTATTGGGTCGATATCCCCATGGGCGGGCAACACCTGCGCGTCGGCTTTGCGCACGATCGCGTCGGGATCCGTCCGCCTTACGCATTCTCGATCATATTTCTCACCATGCTGGTCCTGGTCATCGTCACCGCAATGATTCTGGCGCGACGCATCGCCGGCCCGCTCGTACGCATGGCCGGTGCGACACAAGCAGTCGGACAGGGTTCACAACCGCAACCCTTACCGGAGACCGGACCTGCCGAACTGGCCGCACTGGCGCAGGCCTTCAATCGTATGGCAGGCGATGTGCGGGAATTGCTTGCCAATCGGACCACCCTGCTCGCCGGCGTGTCCCACGATTTACGCACACCGCTGGCGCGCATGCGGCTTGCCGTGGAGATGCTACCGCCCGAATCCGACCCGAAATTAGTCGCTGGGCTGGTGCGTGATCTCGACGTCATGGATACCTTGCTTACCCAATATCTGGCGCTGGCCGGTGGCATGATTGATGAAGTAGTTGAAGCCCTGGACTTGCGCGAACTGCTGGATGGTCTGGTGGCGGATGCACGGCGTGCGGGTGCAACTATAACGTGGACTCCGAATGACACACCGGTAATATGTACACTACGGCCTCATGCATTCGAACGCATCATCACCAATCTGCTGGATAATGCCCGTCGCTATGGTGGCAGCCAGCCTACCGAGGTCGAGTGCCTGCCTTCAGAGGGTACAGTGGTAATCAATATATTGGATCGCGGTCCGGGGATTCCCGCAGCGGAACGTGAAGCGGTGTTTCGACCCTTTCACCGCCTGAAGTCATCACCGATCGGTGGCAGTGGTCTTGGGCTCGCCATTGCGCGTAAGCTCGCGGAAGCGAATGGGTGGCAAATCAGTCTCGCAGACCGCCCGGGCGGCGGCAGTATTGCTTGCCTGCGCTTACCTTGCGATACGCCGGACCGAACGTAGAGCGGCTAAACAGATCCTACTTGGAACTCGCTGCAGGGGTTTGCTCGATTTCCTGCATGCGGCGCGCATTTTTGTCGGCAAGAATCACCACCCGGACCCGCCGGTTCTGGCGGCGACCTTCCACTGTTTTGTTGTCTGCAATCGGCCGGTATTCGCCATATCCGATAACCGACAGATGGTCCGGGTCGACACCGTTCTTGATAAACAGCTGCACCACACTGGCCGCCCGCGCGGCGGAGAGTTCCCAGTTACTGGGATATACGGAATTGTTGATGGGCAGGTTATCGGTATAGCCTTCGACATCGATATAGTTCGGCAGCCGCTGCAACATGCCGGCCAGTTTTTTCAGGGGGTCGAAGGCTTCCAGTTCCAGTTCCGCACTGCCACTGGAGTAGAGAATACTGGTATTGATCTCCACCTCTACCCACAGTTTGTTGGACGTAACCTTGATGAGTTGTTTGTCGATCAGGGGTTGCAGGTTCCGCTTGATGCGATTCGCCAGTTGAATCATGTGATGCTGCGGCGGTTGTTCCGCCGGTACCGGCTCGACCCGAATAGGCTTGGGTACACCCACACTGGTCTCCGCGGCGGGTGACTGGCCATCGACGGGCTGACCGACCTGGATCGGGACGATGGCCTTGGGCGGTGTCTTGAAGGCCTCTACCAAGGTGTCGGACAAGACCCGATACTTGCCGTCATTCACGGATGAGATCGCATACATCACCACAAAGAACGCAAACAACAGCGTAATAAAATCGGCATACGACACCAGCCAGCGATCGACGTTATCGCTTTCGACGATACTGCGTTTGCGTCGCTTATTGTTCCGATCGCGGCGCATTAACGCAGGAAGCCCAGCAGCTTGGTTTCGATGTTACGCGGGTTTTCCCCCTCCGCGATGGACACCATGCCCTCGACAATCATCTCGCGATACTGCACGTGCGTATGGATGATGTTTTTTAATTTGTTGGCGATAGGCAAAAAGATCAGGTTGGCGGAGCCGACACCGTAGATGGTCGCGACGAATGCCACGGCAATGCCGCTGCCCAGCTTGGAGGGATCCGACAGGTTGCCCATGACCTGAATCAAACCCATCACCGCACCTATGATCCCGAGTGTCGGCGCATAACCGCCCATGCTCTCGAAGATGCGCGCCGCCTGGATGTCGTGATGTTCCTTGGTGTAGATATCCACGTCGAGCACCGTGCGGATGTTGTCCGGTTCGGAACCGTCCACCAGCAGTTGCAGGCCCTTGCGCGTGAACGGATCGGTTTCCGACTCTTCGATGTTTTCCAGACCCAGCAGACCTTCCTTGCGCGCGATATTGCTCCACGACACGATCTTGTCGATCGCATCCTGGTTGTGCACCTTCGGCGGCATGAAGGTCCACGCCAGCATGCGCATGCCGCGCATGAACGTCGCGAAGGGCGACTGCAACATCACGGCACCGAACGTGCCGCCTAGCACAATGAGAATGGCCGGTCCGTTCAACAACGAACCGATGTGTCCGCCCTCCAGGTACTGACCGACCAGGATGGCCGCTGCACCCAGTATCAAACCGACGAAACTGAGAATATCCATCCCGTCACACCCGTTGTGCGATACTGATGCCGATGTCTTTCAGCGGAATGCTGCGTTCACTCAGCCCGGCATCCGTCACAGCCGCCGGCATACCATAAACGACACAGCTCGCCTGGTCCTGCGCCCATATGACCGAGCCGCCCTGCTTCAACTCACGACAACCTTCGCGCCCGTCGGCGCCCATGCCGGTAAGAATGATGGCGAGCGTGTTTTTCGGATAGAGTTTGGCAACCGATTGAAAGGTGATGTCGACGCAGGGTTTATACGTCTGGTTCGGCAGCGCCTCGGTAACGCGAATCACCGCCTGTTCACCTTTGCGGTCGATGGTCATCTGTTTGCCGCCGGGCGCCAGATATGCCGTTGCAGGTTTCAGCACGTCACCGTCCGCCGCCTCCTTGACGGTAATCGCACACAGGGTATTGAGACGTTGCGCGAATGCCGGCGTGAACGAACCCGGCATGTGTTGCACCAGGATAATAGGAACAGAAAACGTACCGGGTATTTTGCTAAGGACTTCCTGTAATGCGACCGGCCCGCCGGTGGAGGTCCCGATGGCGACGAGCTTGATGTCGCCACGCGCACGGATCGGACTTGCTGCAGGTTTGCCGGCCAGTGGCGGAGTCGTGCTTAGCGTCGGTTTGACCGCCGGGCTTGCAGGCTTCGCCGCGGGTGCAAGCGGGCGGCGTCCAAGCTGGCGTACGCGCTCACATAATAATTTACGCGCCTCTTCCCGATCGCTGGAAATATCTTCGAAACGTTTGGGCAGGAAATCCAGCGCACCGGCATCCAGGGCATCCAGCGTGGCCTTGGCGCCGTCCGTCGTCAGCGAGGAAAACATAATAATGGGGGTGGGCTGCGAGCGCATGATTTCGCGCGTCGCAGTGATGCCATCCATGATCGGCATCTCGATATCCATGGTCACGACGTCCGGGCGCAGCTTACTGACCTGCTCAATGGCCTCCTTGCCGTTGGCTGCACTCCCGATTACTTCCAGCGTCGGATCAGCGTTCAACATTTCAGTAACGCGCCGGCGGAAAAATCCAGAATCATCCACCACCAAAACGCGAACTGCCATGTGAATTACTCCTTTTACAAATACTGCGAACGGCTAACGCATACGTCCCGTGTTAAATGTCAGTGTCTGGCGGCGTAACGACGCATAAGTCCCGGAATATCCAGAATGATAGCGATACCGCCATCGCCGGTGATGGTGGCTCCCGCCAGTCCGGCAGTGCCCTGCAGCAGCGCGCCCAGAGGCTTGATGACCACTTCTTCCTGGCCGATCAATTCATCCACAAGAAAGCCGACCTTCTGGGTCCCGGACTGCACGACCACGACATGTCCATCCGCCGGGAGTTTTGCATTGGAATAGCCGCGCACCAGCCAGCGACGCAGGTAATACAGCGGCAAGGTACGGTCGCGTATCACCACGCAAAGTTGACCGTCGACAACGTTGGTCTTGGTCAGATCCAGATGGAAGATTTCATTGACGTTAACCAAGGGCAAGGCAAACAGCTGTTTCTCCAGTTGCACCATCAAGGTCGGCATGATTGCCAGCGTCAACGGCAGCTTGATGCTGAGGCGACTACCTTTGCCCAGCGTGGAATCGATCTCCACCGTACCGTTGAGTTGTGCAATACGGGTCTTGACCACATCCATGCCCACACCGCGACCGGAGATATCCGAGATCTGATCCTTGGTGGAGAAACCCGGCATGAATATCAGATTGAAGACTTCCTTGTTATCCAGACGGGCCGCGGCCTCGGTATCCATCAATCCTTTCTCGACCGCCTTGGCACGGAGTTTTGCCGGGTCCATGCCTTTGCCATCGTCTTCGATAGTCAGCAGGATATGATCTCCTTCCTGTGCGGCGGTCAGCACCACCGTGCCTTCACGCGTCTTGCCGGCGGCCTCGCGCTCGTTTGGCATTTCGATACCGTGATCCACGGCATTGCGCACCAGGTGCACCAGCGGATCCGCCAGTGCCTCCACCAGGTTTTTATCCAGATCGGTTTCTTCACCGATCATCTCCAGACGGATTTCTTTCTTCAGGCTGCGCGCCAGATCGCGCACCACACGCGGAAAACGACCGAACACCTTCTTGATCGGCTGCATGCGGGTCTTCATCACCGCCATTTGCAAATCCGTGGTCACCAGATCCAGGTTGGCCACGGCCTTGAGCAACTCTTCGTTACCACTGACATTGCCCAGGCGATCGATACGGTTACGCACCAGCACCAGCTCACCGACCATATTCATGATGTCATCCAGGCGCTTGGTATCGACACGCACCGTGGTTTCCTGTGCCGCCGGTTTTTCCTTGGCCTTGTTATCCGCAGCGCTGCTTGCCGCCGCTGCAACGGCAGGTTTGGCTGCCGGCGCCGGCTTGCCTTCTGCGGCACCGTTGGCGACCTTACCGGTTTCAAACTTGCCCTTGCCGTGAATATCGTCCAGCAAGGCCTCGAACTCGTCGTCCGTAATGTCGTCGCTCTCGCTATGCGTTGCAGCGACGTCCGCTGCCGGTTCGGGTTCAGCAGGCTTGGCCGGTATCGGCGACGGCGCCTTCACGCTGGAATCGAATTTGCCTTTACCATGCAGTTCATCGAGCAGGGCCTCGAATTCATCTTCGCTGATCTCGTCACCGGCAACCTCTGCCTTGGCTTCTGGCGCCGCGGCACCTTCTTTCGGGTTTTGCAAGGCATCGAGCAAAGACTCGAATTCCTCGTCGGTGATATCCAGCTCACCTTCGGGTTTGGCCGGACTCATATCGAAATCGCCAAAGCCATCGTCAAAATCGGCGGCGGCTGATGCAGGTGGTGCCGGTTCGGGTGCCGTTGCCGCGGCGGCCGGCGCTGCCTTGGGTGCCGGCGTCTCGCCCTTAATAATGGCCTCGAGTCGCGCGATCAGCGCAGGGTCGGCGGCTTCCGGTGAATCGCCGGCGCGCAAGGCCTCGAATTGCGCATTGAGGATATCGAGGACAGGCAGGACCGTATCCATTAATTCCGGGGTGACATGGCGTTCGCCATTACGCAACAGGTTAAACACGTCTTCGGAACGATGGCAGATGATCACCATCGGTTCGATATTCAGGAAACCGGCGCCGCCCTTGATGGTATGAAAGCCGCGAAACACCGCATTCAGCATTTCCTTGTCATCCGGACTTTGTTCCAGGTCAACAAGCTGCTCATTGAGCTGTTCCAGAATCTCGCCAGCCTCTACCAGAAAATCCTGTAATAATTCGTCATCCACCGGAGTATCCTTCTGTCATCCGCCCGACGTTAAAATCCCAAACTCGACAACAAGTCATCCACTTCATCCTGGCCCGAAACGGTGCTGCCACCGTCGTTCACGCCCGGCACCACCGGACCCGCCAGTTTTTCCTGTTTCTTTTCGGCAGCGTGCTTGTCTGCACTCATATCATCCGGCCGGCGTGTCAGCTTGATCAGTTCCACCAGATTCGATTCGACTTCTTCCACCAGCTTGATCACCTTCTTGATGATCTGACTGGTCAGGTCCTGAAAGTCCTGCGCCATCAGCACGTTGTTGAGCGAACTGCGCAACTTGCCGGCATCGCCGGTGTTATCGCTAAAAAACGTATCCAGGCGTTTGGCCAGTTGCTTGAATTCGTTGATATCCATATCGCGCTTCTTGAAGCGCGACCAGTCTTCCTGCAAGGTAAGTGAGCGCGCTTCCAGCTGTTCGCAGATCGGCAGGGATTCTTCCACAGCGGTCAAGGTACGATGCGCCGCCTGATCGGTCATATCGATCACATGGCGCAGACGCTGGCGGGCATCCGGGATCTCCTGCTGCGCAAGATTGGAAATCTGTTCGTCCATACCGAAGGCCATGATGGCATCGTGCAACTCGCGCGTCAGTTTCCCCATCTCACGATACAGATCCGACTCACGTATGTTAGTGAGATCATCTATGACCTCTTTCGACCCCTTTTCATCACCGCGCTCGAGCGAGGCGACCAAATCCTTGGCGCGCGCAATCGTCTCCGCCGTGACTATCTTTTTTTCTTCCATCTCGCGCGGTTTCCTTTTAGTTGCCGATTCGCTCGAAAATCTTGTCGAGTTTTTCTTTCAGGGTCTGCGCAGTAAAAGGTTTCACGATATAACCGTTCACACCCGCCTGCGCTGCTTCCACGATCTGTTCACGCTTTTGTTCCGCTGTGACCATCAGCACCGGCAGTGATTTCAGTTTTTCATCTGCACGTACATGTTTGAGCAGATCGATTCCCTGCATACCCGGCATGTTCCAGTCGGTGACCAGCAGATCGAAACCGCCGCCCTGCAACATAGGCAAGGCCGTATTGCCGTCATCTGCTTCTGCGGTATTGTTAAAACCGAGGTCGCGCAGCAGGTTCTTGATAATGCGCCGCATCGTGGAGAAGTCATCCACAATGAGTATCTTCATGTTTTTATCCACGAAATCCTCCAGATTTCCTGACTATCCAAAATCACCCTCTTGCATCCCGCCACAGGCACACATGGCTACAGTGACATAAAGACACAGGAGTACTATCGGACGAGCACAAAAAAGATTTAATACAAGGGCCAGGGAAAACGGCTGTAAAAGCGGTTAAAAATTAATTAACTAGAGGGAGATTCTGGACAAAAAACAGGGCCGGTCAGAAGCTGACTGGCCCTGTTATCGACACGATTTTCCGGGGACTTAAGCGTTATCGTTCAGGCGATTGGCCATCCGCGCCTGCAGGCGGATGACGGCCTGGGAATGAATCTGGCTGACACGGGATTCACTGACACCCATGACCGCACCAATTTCCCGCAGGTTTAATTCCTCGTCGTAGTACAGGGCCATGACCAAACGTTCACGTTCGGGCAGGCTGGCAACCGCCTCGGCGATAATCCGCTGCATATCGTCTTTTTGCAGCCCGTCGAGAATACCCGGTGCGTTATCTGAAATATTGTCCAGCAGCGACTCCTCGCCCAGGCCCATGTCCTCGACACTGAGGATCTTGTGGTAACTGTTGTCCTGCAGGATCTTGTAATACTCCTCCAGGGTGATCTCAAGACTCTGCGCAATCTCGGTATCACGAGCGTCACGACCATTGGCATGTTCGATATTCCGTACCGCCTCCGCCACCATCCGTGCCTTGCGGTGTACCGAGCGCGGTGCCCAGTCGTTTTTGCGAATTTCATCCAGCATGGCACCGCGTATTCGAATACCCGCGTAGGTCTCGAAACTGGCACCCTGGCCTTCGTCATAGTTACGCGATGCCTCCAGCAGACCAATCATTCCGGCCTGGACCAAATCCTCCAACTGCACACTGGCCGGCAGGCGATTGATCAAGTGGCATGCAATCCGTTTTACGAGCGGCGCGTGCTTTTCGACCAGATCATTACGCACAACTCGAGGTTTCTCTGAAGCATACATAGCAGCACCGTTCATCACACAGCCTCGACATTTTGATTATTAATGGGTTGAATCAAGCGTTCTACAAAAAACTCCAGATGACCCGCCGCGCTCATCGGCATTGGCCACTTGTTTGCCTTGTCAGCGAGGTTGGCAAAGGCTTGCGCGGACTTACTCCGTGGGAAGGCCTCAAACACTGCGCGTTGTTTTTTGACTGACTTGCGCAGATAGTCATCCTCCGGCACGTATCCCATATAGTCTAGCGCAACATCCAGAAAACGATCGGTGACTTTGGCAATTTTTGTATAGATTTCACGACCATGCTGCGGGCTCTCGGCCCGGTTGGCCAGGATCCGGAAGCGGTATACCCCGTGCTCCCGGCTCATTAATTTGATAATCGCGTAGGCATCGGTGATCGAGGCCGGTTCGTCGCACACCACCACCACCACTTCCTGGGCGGCACGGGTGAAGGTGGTGACCGCATCGGAAATGCCGGCAGCGGTATCCACGATGAGCACGTCCACGTCCTGGGACAGTTCGCTGAAGGCCTGAATCAGACCGGCATGGGTTTGCGGATCGAGATCCGCCATGTCCTTGATGCCTGACGACGCCGGGATGATTTTGAGATCGCCCGGTCCGTCGACGATGATCTCTTCCAGCGTGCGTTCGCCGGTAATCACGTGGTGCAGATTGGCTTGCGGGTGCAGGCCCAGCATGACGTCGATGTTGGCCAGGCCGAGGTCGGCATCCAGCAGCAGCACCTTTTTGCCGCTGTGCGCCATGGCCATGCCGAGATTCACCGCGACGTTAGTCTTGCCTACGCCGCCCTTACCGCCGGTGACGGCAATAACACGTACCGGATGTGGATTGGCCATGCGTCGAAGTCCTGTTGCCTGATCGCGAATCTGTGAGTTAGCCATGTGCATGTGCCGCCATCCCGCCAATCATAGTTGAAATCGGGTCGTCCTTGGCTCCGACACCAACATCCTGCATGATGGCAACGGCGCGGCTCACCAGGGAATGGGCGCGGGCCGGGTGCAGATCTTCCGGCACTTGCTGACCATCACTGATATAGGCCACAGGCAGGTTCTGTTCGGCTGCTACCGACAGGCCACCGCCCAGGCTGGTCGTTTCATCGACCTTGGTGAGAATACATCCCGCCAGCGGCACCACGCGAAAGGCACGGACCACATCGGCTAACACACCCCGTTGACTGTTGGCAGCCAGGGTTAAATACACTTTGATGTTATGCCCCGCCTCTTTGAGCAGGGAGAATTGTTCGTTCAGGCGCATGTCGCGCTGACTCATACCGGCGGTATCGATCAGGACCAGGTCCTTGTCATGAAACGCCGCGAGCGCATCCTGCAGGCTATCGACATCCGTCGCCACGCGCATCGGTGCGCCCATGATCCGTGCATAGGCACGCAGTTGTTCGTGGGCGGCAACACGGTAGTTATCCGTCGTGATCAGGCCGATGCGACGCTTGCCATGACGTAACAGATAACGTGCGGCGAGCTTGGCGACGGTGGTGGTCTTGCCGACGCCGGTCGGACCGACCACCGCGATAATGACCTTTTGTTGATTCAGAATGATGTCGTCGTGTACCGGCAGACGATGTGCGAGCAGGCCCAGGGCCATGCGCCAGTTGTGATCGAAATCGTCCTGCTCGTCCACACGCTCGGTGATATCGCGCGCCAGTTGCGGGCTCAGGCCCAGGGCGATCAGGCGTTGCAGCAGACGCGCACGCAGCGGGTGATATTTGGTTTCGTTTTCCCAGGCCATCCCGGAAAGCTGGTTGACCAGCAGGCCGCGCAGGGATTTCAATTCGGACTGCATTTGCTGAAAGTTCGGGTCGTCGGAGAGTTTGATATTCGCTGCCGCAGCAGGTATCTCCTGTTTCGCGGCGGCCGCGGGTGCCTTGGCCGGCGCGGGAATGTTGCGGGCGTAACGCACGTCATCCCAGATGGCGTCACGATTGATTTCTTTTTCTGTCTGTTGAAACGCGGGCTTTTTTGGCTTGGCGCCGGGGACGGTGTCGAGCAGGCTTTCGTCATAATCGATCGCCGCGACCACTTCGACCCCTTCATCCACGGTGCGATTGGAAAGGATCACGGCATCGGGGCCGAGTGCATCGCGTACTTTGCGAATGGCCTGACGCATATCTGATCCGGTAAAGCGTTTTATTTTCATCACTACACCTGCTTAACGCTATTCGTGTTTATCTGCCGCGCGGTTTCGCATTCACCACATTCTGTTGCCCGACGGTCGCCACGATCTTGATCTGCTTGTCGCTGGGTATCTCGTTATACGAGAGCACATGCAGGGTCGGTATCGTGTGTCGGACGAACCTGGTCAGCATCGGTCGCAGGAAGGCGGAGACCAGTAACACCGCCGGCATCCCTGCCTGCTCCTGCGCCTGGCTCGCTTCAAACAGCGAACTGTGGATCCGTTCCGCCAGGCCCGGTTCGAGACCGGCACCGCCATCGCTGGCTTGCATTGTCTGATGCAACAACTGTTCCAGCGTCGGGTCCAGCGTGATGACGGGCAGCTCCACCGCCATCCCATTGATTTGTTGGGTAATTGATCGGCCCAGGGAAACCCGCACGGAGGCCGTGAGGACGTCAGGCTCTTGACTGCGGCCACCGTGTTCCGCCAAGGATTCGGCGATCGTCCGGATATCGCGGATGGCGACCCCCTCCTCCAGCAGGTTCTGCAGGACCTTGACGATGACCCCGAGGGACAGGGTATCCGGGGTGAGGTTTTCCACCAGCTTGGGCGCGGACTTGGCCAGTTGATCGAGGATATGCTGCACCTCCTCGTGGCCCAGCAACTCATGGGCATGGGTCTTGATGACCTGACTCAGGTGGGTGGCGATCACTGTATTGCTGTCCACCACGGTATAACCAAAGGTCTGCGCCTGATCCCGCTGGGCCGGTTCGATCCAGACGGCCTCCAGACCGAAGGCAGGGTCGCGCGTCTCGATCCCTTGCAGGACGCCAAAGACCTGCCCGGGATTGATCGCGAGATCGCGTTCGGGATAAATCGTCGCCTCGCCCACCGTGACACCGAGCAAGGTGACGCGATAGGTATTGGGTTTGAGATCGAGGTTGTCGCGGATGTGGACCGCGGGAATCAAGAAGCCCAATTCCTGTGACAGCTTCTTGCGCACGCCGCGTATGCGCGGCATCAATTCACCGCCCTGCTGCTTATCCACCATGGGGATCAGCCGGTAACCGACTTCAAGGCCGACGGAATCCAGCGGCTGGACATCGTCCCAACTCAACTCCGTGGATTCCGGTCGCGGTGGCGCCTCCTCTTCCGTGGGTACGGCTGCCTCGCGTTTACGTTGTGCCTGATTGATCCAGTACGCACCGGCACCACAGATGATCGCCAGGGTCAGGAACGCCACGTTGGGCATACCCGGGATCACACCCATGATGCCGAGGATTGCGGCGGTGACGCCCAGTGAGCGCGGATTGTTGAACAGCTGTTGCAGGACCTGCTGCCCCATGTCCTGCGAACTGGAGACGCGCGTGATGATGATACCGGCGGCGGTGGACAATAACAGCGCCGGGATCTGCGCGACCAGACCGTCACCGATCGTCAACAGGGTGTAGTTGCGTGCGGCCTGGGCAAACCCGAGGTTGTGTTGCAGGATACCGATGAGCAAACCGCCAATGATATTGATGAACAGGATCAGAATGCCGGCGACGGCATCGCCGCGCACGAATTTACTCGCACCGTCCATGGAACCGTAGAATTCCGCTTCCGCGCTAATCTCGGTGCGACGACGACGCGCCTCGTCCTGATCGATCAGACCCGCATTGAGATCCGCATCGATGGCCATTTGTTTGCCGGGCATGGCATCCAGGGTAAAACGCGCGCTGACTTCGGAAATCCGCGTCGCACCCTTGGTGATCACGACAAAGTTGATAATGACCAGAATCAAAAACACCACCAGACCCACGGCGTAGTTACCACCGACCACGAAATCGCCGAAGGCCTTGATCACCTGACCGGCCGCATCGGTACCGGCGTGACCCTTGAGCAGAACGACCCGAGTGGATGCCACGTTGAGCGCCAGGCGCAACAGGGTCGTGACCAGCAGCACCGTCGGAAACATGGCGAAATCCAGCGGGCGTTTGGTATAAACCGTCACCAAAAGGATCACCAGCGCCAGAGAAATGTTGAAAGTGAACATGACGTCGAGGGCAAACGGCGCCATGGGGATGATGATCATCGCCATCATCATCATCATCAACAACGGCGCACCCAGGCCGGTACGGCTTACGTTACGCAGGGATTGCAAAAATGCTGTTTGCTCGGCCATAACTTACTGTCTTTAATCCACTTTCAAGTCATCGGGTATCGGTAAATCATCCAGCTTGTGATTGCCCTGCTTCTGCCAGTTCGGTTGGCGTTTAAGCTGGAAGACATAGGCCAGGACCTTCGCCACCGCGTGATACAAACCGGCGGGGATCTCCTGGTTGAGTTCGGTGGAGTAATGCAAGGCACGGGCCAGTGGTGGCGCCTGCAGAATCGGGACATTGTGTTCGCGTGCGATCGTACGAATTTGCATGGCAATGAGGTCGGCACCCTTGGCCACCACGACCGGTGCGCTCATCTTGCGCTGGTCATACCGCAAGGCCACGGAATAGTGTTCCGGGTTGGTGACAACGACATCGGCCTTGGGCACCTCCGCCATCATGCGCCGCTGCGCCAGTTCGCGTTGCATGCGCTTGATGCGTCCGCGCAGTTCCGGATCGCCTTCCGTCTCCTTGCTTTCGTCGCGCAATTCCTGCGTGGTCATTTTCAGTTGCTGATTGTGATCCCAGATCTGAAACGGCACATCGACCGCCGCAATCAGGATCAGGGTGGCGGCAATCGCCATAAAGCCCCAGATCAACAAATGCGCGGCATGCGCAATGGCGGGAACCAAGGGTTCGTTAGCCAGCCCGATATAGGCGTCGGACTGATTGTATAAAAACAGGACAGCGACCGCGCCGATGACCACAAACTTGACAAAGGCCTTGAGCAACTCGACCAGTCCGCGCCAGGCAAAAATGCGTTGCAGGCCTTTGACGGGATCCAGTTTTTCCGGCTTGAAACTGATGGCCTCGGTACTGAAGTTCAGACCACCGATAATGATCGGTCCGGCAAGCGCTGCAATGGTCAGGATCGCAAAGAACGGCGCAAGGCTCAGCAAGATGGAGATAATCGCTTCACTGAACAGGCCGGCCATGGCACGCGGATCGAAGATCGCATTGCGATCGATACGCAGAAAAGACGTGAACATTTGACTGATGTCACGCACCAGGTGCGGACCCCAGAATACCGCGCACACACCGGAGCTGAACAGCATCAGCAGCGTGTTGAGTTCACGTGATTGCGCGACCTGCCCCTTTTCCTTCGCCTGCTGTTTGCGTCGGGGGGTCGCCTCATGAGTACGTTCCTGACCACTCTCCTGCGCCATCGTTTAATGCGCTCCCGCCAGGAAGGTGCGTATCACGTGATACGCTTCGTTAAACAGGCCGGTGGAATGCGGCAACACGCTGGGCAGCGTCGCCAGGATCACGCCAAAGCCAAGGATCAGGGTGATGGGAAAACCAATGGCGAAGATATTCATCTGCGGCGCGGCACGCGTCATGATGCCGAAGGCAAAGTTCACAATGAGCAGGGAGGCAATGGCCGGGATGGCCATCCCCACTGCGCCCGCAAAGATCTGTCCGCTCCAGTGGATCAATTGCCAGATACCGTCCAAGGGCATCACCGCCTTACCGATGGGCATGCTGATAAAACTGTCGCGCAACACCTCGAACATCACCAGATGGCCATTGAGGGTGACAAAGATCAGGACCACCATCACCACATAGAACTGACTGAGCACCGGCGTCTGCGCACCGTTCTGCGGATCGATCATGGCGGCGAAACCCAGACCCATTTGCATCGCAATCAACTGGCCGCCGGTAATGATCGCGCTCATCACAATCTGCAAGGCAAGCCCCATCATCACGCCGATGAGAATTTGCTGCACGATGATGAGCAGCGAGGTCGCGCTGAACACATCCACCGGCGGCGGCGCAGGCAGGGCCGGCGACATCGCCAGGGCAATCAACACACTCAGGCCGGCACGCACCCGATGCGGAACGGTACGCGCGCCAAAGACCGGCGCGGATAACATCAATGCCCCGACGCGAAACAGCGGCCATAACAGGCTGCCTACGAAAGCGGTCAGTTGCTCGGAGGTGATGACCATCCCTGATCACCCGATAATGTACGGAATGTTATGAATCAGATCGTGGGTAAAGTCCGTCAGCATCCGCAGGATCCACGGACCCGCCAGCATGAGGGTAAACACCGTGACGAGCAGCTTGGGAATAAAGCTCAATGTCATCTCGTTGATTTGCGTTGCCGCCTGCAGCATGCTCACCAGCAAACCGACGATAAGCGCCGGTATCAATACCACCATCAGGATCACCAGAATCACTTCCAGTGCATGTTGAAAAATATTCAGGATAGTTTCCGGACTCACACGACTCTCCCGTTCAGGTCATAAAGCTCGATGCCAGCGTGCCCATCACGATGTTCCAGCCATCCACGAGCACAAACAACATAATCTTGAACGGCAGTGAAATGATCATGGGTGACAACATCATCATACCCATGGACATCAGAACGCTGGCAACGACCAGGTCGATAATCAAAAATGGAATGAATAACAGGAAACCGATCTGAAACGCGGTTTTCAATTCACTGGTGACGAAGGCCGGCACCAGCACGCTAAACGGAATATCGTCTATGGTCTTGGCATCGCCATTGCCGGAGATCTTGGCAAACAGACTGAGGTCGCTTTGCCGGGTCTGCTTGAGCATAAAACCACGCAAGGGTTGGCTGGCCTTGACGGCGGCATCCTGAAAACTCAACTGGTCATGCAAATACGGCTGCAAGGCCTCCTGATTAATCTTGTTCAGTACCGGCGCCATCACGAAGAAGGTCAGAAACAATGCCAGCCCTAACAGGGTTTGCGAAGAAGGTGTCTGCACCAGACCCAGGGCCTGACGCAGGATCGCCAGGACAATAATAATGCGCGTGAACGCCGTCATCATCATCAGCGCCGCCGGCAACAGGGTGAATGCCGTCATCAACAACAACACCTGGATGCTCAACGAATAGGTTTGCGTACCGCCGGGTCCCTTCACCGTGAGTGCAGGCAGGCCTTCGGCCGCGTGCACGAATTGCACGGAACCCAGCAGCATAATCATGATGACGGCCAGCAGGCAGACACGCCAGAGCGGAGCATTCCAGAGCCGCCTGATCATGGCTGCTTGCCTTTCAGGATGGACTGAAGTTTCTGGGCGAAACTGCCATCCACGCTTGACGCCGGTGTGACGTCAACCTCGATGGGTTTGTCGAGCACCAACAGGGTACGAATATTACCCGGCGTAATACCCACCACGAACTGCTGTTCCCCGACCTGCATCAGGACCACACGTTCACGCTGGCCCAGCGGCAGGCCACCCAGGATCTTCATGGCACCGCTGACACGCGCCTGGACATAACCCATGCGGCGGATGATCCAGGTCATCGCAAAGATGGCGCCGATGACAATCAGCAGGCCAAAGGCCATTTGCATGAAATTACCGATACCGATCGGATTGGTCACGAGCGGACCTTTATCGCCGGCCTGTTCCGGCGCGGCGTGGAGGACACCGGAAGCCATGCACAGACAGAGCAGAAACCACTTGCGTGTCATATGCGGCTCCCGGTTTATTTGAGTTTCTTGACGCGTTCTGCGGGGCTGATGACGTCGGTGAGGCGAATGCCGAACTTTTCATTCACGACCACCACTTCACCGTGTGCGATCAACGTACCATTCACCTTGATGTCCAGAGGTTCGCCGGCCATACGGTCCAGTTCAATCACCGAGCCCTGGTTCAGTTGCAACAGGTTACGGATATTGATCTTGGTGCTGCCGACTTCCATGGAAATCGTGACCGGGATATCCAGAATCACTTCCAGATTGACGTCTTCATTGCCGGGGCGAACGTTGGCGTCCTGTTCGAGATTCTGCAAGTCAGCCGGGGTCGCCGTATTGCCTTCCGACGCGCCCGCCTCCGCCAGCGCGGACGCCCACTCGTCCATGACATCGGCATTTTCTGTATCTGTATCGCTCATGCTTTCACTCCTGCTGCTACCAATGCGTAATTTTCGCCGCTGATTTTCGGCCGTTTGATCATTTCAAGAATCTTGATTGCCTTGTTGCCCTTATGCACGCCATAGGTGCCGCGAAACACCGGGACATCCTCGGCCACAACCGTGATCTTGTCCGGGTAATTGATCGGGATGATGTCGCCTTCCTGCAGATTCAACAGATCGCCCAGGCGCAGATTGGCGTGCGCCAGCGTGCAGGAGAGTGTTATCTCCGCGGCCTTGACTTCCTCGCGCAGGGCTACCGTCCAGCGATCATCGCGCTCGGCGCGATCGCTCTGGACCCCGGCATCGAGCAATTCACGAATGGGTTCGAGCATCGAATACGGCATGACGACATAGAATGTGCCGCCACCACCATCCAGTTCGATGTGGAAGCTGCACACCACCACAACCTCGGACGGACTGACGATATTCGCGAATTGCGGATTCACTTCCATGCTCTGGAATTCAAATCCTACCGGTAACACCGGGTTCCACGCCTCTTTCAGATCCTTGAAGGCCTGTTCCAGGATGATTTGGATGACGCGCGTTTCGGTCGGCGAAAATTCACGGCCCTCGATCTTGGCGTGACGGCCGGTGCCGCCGAAATAGTTATCGACGGTAATAAAGACCAGCTTGGGATCGATGACGCACAGGGCCTTGCCGCGCAGCGGGTTAATCTTTACCAGGTTGAGACTGGTCGGCACGAACAGGCTGTGCATGTATTCGGAGAATTTCATCATCTGCACGCCACCCACGGAAATTTCCGCGGTACGCCGCAGCATGTTGAAGAAACTGATACGAAAATAACGCGCGAAGCGCTCGTTGATCATTTCCAGTGTCGGCATCCTGCCGCGAACGATCCGATCCTGACTGGTAAAGTCAAAAGAGCGGGCCACACCATCGAAGGCATTCTCATCCTCGGTTTCGACATCACCGCTGTCGACACCGTGCAGTAGCGCGTCGATTTCGTCCTGAGATAATAAGTCAGCTGTAGCCATCTTGAGTCCTATTGCATGATAAAGCTGGTGAAATAAACCTGTTCCACATTGTCGACATGCTGTGCAGCATCCTTTTTGTCATCCTTGTTCTTGTGTTCAGCGTCCTGCTTGCTATGTGCCGCGTCGCTCACGACTTTTTGAATCGCTTCCAGGATGGTCTTCTGCAAGGCCTCCTTGCCCGCGCGCGTGCTGACCTGTTCGAATTTCTGGGCGCTGAGAATGAACAGGATGTTGTTGCGGATGAGCGGCATGTTCGCATTGACGACATCGAGCACTTCCTTGCTGCGCGCCATGACCTGCATCTCGACCTGGAGGTAAGAGGCATGGGTTTGATCTTCAAAATTGACGACAAAGGCGGGTTGCAGGCTGAGATAGAATGCAGGCTTGATGACATGTTCCTGCTTGGCCTCGGACTTGTTGTCCTTTTTGTCCGCGCTGCCGCCACCCAGCATCCCCATGAAATACAGCACACCGATGATGATCCCGGTGGTCAGCACGACGATGGCAACAACCAGCAGGATTATTTTGCCCTTCCCCCCGGATTTGGTGGCCTTAACGTCAAGTTCGAGTTCGTCCTCTTTTGCCATGTGGCGCTCCTTCGTGTTGTACACGCCAAGTAGCAAAACACATGCCACAGAATCTCTACAGAGATTTCAATGAGTTAGAAAGGCATTGCGAGGCAGTGCCAGAGCTTTGACTGCCCTGTGTGGGGAGATTGCCGGGATTCTGACTGTCCCGGCGTCAGGGATTAAATTGTTGGCGCCTGGGCCTCGGGGATAAAAAGGCGTTCGCGGTAATAGCGCATCTCGTTGATGGATTCGCGGATGTCGTCGAGCGCCAGATGTGCCCCTTTTTTCTCGACACCCTTGGCGATCTCGGGCAGCCAACGCTTGACCAGTTCCTTGAGGGTACTCACGTCCAGATTGCGGTAATGAAAAAAGGCTTCCAGTTGCGGCATGCAGCGTGCCAGAAAGCGGCGGTCCTGGCAGATACTGTTGCCGCACATGGGTGAGGTGCGCGCCGGCACGAATTCCTGCAGAAACGCAATCGTCTGCCGCTCGGCCTCGGCCTCGTCGATCGTACTGGCCTTGACCCGAGCCGTGAGGCCAGACTGCCCGTGCTGACGGGTGTTCCACTCATCCATGCCGGCAAGAACCTCATCGCGCTGATGTATCGCCAGCATCGGGCCTTCCGCCAGGATGTTGAGCTGGCTATCGGTGACGATAGTTGCGATCTCAATGATCACATCGTTTTGCGTATCCAATCCGGTCATTTCCAGATCGATCCAAATCAGATTATTACTGTCTTGTGGCATGGTCTATCCCGTTTGGCTGGTGTTTTCGAAGGAACCTTTACTTGTCAGCGATTCTAACAAAGACTACCCTGCTGATCCGCGCAATCCCCGCATTTATCGGCCATTGCGCGATGATTTGCTAGAGCGGAAGGAGCTTATACGTGTGGTTTAGTTATGCCTTTGTCATTGCCTTGTCTGGCGCCATTATTCTGCAATGGTGGTTAAACCAGCGCCAGTTGCGGCACATTGCCCGCTTTCGCGCCCAGGTGCCCGAGGCCTTCGCGGACAGGATTTCACTGGCCGCCCATCAAAAGGCAGCGGATTATACCTCGGCCAAGGTTCGGCTGGGCCAACTCGAGCTGCTGTATAGCAGCGCCTTGTTATTGCTCTGGACCCTGGGTGGTGGCCTCGACTGGCTGGACAGCCTCTGGTCGCACTGGCTGGACAACAGTTTATGGCATGGCGTGGCCTTTGTGATCAGCATGATGATCATCGGCAGCCTGCTTGACCTGCCGTTTTCCATCTATCGTACGTTTGTTATCGAAACGCGTTACGGTTTCAACCGCACCAAGCCGCTACTCTTCGTCAGCGACCTGATCAAAGGTATGATGCTGACGCTCGCCATTGGCACCCCCCTGCTCTGGGTTGTACTCTGGTTGATGGAATCGGCTGGCGCCTTATGGTGGGTTTATGTGTGGGCGGTCTGGATGGGCTTCAGCCTGTTAATGATGTTCGTCTACCCTACCTGGATTGCACCACTATTCAACAAGTTTGCCCCCCTGGAAGATGCTGCCCTGCGCACGCGCATCGAGCAGTTACTGCAGCGTTGCGGTTTCACCAGCAAGGGCATCTTTATCATGGACGGCTCCAAACGTTCCAGCCATGGCAATGCCTATTTTACCGGCCTGGGCGATAACAAGCGTATCGTGTTCTTCGACACCTTATTGAAGTCATTGCAGGCGGACGAAATCGAGGCAGTGCTGGCGCACGAGCTGGGGCACTTCAAACGCAAGCATATTCAAAAACAGGTTATCGCCATGGCCGTCATGACCTTCATCAGCCTGGCGGTACTCGGCCTGTTAGTCCAGCAGGACTGGTTCTTTGCGGGCCTGGGTATCCAGTCGCCGTCCATGCACGCGGCGCTTGTGTTGTTTATCCTGCTCATGTCCGTACTCGGCGTCTATGTGCAACCGCTGTTCTCTTATTTCAGCCGTCGGCATGAATTCGAAGCGGATGACTTTGCCGCCAGCCAGAGCGACGCACGGGACCTGATTCGGGCACTGGTCAAGCTCTATGAGGAAAACGCCAGCACCCTGACACCGGATCCGCTTTACTCGGCGTTTCACGATTCACATCCGCCGGCCCCTGTCCGAATTGCCCATTTATCCACTAAAATACCCGTATAACAGGTTATCCAAGGAGGAAGCCATGAAGACATTCATCGCCACTGCCATGAGTTTGGGTTTGAGCCTTTGCCTTTTCAACACCGCGCATGCCGCCGATCTCAAACGCGGCAAACAACTGCTCGAAGAAAACTGCATCAAGTGTCATGCCGACATGATGGGCGGCGACGGCAGCAAGATCTACACCCGCGAAGACCGCCGTATCGATTCACTGGAAGCCCTGAACAAGCAGGTTCATCGCTGCAAGACCAGTCTCGGCGTCCCCTGGCCGGAAGATCAAATCGCCGATGTCGTGGCCTATCTCAACAAGACCTATTACAAATTCAAGGAATAGCACGTTGCATGACTCTTTTGCGCGAGCAACACTGTGAACCAATCGCCAAAGGCACGCCGCATCTGAGTGAGGAAGCAGTACATGGCTGTATGCAGGAAGTACCGCAGTGGTCTCTGACATCCAGCCATGCCGCCATACATCGCGAATTCCATTTCAAGAACTATTACGAAACCATGGCCTTCGTCAACGCGGTTGCCTGGATTGCGCATCAGCAGGATCACCATCCCGACATGGAAGTCGGTTACAACCGTTGCAAGGTGCTCTATACCACACACACGGTCGCCGGACTCTCCCTGAATGATTTCATTTGTGCTGCGCACATTGATACCCTGCTCGCGTAAGGTCCATGGCGTCCGGTCCTCCATCTTCCAGTGAAGCACGCTATAACGGCACTGTCATCAGCCATTTCGGTAATGAAATCCTGATTCAATCAGTACAGGGCGAACGCCTGCGCGCCATACCGCGTCAACAATTACCTGCTTTGGCCACCGGCGATCGCATTCATTATGAAACAGGGGAAGCCGGCCATGCCGTTATCGATGAGGTAGCGCCCCGCCACGGTATCCTGACCCGTCACAGCAAACAGCAGGACAAGCTGGTCGCGGTGAATATTGATAAGGTGCTGATCATCTGCGCCGCCAAACCTGCCTGCAAAACCGGTCTTATCGATCGTTACCTGGTTGCCTGCGAACAGGCCGGGCTCGATGCCATGATCGTGTTTAACAAGATCGACCTGCTCGATGCCCGGAAACTGGAAACCACCAGGACCGAACTCGCCGTGTATGAGCGAATCGGCTATCGCGTTTTCTATGTGAGTGCCAAACAAGGCGAAGGCATCGATGCCCTCACGCAATCCCTGGTCAGCGCCACATCGGTTCTGGTTGGCCACTCGGCAGTCGGAAAATCGTCACTCATCAAATCATTAATCCCGACTTCTGCACCCCGCATCGGCGAGGTTTCAAAATCCACCAATAAAGGCCAGCACACGACCACGCATACCGAGCTCTACCAGACTGGCAACGAGGGATTGATTATTGATTCTCCGGGAATTCGCGAATTCGGCATTAAGCCGATGGATGCACCGCAACTCGCCCAGGGATTCCGCGAGTTTGTACCGTATATTGAGCAATGCAAATTCCGGAATTGCACTCACACCAATGAGCCCGGATGCGCAATTATCCAGGCAGTGCGTGACGAGCGTATTTATAAAGGCAGGTATGACAGCTACAAGGCAATACTGAATTCCTTTGCCGAGGCATCGTAGGCTCAGGATTTCTTTTTATGTAACACCGTCACATTGCTTGCCGCAGTCAGCTCTACTGGTTTACCGATCGCAAAACCCTGGCCAAAATCGACACCGATCTGCACAAGATTTTCCAGTACTTCACCGCTTTCGATCCATTCGGCAATGACTTCAAGATTCGCCTGATGACTGATTTTGGTGATCGATTCCACGATGGCGATATTCATCGGGTTTTTCAACAGATCCTTGATAAACACACCATCTATTTTGACAAAATCGATCTGCAATGACTGCAAATATGAAAATGAGCTCATTCCCGTACCGAAATCATCGAGTGCGAATTTAAAACCCAATGTACGTAATTGCCTGATGAAATCACCCGCCTCTTTCAGATTGCCGATCGCCGCCGTTTCCGTAATCTCGAAACAGACATAACGCGGATCGATCTCGGCGTTCTGTAACTCGGCAGATATATATTTGAAAAAATGCTCGTCAGCAAATACCTGGCCAGACAGATTGATAAAGGCAACCGGCGAGGACTTCTCGCCCGAAGGTTTACCGGCGTTTTCCTTCAGGTGTGCGAACACCTTTCGAATCACCCAACGATCGATTTTCGGCATCAGCTCAAACCGCTCGGCTGCGGGTATAAACGATCCGGGCATCACCAGGTGACCATCTTCATCAAGCAACCTGACAAGATATTCATGGCAAACCGGACTGGAAGACGATTTCTGCAATGCACGGATTTCCTGCCTGTATAACACCAGCCTGTCTTCTTCCAGCGCATTGTTGATACGGGATACCCACTGCATCTCACGCCGCCGCTGCAGCATTTCGGTATCGTCGTGAGTGAATACGTGGATCCTGTTTCTCCCCCGTTCCTTTGCCGCATAGCAGGCCATATCCGCCGCGCTTAACAGGTCAACCTTGGAAAGCTGATCTGTATCGATCATCACCAGACCGATACTGGCGCCGACGGAAAATTTCTTGTCCGCAACAACAAAACGAAAATCCTTGATAGTATCCAGTATTTCCTGCGAGATTTGTTTTGCCCTGGCCAGGTTGGCATCTTTTATAATCACGCCAAATTCGTCACCACCGAGACGCGCAATCATTCCGTGCGACTCAACTGCGTCATTGAGCAGCTTTCCGAGCCTGGCAAGCATTTTATCACCCGCACCATGACCGCAAGTATCATTGACCACTTTGAACTGGTCCAGATCGATATAAAGCAATGCATGCTGATGATTATTATTTGGCGAATCTTCTATCAGCTGAACAAGCTCGTTCTCAAAGGCAAAGCGGTTCATTAGCTTGGTGAGCGGGTCATGATGTGCCAAGAACTTGATACTGGCCTCGGCTGCTTTGCGGTTGGTAATATCCTCCGCGATTCCGGCAATGCGCGTGATGTTTCCGTGCTTATCCCGGATCGGATAGGCACGTGCGGAAATCCATAAGGTCTCTCCTGATTCCGTAAAGATACGGTATTCAGGAAATGCCGGATCCGACAGATCCCCCGCTATTTTTTTCTGCAAGTCATCTCTCACGGCCGCCCGGTCATCAGGATGTATTGACTCCAGCCATAACATGGGATTTGCATACAGGCTTTCCACCTTCTGCCCCCATAAACGCTCATATGCCGGACTTACATAGAGCATCTGTCGCCAATCCGGCGTCCCGATCCAGAATATTTCATTGATGTTATCCGCCAGTTGGCGAAAACGTGTCTCGCTTTCTGTCAGCTCCATGGTGCGCTTTGCCACCTGTTTGCGTATCAAATAATTGCTGAATGCCAGAAACAATAATATGAATACGACAACTCCTGACACATAAAGCAACCAAGCTGGAAAATGTGTTTTCGGACTGACCGTCAACCATTTACTGAGAGAACGGTTGTATGCTGACGCCGGATCCTGTTTTTCCTCAGCCAGGTATTTATCGATCAACGCCAGCAACGCGGGATGCCGTGCCTTAAGCGTCGCAAAGCGGACCTCCACGGGGTTAAAGATGATACCGGTATCGACTACTGAATAATCCGGTGCGTTCAACAGACTGATCACGCGGTTAATCACCGCAGCATCCGCCTCGCCATCTTCCACCGCTTTCATGGCAGCGAGATAGGTCGGCGCCTTGACCTCAGTGAAATTGAACTGAAACTTATCCATCAGTTCCTTAAACACGCGACTGTGAACGCTTCTGTCCATCATCGCCACGCGCTTGCCTTTTAAATCCGCCAACGACGTTATCGCCACGGAGGGCTTGCGATACACCACACCCCAATTATTCAGGAGAGTTTCGCGCGTGTAGTCGAAGTTCTCAGCCCGCTCCGGTGTATAGGCTATCCCTACTATCAGATCTATCTCACCATCTTCGAGTTTGCCGAGGACATCTTTCCAGGCGCCGTAGACATAATCGAACTTAATATCTTCTTGCGCCTCGATGGAATCAAGAAGGTCGACTGAGATACCGGCATAATGACCCGGCGACTGCTCGAAAATGATTGGACGATTATCAAAGACCCCGACTTTATAGTGGGCAGTTGCGGCCACCGCGTGCACGGGGAGAAGAATGATTAGGCCGCTTACAAAAAGCTCTCGCAGCTTTTGCATGCACCGGTAACTGAACTGTGCTGTACGCTCCCAATTAACCATGATTTAATTCATTGCTTTATCTTTCGAGCGTATTGAGAATCCCAATCACGCTGAAAACATGCATAACAATCACATCTGATGTAAGAAGATATAGTGTAGTGCAAAACTGCACCTAAGGTGCAGTTTTGCGAGCCCTACATATCACAACGAATGTCCGCTCAGGACTTGGAATTGGTGCTGTTCTTGAGATGTTGCGGAATGTCCTGCGCCTTAACGCCGCCCTTGCCACTGAGAATGCCGATTGCCGCCTCAGTCTCCTTATTCAACACGATGATGCTGATGCGACGATTGATGGGACTGTATGGATTACTTTTATCAAATAACACGGAATCCGCCAGGCCCACGACCCGGGCGATCTTGTCCTTGTGCATGCCGCCCACGATCAATTCCCGCCGAGCGGCATTGGCGCGATCCGCGGACAATTCCCAGTTGGTATAGGCACGGCGCTCCTCGAAGGAACCGTACTCCACGTAAATATAACGTGTAGCAAACGGTGTCGCGTCGGTATGCCCGGCGATACTGACGTGATTGGGTACGGTGTTAATGATCTTGCCGATTTGATCCAGAATAGCCTTGGTATACGACTTGAGAATGGCGCTACTGGAATCAAACATGGGGCGATTTTCCTTATCGACAATCTGAATGCGCAAGCCCTCCGGGGTCACATCCAGCAAGAGTTGATCCTTGAATGGCCGCAAGGCCTGGCTCTGTTCGATCGCCGCCTTGAGTTCCTCCAGCAGGCTGTCCAGACGTTTCTTGTCCTGCTGCTTTTCCTGTTCGGAAATGAGCGATTTCTTCTCTTCGGTCTTTTCCTGTTTCTGTTCCTGAGTGTTGTCTTTGGTATTGTCCTTGAAAGAATGCTTATCCTCGTCGCTCGGGGATTTTTTTCGTTGATTACTGCGCGGGATCTCCATGGCGCCGCCGAGCTTGATCATGCTGGTGCTCGCACCACCGGGGCCTTGCACGCCGGTAGGATTTTTAAACCAGTCGGCGATCCCTTCCCGTACCAGGTGCGATGTCCCGCCCAGCAACCACATCAACAGGAAGAACGCCATCATTGCCGTCACGAAGTCGGCATAGGCTACCTTCCAGGCGCCGCCATGATGGCCATGACCGCCCTTCTTGATCTTTTTGATGATAATCGGCTGTTTCTTGTCATCCACCGCGAGGCACTCATTTCACTGACGCGTTTGCTTACTTCTGGCTCTTGATATGCTCTTCCAGCTCGGTAAAGCTGGGGCGCAGGTTCGAATAGATGGTCTTGCGGCCGAACTCCACGGCGATCTGCGGCGTATATCCAT
Source organism: Gammaproteobacteria bacterium (assembly GCA_016125505.1). Taxonomy (GTDB): domain Bacteria; phylum Pseudomonadota; class Gammaproteobacteria; order UBA6429; family Thiohalophilaceae; genus RI-92. The sequence goes on from WGLP01000011.1 coordinate 167,302, forward strand.
TGAGCGTACTCAGGATGCACACCTTGGCGCATTCAAAGAATTTACTCTCCTCTTCGGCGCGGAACTCCAGCGCCTTCGCCATTGGCGAAGCGAAGCCGTACGCGAGCAAAATACCCAGGAACGTGCCCACCAGCGCCGCGGCAATATGATGGCCCAACACCTCGGGGGGCTCGCTGATGTAACCCATGGTAATCACCACCCCCATGACCGCGGCAACGATACCGAAACCCGGCAAGCCATCAGCCACCGTCTGTAACGCACCGCTCGGTGTAATCACTTCATGGTGATGTGTCTCCAGTTCCACATCCATGAGATTTTCCAGTTCGATGGCATTCATGTTGCCACCCACCATCAGACGCAGATAGTCACAGATGAAATCCAGCATGTGATGGTTGGCCAGGATCTTGGGAAACTGGTTGAAGATTTCGCTTTCCTTGGGCTCGTCGATGTCCGATTCCAGGGCCATGAGTCCTTCCTTACGCGCCTTGGAAAACAGTTTGAACAGGAGTGTCAGCAGATCCATATAGGCCTGCTTGGTGAATTTGGATCCCCCGAGGAGACCGGGAACACCCTTGAATACCGCGCCGATGACCTTTCCCGGGTTGGCAATGATAAAGGCGCCCAGGGCGCCACCACCGATGATCATGAGCTCGAATGGCTGGAACAAGGCCATCAACTGGCCATGTGACAGGAGATAGCCGCCAAACACACTGGCAAATACGATGATGATCCCGATGATAAGCTTCATGAATTAATGCAATTCCCTGTTCTATGCGTCATCCACAGCAGACTTATCGTCTGCGTGATACGAAACTTAAATCCCTCACAATCTGCTTGAGATTTATCCAACAGGGTTAAAGCGTGTGTCTTTGTATTCCGATAACTTTGTCACAGGTATTTTTAACGCCTCTATACCCACACAATTTATCTTGAAACGGACTCGATTCCATGCAGCCAGCGTTGCGAGAATGGATCAAACGCATCAAGGACAAGCCTCTCCCGGTCCTTGCCCACACCGCCGATCAGTTGCGCAGGCTGAATGCCGCGGACGACTCGCCGGTGCAGCGCATTGTGGACGTAGTGGAGCAGGACCCCGGCCTGACCGTACAGCTCCTGCGTTATTGTAACGACGGTCAGGCCAATCGCCTGCAACGGGAAGTCGCCTCGGTGCAACAGGCCGTGATGCTGGTGGGTACCCGCAAGTTGAACGAAATGGCAATGAAGTTGCCGCTGCTGCACAAAAGCCTGCAGCCCCCGGCACGCGATCAGGTGTTGCGTGCATATTGTCGTGCCTACCATGCCGGCATGCAGGCTGTCGCCTGGGCGCGGCAACGCCGTGAAATGACACCGGATGAAGTCTTCGCGGCGAGTCAGCTGCATTTTCTGGGCGAGTTCGTCCTGGCCATGCACGCCCCGGATCAGTTGATCGAAACATTTCGCATGCGGCAGGAAAAAAACATCGCCTCCGAAGAAGCCCAGTACCTCATCCTCGGCTTCACCCTCGATGAATTATCCATGGCTATCGCCGAGGCGTGGCATCTGCCGAGCCTGGTCATGGAGGCCTTGCGCGCGGAAAACGCCAATCACCCGCGCGGTTTCGGCATCATGCTCGCGGTACAACTGGCGCGTCATGCCGCCATCGACTGGTACAGTCCCAAGACCAATACCTTGCTGAAACAGGCTGCCGAATGGCTCGATGTTCCGCTCGATAAACTCATCGTACAAGCGCACCGGCTCGCCGTGGATATCGCCCATAACAATAACTATGCAGGCGTGCTGCAAACCGCGGCCTTATTGATCCAGGACAGACAGGAGTCAGTCAAGGCAGGCGAGAAAAAAACCGAGAAGCCGGCGGAGAAACACGCAGAGGTGTGTCTCATGCCGCAAGTCAGTCTGTTACAGGACATCCTTAACCAGCTTAAACAGGCGATTGTGCTAAAACAAAGCAGCGATGAAATCATTCGTCTCGTGCTGCAGGGCATGCACGACGGGATTGGTCTCAACCGCATCGTATTCGCCAAACTCGATCCCGACCGTCGTTACCTGCGTGCCAGCGCTATCGTCGGTGCGGAAAACGATCCTGTCTTCAACCGCTTTCATATCAGGCTGAATACCCCGCACCTGTTCGTGCGTATGCTCGACAAAAGCGCCGCCATCTGCATCAATGACGGCAATCGCGACCAATACTGGCGCATGGTGCCGGTGGAATTTCAAAAACTGATTGGCACCAATAGCTTCATGGCCATGTCGGTATTCGCCAATGGGGAACTGGTAGGAATGGTATATGCCGATCGCCATACCAGCGACTGCCAGCTGGACGACGTCAGTTACAATTATTTCAAGAAAGTCTGCAATACCCTGGGACAGGCCTTGCAGGTGTTACGGCAGGCTTCGTAGCAAGTCGTTGTTAGCTGATAACACGCCTGCCCGAAAAGGCGTGCGATAGAGTCGAACCGCTGACGTATTCCAGTTCACCGCCAATAGGAATACCGTGGGCGATACGCGTCACACGGGTCTTGTTCGTATCCACCATCTCGGCAATGTAATGCGCGGTCGCCTCGCCTTCCACGGTCGTGCCGGTCGCCAGAATGATTTCGCTGATCGCCTCCGCACCCAGACGTTGCGCCAGCACATCCAGGCCGATCTCGTTAGGACCAATACCGTCGAGCGGCGACAGGTGTCCCATCAGCACAAAATACAGTCCACGATAGTCTGTCGCCTGTTCGATGGCGAGGATATCCGCCGGCGTCTCCACCACGCACAGTATGCTGTTGTCGCGCGCCGGGTTATTGCAGATCTCGCAGCGGGAAAGTTCGGTGAAGGTACGACAGCGATCGCAGTGCCCCACCTGTTCCACGGCACTCTTCAAGGCATCCGCCAGCACCACGGCACCTTCGCGGTCCCGCTCCAGCAAATGGTACGCCATACGCTGTGCCGACTTGGGACCAACACCGGGCAGACACTTGAGTGCCTGGATCAATTCTTCAATAAGTGGACTCACGTCAATGCAGTCTAAAACGGCAGCTTCATTCCCGGTGGCAGATTAAACCCGGCGGTAATGCTGGACATCTTTTCCTGGCTGACTTTTTCCACCTGGCGTACGGCGTCGTTCACAGCAGCAGCAATCAGATCTTCGAGCATTTCCTTATCGTCCTGGAAGACACTGTCGTCGATACTCACGCGTTTGACGTCATGCCGGCCTGTCATGGTGACCTTCACCAGGCCGCCACCGGCCTGACCTTCGACTTCCATGTTCGCGACTTCTTCCTGCATTTTTTGCATATTGGCCTGCATCTGCTGGGCCTGTTTCATGAGATTGCCAATTCCACCCTTCATCGCTGTTTACCTCTGTTCATTTCACTGGTTGGATTGTATTGGTATTGATCTTGGCGCCAAACGTATCCACTATCTTTTGCACGTTGGCATCGGATTCGATCGCCTGGGTCGCGGCGTCCAGTTGCTCCTGCTTCTCACGCTGTGCATGTTGTGCCGGTGTTTCGCTCGCGACTTTACCAACTTCAACACTTAGGACCACCGGTTGACCGTAATAGTTTTGCAAGGCTTCCTGTAAACGATCGATGCGTTCCTTGTTCAGCAGGTTTTCACAACTGGGTTCCAGGATCAGGTTAATTTTATTGCCCGCACGGTCATGCCATGCACAATTCATGGCAAATTGCTGCAGGATGCCACTGAGCTGGAGTTGCGGCACGAGTTGTGTCCAGCTGTCATCCGTACTCTTCATCGCAGTACTCGCCGTCGCGCTCGAAGCTGCTGGCATGACTGTCTCTTTTACAACGTTAGTTGCAGGAGGAGTATTTTGTTTTGCCGGTGTAGCCTGGGATACTGCCGCAGGTGTTGTTCTGGTTGTCGGTGTGGATGGGGTTTGTGCCGATAAACTCTGGCCACCCGTTTGTGGCCGAAATGCCAGCATGCGCAACAAGACCATTTCCACACCACTGGCCGGATCAGGGGCATAAGGCAAATCACGCCGCCCCAGTACACCAATCTGATAAAACAACTGGACGTCTTCCGGCGATAGCTGCTGACTGAGTTGCAGCAAGCGTTCCTGATCGCCCATGCTCTCATCGTAGGCCGTGGGGACCTGTTGCAACACTGCCAGGTAATGCAGTGTGCTCAACAGTTCTGCCAAGACAGCGACATGATCCGGAGATTGCATATTCAATTGACGGATCGTTGCCATCAGCCCTTCCGCATCGCGCACCGCCAGTTGTTCGAGCAAAGTGTAAATGTGAGTCTGCTCGATGGTGCCCAGCATCTGTTTGACGTCAGCCTCATTGAGCTGACCGCCGCCAAATGCAATGGCCTGATCCAGCAGACTCAAGGCATCGCGCATACTACCGTCCGCCGCACGCGCCAGATGTTTTAATGCCGGTGCATCAAATGTGATGTTCTCTGCCTGCAAAAGTTTAGCGAGATATTCGCTGATGAGATCCGGGTGCAGGCGTTTGAGATTGAACTGCAGGCAGCGCGATAAGATTGTCACTGGCAGTTTTTGCGGGTCCGTCGTCGCCAGCAAAAATTTGACATGCGGCGGTGGTTCTTCCAGCGTTTTCAATAGTGCGTTGAAGCTGTGGTTGGACAACATGTGCACTTCGTCCACCAGATAGACCTTGTAGCGACCCCGCGTCGGCGCGTACTGGACATTGTCGAGCAGTTCGCGGGTATCTTCGACCTTGGTGCGCGAGGCGGCGTCCACTTCGATCAGATCCACATAACGACCATCATCGATTTCGCGACAGGTCTGACATTCGCCACAAGGATGCGAGCTGATACCGGTCTCGCAGTTCAATGATTTGGCCAGGATCCTCGCCAAGGTGGTCTTACCCACACCCCGCGTGCCAGTGAACAAAAAGGCGTGATGCAGGCGGCCACTGTCGAGGGCATTGGTCAGGGCACGCAGCACATGCTCCTGCCCCACCATCTGTTCGAAATTCCGCGGCCGCCATTTCCGGGCCAGAACCTGATAACTCACAGTGACTCTCGGCGATTTATATATAAGGTAAGGATGAGCATTCTAACAGCTTGTGCTGAAAGGTCACGTGGGGGCAAATCTTGACCAACACTGAAAAATGGAGGCAACCCGTACCCGCCGCACTCCGGCGCCCGCTACCACCGCTACCGTTGCTCCCTTCCGGGCCTGGCGGGGTTTACGGTGTCACGTCGCGGAGGGACCGATACGGGTCACCATTGACGTCCCACGCGGACGCGAGATTAAACATCAACCCTGCTGCGCGGGGCGTGCATCATGCCAGAATATCGCCACCATGACAACATATTGATTTTTAAGCAAAATGAAAGGAAACAACAAGATACGCGTGGCTCAGGAAAGCAGCGCCACACTTTTCACCTGGGCGAACAGGTGCAGGCCTTCCTGGATCCCCAGGGCCACCGCCGAACGGCGGGTAATCCGAGAAAGCAGGGTCTGACCATCCAGTAACTCGAGACGCACGAGGACCTGGGTGGGATTGATGTCGTGGGTGTCGATCACCTTTGCCGGCAGCAGATTGAGAATACTCGTATCGGAATGCGCCGTGAGTGCCAGGCTGACATCCCGCGCCCGAACCTGGACACGGGCATGTTGCCCCACCGGCAGATCCTCGCGCATCACCGCAACCCGACCCCAGTCCATGGAAATCCAGGTCAGGTGATAGGTGGCATCGTGTGATGAGACCACACCTTCCAACAAAGAGGCCGCATCGTCATAACCCGCCAAGGGTAAATCCAGACGCGTCAGCAAATTGGCTGCCTGGCCTTGCGCGATGACCTTGCCCTGATCCAGCACGACCATGTAATCCGCCAGGCGCGCGACTTCATTCGGATCGTGTGATACATACAAGGAAGGTATTTCGAATTCATCATGCAGGCTTTCCAAGTACGGCAGTATCGCCTGCTTGGCACCATGGTCCAGCGCCGACATGGGCTCATCCATCAGCAATAACTTCGGACTGGTCAACAAGGCACGCGCGATCGCAACCCGTTGGCGCTCGCCACCGGACAAACGTGCCGTCGCGCGTTGCAATAAGGGTACGATACCCAACAATTCCACCACATCGTCGAATCGAATGCGCCGCTCTTGTGGCGCTGTGCGGCGTAATCCGTATTCCAGATTATGACGTACCGATAAATGTGGAAACAGGCTGGCCTCCTGAAATACATACCCAAGAGGTCGCTTATGTGTCGGAATAAAACGCTGCGCATCCTGCCAGACATCGCCGTTGATCCGGATGATACCCTGGTCGACGTACTGCAAGCCGGCTATCGCACGCAACACACTGGTCTTGCCCGACCCGGAACGCCCGAACAACGCAGTGATACCACGTGCCGGCGTCGAAAAATCAACGTCGAGCTGAAACGCACCCAACTGACTGCGTAATTGGACTTCAATCGCGCTCACGGTTGATGTCCGCGACTGAGCCGGCCATTGATCAAATACAGGATGACCAGGACGAGGAAAGAAAACAACAACATGGCACCGGCAATGAAATGTGCCTTGCCGTATTCCAGGGCTTCAACATGATCATAAATCGCGACAGACAGTACCTTGGTGACACCCGGAATATTGCCACCAATCATCAGCACCACACCGAATTCACCCACGGTATGCGCGAAGGTGAGGACTGCCGCCGTCAGAAAACCCGGACGCGCCAGCGGCACGATCACGGTCATGAACCGGTCCCAGGGTGAGGCACGCAAGGTCGCCGCCACTTCCAGGTGCCGTTGCCCCAGGGATTCAAACGTATTCTGCAAAGGTTGTACGGTAAACGGCATGGAATAGATGACCGACGCGACAACCAGTCCGCCAAAGGTGAACGGTAAGGTACCCAGGCCCATGGCCTCGGTGAATTGCCCCACGATCCCTTTCGGACCGAGCATCAATAATAAATAGAAACCCAGTACGGTCGGCGGCAAGACCAGCGGCAATGCCACAACGGCGGCGACAGGTTGCTTATACCAGGCTTTGGTACGCGCCAACCACCAGGCGATAGGTGTACCCACCATGAGTAACATCACTGTTGTCAGGGACGCGAGTTTGAGTGTCAGTAATACCGGCTGCCAATCTACCGCCATCGTTCTATCCAATCACCTTCCGGCAATTTATTGATATTGAATCAGGCCGTTTACTCTACCCCATAACCAAAGCGCTCGATCACCTTGTGCGCCGCATCGCTCTTGAGAAAATCGAAGAAGGCCTGTGCGGCCGGATTGGCTTCGCCTTTTTTCAACAGCACCACCGCCTGATCGATAGGTTTGTAATATTCCGCCGGCACCAGCCAGGATGAACCTGCATCCCCTGTCCATGCCTTAACCTGCGAGTAGGCCACAAAACCTGCCTGCGCATTGCCGCTGGCAACAAATTGAAACGTCTGTGCGATAGAGTCACCACGTACCAGTTTTGATTGTAACCCAGACCAGACACCGAGATGCTCCATGACCTGTTGTGCCGCCAGACCATAGGGCGCAGTCTTCGGGTTGGCTAAGGCCAGATGTTCGAACTGGCCTGCTTTCAGATAGGGGACGCCATCCGTAAACTGATTTTTCTTCGCACTCCAGAGTGCCAGTTTACCCTTGGCATATATAAAGAGTTTACCCGGTACCGCCAGTCCTTCCTGCTCAGCTTTCAGCGGCCGTTTGGTATCCGCGGCCAGGAAAACTTCGAACGGCGCACCATTCTCTATCTGCGCATACAGCTTACCGGTCGAACCATAACTGACTCTGGCGTGATGGCCGGTTGCCTTTTCAAACAAGGGGACAATCTCACGGGTGGCATCAGTGAAATTGGCTGCGACGGCAATGCTAACCTCGGCCGCATAAGTCTGCACAGGCACCAAAAGGACTATGGCCAGACTGATCAATACCCGTGTCATCTGTTTCATTCAACACTCCTGATAATGATGGCGTGTACTATTACTTCGGATCTGGGCAATTATGATGCCAATGAACTGACTCTATAAATAACAACGAGTTAATCAGCACAGTTTGGGCGACTTTGCATTCACTGTTGGACAATTGTGTGATTTGTGACAGTAGACTTCAGTTGAATCTCCATCACAAACAGAAAAGGGTCCAAAGGACCCTTTTTGTATTTATGGCGGAGAGAGAGGGATTCGAACCCTCGATACGGTATTACCGTATACACACTTTCCAGGCGTGCTCCTTCAACCGCTCGGACATCTCTCCGGAACCTGAAAAATTAGAAATATCAAAGGCGCGCAAGGTTATACCAGTTGTCTTGAATGGGCAAATGCTATCGCGCGGTTCAGCCAGGGTTAACCCATCTCATGCGGAAATCGCCAAATGCGCCAAGGTCCGAAGGTGTGCAAGCAGGATACAGTGAACGTGTTGCTGGCGGTTCAGGATTGATAATAGTGTTTTATTAACAAGTACTTAACATCCATTTCCAGTGTCGATGAGACGGAGGCTGCGTGAATAATCTGTTTAGTATGGTATATGAAAATATACTTTATATAAAACAGTAACTTAGCAAATCGGCATGGCCATTCAACGATCTCAAAACGTGAACTGCTTCCGACTTTATGCTAGTATTTCAGTCTCTGCGAATATTCGGAATACTTAATATATATGTCGGATCAATCCCTTACAATTTTCAATAATTTGTCCGGATGGCCGATAAGTGTGATGGATTCCTCAATTCAGTATCGACTATGAGAGTGATTGGAGCCTTCATCGCTGCTGCGATTGCCCTGGTTGTGGTGCTGAACGCCTGCACCCCCCAACGCACGCTCCTGGGCCAGGTCCTCGCCAGCGGTGAACTGCGCGTGCTCACCCGGAATGCCGGTACGACTTATTACGAAGGGCCGCACGGCCCCGCTGGTCTTGAATACCAATTACTCAAACGGTTTGCGAAACACCTCGGCGTCAAACTGGTCATCACCGTCCCCGACAATCTCAATGACATCCTGGAAGACATTAGCAAGGGTAACGCCGATATCGCCGCTGCCGGTCTGACGGTCACCAAGGAGCGGGAAAAATCTGTCCGTTTCAGTCCCGCCTATCAGACAATAACGCAAGAGCTTGTGTATAACGTCAACAAGACACGCCCCAAGAATCTGGATGACCTGGACGATGGCACCCTTGAGGTCGTTGCCCAAAGCAGTCACGCCGAGCGTCTGCAGGAACTGAAATCAGAACACCAGGATCTGTCCTGGGTGGAAAACCAGAATGCTGACAGTACCGAATTGCTGTCACTGGTATCCGAAGGTCTCATCGATTATACCGTTGCCGATTCGAATGAAGTTGCCATCAACCGGCGCTTTTATCCCGAATTGAAAGTGGCGTTTGAAATCAGCAAACCGCAAGAACTGGCGTGGGCGTTTCCCAAGACACAGGACACCAGCCTGTACGATGCCGCATCCAAATTCATGACTGAACTTAAAGAGTCAGGTGAACTCGATCGGATTCTCAAGAGCAATTACCAGCACGCAAGTAACTTTGATTACACCGGTACGAATTCTTTCCTTGGCCAGATTCACAACCGGTTGCCGGCATATCGCAATTATTTTGAAGAGGCCGCCAAGGCCTACAACCTGGACTGGCGTCTGCTCGCGGCACTCTCTTATCAGGAATCACACTGGCGTCCGCACGCTGTATCCTACACCGGTGTCCGCGGCATCATGATGCTGACTCAGGCAACGGCCAAACACCTCGGCGTGGAAGAACGCACTGACGCGCGTGAAAGTATTCTTGGCGGTGCGCGTTACCTGCGCTATCTAATCGACAAGTTACCCGATGACATCAAGGAGCCGGACCGCACCTGGATCGCTGTGGCGGCTTATAACGTGGGCTATGGACATGTCGAGGATGCTCGTGCGATTACCGATACTCTCGGCAATAACCCGCACAAATGGATCGACATCAAGGCATCCCTGCCCTATCTGGCAAAACGCAAGTGGTATAAGCAGACGGAACACGGTTATGCCCGTGGTTGGGAGCCGGTACGTTATGTGGAAAATATTCGCAGTTACTATGACATCCTGGTCTGGCAGTTGGGCAAGGAGCAGCCATATATGTACCGACTCAGGCCAATCCTCGCACTGTCATCCAGCGCTCTTTAATTCCTTTATCAGTTGCGGCGAAAAGACTGTCGATTGATTACGACCGTTTTCTTTCGAATGATAAAGCGATTGATCCGCACGTTCGAGCCAGTTGGTATAACCCGTGACGGACTCTTCCAGCATGGACAAGCCCAGGCTGATCGTGAATTGAATCTTCTGTTTATCATGACTGACCGATAATTCTTCGATGCGCTTGCGCAGCCGTTCTGCAAGGATCAAGGCATTTTCCTCGCTGGTATCGACAAGAATAACGGCAAACTCTTCACCGCCATAGCGACCGGCAATATCGACTTTTCGAATTGTCCTGCGTAAAGTCCGCGACACCTGGCGAATTACTTCATCCCCGGCCTGATGTCCGTAGGTATCGTTAATACGCTTGAAATGATCGATGTCAAACATCACCAGCGTGGCCTTTTGCCCGGTCCGTTTATAACGCGCAAACTCCTGTGCGAGGCATTCTTCCCAATAGCCGCGGTTATACAGATCGGTTAATCGATCGGTACGGCTGAGTCTTTCCAGCTCATTATTGGCACCTTCCAGCGCCTGTTTGCCCACTGCCATCTCCGTGACATCGTAAATGATGATACCCGCGTGATTGACGTTGCCATCGACACCCAGCAAGGGAATAAAGGTAACATTCTGGTACATAAACTCCGCCACGCCGGTAATCGGACGGAAGTTCTTGAACTTCATCAGATAGGGCCGCTGTTCCCACGTGGTAAACGCACGGTTGCCCAAGGTAAAGACAGATTCAACTTTGCGCCGGAACCAGTTGACAGGGATCTCATCAAACAGGTCAAAGATGACCTTCCCCATTGCCGCATCGGCCCGCTTGCCGCTGCGACTGACCATGAAATCGTTCCAGAGTGTGATCTTATAATCCCGATCGATGACGACGATGCCAGCGTTGATGGAGTGCAGCACTCCCATCATCCAGTGTAATTCCTTAACGTCCGAGTTTGTTGTCATGCTTCAGGCCGCGGCGTAGCCAATCAGATAGTCCAGACGAGGAATGGAATCTTCTGTGAACAGCAGCAGCAAGCTCCCGTTAATATGGTAATTTTCAATACCGATGTTCATATCGATTGCCAGGGTCTTGGTCCAGCTTTTACTGCTTTTCAACAAGTCCTGCGCCCGACCATGCCGGCCCAGGACAATCGGGTGACTCAGACTGAGATTGATATCAAATTGTTCGGCAATACTCTTGACGCAAGCGCCGATCAGAATATTGGTCAGGTCCATGAGCAATTCCATTTCCGCCGCATCGTCCAGCACACCTTCAAAGTTGGTGAGTTTCGCAATATCGGCATAACTCGATTCGGAAAACACCAGCATCGCCTCCCCGGCAATACCGCCGCCAATGAATCCCTGGCAGACGGCATCAAGCTGATCGTCACTGCCCACTTGCGCAATCGCCATTTGTAATTCCGAGACCTCAAGCATATTCACGTTGGGAATCGGCATGATCACGAAGGTATTCAGAACCTTTGCCAGCAGTGCACTGGCCTGACCCATGGCGACGTTGGCCACTTCCCGGTAGGCATCCCAGGTATCAAGGCCTTGTTTAGCCGCCTTGGCCTTGTCCGGATTGAAAAGATCGAATTCCCGGATGATGGCCGCTACATCATCCTTGTTCACCGGCTTTTTGATAAACGCCAGTGCGCCCAGGTCCATGACCCGCCGATGAGCCTCGGCCTGAATATCTCCCGAAACAACAATTATGTCTGCGACCAGATCTGAGCCTCTGATCTGTTCCAGGGCCTGGTAACCATCCATGACCGGCATATTAAGATCCAGGAAGACCACGTCTCCCTTACCTTCCTTAATGGCTCTGATCGCCTCCTGGCCATTATTGGCAAAACTGATGCTGACCGGCAGGTCTTCAGGCAAGGCGCGCGCCATTTGTTTTTGCGCAAAGGTGGAGTCGTCACAAATCAGTACGGTTCTGCTCATAGCCACAGGTATCGGCCATATGACGGGGAAAATTGAGGCTAAAAAACCGCTGATTGCCGGCCGCGGATGGCCAGATCACTCGCTGGAAGAATGACGGCGTTGTTTGAAAAATTGCTGAAGGATCGCAGCACAGTCATTGGCCATGACCCCGCCGCGCACACGTACCCGGTGATTGAGCTTGGAGGACTGCAGGATATCAAAGACACTACCCACCGCACCGGTACGCGGCTCCGTCGCGCCAAAGACAACTTCCGCAACCCGCGCATGTACGAGCGCGCCGGCACACATGACACAAGGTTCAATCGTGACGTACAGCGTGGTGTTTAACAGCCGGTAATTGCCGATGCGTTGCGCAGCAGCGCGCAGGGCCATGATCTCGGCGTGGGCAGTGGGGTCGTGTTGACTAATCGGCGCGTTGTAACCCTCGCCGATGATTTGATCGTCCTTGACCAGCACCGCACCGATAGGTACTTCGCCAATTGCTTGTGCCTTCTGCGCCAGTTCCAGCGCGCGCTGCATCCAGAACAGGTCCAGCGATTCACGTTCGTCATTCATGAGGCACACTATTTCTCACTTGGGCTGATAATTCTAAAACATACAGATTTGGACAGCCCATTTTAGCGTGTCTAACGAAGAACAGAAACTTAAGTTTCCCCGGATCCAGGCACTCAGCAGATACAGCCTTTTTCAATTATGGATCGTTAACGGTTGCTTGCTTTGCGAACGCCTTATTTACCACCGTCGACCTTTTGTTCATGCATGTGCTTCAACAGTTCCTGTTTGATATCGCGCAGCTTGGCCTTGACCTTTATCGCGTTGTCAGCGCCGATGCGCAACATGATCCGTTGGCCACTGGAGAGCCCCTCCAGGTCCGGATCGGCGAACTGATAGTAGACGCTGTGCACGACGAGCGGGATCGGCTGTTTGACACTGGGCGTTTCCAGCAGATCGTTGACGGTTTCAATCAGGCGATCGTTGAAGTATTTGTCGGGGAAACCGAGTTCCTGGTAGGCCTGCTGGAACAGCGGATACAGACGCACATAGAGGTCGACCAGCTTTTTGGTGTCGATGGCCTCGGCGAGTTTGAGGTAAGACGTATAGCGCGCGGCATTTTTTGGGTCGATGGCGAGTGTCTCGCCGCTGCCGCTTACCAAAAAATCTCCCGGCGTCATCTCCACCGGCATGATCCTGATCGGCACTTTATTCCGCGGCAGATTGTCGATGGTAGCCACAATGTTGGGAATGACGCGCTCGGTACGCAGCAATTTCATTAACACCTTGTTGTTAATCAGGCCCGCCAAGGCATCAAGCATATAGTTGTCGCTTTGGGCGAGTTTCGGTACCGGCGGCGCCTGTGGCAGCGGTGGCGGTGGCGGTTCGATGACCTGGCGTACCGGCGGTTTGGGTGGTGGTGCAGGTGCCAGCGCCGGCGGTGGCGCAGAGACATCGGCCGGCTGTAGTTTGGGCTGATGCGACTGCCAGTAATAATAGCCGCCACCAATAACGGCCACCACCATCAAGAGAAACACAAGATTCATTGTTGTGTTATTCATTGCCAAGTCCCGTCATACCGCTGATTAATGACCGTGATTCGCGAGGTGTACTACTGCACGGAACGCCTCGTAAAAATCACCTGACGCCTTAGAGTACGCCTCTTCGCGAATGTTCACAGTATTTTTTGCGGCAGACTCAGGACAGGTCGCCAACCGGCAAAAATGCCAAATATAGTAACAGCTCTATCGGGGTCACCAATTGATCGCATCTGTCGTCACATTCTGTGCCGCAGCAATCACGTCAGCTTGATTGTCCACCGTCAGTAACTGTGCAAGCGCCGTACCGCGCGCCAGCCCTTCACTATGGATTCTGAACGTTTACACGTGAAAATATCAGTGACAAATAAATATCGGGGTATGCTCGGCCTTCGCCGTTAATGACCGAACAGCCCACGCACGCTGTTGACGACGTCTTTGGCCTGATCGGTGGCGGATTTCGTCGAGTCCGGCAGCAAGGGCTTGTCGACGGATTTCCTGTCGCTGGCCTGCGACGACGTTGAACTGCTTTTGGCGGCCGGGCTTTGCACAGTCCAGGCCGCGGCCGGCGGTGTGTCGGGTAGCGGTTTGCCGATGATCGTTTGCAGCCGCGCGCGGTCGAGTGCGTGTTTGATGGCGGCAACATACTGCGGATTGTAGCCGTCAACCTTGATAACCAGATTGTGCACCTTGTACGCAGCGGGCTTCTTGGGCAACACGCCTATCACCACGTCCTGGGCGTCGGGGTAGGCGTAGTTCGCGCGCAGTTCCAGCTTCACGCGATCGGTGTAGACCAGGCCGGCGGTGTAGCTGGCGGTGACGCTACCCTTGACTCGGCCAACCGGCGCGTTCTTGCCGCACCCGATGTTGGCATAGGCCACCGGCTCGCTCTCCAGGTACAGCGGCGGTGGCGCCGCAGGAAGCGCAGCCTTGAGCGATGCCTTCAGCTTGTCGAGATAGGCTGTCTCCTCGAGCGTGGCAGCGCGCTCACCGTCGACGCAGGCCCAGCTGATTGCAGCCCCGAATAATAAAGGTAACAGTAGACTTATATTTATCAGTATACGCTGCAGCATACTCTGGCTCCTGGAGTGTGTGATTATGCCTCAGCGTTCACGCGCGCGGTTTCGTTGGATCTCAAGGTCGTCGAGATCCTCATCGCCCGTCTTGCGCGGCTTTGCCGCCTTCTTCGTCTTTTCCGGCTTCTTGGTTTGCCTGTCTTGCTGCTTGACAGATTTCTTTGCATCGTTCTTGGCGCGCGCACCGATGAAAAGCTCGTCCTCGGTCTGCGTCCCGGGCCCCGTGGCGGCGAGCTGTAGCATGTCGCTATCGGTGTTTGCCGCCTTGATGTTCAGACTGAAGAGCAAGCAGAACGTGATGATCATTAGGGAAAGGATACGCATGGTGTTGCCTCCGTTATTGGATTGATGAGAAATGTGCGTCATGGGCAACGCGTTGCCTTGATGTTCTGCGACGCGCCGTCTCCTTCACGCCAGACCACCATCGCCGCGCCACTGCTGCCCAGTCCTACACGTGGCGTGGTCACATCGTTGGTCGCGTCGGACAACAGCACTGCCCCACCCCAGCCACTGCCTGCTGTGTAGCGATTGCCGAAGATGCCGAAGGTAGTCGATTGCCACTGCATCCATACCACGATGGCATTACCGCTGGCGTCCATGGCAATGCTCGGTTCCCAGGCATCGCCGAGGCCGAGCGTATTCTGCAATTGCTCGATGGCAGCCCAGCCCGTGCCCGGCACATAACGACGGACATAGATGCGATGACCAACCCCGTCCCATTGTTCCCACACGGCAATAGCACCGCCGTTTGCATCGATGGCGATCGCGGGATTCACGCCCTGAATTGAGCCGGGATCGAGTGTCGTCGGCGTACTCCAACCGCTGCCCAAGGTATAGATGGCCGCGTAAACGCCATAAGCGGCACCATCGTTCTGCGACCAGATTGCCACGGCCTGACCGCTGGCATTCATGGCGACATGCACCGGTTGCACCTCGCCACTTGTGGTCGCGATCGGCTGCGCCGTACCCCACTCAGTGCCATTGAAGACGTTGTAATAGGCACCGTAAGTCGTCCCGTTGGATTGCCGCCAGACGGCGATGGCATTGCCACTGGCATCGACGGCGACGTCAGGGGTGCTTGCCGGATGCGACGCATCGCTGTCGATGGTCTGTACCGCCCCCCAACCACTGCCAGTGTATTGGCGGGCATAAACGCTGTCGGCCGTGCCGTCGAAGCGTTGCCATACGGCAACGCCCTTGCCATTCGCCGCCAACGCAACCTGGGGTGCGGATGCCGCATTGACTGCGGTGCCGTCATACCAGTCCACGCTATTGCCCCAGCCACTACCGGCGGTGTCGTGATTAGCATAGACACTGAACATACCCTGCCACGCCGCGACGACATTGCCACTGCCATCCATGGCCATCACCGGCCCGCCTGTGTCTACGACAGTGTGGTCAATGGCTTGCGCCGTGCCCCAACCACTACCAGCGGTATACAGATTGGAGAAGATGCTGTACTTGCTGCCATCGAATTGTGACCAGACGGCCGTGGCATTGCCGGCGGTGTCCAGGAGAACGTGCGGTTCGGCAGCATCACCAGTGCCGGACTCGATGAGTTGCGCTGTACTACAGGCGCCAGCCGCCGGCGTGACGGTAAGCGTCGCCGTCATGCTGGTGACCGTGCCCGCGCCATTGCCGACCTCGACATAAAACTGATCGCCACTCTCGCCGACCTGCACATTGGTCAGATCCAATGTCGCCGCGCTGGCGCCGGGAATTGCCTGGTTATTGCGATACCACTGATAGGAAAGCGGCGCAGTACCATCGGCAACCACGGTGAACGTTAGGTTACCACCCTCGGTCACGGTCTGATCCAGCGGATCCGTCGTGATGGTCGGGGCCACCGCACCGGTCTGTACCGTAACGGTCACGTGCGTGCTCTGGACCTGAGCATTCGAATTCTGCGCGAGTGCATAGTACTCGCTACCGGAATCGGTCACGGTGAGTGCGGGCGTGGTGTAGGTACAGCTTGTCGCACCGGTGCCTGCGGCACACAACGCACCGACTGCCACATCGGAACTGCCAACACGATACCACTGCACATCGGGCGACGGCGTGCCACTCGCCACAGCGGTGAAGCTCGCGGTCTGTCCGGTCTGGATCGTCAGACTCTGCGGCTGTGTCGTGAAGACCGGTGCCGCCATCGACGCAGTCACGGTGAGGATGACCGTGTCACTGCTGATACAGTTCAACTGCACACCTAGCGCGTTACACACATTCGCGCGAAAACGCGCGCCGTTGTCCGTCGTTTGTACCGGCGTGAGTGTGTAAGTAGTCATGTTCACACCACTGGCAACCGTGTTCCAGGTCACGCCGTTGTCATTACTGCGCTGCCACTGGACGACCAGGCTGTCGGGCGCACTTGCTGCCAAGCTAAAGCTGGCGGATGTGCCCTCGGCGGCGGTCACGCTCTGCGGTTGTTGCGTAATTGTCGGCGCGCCGGGTGTCAGTGGAATATCCACTTTCACCCGTGCATAACCAAACAGGAACCAGCGGAAGTTGGTATGAAGGACGGTCGATTTCAGTGGGCAATCGAATTTCGCGATAAACCAGTCGAAGCCATTGTGGCTTTGATCAAGTGCAACATTGAAATCGAGTTGATAACTTGACCCAAGCATCTGGCTACCGAGCGGTACGTAAGCCCAGGATGGCGGCGGATAGTTATCGTTGACGGTTTTGATGGCGCGCGCCAGCTCGATGGTAGGCCATGTACTGCAACGGTTGGTAATGAAGTCGGGATCGAAGGTCGCGCGGATCGTGATGGTGGTCGGCTGGTTAAGCGTCGGTAACCAGCCATTCGCCAGTGGCAAGCCGGTGGGCGCGACCAGCGCAAAATCCTTGATGCTGTGCCGCTGCGCGATCGGCGTGTTGGGGTTGACATAGCCTATATAGACATTGCCGTAGGAAAAACTCAGCGAGGGCGCACTGAGCATGCCATTGGCAAGTTGTGCATCGACGATCTGTATCCACTGGTCACCTGGCTGCGCGTGGAAAAACATCGGCACGGCGCCCGGCTCCAGCGACGCGGTAGCCACCGGCAGCGAGATGGTGACCGGTGAGTCGAAGAGTTCACCGTGCGGCGTAAACTGATATACCGACCCGGTACTGCCGAAACCTGCCGGCGGGGGCGGCGCGCCCGTCCCATCGCGCGCTACCCGCAGGGTCACATCCGATTTCAGTGCGCCCGTGGGTACGCTCACCGTAACGCCATCCGGACCCTGCACCACCCCGCCGGTTGCGCCAAGAGTTGCCTGCCCTTCACTCGGCGCCGGCGCACTACCGCCGCCACCGCAACCGGTCAGCAAGCTGATGCCAAGCAGGAAAAACAGCGCGTACCCATTCCGCCCATACCGTCCCATCGCGCTATTCATATGCATAAATGCTCCCCAAGAATGTTGGCCATGCCTTTCAATTCATCCCCACGGTAATGCCGCGGTGGATATTGCTAACCCGATAATCGATCAGGGCATTGCCATGAATTATGGAGGGATGTGCCTGCCGGCAGAATCAGACAAAGGTCGTAAGACGTCGTCTACGACCTTTGCTCAAACCGGGTCAGGCTTGCCGACTAGCTGTCAGCGTGGCGTGCGTGCTAAATTGGCTGACAAAACGCTGCGGTGCAGTGTTGCCATGAAGGCTATACCAATGAAAATTCTCATCGCCGACGACCACGAATTGTTCCGTGAGGGACTGCGACAGTTGCTGCGACAACTCGCGGAGGATATGCAGGTACTCGAGGCAGCCAGCTACACGGAATTGCTCGCGCTCCTTGGCGAACACCCGGATGCCGATCTCGCGATCATGGATCTCAACATGCCGGGTTACAGCACCGAGGTAAAGCTTGAGTCACTGCTTGCCGGGCACCCGACTGTCCCGACCGTCGTGCTTTCTGCCTCGGAATATTCATCCGATATGCAAGGCGCACTCGACGCCGGTGCCATGGGATATTTGCCGAAGAGCACCCCCGCCGACGTGCTGCTGTGCGCACTGCGTTTGGTCCTCTCTGGCGGCATCTACGTACCGCCGGCACTTGTCAACAACGGCGCCGGCCGGCGCGCCGAGGGTGGTCTCGATACCCTGACAACACGTCAACGCGAGGTGCTCGAACGGCTGGTGCTTGGCAGATCCAACAAGGAAATCGGGCGTGAACTCGGGATGTCCGAAGCCACGGTGAAGGTACATCTCACCGCCATCTTCCGCGCACTCAACGTTACCAACCGTGCCCAGGCCGTGCATGTTGTTAAGGAACGGCAACTACTCGGAACGCATTGAATCCGACTAAGGCTCTCAGCGGGGGCACACCGTGCGCAGAAACGATCGCAACTTGGCCGGTGCGATCGGTTTGTGCAGAAACGAAAAGCCACTGTCTTTCGCCTGCCGGATGCGTTCGATCGAGGTATCGCCAGTTACCAGTAGCGCAGGAATCTCCGCCCCGAAGTGTGCCTGAATCGCAGCGATCGCCTCGACGCCGGTTCGCTCTTCGCGCAAACGATAGTCAGCGATGATGGCATCGGGTATGCGTTTAAGGGTTGCCAGCGCCTCCTCGGCGGAGGCGAACGCTGCGGCCACATAACCCCAGCTCTCCAACAAGGTTGTCATTGCCAGACGCACATCCATTTCATCATCGATGACCAGCACCAGGCGTTCGCGACTCTCGGGGGCAAGCAGCTGAGCTTCTCCCGAGGGATCCGTGTTCACCGCTGTCGGATCACCTGCGGGCAAGAACAGACGGAAGCTTGTCCCGACACCCGGCGTCGAGTGCATTTCCAGGCGATGCCCGAGCAGTTGCGCCGTGCGTTGCACGATCGCCAGCCCAAGTCCAAGCCCCTTGGTGCGGTCGCGCTCGGGATTATGCAACTGAACGAACTCACGGAATACTTCATGTTGAGACTGCACCGGGATGCCGATGCCGGTGTCGCTAACTTCCAGACAGACCTCGTTACCGACGACGTTACACGTGAGACGCACTTCGCCCCGGGTCGTGTAGCGGATAGCGTTGCTGATCAGGTTGCGCAGAATACGCTCGAGCAACACCGGGTCGGTCAGCACCACGGGCGCAATGCCTGGTGCGTGCCACTCCAATCCCTTGGCCTCGGCCTGCGGCGCATACTCCGCCACCAGCTGTTCGAACATCAACGCTAACGATACATTACGCACCTGTGGGTAAACGACGCCAGCATCGAGTTTGGAAATGTCGAGCAAGGCATTGAACAGGCCTTCCAGGGCAACAACACAGCAGTTGATATTACCCATCAGTCCGCGCGTCTCGGGACGGTGAATTCGCTCATTCAGCGCCGCAATAAACAGACCCAATGCATGCAAGGGTTGACGCAGGTCGTGACTGGCAGCGGCGAGAAATTTCGATTTGGCAAGGTCAGCATTTTCGGCAAGTTGTTTTTCATGGCGCAACTGCTCGATGAGATCGAGATTTTCGAATCGCAATGCGATGGTTTCGCGCGCTGCGCCATGTGCCTGACGCGTAATCTGCACCAGGATGAGAAGATAAACGGCCAGCCCTATTGCTAGCCCGACGTGAGCCGACGTCCCCTGCGCAGCCAGACCGACGATCGTCAAACCCACGGAGGAAAACGCATTGGCGTACTGCGTCATCGGCCACCATGAGGTCGAAAACACCGAGGCCGCTGGTATACCGATAATCAGTGCAAGTAAAATCAGTTGTTGGGGAAGTGCATCTGGCACGTAAAAGAACATACCCGCCGTTCCCCACACGAGACCGTCGGCCAGCGCCGCCCACGTCAAACGCCGTCCCCAGCGCCCGGCCTGCATTGCATCGGGCCTGGCCGCGTGATACTTACGCACCAATATATAGTACAAGACGGTAACGAGGATCGATGTCGCGCACCACACGAGCAATCGCCCGCGGTCGATATGCCCCCACAGGCCACCCACCAGCACCAATGGCAGCAGTGGCATAAACAACACCACGTGTTCGAGGCCTTGATACAGTTGGCGTACGGCTTCCGCCTGTTCCCGGTCAGAATAATTATTGGAAGTTGGAGAACTCATATTCGGAACACGGCCATGATGGGAATCGCCAGACCCGCGCATCGCAACTATCTCCAGCGATCCCCTTCACTCAACCGTCCACAATTCGGATAGAGTCGAAACCGGTGTTGCTAATTAAAGCTCACTCCCACTCGATTGTAAACAAGCCATTTTTATCTTTAATTTTCAATAGGTTACTTTCCATCTAAATGGTAATGCCATGAAAAATACCATGCTCAGAAATTTCTTCAAAAAGTTTCATTTTTTTCAACTGACCGACCAGAAAACCCGAGCACAAAAATCTGTTTAGTCGGGTAATAGAGATTCCAATCCCATGGGTGTTCAGCTCTACTCCCCGCGCAAAAATATATGCCTATCATACCCCATCAAATACTGCTAAAGATAACGTAAAAACAGCGAGTTACCGCAAAAGCTCCTCACCAGGGCCTTAGTCGTTATCAAGTACGATACTGAAGTGCTCGTTGCGTTTACCCGTTAGGCTATCCTTGCTGCGAAACCGTCTTCCTCATACAGCGAACATGACGCGCACACAATCGGTGGGCGCTCATCCTTACAACCATCACGTCGTTACGTTTCCTAGGTATTTTTGCATTTTCCCCTAGGTTATGTAACATTGCGATATTATGGCTACCCAAACGACAAAGACAGACAAAGTCCTGGAACTGGTCAGAAAGGCTGGCGTCCTGCGCCCGCGAGATCTGGATCCATATAATATCCCCAGGACATACCTCAGCCGCCTGTGTGCAGCCGGCAAGCTGCACCGGATCGGCCGGGGGCTGTATGTCCTGCCCGGGAGCGGCGCCACCGAGCACCATTCGCTGGCCGAGGCCTGCAAACGTGTGCCTAAAGGTGTGGTGTGTCTACTGTCCGCCCTAAGCTTTCACGAACTCACAACTCAGGCGCCGTTTGAGGTCTGGCTGGCCATCGGCGAAAAAGCCTGGAGGCCGCGTCTCGAGTACCCGCCGCTGCGTATCGTTCACTTCTCGAAGGTCGCACTCAATGCTGGCGTCGAGGAGCACCAGCTCGAGGGGGTGACCGTTCAAGTGTACTCCCCAGCCAAGACTGTCGCGGATTGTTTCAAATACCGCAACAAGATCGGTCTGGATGTGGCCATCGAGGCACTCAGGGAGTGCCGACGGGCTCGGCACTGCACCATGGACGACCTTTGGCACTATGCCGATATCTGCCGCGTCCGCAACGTCATGCGGCCCTACCTGGAATCGCTAGCAGTATGAATGATAAACGCGGAAAGAATATGGCAGCTTCCGTACGTGACCGATTGCTGGCACTGGCAAGGGAACGGGGTGAGGACTTTCAATTGCTCCTGACGCAGTACGGGTTGGAACGACTCTTGTATCGCCTTAGCCAATCGGGTTATCGCGACCGCTTCATTCTGAAGGGCGCGATGTTGTTCGTGTTATGGGGTGACCAGCCGCACCGCGCAACACGCGATGTCGATTTTCTGGCATTCGGCGACAATAGCGAAGCAAGTCTACAGGACATCTTTCGCGAACTCTGTAGCATTCCTGTAGAGGATGACGGATTGACGCTGATAGCGAACAGTGTGCAGGTCGAAGTTATCCGAGATGTGACAGAGTATGGCGGTATACGCGTGAGGCTGTTCGGTGACCTGGCCGGCGCCCGCGTACCCATTCAGGCCGACATTGGTTTTGGGGACACCGTGACACCCGAGGCGGGAGAAATTGAATACCCTACTCTGTTGGGTAACCCTGCACCACACTTGAGGGCGTATCCCCGTGAGACTGTAGTGGCGGAGAAATACCAGGCATTGGTCAACCTGGGCATTGCGAATAGCAGGATGAAGGACTTCTACGATCTTTGGGTGATCGCCCGCAAGTTCGACTTCGATGGTAAAACACTCTCCGAGGCCATCCGCAACACATTCTCGCGTCGTCGGACACCGTTGCCGGAAAACACACCATCCGGACTCAGCGCCGAATTCCATGAAGATGCTCAGAAGAACAATCAGTGGAATGCTTTCCTGCGCAAGGGTGCTCTTGCAGCCAACTCACCCTCATTAACGGAGGTTTGCGGCTTGCTGGAAAAATTCCTGCTTCCACCCACGCAAGCAGTACTCCAGAAACACGAATACATGGCGACGTGGGAAGCCGGTGGACCATGGCGCTGAACAGGGAACAATCTTTACGCGAAGCTATCGTCCACGAGGATACACGGCTTGCTGAGCTTACACATAAACACGACGAAAGCCGGAAGCGATTGGCGGAACTCAAGCAAGAGCTTGCCACCATGGTATCGACACCAACTGACCTCTCTGCCCCAGCAGTACAGCCTTACGTTGATATACCCACCACCGCGGAAGAAAAAGTCCATCTGTTCCGCCAACTATTCCGTGGCCGGGATGATGTGTACCCAAAACTATGGGTAAGCACAAAGACCGGCAGGAAAGGGTATTCACCTGCCTGCAGCAATGAGTGGGTACGCGGCGTCTGTGAAAAACCTAGGGTAAAGTGCAGCGACTGTCCGAACCAGGCATTTTCACCTCTCAATGATCAAACTGTCCTTGACCACCTGCAAGGTCGGCACACCATCGGTATCTATCCCCTGCTCAAGGATGAAACTTGCTGGTTCCTCGCCGCAGATTTCGACAAAGCGTCCTGGATGGAAGATGTGGCAGCATTCATCGAAACCTGCCGCAGTCTTGACATTCCTGCTGCTATCGAGCGCTCGCGATCGGGTAACGGTGCCCATGTCTGGTTCTTCTTCAGCACTCCAGTCCCCGCTGCCAGTGCCCGTCGCATGGGATGTTATCTCATCACCGAAACCATGTCTCGTCGCCATCAACTGGCCATGAGTTCTTATGACCGCCTGTTCCCGAACCAGGACACCCTGCCACGTGGCGGCTTCGGCAACCTGATCGCCCTGCCGTTACAATATGAACCGCGACAAGCTGGCAATTCGGTTTTTCTTGACGAAAACCTCCAACCACACCCTGACCAATGGGCATGTCTTGCATCATTGACGCGAATCGCACCGTCCACCGTGGAGTCCACCGCTCTTGATGCCACCCGACAGGGAAAGATTATCGGTGTTCAATTTGCCTCCACAAGTGAAGACGAGAAGGATGACATCCCGTGGGATCGTCCACCCTCTGGACGACCAGATAAAGCATCTATTACAGAACCCATCCCCGCCGAAGTTCATGCCGTGTTTGCACAACGCCTGTTCGTGGATAAAACGGATTTGCCATCTGCTCTGATCAATCAGATCAAGCGACTGGCTGCCTTTCAGAACCCGGAATTCTACAAAAAGCAGAACATGCGCCTGTCAACAGCATTAACACCACGGGTGATCAGCTGTGCTGAGGAGTTATCCAGGCACATTGCCCTGCCCCGCGGTTGCCATGATGAAATCACGGACCTGCTTAGGCAATACGGCAGCACACTGACTATTGATGACCAGCGCTATCCCGGCAAACCCTTGGATGTAAAATTCGAAGGCAAACTCACGGACATCCAGCAGCAGGCCGTGAGCGCCCTGTGTAAACACGATATCGGTGTCTTCGTTGCACCCCCGGGCACCGGAAAGACTGTCGTGGGTGCATGGCTGACTGCCGAGCGACAGAGTAATACCCTAATACTGGTACATCGCCAGCCATTACTCGATCAGTGGGTTACCCAGCTTGCTCTCTTTCTCGGACTGGAGCCCAGGGATATCGGACAAATCGGAGGCGGCAAACACAAACCCAATGGCTGGCTCGATGTCGCTATGATTCAGAGCCTGGTACGCAAAGACAAAGTAGATGACCTGGTGGCCAACTATGGCCATGTCATTGTCGATGAATGTCATCACCTACCTGCAGTATCCTTTGAGCGCGTCCTGGCTGAAGTCAGAGCAAAATTCATTACCGGCCTAACTGCCACACCGAAACGCCGTGACGGACATCACCCGATAATCGAGATGCAGTTAGGTCCGATTCGTTTTAGCGTAGATCCACGAAGCCAGGCTGTACAACGCCCTTTCATCCACAAACTGATTCTCCGCGACACGGGATCAAACATCGATGATAGCGGCGATCTGCGTATTCAGTACCTATACCGACGGCTTGCCACTGACGAACAACGCAACAACATGATATTCAATGACGTCCTGCATGCTCTCGAAGCAGGCAGATCACCGATCCTGCTGACAGAGCGCAAGGAACACCTTGAATACTTCGCTGACCGATTGCGTAATTTCACGCGAAACCTTGTAGTCCTGCAGGGAGGAAGAGGCAACAAGAAACGCCGGGATGACCTGGACCGACTGGCCGCCATCCCTGATAACGAAGAGCGGATGGTTCTCGCAACCGGGCGTTATATTGGAGAAGGGTTTGATGATGCGAGACTGGATACCCTGTTTCTTGCGCTACCGGTATCCTGGAAAGGGATCCTGATTCAGTACGCCGGCAGGCTTCATCGTCTGCATCCTGACAAGACTGAAGTCCATATCTACGACTACGTGGACCGCAATGTACCTATGCTGGCAAGAATGTTTGAAAAACGCTTGCGTGGATATCGTGCAATCGGGTACAGAACCGAAGAGGCTGGAATGAATTTGTAAGCAAACCACATGACAGCTTGAACCAATATTCTGGTTTTGGTGCCTGCCGTTGCCAGCCAGTGCCAGACATTGCCTGTCAGTACCTGTCACTCCCACTCGATTGTAAACGAGCGGCAAAAAGCCAGTATTGGTGCGGGTTTTACGATGGTCACAAGTGTCGATACCATGAAAAATACCATTGTCAGAATTGTTATTGATATATGGTACGTTAATCAGTGCATTCTTTTATTCAGCTGCCGAGCCATATGAATTCCACTCGAACACCACTCGGCTCATAACAGATCATGTGTTTTGCTGGCCCCTGCCCCAATTGCTCGGGTGAAAATTCTATTTTAATGCTGCTGTCCAATAGCTTTCCATAAATACTCTCCAAGTCACGCTCGCTTTCAACCCGAAATGCCACATGGTGCAGGCCAATGTTCTTCATTCTGTTGAATTCGAGTGGCGGCTGTTCTTTTATACCCCAAAGTGTAACCAGAATATTGCTGTCACTTACATAAATGGCAGGATAGTCTTCATTCCTGCGCACTTCTTTCCAACCCAGCAAGGACGTGAAAAAATCGGCGCTTTCTTCCAGTTTTGATACGGTTAGACCGATATGATGAACGCCTGAGGTAATCGGCGTATCCATTTTTTTATTTTTTAACATATAATTCTCATTCCCGTTCAGGTGTGTTTACGGCTCAATATTTTTCCAGTTATCACGGCGCTCACGCCGCTCCTGACGGTAGTTTGTGATTTCCAAACGCAGCCCGTCGGGGCCAGATTGAGGCTTTTAATGCACCCATCGAGCCCGTCCACGGGCAAGCGACGCGTTGACGCAATAATGACCCGTCTGAAGGCGCGCCCATTGTAAAAGCGAATACCTTCGAATACGCCATCACCATAGAGCAGCCCGTGATTGAAAACCGAAATACTTACCTCACTGCCCGGCATCTGTTGACCATTGATCCAGCACTGCGCCATGTCAGTCATGAAGTTCTCCCGACATCACCGTGATCGCCTGTCCGGACAGAATGACACGCTTCCCCTGCTCTCGCATTTTAACCAGACCGCCCCGCTTTGATTCCTGAAAGGCCGTCATTTCCGGTTTGTTCAATCGGGCATGCCAGTATGGATACAGGGCACAATGTGCTGACCCGGTCACCGGGTCCTCATCAATACCGGTGGCTGGTGCGAAGAAACGTGATACGAAATCAAAAGCAGGGTCGTCGGCACGTGCGGTCACCATCACGCCGCGCATCTCGATCGTTTTCAACCTGGCAAAGTCCGGCGACAGATCGCGCACCAGGGACGCGGAAGCGACATGCACGAGATAATCCAGGCGATTTCGATACACGGCTACTGGTTCCATGATGCCTAATGCGGGCAGTAATGCCTCAGGTGTCGGTACCGGCACGACCGGCTCAGCGGGAAAATCCAGCTCGATCCAGCCCGCCGCTTGTCTGGCCTGCAACCAGCCACGCTTCGTATGAAAGCGCGCGTCCGTACCGGGCTCAAGAATACCCTCTTCCCATAGTACATGCGCAGACGCCAGTGTTGCGTGACCACACAGATCGACTTCGACAGTCGGTGTAAGCCAGCGTAGTTCAAAACCCTCGCCACAAGGCGTTACAAAAGCGGTTTCACTCAGGTTTATCTCCGCGGCAACGCCCTGCATCCACTCTGTATTCCGAGATTCGGGTAACAGACAGACCGCGGCGGGATTGCCTGAAAAGGCCTTGTTGGTAAAGGCATCCACCTGAAAGACCGGTAACCTGTGCTTGCCGTCCATTCATAGGCTCCTTTTATTAGTTGATAGTGGCGACATTCTTGTGACCGGCATGCGCCTGCCGACTGCCAAAATCGCCACCACCAACGTGGCAAAGACCAGCGTACGACCATCCAGGCGCTCACCCAGTAGCACTGCCGCTGCTATCAGGGTGAGAAACGGCTGCAATAACTGTATCTGACTCACACGGACAATCCCGCCCAAAGCCAGCCCCTTGTACCAGAAAACAAAACCCAGCAATTGGCTGCCCAGCGCCAGATAGATAAAACAGAGCCAGGCGGTTATGGGAACAGCTGGTGTGGCGTGCAGCGCTTGGATCCCGGTAGGCAGGAGTATCAACGGAAAGGCAATCACCAGTGCCCAACAAATGACCTGCCAACCGCCCATCTCCACGGCCAGGCGACCACCAAATGCGTAACCTACCGCCGCTGCGATGACAGCACCCACAAGCAAGGCGTCGCCGACCTGCAAGTGCTGGAAACCGTCCGGACAAGCGAAAAGGATTACGACCAGACACCCCGCTAATCCGGTAACCCAGAATCCCGGCGAGGGTTTTTCATGGGTCAACAGTACACCCACTATGGCCGTCGCCATCGGCAGTATGCCGACCACAACCCCGCCATGAATGGCGGGCAGCGTTTTCATTGCCAACGCCGAAAAGAGTGGGAAACCGATCACAACCCCCAGCGTCACGATCATTAACTGTACAAGTTGCCTGCGTGTCGGAATGGGGGCTTTGATCACCACCAGCCACACCGCCGCAATCAAGGCCGCCATCACGGATCGGCCCAGGCCGACCAACACGGGATCGAAATAGGCAACAGCATAACGTATCGCGGGCAGCGTTAAAGCAAACACCGCTATGCCTGCAAAACCTGCCACCATGCCCTTTGTTTCCCGCTTCATGCATCCCTCTGCATACGATCGATTGACAGGGATACAGGGTAACTGGGACACTCAACACAATACAGATTCAGTATGTATATTAGAATACCGGTACAGTTATATTGCGGCCTGATCTGTATCGGTTCATAGACTTTCTATCTGTGCCGCATTCATGCTTTGGAGCCAGATTGTTGGACACACTCTACGAAGCTATTGCCCGCCAACTGACTGCCCGGATCGACCAGGGACTATACCTGCCCGGGGACCGGATCCCGGGCGTGCGCAAACTGAGCCAGCAGTTGGGTGTCAGTATTTCCACTGTCGTGCAGGCACAGCGTCTGCTGGAAGACGAAGGCCTGATCGAGGCACGTCCCCGCTCCGGTTATTTTGTCCGTACACAACCATGGCCCGTACCGGAACCTCCCGCCTTGTCGCGTCCCTCGACACGACCGACACCGGTTACTGGCCAGGGGCTAGTCCTGCGCCTGGTTCAAACCACGAATGAACCGGATTTTGTGCAATTGGGTGCAGCTGTTCCCCATTCAAGCTTTCTGCCCATGCGCGCAATTCAACGCTCATTGTCATCCATAGTGCGCAAATACGGCAATGAACTCTCCACCTACCAGTTCCCGCCGGGCAATCCGGAACTGCGGCGGCAGATTGCACATCGCATGGCAGAGGCAGGCTGTCAGGTCAGCCCCAACGACATCATTGTCACGAGCGGTTGTCAGGAGGCACTTACATTGAGTCTCCAAACCGTTGCGAGCGCCGGTGACATCATTGCCATAGAGTCCCCGGCGTTTTATGGCCTGCTGCAATCCATCGAAACACTGGGTATGAAAGCACTGGAAATACCGACGGACCCGCACACCGGAATAAGCCTTGCGGCACTGTCTCTGGCACTTGAAAAATGGCCGGTCAAAGCCTGCGCACTGGTGCCCAATTTCAGTAATCCATTGGGTTGCACAATGCCGGACGAAAACAAGCAGGCATTGATGACATTACTGACACAGTTTAATGTCCCACTCATCGAGGACGACATCTATGGCGATCTCGGATTCGACGGCAGACGCCCTCGCGCCGTGAGTGCTTTCAGCCATGGACAACAAGTCATCTATTGTTCGTCATTTTCCAAAAGCCTGTCCCCTGGTCTCAGAATCGGTTGGGTTGTTGCGGGGGAATACCGGGAGAAAATAGAATATAGGAAATATGTCACCACTCTGGCCACGCCCACCTTACCGCAATTCGCTATAGCCGACTTCCTGAAGCAAGGCGGCTATGACCGTTACCTGCGCCAGGCACGACGCGACTATCAACGACAGGTGTCCATGATGATTCGGGCCGTCGGAAAATACTTCCCGGAGGGTACCCGGGTAACCCAACCGCAGGGTGGGTTCGTAATCTGGGTTGAATTACCCAGGGACGTGGATTCATTGAAACTTTGCCAACAGGCACTGGCTCAACGCATTAGCATTGCGCCAGGCCAGATATTTTCCGCCACCCAGAAGTATCGTAACTTCATCCGGCTCAATTGCGCCCAACCGTGGAACGATACACTGGAACGCGCCATGCTCACGCTCGGACGAATGGCACAAGCACTCACCAATCCACGCTAACAAAAACATCAATAATATCAACAGTTCGCAGCACGTTTGTCTTGATTTGTTGAGACCTTATTTCCATGCTAAACATGTATTCTATAATCCTTAAGATTCCGATTGTTAGCTGTGTATCGCCCTGCATAGTTCTAACAAGCTCCCGAAACTTTCGAGTGCGTCAGGGTGTTTGGCACCGCCAACCAATATACAGTCGATACCAGCGCTTCTTGCACCAACGAGATCTCTAGCCGATGAATCACCCACGACGACGGCTTCGGTATTTCTGATACCAAGCTGTCCCAGCACTAACTCAAAGGGTTTTGGAGAAGGCTTGACCATTCCATGGTCTGAGGAAAAAGACGTTGCTGAGAATAGACCGGCGACACCTGCGTTCTCGAACGCCTCCAGCCACGCCTTCTTCGGTGACCAGATGTCGATAACCGCCGCCAGCGTAAAACGTTGCCGCAGTTCATGGAGTGCGACAACGTAGTCGGGCGGGATGTGTCCGAGTTCATGAAAGGCGAAAGTCGTAACTATCTTATCTATTTCACTCTCGCCAAGTTTTTGGCCGGCTACTTCGCGGACTGCGCTTTCCACCGACGGAAAGTTATGCCGATAACCTTCATCCAGGTAACGGCAGTCCAGGTATGCATAGGTGGCGTGAATAATTCTGTTGATTTCTTCTGGTTGGCATGTTCCGCCTATTTTGAAGTAATGTTTCGAGAAATCCTCCGAATCCCCGAATCTATCTTCACCGAACATGAATGTACTGTTCATGTCCAGCAATAGCGATTTTTTCCCGGCAAACACGTTAGCACTCCGATCCTGGCTGCTGTTAATTCGTGTCACCATTAAAGATGATCCCCCTCTCCATTTCATATATATCAAGGCCACCTTTATACCAGAAACGTCTCGCTTCCCTTCGGTTTGGTACGGTGAAAAGCTGAAGCTTGAGTACAGCAAGACGTATTGTTAGAGAACGATTTCCTTTCGCATGATGGTAACCGGATTACCATGGTACTCAGTTCTTTCTTTAAGTTGCCACCCGAGCCTCGAGTAAAAGCCCTCTGATTCTGGCGTGTACAAATAGAGTTTATCCACCCCAAGTTCTTGAGCCTTTTTCTCAACTGCCGAGACAAGCCTTGCCCCTATACCTTGCCGACGCCTCGGTGCCGCAACATAAAGACCGGCGAGCCAAGGCGTTAAATCGAGGCGCGTGTCCATATCATGTACTTTGAGACAAACAGTCCCGAGCAGTTCCTGGCCCTCGAAAGCAACCAATGCGACTGGGATTTTGTTTGTATTTGCCCTTTCCCCAATAAGCCGCTCTATGTCCGCAAGCGTCCGGCCTGGATGCAGATACGCCCACTCATCATAAAACCACTGAGCGAGTAAAGGTATCACGTTCTTGTGATCTGCCAGGTACTCTATGTTCATTCGTTCTCCAATTTGTAAAAAACGGATCTGTGAGTCTGCCTACCTCACTAACCC
Source organism: Gammaproteobacteria bacterium (assembly GCA_016125505.1). Lineage (GTDB taxonomy): Bacteria > Pseudomonadota > Gammaproteobacteria > UBA6429 > Thiohalophilaceae > RI-92. Next base: position 198,310 of record WGLP01000011.1, read on the forward strand.
CAATACAATCAGCGACCAGAGACCCCGGGGCAGTTGGATAATGATGCCAGTGTCCCAGTGCCGCATCAGTGCCAGATCGAGCAACCAGCCGGTACCGAGATCGGTGAAACTGTCGGGCATAAAGACCCAGCCCCGCTTACGGGACTGAATCTGTCGAAGGATCTTGCGTCGGTGCTGTCTGTGTGTTTGCCTCTATTTTTGAAAGAAAATAGCATGCCTTTTTCTTTCAAAAGAAAAGCGTAAACTATGGCCAGGTCAAATCTGTCAGGATGGGGAGTTGGACAATTCACGCACATGTTGCGATGGCGTGCATAAAATCGGAGCTCAATAAAGCTCGCCGCGCGCTGTTCTTGGTGCTCGGCTTATATAGCTACCCCCTCACTCCCACTCTATTGCAAATAAGCCTTTTTTATCTTTTATATTCAATGGCTTATTTTCCTGCTAAATGAGAATACCATGAAAAATACCATGATCAGAAATTGCTTCAAAAATATGCATATATTTTAACGGCATAGCCACTGCTGTCCCACTTACGCGGCCCTGAGCGATAGGGCGAGTTGCGGACAGGGCGGATCGGCCGATGGAGGTCGTAACAACCCCTCGATCGGTCGACGTGCGAACAGGTTTGTTTGCAACAACCTGAGGATCGCTTGAATACCCAAAGCGGAGCGCGAAGCGCACTTCAGTAAGCTCAGCAGCAGGTAGACACACAACGCAACGAACACCTGCGAGGCGACCGCATTGATGCTGTGGCCGATGACCGAGCGGATCTTCAGATTCTGCTTGATCCACTTGAAGAACAGTTCGACCTCCCAGCGGGATTTGTAGATGTCGGCGACGGTCTGCGCCGCCCAGCGGCGCTGATTGGTCAGGAACACGTAGTGCTTGTTCGTCTCGGCATCCCGGTACTCGACTCGCCGGATGGGATCGAGGCCAGCCTTCAGGGCCTTGGCCCCGGTCAGTCGAATGATCTGATCGCTGATGACACCGCCGCCGGACACCACGGGTTGTTCGGAGACGACCTCGTATTTCATGTTGGAGCGGGCTCGGGTCACCCAGAACAATCCTCTATCCGTCAATTGCTTATGCCAGGCGTAGCGGCCGTATCCCCGGTCGAAGACCAGCACGCTGCCGGGCGGAAACCGGAAGGTGCCGGCCACCGCCATCTCGGATTCCAGCCCTTCGGATACCTCGGCAAAGGCCGGGATCAGCCCGTCATGATCGAGTCCGACGTGCAGTTTGAACGCGGCCTTCTTCGGTGCGATATCGGCCCACGGAAAGACCTTCATCGACAGGTCGATCAACGAACCATCCAGCGAGAACAGCTTGCCCTTGAAGCGGAACCGCTTGCTAGGCAGAGAGCTGTGCTGGCAGCGCTGATAGAGCAGATAGAAGAGTTGCTGGAAAAAGTCTGCGTGCAACTGCTCGTTGGCACGAGCCAGGGCAGAGCGGCTGACGGACTGAATGCCCAGGTGGTAACGCTGGGCCGGTTGGGTGGCCAGCGCCGTCTCGATGTCACGCAGGCTGTGGCGCCGGCCGATGTGCCCCAACACCAGCGCGGTGAACTGGCTCCAGCGCGACAGGGCGTCACTGCGACGCGCCCCATCCTGCGCCCGAGCGAGCTTCTCGAATTCAAGTCTCGGCACCAATTTGAGGAACTGAGCAAGTGCAGTAGAATGATAGGCCATGGTCCGGTTTCGCTTTCTGATTCAATGGTTTGTGGTGAATCAATTGTATCAAAAAGGCCAACGAAACCGGGCCATTTCTATTCGCTAAGTGGGACAGCAGTGCGGCATAGCCCAAAATCAGAAACTCAAATCAGCCGGGAACCCCGGTAACCGGCATTCACGCCTCGACTGGAAACCCCTCTAACCTCCATTCCGGAAGACCACCATCCAAGCGTCGGGCATTGATGCCCTCCTTCCTCAGCTTGGCTACTGCGTCATATGCCAGTACGCAGTGCGGCCCGCGACAGTAGGCGACAACCTCCAACTTCGGATCCAGTTCCTTTAGGCGCTTCTCCAGCTCTTTAACCGGAATGTTGATCGCACCGGGGAGATGGCCTGCCGCATACTCTTCCGGCGGACGAACATCCAGCACGGTCACCAGTCCATCACGCGCCCGCTGCAACAATTGATCAGCGGGTACCGGTTCAAGGCTGTCCCTAACCTTGAGGTAATCATCGACGAGTCGGTCCACGTCGGCCAGGTGGCGTTCCGCGACCTGCCTCAGCGAATCCAACAGCGCAGCTACATCCATCCCGCTCAGAAAGTAGTAGACCTTCTGCCCCTCCTTGCGATTGGTCACCAGCCCCGCCTGCCGGAGTTGCTGAAGATGCTGGGAGGTATTGGCCACGGTCATACCTGACACTTGCGCCAGGGCATCCACGCTACGTTCTCCCTGAGCCAGGAATTCCAGTAGTTCCAGCCGGTAGCCATTGCTCATCGCCTTGGCAACGCGGGCGAACTGATTGAAAAGATTATGTTTGAAGTTACCAGTTGACATAGTTCGATCAATAGCTTTCAATTATTCAAGTGATCTATTGAATACAAGATAATTAAAAAATTATAGCAGAGTACACGCTGGAGGAAAGTCAAGAATGAACTGGAACGACTGGATTCTCGGGAATGAACTGCCCGTTCGCCTGAGTTTTTTCCTGGGTATATTTGCGGTCATGGCTATATGGGAGATCCTCTCGCCCCGCCGTCAACTCACGGTCTCCAAAGGGCTTCGCTGGGCCAACAACCTGGGGCTCGTTGTTCTCAATACGCTCATCCTTCGCTTTCTGTTTCCCACTGCGGCGGTTGGCGTGGCACTCCTTGCCCAGCAACAAGGTTGGGGGCTGCTCAATTTCTACGAACTGCCTTTCACGCTCTCTGTCGTCATCGCTGTGGTGGCGATGGACTTCGTGATCTGGCTGCAGCATGTCGTGGTGCATGCGATACCGGTGCTCTGGCGCCTGCACAGGGTCCACCACGCCGACTTCGATTACGACGTGACCACCGGCGCGCGCTTTCATCCGATCGAAATCATCCTCTACATGTTGATGAAGTTTGCCACCATCATGGTACTGGGTCCCCCTGTTGTCGCCGTCGTGATCTTCGAGGTGCTGCTGAATGCCACCGCGATGTTCAATCACGGCAATGTCTATATCCCGGAGAAGATCGATCGGGTTCTACGCTTCTTCGTGGTGACACCCGACATGCACCGTGTTCACCATTCGGTGCATGCTCCGCTGACCAACTCCAATTTCGGTTTCAACCTGCCGTGGTGGGATCGTCTCTTCGGCACTTATGCGGCACAGCCGCCGGAAGGGCATACCGAGATGGAAATCGGCCTGGACAGCTTCCGTGATCCGAAGCAGGTGGACAGACTGCCTGGCATGCTGATGCTGCCCTTCGCCCGTCATTTAGGCGAGTACACCATCAACCGGCGGTGGTGAACATGATCGGAAGAAAACGCCTGTTGCGGACTGGCGGATTGCTCCTGCTGATCGCAGCAATCCTTGTGGCTCTTTGGCAGGGTCAATCACTGGATGTGGCGACCATAGTACAGCGGGTCGGCGAACTGGGTCCCCTGGCGTGGCTGGCCTTTATGGTCCTCTATGCCGTGGCTACCGTGCTGTTCCTGCCCGGCTCGGTATTGACCCTGGCCGGAGGATCCCTGTTCGGGCCAGTGCTTGGGTGATGAGATGGACTCCTCCCGCATTTTTTGCGGCATCGATGTGCCAAGCTGAGGTTGCGAAAACCCAGTGATCAACACGAGGAGGAGTCCACCATGCATCCTAGAACCATCGCCATCGATTTGGCAAAAGATTGCTTTGAA
>WGLP01000020.1 GCA_016125505.1 Gammaproteobacteria bacterium
CCTGGTTGACGGTCTGGTGAAACGGGATCTTCGGCGTTGGGGCGGAGGTCGAGAGAGTTCGTTCGTGTACCACTATGCCAAGAAGGCAGTGTTACCGCTCGTAGTGATCACCTGGGTAACGTATCTGGCCCTTCCGTTCAGTTTGCATCCAACGTTTATTGTGCTTCCCTTCGCTGCACTGTTTGCATTTGCTGTGGCGGTGACCGCGAGCACGTTTAAGAAATATCTTTATAAAAAAGTGGTTGTGATGGAGCAATTTCCCTGAAGCAGGTGATCTTAGCCAATGGCCCATAATATTCTGGAAATGTTCATAATTCCTGGTGTTAAACCAACTAACGTACAGAATAATGAACTTAACGATCATGATTATTTGGGGGGTTACTGTAAATATATTGTTATAACGTCCATTATTATATACACTATATATGATAGTGACCATAAAGATGGACGAAACATGAGAAAAACCCAACTAGATTTGATGGTGCCGATTCCGGTCAGGCGGGCGGTGCGTAAGCTTGGACAGGATATCCGAGATGCCCGGCTCAGACGGCGTATTTCAACGGCTGTTATGGCTGAACGGGCTTCTATCAGCCGGACAACCTTGAACAAGATAGAAAAGGGCGATCCCGGCGTTTCGCTGGGTAACTACGCCAATGTGCTTTTTGTGTTGGGTATGGCTGAGCGGTTGGGTGATCTCGCTGATGCCAAGACGGATACGGTGGGTCTTGAACTCGAAGAGGAGCGCTTGCCGCAACGTATTCGCAAGCCGCGCCAGAATAAACCCGGGCGCAAGTCATCCCAGCCTGGACAGAAGAGTAAAGCCTGATGGAAACAGAAGTGTACGTCTATGTGGATATTGCCGGTACGCCGCATCTGGCCGGGCGATTATGGGCGCGCGTGCGTAAGGGTAGGGAAAGCGCGACGTTCGAATATGATCCGGATTGGCTTGAGTATGCTGACCGTTTCTCCCTGGAACCGGCCCTGACGCTGGGCCCGGGTCCATTCCACACGCCTTCAGGTAAACCCCTGTTCGGTACCATCGGCGACTCGGCTCCCGACCGCTGGGGACGGGTTCTGATGCGCCGGGCCGAACGGCGCCGGGCAGAGCGCGCGGGCGAAACACCACGCACCTTGATGGAAATTGACTATCTGCTCATGGTTGATGATGAGGCACGACAAGGCGCCCTGCGCTTTGCCAGGTCTGAGGGCGGACCATTTCTTGCCGAACATGAAACCGCTCGCATCCCCCCCCTGATCGATTTGCCACAATTGCTGTCGGCGGCGGAGCATGTCGTGGGTGACACGGACAGCGATGAGGATCTGCGCCTGCTGCTGGCACCCGGCTCATCATTGGGTGGCGCACGTCCCAAGGCGTCTGTTCGGGACCGGGACGGGCATCTCGCCATTGCCAAGTTTCCTCACAAGGATGATGAGATCAATGCGATTCTGTGGGAGGCGGTTGCGCTCCGCCTTGCGGCAAAGGCTGGTATCCCTGTGCCCGACTGGCGAATCGAACATGTACTGAACAAGCCGGTGCTGTTGCTGCGCCGGTTCGATAGGGTGCAAGGTCAGCGCATTCCGTTTCTTTCGGCCATGAGTATGCTCGGCGCCAGCGACAACGAGTCACGTAGTTACCTGGAATTTGTCGACGCGCTGCGCCGATATGGCGCCAATCCGAAACAGGATATGCATGAATTGTGGCGACGTATCGTCTTCAATATTTTGATCTCCAACACGGATGACCACTTGCGTAATCACGCTTTCCTCTATACCGGCCCGGACGGTTGGCGGTTGAGCCCAGCCTATGATCTTAATCCGGTACCCACGGACATCAAGCCACGCGTTCTGACGACGGCCATTGATCTCGATGACGGCGCAGCCTCTCTGGATCTGGCGATGAGTGTGGTGGGCTACTTTGAACTGGATGAAGCCAGGGCGCACGTGATCGCAGCCGAAGTCGGGCAGGCAGTGGCAACGTGGCGTGAAGAGGCTGCACAACTCAGTCTTACGCGAGCCGAGATTGATCGCATGGCCTCGGCCTTTGAGCATGAGGACTTGAAAGCGGCGCTTTCTCTTTCTTAATGTTGGTGACGTTACGCAATGAATTAACCTTGCTTGTAAATTTATGTGGTGCCAGCGAGGATGGATGTCCAATCATCGAGTCCATGGATATGCGATGAGTTGCGACCGTTTAGCTTTGATTGTCAGTCCCGCTATCCTTGACAAGAACAGCGATAATCGCGCAGCGCTCCTGGCCGGACACGTTTTGCCTGCAGGCCTTGATCAGTTTTGTCAGTTCGCGCTGCATGGCGGCGAGGTCGTCGATGCGGTGCTGGATGATGTCCAGTTTGTGTTCCGCGATGGTGCGCGCCTCGTCGCAGTCCCGGTCGTTCAGCGAAAGCAGGTCGGTGATTTCGTCGAGAGAGAAGCCCAGTTCCTGGGCGCGCTTGATGAAGCGGATGTGTTCAACCGTGTTGGCCGGGTAGGTCCGGTAGCCTTGCGCCGGTTTCGGCGGTTCGGCGATCAGGCCGATGCGCTGGTAGTAGCGAACCGTCTCCACATTGACACCCGCAGCCTTGGCAACACGCCCAATAGTCAGCTCGGTTTCATCCGGTAACATCATCCGTACCTCCTTTCTGGCTAGCGAGGGTATCCGACTGCACCCTGATGACTTTATCGTCATCGTCGAATTCACGTAGTAGGAGAATCGTGGTGTTCAAAACGTCTCACCGTGATGCCCCGCCAGAATTACCAAGGCGCCGACCAGGCACAACCCGGCGCCCGCCAGATCCCATCGATCCGGCGCCTGACTCTCGACGACCCATAGCCAAGCTAGGGAGGCCACGATATAGATGCCGCCATAGGCGGCGTAGGCGCGACCGGCCAGGTCTACGTCGATGCGCGTGAGCAAAACGGCGAAGAGCAGCAGCGATACCAAACCGGGCAACGTCCACCACGCGGATTTGCCCAGGCGCAGGACTGCCCACAGGGCGAAACAGCCGGCGATCTCGAAGAAGGCCGCTGCCGCGTAGATCGCCAGCATCCGGCCGGTCTCGGGCAACGGCATCATCAGCGAGGGCCTTCCAACGTCAGGCCCTCGGCAAGCCATCCCATCTTGCCGGCTTCGTAATGGAAGATGCGGGTGTAACCGAGCTGTTCGAGTCGCCCGGCAGAAAGGCTCGCCCGCTTGCAGGTCGCACTGGCGCAATAGACCACGAGCGTTGCATCTAGATTCGGCAGTCGCGCGGGGGCCTGCTCCAAAATGTCATCCGACGGGAGATTGATCGCGCCCGGCAAATGCCCGTCGGCAAAAATGGCAGCAGGCAGGGTGTCGATCAGGACGAAGTCTTGCCCCTCACGTTGCCACCCATGCAGCGTGGCGGTGTCGATCAGCTCAATCATGCCGATCCTCCGATGTTCGCTACGCGCTTGCGCGGGATGTACGTTTCCAGCGCCCACAGGAAGAGGCCGAACAGCAGGTGGGGCAGGAAGGACGCCGGGATCAGCTTGGGGCTTACATGCAGGCCCGCAAAGCCCCAGCCGACCAAGGGGAAGAGCACGGCCAGGATGACGATCCACAGTGCGCCGGCGAGCGCCATGGCCGGCCAGAATCCGCGTTTTGGGAAGAACTGCACGAACACCAGGGACCAGAAGGTCACATAGGCCGTGTGGAACAACAGGCCGACAGGCAACGGCAAGGTGTGCCCCAGCACGGTTTCCGCGAAGGCCAGCGAGGGCGGCTTGGGAAACGGCGACAGGCCCGCCTTGGTCGCCGCCACCATGATGATCGCCGTGAGGATGGACACCGCGATGCCGATGCCAATGGCACCCGTCCAGGACCGGCGGTTTACTTGAAGCTTAATCATGTTGTTTGCCTCCTTCGGATATGAGGATGTCAGGCGCGGACACTGGTCCGGCAGAAGTGCAGCGAGGGCCGCACTTTTCGGGCGAATCCGCGCAACAGGCGCCGACCAGGTGATCCGTCAGATCCAGCAGCGCGTCGAACTGAGCTGTGTAGATGATGAACTGGCCGTTGCGGCGAGAGCTAACCAGACCAACGTGGGCCAGCTTCTGTAAGTGGAAGGTCAACGCGTTGGAGGCAACGCCCAAGGGCTCGCCCAATTGACCGGCTGGCATCCCCTCCGGACCCGCCTTGACCAGCATGCGCACAATGGCGAGGCGGACCGGGTGGGCCATGGCGGACAGTTTTTCAGCTACCAATTCATCTTTCATCACAGAATCAATAATACAAGAGATATTGAGATATGTAAAATACAATTGCGTAAAATTTGGACCATGTTAGGACCCAAACTGGGTGTTATCTGTTACATATGGCGGCCCGTTTTTCCAGTTCTTGACGCATTTACGATATGCTCTCAACCGGTGTTTCGCGCCGGATCGGCCGGTGAGCCCTTGAGCGGTACTCCGCCCCGGATGGCGCATTGTTTTGCGGTTACATTCAGATAACCCTTGCCTTTGCAAGTGTTCTGGCCGGTACAGGCGTTGTGCGCAGTGGAACATGCGCCCTGTCCCTTGCAGGCATTGATGCCATAACAGGCGATGGTGCCGGCCGCCGCCTCAGGGGCAAACGCTTCGACGGATTTATAGAGACCATAAAAGGTACCGGCAGCGGCCACAGCGAGCGCCGCGCTGTTGACCGCACGGCGCCGGGGATCCACAGGCTCGCTTGCCGCCGGCGACTCGCAGGTCTCTGCGGCGCAGCTTGCCTGCCGCCGGCCAATAAAGAAATCCCAGACACTGCCCACGACCAGGATGCTCAGTCCGGCGTAGACGGACCAGTTTATTGGATACAATCCCGTGGTCAGTAACCAGAGGCCCACAACCCCAACGAGCCCGCCCGCGAGTGCGAGCCAGAAGGGCGCAAGTTTGCCGTGATGGCGCGCGGAGCGAAACAGCAGCCACAGGCTCATCCCCACGAAGGCCACAAAAATCGGAAACAGATAAGCGTCGTGGATGAAGGCGCCAAGACCGACGGCCCCCAACGCAGTGAGCACCGCCGGTAATCCGAGACAACAGGCAGCGGCGATTCCGGCTCCGATGAGACCGGAAAACTGCTTGATTAGATTTTTCATGTATCCTCCTGAGCGGTCAATCGAAAATTGTGTTGTAGCAGGGTGAACTGGAAGGGCGAGACGACTTGCCCTGGCGTATCCTGGTGAGACCCGTCCGGAATCGGGTAATGGCGCGCACCTGGCGATCGAGCATGTGATCGATTTCCCGGAACACGCTGTGCAGGGCAGCGGGGTCGTCGTTTGTCATGGCACGGCACAGATCGGCCATGGTGGCCAGTGAAATGCCCGCGGCCTTGGCCGCCAGCACCAGGCGCAGTCGTTCAAGTGCGGTCCGGTCATAAACCCGGTAGCCGCCGGGTGTGCAACGGCAGGGTTGCAATAGCCCGCGCCGTTCGTAATCGCGCACGATGCTGGTACTGACCCCTGCGTCCGCCGCCAACCTGGAAATGGTGTAGGCCTTCATTGGCGTAACCCGGCGCTAGACACGGCAATGGGCGCCCTGTAACACCCGCCTGGCGTTTTGATACAGCGCCAGGGCCAACAGCCCGGCGGCCAACAGCAACAGCTCGGTCTGATAGGTGGCGATGAAATACTGCACCTGGATCCCGACGGTGCCGCCCAGGGCGGGCAAAACGGTAGCGACGGCGCCCGTGGTCAGGGGCAGCAGTGGCGAGCAACACAGCATGGGCGCGAACACGCCGATCAACACGCCACCGGTGGCGCTGGCCTTGGCGCTCTTGCGGCCCTCGCGCAGCAGATACACCATCAGCGGCGCCAGTGCGGCCACCAGCGCTGACAACAGCACGGCAAAGGCGGTGAGTTTTACATCCAGAAAGGCCAGCGCCTTGAGGCTGATCGTGCCGCCCACGTACGAGGCCGGCAGGGTGGTCAAGTAGAGAGGCAGGGACAGGCCAAACGCGATGATGGCCGTCCACCAATACTCGCGGCCCTGTGACGAGACCAGCCGCAGCGCCCGGATGACGGTGCTCATGGTGTTTTCCTCGTCATGTTTTCGGCGTGCTGGGCAAACCGCCGGATCCTGTCCAGAGTCACCGTGGGCGCGGTGCTGACGGTTTGCACCTGCCCGTGCGCGTCCACCAGGTAATAGATGTCGGGATACTGCTTCGCATTGAGTGCCTGCTTCATCTGCGCGCTTGCCTCACCGAAGCGCCAGTTGGCCTGGCCGGGCAAGCCGGGGGCGAACTGTTGCGCGAAGCCACGTGCGTCCGGCCCGGGGGCGCCGTCGTTATCGTGGTTGCGAAGCAATACAATGGTGAAACCCTGTTGCATCAGTTGCTCGTTGGCCTTGTCCATTACGCGCAGGCTGGCGATGCAGGTGTGACACCAGGTCGAAACCAGCCACAGCATGTAGGGCCGCCCTTGCAGTTCGGCGAGACTGTGAGCCTGGCCGTTCGCCGTGTAGGTCACCGTCGGCATGGGAAACGGGAGGGGGCGCGGCGCAAGGTCCAGCATGCCGGCGCTGACGCGCCCGCTGGTCAACACGAGGAGTAGCACCCATGCGAACTTTGGCCGCGACAACATCCCGATCACCCCGCGCAGCAGGAGAGTTGCTTGACGTCCTTGGTAAAGGTTTGGGCGCAGAGCTTGAGACCCTCGACCATGGTGAGATAGGGGAACAGCTGATCCGCCAGGTCCTGTACCGTCATGCGGTTGCGGATAGCCAGTGCCGCGGTCTGGATGATCTCACCGCCTTCATGGGCCAGGACCTGACAACCGACGATCCGGCCGCTGTCTTTCTCCGCCACCAGCTTGATGAAGCCGCGGGTATCCAGATTGGCCAGGGCTCGCGGGACATTTTCCAAATCGAGGGTGCGGCTGTCCACGGCGATGCCACGTTGCTCCGCCTGTGCCTCGGTCAGTCCCACCGTACCCACTTGCGGATCGGTGAACACCACCGCGGGCATGACGGACAAATCAATCGCTTTTTTGCCGCCAGTCATGTTGACGGCGGCGCGGGTGCCGGCTGCGGCGGCCACATAGACAAACTGCGGCTGGTTGGTGCAATCACCGGCCGCATAGATGTTTTCCACATTGGTGCGCATGTGATCATCGACCAGGATGCCGCCGCGTTTGTCGGTCTTCACACCCACCTTATCCAGATCGAGTGCGGCGGTATTGGGCGCCCGCCCCGTGGCGACGAGCAGCCGGTCGCCGACCACCTGACCGTTATTGGTGTGCAGGGTAAATTGCTGTCCATCATGGCTGACGGCATCCGGGGAGGTGTGCAACATGACCTTGATGCCTTCACCCTCCAGGGCGGCGGTCAAGCCTTCACCGATGGCCGGATCTTCTTTTGATAACAAGGTGGAACGCGCCACGAGGGTCACCTGTGCACCCAAATGGCGAAACGCCTGCGCCAGTTCCAGCGCCACCACGGACGCGCCTAACACGATTAAATGTTGCGGGACCGTCTCGGCAACCAGCGCCTCGGTGGATGTCCAATAGGGGGTGTTCGACAAACCCTCGATGGCGGGGATGGCCGGGCGCGCGCCCACGGCCAGCAAAATTCTATCCGCGTTAATTTCTTTTTCGCTACCCTCCGTATTGGTCACGATCAATGTGCCGGCATCTTTAAACCGCGCCATGCCACGCACCAGGTTAATATCGGGATTGCTTTCGAGGATACTTTCGTACTTGGCGTAACGTAACTTGTCTACCCAGCTCTGTTGTTGGGCGACCATGGTCTTGCGGTCAAGTTCGGGTGTATTCAATGGCACGCCCGCGACGTTGTGATGGCCTTGCAGGTGCGCGATGTGCGCGCCGCGGATCAGGATCTTTGACGGTACGCAGCCGATGTTGACACAGGTGCCGCCGATGACCTCACCACCCTCGATGATCGTCACCCGTGCGCCTTGCTCAGCGGCCTTGATCGCCGCGGCAAAGGCACCGGAGCCGGTGCCGACGATGGCTACATGCAGCCCGCCGCCGTCGCCGCCGGTGACCGCTTCGTCATCTTTCAGCAAGAAGGTGGCGCGATAGCCCTTGGCGGCCACGGCATCGAGCAGTCGTGCCGTCTCTACCTTGCCATCGGTCTCGACCTGCGCCCGTCCCTCGGCGAAGGACACCTCGGCGCGCACGCCGGGCAGGGCGTTGAGGGCATCCTGTGCGCTACGGGCGCAATGATCACAGGTCATGCCGGTGATCTGTAATGTCAGTGTGTTCATGCTACGGATTCCTTAAATTTAATCAGTTTGCTTAAAAGACATTTTCGCGCCTGGTTCAGTTGTGTTGCGTTCTTTCCTGCGGAACCTCGCAGCCCGCGGGACCACAGCGCCGGTGGGCAGGTGAGACCAGGTCCCACACGGCGATGATCAGCATCAGCGCCAGGCCTCCGTAGAGGGTGCCGGTATGCCAGTCATACTGGAACCAGGGATAGAGGCTGAGCAGCACGATAGCGGGGCCAAGCATGCCGGCCACGGAGCGGTGCCACTGGCGGTGGCTGAGCCAGCCCAGGGCATTGGCACCCAGCGCGATCCAGGCAAACAGCGGCAGCAGGGTGTTGACGAACATGCCCTCCCATTGCGATAGGAAGCCCAGGCCAATCGCCGCGCCGATGCTGGCCAGCGCCGGAAAGCACATGGCGCAGCCCATGGTGGACACGATGGCGCCGAGTGCGCCGGATTTATCGCCGATGCGGGCCAGCCAGGTGATTAATCGGTCCATGATGTGCTTCCTACTTTTTAATGTGCGACGGATAACCCGCCTCGAAAGTGGCATTTGTCAGCGTGTCGATGTCGGTCTTGGCCGGATCGAAGGTCACCTTCGCCCAACCCACGCCGTCACCTTCGTACTTGGCTTCGGCCTTGACCACGCCTGGCACCTTTTCCAGTGCCTTGCGCACGGTGATGGGGCACATATTGCAGGTCATGTTCTCCACGTCGAGGGTGATGGTCTGGGTCTGCGCCTGTTCGGCGGCCGAAGCCGTGGTGGACATTGCCAGGGTGAAACCGGAAAGGCCGAGCAACGCAGCGAGTAAGAGGGTTCGAATCATGGATGCGTCTCCTTACAAATAAGTGGAAAATCAATCAGCCCAGCAAGGCCGGGCCGTACCAGGGAAAGGCGACAATCGCAGCCAGGATTACCGTCACCACCCAGAAAATGATGCGCTGATTGCGACGGGTGACCGGGTTGGCGCAGGGCTTACCTACCTCGCAGGCCTCGGGCACCAGATAGAGTTTGCGAAACGCCAGCCCCAGAAACAGCAGCGTCACGCCGATGAAAATGGGCCGGTAGGGCTCCAGCGCGCTGAGGTTGCCGATCCAGGCGCCGCCGATGCCGAGCATCAGCAGGACGAATGGGCCGACACAACACAGCGACGCCCCGATGGCAGCCACTGCCGCCAGAATCAGGGAGCGGTTTTTGCTCGCAGTGTGTTCCGCCATGGGTGTTCTCCTCAAAAATCCAATCATGGCCTAAAGCATAAACGCCGTACCTAAGTACGGAGTCAAGTGCTTTTCGTGATTTCCTCCTGGGTACGGGTCCTAGAAACCAGATGCTCACTATGGCGGCCATTCATAAGCCGCTATTCGCAGGCATGAAACCCCGCACCTTACGGAATTGATTTTCCGTATCCCGTCCTAAACCGATACCGCACCATGGCGCCTCATGAACGACATGAGGAAGACATCGATGCGCACCGTCCACTTGCTGATCGTAGGACTGCTGAGCACGGCCTTGCCGATGCAGTCAGCGATTGCGGACGCAGATGCCGAGCGCGAAGCGCTGGCGCGGATCGCTCATGAACTCGACGCACTCGAAGCGCTGATTCGCAAGGCGGAGTCGCAGGCGGAGCCGGATGCGCGCATTCGTTTTCGCTACGACTGGCTGCGCCAGGATTTGTCGAGGATGCAACAGGGCATCCAGGACCACATCAATGCGCCACGCACGGAGCCGAGAACCTTTCCGCCTTTACGCGGTGACTATCGGCGGTGATGAAAAATCATGACACCCGCTCAAGACGCGGCATTTCAGGCAGGTTCAGGCGTCACCTCTGCGACGCTACTCACAGCCATCGCCTCCGTGGTGATCGTGCTTGCTTTCGTGTGGGTGATCTGGGTGACGTTGGGTACCTTCCGGGCCTGGCAAGACGGGCAGGTCGGCATATTCGACGTGATGTGGAGCGCGCTGCGCGCGAGCATCGTGCTCATGGTGTTGGGTTTTTATCTGCGGTGATGGCGATGAATAACGCCATTGCAGCAACGGTTCGGGGAATGCCCCGGTATTCATCAAAGGGGGAAACCCCGTTACCTCGGAGAAAAGCAATCATGCTGAAGACAATCAAAAAGGGCGCAGCCGCGGTCGGGCTGCTGGCAATGTTCGCAAATCAGTCGGTGTGGGCGGCCTTGCCGATACCGGTGGCACCGAGTACGGCGCCGGCGGCGGGTGACTGGATCGCTCTCATTCAGGGCTACATCAAGGACGGCGGCCTCGTGCTCGGTCTGGCCATCGCCGTGCTTGGGTTCCTGTGGATCGCCTATCTCGGCTTCGCGAAGTTTAACGAGGCACGCCAGGGCAAGGCCGAGTGGGCCGAGGTCGGTGTGCTCGGTATCGTCGGCGCGGTGGTGCTGATCTTCGCCAGCTACCTGCTGACCGAAGCCGCCGGCGTTATCTAGAGAGCGTGAGTGAGACATGATTGACCTACTGCAAGCGCGAGAGAGCGGTCCATATTCCCGCAAACCCTCGTCAAATAAGGCGTGGCTATTCTCCTCGGCTTTGCAGAAATCTGTCCTCGCTCTCTCACGCTTTCGCTACGGCCCCCATGCCTCATTCACGCTCTAAGCCCATGTCCAATCGCGACGACATTCTGGCCAACCGGCTCAACGCTGAGCCGTCGATTTTCAAGGGCTGTTCGTCGTCCGAGCTGGGCGTCATCGTTGGTGTGGCCGCGCTCATCTGGTTGCCTGTCTCCCTCCTCCTGGCATGGCTGATGGGCGCGGTCACCATGGGTTTCGGCATCGCCGGTGTTGGCGTGGTCGCCACGGTGATCGCGATGGCCACGTTGTTCCAGCGGCTGAAGCGCGGTCGACCGGACGGCTACTACCAGCAACAGATTGCCATACAGCTTAATGACCGTGGTTTGCGTCGATCGCCGTTCATTCGACGCAGCGGCGCCTGGGATATCGGGAGGAGTCGGAGTGCGACGCTACCGCTACGAGATCGATAACGTGCGTGCCCATTTGCGCTCGTTGTGGGTAATCATCGGCGTGCAGATCGTCGTCATCCTGGCGCTGTGGTTTGGTTGGAGTCAGGCACCTCAACGGCTGACTGTGCACGTTCCACCGGACCTGCGCTCCGGTGCGACACTGGCCGTCGATGAAGTACCACCGGCCAACGTGTATTCCTTCGCCTTCTACATCTTTCAACAACTCAATCGCTGGCCGGAGGACGGGGCGAGAGATTATGGCAAGGCCATCTTTCGTATCGCGTCGTATGTCACCCCGCGCTATCGGGCGGATCTCATCGCGGACATGGAGTTGAAGGGAAAACAGGGCGAATTGGCTTACCGCGTGCGCGGCGTGCAAGAAGTACCCGGTCACGGCTATGAAGAACGCCGCGTTGATGTGCTCGCACCGGGTGTCTGGGTTGTGTGGCTGGATCTTGATCTTTACGAGTCGGTGAAAGGCATGACGGTGAAGAAGACAACCATCCGTTATCCGCTGCGCGTCGTGCGGCTCGCCGTCGATCCGGAATCGAATCCTTGGGGACTGGCTTTGGATGGTTTTGCAGCGGAGGGTCCGCGGCGTCTCGCCGAATCCGAACTCAACGACAAACCCGGGCAGGGTGGTTGACAGGGATCAACGCATGTATTCGATCAACAATTTCAAACGTGGCGTCATGTTCTGGTTGGGATTCGGACTGGTGTTGATGCAGTCGATGGTCCACGCCGAGCCGGAAGTCACCGAGCGCATTGAGTGGAACAAGACGCCCATCCAACTCGATCTCAAAGTCGGCCACGAACGTTTGGTGCATTTGCCGGGCGCGGTAAAAGTTGGTGTGCCGGCATCCTTGCAGCCGTCGCTGCGTACGCAAAGCGTCGACGGAACCGTTTACCTTCTCGCCAGCGCACCGTTCGATGCCACGCGTGTCATGGCACAGAGCATCGACGGTGGCCAGATGTTTCTGTTCGACGTGTCGGCATCCAAAGATGGCGGTCAGACGTATCCCGAGCAGGTGTACGTGAAGACAAGCAGTGAGAGTCACGCCGAGACGATGGATTCATCTTTGGCGAGTCATGACGCAACGGTGCAATACAGCTACGTTGCTTTGACTCGCTTCGCGGCTCAGCAGCTCTATGCACCCGCGCGCCTCGTTCAGGATCGGCCGGGCATCGTCCGTGTGCCGGTGATGCGTGAGCCCGTCAGCTTGATGTTAGGCGGTGCGGTCGATGCAATACCCTTGGTGGCTTGGCGAGCAGGCGGGCTGTATGTCACGGCCGTCAAACTGACCAACCGTAGCGATCAGCCGCAGACACTGGACCCACGCAATCTGCGTGGTACCTGGTTGACCGCGACCTTTCAGCACAACCGCCTGTTGCAGGCTGGTAATGAGGCGGATACCACGGCGGTATACCTGATTTCCGCACGGCCGTTCGAGGCTGCGAGGTAAGCCCATGGCCATCGCAACCAGCAATCGACTGTTACCCATCATCGCTGGCGTGGTAGTGCTTATGCTGGTGTTCGTCACCCTCAAGTCCTGCTCGAACGGCAAGGAGCAACAGGTCGTGATGGACGCCGTGCCGCAAGCGCCGGTACCGGACGCGGACACACCCGCCGACACCATCAAGACCCTGACCGCGAACGTCGCAGCGATGACTGCCGAGGTCGAGGCCTTGCGCAAGGACAACGCGACACTGCGCAACGAGAATCAACGGCTGCTGAGCAGTCGTGCGCAGATCGAGGAGAACGTGGCCACACGCGTCAAGCGCGAGCTCTTGTCGCGTGAGAATGACAAGGCCGCGCAGGATCGATTGGATTCCAGTGTGCTGTCCTCGCTAACGGCACGGGTGGATGCCTTGTCGCAATCGCTATCGCACGGGAAGTCGACGAAGAGTGTCGGCGATATCCCGGTTGGACTGGGTTTCGACGGTGGCAGCGCAGGGGCGCCACCCGCCAACAGCCTGGTCTGGATCGAACCGCTGGATGCTATCGCTGATAACACAAGTGGCACGAAAGGAAACAGCCTGTTACACCAAGTGCGCCAGTCAACGGGCGGGGCGCTGAGTAGCGCGCGCGAGCAGACTGCCAACATCTCCGACAAATTGGATACGGTGCATCCCGTCTATACGGTGCCACG
The DNA here is from genome assembly GCA_016125505.1 of Gammaproteobacteria bacterium. Classification (GTDB taxonomy): domain Bacteria; phylum Pseudomonadota; class Gammaproteobacteria; order UBA6429; family Thiohalophilaceae; genus RI-92. Next base: position 13,347 of record WGLP01000020.1, read on the forward strand.
CAATGCCACGCTCATCGGATCGACCGCCATGACGGCGTTGGTCGGTCGGGTACCGATACAGGGCCAGGTGCGTGATCCCATGCCGTTCAAGGTGATCACCGGTGCCGACAACCTCGCCGCCAACGGTCTCACCGTGCCCGGCGTACAGGGCATGGTATGGAGTGGTACCGCCATCGGTGACTGGACCCTGTCCTGCGTCACCGGCCGGCTCGACTCGGTCACCTTCGTGTTCGACGACGGTACCATCCGCACGATCTCCAGTGATGATCGCGGCAGTCAGTCCGGTGGCAACAAACGAGCACTGGGCTGGATCTCGGATCAGCAGGGCATTCCCTGTGTTAGCGGAGATCGCAAGACCAATGCCCCGGCGTTTCTCACTCAGCGTATCGGTGTGAAGGCTATCCAGGCCGCCGCCGATGCGGCGGCCGCGGCCGAGACGACCACCGTGGTGAGTGACAGCGGTGCGGCGAGCAACAACGTCACTGGCGAGGCTGGGAAATATGTGCTCGGCAAGACCATCGCCGGCGGCAGTGACGAAGTCGCCAAGTGGCTCATGGAGCGCCAGTCGCAGAGCTTCGATGCCGTCTTTGTCCCGGCGGGTGTTCACATCGCCATCCACGTCGACGTGGAGCTCCCCATCGATCTCGATCTCAAAGGCAGGAAACTCGATCATGCGAAAGCCATCAATCCTTATCACCGCGCTCGGCTTGATTAGTCTCGTGCTGGGCGGTTGTGCCAGCACCAAGGACGCCGTGTTACCACAGGACGGCCCGTCCATGAAAACGATCTACGAGCAGCACATGCGCGAGTCGGGTGCCAACGATCCCAAGGCGGTGCGCCAGGCGCTGGGCAATCGTCCTGTCATCGACGGCGACAGTTCGCTCCATGGCTACACGCGTGAGGCTCACAACGAGATCGACACCACTTTCTCCCGGCTACCGAATCCGAGTCTGGTCATGTATGTATTTCCGCACCTGGCTGACGAAGAGCAGGTACCGGTGCCCGGTTATGCGACGACTTTTCCCATGTATGAGCGGGTTGAGTACGCGTTGCCAGGCGAAGTGCCAATAAAGCTGCAGCGGAAATGAATGTGGCGAAGTCTAAAGCGAACAATTCAGCGAAGAAGGCATACGATCCGGCGGAAGCGCCCGCGACCACAGCGGCAGTCCAACATCTTTATGATCGCCCGCCGTCGTTCACAGATCTCATGCCATGGGTCGAGTACGATCCGGACAGCCGCACCTTCCTGCTGGAAGACGGCGTCAGTGTGGGTGCTTGTTAGCGCGAGTTTCCTGGTTCTGGAGATTCATTCCCCAGCAATCCAAGCGCGGTTAAGCGCGCCAATGCGTCGCGATGCAAGACATCGTCGGGGAATGCATCTTGTAGGAAACTCCGCATCATATTGGGATCACGCGCCAGTGAGTTGTTCGAGCAATAGTTGGCTACAATCGGACGAAAATAGTACATGAAGTTTGCTGGGTCTCGCAGCACCGACCCAAGATTGTACTTTTCGAAAAAATCCTTGATCTGCTCATGACCGCTTTGCCCACCGCAGTCAGACGCGCGCACACCCGCAAGTTTCAAGGTGTAGGGACTTCAACCATGACAGCCTATGATTTCGTCGAGAATGCCGTACTGGTTCACCTCAACATTAAGATCGTTGGTACGCAGAAAATCAATGAACAGATCAACATACTCGATTCTTCGTCGAAGCAAGACGCGTGCGGCCGGCTCACCGAAGGGAGTTTCCTCATCAGACCAGCATTGGTAACAGACTCCACTGGTACCAGCGAAATAGCGCCGCAAGTTGACGACGTGCCGCAGGTATTTAGCCAACTCCGGCGCGATGCCCGGGATTTGCATTGCCGCTTCGAAAAAGCCAATCTCATCCAGCGAGTATGGCGGCGCAGCGCCGAGCACCTCAAAGATCAGACGTATATCACATTGCTCATTGCCGTAATCCTTCGCGAGCAAGGCGCAGACGCTTGGAAACGTGTCTGCGAGTGCGTTCAGTCGCATGAAAGTGTTTTCGATATTGGTGCGGTCCAGCGGAGTCTGCACGGGTACGACGATGGCGCCCTCATGGTATCGGAAATTGACGTCAACGGCAGGCAAGTTTCGTTATCACACGAAAGCCGAACCATGGCTCCATTGATCGACCCGGAAGAAGCGTACGCCTTCGGGTTTCACGGCCAGAATCTTGTCAACGATGCTCTGGTGAAACAGGTAAGTGGGCGTGGATTCTTTCAACACAAAGATCAGCCTCATATCGAGCGGAATCGAGTCCAGTTCGTGTTCGGCGAGGACGAGTTTTTTGATGTCGCTGGCGTCGCCTAGATTGGAATAGGTGCTGATCGATCGGTCTCTGTCCATGCACTCAATCTCATTGTATACGTGCAGGTACCAGTAATCGAACACCCCAAAGTCCGTGGTCACCACCGCCGGCAGCAGTTGAATGCCGTCGATGCTGAGCGGTTCCAGCACATCTTTGATCTTTTTGCCGACTACAGGCTCCGGTAATTCATGAAAGTCCACCATCTGTGGTTTGCGGGGAATGGGCTCCCCAAGAACGAGCTTAATAGGATGCGGCAGCGGAACGGGCAGTGGTATCCCATCCCGCGCGCTGTGCGCGAGCGGGATTTCGAGGTCTTCGTCATCGTCCCACTCTAGCAAGGGATAGTTATTGTTGTTGGTGCTCTCGATGACAAAATACTCCGTGTTCACTGACATGTGTTATTCTCCAATCTTCAAGGATTGCGACTTGGCCGGGATGATAGCCCCGGTCTTGGCGTGTTTGAGTTGATGCTGGCGCTGATGCGGGCAGGCTTGGCCCTTCTTGTCAGGGATTTTGTTCGCGCCGCAACAGCCCTTGTCCCCGCGCCGGTAGTCTTTGCCGTCGGAGGTGATGGTCCAGGTGAAGGCATCAATGTTTGCGAGGATCTCACGGCTCTTGTTGTCCAGTTCTTCGACAACGCCTTCTGGGTTATCGCAATACCGACCTTTTTTGATCGCATCCTTTACTGGTTTGATCTTCTTCTTTACCGCCTTGGGATATGGCAAGTGTAAATCATCCGCCCAGCCCCCGATGTGCCCGCCGATATGCACCGGCGCGTTGAGCTGACAGGCGAGCGCGAGCGTCATGGGCAGCATGACCCCGTTGTTCCGGTGGTTGATGCTGTAACCAAATTGCGAGCAGTAGTCTCGCCATTGTTTGTGTTTCATTGCCTCGCTGCAAATCAGATGATGCGCCGCGAGGGTACTCTTCCCGGCATGCCAGGGGTGATCGTCCTCTTGTTTCGACTCAAAGATGTGGTTACGTAGCGATCGGCCATTGCCCAGGTTGGTGCCGAATTGCCGAGCAAAGGGGTGTTCCACCTTGCCACAATACGGGCATTTCTCTTGTTGCTCCTGCATCGGCGTGTACACCGGTTGCGCCTGCATGATCGGCAGCGGCGGGGTGTTACGGTTGTTGCCGATGAAGGGATCGCCGTTACGCACCATGGGCTTGCCTTCGCACTTGACATCGAAGGAATAATTCATGGGAAAGGCCTTGCCCTTGGTCGTGCCCGAGGCGATGCCCTTGGCGGAACCGGCCTCGTCGCCGGTGCTGGTGGCGATCTCCGAGCTCGACAGACAAGCTGGCGCGCCGTTGATCTTGACAGTCTTGCTGCCTTTAGCGAGGTCGCCGCTCTTGGAGACATTCGGATAGGGAATCGGAACAATGGCATTTCCGACCGGTGTTTTGCAGACATCCGGAAACTTGACGGTAGTGCCGCTGCTGACTTTCGTGACCGGGCTGCGGCCATTGACCAAGGTGTCATTCGATGACATACATCCTCCTATTTGTCGCGCTAACGAGCCTGTAGAAAACCCACTTGTAAAGGCCACATTTTACAGACTGTTATTTAGAATTTATCAATTTTGCACTTTGCCTACATTGCATCGGTCGATCAAGCCAGCCATCGCAATTTTTCCTGGTTTTATGCCGACAATCTGCCGTAATGCTTGCGCTTCTCGATGCTAGCCAGACAATACAGATGCCGTGCGCGTGCAGGTACTGTACGTTGGCTTCGCAGGTACACCCTGCACCAAACCGGAAAACCCCGCACTGCATCGAATTGATTTTACCTATCCCATCCTGGCCCGATTCTGCACCATTGCGCCTCATGAACGACCAGGCGATATACCGACCAAGCTGCAGCGGAAATGAACGTGGCGAAGTCTAAAGCGAACAATTCAGCGAAGAAGGCACACGATCCATCGGAAGCGCCGGTGACCACAGCGGCGGTAGAGCGCTTGTATGATCGGCCGCCGTCGTTCACCGATCTCATGCCATGGGTCGAGTACGATCCGGACAGCCGCACCTTCCTGCTGGAAGACGGCGTCAGTGTGGGTGTTTTGTTCGAGATCACCCCGACGGGCACCGAGGCCCGCACCCCGGAGTTCATGAGGCAATTGCGTGACGCCATCCAGACAGCACTCACCGATGCCATCCCCGAAGAAGACGATGCGCCGTGGATCTTGCAGGTCTATGTGCAAGACGAGCCGTGCCTGAAAGAGTTCCAACAGGAAGTCGCCGTCTATGCGCAACCCAGCGCCAAGGACAGCACGTTCACCCGACATTACCAGGAAACCTTCTCGAGACATCTGGCGCGGATCACCCGTCCCGGTGGCCTGTTCGAGGATACCGCCGTAACCGGAACCCATTGGCGGGGACAGGTGCGCCGTGTGCGTGCCACTCTCTACCGGCGCTTGAAGGTAAAGGGCAAGACCCCGTCGGCGGTCGAAGTGGAAAAGGCGATGAACGACGTGGCGACCAAGTGGGTTGCGTCACTCGCCTCCGCCGGCATACATGCGCGTCGCGGCACCGGCAAGGATCTCTACGAGTGGCTGTTGAAGTGGTTCAACCCAAAACCCGCAATCGCCGATGGCGATCCCGACAAGCTGTTGGATGTCGCCCCTTATCCCGGCGATGAGGACCTGCCATTCGGCTATGACCTGGCCGAGCGGCTTACGTTCACGATGCCACGCTCGGATAACGAGACTGCAACTTGGTGGTTCGATGGGCTGCCGCACACCGTGGTCACGATCCAGGGATTGCGGCGGGCGCCGGAGGTAGGGCACATGACCGCCGAGCGCCAGGCCGGTGATCACGTCTTCTCGCTCTTAGATCGTCTACCCGAGTACACCGTGATGGTGTTGACCCTGACGGTCAAGCCTCAGGATTTCACCCGTAACCACATCGCCCAGGTCAAGCGGGCTGCGGTGGGCGACTCCGCCGAGGCGGCGCTGACACGGGAGGACGCGGAACTCGTCGAGCGTGAGATGGCGCAAGGCAACAAGCTCTACCCAGTGAATATCGCTTTTTATGTGCGCGGGGATAATTCCAAATCGCTGCGCGCCAACGTCAATCAGTTGAATGCAATTCTGCTTCCGAACGGCCTGCAGCCGATCCTGCAGGAAGCGGATCTCCTCGCCCTGGACAGCTACATTCGCAACTTACCCATGGCCTACGATGTCTCGTTGGATAAGTCCAGCCGCCGCTCGCGCCTGATCTTCTCCAGTCATGCCGCAAATCTGCTGCCGCTGTATGGCAGATCGAAAGGCACCGGTCATCCGGGGCTGGTGTTCTTCAATCGCGGTGCTGAACCCCTGGCATTCGATCCGTTGCACAAAGCCGACCGCAAGAAAAATGCCCACATGCACATCCTCGGGCCCACCGGCGCGGGCAAGTCGGCGCTGCTGGTCTATCTGCTGCAACAGATGGCCGCCGTGTACCGCCCGCGCATCTTCATCATCGAGGCCGGTGGATCATTCTCCTTGCTGGGTCAACACTTCAAGGCCCACGGCGTCTCCGTCAACCAGGTCACCTTGAATCCGAACGTGGATGTGAGTCTGCCGCCATTCGCGGATGCCATACGTGTGCTGGACAAGGAACACCGTGTGCGTCTCGGCAAAGAACCGGATGACCTGGTCGACGACGATGACGAAGTCGAAGACGAGGGTGGCGGTCGAGACATTCTCGGTGAGATGGAAATCGCCGCCCGGATCATGATCACCGGCGGTGACGAGCGCGAAGACGCGCGCATGAGTCGTGCCGATCGACTGCTCATACGCAACGCCATCTTCATGGCCGCCAAGACCGTGAAGGAGGGTGGACGCGAACAAGTGATCACAGAGGACGTGGTCAGCGCCTTGCACGCCATCGGTCGCGATCATGACCTGCCCGAGCACCGGCGTAACCGGGCGATCGAAATGGGCGACGGCATGGCGCTGTTCTGCTCCGGCCTCGCCGGCCACTTCTTCAATCGGCCCGGCACCCGTTGGCCGGAGTCCGACGTCACCATACTGGAAATGGGTATCCTGGCACGGGAAGGTTACGAGGATCAGCTCACCGTGGCCTACATCTCAATGATGAGCCACATCAATGATCTGGTGGAGCGCCATCAGCACGATGCTAGGCCCACCTTGGTTGTGACCGACGAAGGTCACATCATCACGACCAATCCGTTACTGGCCCGCTACGTGGTCAAGATCACCAAAATGTGGCGCAAGCTCGGCGCCTGGTTCTGGATCGCCACCCAAAACCTCGAGGACTTCCCCGACGCCAGCCGCAAGATGCTCAACATGATGGAGTGGTGGCTGTGCTTGGTCATGCCCAAGGAAGAAGTGGAGCAGATCGCACGCTTCAAAGACCTGACCGACGTGCAGCGCAGTCTCCTGTTGTCGGCACGCAAGGAACCCGGCAAGTATGTCGAGGGCGTAGTGCTTTCCGACAACCTTGAAGCCCTGTTCCGCAACGTGCCGCCGCCGCTATCACTCGCGCTCGCCATGACGGAAAAGCACGAGAAGGCCGAGCGCGCGGCAATCATGCGCGAACGAAACTGCAGCGAGATCGAGGCGGTTTATGCCATTGCAGAACGGATTGCCCGTTCACGCTGAGCGCCAGGGCGATCATTGGATGCTCCATCATTTGGAATCAGTCCGTATCTCATTGATGAAAAAATCGGATTTGTATAAACTCTAACTCTTCTTAGGGGAGTAGTCGCTCAGCCCGCCTGAGTTGGCCGTCAACAGTCTCCGGGCCCACGCCCGTGGCGGTCATGTCCTTCCAGGATTGACAAGACCTAAGGCATCCGCGCGGTCCGGGGTGGGCGTGCGCGAATGCCTTGGTGTGTAACTCAATCCCACCCCGTATAGGGGTTTCCATGTTATCTCTGTATGCGCCGTACCAGTGCGCGCCACCTCGACAACCCTGTCTGGAAAGACGTGCTGATCGTCGGCGTGGTGTCCTTCGTCACCGCCCTGACCGCCATCCACTTTTATCTCAAATGGCTGAACCGCTTCGGCATGTGGCCGTACGTGATTTACCGGCTGGCCCTGGCACTGGTCTTTTATTTGGTATTGATGAAATGAAGGAGTTCCCATGACACTTGCTGCACTCGCCATCCTGGCGGGCTTCGCCCTGCTGATATGGAGCGCCGACCGTTTCGTCGAAGGCGCCGCCGCCACCGCCCGCCACGCGGGCATGCCCTCGTTGCTCATCGGCATGGTGATCGTCGGCTTCGGCACCTCGGCACCGGAGATGGTGGTCTCGGCCATGGCAGCGCTGGACGGCAACCCCGACCTCGCGTTGGGCAATGCCCTGGGCTCCAACATCGTTAACACCGGCCTGATTCTTGGTGTGGCCGCGCTGATCGCGCCCATGGCCGTGCACTCGCGCATCGTGCGCCGCGAACTGCCGTTGCTGCTTCTCATCGGTGCCCTAGCCGGGTGGTTACTGTGGGATGGCACCCTGTCGCGCGTGGATGCCTTGATCTTGCTGGCCGGGTTTTTCGCCCTGGTGAGTTGGACCATCTATGAGGGTCTGCGCTATCGCGAAGACACGCTGGCGGCGGAGATGGACAAGGAGCTTGCCGTCCATCCCATGCCGCTGGGCCGGGCGCTGTTCTGGCTGGCGGCGGGGCTGGTACTGCTCATCGTCAGTTCGCGCATCCTGGTGTGGGGCGCAGTGAGCATTGCGCACGCCCTGGGCATCAGCGACCTTGTCATCGGCCTGACCATCGTTGCCCTGGGCACCTCGTTGCCGGAGCTGGCCGCCTCGGTGATCGCCGCGCGCAAGGGGGAGCACGATATCGCCATCGGAAATGTCGTGGGCTCCAACATGTTCAACCTGCTGGCGGTAGTGGGTATCGCCGGGGTCATCGCACCCATGGAGCACGTCGCCGCCGGGGTGCTGTCGCGCGACTGGCCGGTGATGATGGCCATGACCGCCGGATTGTTTGTCATGGCCTACGGCTTTCGCGGCGAGGGGTGCATTAACCGGTTCGAGGGCTCGCTGTTGCTGCTCGCCTATAACGCTTGGCTGGTGATGACGGTTACTGGGGGGACCGGATGAACGTTCGCAATGCGTCAGGAAAGGGCAGGACAGGATGAAACGCAATTTCGAATGGATGTTTTTCTCAAAGTGGTTTATCGCACCGTTGCGCGTGGCGTCGATCACGCCGCGTAGTGGGTCATTGGCAAAGGCCATGGCGGCTGCCTTGCCTGCCGGCGACGGTGTGGTGGTGGAGCTGGGCGGGCAGTATGGGGCCGATTACCCACGCCTTGCTGGAGGCGGGTGTCGCTGTGCACTGGCTGGTGGTCATCGAATGCGACGCCTATTTTTTGTCACTATCTCAGCGAACGGTTTCCGGGATCAGCGTTCTCCAGTGGGACGCGGTGCGATTTGTCCCGCTGCGGTTGAAGCTATAACATGTATACGGCTTACACGAATCGATAATAGAAAAGTAGCGATTTGCGCTAGCATCCCGGTTCTAAAGAACATTAAACATGATATAGGGAGTCGATTAGTGACAATCAATGGCTCATGCTTTTGTGGTGCTGTGAGGTACAAAATTGAAGGGGAGCTGCGAGATGCTAGATCTTGCCACTGTTCTATGTGTCGAAAAGCATTTAGCGCACAGGCCTCTGCATATGCTCTGGTCGACCCGGAAAAATTTACATGGGCATGTGGTGAAAATTTGTTAACCAGTTATGAATCAAAAAATGGAGCAGGACTGCTGTTTTGTAGCGTTTGCGGTTCAACGCTTTGTGGGACATATAAGGGCAAGGTGCATGGGGTGACTTTAGGATGCATAGATGGAGATCCAGAAGTAGAGATTGGTATGCATATTTTCGTCGGTTCAAAAGCGTCATGGGAAACCATTCCAGAAGGAGTTTCACAATATGAAGAATGGCCGCCAAACGGTGACTAGCAAGGCAAATTCATTCAGTAGAAAAAACGTTGTTTCTCGTTTCTCGCTGATCTGGTCTATCACCGCCGATGATTCGCAACGTTGGTTTTCCAAGGGATTTTCATGAGTATTAGGCCAGCAAACGAAACTGATGTGCCCCAGATAGCAGTTTTGGTTAAGTCACTTGCGCATTACTATCTAAATGATCCAAGCAGAGAATTACCTTCCTGGCTCAATAATACGCTGACTTATGAGGCGTTTGCGGACAGAATTTCCAGTTCCGAGTATTTGAATTTTGTGTATGAAGAGGCCGGCACTATAGTTGGTTATATCTCTATTAATAGAAATGGGCATCTTTACCATTTATTTGTGGCAGAACAATCGCAGGGTAAAGGAATATCTCGTTTGATCTGGGAGCATGCTAAACAGTATTGCGAATGTGTATGTTTCTCTGTCCGATCATCGCTTTATGCCATACCTGTGTATAAACGCTTTGGCTTTTGTGAAACAGGACCCGTTGGAACAAAAGACGGTGTATCGTTTCAACCGATGGAACTTACAAAATGAACGCTAGCAAAGTATCGCAGAAGACAAGCTGCCGAATGCGGTGTTGGGTTAATAAAAAATGAGCATCATAGTGATAATTTCACTATTCGGGATCATGGCCGCCTTGGCAGCGGTACCAAGCACGAGTGTTGCCTTGGTTATTACTCGCTCGTCTACGTTAGGAATAGCGAATGGCATTGCGGTTGCAGTTGGAATTGTCCTTGGCGATCTGGCTTTTATTTTGTTAGCCATTTTTGGCTTGTCTAGTGTAGCCGAAGCAATGGGGAGTCTATTTGTAATTGTGAAGTACCTGGGGGCAGCCTATTTGCTATGGCTTGGATATACGCTATTAACATCAAAAAACGTGTCTGAAAATACAGAGCAAATCCCAATAAAAAAACGTAACCTTGTTACCAGTTTCTTGACGGGGTTCATTGTTACCTTGGGTGATATTAAAGCAATCATCTTCTATGTGAGCTTGTTCCCAGTATTCCTCGATCTATCAGAGCTTCGCGTAGCAGATGTTCTGACAATCATATTGGTAATGGTTGTCAGTGTTGGTGGTATAAAAACTTTGTATGCTTGTTTTGCAAGAAAAGTTACGTCAATGGCTAGAAAATACAATTTTGAGAATGCGACCCGAAAAACAGCAGGGGGCCTTATGGTCGGCGCGGGTGGCTATCTGATTGTGAAAACGTAACCATTCCAGATGGAGTTTCGCGATATAGAGAATGGCCGCCAAAAGATGGCTGGCAATGCGCTTCGTTTGCATCGTACAGATTGGCGTTAAATTTCATAAACTCATCATGCTGACTTATCACACATTTGACACATCACCGGCAGAGGAATGGATTAAACTTCTCAACTCCGACCTAGTGCGCAAACATCTTATCCAGCATCCACAGTTCACAACGGAAACCCTTGAAATTTGGCTCCAAAGTAAAATCAAAGAAGATCAGGATCCTGGATGTAGAATTCGAGCCGTTCATTCTGATGGAAAGCTTGTTGGCTGGTGCGGTATTCAGATCGAATCGGGAAACTACGAACTTGCTCTTGTCCTTGCTCCGAAATATTGGGGGCATGGTCGAGAAGTCATAAAGCAAGTAATAAAATGGGCACAAGAGCTGGGTCACAAACAACTGCTCGCGCATCTACCGCAAACGAGGCCGCAGACAAAAGCCCTTGAAAAGCTTTTTGGCCAGCCTGTCGGAATAAGTAACATTAAAGGACATATCTTCAACACCTACCGAATTGAAATCTAATGAGTCAAATGTACTCGGCGAAGCGCTGCATCGTTGTCATCAGTGGCGGGAAGGCCGGAAGCGATGACCGGGCAGAGGGTTCTGTCATCGTGAATCCTCAGGTGAAACCCAGGCAAAAATCTGTATGAAATAATTAAAATAAAAGCTCTTACGCCGCGTTTGTACGTAAGGCTTTTGCCGCCGAAACCATATTTTGCAACGCCGGAATCACCTCGCTCCATTGCCGTGTCTTCAGGCCGCAGTCCGGGTTGACCCACAGGCGCTCCGCCGGAATACGTTCCGCCGCTTTGGTCATTAGATCCACTGCCTGCTCCACCGAGGGAATATTGGGTGAGTGAATATCGTAAACGCCGGGACCGATTTCATTCGGGTATTCAAATTTTTCGAACACATCCAGCAACTCCATGTCGGAACGCGAGGTCTCGATGGTGATGACGTCGGCATCCATTGCGGCGATCGCCTCGATGATGTCATTGAACTCGGAGTAACACATGTGGGTATGGATCTGGGTTTCATCACTGACACCGTTGGCCGTGATGCGGAACGACTCAACAGCCCAGTCCAAATACTCCCTCCATTGCGACTTGCGCAGCGGTAGGCCTTCACGCAGCGCCGCTTCGTCAATCTGAATCACACTTACTCCCGCGGCTTCCAGGTCCAGAACTTCCTGGCGCACGGCCAAGGCGAGTTGCAAGCAGGACTCACTGCGCGGCTGATCGTCGCGCACAAAGGACCAGTTGAGGATGGTGACCGGGCCGGTGAGCATGCCCTTCATCGGCTTGTCGGTGAGCGATTGCGCGTACTTGATCCACTCCACGGTCATCGCCTTCGGGCGGCTGATGTCGCCGAACAGGATAGGCGGTTTGACGCAGCGTGAACCGTAGGACTGCACCCAGCCGAACTGGCTGAACACATAACCGTCCAGTTGCTCGCCGAAGTATTCGACCATGTCGTTGCGCTCGGCTTCACCATGCACCAGCACGTCTAGGCCGAGTTTTTCCTGTTCACGCACGGCGTGTTCGATTTCGGCTTGCATTTTTGCCGTATATTCATCGACAGAAATGTTCTGCTTCTTGTAGGCCAGGCGCGCTTGACGGATCTCCGGCGTCTGTGGGAAGGAGCCGATAGTGGTGGTTGGATACAGCGGCAGATTCAGGTGCACGCGTTGTTTGGCGGCGCGCGCGGCATAATGGTTCTGACGCTTGCCCATTTCGGGGGTGATATTTCTTACGGCGGCTTTTACCGCCGGATTGTGAACACGCTCGGAGTTCTTGCGACTGTCGATGGCGGCTTGGTTGGTGGCCAGTTCGTCGGCAACGGTTGCGCGGCCCTGGTTGATGGCTTTGCCCAGCACAGCGAGTTCCGCTAGTTTCTGTTTGGCAAAGGCCAGCCAGCTACGGATATCGGCATCCAGTGTTTCTTCGCTGTCCAGATCCACCGGCACATGCAGCAGTGAGCAGGACGGTGCAATCCACAGACGCTCACCGAGTTTCTCGGCAATCGGCTCAAGCCAGTCGAGCGTGGCATTCAGGTCGGTTTTCCAGATATTGCGGCCGTCAATCGCACCGATGGACAGCACTTTATGGCCCGGCAGCCAGTCCACGACCTTGTGGATCTCGTCACGGCCACGCACCGCATCCACATGCAGACCCGCCACCGGCAGATTGCAGGCCAGTCGCAGGTTGTCCTGCAAGGTGCCGAAGTAGGTGGCCAGTAATAATTTTAACCTTGCGCTTTTCAATGAGTGATAACTCTGTTCGAAGGCGTGCTGCCAGTCGGCATCGAGTTCGGTCACGAGGATGGGTTCATCGACCTGCACCCACTCCACGCCCTGTGCGGCCAGCGTTTCGAGCAGTTCAGCGTAGACCGGCAGCAGGCGCTCAAGCAGGGCCCGCTTTTCTGAGTCGTCCTTGGCCTTGCCGAGCGCCAGATAAGTCACCGGGCCGATGATCACCGGCTTGGCCTTGACGGAATGTGCTTTCGCTTCGGCCAGTTGCTCCAGCAGGCGCGAGGCATCCAGCTTGAACTTAGTGGCGGCGGTGAATTCGGGGACGATGTAGTGATAGTTGGTATCGAACCACTTGGTCATCTCGCCGGCCGCCACACCATCGCACGCGCCACCGCAATGCGCCTCGGCGGACTCGGCAGAGCGGCCGCGGGCGACGCGGAAGTAGTTGTCCAGCATGTCGCCATGAAAGCTGCTAACGCGCTCGGGCAAGTTGCCCAGGGTGAAACTCATGTCCAGCATCTGATCGTAAAACGAAAAGTCGCCGACCGGCGCGAGATCCAGCGCCGACTGGTCCCGCCAATGGCGCTGACGAAGCTCGGTGCCGAGTGCCTTGAGTTCTTCGAGGAATGACTGTCCTTTCCAGTAGGATTCGAGGGCGAACTTCAGTTCGCGCCTGGCACCGATCCGCGGGAAGCCGAGATTATGCGTGCGTGCCATGGCATCTGCCTTCATGTTATTAAATGATGGCGCCATCCTACGTTGTTCAGTCCATGAAAAAAAATGGTATTATTTAATTTATCTATGAATTCTATTCACACATGGTAATGCCGGCATGGCCATCCTGGAACGTATCCATCTCGAAATCATCCGCGCCGTCGAACAACACGGCTCGTTGACCGCAGCGGCGGACAAACTGCATCTTACCCAGTCCGCCCTCAGTCACACCGTGCGCAAGCTGGAGGAACAGCTCGGCACCGCTATCTGGCACCGCGAGGGCCGCAGCCTGCGCCCCACCCAGGCCGGCGAATATCTGCTGAGCGTGGCCAAGCGTCTGCTGCCGCAGCTCGCGCACGCCGAGGAACGATTGCGCCAGTTCGCTCAGGGTGAGCGCGGCACGCTGCGCATCGGCATGGAATGCCACCCCTGCTACCAGTGGCTGCTGAAAATCGTGGCGCCCTATCTCGCCGCCTGGCCGGCGGTGGATGTGGACGTGATCCAAAAATTCCAGTTCGGCGGCATCGGCGCATTGTTCGGCTACGAGATCGATATGCTGGTGACGCCCGACCCGCTCTACAAGCCCGGCCTCACCTTCGAGCCGGTGTTCGATTACGAGCAGGTGCTGGTGGTCGGCCCACAACACCCGCTGCGCAACGCCAGGCATGTGCAACCGCGGCAATTGGCCGACGAGACGCTGATCACCTATCCGGTGGAGACCGACCGGCTCGATATCTACACCCAGTTCCTCACGCCGGCCGGCATCAGCCCGAAGCGCCACAAGCCCATCGAGACCACCGACATCATGCTGCAGATGGTCGCCAGCGGGCGCGGCGTGGCCGCTCTGCCGCGCTGGCTGGTGGAGGAAAACGCCGCCAAGTTCGATGTCACGCCGGTGAAACTGGGGAGAAAGGGGGTGGCCAAACAGATCTTTCTGGGATTCCGTGAAGTCGATGCCGACATCGACTATCTGTGTGCTTTTGTCGATTTGGCACGGGAGCGTCGTAACGATAATGGCGTGTGACGGAAAACGCCAACATGGCCTATTTGCTACCTGCCTTGAATCACTATCTTGCTGGTGAGGTGAGCGAAGGCGACTGGCGCGACAAGATCTAGCCGGCCACTCGGGCGGCGCAGCCTGAAAGGCCGCGTCTGCACCGGCCTGCGACGCCCGGAACTGCCTTATCTATGTGACTTTACCCTCTGCGGCAATCGGATGATCACCCTTGACGTGCACTAGGGATTGGCCTATCTTGGGCTACTGATCCGGTTCAGCCACAATATATTGTGGTTGTGACAACAGGGAACCCGGTGTGAATCCGGGACTGTCGCGCAGCGGTATCGGGGAACGAGGGTCACATGCAGGCACTATCCGTCAGGATGGGAAGCCGTGATCCAAGGTGAAGCGTCCAGATTTTCCAGTGGATGCTTCGTGCCCCCAAGTCCGAATACCTGCCGGAAGGGCATCTGTTTGATGCCCACAGCCCGGGCCTCGCGTTAAGGTCACAGGGTGGAGTGTGTCCTTTGATGTACCGATGCTCCGTCCCTTGATTCTCCGCAGGCCTCCATGACAACAGCACCACTGGAGGTCCCATGCACTTTGAAACAACCAGTACCAAACCGGCCAAGCCGGTGTCACCGCACATTACCCCAAGCCGCAGCCACCTGACCGAGTCCGAAGCCGACGGCCGCTACCAGGTGATTCGCCGCAACGGTAAACTGACACCCTTCAACGCCTCCAAAATTCAGGTCGCCATGACCAAGGCTTTCCTTGCCGTGGAAGGCGGCAAGGCCGCCGCGTCAAGCCGCATCCATGAAACCGTCGCGCAGTTGACCGATGAAGTGTGCGCCGCGCTGTTCCGGCGCCTGCCGGACGGCGGCAGCGTGCACATCGAGGACATTCAGGATCAGGTGGAGTTGGCACTGATGCGCAACGGTCAACAGAAGATCGCACGCGCCTATGTGCTGTACCGCGAGGAGCATGCGCGCCTGCGTGATGCCGAGTCGAAACCGGATACCGCCGTTGAAGCACACGCTGACTTGATGGTCACCCAGGCCGACGGCAGCAAGCAGCCACTGGACTCGGCGTGGCTCGGCGCACAGGTGGTCGAGGCCTGTCAGGGTCTCGATGACGTCAGCCCGGACACCGTATTGAGTGAGGCCCGGCGCAACCTGCATGACGGCATCGCGGCAAGGGATGTCGCCGGCGCACTCGTGCTGAGCGCGAGGGTGCTGATCGATCAGGAGCCGAACTACAGCTTCGTTGCCGCGCGGCTGCTGTTGCAGTCACTGCGCTCGGAAGTGCTGACCACGCTGGGCCTGGCGCACGAAGCCGGTGCCGAGTGGGACGCCCTTTATCCCGATGTCTTCGCCGACGGCATCCGCCAGGCTATCGAACACCAGTTGCTGGACCCGGAACTGGGGCGTTATGACCTGGATAAACTTGGACAGGCGCTAAAGCCTGAGCGCGATCGGCAGTTTACCTACCTGGGCCTGCAAACCCTGTACGACCGTTATTTCCTGCACCGTGATAAGCAGCGCCTGGAATTGCCCCAGACCTTTTTCATGCGCGTCGCGATGGGGCTGGCCATCCATGAAATCGACCGTGAGGAACGCGCCATTGAGTTCTACGATCTGTTGTCCTCGTTCGATTTTATGAGCTCCACGCCGACCCTGTTCAACAGCGGCACGCTGCGCCCGCAGTTGTCGTCCTGCTACCTCACCACCGTACCGGACAACCTTGATGGTATCTACGGCGCGATCCGCGACAATGCGCTGTTGTCCAAATTTGCCGGCGGTCTGGGTAACGACTGGACGCGGGTGCGCGGGCTCGGCGCACATATCAAAGGCACCAATGGCACCTCACAGGGTGTCGTGCCGTTCCTGAAGGTCGCCAACGACACCGCCGTGGCCGTCAACCAGGGCGGCAAACGCAAGGGCGCGGTGTGTGCTTATCTCGAAACCTGGCACATCGACATCGAGGAATTTCTCGACCTGCGCAAGAACACCGGCGATGAACGCCGACGTACCCACGATATGAACACCGCCAACTGGGTACCTGACCTGTTTATGCAGCGTGTCGCGGAAGAGGCACAGTGGACTTTGTTTTCACCGGACGAGGTGCCGGAGCTTCACGACCTGTCCGGGCAGGCCTTCCGCGAAGCCTATGAAGCCTGCGAGGCCCGCGCCGATCGTGGAGAGATCAAGGTCTGGAAACGCCTTCCCGCGATCACCCTGTGGCGCAAGATGTTGAGCCAGTTGTTCGAAACCGGCCACCCGTGGATTACCTTTAAGGATCCCTGCAACCTGCGCTATACCAACCAGCACCTGGGCGTGGTGCACAGCTCCAACCTGTGCACCGAGATTACCTTGCATACCAACGATAAGGAGATCGCGGTGTGCAACTTGGGTTCGGTGAACCTGGCGGCGCACATCAGCGAAAGCGGGCTGGATACCGACAAGCTGGCGCGCACCGTTACCACCGCCATGCGCATGCTCGATAACGTCATCGACTACAACTACTACAGCGTGCCGCAGGCGCGTCATTCGAACCTGCGCCATCGCCCCGTGGGCCTGGGGTTGATGGGCTTCCAGGATGCGCTGTACCAACTGGATATTGCCTACGCTTCGGAAGCGGCGGTGGAATTCGCCGACCGCTCCATGGAGGCGCTGTCGTACTATGCGATTCGCGCCTCTTCCGATCTGGCCGAAGAGCGTGGCTGCTTTGCCAGTTACCAAGGTTCGTTGTGGAGCCAGGGTATCCTGCCCATCGACTCGATTGCAATTCTCCGCCGGGAGCGCGGCGGCTTTGTCGATGTTGACGCATCGGTATCACTGGATTGGGATGCCCTGCGTGAGCGGGTGAAGACGATGGGTATGCGCAACGCCAACTGTCTGGCCATCGCACCGACCGCGACCATCTCCAATATCGTCGGCGTCTCCCAGTCCATCGAGCCGACCTACCAGAACCTGTTCGTCAAATCCAACCTGTCCGGTGAGTTCACGGTGGTCAACCCGCACCTGGTGCGCGACCTCAAGGCGCGGGGCCTGTGGGATGCGGTGATGGTGAACGATCTCAAATACTACGACGGTTCGGTGGCCGCCATCGACCGGGTGCCGCCTGAGCTGAAGCAGAAATACGCCTGCGCGTTCGAGATGGACACGCGTTGGCTCATCGAGGCGGCCAGCCGGCGGCAGAAATGGATCGACCAGGCGCAGTCGCTCAACCTGTACCTGGCCGAACCCAGCGGCAAGAAACTCGACACCTTGTATAAGTTAGCCTGGGCGCGCGGCCTGAAGACCACCTATTACCTGCGTACCCTGGGCGCCACCCACGTGGAGAAGTTGTCCGGCAATGTGCATCATAGCGCCGAGTCCGATGTGGACAGCGCGCCCGTCAAGGTGTGCTCCATTCTGGACCCTGACTGCGAAGCCTGCCAATAATCACCGAATTGAGGAGAAGATAAGTATGATGAATTGGGATGACCCACTGGGTATGAGGAAACACAAGGACAGCGATCGAAACGTCGGCCTGTCAGCGAAAGCGGCGCACCCGGCTGTGGTGCAAGCCACGCTCGAAAACCTGAACCAGGGAGCGATGCATGGGGAAGACGCAGTGGCCGCCGCCCCGGTGCGCGCCGAGGACAAGCGCGTCATCAACGGCCAAGCCGATATCAACCAGCTGGCGCCGTTCAAGTATCCGTGGGCCTGGAAATATTTTCTCAACGCCAACAAGAACCACTGGACGCCGCTGGATATCAACATGGCGCAGGATATCCAGGACTATCATCATCGTCTCACGCCCGTGGAACGCCATGTCTACGAAAACGTGCTGGCCTATCTGACGACCTCCGATATCCTTGCCATGCGCAACATCGGGCTGGCGGTGATGGAAAAGATGAGCGCGCCCGAATTGCAGATCTACCAGGCGCGCCAGGTTTACGAGGAGGCACTGCATACCTGGACCTACCAGCACTGCATCGAATCTATTGGCCTGGACCAGAGCGAAATCTATAACCGTTACCGGGTGGTACCGGCGATCCATGGAAAGATCCGCATCGCTAACTGGCGGCTGGATTCCATCCTGCGTCCGGATATCAATCTGAATGACCCAGACGAACTCGACAATTTCGTTATGGCCTATGTCTTCTTCGCGGCGGTATTCGAAGGTTGCTGGTTCTATAACGGCTTTTCGCCCATCTTCGCCCTGCAGCGGCGCGGACTGATGAAGGGCACGGCGGAACAGTTGCAATACATCATGCGTGACGAGGTCATGCACGCTGGCTTCGGCATCCGCACCGTGCGGCAGATACTGGAAGAAAATAACCTGACGCTGGATGAACAGGCCCTGCGTGAGATGTGGGACGAGGCCGAGGCGGCCGAAGCGGCCTATGCACGTTACATACTACGGGAACCGATTCTTGGCTATTGTGCAGACGACCATGTCGCCCAGTTCCGCTATATCGCCAACCGCCGCGCGCGCCAGCTGGGTGTCAACGAGCCTTTCCCCGGTGCAGACTGCGCGCTGCCCTGGCTCGATGAACAATCGAATATCCGCAAGGAAAAGAACTTCTTCGAGACTCGGGTGACCGAGTACCAGACGGGCTCGGTACTGAGCTGGGACTGAGGCTGCCGCAAGATGGCGGCATCGTTTGCCTTGGCCCTGGCGCCACGGGTGGTGCCGGCCAGGCCGGTTATGTTCTCGTATTGGGGTAAAGCATGCTAATCGCGCTGTGATGGTGGCAGACGACGATGGTTTCTGTGCAACCCTGACAAAAGAAACCACGTCACCTTTTGAAGGAATTTCCCGTATCAAACGAATACCCGACGAGTCACGATAGCCTATCGCATTGTCAGTGAGCGAATCGTTCAAGTGACTAGGTACGCATATTCAACTTCAATTCGCGTCATCTTTACATTGTCAGTTGCTGTAGAGCTACTGGCTGGGAGTATTGCGCAAGCTGAGTCACCGGCAAATATGTATTCCCACCTCGTCGAGGTGTTCACCACGTCCAGTTCGCCGATCACTCGCGACGCCGATCTGCCCCGGTCAAACTCTGGCGCCATCGACTTCCAGATCTACGAGCTGGATGGAATCCAGCGTATCGAATCAAAGCTATCCGAAGGTCTTACGCCCGATCCCGAGCAATCCAAGCAAGTCGTTCTGCGACGTTTCCAGCAACTCCATGAAGAAGATCGCGCGCGGATGCAACGCGCCGCGATGGGCTTGGCCAAGGCGATGCAGTACGGTATCGATCGCTATCCAGCCGTCGTATTCGATGGTGAGGTTGTGATCTACGGCATGACCGACATCGGCGAAGCGTTGCATCGCTATCAAGAGTGGCGTGAAGGCCGGACGCGATGACAGGGCAGAGGATTCTGTCACTTGTCTTGGTCGCATTACTGGCGATGCCATTGCCTGGCAAGGCGGGTACGATCACGACACCAGAGATTGTGGCCAAGACGACCGCCGCGGCGCTTGCCTGCATGCAGTGGATGCCCATCGGCACATGCTTCTGGCTGCGCTGCACGTTGTTTGGTTGTAGCGTCAATACTTCACTCAAGGTCGGGCATTACAACCCGGACCTTGTAGTCAGCAGCTACAACGAACTGGGCGGTAACCCCTGGGCGGAGATTCGGGCGACGCTCGGCCTCGCCCAGAAGACAGCGGCCAACGGATTGCTCGGATCACTGTTGCCTGTACCCATCGATAGTGCCGGCAACCGCACCGAAGGTACCTCCGACAACCGCGACCATAAGAACATGATCTTCCGCGAGACGGATGCCATCGGGCATCCGCTCAGTTCGCTATCGGGCATCGTCGCCGGTGTCGGTATGTTGTGCCAGACGGAAACAACCTCTTTCGTTCCGTATTTCCAATCCGGGCTCGATGCTCTGTCATGGCGCCAGGAAGTGCCGGAGATCTTTTATCCCCCGAGCTTCATCCCGGGTCTGCGCGAGATCGGCACGTGGCCGTTGCAGACCTGGGGTGGAGTATATCCACGCACCGGTTGGACCACGCAAGCAGAAGAACCCAAGGCCGCGGCGATCAATGCGCAGCGCGCCGGCGATATCGTCACTCGCACGGGACAGCCGCACGTCTACGTCCCGGTAACCGCCTCGTCATCTTCGAGCCAGCGGGTGTGGTCGCCCGGTCCGTTGATGGAGAAGGACCGCCGTACCGGTACCTGGCAGATGATGGTCCCACGCACCGAGACGAGTTGTGATGTGTTTGGTGCCAACGATCTCGCAACCCTGACGGGGTGGGGTGGTGGCAAGATCGATAGCGAGGGCGACTATGTCTGGAACCTCTGGCGTCCCTACAAGTGTTGTCAGCGGCGCGGCCAGTGGTTCCTGTTCGACATCGACTGGATTCCCTATCCACCATGAGAAACAAGCAAGGATACCCAATGGAGACGACACACCGATCCACGCGGATCATTTCGCTCAACACCTGTGCATCGATGCTGATTGCTGTGTTGCTATGGAATAACGCGTATGCCGCCAAGGCGCCGACGGAAGACAGTCTGTGGTACTACGAGATCGGCGGCGCGGAACCGGTGTCGGCACCTGCCAATCCCTCCGTGGTTTCGGTCACGCTTGGTGGTTCGGCGCAGCTGGGTCTTGGTTACAGTTGCGGCAAATTCGATCCTGTCGCAGCGGTCACCAACACGCTGAACGACATCGGTGCCGGTGTCGACAACATGTTGAACGCCATGACCGCTGCGGCGAGCGCCGCTATCGCGTCCTTGCCCGCATTGATACTGCAACGAGCCAACCCCGGGCTTTACGACATGTTCCAGAATGCGTTGTTGCAGGCCAAGGAGACCATGCAACTCGCCACCAAGTCTTGCGAACAGATGGAAGCGGAGATTGCCAAGGGCAAGAATCCCTATGCCGATCTCATCACGCTGTCCAAGGGCAACGACTGGAAACTACAGATGGGCATCGGCGGCAACGACGCCGTGACCGCGAAGGATGCGGTCGAGACATCCAACGGCAATAACGGTGTGCCGTGGATCGGCGGCCAGGCCGGTGGTTCTGGTCAGCCGGTGCTGGAGTTCACCGGCGACATCGTCAAGGCCGGTTACAACATCAACATGAACCGTCCCATCACCGCGGCGGGACCGGTACCGCCGGCTTCAGCAACACGGCTGTCCGAGGTTTGGGCCACACCCGCTGATGCCAGAGACTGGGTGGTGGATGTAGTGGGCGAGAATATTGTGACCACGTGTGATACCTGCCGCAAGGACAGCATCCCCGGCACCGGCCTGCTGCCGAAACTCTACCAGGAGTCCAGTGCGGTGACGGTGGAGGTTCAGAATCTGGTCAGTGGTGCTACGTCGCCGACGCTGGCAAACCTGGAAAACATCACAGCGCCCGGCGTGGCGATTACGCGCCAGGTTATCGAAGCGATCCGGGAGATGCCGGCCTCAGAGCAGAGCCTGATCATGGGGCGGTTGGTCTCGGAGATCAGTACCGCGCGCACGGTGGAAAAGGCTCTGTTCGCCCGGCGACTACTACTTAGCGGTCGGCAGGTGCCGGAGGTCTACGCCACCGAGGTCGCCCGTGAACATGCCGACAAGTCCATCGCCGAGCTGGACAAGGAAATCGAGAACTTGCTGTTCGAGACACGCGTGCGCAAGGAGGTCGTCTCCGACACGGTGAGCATGTTGCTGCAACGTGCGGCCGCACGGCGCCAGTCATCCCTGAGCGCGCCAACCGTACCAACGATTGATCCGCGGCCCTTGAGCAATGGCCGGGTTCCGTAACGGTTTTCCTATGCGCCGACGCTGGTTCGTCCTGCTGACGCTGTTGGCGTTTACCTTGGCGTTGGGCATCGGCGCCTTCCTCTGGAACGCGGTGCAAACGTCGTCCGTGGTTGCCATCCAGGGTCGGATCAAGATGATGAAGCCGGTCTTCACCGCGATTCGCCTGCTGGTGATCGGGTTGGTTGCGCTGTCATGGCCGGCTATTACTCGAACGCTCCATCGATGGGGACGTGTCGACGAGGGCGGGGCGGCGCGTCTACTGTCCCTGCGTTGGCGGATCGTGACCTGGCTCGTCGTGATCGAGCTGCTGCTCGGTCAGAACCTCCTCGGTCAGTTCCTGGCAGCATTTCATGGAGCCAGTGCATGACCGTCGACAGCTATCTCGAACTTTTCACTACCCTGTTCGGATGGGCGTTCTACGGCATCCTTTGGGACGTGCTGGTGGGAACGGGCATCGTGTTCCTGCCGTTTCTCGGCATCCTCATCGACAACTGGCGGGAGCCTGCTGAAGGTGGTCAGTTCGGGACGGTCACCGGACTATCGCTGCGCCGCATGGAGATCGAGCTGTTCATCGCGTTGCTGGTCGTGGTCCTGGCCGGACAGCCGGCTGCTCTGACACCGTTGAACGCCGGCACCCTCAGCTACACGCCACCGCCAACCTTAATCAATCCCACGCCCACGACTGCGACGGTCGCCGCGCCACAGAGCACCTACGGCACCACTGGCTTCACCGGTTCGCCGGCAACGGTGAACATCCCCGTGTGGTGGTATGCGGTGATGGCCATGACATCGGGGTTGAATCATGCCGTGGTCGAAGGACTGCCCTCGGCCGCGGATATGCGTACCTACGAACAACAAGCTCGACTGGCCACCATCGCGGACCCGCGCCTGCGACAGGAAGCCAGCGACTTCTTCAGTCAGTGCTACATCCCGGCTCGTTCTAAGTACCAGGCCGAGCGGCCGGCAACCGCCGCGGTCAATGCGTTGTTGGCGACGTACGGGCCGGACGATCCCGAGTGGATGGGCTCGCATGTCTATCGTGACACGACCGGTTACTACGACACCCTTCGACCGACCATGCAGATCTCGGGTTGGACGTACAATGCGGCGCGCGACACGGAATACGATCCAGCCGCGCCACCGACGTGGGGCAAGCCCTACTGTAAGGAATGGTGGGAAGACGGATCGATCGGTCTGCGGGAGAAATTGATCAACGAGGCGGATGCGACTTCAGCCGGATTCTCGGGCCTCGTTGTAGCCGTGGCGCCGGCGCTGGCAACCGAGAAACAGAACGATGCCGTCGCCCGCACTGTGCTCACCAACTCACCACCCAGCTGGTCGAACAACGACTTGGTGGCGAACAACTCAGGAACTACCGGGTGGCTCAGCACCGCCGAGAGCTGGGTCAAAGGCGGACTGGCCTCCGGCGGCGTGGTCACCGCGTCGGCAATGTTTTCGGTCACCATGACTGCGGTTCTGCAAGGACTTCCCATGGTGCAGGCCGTGCTGCTGCTCGGTATTTACGCATTGCTTCCCATGGTGGTAGTGCTATCGCGTTACTCCATCTCGATGATGGTGATCGGCGCCATGGCCATCTTCACCGTGAAGTTCTGGAGCGTGCTCTGGTATCTGGCGTTGTGGGTGGATCAGAATCTCATCATGTCCATGTATCCGGACGTGAACATCTTCCTGCAGATCTTTGCTAATCCCGGCGAGCACGACATCAAACGCATGTTGCTCAACATGATCACGACCAGTCTCTATCTGGGCTTGCCGTTGCTGTGGAGTGGGATGATGGCGTGGGCGGGGGTGCAGGTAGGACGGTCTATCAACAACGCGACAGCGCCGCTGGCGCGACCGACTGAAGATGCTGGTCGACAAGGCGGTGCGATGGGAAAGGCAGTAGTGAGTCGAGGACTCCGCCGCTAGAGTTGCGATTTGCTAGTCGTCGTACCAGCCGTAAGGATCGGCTCCCGCATCCAGTCGCCCGGTGCGGTGATTCAACTCACCTGACAGATCTGAATCATGTAGTCGACGTTCCTCGTCATGGTGAATTTCCGTCGAGGCAAAAAGCTCACGCAGGACACCGAGCAAGGCTATCGCCAGTCCGACGAGTAACATTCCAATTTTGCATAGGACGATTCCTGCTCGTGCCGGACGTTCATGATTGTTGGTGCTACGCTCATTCATGTTTTAATGATAGGTGATCGCGGTGAACGTGAACAGCGCTGATTCGGTGAAAGCGAACATGTGTAAATCTTGTCGGGTACGAGAGTTGTTTCCGTCCGAGATACTGTAGAATAGGCAGGGAGAGGGGGCATCTCTACAGAGTTGGACGTTCTTTGCCCCAATCTGCTTGGTTCCTGAGGCTGTTAGTTAGATGGATAATGCAGGTAAGAAACGAGATTATTCTCCATAAGGCCTCAGCAATTCGTGGTTCAATCCAGTGACAATGTATTCCTGCGATTGACACACTACGACGGATGTCGTAGTGTTGCGCTATGGTAGATTTTCGACTCCCTGCTGACGATTTGGAATACGCGGTGCTAGCCCTGCTCTGGGAGCTTGGTACCGCCTCAATCCGTAATTTGCACGAGCGGCTGGGAGTCCCAGTTGGCAACGCCTACACTACCACGGCAAAAGTCGTCGATCGCTTGCGCGACAAGGGATTGATTGCGCGGCGCCGCGAAGGCAATACCTTTGTCTATAGCCCTACCATCGACCAACACCGGATAGAGCGCGATCGTGCACGGCAGTTAGTCAGCCGCTTTCTCGGCCCCAATCCACATGCTGCTGTAGCGGCCCTCGTCGAAGCCGTCGGCGACATCGACCCCCAACTGCTCGAAGAACTCGAGCGCGCGACGCGACGCAAGAGGAAATCAAAGCATGGGACGTGAAACGTTGTTGATCATATTGCTGCTCCTCTTCGGTGGCGTTGTCACGCAAGTACTGGTCTGGTTTCCCCTGCCCGGTCTGCACCACAAAACTCAACTACGCAATGCCGAGCGCCGTGCCTGGCTGCGACTATGGCTCCCGCTGATACCCACCTTCATCGTAGGAGCGTGGTTATGCGGCTGGGCGTTGCAAGAGCCTGATCCAGTACATGACCCTGTCGACAGTGGCATACTGATTACCGCCTGTTTGCCATACGCGATGATCGTCGCTCGGGCAGGTTTCCGGGCGATCTGGTCGTTGCTGCGCGAGCCGGTCGACATACCCATCTGCACGGTCGGCTTTCTGCAACCCAGGGTCGTGTTTTCCCCGCTTCTCGCTCGACGCCTGGACGAAGCGCAGTTGCAGGCGGCCTGGGAACACGAGCGCGCACACGCACGGCATCGCGATCCGCTGCGCATTTGGCTGGCTCAGATCGCTACGGATCTGCAATGGCCATGGCCAAGTGCCCGAGAACGCTTCACGACCTGGCTCGAAATGCTGGAATACACGCGTGATGAGGAGGCCCGCGTTTGCGGTGCATCCGGTGTCGATCTTGCATCAGCGATCCTTGCCACGCTTCGACACGCCTCCCCTGCGTTGCGAGCTCAAAACGTTTTACACCAGGGGGGTGTATCCACCCTGATCGGCGATCCACGAGCCTTGCAACGGCGGATCGCGCGGCTGCTTGCACCCTTACCCCGACAGGATGACACGGCAACACAAACAGGGGTGGGTTCGAAAGCCCTCATCGCGGTGCTGATCAGTACCTTGATCGTGGCCTACGCGCTCGGTGTCATGTATGGCGAAGTAGTTTTGCATCTCTTGTTTGCCTGGACATGGTCTCTCTAAACATGCGATGGCCGAGTACCGACTACGTAGTCACCTCCCTGCTTATTTGCGTTTGCCTGTACGCGACGTTTACCGCGAGAGCATGGGCAGCCGATACTGAGGGCACGGGTATCATGACCGTGCACACCGAAACCCTCGCGCCTACCTTGCGGGCTTACGGTCAGGTCGAGGCGATTGCCGTTATCCCGGTGCGCACAATCTACCCGGGAACACTGCGTGATTTGAGTGTCGTGCCTGGCGATGCCGTTAACGCAGGTGAAATTTTAGCGCGCATTGCCGGTCCGCGCATGCAGTCGTTGTTAACGCGCCGCGAGCAGGCACTGCGCAGCGAACAGGCACGCGAAAAATCTGCTAGCCGTGCATTAGCTATCCTGCGCAGTAAGTTCAAGATGCAACTGGCGACACAACAGGCCATCAACGTCGCCGAAAGCGATCTGGCCACGGCACATGCGGCCGTGCAAACCGCCAGTGTTCAGCTTCAAGAAGCACGTAACCTGCAAGTTGTACGCGCGCCCGCCGCAGGCACTGTCTTGGCAGTGCACGCAAGCAATGGCGTACAGGCTACTGCTGACCAAGCCCTTATAACATTGCTGCCAACCGGCAAACTCTGGCTGCGTGCGAGTTATTACGGCGCTGATGTTGCACGACTGCACGTCGGCATGAAAGGGCGATTTCAGCCGGCTGACGGCAGCGAGGCTATTCCCGTCAAGGTCACAGCCATTGCGTCCAGCGTGTCTCCCGATGGCGGGTATCATGTCGGTCTGCTCCCGGTGTCATCCGACTTACCAAAATCCTGGGTAAACGGACAGTGGGGGAAGGTGACGCTCGAGGGGGCCGCACAAACTATGATTCCGGTCCCCACCGCAGCGCTGATTCTGGATCGTGGACGCTGGTGGGTACTGGTGCACACCCCTCAGGGCGACAAACCACAACAGGTGATGCCCGGCCCCACTCAGGGCTGGCAGACCTGGATCGCGTCCGGTCTTCACGCTGGTGAACGGATCGTCGTCGAGGATGCCTTCCTGAAGTATCACCGGGGCATTGCGCGCGCCTACCAGCCGCCGGATTAAGGGCATGCCGTCCGATATACGCATACCACGCCTGTTGCAACGCCGCCTGCTGTGGCTGCTCATTCTTGGTGCTGTGCTGTTGTGGGCTGTAGATGCCTTCGTACATACCCCCGTCGAGGTACTACCCCAGTTCAACTTTCCACAAATCCGCGTCACCACCCATCTACCTGGTACGACCGCGACTGAACTTGAGCATTTGATCGTTTACCCACTCGAGAGTCAGATCCTGACCTTAACGAACTTGCAGAGTGTACGTTCGGTGATGGGTAACGGCACGGTCGAGATCAATGTGCGTTTTCGCCAGGGAAGCACTGCACAGCTCGATCTGCAAGCCGTTAATGGCGCGATTGACCGTGCCCGGCGACAGTTGCCTGCGCAGGTTCATCCCGTAGCGCAAATCATGGGCAATTCAATCAATGAGGTCGCTGATTACACGCTGCAGATTCCAGCCGGTATAGCACCGGCCCGGGTGCAGCGTGTGGTGCAAACCAACATTGCACCGGCGTTGCGCGCGATCCCGGGTGTGCAATTCGTGCAGGTTTATGGCACCGGCGACGAAGCACTCTGGATCCAGCCTGATCTGAATGCCATGCGCCGTTACAACATTGGCATCGAGGCGATCCTGCAAGCCGTGCGCTCCCAGACACTGCTTGCACCGGCCGGTTATCTGACCCTCGGACATAACGATGTGATGATCGAGGCACGACACTTGCCGGTCCACATCGACCAACTCAATGCGCTTTCGGTTGCCACGCCCACCGGGCCGATACCATTACGGGCGCTAGCTAAGATCACCCGCGCGGCCGTACCGAGCCACAGTGCCGTGACGCTCGATGGCCGTCCCAGCGTTGCCCTGACGGTCATCAAGCAATCCGGGGCCTCGACACAGTCTGTCACGAAGGCGGTGCAGAGCGTGCTCGCACAGACACAGTCACAGCTTCCCGCCGGTGTCCGTTGGGTACAGACGTACAATCAAGGTCATCTGGTCGGCATCGTCGGTAGCGACCTCGGGCGTAATCTACTGATCGGCGCACTCCTGGCGGTGCTGGTGCTGTTCTGGGTACTGGGTGCTGGGCGTGGCATCGTTGTCCTCGCATTCAGCATTCCATTGTCATTGGCATTGAGCATCGCCGCGCTGCACACACTTGGGCAAGACCTGAACCTCATGACCTTCGGCGCGCTGTCGGTTGCGATCGGTATGTTGGCCGACGATGCGATCATTGTACTCGAGAGTATCTACCATCGGTGGGAAAGCGGCGATGCACACTGGCAGGGGATTTTGCGTGGTCTCAGGAGCATCGTGATTCCGGACGTCACTGGCACCTTGACCACTATGTCGATCTATATGCCGTTATTATTCGTTGGCGGACTGGTCGGGTTGTTCTTCATTCCGTTTTCGCTGGCGATGATCCTGGCGTTGCTGGCCTCGCTGCTGGTGTCGCTGACCCTCATTCCGCTTGGTCTGGGTTTTCTCGGCGCCAGACCGGGTGCAGGCACAAACAGCGGCAAACGCCTGCTAGGCAGGCTGCAGTATTGGAACGAACGTCTATTCGAATGGGTTGCGCGCGCACCCCGTACCAGTCTGGCGATCACCTTCGCCGTGCTCCTGCTCAGCCTGGTGGGTCTGGTTCTGGTGCCAGTTAACTTCCTGCCGCTACCCAACGAAGGCACCTTGTTGGAGTCATTCACTTTGCCGCCGGGTACCTCTTTACTGGATACGCGTGCGGCAGTGCAGAAAATCACGCAACGGCTGCAACGCGACCCGGCCGTGGCCCATGTTTTTGCCCGCATCGGCTCCGCTTCGTCGACCACCTACACCGAGCCTGCTTACGCTGGCGAGATACAGGTGGTGCTCAAACCCGGGGTGAGCGTCAATGCGCTGGACGCAATTGGCAATCGCATCCGCCACGAGTCGCAGTTGCCGGGCGTGCAACTTGCGGTGGGTACACCCACCATCGAGCGGGTCGGCGAGAGTCTCTCGGGCCTGCCGCAACCCTTCGTGATTCATGTCTTCGGTGCCAGCGTGTCCAAGCTGCGTCAGATCGCGCAAGACATTGCTGCACGCCTGCGCAGTGTCTCGTCCTTGAGTGATGTGTTCAACAACGACGGCTATCCGGTCAGTCAGTTACAGATCGAACCCAAGGCGCAAGCCCTCGCCATCCATGGTCTGACGCCCACCACATTCTATGGACAACTCGAACCGTTGATCGATGGCCAGATTATCAGTCGTGTGCCCGAAGGTAACGTGCCTCTCGACCTATATATAAGGTTAGCCGATGCACCGCAGCACTCGCTCAACGAACTGTCGGCCCTGCCCTTGCGCACGGCCGGTGGCTGGACACCGCTTGGCCAATTGGCCACGTTGCAACTGGTCGAAACGCCGAATCAGATCCGCCATATTGCCGGTGCACGCGCGTTGGACATTCTGGCCACGCCAACCGGACCGCTGGGAAGCACCGAAGCGGCCGCACGCCGCGCCTTGGCCAGTTTGCATTTGCCGCCGGGCTACCGCATCAGTTTCGGCGGCCTTGCGGCCGAACTGGAACAGGCCGCACTGGGGCTACTGCTGGCGACGCTTGCCGCATTCGCGATCATGGTTGGCATCCTGCTGTTGCAATTCGACGGTCTGCTGATACCTGGCCTTCTACTGCTGGAGATCCCACTGGCACTGACCGGCGGGACGGTGGCGCTGGTGTTGAGCGGCGTGGGGTTAAATGCCACCGGCATGGTGGGCTTCCTGACCCTGGTGGGCATTGGCCTGAACCATTCCATCGTGTTGCTCGACCGGGTCCGCCATAACGAAAATACCGGCATGGTGGTGGAGGACGCCGTGCGCGAGGCCATCCAGGTGCGCTTTCGTCCGATTGTGTTGACCGTAGTGACCGCAGTGCTCGGCATGTTGCCGACTGCGCTAGGCTTGGGTGAAGGGGCGGCGCCGGAGCAAGGGCTGGCCGTGGTGATCCTCGGTGGTCTTATCTGGAGTGCGCTGCGCAGCACCAACCTGATTCCGGCACTGTATCTGCACTGGCGGCGCAAGCAACTCGCCCGGCAGAGAACCACGGGGGAATCAGTGTGAAGACGCTATCTCCTGATTGGCGTAACACATTGCTGTCGATGGCCAGCGTTTTGTTTGTCAGTGCCTGTGCCAGCTATCAACCGCTGCCACTGAACGATCACCCGATATTGCCGGACAAGGTATCATCCCTGCATATCGATACCCGCCAGTTGCCGTTTCCGCATTTCGCCGTGCACAAGGTCGATCCGGCGAACGGCCTGGACATGACGGAGGTAGCCATCCTGGCCGTGTTGAACAACCCGGGCCTTATCTTGGCGCGCGCCGATGCGCATATTGTTCAGGCCCAGGCCTTTGCCGCGGGTCTGCTGCCCGATCCACAGTTTACGTTATCACGGGATGTGCCCACGCGATCCGGTCCAGGCGTCACGAATGCGTATAATGCTGGTATTGCTTATGACATCAACGCCCTCATTACCCACAGTGCGCAAAGCGATGCCGCGTCGGCCAAGGTGCGTCAAGCCAACCTGATGCTACTTTGGCAGGAATGGCAAGTCATTGCCAGGGCGCGCATGCTGTTTTCGCAAGCGTATACCCAAACCCAGCTCTTACACTGGCTGCGTCAAAATCAACACTTGCTGGCGATGCAGTATCAAAAATCCAAACACGCCCTAGCCCAGGGCAATCTCACGACCGTTGCCGTCGATTCAGCACTCGTCGCCTGGCAAGAAGCCGAGCGTCAACTCGATGACCTGCAACGTCAGCAGATCCAGGCTCGGCAAGATCTGAATACACTCTTGGGACTTGCCCCCAATGTCGAACTGCATTTGGTGCAAAGCGCTCCCTTGGCCAAACTATCGGACACTGCCGTGAAACAGGCATTGCAGGATTTACCGCAACGTCGTCCGGATTTGCTGGCACTGAAGGCCGGTTATGCCGCTCAGGATGCACGTTATCGCCAGGCCATTCTGGCGCAGTTCCCAGCGTTTAACCTGGGTATCACACAGGCACAGGATACGGCCGGTCTAAAAACCAACGGCTTTAGCATTGTGCTCACTTTGCCATTATTCAACGGTAATCGTGGCATTATTAAAATTGAACAAGCTACTCGTGCGCGCCTGCACGATGAATATGAAATCAGACTCAATACCGCACGTGCCGATGTCTTGCGGTTGCTGGAGGATCGCCGACTCATTCAGGCACAATTCGATTTGCTTGAACAGCATCTACCGTCGCTTGATCAAGCCGCAGACCGCGCACGTACCGCACTGGCCAATGGTGCCATCGATACATCCGGCTATGTATCTTTCGAGTCGGTCCGCATCGCCAAGCACATGGAAATGGTCAACCTGCAACAGGCCCTGCTGGAAAATAAGATTTCACTGCTGACACTGGCGGGCGGTGATATTTCATGAATTGTCGTTGTGAATGTCGAATGGAACAACTGATTTGAATTGTATAGTGATTGTCTCTTCTCAGATGGATGTGGCGCGATTAACGTTTATGATCGCGCCATGAGCTGGATATGGCAACAGCCCGACGGACCAGATTTCTGCTACGATAATCGCACGCTCAATGGCTGGCCACTTTGAGGTATTGCCAAAGACATCCCAGGAGGATGTTACTATCGACTTGATGTGCTCAGAAGCCATCAAAACCAGCGCCATTGAGGGCGAGGATATGGATAGAGAATCGGTCAGGTCATCTCGTCTTTCTATAATTGCATCAGATACACTACCGGACAACTCAGACCCGAAAGCGGCGGGAACCGCGATGCTGTTGGTGGACGTTCGCAAGAACGGGTTAACGTCGTTGACACACGACCTGCCGGGCAAGTAGCTATCCATGGCTGTTCTGGAGCAACACGACACGTCCAGCTGAGATTGATGGGTGAACGTGTCATGTTCGTTGTGTGTGGGTAAGCGATTTCGCAAGGACGGCTTTCCGGAAAAGCACTCTGAGTATTTCGGTATCGTTATCGAGAATGACAAAACCTCTTTAGGCGGGGTTGGGAGAGATACTGTAAAATTAGCGTTTCAGAGGTGGCCACAGGGTTAGACGTTCTTTACTCCGATCTGCTTGGTTCGTGAATTTGTTGATTGACCATTCAGGCGGAATTATTTTTTCAAGAAATCTCTGAGCATGGTATTATTAATGGTATTAAAGAAAAATAGAATCATAAATATATGAAAATAAATACAAAATATTGCTCGTTTACAATCGAGTGGGAGTGACAGGAATTCGTAACATATTGAATAATAAGAATAAAAACAATAAAATTGATAATATAATCTGCATCATCAATGGTATTTTTCATGGCATTTTCCGCGCGGTTTAAAGCAAAAACCGGCGATACCATGAGAGGCAGATTGCTGCTGTCATGGTATCAAGACCGGATCTGTTGTTCTTACGGTTCCAGATCAGCGCGCCTCGTATCGATTGTGTAGAGACCACGCAATTTATAGATAGAGATAGAACCTGTACGGAGAAAAATATTGTGAAACAGGCTTATCACTTAATTCTGCTCACGCTGCTGTATGCTGCAGTTCCTACGGCCCATGCCGAGGCGGATCCGGTAGTCAGCGAGGCCCTGCAGGAATATTTTGATTTTGTTGATTATGGTGCAGGGCAAATCACAGCTGAACAGATCCCCGCCTCGGACTATGCAAATTTCTATATTCTAGACCTGCGCGATGCTGATCAGTTTTCCAAAGAGCATATTCCCGGCGCTGTGAACATCGAGTGGCGGCAGGTTTTTTCAAAACGCGATGAATTGCCTCGCGACAAGCCAATTCTTGCATACTGCAATACAGGTTCATTCGCTGCGCAGGTAGCCTTGGCGTTGCGACTGGACGGCTTTGACAACGTCAAAATCCTCTATGGCGGTTTCGACCGGTGGAAGACATCGGGTGGGATGGATGCTGGAAAGTAGGATATGCACATCCAGGTGTGTGGATGTTTGACCGCTTCAATACGAGTTTCAATATAGACGTTTCAGTATCGCTGTTTCCGTAGGGAATTGACGGCAATAGCACCCAAAGGCTCTCACTTTATTGCGCGAATAAGAGCGCCGACTGTATTTTCAGACGTTTTGTAACCCGTTTTTGATACCAGCGATACTTGTTGGAAACCGGCTTCCTCGATTAACCGGAGAAAGCAATCGGCTTCCAATGTGCCCAGTACACAATCGGCCCAAGAATCGTTTGTATCTGCTGTTGAGCCGTCTTCAGTGTCTTCCCTTATCATATCGGCAATTTGTAATCGTCCTCTCGGCCGTAGAATACGCCGGGCCTCGCTCAGGACCTGTGATTTATTCACTGACAAGTTGATCGCGCCGTTGGAAATAACAACATCGGCACAGTTATCCGGTATGGGCAGTTTGGCGATATCTGCTTCATAGACATCCACGTGAGTGAAGCCGCAGAGTGACGCGTTATGACGGGTTTTGGCCACCATGGCCGGAGTGCAATCAATGCCGATCACTTTCCCTCCGTCTTGAGTCAACAAGGCCGCGACACAGACATCGGTACCCGCACCGCATCCAAGGTCAACCACCGTCTGTCCCGGTAGTATTTGACCAATACTGAAAGGATTACCCACAGCGGCACAGGATTCCCAGACGTTCATCGGTAAGGTTTCCAGCCAGCCTGGCTCATATCCCAGGGCCAGTGCATTTGTCTTCCCCTTTTGCCAGCCGAAATCCTTGTCTGGCTCATTGGCAAGCTCAGTGTATAGCGCCTTGATTTGTTCCAGCGGGTTTGAACAGTCGCACTTGCTCATATCTGGATATTCCTCTGCCGATATACCGCCATTCGATTCATGTTCTTACTTACTACTACCAGCAGATGTCTTCATTATTGTTTCATTATGCCGGCATCAGATTTTGAGAAATACCGCACCATAGTGGTAGGGGCCAACATCCACCACTTTTTCCAGCGTGAAGCCGGCGGGTTCTACGACCTGTCGGACATCATCGGGTTCCATGCGCAGCTCGGTATCGGGACCGCGAGGTTGGTCGAGGACAGTGGTCTCCTCGCGGGGCCGCCGGTACCAGTTGACGATAGCAAAGCGTCCACCGGGTTTTAGCGCTTGCTGTACCGCCCGTGAGAGCCCTGTCTTATCCGGTACGCCGTGGAAGGTGTTGGCGATAAATACGAAATCAACAGGTTCGCCGATCAGCTTGGGTAGCTCCCGCGCATCGCCAAGCACAGGATGGAAGTATGGATTGCCCTGACACGCCTGCTCGGCCTGGCGCAGTAACGCTGCGTCCATATCCAGTGCCCAGATATTACCCGGATGGGTCAGCAGGCACATGGGTTTGGTGAAATGACCGTCACCACAACAGAGGTCCACGACCAGCATGTGCGGCTCGATGCCAACGGCCCGTAATACGGCTTCTGGATCGGGCCAGAGGGCGTGCCACCAGTCACTATCGGGCATGACGGTGGCGGGAAAAAACTTTTCATCAGGCATGGTTGGCTCGCTCTGGATTGATAACATGCATGGACGCTACGTCGATGAGTTAAAACACCAGCACTTTGTCGGCTGCCAGTGTGCGTTCCGCCAGTTCCTTCATGGTGCTGCGCCTTGCGCCCTCGATTACCGCTTCATCTGTCATGCCTCGGGCATCCATGCAGGTGCCGCACAGCAACACCTCACCACCACGGGCAATGGATTTGAGCATCAACTCCACGTTGTAGAATCCCTGCGGCACCTTCTGCCCGCGATTTGCGCAGACCACGGCATCCGCCAGCAGAAACAGGGTGAGTTTGGCCCCTTCAGTACCGAGCGCCTTTGCCAAGCGCAGGCCGTTATAGCTGCGTTCGGTGCCATAGGGCGGATCATTGAGAATAATTAAGATATTCATATCTTGCTCCTGATAACCAATCCATCATCACTGTGTCGGGAGCCCATCTTCGTTCCACTGTTTCATGCCGCCGGCCACCACATGCACGTCAGCGAATCCCCGCTTGGTCAATAGCTGGGCGGCCTTTTTTGAGCGGCGATCCGTGGTACAGATGAGCGCGACCGTTTTTTCCTGATAGGCAGTGAGTTCAGACAGACGTGACTCAAGCGCTTCCAGAGGGATGTTCAGAGAGTCCGCAATGTGTCCCAGCTCACCCTGATAGTCGGCATCACTGCGCACATCCAGCAACAGCAGTTCATCATCTTGTTGAATCCGTTCGTTCAGGGCTTCAATGCTAAGGGTGGGGCCTTGCCTGAACCGACTGATGATACGAGGCAGGAAGGCCACCATTGCCAGCAGGGCCAACGCCAGCAATCCCTTCTGGATCAGGCCTTCACCACCCGCTGCCGCTTCACGGCCGGCATAGCCCAGGTAGGTGTAGGCGATCGCGCCCGGTAGCATGCAGATATAGGTGGCGACCAGATAGTGGAGGAAGCGGATTTGAGTCAGCCCCAGGGCATAGTTGAGCAGGTTGAAGGGAAACAGCGGCACCAGGCGGACGAAGGCCACGAAGCGCCAGCCCTCGGCTTCGACGCCTTCTTTCAGTTGTTTCAGGCGTCCGCCGGTTTTTTGTTCCACCCAGTCGGAGGCCAGGTAGCGTGATAGCAGAAATGCCAGTACCGCTCCCAGGGTGGCGCCGGTCAGGCTAACGAAGGTATATGGACTCCTCCCACAACCGGAGATGACTGAGTTTTGAGTTTTCATGGACGAAGGATCAGTTGCAGTCGTATATCCGGCCTCTTTTGTGGAGGTGCTGTTTTGCCTCCGGGCCATCATGGGTTCCGCGCGCGGGTAG